>CAWBKH010000001.1:0-493084 GCA_963789335.1 uncultured Verrucomicrobiae bacterium
GGAATGCGGCGAGTGGCTGGAAAAACTCGGTGAGTATTACAAGGGGGACGTGGGGCTTTCAACCAGCAGCGTCGTTCTATTCGTTCCCGTCTCTCGCGCCAGCGTCTATAAACGCATCAAGGAAGGCAAATTGACGGCCTTTTTCTTTTACGTCACCCACGAGGAAACCAGATTGTTCGGCGCAAAGCGCAGAGCCAAGGAACGCCCTTTCATTGTCGTGTCGGTCAGTGAATGCAAGGCATGGGCGGAGGAAATCAAGCGCCGAGTCGGTTTTGTGGACGACCCGGATGAGAGTCTGTTTAAGGAAAGTGAACGTCTGTTGCAGGCGGGCGGTGGGGATGAGCCGACGGAGCAAGAAGCCAAGGAAGCCGTGGAATTCACCGAACGTGACCCGAAGGACAAGGGCAATCGGAAGGTGAAGTATCAAAAGGAACGAAGCACCATTTACGAGGACTACAAGCAGCAGGATATGCTTTATCTGCTGACAGAATTGAAGGCGGCAATGGCTTCTCCTGAAAAAGCCGCTGCTTTGCGGAGACGGCTGCGAAAGGGAGTGGAATGGGACAAGCAAAACAAGACTTGGAAATTGAAGGAGGAGAAATGATGTTTTATGCCAGTCGAGCATTCATTTAATGACCGTTTGATACGGTTCCCGGAATTGGAGAAGATTTTCGGTGTCTGCAAGCGGACGGTGAGACGGAGGGCGGAAAGCGGCGAGTTGCCCCCGTTGCGGCGGATTGGCCGTGCGGTGGGGATGCTCGAAAGCCAGGTCAAAGCGTATTTTCAAAAGTTGAGTCAACCGAGTAATTGAAAGGAGCATGAAATATGGAAGCCAGAATCTACAAACCAAAACGATTGCAAAACGGCAAACGGATAACAGGCCGGTTATACCGTGCGCGCATCAAACTTGCCGGTGACAGCAAAGTGCGGGACATCGCCTTGCAGGTGTCCGACAAGCAGGTTGCCCAACAAAAATTAAACAAACTGGTTCAGGAATTGGAGCACGAATCGGCGGGCTTGATTCCGGCCAAAGCGGAACGGGAGGCGGCGCAAAGTCCGTTGCTCGATCTGGTGTCGGAATATGTCAACGAGTTGACCGTCCTGGGGCGGTCGGGAGACCACCTGCGCCATGTGGACAAGCGGCTGCGGCGGCTGGTGCGGGAATGCGGCTGGACGAGATTGGCCGACGTGACGCCCGCCTCGTTTCAAATGTGGCGCAAGGAGCAAGCCCACAAAGCCCCCAAGACCCTGAATGAATATCTGGCCACGCTCTCGGCCTTTTGGACGTGGCTCCGCAAGCAAAGCCGCGTCAGCGTGAACCCCTTTGAACTGGTGGAACGGACGGACACGCGCGGCAAGGAACGGATTCAACGGCGGGCATTGTCGGATGCGCAAGTCGTCCAGTTGTTGCAAGCGGCCGGAAAGAACCAACTGGCCTATATGCTGCCCCTGTATGCGGGATTGCGGCGCAATGAAGTGAAAACGCTGCGCTGGTCGAATCTGGTGCTTGGCGAATCCGGCGGATTGCTGCGCATTCATGCCGCCGTGAACAAAAACCGAAAGGAACAGGCTTTGCCTTTGCATCGTGAGCTGGCCGAAGTATTGCAGCAGCAGAAACCGGCAGACAGCAAAACGGACGATCTGGTGGTGGTCAACGGCGTTCCGAAGATGAAAGAGTTTCGGCAGGACTTGGCAAAGGCGGGCATCCCGTTTCTGGACGAGCGCGGACACCGCATGGATTATCATGCGTTGCGGACAACGTTCATCACCCGGCTTTCGACCATGAAAGTGCATCCGCGACTGGCGATGGAACTGGCGCGTCACAGCGATATGCGTCTGACGATGAAAACTTACACGGACGCCGGGCAACTGCCGTTGCGTGAAGTCATGGACACGTTGCCGGGATTTGGCGGGCGGTCTGACTCCCGAATAGACTCCCGAACTTTAGGCGCGAACGGTCAAACGGTGTCACCGGCTGTCACGAAAATCAGGGAGACACAAACTGAAAATAGCCTTGAAAACACTGGCGAAAGTCATCATGACTCACAGCTTGTCACCATGAGTCACGAAAAGTCAGAATGGCGGAGAGAGGGGGATTCGAACCCCCGATACGGCTTTTGACCGTATAACGGTTTAGCAAACCGCCGCCTTCAGCCACTCGGCCATCTCTCCACTTAAATTGATTTTACCATACAATTTTGTGTTTTAGTCCCGCCATTCCGTGATCACAGCATGAAAACCTGCAATAATTTTACAACACTGACAGCGCGAAACTAGCCCGTCACGCAAGGCCAAGCAAGCCTAAACCTAGCTGGGACAAATTCAACCGGAGCGCGCCATCATCTGCATGCATCGTCGCCGGACTCCAACGGGCATTTACAATTTCATGGCGAGCAACTACGAGGACCTGAACTGCGCCGACCATAGTCGGCGTGACGCCCTTGACAATAGTAGAGGCGAACCGCCATGATCCGCAAACTATTCGGCAAAGTAACGCACCGATTATTTCAGGATTGAACAAACCTTGGACGATTGTATCAACACTGGAGCTGACGCCGTGGGTTTCTTTGGACTGGGAGCAAGATTGTTGTTCGGCTATTGGTGTGATGATTTGCGAGAGACTCAAATTGAAATGAACCGGCTAACGACCAGAACTTGGCGCTCTGAAAGCTGAGACGCTGTGGCTCAATTAACTGGAATGCCGCACTTTATTTGAGGAACCTGATCCATTCGGGACAAGCCGGCTTCATCTTGGAAAATTGAGCCGTAATGCGTCCGAATTATTTGAACAGGCCGGGAATTTTAAATATGAAAGTAAAAAGGCTCATTCGGATCACCGCCGCGTATGTCTTCCTGTCAACGATCGCCGGCGCAGACATGGCCAACGCCCAAACCGTGAACGTCTGGCTTACGACTGACGATCAGAGCAAGGAATTGGAGCAGCAACCTTCGGTAACGTTCGTCACCGGCAGCAGCGGAAGTAATCAAATTTTCGTTGATGAAACGCAGACTTATCAGCCAATTGAAGGATTCGGGGCAGACTTTACCGATTCGGCGGCGTACCTGCTGAACGAAGTGGCGACGTCTTCGGCCCGGACCAACGCGATGAACAGCTTGTTCACGCGCAACGGCGGCGGCATCGGGGTGAGCTTCGTGCGCAATCCAATGGGCGCATCCGATCTGGCGCGATTCGATTATTCCTACGACGACCAGCCGCCC
Organism: uncultured Verrucomicrobiae bacterium; assembly: GCA_963789335.1. Classification (GTDB taxonomy): domain Bacteria; phylum Verrucomicrobiota; class Verrucomicrobiia; order Limisphaerales; family UBA11358; genus UBA11358. The sequence continues at coordinate 3,220 of CAWBKH010000001.1, forward strand.
GGTGTCACAGACACCAATTTGACCGACTTTTCCATTGCGCACGATCAAGCGGACATCATCCCGCTGATTCGGCAAGCGATGCAGCTCAATCCACAGCTCACGATCATGGCCAACCCCTGGAGCCCGCCGGGTTGGATGAAACTCTGCGATTCCATGATCAACGGCACGTCAACAAACACGCTGCTGCCGGCCATGTACGGGCCGTTTGCAGAATATTTCGTCAAATACATCCAGGCCTACCAGGCTGCGGGAATTCCAATCAATTACATCTCCCTGCAAAATGAACCGTTGTACACGCCCGGCGACTATCCGGGCATGTATATGGATGCCGCCACGCAACTCACGGTGCTGCGCGATTATGTGCTCCCGGCTCTAGCATCGAATCATATCACCACCAAGGTGTTAATCTATGATCACAACTGGGATCAGCCGGGTTATCCGGAAACCGTGCTTTCCGATTCGACCGTGCTGAATTCGAGTCAGGTTGCGGGCATTGCCTGGCACGGATACGGTGGCACGCCCGGGGCGATGCTTACACTGGCCAGCTTGTATCCCACCATGGGAAATTATGAAACCGAACACTCGGGTGGCACATGGGCCGGTGATCAGGTCAAGGCAGATTTCGAGGAGATCATTCATGTAATGCGGAGTTGGGGCAGAAGCTACGTCAAGTGGAGCCTGGCGCTCGACGAGAATCATGGGCCAAATACCGGCGGGTGCAACACGTGCAATCCGCTGGTGACCATTAACAGCACCAATGGCGCGCTCAGCTACGACATTGATTTCTATACCTTGGGACATTTCAGTAAATTTGTGCTGCCCGGCGCCTATCGCGTTTACTCGGCGAATGGCAACGGGATCATCGACGCCGCCTTCTTGAATCCAGATGGTTCAAAAGTTCTGGTCGCTTACAATGACAGTCAGGTCAGCCAAACTTTCCAAGTTCAGTGGGGCAGCAAGCAGTTCACCTACACACTAGCGGCACTGTCTGGAGCCACCTTCACCTGGTCGGGAACGCAAACCGGCGGCTACGTCGTCGATGCGACATCGCAAATCCAAGCGTCGAGTTTCAACACCGTCTCCTGGCTGGAGACCGAACCGACGACGGACACGCTGGGCGGTTACGATCTTGGCTATGCCAGCGACGGCAGTTACGCCGTGTATCAGAACGTGAGCTTCCCGGCAGGCATCACCAACGTCACTGCGCGTGTGGCAAGCGCCGGAACTGGTGGCGCCCTGAAGTTCCTGCTGGACAGCCCAACCGGCCCGTTTGTCGGTTCGGTTACCATCCCCGTCACCGGTGGTTGGCAAACCTGGACGAATGTAAGTGGATCCATATCAGGCGTGAGTGGCGTGCACAATCTGTACGTCGTTTTCAGTGCGCCGGGCAGCACGGCGATAGGGAACCTGAACTCTTTTGAGTTTTCGCCCCCACCAGCCGCCGCTCCAATTCCGTTGAATATTCAGTTGACCGCCGGCATGGTGGTTTTGAGCTGGAACGATCCGCAGTCGGCATTTTCACTCTATGCAGCTCCCTCGCTCACGGGCAGCTTCACTAACGTGCCCAACGCCAGGAGTCCGTTCACCAACGCCATTAGCGGCGCGCAACAGTTTTTCCGGTTGCAGGCGAATTGAAGAATCCATCACGAAATGGATTCAGAAGGTCGAATAACTGCTGGAAAAGAAACTCGGAAAAACCCGGCTGCTCGTTCCGACTACTGGCGGTGACTCGACTTCAAGATTCCACCAAAACTGGACGCCGACCGGAGCCAACACGAAACCTGAATTGGAACGCCATCGAGTATTGCCCAATAAAGAAACCACGCGCAAAGCGCGTGGTTTTGAATCTGCCCCCTATAAGGGGGCAAAGCCCAGCCCCCACAGGGGGCTGGGCCACGCGCGTCATCCCCGGTTTTGTCGTTATCGGCTAAACCGAAACTCTTCCTGTCTCTGTTCCTGCTGTTCTTGATATTTTACATACTTCCGTATCTTTTCTTCATCCAACCCCACCGTGCCCACACAGTAACCCTCCACCCAGAAGTGGTTGCCCCAATACGGTCGCCGCCGCAGGTCGCGGAACGCCCCAAACAGTCGGATTGCGCTTTTGCCCTTCAACCGCCCCATGTAATCCGAGATCCGCACCTTCGGCGGAATCATCACCACCAAATGCACGTGATCGGCCTGCACATTCAACTCCACCACCTCACACTCCATTTGCCGACTCTGCTCCCGAATACACAACTCCGCCTCCTCTTTTATCTTCCCTGCCAACACCCGATACCTATACTTCGGACACCAAACAATGTGATATTCGCAATACCAGATCGTATGCGATTGCTTTCGGAATCTGCTCATGTGTTCTTCCTTTCTCGTTCGTTGTGGGGACAACGCGAGAACCGAATTACCATGAGCAGTTCCTTTGGCCTAGCCTTTGCCTCTAACCATGTCCACAGGACATGGTTTCTGAATCATCAATGAAACAAAGCCTCCCGCCAGAGTATTCTGTAGCCGAAAGGTTCAATCTCGACTGGTTCGGAAACCAATCGGAACCAACTGTTGGGCAATATGGGTTGGGCAATATGAAAGTCGGACTCACCCAAAATGACTATCAACAAAGTTTTTGATGTACAAAAACGCCTTGGCTATCACGCCCAGGTAAATAGCTGCAATGATCGCAACGAGACCCATGACACTCAACAGCTCCATCGAAGTATATCCGAAAGGACGCGGCTGGAAAACTGATGCATTAGTAGATTAAACTAAAACCTATGAGCTGTCGGCGACAAACACCTCAACGGCCGGCAATTTTGTTCGACACCCATGATTTGAGGCCCGAAACTGCAATCATGTCGTTGCCACCGGATTATCACATGCACACGCCGCTTTGCCGCCACGCGCGCGGCGAGCCGGAGGAATACGTCAAACGCGCCTTGGAACTTGGATTCAAGGAAATCGGCTTTTCCGATCACGCGCCGATGCCGCAGGATCATTTCGACAATTGGCGGATGAACGCTGACAAACTAGACGAATACGTCGCCAAGGTCCGCAAAGTGCAGAAGGATTTTCCACAATTGACCATCCGCCTCGCGCTCGAAGTGGATTATCTGCCCGGTTATGAGGATTGGATTCGCGGGCTCGCGGCGCGGCATCCCTGGGATTATTTCATCGGCTCGGTGCACTACGTCTCCGATTCGTGGGCCATTGATGATCCGCAGAAACTATCTGCTTGGAAGGACCGCGACGCCGATGAAGTCTGGGCCATTTATTTCGAACGGCTGACCAAAGCCGCCGAAACCGGCTTTTTTGAAATCATCGGCCACGCTGATTTGCCCAAAAAATTCGGGCACCGTCCACCGGATAATTGCACACCACTCTACAAAACGTTTCTGCATGCCGCCAGAAAACACGACTGTGCCATCGAACTCAATACCGCCGGTCTGCGCAAGGATTGCCGGGAAATTTATCCCAGCCGCGAAATCCTCCAGCTTGCGTTTCAAACCGGCGTGCCCATCACCTTTGGCTCCGACGCCCACGCACCAGAGGAAGTGGGAATGAATTTTGCTGAGGCTGTCCAACTGGCGCAAAACGTCGGATATAAAGAATGTCGCCAGCTTGTCCAACGCCAGAAACAGACAGTCAAATTTTAAACCATGCCGCCAGCCGACCTGAATCAAGGTTCCAAACGTCGGTTAATTTGTCTCCTGCTGATCATGGTCACACTGGCCTTGTATCGAACAGTGACGAATCACGCCTTTATTAATTTTGATGACGACCAATATGTCACAGACAATTACCATGTAAAACCGGGGTTGACCTGGACAGGCGTCGTTTGGGCATTTCAAAGCGGCTACGCGGATAACTGGCACCCGTTGACCTGGATTTCTCACATGTTGGATTGCCAGTTGTATGGCCTGAATCCTGCCGGGCATCACCTGACCAATCTGCTGTTCCACATTGCCAACACGCTGCTGCTCTTTCTTTTTTTGAGCCAAACCACGGGCACAGTGTGGAGAAGTGGATTCGTGGCGGCCTTGTTCGCCTGTCACCCGTTGCATGTGGAATCGGTGGCGTGGGTGGCGGAACGCAAGGATGTTTTGAGCACGTTCTTCTGGCTGTTGACCCTGATGGCTTACGTGCGCTTTGTCGAAAAATCCAAAGTCAAAAATCCAAAGGCCAAAGTCTTTTACATTTTGGCTCTGTTCATGTTCGCGTGCGGCTTGATGTCCAAACCAATGGTCGTGACACTTCCGTTTGTACTGCTGCTGCTGGATTTCTGGCCACTAAACCGACTTACGCTAAATCCCTCGCAGGCTAAAAAATCTATCGGCGATTTGATCTTTGAAAAGCTGCCTTTTCTGGCGCTGTCGCTGGCGGCCAGCATAGCAACCTTTCTGGTGCAACGGGCGGGAGGGGCGGTTTCATCACTGGACACCGTGCCGTTGCCCTTTCGCATCACAAACGCGGCGGTGTCATATCTCCGCTACGTTTCCAAAACTTTTTGGCCAGCGAACCTTTCTGTTTTTTACCCGCCTCCAGCGCATTGGCCGCCGGAATGGGTAATTACTTCTGTACTGTTTTTGTTGGTGTGTTCGGTTTTATTTGTCTGGCTCGCCCGGCGGCATCCCTATTTGTTTGTGGGCTGGTTTTGGTATCTGGGCACGTTGATACCCGTGATTGGCCTGGTCCAGGTGGGATTGCAGGCCCTAGCGGATCGTTACATGTACATTCCCAGTATCGGGCTGTTCATTACCGTGGTGTGGGGTTTTCATGCGCTTTTAAATGGGTGGCCGCAAAAGAAGTGGATTGCGCCTGTTGTGGGAATTGCCGTGCTGGCAGGTTGCGTGACCGACACTTGGACGCAATTGAAGTATTGGCAAAACAGCATGACGCTTTTTTCCCACGCCAAAGCAGTCACGATTGACAACTATGTTGCAGACAGCCATTTGGGTGAGGCGTTTGATGCCACTGGACAATTCGACAAAGCCATCGCACTCCTGAAAGAGTCATCGCAAATCAATCCCCACTATGCCCGAGGCGAATCCGAATTGGGCGCAGCTTTTGGAGATGAGGGGAATTTGCGGGAAGCGATTAAATGTTTCCGCCGGGCACTCCAATTTCGTCCGAACGATCCCGAAATCCTTTACAACCTCGGCACGGCCCTGTCGAGCAGCGGTCAACTTGACGAAGCTGCCTCACAATTCTCAAAAGCCTTGCAGCTATACCCGGGCTTTGCCGCAGCGCACCGCGGTCTGGCGGTTGTCTTGCTCAAACAAAGCAAGACCGCCGAAGCCCTTGGCCAGCTTTCCGAGGCGGTCAGGTTGAATCCGGAAAATGTGAACGCACATTTTGATTATGGTTTCGCGCTGCTAAACAATAACGAGCCTGCGGAGGCGGCAGTTCAATTTTCACGAGAGCTTGCGCTGAAGCCTTATCAAGCAGAAGGCCACTATCGTTTGGCGGAAGCTTTGTTCCGCCAATACAAGTCCCAGGAGGCAATCGAGGAGTTTTGGAAGGCCTTGCGGTTGACTCCGAATTTTCCGGACGCGCTCAATGAACTGGCCTGGATTCTCGCGACCGACCCTGACCCAAAACTTCGCTCCGGCCCGGTGGCCGTCCATCTGGCGGAACGCGCCTGCAATCTTACCCGTCATCAGATGCCCGCCTTGTTGACCACTCTTGGCGCCGCCTATGCCGACGCGGGCCGCTACCAGGAGGCCATTGCGACCGCTCAAAACGCGCGTGATTTGGCCCTGGCCTCGGGGCAAAAAGACCTGGCGGATAGAAATGAGCAGTTCTTGCAGCTCTATCAATCCCACCACCCTTACCGGCGACCATTCTGAATTATCCACCTGAACCTCTGGACACGCCGGGCACAATTTGAAAAATTCTGGCCAGCCGTGAAACAATCAATCGTCACCTTGGACATGGAAGGCGTGCTGACGCCCGAAATCTGGATCGCCGTCGCCGAGAAAACCAAAATTTCGGAACTGCGCCGCACCACACGCGACGAGCCGGACTACGACAAGCTCATGCGCGGCCGCCTTGCCATCCTGGACCAGCATGGTTTGAAACTGTCGGACATCCAGAACGTCATTGGCACACTGCATCCGCTGGATGGTGCCAAGGCGTTTCTCGATGAACTGCGCTCCCTGGTGCAGGTCATCATCCTGTCCGACACCTTCGAACAATTCGCCAGTCCCCTGCTCCGCCAACTCGGCTGGCCGACGCTGCTGTGCCACCGGCTGGTTGTCGAGAACGACCATATCGTGAATTACCAACTGCGTATCCGGGAACAAAAGCGCGAAGCCGTGGCTGCCTTCAAGCGTTTGAATTACCACGTCATTTCTGCCGGCGATTCGTACAATGACACCGCGATGCTGCTCGAAGCCAACGTCGGTTTCCTGATTCACGCGCCGGAAAATGTGAAGGAACAATTCTCGCAATTCAAGGCCGTTGAGTCCCTCGCGGAATTGTTAAAGTTGATCAAAGCGGCAATGGAATAATCGCCTTCGTTCTCCTTTTCGTCCTCGTCCTCGATCCTTTTCGCTTACGAGGACGAGGACGAGGAGGGTTGGAAATTAATCCTCGGCTTTGAACGACCGCGAAATCAAATCGCGCACCGCCTGCTTCGGGTTTTTGCCTTCGTAGAGTAATGCATGAACTTCATCAATGATCGGCGTTGGCACCTTTTTCTCGCGCGCCAACCGATGGGCGGAACACGCCGTCGGATAGCCTTCGGCCAACCTCGGATGTGATGCCTGAATCGCTGACATCGTTTCACCGCGCCCCAGCCGTTCGCCCAAATCGCGGTTGCGGCTCTGTTTCGAGAAGCACGTCAACATAAGGTCGCCCAAGCCGCTCAGGCCGGAAAAGGTTTCCGCCTGCGCCCCGCACGCAACGCCGAGCCGGCGCGTTTCAGAAAGGGACCGCGTGACGAGGCCAGCCTTGGTGTTGTCGCCGTAACCGAGACCGTCGCTCACGCCCGCGGCGATGGCGATGATGTTTTTGAGCGCGCCACCGTATTCCACGCCTAGAATGTCTGTGCTGCGGTAAATGCGAAATTCGGGGCGATGGAACAACCCCTGCACGGTGCGCGCCGTGCCGTCACTTTCGCAGGCACAAACCACCGTGGTCGGAATGCCGAGCGCCACCTCGCGCGCAAAACTCGGCCCGGAAAGCGCGGCCACACGGCTGGCCGCTGCGTGTTCGCGCAAAATCCGGCTCATCGTCTCGCCGGTCTCGAATTCAATACCCTTGGTCACGCTCACCATGATCGCCGGATGCCCTTTTAACTTTGCGGCCACCTGCCGGAAAGATTGCGACGGAATTGCCATGACACAGCATTCAGCGCCGCCAACCGCTTTTTCAAAATCCGTTTCAACTCTCCAATCGGTCGGCAAACTTACACCGGGCAGATAACGTTCGCTGCGCCCGCGCCGGAGTTCGTTCAGCGTTTCGACGTTGATGTCCCAAAGCGTCACGGCATTGCCGTTTTCGTGAAGCACCTTGGCCAGCGCCGTTCCCCAGGCGCCCGCGCCCAACACGGTGATCTTCATTTTGCCGCCTCCGTGGATTGACGCGTTTTGCCGATTCGATTTTCCGTTCCTGTCATGAGCCTTTGAATGTTTTTCCGATGCTTGAAAATTGCCAACGCACCCAGTGCAATCGTGACGATTCGTAAAACCAAATTGTCGTGCGTGAACCAGACCGCCACCGGCAAAACGATTGCCCCAACAATTGAGCCGACTGAAGCGTAGCGCGTCACCACGACGGCCAAAACGAAAGCCGCCACCGCGATGCCAAGTGCCACCGGCGCGAGCGCGAGATAAACGCCCGCGCTGGTGGCGATGCCTTTGCCGCCCTTGAATCGCAGCCAGCAGGGATAATTGTGGCCGAGCACGGCAAAAACCCCGGCGACGACGCAATGTGCCTCCACATCGGCTTCCGGCGCACCCAGCATTTTTGAAAGCAAACTGCCGAGCCAGACGGCGGCAAAACCTTTTGCACAGTCCACCAACAACACGAATATCCCCGCCCGCTTGCCGAGGACGCGAAACGAGTTTGTCGCGCCCATGTTGCCGCTGCCGGCGGTGCGGATGTCAATGCCCCGGGCACGCCCGGCGAGGTAGCCGGTCGGAATCGAGCCGAGCAAATACGCCGCAACCGCAACGATGACGTAACTCAGAACTGGCACGTTGCGAGTTTAAGAGTCCAAAGCCCAAAGTTCAAAGTCCAAAAGTTGAAGTTGGAATTCTCGCTGTTCTGCCAGGCTTTGGAGTGCGCCACCCCCTGGCGCTCCCCGAACCGCGTCCTGCAAAACAAAAGCGGCAGAGGGCTGTCGCAGTCCAAGACGCTATCGCGTGATTCGGATCCAATCCGTACCGATTTCCGCTTTTAGAAAATTGACAACGCTGGCAAACTCAGTGCGTGGCAACTTCTAACCCTAAAATCCGGGTGGCTGTTCTGGGCGTCGGCTCGCTGGGACAAAATCACGCCCGCATTTACACGGAGCTGGCGAAAGCTGGACAAGTCGAGTTTGCCGGCATCTTCGACACCAACGCCGATAACGCGCGCAAAATCGCCGCCAAATACAACACCCGCATTTTCAATTCCTTTGCCGAAGCTGCCGCCACCAGTGACGCCGTCAACATCGTCACTCCGACCACCACGCATTTCGATCTGGCGAAACAGCTTCTTGCTCAGGGTAAACACGTGCTCGTCGAGAAACCGATGACTGACGACACCGCGCAGGCCGCCGAACTCGTCCAGCTCGCTCAGCAAAAGAATTGTGTCCTGCAGGTCGGCCACGTCGAGCGGTTCAATCCCGTTTTCAAATATTTGGAAAGCGCCGCGCCCGAACCGCGTTTCATCGAGTGTCATCGCCTGTCGCCCTACCCTGCCCGCTCGACCGACATCGGCGTCGTGCTCGATTTGATGATTCATGACCTGGACGTCGTGCTTGCGTTCGTGAAATCGCCGGTGACGAGCGTGGACGCCGTGGGCATTCCGGTGTTGAGCCGGAGCGAGGACATCGCCAACGCGCGGCTGCGGTTTGCCAACGGCTGCGTCGCAAACCTCACCGCCAGCCGCGTCAGCCCGGAGCGGATGCGGAAAATTCGCGTGTTCAGCGGCGGCACCACGACGCCCAGCTACATCTCGCTCGATTATCGCGCGCAGGAAGGATTCATCTACCGCATCGCCCGCGAAGGCGAAAAGGAAAGCTCAACGCTGAAGAAGATGCTGGTGGCAAAACTCGGCGTCGGCAAAGACTCCGCCATCGTCAGCGAATTTGGCGGCAAACGCATCGTGCGCGAGCCGGTGCCGATTGCGAAGGACGAACCGCTCAAGCTGGAACTGCAACATTTCATCGCCTGCATCCGCGAAAAACAGACACCGATGGTCAGCGGCGAATCCGCCAAACGCGCGCTGGATTTGGCGTTTGAAATCACGCGGCAGGTGCAACAGAGCAAATAAAGAAACCACGCGCAAAGCGCGTGGTTTTGAATCTGCCCCCTATAAGGGGGCAAAGCCCAGCCCCCACAGGGGGCTGGGCCACGCGCGTCATCCCCGGTTTTGTCGTTATCGGCTAAACCGAAACTCTTCCTGTCTCTGTTCCTGCTGTTCTTGATATTTTACATACTTCCGTATCTTTTCTTCATCCAACCCCACCGTGCCCACACAGTAACCCTCCACCCAGAAGTGGTTGCCCCAATACGGTCGCCGCCGCAGGTCGCGGAACGCCCCAAACAGTCGGATTGCGCTTTTGCCCTTCAACCGCCCCATGTAATCCGAGATCCGCACCTTCGGCGGAATCATCACCACCAAATGCACGTGATCGGCCTGCACATTCAACTCCACCACCTCACACTCCATTTGCCGACTCTGCTCCCGAATACACAACTCCGCCTCCTCTTTTATCTTCCCTGCCAACACCCGATACCTATACTTCGGACACCAAACAATGTGATATTCGCAATACCAGATCGTATGCGATTGCTTTCGGAATCTGCTCATGTGTTCTTCCTTTCTCGTTCGTTGTGGGGACAACGCGAGAACCGAATTACCATGAGCAGTTCCTTTGGCCTAGCCTTTGCCTCTAACCATGTCCACAGGACATGGTTTCTGAATCATCAATGAACATGGTAGCCAGAGAAGCACCAGCAAAACCGGCGAGCTGGGGAAAATCTTTTCTGTGGTTGGCACTTGCTGTCGCGTGCTTTAATGCCGCCTATACTTCAATCAAATTTCCCGCCTTGGGTTTATTCATCCTCGGCTACGCTTACTTTCTGGTTCGGCTCACTGACCAACCAACAGTTCGTCGCGCGTTTTATTTTGGATTGGTAACCGGATTTCTCTGCGCCGCTTCGCAATTGTTTTTCTTTTGGAGCATCTTTTATCTGGCAGCGATTGTTCTGTGGATTGTCTTCGCTTTTTGGATGGGCCTGTTTACTGCAATCTCCTGCGGTTGCATTCGACGCTGGGGAAAAGCCAAGGCTGCTTGGTTGATTCCATTTATCTGGACTGGGGTGGAATATTTCCGCAGCGAACTTTATTATTTCAAGTTTTCGTGGTTGAATGTCGGATACGCCTTCCCAAACTTCCCGCTCTTTCCAGTTAACGTTTTTGGAATGTATTCTATCGGTTTTTTGGTCTTCGCCGCCGCCGCGATTTTCTGTTTCAAGGATTTTCTAAGGAAAGGTTGGACGACGTTATTTGGAATCGGCTTGGTTCTGTTGATTCCTTTGTCTTGGTTTCTGGTCTCGATTGCCGGGGCAAGACATGAACACACATCTCCCCCGGTGAAGCTGGTTGGAGCACAACTGGAATTTCCTCCGAAAGGCGCTCTTCCAGCTGTACTAAACAAAGCCCTGCAGCAAAATCCGGACGCGCCGATTTTTGTTTTAAGCGAATACACGCTCGACGGGCCGGTGCCGGATTCATTGAAGAACTGGTGCCGCGAGCATTCCCGCTACTTGGTGGTCGGCGGCGAAGACCCGGCTGGAAAAGATAATTATTACGATACCGCCTTCGTGGTCGGCACAAACGGTGAAGTGGTATTCAAACAGGCCAAGTGTGTGCCGATTCAATTTTTCAAAGACGGTCTGCCTGCACGAACGCAGGAGGTCTGGAACTCGCCGTGGGGAAACATTGGCATTTGCATCTGCTACGATTTGAGCTATACGCGCGTCACCGACCGGTTGGTGGAGGAAGGCGCGCAACTGCTCATCGTGCCGACGATGGATGTCGAAGATTGGGGGCGGCATGAACACGAACTCCATTCGCGGGTTGCACCTGTGCGTGCGGCGGAATATGGCATCCCGATTTTCCGCGTCGCCAGTTCCGGCGTTTCACAGGCGGTCGCTTGGACTGGTAATGTGGTGGCCCAAACCTCCATGCCCGGTGTTGGCGAAATTTTCTCGGCACAATTTCACCTGCCAATGCGTGGCTCTTTCCCACCAGACAGATTTCTTGCCCCGTTTTGTGTCGGCGTGACTGGCTTCGTCCTGCTTGCTTTGCTAATTCTTGCTTGGAAAAACAAGCGGATGAAACCAAGAAATTGAGCAATCTGTGAAATCAAAAACCTTCATGCTCATCGCCGGCGAGGCGAGCGGGGATTTGCTCGCGGCGGAACTGGTTTCCGCATTGCGCGAAGCTTGCGCCGCCAATCCTCAATCCGCAGTCCGCAATCCGCAATTCTTTGGCGCTGGCGGTCCTAAAATGGCCGAGGCCGGCGTGGAACTGGCGTTTGACCTGACGCAGCACTCGGTCATCGGCATATCCGATGTGCTGAAAAATTATTTCAAGTTTCGGCGACTGTTCAACCAACTGCTGGCGCTGGCCATTGAGCGCCAGCCGGACGCCGTCATCGGCGTGGACTATGGTGGGTTTAATCTGCGATTTGGCCACGCCATCAAGGAATACATCCGTAACAATCCCTTTGCGAAATGGAATCCGAAAATCATCCAATTCGTCTCGCCGCAGGTCTGGGCGTCACGTCCGGGCCGCGCGAAACTGTTGGAGGCGGATTACGATTTGCTCCTGAGCATTTTCCCGTTCGAAAAGGATTGGTATGCGCAGCGCGCGCCGAAGTTGCGCGTGGAATTTGTCGGACATCCGATGGTTGGAAGATTTACGAATGACGATCTACGATTTACGCGCCGCAAGCCGGAAACGAGTAGGAGCCGAGGTGACGAGGCTCAAACTGAAAAAAAATCAGAGACTCCTCACGTCGTCTCCTACAAACCAACAATTTTGCTTTTACCCGGCAGCCGGACGAGTGAATTGAAAAGACATCTTCCTCCGATGTTGGGCGCGTTGGATTTAATTCAAGAAAAAATGCCGGGTTTGAAGGCAAAAATGGTTTTGCCGAACCCGGCATTGAAGGAAATCGCGGACAAGCTGTCCCCGCTCCCGCCAAACGTCGAAATCCAAGTCGAGAATTTACCACAGGCATTGGCGCAGGCCGATGCCGCCATCGCCTCGACGGGCACGGTGACGATGGAATGCGCGTTCTTCGGCGTGCCGACGGTAACGCTCTACAAAACATCGTGGAGCACGTACCAAATCGGTAGGTTCATTGTGAATGTGAATTGGCTGACCATGCCAAACATTCTGGCAAACGAGGTGGTGTTTCCAGAATTTGTTCAAAATGACGCAACACCCGAAAATCTCGCCTGGGCCGCCTTGGAGCTTTTGCGGAACGAGCCGGCGCGCGCACAAATCAAATCGCAACTGACGAAAATCATTTCGTCGCTAGGCGAGCCAGGTGCGAGCCAGCGCGCAGCGGCGGCGATTTTGAGTTTATTCCAATGATAAACGGATTTGAATAATGAAAGCAGGAAACCAAGAAAAGATTCCTGTTTTCTTGCTTTCCTTATTCGCCGTGAGTTTTAACTTTTCCTCATGGAATCACTGCATGCGCCGTGGCGGATTGAATACATTCTCGCGCCCAAGCCACAGTTGGACGCGAGCCTGTTCACGCGCATCGCGCAATCCAGCGATGATGAAGCCAATCATGTGATTGTTCGCGACCGCACCTGCTTCGCGCTGCTCAACACCTATCCCTACAACGGCGGGCATTTGCTGGTCGTGCCCTATAAACAGGCCGCCGACTTGAACGGCCTGACCGACGACGAACTGGCCGATTTGTGGAAGCTCACGCGCCGCTGCGTCAATGCGCTGACGGAGTTGATGAAACCGGACGGGTTCAACATCGGCATCAATCTCGGCAAGGTCGCGGGCGCGGGCGTCACCGAACATCTGCACATTCACATTGTGCCGCGCTGGAACGGCGACACGAACTTCATGCCAGTGCTGGCCAATACCACGGTCCTGCCGCAGGCGTTGAGTGAACTGGCTGCAAAATTGCGCGCGGAATTGGCAAAGTGATTTTCGATGGCAACGGAAACTCTACATTTTGAAAACGCGCGGTTTGCGCAGCAGCTTTTCAACCACGAGCCGCACAATCTGCAGTCGCTCGAATCTGAACTCGGCGTCAAGGCCACCGCCCGCGAAGGTTGGATCAAACTCGAAGGTCAGGCCGATGCCATTGAACGCGCCAAACATCTGTTTGTCTCCCTCGAAACTTTGTTGAAGGCCGGCACGCCCGTCCGCAACCGCGAATTTTCTCACGCGCTGAACGTGGTGAAGCATGAAGGAGTGGAAACCCTCAAGGATTTGGTGAGCAACCGCGTCGTGACGCACGACCGGAAACCCGGCGTCACCGCCAAGACCGTCGGCCAGAAAAAATATCTTGATGCAATTCGCAAACACGACGTGACGCTCGGTGTCGGGCCGGCGGGCACGGGCAAAACGTATCTGGCCGTAGCCATGGCGCTCGCCGCGTTGCGCGACGGCAAGGTTTCGCGGCTGATTTTGACCCGCCCGGCTGTTGAGGCCGGTGAGGCGCTCGGCTTTCTGCCGGGCGACCTCTACGAAAAAATCACACCGTATCTGCGCCCCTTGCAAGACGCCTTACACGACATGCTGCCGGTCGAAGAAATCCAGAAGCACACCGAGCGCGGGACGATTGAAATCGCGCCGCTGGCCTACATGCGCGGCCGGACGCTGAACAACGCCTTCATTATTTTGGACGAAGCGCAAAATTCGACGATGGAGCAGATGTTGATGTTTCTGACGCGGCTCGGCCACGGGTCGAAGGCCGTCATCACCGGCGACGAGACGCAGATTGATCTGCCGCCCAACAAGTATTCCGGCCTGCTGGAAGCGCACCACGCTTTAAAAAACGTGGAAGGCATTGCGGTGGTTGAGCTTGGCAAGCGCGACGTGGTCCGCCATCCGCTCGTGCAGCGCATCATCACGGCCTACGAGGAACATCGTGGCAAACCCAAAGCGGATTAAGACAGTCCGCCAAACATGATGAAACCCCGGGTGACGGTTTCCAATCGGCAGCATGTGCGGCCCCTTGACACGCGTTTGTTGCGGCAAATCGCAAAAACATTGCTGGCCGAATTGCTCCAGGTTGAGAGGGCCGACCTGGGTATTTATCTTGTCGCCGAACCGGAAATGACGCGGCTCAATGAAACATTTCTTCGACACAAAGGCTCGACGGATGTCATCACCTTCGACTATTCGGCTTCCAGACACCAACTTCACGGCGAAGTTTTCGTGTGCGTTGACGAGGCGATTCTGCAGGCGAGGCGGTTTCGCACAAGCTGGCAGTCCGAAATCGTGCGTTACCTCGTGCATGGCGTTTTGCATCTGCTGGGCCATGATGATGCACACGCCGACAAACGGCGGAAGATGAAACGGGAGGAAAACCGCCGGCTGCGCGAACTTTCCCGACGATTTTCGCTCGCGCAACTGGCGCGCACAGCTAAACTTTGCCCGTGCAAAAATCGCTGATGGCGCGATGGCGTGCCAGTTTCTTAGCCGGGCTCGCCGTCGTGCTGCCCGGCGTGATTACACTGGCCGTGGTCAAATGGTTGTTCGGCACCATTTCCAGTTTCACGGACACGCTGCTCTTCTTCCTTCCATACTGGCTCAATCCAAAAGAGATTTACCAAGATGGCATCTCCGGCCCGATGTTCTGGTATTGGAGCGCCTTGGCGCTGTTACTGGCGATCGTGATGGTGTCGGTCATCGGGGTGTTGGCGCGGTATTACTTCGGCAAGCGGCTGATTGCGTGGGCAGACGGTATAATGCTGCGTGTGCCGGTGCTGAATAAGATTTACGGCACGATCAAGCAGGTGGATGAGGCGTTCACGTCTGGGAAAAAAAGCTCGTTCAAGACCGTGGTGCTCGTCGAATATCCGCGCGAGGGAATTTATTCGGTTGGCTTTATCACGAGCGAGCGGGCAGACGAAGCGCAGATAAGGACGGGCAAAAAATGCGTGTGCGTTTTCATTCCGACAACACCAATTCCCACCGCCGGGTTTTTGATTATCGTGCCGGTGGAAAAGGCCATGAAACTCGACATGTCCGTGGCGGACGGATTTAAATACATCATCAGTGTCGGTGCGCTTTCGCATGAGGCTGCGCTGCCGCCGAACGTCCAATGATCCAATCCGCCACCGGCTTGATTCTACGTACCCGACCGCTCACCGAAACTAGCCTCATTGTTCACTGGCTCACGCCGAATTTCGGCCGTATCGCCACGGTTGCCAAAGGCGCGCGGCGGCCGAAATCGCCGTTCCTCGGCAAACTCGATTTGTTTTACGTTGCGGACTTTTCCTTCAGCCGCAGCCAGCGCTCCGATTTGCACGTCCTCCGCGAAGTCAACCTGCGCGATCTCCACACTGCGCTACGTCAAAATCTCACGAGCCTGCGTCGGGCAACTTACGCCATAGTACTTGTCGAGCAGGCGACGGAAGCCGACACACCTCTGCCTGCGGTTTACGATTTGCTGGTCGGATTTCTGAGGCATCTCTGCGAACAGCCTGCCAGCCCGCAAACGCTCTTCGCTTTTGAATTGAAATTCCTTCACGAATTAGGTCTGGAACCTTCCTGGGGAAAAACCGCGCTTTCTCCCGGCGTGAAAAGAATCAGTCAAGTGCTGGCGCAAAGCGACTGGCCGGCGATTGCACGGTTGAAATTGACAACCGCCCAAAACACCGAGTTGCGGCAGTTTTTGCACGGCTTTTTGATTTATCATCTGGGGCGGGTACCCAAAGGCCGGGCCACCGCGCTGGCAATCCAATAATGAGAATGACGCAAAAATTGGTTTGCAATATGCTGTTTAAACCGCTTCGGAACCAGGCAAAATGATTAAGAAAATCTTAAAACAGTTTTCCACAGTGCGTATGCAGTTGGTCGCCAGCGTGTTCGTGGCCATTGCGCCTGCACTGGTGCTGACGTACCTCGTCAACCAGTCGTGGTTCTGGCAATTCGCGCCGGGCTGGTTGAAAGAGTATGCCTTGGATGTGCCCTGGGCCAGTTTTGTCGTCGGCTTGCTGGCGTTGTTCGCGGCGTGGTTTGGCGGCGAACATTTTATTTTGCGGCAGGTGCGCGCGTTGTCCGAAACCGCGCAACGTTTTGCCAAAGGCGACCTGACCGCCCGCACAGGATTGGAGCCTACCGAGGACGAATTCGGCCAGCTCGCAAAAGCTTTTGACAGCATGGCCGAAGCGCTGCAACAGCGCATCAGCGAACGCGAAAAGGCGGAACAAATTCTGCTCAACCGCGCGTTGCAGCAGACCGCCATCGCCGCCTTGGGACAATTCGCCCTGACCGAAAGCGACCTGGCACCGCTGCTGAATCAGGCCGGTCTGCTGATCGCGCACACGCTGGAATTGGAGTACAGCGCCGTTTGGGAACGATTGCCCGATGGCCAGTTGCTCCTGCAGGCAGGCGCAGGCTGGAAGCGCGGCTGCGTCGGCGAATCCAAAGTACCCGGGGATAATCGTTCGCAAACCGGCCTGACTCTGAACTCCGGTGAAATGATCGTCGTCCCCGATCTTCGCGCTGAGACGCAATTTACCGTCCCGCCGCTGTTCATGGAACATGGCATCATCAGCGGCGTCACGGTGGCAATTCCGACCCGCGGACGGCCCTTCGGTGTCATTGGCGCCCACACACGGCAGGGCCACGATTTCACGCCGGATGAAATGCAATTTCTAATGGCCGTGGCCGCTGTGCTGGGCATGGCGGTTGAACGAAAACGCGCGGAAGCCGAAACCGAAAAGGTCGCCTCCTTTGCAAAACTGAATCCGGCGGCGACCATGGAATTGGCCGAGAATGGAACCGTCAATTATTTTAATGATGCCGCGCAACAGCTTGCGTCGTCCGCCCGGAAAAGCCATCCACGCGATGTGCTGCCCCCTGAAATCAAAGAAATCATTCGCAATTGCCTGACCACCGGCCAGAGCAAAGTGCGGCTGGAAACAGAAATGAATGGCCGTACTTTTTCGTGGTTGTTTCATCCCGTCGTGCCAAGCCGCGTCGTGCACTGTTACGTTGAGGACATTACTGAACGGTTGAATCTCGAGGGGCAACTCCGCCAATCGCAAAAGATGGAGTCCGTCGGCCAGTTGGCCGCCGGTGTCGCCCACGATTTCAACAACATGCTGACGATTATTCAGGGACATTCCAGCGCGTTGCTGGCCAGACCAATATTGGCACCGGACATCCTCGACCCGCTTCAAGCCATTTATTTCGCCGCCGAACGGGCGGCGGGTTTGACACGGCAATTATTGATGTTCAGCCGCAAAAATGTTATTCAGCCCAACCTGCTTGATTTGCGCGAAGTGGTCGGCAACATGACCAAGATGCTGGAACGCCTGCTCGGCGAAACCATCAAGCTCGAATTTCTGCCGCCCTGTGAATTGCCGGCGATTGAAGGTGACATCGGCATGATCGAGCAGGTCATCATGAACCTTTCCGTCAACGCCCGCGACGCCATGCCCCGCGGCGGCAGGCTGATCATCGGCATTGACGCCGTGACGGTTGACATCGAGTACGCGAAGTCACATGCCGATGCCAGCGTGGGCCGGTTCGTTCGTTTGCGCGTTACGGACACGGGGATGGGCATGGATGCCGCCACGCTGCACCGCATTTTTGAGCCATTTTTCACAACCAAGGAGATCGGCAAGGGGACCGGCCTGGGGCTTGCCACCGTTTATGGCATTGTCAAACAGCATGAAGGCTGGCTCGAAGTAAACAGCGAACCCTACAAGGGCGCGACGTTCGACGTGTTCTTTCCCGCAAGTGAAAAAATCCTCCCGCCCAAAAGAGAAAGATCCACTCCTGCAGAATCCGCGCCGGGCGGCACCGAAACCATTCTCATCGTCGAGGACGAGTCCGTCCTGCGCGAAATGGCACGCGACATTCTTTCAGGGTGCGGTTACCGCATTTTCGAAGCGTCGTCCGGCAAGGAAGCGCTCGGTGCCTGGCACCAGAATTCCAACGAAATAGATTTGCTGTTGACTGATATGGTGATGCCCGAAGGTATTTCCGGCGCGGATCTCGCCAGACAATTGCTTCTCAATCACCCGGACCTGAAAGTTGTCTTCACCAGCGGTTACACCGCCAACGAAGTCAACACCGACCTGCTCGTAAAAATGAAAGCCCGCTATCTGCAAAAACCCTACACCCACGCTGATCTCGCCAAAACCGTCCGCGACTGCCTTGATAGAACCGAAAACGACCTCGCCGCTGTAGTCGCTCCGCTCTAAGCCGAATGCAGACGAACGTGCCAGGTGCTGTCACGGTCGCCATTTTGAGCGACCTTCACTACGCGGGCGCGGCCGAACGCGCTCGCGGCAATGATTTCGAACTGCGCACCATTGCCAATCCCTTTCTCCGCATGGTGGCACGGGTGTAC
This sequence comes from uncultured Verrucomicrobiae bacterium, assembly GCA_963789335.1. Taxonomy (GTDB): domain Bacteria; phylum Verrucomicrobiota; class Verrucomicrobiia; order Limisphaerales; family UBA11358; genus UBA11358. Next base: position 22,001 of record CAWBKH010000001.1, read on the forward strand.
CGTCATGTTATCTGGATGCGCCATCCTCTTGACCAAGCGCCGCAATTGGATCGTTTCCTTGCCGAAGTTGGACCGGTGGATTATACGGTGGCCAACGGTGATTATTCCTGCAACTCGGGTTTTGTAGGCGTGAGTGATCCGGCGGCCGGTCAAAGCGCACAGGAATGCATTGGCAAACTGCGCGCCAAATTCGGCGACCGCGCGCGGTTCACCATTGGCGATCACGAATTGGGGAAACAGGCTTTATTCGGCGGTGGCGAAATGCGCCTGGCCAGTTGGCGCACCGCCACGGAAACTCTCGGCCTACCACCGTTCTGGCAACTCGTCATCGGGCGCTATACGCTCATGGGAACAACCTCGACCTTGCTCGCCCTGCCCATGCACCAACCGGACACGTTGCCGGAGGAATGGCCGCAGTGGCTTCGACTGCGTGAGGCGCATCTGACAGACATTCGTGCCGCGTTCGCCACTTTGCTAACGAATCAACGGATGATTCTGTTCTGCCACGACCCGACGGCGCTGCCGTTTCTCTGGCGCGAGGAAGCGGTCCGCCGCCGTCTGCCGCAAATCGAACACACCATTATTGGACACCTGCACACACAATTGATTCTTTGGAAGAGCCGTCTGTTGGCCGGCATTCCGCCTGTCCGATTTCTGGGACACGCCGTCACGCGGATGACTTCAGCGTTGCACGAAGCCCATTACTGGCGGCCATTCCATGTGCGGCTCTGCCCTGCCCTTTCCGGCATTGAACTGCTGAACGACGGCGGCTATTTCACAATGCAAATTGATCCAGCGGCAAACGACCCGACGCGATTTACCTTCCATCCCCTGCCAAGGTAAAAAGGATTTTACGCGCGCGTTAACCTTCTTTTAACAACTTCAAAACGGCTTCCACCGCCGCATCGGCTTTGATAGATTGCAGAGCGCCGCCACGCGGTTTGATTTCCACTTCGCCCTTCGCCAGTGATTTCTCGCCGATGCCCAAACGAATAGGAAATCCGACCAAATCCGCGTCCTTGAACTTTACGCCGGGTCGTTCGTCGCGGTCGTCCAGAATCACGTCTACGCCGCGCGCGGTCAGTTCAGCATGGAATTTTTCCGCCAGCTTCATTGCCTCGCTGTCCGGCGCGACGTTCAACGGCGTGATGCAAACCCGGTACGGCGCAACGCTTAACGGCCAGATGATGCCGTCCTTGTCGTTGCACTGTTCGATGACGGCCTGCAACGTGCGCGTGACGCCAATTCCGTAACAGCCCATGACGGAAAGTTTACGCGCGCCGGATTCGTCCAGAAATTCCGCCCCAAACTTCTCGCTGTACTTCGTGCCGAGCTTGAACACGTGGCCGACTTCGATCGCGCGCCGGATTTTCAATGATTTGCCGCATTTAGCGCAAGGCTCGCCAGCGGTAACCGTCCGCAAATCGAACCACTCATCCGGCTTGATATCACGTTCCATTGAAACGTTACGTAAATGAAAGCCGTCTTCATTTGCGCCGGTCGTCATGTCGTTCGCACCGCGCAAACGCTCATCAGCGAAAACTTTCACGCCCTTCCCGATTAAGAAAGTACGGCCATGAGCTGCGCCTAGCGAACCCGGTTTCGCGCCAAGCAGCGGAACAATTTCTTCGATAGTGGCCGGACGCGCCGCAGTGGCGCCCGTCTTGGCCATGAACTTTGTTTCGTTCAGTTGGTCATCACCGCGAATCAAAACAATGACCGGTTTGCTGTCGGCGATATAGACGAGCGTCTTGATCTGGCGATTGGCCGGAACGCTGTAAGGCGCTTTGGTTAATGCCTCAATGGTCACGGCACCGGGCGTGGCAAATTTTTCAATGGCAGCGCCTGCTTCACGCGCGGCGGTTTTGGGAATGCCGCTGTTGGCCTTCTCAATGTTCGCCGTATAGCCGCAGGCCTCGCAGAACACGACTTCATTTTCACCAGTTTCGGCCGGCACCATGAACTCGTGCGAAAACTTGCCGCCAATCACACCGGTATCGGCCTCGACCGGGAATGCCTTCAATCCACACCGCTCAAAAATGCGCGCGTAAGCGTCATACATTTTTTGATAACTCGCTGTCGCAGCATCGTCGCTCGTGTCGAAACTGTAGGCGTCCTTCATGATGAACTCGCGGGCGCGCATCAGGCCGAAGCGCGGGCGGATTTCGTCCCGGAACTTGACGCTGATCTGGTAAAAATTCTTCGGCAACTGCCGATAGGAATTGATCTCGCCGGCTGCAATTCCAGTAATAACTTCCTCGGCGGTTGCGCTGAGAACCCATTCGCGGTTGGCGCTGTCCTTGACCTTGAACAGCACGTCACGCGCGGTTTCGTAGCGGCCGCTTTGCTGCCAGATTTCCGGCGGCTGGAGCGCGGGCATGAGAACCTCAATGGCCCCGGCGCGGTCCATTTCCTCGCGGACGATCTGCTCGACCTTGTGCAAAGCACGCAGGCCGAGCGGCAGAAAGGTATAAACGCCGCCCGCCAGCTTGCGAATCAGTCCGGCGCGTAGCAGCAGCTTGTGTGAAAGAATTTCCGCCTCGGCAGGAGGTTCGCGGAGAGTCGGGATCAAAGTTTTGGTCCAATACATGTGGCGAAAAGATTAACCACAAAGGAACCAAGGAACGAAGATTTTTATTTTGCTCTGCGCATTTGCGTCTCGGCGGTTGAAGTTATTTCACTGAGTTTACCAGCGGAGCCAAGCCTTGGATCCGCACCTCCAGCCGGTCGCCGCTTTGAATCGGGCCGATACCGCTCGGCGTGCCGGTCAGAATCACGTCGCCGGGCAGCAACGTCAGGTTCGTGGAAATAAAGCTGACGAGTTCAGCGGGTTTGAAAATGAGCTGGCTGGACTTCGAGTTCTGGCGCAAATGGCCGTTCTGGAAGAGTTGTATCGTCAGGTCGTGTGGGTCCAGTTTCGTTTCCACGAACGGTCCCAGCGGCGTGAAGGTGTCGAACGATTTGCAGCGCGTCCACTGGCTCTCGGCGTTTTGAATCGTGCGGTCGCTGATGTCCTGTGCGGTGGTATAACCGAAAATATAACGCGACGCCGTCGGCGGCGAGACGTTGAGGATTTTGCGCCCGATGACAATCGCCAGCTCTGCTTCGTAATCCGTACGATGATGCGGAAAGGGAATCTCAATCTTCCCACCGTCGGGAATCAACGATGTGGTGGCCTTGAGCCAGAACAACGGCGTGCGCGGCAGCGGCTTGCCGGTTTCGCGCGCATGATCAGCGTAGTTAAGCCCGACGGCGATGATTTTGGACGGCACAACTGGAACCAGTGTCTTCACACCTTTCCGGGCAGTTGGTTTACGGTCAAACGATGGCGAGCCGAAAACGTCACCGCGCAGCCGGAACAATTCACCGTCCACAACTTTGGCGTGAAAGACTTCACCGCCTTTCTGAAATCGGCCAATGGCAGCCATGGGAATTTATGATTTGTGATTTTTGATTTACGAATTTTGTCGCATTTCAATCCGACCTGCAAATCGGAAATGGACGCCAACAGCACATGGACTTGCTGTTAAATGGATTTCCCATTATATTAGCCACATGAATCGCCTGACGAAACAGGAACAACTGGTTCTTTGTGTCGTTTTGGGATTGCTGCTGACCGGTTGGGCAGTCAAAACGTATCGCACCGCCCATCCAAGGCCGGCAGTCACCCAGCAGGCCGGGCCTTAAAGATGCAAGAAATCAACTTTGACGAAGCGGTGGAAGTGATTCTCAGCCGCGATGTGCGCTATTCCCAGGACGCCTACACGTTCGTCCGCGAGGCGCTCGACTTCACGCAGAAACTCATCGGCAAGGAAACGCGCGGCCAACTCCGCCATGTCAGCGGCCAGGAATTGCTCGACGGCATCCGGCAGTTTGCGCTCCAGCAATTCGGTCCGATGGTCGTGACCGTGTTTGAGGAATGGGGTGTGCGCAACTGTCGCGACTTCGGAGAAATTGTCTTCAACATGGTGGAAATCGGCCTGCTCGCCAAAACCGACCGGGACACACGCGATGATTTCCAACAAGGCTATGATTTTACGGAAGCCTTCCGCAAACCTTTCTGGCCGCAGAACAAATCCAATTCGGAATCGAAACCGGTGGCGGGGTGACGAAAGCGGCGGTGAACTCGCCGCAGTCCAGACGCTTCGCGAAATTCGGGAGTGCTTTGGCAACCGCGCCAGCCTTTGGATTGCGGCGGCTTTAGAGCGGTTTCAATAGAACTGTAGCCGGAGCGCGGCGTTCACGCCGCTTCAAGGTCGTCATGCAAATTCAAGTTGAAGCGGGCTGAAGCCCGCGCTTCGCCAGTTGTTTGCCTGACAAAGAACGGCTACAGTTTTACTAGAACCGCTCTAGCGCCGCTTTACCTGCGCCTCAGACAATCTCGTCGCGGACACCTGAATGGCACCGGGAGCGGATGGACGCGCCTCACGGCCCGTCACCAGTTTGTGACGCCAATTTGATTTGCCGAATGGGCATTTCTGAATATCCTTCCGCTCCATTTTGCATGAGTGACACTGCTTTTTCGACCAGGATTTTAGCGATGCAAACCCCATCGCCGCCGGCTGGCGTCACTCTGACCACGCTCGACAACGGCCTGACCATCATCGTGCGCGAGAACCGCAGCGCGCCGGTGGTGTCGGCGCAGGCGTGGTGCATGGCCGGCAGCATCCATGAAGGCCGCTGGCTGGGCGCCGGTTTGTCGCACATGCTCGAACACATGCTCTTTAAGGGTACCACCACGCGTCCCGGCAGCCGCATTGACCAGGAGGTGCAGGAAGCCGGCGGTTACATGAACGCCTACACGAGTTTTGACCGGACGGTTTATCACATTGACGTGCCGAACACCGGCGCGCGCGTCGCCCTGGACATCCTGTGCGACATCATGCAAAACGCGACGCTGCCGCCCGACGAACTCGCCAAGGAACAGGACGTCATCCGCCGCGAAATGGACATGAACGTGGACGACCCCGTGCGTCGCGCCGGCCGCCGTCTGTTTGAAACCGCCTATACGCGCAGCCCCTATCGCTTCACCGTCATCGGTTATCCCGACATTTTCAACGAACTGAAACCGGACGACATTCGCAGTTACTACCGCGAGAAATACGCGCCGAACAACGTCTTCTACGTTGTGGTCGGTGATGTGAAAAACGGCGAAATCGTCGCGCAAATTCAGGCCGCCTACGACAGATCCAAGACGCGTCCGCTGCCCGCCATCGTTTTGACCGAAGAACCAAGGCAAACTGCCCCACGCGAAATCATCGAGGAAGCGCCCATTGAGCTTGGGCATTTTCATTTCGCCTGGCACATCCCCGAAATCCGCCATCCCGACGTGCCGGTGCTGGACGTGCTGGCGGTATTGCTCGGGCATGGACGCAGCTCGCGGCTTTATCAGGAAGTGCGCGAGCGGCAGGGCGTGGTGCATCACGTGGACGCATGGACTTACAGCCCCGGCAACTCAGGCTTGTTTGGCATGAGCGCCATTGCCGACGCGGACAAATTTTCCGACGCACGCAGCGCGATGCTGGCCGAGGTTGAAAAATTGAAAGGCGGAATGGTATCCCCCGGTGAGCTGGAAAAGGCGGTCAAGCAGTTCATTTCCGCCACGCTGGCCACGCGCAAAACGATGGAGGGCCAGGCCGGCGACCTCGGTGGAAACTGGATCGTGGCCAGCGATCTCGGGTTTTCCGAACGTCAACTCGCCGCCGTCAAGCTGGTCACGCCTGAGGCCGTCCAGCAGGCTGCCCGCGAATATCTCACGCCGGAAAACCGCACGCTGTACGCGCTGTTGCCCAACGGCAGCGCGCCGAAATCCAAGACGGAAATTGAAACGCACCAAGACCAGCGAGTTCAAAAATTTGAATTGGCCAACGGCCTTCGCCTGTTGGTGAAGGAAGATCATCGGCTGCCCTTCGTTGAATTTCGCGCGGCCCTCAAGGGCGGGGTGCTCGCCGAGACGGTCGAGAACAACGGCATCACCTATCTGCTGGCCAAAACGCTCTTGAAAGGCACCAAACGCCGCACGGCCGCGCAGATCGCCACGGAAATTGAATCCGTGGGCGGCGGCATTGACAGTTACGGCGGGAACAACAGCTTCGGCGTTAATGCGGAGGTAATGAGCAGCGATTTCAAAACCGGTCTCGATCTTATCTCTGACGTTTTGCTGAACCCGATTTTTCCCGCGGGCGAACTGGAGCGCGAACGCGACGTGCAAATCGCCAACATCTACGCGCAAAAGGATGATTTGCTCAAGAGCGCGAGCCTGACCATGAGACGCGCGTTGTTTGGCAATGGAGGCTACGGTCTCGATTCGCTTGGCACGGAGGACTCGGTTAAGAAACTCCAAGCCGACGATTTGAAATCATTTCACGAGCGGCTTGTCACGCCGGATAATTGTGTGCTGGCCATCTACGGCGATGTGAAAACAGATGAAGTTAAAGCCGCCGTGGAAAAGCTTTTTGGAAGCTGGAAGCCGGTAGGGCTCACTGTCCCGGGCGAGCCGTTCGGCGGCGCGTCAGGGACAATGCGTCCTACCCTGGCTGCGCCGAAACACGTCACGGAAACCCGCGACAAAAAGCAGGCCGTGCTGGTCGCCGGCTTTCCCGGCACGACGATGTTCGATGACGACCGTTACGCGCTGGAATTGATTCAGGAATCGTGCAGCGACCTCGGCTCGCGGCTTTTCCTCCGCATTCGCGAGGAACTGGGTCTGGCCTATTACGTCGGCGCGCAGAATCTGGCCGGACTCGTACCCGGTTATTTCGCGTTTTACACCGGCACCGAACCGTCCAAGGTTGAACTGGTCGAAAAGGAATTGCTCAGGGAGGCCGGACTGTTGCGCAACGAGGGCTTGACCGCCGAAGAGCTTAAACGCGCCAAGGCCAAAATCATCGGCCAGAAAAAAATCGCGCGGCAGGAACTCGGCCATCTCGCCTCCATGACCGCGCTGGACGAGCTTTATGGTCTTGGCTTTCAGCACGCGGATCTGGACGACGCAAACTATGAAGCCGTCACACTCGAACAAACCAAGGCCGCCGCCCAAAAATATCTCAGGCCGGATGCGCTGGTTGTCGCCGTGGTCAGGCCAGTAAAACCGGATTAAAACTGGACGCCCGGGAATGTTTGTCCCAAACCGCGTGATGGCAGGAACGTGCTCTCTCTGCGTCATCCCAATCAACCTTGGCCCGGTGCGTAACTCCATCCAAAGCTGTCGAAGACTTCGAAAATAACAGAGGCAAACTCAGCGTCATAATCTGTCTCATCTGGCATCGTGGCGGTCAGGGGACGTCCGGACGCGTTCACGGTGAAAAGCAGATTGGACTTGCGGCCCTCGAAAATAATCCGCACCTCCTCGTGATCACGTTCGGCCTTGCAAGGCAAACCCGCCGCTGTGAATCGCTCACAAATCTCCGCAATTGTAACCATTGAAGGATGATGCTTCGGTTCGGGGAAAAAATTGTCTTCCAATATCATTACGTCGTTGTTGTTGAGCGACTGAGAGCAAAAATAATGCCGCCCAACTTGCTTAAATTCGTGAAGAAATGACGCCTTTTCAATCGAACGCCCATCGTGCCTCCTCGCCAACGGTTACCCCAGGTGATTCATGACCTCGTTCACGCTGGCAATGATTTCCTCCCGCGTCTTAAAGTTGCGGATTTTCACGCTAGAGTCGTTTCCCAACTTCACCGTGTGCCTGGCCTTCAACTCCTGCGCGCGTTTGAATTGTTTGTCCGGTTTGGCAGGCGTGAGCGGATATTCCACCGCGCGACCGGCCGCGCGCAAATCGTGGACGAGCTTCAAGGATTGGGCGCGAAGATTTTCGTCTTCAATCAAAACGAACACGTCCACGGCGGCATCAAAGTTTGGCAGCAGGCCGCGCGCCTTGAGCAATTCCAGCAGCACCACGTCGCCCATGCCGAAACCGAGCGCGGGCAAATCCACCTTGCCGCCGCTGATGAGTTTAACGAGATTGTCGTAGCGCCCGCCGCCGGCGATGGCGCGGAATTCGCCTTTGACATCGAACGCTTCAAACACGACGCCGGTATAATACGCCAGCCCGCGAATGACGTGGTAATCCACCCTCACAAACTCGCGCAAACCGCGCGCGGCCAGGTTGTCCAGAATCTTTTGCAACTCCGCCGTTGGTTTGCCGGATTCGATGAATTGGTTCACCTTGGCCAGCGAAAAACCCAGCGCCGCCAGCTTCTTTTCACTCTCTTCCGGCGGCGTGCGCTCCAGTTTGTCAATCGTCTGGAAAAACCCATATTCGCTGGATTCCGGGGAAGGTACGCCGTCCCTCCCGGCTTTGTAGAATTCGTGCCACGCATTCCGGCTGCTGAGGCGAATGACGAAATCCTGGTCGGTCAGGCCAAATGACCGCAGCGTGTCAATCAGTAGCGCGATGAGTTCCGCGTCTGCCGCCGAATCGGTTTCGCCGACGAGGTCGGCGTTGAACTGGAAATGCTCACGCAGGCGGCCTTTCTGCTGGCGTTCGTAACGGAACAGTTGAGGGATGGCGAACCATTTGATGGGCTTTTTGTAATTGCGTTCATGCGCGGCGACCATCCGGGCCAGCGTCGGCGTCATTTCCGGCCGGAGCGCCACGGCGCGTTCGCCCTTGTCGGTGAAATTGTAGAGCTGGCCGACGATTTCATCGCCGCTTTTGGTGGTGAACAATTCGAGCGATTCGAGCGGCGGGCCGTCGTATTCGCGGAAGCCATAGCGCCGGGCAGTTTCGCGCCATTTGTCGAAGACGTATTGCCGGGCGTCGAAGCTCCATCCCGCGTCGCGGGACGGCAGGGGTTCGGGATAAAAATCGCGGAAACCGGGCAGTCGTTCCATAAGTCAGCCGCAAGGAAGCACAAAACCGGCGAAAATTAAATAAAACTTTTGCGGAGTTTGAAAAGTCCGTTTACAATTCCAACGGCGCAAACGCCACCCAACCCGAACAACCAACCTTACGCTGGCGGCGGCGTCTGCCCTTTGGGCGAAAGTTTGAAGACGTCGGCGCGCATTTCCTTGCCGGCCTTGAATTTCACGGTGGCGCGGGCGGGAATGGGCACATCGGTCTCCGGTTTGTTCGGATTACGGCCCACGCGCGCCTTGCGGACTTTGACTTCAAAGACGCCGAAGTTGCGGAGTTCCACCTTGTCGCTTTTGGCGAGCGCCTCGGCGATGTAATCGAGGGTTTTCTGCACCACGTCAAACACCTGCTGTTGGACGAGGCCGGTTTCATTGCTGATGCGAATCACGAGGTCGCGTTTGGTCAGAGTCATAGTTTTTACCGGGTTGCTTTAGTTACAATTATCACTCAACGACACGGATTGTCCAGAAATCACTGGCTAAATTTTCATCGGTCAAATAGGCGTAAGGCAGCGTGAAATAGCCCTTTAACCCCCAGCGGCTGCCCCACGAATTCCGCACGATGAACCATTGCTTCGAGTCCTGATAGCCGACGCCAACAACGGCATGACCGCCAATGGCGCGTTCACCCGGTCCCGGCAGCGAAGCGTGACCGGTCCGCGCCACTTGCGCGTTTTCAAAGCTTTCATAAACGGTGAAACCAAACACGAACGGATAACCCGACGCCAGGCAGCCTTTCAACTGGCTCAACACCGGAATCAGGCGTTGATACGAAACCACCCGGTATTTGAGCGCGTCAGTGTAACACTGCCGTGACGGCTTGGTTTTGAATTTGGCGATGACGTAAGGCCATTCGGTTTCGGGGCAATCGCCTTGACGGGCGACGCTCTTGATGCCGTCGCGGATTTGCGCGCCGCTGTCCGTGTCAATCGTGTGTTCGATGGCACGTTCGTTGTAATAGATGAACAGGCGCGACGGCGTGAAGTCGGCGACCTTTTGTTTCAGCCGGTCGAATTCGATCGCCCCGGCAATGGCGTTGGCGGTGCAACTGCCGAGTTCGCCCTGGTTATAAACGGGCGGGCATTGGGCGCGCAAGTCCACGCTAGCGGGTACCACCGCCCACTCGACCGGCGCGGCGTAAAAATAGTCGCGGTGGTCCGGCAAATCGGGCAGCCAGCCATAGCGGGAAATCTTGTAACTCATGGGCTTGTTCCGTTCAGAATCAACCGCTGCTTCTCAACTAGGAAATTTTGCCAAGTTTGTCCACCACAAAAAGTTAAGTTTTTTGGGGCTTCCGGTGAATCCGGCATGAAGCCGCAAAAGCATTTTGCAAAGAAAGAGGAACTAAGCAAATTCCAAATCCAAAGGAACCAAGCCAGTGCGCTGTCGCCTCAAAGCGACTATCTTGCTGTCTCACGGTGTGACACTCACCGTTGTTGAATAGGTGTGTGCGACGCCAACGTCGTCGTGCCAGAAAATAATATAGTAGGTGTCCGTAGCGGGCGCCGTGAAAAACAGCGGAACACCTCCGCCACCAACGCCCGCCCCTCGCCCGCCAACCTGAACTCCCAACGAATTGAAAATCGTCAAATCGGCCCCTGTAGCCGGTCCAGTGACTTCAAGGGTTTGGCCCGCCGTCAAAATCAATTGGGACTTATCATAATCTCCATCATAAGTAGTAAGTGAAGTCGAAAAGTTCATTCCGTTGGTCAAAAAGCGCAGTTGGTGGCCATTGTCGTTGTGGAAACTGAACGTGATGGATTCGCTCGAAACCCCCTGTGGAATAAACTGCACTTGGTAAACGCCCGGCACAAGACCTCCATGACCTGCCTCATACCAATTGTAACCGGGTACCAGTATGTCATCCTCGAGTGTCTTGCCGTTTGGATCGACGACAATTACTCTGTTCGTGTGTGCGAGCGACGGGAGCGTAAAAGCTAAAACTTGCGCCACCCCAAGGTCCACCGTCATCACCTGGCCCGTAGAAGTAATCGTGTGATTTGCGTCCGGGGTCAGTGTCGTCAACTCATTTGTCCACACCAATTGGTTGGTTGCGTCTTTGATGTAATAGGATGGGGACTGGCCGCAAACAACTCCCACGTTGGTAAAAACTTGAAGACTGGTCAGCGAAAACGCCTGCTTGCAAAGGTCAAACTGAAAGGTGGCGGTGAGGTAGTCGTTCAGGTTGTAATCGCGGCTCTGGGCGCGAAAGCCGGAAACGGTCATTGCAGCGCCCTGTCCTTGAAATGCCGCGTTGTCGAAAAATATGTTGGTAATTCCGACAATTCTGCTTGCAAGATCAGGGGGAAACTCCTCGACACGATAGAACGCATGAGGGCCGTTGGTCATTCCGAAACTAAAAGTTTCAATATCGCCACACGACGTCTGGAGGTCGGTTATCGGAGACCAATTTGTCATATCGGTGCTCGATGATACTTGATACTGATAATCCTCCTGGCCGGGAAAAGACACCTGGAATCCAAGACTGGGTGTGACGAGAAAATTGGTTTGTCCAAGGGCAGTTGTCTGGATGAGAGCGAACAGTGCGAGTAAACGAAGCGAGAGATTTAGTGTTTTCATAGTTTCCTTTAGGTCTTGGTATGCCGTATCTTCAATCTGCGCTCCGCGTTGTTTGCAAAACACAATGGCTTTGCTTTCGGGTTGATAGTTTTAGCGGGCTGTTGATCTGCCCACAATTTTTACGGCACGCTCACTCCAATCCTCCCGTTGGCAGCACTGCCTTCCATCCCTTGTTGGTCTTTTGCAATTGGATCGTGTCTGAAACGGGGGTGACCATGCCCGGGATATTCTTGAACTCCGGGCGCTTTGCCCAAGAGGGAACGTCCACCAGATGCCAGGTATATTTGACCTGCATCGTCTGGCCTGACGAACCGGACGCAGCGGGTTCCGTCCATTCCAAGACCTCCGCGACGGCCTTGGTGCCGACACAGAAGCCATCCGGCCCATTCCACCACTTTTTCGCCTCCTCAGTGGGTGTGATGACTTCAACCATTACGGGATCCCCCTGTTCATCATTTGCCATTCCACTCGTAATCTTGAGATAGCCCGCCGCTTGCATGTCGGCTAGGATTGGATCCGGCGCCAGCAATGCCGACGCGCCCCCAACCCTCAGCGGCCAGGTCGGGACGCTGTTGTCTTGAAGCGCAAAGTTGATCTTTTCTTTAATCGCTTCATTGATGGCATTGGCCATCTGCCCCTTGCCTGGGGCCGCTGGAGCAACCCGTAAGCACCGAAGTTGCGATCACAGTCAGGACCGCAAGCCGGGGCAGTATTGCAATCGTCCACGCGCGATAGTTTGGTAGTGTTTTTTTCACAGGTTTGTCTTTCGTTGGTTTGTTGATGTTTGGTTGTGGGTTTTCATAAACCTCTTTCATTGTTGTTGTGAATCACGGTACAGCGAACCGGTAAAACTGCTGGCGTCGAGCTGGATTGTAAATGTTCGTGTAACCAAATACGCCGAATTGGTCGAACTGGTTGGTTAGAACCGGCGTCCAGAGCTCAAAAGGCGTGGCGACGTTCGTGGTTGAATACAAGACGAAATTGGCATTGGCGTTGGTATTGCCGCCAACCTCCTGGAACGAGAAATTCGTGCCTGAAATCTTGGGAAGGCATTCCCTCAATTCATCAGAAAGCCCATGGGTCGTTAGGCCATAAGTGCCGGTGCCTCCGGAATCCCAACTACTTACGAGCACTGTAAAGGTGCCGCAGTTGGTCGCGGTGTTGGCGATGCTCTGACCGTAGCTGTTTGCTCCGGCCGATTTCAGCAACGCCCCGTTTGGCCCATACAGTTCGAGCCAAGCGAAAAAATTTGTAGTATTTAAGGCCAGATTGATCGCGTCACCCGTGCAAGCCGTGAATGCCCAAATGTCCATATCACCCAATGTAATCGTTCCCGTATAATGTGCGCTGCCAGTCATTGCTCCGCCTTGATCACCTGCCGGCACAATAAAAGGTTCCGGCATCTGGGCCAGATATAACGCGTAAGTGCCGGTGCCGCCGGAATCCCAACTGCTGACCAGCGCGGTAAAAGTGCCGCTGTTGGTCGCCGTGTAGGCGATGAGCCGGTCGTAGTTGTTGGCTCCGGCTGCGCTCAGCAACGCTCCATTTGGCCCATACAATTCGAGATAGGCGAAGAAGCCAGTCGTTCCCAATCGCAAATTGATACTGTCCCCCGCGTTGGCCGTGAACGACCACATGTCCAAATCGCCGATAGTGATGTTTCCAGAGTAATCGCCGCCGTTAGTCATGGGGCCGCCTTCGTCACCCGTCGGAACAATAAAAGGTTCCGGCATCTGGGCCAGATGCAACGCGTAAGTGCCGGTGCCGCCGGAATCCCAACTGCTGGCCAGCGCGGTAAAAGTGCCGCTGTTAGTCGCCGTGTAGGCGATGAGGTGGTCGTATTCGTTGCCTCCGGCCGATTTCAGCAACGCCCCGTTTGGCCCATACAGTTCGATCCAAGAGTAGAAACCAGTCGCTCCCAATCGCAAATTGATGCTGTCTCCCGCGTTGGCCGTGAACGACCACATCTGCTGATCGCCGACAGTGATAGTTCCGGTGGCGTCGGCACCATTGGTCAACGGCCCGCCTTGCTCGCCCGCCGGCACAATAAAAGATTCAGGCATCTGAGCCAGATGCAACGCGTAAGTGCCGGCGCCTCCGGAATCCCAACTGCTGACCAGCACGGTAAAAATGCCGCTGTTGGTCGCCGCGTAGGCGATGAGGTGGTCGTATTCGTTGCCTCCGGACGATTCCAGCAACGCCTCGTCTGGCCCATACAATCTGAGATAACCGTAGAAACCAGTCGTCCCTAATCGCAAATTAATGCTGTCCCCCGCGTTGGCCGTGAAGGTGTAGGAATCAACTTCGCTATTGGTAATTATTCCAGTCTGATTTGCTCCATTGACGAGGGTGGTTGCGCTGGCGCCAAGCGGCAGACTGAGCAGCAGACCAGCCGACACTGCGGCCAACGATATTGAATTACCTTTGAATTTCATAATAGCTCCTTTTAGTGAAGGGTTGGGTTGTAGTTTGATTGGGAAATGGCTGCAACAAGCGAGGCGCCGGCAAGCATCAAGCCAAGACTGCCAATAACGCGGGCATAATAAACGAATAGGCCGGTCGAGTTTTCATAATTCTTTTCCGGTTGCAGCGATTCCGTTTCAGCGGGAATCACCGCCCTTGCTGAATCAAGCTCACCCAGAAGCCTTGGCAACCCCAAGAATGGTGAGTAAGTCTGACTGACGCCATCATTACTGTTTCGTATAATTATATCAAGAGAAAAATGGTATTTTTCTCATTAATGGTTGGGACATCATCAATTTGCATATCTTGTTGAAGAAGGAAAAACTTTACAGCCCCGGCCTAACCCCGCACAGTGTGGGCGTGTTGACTGAAAGCGAATCAAGAGTTCAGACGACGCAGTCGCCTCGGGCGGCCCGGCTTCAAACGGATTTTGAGAGAGAGAGCGAGACGGCGATTCTGCGGTCGCAGGAACATCTTTTGGGCCTGCAAAAGCCCGAAGGCTACTGGATCGGCGAATTGATGGTGGATTCCACAATTGTGTCCGACACGGTGGCGTATCACCATTGGAACGGAAAAGTTGACCGCGAATGGCAACGCAAGGCCGTCAATCATATCTTTTCCATGCAATTGCCCGACGGCGGCTGGAACATTTATTACGGCGGCCCGTCGGATGTGAACGCCACCATCAAGGCGTATCTCGCCCTCAAACTTGCCGGTGTGCCGGAGACCGACCCGCGAATGCTGCGCGCGCGCGAAGTGGCCTTGCACCTGGGCGGCGTGCCGCGCATGAACACGTTTGCCAAGCTGTACCTGGCGCTGCTCGGGCTGTATTCCTGGGAATACGTGCCGACCATCCCCTGCGAGGTGCTGTTGCTGGGCAAATGGTTTCACGTGAATTTCTGGGAGATGAGCAACTGGTCGCGCGCCATGCTCGTGCCGCTGGCCATCATCAATCATTTCAAACCCACCCGTCCCGCCAGGGTGGACTTGGACGAACTGTATCCCGAAGGTTTGCATGAACGCGACCTCGCGCTCGCGCCCGACCCGGACATGTTGTCATGGCGGAATTTTTTCCTGTGGCTCGACCGGCTGCACAAGTTCGCGGAATGGTTTGCCGAGCATAAAATCCATCCGTTCCGCAAAACCGCGTTGAAAAAGTGCGAGCAGTGGATGCTCGAACGTTTTGAACATTCCGACGGGCTGGCGGCGATTTTCCCGGCGATGCTCAATTCGCTCATCGCACTCCAGTCGCTCGGTTATCCGGACGACCATCCGCAGGTCGTCCGCGCCAAGCACGAGTTAAAGAAGCTGGAGCACGAAACCGCCGATGACGTGCGCATTGAGCCATGCTTCTCACCAGTGTGGGACACGGCCATCGTCGCCGTCTGCCTTCACGAATCCGGCATTTCGGAAAATCATCCCGCCTTGAAGAAGGCGGCCGGCTGGTTGATGGACCGGGAAATCCGCATTCGGGGCGATTGGCATCATAAAAATCCCACGCGCGTCGAACCGAGCGGCTGGGTTTTTGAATTCAATAATCAGTGGAACCCGGACGTGGACGACACCGCCATGGTGCTGCTCGCGCTCCGCAAAATCCCCACCGACGACCCAAAGCGACGCGACGAATGTTTCCAACGCGGGATGCAGTGGATGCTGACATTCCAATGCAAGGACGGCGGCTGGGCGTCCTTTGACAAGGATTGCACCAAAAACATCCTCGAAAAGGTCCCCTTCGCCGACCACAATGCGATGCTTGATCCCGAATGCGCCGACATCACCGCGCGCATCCTGGAATTGCTCGGCTACGAAAATTTCCGGGTCAACCATGCGCGCGTAAAGAAGGCACTCAATTACATCCGCGCCCAGCAGGAGGCCGACGGCTCCTGGTACGGCCGCTGGGGTGTGAATTACATTTACGGCACCTGGCAGGTGCTGCGTGGCCTGCGCGCGTTGAATCTGGACATGCAGGAGCCGTGGCTATTGAAGGCGCGCGCCTGGCTCGAAAGCGTCCAGCACGAGGACGGCGGCTGGGGTGAACGCTGCAACACCTACGACGATCCGGTCTTCAAGGGACGCGGGCCGAGCACAGCGTCGCAAACCGCTTGGGCCGTCATGGGCCTGTGCGCGTTTGACGACCCTGAAAATCCACATCTCAAGCGCGGCATTGAATACTTGGTTCGCACGCAAAACCCCGACGGCTCGTGGACGGAACCTGAAACCACCGGCACCGGGTTCCCGAAGGTTTTTTATTTGAAATACGACATGTATCGCAACGCCTGGCCGCTGCTGGCGCTGGCGACCTATCGCAAAATTGTTGAACGCGCCCGTGCCCGACAAGCTGAGGACGTCAACGGCCAGCCGCATCCGGACATGGAAGGCTCACCCGGCATCCTGAACAACGGCGGCCATGCTTGAACAAACCGTCCAGATTGTTTCCAACGAACGCGACACTGATTCTTATTTCCGCCTCGTCCTCCACGCGCCGCAAATCGCGCCGCTCATCCAACCCGGCCAGTTCGCCCATGTCCGCGTGCTGCCACTGAAGGACGCCTTGCTGCGGCGGCCATTCAGCATCTTCCAGGTTACCGGCGACACGTTTTCCATCCTCTACAAGACCGTCGGCAAGGGCACCGATGCGCTCGCACGAATGGGTCCCGGCGAGGAACTGAGTGTGATTGCGCCGCTGGGCCGCGGGTTCACTGTACCCAAGCGCGGCGGTGAAATACCCTTCTTGGTCGCCGGTGGTTACGGCATGGCGGCGACGTATCTGCTGGCGCAACGTTCGCCGCAAAAAGGTATCGCCTTCGTTGGCGGTCGCAGACGGATTGACATCCTGTGCGAGAAGGAATTTCAGGCGCTAGGTTGGGATGTGCGCGTGACCACCGAAGACGGCAGCCATGGCCAAAAAGGTTTGGTCACGGAGGCGCTGATTGCTGATTTGCGTAGGAGCCGAGGTGACGAGGCTCAGACTCGAAAAGTGGAAAGGGAAAAGCGGAAATCGGAAATCAAACAGAGCCTCCTTATGTCGGCTCCTACAGGCTGGAAAGTAAAAATATTCGCGTGTGGTCCGACCGGGATGCTGAAGGCTGTCGGTAAAATCGCTGAAGGATTCAACGTGCCGGCGGAACTTTCGATGGATGAACACATGTGCTGCGGCGTCGGCGTCTGCCTGACGTGCGTGATTCCCGTCAAGACCGGCGACGGCTGGGAATACCAACGCACCTGCACCGAAGGGCCGGTGTTCGATGCGCAACAGGTTGTGTGGGAAACAGCCAAATGAAGTCGAAAGTCCAAAATCCAAAATCCAAAGTTGGAAAGTCGGAAGTCCCGGCTGCAGGTAGCCGCGTGAATTTATCAGTCCAGATCGGCACGCTGAAGCTGCAAAATCCGTTGATGGTGGCGTCTGGGACGTTCGGCTACGGCGTCGAATACGCACAGCTGATTGACTTGAATCAGCTCGGCGCGATTGTGGTGAAGGGCATCCGGCTGCATCCGGTGCGCGGAAATGCCACGCCGCGCACAGTTGAAGTCACCAGCGGCCTCATCAACGCCATCGGCCTGCAAGGGCCGGGCATGGACGGATTCATCAAAAAATACTGGCCGTTCCTCAAGACGTTGAAAGTGCCAACCATTATCAACATCTGGGGCACGACGGTCGAAGAATACGCCGACGTCGCACGGCGGTTTGATGCTCTCGGCGGCGTCGGCGCGCTGGAACTCAACGTTTCCTGCCCGAACATCAAGGAAGGCGGGGCGCAATTCGGCACGGACTTGAGATTGATCGCCCAAGTGGTGGCCGCATGCCGCAAAGCGACGAAGCTGCCGCTGATTACGAAGATGAGTCCGAACGTGGTGAGCATCGCGCCGTTCGCCAAGGCGGCGGCGGAAGCCGGCAGCGACGCGCTGTCCATCATGAACAGCTATCCGGCCATGGCGATTGACATCGAGACGCGAAAGCCGAAGCTGGCAAACGTGACCGGCGGCTTGACCGGCCCGTGCATAAAGCCAATTGCGATCAAACTGGTTTGGGAAGCGGCTCAGGCGGTGAAGATTCCCATCATCGGCATGGGCGGCATTCAGAACGCGGCGGACGCGATTGAATTCGTCGTTGCCGGTGCGACGGCGGTGGCGGTCGGCACGGCCAATTTCTACGAACCGCAGACGGCATTGCAGGTGATTGCCGGCGTCCGCGATTTTATGGAAAAGCATCGCCTGAAGGATCTGAAAGAAATCATCGGCAGCGTGGCTGTAAAAAAGTAATTTACGATTTGCGATATACGATTTACGCGCCGCATCCGGTTTTCAAGTCACTCGCAAATCGTATATCGTAAATCCGAAATGGGATATGTTCGAGCATCGTTCCAAACCGTTGTTGCCGCGCCAACAGTTTTATGCGCGCCTGGCCAGGAGTGCGGCCATCGGCCTGCTGGTCATCGCGTTCGCGCTCGGCATCGGCATGGTCGGTTACCGGAGCTTCGACGGAATGTCCTGGGTGGACGCCTTTGTCAATGCGGCGATGATTTTGTCCGGCATGGGGCCAATCTCGACACTGCAAACAGAAGGCGGAAAGATTTTTGCCGGTTGTTACGCGCTGTTCAGCGGACTCGCGTTCTTCGCGATCCTCGGAATCATTTTTGCACCGGCGATCCACCGGTTCCTCCATCGGTTTCACGTGGACGAAGCCAAACGCAACGCAAAATTGCCGGACAAGCCCTGATTCTGTTTTGCGCTGCGCGCGTGTCAGGATATGCTGGATTCATGCTCTGGGCATTTACCAAATATCACGGACTGGGCAACGACTACCTCGTCATTGACCCGAAGAACCTGCCGGAACCGCTGACGGCTGCGCAGATCAAGACGATCTGCCATCGCAATTACGGCGTCGGGTCGGACGGCATCCTGATCGGACCGCTCCCATCCAAAAAGGCGATGTTCGCGCTCCGCATTTTCAATCCCGACGGGAGCGAGGCGGAAAAGAGCGGCAACGGACTGCGGATTTTTTCACGTTTTTTGTGGGACCGGAAACTGGTCCGCGGCGATGAATTTGCCGTTGAAACGCCGGGCGGTGTGGTGAAGGCCACGGTGATGGAACGCGGCAAGGTAGTGCGCGTGGAGATGGGCAAGGCCAGCTTTTGGAGCAACGACATTCCCGTGGCCGGTCCGCGCCGCGAAGTCATCAATGAACCGATTCATCTGCGCGGGGAAAGATTCAACTTTTGTGGGGCGACGGTGGGCAATCCGCATTGCGTGCTGCCGCTGCCAAGAATCAGCGCGGAACTGGCGAAACAAATCGGTCCGCTATTGGAGACGCACCTGCGTTTTCCCAACCGCACCAACGTGCAATTGATGAAGGTGCTCGACCGCAACAACATTCAGATTGAAATCTGGGAACGCGGCGCAGGTTATACGCTGGCGAGCGGCAGCAGCAGCAGCGCGGCGGCGGCGGTGGCGCACAAACTCGGTCTGTGTGACCGCGACATCTCCGTTCACATGCCCGGCGGCACCATTGAAATCGAAATCGGCGACGAGTTCGCAATTCGGATGACCGGCGCGGTGACCAAGGTGGCCGATGGCGTGATTTCGAAGGAAATGTTCAGCGCGCCAATCGCTGACCGACGAAGCCAGACTACAGACGTGGAGGCTACCGAGAAATCCTGACGGCGTAGTAATTTTTTTGACTCCAAGTTTAAATGCGGATGGGGGTGATTGGCATAACACCAAGCCATCCAAAAAAACGAACAATTAGCTGACGGACTGGTCAAATCGAGCCATGATGAATGCAAATTTTAGATCAAACGCCATGAAACTTGGATTTTCGTTTATGAACCACGGATTGGTTTTGGCCCTCGTGATGTTGGCGGGTGGGTCCGTCCGCGGCGACACCAATGGGTATGCCGGCAACGAATGGGCGCTGGTGGACGCAAAGCCGGTCGTGACGGCGGCGGCTAAAATCACTCCGGCCAAATACCCGGACTGCAACGAGGCGACCGTCGAGCAAAAATCGGTGCGGGTGTATCACACAGACGGCACTGGCGAATGCCAGGATGAGACATTTCTCAAGGTGCTTACGGAAAAAGGCAAGCGTGACAACCGCACGATCGTGCTGGGTTTCATGCTGCCTTACACAACGGTCTCAGTGCCCAAGCTGGAGGTGATCAAACCCGACGGCCAGGTCCTCCCGGTGGATGTGGCGGCCAATTCAAAAGAATCCATTGATGCCAGCCAGATGGCCGAGAACATTTACGACCCGAACATGCGGGTATTGCAGGTCAACATCCCGAGCTTGGAAGTCGGGGACGTGATCCATTCGGTGACCCGCGAAAACATTGAGCGGTCAATCATCCCCGGTCAATACGCCGAGGAAAACATTTTTGAAGGCACGGGTTTCATCCGGCACATCACTTACGAGGTTTATGCGCCGGACGACCGGCCGTTGAAAAGCATTGCGCTGCGGGACGAGATCCCCGGAACGGTCACCTCCTCGGTGCATCCGGGCGCGGACCACACCATCGTCTATCGGTGGGAAGTCAATGACGTGCCGCGTATGTATGACGAGCCGGACATGCCTCCCTATGAAAACGTGTTGCAACGCCTGTTTGTGAGCACCCTGCCGAACTGGGCGGCCGTCTCCAAATGGTATTGGAACCTCAGCCTGCCGCACCTGGACGCCACGACGACCGCCATGAAGCAAAAGGTCGAGCAACTCACCGCCGGGGCGACAACGGAGACGGAAAAGATCAAGGCACTGTTCTATTTTGTGTCAAACAAGATCCGTTACATGGGCATCACGCCGGAAAAGAACCGGCCGGGTTTTGAACCCCATGATGTGTCAATCACGTTTGACAAAAAATACGGCGTTTGCCGGGACAAGGCGGCCCTGCTGGTTTCGATGCTGCGCCTGGCTGGCCTGAAAGCCTATCCCATCCTTATCAATGTCGGCACCCGGATGGACCCGGAAGTGCCGGATCCCTATTTCAATCACGCCATCGTGGCAGTGGAACTGAAGGATGGACGCCAAGTGCTGATGGATCCCACCGATGAGAACACGAGGGAACTGCTGCCAGCCTACGACCGCCATCAAAGTTATCTCGTATGCCGGCCCGAAGGCGCGAACATCCAGCTTAGTCCTGTCCAGCCCGCCGGCGAAAACATGATGCTGGTGAAGACCAGGGGGGTGCTGAACGCGAACGGAGGGATTGAAGCAACCTCGGAATTATCGTTTCAAGGAGTCAACGATGACGAGTACCGGAACGCCTTCGCAAACATGAGACAAGAGGACATCAAACGTTTCTTTGAGCGTAATCTCAAGGAGTCGCTGCCGGGAGCACGGCTCCAGTCGTTTCAACTCATTCCGACCAATCTGTTCGACATGGCAACGGGTCTGCGGGCCGAGTTGAAGTTTATCGTGCCAGGCATGACCGCGAACGGCGGCGGCAAGTCGGTGGTGACCATGCCGTGGATTGGCCGGCGGCTGGGCATAGTCAATTTCATCCTGCGCGGTACCGGCTTGGCCAAACGGAAATATCCCTTGGAGACTCAATACACCTGCGGTTTGCAGGAAGACATCTCGCTCAAGCTGGCGGATGGATATGCGGGCGTGGCAGCTCTGCCAACACCTTCGTCCGTGGACGATGACAGCGTGAGCTATCAGGAACATTTTGATTCCGGGGCGGATTCCATTCAGGCCGGGCGGACACTGGAATTAAAGACGGTCGAGTTTTCACCCCGGCAATACCTGAATCTCAAGCACGTCTTGCAGACAATGGCGAACGACGAGCGCAAGGCGCCTCTGCTGGATATGGCAGCGTATATTCCCGCCGTTGGCTCGACAGCGGTGAATCCATCCGCCGCGCCGACAACGAGCTCCGACGCGCGGATCTTGGAAAGCCGAAAGGAGTTGGAAGTGACCGGCCCGCACTCGGCCGTTTACCGGGTGGAATACAAAAAGCGCATCCTGACGTACAACGGCAAGATTCAGGAATCCCAAGTGCGGATTCCCTACAATCCCGCGTGCGAACAGGCCCGCCTCATTCACGCCGTCGTCACCTCCGCTAGCGGCGCACGCCAAGAAATTTCCCCGGACGAAATCAACGTCATGGACCAGGCGTGGAATGCCTCGGCGAAACGTTACACGGGCGGGCGGATCCTGGTGGCGAGCCTGCCCGGCGTGGAGATCGGGTCCACGATTGACGTGGCCTTTGAAATCACGATGAAGAACAAAATGTTTCTGTCGGGCTTCGAGTCATTCCAGCTACCGGAAGAACTGCAACAGAAATCCTTCACGCTGACCGCGCCGGCGGGCCTTCCAATTCAGCGGTTGATCAGCGGTACGCCGGGAATCGTTCAGGGACAGAATTTGAGCGACGCGAAGGCACAGAAGTTTCAATGGCGGGCTGAAAACGTGGGCGCCCTTCCCAGCGAGACGCAGCTTCCCCCGGAATGGACCTACGCCGCCGACGTGGGCTATTTCGTCGGCAATTTAACAAATTATCTGGAGGCGCTGGAAGACACCATGCTGCAACGGTCGGGACATTCGACCGAGGCTGACGCGCTAGCGCGGCAACTGGCCGGTAAAGCAAAAACCCGGCTGGAGGCCGTGAAGGCCATCCGCGATTACGTCGCCAAATCCATCCGATTGGCGGGACCGGCGTTCACCGAACTGCCGTTTGACGAACTTTCTGATGCCGACGAGACATTGGTGGACGGGTACGGCGACGCGGCGGACCGCGCTATTCTGCTTTATGCCATGTTGCAAGCGGCGGATTTCCAACCGCAGTTTGTGCTGGCATCGGATTTGCCGGCTATTGCAGGCATTACCAACGCAGTGATGGCGTTCCCCATGCCACAGTACTTTCAGGCACCGCTGGTCGGGGTCACGGTGGATGGCGTGACGTATTATCTGAACGACACCGACCAGTACGCGCAACTGGGCACCACGCCTCACGACGGCCGGCTGGGCATCGAGCTTGCCAACCGGACGCTGGGTGTCCTCCACGCGGCGAAGGGATGCGAGGACGGAACCCGCACGGGCTACACGCTCCTGCTGGATAACAGCGGCCGGACGTTGCTGAATATTTCGCGGTGGTATTACGGCGAGAATTTCAACGAAAGACACCGGTTCTTTGCCTCGCTGCGGCCCGAGCAACGGAACCGTTATTTTCAGGAAGCCGTTTCCCAAGTGGCCCAAGGCGCGCGGGCGTTGGGGCCATTGACCACGGACTTCGACACCTATCCGGGCCATGAGCAGTTCATGGTGGCCATTGATGATTACGGCGTGCCGACCGGGAAATACTTTTACTTCGATCTGCCGTTTACGCCATCGCTAATCGGGCCGGGCACCGATCAGCGCACATTGCCGTTGTATATTTCGCAAGGGAGCAAAAACATTGTCCGCACCGAGGTGGATTTGCCGTCCGGCTTTGACCGCGTGCTGGTTGCGCCCCGGAGCGCGAACTACACCGTGGCGGGCAGCGAAAATGCGCTCGTCCAAGTAAAAAACACCTTCAACAATTACGTCGTCACCGACGAGTTTCAAACCGAGCCGGCCATCATCAGCCCCGAGGCCTACCAGACCATGTTGAGGGTCGAGTCGGATTTAAACCGGACATCGTCGAAGGTGTTTTTGCTGGAGAAAAAGTGAGCCGTCAACTCGGACCTCGCCAAGAGGTCGGCGAATTTCGCCAATCGCCCAAGTTTACTTCGCCGGTTGCAGTTTAGCGCGCAGGACGTGGATGAGGGCCTTCACGGTGAGTTCGATGAAGAGAAACGGCTTGGCGATGAAATCGTTGCCGCCGGCCATCATGGAACTGGTGCGGCTGTCGAAATCACTGAGGGCGGTCACGAAAACGACGGGGATTTTTTTGTATTGCGGCATGGCTCGCAATTTGGTGCAGAGTTCAAAACCGGTCATGCCGGGCATGTCCACGTCGAGAAAGACGAGGTCGAAATGGGTGTCCGTCAGCAATTTCAAGGCGGCGTTCGGATCCGCCGTGCTGGTGGAAGGCAACTGTGCTTTTTCGAGGGCGTAAACCACGGCGCGCTGTGAAATCGGCTCGTCGTCCACCACAAGGATGTGGACGGAGGGTGAGTCCGGATTGTCCGGCTGCTTGCCGCGCGTGAATAGAAAACCAAGAAAATCCACGGCCGAGGCGACGGTGCGCAGGGTGGAGGTGTTGATGCTTTTCGGTTTTTCGTAAAGTTCCTTGAGCAGCGCCTCCACGGCGGCGGACATTTGCGAGACGTGGGTGAAACCGGCGAGTCCGGCGTTGCCGGCCAGCGCATGGGTGCGGCGGTAAAGTTCGTGAATATCCTTGAGCTGGGTGGTTTCATTGTCAGCCTTGATGAGGCCTTGCAATCCGGCGCGCAGCGCGGCGAGAGTGGCTGGCTGGCTGTCAATGAATGCCTGGCGCAGTTCCGATATGAATTTCGTGTCTCCCTCAATATCGGTGAAATTGGGCCGGGCCGAGGCGGTTGGGTTACCCGGGGTTGCAGCGGTCTGCACCATGGGCCCGCCGCCGCCAATCGTCTGGCGAACAACTTCCAATACGTCCTTGGGCGTGCAATTGGTTTTGGACAGACATTTGTTTGCGCCCGCCTTCCAGGCTTCCTGGATCATGTTGGTCAGGTAAGTGTTGGAAAAAACGATGACGGGTACTTTGGCAAAATCCGCCTCACTGCGGGCTTGTTTGAGGAAATCAACACCTGACATTTTGGGAAGAATGAGATCGAGCAAGATTACATCGGGCTGGAACGTCCGCATTATTTTCAAGCCGCTTTCGCCGTCGAACGCCAACTCGGTCTGATAACCCTCAACCGCGAATTTATTTCGATAGATGTTCGCAACGATTTGATCGTCTTCGATGATGAGAACTTTTTTCATGAATTAACAGTGGTCGCATTCATCCCTGTCAAGGCGGGATGCTTCACCAGGAAATCCTGGGTACGTTTGAATTCGCGTACGGCGTCGCCACACAATTGCTCCGCGTTGGTCAACTTGCCGGCCTTGCCCTGCCGTTCCAATTCCCGCAACACGGAAGCCAGCCGCGCCATGCCCACGGTGGCACTGGCCCCGGCACAACTATGCGCCACCTGGCGGACCCGCTCGGCCTGATTCGCGCGAACCGCCGCCTCCAATTGCGCGAGTTGTTCGGTGGTCTGTTTGAAGTAAAGATCAACCAATTCGCGCAGGCTTTCCATGCTCCCGCCACCTAAATCCAACAGCCGATCCATCTGCACGGGCGATTCCTCCGCGTCCGACAGGGGGGCGGTTGAAGGTGCCGTGGACTGGGCCGGTGCCGAGGAACTCATCTCCGAACTCCAGCGTTCGATGATGGCACGCATGTCTTTCGGGCGAATGGGCTTGGCGAGATAATCGTCCATGCCCGCCGCCAGGCATTTTTCGCGGTCGCCCTGCATCGCCTGGGCGGTCATGGCAATGATGACCACACGGGCGTTGGAAATAGGATTCCCGCCTTTCTTCTGGAGTTCGCGAATCATGCGCGTCGCTTCCAAGCCGTCCATTTCCGGCATCATCACGTCCATAAAAATCAAATCATAGGGCTTCCGGTCAAGCGCGTCGAGTGCTTCCCGGCCATTGGTGACCAGGTCCGGCTCGTAGCCAAGCTGTTGCAGAATACGCACAGCGACCTTTTGATTGATGGTGTTGTCGTCGCACAACAGCACCCGAAATGGCCAAAGGCCAACAAGCGTTTGCTTGGCTTGGACCGGTCGCAGGGTCTGGTCAGGGACGGATTCTGAATCGGAAAAAGCGCGGCTCAGGGTCTCGACAAACTGTGCGGGTTTCAAAGGTTTGTTGGCAAAAGCGAGGAAGGGAATGGGTCCGGCTTGGAGCGCCTCCCGGCGCGCGCCGAGCGGTGTGAGCAAGACCAGCGGCATTGAAGCCGCCCTGGGCAGTTGATGAATTGCGGCAGCGAGCGTGAAACCGTCCATGCCGGGCAATTGCGCATCGAGAATGGCCAGATCAAACGGGCTGCCGTCGCGGAGGAAATTCATCGCCTGCTGTGCGTCTCCAGCACTGTGGGGAATCATGCCCCATTTCGACGCTTGCTCGGCCAGCACCCGACGGCTGGTCGCATTGTCGTCCACAATCAACACCCGCTTGTCCGCCAATTTGTCCTGCCGGCCCGCGAGCGCGAACGGCGCCGGTTGCAGTTGTGCCAGCACATTTATGGTGAAATGGAACGTCGAGCCTTCGCCCGCCATGCTCTCAGCCCACATTTTCCCACCCATCAATTCGACCAGTTGTTTGCTGATGGCCAGGCCCAACCCCGTACCACCATAACGGTGCGCTGTGGAAGCCTCAGCCTGCATGAACGGTTTGAACAGCCGCGCCAACCGGTCCGGCGAAATGCCGATTCCCGTGTCGCGCACGGAAAAATGAAGGTGCAGCAAGGAGTGATTTTGCCCTTCCTCCTCTTTGGCCGAAAGCAATTTGATTTGCACCAAAACTTCGCCGGTCTTGGTAAACTTGACGGCGTTGCTCAAAAGATTGACCAAAACCTGGCGCAAACGCAACGCGTCGCCTTCCACCAGCATGGGAATCTCGTCATCCATCTGATAAACCAAATCAAGATTTTTCTCGAAAGCCCGCGCCGCCATCAAGTCCAGCGTTTCCTCCACACACACCCGCAGGTCGAACGGCCGCGAATCCAGATCAAGCTTGCCCGCCTCGATTTTTGAAAAATCGAGGATGTCATTGATAATGGTGAGCAACGCCTCGCTGCTGGCGTGAATCGTTTCCAGGTAACCGCGCTGCTCTACGTTAAGCGGCGTTTCGAGCAACAGGCCGACCATCGCCACAACGCCGTTCATCGGCGTGCGAATTTCGTGGCTCATCGCCGCCAGAAAATCGGATTTGCTGCGCGCGGCGGATTCGGCCGCAATCCGGGCCGCCATCAATTCGCGCTGATGGTGCAGCAATTCTCCAAACTGCCGTTTGATCTTCAGCGCCGCCTGCAGGCGGGCGCGCAGTTCCCCCGCGTCAAACGGCTGGCTCACACAATCGTGCGCGCCCAGTTCAAACGCCCGCGCATGCTCCGAAGGATCATCCTTGGCGGTGAAGACAATGGCGGGTATGGTCTGCGTGGCCGGGACTTCCTTAAGTTCCCGCAGCAATTCCAAATGGCCGGCATCCAGCAGGAGGAGATCGGGGAGCTGGTCATGAAGCAGTTCAAAAATTCCGTTGTCTGACGGTGCCAGCCGGATCGCAATGTCGTCCGCCCGCAACAACTCGGACAACAGCGCCAGTAATTCCGGGTTGTGACCGACCAGAAAAATTTGGGCTGCTGCTCTCATGACGGCGGTTTCAATTTGATTCTTGATGCCTTCTTACAAGCGCTCATTCAACACCACTTTGCCGTTTTGGCCAAGCCGTTTCTTGCGTTGCCGCATTTCTAATGCCGAAAGAAACGTTGCTGGCGCAAAGTTTTGGCGATAAAATCCTTCCATGCTGCAAACGGTGCTCGAACCCGGCACGGCGGAAAACGCGGCTTTATTTCGCCAAACGTATCTGGCCGCCTACCGCTTCATGTTGCTGGCGCGATTGTTGGATGACAAATTTGCCGCCCTCTGGCGCTCCGGCAGAATTCACGGCGGCGTCTTTCTGGGGCGCGGTCAGGAAGCCTTGAGCGCAGCCGCCGGTGTCTGGTTGAAAAAAGGCGACGTTTTTGCGCCTTTGATTCGCGACGCGGCAGGACGGCTGGCCTTTGGCGAAACCGTCTTGGACGCCTCGCGCACCTATCTCGGCTCAGCGCTGGGGCCGATGCGCGGACGCGACGGCAACGTTCATCGCGGAAAGCCACAGGAAGGTTATTTGCCCATGATCAGCCACCTCGGCGCGATGATTTCCGTGGTAAACGGCATTTTGCTGGCACGCCGGTTCAAAAACATTTCCGGCACGGTGGGTGTTGCCAGCATCGGCGATGGCGCAACCTCTACCGGCGCGTTTCATGAAGCGCTCAATCAGGCGGCGGTGGAAAAATTGCCGCTCGTTTTGATTGTCGCCAACAACCAGTACGCCTATTCCACACCCACTTCACGCCAGTTTGCCTGTCGGGATCTCGCCGACAAAGCGGTCGGCTACGGCGTTGGTGTGGATTCGCTGGACGGCACCGATTTGAACGCGTGCTTGAAAACCGTCGGGCAGGCGGTCGCCCGCGCCCGCGCGGGCCGTGGACCGCAATTGGTCGTTGCCACGTTGCTCCGGCTTTGCGGCCACGGCGAACACGACGACGCCAGCTACATTGATCCAAAGTTAAAAGCGTCACCGGCCGGGCGCGATTGTTTGAAAGTAGCCGAGGAACATCTGCTGCGGCAACAGTGGGCGGACGCAGCAACGCTCGCGGCCTGGCGCGGAGAAGTCATCCGCGAGATCGAGGAGGCCGTCGCCCAAGTGCAGCGCGAGCCGGCCCCGGATCCGTTCGCCGAGGAGTGGCGGGCAATTGCAACCGAACGTCTCAGTGAAACACATGAAGAAGCTTGAAAATGCAAAAGTCGGAATGAGGAATGAGGAAGTCCGCAGAGACTTTGTTGCTTCCTTCAGCATTTTTGATTCATCTTTCCTCCCGTGAGCATCACCTATCTTGAAGCCATCCGCGAGGCGCAGGCGCACGCGTTGCGCGACGACCCGCGTGTGTTCATTTACGGGCAGGATGTCGGCGTGTTCGGTGGCGCGCACAAAGCCACAAAAAATCTGGCAAAGGAGTTTCCCGGTCGGGTCCTGGATTCGCCTATCAGCGAGGACGCCATCATGGGTTTGGCCGTCGGCGCGGCGATTGAAGGCATGAGGCCGGTGGTCGAAATGCAGTTTGCAGATTTTTCCACCGTGGGTTTCAACCAAATCGTCAACCAGGCGGCAACCCTTTTCTGGCGTACAAACGTGCCGTGTCCCATCACAGTGCGCCTGCCCTTCGGCGGCACATCGGGCAGCGGACCGTTTCACAGCCAGTGCATGGAAACCGTTTATGCGCATTATCCGGGATTGATTGTTTTGACACCCGCCACGGTCGAGGACGCCTACAGCATGTTGCTCGAAGCGGTGGCGATTGACGACCCGGTGATTTTTTGCGAGCACAAATTCCTTTATTACCACCTCAAAGCCGAAAGCCTGCCAAGCGAAGCCCTGCCCGTCGGCAAGGCCCGCATTGCGCGCGAAGGCCGGGACATGACCATTGTTGCCTACAGCGCCATGGTGCATGAGGCGCTGGAAGCGGCGAAGGAACTCGTACCCGAAGGCTGGGAGGTCGAGGTGGTGGACCTGCGTTCGGTGAAACCGATTGACACCGACACGGTGATGGCCAGCGTCGCCCGCACGGGACGATTGCTTTGCGTTGGCGAAGCCTGGCCGTGGGGCGGTGTGACGGCCGAAATTATCGCCCGCGTCACGAGCGAAGGCTATGGCCTGCTCGATGCGCCGCCACAACGGCTCAACGCCAAGGACACACCGGTGCCCTATCACCCGAACTTGTGGACGGCCCATCGTCCCACCGCGCGCGCCATTGCCGCCGCCGCCCGGAAACTCCTTAGACTCTAAATAATTATGCCGCAGATTCCCATTATCATGCCGCAACTGGGCGAATCCATCGCCGAGGCCAAAATCAACGGCTTTCTGGTCAACGCCGGCGACGCCGTCGAAGCCGGCCAGGATTTGATCGAAGTCGAGACGAACAAGGCGACCATGACCGTCACGTCACCCTGCGGGGGTCGCATCGAAAACTTCACGGCGCAACTGAACGAAAGCTACGCCGTCGGCGCCACGCTGGGCCGCATTGAAACCACGAAGGAGGAAGCCGCGCGGCTGGGATTGGATGTTTCGGCGCCAACCAGACCAGGCGACACCGACCGCGTTTCCAGGGGAGGCGGGAACGGCAGTCGGAACCGCGTGCAGCCGACCGTGCGCGGTTTGCCCGTGCCAGCCAACGCCGCTGGCGCCAGCTATCTTTCGCCACGACTCAAGGCGCGCATGACGGAACTTGGGTTGAGCGCCGCCGACCTTGCGGGCGTTGCGGGCAGCGGCGCGGCAGGACGCGTGACTGTTGAGGATTTCGAAAAATTCATCGCGCATCTCGAAAAACAAAAAACGAGCCAGGCCTCGTCAATGCGCGTATCGGTGGCCGACGCGATGCGACGCAGTTGGACGCGGCCCATTGCGCATGTTGGCATGCCGATTTGCCTCGACCCATTGTTCGCCTTTCGCAAGGTTGCCAGGCCCAAGCCCGGCCCGGCGCTCTGTGCGTTGCGAGCACTGGCGGTGGCGCTGGCGCAAAACAGCGCCCCGGCGGGTCGGCTGGTGGGAAACAAAATTGTGCATCCTTCTTCGATTGACATCGGCTTTGCGGTCGAAGCCGAGGACGGCGTGCTGGTGCCGGTGCTTCGCAACGCGGACAAACGCCTGCTGAAGGATTTGATTGCGCCTTACAACGAACTGGTTGGCCTAGCACGCGAGCGTAAATTGCCGCCGGACGCCACCGGCGGTTCCATTGCCACCGTCACGAATTTCGGCACCTTTGGCCTGGAATGGGCGACGCCGATTCCGCTGCCGGAGCAAACTCTTGTGCTGGGAATGGGCGCGGCGCGCCACGCGCCGACTTGGGATTCCGTGAAAGGACAGTTTGTGCCGATTATGGAAGCAAACCTGACGTTAAGCTTTGATCATCGCGTAATAGACGGCGGGGCGGCGGGAAGGTTGCTCCAGCACGTCGCGGATTTGATGTCAAAGCCGGAGGAACTTTGACCGGAGCGCAGGCTCTGCGTCAGTCCATTCGTTTTTCCATTTAACTTTGATCGTCAGAATGGCAAATCGTGCTTATAAAAACAGGCCGTGACCAATACATTTGTTTCAAACCGTATTGTCGTAGTTGAAGCCGACATCACGAAGCAGCGCGTGGACGCGATCGTGAATGCCGCCAATACTTCGTTGCTCGGCGGTGGCGGTGTGGACGGGGCCATTCATCGCGCCGCCGGTCCGGAATTGTTGGCGGAATGCCGCGCGCTCGGCGGTTGCGCCACGGGCCAGGCTAAAATCGCACACGGCTACAACCTCCCTGCCAAATGGGTGATCCACACCGTCGGTCCGGTCTGGCGCGACGGGAATCATGGCGAAGAAAAGCTGCTCGCAAGTTGCTATAGAAGTTGTTTCGCGCTCGTCGAGCAGCAGGGCATCAAAACCGTGGCCTTTCCATCCATCAGCACCGGCGCGTATGGTTTTCCAATGGAACGCGCGGCACGAATTGCCTTACGTGAGACGAAAAATTTCCTGGAACAGAACAGTTCGGTCGAAAAGGTGGTTTTGGTGTGTTTCGGTGCCGACTCGCTGCAAACGCATCAGGTCGCGTTTCGAGAAATTTGTGTTTGATAGTGTTCCTAACCCACTGGTAAAGCTGTCCAGTGCAAGTCCTGAATTCTCTTAAAGCAGCGCTTACCGCGTTCATCTTGATTGCCCTGTTTTGCTCGACGGGAAACGCTCAGTCTGCGGAAAACGGACTTCCGGCCAGCCAGACACGTCCGTATGACTCCCAGCTCGCCCCGATGCTTCTGCATACCGAAGGGGCCAAGGTTCTGAATGCGAATGGCAAGCCGGTCTGGCTTTACGGCGTCAACATCGCGTCGCTGGAATGGCGAAATGACGGCGACCACGTGCAGGAATCCGTGAACCGCGCCATCCATGATTGGAAGGTGAATCTCATTCGCCTGCCGCTGGCACAGGACCGCTGGTTTGGCAAAATGAAGGATCAAACGGACGGAGGGGCGGCTTATCGCGCCATTGTGGACAACATCGTGGACACCTGCGCGATGGCGCATGTTTACATTGATTTGGATTTGCACTGGTCGGATTGCGGGACTTGGGTGAATGAAGGCGGCAGGCTTGGCCAGCATAACATGCCGGATCGAAATTCCGTTACCTTCTGGCACGACATGGCCACGCGCTACAAAAACCATCCCAACGTCATCTTCGGTCTCTACAATGAACCGCACGATGTGTCACGGGAGGTCTGGCACAATGGCGGAATGACCGACGATTTGCCACCAAAATGGAACCGCGACCAAACCAGGATCCGGTACGACTCGGTGGGTATGCAAAAGCTTTTTGACGCAGTCCGGGCGACCGGCGCGCAAAATCTCGTGACCATCGCCGGGCTGGACTGGGGTTACGACCTGAGCGGCGTGCTGCAAAGTTACGCAATTACCGGCACAAATTACGTGTATGAAACCCATCCCTATCCTAATAAAAAAGATTGGGACAAATGCTTCGGCGAGGTGAGCCGGCATTACCCGGTTTACCTTGGGGAATGGGGCTTTGGGGACCGGAATTCAGGCGGCACAAATGGCCTTGCTTACGGACAACGTTTGATGGATTACGCGCAAGCACACGGCATCCAAATGTGGACCGCGTGGGATTTCAGTCCTTACGCGGGGCCGACGTTGATTAAAAACTGGAATTATGAACCGACGGTGTTCGGGCAGTTTGTAAAAGAACAGCTTGCGAAGGACGCCGCGGTACATGGTGCAATCCGATGAAGTCGTTCCCGAAACGGAAAAACGAGGCCGAAGCCTCGCTTTCTTGAATTGATTTCCTGCTTTACTTGGCGGCTGGTTCGGCCGCGGCTTTTTCTTCTTTCTCGCGTACGAGCGTGGCGCCCTTGCCGAGGCGTTTGCGCAGATAGGTGAGTTTTGCGCGGCGAACTTCACCTTTGCGTTCAACCTCGATTTTGTCCACGCGCGGCGAGTGCAGCGGGAACACGCGTTCGACGCCTTCACCGTAACTGATACGGCGGACGGTGAACGTCTCATTCAAGCCATGCCCGCGTTTGCCGATGACGACGCCGGAGAAGATCTGGATGCGTTCCTTGTCGCCTTCCACAACCTTGGTATGCACACGCACGCTATCGCCGACGGCGAATTTCGCGTCGTCTTTGCGATACTGCTCCGATTCAATTTTTTCCTGTAATGCCTGGTTCATAAATTCTCTTCGATATGACGAGGGACAGGTGTCTTGTGACACGCTAGACGAGCGTGGGTTCTGGCCACCCGTCACCTGTCACTTCATCAAATCCGGTCTTCGCTCTTTGGTCCGCAACTTCGCCTGTTCGCGCCGCCATTTCTCAATCTCGGCGTGGTTGCCGGAAACTAAAACGTCCGGCACTTTCATTCCGCGAAATTCAGCCGGGCGCGTGTATTGCGGATACTCCAACTGACCATGGCTGAACGACTCGTCGTGCGAACTTTCATCGTCGCCCAAAACTCCGGGCAACAGCCGCGCAACGGCATCAATCACGACCATTGCTGGCAGCGCGCCATTCGTCAGCACATAATCGCCGATGGACAATTCATCGTCGGCCAGCTTTTTCCGCACCCGTTCGTCAAAGCCTTCGTAATGGCCGGTGACCAGCAGCAAATCATCCGCTTGCGCCAGTTCACGCGCGATAGCCTGACTGAACGGCCGCCCAGCGGGCGACAGCAAAATCACCCGCGTGCCTTTGCGCCGCAACTCTTCAATCGCCTCAAAGAGCGGTTCCGGCTTCAGCAGCATTCCCGGTCCGCCGCCAAACGGCCGGTCGTCCACCGTCTTGTGCCGGTCATGCGTCCAGTCACGCAGATTGTGGATCTTCAAATCCAGCAAACCGGCCGTGCGCGCGCGCTTGATGATGCTTTCATCGAGCGGCCCGGCGAACATTGCCGGAAACAAAGTGAGCACGTCAATCTTCATGTGCGTTGAAGCGTGATGCGTTAAAGAGTTGAAGCGTGGCGCGAACTTTCCGCTTTAACCATTCAACGATTTAACTCTTCAACTTTTCTTCCACAATCTCCACCGAACAACGCAGCCCCTTCTTCGCGCTCCCGGCGAGCAACAAGGACCGGATGGCGTTAATCGTCACGCCGTGCCGGCCGATGATTTTGCCCACGTCCTCTTGATGCAGGCGCAGTTCATAAATCGTCATGCCATCGCGCTCCACCGGCGTAATCGTCACCGCCTCGGGATTTTGCACCAGTCCCTTGACCACGTATTCCAAAAAAGCCTGCATGGCGCGCAAAAACAGGTCAGGCCACGGCGGTTGCCTTGCCCGCCTTCTTGATGAAGCTGGCGACGGTTTCACTCGGCTGCGCGCCCTTGCCCAGCCAGTACTGGGCGCGGTCGAGGTTAAGCGAGAAATTATCGCCCTTCTTCAATGGCTGATAGGTGCCGATTTCCTCGATGAACTTGCCATCGCGCGGACTCCGGCCATCGGCCACCACAATGCGAAACACCGGAGCATTCTTGGCCCCGACACGCTTCATGCGAATTTTTACTGCCATAAATTTTTCAAAAGAGCGCAGAGACTACCGTTGCGTCGTGCGTTTGACAAGCCTTGTTTTCAATGAAAAAGGGTCCAAACTTGGATGTTCTATCTGGCGGCGGTTGAATGGGGCAATTGGGCGTAGCGGTGACTCGGCAGAGCGCCGCAAACCGGGACGGAATTTAGATGGCGGCTTTCTCCCGAAAGCCGCTACGCCGAAACGGACTGGTCGCGCACTCCGCAATTCGCAATTCGCCATTCGAAATTGTCATGGCTCTTTTCCGGTATTCAGTTTGGGATGTCGCAAATAAAATCTCGCTAAATGCTCCGGTCAAATGCAAAATTATACACGAAGCGAAACACTGATTGATTGTGCGATACCCAGCAAATCGAAAGACAGCGAAAGCGTTTCATCTGCATGACCGAGACGCAGATAATGCGGACAATAAGATGTTCATCGAGTTGTTTGCAGGCATTGGGCTGATTCATGAAGCGCTTCGGTCGTTGGGGTGGGAAGCCGCTCTGGCCAATGATAACGATCCTCGAAAGGTTCGATCCTACAAAGCCAACTATCCAGAAGTGCCGTTCAGCAATCGCGACGTGCGCCTCTTGGATTTGTGCGAATATCCGGCGGCGCGGCTTGTTACAGCGTCATTTCCCTGCATTGATTTGAGCCAGGCGGGCCACCGTCAGGGTTTGAATGGAAAACATAGCAGCCTGGTGAGAACTTTTTTGGAGAAGGTGGCTTCGCTGGCAGACTGCGGCAAGAAACCCGAATTTCTTCTTTTGGAGAATGTTCCGAATCTGCTTTCAATCCACAACGGCGCGGCCCTTGAAGAAATCCTGCGCACGATGGCTGGGCTTGATTACGGGTTTGATGTCGTTCAAGTGGACGCTAAACATTTTACGCCGCAATCGCGGAACCGGGTTTTCATCGTTGCGGTGGACTTATTGCGCCACCGGCTTAAGCGCAGACCATTTCCAAACGACCATCTCCATCGCCACAAGTTTGCAGAAGCGTATCGAAAAAGCCCGGAATTGCCTTGGTTCTTTTTCAATTTTCCGCATTTGCCGAATCGTCAACTTTCGCTCCGGGACATCATCGAACAGGTGCCGGAAACCAGTTCGGCTTGGTGGGACAATGCACAGACCGATTATTTCTGGTCGCTGGTTGAACACGACCACAAGACTAAACTGGAAGCATTGCTCAAGGCTGGCAGAAATCACGTTTTCACCGCCGTTCGCCGGCTTCGCCGCAGACGGAAGCGCGAACAAATTTTCAACATTCGTTTTGACGGTCTGGCCAGTTGTCTTAGAACGCCGCGAGGAGGTTCTTCGACTCAATACGTCATCGTTATCAAAAATGGAATGTTGCGAGGCAGACGAATGACGGCTTTGGAGTCAGCTAGGTTGCAGGGCGTTTGTCTTCCTGAAAGCTCGCCGGACTTCGCCTTGGTCGGGTCAGAGACTGATATTCGCTTCGCTTTTGGCGATGCCGTCTGTGTTCCCGCCGTGCGCTGGGTGGTTGAACACAGCTTGGAGCAGTTGATTTCGAGCACCCCACGAAACTGGTTCGCGCCTGGCGTGCAAGAGGAATTAACATTGGCTTGAATTGATTCAAATATGCCCGGCAAAATTTCCTTTCCAGATTATTCCAAACTTGAAACCAAGGAGAAGATAGCCAGCCTCGAACGGTTGGCCGAAACTGATCTAACCAAGAACGAATATGTCTGCGGCGGTGGCATGGCGGAAATGCTGGCCGGCGCATTGCAGTGTTACGCAGGCTCGCTTTCTGACCCTCGCTGGCAATCAGAAACGTTCCTGAAGAAAGCCGTCGCAAGCGGTTATCGTTTTCATTTGTTCTTGGCGGCGATGTTCGATTTGGCCTGCAATATCGAATACGTCCATGGTCGCCTCGTAAATTCCAAGTGGATTTATTGCCACCGTCCAGACGCTAAACAGCCAACGGCTTATTACTCGTTTTTGAAGCAATGCCCGACTTGCTGCCTCGATCTTGGATTGGAAAAAAGACTGGCAGGCGCACAACACAAACCGTCAAGCCATCACATCGGAGAGATCACCATGACAGCAATGGCAATGCTGCTAAAGTTCGTCATGAGCGCCGCGCCGAATCCGTTGTCATTGGCCGTCATCACAAAACAATCGCATGACGTGGACGCTGTCGCTTTTCGTGACGACCTCTTTCTCCTGCTGGAAGTGAAAGCCTCGCCAATGGTCAGCTTTCCAATTGGCATGGAATTGCCAGAGCCGCTTTTTGCCGAAGCCGCAGAAGGCAGAAAAGAATTCCGCCAGCACAGCCTTATTGATGTGCCCGTGGACTATGCAAAACTGTTCCTGTTTCTTCCACACCGGCAAAAACGTTTTGCGCTTCCACGAGGCGACGACAACAATTGGCCATACGATGCAGCTACGGCGTGTTTCAGTCAGCCCGCCAATCTGCTCGAATACTTCTCGGCATGGCTTGAATTATTCTACGCCTATTCAGTCCACAAAACTGAGCGCAACGAACGCGAAACAGTATTGGCCTACTTGGTGAACGGCTGGGGCGACGAGATTGACTCGAACAAAACAAAACCGGGCTTGGGCAGAACCGACGACATCAAAAAGGGAACGTATCAACTTCTCAAATTCGGCGCATATTATGCCGACGATAACTCAAATCTTCCAATGCGCGGCGCGCTTGCAACAAATCTCGACCCGCTATTTCTACGAGCCGATTATTTTACAAAGCTGTCGGACATCCGTTGGGGCAAAGGCCATTCTTTCACGCAGCATGGAACAGAATGGCGGATTGCTGACCGTCATCTCCACTATCTTTACAATGCAGTCATGGCATTCAACGAACCCGTGATCAACGACAAGCTCCTTGCGGGCGTCTTCGACATCTCCCGCGCTGAACAAGCTCTGATCGCAGGAAAACTAAATGGATTGCTTGCCGAGTGGAACAAAGACAAACACTAAACGCGGCGTTTCGGAGTTATTTCCAAATATCTCTGAAGCCGACGCAATACGCGACCAGGATTCCGCAAACTGCATTCCCAAAACCGCAGCACCGTCCAACCGAGTTGTTTGAGCTTTGCATTGACCCTCCTGTCACGGCACTGGTTGGCCGCAACTTTTGCCGCCCAATATTCCTTTCGAGATTTAGGAAGGGCGAAACATTTCGGACATCCATGCCAGAAACATCCATCTACGAAAATTGCCACTTTCTCTTTGGCAAAGGAAAAATCTGGCTTTCCGACAATCGGCAAATGTCGCCGCCATCCCGTTATTCCATTCCTGCGAAGAATTAAAGCAAGTTTGATTTCAGTCGCTTTGTTTCCTTTGGATTTTACTGCG
This sequence comes from uncultured Verrucomicrobiae bacterium, assembly GCA_963789335.1. Taxonomy (GTDB): domain Bacteria; phylum Verrucomicrobiota; class Verrucomicrobiia; order Limisphaerales; family UBA11358; genus UBA11358. The sequence continues at coordinate 59,554 of CAWBKH010000001.1, forward strand.
GCCATGATTTGCGACCGCTTTTTCTTTGAAAAAACATCGGCCATTCAGCGCAAACTAGGTCATTCATTGCACCGGATCAACTTTGCAGGGGTTCGCGCCCAAGCTGGCCAAGGGGGAAATCGCGTCGCTGTCCGGCGCGGGGGATGACCCGCAGTATTTTCAAATCAGCGCGCCGGTGCAGCCGGGCAATTCGGGCGGGGCGCTCGTGGATGAGCGAGGCAACGTGATCGGCATCGTGTCGGCCAAGCTGGATGCGTCGGCGGCGCTGGCAGCGAGCGGGCAGTTGCCGGAGAATGTGAATTACGCGGTCAAGAGCCGGGAGGGACGGCATGTTGCCGTCCCCAATTCCAGGGACGCCGACACGGCATCCCTCCCAGTCCTGGAATCGGTGCCGTCAGTCTCGGCCAAGCTGAAAGCCCCGAACACGAAGGAGGAAAAGTTTGAGGACGTGGTGAAGTCGGCGCAAAATGCGGCAGTTCTCGTTCTTGTGTATTGAAGTTTGGAGTTCCGGCTTTAGCCGGTCCGGGCCGCCTGAAGGCGGGACTCCAAACAGGCGACGGTTTTAGTCCTGGTTTATTGAAGTTTAAAATGTTCAAAAACACCGCTTGCCGACTCCGCCAATCATTGGTTTGCTTGGGCGAAATGAGCCGGCCGTATGAAGAAATCCTGAGCGGCGAAAGCCTTCCGCGCTCCGCCCCGGGCGCGCGGCACGAAATGATTTGCGAACGCCTGCACACGGTGATGACCGCCAGCGTGGCGAATCTTCCCGCCACACAATTGCTGGCGCCGCGCACGAAAGTCCAGGTTTCCCATTCGACGGCGATCTGCCCTGATCTCGCGCTGGTCACCGTGGCCACCGGCAAGCTCTGGCTGGCGGCGGAAATCATCAGCAGAGACGATCATCGGGCCGACACCGTCATTAAAAAGCAACTCTACGAAGACATCCGCGTGCCGCGGCTGTGGATGATTGATCCGCGTTATGATAACGTGGAGATTTATCACTGCACGGAATGGGGACTGGTGTTGAAGGGCATTCTGGCGGGAAGCGAAGTGCTCGCGGAGGCGCTGGTTCCAGAATTCCAAGTTGTCGTTGCCGAATTGTTCGCCACGCATCCGGAAGCACGGCAATAATAACCTTGCGCATTTTCTTTGATTGAATGAAAATCAGGTTTAAGTTGTCTTAATTCCGATAACGAAAAAACTAAATAGCCTATGAAAAAATCAAAATGGTTCCTCGCCCTCGCCGTCGGGCTGATGACGGCGATGCTCACAGCGAGCGCGCTGGCCGCCGATACCGTCACCCTCACCGGCCTGATGGTCTGCGGCAAGTGCAAATTGCACATCACCAAAGAATGCCAGGACGTACTGCAAGTGGATAAGGACGGCAAAACGGTCAACTACTTTCTGACCATGAACAAGGTGGCCAAAGATTTTCACCCCAACATTTGCCAGAATGACGGGGAAAAAGTCACCGTGACCGGCAAGGTCAAGGAAAAGGACGGCAAGGAAGTGATGGTGGCCTCCAAGATTGAACCGGTGAAATAATCACGGCGGCGCCGCGGGGCGCAGCCGACGGTTGAACGCAACGGCGTCCGCGTAGCGGACGCCGTTGCCGCCAAAGATGTCCAGCGCCGAACCGATGGTCAGGTCAACCTTCCCCTGCCCCAGCTTCGTGACTGTTTCCAAATCGGCGAGCGAATTTGCGCCGCCGGCGTAGGTGGTTGGAATTGGCGTCCAACAGCCAAGCTTCTCAACCAATTCGCGGTCAATGCCGCGACACAAACCCTCCACGTACACGGCGTGGACCAAAAATTCGGCGCAACTCCTGGCAAGTTCTTGAAGTAAAGTTGATGAGATGGCCAGTTCTGTGAACTTTTGCCAGCGGTCAGTCACGACGAAATAATTTTCGCCGCGCTGGCGGCAGCTTAAATCCAGCACGAACCGCGATTTGCCAACGGTTTTGACCAATTCGCCAAGCCGCGCCTCATCCACGCGGCCTTCGCGAAAAACCCAACTGGTGGCAATGACGTGTGACGCGCCGGCATCAAGCCATTCGCGGGCGTTTTGGGCGTTGATGCCGCCGCCGATTTGCAGCCCGCCGGGAAACGCCGCCAATGCCGTGCGGGCTTCTGCCTCGTTGCCGGGACCGAGCATGACGACGTGGCCGCCGGTCAAACCGTCGCGCTTGTAGAGTTCGGCGAACCAACGTGCCGGTTTTTCCGAGACAAAATTCGTCCGCATACGGCCACCTTCACCGAGCGAACCGCCGACGATTTGCTTCACTTTGCCTTCATGCAGGTCAATGCAGGGACGAAACATGCGTCCAAGCTAAGTTCGCCCGGCTGAAATGCACACTAAAAATTTGACGCCAGGGCAATGACATAGAATCTTGTGCGGGCTTTAATTTGTGAAAAGTCAGTTTTTTAGTCCTCCGGCGAGTGGCAAATGGTTTTGTGCCCTCTTGTTGTTTCTTTCTCTTGCCTTGTTCGCCCATGCCAAACCCTACGGATTGAACTCGCGCCCGCTCATTGGAGCGTTCCTGAACGGCACGATGCCGGAAATCGCACCGGGCATTTCGGGCAACTGGTCGGCGGTGGAAGCCTTCCCCAATCTGCTTTTCACCAACGCCGTCGGCCTCACGTACGTGGCGGGCACGGACGAATTGTGCGTCTGGGAACGCGAAGGCCGCATCTGGACTTTTGAAAACAATCCTGGCGTGACACGGAAAAAACTTGTGCTCGATCTCAGCAACCAATGCCAGGGCTGGGACGATTCGGGCTTGCTCGGCGTGGCGTTCCATCCGGGTTTCGCCACGAATCACTTCATGTTCGTCTATTACACCTGGGTCAAACCCGGCACGGTGGCCGGCAGCCCGACGACTCGTCCGCCGCCGGTTGTCCCCGGAGCCTATCATGACCGGCTTTCGCGCTTCACGCTGGACGCGAACGGCGTGGCGATTCCTGGCTCGGAACTGGTTTTTGTGGATCAGACGTGCGACACCATCTGGCACCACGGCGGCGGCATGTTTTTCCATCCGAAAAATGGCTTTCTGTATTGGACCGACGGTGACAGCGCCAATGGCAACAACGATCAAATCATCAATAAAAGCATGTTCTCCGGCGTCTTCCGCATTGACGTGGATTGCCGTGGCGGTTCCATCAGTCATCCGATTCCGCGCCAGCCGGTCAACGGCCAGACGGCACATTATTTCATTCCCAACGACAATCCCTTTGTTGGCGAGTCGAATGTGCTTGAAGAATTTTTCTGCCTCGGCCTGCGCAGTCCGCATCGCATGACGTATGACCCGGCCACCGGAAGAATTTTCATCGGCGACGTGGGTGAAAGTGCCCGTGAAGAAGTGGATGTCATTGAACCCGGCGAATCCGGGCTGAATTTCCAATGGAATTACTGTGAAGGGACATTGGGCAAAATGCCATCGAAGTACATCGGCATCAGTCGCGGGCCGGTGTTGGATTACCCGCACACTGACGGGCGCGCGGTCATCGGCGGTTACGTGTATCGCGGCCGGAAATTTGCCGCCGACCTTGGCGGTAGATACATCTTTGGCGACAACGTTTTCCGAACGGTTTGGGCGATGGATGAAACCACCACACCGGTCAAAAAGGATCTTCTTTGCGTCATGCCAAAGGGCACCGGGCCGAACTCCGGCGCCGATTACACCGGGCTTTCGTCGTTCGGCGTGGATGCCAACGGGGAAATTTATTTTTGCCAGATGAGCAGCATTGGGGGACGCATCTATACCTTGGCGCGTGGCGGACCGCCACCGCCGACTCATCCCTTTCCCAAATTGCTTTCGCAAACCGGCGTGTTTCGCGACCTCGCCAAACTCACACCCGCGACGGGTTTGATTCCCTACAATGTCAATACTCCGCTGTGGTCGGATGGGGCGGTCAAAACCCGCTGGCTGGCGCTGCCCGCAAACACGGCGATTCATTTTGCGCCGGATGGCGAATGGACGTTCCCTGCCGGCGCGGTGTTTGTTAAAAATTTTGAACTGCCGGTGGATGATACGAACCCCAAAATTCTTCGCCGGCTCGAAACACGCCTGCTTGTCCGCGACACGAACGGCTACGTCTATGGCGCGAGTTACAAATGGCGTGCCGATCATAGCGACGCCGATTTGGTGACAGCCGGGTTGACCCAGAACATCACCGTCAAAACCGCCGACGGCACGCGCACTCAGCGCTGGTTTTATCCGGGGCGACAGGATTGTCTGACCTGCCACACGCCCGCGTCGGGCGGCGTGCTGGGCGTCAAAACGCGCCAGCTCAACGGCGATTTCAAATATCCCAACGGAATAACCGACAATCAACTTCGCGCGTGGAATCACATCGGCCTTTTCGACACCAAACTTGATGAAAACGACATTCCCCGGTTCACCAAGCTTGTCGCCGTTACCAACAACACTGCGCCGCTGGGAATCCGCGCCCGCTCCTATCTCGACGCCAACTGTGCGCAATGCCATCGGCCTGGCGGCGCCGAGGCGTTCTTTGACGCGCGTTTTGACACGCCTCTGGAAAAACAGGGCATCATCAACGGCCCGGTGGCCAATGCCCTCGGCGTTTCCGGCGCGAAAATTGTCGTGCCCGGAAATGTTTCCAAATCCATTCTCTTTCACCGCGTCAGCATTGTCGGCGACCTGCAAATGCCGCCGCTGGCCCGGAATTTGGTGGACCAGAAAGCGGTTGCCGTTATTGCCGATTGGATCAACTCCTTGTCCCCCGTTGCACCTTCGTTGCCGCCAGGTTGGACGCACGCGGATATCGGCAATATTGGTTTGGCCGGCGACGCAAGTTTTCTGAACGGCCGTTTCAACCTTATCGCCTCGGGCACCGATATTTGGGGCAATGCAGACAGCTTTCACTTCGCCGGCACACAACTGACCGGCGATGGACAAATCATCGCGCGCGTTATTTCGATGCAATACACCGACCCGTGGGCCAAGGCGGGCGTCATGTTCCGGGAGAATTTTTCCGCCGGGTCGAAGGACGCAATGATGATCGTCACCGCCGGCGGCGGCTCAGTTTACCAACGGCGTCTGCAAACAAGTGGACTCACCTGGAACACCGACGGCCCGGCGGCAAACCTCCCTTACTGGGTGCGTTTGGTCCGTCTCGGCGACACGTTTACAGGCTACGTATCGGCGGATGGCCACGATTGGAAGCGGGTGGACAGCATCGCTGTTCCGATGAACCAGACTGTTTATGTCGGGCTCGCCCTCAGCGGGCACAACAACACGGAATTAAACTCAACGCTGTTCGATAATGTGACCGTTTCAAAGTAGCAGCGGACGTGAGTCCGCTCATTTTTTAGATGAAGCCGACTCACGTCGGCTGCTACAAACCGCGCTTGCCAATTTCCCGCAAAGGGGCTATCCCCATGACATGAACCGGATTGCCCGCATTGCCACGGTCATAGTGCTCGGTTTAGCGATGATCGGCTGGGTAGGTTGCGACAAGGTTCACGCGCTTGATGACGCGGTAAAGAGTGGTGACCTCGGAAAGGTCGGGGCGTTGCTCAAAAACCACCCTGATTTGATTTACAGCCGGGACAAGGATGGCGAAACTCCATTGGAAATTGCGGCCGAGTTCGGTCGCGCGGATATGGTGAAATTGCTGCTGGCCAACCATGCCGAAATTGATGCCAAGGACGATTCCTGCCGCAGGACACCTTTGCACTATGCGGCGTTGATAGGATACAAAGGTGTGGTTGAATTGCTACTGGGCAATGGGGCCGAGGTTGATGCAAAAGGCACGGACGGCGAGACGCCATTGTGTATGGCAGTTTCAAATGACAAAAGGGATGTTGTGGAGATATTACTGGCCCACGGAGCTGACGTTCATGTCAGAATGAAAGATGGCTCAACGCCTTTATTCCGGGCGGACAAGGAGGTGGCAGAACTGCTGCTGGCAAAAGGAGCCGATGCCAATGCCAAGGACAACTTCGGTAACACGCCTTTGCACGAAGCATGGAATTCAAATATGGTGGAATTGCTAATCGCCCACCATGCCGAAGTGAATGCCAAGAACAATAACGGCGAGACGCCTTTGCACACAGCAGCGCAGTCTAGTTTGACAGAAGTGGTGAAAGCGCTGTTGGCACACGGGGCAGATGTAAATGCCAAAGACAACCAAGGCCGCACACCATTGCATTATGCTGCGGAGTATGGCTGGCAGGATATTGTGGGATTGCTGCTGGCCCGCGGAGCCGATGTCAATGCCAAGGACAATAATGGTGAGACACCGTTATATTTAGCAGAATCATACGCGCAAAGAAATTGGGCGTCTGGGAAAGTGGCGGAATGGCTGCGCCAGCACGGCGGCCACGAATAATTTCAATTTCGACCATACGCCCTCCCCTTCCCGCCTCGACAATGACGGATTTTTTCTTAAATTGTCGGGAATGTCGTTTGCCAACCAACCGTTGATTATCGCGGGCAGAGGTTTCCGCTCGCGCCTGATTCTTGGCACCGGGAAATTTTCGTCCCCCGAAGCCATGCGCGACGCGCTGGATGCCAGCGGTGCAGAAATGGTCACCGTCGCCCTGCGCCGCGCTGATTTGAGCGGCCAGCGCGATCCGTTCGCGAACATCCTGGAATTCATTGACCCGAAAAAATACCTACTCCTGCCCAACACCAGCGGCGCAATGAACGCCGAAGAAGCCGTACGCCTCGCCCGGCTCGCCGCTGCCGCCGGTCTGCCGAAATGGGTCAAACTGGAAATCCATCCCGACCCGCGCTATCTGCTTCCTGATCCCGTTGAAACGTTCAAAGCCGCCGAAATTCTGGTGAAGGAAGGTTTCATCGTTCTGCCTTACATCAACGCCGACCCGGTTCTGGCCAAACGGTTGCAGGACGCCGGCTGCGCGACGGTGATGCCGCTCGGCTCGCCCATCGGCTCGAATCGCGGTGTGCAAACGCGCGACCAAATCCGAATCATCATCGAGCAAGCCACCGTGCCCGTGGTCGTGGACGCCGGCCTTGGCGCTCCGAGTCACGCGGCGGAAGCGATGGAAATGGGCGCCGACGCCGTACTTATTAATACCGCTGTCGCCGTTTCAAGCGACCCGAATCGGATGGCGGTTGCATTTAAAATGGCCGTCGAAGCCGGACGCACGGCTTATGAAATCGGGCTGGCTGCGCAACAAGAAACCGCCAGTGCGACGAGTCCATTGACAGCATTTCTGGATTAGATGAAGAATCGTTGGATCTGTCTCGAGAGGATTTTCTGAGACAGTTAACCCGCAAAATTAGGCACTGAGGCGGGCATCTCCAAAATACAATGATCACGCATTGTACTCGGAATAAGCAGAAAATTACAAACTGCTTTTGCCAGCCAAGTGACCCAAATTCTCTAATCAATTCTCCAGCTTCTTGATCTTCAAGGGCATCGGTGAATAAACCCAAGTCGTGGCATTACAGTTGCTATTGGTTGCGCGATGGAACTGAATATCCGTTCAATCACAACCGCCGCGGCCGTTCTTGTCATGTCCGCTGTGGCCGCGTCCGCACAGGATTGGACGCAAAATTTGTACGCCAAAATTGACGGTGGAGGCATGTTCCAACAAAACGCTACTTTGGATAAAACAACATCTTCAAGCGTTCCTCCAGCCATATCCACCAGTGGAACTGCAACGTTTAATTTCGGTGTCCGGGGAGATATTGCTCTGGGTTACAACATCAACAAATCGTGGGCAGCGGAATTTGATACAGGCGTGCTTTGGAACTCCATGGACAAAGTCGGTAACAATACGTTGGGCTCCATTGGCCAGAGTGCTGACACATATACAGTACCCTTTTTGGCGAACTTTATTTACAAGGTACCAATCAAAGGCCCATGGTCTTCCTACGTGGGACTCGGTGTTGGCGGAGCAGCCAGCATCCTTTCCTACGACAATAGTGGTTATAGCCTGAGTGATTGCAATTTCACGTTCGCCTATCAAGCAGAGGCCGGTTTGAAATACGCGTTATCCCAAAATGCGTCCATCAATATTGCCTACGAATTTCTAGGCATGACTGACCCAAGCTGGAACTCCAGCCTCACTGTTGGCGCAACTACGACTGATTATCAGTTTAAAGAAAACGGTTTCTACACCCATTCCATCGCCGTCAGCTTTACTTGGAATTTCTAAATTCCTCTGAGCCTCGTCCAGCCGTTCCGCGTCCCGGTTTCCATCCGCCGACGCGAAACCTTTTCACAGTCCGACGACGTTCAATTCTTTGTTTCCTTCAACGGCCAATCCCGGTTAAAAGATGGCTGTGAATCGCACCATGCTATCGGTTGATCGCGTCCGGAAATTGCTGGCTACCGCGCGCAAAACCCGCGTTCTGGTTGTCGGCGACGTGATGCTCGACCAATTCATTTGGGGCGGCGTCTCGCGCATTTCTCCGGAGGCACCGGTGCCGGTGGTGGAGTTTGAACGCGAAAGCTTCATGCCCGGCGGTGCGGCCAACGTCGCGCGCAATCTGGCCGCCCTCAATGTTTCCGCGGAACTTTTCGGCGCGATTGGCCAGGACGAAAACGGCCGGCATTTGAAAAAGCTGCTCTGCGGACAAAAGATCAACTGTGCGGGTTTGTTCGCCAACGCCGCCCGGCACACGAGCGTCAAAACCCGTATCGTCGCGCAGCAGCAACAAGTCGTCCGCATTGACCGCGAAACGCGCGACGGACTAAACGCGCGTCTGACCGGGCGTTTGCTGAGCGAAATCAAATCAAAACTCCCGCAAGCCGACGCGGTAATCATCGGCGATTACGGAAAAGGCGTCGTCACCCAGCCGCTGCTCAATGAAATCAAATTGCTTTGCCGCGCGCGCGGCGTCTGGTTGAGCCTCGATCCCAAACCGGTTCACCATCTGAATCTGGCCGGCTTTTCGCTCATCACGCCCAACCGCAAGGAAGCCTTTGAACTGACGAGCTTGCACGACGAAACACGCCACCCGAATCCGCTCGCCGACACAAATTTGATGCTGGCCGCCGAGCGCTTGCTCAACGAACTCCGCCCGGCGGTGCTTTTGATCACCTTGGGTGAATCGGGCATGCTGCTCTGTCAGCGTGGGCAGAAGCCATTTCACATTCCGACGGTGGCCCAGGAAGTGTTCGACGTTTCCGGTGCGGGCGACACGGTCATCGCCACGTTCACGCTGGCGATTGCCGCCGGCGCGTCGCCGTTGGAAGCGGCAATTCTTTCCAATCATGCGGCGGGCATTGTTGTCGGCAAAATCGGCACCGCCACGGTGTCACCGGAGGAATTGTTCAAAAGTTTCGGCCGCCGATGAGTTCTGGAAAGATCACCATCGAAACGATTCGCGCGATGAAAGGCCGTGGCGAAAAAATTGCCGCGTTGACGGCCTACGATTTTCCCATGACGAAATTGCTCGATGAAGCGGGCATTCCGCTCATCCTCGTCGGCGATACGCTCGGCATGGTCGTGCTCGGCTATCCTGACACGACGCACGTGACGTTGGTCGAAATGGAGCATCACGTGCGCGCCGCCGCCCGCGCCAAACCCCGCGCGCTGCTGGGCGCGGACATGCCGTACCGCAGTTATGAAACACCAGCCGACGCGGTCAAAAACGCGAAACGCCTCGCCGCCGCCGGCGCGGAATTCGTAAAGGCCGAGGGCGGACGCGACATCCTACCGCAAGTATTGGCGATCATTTCGGCCGGCATTCCGTATTGCGGTCATGTGGGAATGTTGCCGCAGCACGTCCTGGAAGAAGGCGGCAAATACCACATCAAGGGCCGGGACGATGCAGGCCGGGTGAAACTGTTTGACGACACGACAGCACTGGCGGAGGCGGGCGCTTTTGCCATTGTTCTCGAAATTGTCACCCCGATGGTTGCGAAAGATTTGACCAAAGCCCTTCCCATTCCAACCATCGGTATTGGCTCCGGGCCGGATTGCGACGGGCAGATTCTGGTGACGCCTGATTTGATTGGCATGTTCCCGTGGTTCACGCCGCGCTTTGTGAAGCCGCAGGCGAATTGCGCGGCGGAGATCAAGTCCGCGGTGGCCGCCTGGAAAAATTCCGTCACCCAATTTTAACAACTTTTTAATGGCACCAGTGTTGCTTAAAATAACTTAAAATCGCATGGAATTGGAATCTTTGATTGAATCGGCGGCGGGCAGTGGCGCCAGTGATTTGCACTTGGAAGCCGGAATGCCGGCGGCAGTGCGTGTTCGGGGCGCCTTGCGAGTGGCGGGCGAACCGATTGCGCCAAAACTACTGATGGAAGCAGCGCGAACTCTGATCGGCGAAATCCAATGGCCGGTTTTCCTTGAGCGGCGTTCATTTGACCTGTCCAAAACGATCCGAGGCGTCCGCTGCCGCATCAACGTGCTGCAAACCTCGCGCGGCGTTGGCCTGGCCATCCGCCTGCTCAGTTCCTTTCAAGCCACGATTGAAAAGCTCAACCTGCATCCGGATCTAAAAAAACTCGTCAAAAACTCCCACGGTCTGATTCTGATCAGCGGTCCTACCGGCAGTGGCAAATCCTCGACCTTGGCGGCCTTGATCCAGGAAATCAATCTCGCTGAAACCCGGCACATCGTGACGGTGGAAAGCCCCATTGAATACACCTTCCGTCCGCGCCGCGCCTACATCCGCCAGCGTGAAGTCGGACGCGACACGCCGAGTTTCGAGCAGGCGCTGCTCGACGCGCTGCGCGAAGACCCGGACGTGCTGATGGTCGGCGAAATGCGGGACCCGGAAACAATGCGCCTTACCTTGAGCGCATCGGAAACCGGCCATCTTGTTCTGGCCACCGTGCATTCCTCCACCTGCGCGGAGGCAATCCAACGCGTGGCCTCGGCTTTTCCGGCGGAAATCCAAAGTGCCGTCTGCTCGCAACTCGCCGATTGTCTCGTCGCGGTGGTCTCCCAGCGGCTCCGCTTCAGGCAGGATTTGAACATTCCCGTCCCCGAATGTGAAATTTTGATGGCCACGCACGCTGTGAAGAATTTCATCCGCACCCGCGAATTCTTCAAAGTCATTACGGCCATTGAAACCGGCGCCGATCACGGCATGTGGACCTTCCAGCGTTATGCCAAATGGCTGGAAACCAAAGGCAACTTCTTCATCCCTGGCCAGAACTCGGAACCGCCTGATAGCGAGCCGGCCGAATCCCTCCCGCCAGCCGCAGTTCTGCCAGCCGTCGCCATCGCGCCGAAAGTGGAAAAGAAACCCAAGACTCCGAGCGCACACGAGAGCCACCGGATTGAAATCGAACCGGTGGAGAGTGAGTTTGGCAAGATCCTCAATATCAAGAAACCGCAGTAGGCTGGCGGTCGGCCGTCAAAAGGACACATAAATAGATGTCCGGCAAGTGATTCCACGCGTAAACTTTCAGGGGTCAGGCACTGTAAAGACTCACTCGGCGCAAGCACCCCCAAAGGCCCCCTGCGCAGTTTTTACGCCACTTTTGCCGGATTAGTGAAGGCAGCATGATTCATCCGAGAGATTCTTTGGACTAGAAGTGGATCTTGAAGTATATTACTCGTGTTGTGAAAGTGAAACCTTGCCTCTTCACCAGAAGCTCCTTTAGGCAAGCACGCAGGTTCTGCGAGAAATCAAGATCATTGTGTATTTGCATAGTATGAAGACCAAGGGTTCGTGCTGCCTTCCTGCCTTTGTGGTAGTTGCGTTGGTTGCGTCCATTGGGACGGCGATTGGTCAAACTGAAATACTGACGTTCGATAATCTGCCATCCCCTGGCCATGGCTTTTCTCGGATTCCGGATGACTATGGAGGGCTTGAATGGCAGAATTTTGGTTACTTGGATGGGGGCTTTTATCCTGACAGCGGTTATGCTAACGCAACCGTGTCGCCAGACAATGTAGCTTTTAACTTCAGAGGAGGCTTGGCGCTGACCAGTGAAAGGGACTTTAACCTGAACTCGGCTTATCTGACGGGTGCCTGGAATGACGACTTGCAGGTGGAAGTGCAGGGATTCGATGATGCCATATTAATCTATGACAATATCTACACGATCAACACGACGGGTCCGACTCTAATTAATTTCAATTATCTGGGAGTTGATGCGGTTGATTTTACCTCTTTTGGCGGGATTCCAAACCTTGCTGATTCTCACTATGGCTCCGGCACGGAGTTCGCGATGGATAACTTGAGCATTACTATGGTTCCCGAACCTTCGACATCGGTGCTAATCGGGCTAGCCGTCGTCATGCTACTGATTTTTTGTCGCCTACCATTGCGCTGTCCAACGCTTCCTGCTCCACTTCGGGCCAAGGCGGCACGTCAGCCCATTGTTCGTGCGCCCGCTGGCATCACGCCTGCAAATTTCCGGCAGAATCAAATGTGACGGAAACCAGGAGTGCCACCAGTAACCGTCTTGTTGGCTCATGATTTAAATTGTTGCCTCTTTCTCTTGAATCGAAAGGGGTTTGATCTGTAGTTCAAATTGACTCCGTTTATTCATGCTTACCCAACATCCTTTTGCAGAACAACTTATGAATACAATAGGCTTCTAAAAGCCATACTCCCGAAATATTTCGGCTTGGACAGCGTTTGTCCAACCCTGCCTGCTAGGATGCCGTCAAGAAATGAAAGGTTAAATATGAACAATGAACAACTCGAACTCGGCATCAACGGCAACAAATTACGGATGAACTGGGCGGGATATCCCGCCACGCGGAGCCGGCGCGCTCGCGCTGACTGGTGGTTTGCTCAAATGCGGAGCATCGTGGGCCGCGCCATGGATTGGGAAACCGCCGGCCAACCGCGCCCGGAACAAATCTGGATTCCCGCCACGCACCGCGAAGTAAAGGTGTGACAGAAACGAATGATCGGATTGTTGGATTGACGGTTCAGCCCACATCAATCCATCAATCCATTTCCATAACCGGCGCGCACAAAATCGCGGATTACTGCGATTTCCTCCCCGATGATCGTGTGCACCTTTCTAAATTCGCGCCATTCCAGGTTGAGGCCCGCCGCCTTGAGAAGCGGAATTTGCGGGCGGACCTGGTCAATGCGCACCAGCGGGTCGCCGGTGCCATGCGTCATCAACAGCCGTTGTTGCCGGGCAACCGGCGGAAGTTCCTTCAACAATTTCTCCGGCTCATAGACCCAGCCGCTGACGCCGACCACGCCGGCAAAGCGATGGGGATAACGCAAACCAACCTCGACGGCCATCAAACAGCCCTGCGAGAAACCGCCGAAGGTGATTTGTTCCGCCGGAAAATCGCGCGCGCGCAAATCATCGAGCAGGTCAAAAAGCAGTTTCCGGCTGCGGAGCACGCCGGGCGTCATGTCGTTCAACTCAAACCATGAATGGCCGCCAAAGTACTCACCCGGGGCATTCACGAGCAGATAATTGAGCCACGGCAGCTCCATCGCCTCCGGCAACCAGCGGTATCCTTCGATGCTGTCGCCCAAGCCGTGAAGCATCACCATCAACCGCCGTGATTTTTTTTCCTGTGCGGGAATCAGTTCGCTGTGAAGCATAAAATTATTTTCCAGCCGCGCCGGCCTTCAAGTGTTTGGCCTCCTGATCAGCCCATTGAATCAATTGCTGGCGCTCGGCGGCGGTGAGCCGGGCCTCAGGATGCATCAATTTGTACTGGGAGGGCGGCATTTCGTTGTAACCCAGTTCTTCGCTGACGTTCTCCCACAGTCGGGCGGCGCGGTTCGGGTAGGCGTGCGGCCATTCGGAAAAATTCACGTGCCGGCGGCCTTCCTTCACGTCGGAGGCAATCAACCATGACACCGGCGCAACGTGGGCATACCACGGCCACCGGGTCTTGTCGGAATGGCAATCATAGCATGCGTCGTGCAACATCATGGCGATTTGCGGTGGCGGCGCGTTGGTGGCCATCAAATCATTTTCCGGCGCCGCACTCGGGTTCGTGCGCGCTGGATTGGTGAATTGCAACAAGACAAAGGCCACCACCAATGCTCCCAGTATCCATTTCCATTTGGCTTTCATTTAATCCTCGGACAGGCAACCGCGCAAAATGTTCGCGCACGCCTGAATTTGTTTTCACCCAAACACTCCCACTGTCCGCTGCGCGATAAAGCACCTGATACGCGCCGGAAAGGGCTCAACCGATAGTCCGACCGTTTCCAGAGTCGGTAAAGGATGTCATTCGGAAAGATTATGCTTAACCCGTAGCGCGGTCAAGCATCCCGTTTCTGCCCGCCAAAAAGCAACCGTAAACTGTTCATCACCACCACGACCGTACTGCCTTCGTGGCCGACCACGCCAATGGTCAGCGGAATTCGTCCGAGCATGGCGAATGAAACCAGCACCACCACGGTGCCAAGCGAAATGACCAGGTTTTGCCGGATGATGCGCCGTGCCCGCTGGCTCAAACGAAACGCCGCGAGAAAATTTTCCAGCCGGTCGTTCATCAACACCACGTCCGCCTGTTCCAGCGCAGCATCGGCGCCGCGAGCGCCCATGGCCACGCCAATGTGTGCGGCGGCCAGGCTCGGCGCGTCATTCACACCATCGCCAATCATCGCCACGCGGCGATTGGATTCACTCAGCGTCCGAATCGCCTCGACCTTTTGTTCCGGCTTCAATTCCGCGCGCACATCGTCGAGCTTCAATTGCTCGCGCAAATGTTCCGCCGTCGCCTTGCGGTCGCCGGTTAAAACCACCGTGCGCAATCCTTCGTCCCGCAATTCCTGAATGACGCCGGCGGATTGCGGGCGAATATCGTCACGCAAAATCACGCGCCCTAGCAAATCATCCTCCTCAATCCAAACCTCGGAAAATCCGGCGTCGGTGGCCGGTGCGCGCCCAATCGCGTCCGCGTGACGGCCTTCCGCAATCCAATCGCGCCCGCCGAGCGAACAAACACCGCCGTTCCGGTTCGCGCGCAGGCCCTGCCCCGTCACCGATTCAAAGTGCTCGAACTCAATCGGCTCCAGTTTCTGTTGCTTGCCATAGCGCGTGATGGCGCGGGCAAGCGGATGCGTTGAAAGCCGTTCGAGCGAAAAAGCCAGCCGTGCGATTTCCGTTTCGCGTCCAGGCGGAAGGCTCTCGATTTTTTCGACCCGTAATTCACCGGTAGTAAGTGTGCCGGTCTTGTCGAGCGCGACGACATTTGTTTCGGCCAGTTTCTCCACCGCCGCGCCGCCGCGGAACAAGATGCCATGTCGCGCGCCCCACGCGATGGCCGCCAGCACCGCCGACGGAATCGAAAGGACCAACGCGCACGGTGACGAAACCACCAGCAGCGTCATGGTGCGGTAAAACGCGCTCTCTTCATCACCGTGGACAACGGAAAACGGCGTCAGGCGGAACCCGAGCCACCAGACAAAAAACATGGCGAACGAAAGCCCAATGACGACGTAGGTGTAAGCTGAGCTGAATTTGTCGGTGAATTGCTGTGCTGGCGCTTTCTGTTGCTGCGCCTCCTTGATGAGCGTGATGATTTTTTGCAGCGCGCTTTCGGACGCGGGTCGCGTAACGACCACCTCGACCGCGCCCCAAAGATTGATGGTGCCCGCCAGCGCGGTATCGCCGACGGCTTTTTTCACCGGCGTGGCCTCGCCGGTGAGATTTGATTCGTCCGCCGCCGTGCTGCCCCTGGCGATTTCGCCGTCCACGGGAAATTGCGCGCCCGGTTTGATGAGCAGCCGCATCCCCCGCTTGAGTTGCTCCACCTTCACCTCGCGTTCCCTTCCTTGGGCGTCAATCACCGTGGCGACTTTCGGCGCGTCGCGAAAGAGCGAGCGGATTTCCTTTTGCGTGCGGCCGAGCGCATAATGTTCGAGCGCGCCGGAAAGAGAAAATAGAAACAGCAGCGTCGCGCCTTCCGCCCAGGCGCCGATGGAGGCCGCGCCTGCGGCCACGAAAAGCATGAGGAAATGCACGTCCAACTGGCGCTTTTGCAGGCGTTCCCAGACTTCCTCAACCTGATAAAACCCGCCGGCAAGATAAGCCGCGACAAAACTGACAACCGACAATGAAGGATGGCCCAATCGGCCGAGGATAAAACCGGCCAACCCGAAAACGCCGCACAAGATCGCGGCGGCAAGTTGCGTTTTCCACTCGTCAATTTCACCGACGTGCTCGAGAAATTCCACGTCACGCGGAACCACCTTGGGAAACGGCATGTCACGCCAACGCCAGAATTTCGGCGCGGTCGGGCAGGTGACGCGCGCGATGGTTGTGGTCTGGCCGTCGCTCTGGATCGTGATTCTCTTCCGCTCGGCCTCGGATAGCGGCGTATCGCACGTGAGACAATCGCCCTCTCCGCTCAATAAAGAACAGGAGCGGCCGGCATCAGCAGTTTGAGCGGACTGAAACTGGGTGGTGATGCGTTCCGTCAATTTGGCCACGTCGGCGCGGCCCAGCGTGGCCACGGAAATTTTCTGCTGCGCGCGGTCAATCGTCACCGCCTCCAGCGTCGGCTCCTCGGCCAGCGTGTCCACTACGGAACGCGCAAGGCAGGGGTCGGCCTCGTGTCGGTCAGTGCCTTTGGCGGGCGACGAATTCATGGTCAATTCATTTGTAGCACATTCCAAGGCTTAACGCGACGCAAAAGGAGCATATAAAAATCCAATTTGGACTGTTCAATCCGCCGCCGGTCTGGCAATTTGTTTGGACACCTTTTGCAGAATATGCACGGATAGGACAAGCACATGCACAACGCAAACACGAAAAATCAAAACATTCTAAATTGGGTTCAACAAATGGCCGACTTGTGCCAGCCGGAACGCATCCATTGGTGCGACGGTTCGGATGCGGAAAATCAAATGCTGTGTGATCTGATGGTCAAGAGCGGTACGTTCACCAAACTCAATGGCACAAAACGGCCCGGCTCGTATCTGGCGCGGTCGCATCCCAGCGACGTGGCGCGGGTGGAAGACCGGACGTTCATCTGTTCCAAGGACAAGCATGACGCCGGCCCGACGAATCATTGGGCCGACCCCGCCGAGATGAAGCAAAAGCTGCTCGGCATGTTCAAGGGCTGCATGAAGGGCCGGACGATGTATGTGATTCCGTTTGCGATGGGGCCGCTCGATTCGCCCATTTGCAAAATCGGCATTGAAATCAGCGATTCACCTTACGTCGTGGTCAACATGCGCATCATGACGCGCATGGGCCAGGCCGTGCTGAACAAGCTCGGCACGAACGGCACGTTCATTCCCTGCCTGCACTCGGTGGGCGCGCCGCTGTCGCCCGGTCAAAAGGACGTTTCCTGGCCATGCGAAGGCGACCCGAAAAACAAATACATCGTTCATTTCCCTGAAGATCCTTCGATTTGGTCGTACGGCTCCGGTTACGGCGGCAACGCGTTGCTCGGGAAAAAATGTCTGGCGCTGCGCATTGCCTCCACCGTGGCGAAGAAGGAAGGCTGGATGGCCGAGCACATGCTCATCCTTTGCCTGACTTCGCCGCGCGGCAAAAAATACTACATCGCCGCGGCGTTCCCGAGCGCGTGCGGAAAAACAAATCTGGCCATGATGCAGCCGACGGTGCCGGGCTGGAAGGTCACGACCTTGGGCGATGACATCGCGTGGATCCGCGTCGGCAAGGACGGACGGCTTTACGCCATGAACCCGGAGACTGGCTTTTTCGGCGTCGCGCCGGGGACTTCCGAAAAATCCAATCCCAACGCGCTGGCGGCGTGCGCGAAAAACACGATTTTCACCAACGTTGTGTTGACGCCGGACAATGACATTTGGTGGGAAGATATGGGTGTGCCCGCCCCGGCCAAAGGCATTGACTGGCAGGGCAATGATTGGACGCCCGACGACGGGAAGAAGGGCGCGCATCCGAACTCGCGTTTCACCGCGCCCGCCGCGCAATGCCCGGTTATTGATCCGGATTGGCAAAATCCCGAAGGCGTGCCGCTGTCGGCAGTTTTGTTTGGCGGACGCCGCCCGCATACAATTCCGCTGGTGAATGAAGCCTTTGACTGGGAGCACGGCGTTTTCATGGGTTCGGCCTGCGGCTCGGAAACCACCGCCGCAGCGCTTGGCGCCGCCGGGGTGATGCGGCGCGATCCGTTCGCCATGTTGCCGTTCTGTGGTTACAACATGGGCGATTATTTCGCGCACTGGCTTTCCTTTGCGCAACGCACCGAACGCGCCAAACTGCCGAAGGTTTATTTTGTGAACTGGTTTCGCAAGGACGCGAACGGCAGATGGCTCTGGCCCGGCTATGGCGAAAACAGCCGCGTGCTCAAGTGGATTTGCGAACGGGTGGAAGGCACCGGCAAGGCGCAAAAGACACCCATCGGGAATTTGCCCACAGCCGACGCGCTCGACGTTTCGGGGTTGAACCTGCCTTCCAACGATCTTCAGCAATTGCTGGAGCTGGACGCGCCCGGCTGGAAAAAGGAAGTCGAAGACGTGGCCGCGAACTACGCGCGCTTCGACAGCAAACTGCCGAAGGCGTTGAGCGAACAACTTGACGGCTTGCGGAAGCGGCTGGGCTAGTCGTCCCGCCGTCATCTTGACAACGCCGCAACGAAAAGATTTTTCTGGCTTTCGTTGCGGCGTTTGCTATTCAACCTTTCCAGACGGAACAACAAACCATGAACACAACCATGAAAATCCATCTGCGCTCCGTTTTATTCGGCCTTTTATGCCTGAACCTCACCGCCCATGCCCAAATGGGTCCGCCCCACGGACCGCGATTTGGCGGCGCCATGGACAAGTTGTTTGGCCACAACCAATCGTTTTCCGCCACGTTGGACATGCAAATGAAGACCTCCGCTGAAGGCAACACGATGGACATGCCGGGCACAATTTACTTTGATTCGGGCCAATCTCGTTTCGAGATGAACATGTCGGAAATGAAAGGCCACCAGATGTCACCGGAAGCCGCTGCCCACATGAAAGCTATGGGCATGGACAAAATGGTCACCATCACGCTTCCCCAGGGCAAAACCGCCTACCTGATCTATCCGGACATGCAGGCCTATGTGGAAATGCCGGTGGCAAACACTGAAGCGGACACCAACGATTTCAAAATGGAAACCACCGAACTGGGCAAGGAAACCGTGGACGGCCATCCGTGCGTGAAAAACAAAGTGGTCATGACCGACCCGGAAGGGAACCAGCATGAATCCACCGTTTGGAACGCCACGGACTTGAATAATTTCCCCGTCAAAATCGAACAAAATGGGGAAGGCCACCAAGTGACGATGATGTTCAAAGACATCAAGCTTTCGAAGCCCGATGCCAGCCTGTTCACACCGCCGACGGGATTCACAAAATACGACAGTATGCAGGCGATGATGCAGCAAGAAATGATGAAGCGCATGGGCGGCGGAATGCCCGGTGGAATGCCCGGCGGGGCTGGTCAGCCACCCGGAAATTAGACGCATTTGGCTGGGCAACTTTTCGGCTTTCGCCGGAACCTTGGCCAATTTGCCCGCTTCCTTACCGCCCATCAGTGGACTTTGCCGTTCCGGTGTCCGTTCCTGCGTTCGAGACTCTTGGGATGGTCATCGAGATTTCGCGACAGATAGACGTGCCGTGTTTCCTGGCCGAAGCCTGTCTGGCGGAGAAACGCCAGGGCATCGGCATTTTCTTCGTCGGTGTCCACCAGCATGATGCGCGCTTCACGGTCAATGAAGAGTTGCGTCAATTGGTTCAGCAACCGCCGGGCGATGCCACACCGCTTGTAACGCGGCGCCACGCCCAACCACTCCAGCCAGCCATAGCGCCAAGCGCTGCGTGGCTTGTCCATCATGCAGCCCAGCGCGAACCCGACGACCTTTTCATCATCCTCGGCCACTAAGCACGTCTCTTCGTCCGAGCGGAACAATTCCAGAATCTCGTGTTCGTCCCAACTGCGATAGAGTGTCGGCAAGTCTTCTGCCGTAAAGAGCTTTTGTCCGAGTCGAAAAACCGCAGGCAAATCCTTTAACTGCATCTGTCTCAATTCAATTTCACCATCTGGGGCTCTGTTTAGCCTCCGTTTATGTTTCATACCGGCTGAATTTTAGAATGACGGGTTATCGGGCAACAGTGAAAAAGAAAAACGACGAGTTAAGTCGTTGGTAATCAGCGGAATAATGTGCCACTGGCAAACCAAGGTTGGTAAAAGCCAAAATCAGTGACGAACCACCGCAAAACTGCCGAAAGCCGCAGAAAACGAAGGGTTTTTGTTGTTCAACCCAGCAAGGTTTTTACCCTCGCCAACGCCTCGTCCAGTTTGCTGGCGTCCCTGCCGCCGCCGCGGGCGTTGTCGGGTTTGCCGCCGCCTTTGCCGCCGACAATCGGCGCAATTTGCTGGATGATTTTGCCGGCTTGAATTTTCCACACGAAATCAGGTGTGACCGCCGCGACAAGCGCCACGCTCCCCGGCTCGGAGCCACCGCCCAGAACGATGACGCCCTTGAACCGCTCCTTCAATGAATCGGCAACGGATTGAAGAAAATCGCCGTCCACCGCGCCGAGGTTGTGAATGATGACGGGTATGTCGTTTACTTTCTGGATTTCCTCAAGCAAACGGCTGGCGGCGTTTGAGGCTTCGCGCTGCTGCGCGGCCCAGAGCTGTTTCTCCAGTTCCTTTTGATGCGCGAGCAGAGCTTCAATCTTTTTGTCCAGCTCGTGGACCGGTGAGTTCACTTTGCCCGCCAGCGATTTGACCAACGCCTCTTCATCGGCGGCTTGGCGATAGGCTTCCAGACCGGCGACGGCTTCGATGCGGCGCACACCGGCAGCAATCGCGCCTTCTCCCACGATGCGGAACAAGCCAATCTCGCCCGTCGCGCGCGTATGCGTGCCGCCGCAAAGTTCCATGGAATAACCGTTCAACTCCCCTGCTCTGCCGCCAATCTGGACGACGCGGACGGTGTCGCCATATTTGTCCCCGAAGAATTGCATCACGTCCTTGCGTAATTTCACCTTGGCGTAGGGCACCTCCGTCCAACTCACACCGGCGTTTTCCAGGATGCGTTCGTTGACGAGTTTTTCGATGTCGGCAACCTGCTGTGGCGTGAGCGGCGCGCTGTTGAAATCAAACGTCAATTTGTCCGGGCCGACGAATGAACCTTTCTGTGAAGCGTCTTTGCTCACGACTTCGTGCAACGCCCAGTGCAGCAAGTGCGTGACGGTGTGATGGCGCTGGATCGCGTTGCGGCGAGGCGCCTCGACGGCAACTTGAACCTCCAAGTTAATGGGAGGCGCTTGCTCCGTTTCCAAAATGTGCAGGAAACTGCCTGCATCCTTGATGGTGTTGGTGATTCGCCAAACCTTGTCACCGGCCATCAAGCAACCAGTGTCACCCACTTGACCACCCATTTCAGCGTAGCAAGTGGATACGTCGAGAATAACGATGTGCCGGCCGGATTTCTTATCCGTCCAAGCTTCGGTGATTTTAGCTTTTGTCTCTAAATGATCGTACCCAACAAACTTGGTAGGACGAAGAACCGTCGAAGCGGTAGATAAAGCGCCTCGCCCGTGAGCTGAACCCGCCAATTCAATCACCTCCTTCTTCTGTGCCGCCCGACTGCGGTTGCGCTGTTCGTCCATTAACCTTTCAAAGCCCTCCCGGTCCACGGTCAAACCTCGCTCGCGGGCCATCAACTCGGTAAGGTCGAGCGGAAAACCGTAGGTATCGTACAGTTTGAAGGCAAATTCACCCGCGATGTGCTTGCTGCCAAAATCGGTGATTTCATTAATCGCACTTTCCCTCGGCACCGGAAACTGGACCACATTGATCGAAACCCGCTTCGCTTCTTCCCCGAAAAGTTCAATTCCGCGATCCAGCGTCTTGTTAAAAGCTTCCTCCTCCGAATGGATGACTTCCTGCACGTGCTTCTTCCGGGCGCGGATTTCCGGGAAGACGTCGCCCATCGTGTCGGCCAGCACGTTCACAAGTTTGTAGAAGAACGGTTCGTGGAAGTCGAGCGTGCGGCCGTAGCGCACCGCGCGGCGCAGGATTCGGCGCAGAACGTAACCGCGCCCTTCGTTGGAAGGCTGGATGCCGTCAGTAATCGCGAACCCAAGCGTGCGGATGTGGTCGGCGATGACACGAAAGGCGATGTCAATTTTCTCCTGCTCAGATTCGCCGGTGCCGCCCGGAACGGGCAGGGTTGATTCATATTTCTGGCCGCAGAGCGTTTCCAGTTCGTCAAAAATCGGGCGAAAGATATCGGTTTGGTAGTTCGAAATTTTTGCATGCGTGAAGTTTTTAAAATCTCGCGTGCCCTGAATGATGGACGCGACGCGTTCGAAACCCAGGCCGGTGTCCACGTGCCGGGCAGGCAACGCGCTGAACGTGCCATCGGCGTTGGCGTTGAACTGGATGAAGACGTGATTCCAGATTTCAATGCACTCGGCGGAGCCTTTGTTGACCAGCATGCCGCACGAATCACCCACCTGCGTCAAGTCCATGTGAATTTCGCTGCACGGGCCGCACGGGCCGGTGTCGCCCATCATCCAAAAATTGTCTTTTTTGCCGCCGAAGACGATGTGTGATTTCGGCTCCAGCCCTTCCCGGTGAAAAATTTCCGCCCAAACATCGTAGGCTTCCTGATCCAATTCGGAGGGTTCGCCTTGGCCGGGTTTATACACGGTGACATAAAGCCGTTTCGCCGGGAATTTCCAGACCTTGGTTAGCAATTGCCAACCCCATTCGAGCGATTCCTTCTTAAAATAATCGCCGAAGCTCCAGTTGCCGAGCATCTCAAAGAACGTGTGGTGATAGGTGTCGAGGCCGACGTCTTCGAGGTCGTTGTGCTTGCCGCCGGCGCGGATGCACTTCTGCGTGTCCGCCGCGCGTCCGGGCGTGTACGGGCATTTCGTTTGTCCGAGAAAAATCGGGACGAACTGATTCATGCCGGCGTTCGTGAACAGCAGGTTCGGCGAATCAGGCATGAGCGAACTGGACGGAACAATGGTGTGCTGCTTCGACTTGAAAAAGTCGAGAAACGACTGGCGGATTTGCGAACTGGTCATCATGTAAATTGATCTGAGGTAGGGACGGCGCGCTGCGCCGTCCGATCATCGCAGCGCGATGACCCTACCGTAATCGGGCAGGAGTCTAAATCAACCTGCCGGCTTTAGGCGAGTTGGAAGTTTTGCACGCCGGATCGCCTTCCCGCTCCAAAGCAGAAGCCGGAAATGGTTCTTGGTAAATGCAGACGCTTGGCCCATTATAGGAATTGTCGGCACAGGCGATTGGCCCGTGCCGGCAGACAACGTTTCATGCCACGACCATCGGACACTACTTTATGCGCATTTTGAAACTCATTTGCCTGACCGTCTTCCAACTGGTCAAACAGGTCTGGTTCCTTCCCCGGTCAGTCGCGAACGCCATCCAGCAAAGGCGGCAGCGGGTGGTTCTAAACACACTCGAAGCCGAACGGCTCGATCGGATACGCAATCCGTCAAAGTATCTGGGGAAATGATTTTAAACTTCGTGGCTTTGCTTCTTTGTTGTTCGATTAAGTCGGGCAGGAAGACCAGCCTCAACGCGCCGGCTTTAGGCAAGTCGGAAGTTTTGCGCCGATTCTGGTTCACGGCGAAACCACCCGGTAAAACCGCTGCCGGTAATTGGCCACACCCGGATCGGTGAATTGATACCGGCCGGGCAGGTTCCGCGCACACGTGGTGAATCGGAACGCGCTCGTTAACAGAAGCGAGCGGCGGGCAAAGGACTGCCCGCCCTGCCTGCCACGAAGTTTCAATCTCTATCTCTATGTGAAAACCTGCCCCGTTCCATCGTCAGGCCCGCATAGGCCTCGTGCAACTGCTCGAACGCCATCTTGTACTCGCCTTCGCCCTGTTCCTTGACGGCAAAAGCCAGGTGTTCCCCCGCTTCACTGGTGTCATAGCCGGCCGCCTTCGATTCGGCGATGAGGCTGGTCACGAGGGCCGTGCAGCGTTCAAGCTCGCCGCCAAACGCGGCGGGCAGGTACAAACTTACCAGCAGATCGCCCGAACTCAGGTTCTCTTCGATGGTGCGGTCGGTTGCCTGCTCGGCCAACCCGACCACGTCGTTGCCCAGCGTAATCGTGGGCCCCGCCACCGCAACGCCCGGCAACGGGATGGTTTCGAAATTGCCCTCGTTTCGGTCGGCAAGGAACGGCGAGTTCATCACAAGACCATCCATGGTGAGCGGCAGCTTCGGAGATAAAACATTCAACAGGTCGTGCCCGTGGTAAATCACGGCCTTTTGGTCCTTCGAAAGAAATCCAAATAACGCGCCAGTCACCTGATCAGCGCTATTGTTCCAAATTGAAGTGTCATAGGTTATGCCCGCGATGCTCAAACTGCGGGACACGACGTCCGCCTCCCCCTTGGCAATCTGTAGATCCGGGATGCTCCCTGCCATCGGGTCAAGCAGCGAAAGCCAGGAATTCTCGGCGCCCGGCGTGCCGGCCGTTGGCTGGGGATCAAGGGCGTTGGGGATAACCGGTCCCCCGCTGGCGGCCGAATAGAAGCTGGCGATGGCCGTGCCGCCAAAGACGCGCTCCGAGGTGTCCACTGACAAATCGGTTTGCACCCGATAAACGTGCCCGCGCCGCAACAGCACCATGAATCCAAAGGTCTTGTCGTCCCTCACAAACTGCAGGCTGGGCCCAACACGAAGGCTGCCGCTAATCGAGCCTCCACCCGTCAAGCCGACATACGGGAAGCCAGCTTGGGCTGCCAAAGTTACGCTGCCGCCTACCGAGCCGGAGGGGACAGCATCCGCTTCGTATTCGGCGATGCTCTGGGAACTCACGACCTGCGGTGGCGCGTTGGTGTCGGTGATGTCCAACACCTCCACGTTCACGCCTGCTGTCGCCTCGGAAGCGCCCATCGCGAAGAGGAAGCCGCGCACGCTCACCGAGCCGGAGATCTGCGCCGACACAACGCTGTCGGCAACGCCTCCGGGCACCGTGGACACCGGAATGGCGAAGTCGTTGTACTGGAAAGCGCTGGCGGATGATGACTGTAGTGGTACAACGCTGTAAGCGAAGGCGCGCAGCGGCGTCTGGCTTGCGATGTTGCCGGCAAGGCCAATTACTGCCGGATTGTTCGTCCCGCCGACCGCGTCGGGCATCGTGAAGGTGAGCGTTTCTCCCGGCGTCAGCGACGGCGGGGCCGTGTCCGTTGCGGCCACTTGTTGTGGTACGAGACTCGGCATCTGCAGCCCCAGCCGGACCTGCGCGCTGCTCCTCGTCAGGGGTACAAAGAGGCACACGCTCAGGATCCACCACAGGAAACCCGCACGGTGGAAAGAGAGCGCAGACCTTGCCAAGGGAGCGAAATTTGTTTTTCGATGCTGGACCCCTTTTAACACCGTGGGACAACGCGAGGATTCAGCGCTGAAGGCGACGCCCAAAAGCGCCGACAAAATGTTGGCTTCAATTTGTCTTTTCATGGTTTTATTTTCCTTTCTTTAATTTTGTTTTGCTGGTTTTACTTCAAATCCCGTTCACGGCGAAACCACCTGGTAAAAGCGTTGCGGGTAAATGTTGGTCGCGCCCGGATCGGTGAATTGATATTGGCCGGGCGGGTTCTGCGCCGCGTTGCCGATTTCAACCCAGTTGGTTAACGGCAGGGCGAGATTCGTGGAGGCCAGCACGGTGAAGTCCGCGTTCGTCACATTGGTGAACGTGAACTGGAAACTGTTGGTGCCGCCAGCGGCGGAGAAAGTGGAACCCATCAGATTCGGCGGATTGTTCGCGGGCGCATACTGCGCCTCGACCGCGCCGATGTCCACGTGCGTGCCCGACCGGCGCGGGTAACCGCGCTGATCGGTCGCCAGAAAGTTGGTAACCGAATCATCGCCCTTGTCAAGGGTGGGCGAGCCGGCCAGCGGCGGCATGGTTTGGGTGGGACCGCCGTAATTGCCCAGCGGAGCGAGGAGCGGGTCGCCGCTGCCGATATTATTCGCGCCGGTGAAGGAGCCGGAGATGTCGAGGTAGAGGTTGGGGTCGGTGGCAGCGGTGTTCCCGGCTACGATGGTGTTGGTCAGAGTGAGAGCACCATAGTTATTGATGCCGCCGCCGCCGCCAGCGGAATTGCCGGAGAGGGTGCAATTGATGAGTGTGTTCGTGGCCTGATAGTTTTCGATGCCGCCGCCGCCGCCGGATGCGGAGTTGCCGGAGAGGGTGGAGTTGTAGAGTGTGACCGTGCTGTCGGAACCAACGTCAATGCCGCCGCCGTTTTGGGCGGTTGAATTGCCGGAGAGAGTGCATTGGTTGACCGTGAGCGTGCCTCCGTTGTTTTCGATACCGCCGCCACCGCTGGTGGCGGAATTGGCGGAGACGGTGCAGTTGGTCATTGTAAGCGCAGCGCTGCTATCCAGCAAGATGCCGCCACCGTTGCCGGAGGCATGGCCGTTGGTCAGGGTGAGTGAATCGAGGGTGACATTGGCGTTGGTGACCTCCATGACGCGGGAGTTGCCGCCGGCGTCAATGATGATGCCGCCGGCTAGATTGGACGCCTCTATAGTCATACTGTTGAAGATGGAAATCTCGCCGCTGGTGAGCGTGATGGTCTGGCCGCCGAGCGCGGAATCGAACCTGATGGTGGTTCCATTCGGCGCGCCCGCCACGGCATTACGGAGGGAGCCAGGACCGTTATCGGCCAGCGTGTAAACAAGGGACAAGACATTCGGCGCGAAGCTGGAAGCCACGTTGTTACTGAAAACATTGTCCAGCATCAGACCGGGGCTGATGGAATACACCGCTCCGCCCACACCCTGCCCCGGCCGGCCATCGGGGAAAATGAACGAACCGTTCCCGCCCGGCCCATTGGTCGCAACATTGCCGGTGAAGGTGCAGTTCACGATCGTGACTGCGCCAGTTTGCGCAAAAATCGCGCCGCCGAGCCCCGCCCCGCCGCCGCCGCCGCCGGAGTAAGAAGAAAGCGCGGCACCTCCATTGCCGCCAAAAGTGCCGCCTTGGCCGCCGACACCGCCACTACCGCCACCACTCATGGCGCCGCCGCCGCCGCCGCCGCCGCCAAAGCCTCCGTTACCACCGGCATAACCGACGACAAAACCTTCGCCACTGCCGCCACCACCGCCGCCGCCGTAACCGCCGTTGCCACCTAGATTGCCGGGCGCGCCACCCACGCCCGAATTGGGGCCGCCACCGTTGCCGCCCGGATCATTGTTAACGCTATTTCCCTCGCCATTGCCGCCATGCCCACCCACCGCGCGGTTGTCGGCAAAGACGCAATTGGTCAGGGTCAGAACCGTGCCAGACGAGAAAATGGCGCCGCCTATCCCCGCCCCGCCGCCGCCGCCGCCGCCGTTGTTGCCGGTGCTCTGGCCGTCCCCGCCGCGCGCCGTGTTGTTCGTGAACAGGCAGTTGATCGCCATGAGATTGCCGGAATTCAAAATGGCTCCGCCCTCGTCGTTGGAAACACTGCCGGACACCAGGGTCAAGGACTTTAGCGTAACGCTGGCGGTCGGGCTGATTTGAAACAAGCGCGAGTTTGAATTCCCGGAGATTCTAACTCCAGCCGCCAGGGCGGAAGAATCAATGATCAGATCGTTACTGATGCTGATCTGGCCGCTGGTCAGCATGATGGTCTGGCCGGTGAGCGCGGGGTCGAACGCGATGGCGGCTCCGTTCGGAGCGCCCGCCACGGCATTGCGGAGGGAGCCGGGACCGCTGTCGGCCAGCGTGTAAACTAGGGACAAGACATCCGGCGCGAAGCTTGAAGCCACGTTGCCGCTGAAAATATTGTCCAACAGGATCGGATCGGGGCTGGCGGAAAACACTGCTCCGCCCACTCCCTGCCCAGGCCGGCCATCGGGGAAAATGAACGAGCCGTTCCCGCCCGGCCCATTGGTCGCAACATTTCCGTCGAAGGTGCAGTTCACGATTGTGACGGCGCCGGTTTGCGCAAAAATCGCGCCGCCGAGCCCCGCCCCGCCGCCGCCGCCGCCGGAGTAAGAAGAAAGCGCGGCACCTCCATTGCCGCCAAAAGTGCCGCCTTGGCCGCCGACACCGCCACTACCGCCACCACTCATGGCGCCGCCGCCGCCGCCGCCGCCGCCAAAGCCTCCGTTACCACCGGCATAACCGACGACAAAACCTTCGCCACTGCCGCCACCACCGCCGCCGCCGTAACCGCCGTTGCCACCTAGATTGCCGGGCGCGCCACCCACGCCCGAATTGGGGCCGCCACCGTTGCCGCCCGGATCATTGTTAACGCTATTTCCCTCGCCATTGCCGCCATGCCCACCCACCGCGCGGTTGTCAGCAAAGACGCAATTGGTCAGGGTCAGAACCGTGCCAGACGAGAAAATGGCGCCGCCTATCCCCGCCCCGCCGCCGCCGCCGCCGCCGTTGTTGCCGGTGCTCTGGCCGTCCCCGCCGCGCGCCGTGTTGTTCGTGAACAGGCAGTTGATCGCCATGAGATTGCCGGAATTCAAAATGGCTCCGCCCTCGTCGTTGGAGACGCTGCCTGACGCCAGGGTCAAGGAGTTCAGCGTGACGCTGGCTCCCGAACCGATCTGCAACACACGTGAATTGGTGTTGCCGGAAATGGTGATACCGTCGGGCAGAGTGGAGGCGTCAATGGTGAGATTGGTGGCAATCGGAATCTGACCGGTGGTCAGCGTGATGGTCTGGCCGTCGAGCGCCGGGTCGAACGCGATGACCTCGCCGCCGGCAGTGGTGTTGACAAAGGTGATGGCGTCACGCAGCGTGCCCGGGCCACTGTCCGCCAGATTGGTCACGACCAAGGTTATGGCGCGGGAAGTGAGGGCGGCGCCTATCAACGAGGCCACCGCGAGGAGACAAGCGAGAGATGAACGAGTTTTCATAGTTTTCATTCTTTTGGTTTGGTTGAAGGCTTTCATAACGAAGGATTGAAGGTTTGAGATGAAGGTTGCGCCGCCAACGAAAGGATTCGTGGCCGAGGCGGCAATTCGGCTGTGATAACGGCGACCCGCAACGTCGCCCGAAGGTGATATTTGAGCCGGGTGGTCATGGACTGAGTTGAAGGTTCAAACCGGGCGGAGGCGCTGCCCGCGCCAGCCGGGTTGCGGACACAAGAAGGAGTGAGCGGGAAGCCCGAACGGCTTTTCGCTGATGATAGCAGGCGCTCAAGTATTCATCGGGTTGAGAATCGCCGCGCGTCTGTCCCGCAGGACGATTCGTCACGCAGATGGCGGCCCGACCATCTGCCTTAAACCTCCGCAACCACTCGATTGCGGACCCTTGAACCGCACACCCCGTTAGGGCACGAATCTGAAGTCCAGCATCCCCTTTTAAGGCACGAGTCTGAAGTTTGATTCACCCCGTTAAGAAGGCGCCAATCTGAAGTCTAACAATTGGAAGTAAACCAAATAATACAACAGCCGTCAACAGCGAATTGCGCCAAAAGTTTTGTTACCCTGGGAGGGGCAGAAAGACGGTCTGAGGGATACGTTGTGCCAGAAGTCGGGTTACCGTGGCCGGAATGGATAAAATGATCAGTCAACCGACACGGGAAGAGGTATTGAGGAAGCTGCGGCGGCGTTACGAAACGGCTGGCGCGGAACACAAACGCAAGCTGCTGGATCAAGCGCAGGAGTTGCTGGGCTATCATCGCAAGTCAGCGATTCGGGCATTAGGCGCGCCCGCGCTCAGGAGAGGTCCCGTGATTCTGAGCGGTCGTCCTGTGGAGTATGAGCCGCAGTTGCTGGTGCCATGGCTGAGGCCGATCTGGCAAGCGACGGACTATGCGTGTGGGCGGCGCCTGGTGGCGATGTTACCGGAGTGGATTCCGGCCTACGAGCAATACGAGCGGCCCATGCCCGGAGAGGTGCGGGACAAGCTGTTGCTGGCCAGCGGGCGAACCCTGGACCGACTGCTGGCACCGTTGCGTGCACAAAGGCCGAGGCCGGTCGCTGACGCGACCCGGAACGTTGTTGCGCCAGCAGATTCCCATTCGCGGCAGTCTGTGGGAGGAAGGCAAAGCGGGGTGGTTGGAGGTCGATACAGTGGCGCTGTGCGGCGGCAGTGTGGCCGGGGAATTTGTGTGGATGGTCGATGGGGTGGATTACGCCACGACGTGGGTGGAAGTGCGGGCGATGTGGGGACGGGGCCAGGCTGGAACGCTGGTGGCATTGCAGGATGTGGAAGCCAGCCTGCCTTTTTCGTTATTGGGTTTGGACAGCGACAACGGAGGAGAGTTTATAAACCATCATGTGCTTAAGTGGCTGCAGAAGCGGCCGCAGCCGGTGTTCATGACGCGCAGCCGGCCGAACAAGAAAGACGACAATGCGCATGTGGAGCAGAAGAACTGGACCCATGTTCGACAGTGCTTTGGGTATGAACGGCATGACAATCCGGAGGTGGTGGAGCCGATCAATGCGCTGGTCAAGGGAGCTTATGGACAGTTGCTCAATTACTTTCATGCGAGCCTCAAACTTGATCACCAGGAGCGCGAAGCGGGGAAGGTGCGGCGCGTTTACCGACAGGCTCAAACGCCCCTGGCGCGCGTGCTGGCCAGCGCTGAGGTGGCCGAAACCACCAAGCAACGGCTGCGACAGCACAAGGCCCGGTTGAACCCCTTTGCCTTGAAAGAAACGGTGGAGCGTAGTCTCAAGCAGATCTCGGCGATCCGTCGAAACCCCAACTAAGAAAACCGGTGCTCTCGATCCAAAAAAACCAGGGACGCAAGTCCAACGAACCTTCGACCGCAGGGGGGCGCGAGCTGAGGCTCAAAGCTCGCCCCCCTGCTCGTTTTAGCTCGCTTCGAAGCGCCGAAACAGTTAACCAAAAACAAGAGCCATCGGGTAACACCCTTTTGGCACAACGATACCTGCTCTCGGGTAACAGTTACTTTTGGCGCAAGGGGAACAGAAACTTTTCAGAAAATTTCAGGCACTAATATTAGGATTAGGCCGAGGCTCAAGATAAGACGCTGACGTGCTGCTTTGACTTGCAAGGGCCGGGCAAGGACGGCCTGATTTGCGCACTGGTCATCATCGTAAAACAATCTCGGGTGGGGACGGCGCGCTGCGCCGTCCGGTCATCGCAGCGCGATGACCCTACCTGAATGGGCGTGAGTCTAAATCAACCCGCCGGCGTCAGGTGACTTGCAAGTATTCCGGCTGATTTTGCAATTGATTTGAAATTAGTAGCGGCCTAGCTTCCCGTACATCGCATTCCATGAGCGCCGCCATTGAGACCCTCAATCTGACGCGTGACTTCGGGCAGTTTCGCGCCGTCAATCAATTAAACCTCCTGGTCGAAACCCGGCGCTTTTACGGCTTTCTGGGTCCCAACGGCGCGGGGAAATCCACGACCATCAAGATGCTGACCGGTCTGCTGGGGCCAACTTCCGGTTCCATCCGCATCCTCGGCGAGGACATCAGCGACCCCAAACGCGCGCTGGAAGTGAAACGCCGGATCGGGGTCGTGCCGGAAAATCTCGCCTTGTTCGACAATTTAACGGCGCGCGAGTACCTCACGTTCATTGGCCGCATGTACCTTTTGCCGCGGGAAACGGTGCGCGAACGCTGCGATGAGCTGCTCATGATGATGAACCTCGAACACGAGGAGAAGAAATTGACGCTGGAATTTTCCCACGGCATGAAGAAGAAACTTTCCCTGGCGGCAGCGTTGATTCCCAATCCAGACCTCCTGTTTCTGGACGAACCGTTTGAAGGCGTGGACGCCGTGGCTTCACGGGTCTTGCGCGACACGCTTAAACAATGTGTCAGCCGCGGCGCGACGGTCTTTCTGACTTCGCACGTGCTGGAGATTGTGGAAAAACTCTGCACCGACGTGGGCATCATTGCCCAGGGAAAGCTGGTGCATCAGGGCACAATGGAGGAATTGCGCCGCAGCGGCTCGCTGGAGGACAAATTTCTCGCCGTCGTTGGCGAAGGCGAACATGAAACGCAAAAATTGAGCTGGCTGGAATGAACCGGGAACAGATTAAAACGATTGTCTGGCTGCGCTGGCGGCTCACCCGCAATCAATGGATGCGCAGCGGCGGCTTGGGCGCGGTGATTGCCGTGCTTATCGGCGGGGCCGGACTTGTGCTGGGCCTGCTCAGTTTCGCTGGCGGCCTGGTTGGTGCGATTTATGGATTGCGCACCGCTCCGCCGCTGACGGTGATGTTCGTCTGGTTTGGCGTTACGTTCGCGTTCCTCATCTTTTGGATGATTGGCCTGCTGACCGAACTGCAACGTTCGGAGACCATTGATCTTCAACGATTGATGCATTTGCCGGTCGCCCTTGGCCAAATGTTTGTCATCAACTATCTCGTATCGCTTCTGGCGTTGAGCATCGTCATCTGCGTGCCGGCAATGCTGGGCCTGGCCATCGGCTTGATCATCACGCGCGGCTTTGAAATGTCGCTGGTGATTCCGCTCGCGTTGAGCATGGTTTTCATGATTACTGCGTGGACCTATTGCCTGCGCGGCTGGCTGGCGGCGATGATGACCAACCCGCGCCGCCGCCGCACGATCATCATGGGCATCACATTGGCGTTCATCATGCTGGGTCAGGCCCCCAACCTCTATTTCAATGTGATTCAACGTCCCAATCGGCAGCCGGTTAGCAGCGCAGAATGGCAGGCGCGCAATTCTGCGGAACGGAAAAAATTCAATCAGCTCCTTGCCGCGCAGAAATTCATTCCGCCACTGTGGTTGCCGGTGGGAGCGCAGGCGCTTGCGGGAGGACATCCCCTGCCCGCGGTGTTCGGCACCGTTGGCTGCCTGGCCATCGGCGCGCTTGGCCTGCGCCGGGCGTATCGCACCACGGTAAAATTTTATCATGGCCAAGCCGGCGGAATGGCCGCCGCACGGGTCAAACCCACTGCTCCGGCAACCGCCGCCACCGCGCCTGTCCATACCCGAGGCCGTTTGCTGGAGTTGCGTCTTCCGGCTGTCCCGGAACAAGCCACCGCACTTGCGCTGGCTTCCTTTCGTTCGATGCTGCGTGCGCCGGAGGTGAAGATGGCCTGGGGATTTCCGTTCATCATGCTGATTCTTTTCGGCGTCATGTTCTTTTCCGGGGCCAGGCCGGAACCAAACGAGGCGGTCAAACCGTTCATCGCCACCGGCGCGATGGCATTTTCCGTATTCACCCTCGTTCAATTTTTTGCGAACCAATTCGGCTTTGACCGCGACGCCTTCCGCGCCTTGATGCTTTCACCGGCGGAACGGCGGCTGATTCTGCTCGGAAAAAATCTGGCGTGCCTGCCCGCCAGCGCGATCCTCGCACTGCTGGTGCTGGGGTTCATCTCAATCCGGCTGCACTTGTCTGTGCCGATGATTCTTGCCGCCCTGCTTCAACTGGTGACAATTTTACTGCTCGCGGCCACCGGCGGAAATTTGCTTTCGATCCTGGCACCCTGGCGCATTCAGCCCGGTTCCATGAAACCCACCAAAATGTCCGGTCTGGCCACGCTGACCGTGGTATTGCGCCAGTTCCTTTTTCTGCCTTTGATATCGCCCGTGTTCGTGCCGCCTTTGGCCGGATGGCTGTGGCAGAAAGCCGGATTGCCAGTCTTGATTCCGATTGACCTGATTCTCTCCCTCGCCCTGGCCACCGCGGCAGCATTCATTTACTGGCAGACGCTCCAACTGTTTGGCCGATGGCTGCAACATCGCGAAATAAAAATCCTAAGTGTAGTGACGGTGGAGGTGGAATGATTCAAAATGTTTACTTTATGGCAGGCTAAATGCTTAAACAAGCACAAGCGTTCGCGCGACACAAAAAAAATTACAAAATATTTCTTGAGAAAACGATCGAGTGAGCCGATGTTGATACAGTTGAAGCACGAATTTGATCTTTGATTGAAAACCCGATTTACCCTGCCCTGTTCGTGGTTAGCAGCAAATCCTTGAACCGTAGTAAAACGATCAATGGGGCCAATCTGTGACTGTGGCCGACACGCCTTCACTGGAAGTCGAAAGCAGTCCGGCGACCCCGCATGTTGTAAAACATGTTCAAAGGATCATGTCGCGCACGGCAAAGGCGGGGTTTTTTTATTTACGATTTCAGATTTACGATTTGCGGTTTCTCCCCGGCTTCGTCTTCTCCTTCACTGATTGCGGTTGTCTTTTCAAGGGACTATCTTTTGCCCATGCCGCGCGACGATTTATTTTCCGCTCCGGTTGAAAATCGGCTGGAAGAGAAATCCGCGCCCGCCGCGGAAAAATCTCTCCGCAACCAGCCGCTCGCTGCGCGAATGCGCCCCCGCAGCCTCGATGAGTTCGCCGGCCAGACGCACATCCTCGCGCCGGGACAATTGCTGCGCCGGGCTATTGAAGCGGACCGCATCCAGTCGCTGATTTTTTTCGGGCCGCCGGGCACCGGCAAGACCTCTCTCGCGCAAATCATTGCGCGCCAGACCAAAAGCAAATTCGAGCGCCTGAGCGGTGTGGAATCCAACGTGGCTGACATGCGCCGCGTCCTTGCCGCCGCCGCCAACCGCCTCGAAAATACCGGGCAGCCAACGATTCTGTTCATTGACGAAATCCATCGCTTTAACAAGGCGCAACAGGACGTGTTGCTGCCGGACGTCGAAAGCGGTGTGGTGCGGCTCATCGGCGCGACGACGCACAATCCTTTTTTCTTTGTCAACTCGCCGCTCGTTTCGCGCTCGCAGATTTTTGAATTGCGTCCTTTGACCGAGGAGGAATTGTTTTCTCTTCTGCAACGCGCGCTGGCCGACGCCGAGCGCGGCCTCGGTTACCTGAAAATCCAGGCCGATGAAACCGCCTTGCGGCATCTGGCCAAAATCGCCGACGGCGACGCGCGCAAGGCGTTGAACGCGCTGGAAATCGCCGCACTGACAACCGCACCGGACAAAAAGGGCGTCGTTCATATTGATCTCGCCGCCGCCGAACAAAGCATCCAGAAAAAAGCCGTGGTGTATGACGACGAAGACGCGCACTACGACACGATTTCCGCGTTCATCAAATCCATGCGCGGCAGCGACCCGGACGCGGCGCTTTACTGGCTGGCCAAGATGATTCACGCCGGCGAAGACCCGCGGTTCATCGCACGGCGCATCGTGATTTGCGCGGCGGAAGACGTCGGGCTGGCCGATCCGATGGCACTGGTGCTGGCGAATGCGGCGTTGTCGGCGTCGAAATTTGTTGGCTGGCCAGAAGCGCGCATTCCGCTGGCCGAGGCGACGATTTACATCACCACCGCCAACAAAAGCAACAGCGCTTACCTGGCCATTGATGCCGCGCTGGCCGATGTGAAGTCCGGCCGCACGCTGCCGGTGCCGGAACATTTGCGCGACACGCATTACAAAGGCGCGGAACGGCTGGGTCATGGCAAGGGCTACGAATACGCGCACGACCATCCGGAACATTTCGTGGCGCAGGATTATCTGGGAACCGACAAGATTTATTACGAGCCGACCGAACAAGGTGTGGAAAAGAAAATCAAGGAGCGCGTTGAAAAATGGCGAGAGCAATTCGCACAGGCAAAAAAGAAGAAATAAACCACGGATGGACACGGATAAACACGGATCGGACCAAACAAAGGCGATGCTTCGCTCTGAAATTCGGGGCGTCCTGAAAAACCTGTCTTTTGAGAAAAGAGACATGGCTTCGGCAAAAGTCCGCGCGCTTCTGCTCCAGCAACCGCTTTGGAATACCTCAGCCGCAATTGTGTTTTTTGCGCCGTTGCCGAACGAAGTGGATGTCTGGCCGTTGCTGGCGGAAGCGCTGGCCATCGGGAAGATTGTCGCCCTGCCCCGATTTGACTCCCAGCGCCAGCGTTACGCCGCGTGCCGCGTGCAAAATTTGCGGAGGGAAATTGTGACGGGCCAATTTGGCATTCGCGAGCCGACGGCCAGTTGCATCGAAATACCGCTGACCGATTTAGATTTGGTTCTCGTTCCGGGTGTTGCCTTCGATTTGGGTGGTTGCCGGCTTGGTCGCGGGAAGGGATTTTACGACCGATTGCTGGCCGGTGTGCGCGGTATCAAATGCGGCGTTGCCTTTGATGAACAAATTGTGAAAGAAGTGCCGGCTGAAACACTTGATGTCCGGATGGATTTTATCCTGACTCCCACCCGCCTGATGAAAGTCACCGGCTGATTTGCTGCGACGAACTACTCGTGCTGCTGATTAAGCATCGGCGAGCTGCCCTCCCAGCTTTGCGGCGAGTTCCACGGGCGAACGGAGGCATTTTCGGGTTCGTTCGTTTCGCAGCCGGTGATTCCGAGGAGAATGACACCCAACATGAGCAGCAAAAGCCATTTGACGGCTGGAGGTCCCATTTCAAGAAGCCGGATGTGCCGGAGTGACTTCGTCGCCCTCGATCACGTCGCCGAGCTGCCAACCCGGCACGATATTGGCAATGCTGCGGTTCTTCTCAACACTGCGAACGATGACCTTGGCGACGAGCTTGCCATCACGGCTGACGAGCAATTCGCCGTCTTCCAATACGCCCTGGTCTCCGCCGATATTCAGCACCACGAAATCCCATTTGGGATCCACGGCAACGATCTTGCCTTTCAGGTTGGCGGGCAGAATGACGACGATATTGCTTGTTCCGATCAATTGGGCAACCTGGTTGTTCAAACGACTAACGGTGCGCTGCAAAACGCCATTTTCCTCCTTGACCGCTTCCAACGCGGCCTGGGTGGATTTGAGATCCTTGCTTAATCCGCCCACTTGATCGGCCGAAAAGCCCGTCGCCCTGTAGGCCGCCAATTGGTTTTGAGCGTCATCCCGTTCCTGGGAAGTCTTCGCGAGCTTGTCGGTCAATTCGTCGGCGCGTTTGGTTTGCACTTTGACATCGGCCTCGGCCTTGGTGAGCTGAGTCATGGTGTTGGTCAAATCCTGCTGGGTCTGCGTCAAATCATCCTTTGTCTTGGACAACTCTTGCCGCGTGCTGGCCAGTTGGGTTCTGGCCTGATCCCTTTCGCTGTGGAAATCGTTGCGCTGGGTGATCAGCGTGTCAATTTTGTCCCGAACCTGAAAAATGTTCAGTACGCCCGCGAGGAGCGCCGCGACAATTGCCACAATCAGACTAATGCGAATCAACATGGGTTGGTCAATTCAGTTTTGCGGCAAGTTAAACATTTCCGCCAAACATGTCAACGCCAGTTTGCATCTTGCCAAAACCTGATTTTGGCGCATCTTTCAAACACGGACCCGGAACAAGCGTGAATCGGTTGTGCCTCCAGAACCGGGCCGGAACAGAAGCAAAAGCAGACAGCCTGAAAAACCTTTGGTCATGCGATTAAATCACGGTCTGCACCTGGCCTACTGCACGAACGTTCATCGCGGCGAAACGTGGCACGAGACGTTTGACTCGCTAAAAACCCATACGCTCGCCGTCCGCGAACGGGTCTGCCCCAAAAAACCGTTTGCCATTGGCCTGCGCCTGGGCAATCGCGCCGCGCACGCATTGAGCAGCCCCGCCGCGCTGTTGGAATTTCAACGCTGGCTCGCGCAAAACGATTGTTATGTTTTCACGATCAACGGTTTTCCGTTCGAGCAATTTCACGGGACGCGGGTGAAGGAGCAGGTTTACCTGCCGGACTGGACCTCGCCGGAGCGGCTGGCCTATACCAACCTGCTTTTTGATCTACTGGCAAAACTGATGCCCGCAGGCATTGAAGGCAGCGTCAGCACCCTGCCCGGTTCCTTCAAAGGGTTCCACCTCCACGCTGACGCGCTCAAAACTGTCCGTAATAACCTCTGGCACTGCGTAGAGCACATCGCGCATCTGAGCGAACAAACGGGCAGGAAGTTGCATCTTGGCCTCGAACCCGAACCGCTCTGTTTGCTCGAGAGCAGCGCTGAAACCATCCATCTCTTTGACCGGTTGCGCACCGAGCATCCCCGCGATCCGCGCCTGGCCGAACATCTCGGCGTGAATTACGACACCTGCCACTTCGCCGTGAATTTTGAAGAACCGCAGAACGCCATTTCATGCCTGTACCATCACGGCATCAAAATCAGCAAGATTCACGTCAGTTCGGCTCTCAAACTACGGCCCACGGCGGATGCGCGCCGGGCGCTCACCGCCTTTGCCGACGACGTTTATTTCCATCAGGTTGTCATCCGGCGCCAGGACGGCCAGCGGATTATTTACACGGACCTGGATGAAGCGCTGGCGGGTGAGCCTTATGAAACGCAAGACACGGCCATTGAAAATTTGCCCGAATGGCGGATCCATTTTCACATTCCATTGCATGCGCCCACCGAACCGCCGTTTGAAACCACGAACGATCATCTGCTGGCGGTGCTGGATTTGCTCGCGGAATGTCCGGCCCTCTGCTCGCATCTGGAAATGGAAACCTACACCTGGGAGGTGTTGCCGCCGGAACTGAAAAGTCGCAGCGTCGCCGAACAACTTGCGGCGGAATATGAATGGTTGCTCCCGCAACTCGCGGAACGCGGGCTGGCCTGATCGGTTTTCCAGCGGATTTCTCACTGGGCATTTTACCCTTGCGCGGCAGGATGGTTCTGGGAAGATTCATTCATGGTATTGGACAATGGGGGTAATATGTGCCATTTGCGCCAAAACCTTTCGGTCATGGGTGTGACCGATTGTCTCCTATCAGAATTAGCCAACATCGGCTTGGCTTAATACAATGTTAGCCTGCGGCGAGCGTATGAATGATTTACACCCTATGACGGATGCGGAAAAATTGCTCGCTTCAAGCAACGATGTGTATATTGACCGCGGCCTGTCGTGCAATTTGGCATTGTGGGCAGCACTCGTGGGAGTTGATGGAGTTTTTGTTGGCGCGGCAGCCATCATCGCTGGATTCGGGACAGATGTTCCTGTTTGGCCGCTCCTGGGAATTTTGGGCTGTTGCACCATATCATTGCTGTTGTTGTTGCTCAATTTCTATTCCATTCGTTTGCATTACTATATTTTGTCCAGTCCGGCTCCGAAGGATTTCTTTACCAATGATGCGGTTTGTAAGGCACATTTGGATTATTTGAAGCAGCAAAAAGGCAAAGAGCGGATCCGCCGCAAGAATTGCAATCGCCGTGAGATTGTTGTCTATTTGCTGCTGGCGGTGACCGTCATATTGATAGCTGTCTGCATCTACACCAAAAGCAGATGAGTGGATTTCATGTTTTAAGCGAAAGACGCAAGCTAGCAAATCGCTGCAGGCAACAGGCGCTGCACCTTCAGTTTTGGACGGCGTGGGAGATTCGCTGCTCCCCGGCTTCGTCGCAGCATCACTTCCCGCGCCTGTGTCTGAACTCTGGTCGTTAGGCGGCGTTGAGCATACAAATGAGCCTCATCAACAATCTAAAATCTCTTTTCAAAGGAGCAAAAGGCAATGGCATTCCTATTGCCATTCGCGATGCTTTCAATACCGCCCGCTCCCGTTACGAACAATCGCAAGAGGCCATCAAATCGCACGACACCCGCGCCAAGCATTGTGGCATAATTATGGCATGCCGCCACGGCAAAACTAATGCTTTGAAAATCTATGAGCAGGAGTCTGCCACCTATACGGCTGGTGATTTTGCTCCTTACACCGAAGCCGACCTGGACGCATATACCGCCGGCATGGAGACTCTAGCCGCGAGCTTCGATAACCTCGTCGCTGCGTTTGGGGCTTTGGAGTCTGCTACTGTGAATCACGATGAAGAGTTTTATATTGAGGCTGGAGCGTGTTTCAACTTCTATTGCCAGACCTTCAAAAAGTTCGCCCGCGACTATAAGCTTGCGACTCTGTTGGCGATCGCCGCAGCCGCCGAGTCCAAAGTTGAAGCACTCAAAGACGCCGCCAGAGCTTGGGTAAAGGCCCAGTCACTAAATCCTGAACCCGAAGCAGAGACCCCAGAAGTGACTGAAGGGGAAATTAAAGCACAGATGTTTGAGGAAAAGGCCAAAGCTACCGACAGCAAAGCCGATGCTTTCGTTGCCAAGGCTCTGGAATTCACGCGGGAGATAGATGCCTTATTGGACGGCTAGGCGGCATT
Organism: uncultured Verrucomicrobiae bacterium; assembly: GCA_963789335.1. GTDB lineage: Bacteria > Verrucomicrobiota > Verrucomicrobiia > Limisphaerales > UBA11358 > UBA11358. Next base: position 99,390 of record CAWBKH010000001.1, read on the forward strand.
GCGCACCATCAAAGCATTCATCGCATATACACTTGTTGTAGTCGGTATCCCGACTTTAGCTGGTTCGTTGTTCGGCAACATTCTTATCTGGCCACTTTCAAGAATTGTAGGGGTATTCCGCAATGTAGGATTGCTCGGCGGGTCAGATGTGGCAACTGTGACCCAAGATTTGGAGGGAGCTTTTGCATGGTCATACCGTGGGAGCATAAAGATGTCAATGCCAGACCGCATCGTGCATATCTGCCTGGACATATTACACGGCTTCGGAGCTATCCTTGCTACAGGACTCCTATTTCATTTGCTTGGCTTGTCCCCAAGCGCCATTGTTCTCCTTATCCTCGCCGCGTGGCCAGTGTCCTTTTCCATACGTCTCAAGCAGTCGTTTCGAGCATTGTTCGGCGATCTCACGGGCTTAGTCATTGGCTGGCTTGTGATTTTACGGTTGTTCGCTTTTTAGTATGAGATGCCGCCTAGTATGAAAATAGGTCGTACGCATTAGCTCTTCATTGCCAAACAACCTTTTCAGTCGCGCCCGTTTCTGTTTTCCTTCCGGCGCAATGAACCAAATTTTCGTCCGCCAGCTCCGCACGTTGTTCGTTCTGGGCCGCGTGTCGAACCTGCCGACGGTGTGGTCGAATTGCCTCGCGGGTTGGTGGCTGGGTGGCGGCGAAACTTTTTCAAATTTGCCGTTCTTACTTTTCGGCGTTAGCGCGCTTTACCTCGGTGGCATGTTTTTAAACGACGCGTTTGACGCGGACTTTGACCGCCAGCATCGTCCCGAACGACCGGTGCCTTCCAGAGCCATTTCGCTCCCGGCGGTTTGGTGGTGGGGACTAACGTGGCTGGCACTGGGCATGTTAAGTTTGATTGCCATCGGAAAAACGACGGGCGTGCTGGCGCTCATGTTGTTGGTGTGCATCGTCCTTTACGACGCCACCCACAAGGTCATCACTGCCTCGCCGTGGCTGATGGGCGCGTGCCGGTTCTGGATTTATGTCATCGCCGGTTCAACCGCCAGTTGGGGTGTGACCGGCTGGCCGATTTGGTGCGGCGCGGCGCTGGCGCTCTACGTCGCCGGCTTGAGCCACGTGGCACGGCTGGAAAATTCGCGCAGGCCGATTCCCTGGTGGCCGCTCGCCTTGCTGGCCGTGCCGGTCGCTTTGGCCATGTTGATGGACGCCGAGGAAAATCGCGCTCCGGCCATCTGGCTGTCGCTCATTCTCGTGCTTTGGGCGGCGCGTTGTGCACGGCCAATTTTTCAGGGAGGCGGAATGAACGTGGGACGAATCGTTTCCGGCCTGTTGGCGGGAATTGTTTTTGTGGACTGGCTGGCGGTCGCGCCGGGATGTCCGCGCGAACTGAGCATCATATTTCTTATCCTGTTCGGCGCGACGTTGGGGCTGCAGCGATTCGTACCGGCGACGTGAGAAAAGCAAAGGCTAAAGGCCGAAGGCTGAAGGCTGAGATTTACTTTAGCTTTTAGCATTTAGTTTTTCCCAACATGAAACCTCAGGATTTGAAACTGAGAACCAAGGCACTCGCACTTCGAATCGTCCGTATGTATTCGAAACTGCCAAAGAACGATAGCGTGGCGCAAGTACTCGGCAGGCAAGTCTTGCGCTCAGGAACTTCAGTCGGCGCGAATTACCGCGAAGCATCACGCGCTCGTTCCAAGGCTGAGTTCATTTCTAAGATTGGCGACTGCCTGAAGGAAATTGATGAAACAGAATATTGGCTCGAATTGATCGTGGACAGCGGCTGCGTTCCCGCTGACAGGATGACCGAACTGCTTGATGAATCCCGACAACTCATCGCCATATTCACGACCATAGATAAGAAGGCCAAAGGCTAAAGTTTGTTGTTTTAGCGTTTAGCCCTCAGCTTTTAGCATTTCCTCATTGCTTCGCAAGCCGCGCTTGAACAGGTAGTCACCTTCGGTTATTCTATTTGTTCGTTTATGAGCACCGAAGCGCCAGTCAAATTGACGCACAATGAAGACATCAAAGCCGCGATCCCGACGGTGGCGGGCGCCATTGCCGCGACTCTCGCCGACGCGGGCGCGGACCATTTCTCCCAGGACGACTACGAGTTTTTGAAATTTCACGGCTGCTACCAGCAGGACGACCGCGACCTGCGCAAGACCGGCAAGCATTACATCATGATGGTGCGCAGCCGCATTCCCGGCGGCGTGATGACGGCCAATCAATGGCGCAAATTCGACGATTTGTCGGCCCGTTACGGCAACAACACCCTGCGCCTCACCACCCGCCAGACCATCCAGTTCCATGGCATCTTGAAATCCAACCTGCGTTCGGTAATCAAAGGCATCAATGAATCATTGCTTTGTACGCTGGCCGCCTGCGGCGATGTTTGCCGCAATGTGCTGGCGGCGCCGACGCCCGCCTACACGAAGGCGCGTGAGCAGGTTTTTGCAGATTGCCAGCGCGTCGTCCGGACAATTGCGCCCAGAACACCGGCCTACCACGGCATCTGGATTGACGGCGTGCAACTCAATCTCGATGACCCCGCCAACAAAGATTTTGTGGATCCGCTCTACGGCAAAACCTATCTGCCGCGAAAATTCAAGTTCGCCTTGGCCATCCCGCCGGTCAACGACATTGACGTGTTAACGAACGACGTCGGCCTCATCGCCATCGTCGAGAATGACCAACTGGTCGGCTACAACCTTGCCGTCGGCGGCGGAATGGGCCGCAGTCACGGCAACACACAAACCTATCCGCGCCTCGCCGACGTGCTGGGCTTTTTCAAGCCGGAACGGCTTGAAGACGTGGCGAAAGCCGCGGTGACCATTCATCGCGATTTCGGGGACCGCACCGACCGCAAGCACGCCCGATTCAAATACATCGTGCAGGAGCGCGGCGCGGACTGGACGCGCGCGGAAATCGAGCAGCGTGCCGGTTTCAAGCTTGAACCCGCCCGGCCTTTCAAATTTACCAGCACCGGCGACCTCTACGGCTGGCACAAGGCAACGGACGGAAAATGGTTTCTGACGATTTTTGTGGAAACCGGCCGCGTTAAGGACGTGGAAGGCCGCCGGTTGAAAACGGCGTTGCGCCAAATCGCTGACACATTTTCCATCCTCGAATTCAGGCTGTCGGCGAACCAGAACGTCATCCTGGCGAACGTTGCCGAGTCCGATAAAACCGGCATCAACGCGCTGCTCGCCGAACACGGCGTCAAAACCGAGGATCAAGCCAGCGTGCTGCACGCGGCGGCGATGGCCTGCCCCGCCCTGCCCACTTGTGGTTTGGCGCTCGCCGAATCGGAACGCATGTTGCCGGGGTTGGTGGATCGCATTGAAAAACTTTGCGCCGAGGTCGGGCTGGCCGGACAGGAAATCATCATCCGCTCCACCGGCTGTCCGAACGGTTGCGCGCGCCCTTACCTGGCGGAAATCGGATTCGTCGGCAAGGCGCCGGGACGCTACCAAATCTGGCTTGGCAGCGACGTGGCCGGCACACGGCTCAACCGCGTCTGGAAGGACGTGGTCAAGGACGCTGACATTGAAAATGAACTCCGCCCTGTGCTGGCACGATACGCGAAGGAACGGAATCGTGGCGAGCGTTTTGGAGACTGGTGTGACCGCGTCTTTCTAAACGAGAAGATGAATTAACCACCAAGAAACGAGGCAACAAAGTTTCCTGGTTGCTTCGTTGTTTTAGAATGAACCCGGACCAAATCGCCGAAGCCAACGCCGGATTGCGCGGCAAGCCGCCGCTCGGAATCATCCGCTGGGCCATTGCCCAGGCAAACGACCGCGCTTTGGTCTCGACGAATTTCCGTCCTTACGAAGCGGTGATTTTGCATTTGTGCGTGCAGGTGCAGCCGGACATTCCAGTGCTCTGGGTGGACCACGGTTACAACCGCCCGGCGACTTACAAACACGCGGAGGAATTAAAAAAACAGCTCAAGCTAAACCTCAAGCCGTACCTGCCCAATATCTCCGCCGCCCACCGCGACGCGCTCCACGGCGACATTCCGTCCACTGACGATGAGCAAGCCCTGAAACAATTCAGCGCGCTGATGAAATTGGAGCCGTTCCAACGCGGCATGAAGGAGTTGGCGCCCACCGTCTGGATTACCGCGCTGCGCAAGGTGCAGAATCCCAATCGGGCCGGACTCGACATTGTTTCCGCGGACAAGAATTTTGGGGCGCTCAAAGTCAGTCCGGTTTTTTATTGGAGCGACGCCGACATGGAAAATTACCTCAAACAACACAACCTGCCGAACGAGTGGGATTATTTCGATCCCGCAAAGGCCGACGACAAACGCGAGTGCGGTCTGCACGCCAGTTGGGGATCACAGGCTCTAGGATCTGGGATCTAGGTTCAAGGGACGAAATGAACGAACCGTTTGAAAATTCGGAAGCTTGGAAGTCAGCGCGCGAGCTGACGGATGTGGTTTATTCGTTCTGCCGCCGCGATCGGTTGGCAAAAGATTTTGGCCTCCGTGATCAACTCCAGCGCGCGGCGGTCTCCGTGATGAATAATGTCGCCGAAGGCTGGGAAAGTCTGCACGTTGCGGAAAAACAACAGGCGTATTACATAGCTCGCAGGTCGTGCGGTGAGGTCCGTTCGATGTGCTATGTGTTGCTCGACAACAAATTTATTAACGCGACCGAACAAGAGAAATTTCAATTACAATGTATTCAAACTGGCAAATTGATAAGCGGGCTCATACGTTCGCTCGACAACCGATGAAACACCCCAGATCCCAGACGCCAGACCCGGGCGCTACGCGACATGAATTCATACCATCTGGACCATTTGCAGTATCTGGAAACCGAGGCGATTCACATCATGCGCGAAGTCGCGGCGGAATTCGACCGGCCCGCCTTGCTGTTTTCCGGCGGCAAGGACTCCATCTGTTTGCTGCGCCTGGCGGAAAAAGCTTTCCGTCCATCGGACATCCCCATGCCCCTGCTCAACATTGACACGGGACATCACTTTTTCGAACTCAATGAATTTCGTGACCGCCGCGCAACGGAACTGGGCGCGAAACTTGTTGTCCGCAAAGTCGAAGAGGCTATTGCCAAAGGCATTGCCGTGCCAAGACCCGGCGAAATCAGCCGCAACCAGTTGCAAATCCCAACCTTACTCGCCGCCGTCGAGGAGTTTCAATTCGATTGTTTGATTGGCGGCGCGCGGCGCGACGAGGAAAAGGCCCGCGCCAAAGAACGTTTCTTCAGTTTCCGCGACAGTTTCGGCCAGTGGGATCCCAAAAATCAGCGGCCCGAAATCTGGAATCTTTACAATGCGCGCGTCAATCCCGGCGAACACATGCGCGTCTTTCCGCTCTCGAATTGGACGGAAATGGACGTGTGGGAATACATCAAGCGCGAACGCCTCGAAGTGCCAACGATTTACTTCAGTCACTCCCGGAAATGCGTCCGCCGCAACGGTCAGTGGCTGCCCGTCAATGATTTGCTGCCTCCCAGAGACAAGGAGCCGGTGAAGGAACTGGTCGTGCGCGTTCGCACCATTGGCGACATCATCAGCACCGGCATGGTTGAATCGCCGGCGGATTCCGTGGATGACATCATCGCCGAAATCGCCGCCGCCCGCGTGACCGAACGCGGCTCCCGCGCCGATGACAAGGCCAGCGAAGCCGCGATGGAAGACCGCAAGAAAGCGGGATATTTTTAATTTGGAAATATTTCAGAAAGTGATTACATTTCTGGCAAATGAGTCAGACAATCACAGTTCGTATTAATGAAGAGCTTTCTTCGTGGCTTGAAGAAACAGCTTCGCGCACCGGCCTGTCGCAAAGCCAAATTGTTCGCGAGCAGTTGGAAAAAGCAAAAACAACGAAAGTTGACAAACGATTTATGCGCCTTGCCGGAAGCATTCGCGGCTTGCCGCGAAATTTATCCAGTCGAAAAGGATTTTCGCGATCATGATTGGCATCGCGGACACCGGTTTTCTCGTCGCTTTTGTCAGCAGCAACGATGAATACAATGATTGGGCGAAACATATCGCGGAACAATTGACCGCACCATTGCTGACATGCGAAGCGGTTCTTGCAGAAACAGCATTTCATCTTGGCAACTGCTCATCTGTTTTTCGCCTGCTGAATGATGGCATTGTGACTTTGGCTTTCGATTGCAACGACCACGTGCCGCAACTTGAAGCTTTGGCGGAGCGTTACGCTGATCGCAAACCCGATCTCGCCGATTTGTGTCTGATCCGCATGAGCGAGCTTTTTCCAAAACACCCGGTTGTCACGGTTGATCGCGAGGATTTCCGGATTTATCGCCGTAACAAAAGGGAAATGATCCCGTTAATCTGTCCGCCTGAGTAATCTTCATGCCTCACACTCAACATCCCGTCGAAATCCTGCGCTTCAACACCTGCGGCTCGGTGGATGACGGCAAATCCACACTCATCGGCCGGCTGCTCTACGACTCCAAGAATCTGATGGAGGACCAGCTTGAGGCGCTGGAACGCTCCGCCGACATCACTGGCGGCGGCCAGATTAACCTGGCCAACCTCACCGACGGCCTGCGCGCCGAGCGTGAACAGGGCATCACCATTGACGTCGCCTACCGCTACTTCGCCACGCCGCGGCGCAAGTTCATCGTCGCCGACACGCCGGGCCACGTTCAGTACACGCGCAACATGGTCACGGGCGCTTCCACCGCCAATCTCTCCATCGTGCTGGTGGACGCGCGGCAGGGTGTCAGCGAGCAAACCCGCCGGCACACCTATCTGGCGGCGCTGCTCGGCATCCCGCACCTCGTCATCGCCGTCAACAAAATGGATTTGGTGGATTGGAGCGAGGAGCGCTTTCTCGAAATCCGCGATGAGATTGAGAGTTTTATCCCGAAACTCGACGTGTTCCGCGACGTGAAATTCATCCCGCTCAGCGCGCTCAACGGCGATAACGTCGTCACGGCGTCGAACAAAACGCCGTGGTACCAAGGCCCGGCGCTCCTGGGCCATCTGGAGACGGTTCACATCGCCAGTGACTGGAACCTCAACGCGCTGCGTTTCCCGGTGCAATGGGTCAATCGTCCGAACAATCCCCGCGATCCCAAGCTGCACGATTTTCGCGGTTTAAGCGGGCAAATGGTTGGTGGCATCGTCCACAAGGACCAGACGGTTATCGTGTTGCCCGCCGGTTTGAAGACCACCGTCAAGGAGATTTGGACCCACGACGGTTCGCTGGCGGAGGCCTTTTGTCCGCAATCGGTCACGCTCTGCCTCGCGGACGACATTGACGTGAGCCGCGGCGATATGATTGTGGGGCTGGAAAATCTGCCCGGCTGCGGCACGGATTTGCACGCGCGCATTTGCTGGATGCACCAGCGGCCGTTGCAGCCCGGCAGAAAGTTTTTCCTCAAACACGCCACCCAAACCGCGCAGGCTGTCGTCACCGCATTGGAAAGCCGCATCAACATGGCGACATTTGAGGCGGAGCCGGAACCGCCCGCATTGGCCATCAATGACATTGGCGTCGTTCGCCTGAAAATTTCCAAGCCGATTGTGTTCGACGGCTACACCACCAACCGGCTGACCGGCTCATTCATTTTAATCGAGCAAGGCACCAACGCGACCGTCGCCGCCGGCATGTTGTCCGCGCCCACCGAAGCCGTGAAACCGGAATACACCGACTTCGCCATCTGAGTTTTTGGTTCTGCCGGTTCCTTTGCCCAATCTCCCAACTCCTATCTTCCATCGGCCAGCCCGTTTGGCGCGTCTGGCGAATCATTTTTTGGGCAAAAGCTTTTCCACCGCAAAATTCCACGTCGCGGCACTTTTCGTCTAGCGCGGTGATTATCCGCCGGACTTGCGCCGGGGCGATTTTTCAGCGTTTGCCGCGAAGGTAGTTTTGCACTTCGTCGTGGTCGCCCGCGAAATCAAAAGTCAGCACGCCCTTTTGCGCGAGGAATACCAAGCGCGTTTTCAAATCCGTGCGGCACTCGAAAATGTCTGGCACAAGTTTGCGGATGCTCACGCCGGCATGAATGTGCGGCTGACCGAAACCCGCCTGCACCTTGAGCATCGTTGCCAGCGCGTCCGCTTCCATCCCCGCAATCCGCTTGCGGAAGCGCGCCGTGGTTTTAATCCCGCAAGTCACTCAATTTCCCAGTGAAGGTTTTCAGCGTCCCATTCCGCCGCTCGCTGGCGATGCTGCTTTTGATGCGCCGCGCCGCTGTGGCCATTTCCTTTTCCGTCAAACCATATTCTTGCAGCGCGTAATCAGCAGAGTGGACTTCCACCGGGCGCAACGCCACCACCTTGCCTTCAAACACAAAGCCGACATCTTCCCCTTGCACCGCCTTTTTGAGCCAGTAACCGAGCCGCCCGCGCCCTTCGGTGATTGTCAGAGTCTTCATACGCTCATTATAGCGCACACCTAAAGACTTGCAAGCGCGGTTTCACGCGCCGTTAAATCATCTCATCCGCTTTTTTATCGCGGGAAGTTTTCGGTTTCCTCACCTTCGCGGCTTTGGCTTCCTCTGCGGCGCGTTCGAGGTTCAAGGCCAGCAACTTTTCCAAAATCTGTTCGTCGGTCAAATCGGCGGGGAAGCCATAGGCGGCGGCAATGGCGGCGTCCAGTTTCTTGTGTGCCAGGTCGAGCCAGGCGGGGCGTCCGTTGTAAAGATTCGTGAGCGTGCGCTTTTTAAGCTTGGCGGCGCAATCGGCGTCTTTGGGCACGAGCCGGGGATAACGGGCAAGGCCGATTTTGGACTGCGCCGGCAGAGCGGGAGCGGCGACGGCGCTTTGTTGAGTGGACGATTCTGAAAGCGGCGTCGCGCTGCGCTTGCCGCCGCAGTCCACATAACGAGCCCACGGACCATCCGCGCTGGCGGGGAACTCCAGGATTTCCGTGCGCGTCCATTCCGGCGGATTGAGCCAGCGTTCGCGCAACTCGTTCAACTCTTGGGCGGCGGCGGCAATGGCGGCGCGATGTTCGTCGGGCGTGCGCGGCGGCGGTTCTTCGCGCAAGACGATGTGCTTGTAATGCTTCGCGGCGTCCAACCAGGCTTCGGTGTTGTCGGGCGGCGTTTCCAAATCGTCCGGGAACGGAAACGGGAAGGTTTCGAAGCAAGTTGTCGGCGTGTAACGAAAACCAGATTCACGTTCGCGCACTTGTGTTCCCTGTGAACGCGCCCAAACTTCGTGAAAACGTGAATGGACAATTCCGAAAAAATAATCATCGGCGCGGGCGAAAATATAAATGCCGTCGTCCGGCAAAATTACTGAATCCGCCCAATCAAAAATGCGGAACTTGGAAACGCGCGGCGTGGTAAGAAAACGAAGCTGGCCGTTAATTTCCTTTCTCATTCCGGGGCAAGTCTCCGCGTGAAGCCACCAATTCAACCGCCGATGCTCGCGCTTGTTTTTATCGCGTTGCGGTTTGACGTTTTGAAATGCGTGCGCGTAAGGCTTTTCGTAGAGTGCAAAATCTGCCAACTTCAAATCCGTGCCGGTGTCAATTATCCATGCGGGCGATAACCGCTTCACGATTGCGCCGCCGTTTAACCACGGCTTTAACAAATCAGAATTCGGTTTGCCGTTTGGATTTGGCGCAAGCAACCATTCACGCGCAAGCTCGTCAGAAACGTCAAAATCGCCAGATTTTTGAGTGCCACGAAATGAAATCTCCAAATTTTCTTTCAACGGTTCTGCCGCCGTCACGTCCACAATGTTAGCCGTTAGATTTGGATGGATGATAGGAACAGCTTTGCCGTCCAGCGTGTGAGTTTTTTCAGAACCATCGTCGAAACCAATCATGCTGACGTGGACATTTGCCCCGGCAAGAATCCAATCGCGGTCGCTTTCGGCAAAGAAGATGTCGCCTGTTTCCTTGATTCTTTCCAAAACTTGACGATTTGCGCCGCCGCGAATTCCTTGCGTCGCCAGCAAACCCGCACGTTTGGTTTTGTGCTTTTCAATTTGCTCGCGTGCCTTTTCAAACCAGTAGCAGCACAAGTCCGCAAAGCCCGGCACGCGGCCTTCATAAATTTTCCAAAGCTCTTTTTGGTAGTGGCGTCCTAATTCTTCCCAAAGTTTGCTGCCGCCCAAAAATGGCGGATTGCTGACAATGACCTCGGCTTCCGGCCATTCGCGTTCGGTGTAGAACTTCAGCGCGGTATCCTCGGCGTGTTCGCTGGCCTGCGCTTCCTTCAACGTCCTGGCCTTGCCGCGGTAGTGCGGCACCAGCAAGGCGTCTTCGTTGTGGAAGCCATCGAGCACTTGCAGGACGGGTTCGCGGTCGAGCGGGAAGCCGTTGGCGCGGAGCCATTGCAGCCAGCCGATTTGGACGGTGACTTGCGCCAATTCGTAGGCGTAGGGATTGATTTCGATGGCGCGCAGTTGGTGAACGCCAACCTCCGGCTGGAACTGGAAACCGAGCAACGCGGCGAACGTGATGATTTCCTTTTCCAGGTCCAGCAGCATTTGCAGCGAGACGTAAAGGAAGTTGCCGCTGCCGCACGCGGGGTCCATGACGATGAAGGTGCGGAGCTTTTTGAGAAAGGCGGCGAGGCGGGCGCGGTCGGCGGGCGTGCCCTTGCCGCGCTTGATGGCGGGGAGCAGCAAGGCTTTGAGCGCCGCCCATTCGCGGCGAAGCGGCGCCATGAGCACCGGCTCCACAATTGTCACGATGTCATCGCGGCTGGTGTATTGCGCGCCCAGCGCGGCGCGCTGGTCGGGGTCGAGGCCACGGGCGAACAGCGTGCCCATGATGCTCGGCTCCACGAATTGCCAGTCCGCTTCGGCGGCGTCCACGAGGATGCGGCGTTCCTCATCGTTGAGGTCGAAGACGGTGGCATCCTCGAACAGATGGCCGTTGAAGTGGCGGATTTTGTGTTGGCCAAACATCCCGCCCCTGGCCATCGTGCGGAACAGGGATTCGAGCGCCAATGCGAACTGGCGCGGGTCTTCGAGGGCAATTTTGGCGATGTCGGAAAACAGGTTTTTGGGCAGCAGCCCGGTGTCTTCGGCAAAGAAACAAAAGATCAGCCGGTTGAGGAAGCGGGCGATGCGGAGATTTTTGCGCTGGGCCACGATGACTTCGGCGCGGGTGCGGGCGTCGGCGAGTTCAGCGCTTTCGCGCTTCACCAGCGAACGGGCGACCAGCGCGAATTGTTCCGCGAGGGTTTTGGTGACTTCGTTGGTGGTGCGCTGCGGTTTAAGGTAATCGGGATTCTCGAAACAGTTACGGAGCTTTGAAAGAATTTCCGGGCGCTCAATATCGGCGTTGGTGAATTCGTGCGTTTCTTGCACCGTGCCGTTGAAATTCGTGCGGATGATGTAGCGGTCGAAATCGCAAACAATCAGCAAGGGAGGATTCAGCAGGGCTTCGCGGTAGCGTTGGAGTTGCCGGTAAGCTTCGTCGAGATTCTTTTTCTTGCCCTTGTATTCCCACCCGAAACAGCCTTTTTTCCAAACGTCAGCAAAGCCGCGCTCGTTCGGTACAGAAGCGTCAGGTGTTTCAAGGTCAAAAAGTTCCGCGTCTTTGACTACGCGCTTTTGGTAGCAAAAGAAATCCGTGCCGGACGGGTCGGCTTCGGCTGGCGTCGGCTGGCCAAGCAAACGGCAGAGGTCGTTGAAATGTTCCTGATGGGCGGCAGTTTCCTTGCCCCGATAGCGCGCCCATTTCCGTTTGAATTCGGCGGCGGTCATTTTTCATTCCCAACTGATCGGCATGGCGCATTCATCTTTGCAAATTTCGCCATTGCCGCAAGGTTTCGTTCAAGGCACGGGTTGTTGATGCCTGCCGTTCTTTTGACATTTCTTGGCGAAATTTGATGGCAAAAAGCGGTGAGCATTATACTTTGAGCATTTCGGTGGGGCGAGCATCCTCGCGAGCCGGCTCGTCAGCAGCCTCGCCCCACCAAATTGACACATCGCCGAGAGAGTTGACGGCACACGTGATTCAGCGGATGCTTGCGCACCGGAACGATGAAGGCAAACTTTTGGAGTTCGGTGCCGCCGCGCCGCCGCAAACTGGCGTATTGGATCCTCGGCCTGCTGCTTTTCTATGCAATCCTGGGGTTTCTCATTCTGCCGCCCATCGTCCGCGCCGTCGCCGTCAAGCAATTGTCGCGGCAATTCGGCCGCGAGGTTTCGATTCAAACGGTCAAAATCAATCCGTTCGTGCTTTCGACGACCGTGCGCGGGCTGCTCATCAAGGACAAGGACGGCCAACCGTTCATTTCGTGGGACGAGGTTTATGTGAATTTTCAGCTCTCGTCGTTCTTCGGCCATCCCTGGGTTTTCAAGGACATCAGCGTAACCGGCCCGTTTGCCAGAGTACAGATGAACAGGGACGGGACGTTTAATTTTTCCGACCTCATCACGAAATTTTCGGCGACCAATGCGCCCGCCGCCCCACCCAAGACACCGGCCAAGCCCGTTGCTCTGTGGATTGACCATCTGCTAATTACAAACGCCACCGCGTCGGTGACCGACCTGACGCACCGCCAGCCGTTCAAGCGGCTGGTCGGGCCGTTGAACATCGCGCTGGACCATTTTGAAACCAATCCCAATAACAAAAATCCCTATGCCTTCCACGGCACGACGGATGCCGGTGAAAGCATCGCCTGGAACGGATTTTTTTCCCTCGACCCCCTGCGCTCACACGGCGAATTGACCCTCGACAATTTCGCGTTGGCCAAATACGCGCCGCTGTACCAAGACCGGCTGCCCTTTGTCATCCGCGACGGCATCGTCGGCCTTGACGTGAATTACCGGCTGGACCTCAGCGCCACCAACCGCATCATGGTTGTGACCAACACCAGCTTCACGCTGCGGGATTTCAAACTCGCCGAACCCGACAGCAACACCAACATGGTCGAGCTTTCCCGTTTCGCCGTGACCGGGGTGAATGTTGACGCCGTGGCCCGGCAGGCGGAAATCGGTCTTGTGTCCGCCGATGGCGGCAACCTGTTTTTGCTTCGCCAGCGGAATGATTTCACAAATGTGGCCGTGGCCACACCGTCCCAGCCGGCGGCGGCCGCCACGAATGCACCGGGCGGCATCCCGGCGTTGCTGGCTTCCATCACCAATGCCGCCGCCTTGCTCCTCGATAGCACCAATCTCTGGACCGGCACTATCCACGACGTGGAGTTCACCAATTATTCCTTCAACCTCGAGGATCTGGCCAACTCCCGCCCGGCCCGGCTGGATCTCCATGACATTACGGTGAGCGTCAAAAATATTTCCAATCTCACCGGCACCAATCTCACCGCCAATTTGAGTCTGCGCTGGAACACCAACGGCACGATCAACACGGAAGTAGCCGCTTCCTTCTCGCCGCCCACCGCCGATATCCAGCTTGACCTGGACCGGCTTGATTTTGGGCCGTTGGATCCGTATCTCGAACCCAAATTAAACCTCTACATTCCAGGCAGCGAGTTCGGTCTCCGCGGCCGGATTCAACTGCGCACCCCGGCGGGTCAACTCCCGGAGGTTTCGTTTCAGGGTGACACTTGGCTCGACGGATTCCATGCCGTGGATGGCACCCTGGGCGACGATTTGTTGAAATGGGATTCCGTCCGCGTCTCCGGCATTGATGCCAACTTGAATCCACTGGGCGTCGCCATCAAGCAAATCGCGCTGAACAACGTGTCGGCCTCAATTGTCATCGAAACCAATCACACCATCAATCTGCTCGACGCCCTGCGTCCGGCAGAAAGCAGTGCCTTGGCGGATACCAACGCCCCGCCAACCACCAACGAAACCAATACCGCAATTGTAGCCAAAACATCCCCTGCCCCGACCAATGCGGCGCCCGCTTCGCCGCTGCCGCCGATTACCATCGGCAGCATTGTTGTATCCAATGCCGCCGTCAGCTACACGGACCATTCGCTCACGCCGAATGTCCACGCCGCCATCCAACAGTTCAGCGGTGAAATCACCGGACTGTCGTCCACGGAACCGCGCCACGCGGATGTGAATCTGCATGCGGTCGTGGACGGGGTCGGCCCGATTGATATCATCGGCCACATCAATCCCTTCAGCGGGACCCAGACCAACGACCTGAAAGTCACCTTCAAGGACGTGGATTTGACGCCCGCCAGTCCGTATTCAGGCAAGTTCGCCGGGTATCGCATTGCCGAGGGAAAGTTGAACCTGGATCTGGCGTATAACCTGATCGGGCGGAAGCTGGAATCCAAGAATGTCATCACGCTCGACCAGTTCACCTTCGGCGAAAAGGTGAACAGTCCCGACGCGACGCATCTGCCTGTGCGGCTCGCGGTCGCGATTCTTAAGGACCGTGAAGGCAAAATTGTCTTGGACGTGCCGGTGAACGGCAGCCTCGACGACCCGAAATTCCGCATCGGCAAGGTGGTCGCGCGCGCCATTGTGAACATTCTGACCAAGGTCGCCACGTCGCCGTTCTCGTTGATCGGCGCGGCCTTCGGCGGTGGCGGCGAGGAATTGGGCTATCAGGACTTCGCTCCGGGCAGCGCGGAGTTGACGCCCGCCGACAAGCAAAAACTCGACACACTGGTCAAAGCGCTCTATGCGCGGCCGGGACTCAATCTGGAAATTTCCGGCAGTGTTGATCCTGCCGCGGACCACGATGGTCTGCAACGCGCCCTTTTGGAAAAACAGCTTCTCACGAGGAAGTGGCAGTCGCTCCGCAAATCCGAACAGGCAGCCACCACCCCCGAACAGATCACTTTGACTCCGGGGGAGCGCGCGGATTTGGTGAAAAAACTTTACAACGAAGCGTGGGCTGATGGTAAAATCACGCCGGCTCTGATTGCCGCGAACACCAACCTCGCCGCAGTCGCGTTGCAAATCCAAGGGCAAAAACCGCGAATTGAAAAAGGCGCAACAATTCTGGCGAACGGTTTGCAATCTCCCGCGCAAAAATCTTCCAGAACCGTTGCCGCCGCGCCTTCCCAATTGAAGCTCCCGCCGATTGCAAACCCGGAGGAAGTTTTATTGCTGGCAACGATTCCCGTCACGGAGAGCGACCTTGAAACACTCGCGGCCAACCGCGCCAAGACCGTGCGCTCTTACATTCTGGCGACGGGCAAGGTGGAGTCTTCGCGGCTGTTCCTGACAGAAAACCAGACCGGCGGCGTGCGTAGCGATGGGAGCCGGGTTTATTTGGAGTTCCGGTAGCCGAGGTTTACATGGCGAAAATTGCGTGGACAATTTTCTTCCCACCAAAAATCCAAATCGCCGCCGCCAGTGCGATGTAGGGTCCATACGGCATGCGCGATGACCATTCGCGCCGCCGCATGATGATGAGCGTTATGCCCGCCGCCCCGCCAATCATTGAACTAATCATGAGTGAAAACACCACGCCCTGCCAGCCGACGAACGCCCCGATGGCGCCCATGAATTTCACGTCACCCAGGCCCATGGCTTCGCGCGGCAGCACGATTTCCGCGCTGACCGCCTCCAGGAACGGCACGTCATCGGGATTGAGCCGTTCCCCGCCGATTTCCAGCCAACCCGACCGGAGCGCGAGTCGCACCCTTACGTCCTTGTAACCGCGATCCACGAGTTCCACTGTCCGCGCGTGAAGGGTGATTACATCCGATTGGCGGTAAAACAATTCGTCGTAGGGAATTTCCCGGCCCGGCAAATGCACGGACGTTTCAGTGAAAACGATCTTCGTGTCCATCGGCAATTTCAACCGCTGCCGTCCGAACAATAATTTCCCCAGCCGCAAAATCGCGTAAATAATTCCCGCACCGGCACCCATACCAAGCACGCTTTGCCACATCCCGGCGGTCAGCGTATGCACGTCGAGCAGTGACGGAAATAAAAACGAGGCAATGAGACCGACGGCCATGCCCCCATACGTGATTTCGTCGGGGATGATGAAATGCTCAAAGTCAATGAACGTGGCCGCGATTAATCCAGCGAGAAAGAAGGCGTAGATGACAGCGGTGACCGGGGACGTTCCTCCGAAGGCGAGCCAGCAGCTTAAAAAGGTCACGCCGGTCAGCAGTTCGACGATGAAATAACGCGGGGAAATCGGCGCACCGCAATTTTTGCAGCGCCCCCGCAGCGCCAGCCACGTCACCAGCGGGATGTTGAGATACCACGGGATGGAGTATTGGCAGTGCGGACAATGCGAGGGCGGTGTGACGATGCTCATCCCGCGCGGCAGTCGGTGGATGCAGACATTGAGAAAACTGCCGACGATGCAGCCGAACACAAAGAACACCAACGACCAAAAATGGAAGGGCACCAGTTCCCAACTGTGCGCGTCAAAAATCGGTTCAATGCCCATAGATGTTTTGTTCCAACGCGCGGCGCATCACATCGAGCGGCGCCCGTTTGCGCGTCCAGATTTCAAACGCCTTCGCGCCTTGGTGCAGCAACATGCCGAGGCCGTTGGCCGTTTTGCATCCGGCCTTCTTTGCGACCCGGAGCAGTCCGGTTTCCGCCGGACGATAAATCATGTCATAAACCGCCCGCGCTCCTTTTAGTGAAAATTGCTTTTCGTCAAGCGGGAACTTATCGCCCGGCTTCAAACCAAGCGACGTCGCGTTGATCAGCAAATCCACAGCCGATTTGGGATATCTCGGGGTGACGCGCGCGGCCGGAAATTGTTTTTTGATTTCAGCCGTCAAGGCTTCGGCCTTGCTTTGGGTGCGATTGACAATAAAGAGTTCTGCGACCTTCTCCGCCGCCAGCTTCAACGCCGCTGTCCGTCCCGCCCCGCCTGCGCCGAGCAAAAGCACCTTTGCCCCGCGCAATTCCAATTTCAAATCCTCGCGCAACGCCGCGACAATCGCGTCGGCGTCAGTGTTAAAACCGACAGCACGAATTTTTGACCGGCCATCCACGCGGGCAGATTCAAAGTGGATGGTGTTGACCGCACCCCATTTTTTTGCCGATTTATCAAGCGCGTCCACGAGTTCGAGCGCAAGCAGCTTGTGCGGCACGGTGAGATTGAGTCCGGCAAAACCCATCGCGCGGGCGCCTTCGATCGCGGCGCGCAAATCGTCGGGGTGGACCTCAAAGGCAAGGTAACGCCAGTTCAGGCCCAACGCGGCAAACGCGGCATTCTGCATAGCGGGCGACGCGGAATGTCCAATGGGAAACCCATAAACGGCGCAGCAGCGCGTGGCGGCATTGATGACGGGTTGATCCGGTTGAGACACGCGAAATTTATAAGCGGCAACGGTGTGAGTTCAAAGCGCAAAGTCCATTTTGAACCGTATTTTTTGAAGAAAAATTAATCTATAATATGTTGACAGTTAAACTTCCCCGGTTTAGAAACAGGTCGTCAGCAATGGTTCCATAAGCCTCACGGAATCTGACTCGTCAGGAAAACCAAACTAATAAAAAATATGGAAAACTCAAAACAACAATACCTCGAATCCATCCGTTCCAACTCAGCATATCCCGTTTACCGCAACTTCATCGGCATCCTTGCCATCCTCGGTTACCTGGTTGCAGGAATTGACGCCCTGGTTGCGCTGGTCATGGGCTTCGTCTCAATGCGAGGTTCCTTCTTTGGCGGCGTGGGCATCATCATCCTCGGAGGCCTGGGCGCGGTGCTGACTTATTTCCTCGTCAAATTTTTTAAGGAAGCTGCGCTCATCCTGGCCGACATCGCCGATTCCACCATCGAAGCGAACTCGCGTTCTACGGGTGATAAATAACTTTCGCGGGAATCGAAAATAAACGGTCGCAGCAAAAGATAAATCGCAGCCACCCCTTTCATGGGTCGCTTGCGCTGCTTGGCCGAATTGTGCGCGTGAAATCCAAAGGCGCGGTTTAGCCGCTTCAGAGACTTCACATCTGTTGGCTTTTATAAGGAATTCCCTTAGATGGCTAGTGCTTTACCCCCGTATTCAATCAGGCGATGCACCAATTGTAGTAATTGCGCCCTTCGCTTAATTTGCGCTCATGCAAACAACATTTGTTAGGCAGGATTCGGGCAGCCAGTCTTCTCCGACCGGTCCGCGTGAACATTCCTTCACGGCGCTTCAGCCTCCATCGCGTGACACAGGTGCGATCGTGGCAAAAGCCGGGATGGCCGCCAAAAACAGAATTTCACTCGCCACGCCGAACGGCAATGGCAATGCCAACCGCGCGCTGATCGAAGCGCTCATCAGTTCCAAGGTTTATCAGGAATACGAGCGCGCTTTCGGCGACGTGACCGGGTTGCCGATGGTGTTGCAGCCGATTGAAACCTGGCAGTTGCCGTATCACGGCAAGCGGAATGAAAACCCGTTTTGCGCGCTGATGTCGCAGAAGAGCCGCGCGTGCGCGGCGTGCTTGCAGGTACGGGAGCGCCTGTGCGAAAAGGCGACGATCGAACCGCAATCCATGTCCTGCCACTCGGGGCTTTGCGAAACCGCCGTGCCGGTGCGATTGAGCGACCGGTTGATTGGCTTTCTGCAAACCGGGCAATTGTTCCGCAAAAAACCGACGCCGGCGCAGTTTGGGCGGATTACCAAGCAGGTAGCGGAATGGGGGGTGGAGGCGAACCATGATGTTTTGAAAAAGGCTTACTTTGCCGGCAGGGTGGTGTCCGCCAAAGAGCACGAATCCATTGTCAAATTGCTCACGATTTTTGCCCAACACCTGGCCATGATCAGCAATCAGGTTTTCATCCAGCAGGAAAATGCTGAATCGCCGGTCATCAAGCGGGCCAAGGAATACATTTGTGAACATCAGGCCGAAAAGCTTTCGCTCAGCCATGTGTCCAAGGCGGTCAACATGAGCGCCTTTTATTTCTGCAAGATGTTCAAACGGGTCACCGGCATCAACTTCACCGATTATCTTTCACGGGTGCGCATCGAAAAGGCGAAAAACCTCCTGCTCAATCCCAACCTGCGCGTGAGCGAAATTGCGTTTGAGGTCGGATTCCAATCGTTGACGCATTTTAACCGTGTGTTTAAAAAGCTTCTGGGCCAATCCCCCAGCGACTACCGGGCGCAATTGCTGACGCACTAAAATGTGACCAGTGACAGGTGACAAGCGACGTGACCAGGAAAACCACAGCGCGCGATTCTTGTCCCTTGTCACCCGCCACGCGTCGTTCCTTTGAGGTTGGCATCGGCGCCGATTTTCCTGATAGTTTCTTCGCTCTTGAGATGAAGGACTATCGGAAAATGTCCAAAGCTGAATTGCTGGCGTGGATAAGCCAGCTTCGCTCCAAACATGCCACGCACACTCGGGCACAGCGCCGGCAGACTGCCTCCGCGTTGCGCGACAGCGCCGAGCGCCTGCGAGCGATTCTGGAAACGGCGGTGGAAGGCATCATCACGATTGACGAACGCGGCATCATCGAGTCCTTCAATCAGGCCGCGGAACAAATTTTCGGTTACAAGGCGAAGGAGGTCATCGGTAAGAACGTCAGCTTGCTTATGCCTTCGCCGCATCGCGAGCAGCACGACGCTTACATTGGCAATTACCTTCGCACTGGCCACGCCAAAATCATCGGCATTGGTCGTGAAATTGTCGCCCGCCGGAAGAATGGCACGGTGTTTCCGATGGACCTTTCCGTGAGCGAAGTGCGGCTGGCCGACCGGCGGCTGTTCACGGGATTCATCCGCGACATCACCGAGCGCAAACGGCTCGAAAAGGAGATTCTGGAAATCAGCGAACGCGAACAGCGCCGCATCGGACAGGATTTGCACGACGGCCTGTGCCAGCATCTGGCCGGGATTGAACTCATGAGCCAGGTGCTGGAACAAAAACTGGCCCGGCGGTCGAAAGACGCCGCCGCCCGGGCAGGCGACATCGCCAAAAACGTCCGCGAAGCCATCCGCCACACGCGCCTGCTGGCGCGCGGTCTTTCACCCGTCACTTTGGAATCGGAAGGACTCATGTCCGCGTTGCAGGAGCTGGCTTTGAACACGCAGAAAATTTTCGGCGTCACCTGCAGATTTGACTGTGATCCGCCAGTGCTGGTGCGGGATTATCCCACCGCCACGCACCTGTTCAGGCTGGCGCAGGAGGCGGTTTCCAACGCCATCAAGCACGGCAAGGCAAAACGAATTTTAATTCGGTTGAAAGATGAAGGGGGACGGATAACCTTGAGCATTGTTGACAGCGGCTTGGGATTTCCGGTGAAAATTCCCAAATCGAAAGGCATGGGTCTGCGGATCATGCAATCCCGCGCCGGGATGATTGGCGGCACGCTGGCCATCGAACGGAACGCCGTCGGCGGCGCGAGCGTGACCGTCATGGCTCCAAACGGCACCGCCCGGCAAAAAACGCACACACACCATGCCCGCAAAAAATAAACCAGCCCAGAAACGGGTGCTTATCGTTGACGATCATCCAATGATGCGCACCGGGTTGGCGCAATTGATTGAAAATGAGACGGACTTGAAGGTCTGCGCCGAAGCCGACACGGCCGCCTTGGCGTTGGACGTCGTGGTCGGTCAGGCGCTCGATTTGATTCTGCTCGATATTTCCCTGCCCGACAAGAACGGCTTGGAACTCATTAAAGATATCCGGGCGCTCAAGCCTGCGCTGCCGATCCTCGTGGTTTCCATGCACGACGAATTGCTTTACGCCGAGCGCGTCCTCCGGGCCGGCGGACGCGGTTATATCATGAAACAGGAGGGCGGCAAAAAGCTGCTTCAGGCGGTTCGCCAAGTGTTAAGCGGACAGATTTACGTGAGCGAAAAAATGGCCGCGGGGATTTTGGAAACCTTTTCCGGGCGGCACGCCGAGTCGGCGGGTTCCCCGGTGCAACGGCTTTCCGACCGTGAATTTGAAGTATTTCAACTGATTGGCCAGGGCAAGAGCACTCGTGAAATCGCTGCGCATCTGCACTTGAGCGTAAAGACCGTTGAAGTCCACCGCCTGAACATTAAGAAAAAATTAAAGCTGAAGACGGCGACTGATCTCGTCCGCCACGCCGTCCGCTGGCTGGAAACCGAAAAATCCGGCCCTTAACCCATCACTCACCCACGCCGGCGTATTCCTCGTCCACGTGCAGATCCGCACCCATGAACACGTAATCGTGCGGGACGGTTTTCATGTCAAGGACGTGCTGCGGCAAATGCAGCAACTGGCAGAAGCCGATTTGCTCCAACGCGCGAATGGCCACCTTGCGCTCGCCGTTCAATTCCGCCTCCAACCGGCGCAAACCCAGCGCGCGGGCGATCTCAATCAGTTCGGCCACCAGAATCTTGGCCACGTCGCGCCCACGATATTGCGGGTGCGTCAAGACCGTCACCAGACCGATGTGGCGTTTCCAGCCACCGAGGCGCTGATGCAAACACGCCTCGCCGATGATTTTTTCCCCGTGCAACATGAGCAGCGGCAGATTGCGCTCGAAGTCGGCGTCACGGCACCATTCCTGGAACAGCGCCCGGTCGGAAACCGGCTGTTTGATGAACAGCCGCTCCTCTTCCGGCACCGCGAGAAAAAATTTATGCAGCCGCGCGGCGTCCCGCTTGCCCAGCGGCCGCACGACGCATTCGGTGCCGTCGCGCAACTTCAGTTCGATCGGAAATTTTTCCAAAGCATAATCCAGTATCATAAAGTGCCTTTCGTTGCCTGCTTGAACAATAACAGACAATTAGTTTTATAGCAATGTAATAATTATATAGAAAGAAATACTTATATAAATGCCCTGATTCGATATTTGAGTGCGCTCGCGTCAATGTGCCGAAGGCTGAAATGCTCGCTTCAATCCCAGCGACTCGCTTGGCGCGAGGATTCACGATTCGCTTCTGTGGTCCAATAATTTGCGGGAAAGCGATTTAGTCCGCGTTCACCGTCAAACTGCCGTGCAGTCCGAAGTCGCGGGAGGAAGATCCCACCATGATGCGATAGCTTCCGGGCATGATTTTCCAGCCGTGGATATTTGTGTCCCAATAGGCAAGCGAGTGCGCGTTGAGTTCAACGCGGACGTGGCGGGTCTGGCCCGGCTCCAAGGCCACTTTGTCAAAACCTTTCAACTGCCGGGGCGGTTGCGGCACCGTAGAAGTCGAAGGGTATTCCACATAAACCTCCACCACCGTTTTGCCAAATCTTTTGCCAGTGTTGGCCACGTCAAGATCAATGGCCACCGTTTGGTCCGGCTTGAATTTCGCTGAAACGCTTTCGGGAGCGATTTTCAGATTTTTGCAGGCAAAGGTGGTATAAGACAGGCCGTAGCCGAACGGAAAAAGCGGTTCGATTTTTTCAGCATCGAAGTGCCGGTAGCCGACAAATATGCCCTCCGAATAATGCACCACGCCGTCAACACCCGGATACTGTTCCGGCGTGTTGGCCGGAAGGTCCGCCAGCCTCTTGGGGAACGTCAGCGGAAGTTTTCCCGAAGGATTGACATCGCCAAAAAGGACCGCCGCCACAGCATTGCCATCTTCTTCACCCGGATACCATGCTTCCAAAATGGCGGGCACCTTGTCCACCCAGGGCATGAGCACTGCCGCTCCGGTCTTGAGCACGACGACTGTGTGCGGGTTTGCCGCCGCCACCGCCTCGACCAATTGGTCCTGATCTCCGCTGAGCGCCAGCGAATGATCGCGACCTTCGGTTTCGCGATCCCCAACCATAACCACCGCCACGTCGGCGGACTTGGCCAGTGCAACGGCCTGATTGGCATCACTGCCATCCGTAAACTCAACTTTGACTTTGGCGCCAACGCGTTGCTGGATGCCCGCCACGGGAGCGACAGTGTAAGGCGGAACGACATGAGAACTGCCGCCGCCGCCGGTCATCGCCATGGCCGCATAAGGTCCGATGACCGCGATGGTGTGCAGATGCGTCGGATTGAGAGGCAATTCATCCCCGTTGTTCTTGAGCAACACCATGCCTTCTTCAGCCAGTTGCCGCGCTTCGAGACCGTCCGTCTGCGCCGGGATGGGTTGCGGAATCCGCGGATGACCAAACAGCCCGAACTCCATCATAGTGCGGAAACGCCGGATCAGCTTGTCATCAATGACAGACATGGGCACTTCGCCTGATTTAACCGCCGCCTCGAGCGCGCTGCCAAAGTATTTTCCCGTCGGCATCTCCAAATCCAGCCCGGCCATAGCGGAAGGAACAGTGCTGTGAACGGCGCCGAAATCCGAAGTGACAAACCCTTTGAAGCCCCAGTTCTTTTTGAGGACCCCGTCAAGCAGCCCGGCATTCTCGCAATTGTAAGTGCCGTTGACCTTGGGGTAGGCGCCCATCAACGACGCGACGTTACCCTCCTTGACGGCCGCCTCGAAGGCCGGCAAATAAATCTCGTGCAATGCGCGTTCGCCAATCACCTCATTGATGGTAAAGCGCTCGGCTTCCTGGTTGTTCGCCACGTAGTGTTTGACGTTGGCAATCACGCCCTGACTTTGAATGCCTTCGATCTCATTGACTCCCATCTGGGATACCAGATACGGGTCTTCGCCAAATGCTTCAAAAGTGCGGCCGTTCTGCGGCACCCGCGCTATGTTGACGTCCGGCCCTTCGAGCAGATCTTCGGTCAGGTCCCTTGCCTCCTGGCCAATGATGACACCGTACCGATGAGCCGCGTGAACATCCCAGGTTGCTGCCAGTGAAATCGGCGCCGGCAAGGCGGTTGCGGGCTTTTGCGGTTTGTCACCGGCCGGACCCACGCCGGCCGGTCCGTTCGCGACGCGCAATGCCGGAATGTGGAGACGCGGGATGGGCGGGACATAGCGATAATGCGTAGCGTCCCTGATGCCATGGAGTTCCTGGATCTTTTCCTGCAACGTCATTTTGCCGACCAACTCGTGCGCCGAGGCGTCCCAGTCTTGAGCTTGCAGGCGGACGCCGCCAGTCCATAGCCCCAACAACAGGCAGATTGAAACTTGGCAAATCTGAACAGGAATTTGTTTCCAATTTGGCTGCCTGCTCACAATAGTTAATTGGTTGCTTATGGTGTTCATGGTGAACCCATTGTATGACGTGAAGCCAAAGCGTCCAAGCGGCAAATCCAACCGACAACATTCCCCGCCAAATGACGTGCCTGCCGAATGGGTCCTGCCAAGGCAAAGACACTGGCCGTTTGATGTTCAGCGTTGACATGCTCGTGCCGGCGTGGCTCAGTTCTTGGTCGTTAGATAAAGGTCGGCAACGATGTTGAGGTGACAAATGAAAACAATACCATTTGAACACATTGAGGCGAAAATCATCAATTTTCTTCGGGATACGAAAGTCCCAAGTCATGCGAGCCAGATCGCCACAAATATTCTGGAAACGAGACAGGACACACTCCAGGCAATCCAGCGTTTGGTAAGAAACAGAACCATCAAAGGCATCCAAGATTTCACACTTTTCAGTTCCACCGGTGAAACCGTGGCTTACACCCTGGCTGGCGTACCAGCGGGGCCAGCGCCAACCGCACCCGCTATTCCGCCTTCAGGGGTGACGCCGCAGTTGCGGCGTGGCCCGTCTCCTGGTCATTAGGTCAATCCGCGATCCGTCTCCTGTTTTAATTTCATTGGTAAGGATGCTGTGCTGTGGCGTCCGTCGGTCATCGTGGCGCGATGACCCTATCTTTTGCCTTCGTCGTTCGACTCTCGTCCCTCGACCATTTTGTATTCAAAATAACCCGCCAAGTGCATGAGATGGTGATGGCGAAGATCCGCTTCGGACGCCTGTGGCGGGAGTGATTCAAGGTCTTCCGGCTCGCCGAGCGCGTGCCAGCTTTCAACGCGGACGTCGTTGAGCAGTTGCAACAGTATCTCCCGCTCCTCCGGATTCAGGGACAACCGCCAGCCATCCTTTCCGACCTTGAGATTGGCCGCGAGTAGCTTCCCGGCCAGCCTTTTCAATTCCTGCCGGTGTTGGGCCAGCGATTCGTTGAGCAACCTTTCCCGCTCCGCCGACTTGGGGTCGTTGCCGGTCCGGGCAATCTTGACCATGGTGGCCGCCGTCAGCGGGAATCCTTTGATGAGCGTGCGCAGAAGCATTCCTTCCTTTTGTTCCAACTCATATTTCCACCCTGCCCCCCTGTGTTTGAGCAATCTCATTCCGCCGGCTCCATCGTGGCCTGTAATTTGTAGCCTTGCAGTTGGTGGACATAAAACTCGGCCTTCTCCGCGCCTTCCCGCACCAGCACGCTTTTGCCCTTTTCATGCACCTCCAGCATGTGTTTCTCAGCCTTCTGCCGGTTCCAGCCAAAAACCTTCATAAAAACATGCGTCACATAGACCATCAGATTAACCGGATCATTCCAACAAATGACAAAGTAAGTGGGTGCCAGTTCGTCCTTGCTGCGGGTTTTGTCTCCGGTGGTGGGCTTGGGGATGGTGGGTGGCTCCAGAACGCGCGGCATAAATTTGTGAAAACACAATTTGTAACCCCACTTGCGTCTTGGCCAGAGATTTCTGACATTTCGCAATCGGCAATCGCCAATCGTAAATCCGAAATTAAAAGCGTTGCCTCGAACCGTAATTGTCCTATGCTGCCTTGGAAATCAGATGCTTACGGAATCTCTCGAGGCGCTCTTGAAATGGCTTTTAGTGGCACTGGGCGTGACGGCAATCCTTTCGGGTTGTTCGCCAGCCCCGACGGTAGAGAAGCAGAAGGACGGCACCTTCGATATTGTCCAAACCAAATTCCTCGGCTCGCTTTGGGATGAGGCGTACGCCCGGGCTTCGATTGTTTCCCAAGACGGCGGGGAGTCTTTCGTCGTCCCCGGTGGGGCGATTTGGGCCTTCGGCGATACGTTCAAAGGTTCCCGCTCGACGAACGGGACGCCGCATTTCGCCGGCGGCGCGTTTTCCCCGGCCATCGCGTTGCTGGCGGATCATGCCACCCGGTATCCGCCGGCGTTCAATTTTCTGGTGTCCAGCAACGGCGGCGTTGCGGCCGTGGACTTCCTGCCGAAGGAACGGCCGACAGAGCGTTACCGGCTTTGGCCGCTGGGCGGCATCCACGCTAACGGCCAATGCTACCTGTTCTATTCATTGATCGAGGTGTTTGGGAACGGTCCATGGGATTTCCGTGGCGTGGGTTCCGGCCTCGCCCGCTCCAAGGCGCCGCTCGGACACTACGAGCGTCTGCGCCCGCACGGGAACTGGCGCTTTCCGGTCGAACCGACGCAGATCATTGAGGCCGACGGCTGGCTTTATCTTTTCGGGATCAAGGAATTCAAAGGCAAGCAGGGTGTCGCCCTGGCCCGGGTGCGCCCGGAGCAAATCGAGGAGCCCGATGCCTATGAGTTTTACACAGGCCCCGGCCCGGAATTCTCGCCCAAAAAAGAGGCCGCGACGGTGCTGGTCACAAACATTCCCGGTCAAGTCGCCGTGGCTTGGAATCCGTATCTGCAAAAATATGTGATGGCTTCGTCGAGTGACTTCGATCATCCGCGGGAGATTCGCTTTCTGATCGCCGACGCGCCTTACGGCCCGTGGAGTCCGCCGGTGGCTCGCATCGAAGTGCCCAAGTATCGTCAGGGAAAACTGGTTGAAATGGTGTATTGCGCCTATCTTCACCCGGAGCTGTTTCAGGAAAATGGCCGGGTGATGAACCTGACTTACTCGCTGAGTTTGAAGGATGCCGGCTTCGATGCTAATTGCGAGATGGTCGAGGTTGAAGTCAAACGCCAGAATTGATTGTCCGGAACCGGTTGAGTGATGAGAACTGAAACGGCAGTCGAGCCACGAGAGCCGAGAGATGAGGTCGCCTACGCCGAGGCTACGGCGTGACAGAAGGTTGAGTGCGAATGGCGGGTTGCGTCCGTCGCTGGAGAAATAGGGGGCCGGGCTTTGACTTATCTATGAAAGCTCTGGCCTGACGTCATTCCACCGCCAAAACGGGCCAAACCTCCACTGAAATGCGTTCCGCCGCCGGTGTGTGTTTGACCACCCCAAGAATGCGAAGGCGCCGAATGCCAAGCTGGTGCAGGTTGCCATGTGGGCGCGGAATGCCAAGCCGGTGCAGAATGCCATGCTTGTACCGGATGCCAGGCCGCTGTGGAATGATAGTTGGGTGTGAAACGCCGGGAATCGGAATAATCACGACGGTTAGCGGATACCGGCGTGGAATGATTTACTTGGGAATTTCCGATTCCGCCCCAATGTTGGCTAAATGTGTTCTGGTACGAATGATTCCACGAAACGACCGGCGTCGAATGCTGCAGTTCTTTCTGGCGGTCCGATTGAAACCCGGGGGTGTTGCCCACCTCATGTCGGGCGGCAAATCCGTGTGTCGCGGTGTAGTTGCCCCAGCGGCTGGTTGATTGCGTGTCGCGCTCCTTTGGAAAATGATTTCGTATCACCGAAATGTCCCGGTCGGGGCGGTAAATTACCTGAGCATTGCCGCTGCGAGTGAGCCGGTCCGGCCGGGCAAAATCGCCGGAGCGTCCGGGCTGGTGCGTCCACTCGCGCACCGCGACTTCCTGAATCTGCCGGTGCGTCACCGCCTCGATGCGTGACGGAGCAATGCCGCGATTGATGAAGCGATGGTCCGCGTCCAAGGCGAAGTCGTTGTTCACTCGCGAATCATGGAAAAAGCGGTCGGCGTCGCGGCCATGCCAAAAGTGTTCAAACGAATGGCGGCGGCAGAAATGGTCGTAATCACAAAACGTGAAGCAGCGCGATCCGAGACCAAAACCGTAATTAAAGCCGACTGCGAGGCCATTGAAGGTCCAACCAACGCCAGCCGTGAAACAGGCGCCCGGCGGCAGCGGCGCCCAGCCGCAGTAACCCGGATAATCCCGCCAGCAGACCCACGCCGGTCCCCACGTGTTATCGGGATACCACAGCCAGCCGTAACCCGGATACTGGCACCATCGGCCATAATGGAATGGCGCCCAACCCCACGAGTAATAGGAATTCCAATACCAGCCTTGGTCCGTCCACAGCCAGTTTCCGTTATTGCAGTACGGTTGCCAGGCAGGATCCACCACCACGACTGTCGGTTGCCAGCACCAGCCGTAGGTAGGCACGTCCACCCAAGTTCCGTACGGCGCGAGCGAATTGTAGAAGTCAGCCGCCGCGCCGCTCACCGGTGGCGCTTCGCTTGACGAAACATTCTCCGTGTCCGCCGTTCCGCTTGCTGCCTCCGTTGGCTGGCCGCTGCCGGCCAATCTGCCATTCTCCACCAAGGCACTAAGCACTGCGGACGAAACTCCCAGATCGTGCAGGTAAATAATTTGCTCCGCATCGAGGGCATAGGAATTGGCCGACTTCTGAATGTAGGAAGTGATGACGCCGTCGCTCATGCCCGCTTCGGACATGCGGAGGGCTTCGGCCGGCACCGAAGGCAGGTTGACTTGGGCCGGGGCAATTATTCCGGTCGGGGCGACGGCGTTTGTGCCCGCTGTCTGCACCGGGCCGGCATAACCCACCATTACCACAGACAGTCCAAGGGCTGCCAGCGCGGCTACAAGCAATCTATTCCATCTTCGCATTTTCATGCCGCATCAGGCTTCGGTGGTCACCGAATCCCAAAGACAAGATAGCATACCAAGATGAACATTGTTTGAATGAGGCATGACAATTTCGTCATTTCATCTGTGGTCCAATAACCTGAAAGAGCTCCAGAAACTGTGAACACCATATCCGGTCTTTGGCCACCTTCTCCTCCCACCCAATGGTAGAGGAAGTCCTTCATCCTTGTGTCTCGGCCTGTTTCTGACTTGAATTGCTTTCATCTGATTCTCGTCTTCGTTATACTTTGACGGGTCAAGTAAGTGCGACGAGAAGAAACATTATGAGTACCTCACGAACACCGGGCATCAGCCGGATTGATCAGCCGGCCAAGCGCAATCACGGTTTTTTTGTGCGACTACAGCGTCGGGGCAAAACCCATTCCGCCTTCTTCACCGACCAAAGGCACGGTGGACGGAAACGGGCGCTGGCGGCGGCACAAAAGTATTACCGAAAGTTGCTGACGAAATTGGGGCCGCCGCTGCGGAAGCGGCGCCGCTGGTGGGCGCAGATTCGGAGGCGCAAGGGTTCGTCCGGCGTTGTCGGTGTGCAGAAGGTATTGGTGCGGCGCCATGGTGAGGTCCGGAAATTTTGGGTGGCGACTTGGAGTCCTAAACCGTATGTCGCCCGGAGAAAAGCATTTTCATTTTGGAAATACGGGTCGAAGAAGGCCAGACAACTGGCCGTTCGCGCCCGGCGCACAGGGTTGCGGAGCATGCAATGAATGCCAAACCCACAGCGGAACGAAACAGCAGTGGACGCGCTGAATTCGTGTGATCAGTCCGCTTTCGCCGCCGACTTCGGCGCGACAGAAAGGAGAATTGTGGTATGGCACGAGCAATGAAAAGAGAATTTCCGCTGGCACAAGTGTATGGGTTGCTTGAACCCGGCCCGGTCGTGCTGGTTACGACGGCCCGCGCGGGACGGGCGAATGTCATGCCCATGTCGTGGCATACGATGATGGAGTTTATGCCGCCGCTCGTGGGTTGTGTGGTCAGCAACCTGAATTACTCGTTTGGTATTTTGCGCGCGACCGGTGAATGCGTGATTAACGTGCCGACGGCGGAATTGGCGAAAAAGGCGGTGGCTTGCGGAAATGCTTCCGGCCAGTCGGTGAACAAGTTCAAAACCTTTGCTCTCACGCCAGTGGCCGCGTCGGTCGTCAAGGCCCCACTCATCGCGGAGTGCTATGCCAATCTGGAATGCAAAGTCGTTGACCGAAAGCTGGTCACCCGATACAACTTTTTCGTTCTGGAGGTGGTCAAGGCGTGGATTGATCCGCGTCGGAAACGGCCACGGACGATTCATCATCAGGGCGAAGGCGTGTTCGTGATTCCGGGCCGGACGATCAAGCTGCCTTCGCCAAAAACTTCCTTCCTCACAAAATCAAACGCCTGAAAGCCGGGATGCGGCGAGGCTGCACACACTTTTGGACACCGCTGCCGGACACCCGCTCACTTAAGACCAATCACCATCGAGTCCGGTCCGCAGAGTGGTTCAACGCGGGTTTCCTTGAAACCGGCATCGTGCATCCAGCCGCGGCAATCCGCGCCGGTGTAATCAAAACCGCCCCGGGTCTCGATCAACATGTTGAGGCTCATGAGCAACCCGAAGGCATTTTGCCGCCGGTCGTCATCAATGATCGCGTCGTAAACGATGAGCGCGCCGCCCGGCGGCAACGCGGCGTACGCCTTGGCGATGAGCTTGCGCTTCTGCTCCAAGTCCCAGTCGTGCAGAATGTGGCCCATGACGATGACCTCGGCGCCCGGCAGCGGGTCGTCGAAAAAGTTGCCCGCTTGAAAGCGCAATCTCTGGGCCAGACCAAAGGATTGGACGTACTCGTCAAAGATGGAACCCACCACGGGCAGATCGAATTCGCCGCCGGTCAGGTGAGGATGGGCCAGCGCCAGTTGAACGGACACGCATCCCTGGGCGCCGCCCACGTCAATGAAGCTATTGAATTTGTCCCAGGGAAATTGCTGCGCCAGCGACCGGGCCGCGCCCATGCTGATGCCGGTCATGGCTGACAGAAATTGTTTGAGCCGGGCGGGGTCCGAATACAGCGCGGCGAAGGTGTCCTCCGCCTGCTTGTTCTCGTGTTGCGGCTCGCCCGACTTCAGGGCCGTCGTCAGGTCGCCCCAGAACCGATACAGCCGTGCGTTGGCCATCTCCAAGACGCCGCCGATATAGCCGGGTTTGGCGCGGTCCAGAAACAGATCGCCCTCCGGCGTGTTGCTGTAATTTCCGTCTTTCCGCTGCAACATTCCCAGCGCGACGAGCGCGTCGAAGAAATCGTCGGCGCCACGCGGGTGCAGATTCAGCCGGGCGCGCAGCGATTCGGCGTTCAGCGGCCCCTTGCCCAGTTGGGTGAACACACCCAGTTCGACGGCGCTGAGCAGGGTCTTCGAGCCCCAGAAACCGAGGCCGAGTTGCAGGATTTTATCCGGCGCGATTTCGTCCAGCGTGTCGCCAGACAAAGGGTTGCGGCTGAGATTGGGGGCGGCAACTTCAGCCGGCTTCCCGACGCGCTCGCCAATGGCAGATTGGTTTGAAGGCATGGCGCAAATAAACACCACAATATAACGAAGTCAAATAGATTTCTTAAGGCACCCTGAAGGCGGAAATAGTCGTGACCGCTCTGGCGTGGTTGCACCACAACCGACAAGCCGGCGCTACGGAAAGGAGATTTGCAAATGCACTTGCCAACTGATTACGGACAAAGGCGAATTTTGTAATTGTTGGCCGGCGCGGGAAGGTTAAACTCTGTACCAGCTATTATGAAAAAACTTGCCGTGGTTATCGTTGGTTTGGTGGTGGCCGGCCTTCTGTTTGTGATTCTAATTGCGGTGTTGGGCTTGGGTTACAATCACATCGTCAAACTGTCGCAGGCGGTGGACAGCCAATGGGCGCAGGTGCAAAACGTCTATCAACGCCGCGCTGATCTCATCCCCAATCTCGTCGCGACCGTTTCCGGCGCGGCCAATTTCGAGAAATCCACGCTGACGGAAGTCACCGCAGCGCGGGCATCGGTGGGACAGGTGAAGCTTGACCCCAACACCGCGCCGACTGATCCGGCCAAGCTGGCGGCCTTCGACCAGGCCCAAGCCCAGCTTTCGTCGGCCCTGTCCCGTTTGCTGGTGGTGGTGGAGCGGTATCCGGATTTGAAGGCGACGGAAAACTTCCTCGAATTGCAGGCGCAACTGGAGGGCACGGAGAACCGCATCAGCGTCGAGCGCCGGAATTTCAACACGGCGGTCCAGGCTTATGACACCGCCATCAAATCGTTTCCGACGTTTCTCTACGCCTCAGCCTTGGGCTTCCAATACAAGCCCTATTTCAGTGCTACTCCGGGAGCGGAGACGCCGCCCAAGGTGCAGTTCGATTTCAACAAACCGGCAGCGGCAACCAACCCTTGAACCGTGCGACGCCTCTGCGCCATTCTGTTGTTGGTTTTCGGCTTCCGGCTGTTGGCGGATGAGGTCATCCCGCCTGCGCCAACGGCCTATTTCAATGACTACGCGCACACCGTCTCCACCGCCACTGCGGCGCAATTAAACCAGACGCTCCAACATTTTGAGCGCCAAAGCTCCGACCAAATCCTGGTGGCCATCTACCCGAAGATGCAGTCGAACTCGTCCATTGACGATTACACCGTGCGCGTGGCGCAGGCGTGGCGCGTGGGACAAAAGAATAAAAACAACGGGGCGGTGCTTTTCGTTTTTGTCCAGGACCACAAGATGTTTCTGGAGGTTGGCTACGGACTGGAAGGCGTCCTGCCGGATGCGCTTTGCAAACGCATCATTGACGAGGAAATAACACCCCGTTTCAGGGCCGGCGATTTCGACGGCGGCCTGACGGCGGGGGTGCGGGCGATTCTTGCGGCGGTCAAGGGCGAATACAAAGGAACTGGAACGACGGTGGCGGAACGGCAGATACACTCAACCAATTCTGTTGTTGTGCCCATTGCGATAATATTTTTAGTGCTCATATTCTTCGTCTTTTTGCGGGGCGGAAATTTTGTCTCGGGTTACTCATGTTGGGTCATGGGCGGTAGTGGCTCATACGGCGGTTGGGGTGGTGGCTCTTCCGGTGGCGGAGGTTTTGGCGGTGGTGGATTTTCGGGAGGTGGCGGCGGCTTCGGCGGCGGCGGCGCGGGAGGGAGCTGGTAATTTATGCACCCGCGAAAATTTTCCAAGCATCTGCACCACGATAAAGTGGTGGCGGCGATTCAGGAGGCCGAACACAAGACCACCGGCCAGATCCGGGTCAGCATCAGTCCCAAACACGTTGACGACCCGGTGGCTGCCGCGCAGGCGGAATTCCTGCGTCTGGGCATGAACAAGTCCCCGGAACGGAACGGCGTGCTGATTTTCGTGGCCCCGCGCTCGCACAAGTTTGCCGTGATCGGTGATGAAGCCGTTCATGCCAAGTGCGGGGACGAATTCTGGCGGGAGCTGGCGGATGCCATGGCCGGCTATTTTCGCAAATCCGAATTCACGCCGGGCATCATCCACGGCGTGCAAAAGGCCGGCGACCTGCTGGCGGAACATTTCCCGCGCCGGCATTGACTATGTGCGGTTCAAGATTCCGCTCAACGACTTGGAAACATGCCCCTTGCGCCAAAAGTAACTGTTACCCGAGAGCAGGTATCGTTGTGCCAAAAGGGTGTTACCCGATGGCTCTTGTTTTTGGTTAACTGTTCCGGCGCTTCGAAGCGAGCTAAAACGAGCAGGGGGGCGAGCTTTGAGCCTCAGCTCGCGCCCCCCTGCGGTCGAAGGTTCGTTGGACTTGCGTCCCTGGTTTTTTTGGATCGAGAGCACCGGTTTTCTTAGTTGGGGTTTCGACGGATCGCCGAGATCTGCTTGAGACTACGCTCCACCGTTTCTTTCAAGGCAAAGGGGTTCAACCGGGCCTTGTGCTGTCGCAGCCGTTGCTTGGTGGTTTCGGCCACCTCAGCGCTGGCCAGCACGCGCGCCAGGGGCGTTTGAGCCTGTCGGTAAACGCGCCGCACCTTCCCCGCTTCGCGCTCCTGGTGATCAAGTTTGAGGCTCGCATGAAAGTAATTGAGCAACTGTCCATAAGCTCCCTTGACCAGCGCATTGATCGGCTCCACCACCTCCGGATTGTCATGCCGTTCATACCCAAAGCACTGTCGAACATGGGTCCAGTTCTTCTGCTCCACATGCGCATTGTCGTCTTTCTTGTTCGGCCGGCTGCGCGTCATGAACACCGGCTGCGGCCGCTTCTGCAGCCACTTAAGCACATGATGGT
Organism: uncultured Verrucomicrobiae bacterium; assembly: GCA_963789335.1. Lineage (GTDB taxonomy): Bacteria > Verrucomicrobiota > Verrucomicrobiia > Limisphaerales > UBA11358 > UBA11358. The sequence continues at coordinate 132,967 of CAWBKH010000001.1, forward strand.
TTATAAACTCTCCTCCGTTGTCGCTGTCCAAACCCAATAACGAAAAAGGCAGGCTGGCTTCCACATCCTGCAATGCCACCAGCGTTCCAGCCTGGCCCCGTCCCCACATCGCCCGCACTTCCACCCACGTCGTGGCGTAATCCACCCCATCGACCATCCACACAAATTCCCCGGCCACACTGCCGCCGCACAGCGCCACTGTATCGACCTCCAACCACCCCGCTTTGCCTTCCTCCCACAGACTGCCGCGAATGGGAATCTGCTGGCGCAACAACGTTCCGGGTCGCGTCAGCGACCGGCCTCGGCCTTTGTGCACGCAACGGTGCCAGCAGTCGGTCCAGGGTTCGCCCGCTGGCCAGCAACAGCTTGTCCCGCACCTCTCCGGGCATGGGCCGCTCGTATTGCTCGTAGGCCGGAATCCACTCCGGTAACATCGCCACCAGGCGCCGCCCACACGCATAGTCCGTCGCTTGCCAGATCGGCCTCAGCCATGGCACCAGCAACTGCGGCTCATACTCCACAGGACGACCGCTCAGAATCACGGGACCTCTCCTGAGCGCGGGCGCGCCTAATGCCCGAATCGCTGACTTGCGATGATAGCCCAGCAACTCCTGCGCTTGATCCAGCAGCTTGCGTTTGTGTTCCGCGCCAGCCGTTTCGTAACGCCGCCGCAGCTTCCTCAATACCTCTTCCCGTGTCGGTTGACTGATCATTTTATCCATTCCGGCCACGGTAACCCGACTTCTGGCACAACGTATCCCTCAGACCGTCTTTCTGCCCCTCCCAGGGTAACAAAACTTTTGGCGCAATTCGCCATGCCAACGAGACATCAAATACATTTTGATTTTAAGATGTAATCTGTCAGGTTGTGATCGCGTCTATGTATAATAATGACGGTAAAAGTTTATCATCACTCGGATGAAGGCATTACTTAAAATCGCTATTTTACTGTGTGTGTTTGCCGGCATGGCCCGGTCCCTGCGGGCGCAAATGGCGGTGCCGCCCCCGGCACCCGCTTATCAACCGCTGGCGGACGCCCAGCTTGACCAGTTGCTGGGGCCAATTGCGCTTTATCCTGACCCATTGATCGCGCAAATCCTGCCGGCGTCCACGTTCCCCACCCAAATCGTGCTGGCGGATCGTTATGTCAGCGGCGGCGGCGACCCCAACCTGATTGACCAGCAGCCGTGGGACGCCAGCATTCAGGCGCTGGCCCGATACCCGAATGTTTTGCAATGGATGGACCAGAATCTGAATTGGACGACGGAAGTGGGGCAGGCCTTTCTCAATCAACCGCAGGACGTGATGAATTCCATTCAACGGCTGCGCCAGTCGGCTTACAATCTCGGCAATTTGCAATCCACGCCGCAGCAGCAGGTGATTAATGACGGCGGTTACATTGAAATTGTTCCAGTGAATACCCAGGTGATTTATGTGCCGGTTTATCAGCCAGATCAGGTTTTTTATCAATCGGCGGGTGGTTCGCCCTTTATCACCTTTGGCATCGGCTTTGCGATCGGCGCGTGGCTGAATTGCGATTTTGACTGGGGGCACCACGATATCATTGTCTGGAATCACGGCCATCCGCGTCCGCCCAATTGGTGGCATGAACCTCCACGTCAGCGGGACATGGGTCGCGCGCCGGTCTGGCGTCCTGACAATCGTCCCGCCAAGGTCGAGGCGAATCGAGGCGACCGAGGATGGAACGTTCCTAACAACCAAGTCGTGGTTGCCACTGTGAGTCGGTCCTTATCCGATTCAGTGATGCCGCGAAGGACACCCGCCCCAGCGGCCCGGCCAGAACCGCCGGCAACCCCCCGGCCAGCCGCGCGGCACGCCGCGCCAACGGTGGATTACAATCGAGCGCAACCTGAGTCAGATGGCGCGTTTATTGGTGTCCAGAGCGCGCGCGACACCAGAACTTACAGTGACCGCGGCCGGCAGAGCATGCAGACAATCACCCATTCAGCACCGGCTCCCCATTCGGCACCAGCCTCACGCCCGGCGCAGTCCTCCGGCGGCGGCGGTCACAGTTCAAGTCCCCAGAAAAAGCATTGAACCTTTCAACCCAATGATTCCCACGCAAACATTGCCGCTGATGAAACGCAGCCAACTGTCGTGGTTGCGCCGAATGTGGTTTCTCGGCCTCAGTCCCGGTCTGGCGCTCTTGGCGCTGACGCTGCCGATGCGCGCGCTGGCGGCAAATGAACAGACCTTCGCCTCGCCGCAGGAGGCCGTCAACGCTTTGGTGACGGCGGCCCGGAACGATGACACCAATGCCCTGCACGCGATTTTCGGGCCGACCGGACGTGAATTGGTTTCGCCCGACGCGGTGCAGGCCACTACCGGATTCAAGCTCTTCGTCCAGCACCTGACGGAAAAGACGCAATTGGTCACCAATTCGGATGCCAACCTCACACTGGAAATTGGCGCCGACGGCTGGCCCTTCCCCATTCCACTGGTCAAACAGGATGGGCAATGGTTTTTCGACACCGAAGCCGGCAAACAAGAGATTCTCAATCGCCGCATTGGCCGGGATGAAATCGGCGCCATCGCCGTCTGCCGCGCTTACGTGGACGCGCAGCGCGAATACGCCAGCGAAGATCGTGGCGATGGCATTTTGGAGTACGCCCAGCACCTCCGCAGCACGCCCGGCAAGCACGACGGACTGGTCTGGCCAGCGAAAGCGGGCGAGGATTTGAGTCCATTGGGGCCGTTCGTCGCCCAGGCGCACGCTGAAGGTTATCACCGCACCGCCAAAATGCTGAACGAAGAGCAGGCGCCTTATCACGGTTACTATTTCAAAATCCTGACGCGCCAGGGCAAGCACGCGCCGATTGGCAAATACAATTACATCATTAACGGCCACATGATTGCCGGTTTTGCCTTCGTGGCTTGGCCCGCCGAATGGGGCAACACGGGTGTGATGACCTTCATCGTCAACCAACAAGGCGAGGTCTATCAAAAGAACCTCGGCCCCAAGACCGCGAAATTCGCCGCAGCCATGACGACCTACGACCCGGACGACACTTGGACGCTGGTGCGGGACAACTGAAAGGTTGCGTTTCCCGTAAAGGAGCTGGTTCGGTGCCGACGCGTATTGGTAAAGCTGATCAATGGCAAGGTGAATTCGTACAGGCGCGCATGCAAACGCAACGTTGCTGAAATGGCCTGTTCCATTAAAAAATTAAACTATCGCTGTCTCAGTAAACCAAGTGAGCAATTAAAACTACGCGGTCATGTTTCGGCGGCGGCGGGCAAGGAATGCGGTGAGGCCGACGGCCAGCAGTCCCAAAACCGAGGGTTCAGGAATGGGCTGGAAGGCAAGATCGGCCAAGTCTTCCAACCCGGAGGCTAAGGTGCTTGGCACTCCACTTGGCGTGTATTCGTAGATGTAGCCGCCCTCACCCGACACAAACAGATCGCCCGCACTGTTAAAGGCTAGACCAATAGGGCCATAAGGGGTAGGCAACCCGGAGGCAAAGGTACTCTGCACACCGCCCGGCGTAATTTCAACAATGGTGCCGTTGGCAGTATCCGCCACAAACAAATCGCCCGCGCTGTTAAGGGCCAGTCCAGCGGGCGCATTGAACCCGGAGGCAAAGGTGCTTTGCACTCCACTTGGCGTGTATTCGTAGATGTAGCCGCCCTGAGCCGACACAAACAGATCGCCCGCACTGTTAAAGGCCAGTCTTTCAGGAGCGAATCCGGAGGCGAAGGTGCTTTGTACTCCGGCGGGAGTAAACTTATTGATCTTGCCACTGCCAGCATCCGCCTCATACAGATTGCCCGCGCTGTAAAGGCCAATCCTATAGGGAAAGCCAAACCGGAGGCAAAAGTGCTCTGCACCCCTCCCGGCGTGTATTCGTAAATATCACCATGCGAGGCACCCACAAACAAATCGCCCGCACTGTTGAAGGCCAGTCCATTAGGATTATTTAACCCGGAGGCAAAAATGCTTTGCACCCCGCCCGGCGTGTATTCATAGATGTCACCGCTGGCGTAGCCCGCTACAAACAGATTTTGCGCCAGCGCGCTAGTGGAAATTAGCAGGACCACTCCCGCAGAGACCGCTCCGCCAAATGAACGGCATGCAACACGAACAGTAGATTTGAAACTCGCTTTCATATTCGTAAGGTTTATTCAAAGATTAGCGTGTGACATACTGACTGTCAACGTAAATTTTTTCTTGCAACCTAAAAAACCAAGGTCCTAAGAACACCAAAGTAGAGGGGGCGAAAAAGAAAAGTTTTTGATGCGTTGGCCGCCGGCTCCCTTTAATTTGGACGGACGATACAGGCATGGCATTTCTACTTGTTTTTTTAGGCAGCGGCACTTCGCAAGGCGTGCCGGTGATTGGCAAGGAATATCCGCCGGAATTTTTGGCAAATCCCAAAAACCACCGCACGCGGCCTTCCATTTACGTCGCGACCGACCGGGTGAAACTGGTCGTGGACACGACGCCGGAATTTCGGATGCAAATGCTGCGCGAAAACATCCTCTGGCTTGACGCGGTGATTTTCACCCACCCCCACGCCGATCACGTCATGGGACTGGACGATTGCCGGCGCTTTTGTGACGTGCGCGGCGGGCCACTGCCGGTCTATGCGAACGAGGAAACCATGGCCGCGCTCAAACGCGTCTATATTTACGCCTTCGACGGGCGGCCGGTTCCCAAGGGCTATTTTCATCCCGAACCGCACGTGATTCGCGGGGCGTTTACCTTGGGCGACGTTGTAATCACTCCCCTGCCCTTGCCGCACGGCGCCACGATGACGAATGGTTATTTGTTTGAACAGAACGGTAAAAAGCGGCTTGCGTATTTGAGCGATTGCAAGGAAGTCCCGCCCGTCGTTGTGGAACAAGTCCGCGGGGTCGAGATCGCCGTGCTTGATGCGCTCCGCCCCAAACCGCATCCGACACACATGAGCCTTGACGAAGCCCTCACCACCGCGCGGCGCATCGGCGCCGCCAAAACATTTTTTACTCATTTGACCCACGATTATGACCACGACAAGGCGCAGGCCGAATTGCCGGACGGTGTCGCACTTGCGCATGACGGCCTTAAAATCACTGGCATTGCTTAAATCTTAGAATGTTTTGGCGCATTCAAGGTCAAATGACCAACGTATGAGATTTTCGGGAAGCCGATTTGCGATTTTATCCTTGATGCTGATGCCGCTGCTGGCTTGGGCCGGCGGCAATGAAGTCGTCGTGGTTTACAACAAGCACATGCCGGGTTCCAAATCGGTGGCCGAGTATTACGCCAAGGCGCGGCACATTCCCAAAAGGCAAATCTATGGTTTCTCGATGACGACGAACGAGGTGATGTCGCGGGACGAATTTCGCGACTCGCTGGAATTGCCACTGGCCCACCGGCTGGAATCCGACGGCCTCTGGCAATTCGGTTCTGTGACCAACGCTACAACCAACGGCGAGCCACAGCGCGTTGAAAGCCGTGTCATCGCGTCCAAAATCCGCTACGCCGTCTTGTGTTACGGCGTCCCGTTGAAAATTGCGCCGGATCCAAATTTGAAGGACGCCTCCAACACGAATATGAATCCGCAACTGGATCGGAACGAAGCCGCCGTGGATTCCGAACTCGCCTGGCTGCCGATGGTGGAAAGCGACATCTCACTTGCAGGGCCATTGCGCAACTGGGTTTACGGCGTCACCAACACCGCGCTGTTGAATCCGACCAACGGTATTTTGCTCGTCGCTCGGCTGGACGGGCCGAGCGCCGACATCGCGGAGGGCTTGGTGGACAAATCGCTTGAGGCCGAGCGCGATGGTTTGTGGGGCCGCGCCTACTTTGATGCCCGTGGATTGGCCAAAACGGATAGTTATTACCTGGGCGACGAGTGGATGCAGGAGGGCGCGAAAATTTGCAGCGAACTGGGATTCGAAACCACCTTGGACAATAAACCGGAAACGTTTCCAGCAGACTTTCCGATGAGCCATATCGCCATTTATTGCGGTTGGTACGCCGGAAATGTTTCCGGCCCGTTCACACTGCCCAAGGTTGAATTCATGCCTGGCGCATTCGCGTATCACTTGCACTCGTTCAGCGCCGACACACTGCGCAGCACCACCCAGAACTGGTGCGGCCCGCTGCTGGCCAAAGGCGCGACCTGCACCATGGGTTGCGTGTATGAACCCTACCTTGACGCCACGCCGAATGTTGCCCTCTTTCTGGCGCGGTGGATGGGCGACGGTTTCACCTTTGGCGAGGCCGCGTGGGCGGCGCAGCCTTGTTTATCCTGGCAAACCACGGTGATCGGTGATCCGCTTTACCGGCCGTTCGGCAAACCGCCGGCGCTTTTGCTCGCGCAACTGGCGCGCCGCCACAGCCCGCTTGTCGAATGGTCGTATTTGCGCGTCGCCGATTTGGCGCTCGCTCACGGCGCCTCCATCTATTCGGTGGACAATTTTCTTGAAAACCTCAGCGCCACGGCCCATAGCGCCGTGCTGACCGAAAAACTCGCCGCCATTTATGAAGACGAAGGCAAGCCGTCGTCGGCCATAGACCTGTACGAACGCGCCTTGACGCTGAATCCGTCGCCGGAGCAGCGCATCCGCCTCCGCCTGACGCTCGGTGAAAAACTCGAAGCGGCGAACCGGGACAAGGAGGCCTATGACGATTATCAAAAGCTGCTCCAGGAATCTCCCGATTATCCCGGTCGAACCGCTATTTACCAAAAGCTTTTGGTGTTGGCGCGAAAGCTTAACAAATCAGACGAAGTGGCAAAATACGAGGCGCTGACCAAATGACCGGCGACCACATGGCGACGTTTTACGACACTCACGCGCATCTCGATTTCCCCGATTACGCGAATGACCTGCCCGAAGTTATCGCCCGCGCCCAAGCCGCCGGCATCGCCAAAATGATTTCCATCGGCACAAGCCTCAGCAGCAGTGAACGCGCCATCCGGCTTGCCGAAAAAATCCCGTCCGTCTATGCCGCCGTCGGCTGGCACCCGTCCGAGGCGATGAAAGCCCCGGCCGACCTGCGCCCGGCTCTGCGCGAATACGCCAAAGATCCCAAAGTCGTCGCCATCGGCGAGATTGGTTTGGACTATCATCACCTGCCCAGTTCAGAAGGCGGTAACGCCGAAGATGACAAGCGTTTCAAACAGCGGCAGGTCGAAATCTTCCAGCAACAAATCGAAGTCGCCATCGAAGCCGGACTGAACTGCATCATCCACCAACGCGACGCCTTTGAGGACACGCTGGCGCAACTCAAGCCCTTTGCCGGGAAAACGCGCGGCGTTTTCCATTGCTTCGGTGAAAACGCCGACCGGATGCGCCGCGTGCTGGAAATCGGTTCGCTCGTCAGTTTCACCGGCATCGTCACCTTCAAGAACGGCCAGAACGTCCGCGACACCGTGGCCGCCACGCCGCTCGACCGGTTCATGCTGGAAACCGATTGTCCATATCTCGCGCCCGTGCCGTATCGCGGCAAACGCTGTGAACCGGCTTACGTGAAGGAAATCTCCGAGGTCGTCGCCCAGGTGAAAAACTGCCGGCTCGAAGAATTAAGCGCCGCGACGTGCAAAACAGCGGCGGAATTTTTCCCAAAACTTTCATCGTAGGAGCCGGCGGGAGGCGGCTCCAACTGAGTTTTGAATCCCGTCGCCAGTTCTGCGGTTTTTGTCAGATTCATGAAAACGCCGCTAGGCATCATAAAATCTTCTTGACAGACTTGAAAGGTTAAGATAGGGTGCCATTTGTGAAGAAAATCGCAGCGAAACTTTCGCAGCGAAAGTGTTCACACGAATAACAGGTTAGGCGACTCAGATATTATGCCAAAAGAGAAGCCCGCAAAAGAAAGGAATGGAATTCAAAATCTCCGAAATGTGAACGCTGCACTCAGAGAGGAGAATTTGAAGCTCGAGCGTCGAATTGTGGCGTTAGAAGCGCAGATGATTTCAGCTCGGAACAAGATTGTCGCACTGCATGAGCGTATTCCTCCTTCAAAACTCACTGATGATGAGTTGAAGGAGAAGATACGGCAGGAAGAAGCAGGGTCACATTGACCATTTAGCGACTTATGGCATACACACTGAATGGGATCGGGACGACTTTCTACGGCCAGCGTGATTTTCTTGCAGATGGCACGCACATTACCACAGAGTGGTTGGTCTTTTTGTACGTTCCGCTCATTCCGCTTCGCAGTCTTCGAGTTAGATATCAAGGTGTAGGAGAGCATCGCTGGTATCTTGGACTCGGCTCATCAGAGAACTACGCAGTTTATGAAAAGCGATTTCCCCCAATTTGGAAGCAGGTTTTCTACACTTATGGTTATGTTGCGCTTTTGGCGGGTTGGTTATATCTGGTCGTCTCTTCAGCGTTTTCACTTGTTCCTTTGAATACTCTCAATAACACGTTCGGCATTTGGTTGTTTTTTTTCCTGTTGCCAATCGTGTGTCTCATACCAGTTCCGACGCCTTGGATTTTGCGATATTATGCACGCCGAAAACTACGCTCCTAACACCGCCGTGGAGCCAACGGCCACCGCACCGTGAGTTTTCGGTTGAGTTATGAAGATTGAGAGTCCAGATTGCATTCGGATCCTGGCCGCCAGTGGCCGTGGTTCAGCTTTGGATCGTTAGGTGTCACGTGTTGCACAGGAATGATATGAACGAAGTCGTCAAACTTCTCGGCACCGGTGTCCTTGGTGGTATAATCGGAGGATTTGTCGGAGCGTATTGTCAGCACAAGTTCGCCCGTTGTAGAGAAAGAGAAGTTGGTGTATCCGCCCCCAAACGTGCATTTCGTGCCTTCATGTATCAGTTGCGGTCTGAGATTGTAGATAGATACCATGACACTGTCACATTTGGTGGATTTTACCGGGACAAGATTCCTAACCTCCAGCACGAGGCTGCTACTATTCTTGACGATTTTTCCAAAGAGAAGAGAGTCGAGTTTGAGAGGCTCGTTGCTATTGCATCTGGATTCAGAGGCACGGCACCAGATGGAAGCACGAAGCCGATTGTGGAGGCGATTGATGCGATCATTAAGTTTATTGACACTTAACACCGCGATGGACCCAACGGCCACTGTCCCTCGAGTTTTGGATTGAACTATGAAACCTGAGAGTCCAGGTTGCATTCGGAGCCTGGCCGCCGGTGGCCGTAGCTTTGGATCGTTGGACGCCGATCGTTCGAAATCGGCTCCGCTTCATTCTTCCTTTCAGAGAGAGCCAAAAACTCGCTAAGTCGAGACAGGCTGGCAGCCCGTCCCGCGTTCGTGGATAATCCGCGGAACAATGGAAGAGGAACTGCAACTCCGCATCCACGGCGAGCCGTCGCTGCCGACGCTGGTTTATCTGCCCGGCCTGCACGGCGATTGGACGCTCATCGGCGGTTTCCGCCACACCCTCGCCGGCAAGGCGCGCTTTGTTGAATTCACTTATCCCCGAACTCTCACATGGTCATTGGACGATTACGCGGCGGCGGTTGAAACTGCGCTGGCGAAAAACGGCATCACGACAGGCTGGCTGCTGGGCGAATCGTTCTCGTCGCAGGTGGTTTGGGCGATGGTGGCGCGCGGGAAGTTTCCGGCGCAAGGCGTGATTCTGGCCGGCGGCTTCGTGAAATATCCCCTGCGCCGCGCTGTTTGGTTGATGGAAAAGATCACCGACCGGCTCTCAACGGCGCTGCTGGTCCGGATTATCTTCGGTTACGCCAAAGTGGCGCGCTTCCGCTATCGCCGTTCACCGCAAACGTTGGCAGCGCTTGACGATTTTATCTCCCGCCGGACGGAACTGGACCGCCGCGCGGCGCAGCATCGCCTGCATTTGGTTGCTGAAAATGATCCGCGCCAAATCGCCCGCCAAATCAGGTTGCCGGTGTTCGGCTTGAGTGGCGTTCTCGATCCTATCGTGCCGTGGCCACTGGTGCGGCGCTGGTTGAGGAAAAATTGTCCGGCCTTGCGCGATTACAAAGTCATCCGGAGAGCCGACCACAACGTGTTAAGCACCGCGCCGGTAGAAGCAACGAAACAGGTTTTGAATTGGATGGGCCGGGCGTTGCAGGAGTCGAGGTAACGAGACTCTGATTTTTGTTCCGATTTTAAGCCAGAGCCTCCTTACGTCGTCTCCTACAAACAAAAGCGTGCTTTGCCATTTGCCGCCGGACGATTCCGTTCTATATTCCTGCGAGCGAACGTATGACCAAACAACAAATCCTCGACCTTTATTTTCTCGATGCGCGGCACAAATTGATTGAAGTGGCCGCCTTCCTTGACCGCGTCGAACGGGCCGCCGGCAAGGACGACTTTCGATTGAAGACCTTTCGCGCTGTGCTCGGCAAACTGAGCTCCCGACAAAAGGCAAAAGCGAAGCGAGTCCTGCTGGCTTTCAGCGACCCGACGACAAAGACCGTTCCCAGAGCCGAAGGCAAAGGCGCCGTCGGCGCCTGGCCGGACAAGTTTTGCTGACTTTCATCCTTCAACCCTCAACCAGCCCCATGCGTTATATCGAGCCTCACGCCCACATGGTCAGCCGTGTCACGGACGATTATGAACGCATGGCCATCGCCGGCTGTGAAGCGGTTTGCGAGCCGGCGTTCTGGGCGGGGTTCGACCGCAGTTCCGCCGCCGGTTTTTATGATTATTTCTGCCGGCTCACCGAACACGAACCGAAGCGCGCCGCGAAGTTTGGGCTTAGGCATTTCAGTTGGCTCTGCATCAATCCCAAGGAAGCCGAAGACGTAAAATTGGCGGAGGAAGTCATTACGCTGATCCCGAAATTTCTGGACCGTCCGAACGTGCTCGGCATCGGTGAAATCGGGTTGAACAAAAATTCTCGAAACGAGTTAAAGGTGCTCGAACTGCACGTTGATCTCGCGGCGCGGCATAATCAGCTCATCCTTGTTCACACGCCGCATCTGGAGGACAAGCTGAAGGGCACGCGGTTAATTTTGGATGTGTTGAAGAACGACAAGCGCATCCGTCCGAAGCGGGTCATTATTGATCACGTCGAGGAACACACGGTGGAATTGGTTTTGGACTCGGGTTTTTGGGCGGGCATGACTCTTTATCCGCAGACCAAGTGCTCGCCGGCGCGAGCCATTGACATCCTTGAGACCTACGGTGGGGAACAAGTTTGGTTGAACAGCGCATGCGATTGGGGCGTGAGCGATCCGCTGGCTGTCCCTAAAACCGCGCTGGAAATGAAAAAGCGCGGCCATCACGCCGCAGCGATTGATAAAATCGTCTATCAAAATCCCAAAAACTTCATGAGCCAGTGTCCGAAATTCAAGGTCTAAAGCTTGCTCAACCGGAAAAACAAATTTCCCGCAGGTGATGTAATCGTGATGCTATTCGTACCGTTGTTGGTGGTAATGGTGTAGGTGTTGGCTGTCCAACCGGCGGGCGTGGCCAAGTTGTTGTTCTGTTGCAAATTCCAACCCGTTATGTTCTGCCAAAACACCGTCACCGTGTTACCGGAACGGCTGATGTTTAGCGGCGGCGCGCCGGGCGTTTGCACGACCGAGATGAGCGCCCAGAACCCGCCGGTGATCGAATAATTGCCGCCGCTCATCGGTCCGCCGGCATCATGCTGGCCGATGGTGCCGCTGACGGCGTATTGTCCGTTGGTGCTGGTACCACCTCCGCCCGCAACCTTGTACCAGTCAATGGAATAATTCTGGGCGCTCACACCGAACGCGGAGACGAACAGCAACGTGGTATTGATCAATAGGTATTTTTTCATGGCGTTCTAATATGCCCAGAGGTTGCCCGCGAAGCTGACGGGCATGAACTGGTTGTTTCCAATGTATTGTAGTTCGACCGCTGAACCTTGGCCGCCAATAATGTAGCCGCTGGTTCCCACCGTCGTCGTGGTTTGCGAGGAAGCCTGTGAAACGTAAATCCCGCCGGTGGTAGCGTTGTTGATCGCGGCCGCCAACCTGGTGCCATCCGCCGACGAGACGATGGCATTCCAACTCATGGTGGGAACATTGGTTTGTTGCGCCCAAGTGACACCGAAATTACTGGAAGTGTAAATGCCGCCGCCGCTGACCACCGCCGCCAGTTTGCTGCCATCGGACGACGAAGTCACGGAAGTCCACGCTGCGCTGGCAGGCAAGCCGCTGGTCTGCGGGCTCCACGAACCACCCGAATTCACAGAAGTGTAAATGCCGCCACCGTTGGCAACGGCAACCAATTTGCTCCCGTCGGCAGAAGAGGCCACCGAGGACCACGTTCCGCTGGCAGGCGTGCCGTATTCCTGCTGCCAGCTTCCGCTTGAATTACCCCAAATCGCCCCGCCTGAAATCGCCGCGATCAGCTTGGTGCCGTCCGACGACGAGGCGACCGAAATCCAATTCGCGCTTCCTTCCACCCCTGACCACGTTCCGCCTGAATTGGAGGAAACATAAATGCCGCTGCCATAGGCTGCCGCAATCAACTTGGTGCCATCCGCCGAGGAAGCGAGGGAAGTCCAATTCGCACTTCCCAATGCCGCAGTCCAAGTCGTGCCCGAGTTCGTGTAAATGTCCCCTCCATAGACCGCCGTAGGCACTTTGGTGCCGTCAGCGGAGGAGGCAACCGCGTACCAAGTTGCACTGCTGAGATTTCCATAAGGACCCGCCCAGGTAAGCCCCGAATCAATCGAAATATAGATGCCACCGCCGGTACTGCTGGCAGCCGCCACCAAACGACTGCCATCCGAGGACGAAGCAATGGAACGCCAGTACAACGGCGACGCGCCACTGGGCGTCCACGGTGATTTGGCAAGGCTGGTGAAATTTCCCAGGATGGATTGTGCTGCGTTCTGTGCGACTTTCCAGCCGCTGGCGCCCGCGCCGGAGATGCGCACGATGTCACCGGGGTGAGCCGAGGCAGGCAAGGTCACAGTCACCAATTGCGAGTTGGTTAAAAGATAGCCTGTATCAATCGTTGCCTGAACCGCCGTGCCGTTGGTGGGAATCCAGCCAACCAAGCCATTGCCGAAAAAACTGCCGGAGAAACTGTTCCCGTACAAATTGGTGAATGTGTTTGAACCGGTAAAATAATTATTACCACTGAAAGTCTGGTTGCTGTTGACGAACGCGGTGTTGGACGGCAACTGATTGTCGGCCAGAACGCCTGTCAGATGGGTCACGTTCACGTTCGTCACATTGCCGCCGTTTCCAATGAAGGCTCCATTGAACGCGCCGACAAAGGAGCCGCTGAAACTTCCGGAAAACAGGTTGCCGCCGTTGGTCAACGCCACCGTGTTGGTGTAACCGGCAAAGGCGCTGGCGGGCAGCGTGCCTTCCAACTGCCCGGCAGGCAGCGTGCCGGAAAGATTGCTCGCGGTGTTGGCGAAAATTGAGTAGGGCGCCGGAGTCAATGGCTGGCGCGGGCTGAGGATGGTAAACGCGTTGGCGCTGCCGCCGGGCCGCACGCCAATATCCAGAAAACGCGGGTTGCCGGCGAACACGCCCGGGCCAAAATCCAGCGTGACGGTGAACAGACCATTGCTGACGGCCACCGCGGAATTGGTCAACGGACCGGCGATGCGTGTGCCGCCGCCGCTCGAATCATAAACGGCGAATTGAAAATCGTAATTTCCGTTGGCCGGGTTGCCAGTTTCGTTGAGCTGGCCCTGATAGGTGAAGGCCGTGCCCTGGGCGAAGGCAAAAGGCAAAAGGCTGAAGGCTGAAATAATTATGGCGGCAAGGCCAAATAACGGGCGCTTCATGTCCCATATATTACCGCCAGCCTTGGCAAATTTCAACCCAATCGTTGCGAGATTGAAGCGTGGGCGTTGAAGCAGTGCGCGCAGGCATTTCCTCCGCACTCGCGCTTCAACGCCTTGTAAAAATCACGGATTGCTCAACCGGAAAAACCAATTCCCCGTGGGCGGGGTGATGGTCAGATAATTCGTGCCGTTGGAAGTCGTCCAACTGCTGTTGAGGGTCCAACCGCCGGCGTTGGCTAGATTATTATTCTGGTGCAACGTCCAGCCCGAAACAGCCTGCCAATAAACCATCACTGTGTTGCCTGAATGACTGATGTAAAGCGTCGGCGCGCCGGGCGTTTGCACCGCTGAGATCAGCGCCCAGAAGCCGCCGGTGAGTGAATAGTTGCCGCCAGTCAAGGCGCCATTGGCCGTCGCGTCGTGCTGGCCGATGGTGCCGCTGACCGAATAAACGCCGCCGGTGCTCGTGCCGCCACCGCCGGAAACTTTATACCAGTCAATGGAATAAGTTTGCCCTGATGCCTGAAGGCAGAAGGCGGAAGGCAGAAGACCGAAACAGAGGAATTTGATTGTGAGTCTGATTTTCATGGTTGTGTTTCTTTCAGTTTGATTTCTGGCTGCAAATAATTTCTCCAGAGCTTTGAGGGTTCATTGCGGGCCGATGGCGATGAAATGAACCGGCGCATCGGTGTTTGCTGGAGATGACGAGATTGACATGACGCGAATGGTTAGCACGCCGCCGGTCACCCCGTCCGTCATCGCCACTCGCGCATTACCGCCTTGAGAATCTGCCGTTGCGGTTACGGCCGGCGCGGCGGGAAACGCTGTGGTGAACGTGATGGTATAAACTCCGGTGCCGGAATGAGCCGCGGTGAAACCAGATCCCACGATAGTTCCTCCCGCCGCACTGAGCACGCCGCGAACGATGCGTAGATTTTCCTGACCTCCCGCTGCGTAATACTGCCCGCTTGAACCCAGTGTGAGGCCCGCGCTGCCGGTAACGAAGCGCGCCCCGCCAGTGGCGCGGACGGAGAACTGGTTAGCCGCCGTTGAAGCGAAAGCCCCGTAGGTATCATCCGCCCAGACAAATGAACCAGCGTTTAAGGCTTGTGCTTGGGAACCGGCCGCAAAGCTGCCACTGCCCGACGCGATATTCTCGTTGCCACCTGGAACTGTGGCATACGTGGCATTGGCCTGAATCGTGTTCTGGTAGCCACCGCCAATCGTCGAATAAGTGGCATTGGTCTGAATCGTGTTCCCGGAGCCACCGCCAATCGTCGAGCTGCTCGCAGTGGTCCAAACCACATTGCCCGAGCCACCGCCAATCGTGGAATACAAAGCGTTGGTTATAATCCAGTTCCCCTCCCCGCCGGCAATCGTTGAATCCCAGGCGCCGCTTTGAATCGTATTAAATCCGCCGCCAGCAATTGTCGAATACGGAGAATTGCTCTGGATCGTGTTTTCCGGGCCGCCGCCAATAGTTCCAAAATCCGCCGCCACCGCGTTGGTGTAAGCTGCCCCGAAATAATTCGTTGCTCCGCCGCCGCCAATGGTCGCGCCGACAACACCAGGCGCCACGTAGTTCACCGGCGATCCGCCGATCACGTTTGGCGCCCCGTTGGGAAAGGGGAAACCGTAGCTTAACGTGTTGGATGAAACGCCGGCCGGTTCGTAACGCATCGCCCGGAGGCCATCCGTTCGCAGTTCCAGCGGTTGATTGTCTGTGGTGCCGATGAAGTTACCAAAGGTGGGGCTTGTGCCGGCGTTGCCGGTGGTCTTCCAGAAATTCGCCGCGCTCAAGCCGCCCAGGAAACTCGCATTCACGTTCGCCACACCCGCGCCGTTGCCCATGAAACTGTTGGCCGGGTTGCTCAAGCTGACTGCCCCGCCGTACGTGCCGCTCAGGCTTGACATCGGAATCGTGCCGCTCAACCCCGCCGCATTGGCACCTTCGGCATAAATGGCATAAGGCGTTGGTGCGACCAGTTGCCTGGGACTTAATGTGGTGAACGAACTATCGCCGTTGGTTTCCACGCCAATCTCCAGCCAGTTGGTCTCGCCGTTCCACACGCTGGCGCCAAAATCAATCGGCACCGTGAACAAGCCGTTGGTCACGAAGACGGCACTGTTGGTCACTGGCCCGGCGACGGCGGTGCCGCCGACGTTGTTGGTGAACAGCGTGAAGGTCAGGTTGTAGGTACCGCTGGCCGGACTGCCGTTGTTCTGGAGCTGGCCTTGATAGGTGAACGCCGTTCCCTGGGCGAAGGCGGTTGAGAGTTGAGGGTTGAGGGTTGAGAGCGCCAGCAACGCCAGCCTGGCGAGCAGGAGTGTTGGTTTGGTTTTCATGGTGATGTTCTCTTTTGTTAAATTTCGGCAACTAACTTCAATTGGACTTGAGCCGGAAGAACAGATTCCCCGAGGGCGGACTGACGACAATGAAGTTGTTCGTGCCGTCGTTGTTAACGGTTTCAGGCGGAGTCGCCCAATTGACCGTGCTCAAGTTATTGTTCTGCTGCAAGCTCCAGCCCGTGGAAGGGTAAGGCCATGACACCTGCACGGCGCCGGGTCCGCTGCGCGCAATGGTCAGCAGGGGCGGCAGGCTCACGACGGCATCTTCCCAGAGCTCGCTGACATAGTCACTAGCCACAAAGAACAAAGTGCCGTTGACTGCCAGCAGGTCCTCAGGGTATGAGCTGTTTGGGTCAAAAGTAATGGGGTTCTCGCCGGGCCAGACGTCAGCGGCCAGCACCGTGCCAGCAGCCGTGCCATCGCTCTTCCATAATTCAATCCCGTCTATGCCGTCGTCGGCGGAAAAGTAGAGCGTGCCGGCGACATTCACTAGATACTTGGGCAGTGAATCAGGTGTGCCCGGATTAATGTCGGCAACCAGCACCGTGCCAGCCGCCGTGCCGTCGCTCTTCCACAATTCATCGCCATGCGTGCCGTCGGTGGCGGTAAAAAACAGCGTGTTGCTGACGGTCGTGAGATACTGAGGATAGGAACTGTACGGTACGGGGTCCGAGCCAGTGGTCATCCCCGGATAGATATCTCGAACCAACAAGGTGCCTGCCGTCGTTCCATCCGTCTTGAACAATTCGTAACCATGGGTGGAGTCGTAGCCGGCAAAGTACGCAATGCCGTTCATGTTCACTAAAGGCCCAGCCACGCCCACGAATGAGCTGACCTGGGTCGTCCCGTTGCTTGTCCCGTCGCTTTTCCAAAGCGTGCTGTCAACCAGGCTTGGAAACAAAACGGTGCCATTGAGGTTGAAAGGGCTCATGGGCGGGGGGACATAAGTAAAATAGGCATTCTGGATGCCAAACGAAGTGAGTTGAAAAGTGCCGTTTGCGGTCCCATCGCTCTTCCAGAGTTCATAATCCGTGTCGTAATCGTATTCCCCCATATAGAAGTATCTATTGGCGATAAAGAAGAGCGTGCCGTTGACGTTCAAGAGGTATTCGGGATTAGAACTGTTCCCGCCATCGGCATTCGTCCCGGGATAAAGGTCGGCGACCATCACGGTGCCGGCGGCCGTTCCATCACTTTTCCATAACTCTTGTCCGTGGATGCCGTCATTGGCGGAAAAAAAACAACTCGCCGTTGACGGCTGTAAAGTTTTGTGGATCGAAACCGCCCGTCGGATTGATGTCTGCCACCACGACCGTGCCCGCCGGGGTTCCGTCGCTTTTCCACAATTGCACGCCGTCACCGGAGCCGTCATCCGCGGCAAAAAAGACGGTGCCGCCGACGTTCGCAATCTGTACCCCGATGTCTGAAATCCCATAAAAGTCCTTCAGCAGAAAGGTCCCTGCCGTCGTCCCGTCAGTCTTCCACAAGCCATCATAGGTCCCGTCCCAGGCGCTGAAATAGAGTGTCCCGTTCACGTTGATCAAGTTGAAGGGATTGGCATAGCCATACGTGGTGTTGATGTCCTTGACCAGCACCGTGCCAGCCTCCGTGCCGTCGCTTTTCCACAATTCATTGCCGTACAAGATGCGTGTCGCCGCGAAAAACAGCGTGCCGTTCATATTCACAAGGTAAGTGGGAAAAGAATCGCTCAGACCAGGATTGATGTCCTTGACCAGCACCGTCCCGGCGGTCGTGCCGTCGCTTTTCCACAGCTCGTAGCCGTTTGTGCTGTCGTAGCCAGTGAAAAACAAGGTGCTGTTGACGGCCGCGAACGTAACCTCCCCTTGCAGCAATTGGTCCGCAACCAGCACCGTGCCCGCCGCAGTGCCATCGCTCTTCCACAAGCCAGCGATATTCGTGTTGCCGGTGGCTGAAAAGAACAAGGTGCCGTTCAAGTCCAAAAACGAACTGAGATTGGATCCGCCAGCGCCGGGATTAATGTCCTTGACCATGACCGTCCCTGCGGCGGTGCCGTCACTCTTCCACAGTTCCTCGCCGTTGACACCATCGTTGGCGGAAAAGTATGCCGTGCCGTTAACGTCGGTGATGTTGGCGGGCACTGAACTGGCCGTGCCCGACCGGATGTCCTTGATCAGAACAGTGCCGGCGGACGTGCCGTCGCTCTTCCACAGCTCCGCGCCATGCGTCGGATCAACTGCCCGGAAGAAGAGCGTGCCGCCCACGTCAGTCAGGAAGTTCGGCGCGGAATTGGCCGAACCAGGATTGATGTCCTTGACCATTACCGTGCCCGCAGCAGTGCCGTCGCTCTTCCATAATTCGACGCCGTGAGTGCCATCGGTCGCCGCAAAGAACAAGGTACCGTTGACGTTCACGAGTCCGGCGGGATAGGAACTGTTGGCGCCGGGATTGATGTCTTTTACCAGCACGGTTCCCGCAGAGGTTCCATCGCTCTTCCAAAGCTCCCAGCCGTACGTGGCGTTGGTGGCTTCAAAATAGAGTGCACCGTTCATGACGGTCAGATCAGTGGGGTCCGAATCATTCGTGCCGGGATTGACATCGGCGACCAGCGCCGTGCCTGTGGACGTGCCGTCGCTTTTCCACAGTTCCATGCCGTTGGTGCCGTCGGTGGCGGCGAAAAACAGCGTCCCGTTCACGTCCGTCAGATTGTTGGGATTGGCGTCGCCCGTGGGATTGATCTTCTTGACCATCATTGTCCCGGCATCCGTGCCATCACTCTTCCACAACTGAACACCGTTGGTGCCATCGGTGGCGGCAAAAAACAGCGTGTTGCTCACGACCACCAAGTCGCCTGGGTTTGAACTGTCGGGATTGGTCGTGGCCACGATTTTCACCGTGTCGGCCTGGGCAGTTGAGAGTTGAAGGTTGAAGGTTGAGAGCGCCAGCGCGGCGCGTACGAGGAAGTTTTGGATTTTGGTTTTCATGGATGAATTCCTTTCAGTTAAAGTTGGTCACCAGCTTCAATTGGACCTGAGCCGGAAAAGCTTGCTGCCCGAGATGGGGCTGTTGGTTTGCTGATATTGACTGCCGACAACCGCAGGGGAACCGCTCGCGAGCACCCAGGCGTTGGACGAAGCGATATTGGTCGAGGACTGCAAGCTGAACTCGGCTATCCCATAGTACGACGGCCACGAGAGCACTGCGCTGTTGCCTGCTTGCTGAATGCTCAGCCGCGGTCTTCCGCGCTCGAACGCGCCGATGTCGCTCGCGTCACCGCCGGTCGCGTTAGGAACCGAAGGCCAGTCGAAGGGCCTCGGTTCGCCGCGCTGGTCGGTGGTCAGCCCAAAACTCTTACCCTGGTCAATCGCGGGACTGCCAAGCAGCAAGGCCATCGTCGGCGTCGGACCGCCGTTGTCTTGGAGCGGGCCAAGCAAGGGATTGACATTGAGTTGATCGCCCGTTGCGCCAAAGCCGGTGCTGCCACTCGTGTTCCCGATCAGGTTGTAACCGCCGGAGGAAACGGTGCCGCTCACGTCGGGTGAGCTACCGCCAGTGTTCAGGGCTACGATGGTATTTGTGACACCGCTTCCTCCAGCAGAAGCAAGACCCCCGCCGCCGTTATCCGAGTTATTGCTGGCGATGGTGCATCCAAGCAACGCAAGGCCGCCGACACTTGCGTAAATGCCACCGCCGACGCCGCTGCCCGCGCCATTGACCCCGTTGCTGGCAACGGTTGAGTTGACCAGGCTCACCATTCCGCTGCTGATGTCCAATCCAGCCGCAGTGGCCGTGCCGTTGGTTCCGCTACCGAGACCACCCCCGCCAGCCGCTCCGTAGGTGGCAAGATTGGCGCTTAATGTGGATGAACGGATCGTTACGTTCTGTGAACTGGAACTGTAGATGCCGCCGCCCATCCCATTGCCACCGTTGCCGCCGACGCCCGGAATCGTGGTGTGGCCGCCGACACCGCCCTGCCCACCGGCAGCCTGATTGCCGACCACCCAGCAGTTGCTCAGGGTCAGTCCGCCCAGGTTGTAAATCCCGCCACCGTACCCGTTGCCAGCTTTTCCCCCGTTTCCGTATATCGTGCCCAGTCCGTTGGCACCGACCGCCGCGCAGTTGGAAATCACGCAACCGGCCAAGGCGAGTGTGGCCGGCTGACCGCAATAAATTCCCCCGCCAATCATATCCTGGAGCTGCCCGGCTGCTCCCGCCACCTTGCCGTCGCGAATGGTCAAACCCGAGATGTTGACGATGCCATTGGACACGTTGAACACGCGGCTGGCATTATTGCCGCTGACGCCAAGCACGTTCGCGCCCGGCCCCTGGATGGTCACATTCTGGCCAACCAACAACTCGCCCTGGGTCAGCACGATGGTGCCGGTGACCGAATTCGAGAAGGTGATGGTGTCGCCGGGTTGAGCATCAGCAAGGCAATACCGCAGCGACGGCCCATTATCGTTGGTCGTGCCGACAATGTTGTGCGCGGGGCTGACCTCGACCGCGCCGATGTCCGTGCCATCGCTGTTCGGCCCATTCGGGACGTTGGGATCATCGTAAGGCCGGATTCGACCGCGCTGGTCGGTGTACCGGACCAGGGTTGGGATGGTATCCGGCCTGCCTTGGTCAGTGGCCGGACTGCCGGGTAACGGCATCAGTGTCGGGGTCGGCCCGCCGTTGTAAGCCAGGTCGCCAAGCATCGGATCGGTGTTGATCTGGTCCCCTAAATTCGTCAGGAAGCCGCCGCCATTATCGCTGGCGAGGTTGTCACCGTATGAGAAATGTGTACCGCCGTCGTTCACGATGTTCGTGCCCGTATCGCCGATGTCCGGATCGCCGGCTTGCAAGATGGTGTCTCCGAGCGTCAGTGTCCCACTGTCGTTGTAAATGCTATCGGCGAATTCGAAGGCGTTGTTGTACGCCAGCGTGCTGGCGCTCACCGCCAGCATCGCGCTGCTAAAAGAGCCAGAAGCGACGTTGTAGATGCCGGCTCCATCAAAGGCGCTGTTGTAGTAGAGGGTACTGACACTCACCGTCAGCGTCGCGCTGCCACCATTATAACCGTCGTTGTAGATGCCGCCACCCGACTCGCCGAAGTTGCCGTAGAGGGTGCTGGCAACGACCGTCAGCGTCGCGCTGCCCCCATTCGCACCGTCGTTGTAAATGCCGCCACCGTTGTCTCCCCCATAATTCCCAGCCTCGTTGACGCTCAGGAAGCAGTTGATCACAGTCAGTACTGCGCTGCCGGAAGTGTCACCGTCGTTGTAGATACCGCCACCTCCGTTGTTGCCGGGGCCGTAGCCGTAGAATGATTGGTTGTAGCTGATGTCGCAGTTGCTCACCGTCAGCGTCGAGTGGTCGTTGTAGATGCCGCCGCCGACGTTCGCTGGATACGACGAGCCGGTGACGCAGCCGTGGACAATGGACAGGCCGGAAATGGCGACCGTAAGGTTTGGCTGGATGTGGAATATGCGGTTGGTGGTGTGGGGGTAGTTGCCGTCCACGGTTAGCACGCTGGGTCCGGGGCCGAGAATGGTCACGTTGTCGCTAATCAAGAGTTCCCCGCTGGTCAGCGTGATTGTGCCGGAGACGACGTTGGAGAAGACAATGCTGTTGCCGCCGCCCAGCACGTGGTTGTTGGCAATCGCCTGTCGCAACGAGCCGGCGCCGCTGTCATTGTTGTTGTAAACCAATAACGTGCCCGCCGCGCAATGCCACCGGGCGGCTGCCATGGTGAGAATGGCCATGATTAAAACTGGGGCGTATTTTCGATGGGAGTTGGTTAGTGTTTTCATTTGATGCCTTTGTTATTTGGATTTGAATGGGTGTTCACGACGAAATCGCACAACAAAAATGTATCGGAAACCTCGGCGTGTTGGGTTGGGTGGACGGAAATGTCCGAACCCGTATTGGCCCGTTTGCCGCCATCGTTAAGCCGGCCTTGGGCGTGCAGCGTGAAGAGTTCAGGGTTGAGGGTTGAGGGAAACGGCAGCACGAGGCCGGCCAGAACTGACTTTTGAGTTTTCAGGGTTTCATAGATAGTCGTTTTCATGGGGGGGGTGGTTTTTGAATTGATAAACGAGTTGGCGCGTTGCGTGTCAGGCCAGTCTAACCGCCACTCCGCGCAGTGGAGATTTAGTTTGGCGCAAGCGATTTCCGTATTGGCGCCATTGAACTCGCTTGCGCCGGCTTGATCGTAAGCGTCACGTGGAGCACCTTCTTGACAGAGCAACTGTAGTGGAGTCGTAAGTGTCATACCATATACGGTATGACGTTTATGATGCGAGCCGTTGCACCGGCAGTTGTGCTTTGGCCCAGGTTTGGGGCGTCACTTCCGGGATTTGCCAGTTGGTCATGCTGGGCAGCCGCGTGAGGACTTCGCGCAGGTAGGTGTAAGGATCAAGGCCGCGCCGACGGCAACTTTCGATGACCGTGTAGATAATGGCGCTGCGTTGACCGGCATCGGCATCGCCGATGAAGAGCCAGTTTTTCTTGCCGATGGCGGTGGGGCGGATGGCGTTTTCGACCAAGTTGTTGTCCAACTCCACGCGACCGTTTTGCAGATACACTTTCAGCGTTGGCCATTGGCCCAGCGTGTAATCAATGGCTTGGCCCAGCAAGCTCTGCGGCAGGTAACGTCCGCTGGCTTTGAGCCGGCCCAAGGCGCGTTGGAGGCGTTCAACGATGGGGCGGCTTTGGCTGGCGCGCACGGCCTGGCGCAGCCGGGGACCGGTGCGGTGTTCGCGCAAAGCAGCTTCGATCCGGTAAAGGTGTTGGATTTGCCGCACGAGCCAAGCCGCGGTTCGGGGCGCTTGTTCCATCGCTTCATAAAACTTCCGCCGCACATGTGCCCAGCAGCCGGCCAATTCAATCGTTCCAGCGCGTCCGTTGGCAAAGGTGCGATAAGCCGAGTAACCATCGCATTGCAGCGTACCGCTAAAATTCAAAGGGATGACGTTATCCAGGCAGGCCGCAGCACGACTGGTTTCCCAGCGGTAAAACACGTCGCCGCCAGGACGACTGCCCGTCCAGAGATAACCTTGCTTGGTCTTGCCGTTGCCCGGCTCCAAATAATCAATCGGTGTTTCATCCACCTGCACATAGCCGCCCGCCATCACGCCGGTGCGGATGTGTTCATAAATCGGCTTGAGCCAGTCGGCGGCCAACGCCACCCACCGCGCCAGCGTTTGCCGGGGCAGGTGAACCCGGTGGCGTTGCAGAAAGATTTGTTCCTGCCGATACAACGGCAAGTGGTCGCAGTATTTGCCGACCAAAATCTGCGCCAGCAGTCCCGGCGCGGGCAGGCTGCGATCCAACAGCCGTTCGGGCAAGGGCGCAATTATTGGCGCGCAGTCCGAGTTGACGCGGTGAACGTATTTGCGGCGAATGGTCCGGCGGCGCAGAAAACGCGCCGGCTCAAAGTCCAGTTGCTCGCTGACTTCCTGGCCGATACAACGCCAGTCTTGGGGCGTTTGCTTCACCGGCTCCGGGTCAATCACTGCTTCCACCACCGGCAGGTTCGCCGGCAGACGAAGCGTGCGTTGCCGGCAAGAACGTTTTGGAGAGACAACCGCCGGCGGCGGAGTTTCTTCCAGAGTGATGACCGAACTTTCCGGCAGTTCCTGTAAGAGGAGTTCCAGTTGTGCCCGATCCAACCGTTCGCTGCTGGAACCAAACACACGCCGAATGAGCAAGTTGATCTTCTGCCGCAGCAGTTCATTCTCCCGACGGCTCTGTGCCAATGCCTCCTGGCATTCTGCCAACTGGCGGGCGAGTTCTTTTTCGCGCGGCATCATCGGTTGCGTTCTCTGACGCTCTAGCCCGCTGCTTGTTCAAACTTTGCGGGGAAATTTTCGCGCAAGGTTTTTTACATCTCGCGCTCGTACCAGGGCCGCAGTTTGGCTCCACGCAAATCCACTCCGTCGGTCAGCATCGCCAGCGCCTGCGGCGTCAGCTTCAACTTGGTTGTCCCCGGCTCCACGTTCCGGGGCCAGGAAAAAGTCCCTTGCTCCAACCGCTTGGTCAACACCCACAAACCCGTTCCGTCCCAGCACAGGATTTTGATCCGGGTGCGCCGCCGATTGCAAAATACAAAGAGCGCCCCGGCGCGCGGCTCTTCACCCAATCGCTCCGTCACCACAGCGTGCAGACCGTTGAACCCTTTGCGCATGTCGCAGGCTTCCACCGCCACGAACACTTTCAGGCTGCCCGAAAAGCTTAACATGCATTTTGCAGCGCCCGCAGCAGCACTGCCGCTAAGGCTGCCTGTTTGGCATCGTTGATTTGCGTCTTCGCTCCACCAGGCAACTCTAACACCAGCGACAACAGATTTTTATCATCACGGCTTCGCGCCTCTTCCACCACCGCTTCTAGCCACTTCACCTGGTTCGTTCTCGGGGCCGGCGCTTTTACCGGATACACGCCGCGTACCCGCCGCCGTTTCTGCGCCCAGGTCGCAAACGTTGGATATTTGACGCCGACCAACTCCGCAAACTTCTGCCCGCTCAATCCACTCCGCTCAAACTCGTCCAGTAACTGCTCGCGCCGCGCCAAGGGCATCTTCACTCGCCCCAGCACATCGGTTTTCAAGATCATTTCATCGGTGGGTGTCGTATTCATCGTAGCCCCTATGCTACGACGCCTAGGACTTCATTGAATAGAGGTGCTCCGCGTGACGCTTACGCTTGATCCTCGTCGTCTGACGATAATTCCGTCAATCGGGAAAAGGACGGCGATGGCCGACTGGCCAGGCAAACATTTAGAACGCCGCTTTCCGGTTGATGAACGTCGAGCGAAGGACCCTGATTTGAGACGAACCGTCTGCCGCCGCGAAATAAATGTTGGGCGTCAGCCGGACCAGATGGGCAAGCACCTGCCCGGCTCCGACCACTGACGCATTGAATGGCCGCCAACCAAACGCAAACGATAATCGTCGTCAGCCGCCACGCCTTTGGTTTCATAAAAAGCCCTTCCATCGGGTTAATTCTCCAAAAGCCGTTTCGTGTTGATTGGCCTTGTGGCCAGCCAACTAATCTAACAAGACAAGTAGAGGCTTTATCCAAATATTGTCAGATGTCAAGCAAAATTGGTAAAGTAATTGGGAAAAAGCCCTACGGATTGTTGAGTCGGAAAAACAGATTTCCCGTCGGAGAGGTGAGGATAAGTATGTTGTTCGTCACGTCATCGAAAATGTAACCAGCAGTGCTTGAACATGACCAGTCAGGGTGGTTTCAGTTTTACGGCGTCAGTGGTCGCACGGCCTCGACGCGGTAAAAACGCGCGAGCGCGTTCGTGTCGGCAAAGATGCTGGTGGTGGTGGAGCTGCCCGACGGCGAAATCAACCCCAAGCCGCTGTCCGTCCAAATTGACGTGGTCAAATCCGTATCCTTCAGGATGTAGTAAAACCGCGTCGGCACGCTGTTCCACGTGAGGCTGGCGGTGGTTCCGCCTGACGCGAAGTTCCCCCCGATGATGAGCAGGACGCTGTTGGCATTATTCGGGTCGGTGCCGGCCTGGTATTCCTGTGCGTTGGACAGGCCGTCGTGGTCCGGATCGGCATTGGGGTCAACGCCCGTGTGGCCGAAGTTTTGCAACTCCCACGCGATGGGCAGACCGTTGGAGTCGAGCGCCCCCTGCCGGATGGTGTCGGTCTGCACATAGGCGAAAGCGTTGCTCAAACTGATCCAGCCGCAGTTGGCACTCCAGACATAGCCGCTCATCTGGCCGGTGATCAAATTTATCCTGGGCGCACCGGTGTTTTCAAAATTAATCCAGCCGATGTTGGCACCGTAAGCGTAACCGCGCAAATTACCCAGGCCATCCTGATTGACGCCGAAATCGGCGCCCGAGTTGTTCTGGTATTGGATGCCATTGGCCGGGCTGCCGCTGCCGAGGTTAATCCAGCCGACGTTGGCGGCGTAGAGGTAGCCGGAGCAGACATATTCACCAATAACCGTGCCGTTGTTGGTGTCGCCACGCCAATCCATCCAGCCGATGTTGGCGCCGTAGGCGTATTTGTGAACCGGATCGATAGTGGTGGCGGCGAAACCAGTCGAAAGATGAGAGTTGATAGTGGAGAGAAGCAACCAGACTGCGACAACCCGGATTTTGAGTTTGATTTTCATGGCACCTTTCGGGTTCGTAAATCGTAATTCATAAATGCTCAGGGCATGTTCCATTTATAGGAGATCCCGGTCTCAGAATTGGCATAGGAGGACTCGGCGATATAGGCGCTAAGTCCGTAGCCGCCTGTGGCGTAGTCGTAACCAATGGAACCCCTCACTATTGTGCCGGATAAACCGTACCCATAAGGGCTGGAGCTATATCCATAGCAGTTGTTGATACTCGAGGCAGACACGCCGTAACCGTAGTTGCCGCTGCTGCTGGTGTAACCGTAGCAGTTGTTGGCGATGTACGCAACGATGCCGTAAGTTTCGGCGAAGCCGCTGGGGTTGTTGTCATACCCGAAGCAGTTGTTGGCAACGGTGGCATACAAGCCATAATAGCCGCCGTGGCTCAAGCCAAAGCAGTTATTGGCGACATACGCATCCAAGCCGATACCGCCGGATTGGCTTTCTCCAGTGCAGTTGATGGCATTGTGGACAACCATTCCGATACCGTTGCCGCTATAGCCGTAGGAGTTTTCGGCTGTGGCAGTAGTTGAGTCAAAACCATAAATCCCATAGTTGTAGGTACTGGAACCGTAACAATTGTTCACCGCGACCGCCTGGATGCCAAAATCGAAATAGCTGTAACCATAGCAATTGTGCGCGGTGTTGGCGTAAATGCCGGCGTAATGTGTGCTGCCGCTGATTAATACAAGGCTGGATCCATAGCAGTTTTCGGCAGTGCCGGCATAGATACCGTAGCCAACTTGACTTTCTCCATAGCAGCCATTGGCGGTGCCGGAGGCCTGAAGTGCGATGGAACCGCCGTATCCGTAGCATCCGGTGCAATCCGTGGCACTTAACCCAACGTTATTCGTGTTGTATGCTTCGCCATAGCAATTGATGGCGGTGGCGGCGTTCAGACCGTAATCACCGTTTATCGTCGTGCCGTAGCAGTTGTTGGCGAGGTTCGCGATCAACCCGTGACTATCGGGGCCGACTGACTCCCCATAGCAGTTATTCGCCTGGGACGCTCGCAGACCGTCCCCGATATAGGGACTCTGGCCCGAGCTGTCCGAAACTTGATAGCCGTTAACCGCCATGTTGCCGCAGTCATAGGCTGACGAGCTTTTCACGACGTTGGCATTGATTCCATAACTGCCCACCGTCCTCACTGTGCACCCCTCCACGATCGTGGGACCGTACTGATTGAGGAAGATGCCATCGGTCAAGCAGCCCGAAACGCCAACTCCGCACACACGGACATTGGATGCGTTGTTGCCATAAATACCATAGGCGAAACCTGGCCCGCTGAAGGTGCCGCTGCCGTTGTCGGTCACACCGCCCTTCACGAAGCCATTCAATATGGCGATGTTGTTTGACGCACCGCTGATCAGGACGCCATAACCCGTCGCGCTGGCCGCTGTGGATGAAATCGTGAACCCGTTGAGATCGAGCGTCACACCACTGCTCGCGATGGTGATGGCAGTGCCAGAGCTGACCGTGATGTTGTTCGAGAGGTAATACGAACCCGGTGCGGAAATCGTTACCGGCGCAGACGCTATCAGCGTGCGAGGCTCGATTTCCTGGAGCGATTTCATGGTCGGTGCCGGCGATCCGGGCGGCGTGAGGCTGCCCGAAGCCGGCGAGGATGACGGATGAAAAAGCACGGATGAAAGCAGCATGAGCGCTGCGATGGGATTTTTTAGTATGAGGTTTGTTTTCATGGTTAGGTGTCCTTTTTTTGTGAATATTCCGGGAATTTCATGGCTAACAAAGGAGGCATTTAGCTGAAGCATAAATGAGCGACGTGGTTTCAAATTGTCGGCGGGCGGGTTGGAGTTGGCTTCCATCGCTTCGCGCCGGACAGAGCTTCGCTCCGCTGCGCTCTGCCGGGCCGGTGTTTTGGGTTGGCCTTGACGGCGGTGGTTGGCAGGCTTTTGGCATGAGCATGGACAACGAACTGCAGAAACATTACGCGTTGCTTTTGGGCATTGGCAGCCCGTGGGAAGTTAAAACCGTGGAATTGAAACTGGCCGAAAAAAAAGTTGAAATCGAGCTTGGCTGGCAATGGGGATCGGCGGCCAAATGCCCGGAATGCGGGTGCGAATGTTCGATCCATGACAGCGCACCGGAGCGGACGTGGCGGCACTTGGACACGATGCAGTTCACGACGTTGATTCGGGCCCGGACGCCGCGGGCAGAGTGTCCGGCACACGGGGTCAAGACCATGCAGGTGCCGTGGGCGGTGCCGCAGGGACGGTTCACGCTGCTCTTTGAACGGTTTGCGGTGGACGTGCTGCTGGCCTGCGCGAGTGTGAGTCAGGCTTGCGAACTGTTGGGCATTGGCTGGGACGCAGCGCATGAGATTATGAAACGAGCTGTGGGGCGCGGATTGGAGCGGCGGCAGCTGGATCAACTCGCGCATCTGGGGATGGATGAAAAGAGTTTCAAGCGCGGGCACTCCTATATCACGTTGTTGACGGACTTGGACCAGTCGCGGGTGCTGGAGGTGGTGGAGGAACGAACCTGCGAGGCGGCCGACCAGTTGTGGGCGACGCTGACACCCCAACAGAAGTCGGCGGTGGAAGCGGTGGCGGTGGACATGTGGGAGCCATTCATCCAGACGATTGCCAAGCAGGTGCCTGAAGCGGACATCGTGCATGACCGGTTTCATGTCAGCAAATACTTGAACGAGTCGGTGGACAAGGTGCGGCGCCAGGAACACAAGGAATTGCTGGCCGAGGGGGACGAGACACTCAAAGGGACGCGGCAACTGTGGTTGTATAATCCGCGGCATTTTAATCAGGAGCAACGGGAGGAATTTTCCGGGTTGAAGGATCAACAACTGAAAGTAGCGCGGGCGTGGGCGATGAAGGAACTGTTCAGCAAGTTCTGGGAATATCAGGAGGCGGGCTGGGCGCGACGATTTTTCAAGGACTGGTTTGGTTGGGTGAGCCGCAGCCAACTCAAACCGATGGCCGACGTGGCCCATCTGCTCAAGCGGCATTTGGAAAACCTGCTGACGTATTTGCGTCATCACATCACCAACGCCGTGACGGAGGGGTTGAACTCGAAAATCCAGAGCATCAAATCGGCGGCCCGCGGCTTCCGCAACTTCCAGAATTACCGGATACGCATCCTGTTTTTCTGCGGAAAGCTCAATCTCTATCCACTATGAAGTTCGAAGAAACTTTTTTGTTGGTTCATTCTGTGGTGGTTGATAGCGGCTGGTTTCAAAACGGACGCGGCTGGAGCTCAACATAGCCCTCCGGCATTTGGAAAAGTTTGGCGTCCTTGTCAGTCAGTTTGGCTGGCAGGATCGACTGCACTTCGAAATGGTAACGTTCCGGCCCATTGTCGAAACGCAGGGTCGCGCGCAATGGGAACAGCTTCCTGACAGCCAACAATTCGGACCAGTGCCGTTCGATGGAGGGCAGCCCGATGCCCGGCGGCTCGTGGGATAGGTAGGGCTGAAACGGCAGCAATTGATCCGTGGCCCAAATCTCCATGGTCTGGCCCCATTGCTTGATTTCGTAACGATTACAGGTGTAGCCGAGAAGGTTGGTTTTTTCGCCAGTCGCCTGTAGTTCAAGACCTCCGCCCGGCGGCATCATCGGCATGGCGGGCATGGAATTCATTCCGGCATTCCCCGGCATCACAGTAAGCGTCACGCGGAGCACCTCTATTCAATGAAGTCCTAGGCGTCGTAGCATAGGGGCTACGATGAATACGACACCCACCGATGAAATGATCTTGAAAACCGATGTGCTGGGGCGAGTGAAGATGCCCTTGGCGCGGCGCGAGCAGTTACTGGACGAGTTTGAGCGGAGTGGATTGAGCGGGCAGAAGTTTGCGGAGTTGGTCGGCGTCAAATATCCAACGTTTGCGACCTGGGCGCAGAAACGGCGGCGGGTACGCGGCGTGTATCCGGTAAAAGCGCCGGCCCCGAGAACGAACCAGGTGAAGTGGCTAGAAGCGGTGGTGGAAGAGGCGCGAAGCCGTGATGATAAAAATCTGTTGTCGCTGGTGTTAGAGTTGCCTGGTGGAGCGAAGACGCAAATCAACGATGCCAAACAGGCAGCCTTAGCGGCAGTGCTGCTGCGGGCGCTGCAAAATGCATGTTAAGCTTTTCGGGCAGCCTGAAAGTGTTCGTGGCGGTGGAAGCCTGCGACATGCGCAAAGGGTTCAACGGTCTGCACGCTGTGGTGACGGAGCGATTGGGTGAAGAGCCGCGCGCCGGGGCGCTCTTTGTATTTTGCAATCGGCGGCGCACCCGGATCAAAATCCTGTGCTGGGACGGAACGGGTTTGTGGGTGTTGACCAAGCGGTTGGAGCAAGGGACTTTTTCCTGGCCCCGGAACGTGGAGCCGGGGACAACCAAGTTGAAGCTGACGCCGCAGGCGCTGGCGATGCTGACCGACGGAGTGGATTTGCGTGGAGCCAAACTGCGGCCCTGGTACGAGCGCGAGATGTAAAAAACCTTGCGCGAAAATTTCCCCGCAAAGTTTGAACAAGCAGCGGGCTAGAGCGTCAGAGAACGCAACCGATGATGCCGCGCGAAAAAGAACTCGCCCGCCAGTTGGCAGAATGCCAGGAGGCATTGGCACAGAGCCGTCGGGAGAATGAACTGCTGCGGCAGAAGATCGACTTGCTCATTCGGCGTGTGTTTGGTTCCAGCAGCGAACGGTTGGATCGGGCACAACTGGAACTCCTCTTACAGGAACTGCCGGAAAGTTCGGTCATCACTCTGGAAGAAACTCCGCCGCCGGCGGTTGTCTCTCCAAAACGTTCTTGCCGGCAACGCACGCTTCGTCTGCCGGCGAACCTGCCG
Source organism: uncultured Verrucomicrobiae bacterium (assembly GCA_963789335.1). Taxonomy (GTDB): domain Bacteria; phylum Verrucomicrobiota; class Verrucomicrobiia; order Limisphaerales; family UBA11358; genus UBA11358. The sequence goes on from CAWBKH010000001.1 coordinate 163,925, forward strand.
GTGGTGGAAGCAGTGATTGACCCGGAGCCGGTGAAGCAAACGCCCCAAGACTGGCGTTGTATCGGCCAGGAAGTCAGCGAGCAACTGGACTTTGAGCCGGCGCGTTTTCTGCGCCGCCGGACCATTCGCCGCAAATACGTTCACCGCGTCAACTCGGACTGCGCGCCAATAATTGCGCCCTTGCCCGAACGGCTGTTGGATCGCAGCCTGCCCGCGCCGGGACTGCTGGCGCAGATTTTGGTCGGCAAATACTGCGACCACTTGCCGTTGTATCGGCAGGAACAAATCTTTCTGCAACGCCACCGGGTTCACCTGCCCCGGCAAACGCTGGCGCGGTGGGTGGCGTTGGCCGCCGACTGGCTCAAGCCGATTTATGAACACATCCGCACCGGCGTGATGGCGGGCGGCTATGTGCAGGTGGATGAAACACCGATTGATTATTTGGAGCCGGGCAACGGCAAGACCAAGCAAGGTTATCTCTGGACGGGCAGTCGTCCTGGCGGCGACGTGTTTTACCGCTGGGAAACCAGTCGTGCTGCGGCCTGCCTGGATAACGTCATCCCTTTGAATTTTAGCGGTACGCTGCAATGCGATGGTTACTCGGCTTATCGCACCTTTGCCAACGGACGCGCTGGAACGATTGAATTGGCCGGCTGCTGGGCACATGTGCGGCGGAAGTTTTATGAAGCGATGGAACAAGCGCCCCGAACCGCGGCTTGGCTCGTGCGGCAAATCCAACACCTTTACCGGATCGAAGCTGCTTTGCGCGAACACCGCACCGGTCCCCGGCTGCGCCAGGCCGTGCGCGCCAGCCAAAGCCGCCCCATCGTTGAACGCCTCCAACGCGCCTTGGGCCGGCTCAAAGCCAGCGGACGTTACCTGCCGCAGAGCTTGCTGGGCCAAGCCATTGATTACACGCTGGGCCAATGGCCAACGCTGAAAGTGTATCTGCAAAACGGTCGCGTGGAGTTGGACAACAACTTGGTCGAAAACGCCATCCGCCCCACCGCCATCGGCAAGAAAAACTGGCTCTTCATCGGCGATGCCGATGCCGGTCAACGCAGCGCCATTATCTACACGGTCATCGAAAGTTGCCGTCGGCGCGGCCTTGATCCTTACACCTACCTGCGCGAAGTCCTCACGCGGCTGCCCAGCATGACCAACTGGCAAATCCCGGAAGTGACGCCCCAAACCTGGGCCAAAGCACAACTGCCGGTGCAACGGCTCGCATCATAAACGTCATACCGTATATGGTATGACACTTACGACTCCACTACAGTTGCTCTGTCAAGAAGGTGCTCCACGTGACGCTTACGCATCACAGGCATGGGGTACGTTGGTTGGGAGCCGGGCATTCCGGGGAAGTTCGTCGGGCCGATGCCCGGCGGCATGCCCTCGGGCGGCACAGGCCATCGCGGCTGGTTTGGTATTCCCGGCGCTCCACCGAGAGCATTGCCAGGGTGCGGGCGCGGTCCGATGCCCGGCGGCGGCACAGCGGAGATGGGAGGCGCATTCGACGGCCCGACCGATGTGTTTTCCGACACAGCCTTGAGCTGCATGAAGCAATGGTTCTGTGAAAACAGAAGCGTCACCGTACCCGAATTGCGGTCCAGAATATCCACCGCGTTCGGCCGGTTGGTGTCCGTCATCTCGATGCGGACATAGTTTGTTCCCACCGTGTACAGCAGCCTGTCGGGCGGCCCGCCACGCGAGATGATGGCGCTGATGTGCCCCTCAAATGCTTGCGTACGAATCGCAGTCAGCACAGCCAAAACCACCAGTCCTGCCGTGAATTTAGAATTCCTTGGGAGGCGCATGGGAAATCAACTTGAGAGTGCCAGCAAAATCGGCGCGATGATTCTGAGTGTGGATTTGGTCTCCATGGTTTTTAGATGGTTTGCCTGAAGGTTTTAAGCTTTGCGTCGGCTACTGCTTCAAGCGAAAGAACAACTTTCCCGCCGGCGGTGCGTTGGTCACGGTATTGTTGATAATGGTGCCGGTATAATTGCCCCAAGTGCCCGTGCTGAGATTGTTATTGGTTTGAAGCGTCCAGCCCGTCACCGAGGGCGGCCATGACACGATGGCTTGATTGCCGGCATAAGTGATGATCAACGTCGGTGCGCCGGGCATTTGCACGGCGTAGAGCGCCCAAAACCCGCCGGTGAGTGAATAGTTGCTGCCGGTCATCGGCCCGCCCGCATCGTGCTGGCCGATGGTGCCGCTGACGGTGTATTGTCCGTTGCTGCTGGTGCCGCCGCCGCCGGAGACTTTATACCAGTCAATGGAATAGGATTGCGCGAAGCTGATGGTGGGAATCAGCAAACTAAAAAGGAGAAATAATGTTTTCATGAGCGCCTCATTTCTGTACGGCAAGCTGTTTCACTGTTGTTTCCAGTTCACTCAATCGTTCGGCGAGTGAATCGTTCCGTTGCTTAAGAGTTTGAATCTCGCCATCTTTTGCCTTTAGCGTTCTTTGCGTTTGTTCAAGTTTCAGATTCAATCCCTGGATGGCTGCAAACGCCACGCCGCTTTCGTCAATGGGCGCCACATGTTTTTCATCCGCCCCGATGTTAAACGCCGAATAAAAATCCTGTGCCATCGGGCCGATGTGTCGCGTTTTGGGATCGATTTTGTAACTCCACTCCGAGATCGGCAGTCGCAGCACTTCGTCCAGGATCTGCGAAGAGCTTACTGGCACGAAATCCTGCTTGTGGTTGCGGTCGCTGTCATTTACGAAGGTGCCATAGACCGTCACGCCGGTTGAACTCGCGACCAACAGGTCATAGGGCGGGTTTGCAATTCCGTTGCATGACAGTCGGATTACGCCGTAACCTGCGGAGATGCGCGATGTGCCGCCGCCAGAGTTAGAATATCTGAAGATGCCGGCAGCGTCGAAGTAGCCGTTGTAACCCAGGTTAATGGTGTCAGCGGTACTACCCTCATTATAGACACCATAGTACGAGCCGTAGAGATAGCCGTAGGCGTTTCCGCCGCTGAGCGCCAAGTGATGGTAGTCGGGGGCGGGGCTTCCGGCCATGGTAATGTCACCCGCCACGTTGAGGGTGCTCACAGGCGTAACATTGTTGACGGAGAGTGTCCCCGCGATGCCTACGTTGTTGTTGAATGTGTTCGGCCCGGTAAAGGTTTGGTTGGCGTTGAGCAGCGCCACGTTGCCCGATAGCCTCGCGTCGGGCACCGTGCCGCTCACATTATTGGCGGTGACGGCATTGGCGGAATAAATGGCATACGGGGCGGGGGTTAGATTTTGGAGCGGACTCAACGCGACTGACCCATTTGCGCCGTCATTGAACCAGAGTCGCAATTGCAGGTTCGGCTGGCTGAACAACGAGGCACCAATCGCCGTCATGTTCGCTACCGTCGTATCGCCCAAGACCACCGTGAACAGACCATTGGCGACACCTACACCCACCGCCGCAGTTGGCTCGCTTCCCGCCACGCTCGTCCCATCGTTACTCCAGTAAGTCGCGTAGGTAATGTTGTCGGGCGGGGCCGCGATCGTCACCGTTGGAGGGCTGGTGTAACCCGAACCGGCGAGGTTGACGGTAATGGCGGTTACCACCCCGCCGGAAACCGTGGCCGTGGCCGTCGCGCCGGAACCGCCGCCGCCGGAAAGCGTCACCGTGGGCGGGGTGTTATAACCATTGCCGCCCAGGACCACGGTGCAACTGGTCACGAAACCACCAGTCAAGTGCGCGGTGGCGGTGGCCTGGCTGCTGATGTTGGTGCTGGTGACCAGGGCGAATTTGAATGACCCCGGGCCATTGAAGTTGGTGCCGTTGTCGGTCACCCGCCCTTGATAGGTAAACGTGGTGCTTTGGGCGAACACGGTTGAGAAACCAAGAAGGGTGAAGGCAATCAAACAAGCTGCTTTCGCCAGCCGTTGACCCGCCTTCACCCTGTTTCGGCGCGGCATGGAGTTGAGGGTTGAGAGTGCCAGCAAAGCCAGCGCGATAAGTTTGAGCGTGAATTTGGTTTTCATAGTAATGTTCCTTTCAATTTGGTTTTTGATTGCGAATGATTTTTTCCAGTGCTTCGAGCCGTTGTTTCAACTCCGCGTTTTCGGCGCGCAACGCCGTATCTTCGGATTCGACCTTTTTGTTCAACCCCTGGATGGCCGCCAGCGCCACGCCTTCCTCATCCACCGTGGCTATGTGCTTGTCGTCCGCCCCGACGTTGAACGCGGCGTAAAAATCCTGCGCCATCGCGCCAATGTGCCGCGTGGCCGCATCCATCTTGTAACTCCATTCGCTGACGGGCAGTTGCAGAACTTTGTCCAGGATTTGCGACGGACTGACCGGCGCGAAATCCTGCTTGACGTTGCGATCACTACAGTTGCTGACCGTGCCATTAACACAAACGCCGGAGGTGGTCACATGCAACATCACCGTCGTCGGGTAGGTGTTCACTCCGCCGACCTCCATTTTTATTTCGCCATAGCCTGCGATGATGCGCGAGGTACCGCCGCCGGTGTTGATGACGTGAGGCGTGCCGGCAGAGTCAGCATAGAAATTATAGCCCAATTGGATTCCATCTTCGCTGCCATAATTATAGGCACCGTAGAGATAGCCAGTGGAGTTTCCACCGTTGAACGACAGGTGATGATAGGCATTGGCACCCCCTGAAATTGCCACGTCGGCGGCGAGCAGGACTCCTCCGGCGGCGCGGACGGAGAACGAATTTGGTGTCGAAGAAGAAAAACTTCCGCCGCTCTCGTCATTCCAGACAAACGAGCCGTACTGCAGCGCTTGAGCCTCATATCCTGCGGCAAAACTAAAACTGCCACCAACTGTATTCTCATAACCGCCAGGTATCATTGCATAGTAGCCTGTGATGCTGTTCCCATACCCTCCACCGATCGTCGAATACTGACCCGAACCGAAGTTGCCGTTCACGACGTTTCCATAGCCACCGCCCACCGCCGACGCATAACCGCCTGCGATATTATCGTACCCTCCGGCCACCGTCGCATAGCTGTTGCTGCTGACGTTGTTGTAGCCACCCCCTACGGTCGAAGAGAAGCCGCTGCTGGTGTTGTCATATCCACCACCCACTGTCGCAGTAAAACCGCTGCCGGTGTTCAACAAGCCGCCGCCGACGGTTGATTCGTAGTTGCTGGCGACATTGCTGGCACCGCCGCCGATGGCCTCATATTCTCCGGGGACGGTGGTGTTAAATTGGACCACGGAAGCCAGATTGTCGGCGATGATGGCGTACGGCGCAGGCGTCAGGTTCTGCACCGGGCTCAGCGCGGTTGACCCGTTCACACCGTCGTTGAACCAGATTCGCAACTGCAGGTTCTGCCGGTTGAACAATGAGGCGTCAATCGCCGTCATGTTCGCCATCGTCGTATCGCCCAGCACTACTGTGAACAGACCGTTGGCGACACCCACACCCACCGCCGCAGTTGGCTCGCTCCCCGCCACACTCGTCCCGTCGTTGCTCCAGTAAGTGACGTAGGTGATGTTGTCGGGCGGTGCCGAGAGCGTCACGGTTGGAGCGCTGGTGTAACCCGAACCGGCACTGTTGACGGTGATGGCGGTGACCGTCCCGCCGGAAACCGTGGCCGTGGCCGTCGCGCCCGAACCGCCGCCGCCGGAAAAGCTCACCGTGGGCGGCGTGGAATAACCGTTGCCAGCCAGGACCACCGTGCAACTGGTTACAAAAGTTCCGGTCAAATGAGCGGTGGCGGTGGCCTGGCTGCTGGTGTTGGTGCTGGTGACCAGGGCGAACTTGAATGACCCTGAGCCGGTAAAGTTGGTGCCGTTGTCAGTCACCCGCCCTTGATAGGTGAACGTTGTGCTTTGGGCGAGTAGTGTTGGAGAGATGGAAACTGCACTGAACAGCAGGAGGGAAAGCAGGAGACGGACTGAGGTGCTGGTTTTCATAGTTGTATTCATGGTTTTGTTTGTGGTTGTTTTCATGGGGGTGGTTTGGTTTTGGAGTTGATAAATGAATTGGCGGACTGCGGGTCAGGCTGGCTTAATCGCCATTCAGCGCCACGGAGACACGACTCGTTACAAGCAAATTTCATGTCCCTGTCATCGGGCTGGCCATCCCCAGCCTGATTTTCGTCATCGAGCGACAGTTCCGCAAATCGGGAAAAAGATCGCGACGTCGGATTAGTCGTGTGAGAATTCACCAAGCAATTTTGTGAGCAGTGAACCGGGTGTGAATGATGCGGTTCCGAGGCGAGCAGTAAGTGGCTGTGAAAAACCAGACGGGTGTGAGGCAAGTCGGCTGGATGGACACCAGCTTCACTTCGGGCGCGGACGTATTGGCTGCTTGTGAGCCAACCGCAAACGGCCACCGCCATCAGCAACCAAATATTCAGTTTCATAAAGAACTCCTGCCGACGAATTGAGCCACTACGCCAAGGAGTCCTGTCCATTCTGCCTTTCTGAAAGTTCATGGCAGAGATTATCATATATTGCTCGCCGAGCCGGCGTGCAACAGGCTTGTCGTGCGGCAAAAAACACTACATTACGAAAAGCAGAAAGCGGAAATTTGACGACTGAAAGGCTGAGGAAGGGAGGCGGACTACAGCGACAGATGATTTAATCTGAGCCTCCTTACGTCGGCTGCTACAGGCCACTTTCGGCCAACCATTGGGCGGCGCGCTGGTACAGTTCGGCGGCATTCTTGATCCCCAGCTTTTCCTTGATCCTGGCCCGGTAGCTGTCCACCGTGGTGGGTCCGAGATTGAGCTGCCCGGCAATTTCGCGCGAATTCAGGCCGCGACCGACGAGCTGAAAGACTTCGATCTCACGGTCGGATAGTAAGTCCTCCCCCGATGGCCGTACCGCCTTATCCGCATACCCCAGCCGTCCCAGGATCGTCTGGTTGACACTCTTGCTTACGTAGATGTGCCCGTCCATGACGCTGCGGATGGCGGCGACAACTTCGGCCGGCGATTCAAGCTTCGAAACATAACCCTTCGCGCCCGCGCGCAAGACGCGCTCCGCGTAAAGTTTTTCCGCGTGCATAGAGAGCACGAGCACGGGCAGTCCGAGGTTCCGCGCTTTCAGATCCTTGATCAACTCGAGTCCGTTCGAACCCCGCAACGTGAGATCAACGATCGCAGCATCCGGATGCGTTCGCCCGATGATGGTCAGCGCCTCCTTGATATTGTCCGTTTCGCCGCAGACCGTCATGCCCAGTTCCTGGCTGATGAGTTGCACCAACATGCCGCGAAAGAGCGGGTGGTCCTCCACAATGAGGATCTTCTTTTTTTCAACAATGGGTGATTGGGTCATGATACAGGAGGCGCCGCCCGGGTTGGACGGTGGCGCATTTCGCAGGACACGATGGTGCCTTCGCCCAAGTTGGAATCTATTTTGAGTTCGCCCCCGACCACGCGGGCGCGGTATCTCATCGAATCCAAACCCATGCCGCGCGGGCCGTTTGGCGAGGGATCAATGCCTTTCCCGTCGTCGGCCACGGTCAGGCGCAATGAATCTTCAATCTTGCTCAGGCTAATTGTGATTTTCCGGGGGTCGCCGTGTTTCGCGGCATTGTTTACCGCCTCCTGGGCAATCCGGTAAAGGTGCATCCCCTCTTCCGGGTCTTCGACAACGGTGTCACCCAACTCGTAAAAGGAGACTGGGATACCGGTCAGGTGAGAGATTGTGCTGGCCAGATCCTTCAGCGCCATCGCCAGGCCGGCCCCGTCCATCTGCACGGGGAAGATCCCCCGGGCCAGGTCCCGTGCGAGCGAGCCGGCGTCGCCGGCCAGTTGGCAGATCTGCTCCGCTTTCGTCGCCTCCGGCTGCCCTTGCTGGCGCAATTCAATCGCCAGGAAGGTTGCCGCATATCTGATGGCAGCGAGTTGCGAACCGAGACTGTCGTGCAAATCCCGTCCGATGCGCTGTTGTTCGCGCTCGCGGGTCCGCAGGATTTCCCGCTCCAATGTGTGTGTGCGTTCAAGCGCCTCAATGTGCGCCCGGTCGAGTTCCCGGCGGGCCTTCAAGGCGGTCACCGCCACGACCAGAACCGAAAAGTAAAACCACCAGCCAGCGACTGCCAGGATAAACGCCCAGCGATGGTAATACGGATTGTCCCGCCAGTCCGCCAAGCAATAGCTTCCGGCGCAAAGTGCGGCAAAGACAAACCCCATTCCCCGGCCCGCATTCCAAGTGACTAGGATGATGGGAACTGCGTAAGGGGCAAAACAACTCCATTCTGACCCGGTCGCATAGTCAGCCCAGCCGATGACGCCGAGCAGGACCACCGCCTCGAACAACACAAGCCACGTCGGCTGGCGTCGAAGTGTTTCGCGGAAGGACATCATCCAAAGAATAATCTCGCTCACCAAAATGGACAAGGGCACAACAGCAATCGCCGGTGCGCGGATTAAGCCGACTGAAGAATTTTCTCGGCCGATTGCCGGACAGTTTCCGCCAGGTCGCGTGGTCGCACCACCTTTGCATCACCGCCCCAGCTTAAAATCCAGCGCTGCACCTCAACCAGGCTGGACAGCGTCATCCGCAACTCAACTGCCCCGCCCTTCAATTCGCGCAACGACTGCGATTCGTGCCATTTTTTTTCGCGGACGTAATCGGCAACTCGCGCGTTGAAGCGGATAACGACGTCGTATTCACCTTCGCCGGAATGGACGCCAAAGCTGTCGCGCAGGCGTTTCTCCAGCGAAAACTTTTGCGGTCGCTCAAAGGTCTTTCCGGTGGGTTGAACGGACTGGATGCGGGCGGGCACAAAAGTGCGGATGTCCTTGCGCGCATGGTCGTAGGCAAACAGGAACCATTCACCGTTGATGTTCGCCAAATGGTACGGGTCAATGACGCGCCTCTCCGGTTGACGTTGGCCGGGTTTGCGGTAGGCCAGCTCAAGTTGTTTGCGTTGGGCAACAGCCCGGGCCAGCGCGTCGAAAATTTTCAGGTCTAAAATCGGCTCGGCGCGGGTGCGGAAGGAAATCGTCTGCTCGATGTCGGCCAGGTTCAACGAAATGGTGTCAGGCAGCGCCTGCTCCATCTTTTTGATGGCGCTCAGGAGCGGCTTCTCAAAACTCGTGCCGCGATATTGCTGGAGGGCCTTTTCCGCAACCACCAGCGCGAGGAGTTCGCCCTCGGTGATTTGCATGGTCGGAAAGGCCCTGACTTCCTCGGTGTAATGGTAGCCGTTTTGACGCGGATCGAATTCAATCGGCAGGCCCAGCCGGTCGCGCATGAACTCGAGGTCGCGGTGGATGGTCTTGGTGGCGACTTCAATCTCCTGCGCAAGCGTGGAGGCGTTGGGAAACTTGCCGGACGAAACAGCCTGATGGATGCGCACCATCCGCTCCAAGGGCGGGCGGGAATGGAGCGACTGGTTCACCGCGGAAAACTAAGATCCCTTTTCCAGCTTGGCGAGCAGTTCGTCGTTGGTCTTGTGCTTCTTAAGCGCGGCGGTAAGTGTCTCCATTGCTTCAATCGGGTTCAAATCCACCATCATCCGACGGAGCTTGCGCACGGCTTCGATCTGTTTGGGCGGAAAAAGTTTCTCCTCCTTGCGCGTACCACTCTTGGGAATGTCAATCGCGGGATACAGGCGGCGGTCGGAAAGTTTGCGGTCCAGAATCAATTCCATGTTGCCGGTGCCCTTAAACTCCTGAAAAATCAGTTCATCCATGCGCGATCCGGTATCCACCAGCGCCGTGGCGAGGATGGTGAGCGAGCCGCCGTGCTCGATCTTGCGTGCGGAGGCGAACATCTTGCGCGGAATCTCCAGCGCGCGTGCGTCCACGCCGCCGGTCATCGTGCGCCCGCTGCCGCCATGCACGCTATTGTAGGCGCGGGCGATGCGCGTGAGTGAATCCATCAACACAAACACGTCTTTCCCGCTTTCCACAATGCGCCGGCAGCGTTCAATCATGAAACGCGAGAGGCGGACATGGGTTTCCAAATCCTGGTCGTTCGATGACGCCACCACCTCGGCCTTGACCGAACGTTGAAAATCGGTGACTTCCTCCGGTCGCTCGTCAATGAGCAGCACCAGCGCGTGAACTTCAGGATGATTTGTAGTAATGGCGTTGCAAATTTGTTTCAAAATGGTCGTTTTGCCCGTGCGCGGCGGCGCCACAATCAGGCCGCGCGTGCCCTTGCCGATCGGCGTGACGAGATCAATCACACGCGTCTCGATCAGATCGGGATCCGTTTCCAGTTTGAACTTTTCAATCGGGTCAATCGTCGTGAGATTTTCAAACCGGACGGCTTTGACGTAGTCCTCAAAGGGCATGTCGTTGACCTTTTCGACAGCCTTGAGTTGCGGGCTGGTGCCACGATGCGGTGGCTGGGTTGTTCCTTCGACGTGGCTGCCCTCGCGCAAAAAGCTGCGCCGGATGGTGTCGGGCGTGACAAAAATGTCGGTCGGCTTCGGGTGAAAGTGGTTTTGTGCCGTGCGCAGAAAGCCAAATCCTTTTTCGGAAATCTCCAGAAAGCCGGAACCATGGTCCTGCGCATTTTCACCGTTATTTTGTGCGTCGCTCATAAATTTGTTGTGTAATCGAAGGCCAAAAGTTATCCCGAAACTTCGGTGATGAAATTGAATTTTGGAAATTGCCGTGGCGGCTCTCTATTGGAGCATCTGCCCAACCACAGGCATCAAACCTTCGACATCCATTTAATACGGGCAAACCCCGGCCTGCGCAACATCTTTTTTAGCAAATTTCGTTCCTGCATCCGCCGTTTAATCCCTCAGCCGCCCACGGCTGCGCGTGCCTCGGCGGCCAGCGGTGTGCTTAAATAGCGTTCGCCGGTGGAGGGAGCGATGGTAACGATCAGCTTGCCCTTGTTTTCAGGGCGTTTGGCCACCTGAATGGCCGCCCAGACATTCGCACCGGAGGAAATGCCGCACAATATGCCTTCTTCCTTTGCCAGCCGCCGCGCCATGTCAAAGGCGTCATCATTTGCCACGGGAATGCTTTCGCTAATCTGGACACTACCATTGGCATCCTTCAAATGAAGATTTTTGGGAATGAATCCCGCGCCAAGTCCCTGAATTTTGTGGGGCCCGGGTTTCAATGGCTGGCCGGCAAGGGTTTGGGCGATGACGGGTGAATCTTTCGGATCCACCGCAATGGCAATGAATGAAGGTTTGCGCGGCTTGATGACTTCCACACAACCGGTGATGGTGCCGCCCGTGCCCACTCCCGCGACCAAAATGTCCACCTTGCCGTCGGTGTCGGCCCAGATTTCCTCCGCCGTTGTCGTGCGATGAATTTCGACATTGGCCGGATTCTCGAACTGCTGCGGAACCCATGAATTCGGCGTTTCCTTGGCCAATTGTTCGGCCTTGGCGATGGCGCCCTTCATGCCTTCGGCGCCGGGCGTCAAAACCAGCTTGGCGCCGAGCATCGCGAGCAAGGTGCGTCGCTCCACCGACATGGTTTCGGGCATGGTCAGAATCAGCTTGTACCCTTTGGCGGCGCAAACGAACGCGAGGGCGATGCCGGTATTGCCGCTCGTCGGCTCAATAACGACCGTGTCCTTCTTAAGAACGCCGTGTTTTTCGGCGTCTTCAATCATGGACATGCCGATGCGGTCCTTGACGCTGCTGAGTGGATTGAAAAATTCGCACTTGAGCAGAATGGTGGCGGGCACTCCGGCGGTGACCTTGTTCAGTTTGACCAGCGGCGTGTGCCCGACGGTTTCAACAATGTTGTTATAGATGCGTCCCATAAAAAAGCTTTCAGAAATTGGTTAATTCAGCTTGTTAGTCAAGATTGTGACGAGTTTGGAGCAAGAGCAAGAGTTTTTTTTCTTCAACGGGAAAACATCAAACCCCGAACACCCAATCAAATACCAGTTCAGCGACTTGTTTTCAATTCGATGTTGGGTGTTGGCCATTTGATGTTTTCTGGCCGCAAAAACATTAAGTCCCTGCCTGGCCTTTCGGCCAAGCAGGGACAAATGGGGGATGGGAGTTCGCCAATCTCTCTTTCCCGAACCGGCATTAGGCGCGCACCCTCGCGGGGGCTGCCGGATTCCCGACGCCATTCTCCACGGCAAGCGGAGTTTTCGGCCTCGTAGCAGGGCCGTCCAGCGCCTTGCGGTCGCTGAATTTTTCGAGTGAGGCTTTTCAGCTCGCTTCGGCAGGTGGTTGCGCCACCGGCTTGCGAACCGGGTCGAGACACGCCTGCGATTCTTCTTCTTCGCGTCTTGACCGTTTAGCGCCGGGTCAGCCGCCGCTTGTGGCGGCGCGTTCGCCCGGTGCCACGGGTCTCGCCTCTTCACTCTCAGGTTGCTTTTTGCTCACAGTCCAGCGACGCCGTTTTTAACATCGCCAGCTTTTGGAAGTTTTTCACGCGACCTGCCCAGTCGGCGTGTCCTTCCCGGCGCATACGCTCCCTTTGTCCGCCTTTCGGCGGGTTTCATTGGGCGGCTTCAATTTTATTGAGTCCGCCAGAGTCGCCCGCACCGTGCTGATGCACAGTAGCAACCGTTTACCCTCTGGGGTAACTGCGATTCACTCAGGCTCGAAACCGGCCTGAACTACTTGACTCGGCTCGGAACAGTTTCTTCATTACCCCTTACCGCCAAGTCCCTCATTCGCTTTTGGCATTTGCGAACATGCCAGAGGAACTGGTGAATCCTGCCTCCCGCCGAATCTTTCGATCCGGCTTCAGAGGAACCGGGCCAACCAGCCTGACCCGACCTTTCCCCAGTCGCCTGGGATTATCCTGGAAACAAACAGTCACAATCTTTTGAACCGTTACTGCCTGCTTCGTTCTTTCAATGAACTGCGTAAATCATAACTCAATCCAGCGAACCGGCAACGAATTGATATGCACAGCTTGTTCACCAGAACGCGCCTGTGAACAGCGTGTGAACAATGCAAAACAAGCTGGTAAATCAATGATTTTCCCGCACGGTCGCCACCGATTATCCACAGTTTTTTGCGGACGAATACGGGCATGGTGAACAAGTTGTTCTGTTGAAATGACGGAAAATTCCTTTCGAAACACGCCAGTTTGCGCTGAAATAAGGAAGCCGCCCGAAAGGGCGGCACCAGTCTCAAACCTCAAGACGCCGCTTTCGCGGGCGCAGCTTTTCTGGCCTTTGCCGCCTGCTTTTTTCGTTTGAGATAGCCCGTCCGGCGTTTTCGTTTTTCGGCTTTGTTGAATTGTTTGCTCATACAAGTGTCTTTACATCGGCCACGTATTCCGATTCTGTGGTGGCACTATGAAAGTTTGGGCGCAACAATTCAACATCTATTTGACGCTGGCCGCCACATTGGCATTGCTCTGCGGCTGTGAAACCAACAAGCCTCACGGTCCGGTTGGTGCCCTGCGCATCCACATTGAGACCAGCGCCGACTCTGCGTCTCCTGGCACAAGTCAAACTGTTTCCGTGTTGCGTGCCGATCCCGTGCAGGTCACCATCGCACCAGAACCCATTCTGACCGAGGCCAACCTCGTTGCGGCAAAAATCATTGAGGCGCAGGGCGGGTTCGCCATCGAATTTCGTTTTGATGAAACCGGCACTTGGATTTTGGAACAATACTCCGCCACCAATACCGGTCGTCATTTCGTTATTTTCGGTCAATGGGGCGACAAACTGGCCAATGGCCGTTGGCTGGCCGCGCCGCTCATCACCCATCGCATTGCCAACGGCGTGCTCGCCTTCACCCCGGACATGTCGCGGCTCGAAGCCGATCAGCTCGTTCTGGGACTTAACAACGTCGCCGCCCAAATTCATAAAAAACAATTCAAATGATCTTTCCCGCCGTCGGCCGCGTCCGCTTGTTCGCTGTAAGCTTTCTGTTGGCGACCCAAGCAGTCCTTTTGGCACAGGAGCCGTTTCGATTTCCGACGGCCAATCACTATTTGTTTGAACCCGGCAAGGAACTGGAATTTTTCGCTCCCACCGCGCCCGACAAACCGTGGACCAGTGGTTCGTTCGGCTGCGTACGCGACAATGGCCAGCGAATCCACGAAGGCCTTGATATCCGTTGTCTGCAACGCGACAAATACGGCGAACCGACCGACCCCGTCATGGCCACCGCCGATGGCACGGTGGTTTATTTCAACACGAGACCGTCGCTGTCGAATTACGGCAATTACATCGTGATTCGCCACGTCGTGAAGGGCATTGAAATTTATTCGCTTTACGGGCACCTGCGCGCAGTTCGTCCCGGCCTTGAAATCGGCCAAACTGTGAAGGCCGGCGAAGTCATTGGCACGATGGGCCGCACGGCTAACACCGCCGAACGCATTGCCAAATGGCGTGCCCACACGCACTTTTCCTTAAACCTCCTCATCAATGACCGGTTTGCCGCTTGGTTTAAAAAAACCAATCCCCGCGAGCGCAACGATCACGGTGAATGGAATGGTTTGAACCTCAACGCGCTCGACACCCGCCAAATCCTGCTCGACGAACATGCCGAAGGCGCCAAGTTCAGTCTGCTCAACTTCATTCGCAACCAGGCGGCTCTTTGCCGCGTGGTCGTACGCGCCACCAATTTTCCGTTTCTGAAGCGCTACCCCATGCTCGTCCTGCCCAATCCCAAAGCCGCGAAGGAAGGCGTGGCGGGTTACGAAATCGCTTTGAATTTCGACGCCATTCCTTTTGAACTGATGCCGCTGGCTCCTTCGGAAATCAAAGGTCGGGAGAAATTTCAACTGCTCTCCGTCAATGAAGCCGAAGAGCGGGCGAATCCCTGCCGTCACCTCGTTGTCCAACGCCGCGGACACTGGGAATTGACCGAAACCGGATTACGTGAATTGGAATTGCTGACATTCTAAGCAATTGGTCCGGCAACTTGAATAGCAAACGGCGTGAGCCGCCGATGGTCGTACTGTCAAAACGAAGATGTCAGTTGATTTTACTACCAACATCATTTAGTCTTGATTATATGAATAAAACCACTTCTGTTTCTACCGTGTCGGTGCCGGAGTCAGCAGCTTCCGGCGTTCGTTCCAAACTATCCCGTTTCCATTGGCCGAATCTTTTCGCCCCATTGCTCGGAGCCATCCCCGGTATTTTCATGTTGTGGATCGTGATTGGACCTGTTCTTCACAGCCATAAATTGACCGCGCCTGAATTAATGAACCTCGGATTCATCGCAGCCGGCATCACTTGGGTTGGCGTTTTATTAGGGGCAATTTTGGCGTGCGTGAGTTTTATTGTCAAAAAAGCGGAAGGCAAATAAACGCCGACTGCGAGCTACCCTCCACCCGCTTCGAGGCCGATATGTCCCGGAAAGGGATTAATCTCTGCCACCGCGTCGTCGTCCACCGCTGGGACTTTTGAAGATGGTCGAAATCAGCCGGAACAGGCGTTAAGAGGCAAGCTCACGAATCTTTCGGAAAGAGTCGTTCCCACGGGCAGCCCAATGCCTTGTGGATGCGCACAGTGGTCGTGAGAAGCACGTCAACTTCTCCCGCTTCAATTCGCTGAAAACTTCGGATGTTTAAATCGGCGAGTTCCGCGAGTCGTTCTTGACTCATGTTTTGAGAAACACGTTCACGACGCATATTGTCGCCTAATTGTTTTAACCATGTTGAACGGGCCTTCGGTTTCGACACCCTTAATGTGTCCAAAAAATTCTTATTGACAGTTACGGTCTATAAACCGTAATTACGCTTTGTAAGAAAAAGAAATGAATAATGGCATTATTCGCTAGAATAACTTATCTTATTGGAACCATGAACGAGTCCGATTTTTCGTCTCCAACAAGGCCGCGCCCTAAAAGGCGTGGCCGCCTCAAAACATTGAATCGGTTTCTTGCTCACATTGGACCCTTGGTGGGAGCCATCCCCGGGGTCTTCATGCTGTGGGTTGTTATCGGGCCGGTTTTACATAGCCATAAATTCAGCCCCGCCGCCGTTTTGGGCCTTGCCTTTATCGCTGCTGGCATTCTGCTGATTGGCGCTTTTTTGGGCGCCATTTTGGGTTGTTTGACTTTCATTACCCAAAAACTTTTGGCCAATGAAGCGCCGCCGTTCTCTCCATCTGCTCCGGCTCCAACGACCGCTCCCGCGAAAACCAGACCGTATCTTCTTTTGTCTCTCATCGCCGCTTTGGTTTTCTTCTTTGTAGGTTTTTCCGGCGGCGCCATTTGGACGCTGCATTGTGTCTATATGATCAAGGTTCAGGATGCCGCGATGTATTATTTGGGCTTCCACCACGGTGAGAGTTCGATGCCCCCGGCCCCAGAGTTCCCATCGCACTGATTTCCTGTCTCGTTCTTCAAATCCAACAACTACTAAAAAACACTATGAAAATGAAAAAAAGCCTGTTGTCCGTGCGATGCCGATTGCTGGCGTTGTTGCTCATGCTCATCGTGCTGTTTGAATGGCCTGTCTTGAGCGCACCCCAAGCCATTCCGATCGGCGGCACAAATCACGTAAGCGTCGTTCAGTCCGCATCTCCCACGCACCAAGCTTCGGCTCAAACAACGGCTAAACCGAATTTGGGAGTGTGCGGCCTTCTTGGGTGGCTGATAGTCATTATTATTGTGGCCGCGATCATTCTCGGCTCGATCTATTATCTCTGTCACGCTCTTGGATTGTGCGGCACGACCGGCGATGGCCCTCCAAATAGCCCGGGCACCGGCACTGCCGCTGCCATTGCAACGCCCTTGGCCGGTAGTGCAACTGTGACCGGCTTGGTTAATTCAAACGTGGCGCTGCCATCCGTCGTTTATTATGTGCAGAACGGCCTCATTGTTTCTAACAGCATTGGCTCGCCAGTCCTGAACTTCCCGCCACTCTTGTCAATGAACGGCCAGTCTATTCCCAACGGCAGCGAAATTGACTCAACAACGCCCGGTATCAGCACGCCGCCAAGCATTGCTATGTGGCAAGAAACCAACACGTTCTACGACACCAACCTTGATACGACCTATCCTTACACCGTGCTTTTGAATTACACGCTGCTTACCACGACCAACCTTGCGACCGGCTGGCAGGAAGCCTACACCGTTGTTGCGTGGATAAACGACAATCCTACTACATCGCTGGCTTGCTCCATTGCTTACACCAACGGCATGCCGGAAACGACCAACTGGATGCAGGCGTTTTTAGATCAAAACCACAAAGCGACCAACTTCGTTGTTTATGGCACGCTACCCTCAGCACCGATTAGCACCAACGCCGTCTTTCTCCCGGCTGACAGTGGCCCACCGATTCCTCCCGGCGGCGGCGGTGGAGACACGAACGGTGCGCCATTCAGTTCCAGCGGACAGTTTTTCCGGCTCACCTGCAACACCAATGACATTGTGACAAGCTGGCCGTGACTTAAAGGCTCTTGGTTTCGTCGGTCACGCGGATTAAATTTCCCGCGTGACCGACATCAAATCCCTCACGCGCGACGAATTGGAAGTTCGGTTCGCCGGGTGGCGCCAGCCGGCCTATCGGGTCACCCAATTGCTAGAGTGGCTTTACCTCCGCCGCGTCGCAAGTTGGGAGGCCATGACCAATCTGCCCAAGGCGTTGCGCGACAAACTATCCGAAACATTTTCATTTCGGACACTGGAACTCGTCCGCAAACAAGGCGCCCACGACACGACCCGGAAATTTCTCTGGCGGCTGCGCGACCATTCCTTGATTGAAAGCGTCTTAATCCCGGCCAATCCGGCGCTTTACGGCGACGTCAGCGACCGCCACACCCTTTGCATTTCCACTCAGGTGGGCTGCGCCTACGGCTGTAAATTTTGCGCCAGCGGCCTGGATGGCTGGAGACGCAATCTGACACCGGATGAAATCGTCGAGCAGGTCCTGGCAGTGGAACGCTGGGAAGAAAAGCAGTCGAGAGTCGAAGGTCGAGAGTCGAGAAAAACCAACTCTGGCGCCCGCCCCTCGTCTCTCGTCTCTCGACTGGTTGACAACGTCGTCGTCATGGGCATGGGCGAGCCACTGGCGAACTACGATCATTTGCTCAAAGCCCTCAGAATTCTGAATGCGCCTTGGGGAGGCGCCATTGGCGCGCGCAAAATCACCCTTTCCACCAGCGGTCTCGCGCCGCAAATCCGTAAGCTGGCCCGCGAGCCGGAACAATTTCGTCTCGCCATTTCCCTGCACGGCGCAACGGACGAGGTGCGCAATAAAATCATGCCCGTGAACCGCAAGTATCCACTCAAGGAACTGGTCGCCGCCTGCAAGGATTATCAAAGTCAAAAAGGAAGGATGCTGACGTTTGAATATATCCTCATCGCGGGCATCAACGATTCGCTTGAGCAAGCCAGATTGCTCGCTGCGCTTGCCAAAAGGCTCTTCGCCAAGGTCAATCTGATTCCCTACAACCAAGTCGAAGGCCTGCCGTGGGAACGGCCAGGGGAAAAGAATTGCGAATCGTTCCTGGCCGTTTTGGAAAAGCAAAGGGTTAAAGCCACGCTCCGGCGCGAAAAGGGCCACGATATTGACGCCGCGTGCGGCCAGTTGCGGCTCAAAACAGAACTGGGCCTTCACGAAACGGGCGTGGCGGCTTTCGACCGAAAGCTGGATTTATCCACTTCCTGAAATTTACGGCGATCTGCCGGAACGCCATTGCAACGAAAAGACGGCTCTTAAGAACAGAACGCAAGCAGGTCAAACCGATTCGGTCCATCTCCCGGTTGCCAGCCGGCCCCGTAAGACTTAACCTTGACCCGTGATTGCTCTGCTTGATTACGGTTCCGGCAACCTGCGCAGCGTCCACAAGGCGTTGCTCAAGGTCGGCGCGGACGTGCGCATAATGCAAACGCCGGACCAGATCGGCGATGCGCGGGCGATGGTGCTGCCCGGCGTCGGCGCGTTCGACGATTGCATCAATGCGCTGCGCAAACAGGAACTGCTCGAAGCCGCGCGCGGCTTCATCGCTTCCGGCAAACCATTTCTGGGCATCTGCGTCGGCTATCAGGCATTATTTGAGAAAAGTGAGGAGTTCAACTCTTGTGCCGCCGGGCTGGGAATCTTTCAAGGCAGCGTCATCCGTTTTTCGGAGAAAAACGGATTGAAGATTCCGCAAATCGGCTGGAACCAGCTTGAAATCACCAAGCCTGACTGCCCGCTCTTTCGCGGCGTGGCGAACGGCAGCTACGTCTATTTCGTTCACAGCTTTTATCCGCAGCCGGCTGATGCCGGCATCGTCGCCACGCGGACGGACTACGGTGACACCTTCGCGTCATCCGTCTGGCGCGACAACGTCTTTGCCACGCAATTTCACCCCGAGAAAAGCCAGAAAGTTGGCCTGCAGTTACTGAAAAACTTTGTTGAACTGGTATAACCTTGTTCCATCGCCCATGAAGCTGATTAAAAATCTGGTTTTCCGCCTTTCACCCGCCCTGCTCTGCATCAGTCTGGCCGGATGCTCGACTCCACCCATGGTTCAGCCCTTAAGCAACGGTTATGAGGAGGTCGCCCATCTCCACCGATCCATGGACTCTCCCGCTGACCTGCGGGTTTCATTCGAGTACCAGGAGTCGGACGGAAAAACTATTCTGATCTGGCCGTCCTTGTACGGAGTTGGCGAAGTCATCAATGGCGACGTGGCAATCTTTGTGGGCGACAAGGCCTATGTCTCATCGGACCCGGACGATCCGCGGGGCACAAAGCCGCGGTTGTTTGCGGTGCAAGCACCCGGTTTGCCGTTGGACATCACCGATGAGGTATTATGGTACTGGTCGAAGGCATCCGGAAAAGACTTCCCGAAAGCCGTGCGACTGTTCAGCACGGCAACCCCGCTGGAAAAGAACAACCAGTTGGAAGTGAAACTGGAGTTTTGGGAGGACGAAAACGACTGGCCGCACAATGCCACGCTTCTACTGGACTGGAACCAAGTGTCCGAAATCATGCGCACGGTGAAGGTGAAAGGCACGGTGCGCAAGGATTTGCGGTGGGGCACGCCGTACATCGAGAATTAATTTAGACCGCGAGAGCCGACTGTCCAAACTGATGGTGCGCTGAACAAAGCTCACACCTCAACAAAATGATTTGAACCAAGCAGGATTGACACCGGACAGACGTATGCAAATTTGACGGTAATATGGATTTGAAATTAGCTGACAAATTGGCTCTCGTTACCGGTTCAACCAAAGGCATAGGTTTGGCCATCGCTACCGGCCTGGCACGTGAAGGCGCTCGGGTTATTATCAATGGACGTTCTGAAATGTCGGTAATTGACGCACAGATAAAAATTCATCGGGCTGTGCCGGACGCCAAACTGCTGGAAGGACATGCAGGAGATTTGTCCGACACGGAAACCGCCGACGCGCTGATCAAACGGTTTCCCGCGGTGGACATTCTCGTGAACAATCTCGGCATCTTTGAGCCGAAACCGTTCGAGCAAATCCCGGACGACGACTGGCGGCGATTCTTTGAGGTGAATGTATTGAGCGGCGTCCGACTCAGTCGCGCGTATCTGCCACAAATGAAGCGGAAAAACTGGGGCCGCATTGTGTTCATCAGCAGCGAGAGCGGCATCCAAATTCCCGCCGAAATGGTCCATTACGGCATGACCAAGACTGCGCAACTGGCCGTTTCGCGCGGCATCGCCGAAACCTGCGCCGGCACGGGCGTGACGGTCAACGCCGTTTTGCCCGGCCCGACACATTCCGATGGCGTGGACGAATTCGTCAAGCAACTGAGCGGCGGCAGACCCTTCGCCGAGTTTGAAAAGGAATTTTTCCAGAACATCCGGCCCAGTTCGCTCATCAAACGTTTTGCCGCCACCGAAGAGGTGGCGAATCTGGTGGTTTATGTTTGCAGTCCATTGTCCTCGGCCACCAACGGCGCGGCTCTGCGCGTGGACGGTGGCGTGGTGCGGGCTTGCATTTGATTCAAATGTGAAGCAATTTGGTTTTCAAACATTAACGAAACGAAAAGAAAGGATTAAAAATTATGGCACACGAACTACCGCCCCTGCCCTATCCCAAGGAAGCCTTGGAACCGCACATTGACGCGCTGACGATGGAAATCCATCACGACCGCCATCACAAGGCTTACGTGGACAACCTCAACAAGGCCATCGCCGGCAACGCCGCGCTCGAAGCCAAACCGCTCGACGCGCTCATCGGCGACCTCGCGTCCGTGCCGGACAACATCCGCGGCCCGGTGCGCAACAACGGCGGCGGCCATTGGAACCACTCGTTCTTCTGGAAAATCCTCGCGCCCAAGGCCGGCGGCGCGCCGTCCGGCAAGCTCGGCGACGCCATCAAGTCCACGTTCGGCTCGTTTGCCGATTTTCAGGCGAAGTTTGAGGCGGCGGGCCTCGGCCGGTTCGGCAGCGGCTGGGCTTGGCTCGTTTCCAACAACGGCAAGCTGGAAATCGTCTCCACCGCCAACCAGGACAATCCGCTCATGGGCAAGGCCGTGGCCGGTTGCGAAGGCAAGCCGCTCCTCGGCGTGGATGTCTGGGAACACGCCTATTATCTGAAATACCAGAACAAGCGCGCGGATTATTTGAAGGCGGTCTGGAACGTGGTTGACTGGAACGCCGTCGCGAAGAACTTTTGAATTTACGATATTGGATTTACGATTTACGCGCGCTTCCGCCAATTGAGTGAGCCGCGTAAATCGTATATCGTAAACGGCAAATCAAATCCCCCGCCTGCCGACTATCTTGTTTCCCTTGCCGAGAACAACGACGCGCGGCTTCCACTTCTCCGCCTTCTTTTTGCTGACGGCGGCAAAACTCATGATGGTGAGCAAATCGCCCTTTTTGCCGAGGTGCGCGACGGCGCCGTTCAGGATGATGTCGCCGGAACCGCGCTTGCCGGTGATGACGTAGGTTTCAAACCGGTTGCCGTTGGCCAAGTTGCTGCAGAGGATGCGTTCGTAAGGACTGCAACCCGGCGGCCTTTCCATCAGATCGGCGGCGATGGTGAGGCTGCCCTCGTAATCCACGTTGCCGCCGGTGACGGTGGCGCGATGAATTTTCGATTTGAGCAAAAATACTTGCATGAGCAACTTGAGTATAGCGTGTCGCGCGGCTACTTCAACTTGAGAAAATTCTTCATAATCTGCCGCCCGCTTTCGGTCAGAATGCTTTCGGGATGGAACTGCACGCCCCAGATCGGCAGTTCCTTGTGCCGCACACCCATGATTTCGCCCTCGTCGGTCTCGGCGGTGATTTCAAGGCAGTCCGGCAGCGTGTCGCGCTTGATG
Source organism: uncultured Verrucomicrobiae bacterium (assembly GCA_963789335.1). GTDB lineage: Bacteria > Verrucomicrobiota > Verrucomicrobiia > Limisphaerales > UBA11358 > UBA11358. The sequence goes on from CAWBKH010000001.1 coordinate 186,021, forward strand.
ACGAGCGAATGATAGCGCGTCGCGAAAAATGGATTCGGCATGCCCTCGAACAAATCCTTGCCGTTGTGCTTAATCGGCGAGGTTTTGCCGTGCATCATGCGGTAATTCACCACGACCTCCGCGCCGAACGTGTGGCCGATGCACTGGTGGCCGAGGCAGACGCCAAACACCGGAATCCGCTGGCCGCCAAACTTGCGGATGACCTCGTTCGACAGGCCGGATTCGCGCGGCGAGCACGGTCCGGGCGACACAAGAATGCGCTCCGGCTTCAAGTCGCGGATCGCGTCGAGCGTGATCTCGTCGTTCCGCCGCACCTGCATCTCCACGTTCAACTCGCCGAGATATTGCACGAGGTTGTAGGTGAACGAATCGTAATTGTCTATGACCAGAACCATGAGCGGAAAAACTACCTCACCGCGCCGAGTTTGCAAATCAGGAATCCAGAGCTTCGCGAATATACACTTCGGGCACCCGCCGACCCCACACCACCTCGCCGATTTTTTGTGCGAGCACAAACCGGGATTCGCCGCCGCGGACCTTTTTGTCGAGGCGCATCGCGGCAAACAGTTTCCGGCGCTGCACGGAATTCAGCCGGATCTGCGTCGGCAGACCGGCGCGTTTGAACAAATTGATGATGCGGTCGGCATCACGTTTTGAAAGACCCGGCACGCGCCGGGAGATTTTGACCGCGGTAACCTGGCCGATGGAAATCGCCTCGCCGTGCAAAAATTTGCCGTAGCCGCAAATGGCTTCGAGGGCGTGGCCGACGGTGTGGCCGAAATTCAGAATCGCGCGCAACCCGCCTTCGGTTTCGTCCTGGCCGACCACTTCCGCCTTGATTTCGCAGCAGCGCGCCACCACGGCGGCGAGCGTCTGGTGATCGCGGCGCAGCAACCGGGGAAAGTCGCGTTCCAATTGCGCAAACAACCTGGCGTCGTAAATGATGCCGTATTTGATGACCTCCCCCAGGCCGGCGCGGTATTCGCGTTCCGGCAACGTCTGCACCGTGTCGAGGTCGCACAAAACGAGCCGGGGTTGATAAAAGGCGCCAACCAGATTTTTGCCGGCCTTCAAATTAACGCCGACTTTGCCGCCGACAGAACTGTCCACCTGCGCGAGCAAGGTGGTCGGCACCTGTACGAACGCAATGCCGCGCAAATAGGTCGCCGCGACAAAACCCGCCAGATCGCCGACCACACCTCCGCCCAGCGCGACGATGAAGGATTTTCTTTCCAGCCGGTGCACGGCGAGCTGGTCATAACAACTCTGAACGGATTTCAAGCTTTTCGCGGTTTCACCCGGAGGAACAACGATCAAGGCGGGGGAAAAGCCCGCCCGGGCCAAAGAATTGAAGGCCGGTTTGGCGAAGCGTTTACCGACGTTGGTGTCCGTGATGATGGCGCAACGCGGGCCGAGTTTCAGGCGCGCGCATTGGCCGCCCAGGGTCGCGAGCAGGCCGCCGCCAATTTTAATTTCATAACTCCGAATGCCGAGCGGTACATTGACAGTGCGCACGCGGCCAGAATAGAGGCTGCCCGGCGCATGTCAAAGATTTGCGGGCGATGGTGGTGTCCTGACCCTTCAAGAGCGGCACCGCTGTGGCAACTCCCATCCGGGGAACGATCCTCCTACAGCAGTTCATGGCAGCATGGGGACAGGCAGGGCGCGTCACTCCGTGCGCGCCGATGTGGCGGCGTTGGTTGGCAACCCCGGCGGGTAGAGGACTGCCTGCCCTGCCTGGCTATTGTGCCAATGTTAATTTTAACTGCTAAAGCCCATAAATAAAATCGAAGTTACCCCTCGCCCCTGGAACTAGCCGCCCTGCTGGTACGCAGTCTGCTTTAACCAAGGCATGTGCGTTGAAACCCAAACGAAAAGATTAGCGCAAACTATTCTCCTTTTTTCCGCCACTTCATTATGTGCCATTCTTCTCTGCACGGCGGCAACTGCCCGGCACAATGCCCTGCTGCAGCGGGCCGTGAAATTTCCGGTTTATACTTATCAAAATCCCTTCAACTTGCCGGGCAACTCTTCTCCCACTGCCCTTTCAGGGGCAAGGGCTGGTGGTGTGCTTCCCAAAATGGTTTCCGTCAATTGGCTGTACGGCCTATCCGGCCTTGGAGCGCTTTGGCTGGCGTCAAGCTGGTACCTTCAGGGCGGATGGGCCAAAAGGAAGCGGATCCACCGAAAAGCAGGACATGCCTTTATGGAGACTCCGGCAAAAATGAACCCTTTGGCGACAATACCAAAACCGACTATACGCGTCTCCAAAGAGGACACCATCCGTCCTGCTGTCCTTGGACAAACGAGCACCCGTTGCTCACTTGCGCGTGGAAAAACCACCGCTCCCTGCCAGTCCCGATTTCGCCCGGTCACGCTGATTTCTAGCCCGACACGATTTGGGCGTCTGAGATAATTGCGCAAACGGATCCACCGCGCTCGATCGTTGGGCAACGATCGCCTATAACCACATTAAAGTGACGGTGAGCCACATTCCGAGCAGAGCAAAAATGGACCGCCGGCCAAGGATTTCTCCGATCCAAGGACGGACATCGTCCTGATACCAAAACAACTTCGCCGACACTTTCAACCCGGCAACAACTTCTTCACCCTGTCAAGGTGACGAAGCCTATGGTTCGGGCTTGAAAAGCAGCGGCCTTGGCTTCCACTCTGTTGTCGTGGCCGACAATTTCCAACCGCCGGAGAATGCGTGGCGATTGCCCTGGCGCCGTTTCACGCTCCGGGCGGCGGATGTCCAACTCCATCGCATCTGCGATGATTTGAGCGGCGCGCTGATTTTGCCGATGGCCGTCTTCAGTCCGTGGGCCTTCGGCACCACGCAACCCTGGTCCATCTGGGTCATGAACCTGGCGGGTTTCGCGCTGGGAATTTTGCTGCTAACGAAACTGTTCATCCGGGGGGTGAAAGATTTTCGCCCGCCGCGCTGGGAATATTTCTCCAAACGTTCCGGCTGGGCGTCGCGCCATCGAGATCCGCTGGCGCGGCTGCTCACGCGAACGCTCGCCGGATTGACGCTGGCGGTTCTGGTTTATTGCCTGACCAGCGCCCTGAACGCCGCCGCCACTTACAACCCCGGCACGCGGCTGTTTGAATATCATCATCATCTCAACTGGCTGCCGCACAGTCTGGACAGCCGCCGCACCTGGGCCGCGTTCTGGATGTATCTGGCGTTCGCTGGTTCGTTCTGGGGAATTCGAGACTGGCTGCTGGGCATGACCGTCAAGGAGGAGCGCGCGCTTCACCGCGATGACGAAAACGCGAGACCATCGCCGGTGCTGCCGGAGCGGTTGCGTCGCCTGCTCTGGCTGCTTTGCCTGAACGGCGCGGTGCTGGGCGTGGAAGCCATTGTCCAGCGGGCCAGCGGCACCAACAAATTGCTGTTCTTCATGGAAACACATACGAATCGCGAAGCCTTGGACCAATTCGGCCCGTATGCGTACCGGTCGAACGCCGGGCAATACTTCAACCTGCTCTGGCCGCTGTGCCTCGGCTTCTGGTGGACGCTGCACCGCCTCGGCGGGTTGCGCGGCAGGGTTCATCATCTGCTGCTGCTTTGTGCGGCCATCATGGCGGCGTGCCCAATTATTTCGGCCAGCCGGGGCTGCGCGTTGGTCGCGGTGGGTATTCTGATTTTGGCGGCGGCTTTCCTGACGGTGACCAATCTGTTTGCGCGGACCCGGCGGCAGCCCAATCGGCAGGCGCGACGGGGAACCACTGTAATCCTCGGACTTTTTTTCACGCTGGCGGTGGCGCTGGGCTGGTATTTCGGTTGGGGCGCGTTGGAACCGCGCATGGAACAAATCTCGGAAGGCTTTCAAAACCGCGAGGCCATGTATGATGCCGCGCGGCCCATGGCGGCGGATTATCCGCTGTTCGGCACCGGGCCGGGAACGTTCGCGACCGTGTTCCGGCTTTATCTTGTTTCGAGCGCGACCTACTGGCCGGAGCAATTGCACAACGACTGGCTGGAAACACGCATCACCTTCGGCTGGTTCGGGCTGGCGCTGTTGCTGGCGGCGCTGGCCTGCGCGCTGCTGCGCTGGTTCGCCCCCGGCGGCATCCGCGGCGGACGGCGGTTTGTCATTCTGGCGTGGCTGGCGCTGGCGGGCTGCCTGATTGAGGCGCGGTTTGACTTCCCGTTCCAGATCTATTCCATCGTTTTCCTATTCCTGCTGATCTGCGCGGTGCTGTTCAGCATGGGGCGCAGGCCGGGGTGAAACGTGGAAGGTAACGAATAAAGAAACCACGCGCAAAGCGCGTGGTTTTGAATCTGCCCCCTATAAGGGGGCAAAGCCCAGCCCCCACAGGGGGCTGGGCCACGCGCGTCATCCCCGGTTTTGTCGTTATCGGCTAAACCGAAACTCTTCCTGTCTCTGTTCCTGCTGTTCTTGATATTTTACATACTTCCGTATCTTTTCTTCATCCAACCCCACCGTGCCCACACAGTAACCCTCCACCCAGAAGTGGTTGCCCCAATACGGTCGCCGCCGCAGGTCGCGGAACGCCCCAAACAGTCGGATTGCGCTTTTGCCCTTCAACCGCCCCATGTAATACGAGCGCCGCCGGGTTGTAGCGGAGCCGTTCGCGCCGCCTCGACCCCCAGGCGGCGCGCCCCGACGGCGGCCCAATCGGAATTGGAATATGAAGACCGACGGTCGGGAAGAAAACCGGAACCGGTTGGCACTGTTTGGACATCTGGTTTTGCATAGGCTTCATTGTGCGGTGGCGCGGTAAAACCGGCTGGGATAGTTGGTCGCGTCGTTGTCAATGTACGTAAACAATCCGTTGGCGCCGGCGACATTCGTGCCGATGGTGACCCAGGAGGAGGCATTGCCAAGGTTCGTCGTCGCCTGGATCAAATAGGTTGCGCCCGGCGTGCCGCTGCAACTGATTTGGGCGGCAGGGTCGCCCGATACGCTGATGGACAACATCGTTGGCGGCGCCACCGGACCAGAAGTCACAGGCCAGACCAGCGGGCCGCCAAAATTACCGGAGGCGGGATATGTGATATCCGCAATCGTCGTAGAACCTTTGCGGCCGTTGTATAAAACCTGCGCCCCGGCGCCCGGATTGCCCGAAACCACAGTGACGGTCACGGCCACATGCAGCAGGTCGCCGGCAGGCATCGTATAGTTGGCCGGCACATGCACCGAGTTCATATCCCAATTTGCCGTTTGTCCGTGCGGCACGTTTTCCACTGACGAGGCGCCCGTATCCACAATCAGCGTGTCCGTGCCGGTGACGGGGTTGTAATCGTAATACCGCATCTGGCCGGTGACCTGGAAATCATTGGCGGAAGTGGGACTGGTGTTTTGCAGGCAAACGATCCCTTTGCCCTGGTCGCTGGTCGGGAGGCTGACGGCGGCCATGAGCGGCGTCGAGTAGAAATCGTAGGTGGTCGTGCCCGTGAACGGCAGGCCGAGCAGGTTGGTGCCGTACGAGGTTTCGATGGCCTGGGTGGTGACGCCGTTGTGAATCGCCAAGGCCTGGGGCGCGTAACACAGTGGCAGCGGCCCGTCCACCGCCAGCGCTTCGTTGGCGCCAGCCAGTATCAAGAGGCTTCTGACCGTCAGGATCGCATATTTCGTCTTCATATTTTTTCTTTCCTCCAGAGCGTAACACCCTTCCGTAATCCGACAATTCGGGCAACACCTGAAACTCCGGTCGGGGAAACGCTGGTGCGAATGCCCACGCGAAGACACTCCCTTCGCTCAAAGCCATGGAGATGGGCGGCGGATGGTTGTGGCATCCAAACCAGGAGAGTATTGGCCTGTAAATCATGCAGTTCCGCCGCGAGGCCCAAACAGCACGCTGAACCGCCCGTTTCGGCATGGTGGTTGCTTTTACTGTTCCCGTTGTTGAAAAACCAACCATCGGAAAAAAGCATGTCCTCCAAACGAGATCCGGACGAGCGGGGAAGCAATTGTGTTGCAACCACAAAACGCACCGTATTGCTGGTGGATGATCACCCGGTGGTGCGCGAGGGATTGAGTATGCGCATCAACCGCGAATCGGATTTCACGGTCTGCGGCACGGCCCAAGACGGCGCGGAGATGATGGAGGCCATTGCCCGGTTGAATCCCGACATCGTGGTGATGGACCTGGGGCTGCCACGCGGCCACGGCCTGGAAATCATGCAGGACATTCACGCGCAATACCCGCGGCTGCCGGTGTTGATCTTCTCCATCCACGAGGAATCGGTTTATGCCGAGCGCGCCTTGCGGGCGGGGGCGCGGGGCTACCTGATGAAACACGAGCCGCCGGAGCGTTTGCTGGAGGGCATGCGCACCATACTCCACGGTGGCTACGCCTTGAGCCGCGAAGTTTCCGACCGGCTGCTGTCGGCATTCGGCGGTCCGGCGAACAGGCAATCGGAGTCGCCCATCGCCAACCTCGGCAACCGCGAACTGGAGGTTTTTCAATTCATCGGCCAAGGCAAAGGCACACGGGAAATTGCCGGCCTGCTCAACCTGAGCGTCAAGACGGTTGAGACGTACCGTGAACGTCTGAAGAAAAAGCTCAACGTGTCGTCCGGCCCGGATTTGGCCCGCCAAGCAGTGCTTTGGGTGGAAACCAAGGTCTGACACGCCCAGCAGTCGAATCAGGCGATCATGTTGGAATGAAATTGTCTCCGGCAGGGGACCAGTTCGGAAGGGATTCAGCTTTTCCCCCACTTTAGTTTCAGCGCTTGCCCGAATTGCTCCAAGGCCAACCAAGGTTGAGGTTCTCGTAGCTCAGTGAGCTTAATTATGCGAGCCACCACTCACATCCAGCCAGCCACGACGACGACGGCTTCAGCCAGCCAGCCCGACCCGGCGTCAAAACCCACCGTGCTGGTGGTGGAAAATGACCCGTATGTGTCCGCCATCCTCTGGACGTTGCTGACGCATTTTAACTTCAAAGTCGTCAGCGAGACCTCCGGACCGGTGGGCCGGCAACTGGCCGGGAGCCTTTCCCTGGATGCGGTCGTTTTGGACGTGGACCTGCCGGGGATGAACGGACTGGAAATCTGCCGCCAGCTCAAGGCCGATCCGGACACCCAAGCGCTGCCGGTGGTCATTTGCAGCGGGCATTACTATCTGGCCGATGAAGCCTTGGAGTTGGGCGCCGCCGCGTTCCTGTACATGCCCGGCGAGATCATCAAACTGCCGGCGTGCCTGACAAAAATTCTTTCCGCCAGCAAGGATGCGCGTTAAAGGATTTCGGCGCGGCCTTCGCCTTCCTTGACGAGAAAACCTGCCGGCACCTCGATCATCGTCTGCCGTCCCAGAAATTCCATGAGCACCGCAACGCGCTCGCGGCCCGGCATGACGCGCGACACGACGGCGCGCAACCCGGACAGCGTGCCTTCGGCAATCTGGACGGCGTCGCCGGGTGCGAATTCCACAGTGACGGTGTGCAGTTCGTCATCGCCGACGGCCCGGCGCAATTCTTCGATGACCGTTTCAGGAATAGTGGGCCAGCGCTCGCCAAAGTGAACGACGCCTTGGATGCCGCGCGCGTGCCGCACCAGCCGCAGCGAAGTCCGCCAGTCAAACCGCGCGAAAAGATAACCCGGAAACAGCGCCTCCGTCACCCACGCCGCGCCTTGGCGCGTCGCGCGCTTGAAGCGGACGCGCGGCAGGAAAACCGTGATTTCGTTGAACTGCCGCAGATGCGCTGCGGCAATGTGTTCGTGCTTGGGCTGGGAGCGCAGGCAGAACCAGGCGATGTTCAGGCTCTCGGACACGCGCGACTCAAAACCAAAAAGCGGAAAGCGTGAAAGCGGAAAGCGAAAAACATATGCTCGCGACCGTCGCCAGTGAAACGGTGCCGGTCAGCCAACGCGCCCGGTTCTTAGCCTTGCGGCCGATGGTAGTGACGATGGCCAGCAGTTCGTTGGCTTCTTTCAACAATGCGCGCACCTCTTCCGTTTTGCCCAACAGCGCCGCGTCACAGATTTCCAGCCAATAAACCGTTTCCGAAGCTTCTTTTTCCGCGACGCCGACTTTGTGGACGAAATCCCCCTTTGATTCAGCACGGTTGGCTTCCCGATAATTTGCGCCAACCGAAGTGCCCGCCTTCAACAACTGCCGTCCGACTTCGATGCCATCCACTGTCTTGGGGAACGTTCGGGTTAACCGCACTATGCGCACGCTGAACTGCTTGGTCCTGGTCTCCAATTCGGTTTTCATAACTTTGATTTGGATTCGTTGGTTGTTTCGATCTTCATCAAACTTGTTGCCACCTTCCCGTTTTCCAGTCCAGTTTCCGTTTTCCGCTTTCCCCCCTTCCGCTTTTTGTTCAGGTTTTGTAGTAGTCCTTGTAACGGTAATAGTAGTGATAATCGCCCGCCGACGCGCGCACGGAATTGAAGACCAAACCCAGGACGCGTGCCTTGCGCTGGTAAAGCATGTCCAGCGCCGCCCGCGCCACCCGCGCGGAGGTGAATTCGGCGCGGATGACAAAAATGACGCCATCCACGCGCGGGGCGAGGCTGGTCACGTCGTCGGCGGCCATAACTGGCGCAGTGTCAATCAACACGTAGTCGTATTCCTTGTTTGCTTCCTGCAGAAACTTTTCCATGACCGGCCCAATAAAAAACTCGCTGGACTGCTGCGTCGCCGCGCCGCGCGGCAGCAGCCGCAAATTCGTCACGCCGGTGTCCACGACCGCCGGACGCCAGTCGGTCTTTTGGGCTAGCGCCTCGGACAGGCCGCTGTCAGCCTTCAGGTTGAAGCGACTGTGCAAGGCGCCCTTGCGCAGATCGGCGTCCACCAGCAGCACGCGCTCGCCGCCCAAGGCCAGGGTGATGGCCAGGTTGGCGGCGGTGATGGACTTGCCATCGTTGGGCGCGGCGCTCGTCACCACCAGGGTATGCGGGTGCGTGCCCGTCGTAGCCATGTAAAGCAGCGACGAACGCAGGTTGCGGTAGGATTCCACGAACGGGTGGCGCAGATCGTCCGGGTGCACAAACGGCAGGATGCCACCCCGGATGTCCTTCTTCTCGCGCGGAATCTGGCCCAGCACGTCCTCCTCGAACAGCTCCTGCAATTCGGTGAAGGTGTTCAAGCGGTCGTCCACGCGGTTCAACAACATCAGGACCGCCAGTCCCAAGATGACGCCGATCAGGCCGGCGATCCAAGGCCCCTTCGTTTGCAGGCTCTTGTCCGGGAACGCCTCGCTGGCGTCCTGATAAATGGTGACGGTTTCCGGGCTGATGTCCTTGTTGACGTCGAGCGTTTGCAGGGTGGCGAGCAGGGAATCGTACAGCGCCTGAATGCGGTCGGCCTTGGCCTTCAAGCGCTGGTATTGCGCGCTCTTGCGGCTCAGTTCGAGGCTTTGCTGTCCCCATTGTTTGGTCTGGGTTTCCAGGTTCTCGATTTGCAGATTCAAGGCGCTCTTCTTGGCCTCCAATTGCTCGACGCTCTGATCGCGGTAAATGCCCAGCATCTGTTGGTATTGATCAATTTCCTGGGCCAGGGCGACCATTTCCGGGTGCGCGGGTTTCAGGTATTTGCCAAACCGCTGCTGCTCCGCCTGCAGCAGGAGGATTTGCTGTTTGATGGTCAGATACGCCATACCGATGGCATTGGGGGCAAACAGCCCGGACTGGCCGGCCAGACCGGCATTGATCAACAGACCGCCGGCGCTTTCCTCATTCACCGCCGGATTGGCACCCGCGATGGCTGGCGTTTCGCTTTGTTCCAGCAACAGGTTTTGGTCCAGCGTCATGGACTGGAGCAGCGCATATTCCGAGCGCGCCTCGGCCAGTTGTTGGTAGAGCACCGACAGGTAATTTCCGACGCCGTTGGCTTCCTGCAACAGGGCGGCGTCATTGGTGCTGAGAAAGGACTGCATCTCGTCGTCGCACCTTTGCAGGTCCGGTTCCAGCCGCAACATCTGATCGGTCAGGCCCGCGATGGTGGTGCTGGAGGTGCGTTCAATCATTTGTTTTTTCAGATTGATGTATTCCTCCATGCAGGCTTGCAGAAACGCCTGGGTGTATTTCGGATTATCTCCCGTCGCCTTCAGCAAGAAAATCGTGGTCCGGGGAAGGACAGTGACATTCAGGGAAACCGGCTGGGGTATCACGCCGGGGTTTTGGCCGGCAACGCGGTCGCGCGCGCGACTGAGCACCTCCGAACCTTGCATCAGAGCGGCCTGCGTGCCGAGAAAGTTCCCCAGCTCCTCCGTGTAAAGCGAGTCCTGCCGGATATTGAGTTTGATGCCGACGATCATCTGCCCCACCGAGACGTATTTGGGCGGCGCCTGCCAGAGGTAAGCGCCCTCCGCCCCCACTGCCAGCCCGGCGCAAAGGAGCAGCACCCACCAGCGTTGGAACAGCAAATTGCGATACCGTTGCAGCCGGGCGTAAAATCTCGCCGTCCACGCGGGACGATCATGCGTCATCGGGGAGGGTTCCTCGTTCATGAGTATGCTTCAGGGTTGGCTTTCAGAAATTGACCAGGCGTGAAGGCACGATGATAAGGTCGTTGGGCTGCAAAACGATGTCCTTGTCCACCTTGCCGTCATCGAGAATCTGCTGCATGTCCAAGACAAACGTCTGGGTCTTGCCACTGGCGTCCGTGCGCACCACCTTGACCTTCCGCTTGTTCGCAAAATCCGCAAAGCCGCCCGCGAGCAAAATCGCCTTGCCCGCCGTCAAATTTTCGTTGACGGTCATGTCCAAGGAGCCTTGGTTATGCACCTGTCCCCAGATATAGACGCGACCAAGAATCGGGGTGGCGACGTTAAGCGATAAAACCACGGTCGCCTGCTTGTAATACTCCTTTTCCAAGGCGGTCTTGATTTCCGCAGCGAGGTCTTTGCAGGTTTTGCCCACCGCCTCCACGCGCCCGATATACGGCACATCCAGCTCGCCCGAATCCATCACCACCAGATTTTGAGGCGCGCTTTGTGGATTCCAAATCCGGTCTTCCAAAATCTGGAAACTGATCGTGTCGCCGACGCGCAATTTGTAGGTGTCGTCCGGCACGTAACCGTTGAGCAGGCCGGGCACGGCGCGAGTCGCCGGCACGGGAGTTGTTGGGGCGGCAGACACCGGCGCGGGGGTTGCCAACGGGGGCGCGGCGGCGGGCTGGTTCAGCGGCAGCAGGGGCACCGGCAATTGCGCACTGACGGTCCAGACACCCGCGAGAAGGACTGATATCGAACCAAGCCATAACCGGCTTTTCATAATCATCGTATTATTCAAAACTGGTAGGAAAAACTCAAGCTCACAATATTGTCCGTATATTCCAGCCCCGCCTGGTCCGAAGTTTCCTTGACGAACTGATAGGAAAGGCTGCCGGAAAGCTTTTGCGTGAGTTGCCGGCCGATGGTTATCCCCGCGCCATATTGATCGTAGCTGGCGGTTTGATAATAAATCTCCGTGCCATGCTCCCACCACAGCGGCGTGCTGAGGGTGTAGTTGTGGAGAAAATTCCAGTTGGGCTGCCATCGCACGGTATAACGGTCGTAAGGCTGCCCATTGTATTGCATGTCTATGCTCCGGCCTGCGGACAACGAATAGTTCAGGAACCGGTTCAGCACGTGGGTCAGAAGCAACTGCACGTAAAGACCTGAGGACGCCGAGCTGTCAAAGTTCGTGGACGTCGAATCGGGCGTGAACTGGGTGTAACCCGCGTCCAGGCGGGCCTGCAGATATTCACTGATGGTGGCGGTGCAAAACGCGCCCACGTTCCACTGCGTCGCGTCCGGCGTCGCGGCGGTGGAGCCGCTGTAATGGATCAGCCCGCCGCCCGCCTCCAGACCAGCCAGGATTCCGGAAACTGGACGCACGCCGGCGTTGAGGAAAAAATTCTCCGATGCCGCGTCCGGCTGTCCCTGGCTGGAATTCAGCGCCACGTAGTTGCCGTGATCGTAGCCCAGGTTCACCACCGCCTTGTTCAAGTCCCACAACGCGCTCACCCCCGCCGCGTTTTGCAGCGAGGCATAGGTGGCGTTCCCGTTGGCCGACTGGTTTTGATAGGCATTTTCCGTGATGGAAATCTGGTCGTGCAGGTTGATGACCAAGTCGCCGGAATACAGGTTGAAGGAAAGTCCCGAACCCGGATTGACAAAGAACTGGTCCAGGTCGCTGTGTTGCACGTAGGCCGAATAACCCGCCGCCACCGACAGGTTCAAATCATTGACCTGCGTGACCGGCCAGTGCACCTGCGTGCTGACGCTCGGGCGGAAGATGAAATCACTTTCGGCATTTTGCGACTGGAGCCGGACGTTGTCGTTGTAATCCACGCCCAGTCCGGAGGAAAACCGCCACGCGACCGGGCCGGTCAGCAGGTTGTAGTAGCCGAGCGTACTCTCCGCCTGCTTCTGCGCCTCCGCCGCCAGGTCCCCTGCCATTGAAATCCGCAGCGCCTCCTGCCCGCGGACGATTTCCCCGGCGGAAAGAAAAACCGCCCACGCCATGAGTATCAGCAACCCAATGCGCCGCTCCGTCTGAATGAGATGGCTGCCTGTCACGGCCGATTTTGCTCCACCCGATTAAAAAGCACAGGATGCCCGACGCCCCCGAAACGGCAAACGAAATTACCCGCGATGGGCGTGGGCGGGTCATCTGCAGCGGGAGATACGTCGCGCCGGCACGGAAACATTGGATAAATGTTGAAGCCGAGGCCGCACTGCGCGAGGAACTGGGAAGAAGGGTGATGGTGATAAATTAGGATTGTGAATAACTTTATGTTGACGAATTAGACGTTTCTATTATTGCTGCCAAAGCTTTCAAAAAGAGTGCGCTTATCAGAAAGGCGGATTCTTATGAATCGGAAATGGCAGTGCATCTTGGCTCTGATGACTGCCGGTGCTTGCGCAGGCCGGGCGGCCATCCTTGCCGACTGGACCTTTGAAACCAGCCGGCCCAGCGGAAATGGCGGCGATATTACCGGCATCGTTCCGGAAAATGGGGATGCCGCCCTTTCGAGCATTGCATCCGGGCATCATGCCGACACTTCAACCGCTTGGAGCAATCCCCAAGGTGATACCTCCGCCAACTCATTCAGTGCTAATCGGTGGACAGAAGGAGATTATTTTCAATTCAAAACGACAACTTTAGCTTACAATCAAATTGTCATATCATTTGAGCAGATCAGCAGTTCCACCGGCCCAACCGGGTTCAAACTGACCTACAGCACCGATGGCACAACATTTGTGGATGTGAACAGTGGTTCATACACTGTTGTTAATCCAACCGACAATAATTGGGCAACGGGCGGATCATTAAAGCCTTCTATTGAAAGCTTTGATTTGTCTTCAATTACGGCGGTCAACAATGATAACACCATTTATTTTCGATTGATTGATACGACGACACCCGGAAGCAGTGCCGGCGCCTCTCGCGTGGATGATTTTAAAGTCAGCGGCATGGCCATCGTTCCTGAATCGGCGGCGACGGGATTGGCTTATGGAGCAGGTGCGTTGGTCATTGCCATTCTGCAACTGCGGCGGGAACGGCGGTCAGTTTGCGGTTGAGGATTTGTTCAAGCAGGCGCGCCCGCCGGGTTGTCAGGATGCCGTTGCGGCAGGTAATGTCGTGATTTATGGAGCGCGGCATTTATGCCGCTTCATCGTCCCTTGCCGTTTGTGCGTCGAAGCGGGCTGAAGCCCGCGCTCCGGAGGTAAAATTGGGACACAACCTTGCGGTAGGTCAACTCGCGAAATAGTTTCGAGAAAATTGCTTCCGGAAGTTTGCAGGGAAATGACGAAGAACGAAATTCACGCCCACTTTCTGACCTTTTGCGCAATTGTGTCTTTGGCAAACACCGGGTTGGCAGGGGCATCTCGCCGGGATGTCCGCGTGCTTGCAGCCGCGCAATGGGGTGCGGGGCAAAACTGTTATGAGTCTCCGCGCGGGCGAAGACGGCTGGGCGAGCCGTCCTTGCCGCGTTTTTTAGAGCGTGTCTGAAAATTCCTTTCTCGCGTAGCAGCCGGCGTGAGTCGGCTCAATTTTCACCAAAACCCATTGGTTGGCATGGAGTCGAAGTCGGCTCACACCGGCTGCTACCATGCTTCAGACACTTTCTGGGACATTTTACAGGCAAAATCCGGCTTTTTTTGGCGGTTTTTTTGGCGGTTTAAGATACCCGAATTTTCCTGTTGACACAAAATGCTGGTTGTGTTAAGAACGCTTTGATTGTTGGGGCTTCATTGTCTTTGAAGGAATACATTATGAAAATTTCAAAAATTGCGATATGCGCCGCAGCGGCAGCGGCGTTGACAGTGGTTTCCATCTCGCGCGCGGATCAAACGCCCGTGGCCAATCCATTCCTGGCGGATTTGAGCACGGCCACGCAGGCGGAACTGCCCGCCAAGGCCGCTGACTTGGTGGCGCAAGCCGGCGCCAAACAGCAGTCGCAAACCACCATTGATGTCGTCAAGGCGGCGGTGGGATTAAATCCCGCAGCGGCGGCGATCATTGTTGGCTCCATTGCCCAGACCACGCCGGCGATGGCGGCGGTCGCCGCAGGCACAGCGGTCGGCTTGGTGCCGGACCAGGCAACGACCATTGCGCGTGTGGCGGCGGCGGCGGCGTCACCGCAGGCGGGCAAAATTGTCGAGGCCATCTGTCGCGTGCTGCCGGCGGATTATTCCGCAGTGGCCGAAGCGGTGGCGGAGGTGGTTCCCGGCGCGGGCAGGGAGATTCTCACTGGCGTATCCACAGCCATTCCGGCCCTTCAGGCACCGATTGCCAAGGCCTTGGCCACCTCCAAGGATAGCGTACCGGTGGTAAGTCGTGTTTTGGTACAACTCGTGCCGACGGGACCGTTAACCAGTTTTGAAGGGTTGGACAGTTTTACTCCCGCGAATTCTCAATTCCTGTACGCACCGCCACCCAGCGACCCCACGCCTCAAATCCGGCCACCTTACGTGGCGCCTCCAGTCTCTCCGATAAACCTTGATCCGAGTCTGGGTGGCGTGGTTCCACCCGGCGGACGCAACTATGCCTACCCATAAAAGTGTGATTCGTATCACCGGCCCGTCCTGATTTAAAGACGGGCTTTTTTTGGCGTTGCCGGGCCACTACGCAGCGGCAGGGAGACGAGACAGAAGTTTGTTTGAAACGAAAGCGGCGGCCATCGCCCGCGCTTTATAGCGATTCTTGACAACATTGGGACAGGTGGGGCGAGGCTACTGACGAGCCTCCCCCAATCTGGCTCGCGAGGACGCTCGCCCCACCACCAGCACTGTTCCAATTTCAATGTGAACTGCCATGGAAAAAGAATACAACTGAGCACCAACCGCCGCGAAGGAATGATATTGACCGCGCCGGGCAACGCGAGATCTGTTCGCCGCGTAATTTCGTGGAAAACTGCCGACAGGGACTACTGTTTCAAACGATAGAACACGGTTCCCAGCGGGGCCGAATTGGTCGCGCGGTTGTTGACGACGGCACCCTGATAGTTGCCCCAATTAGACGTGGTGAGATCACTGTTGGTTTGCAGCGTCCAGCCGCTGATAAAGGGCGACCACCAGACGACGGCTTGGTTGTCGGAATAAGTGATGTACAAGATCGGCGCGCCGGGCGTGCTGGCGGCGTTGAGCTGCATCGCGAACGCCACCGGCACCGCATGCTCCAGCAAGGACCAATTGCCTCCAACGTTCAACCAGTAGTCGCCATAATTGGTGCCGACGGTTGGCGATTCAAAGTCATTCAATCCCAAAGTGTCGTACCCGGCCATGGCGGAGCCGCCCATGCCATTGAATGTGACGGACACCGTAAAATCGGCGGGCAACGCCATGCTCGGATCCATCGGCACCACCCCGCTCACCAGGTCGGCCGGGGTGAAATTCCACACTGCGGAATTGGTGCCCGCATAATACGAATCGGGCGGTGAAACGGTAAACCAACCGGTGTCGTAGAAAACAGTGCCGGGCGAGGCGTAGCCGCTGTACAACGGGCCGTCATTGAAATAAAACCGCACGTCCGCCGTGACCGTGCCATAGTAAGACGAGTTGGTGCTGTAATACTCGATTGAGAAATTGGTCAGGTAGGGATACGTCTGGTAATTCCCCAGCCAAATCTGGTCGCCGACTTCCTGGCCGTTGTTAAAGGTCAGTACATAAGGGAGCTGAGTTTCCGTGTTGTCGTAAACCACGCCGCCCCGCGCCACCACCGCCATCGTCAATAGAGTTGCCACGATCCAACTTCGCATTGTCCAAATTTTCATAAAGAGGCCTTCCAAGTTTTTTTGCAAAACATTTCCCCTTACCCCATCCAATGGGCTAATCCTAACAATTCGGCTGTTCCCGTCAAGCGAAATCCCGAAAAAATCGCTTGCTTCCAATGGCAGTTTCCTCTATAATCGCGCTCTCTTGACGGGGCATATTCAGCCTTTAGGAAGCTGGCATGATGATGGGGCAACTCTTAATCTGTGGTTTATTGGGGTTCGGCGTCAGTTTTGGCGTCATTTGGTTGACGTTGGAGGCGGTGCGCCGCTTCCAGTTTGTGGGGAGGGCGGATGAATTTCACCATCGGACTGCGTCGCCGGTTTCCCGCTTGGGCGGCATTGGTCTGGTCGCCGCCTTTGTTTCGGTAAAAATCCTGGTTTTCGTTATTTTGGGTTCCCAATCCATCTCGGACCACGCGGCCATCTTCGTCACCGCGCTGGCCATGTTCGGATTGGGACTCTGGGACGATCTGCGCGCCTTGGGCGCCCGGCGCAAACTCTACGCCCAGTTGCTCATCGCCACGGCGGCTTATTTCATGGGCCTGGGCATCTTCCATTTCAAAATTCCCCTCACCGACCACATCATTGACCTGGGATTCTGGTCCTGGCCGGTCACCGTCTTGTGGATCGTCAGCATGACCAATCTGATCAACCTGATTGACGGCATGGACGGTCTGGCCGGCGGCATCAGCCTCATGCTGATGTTGCTGCTGACGGTGGTGGGCGGCGCGATGAACAGCGTCTCTTTTGTGGCGGCGGGCATGACCGGCGCCTTGGTCGCCTTTCTCCGGTTCAACTTCCCGCCGGCTAAAATTTACATGGGCGACGGCGGCGCATATTTCCTGGGCTGCCTCATCGGTCTGCTCACCATCACCAGTTCGCAAAAAGGCACCGTGGTGGCGGCCTTGATTGCCCCGTTGTTTGTGCTGGCCCTGCCCATCCTCGACACCTCGCTGGCCATCCTGCGACGCGGCCTGCAGGGGTTGCCCCTGTTCCGCGCCGACCGCCGACACCTCCATCACAAGATGCTGGACAGCGGCCTGTCCCGCCGGTCGGTCGTTCTGGGCCTTTACGTCTTCACCGCCTTTTTCCTTGGCCTCGGTCTGATCGCCTTCTGGGGACGCGGCGAATTCCTGCCGCTGGCTTTGGGCGGCAGCGTGCTGGCGGTGTTGCTGGCGGCGGGCCGGTTGAACTTCACCCGCGAATGGTTTGCCGTCGGCCGCGTGCTGGGCAATTCCCTCCACATGCGCGCCGAAATCCATTATGCCCTCGCACAGACCCGCTGGCTCGCCTTGGAAGGGGCGCGCTGCAAAAATCTCGCCGGCCTGTGCGAAGACGCGGTGTTTGTCGCCCGCAAACTCGGCTTTGCCAGCGTCCACATCCAATTGGAAGACGGCGAGCAAACGTGGCGCATCACCCCCGCCAATGGAAATCACGAGCGCCAGTTCCGGCATATCCTGCCGGGCCATCGCTATTGCTTCATCGAACTGGGCATGACCTGCCGGAACCACGGGACCGAAACCGCGCCCGCCAACAGCGGGTCCATTCCCAAGGAAGCCGATATCCTGGGCGACCTGCTGGCCGAAGGCTGGGCCAAGGCCGTCGCCGTCTGGGCAAAGCAAAACGAACTGCCCGTCCGGTTTGACGCACGGGAAACCCCGCCGGCGGAACCGCCGCCCGCCATCATCCCCGCCATCCAAACCGCTGCGACTACTTTGCGACAATAACACCTTGTTGACAGCGCAGATTCCAAGTGGCGTCTCACGAGTTTGTATCTTGATAGTTCCCCCGCCGGTAGGGACGGCTGTAGCGGTTCCATCTTTCATGTAACGCAGACATTCTTGTCTGCGGGTTTGCGGGACATTCCTGTCCCGCGTTCCGTGCGCATGAAAGTGGCGACTGGAAAGTCGCCAGAACCCGCAGGCTGGAAAGCCTGCGCTACGTCATGACTGGAAACGCTCTGGCTCCAGCCGTCCCCGCCCGCGTTCCTGGCGGGTTTCTTTGCGCCGCTGGACGCGGCGCGGACATCTCGGCGAGATGTCCCTGCCATTCAAACGGGAGAACCACACCGTCTCACGAATGGCCTGAGAATCACGCTTGACACCCGCACAAACATGCGGTGGAATTCGCTTGTCGCGTCGTGTTATGTTTAGAGTTAGTTTAAGTAAACGGCGGCTTTTGAAGCTGAATCAGCCACCGTTGAAATCAGCGTTGTTAAAAAACAACCGAATCGCCGTGAAAAGGAAACCACAGTTATGAAACCGACCGTACTGACAGCCGCATTGCTCGTTTTCGTTGCAACGACGGGCTGTAGTCGCCCTTAATTTTCCAGTTGAAGAAATGGGCGGGGTGTTAAAATTAAAATTGAACCCATAAGATACGTGCTTATATGAAAAAATTAATTAAGTTGCTTTTTACAACGGCATTTGTAGTTTTCTCTTGTAGAATGCCAGTTCAAGCGTCTATTGGGGATGGTGAGACTGGGATATTTCAGGATACACTTGACGTCAACGAAACTCCACAAGGCGGCAGTGCCACCGCTTTGGGTTTTTTAGGAACACAAGGCGGAACCACTTACCCATACAGTCTTGGTAATATAACTGCTTTAACAATAACCGCTTACTACATTGGAACCTACAGGGATCAAAGCCAAAACGGTAACAGTGATGAGCCAAACTTTTACTATGACGTCCAACTCTCCAGTGCTCCGCAAAGTTCCTACAACTTTTCCACTGCATACCCAATACCTTATAACAGTGGAAGCGGCAACAACCAATATTGGCAAACCACGGGAGTAAGCTACAATCTCTTGAGTGGTTTAACGGCGGGTGATACTTATACTTTGGAATTTTATTATTCTGATCAATATTCAGATAATATTGGTAGCAGCACTTGGTATGATAACAATGGTAGCGTGGACAACTACCAGGTAACTTTCACTGTAGTTCCCGAGCCCATCCGCACGGCGCTGGGGATGTTTGGCGGGCTGGCGGTTTTGTGGTGGGGTCTGGGCCTGTGCTGGAAAAGAACGGAAGCCGGAGACGCAGAGCTGGAATAATCGGAATCCCCGGAACGCTCACACTTCGAGGAACAGATTAAAAAAGGGCCGGAACGGTTTCCCGTTCCGGCTTTGATTTGTCAGCCTTCCGGTAGGGCGGCGCTGCGCGCCGCCGGGGTTTCATTGGCAGCGCCGCAGCACGGCCCTGCCTTCGACCCTCGGCCCTCGTTTCTCGACGAGCCTCAGTCCACAATGCTGGAGCCGGGCATGGACCAGTCGCTTTGAGCGGAGATGTCTCTGACTTCTGAAACCTTCGGTTCCCGATATCCAATGTCATTAATGAAGACGCCCCGGGCGGTGAATAAGTTTTTCAAGCTGGAGACAGGCGCAACGCCTGTCCTACGGTTCAAGCCGTCACATAAGGTTGTTTCCAACTGCGCGGTTCCTCTTTCCGCGGCGCAGATTTGCCTTGGCGTCCGCGCGGGGTCGCCTGAAGCCGTGCCAAAAATCGCCCAAACACGCGGTGGAAAGCTCTTGCATCGGGTTATGTTATGAGTTAGTCTGCCTAAACGGCGGTTTTGAAACTGAATCCAACACCGTCAAAATCAGCGAAAATACCAGAACGATCCGGAACCGGTCTGCGGCGGCGGAAAGAGAATGCGGTCAAGACGAGTGTGGCAAGATTACGCCGCGGCAGAGGTTCATTTTGTGCAAAGCCATTTTTGAAGGAAGGCAACCCAATGAAGCGGCATCAAACTATTTCAAACCGGATGGGAACACTGGCGGCGTGGGCGACCGGTGCCATCCTGCTGGGAGCGGCGGTGGTTCCGATTCAAGCCGGCGCGCAGGAAGGCACCAACACACTTTCAGCCAGTGACGCCAATCTTATTCTCGGCGGAACGGTCTTTTCTGTCTCTGGCACCAGTCTGGGCATTACCAAAGTTGGTAACGGCACCACCACACTTACAGGCGCAAACACGTACACCGGCAACACGACGATCTACGCCGGCACGCTGGCATTAAGCGGGGGCGGTTCGGTTGCCAACTCGCCAACCATTACCATCGCTCCCAGCGCGACTTTTGACGTTTCGGCTGTGACGCCTGGTGGTTACCCGCTCAATGGCTCCGGCACGCTGGCGTTGAATATCAACAAGAGCGGCGCAACGTTCACGCAAGGTCAGTTGGTGCTGGGAGCCAAAAATCTCACCTACGGCGGCGCATTGACGGTGACCGCGACAGGCGATGCCTTGGCAAGCGGAGACGGCTTCATCTTGATTACGAACACGGGCACCAAGAGCGGCTGGTTCAGCAGTGTCACTCTGCCAACATTGGCCAGCGGCATTTCTTGGGACACCAATGACTTGGCCACGGCTGGCATCTTGGATGTCTATACCTTCACCACGACACCATTGACGGTGGCCACTTCGGCCAATACGGCGGCGACAATCCCCGCCTCCAAGCTGGCAAATCACTCCAGCAGTTCAAAAGCCAGCCAACCCTATCCCACAGGGTGGACAGCATCGGCGTCAGGAGCGACTTTGGGCGGCGTTTCGTTCAGCAGCGGCAACATGATTTACACGGCTGGCGCCACCCCGGGCACCGACAATTTCACGGTGACATTCTATGACGGCCACGGCTGGCAGACGATGGCAGTGACTGTGACGGTGAACGAGGCCAATGTCGGCCCTAGCCTAAATGCAGTGGCTAACGGTTCTGGATATGGAACGTTTACTGCATCGGGTATTCCGAACACCACTTATGACGTGGAAGTGGCTACGAGTGTGGATGGCCCTTGGATGTCAGCCAACAATCCCACGGTCACGGCGGCATCCAATGGCCTCATAAGCTATACGGACACGGAAACGATCAGTGCTTACGGTGGGACAGTCTTCTATCGCCTCAAGCAACAGTGAACAGGATCATTTTCCAACAAATGAAAACCAACGCGGCAACCATTATGAAAACCAAGATTTGTCTTCTCGGTTTTTTGCTGGCATTCAGCGTGCCCGTGTGGGCTTCACTTTATGAGTCCGGGACCTTGCCCGGCGGAACCATACCGGACGACGACTACATCGGTTTGACCGAATCCGTAATGGTGAGCGGCCAAGATCCATCCATTAGCGGCGTCACCTTGACATTTACATTACAGGGCGGTGCTTCGACAGATTTGTCGGGGTATCTGCGGTTGGGCAACACCGACAGTTCGCCCTATTATAGTCTCACCTCATTGGTTCAGGGACAAACTTTGAGTGCCGGCTCACCGACATCATATTCAATTGATTTTACCACACCGGCATTTCAGTCCGCATTTAACGGACAAAATCCGAATGACACGTGGACGCTGTTCTTTGCCGACACGGTGTCTGGGGACCAGACCACCCTCAACGGCTGGAGCCTGAATGTCAGCGCCGTGCCGGAGCCGGTCAATGTGGCGCAGGGGCTGTTTGGAGGACTGGCGCTTTTGTGGTGGTGCCTGGGTCTGTGCTGGAAAAGAACGGAAGCCGGAGACGCAGAGTTGGAATAATCGGAATCCCCGAGCCTTCACGCGTCGTAGGCGGTAAGGATCGGCGTTCTGCAGAAGAAATCCTGAAATCACCGTCATCCCCGAGATCTGACCCACACACAATCTTTCGGATAATCTCGACGCCGGCCTTGTTTCCTCCAAAGAAGGCTCCGACGGCTCCCAATCCACGGAACACTGGCATCTCCTTAGACAGTGTAAACAACCTCCGGCTAATGTTTGCCGATCTATGAGCAAAATCGGTGGATTGACAGGAATTCAAAATTATGAGTAGATGAACAACGTCGTAAAAGGATTCTTGGTGCATTCGCCTTCGCGGACACCACGGCGGGGTGCTTGGCCAATATAAAGCTCAGATAGCACGCTGCAGAGAGAAACCATGAAAACGAAACGGAACCTGATTCAAATTTGCCTGCTTTCGGTCGGTTTACTGGGGATGGGGCCGGTTGCGCTCTGCCAGCCGGTGCCGCCCACTGCCAACAACGACAATTACAGCATGGTGGCAGGCACGACACTCACGGTGGGGGTGCCGGGTGTATTGGGCAACGACACGCCGGGTACGGGCGGGGGCACTTTGGCGGCGGATTTGGTGAGCGGGCCGGCGAACGGCACGCTGGTTTTTCCCGGGGACGGCTCTTTCAGTTACACGCCGACTAATGGTTTTATTGGGACGGACAGTTTCACTTACCAAGCCGTTAACGGATCGCTTACGTCGGGGGTAGCCACGGTTAGCGTGACCGTGACAACGGAGGTCAGTCCGCCGTGGTTCGACAGGGGGTGGACTTATCGTCAGGCCGTGGCGGTGACGAATGGTAGCAGCACACAGTTGGCGAACTACCAGGTGCAGGTGCTGTTGAACGGTTCATTTAATTTTGCCGCAGCTTTGACCAACGGGAGTGACGTGCGGGTGATTGCGCAAGATGGGACGACGCCAATCCCGTTTTGGATTGAATCCTGGAACACCGGGTCGCAGGAGGCGAGTATTTGGCTTAAAATGCCGGTATTGCCGGCAAACGGAGTAACCAATGTTTTTATTTACTACGGAAATCCCGCTGCCACCAACCCTGCGGCTCTACAGGTCATGCCTCCCATTGGTCCGTTCACTCGGGCTGCGAGCAATCCAATCATCCCCGCTGGAGACCCGAACAATGGGCAACAAATCCTCGCTGAAAACATGGTGTACGACAATGCCAGCGGCCACTATTGGATGGTCTTTGCCCATTACACGAGTCCGTATGGAGTTGGCCTGATGTGGTCGGACACGCCCACCGATCCGACTTCCTGGAATTGGGGCGGAATCGTTTACACCAGTGCGAACAGCGGAGGGTTCGCACCTTGCCTAGTGCAATACCAAGGGACGAACTACATCTTTTTTTCCGACTGGTCGGGCGCTTACTTTGGCGCTCAACACAGTATCGTTTACATCACCTCGACCGACATAAGTGGTCCCTACTCAGCACCCACGACGGTGTTGAGTCCAGCCACGGGCACCTGGGAAAACTGGCGGGTGGATGAACCCTATGTGTTCCAGCGGGATGACGGCGTGTGGATCATGGTCTATATGGGCGATGCGGAAGCCATTAATGGCTCACAGTCGGGCGATCCCCAGGAACAGGTTGGGTACGCTTATGCCAGCGCCATAACCGGGCCGTACACCAAATACGCAAATAATCCGGTAATTCCGTTTGGGCCGCCGGGTTCCTATGACGTCGGAACTTGTGCCGATCCTTGGGTCTATGAATTTAACCACACTTTTTACATCGGTTACACCGTCAGTTCGACGGCCTCTTCGCCGTGGCAGACGGCGATGGTCACTACCACCGATTGGACCAACTTCCCCAAGCTGGGCGTGATCTTCCCCTTGGATTCGTCAGGCTGGGATTCCGTTAACAGTTTCCGTGGAGCGGTGTCTCTGGTGAATAGCAATTATATTTTGAGTTATACGGGAGACGGCTATGAGGCCGGCATTGCCACCCAGGCGGTTTACCAGCCCATCAACACGCCGGCCGCGGTTTTCGACTTTTACGACAACTTTCCGGGCACGAGTTTGAATGGCAACAATTGGACGATTCAAAACGGCAGCTCCAGTCAGGCAGTGGTCGCCAACGGGCAATTGACGCTGACGGCCAACAGTTCGTCGTATGTCAAGATTATGAGCCAGCAAACCTTCGGGATGAATTATATGGTTGAGGCATACGCGCAACATCCACAGGAGGGAACGCTGAACATGGTGCCGGAGGTGGGGTTCGATGATGGCACCTTTGGGAGCACGGTGCGGATCGTGGACGATTTTCCGACCAGCACCACTTATTGGAGCCGCGAAGCCAAGCTGAGTGGTCAGGCGGACAACTTTACTACGATGGCAGAAAAGTCGGATTCGGGTTGGCACACGTTCCACATCTATCGGCAGAATTCCCAGGTGGCTGGTTTCCAGATCGACACCAATGCGGTCGAAGCGGTGACCAACGCAAATGTGCCGACTTCCAGCTTGGCGGCCTTCCTGATGTCCTACACCAGCGGCGCGAACAATCAGTTTGTGGTGGACTGGATCCGCGTGCGGCAGTATGTGTCGCCCGCGCCGGTGGCAAGCCTGGGGACTCTGGCGTATTTACCTTCAAACGAACCTCCGCAGGCCATCAGCCAAGCGGTGAGCACTATGGCGAACACGCCGGTGGCGGTGACGCTTAGCGGCTCGGATCCCGGCGGCTACGCGTATGGCTTAACGTACGCAGTGTTGACTGAACCTTCAAATGGGGTGTTGAGCGGTCAGGCGCCGAATCTGACTTACACTCCGGCGACAAATTATTACGGATCAGACAGTTTTCAGTTCAAGGTGAACAACGGTCAATTAGACAGCGCGCCGGCAACTGTGACCATCACAGTTATACCGGTGTTGCCCGTGGCCAACAACGACACCTACATCATGGCAACAGGCACGACACTGACGACGGCGACGCCGGGTGTTTTGGGCAACGACACGGCGGGCACGGGCGGGGGCATTTTGACGGCGTATTTGGTCAGCGGGCCGGCCAACGGCACGTTGGTTTTTCCCGGCGATGGCTCTTTCAGTTACACGCCGACCAACGGCTTTGTTGGCACGGACAGTTTCACTTATCAGGCCGTTAACGGCTCGCTTACTTCCAGCGTGGCGACGGTGACGGTGACAGTTGAGGGCGGAGGATGGGGGGCCGGGGAGACCAATCCGCCGTGGTATAGTGCATCGTGGATTTATCGTCAGGTGCTGGCGGTGACAAATGGCGTGAATGCACCGCTGACGAACTACCAGGTGAAGGTGGTGTTGAACAGTTTGTTCAATTTTGCCGGGGCTTTGACAAATGGGAACGATGTGCTGGTGACAGCGCAGGATGGGACGACGCTGATACCGTTTTGGATTGAATCCTGGAACGCGGTTTCGCAGCAGGCCACTCTATGGCTTAAAATGCCACTTTTGCCCGCAAACGGAGTAACCAATGTGTTTATTTACTATGGCGATCCCAATGCCAACGGCGCGGTTCTCCAAGCGGAGCCCCAATTGGCCCGTTCACTCGGGCCCCGGGCAATCCGATCATTCCCAATGGGTCTCCGAACGGCGGACAAGGGATACTGGCTGAGAACATGGTGTATGACAATGCCAGTGGCCACTATTGGATGGTCTTTGCCAACTACGCGAGTCCAGGAGTTGGCTTGATGTGGTCTGACACACCGACTGATCCCACTTCCTGGAATTGGGGCGGGATGGCTTACAACAGTCCGGGTGGCGGATCGTTTGCGCCTTGCCTGGTACAAAATAATGGAACGAACTACATCTTTTATTCTGACTGGTCGGGCCCTTACTTTGGCGGTCAGCACAGTATAGTTTACATCACCTCGACCAGCATAAGTGGCCCCTACTCAGCACCCACCACGGTGCTCAGTCCGGCCTTGGGTACCTGGGAAAACTGGCGCGTGGATGAGCCCTATGTGTTCCAGCGGGATGACGGGACGTGGATCATGGTCTATATGGCAGATGCGGAAGCCATTGACGGCACACAGTCGGGTGATCCCCAGGAGCAGGTGGGTTATGCTTACGCCAGCGCCATCACGGGGCCGTACACCAAATATGTAAATAATCCGGTGATCCCGTTTGGGCCGCCGGGATCCTACGATGCCGGAACCTGTGCCGATCCTTGGGTCTATAAATTTGGCCACACTTACTACATTGGCTACACCACCAGTCCAACGGCCTCTTCGCCGTGGCAGACGAGTATGGCTACCACCACCGATTGGACCAACTTCCCCAAACTGGGCGTGATCTTCCCCTTGGATACGTCGGGTTGGGACGCAAACAACAGTTTTCGTGGGGCGGTGTCCCTGGTGAACGGCAATTATATTTTGAGTTATACGGGAGATGGCTATGAGGCGGGCATTGCCACCCAAGCGCTCTACCAGCCCATCAATACGCCGGCCGCGGTTTTTGACTTTTACGACAACTTTCCGGGCACAAGTTTGAATGCGAATAATTGGACGATCACGGACGGCACTGCCAGTCAGGCGGTGGTCGCTAACGGGCAATTGACGCTGACGGCACCTGACAGTTCGTCGTACATCCAGATTATTAGCCCGCAAACCTTCGGGCCCAACCACATGGTTGAGGCACGCGCGCAACATCCGCAGGAGGGAACGCTGAACATGGTGGCGGAGGTGGGGTTCGCTGGCAGCCCTTGGGGTGGGGACTTGGTGCGAATTGTGGACGATTATCCGACGAGCGCCACTTATTGGAGCCGCCAAGCCAGGACGAGCAGCGAGACGACGGGAGGGGAGATCAACTGGAACGAAATGGCAGAGACGGCGGATTCAGGTTGGCATACGTTTCACATCTACACACAGAGTTCGGGCGTGGCCGGTTATCAAATTGACACCAATGCCGTTGAGACGGTGGCCGCCAACGTGCCGGTTGATAACCTGTCGGTGTTCCTGATGTCGTACACGGGCGGGGCGAATAATCAGTTTTTGGTGGACTGGATTCGCGTGCGGCAGTATGTGGTGCCCGAACCGGGGGCGGGCCTGGGCCAACTGCCTCAAACCATCAACTTTAGTTCCCTAGCAGATAAGACCTATGGCGACGCTCCGTTCACCGTATCCGCAACGTCATCATCGGGTCTGCCGGTGACGTTCAGTATCGTCTCGGGTCCGGCCACCGTTCTCGGCAACACCATCACGATTACCGGTACAGGTGTGGTTACGGTTCAGGTATCGCAGGAAGGTGACGCCAATTACCAAGCGGTGACGAACGTTTATCAAACGTTTACCGTGCTTCCCGCCAGTTCGGCCGGCGCGGTCAGTTCTTCGTCAAATCCTGCGTTGCCGGGAACGGCCATCACGTTCACAGCCACGGTAAGTGCGATTTCGCCCGGCATCGGCCCGCCGACGGGCACGGTGCAATTTCTGACCAACGGGGTGTTGTTTGACACGGAGACCCTGACCAGCGGCAGCGCCAGCAGCAGCCCGATCTCTACTTTGCCGCACGGCAACAATGCCATCACCGCCGAATATTCCGGCGACTCCGATTTTTTGGGCAACACCGGCAGCCTGACCCAGACAATTGACACGCCGCCGGTGGCCGGCATGCAATATTTGACGACCGTGATGAACACGCCCTTGAGCGTCAGCGCCGCCACTTTGGCCGGTTTGAATTATGACGCCGATGGCGACCCGCTGGCGATAACGGCCGTCAGCGCGACCAGCACCAATGCGGGAACAGTTTCCTTAAGCTCTGGCACCTTAACCTATATGCCAACCAACAATTATGTCGGCGCCGATCAATTCACCTACACTATTAGCGATGGCTTCTTGGGTGGAACCAATGCCGGTACGGCCAACGTCAACGTGACTTTGGGCAAGGCGACGAGTGTCTTCAATTCGGTTCAGGCACCAGTGGAAACATGAATTTGCGCGGCTACGGGATCCCGGGCAATTACTACGATATTCAATACTCCGATGATGATATGCAGACGTGGCAGGTTTTGACCACGGTTCAGGCCGCGCCCAGCGGATTGATCCTTTACACCGACGCTACTGGCGGCGCCGGTATGCGTTTTTACAGGTTTGCGGTGCAATAGCCATTGAGGAATCATAATGAAAACTTTAGAATCAAGAAGCAACGGCCTCAAACGAACATTCCTCTCGGTGACTCTGATTGCAGTCTTCAGTATTTGCGCCCGAGCGGGGCTTTATACCTACAATTTTAGCGATTCGGGCGCCATTCCTCAGGGCAACACAACTTTTTCGGCTGAGCAAACTGTCAGTGGCATTCCCACCTCGATTTCCAGCGTTGAACTTGTCTTGACCTTTAACGACAGCGTTGATCTGACAGGGGGCAGCGGCGGTATTCAGGGAACGATTATACTAAACCCGACTGGGAGCGACACGTATGTAAGTTTCTCCCCGGTCCAAACCAGTTCAGGGACCGGCAGCCAGGTGATTTATGATACGGGTTTACTTTCAAGTTTCAATAACCAGAACCCAAACGACACTTGGGCTTTGAATCTTTGGGACAACAATACCAGCGGAATCGAAAACGGTTTGGTAAGTTGGACTCTCGAAGTCAACGCCGTGCCGGAGCCGGTGAATGTGGCACTGGGAGTGTTTGCCGGACTGGCCGTTCTGTGGTGGGCTTTGGGCTTGTGCTGGAAAAAGCCGCGGGACAAGCAGCAGCGCCGAAGGAATCGAAAAGCTTGGGGGTCGCTAATCAGAACCTGACGGGACAAGCACTCTTCGCGTCGTGCCCTGCTATCAAATCAGGACGCTATAGCAGTTAAAATCAACATTGGCACATTAGCCAGGCAGGGCGGGCAAAGTCTCCTGCCCGCCGCAACAACATTTCACCCGGCGGCGCGCACGGAGTGACGCGCCCTGCCTTCGCCCAAGGTTATAGGATGCGCCAATGTTATTGTGATTTGCCATGGCTGCTCCCAGCGTGCCATTTTTTGACCTCCGATCAACCGCATCATTCCGCAGGAGCTGGTTCGCCAAGGGTCAGGTTCAAGGATTTTCGGCTTGGATGTGGAGGAACTCGTTCTTTTGCACGGCCAGATAATCCGCGACCTCGGCTTTGGTGATCGCTTGTGAAGGGATAAGGATTTTTCCGCCGCCAAACTGCGTTTTGTCGCCGCGAAGGTACTTGTCCATGCGGAGAATGGCTTGGTAGCCAATCTTCAAGGGATTTTGGACAATCGTGCCGTAAATGTCGCCGGCGGCAATCCCAGCCAGCGTTTCGTGGTAATCTTCAAAGCAAACAATTTTCACCTGCCCGGCCTTGCCCGCCCGGCGCACGGCGGTGAGAATGGCCGGTCCTTGATAGCCGTTAAGACAAGTCATGCCTGCAAGGTCGGGATACTTCGCCAGCGCATCCTCGGCGTTTTTCTGGGCAATGTCGCTTTCGGCGCCATCCGCCAGCGTTTCGATGATTTGAATGTTTGACCCGGTCAATCCGTTTTGGATGCCTTGGATACGGTCTTTCGTATTTTGCGCGTTTGAATAGCCTACGAATAAAATGATTTTACCGCCCTGGGGCAGCGCGGCTCTGAGCAATTCCGCCGCCTGCTTTCCGGCGGCAACATTGTCCGTGCCGATGTAGCAAAGGCGCTTGCTTTTTGCCGCGTCGCTGTCCGCGCAGACCAAAAGCGTTTTGGCAGCGAGGTTGTTCAGGAAATCCGTCTGGGTTTCGGGGTCAATCGGACTGATGGCGACGCCGTCCACGCCGTTCGTGACGAGAGCGCTCACAAGTTCCTGCTGCGCCGCCGGGGTGCCATTTTCGGAATAGCGGAAATCCAAATCCACGTCGCCGAGTTGCCGCGATGCAAAGTCACATCCCAGTTGCACGATGGACCAGTAATCATCCGGAGTGCCGCCGACAAAAACCAGCCGTACTTCCTTTTGCGATGAACCATTTCCGCAGCCTTGGAACAATGCCACAACACACAAGGCCAAGATGAAGAGGTGCAATTTTTTCATACTCGAATGGAAACAATTGTTTCTTGCAAGTTTCGTTCTTGCTGACGGCCTAAACACTATTCTTGGGACTGAATTGTGTCAAGCTCAATGCTGGGAGGAGAAGCCGTTTTTGACATCCAGACGGCTCGCGATGATACGACGGACAACCGTGTAAAGTAACCCTCTTGCGTCAGCGTCAGCGCTAATCGGTTAGAATAATCCGAAGTAACTTACGAAGCACAACTCCACCGGCCACGAACCCGATGGAGTTCTCTCATGCTTCGGCGAAAACAATACAGATTGCTTCACCCGGCCACGACTTCTCTCGCAAGTCCCTCGTGTAATCGTTCCAACGCTTGCGCTGATCGTCTGCGACTCCGCGGTTGATTAACTTACCACCCAGTTCAAAACCGCTTTTTGCACGTGCAACCGGTTTTCGGCCTGCCTGAAAATGGTGTCGGCATTGGCCTCAAACGTTTCTTCGTCAATCTCCTTGCCGCGATAGGCCGGCAGACAGTGCATCACCAGCACGTCCCGCGCGGCCAGCCTGACGAGTTTTTGGTTGATTTGGTAGCCGCCCAGAACCTTCAGGCGCTCGACGGATTCGGCTTCCTTGCCCATCGAAACCCACACGTCCGTGTAAAGCAAATCCGCGCCCTTCGCGGCGGCCGGCAAGTCCTCGGTGCAAATGATTTTTCCACCCGCCCGTTTCAACAGTGCGGTCGGCGGCTGGAATTTTTTGGGCGCGGCGATTCGCAGTTCAAAGCCAAGTTTTCCCGCCGCAAACATCCACGAGCGCGGCACGTTGCACGCGCCGTCGCCCACAAACGTCACCACCTTGCCGGCAATCGGCCCGCGTTCTTCCTTGAAGGTGAAAATGTCCGCGAGAATCTGGCAGGGATGCTCGTCATCGGTCAGCGCGTTGATGGTCGGGATGCCGGCAAACCCGGCGAATTCCTCCACGTCGCTTTGCGCAAACGTGCGGATGACTGCGCCGTGAATCATCCGGCCCAGCACCCGCGCGGTGTCCTTGACCGGCTCGCCCCGGCCCAGTTGAATCTCGCTCGCGTTGAGAAACATCGTCTGGCCGCCCAGTTCCCGGATGCCGACCTCGAACGAAACCCGTGTGCGGGTGGATGATTTGGAAAACATCAGCGCCCAGATTTGCCCGGCCAGCGGCAGCCGGTCGCGCCGCGCCCGTTCGCGCTTGTACACCACAGCGTCGCGCAGGATTTTTTCAATGTCCGCGCCTGGCAGCTTTTCCAATGACAACAAATGTTTCATTTTCAAAAGTTTTTGGAATTGAAGCCCAAATGAGACTTATAGCTCGAAGCCGGCGGCGCGTCACTTCTTTTCGCGCACGGCGTTGGCCGCCTGCCATAGATACCACGCGGCGGTGGTGCGATGCGGCCGCCAGCGTTCGCCGAAGGCGAGCAGGTCCTTCACCTTGGGCAGATTGCGCTTCCGGTAGGCATGGCGGAAGCCGGTGCGCACGCCAAAATCGTCCGCGGGCAAAACATCCGGCCGGCCCAATTGGAAGATCAACAACATTTCCACCGTCCACCGCCCGACGCCGTGAACCTCCATCAAACGCGCAATGATTTCGTCATCGGAGAGCTTCACGATTTGTTGCGAAGTCGGGACAATGCCCGCCAACGTCTTGTCCGCGATATCGCGGATCGCCTTGATTTTGGCCATAGAAAACCCGCAGGCGCGAATTTGCCCGTCGGTCACGTTTGCCAGGTCTTCCGGGAGCGGAAATTTTCGTTTCGGAAACAACTTTTTGAAACGCGTGAGGATGGTGCCGGCTGCCGTGCTGTTGAGTTGCTGATGCGCCACCGCCTGTACCAGCGATTGAAACGGCGAACGGCGCATTTCCGGTTCCAGGTCGCACGAGCCGTGCTCGCGAATCAGCCGGCGCATCACGGGATCGCTGGCAGACAAATGTTTGCGCGCGGCGGGAGTCATGTTTCAGAAAATGCCGTCACCGTGCCTTCTCCCTCTCCCAGCGGGAGAGGGCCGGGGTGAGGGAGAGTAGCTTGAATATTTCACAACACTCAATTTTTGTTTGAAGCCACTTTCCCCGGCATGCAATAACCTGGCACCGGCTGCGGCATTCGTTCCTGCAAGGTCTGCCAAATTTTATCATGAATGACTTGTTTGTCCCGCCTCAAATGAGAACTCCAAAACCGCAGGACCTTGATGCCTTGATTTTCCAGAAACGCATCGCGGGCAGCATCATTGGCCTGGTTCTCCGGCGAACCATGTTGAAAATCATCCACTTCGATGTCCAGTTTTGCGCCGTTACAAAAGAAATCCAGAATATAGGGTCCGAGCGGATGTTGCCGCCGGAATTTATACTCTGCAAACCGCCGGTCGCGCAGCCACGCCCACATCAGCCGCTCACCCCAAGATTCACGCTGACGCAGATTGCGGGCTATGTGGGTTGTTTTGGGCGCCTGTTTTAACATCGCGGTTGCAGTTTGGTTCAGTGTTCTCCCTCACCCTGACCCTCTCCCGCTGGGAGAGGGAACAGCCGACGACGACGCTTTGCTTCCGAGAGCATCCTCGTGCCAATTCCGTCGTTCAAGTTCACATGGCAAGGTAATGGCATAATTCAAGTTTCTCACATGAGGCTTTTCACGACTTCCTCGATTTTACTGATGCCCTCGCCGGCTTCCTGCGGCTTGAGATTTAGCGGCGGCAGCAGCCGCACGATTTGCATTCCCGCCGGAATCGTCAGCACGCCGGCCTGATGAAGCCGGTTGACAAACTGAACAGCCGCCGGCTTTTCACTCGCCGCGAATGCCCGGATTTTTTCTCTTTCCATCAACTCCAGGCCGAGCATGAAACCGTATCCACGCGCGCGCCTGACCACTTGCGGATAATTTGCGGCCAGATGTTCCAGTTCGTGCTTTATCCAGTCGCCGAGTTTGCGCGCGTTTTCATCCAGCCGCTCGCGTTCGATCACTTCCAGAATTTTCAGCGCTACGGCGCAGGCCAGCGGCGTGCCGCCAAACGTCGTGGCATGCGTGCCTGGCCCGAGCACGTCCGCAAACGGCGTGCGCACCCAGAACGCCCCGATGGGAAAACCACCGCCCAGCGATTTGGCCATCGAAACGCCGTCGGGCAGAAATTTTTCGCCGCCGGGAACATTTTCCAGAATCCGTTGAAAGCTCTGGAATTTTCCAGTGCGATAATGTCCGCATTGCACGCCGTCCATGAACAACAGGAGCTTTTTCTCGTCGCACAACGCGCGCAACCCCAACAGGTATTCTAGTGTGGCGGGCGTGACGCCACCCTCGCCTTGCACGCCTTCAATCATGATGGCGATCGTCGCGGGCGAAATCGAGTTGCGCGCGGCGGCCAAATCATTGAACGGCACGTGCCGGAAACCCGGTGTCATCGGCTCGAACCCCCTTTTAACCTTGTCCTGCCCGGTCGCGGCGATGCCTGCCATGGTGCGCCCGTGAAACGAATTCGTCGCAGTCAGGATTTCAAACCGGCCCTCGTCATGGCCGAATTTCCGCGCCAGTTTGAACAGGCCTTCATTGGCTTCCGCGCCGCTGTTGGCAAAAAAGCATTTGCCCGGACCGATCCGCTTGACCAGTTCGGCGGCGAGCCGGCCCTGCGGTTCAGTGAAATACAAATTCGAGACGTGAATCAGTTTCTTCGACTGCTCGGTGAGCGCCTCGGTGATGGCCGGATGCGCGTGGCCGAGGCAACACACGGCGATGCCGCCGCCAAGGTCGAGGTAACGTTTGCCCGCTACATCAAAAATATAACTGCCCGCGCCGTGGCTGAACGCGAGGTCAAAGCGTCCGTAGCTCGGCACGACATTTTTGCTGAACAATTCACGCACCGACTCGAACTGGTTGTGAACGAGCGGCGGCGGTGAGGGAACGATTTCTTTCATCGGCGGATTGTTTTAACCGCAAAGGAACGTAAAGAACACAAAGAAATTTATTTCTCGGCCTGCAAGGCGTCCCAGGTTTCGAGGTAGTGTGCGCGCACGGCGGGATTGACCGCCAGGTCGCGCGGGAGATTGCGGCTTTTGATTAATTCAATGACATCCGTTTTATCGCGGAGGCGGCGGACAGGCGCACCGGACCAACTGTCGAGCTTCAATGAAATCAATTCCTCCAATGACACAATCTGGAGTTGTTCGGCGACTTTGCCGGGCTGGGGAAACGGCACCTTGCAGCCGTTTTGCAAAACCTTTCCCGCCGGCAGCAAATCAATCTTTACTCCGTTCCGCCGGTCTTCCACGCGGTCTTGAAATTTTGGCACCCGATAAAACGGCCCGGTCAGGCTCGCGGTCAAAAACTCCACCGCCTCCAGCACGTCCGGCACGACAATATCCACGTCAATCGTGGTTCGCGCGTAGCCGTGCTCCTGCACCGCCAGACCGCCGACGATGAGATGCGGAATGTCATGCTCCGCCAGCACGGCGACAGCGTCGCGGGCGGATTGGATCAACCCGGAAGTCCCGGTGGCCTCGCGCAAAATGTAAGCATCCCGGTTGGTCACATTGCTAGAGTCGCACTAAACGCAGCCAGCTTCAATCCATTTTGGCCTGCCGTTTTGCGGGGAGAATTTGCTTGCAACCTGTCTAATGAACATGCCATTGAGTTTTAAGTCTAAATTGTGTTAGCCCATGAACTCCAAACTCCTCCTCTGCCTCGCGCTCGTTTTGAGTAGCGGGCTGTTGGTTTTCACATCTTGCACGCATTCGGCGCGTAACCAGAACGGGCTAGATTCCCAACAATTGCCAGCCGAAATCACAGCTGCACTTAACGCAAAAGATTATGCGAAGGCGCAGACGTTGGCGGCAGAAGCCACCCATAATAACCCGGATTTTACTGAAGCCTGGGTTGGATATGGAATGGCGTCTGTGAAGCTTGGGGAAACGAATCGAGCACGGCAGGCTTACGAACGCGCTCTTTCATTGTATCAAGCCCATCATCGTCAGCATCCGGCCGAAGCCAACCCGGTGGTTCAGCAGATTTTTCTGCTCGAACTGCTGGGCCAATCTGACAAAGCCGAGACTTTGCTAAAATTCGCCCAAACCAATTATCCCAGCGACCAACAGGTTTCGACGTTCGCTTCACATTGGACGGAACTAAAACAGTCTTTCGGGACTTGGAAAGCACCGCCAAAATGAAACAAACCGTGAACTCCAAACTCCTCCTCTGTCTCGCACTTGTTGTGCTTGCGTTTACGACATTGCCGGTTCACGCCTTTGATGTACCGTTCGAAGTCAATCCCACCAATATTACCAGGCCCTTCTACTCCTTCCTTTTGGTTAAGACGATTCATGTTCACCCAACCAACAATGATGAATATGTTTTTTTCAGAATCGTTGTTATGCCCAAGCAAAAACATCAACCGGAACATTTTGACGCGGTCCTGACCGTCGGCGACGGTGAAAAATACATTCTTAACGCGGAACTCCGCAAAGTGCCAGGATGGGAAATACCGGATTATCCCAACATTCCAAAACAGGTGAGAACTAAAAGTGTCATGTTCGAATTCTCAATTTCAGTCAAATATCTCTCCAATTCCGAGGTTGAACTGCAAGAGGGTTTAGGGAAATCCGGCCTCAGCACCGGTTGTGGATATTTGTTAAAGCTGAAGGAATTTGCCAATAGTGATCCATGAACTCCAAACTCCTCCTCTGCCTCGCGCTCGTGTTGAGCGGCGGGTTGATCGGCTGTTCCAGTCTGACATCGGAACATTCGGTTAAACAAATTTTTCTCGTATCATTTCCAAATCAGCTTAAAACAGGCGAAAAAGTTGTCCGATTCCGGCTTCACATGCAAAATGGCAAAATTCTGGCAGTGAATAAAGTTCCCAACGATTGGATCATTCAAACGTGTTCGGAAGAGCCGATGTCTGACATAAGTGGATTTCCAAATCACGATGCCAGCGCGTTTCAGGACCTAACTCCGTTGCAGGGATTTGCCACCATTCAAAAAGAACGCTCACCTCTCGATGTCTCCGGCAACATTGTGTTGACGAAGAATTTTTCAGATGAATGGACTAATTCTTTTACGATGTCGGATTTCATTCTGAAAAGAGTCAAACCATGAACTCCAAACTCCTCCTCTGCCTCGCACTTGCTTTGAGCGGGTTACTCAACCACGACGCTTATGCCGCCATCATTTTCCCCAAGGCTCCAGAGGAAGGACGGCAGATTGCATACGAAAAAGTCAGCCGGGTTCTCGAAGCATTTCCTCATGCCTTTAATGGACTGAAGATGGATGAATTGACAATAACTGACTCACATAAAATGTATGCAGTTGGGCGGCAAGACATAATTTCAGGAAATTTGCTTTCTGCGGTGAAATTCAGCGGTTGGGATTATCTTTTCATGCACGGAACCAACGCCATATTCGCAGTGCCTGTGCTCTTCAGTCTAAAAGATGGAAAAACACTGAAAGCCGGCGCTGTGTCCGGAGAGGGTTTTGCCGATCCAATACTGGAAGCGTTACGAAAGGCGGAAGCGTTATCGCAGTCGAAGCAACAGGACTATGAGCCCCGCTATTTGAGCATGGGTATGTCATTCTCCGCGGTTTGGCTGCACGGGAAAACAAATGACATCATCATTCCTCTGACGCCAGGCGGGGGAGAATGGAAAGCCTATCAGCCTTATTCAGAGGAGCAAATTGCCAAGCTTGTAAAGCCAGTGGCGGAGGATGAGTTGAAGAACAGCGATGGCGCTGGCATGGAGCCAACTCTCAAGGGTCCAATCCCCGTTGAGAAATTCGATCCGTTTGAAAGGAAAACCAAACCATGAAACCCAAACTCCTCCTCTGCCTTGCGGTCGTTTTGAGCGGCGGATTTTTGATCGACAGTTCCCAAGCGGCCATCATTTATCCCAAGGCACCGGAAGGTGGAAAACAGATTGTCGCTAAATTTCTCGACCCAAAACTGGTCAAACCTTTGGGGATCACAAACGTGAACGACTTGACCATCGCCGACCCTTACCAAAGCTATTCTTTTGACGTGGCATCCGGTGAGCGTCTGTCCGCAGCGAAGCCCGGCGTTGGCGGCGGTTGGCAATATCTTCTTGTCCAGGGAACCAATGCCGTTGGAGTGGCATTTGTGACAGCCGATGAAAAAACTGGAAAGGCACTGAAATGTATTGAGCTTGCCGGATCTGGTTTTTCAGATGGAACGTTGGAGGCGCTGCGGATAGCGGAGCAACTGCCGCAAGTGAAAAAGCAGGACTACGAACTCCGCTTTCTGGACATGCCTTGGCTCGTCTTCCGCGCCGTTTGGCTGCACGGAAAACCGGATGAAATTATCATTCCATTGCCTGACCGTTGGAAACGGTGGAATGGCAATCAACCCTATTCGGAGGATGAGATCATTAAAATCCTAAAGCCGGAGGCCGAAAGGGGTGTGGCCATGTGGAAGAAACTCGACGAGCAACAGCACAAAATGTACGAGGCATTTGGCCAAGCGATG
The DNA here is from genome assembly GCA_963789335.1 of uncultured Verrucomicrobiae bacterium. Lineage (GTDB taxonomy): Bacteria > Verrucomicrobiota > Verrucomicrobiia > Limisphaerales > UBA11358 > UBA11358. The sequence goes on from CAWBKH010000001.1 coordinate 223,174, forward strand.
ATGGATTATGAGAAGGCGCATGGCGGCAAGTGTGGCATCATCACTTATTATGGAATTGGCCGCATTAAAACCGTCGAGCCAGATGTTTGGATATGCGATCTGAAAGGGAAGTCCAGCGAATGCGGCATTTTGGCTTACAGAGCCAAGGTCACGTTCATGGACAAAACTTACAAGGCTGTGAAGCGGATCGAGATTCTGGAAAAGATAGCCGACAAAGAACCATGAACTCCAAACTCCTCCTCTGCCTCGCGCTCCTGCTCGGCGGCATGGCGCTGTGCGGCGCGGGATTGTGGCTGCTGTTGAGTCCGGCGCAATATGCAGCCACGGTGCGAATCAAGATTGAAAACGACGAGCCGGATATTGAAGGTAATGTCAGTTACGATCCTTATTTCGTCCAAACCTCATTTGAAATCATCAGGTCCCAGCTTGTGCTGTCGAATGTCGTCGCCGATTTGAATCTCAACGTGGTTTGGGGCAAAAAATACTCCTACGGCGAACCGCCCAAAGCCGCCAAATGCTATGCGATCCTCAGAAATCACATGCGCGTCGTGCAAGTGCGCAACACCAAGTTTGTTGACATCACATATTACAGCGACTCCCCGAAGGAAGCGGCTGACGTGGCCAACGCCATTGCCGAAAGCTACAAAAAATATCGTGTTGAATCTCTAACGATTATGAGACTACGGGGAATCGAGGCTTTGCAGCAACAATTTCAGAACGAAGACAAACAGATTATGATGCTTCAGACCAATGTCGAACAGTTGCGCCAGAAATATAGAATTCAAGACAACGTTTCGACCAATCGCCTTCCGGAGCAGCAGCCTTATTGGGATGCAAAAAATCAACTGGATCGTAGGAGAGAATTTCACAAATTTCTCGCCTTAAAAATCAAGGCTGAAAAATTGGATGTGAAAATTCCAAGGGCCAATGTGGTTCCAATTATTCACCGGGCTGAACCATCGCAATTTCCCGGCTATAGAAATCGTCCGCTCGGCGCGGCGCTGCTTGTCGTGGGTTTGTTTCCATTACTTGGCGGGATTCTGCTTCTTAAGTCCAGACCATGAACTCCAAACTCCTCCTCTGCCTCGCGCTCGGTTTGAGCAGCCTGCTGACCGGTTGCGTCACGCATCGGGAATTTCGCGGCTCGACAGCGAATCTAGGCGGCGAGGAACAGACTGCTCCTACCAATTTTTTGAAAGTGAAGGTTGCCGGTTCAGGCGTCACGACCAATGCCGGCAATTATCTCGTTCTTTCGCTTCCTAGTCAAAATTGCCAGCTCGCCTTCTTTTATCCGAAACTGAAACCGTTTCGGTATGATCTCGTGGAGGCGGAGATTAACTCCAACCACACTCACGCTCAACAGGTTGAGCAGGGCATGCGCGGCACCAACTATGTTTGCATCACCGTGGATTTGCCCGAAAAACAGACAGGCGTCTGGCTGGTAAGAAGAAACAATTCGACCCTTCACAACTTTGAATTGGGGCCGATGGGTAATTTGCCTGCCGGCGCTGAACGCCTCTATGGGCAATTTGAATGGAGCAAGGATGGCAGTGCATTTGGGATCAACGCAGATTTGGCGAGTGAAGACGGCGTGAAAATTTCAGGCATTTTCGACAGTTATAAGGAACTTTGGTATCCGCTGGCTCTTCCGGGAATCTTGATCTTTGGCCCGGGGGGACCAAGTTGGGAACATAAATACAAGCCCTTGCCACGACTCCATCAACCGAATGACACGGTTGATACAAATTCACTCAAGGCGATAGTCGAGCCGTCAAAAACGGAGGTTCGTATTGGAGAACATTTCAATCTAGCACTTCGAATTGAGAATTTAACAGCCACAAACCAAAGTGTGCAGGCATGGTCTTGCAGTTGGGATCAAAATTGGCAGATAAACAATTCCAGCATCGTTATTGATCGGAGCCGTATTTGCGAATTCAACCCTCCACTAATCGAGAAAATTCCGCCAGGTGGCTCAATTAAGTACGACCTAAAAGTATATGTTCCAGGACCAATCGGTCTGCTGCCGTCAAAGAAGCTTTCATTCAAAATGGGGTTCACACCCATCGGCAGCCAGGAAACATTCTGGAGTAACAAGGCGATGGTTAATGTCGTTCCCTAAGCAAAGCCAAACCATGAACCCCAAACTTCTCCTCTGCCTCGCGCTGCTTTCGCTGAATATCCAGTCAGTTTTTGCCGCCAGTGGAATGTTCCCTAAAATGCCGCCAGCAGCGAATGTCTATGTCGTTGACTGCCGCCGCGACAGCACCGAATCCAAAATGACGGCCTGGGCATTGCAAGGGTTGATTAATCAGTCGTCCGCGGAAGTTTACGTTATTTCAGACGACGGCGACTGGGAACAACTCACGTTCAGCAAGAAACCGTACATCGTTCTCAAAGGGTTGCCGGGGGCTGATTCCGGGTTAAGGACTTTATTTCAGAAATATCAGGGACGCGTGAAGAAGATGTTTATTTACGACCCCAGTCAGGATTGGACCTGGTATTTGGCCTTGATGTCGGGCGCGCAGCAGGACGGTATTCCTGTAACCGAGGCGATCAAGGAAAAGTTGATTTCCGAGTTTGGCTGGAAAGGCAGGGTGGAAGACTTTCGAAACCGTTGGCCAAATCGGATCGCCGCTTACGACTGGGCATTGGTCCACCTGATGCCCCATTGCAGCAAGCAGGTGGTTTTCGCGCTTCACATGGATAAGCGGCTGTGTGATTACGTCGTGGCGACCAAAGGTTTTGATTTCTCCTTGGACCTCGGAAAACCAGATGAGCGAGCGGAGATCGAAAAAATCTTCCGAACGAAGGGTTACGGACTGGGGACTTCCTTGATGGGTTACGCCGGCGACAGCGCCAATGAAACTGCCAATCCCTTCGGCATCGGCTACGTCGTCAGCGACTTTTATGGAAATGGGAGTTTTTGGTCGAGTTTTTCCGACAAAACTTACACGCAGCCTCCTGGCAAAGCCATCAAGGCGGAACCGGGAAAAATCTATGTTTCCATCATGTGGAGTGATGGGGACAACATCGCGTTTGACCAACACCCGCTGTACAATTTTTGGCGTGAGCCTGCACATGGCACGATCCCGGTTGCAACGGCGTTAAGCCCAACACTTCAAGAACTCAACGCGCCACTATTGGATTGGTATTATTCGAAAATGACGACCAACGATGAGTTGATGTGTGGCCCGACCGGCGTTCAATTCATTTTCGTGCAGGATTTCAACAATGAGCTTTTTCCAGCGTGGTGCAGGCTAACACGGGTCTGGTGCGCTGATGCAGGATTTCATGATGTCCGAATCTGGCTCGCGCCCTACGGAGGCTGGAAATATATCACCTATATGAAAACGTGCGGATTTACAGGCGTTCTTGGTGAAATGTCGGTAGTTCAGGAAGGCTTTCCGCCGAAACTGGATACCGACGGCGTCTGGAGTGCGGAAAAATTGTATAAAGGACTTGTGAGCCTGAAGCCGAACCCGCTCGCGCCGGTATTCCATAGCTTTACCTGCATTGTTCAGGGTTTTGATACCAAGCAGGGCGGCTTCGCCGCAATCAAACGCGAGGTTGACCGCGTGGAAGCGGCTTACCCTGGCCGCTATGTATTTATTTTACCCAAAGACCAGCTTGCCACCATGCGTGCTTGTTATGAAGAGGACGGGTCGAAAATTATTGGCATCGGGCTTCCGCTGACGCATGGAGGATTGGAGGCCATCCCAGACGGCGATGGCCATTTCACGGTCGTTCAGCACGAGGGAAGGCGTTGCTGGCTGGTGCCCAAACTAACAACACCAAATTATTTCTATGTCAAGGTGAATAAACTTTTTCGACCGGAACCAGGAACGACCTTAGAGATTGATTTAGCGTATTTTGATGCGGGGTCCGGTGATATTTCGCTGGACTACGATTCGACTGATGTCCGGGCGCCATTTGGCGGCGCGTATAAAACGTATCCAGAGCGCGTACATCGCACGAATTCAAGGCAATGGAAACTGGCCCGTTTCTATGTGAACGATGCACGCTTTGGACACGGGGAAAATGGCGGCGCTGACTTTCGGTTCAACAATGAAGGCAGCGATTTATTGATCAGCGGTGTGGAGGTCCAGATTGCTACGCGTTAACTGTGAAACCGAAACTCCTCCTTTGTCTCGCGCTCGCGTTGAGTAGCGGTGATGGGAAAATTTCTTCCATTCGCAATGCGCGTCAATTGTAAATCGGAAATCGGAAATTACAAAACGACTTCCGTTCCGACGCCTTTGTCGGTGAAAATTTCGAGCATGACGGCATGTGGCACACGGCCGTCCACGAAGGAAACTTTTTCCACGCCGGATTTAATGGCAGCCACGGCGCTGTCCACCTTCGGAATCATGCCCTTGTCCACGATGCCGGCGGATTTGAGCGCCGGGACTTCGCTTGTTTGCAAATGGGCAATGACGGTGGAAGCATCGTTGGGGTTGCGCATCAGGCCCGGCACGTCGGACATGAAAACGAGCCGTTTGGCGTTAAGCGCGATGGCGCACATGGCGGCGGCGACATCGGCGTTGCAGTTGTAAATCTTGCCGTCCTCGCCACGCGCCGTCGGACTAATGACCGGCGTGAAACCGCACCAGATGGACTCCTTCAACGGCGCGGTGTTGACCTCCACCACTTCGCCGACGTAACCAATATCAATTTTCTTCCCCGGGTTATCCTTGTCATCCAGCCAGAGCTTGCGGCACTTGAAAATGTCCGGCCCGGCAAACCCCAAGGCCCGGCCTCCAAGCGCGTTGATGGTTTTGACGATTTCCGGGTTGATCTCGCGCGACAATACATCGTCCACGATTTTTGCCGTCGCCTCGCTTGTCACCCGCTGGCCCTGCACAAATTCGGCCTTCAATCCGGCCTTTTCCATTGCACGCGTGATGGCCTTGCCGCCGCCGTGAACGACAATCGGATCAATCTCAACGGCTTCGAGAAAAACGATGTCGCGGGCGACGCTGTGGCGGACGTTGGCGTCGGGCGAATCCATGAAGCTGCCGCCGTATTTGACGACAAAGGTCGCCCCGCTGAACCGCAGGATATAAGGCAGCGCTTCCAGCAATGTTTCGGCTTTGGCAATGAGGTCTTGCACGGGCTTATTCCTAGCAGGAAGCCTGACGAAGGAAAGCGTGTTCTGTCACCACGATTTCACTTTCGCCGAGCCGGGAATTTCCCTAAATTGCCGCCGTCATGCCTGAAATTGCCAAGTTTGTGAACAGCGCTGCGGCCAGCATCACGCCAGCGATTGCAGAAAAGGTTCTGCGGCAGTTGCCGCAATGGAAGCTCGAATTCACCCAGATCAACGCGCCGAAATTCCCCCATCTCGTGGATCAGTTGGAATTTCTGGCCAACGCCGCCGAGGATGCGATTGAAGGCGCCTACAAGGAACTGCCGTATCAAACCATCGCGCAGTCGGTGTTTGCGCTGCTCTACGCGCACAAAAAAATGGGCATCATCCCCGACAGCATTCTGGAACTGGGCCGCGCCGACGATTCGAGCGTCGTGCGCAGCGTGCTGATCCAAAACGAAAAAGCGTTTGCGGCCTACGCCGGAACCCAAGGCGTCAACTGGCAAAGAATTACCAGTCAGCCTTAAGGTTGTTCAGCAGGGACACCGACACTGAATTGCATCACCAGTCCATATCAACGGCGGTCGCGGGTTTTCGGAGCGTGCTGAAGGGCAAACCGCTCTTCACCCAAACATCAATAACCAGTGGTGGATTGACCCGTTTGCTGTTTCTCGTATCGCTGTCGCAATTCGGGAGAAAGCTCGCTAAAATAAACCTTCGTCATCGCCCAACCGCCACCCGCAGGCGTATAACTGATGATGATTCCGTCCGACATCACTCTTTGCACTTCCGCGTCTTTGTAGATCGCTCCATCGGTGGTCACAAGATTGTTGGCCGGTTTCGCCAGCGCCGGTGGACTTGATGAAACTGTTGCAGCGTGGAGCACCAGGGCTGGGTTGGACATTACCGGTCTTGTGGCTGGTTGGGTTTTGGTTGGCGCCACAACCACGTGAATAATGGCAGCGGGAGCGACGACCGCAACAGGTGACGCCGCTACAGGAGCAGTGGAAACTTTGGGGGCTGCAGTAACAACAGCGGGAGCCGCGGTGACTGGAGCAACCGCGGCAGGAGCAACCACTGGAGTTGTTGCCACTGGAGCTTCGACAGCCGGGGCGACAGCACTGGGAGCAACCTCTGCAGGAGCAGCAGCCGGTGTAGTTTCAGCGGGAGCGACAGTAGCAACCGGAGCTTCTGTCGCAACAGCGGTGGCATCGTGAGCTTGAGGAACACGAGTAACGGCGGGAGCAACCGGTGGAGCTGTTTCCGACGGAACTTCGGTAGCCGGGGCGACGACAGTGGGAGCAACTTGAGTCAAAGTAGCGGAAGCGGGCGTGGCTTCAGCGGGAGCGACAGTGGCCGGAGTTTCAGTGGCAGCAGTAGAAGCAGCAGGAGCTTCCTCGTCAGGAGCAGCCACCGGAGTTGTTGCCACCGGAGCTGTCCGGGGCGCTACCGCCGTTTCGGAGGTCGTTTCCGTGTCTATTGCATTGGTTGTGGCTTCGCCAGCTTGTATCGCCGTTGCCACGGAATTTGTATCCGTTGAGGCTTGAGATTGTGGGTGGTCCAGCTCATTTATTTTTTGTTCCAAAGCCGCGAGTGCGGCGGCCTGGGTTGCAGTGGTCTCACCGGAAGCTACAGGAGCCGGAGCGGTGGGGGCGGGAGTTTCATCCGCCGGAGCCGCCACCAAATTGGTTGCCGCCGGAGTGACCGCGGCGGAAGCCGCATTAGCGGAAGCATTGGTCGCTGGAATCTCAGCAGCGACTGAAGACAAAGCTCCGCTGGTTGACGTTTCTTTAACTGGAGCGCCAGCGGCAGAAGCCTCATTGGTTGATGCCGCATTGGTTGGTAATTCGGCAACGGGAGATTGATCGGTGGAGGGAGCGGGAGCTTCAGCAGAAACAGATTCCGTAGAACTGGTGGTTGGCGAGGCTTCCGCCGGAGCTTCGCTGGCAGGAGCAGCCGCCTGAGTTGTTGACAAAGGAGCTTCGTTGGTCAAGGTGGCGGCACTGGGAGCTTCACCAGCGGGAGCAGCCGTCGAATTTGTTGCCGCGGCGGCGACTTCAGCCGGAGTAACAGCAGCCGAAGCGGTATCACCGGCAGCGTTAGTAGCCGGAACTTCAGCGGCGACAGAAGCAGGAGTTTCAGCAGTTGATGTTTCAATTGCTGAAGAACCCTCGGCAGAAGTTTCGTTAGTTGAAACCGCATCAGTCGAAGCGTCGGCGGCTGGAGGTTGAACGGCGGCGGCAGCGGAAGGTTCAGCAGAGGCAGATTCAGCGGCTGTGGAGGCTGGCGTGCCTTCAGCCGGAGTTTCGTTGGCGGGCGCAGCTTCTGGAGTTGTTGCCGCAGGCGCGATTTCCGAAGTCACTGCATTTGTGGCAGACACGTCGGTTGCGTTGGTGGCGCCTTCGCCGGATTGTGCCACGGCCTCGGAATTTGTATCCCCCGGCGGCTCTATTTGCGGCTGGTCCAGCGCGTACGGTTCTTGTTCCAAAGCCGCCGGCGCGGCGGCCTGTTCGGGCTTCCTGTGCGCGCAAGCGGAAATAAAACTCGCAGCAAGGACGAGATATAAACCAAGAATGAATTTATTTTTCATAAAAATTCTGCCTTCGCCTTCTTCTGCGAGCATGTCCAAGGCCAATCCGGTTTGTTACTGGGGGAAAGCTTCCTTTGGCCCCACGCAAGTGGTTTCTGGGGCACATCCGAAGACCAAGGGAAACTAAAATTTCGGCGAAAGCCCGTTATTCGCACCCCAACATTAGCGAATGTCCAAATAACATACACGCAGGCATTGAGGCACCCGTTTAATCCAGATGAAGTATGCCACGGCGCAAGGCGGTGGTGGCGGCCTGGGTACGGTCGTTGACTTTTAGTTTCGCGAGAATGTGGCCAACGTGAAGCTTGACCGTGACTTCAGCAATTTGCAAGGCGCCGCCAATTTCTTTATTGCTTTTGCCGTTGGCAATGAGTTTGAGAACCTCGAGCTCGCGCGAGGTGAGTTCGCTGTGGGTCAAACGTTCGGCAAGACGCGCGCCGATGGTCGGTGAGATGCAGCGTTCGCCGGCGTGGACGGCGCGAATGGTATGAATCAATTCTTCGCGCGGGGCGGTTTTGAGCAAATAAGTTCGGGCACCTGCCTGGAGGGATCGGTAGATGTCCTCTTCGCCATCGTGCGTGGAAAGCATAATGACGGAAGCATCGGGAAATTCCTCGCAGATGGCAGTTGTAGTTTCCACACCGCCCATGTCGGGAAGTTTCACGTCCATTAGCACAATATCCGGACGATGTTGCCGAAAGCTGTCAATGGCCTGCTGACCGGTGGAGGCTTCAACTTCGACCGCCATGTCCGGTTCGATGTTGATCGAGCCTACGAGGCCCATGCGAACCACAAAGTGATCATCCACGACCATGATGCGAATCTTTCTTTTCATCAGTTGGAATTCCAACGCTCAGCAAACCTTGCCGCTTACGGGCGCTGTCGGATTGTCGCGGCTTGGTGAATACTTTTCCGCCGGGCTGGCAACAGTCATCGTGTGGACGGTCACGAGTATTTCCGTGCCGCTGCCGCGTCTGCTGTTGAGGCAGAAACGTCCGCCAATCTTTTCGGCGCGCTCCCGCATGTCGAGCAAGCCAAAATGCCCGCCGTTCGCGGACCCGGCAGTTTGGATGTCGAAGCCTGTGCCATCATCACGAATGCTGAGTTGCACCTGCTTCGTTTCATAATTCACACCTACCACGATTTTTTTTGCGTGCGAATGTTTGAGGGCATTGGCCAAGGCTTCCTGACCAATGCGGAGAAGATTGTGTTCGGTAAGCGCGGGGAGTTTTGTTGGGGTTCCAGAAGATGCGACGGTGATTGCGATACCCGTGCCACGGGAAAGAGGTAAGGATATTTCTTTGAGGGCGGTGACCAAGTCGCAATTTTCCAGCAGGTGGGAGCGCAAATCCCAGACCGAGCGGCGAGCTTCGGAAAGGCTGCGGCGGGACATACTACGGGCGAGTTCAAGTTGTCTGCGGACAGTCTGAGATGATTCGCGTGACTGCGCTTCAACCGCATCCAACTGTATGGTAATGGCCGCAAGTTCCTGTTCGAGCGTGTCATGGAATTCCCGCGCAATGCGGTCGCGTTCTTCAAGAACGCCTTCCCGCCTTACTTTTTCATGGATAATTTGAGTTTGTTGGCGAACGCGACGATCAAGCATCACGACCCAGGCCAACCCACCGAGCAATACGAGGGTCATGATCCCAAGCAGCCGAAGCATACGGGCCAGCGTCCACCACGACGGCTGGCGAACGACGGCTATATCGCCATAGGATCGCAAAAGAATCTGAATGGACTCGGGTGGCGAGTAGGGAAGATTAGACACCACGCTTTCCCGTGACCGGGTGACGCCGGGAATCCATTTCGATGGGGGTTGGGCAACGAACACCCCAGTGAGTGCAAGCTCGCTGCCAATTTTCAACGCCCCACTCTCGTCACCAGTTTGAGAGCTTTCGATGCTGGCCGTAAAAATGGAATTGGAAGATTGCAAAACCAAGGTTTGTCGCGTTGGACTTTCGATCAGATTAATCAGGCTGGTTTTCAAATGGACAAGCACGCCCTCAAAGTCCTCCGGAGAATTCAGCAGGGTTTCCAAATCCGTCGAAATCGGTGAAGGTGGTTGGCCATGGCCCAAAAATTGAGCCGTGGCATCCTCCAGGACGGGAACGTATTGCCCGAGCGAGGTGTAACCCGAAACCATCACGCGGTCACCGGGAACGAGTTTTACCGGTTGCGCCAACTGCACACAGAGTCCGTACCCTTGGTTTTGGATGAAAAGGGAACCATCGGCTTTTTGCAAAGTGACAACTCCGCTCACTTGCACCCGGTTGCCGTAATACCCGCTGGAATTAAACCGTGCCAGACTGGCAATGGACACCTCTTTGGGTTGCCCCGGCGAGGGACTCTCGACGACCACATCCGCCATGCTCGAAACCGCGACCCAAGGCATGCGTAATTGACCGCGCATATTGTATCTGGAATAGCACACGCCGCGCACCCGGACCGTGGTATTGATTAAATTGTTGAGTGAATTTGGGCTGCCGGATTCTCCGACGTTTTCAACATACACCATAATCTGCTGCCCGTGCATGGACAGGGTTAAATAATGTCTCCGATCGAAGACGGTGGTTGAGCGATCGACTCCGCTCACTTCCACCCACTGGCTGTCCTCCAAACCCGTGAATAATTGATCAATGGAAACCTGGTGTGGAGCAGGCAATTGCCCTTTTCCTAAAACACGGATGGCCGACGCTTTGACTATCGGTGCGTAATCTCCCTTGTCACTGACACCTTCCACTTCAATCTCCCGGCCAGCAGCGATGTTTGTGCTTGCGTTTGGAGCGACCAGGACAAATATGCCTGCGGTGGCATCCTGCAAAAATAAATTGTGCAGCGGTGCATCATAGTACGTGACGATACCATGAAGATGGACTGGGAAACCTTTTTGGGCCTCGTCGGGGTCCAATCCACGGATTTGCTGTGCGTTTGTTAGCCAAGTTAAAGGGCCGGGCGACTGGGCTGATCCAAGTTGAGCAAAGGTAAACGCCGGGAAAAAAAGCAAGAGGCAAAACAATCCAATGACGTTGGCGGTGAGCAGGCAGGAGGCCGTTGTGCGGATTTTGGTCGTTGCGACAGATTGCAAAAGCTTCAAACGAGAGCCAACATCGCTGCCATCAACAGGATATGCTCGCACACCTTCTCCGGGCGCAGACACTCTGGTTTCGACTCTTGTTGCCTTGTACACAACGTGTTAAAATAAAGGAGGCTCTCGTACCGGTTATTTATCGTACAACAGAATGTGCCAAATTGATACTATCCGAAAGTAGTATTTCAAAGCTCAACCAATGTAATCGTGACAGGCACCGAATCGTGTGTAAAATGAAAGCGTTAATCCGTGAAGCTCAAACCATTCGCAATATGATTTAATTTTTTAACCAAGATAACATGAAAACAAAAGCATGCTTACTCGTAACGCTACTTGGCATCGTGGGAATGATGTCTGTGGCAACCGCACAAACAACCAATATTATTTTGGGAACTGATTTCGACGGCTTCGGCGACTACAATTATGGATATGCGTTTGCCTACGCCGGATCGGAATTGGGTACAACGGCAGTACCCCCAAGCACTTTCGCCGTCGTTCCCACCGGCGGGGTAAACAACACCGCCGCGGCTCAGGCCACAGTTGATTACACCGAACTGGCAACCGACCCGAATTACCAGAACGCCACAAGCTATACCTATGCAGGCGTGGCATTGTATTTAGTTTTCATCCCAACTCTTGCCAACATAACCCCGGTGACAACTTTGAACACACTCACCCTGAGTTGTGACGTTAAGGTACAAGGATTGTTGCCCGGGATAACCAATACCGATGTAATTTTGAATTCGTTGCAATTCGGAACGAACGGTGCCCCGATTACGAATGCCGTTGCCAGCTTTACGGGCGATGTCGGCTTTGCGGGCTCCAACTACGTTCATTTCGACATTCCACTGTCCTCGTTGGCGTTGAATGGAGGTGACGCCGGCATTTTCACAAACAGCGCGATTCTGAATGCGATTAATTGCATTGAAATCGAATTCCGCCTGGAGGGGCAGACGGGATCGATCAATTCTACCAATACCAGTCTGAGCACCATCGAACCGGTTTTTGGCTTCACCACCAACGGAGAGTTGAACGTTGACAATGTTTATCTGACAGAAAGCTCGGCCGCAGTGCCGACACAAGAGAAGGTCATCTGGCAGGCCAACTTTGACAATACATACCCTTCATTTGTGTACGGCTTTCATGATCGTGATGGTACTGACAATGCGACCGGAACCCTGACCACGAATCTGACCGGTGGGGTTGGAGGCAGTGCCGCGCTTCAATATACTGCGGATCTTTCTTCTTGGAGCAGCACTCCGCCCACCTCCTTTTCAGGCATCGGGGTGGGTGGCGGGGCAGTGCCAATTCCTTATCAATTGACTTCCACCAACAAGGCCTCGTATCGCGTTTATATTGCAGCCAAGGCCGGAGGGTTTATCGGAGCCAACACCAACGTTGGTGCGGTGATGGACTTGCAATTTCTCGCCCCGGACGGAACGCTCTCAGCGTCAAACGGGCAGCCAGACGTTGTCCTTGATCTTGCTCCAACACTCTCTTTGACCACGAACTGGCAATCGTTTGTCTTTGACGGATCAGGCATGCCGATTGGCATTTACAACGGGGGTTCGCAAGCTTTGTTTGATCAGTACCTTGCGCAGGTCAACCAAATCCAAGTCCAGGTTCAAGCAAACGGCAGCCCCAATTTGGGAACGGTATTCGGGTACGACGCCGACAACACTGTGGACATTGATAACATCAAAGTGGTGGAGCTCGTTCCGGCGACGCCTCCGCTGACAGCAATCAAAACGAACAATCAAGTTGAAGTATTTTGGACCGACCCGTCCACAGGTGGCACGGCAGAATTGCAAAGTTCAACCAATGTCGCCGGACCTTACCTCGATGTACCCGGGGCTTCTTCGAGCGCGGCGTCTCCCTACACGGTTCCGCCAACCGCCACAAAAACTTCATTCTTCCGGACCCAATGGGTTGCACCGACCGGGCCGATTTTCAGCCAACTGCAAGTGCTGTGGCCGGGCCAAACCAATGCACCGGGCACGCCTGGCGGATATACTGGCTCCGCCACGCCGGTGAGCTTGGGAAATAATCCCGTGGTCGTCGTGACCATCAACGCGTGTGATTCCACCTGGCACATTGTTCCCGTTTCGGGTGACTCGATTTATCTCACCAACAGCGCCGCATCGGATCCGCTCGGCGTTTTGCCGAACGCTGCCTCGTTGGTCAACGGGACCGTGCAGCAGGCAATGGCGTTTCAAACTCAAGGCTCTTGGACTATCAACGCCGTGGACAGCAGCAACACCAACATTCCGCCAGCCACCAGTTCGTCCATTTCGGTCGGCCCGTAATGGCAGTGGCAAATAGAGAATGGTGGTTTATATTAAGCACGGCAGACGCCGGGCTGAACGCTGGCGCCTCGGGGATGGAATAACGGTGTTGCCTGAATAGAATTTTTAATTACAATGAGGAAAACGGAGTTGATTCTTCGAGCGTAAAGCGTTCTCGAGCGTAAAGCGTTCGTTTAGCCTAAACCGGCGGTTAGTTCGGCGCGGAATGTTTTTCCCCAATTCTCAATTCTCACAATTTTTGACCATGCAAATGACACTACGAGTGCAAACCCCAAGAGTAATCGCTTTAAACGTTTCAAAATTCATTTTGTCGGCCATGCTGGCTGTGCCAATGGTGTCTGCGGCGCAGACCAATATGACGATTTATACCGATTCACTGGTCAACGGCTGGTCGGATGGAAGTTACAGTGTCACGCGGAATTTTGCCAACACTTCACCGGTTCATTCCGGCACCGATTCCATCAGTGCCACCATAACCAACGCTTGGGGCGCCATTGGGTTGAATCATTCCAGCATGGCAACCACCGGCTTTGCCAGCATCAGTTTCTGGCTCAATGGTGGCACCAGCGGCGGACAACAACTCCAGATGTACGGCATTTTGGGTTCAGCTGTGCAAAGTCCCCGGCCCGTTTTGACTTCACCGCCGGCTGGAACATGGCAACAGTACACGGTTTCCTTGTCGGCCCTGGGCGTGGCCAACGCGACGAACTTCACTGGGTTCACCATTCAGGACCATGTTGGTTCGACAGAACCCACGTTCTATCTGGACGACATTCAGTTGAACACGCCCGTGCCGCCACCCACCTTGGTGCATCTGACGGTGAATGCCGGCCAACCCCTCCGCACCGCCGATGCGCGCTGGTTCGGGCTAAATGCGGCCACGTGGGACACAAACTACGACACGCCCACGACGGTTTCGCTGCTCAACGAACTGGGCACGCGCATTATTCGCCTGCCTGGCGGCTCGCTTTCCGACGATTACCATTGGCTGTATGACCAGGAGGACACGACCAATACGTGGAGGTGGGGGACGAGTCTGGCGAATTTCATTCATGTCATCACCAATGCTGGCGTCAATGCACAGGCCATCATCACCGTCAACTACGGCACCGGCACGCCGCAGGAAGCAGCCGCTTGGGTAGCCTACTGCAATGCCTCATCCTCCAGCACCGTTTTGCTGGGCGTGGACGCCAACGGCACCAATTGGTACACGGCGGGATATTGGGCTTCGTTGCGCGCCGCCGCACCTTTGGGGACGGACGATGGCAGGAACTTTCTTCGCATCTTGCGGACAGCGCCGCTGGGTTTCAAGTATTGGGAAATCGGAAACGAGTGTTACGGCGGCTGGGAAATCGACCACAACACGGTGGCCCACGATCCTTATACTTACGCCATGCGCGCCACGAATTACATTGCCCTGATGAAAGCCGTGGATCCGACCATCAAAATCGGCGTGGTGTCCGCGCCCGGCGAGGACAGTTACGCCAACAACACCAGCCATCCGGCGTACAACTCGCGCACGGCAACCTATCACAACGGCTGGACGTCGGTAATGCTCGCCACGCTGAGTTCATCCGGCGTCACGCCGGATTTTCTCGTGGACCACTTTTATTCGGAATCCGGCTCGGACAACGACCCAACGCTGCTCCAGGCTTCCGCCAACTGGGCCTCTGACGCCTCCAATCTGCGCCAGCAAATCACGGATTATATCGGCAGCCCCGGCACCAACATCGAATTGCTGGCCACGGAAAATAACGCCGATTCCGGCCCGGAGGGCAAACAATCCACCAGCCTCGTCAACGGCCTTTATCTGGCGGACAGCCTCGCGCAATTGATGAAGACCGAGTTCAATTCATTCGTCTGGTGGGATTTGCGGAACGGCACGGACACCAGCGGCGACTTTTCATCTTCGCTTTACGGCTGGCGCACCAACGGTGATCTGGGCATCGTCGGCGACCTGAACACGCTCTATCCGACGTTTTACACCTTCAAACTCATGCACGACTTTGTTCAAGCTGGTGACACCGTGCTGACTGCGTCCAGCGATTACTCAATGCTCCCAGTTTATGCCGTCCGGCGACAGGACGGCAGCCTGACCGTGCTAGCCATCAACAAGGACCCGTCCAACACCTACACCGGACAAGTGGCGGTAGCCGACTTTACCCCGGCGCCGGATGGCACGGTCTATTCCTATGGAATTCCACAGGATGACGCCGCGGAAACCAACGGGAGCGCGTCTTTGCAGGACATCGCAACCACAAGCTTTTCCGGGTCTGGCACAAACTTCAATTACGTTTTTCCGCCGTATTCGGCCACCGTGCTGGCGCTCTCCCCGGCGCCGGCCACCTTGCTGTCCGTTTCGACTGCGCCAGCCGCAAACCAGTTTGTCTTTCAACTCCAAGGCCAGACCGGTGTTCCTTATGTTGTTCAAAGCTCAACCAATTTGCTGACGTGGACTTCCACCAGCACCAACACGCTTTCTTCCGATACGATAAACATTACCAACTCCATGGACCCCTCTTTGCCGGTCCAGTTTTGGCGGGCGATCTGGCAACCTTAGCCTCTTAAACGTGGCAGGGCACCGCAGCGCAGCGCCCGGCGACTACCGCGATTTCAGTCTGGCAAATTACATTCTGGAAATTTGACGGATTTGGCGCAAGTTTGGGAATTATGGCAACCGACCCGATGTGCGGCATGATGGTAGATGAAACGTCCGCGTTGCGCGCCGAGCGCGACGGACAGGCGTTTTATTTTTGTTGCGATGGTTGCCGGCAAAAGTTTCTCGCCCAAGCCGCCTCCTCAAATCCAAGGGATCCGGCAATCATGGCTGACACGCATGAATGCTGCGGCGGGCATGAAATGTCCGGACATTCCCACATGCATCACGGCGGGACGGCGGTGAAGCCGTCCCTGACGGCGAAGTATTTTTGTCCGATGTGTCCCGGCGTGGAATCGGACCGGCCGGGCGATTGTCCCAAGTGCGGCATGGCATTGGAGCGGAATCCGCTCTGGGTCGCGCCAGCGGGCAAGACCATTTACACCTGCCCGATGCACCCGGAAATCGAGCAGGACCATCCGGGCGATTGCCCGAAGTGCGGTATGGCGCTGGAACCCAAAACCGTGTCCGCCGAGCCGGAAGACGACGATGAAACCCGCGCGCTCACCCGCAAATTCTGGATCGGTCTGGCCTTGACCATTCCAGTTTTGTTCCTGGCGATGGGTCAATGGCTTCCGGGTCTGAAAATCGAGCAATGGATTCCCAAATCGGCTTCCAAATGGGTGGAATTCCTGTTGAGCACGCCGGTGGTGCTATGGGCAGGTGGGATGTTTTTCGGCCGGGCCTGGCGTTCGGTGAAGACATGGCAATTGAACATGTTCACGCTTATTGCCACCGGCGTCGGCGCGGCTTATGTCTATAGCGTTGTCGCCGTCGTCGCACCCGGCATTTTTCCGCAGTCATTCCAGCAGCACGGCGAGGTTGGACTTTATTTTGAGGCCGCAGCAGTCATCACCGTATTGGTGTTGCTGGGCCAGATGCTCGAAGCCCGGGCGCGCAATCGCACCGGACAGGCCATTAAGGCGCTGCTCGGCTTGGCCGCCAAAACCGCGCATCGCGTCCACGCTGGCCAGGAACAGGACGTGCCGGTGGACGAAGTGCACGCGGGTGACGTGTTGCGCGTCCGGCCCGGCGAGAAAATTCCCATTGACGGCGTAATCATCGAAGGCCGGAGCAACGTGGATGAATCCATGATTACCGGCGAACCGATGCCGGTGGCCAAGAGCGTAAATGATTTTGTCGTCGGCGCGACGGTAAATCAGACCGGCGCTTTTCTGATGCGTGCCGAGAAGGTCGGGTCGGAAACGTTGCTCGCGCAGATCGTGCAGATGGTGGCGGCAGCCCAGCGCAGTCGCGCGCCCATCCAAAAACTGGCGGACAGTGTGGCGGGCTATTTCGTCCCAACCGTCATTGGCATTGTCGTCATCACCTTCATGGTCTGGGCCGTTTGGGGACCGGCCCCGGCGATGGCTTACGCGCTGGTCAATGCGGTATCGGTGCTGATTATTGCCTGTCCGTGCGCATTGGGTCTGGCGACGCCGATGTCCATTATGGTTGGAGTGGGGCGCGGCGCGCAGTCGGGCATTCTCATCCGAAACGCGGAAGCCATTGAGACAACGGAAAAAGTCACCCACCTGCTGACCGACAAGACCGGGACGCTGACCGCCGGAAAACCAAAGGTGGTGAGTATTATTTCTTCCCGTAGCAGCCGACGTGAGGAGGCTCAAACTAAAAAATCGGCAATCAGCAATCGGCAATCGGCAATCAACCAAGGTTTCCTCACGTCGGCTCCTACTTTTTCCGCAGAAGACGAGCAACTTCTTGCTCTGGCCGCGTCGGTCGAACAACTGAGCGAACATCCGTTGGCTCGGTCAATTGTGGGTGAGGCGAAGGAAAGGAAAATTCCGTTCTCGTTGGCGAGTGATTTTGAATCTACGACGGGCGGCGGCATTTCGGGAAAAATCAGCGACAAACATGTTCGCGTGGGCAAGGAAAAATTTTTAAGCGATGCCGGCGTGACGATTCCCGACGACTTGCGGCAGGCATCGCAACAACTTCAGGAAAAGGCGCAAACGGTGGTTTGGGTCGCGGTGGATGCCCAGGCGATCGGCATCATCGGCATTGCCGATCCCATCAAGGAAACGACGCCCGCCGCCATCCGCGCACTGCACGGCATGGGCTTGAAGGTCATCATGGTCACCGGCGATAACCGGAAAACCGCCGAGGCGGTGGCGCGGGAATTGGGCATTGACGAAGTCCGGGCGGAACTGACGCCGCAGGGCAAACACGAGTTGGTCCGAGAATTGAAGGCCAAAGGCAAAATCGTGGCGATGGCCGGCGACGGCATCAACGACGCACCGGCGCTGGCCGAGGCGCACGTGGGCATTGCGATGGGCACCGGCACGGACGTGGCCATTCAAAGCGCCGGCATCACGCTGGTCAAAGGCGACCTGCAAGGCATCGTCAAGGCGCTGGCCCTGAGCCGGCGGGTGATGCGGAACATCCGGCAGAACCTCTTTTTCGCCTTTGTCTATAACGCGCTGGGCGTGCCGATTGCGGCGGGGATTTTATATCCAGTGGCGCATCTGCTGCTTAACCCGATGATTGCCGGCGCGGCGATGAGCTGTAGTTCGCTCTCGGTGGTAAGCAATGCGCTCCGGCTGCGGAAGGTGGAATTGTAAGTGCGGGCTGACTTGATTCAGCAGGCTCATCATTCATTTGGCTTTGTCCAAATCCCGCATGAATTTGGCCGCTGCGACAAACCATTCGCGTATTTTGTCATCGGTGCAGAAATCTTTATTTAAAAGCTTGCCAAAATGAAACCAACTGTCCCCGCGTTGCGGCAGAAAACACCCGCCAAGGCTGTCTGACTCTGGAACCAGTTGATTTCCCCAAACAGGATGAGTTTTCAATTTTTTAAACAATTTTCGTCTGTCCCCAGCGAAAGAACGTTGTGCGCGGACATAAATTCCGGGAGGTGATGGACGCATTTGAAATCCAAGCCAAAAATCTCGAATGGCTTTACTGCCATATACTCCAAGCCACAAATCACCTTGTGCATGTTCGAATTTGGCTTCTCTATTCTTCAGCAGGGGCTTCAAGACTGTGGTTTTTCTTAATCCATCGAGGAAATATTTCATATCCTCCCTCAACAGAAAGCCTTCAAAGTAATCCTGGATTTTTTGAATTTTGATTTTCATAGGTTTTAATCCTTGATGAGCCAAAAAATCGGCGAACCAAGAACATACAAACTGCAATTCTTTGGCTTTGTTATTTCCGAATACATCCAACAGTTCCTGCACCTGCGGCCAAGCGCAATGTTTATCGGCTTCGGCTGGCCGTTCTGAAAAAGGAGTGACTGGTGCGACATGACGATTTGCAAATTCTCCAAATTGTCGGTCAATGATTTTCCTGTAGTTCGACAGTTGCTCTTTGCCAAAGTCGCTCCACACTTTGTTTTCGAAAACGACGAAAAAGTTTCCCTCGTAAGAGGACACGGCTAGGTCGAATCGTTTTCCGCCCACCGGCAATTGTGTTTCGATCTTCAAATCCGGCTGGTAATCCAAGTCAAACAATCGGAGAAAGCTTTTACAAAAATCCGAATTGGCCCGGAGACACCAAGCCAGCGTTTCTGTGCAAAAGTCTTCCAATGGATCTCGGCCATCGCGAGGAGTATAAGAGAATAATCGCGCCAACAAATTATTCGCTAGGGGATTATCACCGCGCATCGCTGTTTTGATAACATGGAGTGTTGCCCAAGACAGCAAAAATTTTGTGCTGCCGTGAAGCGTTGACAACCCTCGGGCTTCCGCAACAATAGCCGCGTTACATGCGGTTATTCGAAGGCCATTTGCCTCGCCTTTTCCTCCGGTCAGTTGCGCTGGCCGTGCTCGTGCTTTTGTGTGGCTGTCAGACCACAACCCAAAATCTGTTCACGGCTTCCGGCCCCGGCTGGCACGTTCAACAAGGCCAGGCGCTCTGGCGGCCGGAACGCGGTCTGCCGGAATTCGGCGGCGAGCTTGTGCTGGCCAGCGACACAAATGGCCGCGCGCTTATTCAATTCGACAAGACGCCACTGTCCATGGTGTTCGCGCAAACCACGACCAACCGCTGGCTCATCCGGTTCCCGCAACGGCAGATGGGTTTCACAGGGCATGGGTCGCCACCGACCCGGTTTACCTGGCTTTATCTGCCCGCAGCCTTGGCCCGGAAACCGCTTCCCCTGCCCTTGCAGTTTGAGCGCAAGCCGGACGGCAACTGGCGACTGGAAAATACCCACACGGGAGAAATTCTCGAAGGTTACCTTTCGCCGTGAGTCCCTTCCTGAAACGTTGGTGGTGGGCGTTGCTCCTGGTCGCGGTCGGCCTCGGACTGTGGCGGCTGCGCTTCGACGTGGACATCCTTGATCTCTTGCCGCCGGACGAGCCGACGGTTCAAGGATTGAAACTTTACCAGCAACATTTCGCCAACGCGCGGGAATTAATTATCACTCTCCACGCGCCGGATGCCGAACAGGCGGAACGCTTGGCGGGCGCGCTGGCCGACCGATTGCGGCAACAAACCAACCTGGTCACAGAAGTGACCTGGCAGCCGCCGTGGAATGAACATCCGGAACAATTGGGCGAACTGCTCGGCTGGCTGTGGTTCAATCAACCGCCAAAAGATTTCGGCGCGCTGACGAATCATTTGGCGCCTGACCAACTCAAGCCCACGCTGGAGCAAACCAAGGAAGCGCTTTCCACTTCGATGTCACCGATGGATCTGGCCCGGCGCGAATATGATCCGTTCGATTTGCTGACGATGCCAGCGTTGACCAATCTCGCCGGCTTCTCCAGCGGCCAGAGCCAGCAAATGTTCGCCTCGCACGATGGAAAATTCCGATTGTTGTATGTGGAATCCGCCGTGAACCTGGGCAGTTACCGTTCATGTGAAACCTGGTTGAAATCAATTCACGCTGTTGTGAACGGCCTGCGAACGGGGAACCAGAAGCGAGACTGGAACGGCGTCGTGGTCCGTTACACCGGGCGTCCGGCGTTTGTGGAGGAAATCGCCACCAGCATGCAACGCGACATGAGCCATTCGGTGGGCATCACTTCCACCGTCATCGCCCTGCTCTTCTGGCTAATGCACCGGCGCTGGCGGCCGATGTTGTGGTTGCTAGCGCTGCTGATGCTAATTCTGGGCGCGACGCTGGCTCTGGGCGGGCTGGTATTGGGAACCATCAGCGTGGTGGCACTGGGCTTTGCCGCCGTACTGCTGGGATTGGCCGTGGATTACGCGGTTGTCCACTACCAAGAAGCGCTCGCGCACCCACAAATGACGGTGCCGGAAATCCGCCGCGCGATTGCGCCAAGCATTTTGTGGGCGGCCATCACCACAATGAGCGCGTTCCTGGTGCTGAACCTGGGCGGGTTGCCGGGCCTGGGACAACTGGGCACGCTGGTGGCCATCGGCATCGCCCTGTCGGCGTTGGTGATGGTGATGATTTATCTGCCGCCGCTGTTTCGCGAACGGCGAAAACCGCATCCGAACCAACCGCCGTTCCGTTGGTGGAATTATTTCGTCGCACCGCAACCACCATCGGTGGCAGTGTTGACACCGGCTGAAAAGTTTCGTTACCGCGTTCCGCTGCTGTTGACCGGTTTGATTCTGCTCGGCGCCGGCGCGGTGCTGTGTTTTCGCCAGCCGGGACTGGATCGCACCGGCAACGCCCTGCAACCGCAGCATGGCGAGGCGCGGACAACGCTGGACGAAATCACGTCGGAACTTGGGCTGCCGCCGCAGCCGCTGTGGGTAATCACTTCCGGCAAGGATGAACCTGAAGTTTATCAGCGGCTTACCAACGCAGATGTATTGTTGGATAACGCAGTTTCAAACCACGTCATCGGTCAATATCTCCTGCCAACGGCGCTGTGGCCGCGGGCTGAATTCCAAGCGGCAAATCGGCGAACGGCGACGATTCTCGGAGAGAAAGGGCCGTTGCTGGAAAACGCGGCGCGGGCCGAAGGTTTTAATTCCAATGCAATGGTTTTGACCGAGGAAATCTTGCAGACTTGGGCGCAAGCCGGTGCGGGCACAAATGTTTTTTGGCCGACCAATCACGTGAGCCAATGGCTGCTGAAGCGGTTCATCACGCGAACGACGAACGAATGGCTGGTGATGGGCCTGGTATATCCTGCCACGAATCGGGTTGCGTCGGCTGCGCTGGTGAATTTGTCCCGGCGCCTGGCCCAAAACGGCGCGCTCCTTTCCGGCTGGCAACTGTTGGGCGATGCGACTCTGCGCCGGGTGCAGTCGAGAATGTGGGAGGTGGTGACGCCGCTGGTGTTGCTGGTGTTGCTCTCGCTCTGGTTCGCGTTTCGGCGGGCAACGGAAATTCTGCTCGGCATGGCGGTGTTGTGCCTGAGCGGACTGTGCCTGCTGGCCATCATGGCCGTGAGCGGCTGGACCTGGAACCTGATGAATCTGATGGCGCTGCCGCTGATGCTCGGTACGGGCGTGGATTACACGCTATTCATGCAATTGGCCTTGCGCCGGCATGGCGGCGACCTCGGCGCGGTACGACGTTCGGTTGGACGGGCGTTGATGTTATGCGGCGGCACGGCCGTGGCCGGGTTCGGTTCGCTGGGATTCTCCAGCAATCCGGGCATGGCCAGCTTGGGCAGGGTGTGCGCGGCGGGCATTGGCGCCAATATGCTCGTTTCCGTTTTCCTGCTTCCGACATGGTGGACATTCTTCAGTTCCAAGTTCCAAGTTCCAAGTTCCAAGTCGGAAATTCAGAAGGGTGACAAGTGGCCAGTGGCGGGTGACGAGGAATCTCACGTCACCCGTCACCCGTCACCCGTCACGCAGCCAGCTTTTTATCGCGCCGGACTGTGGCGGCTGGGATTGGTCATCGTGCGAATCCTGCCGGTTGGGTTGGTGAAGGGATTCGCGGTGGTGGTGGCCGAGTTCTATTGGCGGTTTCAACGGCGGCGTTGCGAAGTGGTGGTGCAAAACTTTCTACCTCTGTTTGCGGGCGACCGAGCGGCTGCCGAAAAAGCCGCTCATCAGCTTCACCGAAAGTTCGCCGCGAAGATGGTGGATTTATGGCGTGTTGAAAGCGGCGTGCCGGCGCAAAACTGGCTGACCAATTTGGACGAACTAGAAATCATCCGCGCCGCCCGGCAACGCGGCCACGGCACGCTCTTTATCACTCTGCACCTCGGCAATTGGGAGCATGGCGGTCTGTTGCTGACGCAACTGGGCATCCGGCTGACAATCCTGACGCAGGCCGAGCCAGACGATGGCCTGACCGACCTGCGCATCGAGGCGCGGCGGCGTTGTGGCGTCAAAACCCTGGTCATCGGCCAGGATGATTTCGCTTTTGTGGAGGTCATCAAACAACTTCAAGCCGGAGCGGACCTGGCCATCTCGCTGGACCGGCCGCCGGAAAAAGGCGGCGTCCCCATAGAATTTTTCGGTCACCCGTTTGAAGCCTCGCTGGCGGCGGCAGAACTGGCGCGGGCATCAGGCTGCGCGCTGATTGGCGTGACCATCGTTCGCCGGCCGAACGGTTACGCCGTGAAAGTGCTGCCGGAGTTCACGTATGACCGCAAGGCGCTGGGCAATCGCGAGGTCCGCCGGGAATTGACGCAGCAAATCCTGCGTGCATTTGAGCCGGAAATTCGCAAGGATATTGATCAATGGTATCAATTTACTCCCATCTGGCCAAAGGACGGGTAACAAGCCATTCAAAAATGCCTTCCTTTGTAGGAGCCGAGGTGACGAGGCTCATGCTTTCCTTGTTTATGGGACGTTTTTCAGAGCCTCCTCACGTCGGCTCCTACTTTTCAAGCGGATGGTTGGCACGAATTTTTCATCCACTGCGATGCGGTGTTTGGATTCTATTATGCGTCGCAGCAACCGGTGCCGTGGCCCAGGAAACCGGCAACAACGCGCAATTCAACCAATGGTTCGAGGTGCAGACCAACATTCAAAGCTGGTCCGCCGATTTCATTCAGACGCGCCAACTCAAAGTATTGAACCAACCCTTGGTGTCCGCCGGCAAAGTCTGGGTGGTGCGGGACGAGTTCCGCTGGGAACTGGGCCAGCCGGTGCAGACCATCGTGCTTCGCCAGCCGGACCAGTTGCTTATCATCTATCCCAGGCTCAAGCAGGCGGAAAAATATCCGCTCGGTGCCGTTCCGTCCGGCCCGATCAAGGACGCACTGGCCCTGCTCGACGCCACCCTGCCCCGCGACCGTGCGAAGATGGAGAAAAATTTCCGGTTGTTGTCGGCAGCGGAAACAAACTCCGTCCTGCAAATGACGCTCCAGCCCCGGAGCGATTCCGCCCGCAAATTCATCAAGGAAATCGTGATTGGTTTTCACACGAACGATTTCACGATTGCTGCCACCGAGATGAAATTTGCCGACGGTTCCAGTTTGCGAAACGATTTCACCAACGTGGTCTTGAACCAACCGATTGATCCGAATTTGTTCGAGGCAAAATTGCCATCTGACTACACCGTGGTTGAGCCATTGAAGCCATGAGCGCGTCGCCGGATATTCTGGAACTGGCCATGAAATCGCTGCCGCACGGGCCGGAATTCCGATTCGTGGATCGGATGGTGAGCCTGACGCCGGGCAAGGAAGGCGTCGGCGAATATCGCGTCCGCGGCGACGAATTCTATCTGCGCGGCCATTTGCCGGGTGAACCGATTCTTCCCGGCGTGTTGTTGGTCGAGGCAGGCGCCCAAGTCGCCGGCATGGTGGCTCAGGAGGACCCGGCCAATCCCACCTGGCCGCGCATGAAACTGACCGCGCTCCGCGCCGTCAAAATCCTCGGCTCCGCCCGGCCTGGCGACACGCTGCGGATCGAAGCCGCCATCACCGGCCGTTTGGATTATTTGATTCAAGCCGAGGTTTCCGCCTTCATCGCGAACACCAAGGTGCTGTCCGCGGAACTCACGTTGGCGGGCATGGCCAAAACAGGCGAACCGGCGGAGAAAGTTGCCCGCGCGACGGTGCAATCATGATGGCGCCGACCGAGCGGTCCGTCCGCACTTTCCAATTTGAACGCGACACCTTTGCGTTTCCGCACGAACTGGTGTGGCAATACCATTTCGATCCGGCGACCGGGGCGATGACGACCTTCCGTTCCGACCCGCCGCCGACGTATTACCATCGTTGCTTCGTGATGGCGCGTTCAACGCGGCAATTTTTTTATCACGCCCGCTTTGCGCCGGAACAGCCGTCGGCGGAACCAGAAGTTTACCGACAACTCATCGGCGAAATCGTCTCCCGCGATTCGCGCCGGCCATGCGCGGCATCGGAACGGGTGGTGGTGCCCGGCTACGACGGTTTGCGCTCCTTCAGCCGAACGCAGGAAGCGCTGCTCAAGGCGGAGTTGGGCGGCCCGTGGCAATCTTATTTTTTGCGGAGCCACTGGCGGATGATCTTTCCGATGATGCCGTGGCATCGCGAAAGAATGGCGAAAAAGTTGAAGCTATCGTTGCCCAAACGCGGCTTGAGCCTGGTGCATCTGTTTCGCTTTCCGCGCATCACCATCAATCACGGCATCGTGCTGTATGCATTGACAGATTCGGAACAAACCCTGGAATTCGAGGCGTACGATCCGAACATTCCCGAACATTCCGTCAAGCTCGTCTATGAGCGGAAGCGGCGGGCATTCACCTTTGCGCCCAGCCGCTATTGGGGCGGCGGCGTGTTGAGCGTGGTCGAAATTTTCTGTGACTGGCCGTATTGATTGATGATTGCGCGCGCCCGTGCTTGTGGCGGTTTTCTGAAAATCATAAATCGTAAATTATCAGCGTCGCCACCCGCGCGGACGCCAGAAGCCGAGGCCAAAAAACACTGTGCCGCAAAAATTGATGCCCAGAATGTAGCCGATGTTGTAAGGCCGCCCGGAATTGTTGGGTGCGTAAATCGGCAGATCATTTCCCAACAGCAGGCCCGGCAGGGCGGCAGGCATGAGGGCGCCGTGCAGCATCCCCATGCGGAACCCGGCAACGTGGTCGGGTTTGTAATACCGGGAGGAGGCCCATGCCTGGGCCAGCCCTAATGTCACGCCGAGCGCGACCAACAGCGCGGTTTTAACCACGATAAATCTCAACAACGACATGGAGTGGGAGGTGACAATTCGATTTGGAGCTGCTGCTTCCATATCTCAAAGCATGTTCCGAGGCCGTTACACCGGGCAAGCTTATAGTTGAGACAAGGGACACGAAGAAGCATGGGAAGTCAGGCTTTGAGAAACGTGGGGAACCAGTTATTTGCTGTTTGGGAGTGTGAGACGCGCTACTTCCGAAACAGTAATCGGGGAAAATAGGCGAATTGGCATATTGCTGTTCCCAAAATCGGCAATGGCTTCTAATTCGGCAATCGGCGTGACAGTTTTTGGCGGTTCATCGTTTGTCGGAGGCTCTCCATAAATGCCTTCGCCGTAAAACGGTGTGACTTCGGTGATGATGAATTTCTCCGTTTTTGTCAGAATTTCCACCCGCGCGAAGTAATCAGGTTTGCCACCGGGAATCAGGGGTGTTTGGAAGGCTCGGATACAGGCAATGATTTGTTGCGGAGAAGCGGTCGGGCTGTTTTCTTGCCGTTCCAAATTCGGCAGCGCAAGCCAAAGAGATCGAATTTTCCCATGACCACCGAACTGTTGAAATGAAAAGCCCTCGGACTCATCATAAATTTGAATTCCATCAATTTGGCGCGGCAGAAAAACTCCCCAAGTTCCTGAACCGGCGGCATTGGTTTTTATGAACTCGGATCTGTCAATGCCAAGTTGACGGAGACAATCCCACGCGCGCTGGACGGCCGCTTCATCGTTGGCAATTTTTTCGGCTGAATCAGGCGCGCGATCTCCGAGGCTGTAGGATATTTCTCCCCACTCTGGCCTTATTTCAAAATAAGGTGGTCGCGGTTCGCCATATGTCCGGTCAGCCCGAAGAAAGGTTTCATTTGTTGAAGGCGGTGGAAATCCTTTGTCCTGAAATGAAGCCAGAATAATGGCATTGGAAATCGTCGCCGCCGAAAAGACACGCGGCAATTTTTTGTAAATCCAAAGACTTTTCGGCAATTGATTCGTTGGCGCTTGCCAAACTATGGGCATGTTGGTTGCAAAATGCGGCGAAAGGTCTTCGAGTGTATAATCAGCGAAAGAAGAAAAAACCGCAGCTAACAGTGCCGCGAGAAACACGAAGACCTTCATAATTTGGTTTCGTCAATGACCGGACGCCTTCACTGAAAAATTCCAGTTCGGAATCCAATGGGCCAATTGGTTGTGCCATTATTCATAAGTGCATTGAATTGGAGGGTTGGCGTTACAAAGTCCATGGGTTCTTCTCCCGGCCTCATCTGATAATATGCACTGACGCTTGTAATGGTCAACGTTTTGACTTTTCCAAATGTCCACACTGTGCGAACTCTTGGCAAAAAAGGGATTTTACCTATTTGAAGAAGTTGAACGATTTGCTTGGGCGTGACAAGATTGTCGAGCGATTTATACGGCTCTAAACCTCGCCAGCTTATTTTCAAATTAGCAACTTTGGCGTTGTTTCCAAAACCGACGTATGCAATTCCTGCGCCATCAGCAACAAGCCCGTCAATGCGACGCTCGAAATCCACTGCGCGCATTTGAACTTCATCAACTTCAGTGTGCGTTTTTTGGTTAATCCATCCCCTCGTTTCAGTGTACCAGCGAGGATTCAAGAGTTGTGAAGTATCTATACCCGCCAAGTGCAGATATTTCAGCCCAAGCCGCAGTGATTCTTCCTTATCCGGAACTCCTATGACAGGCTCTGGAACATTTGTGATGGCACTCGTTGGGGATGCTATGGCTTTTTCATCATAATACTCGATGTAACCCAACGTTGGGTTAATTTTCAAGTATTTTGTTCCCAATGAACCATAGCCGAAGCCTGTTTTGTCTTTTTCAGTGAATGATCCTAAAATCATCAAATTGGAAATCGCTGCATCGGAAAAATGTTGAGGAACCACTTTATATGACCAGATTTTATTTGTGGGCGGCCAAGTGTTCGCTGGAACCGCCCAAACGACTTTCATGCCGGCTGCAACTTCGTCGAAAAAGGGGTCACCCTTTGATATTGATGCCGCCAATGTCAGAAATAAAAAAACAATTTGTAAAGCTTTCATGGGCTGACTTGAAAATCAATTTTTTGAAGATTGCCCGGAGCAGAACTTGGACTATACGGCGCGACATTGTTTGTCACCTGATCGGAAAGACACTCAGGATAACCAGCTACACGAAAAATAACAAGGTCGGTATTAGTATAGGTAGGTGTGTGATATGCTCCATAACCTGCATCAAACCATGCTTTTGCAATGGTTTCATTGTTAGTAGGCAGTATATTCTGCGCCCACCGTTGCTCAATTGTTGGATCCATATCTATGACGGTAGTTGCGCTACAAATCAAATGCGTTGTCTTGAGAGGAATTCCACCAGCACTGACCATGCTGTCAAAATTCTGATTGTTGTCTGTGAGGATAAAGCAAGCGTCAATCACCATCCATTTCAAACTGCCGCCGAAACCGAACTGGCATAGGCGCAGCCAGGCATTGTCTTGAGTTTCACTCGTGTTGCCGCTTGGCATGTAGGTTTGATACGAACCACTGCCGCCGGGACTATAATCCAGATCAGTTCCATAAGCGCCATGACCCATAAAAATTCCAATCGTTGCTTCCGTAAAGATTTGACTGCCATTATAGCCTTGATCGGGCCTCCTGATGTCTTGAACGCGCAATTTATCATCATACCTCTTGTAGTAGCAAACCCATCCCTTTGAGTTCATATACATTTGAACGTTTTTCGCCTCGTCATCTGATGGAACAGGAGGACAATAAACGCTCGTATGAATCGTATCTCCATTTAAGTGAACATATGTTGCTGAAAGGCCAGGTAGCCCGTTTTTGGGATTGTTCAAACTTCTTCCACCTGCAAAGTTGAAATAGCAGACTGAAAAACTGCCCACTTGGTTTTTGACCGGGGCGGTTGGCGGGCGGGTTGGCGCAACAGTGTTTTGGGAAGCTGGACCGGAATAAGCAGGACTGGCATCTTCGGTTTGAAAAGTTGGAGTCGTCGAAAGCGCAGAGCTGAGAGCCTGCATTTCCGAAGGCGAAGCAGAAAAAATCGTCAAGCCGTTTGTATCAAAACCCGGCGGATAAATTGCCAGTGGCACGGCATCGCCAGGACCATCCGTTGGCATTGCCCACAATTCCGTAGATTGGTCGGATAATGAAGGAGAAGAAATGTCGTTTTCGCCACTTAAATCCTGGGGAGCCAGCCCGTTAGTTTGCGCTGAGATTGCATAGTAATAAACACCATCCGGTATGCTCACCCCGCCATCGCCAGTGCCATCCCAATCGAATGTCAGCGAATTTCCACTGCCGGTCACGGTTCGGACGGCATTGCTGGACTCGTTGATAATTTGAAGCGTCCAATTACAATTGGCGGCAAAAGCCGCTGTGACTTCCTGTGTCTGTCCCAAAGATGGCTGGAAGAACTGTTGACTGAAAGCAATCCGTGAAATGAGATTGGTGAACGTCACTGGCACATACGAAGAAACGGCACGGCCAATGAGCGGAGAATTATTTAGTGGACCTGGATAAGTGGAAAACGCCGTCGCCGTCGCAAAAAGAACGTGCGGGCCGTTCGGCCATTCACAAGTGTTGATTGTGTAAGTGCCATTGTCGCCGGGATTCATTTCCTCGCCGTCAACAAACAGCTTCGTGTTCAAAACCGGATAGCTGCTGGAAGCAGTTACCGAAATTGTGACCACATCCGAGAGAACATCGCCATTTGTCGGCGATGTTATCGTCACGGTCGGGCTTAAACCGCTATTCGTGCCTTCGTCAACGATTCGGTAAAACCGCATCGGGCTGTATTTCGGATGACCAATTGGCGGAGTCTGAAAATAATCGCCTGTGTCCAAAATGAAAGTGTTCGTGCCGTGCGATGGATATTTATCGTAAAGTGTGTTCCACGTCGT
The DNA here is from genome assembly GCA_963789335.1 of uncultured Verrucomicrobiae bacterium. Taxonomy (GTDB): domain Bacteria; phylum Verrucomicrobiota; class Verrucomicrobiia; order Limisphaerales; family UBA11358; genus UBA11358. Next base: position 252,818 of record CAWBKH010000001.1, read on the forward strand.
GCTTCCGTCCGAATTCGTTGCGAGTGCATCCGCGAACTGGAGTTGGTAAACGTGATTGGGCTGACTTGCCCAAAACACTTGAATTGCTTTTTCAACCGTTGCGTGGACACCCGTAAATTGCAAATTGGTGTCAATCTGTGCGTCCACATTCACGGTGAGTGCCAACATTAGCGCGCTCGCCATGATTATGATTGCTTTGCGAATCGTTTTCATGACTACAGCTTTCTATTTGGCCGGTGGTTTTTCGCAGAAGCCCTCGTGAGCGCACGCCCGTGCGCCCACAGAAGGCAACCCACCAAAGGCGCCTCGCAGAAACGCACAAGGCGCACGCCCGTCGGGGCGTTGCCTTGGCCTTCTGCGATTTGCGAAAAAAATGGTGGGTTTTTTCTGTGATTTGTGTAGCGGCAAATGCTACGCAAAATTCATTTTGAAAAGAACTGAGCGCATTTAAGCAGGATTATGAAATTAATGCAAGTAACAATTTGAAGGCAAAGTTTCGACGGTGACTTATAGCAATTATCTCAGGACCAACAGCAACGATTTTGCGGAAGCGCAATCCGACAGCTTCCATGCTTGACGCTGTTTCAAGCTGCGCCATACTTGTTAAAAATGAGCATCGGCTCTAACGACCAATTCGTTACAGAACAAGCCCAGCAATGACTCCAGAGAAGGACCCCAAGACTATCGCCGCGCAGCTCTGCCAGTTCGCGCGGACCAATTTCGTCGCCGAAGGAACGGATTTTGACGAAAACAGCCCGCTCGCCCAGGCCGGCATTGATTCCTTTGCGCTGGTCGAACTGCTGCTCTATTGCGAGCGCGTCATCGGCGTGCGCGTGCCGGATTCACACTTAACGGGCGCCAATTTAACCTCCATGGCCACGCTGGCCAACTGCATTGCCGAGCTGGCCCGCAACGGCCACTCGCCAACCTAAGCACAACCGTCCGTCATCTATGCCTGACCTGCCCCGTCAGATTCGATTGGCTGCCGGCGATTATTTCATGCACGCCCAAGATCGCCGGATGCGGCGGAGCGGGTTGCCGGGAAATGTCTGCTGTGCGGTCATCCACCTGGGCCAAGGTTTTCATGCGGACCGGCTGCGCCAGCGGGTGAGAGAATCTCCCATCATGGACTGGTTGTCGCGCGCCCGCATGGTCCGGCCGCTGCCGGTGTTGCCACCGGTCTGGCGGACGTCGGCGGAACCCAAAGCCATTTTTTTCGAGCACAACGATCAAAATGGCGGCATGGAAACGCCGTGGTCGCTGCCTCCGGTCATCGCGGGCCGCGAATTGCGCGCCGAACAAGGACCGGGGCTGACGTTTGACGTGGTGCGCCACGCGGATGGCACGAGCCATTTGTTTCTTTCCTGGAATCACACTCTGCTGGATTCACAAGGTTTGGATCTATTACTGAATCATTTGAACTCAGCGGGCGCGGCGAACGAAGCGCCCTCGGTCCAGGACTTTATCAGCCCCAAACAGAATAAAAAGTGGAGCGCAGCCGGCTGGTGGCAGAACGCCAAATTGGCGCACACCTCGATGAAGTGGCTGGACGAATCCGGCAAGGAACCGCTCTTCAGTCCGGCGCCGCCCGAACCTCGTTCCGGCGCGCGTCAAAATCATCGCCACCGCATTCTATTCACCGAACAGGAAACCGCCCGGATTGACGCACGCAGCCAGCAAATCACCGCCGGTTTCCGTCGCAGTCATTTTTATCTGGCGGCCTCGATTCGCGCCTTGCATGCCATCGCGATTCAACGCGGCAATAAAAATGGCGCGTATTTGGTGCCCGTCCCTCATGATACGCGCCGGCACGGCGCGAAAGGCCCCATCTTTTCCAATCATCTCTCCATTCTTTTCTATCGCATCGAGCCACAATACGCCCGACGGATTCGCGACATTGTCGGCGAACTCGGCCGGCAGATGACAAATCAGATTCGCGACCGTTTCCCGGAAGCCTGCATGGCGGCGCTGGAACTGTTCAAACCACTGCCGCCGGGATATTACGTGCGTCATCTCGGAAAGCCGACCCGCGGCAAGATCGCCAGCTTGAGCTTTTCGGATTCGGGCGAGGCCTGTTCCGGAATGACGGAATGGTGCGGCGGGCGGATTTTGGACGTGACTCATTTGGTACCGTGCTGGCGGTCGCCCGGCTTGACCACGTTGTTTTTGAGGTTTGGCAACCGGCTTTCCATCATGCTCTCGTGGGTGGATGATTGCCTGAATTCCACCGAAATGGACGGCTTCGAACGGGACTTGCGTAAGGCTCTGCTGGAAGAGGAATTGTGAGTGCTTTTGATTTACGTGTGAATTTGAACTGGTGATGAATCTCGCAAATCACATATCGTAAATTAAATTGCATTCTGCCGAGTTACAGTGAGCAAGACTCTTTCAATTGGTTCCACAACCATTTCCTGCGATGTGCTGGTCATCGGCGGGGGTGCGGCAGGCATCGCGGCGGCAACTGCGGCTGGACGGACCGGCGCACGGGTGGTGGTGTTGGAACGCTACGGATTTTTGGGCGGGTTGGCCACCACCGCGCAGGTCGGCACCATCTGCGGACTCTATCTGCGCGACACAGCGGGCGCGGAAGCCACGCCGGTTGGCAGCGGATTTGCGCAAGAATTCGCCGTGCAATTGCAACGTGCCGCGGATACGAAACCCATCCGGGCAATGGATACCGGCCTCTGGGTATTGCCGTATGCCCCGCCCGCCTTCGCCCACGTGGCCGACGTGATGGTAAAAGAATCCGGACGCATCGCCGTGGTATTGCATGCCACGATTGCGGAAGCTCAAGCTGAAAGTTCACGGCTGAATCTGGTTCGCGCCTTGGTTTGGAATGAGCCGTTGCTTTTTAATCCGAAAATGGTGGTGGACTGCACCGGCGAAGCGACCGCCGCCGCTCTGGCCGGCGCCAAGGTGGAAAACGGCGGTGCCGACCAAGCGCCCGCTTTGGTTTTCGTTTTGGAGAATGTTGATCCGGGCCTCGCCGAACGCGGGCTGCTCGAAGTGCGTCGCGAGCTGCGCCGCGCGGTTGAAAACGGTTCTTTGCCCGCGCTCTGTGAACGGCTGTCGCTCGTGCCCGGCACCGGTTCCAACGGCCGCCTCGTGCTCAAACTCAGCCTGCTTCCTGCAAATCCGGACCGCGCGCTCTGGCAGCAAGTCACGGATTGGGAACGCGAGTCGCGCGCACTGCTGGAGCCGCTCCGGCGATTCCTGGTTAAAAACGTCGCCGCCTGCCGTAACGCGCGGCTCGACTCCGTCGCTCCGCAACTTGGTGTTCGTTCCGGTCGCCGCGTTTTAGGGCGTGCCCGGCTTGCGGATGACGATGTTCTCGGCACGCGAAAGACACTTCAAGGTATTGCCCGTGGTTGCTGGCCGATGGAACGTTGGACGAACAGTCCGAGACCGGAAATGACTTATTTTGCCGAGCGCGATTATTACGAAATTCCTCTGGATTGTCTGCGTCCGGTGGAACTGGACAATGTTTGGGTGGCTGGACGTTGCCTTTCCGCCACGACGGGAGCAATGACCTCGGCCCGCGTCATCGGCACGGCACTGGCAACCGGCTGGGCGGCTGGAACCGCTGCTGCATTCCAAGCTTCAGATCGGAAGCTTGATGAGGCAGTCACAACCATTCGACAGCAAATGAATCAATGAACGTTTGACGTGGACCAAATCCATGATTCAAACTGAGGCGTAAATTTAATTCTGCAACTGATGAACGTTTTCGACACGCTTTCCCAGTCTGCGAAGCAATGGCCCGACCGCATCGCCATCATTGATGCCGGTGGGTCGTTGGATTATCGTTCCCTCTGGCGCGAAGTTGAGACACTGCGGATCCAGCTTGACCGGCTGGGCGTGCGCGAAGGACAGGATGTGGGTGTGCGGGCGCGCAATGGACGCGCCTTTGTCATCGGCGCGCTGGCGGCGCTGGGATGCGGCGCGGTCATCATGCCCATCCATCACCAGATGAAGCCGGCAGAATTGGCAGATATGCTGGCGCGCGCGCCTTTGTGCGTGATTCTTGACGACGGCAGCGGCCACACCCAAGCCGGTAAAACCATCATGCTGGAAAATCCGGGCGGCAATGGTCTGCGTTTTACCCGGCTGGACGGCTCGCAACCACGGTTTGCGCCAGGAATCAAGGATGCCGCCTTTGTGCGTTTCACTTCGGGAACCACCGGCCAGTCCAAGGGCGTGGTCCTGACGCATCGTGACGTGCTGGAACGCACCAAAGCTGCCAATTCGGGACTGGGCCTGACCAGTGAGGACAAAATCCTCTGGGTACTCCCGATGGCCTATCACTTTTATGTGTCAATCATTCTTTACCTTGAAGCCGGAGCCACGGTGGTCGTCAACACCGATTATCTGGCGGAGAGCATTCTGGACGCGGCCGCGAAGCATCAAGCCACATTCCTTTACGTGACGCCGATGCACATTCGTATGTTAAACAGTGAAAGATCCGGGCGCGCCCTGCCCCCGTCGCTGCAACGGGTGATGTCCGTCTCCAGTCGCTTGGATCCACAGGCGGCGCGGGATTTTTTTATGAGGTATCACGTTCCGGTGTCCCAGGGTTTCGGCATCATTGAAGTGGGTTTGCCCATTATGAACCTCACCGAGGCAGCGGAACATCCCGAAGCCATTGGCCGGCCGGTTCCTGGTTTTGAAGCGACGATCGTGAGTGAAACGCTGAAGCCGTTGCCTGATGGCGAAACCGGCCAGCTCGTTCTGCGCGGTCCCGGCATGTTTTCCGGTTACCTGAATCCGCCGCGATTGCGGGGGGAAATTTTGCGCGACGGCTGGTTCCTGACCGGCGACTTAGGACACCGTGACAACGGCGGACGGATTGTTTTGGACGGACGGACTTCGTCCGTGATCCACATTGCCGGCCACAAGGTTTTCCCGGAGGAAATTGCCGGCGTGGTGGACCAGCATCCGGCGGTGCTCCGCTCGCGGGTGTTCGCCCGTCCGCACCCGCAAATGGGCGAAGCAATTTGCGCCGAAGTGCAGTTGCGCAACGGCCATTCTCCGACGACGAGCGAAGACATTCTTGCCTTCTGCCGCCGCCAGCTTTCGAGCCACAAGGTGCCGGCCTCGCTTGAATTCGTTGCCGAAATCAGCATGACCTCCAGTGGAAAAGTTCGCCACGGCTCAAGGGTTTCGCCGCCAAGCCTGAATCGAGTTTAATCTCGACGCGCGGACATGTCCGCGCCTTCAAAGCATCCGCAGATTCCGCCGATTTTTTGACAGCATTAACCGAATCAACAGGATCCAATTCTGCATCATTCTGTAAATTCTGTCTAAGATCAGTAAACCAGCACCAGCAACGCCGACCGTTTGGAGTCCCGCCTTCAGGCGGCCCGGACCGGCTAAAGCCGGAACTCCAAACTTCAATAAACGAGCACGAGGACGGCGGCGTCTTGGGCGGATTTGACCACATCCTCAAACTTCTCGCTCTTCGTGTTGGGCGCTTTGAGTTTGGCGTCCACGTCCGGCACAGATTCCAGGAAGCTCAACAGCAGACTGCTCTTGACCGCGTAATTGACATCCTCCGGCGACGCCCCGCTCGCCGCCAGCGCCGCCCCCGCGTCCAGTCGCAGTTCACGGGGATGTGGTAGATTCATACTCATACAACTGTGCGACTTCGTTTGATGACAAAGAACGGTTGTAAATGCGAATGTCGTCAACAAAGCCTTGGCCGGCGGAGCTTCTCCAATACCCGGCGAATCCTTGTGAGGCGGTGTTTGAATTTGTCGCAACCAAACTACCATCCAAATACAACATCATTCCTTGAGAGGACAATGTTGCTACGACATGATGCCATTGCCCGTCGGCCACGTTGTTTGGAGTCGGCAAAAAAACCGGCTGGCCCGGAAAAAGATAAAAACTTAAATTGTTCGTTGTTGAACTACCGACCGGCCCAACCAGCAGCGCTTTATCAAATTCAGTGTGTCCTCCCGATTGAGTATCTGTCATCGCAATGAGGTCAGCATTGTAAGTATAGTCAGTTGGCAGGTTAAACCACATGGCGATTGTGAAAACATTGCTGGCTGGTTGCTTAATCGTTGTCGTCATTTCCCCACCAATACCGTTTGTAAAGAACAGCGCTGAGTTGGGGTTGCCAAATCTGTCAGTGCCGAAACCGATGCCCGGCCCCAAGATTCCATTGTTGCCATTGCCGCTCATATCGTTGGCATTCCCGTTGAACGGATAATAAGTCACCAGACCATTGGTGAGAAAGGGCGGAGGCGCAAGAGCCAACCGCAACCGGAAGAAAAGTTGGCTCCAGTTGCCCACGTTCCAGTATCGTGGATAGACCATGCTGATATTGGTTGCAGTGAATGCCGAGCCTTGATTGGTCCAATTGTACAAGTCGCTTGAAACCTGCAATTGATAATTCTGTTCCAGCATCAGGTTGGTCACGCTGGGTATCACAACGCTAATTGTTGGGGTCGCCGAAATGTTGATGACCGCATTGGAGCCATACCCGGCACCGGGGTTGTTGATGACAATATTCGTGACCGAACCGGCACTCAACTGTGCGTATGCGGTTGCCCCACTCCCGCTGACATCGCTAAACGAAATGGCGGGAGGGCTTACGTAGCCGCTGCCCGACGCCGTGACATCTGCCGAGACAATATACCCGTAGTCAATAATCGGAATGGCCGTTGCGGACGGCGTGTTCGTGAAAATGTGAACGATGCCAACAATTGGATAAAGCGGAGGCGTGATCAAAGCAATGGCGTCGGTCGGATAACCAGAGCCAGCGTCGGTGATTACGATATTCGTGACCGAACCGTCACTAATCTGCGCATAACCGGTTGCACCCGTTCCGCCTAGACCGACAAAAGTTATTGCAGGCGGATTGGCGTAACCGCAGCCACCGTCTGTAATAGTTGCTCCAACTATCCTTCCTTTGACTATGATGGGTGTGACTTCGGCTGGAGTAAAAGTCACAGATAAGGTCGCAACCGAACTCGTTACACTTCCGGCTGCGTTTGTGATGACAACATCATAATTTGCCGAATCGCTTTGCGACTCGTTCAGCAACGTCAAATTGCTGGTTGTCGAACCAGTCACATTGCCACCATCCGCTAGATTTGTTTCGTTTTTCTGCCATTGAAAAGAGAAAGGTGGGGTTCCGGCGACGGTGACTCCAAAAACAGATGAACTGCCGGGACAGGACACAAGACTGGACGGCTGTTGTGTAATTGAAGGGGGATTTGGCGTTGGTGCTGAATTGTAACCAGTGTAAATACCTCCATCAGGCTCTACACATGCCGCCAGCTTAGTTCCGTCGGACGATGAGGCGATTGACGACCAACTATTGGTTGGTGCGCTACTCTGTGTCCACGTGAGACCGGAATTGATTGAGGTGTAAATAGTAGAGTTGGTGATAAAACCCCTAGCTACCACGCGAGCTTGGTTCCGTCGGATGATGAGGCGATTGACGACCAACTATTGGCTGGTGCGCTGCTTTGTGTCCATGTGACACCGGAATTGGTTGAGACGTAAATTCCGCCACCAAGAACTCCTGCCACTAATTTAGTCCCGTCGGATGACGAGGCGATAGAAAACCAGTTCTGACTGGGTGCGCTGGTCTCTACCCATGTCATTCCTAAATTTGTTGAGACGTAAATATGAAACCAATTTGCCACCACCAGCTTGGTTCCGTCGGATGATAAGGCCATACATTCTGCGTCCCAGTCTCCATAGCTGCTAATGGGTACGCTGGCTTCGCTCCATGTTGTTCCTGAATTTGTTGAGGTGTAAAGCGCCGGAACCTCCGTAGCACTTCTTGCCACAAGTTCGGTTCCATTGGATGATGAGGCGATTGCCCCCCAACCTAGTGGGGGTGCGCTGGTCAGTGTCCAAGTAAAGTTTTGTCCGAGCAGTGAAGTCGAAAAAATAGCCACTCCGACCAGCATCAACCAAAAGGTTTTGTATTTCACGATGCCTCCCTTGTGATGCAAGGCGCTTGCCGAATCAAGCAATTTACCCCTCACATGTAAGGAATAGGCTTGATTAATTTACTTTATTACCCTGGCTCAGCGCAGTTTTATACGTCCGGTCGTTTCGGTTGTTTGAGGTATGCGCGGACATGGTTTTCAAATCCTTGGCACATTGTGAGTCGTGACTGGAGATCGAAGTTGGTAGGACGATAAGCCACGCCGGCAGGTGAGAGCAAAAACTGGATAAAAGGCTCGGCGGCGTTGTGTGCTCGCACAACCAAGTCCTCGAGTGGCCAAGACTTCGGAACCATATCGGCACGCTCGGTAGTGAGATGGGCCACGTGCTTATTGATGTCTGTGCACTCGCTCGCAGACAGGAATTCTCCAGGCGGGCAAAAGCCGCCGTAATGATGCGCCTTAACATCGGTCGGACGGCCGTCAGCGCGAAAGAAGTCGTTGAGAATGCGGATGCTAAGAAGTGATGAATCAAGTGTAGCGTTGCCCAGATTTTCTAGTTTGACCGCGTCAACGGTGCCGTTCTGAAACCGCGGCAGAAAGAGTGACTTCCAGAAGAATGCAGTCGGCACCTGATCGAGCACCGAACAGAAGTCCCGAGCGCCGCCTTGTAGTTGAGAAACTGAGTGTATCATTTTTACAGATAGAGCGACAACGCCCAACGATTCAAATCTGAGCCACGGCCACTGGCGGCCCGGCCCCAAATGCAATAATGACATCCAATTTTCATCGCTCAATCCAAAATCGAAGGGCCAGTGGCCGTGGGCTCCAGCCGGTATTAGGCGCGTTGGTCATAGAGGCACTTCCGTCGGGCGAACTCGGTCCGTGCAATTCCAACGATCTGTTCCTCAAGGTGCGCAATACTGTGCTTCATTTCCTCGCGAATCTTTTCCGGCGTCACAGGTCTCGGACTCTCGCTGGACCAACCGGCATACTTCTTCGCAACCAACGCCCATTCTTTTGGCCCGTCGTAATCGTAACACACACCATCCTTCATGACGAAAACGTGGCTGAGCTCATCACGGTCCGGGAAACAGGTGTAGAACAATGGCAGTCCCAATTGCTCATGAAGCACAAGAGCATAGAAATGGCAGCCGCCCTCCATGAAGAGTTCGCGAAAGTCCTGGTCATGTAGCGACTTCAGTAGTTTATCACAGCCACTACGCATTTCTTTCTTCGCCTGATGTTCCAAGTCCTCCTGGGCACGTTGGTGTTCGAGGAATTGCAAATAATGCAGGACTTCACGCACAACCGGTTCGGGCTGGTGCTTGATTTCCTCAATCAAAATTTCCTGCGCGCTCATGGTTTTATTGTCCGGCTATCCGAAACTATTAGTGGGTTGCAAGTGAAGCCTCCGGAAGGCAATGACCTAATTCCATGTTCGGACTCTTCAGTTCGATTGATTCAGCAGCTTTTGCTTTTCGCTCTCGAATTCCTTGTCGGTGATAATGCCTCTTTTTCGCAAATCGTCGAGCCTCGTCAGTTCCGTGTATAAATCCTGTTTCTGGTCAGTTTCGTCTTTGGTGCGGATGTCAGCCGCGACCTTATCAGTCTTTTCAACAACGATGTCCGCTCGTGGAGTAAGAGAGGTCCTTTGGGCCGTTGGGTCATTCTTATCAAGAACCTCAAATTGATACTGGCAGGACGGCCACTGACGGAAACCCCCGACAGGGTTTTGTTTCATAGCAACCGGAATGGCAATTTTGCCTTTGCTTGCTGCAAAGGCGTCTGCTTCGCGAATCGTCCGGGATTGCAAGCTGGCCGCACTACCCCCAAAAATACCGGCATGGTCCTCAACCGTAAGCATGTAGGTATCTGGTGACAACTGGACGATGTCTGTGCTCTTACAGCCAGTGAAGGCTGCCACAAGCAGGAGCATTGTAATTCCAAGCAGTGCTTTTTTGCTTTTCATAACATTTAGGTGTTTCCCGCATTTAATTTTTGTTCAGACCTAATAAGCAATTCTTGTTCCAACTGTGCTCCTTCATTTGGACTGTTGCCGCTTGTTTGGCCGCCATCGCTGACCTTATTGCGGATAACTGTGATTGAGATGCTGGCAGACAATACTGAAGACAAACTTGAGAAGGTCAATCGAACCTAAAGCAATGAGAACGAAGGTGAGGAGACGAAGATGATATGTAAGCTTAACGAGCGTCTGGGTCTGTGTAATAAGCTCCTCGGTGCCGGTAATGAGTTTCTGTGCCGTCTGTTCTGCATCTTCTGCAAGCCGAAGGTCCAACGCGACTCTGGCGAGGGGCAGGTATCGGCCAATGACATCCGCTTGAAGGAGATGAATAAACTCCTGAACGCCGCGCGCGGGGGAGGCAAGAAGAAATCCTTTAATCTTGGCCTCTGTCTCCGGATTGCGGAGGGGGTGTTGGCCAATTTTGCCGCTTCTGTTGGCGTCATAAAACTAGCGGTGCAATCGAGCAGCCTAATCTGTTAATGAGCCACAGTGCGTGCGTGACCGCATGGACGGCTGACTTTTCCAACTTTAACTATTATCATAGGCTTATAAAAGCAGATTTGTGAATTTCGATCAAGGATTGTCCCAATTGTCCATCCCAAAATGAAAACCGGAAAAGAGCCATGACAATTTCGAATTGCGAATTTCGTTTTGTAGGAGTCGAGGTCACGAGACTCATTTCAATTTCTGGCTTTGGATTTTTAGTCAGAGACTCCTCACGTCGTCTCCTACGGATTTTTGCTTAAACCTCGACGCCCGGTTTCGCACGAGTTTTGAGAAAATCCTTCCGCCATTGGGCGCGCGCGATTTTCTTCCCGTGTCCGTTGATTTCGAGTGATTCGACAAACCACCATTCGCGCGGCACCTGCCAGGTCGGCAGCTTTTGCAGCAGAAACTGTTTCAACTCTTCCTCGGCGCCGCGCCGGTTTGCCGTGACACACGCCACAATGTGGTCAATTCGCTCCGCGTTCCCGCTCGGCACGCCGAATACGAGGCACTCGGCGACGGCTTCGTGTTCCTGTAGCGCTTGTTCGATAATGGCCGGGGATACTTTTCTCCCAGCCACATTGATGTGGTCGCTGGTGCGGCCATGCAGATGAATCGCGCCATCCTTAAGTTCGGCTAGATCACAAGTCTGAAAGACGCCTTTGTTGAGTGTATCCTCCGGCTCCGGCCAATAAGTTTCACCCACCGCCCGGCTCCGCACCACCAGAGTCCGGTCGGGGTTGAGCGACACGGCTACGTTCTTTATTGGTTGGCCAACGGAGGTTTCGTCCGTCCGCGGCGTTTTCGTAGAGTCGTAGGCAATGCCCCCGCATTCCGTGGACCCGTAGAAGTTATGAATTTTGACACCATGTTCCGCGAAAACTGCGCGTTCCAGTGTCAGCGGCAACGGCGCTCCTGCCGAAATGGCCAAGCGCACGTTGTGCAGGATCACACCGGCTTTGTGCCAAGCGTGCCATAGCGCCGGCACACCCGCCACGGTCAGGTCCCAATGGGCTTGGGCCGCGCCGCGCAGGATTTCGGGCAACGGCGCAGGTGCCAGGAAGAGCGGAATGCCGTGGAGCAGAAGCGGCAGTACCAAGTTTGAAAATCCGTAAGAATAGGCCATCGCGATCACGCCGAGGTTGGGCCAAGCCGGACGCAGCCCCATCGTGGTTACAATGTTTTCGGCATCGGCAGCCAGTTGCTCTTCCGTGAAAGCAACCGCACGCGGCACACCCGTGGTGACCGGCGTGGTTTTGAGATGACAGCATGGCCCGGGTGGAGGGAAAATCGCCAGTGGTTGATGATGCGATTCAAGGGGACAAACCACCCCGCGCCAGCGCCAAGCCCGCAATACGCTAAAGATGAATTCAGGGGAATGACCCTGTGGGAAAACCATCGCCCGGTTGTTCGGCCCGAGAGTTTCGGCTTCGCGGTCCATTTGTGCAAACGTCCAACACCGCCCGGAAGCCAGATCGCGCAAAGCGACCTCATTACGCCTGTCCTGAACCACCTTCTGCCAGCGTTCGTAAAGCATCTGCCTTTTTCTTAAGCGAACCGTCGTTTTGCTGGCAAGCCCGATCTTGCCAATTTGCTTTGGATCGAAAGTCCTTTTGTGTCTCGCCCACCCATTGGTCACGGGATGCTGACAGCCATCATCATCCTGGTGGGTTTGCTTTTTGGAGAATGGATTTTCAGTTGTCAAGCGCTCTCAGACTCAATGAATTGCCAGCGTCGCGGGATTGGTTTTCCAACAGGCGGGATGCGACATGATCTGCAACATGCCATGACCAAAACGAGAAGTCGTGGTCGCCCCCGAGGCCATACAGGCAATTTTGCGGTTAAAGAATTCATGCATGGTCTCGGCAATCTTGCCGGGAAGCTTCTGCTCATAATACATGCCGGTTTTATACATCGCAAAAATACGGCCGTCGTAAAAATACTGGATGAGTCCCATCCAAGCTTTGATGACCTTGCGCATTTCACTGGAGTAAGCCGGCAGATTATCGAGATGTTCGACGAGCAATTCCGCGGAATGCAGCGCCAGCCACATGCCCGGCGAAAGCATGGGATCCACGAATCCAAAAGCGTCGCCCGTCATCACCCAGCCCGGCCCATGGCCGCGCTTGGACACCAGTTGGTAATTGGTATAGGTGGCAACCTCCGTGAGGCGACGACGGTTTCGACCGGCGCCAGCGAGCAGAGGATCGTGGTTGATGACCCCTTCCAGACGCTCTTCGGGAGTCGTGCCGAATTGCGCGGCATCGTCTTTGTTCATCACCACGCCGACGGAAAGGCGGTCACGCAAGGGGATGCGCCAGCACCAACCATTGGCCAGCCGACCGATGATGACCTGCCCGCGCGGCATTGGGTCGGCGAAGCCTTCATAGTGGGCGAAGTAGGCCACGTCTTTGCGTTGACCAACTTCCGCAGGAATTTCCAGCGTGCGTGCGAAGAGCCGGCTGCGTCCCGTTGAATCAACGAGCAAATCCGGCTGACAGCCCTTCAGCCACGGCGCTTGCGCGAGGGTCTCCTCGGCCAGCCGCAATCTGTTTCCGTCCGTTTTTTCAACCTTTGCCCGCACGCGCGCGCGGTTTACGCCCAGCTCAGTGGCGCGCTCGTCCAACAAATTATCGAAGGCCGGACGCGGGGCGTTGTAGGCATAAGTTGGCATGGCCGAGCCGGCGAGAGATTGAAAAGTAAATGCGACCTCTTCGTCCGGGCTGAAGGTAAAAGTAACTCCCGGTTTGTGCTGGCAGACCGCCGCGGCGCGTTCTTCCAAGCCCAACCTCCGCAGCACGGGAACAATCGCTGGAATGAGCGACTCGCCGACGATCAAGTCGGGCCGGCGGCCGTCATCGAAAAGGGTAACATCCACGCCTTTCCTCGTGAGCAGCGAGGCGAGTGTCGCACCCGACGGCCCGCTGCCGATGATGCCAACGGTTCGGATTGAATTTCTCATTGGTCAATAGGGCTATGCACATCACTCCGCCAACCACAACCGCTGGGGCAGCATTGGCGCGGCAGGCCACAACAACTTGGGCCAAGTGGAGTCATGTACATAGGCCAATTGGTCAAAAACAATTTGACTTCTTCCGGAAAGAAGATTGGCCATTGGCGCCACTTATGCAAGTCATAATATTCGAGATCGGCAAACCCGTCAGCCGGGGCGGGGCGCGGCATTCGAATCGCGCTTGACTTGAAATTGCCATAAAATAAACTCTGACACGCATGCTGCGTTTAATGCGGAAACGGTTTGACGCTGAAGCCTATGCGGTGTTTAAAAGCGATCCCTGAAATATTATGAAAAAGAAATCCTGGTTCTACCTCCTGTGCGTGGCTGCAATCTTCAACGCAGCGCCAGTTTGCATTGGTGCGCCGTCGCTATACCCGGTGGTCGTCAACGGTCGCTGGGGATTTGTGAATAAATCCGGCGAAACCGTAATTAATCCGCAGTTCGATCGGGCGGAGGGTTTTGCGGAAGGCTTGGCCCCGGTGCGTATGGGCCGGTGGGGCTACGTGGACGGTACGGGAAAGATCGTGATCAATCCGCAGTTTGACAAGGCCGACGTTTTCAGCGACGGGCTGGCGGCGGTAAGGCTCGGCGGCGGTTCCGGCCCATTCAACGATCCCAGACCGTGGAGTCCCTTCCATGGTGGCGGCGGCCACTACGGTTTCATCGATACGAGCGGCAAATACGCTATCAATCCGCAATTTGAGGATGCCGGAATGTTTGGCGACGGCCTTGCGCCGGTCAGGGTGGGAGGGCGTTGGGGGTTCATCAACAAATCCGGAAAAATTATCATCAATCCGCAGTTTGAAAAGGCACAATCGTTTTCCGATGGGCTCGCGGGGGTCAGGTTGGGCGGCAAATGGGGATTCGCTGACAAGACCGGAAAGATGACCATCAATGCGCAGTTCAACGAAGTCGGATGTTTTGTCAAAGGCTTGGCGCCGGTCCGGCAGGGAAAGCACTGGGGTTATATTGACCCCACCGGGAAATTTGTGATCCCTGCGCAGTTTGACAACGCCGCCGAGTTTTCCGACGGCTTGGCGCCGGTACGCCAGTCGAAACACTGGGGATTCATCGATGCCACTGGAAAAATGGTAATCAATCCCCAGTATGACGATGCCAGCCCGTTTGTCGATGGCTTGGCGTGTGTCAAGGTCAGCGGCAAGACCGGTTACATTGACACGACTGGAAAGTACGTTTGGAATCCTTCCAAGTAAGCCGGCTGGTTTTTGCTTTGACGGCGTCTTACTAGGGCGAGACTGGGGCGTGAGCCGCGGCGGGCAGGGTTACACATGCTTTTGAACCTCGTTGCGCGTATAAGCTTTCCGGACGGTTGAGCCCACGCCACCATTTCCACCAACGCAGCGAGTCCATCACCGGACGGATATGGCTTCTCCGCCCGCGACCGATGACCCGGATGGGAACAAAATCGAACCGGATGTCCGGCCGCCAGGAAGGCCATCAACATCTCGGATTCGATCTCAAAATGTTCGGTATTCAGAGCCAGATTTGCCCAGGTTTCCAGGTGGATGAGACGAAAGCCGCATTGTGTGTCGGGCAGGTGCCTACGCGCTCGCCGTGACAGTTGGCGGCTCATCCAGCGGTTTACCTCCCGGCGTAGCCAAGGAATGGCGCGCGCATGATGCATGCGGTTGCCCACGACCAGCAAGGCCCCGGTTTGTTCGGCACAGCGCAGGAAGGCTGGCAAATGATCCGGGACATGCTGGCCGTCACCATCGAGTGTCGCCGCCCATCCAAAGCCGGACTTCAGCGCCTGCGACAAACCCGTCCGGAGCGCCGCGCCCTTGCCAAGGTTTCGCTCATGACTGACCACCACTGCACCGGCGTTCCCGGCCAGAGCCGTTGTGCCGTCCATCGAACCATCGTCCACGACTATCACCGAGGGAAGATAGCGCCTCAGAGCCGACACCAGAGGCATTATCGTCCCCGCTTCGTTGAGACAAGGGATCACCGCTGCGCATGTCTTCGCTGCAAACATCAGTTGAAGCTTGAGCGGAAGCTCTTTGGGAATCGAGGCAAAACTCTGCCCGCCGGAGCAAATTGCTGGCGGGTTTTCCGTTGCCTGGTGATGGCGCGGGATTATACTTTGAAACCGAATTGAACGATGCGAGTTATGCTGTAAGCGCAAAACCCGGCCAGCTAGTGGTGTGTCATCACCTGCCTGCTCCCTAGTGTAGCCAAATCCCACAGTCACTCACTGTCATGCTCTTCCCGAAAACGTCTTCGCCCCAAGCGCCTCCGCGGGTGGTCATCACCGGCGCCGGAATCATCACGGCTCTGGGCTTGGGCTGGAAACCCAATGCGGAAGGCTTTCGAGCAGGGCGTACGGCGTTCCATCCCGTGTCACTGTTCGATGTCAGTCGCCAGCGGTCGAAGAACGCGGCGGAAGTTGATTTGCCGGCAGCCCTGCCACCAACCCGCCTGAGCAGTAAACAAATCAACAGACTTGACCGCGCGGCTTTCCTGCTGCTGTTGGCAACTCATGAGGCCTGGCAGCAATCCGGCTTGAAACCTGCAGAGAATCTACCGCTGGTTTTGGGGACGACTGCAGGCGGCATGTCATTCGGCGAAGCGTATTTTCGTCAAGCGGTACAAACACCGCGCTGTCATCGCCGTCAACCCACCCGGGCCGTTTACTACCAGCCGCAGGTCCAAGCGCGGATGGTTCTCAACGCCCTCGGTTGCAATGGACCGATCACAATCGTCTCGAACGCCTGCGCCTCCGGCAGCAATGCCATCGGCCACGCCTGGGAATTGATTCGTTACGGCCAAGCTGAGTGCGCCCTTGCTGGTGGTTATGACGCGCTCACTGAACTCGTATTCTCAGGCTTCGACGCCTTGCAGGCGCTCTCGACCACCGTCTGCCGCCCGTTCGACGCCTGTCGCGATGGCTTGGCGCTGGGCGAAGGCGCGGCTGTCGTCGCCCTCGAAACTCTTGAAAGCGCACGCCGCCGGGGCGCGTCCATTTTGGGAGAACTCATCGGCTATGCCACGGCCATTGACCACCATCATCTCACCCAACCTCATCCGCAGGGCGAGACGACGTTGATGGTCATGAATCAGGCCTGCACAACCGCAGGCGTCACGCCCGAGGACGTTGACTACATCAACGCTCACGGCACGGGCACGGTGCTCAACGACAGTTCGGAAGCAATCGCCATCGGTCATTGGGCTGGCCAACAAGCTAAGACTCTTCCCGTGAGTTCCACCAAAGCCAGTATCGGACATCTCCTCGGTGCCGCAGGCGCAGTCGAGGCCGCGGTCTGCCTGATGACCTTGCGCGAACAATGGTTGCCGCCGGAAACGTTGTTTGAAACTCCCGACCCGGCTTGTAACTTTCCCATCGTGCGCAAACCCCAGGACGCGCGTGTGAATGTTGCGCTGTCCAACTCATTCGGTTTTGGCGGTGTCAACGCCACCTTGATTCTGAGGAGGTGGGCATGAGCCGGATTTTCGTCGCCGGATTGGGCGCGGTATCACCCGCCGGTTGGAATGTTGCCGCCCTGTGCGAGGCGCTGCACAAGGGCGAACCCCTGCCCACTCAATCCTTGGAGCGGCCCGGTTGGGAGAAACCGCTCCGGGCGCGTCTGGTGCCGAATCCCGCCATGCGTCCTGAATTTCTAACGCATCCCCGCCTGCGACGCACCAGTTCAATTACTCACTATGTTGTGGCGACCGCGCTTGAGGCGACAGCGGGCTTACGCACGAACTGCGATCCCAAGTTTCGTCTGGGACTGATCGTCAGTCTTCAGACCGGGTGCGTGAATTATTCCTGCCGATTTTTTGAGGAGACACTGAAGGATCCGGCGACTGCCAGTCCGCTCCTGTTTCCCGAAACGGTTTATGCCGCCCCGGCCAGTCATCTTGCGGCGGTACTGGGAAATATTTCGTTGGCCACTTCCATGGTGGGCGATCCGGCCACTTTTCTTCAAGGGATTTCTCTCGGCGCTCAATGGCTGGAGGAAAATCGCGTGGACGCGTGCCTTGTCATCGGCGCGGAAGAAACCAACTGGATACTGGCGGATGCACTCTGTCATCTCGAACGTTCAGCCACTCTCACCGCGGGGGCCGGTGCCGTGTGTTTGTGCCGGGAACCGAAACTGTCCGCTGGTGTCGAATTGGCCGCCATCACTGACACGCACACCTACTCCATGCAAAACCACCGGGCGCACGCTGCCCGCTTGATGCGCAATCAACTGGGCAAAAGCTCTCCTGGAGAATTGCTCTGCGACGGCGTTGGGGCCAGTCCGCGCACGGACGGAGCCGAACTCAACGCCTGGCGTGATTGGACCGGCCCGCGCATCAGCCCGAAGCGTATCTTGGGTGAGGGACTGATGGCCGCCGCCGCCTGGCAATGTGTGACGGCGTGCGATGCGGTGGCCGGCGGACGATTCGTTGCCGCCAACGTCAGTTTGGTTGGTTCCAATCAGCAGGCAATTGGCGCGCGGTTTGTGCGCGCCGAGGCTGGCATTTCTCATTTGTCGGTTGGCAAGTCTCAGGGCAACATTCAGCCATGAGCTTGCGGGTCATTTTGATTACCGGAGCCAACGGCCGTTTGGGTCAGGCCATCGCACGCACTTTCCTCCACGAGTCGCCCGACAACGTCGTCTGGCTCGGCATCCATTCCCGGCGCGAACACGCCGACAGGCTGGCGCAGGAAAATTCCGGCCGGTGCTTTTGCATCACCCTGGATGTCACCGCTCCCGAATCCTGGAAACAGGCGGTTACGGAAATCTTGGCGCGCCATAACCGCATTGACGTATTGATAAACAACGCGGGCAGTCACGAAGATGCCCTCCTGGCCACCATGCCGCCGGATTCTTGGGACCGCGTTCTGGCGACAAACCTCGACGGCGTTTTTCGCGGCTGCCAGGCTGTGTTGCCAGCCATGATCGGCCAGCGTGCCGGGCGGATTGTGAATTTGTCTTCCTTGAGCGCAATCCTGGCTCCAGCCGGACAGGCCAATTACGCCGCCGCCAAGGCTGGAGTGGTCGCGTTGACCCAATCGCTGGCCAAGGAAGTGGCGCGCATCGGCATCACCGTGAATGCCATTTGTCCCGGCTACGTGGAAACCGAGGCGCTGTCCCATCTGGCCGAAGAAGAAAGAAAAGCCGCGCAGATGCGGATTCCCATGCGCCGGTTTGGCAGGCCCGAAGAAGTGGCAGCCACGGTGCGATTTTTGGCCAGCGCCGACGCCAGCTACATCACCGGGTCCGCCCTCAAAGTTGACGGCGGGATTTTATGAAGGCGCTTCTAAATTATTTTGTAGAAGCCGCAGTGACGAGTCTTCGATTCGATTTACGATATGCGATTTACGAATTACGAGTCCACCTCCACCCCGACCGCACGCCAATCGTATATCGAAAATCGGAAATAACGAGCCTCCTTACGTCGGCTCCTACGATTTTTACGAGAGGCAAATTTTATGGCTACTGAATTGCCACAAGTCGAAGCACCACCGCGCAATACGCCGAAGGCCCCCGAACCCGCCGCTGTTCCGGCTCCCGGAAGAGAAAAAGTAATCATTATAGGCGCCGGTGTGGCCGGGCTTGCCTGCGGTTGTTACCTGCAAATGAACGGCATCCAGACCGAGATTTTGGAGGCGAGCCTGCTTCCGGGTGGGTTGTGTACGGCCTGGCACCGAGGACCGTATGTTTTTGACGGCTGTTTGCGCTGGCTGATCGGTACCCGGCCGCCTTCGGCTTTCCATCAAGTCTGGCAGGAACTGGGCGCCATCGCCGGCCGGAAAATTCTCGATCACGATGAAATCCTCCGGGTCGAAGATGCCGACGGCAAATCCCTCTCGATGCCGTCGGACTTGGACAAACTTGCGCGCGAGTTCAAACGCGTTGCGCCCGAAGACAGCGTACTGATTGACAAACTGGTGCGGGCGGCGCGCCGCTGCGCGCCGTTGGAACCGCCGCTCGCAAAGCCGGTGGAGTTGATGACCCGCCACGAAAAAATGAGGCTGGGCCTGCGGATGCTTCCCATGCTCCCCGTCATCTTGCGATGGAAAAACATCCCCATCACCGCCTATCTGGCCCGCTATAAAAACGATCTGGTGCGCGAAGCCTTGAGTTCCATCGCCAGCAACGAACACATGTCGGCCCTGGTGCTCGTGATGGTGCTGGCGTTCCGGACCCGCAAGAACTGCGGTTTTGTCGCCGGCGGCTCATGGGATTTTGCAATGGCGATTGCCGACCGCTACACCCGTCTCGGCGGAACGATACGATATAAGGCCAAAGTGGCTTCGGTCATCGTTCGGAACAATCGCGCCATCGGCGTGCGTTGCGATGATGGAATCGTCGTCCCTGCCTCAATGGTTGTTTCTTGCGCTGATGGGCATACGACGATTTTCAAGATGCTGGATGGCCGTTTCCTGGACAAAAGAATTCGTTATCTCTACGAGAATTGTATGCCATTCCCGGCCATCATTCAGATTTCATTGGGCATCAAGAAAGTTTTTCCGGACGCGCCGCACACGCTCAATTTGCCATTGGCTCAGTCGCTGCGTGTGGACGACCAAACGCGGCACCACCGGCTGGAAGTGGAAACGTTTGGTTCCGAATCAGCACTCTGCCCGGAAAGCACCACCGTCATGACGGTCCGGTTGCCGACCAGCTATGAGTTCTGGACCAATTTGAAGAAGAGCGACCCCGCCCGCTACCGGGCCGAAAAGAAAGCCGTTACCAAGGAAATTATCACCATCCTTGATAGACGTTTTCCCGGTTTGGCTCAAAACCTGGACCGTTCCGATATTGCGACGCCAGCCACGTTTGTCCGTTACACTGGCAACTGGCAGGGCAGTTACGAAGGCTGGCTGCCAACGCCAGGCATTCTGGGCCGGCGCATTCCCTACATGCTGCCCGGACTTGCGGACTTCTACATGGCCGGCCATTGGGTGGTGGCGGGTGGCGGACTACCATCAGCCGCGCTTTCCGGCCGATACGCCGCGCAGATGATTTGCGCTGAAAAAGGAAGAGTTTTTACGACGACTGAACTGCCGACTCGTTGACGTTGTATTGACCTTACCTTCGACTTGTCAGCCGGCCAAAACGGGCGATATTATAGCCGCATGAGCGTAGCCGCTGAGAAAGTCGCCGAAATGTTGGCTCTGCCACAATCCGACCGGGCCTATTTGGCCCGCCAACTCATCGCCAGCCTCGATGACACTGTGGATGCGGACGCCGAGACAGAATGGCAGGAAGTCATTGACCGCCGCTCCCGCGAAATCGAAGAAGGCAAGGTCAATTGCCGTCCGGTTACGGAAACGGTTCGAGAGATTCGTGCCAAACTTCATGCACGTCGTCAGCCATCCTGAAGCCGACGAAGAATTGGAAGCTGCTGCATGGTGGTACGAGGAGCGACAACCTGGCCTCGGCGGACACTTTCTTGATGAATTTGAACGCACGCTGCGCCGCATCTTGGTTGAACCCGAACGCAGGCATAAAATTCAAGGAATTCAAGGCAACAATCGCAAACTCAATTTCAATCGTTTCCCTTACGCCATCGTTTATAGCATCCGTGCCGATGTTCTCTACATCAAAGCCGTAATGCACCTGCATCGTCGGCCATTTTATTGGCGGGACCGTTGAGCAACCGTTTCCAAAAAATCCGCAATCCTCAACTCGCTTCGCGAAGCCTGCCGCACGCGCCGGAGCGCGCCAGCCGGTGCAATGGGCGCGAACACAGCAGCGCGACACACCACGCAGCCAGGGTCGCAAATCCGCAATTGAAATGGCGCAAGCCAACGCCTCGCCGCACTTTGAGATGGACGATGCAGGCTAATGACGTTTGAATGTCCCATCGCATGACGGTAAAATCGTGAAACTCCCGCTGGCCAATCAAGCCGAAGTCCCGAAAGCAAAGGTTGTGCTTTACCTGCTGAACCCGGAGCATCGGCGCGGCAAAAGCAAGGCGCGCTTTTCCTGAGCCGGGGGTTCAGCACGGATAACTGGCAGACAATGACCGGCGCATTACGACGGCATGCTGCTGAAAACGAAATTGCCAGGGAAGAAGCCGCGCCATTGGGCATTCGCATGGTCGTGGAAGGCAACATGGCCATGCCCAACGGCACAGTTGCCGAAGTCCGTTCGATATGGTTTATTGAACGTGGCGAACGGATACCTCGGTTTGTGACCGCCTATCCGCTGAAAAAGAAAGCAGCCGTATGATTAACGATTTGGATGATGTAATTCTCGCATGCGATCTGCCCGAACACGGTTTGAATGCGGGCGACCTCGGCACGGTGGTTTTGGTGCATCGCGGCGCGGCGGGCTACGAAGTCGAATTCACTTCCCTGGACGGCGAGACGATTGCGGTGGTCACTCTGATGCCCAATCAGGTCCGCCCGGTTCAACCGGGCGCCATCGCCCACGCGCGCGAGCTTGTTGTGCGCTAATCCTGCGGGGACGAAAATCGTAGCAGCCGAAGTAAATCGGCTCATTCTTCTCACGGGATTTTTAGATGGAGCGAACTGACGTTCGCTGCTACGAGCGTTGACGAACAAAAATTCGCAATCCTCAACTCGCTTCACGAAGCGTGCCGCACGCGCCGGAGCGCGCCAGCCGGTGCGATGGGCGCGAGCACAGCAGCGCGACACACCACGCCGCCAGGGGCGCAAATCCGAAATGGAAATGGCGCAAGCCGACGCCGGCCTACACTTTTCGGGATGGACGCTGCTCTGCTACGCTGGTTTCAATGCCCTGATGTCATCCAAAATAAAAGTTCCTGGCATCCGTTCGCGAACAATCAACTCAACTTCATCGTGGAGCTTGATTTCAAAAGGAACACTGGCATTTCTATTTTCAAACGTTGCGGAAGTGATGCATTCAAAGCCTTGGTTCGTAGCCGTGTCCCAGACTTGAAAATACCACCTACCGTCCCGACGCTCGGGCTGGCTTGTGACTCTGTATGTAGATTTTGTCATGGCGGAACTTCGCGTGCGTGCCGCGCAATGTTAAACGCGTCGCCCACGATCGTTTTTTGCGATGGATGACATGAGCAAATGGCGTTTGAATGTTGAATGCCCGAATGGAAGCGTTCTTGACAATTGAGCCTGTGGAGCTTTCGCCAGCGCTGAATCATGAACTGGATCAATTTAGTGATGGTGAAGCGCGCAAATTCTATGTCCAACAACGTCGAAAGAATTGCACTTTCATGCAGATTATGAACCTATGGCTGAACGTGCCTGTGTGTTACGGTTGTGCGCTGGAGGAAAGTTTGACGGGGATTGTCCGCCCATATATTTACGGCAAAAATTGGCAGGATGAAGTTGGATATCACGCCGGATCGGCAGTTGTCCGAAGAACGAAACGGATGTTACACGTCGATGCAGATTTTGCTTATGTCTGTAAAAAGTGCGGGACAAGTTTGAGGCCGTGGAATGGTGATCAGATGTCGGTGTCGCACTTGCATCTGGAGGAGCATTTCAATATTCCACTCGAAATGCCCGGCCAACAAAATCCCCCGGTAATAGTAAGAAGACAGATCAAAAAATTATACGACTATAGATGTTTCGGCTGCAATCGGCGTAGCACCGCAAAAAGGCCGCTGCACACCGACCACATTATCCCGCAGAGCAAGGGTGGAACATCGGCATTTAGAAACCTCCAACCGCTTTGCGACCATTGCGGGGAGAAAAAGGCCAATAAAATGCCAGACGAAGTTGAAGTTTATTCGACGATTTTTTGGGGGCCGTACCCACCGGATTCATACGAGGGCCTTTTCTGGTGATCGGAAGAATCAAGTTGCTTGCTCTCCAGAGAAGACCAATTAAGCTGCCGATATGAAAGCAAATGAGAGTGGCCCCTTTCCGAACCTCAAACCCTCCCTGTGCGCTGCGCCCCATCTATCCGGCGTAGCGGCCTGTACGGGCGCGGCCCTGCTGCTCCTTGCCACAACCCTCAACAGCCAAGCGCAATACAATTATACCACCCTGAACGTTCCGGGGGCAGATGGCACCTATCCATACGGCATCTCCGGCAATAATATCGTGGGTTTTTACGAAACTAGCTCCAACTACCAAGGGTTTCTCTACAACGGCAGCAACTATACCACCCTAAACGTGCCGGGGGCATATTCCACTGAGGTTTATGGCGTGTCGGGAAATGACATCGTGGGTACTTACCAAAATGGCAGCGGCACCTATTGTGGGTTTCTCTACAATGGTAGTACATATACCATCCTGAGTGTGCCGGGAGCAACCTCCACTTATGCCCTTGGCATCTCCGGGAATGACGTAGTTGGTTATTACTACAGTAGCAATGCCACTAATGGTTTTCTTTACGATGGCAGCCGCTATAGCATTCTGAACGTTCCGGGAGCGATTAAAACTTATGCGCGTGGCATCTCCGGGAATAATATCGTGGGTTTTTACTTCAACGGCGTTAGTTGGCAAGGGTTTCTCTATGATGGCAGCAGCTACACGACTTTGATCGCTCCGGCAGCTGAGATCACTTATGCGTATGGCATCTCCGGCAGTGACGTGGTGGGTACTTACTGGAATGGCAGCACCTGGCAGGGATTTCTTTACAATGGCAGTTGCTATATCACGATGAACGTTCCGGGAGCACAGCAGGGCACGGAGGCGTCCGGCATCTCCGGCAACAACATTGTGGGTTATTACTGGTTGAATAGCACCACCTATGCCTATGGGTTCCTGGCAACGCCTGGTGTCCAACCCAAGCCGCACATCACTGGCACCGTATTATCAGGAAAAACTCTGGCTTTGAGCGTCACCGGCGGAATAGTTGGCGAACGGTTCGTTTTGTTGAGCAGCACCAACCTGGCGGCGCCCTTGAACCAATGGATTCCTGTATTAACCAACAACTTTGACTGCAACGGCAATTTCAGTTGCGCCTGGCCAATAAATGCCAATGTTCCAAAGAGTTTTTATTTACTTCAACTTCCCTGAAGCTGTTGCTAGAGCCGGGTCAAATTCGATCCCCACTTGCCGCCGTAGTCGGAGTTAAGTCTGCCCATTTTACATAGTTCACGACGAGTTTCGCTTTCATTAAAGATTCTGGCGTTGAACAGTTAAGGCGAATCTGTTCTGCTAGTTTTCCTTTATATTTATAATGGCCAGCAGAGACATTACATCCTTTGATACCATGCAATTTCAAATCTTGACTGGCTCTTTCTGCTACCTGCTCATGTGCTGATTTCATCCTCAACCAATCGCACACATTGTTACTGCGTCAAACGATTTGCGTCATCTACCGAAGGTGCGGTTGCTGACGGGCGCGGGCATGGTGGAGACCAAGCTGAAAAAACCGAATGCGGTTGATAAAAAGTTTGAGGACGTGGTAAAGCAGGCGCAGGCGGCAACGGTGCTGGTTTTGGTTTATTGAACGCGCCAGACGCCGTAGCGCAGGCTTTCCAGCCTGCGGGTTTTGGCGACTTTCCAGTCGCCATAGCACCGCTCCGGCGCGTCGGCGGCCAGTCGCCAGTATCGGAAAATCGTTTCCGGTTTGGAACCACGGGACAGGAATGTCCCGTTAACCCGCAGACAGGAATGTCTGCGCTACGCCGAAACGCGCGCTTGCTCGCCGATAAGCGACGGCGCATTTTGCGGTTATGGATTCCCGCAGCCTCGAACCGGCCTCGCGCAAGCTTGTGTCCGGTCTGCATTCGCGGGGCGTCCTTCCCCATCTGAAGCGCGAAGGCGCTGCTTACTTTGTCACCTTCCGGCTCGCCGGCACTTTGCCCAAGGACGTCCTGCTCAAATTCAAGGCCGAGCGCGAAGCCATCATCGCCCAGGCTCAGGCCGCCAAACGACCACTGACCTGGCACGAACAGGAGGAGTTGTTCCGTTGGTATTCCGCGCGCGTGGATCATTATCTCGATGCCGGCCACGGTGATTGCTGGCTGGCCCGACCGGAAATCGCCGGCATGGTGGCCAATGCCATCCAATTCCAAGCCGGCCAGCGGTTCGATTTACATGCTTGGGTCGTGATGCCGAACCACGTCCATGCTGTGCTGCATCCGCGAGCGGATTGGACTTTGAGCCGGATTTTGAAAAGCTGGAAGGGTTTTACCGCCCGAGAAGCCAATCGAATTTTAAAACGCACTGGTACAACGTTCTGGCAGGTGGAATCCTACGACCACCTTGTGCGCGATGATGACGACCTTACCCGTTGTTGCCATTACACCACGATGAATCCGGTGAATGCCGGACTTTGCCGGCAACCGGAAGACTGGCAATGGAGTCGTGCGTATCGTCCAGATGCGGGACTGTAACGCAGGCTTTTCAGCCTGCGGGTTGACGGAACTTTCCAGTTCCGTGTTCCTGACACTGGCGACTGGAAAGTCGCCGGAACCAGCAGGCTGGAAAGCCTGCTCTACAATTCTTTGCGGCCACCAAACCGCTTGCTTGTCGGTCCCGGCGATTGCACCTTGGCTCCATGATTATCGTAAGCGTCACGTGGAGCACCTTCTTGACAGAGCAACTGTAGTGGAGTCGTAAGTGTCATACCATATACGGTATGACGTTTATGATGCGAGCCGTTGCACCGGCAGTTGTGCTTTGGCCCAGGTTTGGGGCGTCACTTCCGGGATTTGCCAGTTGGTCATGCTGGGCAGCCGCGTGAGGACTTCGCGCAGGTAGGTGTAAGGATCAAGGCCGCGCCGACGGCAACTTTCGATGACCGTGTAGATAATGGCGCTGCGTTGACCGGCATCGGCATCGCCGATGAAGAGCCAGTTTTTCTTGCCGATGGCGGTGGGGCGGATGGCGTTTTCGACCAAGTTGTTGTCCAACTCCACGCGACCGTTTTGCAGATACACTTTCAGCGTTGGCCATTGGCCCAGCGTGTAATCAATGGCTTGGCCCAGCAAGCTCTGCGGCAGGTAACGTCCGCTGGCTTTGAGCCGGCCCAAGGCGCGTTGGAGGCGTTCAACGATGGGGCGGCTTTGGCTGGCGCGCACGGCCTGGCGCAGCCGGGGACCGGTGCGGTGTTCGCGCAAAGCAGCTTCGATCCGGTAAAGGTGTTGGATTTGCCGCACGAGCCAAGCCGCGGTTCGGGGCGCTTGTTCCATCGCTTCATAAAACTTCCGCCGCACATGTGCCCAGCAGCCGGCCAATTCAATCGTTCCAGCGCGTCCGTTGGCAAAGGTGCGATAAGCCGAGTAACCATCGCATTGCAGCGTACCGCTAAAATTCAAAGGGATGACGTTATCCAGGCAGGCCGCAGCACGACTGGTTTCCCAGCGGTAAAACACGTCGCCGCCAGGACGACTGCCCGTCCAGAGATAACCTTGCTTGGTCTTGCCGTTGCCCGGCTCCAAATAATCAATCGGTGTTTCATCCACCTGCACATAGCCGCCCGCCATCACGCCGGTGCGGATGTGTTCATAAATCGGCTTGAGCCAGTCGGCGGCCAACGCCACCCACCGCGCCAGCGTTTGCCGGGGCAGGTGAACCCGGTGGCGTTGCAGAAAGATTTGTTCCTGCCGATACAACGGCAAGTGGTCGCAGTATTTGCCGACCAAAATCTGCGCCAGCAGTCCCGGCGCGGGCAGGCTGCGATCCAACAGCCGTTCGGGCAAGGGCGCAATTATTGGCGCGCAGTCCGAGTTGACGCGGTGAACGTATTTGCGGCGAATGGTCCGGCGGCGCAGAAAACGCGCCGGCTCAAAGTCCAGTTGCTCGCTGACTTCCTGGCCGATACAACGCCAGTCTTGGGGCGTTTGCTTCACCGGCTCCGGGTCAATCACTGCTTCCACCACCGGCAGGTTCGCCGGCAGACGAAGCGTGCGTTGCCGGCAAGAACGTTTTGGAGAGACAACCGCCGGCGGCGGAGTTTCTTCCAGAGTGATGACCGAACTTTCCGGCAGTTCCTGTAAGAGGAGTTCCAGTTGTGCCCGATCCAACCGTTCGCTGCTGGAACCAAACACACGCCGAATGAGCAAGTCGATCTTCTGCCGCAGCAGTTCATTCTCCCGACGGCTCTGTGCCAATGCCTCCTGGCATTCTGCCAACTGGCGGGCGAGTTCTTTTTCGCGCGGCATCATCGGTTGCGTTCTCTGACGCTCTAGCCCGCTGCTTGTTCAAACTTTGCGGGGAAATTTTCGCGCAAGGTTTTTTACATCTCGCGCTCGTACCAGGGCCGCAGTTTGGCTCCACGCAAATCCACTCCGTCGGTCAGCATCGCCAGCGCCTGCGGCGTCAGCTTCAACTTGGTTGTCCCCGGCTCCACGTTCCGGGGCCAGGAAAAAGTCCCTTGCTCCAACCGCTTGGTCAACACCCACAAACCCGTTCCGTCCCAGCACAGGATTTTGATCCGGGTGCGCCGCCGATTGCAAAATACAAAGAGCGCCCCGGCGCGCGGCTCTTCACCCAATCGCTCCGTCACCACAGCGTGCAGACCGTTGAACCCTTTGCGCATGTCGCAGGCTTCCACCGCCACGAACACTTTCAGGCTGCCCGAAAAGCTTAACATGCATTTTGCAGCGCCCGCAGCAGCACTGCCGCTAAGGCTGCCTGTTTGGCATCGTTGATTTGCGTCTTCGCTCCACCAGGCAACTCTAACACCAGCGACAACAGATTTTTATCATCACGGCTTCGCGCCTCTTCCACCACCGCTTCTAGCCACTTCACCTGGTTCGTTCTCGGGGCCGGCGCTTTTACCGGATACACGCCGCGTACCCGCCGCCGTTTCTGCGCCCAGGTCGCAAACGTTGGATATTTGACGCCGACCAACTCCGCAAACTTCTGCCCGCTCAATCCACTCCGCTCAAACTCGTCCAGTAACTGCTCGCGCCGCGCCAAGGGCATCTTCACTCGCCCCAGCACATCGGTTTTCAAGATCATTTCATCGGTGGGTGTCGTATTCATCGTAGCCCCTATGCTACGACGCCTAGGACTTCATTGAATAGAGGTGCTCCGCGTGACGCTTACTGATTATCGGCCTGCCCAAGGAAATCAAAGAGCAGGAATTTCGCGTGGCGTTGCTGCCTTCCGGCGTCTATCAACTCGTCAAACGCGGCCATGAGGTGGTCGTGGAACGCGGCGCGGGCGCGGGCACGGGTTTTCCCGACGCCGAATACGAACACGCCGGCGCGGTTCTGGTGGATTCGCACGCCGCGGTGTTTGCAAAGGCGGATTTGATTGTGAAGGTCAAGGAGCCGTTGCCGTCCGAATTCAGCCTGTTGCGGCGCGGACAGATTCTTTTCACCTACCTGCATCTCGCGGCCAGCCAGCCGCTCACGGAGGCGTTGATGCGGTCCGGGGTCACCGCGCTCGCTTACGAAACCGTCGAGGTCAACCGTCGCCTGCCCCTGCTCGAACCGATGAGCGAAATTGCGGGCCGCATGTCCGTGCTGGTGGGCGGCTATTTTCTGGCGAAACATTTTGGCGGCAGCGGCGTGCTGCTGGGCGGCGTGCCGGGCGTGTTGCCGGGCAAAATCGTGGTGCTGGGCGGCGGTACTTCCGGCATCAACGCCGCGCGCATGGGCCAGGGTCTCGGCGCGGACGTGACGATTCTGGAAGTGGACCTCGAACGGATGCGGTTTCTCGACATCACGTTGCACACGGCGCACACGTTGTATTCGAATGAAATGCATTTGCACGAATTGTTGCCGGAGGTGGACCTGCTCATCGGCGCGGTGCTTGTGCCCGGCGCCCGCGCGCCCCGGCTGGTGACGCGCGAAATGCTCCGCTGTATGAGACCGGGCAGCGTGTTTGTGGATATTGCGATTGATCAAGGCGGCTGCGCCGAAACCTCGCGCCCGACGACGCATCACGATCCGGTGTTTGTCGAGGAAGGCGTGACGCACTATTGCGTGACGAACATGCCCGGCGCCTACGCCCGCACGGCCACCCAGGCGCTCACCAACGTGACGTATCGTTACATCGAAGCGCTCGCGGACCACGGGTTGGCTGAGGCGTGCCATCTGCATCCGGGACTCGCCAGCGGCATCAATGTCATGGACGGCAAGCTGACCCACAAAGCCGTTGCCGAGGCGCATGGAATGAAGTGGGAGCCGCCGAAGTTGAATTGACGGATGTCACCTGACGATTGAAATTGCGTCAACCCATCTGAAAAATTCTTTCACTGCTCAATATGCTGCCGGCCGGCCTTGGTTGTCGGTGTAAAAGTTGAATTCAAAGAGGCTGATGCTTTTGTTCCGGTCGCGCACCCATCCTGAAATCTGGTATTCCGTGTGCGGTTTCAAAATCAAATCGGATGGGAGCGCATAGACTCTTTCGTAATCGCACTTGTCCGGAAATGAAATCGGCTGAGTGAAGCTCAGGTGCTGTCCGAGCACAAGCGGCGGTCTGGGCGCCCATCTGTTCTGCGGGCTGGAAAAATGTTTCACTTTTTCAATCGTCACATTGAGCGGAGCGCTTTGATCCAAATTCACCAATTCCGGCGACCAGACCCGAAGGAAAATTCGGTTGGCCGGCAGCAGCTTGTAATCCCGGGCAAACGGGTCGCGCGGGATTCGCACGAGTGATTCTTCGTGTCTGGTGACAAACTCAGCGCCGTCTTCCTTCGCCCGAAAATTGTTCAGGCCCGGAAAATCATCGAACATTTCGGCCACGCGGTCGCTGGAAGTGTCGTGGGTGCGTTCAAAATTGCTCAACACAATGCCGTCCGAATTGCGAGCGTCCAGCGCACCGTGAGTGCTGCTAAAGGTTGACAGGTCCGCGCCTTTTTGCATCAGCCAGCCGCAATGAACATAGCCGTTGCTCAGGCTGATGAGAATGGTCGCGGGATTGAGGGTAACTCGCGTGAGACCGCGGACAATCCGCTCCAGCGCCAGCGGATAGTGATTGGTCATGGTTGCCGCCATCCAGGTGTCGGCGGTGGCAAAGCCGTCGGCAGCCAGCAGTTTCTTGCGGGCAAGCGCCTCGACCACCGGAGAGTAGCCGAGCGGATCGCCTTGCTCCGTGGAATAGCGGTAGGTGTTGTTGGTCGAATTCCAGTCAATGTCGGCCCGTTCGCCACGGGAATTCATCACGAGGAAACGATTGGGGGTATTCGGATCCCGACCCGTCACGAGGTCTGCGCCTTCCAGATGGGTCAGCAAGGGTACGAGCGTTGTGGTGGCGTCAGGCGCGTTGTGGATTTCCACCCAGTCCTCGATGCCGGTGGTGGGCAGAACAACGTCCTTGGCGCTCTTAACGGATTCGGTGATCCGGTAACCGGCCTTTTCCAGAAAATCCACAACTGGGACGCGCTTGAAGGAGTCGGCGTGATTATGCCCGTGATCGGAGAGAATCAGGATTTGCAGGTCGCGTCCCTCCTGCGCCCGGTAGCGGGCGCGCATCGCCTGAAGCTGTTCATCAAGCCGGCAAAGCATGGCGAAGATGTCGCGGTCGAGGTGCTGGGCATCATCCGTGGCACGAATGTAAACGTAATAGCTGGCATCGTCATCCGTGGCGTCCCAGAAGTCTCTGATCATCGCGCGCGTCTCGAGTTCGAAGGTGTGAACCGGATAGACGTAACCCATGGTGCGGAACATGTTGTTTTCCAGTTCCCAATCCATCTGGTGTTCGTGCTCCATCGTGGTAGTGATGCCGTTGATGACGATTTGTGAATTCGCCGCCGCGCTGAAATACGTGCGTTGATAACCGGGCAGCGGGCGGTCGCCGTAAATGTCGGTCCACGCGACGTCGCTTGTGGAGGGAAACGTTGAGACCATACGGCTGACCGGATAATATCCCTCCTTGAAACTGAACGCCTGACGATGCAACCGCGTTCCCCAAACATTCGTGTAGGTGACCCCTGCCTGCAAAGCTCTCATGTCGCGATAAGCAACCCCATCCAAGCCCAAGACCAATCGGCTGGGGAGCGCGATGCTGATAGAGGGGAAAACCTGGAATGCCAATAAAACCAATAAAACATGAAAGACGGACCGGCGCGCATTTCCACTTGCATGAACTGACTTGCTAAAGCCCGGGCCCAAAAACATGGGGGCAATAATTAACTAAACCAACCCGGTGTGTCTAAGATGAAATAACAGATTATTGAAACGAAGGCATTCGTGACCCGAATTGGGCGGCTTGTTCACAAAAGGGATAGTGCTTGAACAAGTCAAGGGCGCCTTTAGACTTGCCACCGACGGTGAACGCATCCAAATCAAGCACGAATAGATTCAACGCGCCATGAAATCGGGAGATATATTCAAAGACATCTTCGGCCTGGCGGTCCGGCTTTTGGGACTTGTGTTTCTTTATTTCGGGTTAAGCGCCGTGCCACCAATGCTGGACCTGGGAGCCATTGAAACCGCAGCCAAAAGCGACATCATCACAGCGGTTTTGCCCATCGTATTTAATCTGGTGGTTGCTTGGTGGTTGATTGGTAGTGGGTGGCTGACACGCCGGGCTTACCCCGAGGCATCGAGGATTTCTCCTCAATCCGGCACGCAAGGAGAGAGAATGGCACCCGCAGCCCAGCCTGCTCTCCCCCAAGAGGCGACAGATTTGAATGCTGCCGAAAAAAAGCTCGCGTCTTTGGTGGAAAACCGAAAGACGATCGCGCGCGCTGATCCTTTGTAATTCAGCAAACCCTGGCACAAACCGCACTTGTGTTACCGTAGCAGAATGGCAAGCGAAATACGCTCGACAGAATTGCGCCAAAGTAATTTTCCTGACAGTTTGTCGCTTTCCACCTAGTCGAAAAAAACCGAGGGATATACGGGTCCACTCGTGTCTATGTAAACATTTCCAGAACGGTTAATTCTATTGGATTTGTCCTTGTCCATCCAATTGGAGGAAATTGAGGGCAACAGTCTGAATTTTTTGCAAACGAGACGCCCTCTCGATTGAGCTGCGACCCCAGCCTGCGTATCACGGCTCGGTCAAGGTGCGGTAAAAGGAGGACTCCAAAGAAACTGGATTGGTGTCCGTAAACTGAAACAAAGCCGGCAAACTGGAATAGCTTATTACGCTGTTGGTGGCCAAAACGTTTCCAATGACCAACCAGTCCGACAAGTTGGAGGAAGAAAGTATCTGATAATGCCAGTCGGCCACGCCTTGCGCGTTCAACAAAACATTGCCGTTGGGCAGGACGGTCGCCTGGCGCAATTGCGCGGGCTGCGGCGGCCCCAAAGGGACAAACTCAAAGTTCGAGATGATGACTTCCACGGGCTGGCCGTTCGCGGGCGGGTTGCCCTTGTCGAGCCACAAATTGATGTGAACCTGTTCGCCTCCCTCCGGCGGGATTCCCACGGAACAGTTCCAACTCTGGAGCAGATTGGTGCCTGCCGGTGGCGAGGCAAAGCTGCCGTTCAGGCTTTGAAAGGCGACGTTATTGGGTTGCCAGATGAAACTGTGTGTGGAGATGGTCACGCCCGCTGGCAGCGGGAACCTCAGCACTTGGCCGGCGCCATAGGGGGCGACGGCGTAATCTTCCACGTTGTTGGTGCCAAAGGCATAATTCCAACGCGACAGTTCGATGTCAACTTCACGGTAATTATACACGTTGTCGTTGCTGTAGATGAACAGTCCGAGCACCGCGTTCGGATCCACACTATTGGCGGGGGCGCTGACCGTAAACCGGTATTGTCCGTACCCGAAGCTGCGGTCACTGGTGACTTCCGCACATTCCCAGACGCCGTTGGTGTAGGTGATTTTCATGTGCAGTTGTCCTTGAGCGTCCACCCAGACATTGTTGGTGCTGTTGGAAAAATAGTTTGGACCGGGACCGGAGGCGGCCGTGGTGTTGCGCACCGACCAACCGTAACCGGAAAAATTAAACTGTCGCGCGCTGGGATTGACGCGGTTGGCGTAAACCACCGCCTCCGCCTGTGGCGGGATTGGCAAGCCAGACGCGCCGTTCACACAAGCCTGAGTGTAATTCGTGGGCACGAGGAACGCGGCAATTTCGGTTGCGGTGGGATCCGAAGCGCCCGGTGTAATATATGCACTCCAACTGCCGTCCGGCTGAATCGGGGTCAATGGGCCGGCGCAACCGGGCTTGCTGTACCACGCCCCGGCGACGTAGTCATACACTGCTACAGCATTGGTCGCGGGATCAGCGTTCACCACCCAACCGCTGAGATTGCCTTGCGCACCGTACGCAGGCAGGTTCGTAGTGATAATGGACGGCGACTGGCCCCGAAGCGGCAAGAGAGAGAAGGCAAGACCGAAGCCAACCACGCCAGCGGCAATTCGACCAGAAACAATCTTCGGACTCATCTGTTTTGGCTCACACTAAACCCTCTTCGAGGAATTTCACACCCCTAAAACAGGCTATGGCAGTGGCGCCCCAGCGTTGAAGTGAAGCAAGTTCTCTTCGCGTTTGGCGCCACATCACGGTATTACACGATAAAACTGATAAGAATAATTGGTCGCTGCCGGGTCAGTGAAATAGGTCAGCCAAGTCGTGCTCAAAAAATTCGTGACCGTCTGCCAATTGAAGAGGTCGGTCGAGGCTTGAACGACATAATTTGACGCGACTGGTCCTTGAACCATCAGGTTAAAACCGTTTGGGCTTAAAGGTGGTGACGAGCCAAAACCGAGGACGGGAGGCACTTCCTGCTCCACGGTGATGAAATCATAGATGTCAACGCCGGCCGAATCGGTGTAATTGGATTCGATCTGGTTGGCCACGGCCCAAAACGCGCTGAGATTGGACCACGTTTCGCCCGCGCCCGCGTCAATCCCCACGCGCACCGCTCCGGGGCAATTGGTCATTTCCCAGGAAACGACATTCACGAGCCCGGAAAAAGTGGGCTGGTCATAAGCCATGAGCGTAAAGCCCGCCAGGTTCGTGAGAATGCCTGCATACCATTGATCACGCACGGTGTCCGAAGGCCAGTTGATGGTGGGCGAACTGTCGAACCAATCGTCCAGGTCGGCGTAAATCAGAACGTTGGTTTCCCCGTTGGTATTCAGTTCGGTACGCACTTGCTGATAGGTCCCGGCGAGACTGACCAATATTTGGTAATTGCTGCCCTGACCCCACGTTGATAAAGCCCACGGCTCGATGTCCAAATGGACGGCTTTGCACTGCGCGGCCGCCGGTTGATTCTTGTTGAAGTTGATCATCTCGACCAGAATGTTGTTATCACCGGAGCCAAACGAGGTGTCGGAAATGAGCAGTTGGGACCCGATGCCGTTGCTGCTTAACAAGGAATTCCAACCAGCAAGAGCCACCTGGCCTTGTACGGTCTTGAGTTGGTCACCATAAGAGCCGTACACATGGCTGATGCCCCAAGATTTGAACTGTGACACCGCTGCATTCTGAAGGGCATTGGTGCCGATGATGTAATCCAATCCGTACGGGCCTGGGGTTTTCCAGCACCATACACCCCGATTCGTGCTGTCAGCGTCTGCGCGCGTGCCAATGAAGAGTGCCAGCGCACATAATAGAAAAGGCACCCGGCTTTGAAGGGAAAATGGTTTCATAAAGTCATCTGCGTGTCTGTGCGCGTTGCTATCATCCCTAATATTACAACACTGGGACGCTTTTGCTATAGCCTATTTTAGGGGTTACCGAGAATGTAATCCCCCAAACGGGGGATGGCGGAAACGCCACATCGTTGATATATTTCAGACAGTTACGTTTAAGCTTTAAAATCGGCAAAACAAAAGATCCGGAAGCGGACAATGAAAATCAAAAGAAATATTAAGCAAAACAACCGGTTGACACCTGATTCAGAAAATCGCCTCCTGGCTTACGCGACCGCCGCCAGCGTGGGGGCATTCTTTGCCGGCCATAGTGTTGAGGGACAGGTTACCGAGTCTCAAGCCCTCGCCCCGTATCCCCACACGCTGGTTCCGGGAGCGGGTACGGGATATTATCATACATATTTTTATCTGGATATTGATGGCGACACCACAAACGATTTCAACCTCGACGTCAATACGTGGCGCGTTGACATCTCTGGAACACCGCTTACCAACCTCATCCTTAACCCTTCCTCCAATGCCTATGTGATTCCTTGGACCAACGGGATGACCCTCAACGCCACCACCGGCTCGTCACCGACTTACAAACGTTTCCTGGCAAACAGCTCCTTTCAACACAGCTATTATTTATTCAACAATTTCAGCACCAATAATGGAGCACTGGGTCCATTTGAAATGGGATTTAGTTTCACTGGCGGCGACGGTCAGACGCATTTCGGTTACATGGATATTCAGATCAACGGGACTAAAGGTGCTTTCGGCGACTTTACGGCGACGGTCAATGGTATTTATTATAACAAGACGCCCAACGCCGACATCACAATTGGGGCGGCTCCGGTGGTTGTTACCATCACTAGGATCAACGTTGGGCAGGGAAATTCGGTCACAATCAACTTTACCTCGACTGACAATGCTGCAACCTCGGCCTTCACGCTTGAGACCAGCCCTGTGCTCGGTGCGTCGGCCAATTGGACGGCCGATGCCGGAGCTGTGATTTCGAGCAGCGGCCCCGGAGTTTATCAGGCAGTCACGACCGGTTCGGGTGGTCCTGCCCAATTCTTTCGCATAAGCCATTGAAACCCCAAATCGAACATTGAGGGTGGGAAGATAAAATACGAAGGAAGCCTAAGTTGAAGCGCTTCGTTAAAGCTTGATCTATTTGTTTGCCTGTTTGACCCGACGCCAAAACGGGCCCTATCGGCGGATTTGCACCTTCCGAGCCTTCCCAAATGGTATCCGAGTACGCTCAACGGCTCATTCGCCGTTCGCGGTTCGCCTTCCGCTTGTCTGATAAGATTATTGGGCCGACTATTTTTTTATCATCCAATACCAGTCCTGCTGGCCATTTAGTCCTGCTGAGACTTGCGTCCAAGTCATGAATTCAACATGCCCATCCGCCATCGCATAGTTGCCACCCTTCCCATGTCGGGTGTAAGTATGGTTGGGCAAATGCCCTGGAATCTGGCTGGGGGCATAAGAATACCCGAAAAATTCAAGCGTCGCAGTGTAGTCGCTGGGCATGGGGTCCAACGCGTCGCTGTTGAAAATGGTAGCCGATGGTCTTGTTATTGAAGCAAGCTTTTGCCGTTGATACTGCACTTGGAAATAATTTACAGTATAGCCTAAATACGGAAAGTTGTGTCCGTATCCGCCAAAGGCAAGAACGTTTGTGTCGTTGGCGGAGTCAGCGAGCTTATACAACAAATCCAGATTTGCGGAGGGGCATTTGAAGACAGTGCCAACGGTCGTTATTGTATAATTGTTCGTGGTTGCCTTAGTGAGATAGGGACTGATTTCGACTTCCCACTCCGTGGGCAATGCGACTGTGCCACCGGTGTTGACGGCTGCGATTGGCAAATTATCGCTGTTGTCGCTGGCGTACATCAAATAACCCACCGCAATCTCTTTTTCGTTGTTCACACAGGCAATCGCTTTGGCCTTGGCCTTGGCTGCGGCCAGGGCCGGCAGCAACATCGCCGCCAAGATGGCGATGATGGCGATGACAACCAGCAGCTCAATGAGCGTGAAAGCATTGAGACCTGCTGTTGGTAATCCGGATTTAAATTTTCTCATGGTCTGCCGATTGATCATTTTCTCGGAGCCAATTTACACTTTGGAGTTGCTTTAGCCATACCCTGTTTTGGGGGGGGCGAACAGGTTTTTAGATTCCATTTAACAGGGATTGTTCGAGTAAGATTGCCAACATGATGGATGCGAGACAGACCGACGCCCGATGGGAAGTCATCAAACCTTTGTTGCCCACACCCCAACGCCGAGGCGTGCCCCGTCGAGCGATAGCGCGTGCTCAAAGGCTTGTTTTACCGTGATTTTTAAAAGAGACGATGACGGTATATTCCCAACGGGTCAAAAGCGATATTTTATACCAAACCAATAAAGAAACCACGCGCAAAGCGCGTGGTTTTGAATCTGCCCCCTATAAGGGGGCAAAGCCCAGCCCCCACAGGGGGCTGGGCCACGCGCGTCATCCCCGGTTTTGTCGTTATCGGCTAAACCGAAACTCTTCCTGTCTCTGTTCCTGCTGTTCTTGATATTTTACATACTTCCGTATCTTTTCTTCATCCAACCCCACCGTGCCCACACAGTAACCCTCCACCCAGAAGTGGTTGCCCCAATACGGTCGCCGCCGCAGGTCGCGGAACGCCCCAAACAGTCGGATTGCGCTTTTGCCCTTCAACCGCCCCATGTAATCCGAGATCCGCACCTTCGGCGGAATCATCACCACCAAATGCACGTGATCGGCCTGCACATTCAACTCCACCACCTCACACTCCATTTGCCGACTCTGCTCCCGAATACACAACTCCGCCTCCTCTTTTATCTTCCCTGCCAACACCCGATACCTATACTTCGGACACCAAACAATGTGATATTCGCAATACCAGATCGTATGCGATTGCTTTCGGAATCTGCTCATGTGTTCTTCCTTTCTCGTTCGTTGTGGGGACAACGCGAGAACCGAATTACCATGAGCAGTTCCTTTGGCCTAGCCTTTGCCTCTAACCATGTCCACAGGACATGGTTTCTGAATCATCAATGAAGCATTATTACGAAGATGTCGTACCCCCCCAAAACAGGCTATGGCGGAAGCGTTACAATATTGATAGCATCAGATAGATTCATGTTTAAGATTTTAAACTACTAAACCACTAAAATAAAAATTATAAAGGGCTGACCATGAAAACCAAAAAAAATACAGGGCAAATAACGCGTTTAGCACCGGATTCACAGAAGCGCTTGGTTGCCTACACGACTGCTGCCGGCTTGGGGGCATTATTCACCGGCCAGAATGTTCAGGCGCAGGTCGTCGAGTCTGCGGCGTTTGCGCCGTATCCTGCCACCCTGCCGGCTGCTCCGGGCACGAACACGACTGTATTTCCGTTTGATGTTGAGGGCGACGGCACGAATGATTTTGCAATTGTCGTTTTCGGCGAGGGCGACGTGCCCGCCAACTCGCAAGTAGCTGATGTGCATGGGTTACCTAACAGCATAGGCATTACCAACAACGTGGTTCTCAACGATAGTGCAAGTTCTTATATCCATGCCTGGCTCGGCGGAGAGACCATCAACGCCAGCACCGGTTTTGTGCCGACTTATCAACCCCGCCTGGCAATCTCCTACGCTGCTGGCTTATATCTTAATAGCAAATTTCCGAAGAGCGCGGCGATGGGGTTTTCGTTTGTCAGCGGCGTTGACGGCCAGACGCATTTCGGCTACATGGATGTTCGGGTCAATGGCTCTACAAACAGTGCAGGCCAGAAAATTATTACTTCGGTAACCATCAATGATGTGTATTATAACGAGACGGCAAACGCTGGCATTACCGTGCCGGAGGCGATCGTCGTTAGCAATATCGTCGTCGCAGCGGGGAATCAGGTCACAATCACCTTTAGCTCGAACACCAATACTCCGGTGGGGGAGTTCACGCTGCAAACCAGTCCTGCCCTCGGTGCGTCGGCCAATTGGACCACCGATAACGGAGCTGCGTTCACGCTCCTCAGCATCGCAAGCCCGAATGGCGCCAAGCCCTTGGCCTATTATCAGGCGGTCACGACTGGCACGGGCGCGAATGCTCAATTCTTTCGCATACGCCATTGAAAAGTGACGGTTAAAGGAATGAAAAGGGAAGTGAGCAACGAAAAGGAAACCGTTAAAAATGTTCGGTTGCTGGTTGCAGCGCAGGAAATCCTGTTTGCTGAAACGCCCAAGGGCATCACTATCGGCGTGGTTTCTGATTCCGAGCCATCCTCGCTCGCTTTGCTGGCGGCCGGAGTGGCGGGGATGGCAGCTCGCCGCGAGCGCCGCGAGCGGAAGAAATAAATAGCCATCCGGAGATTTAGACAATTTCCAAATGGGCGGTGTAAAAGTTGCGCGCTGGGTTTATATCTGATAAAGTCAAAGAATTGAGTTGTCGGCAAGCGCGCTTTCACCGGTGGTCTGCTTCAGGTATGGAAAACCACAATTTTCCAGCCGGTGACATGGTGCAGGTTATTTTTGAGTTTATTAAGAGGAGAATGGCTCAAAAACGTTCATCTTTGCTGGAGCAAATGGTTCAGCATTGTATTTTATTCAAGAACAATACTGTATTATTAAGCGTTATATCCCCCCAAAACAGGCTATGGCGGAACCACACCAGTGTTGATAGCATAAAGGACGGTCAAGATTAAAAACACAAATTATAAAATCGAAATTCGAAGAGGTTCACAATGAAAACCAAGAAAAACGTCAGACAGATCACCCCGTTAACAACTGATTCACAGAAGCGCCTGCTGGCCTATACAACGGCGGCTGGCGTGGGGGCGTTTTTTGCCGGTCAAGGTGCCGAGGGGCAGGTCGTTCAATCTTCCGTGCTTGTTAATGGTAATTCCATGACTTATCCCCTTGCTCTTGGAGTTCCAAACGGCCAAGGTCCCAATCAGGATTATTTCTACCTGAACATTGATGGCGGCGGCAACGAATTTAACTTTGTTCCCAATACTTGGCGCGTTACGTTCGGCGGAACACCGGCAGCCACCAGCTTCGCACTCAACCCGACCTCCAGCAGATATATTATTCCTTGGACGGTCGGGCAGTACGTAGGCCCCATTGGAAACTCCCTTACCCCGGGCGAATCAAAACCAACATACAAGAACTTTCTGGCCAACAGCAGTCATGGCACTTCAACGTACTTGTTCAACAATTTCCCCGCTAGCGAAGGTGCCCAAGCAGTGGGATTTCAGTTTACCGGCGCAACCGACGGTCTGGTTCATTTTGGCTACATGGATGTTCAGGTCAACGGCGCTCCTGGCGTTTACGGCGACTTCAGTGCGACGGTCACGGGCATTTATTACAACCAGACGCCCAACGCCGGCATTACGATCGGCGAAGTTCCTGAGCCTTCATCACTGGCATTGCTGGCCGCTGGAATAGCGGGTCTTGCCTTGCGCCGCGTTCGTCGTCAGCGAACCCAATAAGCCTTCAGTTGGTGATTTACAAAGGTACCAAACGGGCAGTATAAAAGCTGCCCGTTTGGTTTACTTTCTTATCAATCTATGGCCCAAGCGCCCGGAAAAAAAATACTTCTGATTGGCTGGGATTCAGCGGACTGGGAGATGATTGATCCGCTGCTTCAGAACGGTCAGATGCCGGCCCTGGCCCAGCTCCTCAAAGGCGGACTGCGCGGCAACCTAGCCACCCTTCAACCGGTGCTATCCCCCATGCTGTGGACGTCCATTGCCACCGGCAAACGCGCGGATAAGCATGGCATTTATGGTTTCACCGAGCCTTTGCCTGATGGCAGCGGCATCGGGCCGGTTCGCAGCACATCCCGCAAGTGCAAGGCCATTTGGAACATCCTCAGCCAAAATGATCTGAAGTCGAACATCGTCGGCTGGTTCGCCAGCGACCCGGCCGAGCCGATTAACGGGGTCATGATCACCGACCAGTTTCTGCGCCTGCCGCTGAAAGAGAAAACAGTGGAATTGGCCAATAGTAAATCTGTGTATCCATCTGAGTTTGCCAAGGACGCCGCAGCTTTGCGTGTGCCCACCGATAGTCTCCTGCCCGGGGATTTGCTGCCATTTATTCCGCGTCTGGCCGAGATTGATTTGAAACAAGACGACCGTCCCCTGAAGCTGGCTCGCAGGCTCGCCCGCGCTGCAACGGTTCAGGCAATGGCCACGGCTCTCATTCAAAGCGAGCCTTGGAACTTGATGGGTGTCTATTACGACGCCGTTGACCAGTTCGGGCACGAATTCATGCCGTATCATCCGCCCCGGATGGACGGAGTGAGCGAACGCGATTTTGAGTTGTACCAGGATGTCATGCGCGGCTGTTATCGGTTCCATGACATGATGCTCCATGTGTTGCTTCAGTATGTGGACGCTGAGACAACAGTGATCTTGATCAGCGATCACGGTTACGAATGTGGCCGCCGCCGTCCAGCCTTGGATGCGGGCAAGCAGGATCCGGAAGGCTGCCATCGCACGTTTGGAATCGTCTGCCTCAAAGGTCCCGACCTCAAAAAAAGCGACCGGCTGTATGGCGCGTCCGTCCTGGATGTGACCCCGACGATTCTGGCCCTGCTGGGCCTGCCGATTGGGAGTGACATGGACGGCCGTCCGTGGCTGGAGGCTTTTGAAAAGCCGGTGAAACCCGAACGGATTTTCAGTTGGGAGGGAGTCGGTGACGACAAGGCTGGTTTGCACACCGGACACGCCCGTCAAGACCCAGCGGAAGCGGCACAGGCCGTTCAGCAACTGGTGGAGCTGGGTTATATCGCCGCGCCGGGTGAAGATGTTCAGAAGAACATCCGGAATACGATCCTTTATAACAAGACCAATCTGATTCGCGCGCTTCTCGGAACGCCACAAGAAGCCAAAGCCATCCCCATGCTCAAAGAACTCGCAGCCGAGAACGGTTCAAATGAATGGTGCGTTTTGACACAGGCTTGTTGTCAAATGCGGCTCGGCAAGCTGCCCGAGGCGCGGGCGATACTGGAGGCGTCTCCGCCCGCCACCCAACAATTAAGCCAGGTTCAACTCATTTTCGCCGATCTGGCCTTTGCTGAAGGAAACCGGACCCTTGCGCTGAACCACTTGCAGGCGGCCGAGCGTTCTGGAGCCAACCACCCCCAATTGCTCAATCAGCTTGGGCGTGGCTATCTTCAGTTGGAGCGGTGGGACGATGCCGAAGCCGCCTTTCAAAAGTCACTGGAGGTCGAACCTGACAATCCGGCCGCGTTTGATGGATTGGCCCGGGTGCATCTGGAACGCGGTGAAGCTGAGAGTGCAGTCGAAAAATCACTGCAGGCAGTGGGCTTGATCCACTTTTTTCCGGAAGCACATTTTCATCTCGGAGTGGGACTCGAACGATTGGGCAAAGCCAAGGAAGCCATCCTGGCTTATGAAACCGCATTGGGCATTGGTTATCAGCCGAAGTTGCTTCATCATCGGCTGGCGGAACTCTATCGTCCAATTGATCCGCAGAAAGCGGCGTTCCATGAAAAAGTGCTGGCCAACGCGAAGAAGCGCCGCATCTACCGGGCGGACATCAAGTCCAAGCTGCCCCTCACCGGGGACCAAGGTTTGGAACCTCCCGGTTCGGCGTCGGACCAAAGGAAATGAAAAATGCCTGACGATTATGTCACGATCGTTTCAGGGTTGCCACGATCTGGAACCAGTCTGATGATGCAGATGTTGCAGGCAGGAGGAATGCCACTCCTGACGGACGGCCAGCGTGCACCGGACGAACACAATCCCCGAGGCTACTTCGAGCATGAAGGGGTCAAACACAGTCGCAGCAATTTGTCGTGGCTGGAACAGGCCGGTGGGAAGGTGGTCAAGGTCGTTCACCTGCTCTTGCAACACTTGCCGACGGAGCGGAACTACCGCGTCATTTTTATGCTGCGGAACGTCGAAGAAGTAATCGCTTCCCAACGAGTCATGCTCAAACAACAAGGCCGTCCCGCCGCCGCGCTGACCGACACGGCATTGGGGGGAGTTTTTGAAAAGCAACTCTCCACGGTACGTCAATGGCTGGCCGAGCGGCCAAATTTTCGCGTTTTATACGTCAATTACCGGGACGTGATTGACCATCCTGCGGTCGTGACGGGACAAATCAATCTCATTCTAGGCGGCAACCTGCGGGTCACCGACATGGCCGCCGCGGTGGAGCCGGCGCTCTACCGCCAGCGGAAATCCGTGCCGATGAAATAGATTCTCCCATCACTGGGCCGGTTCCGTTCCCAGAAAAACAACGCCTCTAGAATCGTTGCCTCCTTCGCCGGCCACCGAAACCTGCACCGCATATCGGGCGTCTTTCTTGAAGGCCGGCAATTTAAAAAAATAATTCCAATCGCGGGCTTTCTCGGCGCGCGAACTCGTCCCCGTGAAGCCAACATGCGAGTCTTCGGCAACTCTGCGACCGTTCTCCAACAGCGAAGCCCGTTCGATGCTGAGACCGTTTTTGCCTCCGGTGTAATTCAGACTCAAACGATACTTGCCCGGAGCAGTTATTTCCTGTGTTGCATCCCACTCCAATAGATTGGTTTGCTCCGTAATTTGCGCGGGTTTCCATTCGCCAATCTGCGCCGCATTGTCGTTCCAATAATTGATGCCGCAAAACGCAAGTCGCTGATACTCGACGTTCAGGCGACGGACAAAATCCTCAAAGTTGCGCGCCGATTTGGAGGACCAGCCCACTTCAGCCAATGCATCCAGACGCGGGAAGGTTAATTCCTCGACATCGCTCATCGAGGGGATGTCGGGAGTCCAGACGCAGGCTTCCACACCGAGTATGTGCGAGTCGTATTGCGTTTCCAGAGTCGCCGGAATCGGTTCAAAAGCATATACTTGCTTCAACGGCAAATAGGGGCGATAAGTGCGCAAATTTGGAGGACGATCCAGTGAAGGATAATAACAAAGATAGCAGGATCTATGCGGTGCCATGACCACATCGTGGCCGGCACTGGCAGCTTCGGTCGCGCCACCAATCCAGTTCATGACAATGGTATTGCTCGCGAGTCCACCTTGCAGAATTTCGCTCCAGCCGATTGGTATGCGGCCGTGCGCTTCCGCAAACCTTTCCATGTGCCGCATAAACCAGCCCTGCAATTCGTTTTCGTTCGTCAACCCTTCCCGCTTCATGAGCGCCTGACAAGCCAGACTGTCTTTCCAAGTCTCTTTCGGCACCTCGTCCCCGCCGAGATGAATGTATTTGCCCGGAAAAAGTTGAAATACTTCGGTCAGCACGTCATCTAAAAATTTGAACGTTTCCTCGTTGGCCGGGTTGTAAATGCCGTAAAAAACCCCGCCTTTGAGCGGAATGGTGTATGGCCCGCCGGTGCAACTGAATTGCGGGTACGCCGCCAACGCCGCCATCGAATGCCCGGGCATTTCGATCTCCGGTACAACGGTGATGTGACGCACGGCAGCATATTTGA
The DNA here is from genome assembly GCA_963789335.1 of uncultured Verrucomicrobiae bacterium. Lineage (GTDB taxonomy): Bacteria > Verrucomicrobiota > Verrucomicrobiia > Limisphaerales > UBA11358 > UBA11358. The sequence goes on from CAWBKH010000001.1 coordinate 297,071, forward strand.
CCACTTCGCGGATGTCAGCCGGCGTGTAAAATCCCCCGTAGCGTCCGTCCTGGCCGTAGGCCGTTGTGGATTTCGGGTCGAGACCGAAGCCAACCCCCGCCCGCCATGCCCCAATTTTTGTGAGCTTGGGATATTTTTCGACCTCCAGCCGCCAGCCTTGGTCATCGGTTAAATGCCAGTGGAAGACATTCATTTTGAGCGTGGCCATCGCGTCGAGCAAGTGTTCAACTTCCTGCACCGTGAAGAAATGGCGGCTCACATCCAACATCAAGCCGCGCCATTTAAAGCGTGGCCAATCTTCAATCTGAACACAAGGCATTTGCCAGTCCACGTTTGTTACCACATTTGTGGAGAAAATTTTCGGTGGCAATAATTGGAGCAAAGTCTGCACGCCATAAAACAGACCCGCCTGTGTCGGCGCGCGAATCACGACCGATTCCGGTGTTGCCATCAATTCATAGCCTTCCGGCCCCAAACTGGATTTGGCATCTTTTGTCGTCAGTAAAATATTGCCACGCATATCGTTCGATTCGGAGCTGACAAAGTTAACCGGGTAGCCGGTGGCTTCCCGAAGACGCGCAGCCAGAAACTGAGCGGTTTTACCTGAAGCGGAATCCGCATAGAGGTGTGTGTCTGCCGCCAGTTTGAATGCGCCGGGGTGAAGTTCCATTTTTTGTGGGAGCGGAATGATGGCTGGGCTGCTGGCATTGGCGGCAGCGGCCGTTGCCATGGCCAGGCAAAGAATAATTGCGGTGATTCGGGATTTTATTTCCAAAATTTGGTTTGCAGCGTAACAGTGAATTGTCAGGACTTTTGCCCGCACGTAAAATGTGATTCCATTTCTTCCAACGTCTTGCCTTTGTTCTTCGGCAGGAAGAAAGTGGCGATCAAAAAGGCAATCATATTTTGGCTCACTATCCGGCAATCTCGCGCACACAACCGAGTTTCCTGATAAGCAGGCAAACGAGCGCAAACGCGGTCATCGGCAATGCCGAGTAGATGATAAACACCGGCGTGAAGGAGGTGACCGTCACAGTCTTGCCGATGGCCAGCATTGTGACGGCGCTGACCAGTGAGCCGGCCGTCCCCCCAAATCCGGTGACCGAGCCGACAACGTGTTTTTCAAAAACTTCCGCGGGCAGCGTCATGTTGGCCCACGCCGCGTGGAAAAACATGGCAACCGTAATGCAAACAATCGCCAGTGCCGGGTTCGGGACGCGCGTGATCATGACGAAGCTGGCCGGGATCATGAGTGAGGCGATAAACATCACCGTCTTGCGTGAACGGTTGAGGGACCAGCCGTGCCGGATCAAGTAGCCAGGAATGGCGCCGCCAGCGAGATTGCCTAAGGCCAACCCGACGTAACAAATCCAATAATACTCCCCAATGGCGGCCAAATCAAACCCGCGCTCCTGTTCCAGGAACTTCGGCGTCCAGAATGCAAAAAAATACGAAATGGGGTCGGTCAGCATCCGCGCCAAAATGCAACCCCAAGCCTCGCGAGTCCCCAAAATACGCAAAGTGGAGACGGCTTTGGGCGCAGCTTTCGGCGGCTGGTTCTCCTCAATGAGAGCGAGTTCGTCCGAGGTTACCCAGGGATGCCGTTGCGGGACGCGATAAACGAACAACCATAATACGACCCAGATGATGCTCAAGACCGCGCCGACCACGAACGTGTAGCGCCAGCCAAGGTTCAGAGCCACCCAAGCCACCATCGGCGCTGCAAATGCGGCTCCAATTGCGGTGCCCGAGTTGAAGATGCCGACCGCCAAGGCCCGCTCCCTCACCGGAAACCACTCCGAGACCACCTTGACACCCGCTGGGAAGTTGCCCGCTTCGGTTGCTCCCAGGAAAAAGCGGCAGACCGCAAACTGTCCGACGGTGCGCGCGAATGCATGCATGAGGTCCACGAGTGACCAGCCACCGACGAAGAGGGCGAAGCCGCGGCGGGTGCCAAGATAATCCACCAATCGCCCGCTCACCGAATACATAATCGTGTAGCTGGCCAGAAACGCGGCCGTGATGTAGGCATACTCGACGGTGTTGATGCCCAGTTCCTTATCGAGAGTCTGCGCCAGCAGCGCCAGTGTCTGCCGGTCCATGTAATTGAGCGCCGTGACCAGGCAGATCAATCCCACAATGTACCAGCGCAGGCCCTCTATCTTCATATGCGATTATTTTCCGGGTCTGGCATTTGTTATTCCGATTTGCCTGCCATTGAAGGGGTCTTTTCCCAAAATAAAGACATCGCTGGAATCATTGCCGCCAATGTGAACATATTTGCGGGAAAGAATTCAAATCCCTCCGTAAGCGCATCGTCCAAAAATTTGAAGGCGCCGTATTGAGTGGGTCATAAATGCCGTTAAAAACCCTGCCGTTCAGCGGAATGGTTTTATTTAGTTTCATTTTGAATCAATTCGGCGTTGGAAACCTTGAGTATTGACAACCGGCATTCAGCGGCGTCCCAATCGGCGGCCACTCGGCCGAATGTTTTAACTCCGAGATATGTCGCAGGATATGTAGAGGCCATCGGTAAGACCCTTGCAAGTGGCAAACCCGTGAACTTTACTGTGTTTGCCACAGCACGGTCCAAGGTTATCGCTGAACCTGCCAACCAGGGTCTGCCCGGCGGAGAAACCCGGCCGTCTTCGCTCAACACCACTTGTTCACCATTCAGTTCATAGGTGCCGGGGGCGCATCCGGCTGCTGCCACGGCATCGGTCACCAACAAACTGCGCTTGGGAGTTTTGGCGCGAATCATCGCCTTGACGGTTGCCGGCGGCAGGTGATGTCCATCCACAATTAAACTGGCAAATAAATCGTCGTTCGCCAGTTGCTCCCAGATGAAATTTGGGTGTCTCGGCAATAAATGTGCACAACCATTGCCCAAATGGGTTGATAGTGTTGCTCCCGCCTTCACCGCATCGCGAATTCGCTCCGGCGAAGCGGCCGTGTGTCCGATGGCCACGCGAATGCCGGAAGCCGCCAGGTTTTCGATTAACCGCATCGCTCCACGCACTTCAGGTGCCAATGTCACCAGCCTTATATTGCCACCTGCGGCTTCCTGTCGCCGCTTGAAATCATCAATCGAAGCTGCAATGACATGCTCGCGCGGATGCGCGCCCCGGGTGCCACCTTCGGGGCGGACATATGGGCCCTCCATATGAATACCGACAATCTCTGGAAGCCCGGCCTGGGCCAGTGTCTCAGCACATTTGGCAAATCGTTCAAAGGAAGATGTGATCAGTGTCGGAAGGAAGCGCGTCACACCCGTGGCACGCAGTGACTTGATCACGCGAAACACGTCGTCCGCAGTGGTCAGAGGACTGTTGAAGTCCACGCCGTTGAAGCCGTTGACTTGAAGGTCGAACAGTCCAGGAAATTCAATTTGCATGGTCAGGCAAGTTTGATGTTAACGTTCATCCTTACGTTCGAACTGCTTCGGCCAAGGTTCGCTGGTCAAGCAAGGAAGAGGAATCCGTATCCAGAAACAATGTCACGTCCGGATGCGTCCGGAGAATGGAAGCCGGCGCAGAGGGACTGATTTCACCTTGCACACACGCCTTAACTGCCTGCGCTTTCCGCTGGTCGGGAACGATGCAAAGAATCTTCCGCGCCTTGAGGATTTGACGGATCGACATTGAAATCGCCTGTTTAGGAACTTCCGAAAGTTCCTTGAACCATCCCTCGCCTACCTGCTGGTGCCGGCAGGCCTCGTCCAGATTAACGATGAGATAAGGTTCTTCGGTTGCAAAATCTGCCGGGGGGTCGTTGAACGCCAAGTGTCCATTTTCACCAATGCCCACGAAGGCCACATCAATCGGCGCAGTATTCAATTCAGCGCCAATCTGCTTGCAAACCACAGCCACGTCGCCCTCGCCGTCCAGCAAATGGTAGCGTCTGATAGAAGCAGGTTTAATTAACCGTTCCAAAAGATACTTGCGGAAACTGGCTCCATGCGTGATCGGCAAACCCACATACTCATCGAGGTGAAACATCTCCACGCGCCTCCAGTGTATCTTTGGGGATGCTGTTAGTTCCTTGAGAAAAGAAAATTGGGAAGCGCCAGTTGCCGCGATAATCCGCGCCTTGCCCTGCCTCGCAATGGCATCCCGGAGCACGGCCGCCGCCGCCGCCGCCGCCGCCCGGCCCAGTTCGCAACTGTTATGAAACACTTTTATCATAGCTAACCCGCAGGGTTAACAGGTGAAGGACAAAATGGCAGCTTGGGGATGTGCGCCCTACCCCAAGGCAAGGCATAATAATCAAATCCACCAGCCAACAGCCAGTACGTTCTCGGTTTTGCACCAGCTTTGCAATCTAATCCCGGCACACTCAGCCTCCAAGATGGCGCGCGACAGCGGCGGCCAAGAGTATGCCAGCGTATCGCCTTTCGTTGTGTCTGACGAAACATTTTTTTCGGAATGCGGACAGTCTATTTCGTCACCATCCAATACCAGCTCTGCTGGCCGTTCCGTCCCGCTGAGATTTGTGCCCAAGACACAAAACTATCACGCTCCGATGTTGTCCACTCGGATTCAAAGTTTCTCATGGCCTGTCAACGGTGATTTTCTGGGGACAAATTTACACCTAGCGCGGTTGCTTCGGCCATGCCCTGTTTTGGGGGGAGACTGAAGGAAGCAGTTCAAATTCCCCTTGCAATTAATCACGCAGATCGCCCGTGCATGGGAAGCGGCGGAATTACTTTTCCAAATATCGAATGGCCGCTTCCGTGCGGGTGCGCACGTGGAGTCGTTCAAAAATATTTTTGATGTGACCATGCACCGTCCAGACACTGATGCCCATGGCCTGCGCGATTTCCTTGTCCACACAACCTTTGCTCAGGAGTTCCATCACTTCCCGCTCACGATGTGTCAGTTTGGCCAGTGCCAGGGTGTCGTGGCTGGAACGGAGTTGCAGCAATTCCTGAAAATAGTATTTTACCCGCAGCAGAAAGTCTTCGGTCATCAATTCCGAGGGGTGGGCGATTTTGAGGATTGGTTCCAACAACCGGTCCGGCTTGACTCGTTTGACCAGATAGCCTCCCGCGCCGCCGGCCGTCGAAACAAACATCTGGTCGCCGTCCACATAAATCGAATAGGTGAGGGCCGGCACTCCCGGCTGAAAGGGGCTGACGCTGCCGGCGGACTTGAAACCGATGCGCCCGGCCAGATTGCGGTTCAGGAGAACCATGCGGGGCTTGTGAAACTCCAGCGCCTGGGGGAAGGATGCCGCCGAGTCGCAGGGAACACTGACAAAGCCGGCTTGGTGGTCAATACTCCAGCACAGAGCCCGGCGGATGCCCGCATCCATTTCAACCACCAGTACGCGCTGCCGATTGGGGTTGGCCGGTGATGAGTCGGATTCCAGTCCCGTGTGTTTCCCGACCAAAGTATGGATGGTAGTATAAGTCCACAACACCGGACTCATACACCACTCAAAGCTTACAGTCAGTTCGCGGGAAAAAAGCCGGCAGGTGGCGTTCCAACCTTCCGTTAGTACCATCTGATAAATCTGGCACGCTTTGTCGGCGGCGGCTCCCACATCCGGAGATCCCAGCGGGAAAAAATAACCCGTGCCTGAATGATCAATGAGCGCGACGAAATCCTGCTCCGATTCGCCGGAAGCTGGAAAGCGGTAGCGACGCAAGATCAATCGTTCGCGCCAATAACGCGCTTCAGTCTTGGGAATCTTGCTGTCGGGCTGGCCTCGGCCTGACCATTTGGAGAACACAACCGCGGAAATTGCGCTGGCGGGTTCGGCTTGCCCGAACTTGCGGGTCAATTGACTTCGATGCTGCATGGACGCAAATTTTATCACCGTACACCACGATGGAAGAACATTTGGCTCGGGGCGTCAAAGATTTTCCCGATTGCGTCCATCCCCTGTTTTGGGGGTGAAAGAGGTGACGAACAGTTCGGATTGCCAAGTTTTTGAAGATGGCATCATGACCGCAAATGAGAAGCGGTGAAGTTACTTTTCCAAATACCGGATGACTGCTTCCGTGCGGGTGCGCACGTGGAGTCGTTCGAAAATATTTTTGATGTGACCATGCACCGTCCAAACACTGATGCCCATGGCCTGCGCGATTTCCTTGTCCACATAACCTTTGCTCAAAAGTTCCATCAATTCCCGTTCGCGTTGGGTCAGCCTGGCCAGCGCAAAGCTGTCATGGCTGGAATGCAGTTGGAGTAATTCCTGAAAATAGTATTTTACCCGCAGCAGAAAATCTTCGGTCATCAGTTCCGACCGGTTGGCGACTTTGAGAATGGGCTCCAGTAAACAGTCTGGTTCGACTCGTTTGACCAGATAACCTCCCGCACCGCCAGGCGTCGAAACAAACATCTGGTCGCCGTCCACATAAACGGAGTAGGTGAGGGCTGGCACTCCTGGTTGCATAGGGCTGATGGTGCCGGCGGACTTGAAACCAATGCGCCGGGCCAGATTGCGATTCAAAAAGACCATTCCGGGCTTGTGAAACTCCAGCGTATGGGTGAACGATTCCACCGAGTCGCACGGAACACTGAGAAATCCGCTTTCCTGGTCAATACTCCAGCACAAAGCCCGGCGAATACCCGCATCCAATTCAACCACCAATATGCGTTGCCGATTGGAGTTCGCCGCTGATGAATCGGATTCCAGCCCAATGTGTTTCCCGACCAAAGTATGGATGGTGGTATAAGTCCACAACACCGGAGTCATGCACCACTCGAAGCTTACAGTCAGTTCGCGAGGGAAATGCCGGCAAGTGGCGTTCCAACCCTGTTTTACCGCCATCTGGTAAATCTGACGCGCTCGGTCGGCAGCGACTTCCATATCCGGGGTGCCCAGCGGAAAAAAATAACCCGTGCCAGCGTGATCAATATACGCCGCAAGATCCAGAGCCGAGTCGCCGGAAGTTCGGAAACGATAGCGACGCAGGAGCAATCGTTCTCGCCAATAACCCTCGTCGGTCATGGGGTTGTATTTGGCCGACTTCATTTTTCTCGAACGACCCGAATATTTGGGCAACGTGGCGGTGGAAATGTCGCTGGTGGATTTGACTCGCCCGAACTTGCGGGCAAATTTACTTCGACGTCGCGTGGGCACAGGTTTCATCGCCAGACACCCCAATGAGAAAACATTTGGTGCGCGGCGTCAAAGATTTTTCCCTCTTTCCCTCTCGTGAAACCGCTGGAGCCAGTCAGTAGTTTGAGTTTTGTCATTCGGCGTCCCAAACCGGAACGGCTGCTTTTTTCCGCAGGACACTATTCACAGCATGGCCATCCAAGCTGTGGCCGTTTCTTTCATCGCGGTAAGCCTGCCACTGCGGTTCGTTCTCGAAAATCCACCGATAATATTCTCCCTCCCGCAGCCGCTCCGCAGCCGCTTCGTCCAGCACCACCACGCATTGCCGATGAAATTGCAACGCCGTCGCCGAGATCATGCTCGTCACCGGCCCCTCGATCGCCCGCGCCACGATCTCCGCCTTGTCCTCCCCCGTCGCCAGCAGCAAACACCGCCGCGCTTCCAGAATCGTCCCCACCCCCATCGTGATCGCCCGCCGCGGCATCGCCTCCGGCGGCGCAAACAACACCTCGTTTTGCGCCCGCGTCACCGGCGATAGCACCTTGATCCGCGTCCGTGACCGCAGCGACGACACAGGCTCGTTGAACCCCAGATGACCCGCCAGCCCGATGCCCAGCAATTGCAAATCAATCCCCCCGCACGCCGCTATGAACCGTTCGTATCGCTCGCACTCCGCTTCGATGTCCGCCGCCGCCCCGTCTGGCAAATGCGTGTTTCGCAAATCCACGTTCACGTTCAGGAACAAATTGTAGTTCATGTAGTGCCGGTAGGAATTCCGATGGCTCCCCGGCAAGCCGACATATTCATCCAGGTTAAAAGTATGGCAGGCCGAGAAATCCAGCCCTTCCTCGTGGTGCATTTGGACCAGCCGGGCATAGACCGCTTCCATCGTGCGGCCCGTGGCCAGGCCCATCACCAGACGCGGATTCTCCCGCAGTTCTTGGGCGATGACGCTCGCCACCAACTCGGTGGCGGCCTCCGCATTGGGCCGAATGACGACTTCCATATTTACTCGCTTAATTGAACGCTTCTCGATCGCTCGCCGATAAAAGGTCGTAGTACACTTTTAATCTTACCCAAGGCCCTTGGACCAACAACCCCCAGAATTGGGGGTTGAGTAAATGAAACTTTACTATCAGTTGCCGCCTTGCCGCAGAGGCCATTCCCTTTAGTCTGAAAATCTGTGGCACTGAGTACTTTCAAAAGCGCAACTCAAGGCGGCGTCTGTACGCGGTAGAATCGCTGTGATTGGCTGCTTGCAGTGGGGTCAACAACTTGAATAAACCCGCCAGGGCCGGATACGTTTGTGACGACCAGAGTATTCCAAACACCGCTGGTCAAATCGCTGCTCCATTCCACACGGTAAGAACCCAGCGGAAGGCCGGCAAAACTTAACTCCATGTTCTGACCGATGTTTTGAATGCTGATTAAGCCGGGTGTAGCCAAAGCTTGTTTGACCGCGAGCAGCAGTGGGTCTGCCTGTCCAGCTTGGTGATCCTGGGCAAGTTCCCAAATCATCACACCACCGAGGCCATGGTTGCGGGCGTAGCTGACTTTGGACTGGCAGGTTCGTTGATCATCATAGGTAATGAACATATCGTTGGCCGGGTTGGCGTTGCTGATACTGAGATAAGCGGCCTGGGCGCTGGTATCCCAGTGATACAGGTTTGTTTGATAATAACTGGTCATGATCGTGTTGTAAGCCGACTGGCTCATCGAAGGCGCCGTGGTCCAGGATTGGCGCGGTTGCGTGACACCGCCGGTGCTCGTGCCAGCGCCGCCTTGCCAGATGTCGCCGTAAAAAGCGATACCGATACCGAGCTTGGCGGGCGAAACACCGTTGGCAATGAAATTGCCAACCGCGCCGTCCAGCGATGGAACCAAACCGCCAGTACTGGGGAAACGGTAACCGCCATCATAGATGGGTGAATTGAACCAAGTCACCCAACCCTCATAAGGCCCGGACAAGTCGTAAGTCATGACATTGATCTGGTCGAACTGATTTTGCAGCGTGGCGAACAAGGCGTATTCCGCCGTCGGAGAGTCTCCGTAAGGCGGATACGCGCCGGCGGCGACGGTCAACAATTTGTGCTGCGAAAAACTGTCCAATGCGGACCGCAGTCCGTTCACCAAATTGGTAAACTGCCCGGCGTCGGCGTCGGTCAGCGGCTCCCAGTCAATGTCCACGCCATCGTAACCGCGCGCCGCCATGAAATTCGTAAGATTGCTGATGAACACGGGCAAATTGGCGCTGCTTGTGGCTGCCTGAAAGTCACTCTCGCTGCTTGCACCGCCCACACAAATGAGCACTTTTTTGCCAGCGGCGTGCGCACGTGTTACTATGTCTGCAGAGTTGGCGGTGGTAACACCATTGTCGCTGCTGTTCAAGGTTCCGTCAGTGTTGGGAATGACTGAGAAATGAATGATGTGAGTCAATGCGGTGAAATCAATGCTGGAAGCGGGCATGGAACCTTGCTCCCACCCTGGGTAATAACCCGTACTCCAGAGGTCGGCGTATGCGGCGAAGGTGAACAGACACACAACGCCACTGAGAAACAACACCCGTGCGCCGGAAACGAACTGGTTCATCACCCTTTAAGAAGGAGGATTGGCGGCGGCATGTTGTGAAAACCAAATCCAATCCACGTTTTTATTTCCATTGCCCAAGTTAGGATTAGCACCCTTTGCGTTTATGAGCGTTGGAGTGGTCCACTTATGCACTTCGGCGTGTCCGTCGGCGAAAGAGAAGGCGCAGCCGCCCCCCAGATACGCTGCTGGCACATCAGGAAAACCGGGATTCGTAAGCTGACTGAATATCTCAAGATACCCGTCATTGATGGTGTGCGGATTTTCCTCACAAAACACAAAGGCGTGCGATGGAATTGGCTGCATAATGTCGGACTCCTTAACATACTGAATGGCCGGGCTATCGAAAGCGATCTTGTTTTTAATATAATAGCAACCCATCTGGCCGTTCATGGAATAACTTCTAATCCTCTGCCCATTGGCCGAGGCCAAGGTATCCGCAGGCGATTTATAGACGCCGATCTGACCACCCAAATACGGTGCGAGGAGTCCATCCGAATAAAGCGTCATGTTGGTATTGCCCTGTTGATTGCCGAGACCCTCCTCGTAGGCCGGGGTGCTGACATCAATCCAAGCTTCTGAGCCGGGTACGGGTGGGTTATACGGAGCATTGGGAAGCAAAATCCCGTTATTGTCATTCGCATACATCATCGCGCCAATCTGAAGCTGTCTGATGTTGCTCTGAGATTTCACGGCCCAAGCCCTCATTTTGGCCGCGGCCAGCGCGGGCAGAAGCATGGCCGCGAGAATCGCGATGATGGCAATCACCACCAGCAGTTCAATCAGGGTAAAACCACGCCGATCGCCGTGAAACCCGCCGTTCTCGCTGGATACGATTGCATAAGGCTGGCCCCCCGCGCCGCGTTGCGGCGGCGCTACGTTCCGACCACGCCTTATGAAACCACAGGTGTTCACGCCAACGCTTTCGCCTGACAAGTAACTTCGCTCCATCATAACATTTTTGTCGTCACAAAGCAATGTGCCAATCACGTTTTCTATTTGCTCCCGGTCGGGATTGCATTTCCATCCCGACCGGGAGACTCCACCATGTCGTCTTAAACTACTGTCTTAAGAGCCGATAAAACTCCGTCGCTCCGCTGATGGCGTTGGTGTAGGGCGGAGTCGCGCCATTTACACTCGAGTAAGGCCCGCTGACACTGGTTGAATCCTGGAGTGTGCCAGTGCCCGCCGGCCAATTGAGAATCACATCGCTGCCCGACTGGACAATCGTGAGGCTTACCTCATTCAAGTAATGCGTCTGAACCTGCTGCGGCGTGAGGGCATAGTTGTAAACCGCTGTATCCTGCATTTTGCCGTCGAACGCGCCGAATTGATTGTCGGTGCGTTGTCCCAGCACAAAATTGCCAAGAACTCCGGGGTCAATCCCGGCGGTGCCATCCTGGTTGATGCCATCGCCATTGGGGATGAAGTTGACGCTGGCAACCGGGACTGGAGCCACGGCCAACACGCCATTGATGTAGAAGTTGAAGTTCGTGCCGTCATCGGTGACGACCAGATGATACCAATCGCCCGCGGTGATGGAGCCGGCCACGATGAACGCATTCGCCGGCTGTGGCACAAATGCAAACGTGTGGCTCGGTTGCTGGTAAAGATACCAGCCGTTGTAGGGATTGGGATAGAGATTGTACTGAGATGAAAGCACCACACTATATTGCCCATTGGTAGTGTTCCACAAGGAGGGCTGAACCCAGGTTTCGACCGACCACGAAATGTCGGGATTGAGCTCGGGCGCCCACGGGATTTGCACGGTTGCCCCTGGCGAACTTTGTGGCGTGCTTACGTTCGAAAAGTCCACAGCGGTATTTGTGTCATGTGGAATACCGCCGATTAATCCGCCCGTGAGGTTGCCGCCGTTGTTGGTCACATAGGTGCCATTAAAGCTGCCCACCGCGTCCACCGCTGTGCTGCCGTTGATTGGGTTTGGCTCATTCAATTGCCAAAGAGCCACCGGTTTGTCAGCTGCGACGAGGGCAGCGTAACCCGTGAGCGAAACGCTGACAGGTCTGGGCTGGACAGTCAAAATAGCCGGAGATGTCGTTGAAGATTGGACCGGACCGGTAACCAGCACTTCATACTGATAGCCGTTTTCAGCCATTTGGACATTGGACAGCCATAACGTTTCATTGGTTGCGCCCGCAATTGGTGTAAAAGTGCTTCCTCCGTTAATGCTTTGAGACCATTGATAGGTGATCGGCGTTGCGCCGCTAGCCGTGACATGGAAGGCAGCGTAGCTCCCGACGTCGCGTGTGATGGATAGGGGCTCGCCATTGATGAACAGCGCACCGGCAACCGTCAGGGTCGCCACCTGGCTCGTCGAAACACCGGCGCTGTTGGTGACCACCACGAAGTAAGTCGAGTTGTTTTCCCCGCCGCTCGCGGTAAAGCTCAAGTAACTGTTGGTGGCATTCGCATCGGCAACGTTGTTTGTGTACCACAAATACGAAAGCGGCGTGCTTCCAATCGCGATGGGATCAAACGCCGCCGTGTTGCCGGCATTGACCGAAATGGAAGCCGGATTGGAATTGGTCGCGCCGAGGTCCACCAAAACACTCGCAGGCTCCGGATTGGTCGAGAAGGCATTGGTTCCTACTTCATAGTGTGTCAAAACCTGGGTCGCGCTGAGCGCATTGGTGTAAATGGCCACTTCGGAAAGATAACCCTCAAAGTTGCCCCAGCCTGTGGGCGGGTCGCCATCAATATACAGATCAGGTGGACTCGCTGTGTTGGCTGAATTGTTGGCCAGATAGCCAGCGGCGGAGACAGTCGCGGTTGCCACGCCATTGATGTAAAAAATGAAGTTGGTTCCATCATAGACGCCTACCAAGTGCGTCCACTGGTTCTTGACCACCTGGCTGGTCTGGATGAAGGCCCCTCCGGCGGATCCCAAGCTGGGGTTGAACACCCAGCTTCCGGGCGATCCCGCCGAGCCGGGCGTCTGATAGAAATCCCAGCCGGGCTGGGCATATGCACCGCCGCTGCCCAACGGAACAGTATAATCGTTGCCCCCGCCAGTGTTGTCGCTGGTCGCGCGCGCCCAGAATTCCACCGAGAATGGGCCTTGGGGATTCAGCACATCGCTATGTCCCACGTCCACGTACGAAGAATGGCTCTGAAAATTGATGTCGCCATAGTTGTGGAACAGATAGGCGTTGGTGTCCACGCCGGGCACACCCAGCACCGGATAGTCTGGATTGCTGTTGATATCGAGATCATAAGCGATCCCGCCGTTAAATCCGTTTCCAGTAGAATCGACCGCAGTGCTTGCACCCGGCGATTCGTTCAGCTCCCAGAAGGCGGCCGGATGATCCGCCATGATGGTGGAGTGATAATCCGCGCTGGCCGTGCGCGTGCCCAGTAATACGAATGCCGCCGCCAATGGCAGCGTTGCGAGCCTCCAAGTGACCGACTTTATTGTTGATTTCATATATCTTTTAGGTTGTTTGTTTGCATGAACTCCCGGTCCGTTTTGCTGTCCAGATTAAAACCAAGCGTTTATATTGCCCGTTTTATCTCTGTCATTCATGCGCCTACTATAGAATGTTTTCCCCGGCTTCGTCCATCCCCCTGTTTAGGGGGAAATTGGACAATGCGATCAGGTTTGCACCGCATTGGGGACTCACGAAAGCAGCGAGTGAGAAACGTTCCGACTACTTTTCCAAATAGCGGATGACGGCTTCGGTGCGAGTGCGCACCTGGAGTCGTTTAAAAATATTTTTGATGTAATCATGCGCCGTCCAGACACTGATGCCCATGGCCTGCGCGATTTCCTTGTCCACACAACCTTTGCTCAAAAGCTCCATCACTTCCCGTTCACGGTGCGTCAACTTGGCCGGCGACAGGCTATCATGATTGGAGGGGACTTGCAGCAATTCTTGAAAATAGTGTCTGACGCGCACCAGCAGATCTTCGGTCATCAGTTCCGACCGGCTGGCGACCTTGAGGATCGGCTCCAACAACCGGTCTGATTTAACCCGCTTGACCAAATAACCACCAGCACCGCCGGGTGTCGAAACAAACATCTGGTCGCCGTCCGCATGAACCGAATAAGTGAGCGCCGGCACTCCGGGTCGAATGGGGCTGATGGCGCCGGCGGACTTGACACCGAGGCGTCCGGCCAGATTGCGATTCAAGAGCACCATGCGGGGTTTGTGCAAGTCCAGCGCTTGGGGGAAAGACGCCGCCGAGTCGCACGGAATGCTGACAAATCCGGCCTGGTGGTCAATACACCAGCACAATGCCCTGCGGATGCCCGCATCCGTTTCAACCATCAACACCCGCTGCCGATTGGGGCTCGCGGGTGAGGAATCGGATTCGGTGTGCTTTCCAGCCAGAGTATGAATAGTGCTATAAGTCCACAGCACCGGATTCATGCACCATTCGAAACTTACGGTCAGTTCGCGGGCGAAATGCCGGCAGGTGGCATGCCAACCCTGGTTTACCACCATCAGGTAAATCTGGCGCGCTTTGTCCGCGGCGGCTTCCGCCTCCGGGGTGCCCAGCGGAAAAAAATATCCCACCTCATCGTGGTCAATTCGGACGGCTAGATCCTGCTCTGATCCGCCGGCGGCCGGAAAACGATAGCGACGCAGGAGCAGTCGTTCCCGCCAATAACGCGCGCTGGTCTTGGGAAAGTTTTTCCCGGGTTTGTCCTTGTCTGAATGCTGTGCGGTGGAAAGGCCGCCACGGGATTCGGACCGCCCAAACTGGCGGGCTGGCTTGCTTCGTGGTTGCGCGGATGCAGGTTTCATCGCCAAGCACCCCAATGAGAAGACATTTGGTGCGCGGCGTCAAAGATTTTTCCCTCTTGTGAAACCGCTGGAGTCAGTAAGTGGTTTGAGTTCTGTCATTTGTCGTCCTAAACCGGAACGGCTGCTTTCTTTTGCGTGACAGTTTTCACGGCATGTCCGTCCAAACTGCGGCCGTTTCTTTCATCGCGGAAAGGCTGCCATTGCGGTTCGTTCTCAAAAATCCAGCGGTAATAATCCGCCTCCCGCAGCCGGCTGGCCGCCGCCTCGTCCAACACCACCACGCAATGCGGATGAAATTGCAACGCCGTCGCCGAAATCATGCTCGTCACCGGCCCCTCGATCGCCCGCGCCACGATCTCCGCCTTGTCCTCCCCCGTCGCCAGCAACAAACACCGCCGCGCTTCCAGAATCGTCCCCACCCCCATCGTGATCGCTCGCCGCGGCATTTCCTCGGGCGGGCTGAACAGCGGTTCATTTTGTGTGCGCGTCACCGGCGATAACACCTTGATCCGCGTTCGCGACCGCAACGATGACACCGGCTCATTGAAACCCAAATGCCCCGCCAGCCCGATCCCCAATAGTTGCAGGTCTATCCCTCCACATTCGGCAATGAGCCGTTCGTAGCGCTCGCATTCGGCCTCGATGTCGGCGGCAGCGCCGTCCGGCAGGTGCGTGTTGGCCAGATCCACGTTCACGTTCAGGAACAGATTATGATTCATGTAATGCCGGTAGGAATTGCGATGGCTGCCCGGCAGTCCGACATATTCATCCAGGTTGAACGTGCGGCACCCCGAAAAATCCAGCCCCTCGTCGCGGTGCATCTGCACCAACTGCGCATACACCGCCTCCATCGTGCGGCCCGTGGCCAGCCCCATCACCAGACGCGGATTGTCCCGCAGCTCCCTGGTGATGACCCGCGCCACCAAGTCGGTGGCCGTCTCCGCAGTTGGTCGAATGACGACTTCCATATACGCTCGTTCGCTTGAACGCCATTTGACCTCTCGATGAAAGAAAGGTCGTTGTTCACCATTAATCTTACCCAAGGCCTTCAGTACAACAACCCCCTGAATTGGGGGTTGAACAACCAAGAGCTTCCTGTGAAAAATTGTGCGTGCGATGCGTGCTGATTCCGTAGCGCCGTGATTTATTTATGAATCCCTATCATCATTTTGTCTCTTCCTTTGCCCAACTCGTTGAGACGGGGAAGTCACTGCCTTTGGGCGGCATTCCGCCGCACAACAAACCTAAACCGCCCGCGGATGCGCCGGTGGCGCTGATTTTTTCTCCGCATCCGGACGACGAGTGCCTCATCGGCGGATTCGCGCTGCGCCTGATGCGCGAAGCCCGAATGCGAGTCATCAATGTCGCCGTCACCCAGGGCAGCAACAAGGAGCGGCAACAGCCCCGCTTGCAGGAACTGAAAAATGCCTGCAGGTGGCTGGAGTTTGAAGTGGAACAAACTGCGCCCAATGGCTTGGAAGGAATTAATTCCCAAACCCGGATGAATGATTCCAGACACTGGTCCAATGCAGTGAAGGTAATCGCGGCAACTCTCGCCGGACATCGGCCACATGCAATTTTCTTCCCGCACGAGCTCGATTGGAACAGCACACATATCGGCACCCATTTTCTGGTCAGGGACGCGTTGAAGACCCTGCCGGCAAATTTTCATTGTCTGACGATTGAAACAGAATATTGGGCGCCAATGCCGTCCCCGAACCTGATGGTCGAGTCCAGCGTGGACGACGTTGCGGATTTGCTGGCCGCGCTCTCATTTCACGTGGAAGAGGTGAAGCGCAATCCGTATCACCTGCGAATGCCGGCATGGTTGCAAGACAACGTGCGGCGCGGCGCCGAACTGGTCGGCGGTCAGGGCGGCGCGGCTCCCGCTTTCACATTTGCCACGCTCTACCGCCTGCGCCAGTGGAAAAATGGTCGCATCGAAAATGTGCTCAGTGGCGGGAAACAAATCGGCAGAACTCAAAATCCGGACGACATCCTTAGTTTGGTGCGCTGACACTGCCAATCCTGAAACCACAGTTTCAACAAAATGAACGAGAATCACAGCGTGGCAAAGACTGGATACAATCGTTTTCTCCTGCTCGTCGCCGGACTCGGTGGGCTGCTGTACGGCGTGGACGTCGGCATTATTTCCGGCGCGCTGCCCTATCTGGAAGCCACATCCGGTTTGAGCGCGGGGCAATTGTCGTTCGTTGTGGCTGCGGTCTTGCTCGGCAGCGTTATCTCCACCTTGTTCGCCGGCCTGTTGTCCGACTGGATGGGACGGAAAAAAATGATGTCGTTCAGCGGCATTCTGTTCGTCATCAGCATTCCGATGATTGCGCTGGCGCATGGTTACTGGCCGCTCGTTTTTGGCCGCTTGTTGCAGGGCATCAGCGCGGGATTGATTGGCGTCGTCATTCCACTTTATCTCGCCGAATGTTTGAGCGCATCGAACCGTGGCAAAGGCACTGGCATTTTCCAATGGCTGCTGACGCTGGGTATCGTGGCTGCGGCCATCATTGGCCTGTATTTCAGCAATCGCGTGGACGAAGTGTCCAAACTCGGTGACCCCGAAAAACTGTTCGCAGCCCAGAATACCGCTTGGCGTAGCATCTTTTGGGTTTCGTTGCCGCCGGGTATTTTGTTTGTCATCGGCAGCTTTATGGTTGCCGAATCGCCGCGCTGGTTATTTCGCCGCGGGAGAAAAGACGCCGCGCGTACAGCGTTACTCCGTTCACGCACGGACGAACAGGCGGAGATGGAATTGAAGGAAATGGAGGAGACCGTCGCTGCCGAAAGGACCAAGTCGGCTGGGGCGAGAGCCAAAGAATCATTGCTCCGCCGCAAATATGTAATTCCCTTTGTGCTGGCGTGCGTCATCCTTGCCTGCAATCAGGCCACTGGTGTCAATTCCATCATTGGCTACAACGCGACCATCCTGATTCAGGCTGGCCTTGGCGACACCCAAGCCCACTTGGGCTATCTCCTTTTTACCATTGTTAATTTTCTTACCACCATCGTCGCCGTTATTTTGGTGGATCGCAAAGGCCGGAAATTTTTGCTCTCGCTTGGGACTGGAGGCGTTATCATCTCATTGGTCTGCGTCGGCTTGCTTTTTCATAAAACTGAAAAATTGCGCGTGGATTGCAAAAATGCCGTGCAGGCAATGGTCACGACGAATCAAACGCTCAAGCTGGCATTCAATGAAACAACCGCAACCAATCTGCTCGCCGGAACGGCTATCGCCAATCGGCCGACGTCGTTGGTTCTCATTTATTCCTATGGCGGTTTCCACAAAGGCATTCCTCCGGTGCGTTCCGAGAACGCGACGGCGCAACCGATTGAAATTAAACGAACAGATTGTGTGCCCGCCAACAAAGTCATCGCCTTTTTCACCAATCCATTCGCCAATCTGGATGTCGCGCGTGCTGCGCCATTAAAAATTGACGCCGCGCTGATCACGCCCGTGCCCGGCAGGGAGAACGGTTGGCTCACGGCCATTTGCCTGTTCAGTTTCGCGGTGTTTTTCGCTGTCGGTCCCGGCGTTTGCGTCTGGCTGGCGCTGTCCGAGTTGATGCCCACGCGCATCCGCGCCAACGGCATGAGCATCGCCTTGGATTTCAACCAGGCCGTTTCGACGACCATCGCCGCCATTTTCCTGCCGACCGTCGGCCAATACGGCTACTCGACCATGTTCTTTGCGTTTGCCGGCTGCACGGTTATTTATTTCATCACCGCGACCTTCTTTCTGCCGGAAACCAAGGGAAAGACTTTGGAGGAAATCGAAGAGCATTTTGAAGGCGGTAAAAAACTGCAACAATCATCTACGATATAGGGAAATCAAACATGAAAATGAAAATAAAATCTTCCATCACCGGAATCTTGCTTTGCCTGACAGCGACAACGGTTTTTGCCGCCGACACCAACAGTCTGGCCATCATTCCGTGGCCGCAAAAGGTGACCTTGGAGGCCGGCGTCTTCAGCCTCACGCCGGACACCCGTGTTTATGTAGATTCTGCGTCACGCCAGACTGCAAACGTTTTGACGGAGCGGCTGCGCCAATCCACCGGTTATGCGCTCAAAACTCACACAAAATTCCTTTTGGAAGCGGCCATCAAGAGCGGCATTCTGTTGACGACCAAGGATGCCAATACAAATTTGGGACCGGAAGGTTACGATCTCACTGTCACGCCCGATTCAGTTGTAATTCGCGCGCCGACCCAGGCGGGTTTGTTTTACGGTGTGCAAACCTTGTTCCAATTATTGCCGCCGGAAATTTTTTCATCCAACGTCGTGCGAGATGTCGGCTGGCAAATGCCGTGTGTTCAAATTGAAGACTGGCCGCGATTCAAGTGGCGCGGCCTGATGCTGGACGTAAGCCGCCATTTTTTCAACAAATCGGAAGTTGAAACCATTCTCGACGCGATGGCGTTGCACAAATTGAACATGTTTCACTGGCACCTGACGGACGACCAGGGCTGGCGGATCGAAATAAAAAAATATCCGAAGCTGATGAGCGTGGGCGCGTGGCGCGATGGCGTGGGTTTTGGGCTGGCTTCAAATTCGACAACCGCCTACGGCCCGGACGGGCGCTATGGCGGATTCTACACGCCGGCGGACATTCGTGAAGTGGTTAAATACGCGGCGGCACGGCACATCACGATTGTCCCGGAAATCGAAATGCCCGGCCACTCAACGGCAGCCTTGGCGGCTTATCCGCAATTCAGTTGCACCGGCGGACCGTTCACAAATGGGACCACAGCCGGGGTTTTCAATGGCATCTACAACCCGGCCAATCCGGCGACCTTCAAGTTTTTGGACGCCGTGCTGACCGAGGTATTCCAGCTCTTTCCGGGCAAGTACGTCCACCTGGGCGGCGACGAGGTGCCGAAGGAAACTTGGAAGAATAGTCCCGATTGCCAAGCCCTGATGAAACGGGAAGGGCTGACGAATGAAGACCAGTTGCAAGGCTGGTTTATGCAACGCATGGAAAATTTCGTGAGCGATCACGGGCGCATCCCGGTCGGCTGGAGCGAAATTCTGCAGGGCGGAATCGCGAGCAATGCCGTCGTCATGGATTGGATCGGTGGCGCGAAGGAAGCCGCCAGCACCGGTCATGACGTGGTGATGTCGCCCACGGCTTATTGCTATCTCGACTTTTACCAGTCCACCAATCGCGTCGCCGAGCCGAAGGCCGCCGCCTGGGGAAATCCCCTGACGTTGCGCAAAGTTTATTCCTTCGACCCGATGCCCACCAATTTGCCGCCGCAACTGCAATCACACATTCTCGGCACGCAGGGCAATTTGTGGACCGAATGGGTTCCCAATTTGAAGCACGCCGAATACATGATTTTCCCGCGCGAGTGCGCCATCGCCGAAATCACCTGGTCATCTGAGTCATCACACAACTGGGATGATTTCATGCGCCGGCTGCAAATTCACGCACAGCGCCTGGACGAACTGGGAATCAATTACCGCCATGCTTCCATTAAAACCCCGGAGCCGGACCCACTGAAGTGAATCATTCATCCCAGCCCAAAATCGCCGCGCCGCTTGACCCGGATTTTCAACCCGCGGCGCTGTTCAATCGTCATTATTTGGCTGCCGTAAAAAAATCCGGCAATGCGGTGCCGCTCGTGATCGGGCTTGAACGCGAGAGTGGCTTCGTTTCACGCTTTGAAACGGTCGTAAATCCGAACCCGGACACTGACACGCTGCTTTACGTTGAGCGGCTGGTGAAATTTCTGCTCTGGGCGCGTGGCGGCTGGAAAATTCACTTCGGTGGGCCAAAACACATCGGCGAAGCGATCCGTCGCATTTACTCGGCAAACGGTAAACGCAAATTCGACGTGGAAATGATGGGGCGCATTTATGAGCGCCAGTTTGAATTTGCGGTAATGGACACGAAATCCGTGCCTGCCGAAAAACAGATGAATGTTGCGCTGGGAGGGCATCTGGACGGTTGCCGCATCGGCTTTGATCTGGGCGCAAGCGATTACAAGGTCGCCGCGGTGAAGGACGGCGAGACGGTTTACAGTGAAGAATTTCCGTGGAATCCCAAAGAGCAGCCCGATCCGCAATATCACTACAAACATCTCAACGCCGGTTTGAAAAAGGCGTCGGCGCATTTGCCGCGCGTGGATGCCATCGGTGGCAGTTCGGCGGGCGTGATAGTGAACAACAGAATCATGGTCGCGTCGTTGTTCCGCGCCGTGCCGCTGGCACAATTTGATCAGGCCAAAAACATTTTTCTCCGCCTGCGCGATGAATGGAACGTGCCGATGGAAGTCGCGAATGACGGTGACGTGACCGCGCTCGCCGGCGCCATGACTCTCAATGCAAACGGTCTGCTTGGCGTGGCGATGGGTTCCAGCCAGGCCGCCGGCTATCTTAATCCCAAAGGCGGCATGACCAATTGGTTGAGTGAACTCACGTTCGCGCCAGTGGATTACCATCCTCATGCCGTCACCGATGAATGGTCCGGCGATCACGGCGTCGGCTCAAATTATTTCTCGCAACAAGCCGTCAACAAACTGCTGCCAGCCGCAAAAATCAGTCTGCCCGAAGAAATGGGTTTGCCGGAACGACTCAAGGAAGTTCAAAGCCTGATGGCCGCAGGTGATCCGCGGGCTGCAAAAATTTACGAAACCGTGGGCACTTATCTTGGCTACGCGATTCCGCATTATGCCGACTTTTACGAATTTGGGCACCTGCTGATCCTCGGGCGCGTGATGACTGGCAAGGGCGGTGACATCCTGCTGGAACAGGCGCGCGCCGTTTTGAAAGAGGAGTTCCCTGAACTGGCCGAAAAAATCAAATTGCACGTGCCGGACGAAAAGAGCCGGCGCGTGGGTCAAGCCGTGGCCGCCGCCAGTCTCGCGGTCGTTGGAGCAGCGTAATGCCGCCGCAAGAAACCGCACGCATTCATCGCGACCTCCGTTTAAAGAAAAACGCTTCGTGTCCCCTTCTTTGTAAGTGCCTGATGGGCAGAGTTGCCCTTGCCATCACAAATTCTAACGCCAAAAGGCTCAATTTGTAAAAATGTTGACAAATTGTGTAGCATTTAGTATTGGACACGATTGTGAATCGTGAACAATTCTTGCATGTCTTTCGGGACCATTTAGGTTGTCTTCATGCCATCCATGCAGTTAATTCGAGACTTTTAACGACCGGGTTGGGAAGAAACCTTATAGCGTTCTTTTAGCACCGCATGGAATCAGAGCGGCAAAATTAAAACCCGAAACTGTTATGACGCAAAACAAACGATACGTGATTTTGGTTGCCTTGGTTGTGGCCTTGGGCGGCTTCGTTTGGGGTTTCGATGCCACGGTGATTTCCGGCGCCGTGCCATTCATCCAGAAGTATTTTAATTTAAGCGGTGATCGGGGCGATTTTCTGCTTGGCTTGGCGGTGAGTTGTTTGGGTTGGGGAGTTTTGGGTGGCACAGCGGTGGCGGGGTTTTTTAGTGACCGCTTTGGACGAAAGAAAGTCCTGATCACAACGGCTGTGTTTTTTACCGGTTCAGCCCTGCTTTCCGCGTTGACCACGAACTTTGGGCTTTTTGTTTTCGCGCGGATCATCGGTGGACTGGCGGTGGGTGGCGCCATTCTTATCGCGCCGGTTTACATTGCCGAGATTTCGCCCCCGAAGCAGCGCGGGAGCATGGTTTCGCTCAACCAACTCATGATCGTGCTCGGCATTTCGGCGTCCTTTTTTTCCAACTACTTCCTGCTGAACGTGGGAGAAAACAACTGGCGCTGGATGTTGGCAATGGACGCCGTGCCGGCGGCGCTTTATTTCTTCTTTCTTTTTGCCGTGCCGGAAAGCCCGCGCTGGTTGTTTGGCAAAGGGCAACCGGAGCGTGCCAAAGAGATTTTGATTAAAGCTTGTGGCGCGGAACTGGCGGAACACGAAGTCCGCAATATTCAGCAAAATTTCGCGGAAAAAACTCCCGGGGTCAGCGTCAAAGGACTTTTCAGCAGAAGGATGAGTTTTGTTTTGTTTATTGCGCTGGCGATCGCATTTTTCCAACAAATCACCGGCATCAACGCCATTTTTTATTATTTGCCGACGATTTTCACGCATGCCGGCGGCGGGACCAATGCCGCTTTCAAGCAGGCCGTGCTGGTCGGCTTGGTCAATCTGGGCATGACCTTTGTTGCCATTCGATTTGTTGATCGCTTGGGGCGAAAACCGCTATTGGCCATCGGCGCGACCGGCATGGCGATCTCGCTGCTGACTTGCAGTTGGGCGTTTCACGCTGCCAATTACCAACTGACTGAAAAGTCTTTTGTCATTCTTCAGCAAGACAAAGTTCCTGCCGACCTGATTGCCAAGCTGAACAATTCCGATAAAAATGTTTTCGCCACCGAGAAGGAATTCATATCCAACCTGGAAACAAAATTAGGCGCCGGGCAAATCAAGCCTTATCGCGATTCGCTGATTAGCGCTGGCTTGAACATACACGCCCACCTGGTGTTGTTTGCCATCATCGGTTTCGTAGCTTCCTTTGCCATTTCGTTGGGACCGGTGATGTGGGTGTTGTTGTCGGAAATTTTTCCCAATCAATATCGTGGTGTGGCCATGTCATTGGCTGGTTTCTGGAATTCAGCGGTGAGCGCCAGCGTAACCTTCATTTTTCCCTGGGAATTGTCTCATTGGGGATCGGCGGGAACTTTCCTGGGATACGGCCTGTTGGCGGCGTTGGCGTTGGCTTTCATTTTACTGTTCATTCCTGAAACCAAAGGCAAAACGCTGGAGGAATTGGAGGGCTTCCTGATGCGGAAAGGATGAGCGTCTGCCATTGGCAATCAAGCCGGATTTAACCATGAAACCAATCAAACACATTTTTGCCTCAGAACAAAATCGGGACAACCCTGCTTGCTGTTCATGGGTTCAAGTCTTGAAAAAATCCTGTTGGCGGAAGTTGGTGGTGCTGGGTCTTAGTCTGCTGGTTTTGCCCATCAGCTACCCAACCCAAATCAGCGCGGCGGAAATGCTGCCAAACAACGGACCGGTCAAGGTGCAAATCCTGGAGACGAACGGCGGCTATCAATTGTACGTTGACCACAAACCCTTCTATATCAAAGGCGCCGGCATCGAATATGGTTCCCAGGAAAAACTGAAGGAACATGGCGGCAATTCCTTCCGTACCTGGACCACCGATAACGGCCGCGAGAGCGGTCAGAAGGTTTTGGACCAGGCCTTGACCAACGGCTCGTATGTCGCGATGGGCTTGGACGTGGACCACGAACGCCGTGGTTTCGACTACGACAACACCAACGCCGTCGCCAGGCAATTTGACATGATGAAGGCCCTGGTCGGGGAGTACAAAGACCACCCGGCCCTGATCATCTGGGTCATCGGGAATGAACTCAACTTTGAAAAGAATCCCAAGGTCTGGGATGCAGTTAATGATCTTTCCAAGATGATCCACAAGATTGACCCCAATCATCTGACCACCACCGCCTTGGCCGGTTTTAACCAAGATACGGTGAAACTGGTCCAAACCCGGGCGCCAGATTTGGATTTTCTTTCGTTCCAGATGTATTCCGACATCATCAACCTGCCGAAGTATCTGCGCGAAGCAAATTGGGACAAGCCCTACATCGTGACTGAATGGGGTGCGACCGGCCATTGGGAGTGCGGCAAAACCACCTGGGGCGCCCCGATTGAAAACGACAGCACCACCAAGGCGGAACTGTACCAAATGCGATATGAAAAGGTCATTCTGGCCGACCGGAAGCTGTGCCTTGGCTCGTATGTTTTTTTGTGGGGGAACAAGCAGGAACGCACGCCAACCTGGTATGGCATGTTCCTCGATACCGGCGAGGAAACCGCACCGGTGGATGTGATGCAGTATCTTTGGACCGGCTCCTGGCCAACCAATCGTTGTCCCCGCTTGGAAGGTATCTGGCTGGATGGCAAAACTGCAAACCAAAGCGTCCGGTTGAAAGCGGGCCAAACTTACGTCGCCAAGGTGCAGGCTAGCGACCCCGACCAAGATCCGCTGACCTATTTCTGGGATGTCATGAAGGAAAGCGGGGAGCACACGGTGGGCGGTGATGTTGAAAGCGTGCCCAAGCGTCTCTCGGGATTAATCGAGGATCCCAAGAAGAGTGAAATCCTTGTTAAGCCGCCGGCTCAACCCGGCACTTATCGCCTGTTCGCGTATGTCTTCGACGGCAAAGGGCACGCCGCGCACGCGAACATTCCATTTTATGTGGATCCACCAACGGAAAACTCCGCCAAGACTGCCGCCAATAATTGGCTTCGCAATCCTAACGGGCCTGATGCCAACTAATAATCTTCCTCTATGAGCTTGAGCGAAATCACCCTCCCTGCAGCCGACGTTGTGCCGCAAACCAAATCCGGAGTCGGCCTGACCTTCAAAGAGAAATTGGGTTATGGCCTGGGTGACACCGCCTCCCATTTTGTGTGGGACACGGTGGGCTTCTGGCTCCTGTTTTTTTATACGGACGTCTATAAAATTCCGGCCGCCACCGCAGGAATCATCATGTTAATTGCCCGGTTCTGGGACATGGGTATTGACCCGGTCATCGGCATCGTCTCGGATCGGACTCGGACCCGGTGGGGAAAATTCCGACCTTATATTTTGTTTGGGGCCCTTCCCTATGCCGTTCTGGCGATTCTGACCTTTACCACGCCGAATTTGGGAGAAATGGGCAAAGTCATTTACGCTGGCGCCACCTACGTTCTTCTGATGACAGCTTATGCCGCAGTCAACATTCCCTATTCTTCCCTGGCCGCAGTCATGACTGACGACACGTATGAAAGAAACGGTCTTAATATTTACCGGTTTATCTGCGCTTTTAGCGGCCAACTCGTGGTGACCGGCCTTCTTCTGACGCTGGCGAAGTTTTTCGGCGGTGGCGACAAAGCGCAGGGGTTTCAATACACGCTCGTCTTATTTGG
Organism: uncultured Verrucomicrobiae bacterium; assembly: GCA_963789335.1. Classification (GTDB taxonomy): domain Bacteria; phylum Verrucomicrobiota; class Verrucomicrobiia; order Limisphaerales; family UBA11358; genus UBA11358. Next base: position 322,432 of record CAWBKH010000001.1, read on the forward strand.
ATTCCTGAGTCTGATTTTCTGGTTCATAACCTTCAAAACCTCCAAAGAAAGGGTGCAGCCGTTAAAATCACTGGAAGGCTCGATAAAAGAGGACCTTAAGGGCTTGTTCAAGAACCGGCCCTGGATCATCTTGGCCATTGTAGGCATTGTCTCCTTCGTGATGTTTGCCATGCAGAACGCGGCGATTATCTACTATTTCAAATATTACGTTGGCAACGAGGACAGCGTTCAGCCTTTCAATGTCATCGGCACGGTTGCCCTCATTGTTGCCTTGTGTATTGTTGCCTTGCCGGTTTCAAAGTCATTGGCCAAAAAATTCGGCAATAAAAACGTCTTCATTGCCAGCTCCCTGATATCGGGCGTTTTCTTTATTTTACTCTACCTGCCCGGGGAGAAGAACATTATCACCATCTATACGTTGAATATACTTGCAAAAATGGCCTATGCGCCTGCGGTTCCTTTGCTTTGGACCATGATCGCTGATTCTGCGGATTATTCTGAATGGAAAAGCGGGCGAAGGGCTACCGGCCTGTATTTTTCAGCCGCGACGTTTGCGCAAAAGGCCGGGTGGGGCATCGGCGCTGCCATAGCGGGCTGGCTCTTGACGGCCTTCAACTACGTTCCCGATGTCAAACAAACCCAAACCGCCTTGATGGGAATCAAGTTGTTGGTTTCCATCATCCCGGGAATTTTGTACATGTCCTGCGCGTTATTCATGATTTTTTACAATATTGATTCCACGACCACCGACTTGATGAAAAAGGATCTTGAGGCAAGGAGAGAAAAACCGGCAGGCGAATAGACGCCCAGCGTTCTAACTTTCCGGATCGTGGACATGCTCTCGCTGGCAACCTGTTTTAGGAGCATGGCGGCCAGACATCCGAAACGCCCAAACTTCAAGCCGGTTAACGGCCCAATAGATTTAAGTAACAGCCATGAAAAAAACGTTATACGTCGGCAATAATCCGCTCCGGTTCAACTCCGTTCCAGTCAGTGGACGCCAGGTTGAACTGGAGGGCGAGAGTTTCTATCAGATTGCCAATTATGACCGGATGCGGCCCTTCTTCATGAGTATCGTGAGCGGTGCCGACCATTGGATGTTTATCTCCAGCACCGGGGCGCTGACCGCTGGACGCCGCAACGCGGATCTCGCCCTCTTTCCTTACTATACCGATGATAAAATCCACGACTCGGCTGAAATCACCGGTAGTAAAACCGTGTTCATCGTTGAGAAACAGGGTCGGGGCCATTTTTGGGAACCGTTCTCGGAACGGCAACGGGGTGTTTACCGGCTTCAATGCAATCTCTACAAGAGTTTTTGGGGCAACAAACTGGTCTTCGAGGAATTCAATGCGGACTTGGGTTTGACCTTCCGTTACGGCTGGTTCAACAGCGACCGGTTTGGCTGGGTTCGGCGCGCATGGCTGACCAACTCCGATCCGGTGACCGTGCGCATCAAGCTGCTGGATGGCATTCAAAATATCATGCCCTGCGGCACCGGCAGTCAATTCCAACTCGAATACAGCACGTTGCTCGACGCCTACAAAAAGAGCGAATTGATTCCCGAAACGGGCCTTGGTTTGTTCCGGCTCAGCGCCATCCCGATTGATCGTCCGGAGCCGGCCGAGGCGCTTAGAACCAACACCGTCTGGTCTTTCGGTCTGGGCAAAAGCCTTAAACTGATTTCCTCCATCCAACTAAACTCCTTCCGACAGGGGCTGCCGCTGCGGCAGGAAACCGATGTCCGGGCCGAACGAGGCGCTTACTTTCTCCACACGGCATTCGTCCTGCGGCGTGGTCAGACACGGGATTGGTATCTTGTCACCGACGTTAACCAAGGGCCGTCCGATGTGGCCGAACTCAACCAGTTGCTGCGTCAACCCGCCAAGCTTCGGAAGTTGGTGCACGCGGACATTGCCCGCGGCACCGAGGAACTGCAACGCATTATCGGCAAAGCCGATGGGCTGCAAAAGACTGCCCAACCGTTGAGCAATGCGCGGCATTACAGCAATGTGCTGTTCAATGTGATGCGCGGCGGCATTTTTTATGATGACTACCAGGTGGCTTCGGACGATTTGCAAGCCTTTGTCCAACATGCGAACAAGGAGGTCGCCGGCCGTCACACTGCCTTTTTCCGCAAGCTCGGTCATCACATTCACCACCCCGGCCTGCTGCTGCTGGCGGAGGAAAGCGGAGACCCCAACCTTGAGCGGCTATGTCGGGAATATCTGCCGCTGACCTTCAGCCGGCGGCATGGCGATCCGAGCCGCCCATGGAATCGTTTCTCCATCGCGACGAAAAATCCGGACGGAACAAGGATTCTGAATTACGAGGGCAATTGGCGTGACATTTTTCAGAACTGGGAAGCTCTATCGCTTTCTTTTCCGGGTTATACGGCCAGCATGATCTGCAAGTTCATCAACGCCTCCACCGCCGACGGCTACAACCCTTATCGCATCACCCGGGACGGCATTGATTGGGAGGTCATTGATCCCGCCGACCCGTGGACCCATATCGGCTATTGGGGCGACCACCAGGTGATCTATTTGCTCAAGTTGCTGGAGATTCTGAACCGGCACGAATCCGCCACCTTGCGCGATTTCCTGACGCGCGAAATCTTTTCCTACGCCAATGTACCTTACCGGATCAAGCCGTACGAACAGTTGCTCAAAGACCCCAAAGAAACAGTGGTTTTCGATCAGGAGCAGGAAAAAATGGTACGCCACCTTGTCCAGTTGAAAGGCTCCGACGGCAAGCTCGTTTGGGACCGACAGGGACATGTGCGCCTCGTCAATCTGAGTGAAAAACTCCTCGTTTTGTTGCTCGCCAAATTCTCCAACTTCATTCCGGAGGCGGGCATTTGGTTGAACACCCAGCGGCCGGAATGGAACGACGCCAACAACGCCCTGGTGGGCAACGGTGTTTCCGTGGTCACACTCTGTTACCTGCGACGCTTTTTGGCCTTCTGCCTGGAAGTTTTCCGCCCGCTGGAAAAATCCGAGGTGAGCTTGTCGGATGAGGTTGCCAGGCTTCTATTGGCAATCTGCCGAATTTTGCAGAGCTATCGTCCTTTGCTCTCGCACCGCATCGCTGACCATGATCGCAAGCGCGTGCTCGATGGACTCGCGCGCGCCGGCAGCCGGTATCGCGAACGGATTTACACGAGAGGATTCTCAGGCCGTCGAACACCACTCCGGATTAGACAGTTGCTCGATTTCTTTGAAGTCGCCCTCGCCTTTACAGACGAGTCCATTCGCGCGAACCGAAGACCGGATGGGCTTTATCACGCGTATAACTTGATCAAGCTGGAAAATCCCCGGCTAATTCCCATCCGTCATCTTTACGAGATGCTGGAGGGCCAGGTGGCCGTGCTTAGTTCGGGGCGCTTGACGGTGCGGGAATCGTTGGACCTGTTGATTGCACTCAAGCGGAGTGCGATGTATCGCGCCGACCAACGGAGCTATTTACTTTACCCCAATCGCCGACTGCCACTGTTTGTGGAGAAGAACAACATCCCCCGAAAAGAGTTCAACCGTTCGAAGCTGTTGCAGAAGTTGATTGCGAATGGCAACCGCCTGCTCGTGGAACGGGATTCGGCCGGCCGGTATCACTTCAATGGTTCCATCACCAATGGCCGGGACGTGGCGCAAATCCTTGAACAACTGACTGGCGCGGGGTACGCCCGGCTAATCAAGAGTGAAGGCGGGTTGGTTCTGGATCTCTTCGAGCGTCAGTTTGATCACCAGTCGTTTACCGGACGTTCGGGCACATTCTTCGGCTACGAGGGTTTGGGTTGCATCTATTGGCACATGGTTTCCAAACTCCTTCTGGCTGCGCAGGAAACCTTTTTCCGCGCTTTTGATTCGGATGCTCCGCGCCCCATTCTCCAAAAGCTGGCGGCCTGTTATTACGACATCCGCTCAGGCATTGGCGACTATAAGTCACCCGATGAGTACGGAGCCTTTCCGATGGATCCCTATTCGCACACGCCCGCTCACAACGGCGCCCGCCAGCCGGGTTTGACCGGGCAGGTCAAGGAAGACATTTTATGCCGCATGGGGGAATTGGGAATTTTCGTCAAAGACGGCCAAATCCATTTTCGTCCTGCGCTTTTAAGAAGGAAGGAGTTTCTGTCTGAGCGAGCTGATTTTTGTTATTACGACTTGGCAGGACATTCCCGGCGCCTCAAGCTTCAACCGGGTTCGCTCGCTTTCACTTACTGTCAGGTTCCCATTGTAATTCAGCTTGCGCGGACGAATTCTGTTCGCGTGTTCTTTTATGAACGCCCGTCCAGTTGTCACAATCAGTTGAATATTGATACTCCCACCAGTGGATTGATATTTGGACGTGCTGGTCAGGTTGACCGTGTCTTTGTTTCAATCGTTGCCGAAGATTCCTTTGTGCTCGACTGATAATCTTAACTTCATCGAACTCAGAATGATGGCTAATCCGTGGTTGTTTTATTAGAGCTTATCTTTGAAGTGAACGAAACATTAACCCGTATTGACAACTCACCAAAACGCGATGTCTGCCGCTGTGCGGTACCATCCAGTCAGGCTGGCAAGTCAGTTGGCCGTCGGCGAACTATGTCACCTACGGCTTGCAACGGACGACGACGCTGGGTTCGACCAACGCGTGGGCGAACATTGGTTCGAATTATATCGGCACCGGCAGCACCATTTCCGTCTCCGATCCGCTCGGCACAAACCAATCTGGGTTTTACCGTGTTTACGCGCAGCCTTGATGAGAATTCGGTGCATTGGCAACTCAATAATCCAATATTCAGTATTCTGTAACCTCAAATGAAATCCCTGCCTTGATCGCTGAGATTCTCAGCGACCGCGAGCTAGAGTTAGGGTGGTTCAACTTAGCGCGGCTTGTCGGCTGAAGTTGCAATCGGTGTTATACTTCTATAATTAGCAGGCGGTTTTTAAATGATTAAACATTGAGCTGTTTCAAAGGCCACGTCAACGGGTGGCGGTTTGCGCGGATTGATCCGATTGGTCGGCGTAATGATTTCACCGTGCCAGTTTCGACTTTCGGCCCTTGAAAACTTTTCACGCCCACTGGAAAGATGGCCGTATGAAATTCGCTCACCTCAATGGACAGGAGGCGTCTCCGACCGAACCGACGATAGTCAATTTTCATACAAACTTTATATCTCTAATCGCTAACGGTGAAACGCGGCGGGCTCGCCGGCAATCCAAGCAAGGCGGCTTTTTTCTTACCACCAGTATCCCGGCTTGCGATACCAGCCAGGCAGACCTCGGTGTCAGCGGGGACGCACCCAAATCGCGTGGGGATCAGAGCACCGCTACTGGTGTAGTTCGGGTTGGCGTTGAGTGACAAACAACCAGTCACCAAGCTGGCCAATGCCGTGACCGTGAGAGGTTCGATCATTTCAAATGTTTTCATTAATCTATTTGAGACTGTTATTTTTTTGGTTGAACTGCGTGACAAACTTTACGATTCGCTGGGTTTATTGGCTTGCGATTGGGACAAGCTCTTGGGCGCGGCCATCCAGAAAAGCGGTTTTGAAATCGGGTCGGGTCAGCCGACGAACGCGCTCCGTCTCGGATTCGGCCAGGTAATCCCGGATGGCTTTCAAGAGGAGCGGAATATCCAGCGGTTTTTCCATCAGCGCGTCAACGCGCAATTTTGCGGCGCGCTGGTACTGTCGTGATTTTGCGGTGATGATGATGACGGGCACCGACGGGTGAGTGCCGTTTATCAATTCAAAAACATCCCAGCCATCCCGGTCCGGCATGTCCAGGTCGAGCAATACCAAATCCGGCAGGTCGGCCATGAATTTTGCCGCGGCGTGGCGTCCAGTGTGGGCTTGCACGACTCGGTAAAGTTCCGATTCCAGCACGCGTCCCAACATCTCCCGTACGCTGCTATCGTCATCTGCCAGCAGGATTTTTTTCATAAGCGAATGAACTTTTTTCTGAGTCCTCCATTTAGCGCTAACCATGCCACGGCGAAATTCTGGTTGATGCCTTCAAAATCCAAGGGCTTCACGTAGCGTGAAAATGTGAAGTGAAAGTCCCAGCTTACGAAGTATGCCAGCCTGCTCAATTTCTTAGTAACGTCGGCCATACAGAGAGGGGGGGGAAAGCCGTGGGAACCTTCTGTGCGCCGCCCGTTTCGCGGCGAGACATGCGGGGACGATGCGTAATTCGAAACTTGAGACATACGCCTTACAAGTCATCATCGAATCCACGCACCAACTCGGGTTCAGGATTTTGCAGGAATTGATATGAAGTTGGACTTCCTGCCATTTCACCCCTTCGAGCTAAGACCTTGGGCGGCCTTTTTGAGAATGTCCGGCTTGCCCTTGGATTTGGTTTGCGTATGCGGGGGCGTGGGTGGCGGCGGAAATGTAAGCCTTGGAACTGTAAGCCGGTTCTTATTTGCTGAAACCACAAGAATACCCATCACCAGCAAACCCATGGCAATCGCGGCCAGACTGACGTAGAGCAATCCGACGGGCGGCTGAAACTTAAATTCAACAACGTGCGTTCCTGCCAACAGATAGACCCCGCGCATCAACAAATTGCAACGCAACAATCTTTTCGGTCGGCCATCTACTAGAACCTTCCAATTCGGGTCGTAATGATCGTTGAGCAACAGCACGGAAGGTGCAGCCACATCCGTTTTGAGGATGATGTCCTTGGGGGCATAACTGGCGAACTGAACCACGCCGGCGATCTGATTGGTGCCCACAGTTGCCGAATTTGTCGGCACTCCACCAGCTACAAATACGCTGGATTCCGGGTTGAATCCTAGGCTGAACAATTGTTGCAGCACGACCGGGTTGTTGGTGTTGATCTGCCAGTGGTCATACAGTTTTGCCCGCGGCAGCGCGGCCTCGAATTCGAAAAGAGCAAAGGGGCCGTCGTTGTGAGGTACGGCAGTTAATTGATCCCACTGGGTGGGTTCGGAAATTCCTGGCTTGGGGACAATGTCAAAATCCATGACCGGCTGCAGCGGTGTCTGCGCCAGATAAGGCTGGTGGTTCCAGAAATCCTCCAATTCTGCCGCTCCCAGAATGTAACGGGTATTGGTGAGCTGCCAGGCGCGGCTCCAGAGGCGCGGAAGATCTGTCACATTGGTTTGTCTCAGCACATCCATGAAGGCCGACATGTCCTCCGGCCACAGTCGCATTTCCACTACGTCAAACGACTGGACGTTGTAAAAGGGAAATTGCTGTTGCTGCCACTCTTGCTTGTAAAGATGACTGAGCACCATTAATTCTGGCGGGACATGCACGGGTGCGAGCGCAACACGGTGTTCGTAGGGTTTGTCCCGCAAAAGGTCAATAACCGGATTGCTGGCGTACTTTTCCTTGTAATTCCAATAAATAATCCAAGGCTGGTTTGCGAGTCCGAGATCCGCCAGCAACAGCAATCCAAGCAAAATGCCTCCTCGGTCAGCCCGCTTGCCCGCAAAGGCCCCGCTGAAGATCAAGACCATAAGTCCGGCGGCCAGCAAAAAAAACAGGATGAACCAGCCCACTTGGTGGATGCTGAAATTGGCAATGGAATCCACCGCGGATGAATCAAATCGGACCGAGAGCAAGTATTGATCGAGTTCCGGGCGATGTTGCGCGTAATCCAGCCAGGCCAGCAGGCTGGCCACCCCAACCAATCCGCAACCATAGACCCAGTATTTTTCAAACTTGGCGGCTCTGTTCCACCAACTCTGCAACCCGGTCCATCGAGAGTCGGCATTCGTTCCGGCCGGTTGCATGTATTTGCGCCGCAAACCTTCCACGCCAAAGGCGAAAAGCACCACGATGGCAAAACTGAACAAATAAAGGAATTTGACCGGGTTGCGAATTGTGGAGACGTAGGGCAAAGCATAAAACCAACGGTAAAAGGGCGCAAAGTGACCTAACGCCAGCAAGAACGAGAGCACGGCGGCTCCTAGCCAAAACCAAAGCCACTTACGTCGCTCAAGGTCGAAAAGAGAATTTTTCCTGCGCAGCGCCTGTGCCACCGTCCAACACGCTACCAACACGACCAGCACCCCCGTATAATAACCGCTGCCAGCATAGCGCAAAAAGCTGGTCGGCGGCGATCCTTGGCTGCCGTTGGCTAAATATGTTTCCCATTCGGGATCGCGCCCAATCCTACCCCAATACTGACCTCCATGTAGCGTATCATCGCCGTAACCGAAAAGACCGGGCACCACCAAACTCAACACTTCCAGTTTGGGCAGACTCCATTGCGTAGCCCAACCCCACTGCTGCGCCTTGGTTTGAGCATTTTGTTGAGTTCCCGCCACCCCTTCGATGGACGTGGTTACCAATCCATAAATTGACGAAGCGGCGAGGAACAACGCGCAAACGGTAACCAGTGCCAGCCGACCAACTCCCACGGCCAGGTTCCGTGCCCGTGAACCTTCGGCAACACAAGCCTGATACATGATGAAGGCGGCGACATACAAGCTGAAAATGGCCCCGACATCAGCGCCTATGGAAACCCCCATTCCCACAGCCATCCCCGCCAAAATCCGGCGCACCCAACGGTGACGCGAGGAAGTGTCCGCCAGCGCCGCCAGCGCCAGAAAACTCATGGCAGCCGTGAGCACATGTGGCGACATTCCCCAGCAAGCCACGGAGAAATAGGTCGAATTCAACATTGCCGCCAACCCCCCCAAGGAGCACGCCAAGGGAGCCAAGCGCGACTGGCGGAAAAAAAGCCAGGCCGACATCCCCAGTGTCAACAGCGACACAAGCGCATAAAACTTGGAGAACCAAACCGGCCCCAATAGCCACTCCAGACCGAAACTGATGTTCGGAGGTGCCGCGCCTCCATCAAATCCAACGCTGTTTAAGTCTGACCAGCAACCCAGAAACCTGCCCGGCAAACGATGGCACCGCGCCATCAACTCACCCAGCGGGCCGTCATTTGCAAACAGAGTATGTCCCGGCAGAAAGACACCGTGCAACAAAACCGAAAGCACCACCAAGAACAGCAAAGTGGTTGCGACCCAACCTCCGGTGAGCGTTCTGGCGATGGCGGATAACCATTTCATGTCATTTCAAACCGGCTTGGTCCGCATGCACTGGATTTTTCCATTTTGTCTTTGAAGCGCTACCGGTCTGAAGATTCCTGCTCCGGCTTGCTCCAATAGGTAAGATCGCGCCCCAACAATGCGCTTAACCGTTCGACTTCCGGTGCAAATTCGCGGCGAAGTGAAAGTTGCAAGTCCGGCGCCGACGGCGAACGTTTGCCAGGACTTTTGATGGCGTTGAATTGATTGAGGCGGTCTCCCATCTTTTGCAGCGTGGTGAAAATCCCGCGCGGCAGCCAGGCGCGCAGGGCGATTGCCGTTCCTCGTACCAGTGGGTCAGTCAAAATGGCTCGCATCGTCGGGCTTCTCACGGACTTGTCTCCATTGATGTTTCCATTGACCACTTGAAAATCGCGGTCAACGCGGTTGCAAGCAACACCTAAGAAATCCAGCGTCTTGCGGTAGGCGCCGGCAGTGTCCGCACTAAAATCGTCATAGATGATGACATACACACGTTCACGGCCAAAAGCATCAAAATAGCGCCGCACCTGTTCGGTAAAACATGCAGCCGCTCGATAGACCAACGCTTGTGCTAAATAAGTCTGCCGGCTGACACGGCGTCCCTCCCGCCGGTCATTTTCCGCAGCCAAGGCCTCTTTGAACGTGGGCAGCTTTTCATTGCCGTCGGCACGAAATTGACAATACAGCGAATACAGCGTGGCCGCCGGCTCCCGCAGCATGATAATAATGCGTGCTTCCGGATTGAAGGCTTTGATTTCGGCGGCGGCCAGTTTCGAAAAAAGATACCACACTGAACTTTCGCCTGCACAAGCTTGGCCGTCCCAAGTGCAGAACTCTGCCAGATAAGCGTCCTTGTCACGGCGATAAAAGTTGGTGCCAAAACGCAAATCCGCGCCGAAGAAATGCATTTCCTTCCTGGCCATGTAAATATCCGGGTGCGTCGCTAGGTAGCAATTCAGGGCTGTCGTTCCACACTTGGGGGCGCCCACAATAAAAAAATCCGGCCGCTTTTTGCCGGAAACCATTTTTAATCCCGCAGCGGTTGCTGAAGGTCTGTCGGTTGCCACAGATATTGTGTTCGCGCCCATCCGCATTTTTCTGCTCGGCACGAATCATGCCACCAAGCTCTTGCGGCTTGATGCCTTTGCGAATTGATTGAAAACAGCGGCAAATTTTGAGAAACACCGGATTGCAGACTCGCAACCCTGCATAGCAGTTATGCTGCGGCGCATAATTGGTTTGCATACATCGTCCGCTCCACTCTTCTTTGCCTGGCAGATTACACGGGCTTGTGGAGTAAAGCTTGTTCATGTTGCTACGGGCCATTTTCCTTGGTGTAGCCATGCGGGACGAAGCACGGTTCTTGCAGAGGCTTGTTTCTGATGAGTTTGCTGGTTAAATGAGTCGAAGCAGCCGGGCGGTTGTCCTTGCCCGGCTTGCCCGCCGGAATAATCAATATCCTGCTGACTATGAAAAATCGCGTGCAACAAAAATTAATCGGCCTCGTCGCCGCCGTTGTGGTGATGTGGCTGGGCATCGCCTTTCTGATAGTGGAATTGCAGTGGGAATCAGGAGCGCTGCGCACGCAATTGAAAGAGGTGGATTCGGAAAGCTACCGGATCGGTGACGAGTTCAGAGACCATCTGCGACAGTTGAATGAATCGCTCGAACGTTTTGGCATGTCGCATACGGCGCCGGATATCGCCGACTTCAACACGGCGAGCCGTGACTTGGACCTCTGGATTGATCAGCAGAAACCAAGGCTGGCCACAGCGCAGGAGAAGGCGATTATGAATCAGATTGATGCCGCCTATGACGATTATCTCCGGGCGGCGAAGGAGTTGCTGGCTCGGCTGGTGGCACTCGGTGACGTCAGCGCCTCGATGGATGAATACGCCGGCGTGAGGACAGCATCAGCGCGGCTATACCGGCTTGGGCAGGACTTGACCCAGGCGCATCTGGCGTCCAGAGACCAGGTGATGGCCAGAGTAGGTGTGGTGACCACGGAATTGCGCGTCCTCGTTCTGATTGCACTCGCGCTGCTCTGTCTGTTCTCGCTGGCCCTCGCGGTCGTCGCGTATCGCGACATGATCAAGCCATTGCGCGTCAAACTTGTGGAGAGCCAGACGCTGCTCGAGCGTCAGGAGAAACTCGCCTCGCTCGGCACGCTGGCCGCCGGCGTGGCGCATGAAATCCGCAATCCGCTCACAGCCATCAAGGCCGCATTGTTCATGCAAAAGAAAAAATTCCCAAACCACTCGCCGGAACGCGACAATGTGGAAGTGACGGAGCGGGAAATTTCAAGGTTGGAACGGATCGTCAACAACTTTCTTCAGTTCGCCCGGCCGGCCGAGCCGGAACTCGCCACGATGTCGGCGGATTTGCTGCTGCTCGAATCGCAACATTTTTTCGCGCCGCAAATGGAAAAAAGCAACATCCAACTGAAGTTGGAACCATCCGAGTCCCTGCGCATCCGCGTGGACACGGGTCAATTCAGGCAGGTTCTCATCAATCTGATCCAGAACGCAGCGGACAGCATCGGCAGGGATGGTACGATTACGCTGCGCGCGCGCCCGGACCGGAAACGCCTTGTCAACGGGGAAACCCCCGTCGTCATCCTCGAAGTCGCCGACACCGGTAAAGGCATTCAGCCGCACGTGGAAAGGCGGTTGTTCGACCCCTTTTTTACCACCAAGGAAAACGGCACCGGTCTGGGCCTCTCCATCGCGGCGCGAATCGTGCAACAACACGGCGGCCAGTTGCAGTATCAAACGCAGGTGGATCACGGCACCACTTTTGGTATCATCCTGCCAAGAGTGATTGAATGAACGCGGCTGCAAAAATACTGCTGATTGACGATGATCCTGGCATTCGCGACACCTTGCAACAGGTTTTGACCGGCGAGGGATGCGAAGTGGTCATGGAACGCCGCGGCGACGACGGCTTGGCGCGCGCGGCCATGGAACCATTCAACGCCGTCGTCACCGATTTGAAAATGCCGGGCTTGAACGGACTGGACTTGGTCCGTCAATTGCACGCCGCCCAGCCACGCCTGCCCATCATTCTCATCACGGCCTTCGGCACCACGCAAACCGCCATCGAGGCGACGAAGTTCGGTGCCTACGATTATTTGCTTAAGCCGTTTGAAATTCCCCAATTGCTTGAACTAATTCGCCGGGCGGTGGACAGCAATCGTCTCATGTCCGAGCCGGTGGCGCTCGGTGAATCCGCTGCCGGACGGGACGCGCTCGTCGGCCAGAGCGCCGCAATGCAGGAAATCTACAAGGAAATCGGGCGCGTCGCCGGCAAGCCGGTCAACATTCTCATCCGTGGCGAGACTGGCACCGGCAAGGAGCTGATCGCCCGCGCCATTTATCAACACAGCGACCGCGCCAACGCGCCGTTCATCGCCATCAATTGCGCCGCCATTCCTGAAACCTTGCTCGAAAGTGAATTGTTCGGCCACGAACGCGGCGCGTTCACCGGCGCGAACGCGCAACGGATCGGGCGCTTTGAACAAGCGAATCACGGCACCATTTTTCTGGATGAAATTGGAGACATGACTCCCGGCACGCAGGTGAAATTGCTCCGTGTGCTACAGGAAAAATGCCTGCAACGGCTCGGCGGTGAGGAGACTGTTCCTGTGGACGTCCGCGTGCTGGCGGCCACTCATTGCGATCTGGAATCCGCCATTCGCCTGAAACAGTTTCGCGAAGACCTCTACTACCGGCTCAGCGTCGTGGTGATCACCCTGCCGCCGCTGCGCCAGCGCCGGGAAGACATACCCGGACTGGTCCAGTATTTCTTGCGGAAATATGGACCTGAATTGGGCAATACTGAGCCTTCCATCCATTCCGAGGCCATGGCGTTTCTGCAAGCGCATCCGTGGCCCGGCAACGTGCGGGAGTTGGAGAATGTCACGCGCAAATCCATGCTCCTCGCTCAAAACTACACGATTAACACCGACCACGTGCGCAACGCACTCAATAAAAATGCCGATTCTGCTTATTCTTCCGCGCGTCCGTTTGGCGATTATGTGGACGAACTGCTTGCCGCCGCTCACCGGGGCGAACTGGCGAATGTGCATGAGCGCATCATGGAAACGGCTGAGCGGGAATTGTTCACGCGGGCCATCGAGCTAGCCCACGGCAATCAGGCCAAAGCTGCCCGTTGGCTCGGCATTTCCCGCATTACCATGAAGGCCAAACTCGTCCAGTTCGGCCTTCATCCCGGCCAGGAAAACGAACAGACTTTCTGAAGACAGGAACCCGTGTCAGCAAAATGAGAGGTTTGGTAATTGGAAATGGTTCCATAAAGTTTGAGAAGTTACCGCTGGCTTCGAATGAGATTTGTCAACGACGGATTATCTCGCCAGCTTTGGATAAAGCCGTGCGCCGATCGTTGTCAGTGCGGCTATGGCAATCAGCAACGCGGTAAAATCCACGCCGACGTCGTGGGCCGTCGCGCCTCATAGGCTCATCGTTGCGCGCATCGCATACGCGTGTCGTAAGTCAGCGGATTAACTTGGGCCACCACCGCGTCGAGCCAGACGTTGAATTGCTAGAATTGATTGAAAACCTCGGCCTGGATAATATTCCCAAAAGCGAAAAGTGTCGAGGCGAGGCGCAGTGAACAATTTTGATCTACATGATGGTCATCATTCTGACCACACGAAAATACAATCCTGTGCCAAGCTCGTTCCTTTCGCTCCTGGCAAATTGGCTGGAGCCGCCCGACTTCATGCACGCAAGCACGATGAATAGGCTGTTAAATGTGGGTGGGAGAAGTTGGAATAAGCTCGACTTGAGATTTATCGCTTCATTGAATAGCTCCATCAGTCGAATGCAAAATATAGCCACAAAGAGATCTCGAGTTTCACAGATTATTCGAGTCTTGGAAGGCGTTTTTGTTTTTCTTTTACTGTTCCAAGCCCCCTCCCCTAGCGCGCAACAAGATAATGAAGCTTTGACGAACGCCTCGGAAATACTTTCGCTCCCCACCGAACAAGCGTCACAAGAGATAGCCATTCGCTTGATCGGAGTCGTGACCGCAGCGGAACCGGAGTGGAATGGGCAATTTTACGTTCAGGACAACTCGGGGGGTATTTTTGTGAACAACCTCGGGGGGAAGCAGCCAAGGCCGGGAGACCGCGTGGAGGTTTACGGCGCCAGCGCACCCGGTCCTTTTGCCCCTATCATATCCAAGCCGCACTGGTCTAAAATTGGAACGGCGCCGCTCCCGCCGGCAAAGCCGGTTACGGTGGAACAGTTGATGGCCGGAATTGAGGCGTGCCAGCGGGTGGAAATTTCTGGAATCGTACGGTCAGTACAGGCTCAAGGCACAAGATTGATTGTTAATCTGGCGTCAGGGGGATATCGCTTGCAGGTTCTCACAAAAATCCCGCCCGGCATTGACCCACAATCATTGGTGGCTGCCCGCGTCCGTGTAAGGGGTACGGCAGTCACGCGATACAATGCGTCGTTGAGGCAATTGATCACCGTGTCACTCTACGTTCCTTCGGTTGCGGATTTCATTGTCGAGAATTCCGAGTCAACGAATCCGTTCAAACAGCCAGTCATTCCACTGAACAGCATCGTCCAATACCATAGGGACAATTTTCCTGGCAAACGCGTCCACGTCAGAGGAACTGTTACTTACCAACAACCTGGCCAGGATTTGTTCCTTGAGGATGAAAGCGGCGGTCTCCGGGTGGAAACTGAACAACCGGAGACGTTTGCTCCCGGCGACGTGGTGGAAGCTGTGGGATTCCCTGAAGTGGAAAACTTTCTGCCGGTATTGCAGGACGCATTTGTAAAGAAAACCGGAGAACCCAACGCGGAACTGACCCCGCAAATCGCATCAATTAGAGGCATCGAAGCTGGTTTGCATCAAGCCGGATTCATCGGTCTTCGAGCCAAGGTGGTGGACCGCATCATCAGGCGGGTCCGCTTGCAAACCGCGGAACGGGCCCGACCGGAAACCGTTTTGGTGTTACAGAGCAGCAATGTCATCTTTACTGCCCAATTAGATTCTCCCGGGCAGACGCCTGAACTGACAACCATACCGATCGGAAGCGTTATTGAAATCAACGGAATCTGTCTGACCAAAATTGACGATTATGGAAAAGTAGAATCTTTCCAGCTACTGATTCCCACGGCACAAAGCGTTCGCGTGGTGCAGAAACCAAGCTGGCTGACCCCGCGACATCTCTTGATTTGCGTGGGGGTGATTGTTTTGATTCTGATCCTGATCTCCAGTTGGACCATTGTGATCTCGCGAAAAAACTCCGTCCTGAACGTTCTGGTCCGCGAAAAAGAAAAAGCGCAAACCGAATTGCAGCAAGCGCACGACCTGCTTGAAGAACGGGTCAAAGAGCGGACGGCCCAACTCAAGTTTGAGATGACTGCGCGCAAGGAGTCTGAGGTCCAATTTAAAGCCGTCCTGGCCGAAAGGACACGCTTGGCGCGAGAGCTTCACGACACGCTGGAGCAAAGTCTGACCGGCATCGGATTGCAGTTGGACACCGCAGGGCGGTTGTCTGCGAGCCAACGGGAGGCTGCCGACCATCACATTGAACTGGCGCGCAACCTGATTACCCAAAGTCAGATGGAAGTCCGGCACTCCATCTGGGATTTGAGGTCGCGGGAGCTTGAACAATTCAGTTTGCCCGATGCGCTGTTGCGGAATGCCAGGCAAACGACCGAAGGCACGAACATACAGGTTGAAGTTGAAACCAAGGGAGATGTCAGAGCGTTGTCGGAGGTCGTGGAGGGAAATCTGCTTCGCATTGGACAGGAAGCCCTGACCAATGTTATCAAACATTCGGGTGCGAGTCTGGTGAAGATTGAACTCGAGTTTGGTCAGCAGGATGTGATTTTAAAAGTGACCGATAACGGCTGCGGCTTCGACACGGGGGACGGCGCCGGTTCCAAGGGAAATTGCTTTGGCCTGCTGGGCATGTCGGAACGGGTCAAGCGAATCAATGGCCGGTTTTTCCTGACGAGTTCGCCGGGAGGCGGGACGAGCGTGCGTGTGGAAGTTCCCGCCAGTTTACCGCCGGAAGCAGGACCGGCAACTTCCTTGGACACATCCGCGTTCATATGAAGAACGACAAAACGATTCGAATACTTGTTGCTGACGATCATTATATCGTCCGCATCGGACTGGTCGCGCTGGTCAACACCGAACCGGACATGGAAGTGGTGGCGGAAGCCGCTGATGGAGCGCAGGCGGTTGAATTTTTTGAAAAATTTCAGCCCGATATTGTATTAATGGATTCAAGAATGCCGATGAAGAATGGCGTGGAAGCTGTGATGGAAATCCGGGAAAAAAATCCCACCGCCCGGGTTTTGATGCTGACAGCTTACGATGGGGACCATGATATTACCCGGGCTTTGGCGGCGGGTGCTCAGGGATACGTTCTAAAAAATTCCACCGGCGATAAATTAATCCCCGCCATTCGCACCGTTGCCGGGGGACAGCAATGGCTTCCCAGAGAAGTCGCCGGCCGATTGGCGAGCCGAAAATCCTTTGAGCAACTCACGCCGCGCGAACTGCAGGTGCTAAATGAAATGGCCAAGGGCTTGGCCAACAAGGAAATCGCGGACGTTTTAAATATCACCGAGTACACCGCCAAGGATCATCTGAAAAGTATTCTGGCAAAACTCCGCGTGGCAGACCGGACCGAAGCGGTCACTGTGGCGATCCAACGGGGAATCATTCAGTTGTAAGTTATTGCTCTGCAACGTAATCAAGCATCTTCCAAACGCTTGCGCTAAATTGAGGCTTATCCCTCGAAAGAGGGATGACAGGACTTCCAGAAATCTGTAAAAAAGAGGAAGTATTCTCCATAAGCATCTTGGTAATGTGGCGTTGATGGAGAATTTAAACTTGAAGTATGAAGCGACTGACTGAAACCGGACAACCACCACATCACACATATCATTCTGTCATTGTGGATCTTATGTCCCTGCGGAAACAACTCTCATGCTTTTTCTGCAGAGCGGTGTTGCACCACAATCAGCCCGGTTTCGACGGCAAGCCTGCCGATGTCCGTTTAAATGTGAATTTGATGAGGCCGAATCTCTTTAGCTTTTTTGCAGAAAGTTCTTGACAAAGTTAACAAAAAGTAATACAACGACGACGTAATTCTAAATTCAACCGTAACGACCTATGAAAAGAACCCTATTCATATTGGCGGGAGCAATCTTACTCTCGATGCAAGCAACGCAGGCGCAAAGTCCGATTTTTCGCGATATATTTGCTAACAATAGCGGTGCTAATGCCGATCTCAGCACTGTCTCATGGGGTGGAGCTTGGAGTCCTCTTGCCACAGACGCAGATGGTCTTGGTGGCGGTGCTTCAGCAGGCTATTTCGGCATCTCCTCTTCAACTGGTAACTCCATAGGACCTGTTGGCGTCAATACCACTCCGGCCGAGCCGGCTACTGGCCCTGGCTTTCTGTTCCTCAGCGGTGGTGCCGGTCATCCGGGAGCCGCCAACTGGATCGCCTTCACGAGTGCTTACACCATTGACACCTCTGCCTATACGATTCAGGACATGTCCTTCTATTCCGGAAACAATTACACAGCCTCTTTGGAACACTTTGCCGTCCAGATTGACGGGAATTGGTATGCCACCGTGCAAACGTTCGGCAATGCTACCGCCGTGAGTAGTGCTGCGAATTTTGCCACACAAGCACAACTGGATACCTTCACTTGGACAACGGCCGCCAGTGCTTGGGAGTCGTTGACATACGTCCCCGGCACCAGTCTGGCGATTGGCAGCGTTTTGTCGTCGGCCCTTCCCAGTGACAACATCACCGCGTTCGGCCTGTATTCTGACGGAACAGGTGCCAGCTCGACCATACGTGTTGATACATTCGAAATTGACGCCACTACCGTTCCTGAGCCGGGCGTATTGGCGCTAGTCGGCATCGGGATGCTGATGGGGCTGCGCCGTTTTTGCAAAGCCTGATTTGTCGGAATCACGCGATTTTCCAAGGGCGAACCGCGATGTCGGTTCGCCCTGTTTATTGGTTGAGGGTGATTCGAGGTTGTGACGAGCTGGAAAAGGCAGATTCAAAGTTCAGAACGATTCCAATTATGAACCGAAACTTAACATCCGGTAGTGCTTCCGTTGCCAAGTCCATTCTGTTTATCCAGGGCTTGGTCTTGAGCGGCTGGCTCAACTTCGGTTTTCCAATAACCGGGGCAGCCCAAACTTATATCCCTCCAGCCAATAACCGCGTGGACGTTAATCTGGATCCAGGCTGGCGATTTATCCAGCAGGATGTCTCAGGCGCACAAGCGACCAATTTCGATGATTCGTCCTGGACTAGTCTGAACCTGCCTCACACATGGGACATTTCCCATGGTCAGGACGGACCCAGCACCAGTTACTACCGGGGCATTGGCTGGTATCGCACTCACTACACGGTGGACAACAGCTATGCCGGACGCCATTTCTTTCTCAAGTTTGACGGGGCATTTCTCGTCACAGACGTGTACGTCAACGGAACCTATCTTGGCGAGCACCAGGGCGGATTTGCGGCATTTGTCTTTGACGTGACGCCATACCTCAACGTCGGCAGTGACAATGTCATTGCCGTCAAGGTCAACAACGCGGCCAACGCCAATATCCCGCCCTTGGCAGCGGATTTTACCTTCTGGGGCGGCATCTATCGCGATGTGCATTTACTGGTGACGGATCCGGTGCAAATTTCACCGTTGGATTACGGTTCGCCCGGCGTTTATCTCACCACCACCAGTGTCAGCTCCAACTCCGCGAATCTTCAAGTTACCACGGTCGTGTCCAATTCCACAACCTCGCCACAGACGGTGACCGTTCGCGCCGTTGTCACCGACGCGGCAACAAATATAGTGACGACGCTGACCAATGTAGTGACGCTTCCGGCAGAATCGGTCTCAAACGTCGTGGCCAGCACGGCCATCACTAATCCCCATTTGTGGAACGGCCTCGCGGATCCCTACCTGTACCAGACATTCGTTGAAGTCTGGAACGGCTCAAGTGCGCTGGACGTGGTCGCGCAACCGCTGGGCTTTCGCTATTTCAGCGTTGATCCCACCAATGGATTTTTCCTGAACGGCCAGCATTATGACTTGCATGGCGTTGACATGCACCAAGATTGGTACAACTGTGGCTGGGCGCTGACCAATGCGCAACGAGACACCAATTTTGCCTTCATCAAAGAAATCGGCGCCACGGCGGTGCGCCTCTCGCACTATGAACACAATGATTATACCTATCAACTAGCGGATCGGGATGGGATCGTTCTTTGGAGCGAAGTCCCGCTGATTGATTATATCACTGCGTCCTCGGCGTTTTATAGCAACAGCGTGCAGCAATTGATTGAGATGATTAAACAGCGATACAACCACCCGTCGGTGGTTTGCTGGAGCGTTTTCAATGAAATCACCTTGGATTCCGGCCCCAGTCCGGCCGCGCTCGTCAGTCAGCTCGCCCAGGTTGCCGCCCAGCAGGATCCCACTCGACCCTCCACCGCAGCCGCGAACAGCAGCGATAACGACCCCACCACCCTCTACACACAATTGATCGACTTCAACAAGTATTATGGATGGTACAACGGTGTTCTGTCCGACTTCGGGCCTTGGGCCGACAATTTCCACGCGACTTATCCGACGCGGAGTGTCGGAATCAGCGAATACGGGGCCGGCGCAAACCCATATCAGCACAGTGAAAATCCCGTCACTGAACCCGCCAATGCGGGCCAGTTTCACCCCGAGGAGTACCAGAACCTCTATCATGAATCCCAGTGGCAGCAAATGAAGGTCCGCCCGTTCCTGTGGTCCAAATTCATCTGGAACCTGTTCGATTTCGCGTCGGACGGCCGCAACGAAGGCAGCAACCCGGGCATCAATGACAAGGGGTTGGTGACCTACGATCGCCAGCTCCGCAAGGACGCCTTTTACTGGTATAAAGCCAATTGGACAACCAATCCGATGGTTTACATCACCGGACACACGTTCACGAACCGGCTCACCAACGCCATCACGGCCAAGGTTTATGCCAATTGCGATTCGGTTGAGCTTTTCCTGAACGGAGTTTCCCAGGGATCCACCACCAGCACGAATTGTATTTTCACCTGGCCGCTGATATTGCAGGCAGGTACCAATACGGTGCAGGCTGTCGGCACCAAGGGAACCAGCAATGTCACCGATTCCCTGGTCTGGAGCGCCCCAGTACTCCCCCCCTACGCCGCGATCACCAACCCGGCGACAACAACAGTCTTTCTTAGCGGCACGAGTGCGACTCTGCAATTGGGCGCCACCGCGACGGACAATCAACAGAACTCGCCGCCCGCCATGACGACCCTTTGGAGCCAGACTTCCGGGCCGGGCACGGTCACTTTTGGCAACAGCGGCGCGCTCACCACCACGGCAACCTTTAGCGCCAACGGGGTTTATGTGATTACCTTCCAAGCCATCAAAGGAACATTGGTGACCAGTATCCCGCTGACGGTGGTTGTCGGCAACGTGCCGTATGGCCCGACCCTCAAGTTGCGTTATCCATTTGATGATGCCGGTCCCGGCACGACCACGCCCAGCGATACCAGTCTTGGTTCTGAACTCAATGTCACGCTGCAGATGATCAGCAGTGCCGGCGCGAGCACCGATCTCCACGGAGCGGCCGGGTCGGGGGTAGCCGGGCTGACCAACCCCAACCGGGCTTTGAATCTCTCGATGAACCCCAACCAGGGGAGTTCGGGAGGCGCCAGCGGGAATTTCGCCGCCGTCACCAATTCGGCCCTTGGTTTGGGAAGCGTCAACAGCTTCGTGGTGACGTGGTGGATGAAGCAGTTGTACTACCTGCCGGCGAACTATGGTCCGCGCATGTTTATTCTCGGGAGCAGCGCGAACGATGCGGACACCGGGACGGCCAACAGTATTTCAATGAAGTGGCAGACCGCTGCGCAATGGTATTTCTATGTCAACACCGTCCAGGCGACGGCGACTTTTGGCTCCAACCTGCCTACGAACAGTTGGATGTTTGTCGCCATGGCTTATGACGGGGCGAACGTGACCCTGTACGAAGGCAGCGATCAAAATTCCGCGACCCTGATCAGCACCACGGCGGCGGCGGGTCAGACGGTGAATCTCGACAGCACCGCCGCTTTGTTTCTGGGCAACCGCCCGGACCGTGGTCGTTGCTTCGCCGGTTGGATAGATGATTTCCGCGTTTACACCGGCTGGGGCGACGCAGCTTTTGTCGAAAGCGTCCGGCAGGCGGCGGCGGGTCCCGCTGGATTAACGGCGCTGGCAGGCAACAACCAAGTTACCTTGACTTGGAACGCCTTGCTGGGTGCGACCAGCTACAACGTCAAGCGTTCGACCGTCAGCGGGGGGCCTTACACCACGATTTCAACACCCGGAACGGTTACGGGAACATCCTATGTAGATACCACGGCGGTTGGTGGAACAACTTACTACTACACGGTTTCAGCGGCGACTTCAATAGGCGCGGCGAGTGAAACCGCTAACTCTGCAACGGAAGTGAGTGTTGTGGCCGGATGCACCCCGCCCGCCGCTCCGTCCGCGAGCTACAACAGTCCCATTTATGCAGGGATGACATTGATCCTCGCGGCCTCGACCGTGGCCGGCGCAACCTACAGTTGGACAGGGCCGAATGGATTCACCTCGACAAATCAGAATCCTTCGATTGCGAATGTGACTGCGGCTGCCACGGGTGATTACAATGTCACTGTAACCGTTGACGATTGCACTTCGGCGCCGGCAACGGTAACCGTGGCGGTCAATCCAGCAGCCAGCATGTCAGTCCAGGCATTAAGTGGCAGTTTGATTTTGGATTGGCCTTTCGGCACATTACAATCCGCCACGAATGTCACTGGACCATGGAACGATGCTCCGGGTGTAACGCCGCCATATACCAATGCTCCCATCGAACCGCAAGAGTTTTTCCGGATTAGACTGCAGTAAGTTCAACAACAGCTTGGCTTGCCAATTGATAAAGTGATTTTTGATTCCAAACCCATCGGATAACGTGAATTATTCCCTAAAGCAATATCCGTTTCTACCGACGATTAGCGTTGGAGCCTGACTTGGCTTCAAAGTAATAAAGCATGTCCCCAAGGTTCATGTCCACGTTTCATCCGACAAGACGCGGAAACGTGGTTGTGCTATTTTTTGTAGTATTAAGCTCATTGCATCTGAAACGAGCCTTTATTTGTTGCGATTGGGCCATTTGGTTTTTAACAATTGATAGGCCAAAAAATGATAATTTTAAGGATGCATTGTGGTTCTGTTCTAAAACCCCGGAAGGGTGACCGAATCAAGGCCACGGATAAATGCGGTTTCACTTTGATCGAACTGTTGGTGGTTATCGCCATCATCGCCATTCTGGCGGCGATGCTGCTGCCGGCGCTGGCCAGCGCCAAAAAAAAGGCGCAGCAAATCGCGTGCATTTCCAACCTCAAGCAGATCGGCATCGCGCTGACCATGTATGTGGATGACAATAATGGATACTGGCCCATCGTTTCCTCCGGGAGCGACACCACCGCAACCAATAATTGGACCAAGGAACTGGGACCGTATTTACCTCAGAAAGTTGGTAGCAACCCACTCACCGCCCCCGCCAACCAGGTTTTTATCTGTCCCAGCACCATGTATCCGAAAGTCGCACTGTCCGATGTGACCCGCAGTTACGCTGCCACGGCGGTGATGGACGGTTTCCAAGGCAGCGGCTTGACCGTGACCATTGCCAGAAAGGCGTCCGGTTTTGTCAATTCACCCACCAAAACCGTGATGGTCTGCGAAGCCAAGCAGGAATATCCCCTCGCTGCCCCGCCCGGAAATTATTACTCTTATTCCAGTGTCCCCTGGACGTTAAGCACCGGACAGGGCGCGCAACGGGATTTGTTGACGGGAAATCCCGCTCAAATGTCGGAGTTGGACTTTCGGCATGGTTCGCAAAATATAATGAACTTGCTCTATGGCGACATGCACGCGGGCTCCTTTGCCTATACTACCGCCGCCGCCGCCACCAATACCTTGACGCAGACCCTGTGGGAAAACCGCTAGTTGATTTTTATTTTCAAAAAAACTCGAACTTTAACGTCCAACAGCCCATCAAAATGAAAAAACTGATATGCACATTGTTGGCGGTGGCATCAGCCGGCTGCTTGGCTTCGGCTCAAACCTTGGCCGCTTACCAAGCGACGGTGGAGAGCCAGAATCCCAACTATTACTTTACTTTTGATGGCGGCAGTTTGATCAGTGGAGGCGCGCATGCGCCCGTTACGTTGGCGGCCGAAGCTAACGGCAGCGTCGTCAGCGGCAGCATCTACCCGCAAATCGCCCCAGACGTGTTTGGCGATCCGACAAATGCCGTTTATTTTTCGGCGACGGCTGATACTTTGGTGGACCCGAACGAACCCACGGACTTGATTATCAACAGCGGCGGCGGTGGTGTGGCCAGCACCAATTCCACGGCGATGGGCTCCATCTCTCTCTTGTTCAAGAGCTTGGATCCAAGTGTTTATACAGCCCAAAAATACATTCTTTGTGGTGGTTATACGAGCACCAATCATAATATGAGACCTCTGCAAAACTCATTTGAACAGGGCGGTTGAATCGAAGTCAGAGAGACATGGAAACGATGAGCAATCCTCAATTGGGACTTTTGGACAGCCTCATGCCTGCGGTGCCGACCAACGATTTCTTGGAAGGGCTGGATCACGCGCTGGATTTCAAACCGATTGAAGCGGTGCTGCACCGGATGTATCCGGCCACCACCGGCCATCCGCCGCACCCGCCGCTGGTGCTCTTCAAAATGAGCCTGCTCCAGCATTGCTACGGGCTGTCGGATCCGCAATGCGAGGAGTTGGTCGCCGACCGGATGAGTTGGCGGCGGTTTGTGGGGCTGGGTTTGCAGGACAGCGTGCCCGATGAAACCACGCTGGTGCGCTTTCGCCAGCGGCTCATCCGTTACGGTCTGCAGGAAAAACTGCTGGCGCTGGTCAACCATCAACTGGAACAAAAAGGGTTCATCCTGAAAACCTGCACCCTGGTGGACGCCACGCTGTTGCAGGCGGCGCGTCGCGCCCCGAGCCGGGCAGATAAAGGAGGCGGCGATGACGACGCGGGCTTTACCGTCAAGGGCGGTCAACCCCACTACGGCTACAAAGCGCACGTGGCCGTTGACCGGGATCAGACGGTGATTCGTTGCGTCACCTTGACGGACGCCAGCGTTCATGACAGTCAGGAATTTGAAACCGTGGTCAAAGGGGATGAGGAAATGGTCATGGCCGACAAAGCCTATTGGAGCGCTCAACGCGCTCGTTGGTGTGAGCGCCGGAAAATCGGCAACGGCATTTTGCGCAAAGCGTTTCGGGGACAGCCCTTGGACCGGACGACGGTGCTGTTCAATGCGGTGATGAGCCGGGTGCGGTGTGGGATTGAGAAAATCTTTGGCTGGTGGAAGCGCAGCACGGGCTACGGGCGAGTGCGGTATGTGGGGCGCGATCCCAATCGGCTGGAGTTGGAGTTCAAGAGCATCTGTTGGAACTTGAAACGGCTGGTGAGTTTGACCGGAACATGAAGCAAAACATTCAGAACGCCCGCGCGGCGGACAAAAAAGTTCAAAACGGTGGCTCACATCGCCGACCGTGGCGTGCCGCCAAACCCATTTTTCGTTGAATAATGACTTTGACATCAAATCAGCAACTCAAACGACCTTTTGCAGAGGTCTCAATATGATGTCCCTTTACTTTGAAAACAACAATGTCGCCAATGGAGATCCGCAATCGCTCAAGTTGCGTTTTGGCAATAACGATGTGACGATTTTGCAAGCTTCGAATGTCGTGCCGGACACTTGGTATTACTTTGCGTTCACCTACACCGAGGCGACAAACGGTTATTTCTACGACTCGACTGGCACCAATTTGGTAGCTATCAAGGGCAAATGGTATCTTGGCGTTCCCGGTAGCACGCTATCCAGCGGGGTGACAACCAATTCGATTGATACGGTGGCCGGGAACGGCACTTTTTACATCGGCAACCGGGACACACAAACTGAAGCTTTCCGCAATCCGGGCACCGGCGAGGTGGACGAGTTTGCCACTTGGACCCGCCGGTTGAGTGATGCCGAAGTGCAGGCGCAATTTGCCAACCTGCCCAATGTTACGCCCCCGCCGCGTGCGCCTTACGAGGGCGTCATCAGTGCTCAATCGCCTGCTTATTACTTCAAGATGGGGGGCAACTTCGTGGACTCGGTGGGCGGGACGCTCAGCTTGCAAACGAATCAGTCCACCACCGCTGGCCCTGGATCCACACTTGGATTTACCTATGATTACTTTGGGGGGCCAACCAATTGTGTGTACTTTGTTACCGGAGGTGATGCCTTGATCAATGATGGCAACCTGCTAAACGGCGGCGGTACTTACAGCCTCATCAGCCCCGGCACCGGCAAGGGTGCGATCTCCTTTTTGTTCCGCACGCTGAATTCCTATGTGAATCAAGGCAACCGATACCTTTACTCAGCAGGCGGCGGCCCTTCAACCAGCAACCGCTTTGAATTATACTTTAATACTTACAGCTCCTCCGCCGACCCGGATGCGCTCAAATTGGGCTTTGGCGACAATTCCACCATCATTCTGACGACCAACAACTTCGTCCCCGCATCCTGGTATTATTTTGCGATGACTTACGACGAGACCCAACCCAGCAACCAGATCAACTGGTGGCTGGGACAGCTTGGCGGAACGTCTCCCACGCTTACTTCGGGAACTTTGTCCGCCATCAGCAATTCGTTGGCCGGAGAAGGGGACGTGTTCATCATTGGTGACAGTACCAACCTTACCGCCAACAGTTTTCGCAACAGCACCCCCAGCGGCCAGGGCCGGATTGAGGATTTCGCCATCTGGCATGGATTGCTGACCGGGGCACAAATCACAAATCAGTTCAACGCCTTGTTCAGTTCGTCGGCACCGGCCCCCACATTGAACATTGTCGTTTCCGGCGCCAACGCAATCATTTCATGGCCGTCGAGCACAGATCCGGGCTACGCGCTGCAAACCAATGCCGATTTGACAACCGCCAACTGGGCCAGCGAAGGCGTCACGCCGGTCACCACCGGCAATCAATACGTTGTGACCAACGCCATCGGACCCAAAGTCCTATTTTACCGGTTGCAAAAATGAAACAGCCCGATTTCCCATGAACCGCACCTGTTGAACTTAAATAATAAATTACCATGAAGACATTCGTCACCATCACAATCAGTGTGTTCTTTGCAACCGTTGCGGTTCGCGCTCAAACCCTGGCCGACTATCAGGCGACGGTGAACAGCCAGAATCCCAATTATTGCTTCACCTTTGATGGCGGCAGTTTGATCAGCGGAGGCGCACATGCGCCCGTGACGTTGGCGGCCGAAGCCGGCGGCAGCGTAGTTAGTGGCAGCACCTACCCGCAAATCGCGCCGGACATGTTTGGCAATCCGACGAATGCCGTCTATTTTTCCCTGTCGAGTGACACCTTGGTTGATCAGAATGAACCTTCTGACTTGATCATCAACAGTGGCGCCGGCGGCGTGGCCAGCACCAATTCCACGGCTACCGGTTCCATTTCATTCCTGTTCAGGAGTCTGGATCCGGGCATTTACACGGCGCAAAAGTACATTTTGAGCAGCGGTTATACGGGCAGCGCTCACAACATGATGTCCCTTTACTTCGAGAACACCAACATGGCCAATGGCGATCCGCAATCACTGAAGCTCCGTTTTGGGAATCAGACCTTGACGATATTGCAAGCCTCTGACGTGGTTCCGGATATGTGGTATTATTTCGCTTTCACCTACACCGAGGCGACGAACGGCTATTATTTTGACTCGACCGGGACCAACTTGGTCGTGAATAAAGGCAAATGGTATTTGGGGATTCCCGGCAACACCCTGGCCAGCGGGCTGACCACGAACGCGATTGACGCGGTGGCCGGCAACGGGACTTTTTATCTCGGCAACCGGGATACACAAACTGAAGCCTTCCGCAGTCCCGGCAACGGCGTGATTGACGAGTTTGCCACCTGGACCCGCCGATTGAGCGATGCCGAGGTGCAGGCGCAGTTTACCAACCTGCCTGAAATCGCTGTTGTCACGCCCACATCACTGGCGGCGTACCAAAACGTGGTCGTTACCAACCAGTCGGCCACTTACTTCTTTCCTTTGAATGGAAACTATGTGGATGTCGTGAGCGGAACGCTTA
Source organism: uncultured Verrucomicrobiae bacterium (assembly GCA_963789335.1). Classification (GTDB taxonomy): domain Bacteria; phylum Verrucomicrobiota; class Verrucomicrobiia; order Limisphaerales; family UBA11358; genus UBA11358. The sequence continues at coordinate 349,730 of CAWBKH010000001.1, forward strand.
CGTTGCAGACGAACACCATTACTGACTCGGGCAGTTACAGCTTTGCGCCCGATTGGTTCAACGATCCAACCGGTTCGGCCGTCTTCAGTGATGCACATGCGGCGCTGACCAACAGCTTCAACCTGCTTTCTGGCGGCGGCACGGTCGGTAATCCTGGTACTGGCACCGGCCAAGGCTCCATCAGTTGCCTCTTTCGCACGCCGTCCAGCACGAATTTTGTCAATTACGCCGATGTTTACATGACTCCCGGCGCCACCACCACGAGCAATGGTTTGTATTTGCGGTTTGACAAGACTACGGCCGCGCTGAACATGCAATTTGGCAGCCACACCGAGACGATTCTCCAGCAAAGCAATGTCGTGGGGGGAGTCTGGTATTACTTTGCAATGAATTACGATGAATCGCTAACTGCCAACCAGGTCAATTGGTGGCTGGGAGAACCCGGCGGAACGCTCAACTCGGGCACCTTCAGCGCGAGTGCCGGTTCCTTGGCCGGAGCAGGAACCAGTTTTGTGATTGGCAATAGCATCACCTTGGGTTCTGCATTCCGCCAATCATCCAGTTCGCCTGGCTACATCGCCGACTTCGCCATTTGGCAGAACCATATCTTGACCGGCGTTGAAGTTACCAACCAGTTCGATGCGCTCGTTGTCTCGCCTGCTGCGGCCCCGATATTAAGCATCGCAGTTTCCGGTTCCCACATCATACTTTCCTGGCCCTCGAGCACGGACTCCGGGTACGTCCTGCAGACCAACGCCAATTTGACCACGGCAAACTGGGCCAGCGAGGGCGCCACGCCGGTCACCATCGGCAACCAATACGTTGTGACCAATGCCATTGGCTCGGGCGCAACGTTCTACCGTCTGGTTAAATGACATATAATCAACAGATTAGCACGAATAATGCGCTTGACATGAAACACCATTTTCGCTATCATTTCCAGAGCCAAACAAACAAAATACAACCTGTAACAAGATCATGAAACCGCAAATCATCATAGCATTAACCGTTCTCTTCGCGACCGCCGCGGTTCGCGCCCAGACCCTGTCCGATTACCAAGGGGTTATCAACAGCCAGTCCCCGTATTATTACAACACCTTGGACAACACCCTGGCACCGATGGTGGGCACGGGAACATTTACCGCAAATGGCACCGCGTTCGCCACGGATTTGTGGGGCAACCCGAATGACGCGGTTTCCTTCTCGGCCAGCACCGACCAGCTTTCAGATCCCACTGGCAATGACATCATCAGCGGCAGTGGCACGCCAACCCCCGTCGGTTCGATGTCCCTCCTCTTCTACACACCCAATACTGATCTCAGCGGCACCACCGGGCAGTATATTTTTTCCAACGGCGACACGACGGCTGGGACGACCGCAGGGACGGGAGAGTTTGCGATGGAAATGACTGGTGGGAACCTTGCATTGAAGGTCGTGAATAAGACCTATACTATCCTCTCGCCTTTAACCGGCGGCACGTGGTATTATTTTGCCGCCACATGGAATCTGAATGGCACAACTGCTGGCGTGAATGGGTTGAGTTATTATCTTGGCGAGGCAGGGGGCACTCTGAGTTCAACTTTTCTCCAAAAAGGCGGGTCGGGCAACTTCTCTTCCACCGAAAATTTTGGCGACGGAGGTGCCTTCGCGCTTAGCGGACACCAGGCAGGTGGCAGTGGCGGATTCCAAGTGTCCGGCAATCCTGGTATTGTTGATGAATTGGCCACGTGGGATACGCAATTAAGCAGTGATCAGATAACGAGCCAATTCGACACGCTGATTACCCCGGTTCCAGAACCTTCCACTGGGGTTTTGTTTGGCGCGGGCGGGTTGCTGGTTCTCTTTTGGACACGCAGATTTGGCCGTGGCCAAGCCGCTGCAAAGAACTAGAGAATCATCTATCCATGCTGACGGCACTTGCTCGCGAGTTGGGCGGTCATGCGCGCGCAAGTGCCGGTTGTTTTCAGCACTGGTTGACGGAATTATTCATTGGAGCCAAAGCCGCGCTTGAAGTTGACCAAATCGAATCAGACCTACCGGTGGCCTCTCGGGTGTGCCAGAGTTTTCCTGTATTGCTGAGGGGGGCCGGAGATCTGGCCATCTGACAAAACCTCAGGCATTAAATTTATGAGGAAAATCATTTTGTATCTGGTTTGCTCCGTGCTGCTTTCGCTCATGGCTTTCACGGCCAAGGCACTCGATCCCAGCCTGCCGCCGGGTGGCAACTTTGATTTGAGCCATTGGTATCTCCAACTGCCCACCAGCGGGGGCGTGCTCACCGGTACGAGCGGGACTGTGGATTCGGCCTCCAGCGCCCAGCTTGTGGCGGGTTTTACCAATGCTTATTTCTACACCGGACCGGATGGAGCGATGACGTTCTGGGCGCCCGATAACGGAGCGCGCACTGGCGGCTCCTCTCATCCGCGCAGCGAGTTGCGGGAAGAGCTGGTGCCGGGCAACACCGGGGTTAATTGGACCCCTTACGGCACACATGTCATGACCGCCACCTGCGTGGTGTCGAACGTGCCCTCGGACACCCAGAAGGTCTGCATCGGCCAGGTCCACGAAGATGCGGGCGGGGGAGTTCCCATGGTAATGATAATGTATTCTACCACATCAAGTGGCCTCTATGTGGACTATTGGTCTGACGGAAATGTGAACACGAGCGCGTCATGGAAATATGGGAGCTTTCCGATTGGTTCCACCATCAATTATCAAATAGACGTCGTGAACGGCGTGTTATCGGTCGCGATCAATGGCATCACCAATTCGTTGGATCTTTTCAAAAATGGTGCAAACTGGACGAACTTCGCCAACGCGGTTTATTTCAAAGCGGGAGACTACAATCAGACCGACAACACCTGTGACTGCTCTAACGACGGCGCACAAGTGGCCTTTTATTCCTTGACCCATTATCACGCGCCGAGCATCACGAACCAGCCGGCCAGCGCGACGGTGAATGCCGGAACTAATGTCACGTTCACCGTCGGCGCGTTGGGCAACGGCACTCTGTCCTATCAATGGTGGTTGAACGCCACGAATCTGCTGACTGGAGCCACCAACGCCTCGCTCACCATCACCAACGTGTCCGGCACGAACGCCGGCAATTACTTCGTTGTGGTCAGTGACAGCACCCCATTCTTTAATTCCATCACCAGTGCCGTCGCCAGCTTGACGTTGATTGGTCCTGGAACGACATACACGTTCACCACCCCCGGCACCACGACGTGGACGTGTCCGGCGGGCGTTACTTCCATTCAAGTGGAATGTTGGGGTGGCGGCGGTGCGGGAGGAAGTGCGATCAGAACCCCGAATTCCGGCAGTGTCCAGTACGGCGGCGGCGGTGCCGGTGGGGCTTATGCCCGGGAGAATTTTTACACGGTGATTCCGGGGAATACCTATTACGTCACTGTCGGCAACGGCGGGTTGGCGGCCACGGGCACGCTGGTAAATGGCGACAAGGTTCCGGGTGGTGACTCTTGGTTTAACTCCGTCAACTCGGAGCCGGTCGGCGTCGGCAACTGCGTTGCCAAGGGCGGCGACGGCGGCGAATGTGCGGTGGGTGATACCAGCGCGACGGCCTTCGGAACCGGCGGGGTCGGCACAACCAACGCAAGTCTCGGTGATGTCCTGTTTTCCGGCGGCAGTGGCGGCACGCAAACCAGCACCGCTAACGGCTATGGCGGCGGCGGCGGCGGGAGCGCTGGACCAGGTGCTGCTGGAAATTCCGGCAGCAGCGTGAATGGGGCGGGTGCGGCGCCCATCGCTGGCGGCGGACCCGGTGGGAATGCAAACGCTACGCAAGGTTCTTCCGGGCCTGGCCAGACGCCCGTGTCCGGTCCCGGCGGCGGCGGCGGCGGCTGCCGGGCAACCGCGCAACAAACCGGCGGCAATGGTGCCGCGGGTCAGGCGGTTCTGACCTGCCTGAACAGCACTGTGGTGTCACCAGCCTTTACTAACTTGAGCATGGCCACCGACCGAAGCGCGTTCACCGTCACCGGGACAGGTGCGGCGAATCAAGCTTATGTGCTGCTGACAACTTCGAGCCTTACGCCGCCGGTGACTTGGACGCCCGTCGCGACCAACAACGCGGATCCTAATGGCGTGTTCAGCTTCACCGACTCACAAGTCTCGAACTTCACACAACGCTTTTACCGGGTGGGGACGCCGTGAATTGAAAGCTCAATTTTGAAAATGACAGTAATCAGGGAATCAAAAAAATTCACCATAACTTTGGCTGTCAGCCTTTTGCTTGGCGGTTGCGGACTTGCTCTCTTTGCTGCCGACGATCAGGACCAGGCGGCTCCATCCACGACTGCGGCTTCGTCCGCGAAAGCGCCGGAGGTTACGCCGGTTTCTATTCCGGGCAGCGAGGCGTTCATCTTCCGCAAGGTGGGTGAAACCGAGTTGCGCCTTTTTGTGGTGAAGCCGAAGGACTGGTCGAAGACCGACCAACGGCCCTGCATGGTTTGTTTTTTCGGCGGCGGCTGGAGTTCAGGGACGCCGCTGCACAGCATTGGCTGGGCAAAGTGGGCCGCCAGCCACGGTCTGGTCGGCGTCGCTCCGGATTATCGGACGCGGAAACGGTTTGGCGGAACGCCGGAAGACTGTGTGTCGGATGGCCGCGCAGCCGTGCGCTGGGTGGAAAATCATGCGGGTGAACTGGGGATTGATCTCCAAAAAATCATCTCATTGGGCGCTTCCGCAGGCGGCCACGTCGCCGCGTGGACGGCGATTTCGTCGCCTGGACCGGGAGACAACGATCCTGCTCCAAAAATACTACCGGCCGCGCTGGTGCTAATCAATCCGGTGATGGACACCAAGGTAGGCGGTTATGGTGGCCCCAAACGGTTTGGCGGAAGCGCTCGGCGGGCCTTGGCCTGTTCCGTGCCGACCAAATGCCGACGAATATGCCGCCGACCATCATCTTTCACGCCACCGACGACAAGACCGTGCCTTATGCCAACTCCGTTGCCTTGCGGGACAAACTCGTCAGCGAGGGAAATCGTTGCGAGTTGGTCACGTTTGAAGGTTTGGGGCATTCCTATTATGCGAGCAGCAAATATGGCGAGGCCGCAAAAGTGGCGTACCGAAAGACCCAGAAGGATGTTGCAAAATTTCTGGAGAGTCTGGGGCTGATGGACAGGGAAAACTCTGGTTTGTCGAATGAACCCGAATAATTGCTCGCGATCAACTACCTGGTAATGAAACGATTTGCTTTACAAGACGCCGTCCGATTTGTGGTCACCGGAATTTTGCTGGTCTCGGCCAGCCTGGTCGAGACCGGAACGGTTCAGCAACTCGACACCTGCAGAATGGTACGGGCGGGAAACGCCAGTTACTTTGCCGCCAGTCCGGGAGCGCTGGCGGAGGCGAAAGCCCGGCTGGCCGCGCACGATAAGTCATTGCAAACCGCGCTCAAGGCATTGATCCGGGAGGCGGACAAAGCACTGGAAATCAAGCCGCCCACCGTGATGGATAAAAGCAACGTTCCGCCAAGTGGTGACAAGCATGATTACATGAGCACGGCGCCTTACTTCTGGCCGGATCCCGCGAAACCGGATGGCCTCCCCTATATCCGGCACGATGGTCTGGTAAATCCTGAAAGCCGGAACCCTGCGTTGGGAGATAATGGCCGGATGCGGGAGATGAGCAGCACCGTCCAGACCTTGGCGCTGGCGTACTATTTTACCAGTAATGAGGCTTACGCGGCCCAAGCGGCGAAATTTCTGCACGCCTGGTTTCTCGATCCCGCGACGCGGATGAATCCAAACCTGGAATTTGCGCAGGCAGTTCCCGGCAAAAACACGGGCCGCGGCACGGGGATCCTACAAGGCCGGAACATCGCCGCGGCCGCTGATGCGGCACAATTGCTGGCGGGTTCTGCCGCGTGGACCTCAAAAGACCAGGACGAATTCAGAGCCTGGCTGGAAACCTATCTGGACTGGCTGTTGACGAGCAAGCACGGACATGCTGAGTCCAATGCCCGCAACAATCATGGGACGTGGTATGACGTTCAGGCCGTGGAACTGGCGTTGGTGCTGGGTAAGGTGGAGGTCGCGAAACAAATCTGCGAGGCGGCGAAACAAAAGCGCATCGCCCTTCAAATCAAACCGGATGGTCGGCAGCCATTGGAGTTGGCGCGGACGGCGGCGCTCGGCTATTCGCATTTCAATCTCGAGGCGCTGTTCACGCTGGCCACCTTGTCAGATTACGTCGGAGTTGACTTGTGGCATTGTCGGCTGCCGAACGGCCGGTATGCCCTGCGTACCGCCCTGGATTTTATGCTGCCCTATGTGACGGACCCGACGACGAAGTGGCCTTACCAGCAGATCAAGCCTTTCAACCGGGCCGAATTCGCGCCGCAACTCCGCCAGGCGGCAGTGGTTTACCATGGGCCAGAATACGAGAAAATTCTCGCGGGATTTCCTGACGTGGCCAAGGAACGTTTCCAATTGCTGTGTCCCGAACCCTCCCCAAAATTGGACGTCGCGGCGATTGACCGGGAACGCATCCTGAAGGCGGCCGACGCTGCGCTCGCGTTGCCGCCGATCACCATCACCAAATACCGGGCCAAGTTGAGTGAGGGCGGGCCGAACGACTATTATTCCAATGGCGACTATTGGTGGCCCAATCCCAACACCACCAACGGCCTGCCTTACGTCCGGCGCGACGGCGAATCGAACCCTGACAATTTCAACGCGCATCGCGAGTGTGTCCGGCAGTTGCGCGATGCCGTCAGCGCCTTGGGTGCGGCTTACGAAATCACCTGCGACGATCGTTACGTGAAGAAGGCCGTCGAATTGCTGCGCGTGTTTTTTCTGGATTCCGAAACGCGAATGAACCCCAGCCTGCAATATGCGCAGGCCATTCCCGGTGTTTCCACGGGCCGGGGCATCGGCATCATTGACACCTTGCATTTGATCGGCGTGCCCAAGGCGATTGAAGTGATGGAAAAATCGCCGTCGTTTCCGCCCGAGGTACTGGCTGGATTGAAAAAGTGGTTTGCCGATTACGTCCACTGGATGCGGGCCAGCAAAAACGGCCAGGACGAGGCCAACGCCACCAACAATCATGCCGTTGCTTATTGGCTGCAAGTGGCGGTGTTTGCCCAGTTTGTTGGCGACGACAAGCTGTTGGGCGAATGCCGGCAAAGATACAAAGAGGATTTTGTTCCCAAACAAATGGCGCCCAATGGCAGTTTTCCGCGCGAACTGGCACGCACCAAGCCGTATGGTTATTCGATCTTCCAACTCGACAACATGGCCACGCTCTGCCAAGTGCTCTCGACGGCGAACAATGATTTGTGGGCGTTCACGTTGCCCGATGGCCGTGGCATCCACAAGGCCATGGAATTTCTGTATCCGTATCTCGCGGACAAATCCAAATGGCCGTATCGAAAAGATGTGGAGGCGTGGGCGGACTGGCCGGCGCGCGAGCCCAGTCTGTTATTCGCCGGTCTGGCCTTCCACAACCAAAATTACCTGAATCTTTGGGAGCGGTTGCCGGCCGACCCGACCAATCAGGAAGTCCTTCGCAACATCGCCATCCGTGAGCCATTGTTGTGGCTCCCGGATTTCTCCGCTGGTGACAACTTGCAAAGGACTTCGCATCGAAATCACATGGCAGGCTCGAACTGATTGTAAAAGTCAATTTACACGTTAATCCGACAGCGCCTGCGGCAGCACCCGAACATGGCCGCATCCAATCTTGCGGGTCGCCGGTTCTAACTTAGAATTTAATCATGCCCATCCGCCTGAACCGCCTCATTACTGCGGTGATGCTGCCAGCGATCCTGTCATCGGGCCTGTGGTGTGCCGCAGCGGGGGCGGAGCATTCCGTCTGGTCTGATCGCGTGTGGCAGACGGATGAAGGCTTGTTGAACAACAGCGTTACAGGCGTGGCGCAGACGGCTGATGGTTTTCTGTGGGTGGCGACGTACAGCGGTTTGATGCGCTTCGACGGCGCGAAGTTCGCGGCGATTCAACTGCCCAGCCTGCTTAAAAAATCCGTGCGTACGATGTTGCTGGACCACCGGGGTCGGTTCTGGCTGGGAATTGATACCGGATCGGTGATTTGTCTGGATACGAACTCCTCACGCACATTCGCCAATGGCGAGGGTTTGCCAACGGACCGGGTCGAGGCGATGGCGGAGGATCGTGGTGGCGCGATCTGGGTGGCCTATCCGAGCGCGCTTTGCCGGATCAAGGACGGCCAAGTGACGGTTTTTACCGCGACGAATGGATGGCCCGCCGGCATCAATGCCTGGGTGGCCAGCGATGCGCGGGGCGCATTATGGTTTTCAAAAGGTGGACAAGTGGGCGTTGTTCGCGGTGGCAAGCTGCTGCCTGAATTGTCCTTCAGTAATGCGGCCATCCGCATTTGCGGGGCCAATTCGCAGGGCCTGTGGATTTGTGTCGGTTCCCGTTTATTGAGGTATCAGGAGAATCACGAACCGGTGCCCTGGGCGCGATTGCCCACGAATGCCGAGCCGCAGGTGCTTTTTGAGGACCACACGGGCGCACTGTGGATTGGCACGGTGGCGAATGGATTGTTTCGGCTCAAAGGCCATGACGTGGAAAAGGTGCCGGTTTCCAACCAATACGTTTACTGCCTGAGCGAGGATCGGGAGGGAAATATCTGGGCCGGTACCACCGGCGGCGGCCTGAATCTCATCCGACCCAGCGCAGTTGACCTGATTGGACGTGATGCAGGCCTGCCTTTTGAATCGGTCGCATCGGTGGCCGAGGACACAGGCGGGGACATCTGGGTCGTCGGCCAAAGCGGGATGTTGTCAAGATACCGTCAGGGAAACTGGGAAGTGGTGGACGCCGGGGCCGGTTGGATTTGGGGCGCGGCGACGTGCGTGGCTGCGGACAAACAGAGCGGTGTCTGGGTGGGCGCACGCAACCGCACCCTGCACTATTTTCGCGACGGGACTTGGCGTACCTGGCAGCGGGAGGATGGCTTGCACGGCGGTTCGGTGCATTTGATTTTTGTGGCCGCCAACGATGATGTCTGGGTCGTCACCGGATCGCCCAGCCGGCTACAGCAACTGCACGACGGCAAGCTTACGGAGCCGTTGTCACTGCCCGGCGAGAATCGCACCATTCGCGCCATGGCCGAAGGTGCGGATGGTACGCTCTGGGTCGGCACGCTGGAAGGCCAGGTCTTGCGGATCAGCGGGTCTTCGCTCGTGATCGAAACTGCGGCTCAGGAGCCGGGTGGCCTTCCCGTTCGCGCGTTGGAAGCCGCGCCTGACGGGGCTTTGTTGATTGGTTATTTCGGCGCGGGCATCGGATGGTTGAAGGATGGAAAATATGCCCGCGTCACGACCGCAGATGGATTGATGGATGATTTCGTTTCACAACTGCTGACCGACGGGCGCGGCGGATTGTGGGTCGTGGGCAACTATGGTTTGTTCCGGATGTCCTTGGCGGGATTCACGGCGGTGACAGCAGGACGGACAGAATGGTTGCGCTCGCTGATCTTCGGGCACGACGAGGGTTTGCCAAACTTTCAACCGAATTCCTCCAGTTTTCCCAATGTCTGCAAGGCAAGCGATGGACGGCTCTGGTTTGCCACACGCAACGGCCTGCTGACAGTGCAGCCGGAGAACATCCGGGATAATTCTATTCCGCCGCCAGTGGTTTTGGAGCGCGTGAGTGCGGATGATAAGACAGCCGCACTCTGCGACAGTCGTTCACCCTTGCGAACTGAGAACGGGACCGGCTGGCTAAACCTGAGCCGGTCAAATGCTGTGTTGCGCATCCCGCCCGGAAACCGCAAGGTGGAATTTGAATATGCGGCTTTGAGTTTTGCCTCTCCGGAAAATGTTCAGTTTCGTTACCGCTTGGAGAACTTCGACGACAAATGGGTGGAAGGCGGCACTGAAAGAAGCGCGAGGTATCCGCACTTGCCGGCCGGCAAGTATCGGTTTCAGGTCATAGCCTGCAACAACGCCGGCGTCTGGAATGAAACTGGCGCCACCCTGTCCCTCGTGGTGTGGCCGTTTTTCTGGCAGACTTGGTGGTTCCGTGGGCTGGCTTTGTTCATCTTTACTGCAAGCGTGGTAGCCATTGTGCGCTACGTCTCTTTTCGCCGTTTGCGTGTGCGCATGTTGCAACTCGAACAGGAGGCCGCGCTGGAGAAGGAGCGCACACGCATTGCGCGGGACATGCATGACGAAGTGGGAGCCAAGCTCACGCGCCTGTCCCTCTTAAGTGAGATGGCGGGCGACCATTCGGAGATGCCTTCGTCGGCTCGGAGCGAAGTCAAAGAACTTGCTGATACCGCGCGTGAGACCATTCGCTCGTTCGAGGAAATCGTTTGGGCCGTCAACCCGCGCAATGACACTTTGGCTGACTTGGTTCATTACTTGTGCCGCTACATGGAGGATTACTTTGAGGGCAGCCCGGTGCAATGTGCCTTCGATCTGCCGCCGGAAATCCCGCCCTTTGTTTTACCAGCCGAGGTGCGGCAGCAGGTTTTCCTAGCCGCCAAGGAGGCGTTAAATAACGTGCTTAAACACTCGAAAGCCAGTCGCGTGCGGGTCCATCTGGCACTGGTCACGGATGAATTCAAAATCATCATCGAGGACGACGGCTGCGGTTTTGACACCGGCACGCCACCGAAGCGGGCCGGCGGCGGCAACGGTCTGGGGAACATGCGCGAGCGTCTGGACAGCATCGGTGGACGGCTGGAATGTCACAGCCGGCCCGGCCAAGGCACGCGCATTGTCTTCATCGCCCCCTTCGATTCCCCGGCGAAGCATTGATGCCTTGTCCACACTTTATCCGACTGCCCAGCCGGCAGGAGTGGGATTAAACTAGGGAGGAAATGAATTCAGTCTCAAACAGCGTTGTGGTAGATTCGGTGCGACCGGCGGTTGACTCGGTCCCTTTACCGGAGGCCGTTATGCTTAAAGTCTCCATAGTTGAAGACGACGCGAAACTGCGTGAAACGCTCGTGCGTTATTTTGCGAGGCAGTCCAGCTTTCGCTGTGTGAAAGCCTACCCAAATGCTGAAGTCGCTCTGGCCGACATCCCGCAAAATCTGCCCGACGTTGTACTGATGGACATTAATCTGCCCGGCATGAACGGCATTGAATGTGTGTCGCGCCTGCGGCAGACCGTGCCATCCTTGAAGATCATTATGCTGACCGTCTTCGAGGAGGATGAGCAGGTGTTTCAAGCCCTGTCGGCGGGCGCTTTTGGCTATCTGGTGAAAAGCAATCGGCCCGCGAAAATTCTCGAAGCCATCCGCGAAGTGTATGACGGGGGCTCGCCCATGTCCGCTCACATCGCGCGCAAAGTAGTGCAATCACTCCAGACGCAATCTGCCGTTCGCGCGGAAACGGACATGCTCACCGCGCGTGAAATGGAGGTTCTGCAAGGTTTGTCCCGCGGTCATCCCTACAAGGAAATAGCCAGCGACTTGGGCATCAGCTTGAGCACCGTCCGCACTTACATTCAGCGCATCTATGAGAAGCTGCATGTCCATAGCCAGACCGAGGCGGTCATGAAATTCGCCCGGAAGCAAGGCAATTGACGTGACTAAACCAACTTCGAGCGCGTGAAATGAAAGTGGGCTTTCGTGGTTTCTTGGGATACTTCTCCCGCCGGGTGGTGCTGGTGGGTTTGATTTTTTGCGCGGCGATGATTTCCCTCCGTGCCGAAGAACGGCTCACACTCAATTTCAATCCCGATTGGAAATTCATCAAGGCAGATCCTGTCGGGGCACAACAGCCGGGTTTTGACGACAGTAACTGGACGACGGTATCAACGCCGCACACCTACAACGACGTGGACTCGTTCAACCAGCTTGATCCGGGCCGGATGCTGGGCGAAACCAATCTCTGGTCGGGCCGCACCTGGTATCGGAAATCCTTCATGCTGCCGGAATCGCTCAAGGGCAAGCAAGTTTACATCGAATTTGAAGCCGTGCGCCAGGTGGCTGAGGTCTATCTCAACGGCCATTACCTCGGCGCGTGCAAAAACGGATTTGTTCCTTTCGGCTTTGACCTGACGTCTTATATGCGCTTCGGCCAGCCGAACGAGTTGGCAGTGATGTGCGACAATCGTTTTATGATCAGCGACATTGGAAACGGCGGTGCCAAAACCCTGTCCGCCTACGAAAAGGAAGTCAACAATATCGTCCCCGACGACGTGAGCCAAATTCAGGCCAATCAAATTCCTTGGAACAACCCGCAATGGCATCCGCCGCTCGGTGGCATTTACCGCAACGTGTATCTTTACGTGACCGACCCGCTGCACATCTCGCTGCCACTTTACGATTACCTCAAGACCGTCGGACCTTATGTCTATGCCACGGAAATTTCCAGCCAAGCTGCCGCCGTCACTGTCGAAATCCCGGTCCAAAACGGGCGGGACAGAGATGCGAGCGTAACCGTGGAGGCGAAGATTCTGGATCATGAAAGAAACCTGGTGGCGACTTGGCGCCAACCAGAAGAAATTCCGGCGGGCGGCAGCGTCACCGCTAAGCTCTCCGGGACCATTACGCAGCCGCAACTCTGGGAATCGGATTATCCGTATCTCTACCACGTTGTCTGCTCCGTGCGGTCAGGCGATGAAATCATTGACTCGTGTGAGGTCCCGCTGGGCATCCGCGCGGTTCATTGGGATGTCAAAACCGGCTTTTGGATCAACGGCCATCATTTGAAACTTCACGGCTGGGGGCAGCGGCCAACCGACAATTGGCCTGGCCTCGGTGCGGCGCAACCGGACTGGCTGCATTTCTACACACTGGACTTGATGAAGCAGGCGGGCGGCAATTTCATCCGCTGGGGCCATTGCGCCGGCGGGCCGGCCATGATCAAAGCCGGTGATGAACTTGGCTTGATTGCCGACCAACCGGGCGTGGACGGTGAATCCGACACGGTGGGTGCGGCATGGGAAATCCGCGCTGCCGCTTTCCGCGACGTGCTGGTTTATTTCCGGAACGACCCTTCGATTTTGATTTGGGAAGGAGGCAATCAAAAGGTGACGCGCGCCCACGCCGGGGAACTGCGCCATTGCTTTGAAGAGTATGATCCACACGGAGGCCGCGCCCTCACGTTTCGGCGCGCCGATAAAACCACCGGCAAGTACATGGACATCGCCCTCGGCACCGAAGGCAGTCACGAAGTGCCGCGCCTGCCGGTTGTTGAAGGCGAATACGACCGCGAGGAGTCGCCACGCCGGGTTTGGGACGATTACTCGCCGCCGGAATTCGGTTATCCCGAAGCCAAAGGACAAACTTACGATCTGACTTCCGAACAATTTGCCGTGAACGAAGTCAGCCAGTACGTTGACAAACTCGGAGCACCCGGCCATTGCGGCGGCGCGAACTGGATTTTCTCCGATTCGACCAGCGGCGGACGCGACACCGCCGAGGTGGACCGCGCCAGCGGCGAGGTGGACGGCGTGCGTTTGCCCAAACAGGCTTACTACGTTTGCCAGACGATGTTCCGCAGCGATCCCCAAGTCCACATCATTGGGCACTGGACGTATCCGGCCGGAACGAAAAAGAATATTTATGTCACATCCAATTGCCAGGACGTTGAATTGTTCGTGAACGGCAGGTCGCTTGGACGCGGAATAAAATCAGACCGTTATCTTTTTACGTTTCCAGGTGTGGTTTGGGAACTGGGCGAAATTAAAGCCGTGGCCAGCAATAATGGCGTTCCGGTGGCAACCAACACGATTCGCACCGCCGGCCCGCCCGTGGCGTTGCGGCTCACAAAGATCACCGGTCCCGACGGTTTGCAAGCGGACGGCTCGGACGTTGCCTTGATTGATGTCGAAGCGGTGGACGCAAAGGGCGAACGTTGTCCAACGTTTCAAGAGCGGGTGGACTTTGCTTGCTCCGGCCCGGCGATCTGGCGCGGCGGTTACAACAGCGGCAAGGCTGATTCAATCAACCAAAAATATCTCGATTTGGAATGTGGCATCAATCGGGTTGCTGTGCGATCAACTCTTCAGTCTGGTGAAATCACCGTCACAGCCAGTTGTCCGGGCTTGGAATCCGGCAGTGTTAAGGTTTTATCGCATGCGTTTCCGGTGACCGACGGCTATTTGCAGGTGATGCCCGCGATGCCAAAGTTGTCCTTGCCCTTGACGCATCCGGACTGGAGCCATCTGGCCAAAGACAGCCCGCCCATGAGCGTGACAGACGCTGCCACGGCCGCGAACGCGGTGGGACGCTTTACGCAAGCATTTGCTTACACGGGGCCGACAGAACTGGTTCACATCGAATCGAACGTCGGAAACGGAAAGAATATCTACTGTGATCGTGATTATGCTTTCACCGGCCTCCCAAAACAATTGACCGGAGCTGACTGGGTGCAGGCGGCGGATTCGGATGGTTCCTACAACGCGGCAGACCTGATGCAGATCAACGTGAAGGCGAACACCATCGTTTACGTGGCGCACGACCGTCGTTTGACGTCGCCCGGGTGGCTGTTGAGTCAATTCAAGCCGACGAATTTAAGTTTCATCATCAATGGCCGGCCGATGAGCATTTTTGAGCATCGCGCTGAAAACGATGAGAGCCTGACCCTTGGCTCGAACGCCACAAATTCCAATCCGGCCTCTGCGAACATGTATGTCGTGTTCGTAACAGCCGGGTAGCAACATGAATAAACCGACCACCTTTTTAAAAACGGTTCTTCCATCGTTGATCGCACTTCGCCTCTGTTCAGGTACGATTCTTGCCGCGTCGTTTGTAGATATTGCTGTTGACACAAAATCTCCCGGCGCAACGATCTCATCCAATTTTATCGGGTTGAGCTACGAGATGTCGTTGGTGGATCCGTCCGAAAATGGAGAGCATTTTTTCAGTCCGGAAAACCAACCGTTGATCAAGCTATTCCAGACGTTGGGAGTTCAGAGCCTGCGAGTTGGCGGCAATACGGCTGAACTGGCGACCGTGAAGATTCCCGATCAGGCTGACATTGACAGTTTGTTTGCATTCGCCCGGGCGGCGGGTGTCAAAGTCATCTACACCCTCCGACTGAGCGGAGACAATCCGGTTGCTGCCGCGCAAACCGCCAAATACATAATGGATAATTATCGGCCGGAGCTGACCTGCTTCGCGATTGGAAACGAACCCAGCAAACTCGTGAAAGATTATGCGGATTACCGCGAAACGTTCAAACATTACATTACGGTGATTACCCTTGCCACCAACGCGCCGGACGCCGTGTTCTGCGGCCCGTGTGCAATGCACAAGGATGTTCGTTGGGCAAACGATTTTGCCAGGGATTTTGCGCACGACAAACGCGTCATTTTGATCACCCAACATGAATATCCTGGTAAGAGCGGACGCTTCGCCACCAACGCTGAGATGTCCCTAAAGGCCTGCGAGCAGTTGCTTTCCACAAATCTTCCCCAAGTGTACGAGGGATTATACGATAACTTTGTGCCGGCGGTTCTATCATCCGGCCTGCAATATCGGCTTGAAGAAGCCAACAGCTTCTCCAACGGTGGTGCGACGGATGCCAGCGATGCCTTCGCCTCCGCCTTGTGGGGTTTGGATTACTTGTATTGGTGGGCGGATCATGGCGCAACGGGGATTAATTTTCACACAGGTGGCTACGCGGACGGAGCGCCGCCTCACAGGCCAATGAAGTATGCCGTGTTTTGGAATTCTCCGGAAGGTTTTGCTGTGCGGCCGCTGGGTTATGCCATCAAGGCATTCGATTTGGGTTGTCACGGTCAATTGGTACCCGTGCATTTCAAGTCCAACCCTGATGAAATTAACCTGTCTGCTTATGGAGTATTAGCTCACGACGGCAGCCTTTGCCTCACGCTCATCAACAAGGAAACCGCGCGCACTCGTGACGCAAATATCACCATCGCACCCGGCAATTCATACACCCGTGGACGCGTCATGTTCCTGACCGCACCGCACAATAATATTACCGCCAAGGCAGGTGTTACCTTGGGCGGCGCTCGAATCGAGGATAACGCTCGTTGGTCCGGTGCTTGGAAATCTTTGGCCGGCCCTTCAGACAGGGGAAACTTTTCAGTAAATGTTCCGACGGCTTCGGCGGCGATTGTGCAATTTGGCCGATGATTTAGTTGCTTTGGAAATAGACTGCTTCCGCCCGGCGCCGTGACTTAAAATAGGCGCTACTGAAGGTGGAGGGACCAGCACTTCTTCTCTGGTAATTTGACTCATTTTCGGGTGCAATGTTCAGTAACACCCATTTTGACTCAACCTGTGGTTTCCTCAGCCATCTTCTCCTTTTCATTGGCAACCTTCATTTTGAGGCAATTTGCACCGATATTTCAATGCGCCCGAAGGCTCGACACGTGGCGCTGGTCCGGCTATAAACCCGGCTTGGCGATACCTCGGGGAACCAGCCGGCTATATTCATTTAGTGCAGAAATCTCAAGTTGCCGTGCAAAAGATAGTGATTATTTTAGCGGGTACAAAGGCTATTATAGATGTGCAGCGGGAAATTGGTAATTTTTATGGTGGAATTATTAAGATTAGAGAAGTTTTCGTTTGGGGTCGGGGATCGTTTTGCGCACCAAGCCAAGGCGCAGCTTCAGGCGTTTATCCTGGCCGCCGGGCAGGGCGCGGAGGTGATTCCGGTCTGGAACAAATCCAACCGCGAGCACGTGATCGTCGGCTCCGAGCCGGCCGGCGCCCGGGCGGCAGTGGAGTCAGCCGTGAAGGAATTGCACTGGCAAAAGGCCTATCACGTGGACGCCGACCATATCCAGTTGAAAACGGTGGACCGGTTCATTCCGCATTCGGATTTTTACACGATTGACGTGGCGGATTGGATTGGGAAACCCGCCGACGCCAAGGCGGTGGCGGCTTTTCTCAAACGTCATGCGGAACTGGTCGGGCAAATCTCCATTCCCCAGATCGAGTGGCCGTTTCAAACCACGCCGGCGGAAGTGGAACGCATCGCCGGCAAGTATCTGCTGGCGGTGCAGGAAGCCGGGAAAATCTACCGCCATATTGCCGAGATGAAAGGCGCGCGGAAATTCATCACCGAGGTTTCGATGGACGAGACCGACAGTCCACAAACGCCCCCGGAATTGTTAATCATCCTGGCGGCCATCGCCGACGAAAAAATTCCCATCCAAACCATCGCGCCGAAGTTCACTGGCCGTTTCAACAAGGGTGTTGATTACGTGGGAGACATTGCGCAATTTGAAAAGGAGTTCAATGATGACCTGGCCGTGATTGTCTTTGCGGTGAAGCAATATGGCCTGCCCGGCACGCTGAAATTGAGCGTGCATTCCGGCAGCGACAAGTTTTCCATTTACGCGCCGATCCGCCGCGCGCTGGCGCGGTTTGGCTCGGGTCTGCACATCAAGACGGCCGGCACGACCTGGCTGGAGGAAGTCATTGGACTGGCGGAAGCGGGCGGCGACGGACTGGCATTGGCCAAGGAAATTTATGCCGGCGCGCTGGAACATTTGGAAGAGCTTTGCGCCCCTTACGCCTCGGTGATTGACATTGATTTCTTGAAGCTGCCTTCCGTGGCAACCGTCAACGGCTGGAGTTCTAAGCAATTTACTTCGGCGCTGCGCCACGACCCAAGCAACCCGGCCTTTAATCCGCACCTGCGGCAATTAATCCATGTCGGATATAAAATTGCGGCCAAAATGGGCAATCGTTACCTTGACGCGTTGGAAAGACATGAAGACTCGGTGGCGAAAAACGTGACCGCCAATCTTTACGAACGTCACATGAAACCCTTGCTGGTGGGTGTGAGCAAAACCGCGTCCCTTGAGGCGCCCGTGCCGGCGTAGGGGACAACGCTTGTGTTATGAAATTCATACACGAAGATTTTCTGTTGCAAACGCGCACGGCCCGGCGCCTCTACCATCAATTTGCCGAGGCCGAGCCGATTCTGGATTTCCACTGCCATCTTTCGCCGAAGGACATTGCGGAGAACCGCCAGTTCAACAATCTCTTTGAAATCTGGCTGGAAGGCGACCATTACAAATGGCGGGCGATGCGTTCCAACGGCGTGGCCGAACGCTTCTGCACGGGCGACGCCGATCCGTTTGCCAAATTCCAGGCTTGGGCCGCGACTGTGCCGCACACACTGCGCAATCCGCTCTATCACTGGACGCATCTGGAATTGAAGCGTTATTTTGGCGTTGACGACCTGCTCGACGAGGCCAGCGCGGTCAGCATTTGGAAGGAAGCCAACTCACAGCTCGCCACACCGGAACTCACGACGCAGGGCATCCTGAAAAAATTCAAAGTCAAAACTTTGTGCACGACGGATGATCCGACGGATGATTTGAGCCATCATAAAGCCATTCTGGCCGGCGACCTGGCCACGCGGGTGCTGCCCGCCTTCCGTCCCGATAAAGCGTTGGCGGTGCATCAACCAAAACCATTCAACCAGTGGGTAAGCCGGTTGGCTAAAGCCAGCGACATTGAAATTGACAGCTTTGCGGAGTTTCTCGACGCCTTGCGCTCCCGTCATGACTATTTCCATGCGCAGGGTTGCCGCATTTCCGACCACGGCATGACCCAATGTTATGCGGATTTTTGTTCGGAGAAAACCGCAGCCATGATTTTTGCCAAGGCGCAAAAGGGAAAATCCGTTACACCGGAGGAACAGGCGCAGTTTTCGGCCTTCATGATGCTCTTTTTCGGACAACTGGACGCGGGAAAGGAGTGGACCCTACAATTGCACCTCGGGGCGCAGCGCAACAATAATACTCGGCTGCTGAACCAGCTTGGCCCGGATACCGGCTTTGATTCCATCGGGGATTTTCCCCAGGCGAGCGCCTTGGCGGCCTATCTGGACCGTCTGGACCAGGAAAAGGCGCTGCCCAAGACCATCATTTACAACAACAACCCGGTGGACAACTACGTCTTTGCGACGATGCTGGGCAATTTCCAGGACGGCACAATGGCGGGCAAAATCCAGCTCGGTTCCGGCTGGTGGTTTCTCGATCAAAAGGAAGGCATCGAGTGGCAGCTTAACGCGCTTTCCAATCTCGGCCTGCTCTCGCGCTTTGTCGGCATGGTGACGGATTCCCGCTCGTTCATGTCGTATCCGCGCCACGAATATTTCCGGCGGGTGCTGTGTAATCTGGTCGGACGCGACGTGGAAAACGGCGAAATTCCCGACGATGACTCCCTGCTCGGACCAATGATTCAGAACATCTGCTATGCGAACGCGCAGCAGTATTTGAAACTGCCAACCAATGAATCCAACGGGGAAGACCGGAAGCGGTCCGGCACGCGCATTCAAAACACGACGCGGCGGGAAAAATAAAAATGCCCCCCGGTCGCTCTCTCTTCACGGTCAGCGCACCATACTGTCGCGAAATTGCTTCGGGGACATTCCGGTTGCCTGCTTGAACGCCACGCAAAACGTGTTGGCGCTTTGATAACCGCACAGGCCGGCAAGCACTTCCAGTTTATGGGTGGATTCCGCCAACAGACGCTTGGCCCGTTCGATCCGCATCCGTTGCAGCTCCTGTCCGGGAGTCCGCCCCACGTTTTCCAGAAAAGCCTTGTGCAATCCCCGCCGTGACATTGCGGCCACGCCCACCAAATCCTTGACGGTTATCGGCTCGGCGGCGTGTTCCCAAATAAATCGCAGGCTGTTGGCCACGCCCTTGTGGTTGATGGCCAGCAGATCGCTGCTCTTGCGCGTCACTATGCCATTCGCGGGAACCCGGATGGGCTTCTTCGGCGGAGCCTTGCCGTTCATCAAATCCTGGAGCAAGGAGGCGCCCGTATAACCCAAGGTCTGCAAGTTGGTGTCCACACTGGAAATGGGCGTGTGCATCGTATCCGGGGCCAGAAGATAGTTTTCCGCCCCGATGATCGCCACCTGTTCGGGCACTGTCAGGCCCGCGCTCTCACACGATTCCAGCACGTCGAGCGCCTGTTCGTCGTTGGCGGCAAAAACCGCCAAGGGTCTGGGCTTGGATTTCAACTGCGCAAGCAGCCATTTCCGCTTGTACCGCCACTGTTCCCGATCATTGCGGTAAGCCGGAGACCGATGCCACCGCAACCAGGTGCATTCATGCCCGGACCGTTTCAACGCCTCGACGAAACCATGGCCGCGTTCTTCATACGTCCAGTTGTCGGTGTCGCTGTAGTACAAAAAATTGTGAAAACCGCGGGACAGAAAATGCTCGGCCACCAGTTGCGCGGCATGTTCATGATCCTCCAGCACCCGGGGAAATCGCAACTGAGGACGGCGGAAACTGAAATCCACCGTGGGTTTTTTGGCGCTGACGACAAATTCCGCCAGGTCATCTCCGGCTCCCAGCCAGGCCAGAATCCCGTGACCCTCCCAGCCCCAGGGAATCACCTTCTCCCGGGTCAAATTGGCCGAGAGATGCCAGTTGTGTTCCTGGGCGAATTTCTCTATCCCGCGATGCAACCGGTAGTCGTACCAACCCAGCGCGATTAAAACCCGCTTTTGTTTGTTTTGCATAATTGGAAACTGACCCGGATAAGCGTCCTTTTCAATTGATTTTTACGGAGGGGTTCCGGCTAAGATCTTTCCATTTAAGGCTCTGAAAGAGCGAGGTTCTTGTTTTATTGGCTGAAAATTATTTGAGAAATGGGAATTTCCACCAAAAAAGCACCGTGAAAAAACAAGCCAACGGCCAAACAGGTGCTCATTTTTCAAACATCTTTGCAACAATACGAGGCTGACACAACGGATTATTTCAGGTAATGTTTTTCAAACCATCAATGATAAGCGAAGCCGTAGCCGGACGATTGGCGTCGCGCGGCTATGGGCCGGAGACGATAAAATGAAAGTATTAATCCCAAAACCCTCTGGAAATACTATGAAACAGATCCATTTAATCCTCGTAATTCTTCTTGGCGTCATTCTCGGCCAAAGTGCCAATGCCACCACGGTTGTTACCGAACAGTTTCAAGACTATCTCGACGGGCAACTCGGCACTGTCGGAACAGGTAATACCGGCATCATCCCCGGCAATTGGCTTACTGCCTCAAGCGTTGGTGTCGTCGTCACCAATGGCAGCGGCAGTCTGGATGGAACAGCGCTGGGTTTGGTGGCGTCCGCCGGCGACAAGGCTGAAATATTAGTCTCTACCAATTACGACCTCAACTCAGGTAATCCTAATGGTTGCTACATGGTATTCGCCAACAAGAATACGCCTTGGCCGGCCTTTCCGGGAACCAACGCCGTCAATCTTTATTGTTCGTTCCTGTACCAGTTCAACGCCGCGACTAATTTCTGGACCAATGGGATTTCCCAGGTTGCCGTCATGCACCGTCAGAACAGCGGCGTTTACAGCACCCCCAGCGCGAGTTACTGGCGATTGTTCGCGATGTCAAATAGCGTGGAGTACGTCCAATTGGGAATTTGCAAAAATCCCTACGGCACCGACCCAGGCCCTACAAATTGGGACAATACCTTGGTTAAGGTGGGAGAACCCTTTTTCGTAGTCGTTCGGCTGGAGATTGCCGCGACCAACGCCGCGTCGGAATATACCAACGATGAAGTTGATATGTGGATCAACCCGGCTCCGCAGTACTTCGGCACCAACGAAGCTAATGTGCCGACGCCCGACGTGACTTTGGCTGCGGGTGTTGGCACTGTGGATACAAGCACCACCGGGCCGGGCCGGTTTTTCGTATTGGATAATGGTCCGAGCGCCTATTTGGATGAATTGCGCATTGCCACGAATTGGGCGGACGCAACGCCTCCCGATGGTCAATGTCTCGCCGCAAGCTTTACTACGAATCCAACCAACGTAACGCACGTCGGCGGAATCAGCGCGACATTTTACACAAAATCGGCCAATAGCACCGGTCCGGCTTACCAGTGGCAAATCAGCCAGGACGGCGGCAACACTTGGACCAACATCAGTGGCGCAGTTCAGCACGACTACATCACGCCCAATTTGCAGTATCCGGCTGACAACTTAAACGAGTATCGGGCAATTGCCTATGTGGATTGCGATCAAACCTATGCCACCTCCTCCGTTGCAACCGTGACGCTGACCCAGCCCGTGTATACATCACCCGGCCAAATTATGGACGATACTTTTCCGGGTACTTCGTATCGCGATGTTGGTCCCGTCACGACCAGTCATTCAGTATGGTTTACTTCAGACTCAAATCCTTCATCAGCGGCAGATTTGGTTACGGATCCGAACGGCACGGGCTTGATCGCCACGCCGATTTCCGGGACTTCGTCTTTGTATTTGGGTTATTATGTCAACGAAACTGCGACAAGCATGGTGCCAATTGATCTGGCGATTGGAACGGAATTAATCGCCACCCTCGAGTTCATTCCCAACTCATTTGGTGCCTTTACCAACAATGGAGCATTGAGGTTCGGCTTGTTCGATTACGCCGATTCCGGCACGTTGTACACTGCGGATGATCCAACCCTCACTGGCAGTGGGGGCAATGGAGTGAACGTCAGGGGTTACATGCTCAGCCTGGACTTTGGCACCAATTTCAGTTCGGACTTGCCCTTGAGCCTCCTGGTCAGGAACAGCTTGGGTGATGCCAACCTCATGGGCACAACGGGCGATTACATCTCTCTGTACAGCGGGCCGGTAGGCAACGGGCCGGGCGGGCAGATAGGCGGCGGGCCGGGGACAGGTTCCTGGTCAAATGCTCCCGCATACCAACCCGGGACTACTTATACCTTGACCTTAACCGTGATCCGGACAGACACCAATACCTGTACGGTTGCTGCGTCGCTTACCGGCGGCAGCCTGAACTTGTCGTATGCGTCCGTTGATACCAATAGCTTCGGTTATCATAGATTTGACACGATCGCCATCCGGCCTAATAAACTTGAGAACGCAGCCGATACTTTCACTTTCCCGCTCCTCTCGGTGCAAGTGGCGAATGCGCCGGCGTCGGTGACCAACATTGGGATTACAAGTTTTAAAGATGTTCCCGCCAATGGAACCAATAATGTGACGCTGACGTGGCAACCGTCCCCAAGCGGTGCTGATACGAGTCTTGGTTTTACGGTGGATTACAAGACCAACCTGACCGATCTCAATTGGAGCAGATTGCGAACTGGCATTACCACCACCAACTTCACACCCGCGTCAACTGCTGGAAGTAATCACACGGGCTTTTACCAGGTGACCTATCCGTAATTTAGTTTGTGGTTCTTTAGCGAGGGCGTCCTTGGCGACAAGCCAAGGACGCCTTTTTTGCATCTGGCCGCTGTTTGAACGCTCTGCGGTCGCGGCAAAATGATCCGAAGTGGCACACCTCAGAGCGTGTCCGATAAATCGTAGGAGCCGACGTGAGGAGGCTCATTCTGCTCAAAGACATCGCGCTTTTCTGGAACATTTGAGCCTCGTCACCTCGGCTCCTGCTAAAAATGGAATTTTTAGACAGGCTCTCAGCTTCCCTTTGTTGACGCATATCTTGTTTGCGCGTAGATGGGCGACTGCCTGCTCAGGCTTCGATGCGAACGCAATCTTTGCTGATGAAACCCTTTGGCTGCTCGACGAACGCGGGCAGGCCCGGCGGCGTGATTGTCTCGCCTTTCGATTCCTTGTCCGCCAGTTCCAGATTTAATTTCAGGAGAAAGGCCAGTACGTCTTCATCCGGTTTCATGCCGTAGGCTCGCCGAACGGCGGAGTCGAGCGCGGCGTGGGTGTCGCGCAGGCGGTTTTCGCCAGGCGTTTCGAGCGATTTGTAAAGTTCGCGCAACGACCAGCCATTGTCCTGCATGATTTCATGGCGCAACTTTCGCAACCCGACCGCGGCATCGGCCACCGCGCGGATTTTTTCAATCGCATCGGCTGCGGCAGCAGCCTCGTCAGGGGCGGAATCTTTGTAGCTCGCGGTGGTTGATTTGGATTTAGCTCCGTCAGGAGCGGCATCGTCGGGATATATCGCTCCTACGGAGTTTTGACGTTTCTTGGATTTGGATGCTACAGAGAGGTCGCGCCTGACAGCGCTGTCAAACTGCGGCCACGGGAACGTGTCGAACACCGTGTCCGACGTGTAGCGGAAACGAGCTGTGAGCGTGGAGCATTTGGCCGTGAACCATTCCCAGTGAATCCCCGATTGCAAAATGCCGAAGGAATAATCGTCGGCGAATGCGAAAACAGCGAGTGCATTGTCGGGATGAATTGCGCTTGAGACGAACTCGAAAACAGGCCGCTTTGTCACGCGCGGGCAAGCGATGTAATGTGGTAATTTGGCAATTGCTGTCATCGTCCCGGGCTGATAATCGCGAAATTGCCACCAGCGATTCGCCATCCGCGTCCATCGGGTGCTTTCCTCGCCAGTAGCCTTCTTCTCCGCTTCTGCCTTCGCAAGCACATCAGGCATGACCAGCTTCTTTACTCGCTCAAAAGCAATCTTGTAACGCATCGCCTCGGTGGCCTCTCGCTGCGCAAAATCAATGATCCAACGTGTCGGCTGCCCCTTAGCGACTAAATCCTCACCTATCAGGTATGGAAAGAGGATGTCCCGGTGATTCGGTTCCTCCTTGAGAATTTGCGCCGCGTCTTGCGGTGTAAGGAAGAAGCCTTCGTGAACCGGGTTTTGCCCTTGAAATACAAGTTTCGGGTGCTCATTCGTATGCAGCGGTTTCGCGCTCGTCACGTCACACTTCGCCGAAAGGGTTGGGCCGATGAACGCAACTTCCTCGCATTTCCATTGGCTGTCTTTTGCATCACCAAGTTGCGTGAAGAGTTTCTTCGTTGTCGGCAGCCAAAAGTCGCGGGTCCGCTGCGCCGGAGGTTTAACCCAATTGACGAGCGACACGTGCACTTGCGCGTCTCCTGACCAAACTTGCGTTGAAACAGCTTCAGCTATCACACCGCCATTGTTAACGATGTAATCCAAACTCGCTTCGCGGGATTCGTTTTGGCGGATTGTCTTGGTCCCAACGAGACCAGCGCGACAGCCGGCTTTCAGGTGATCTTGCGCAAGCCGGAACCAGTGAACGCAAAAATCCGCGCGGCCCGGCACGTCGGGAAATGTAACCCTTATTCGTTTCGTGTATTCCGCACCATGAATCATCGTGACTTGTCGCGCGTCGAGAAACGGCGGATTGCCGATGATGGCGTCGCATTCCGGCCAAGGCGTGAAGAGCGCGTCGGCGCATTGGATGTTGTCGTCCAGATTGTCGAGCGGCAGGTCCTTCTCGAATTGCAGTGCGTGAGTGTCACCGCCGGGCAGCACGTCGGCGTGCGCGTCCCAAAACTCATGCGCCGAGTGCGAGGCCAGCCAGCGGGCGAGCATGAGCGTGACCTTGGCGGTTTCCACGGCGTTTTCATTCACGTCGAGGCCGAAGAATTGCTTGGGCGAAATGCCGCTGGCCGTGCCGACTTTTTCAAACTGCCGCTTGTCCTGCGCGAACAGTTTCAGCAACAGATTTTGCTCCAGTTCCCGCAGCGCGCGGTAGGCAACGAAAAGGAAATTGCCACTGCCGCACGCCGGGTCGAGCACGCGGAAGGCGCGCAACTGGCGGAGCAGTTCCAGGAGTTCCGCAACATTTTTGGCGGCGGTGATGCGTTCCTCCCACGGGCGGACAATGGTGGGGCGGACGATTTTCTGGATGTCGGCCTCGTAGGTGAAATGCGCGCCGAGCGCGTGGCGTTCTTCCTTGCCGAGACTGCCTTCAAAGAGCGTGCCGAAAATGACGGGCTGGACTTTTGCCCAGTTTTCCTTGGCGGCTTCAAAGAGCAGGCCGATGGCGGCGGGCTGGAGTTCCAGCGGCTCGACTTTGGCAAAGAGGCCGCCGTTGAAATACTTCACGCCCGCGTAACGTCCGCCGCGCGCCGGTTTGGAGTCATTCATCTGCTTGAAAAGATTGCCAATCAAATCGTAACTGGTGGCGGTGGGATTTTCGGACTTGCGGCATTCATCCAGCAGGCTGGTGAACAAATTGTCCGGCAGCAAACCAATGTCCTCGGCGAACATGGCGACGACGCTTTGCAAAACAAAACGCCGGGCGCTCTCGCGGGATTCGCCGCGCGCGACCAGCGAATTGAAAACATTGGCCACGTCCTGGGCGGCTTCGCGGGTGACTTCCACCCAGTTGTTGCCGAAAATCGGCGTGAACTTGCGCGGGTAAAGAAAATTGAGCGCGGCGTGGCGGGCAACCAGGTCGTTGACCGGCACGCGGTCGAGCGGCTCATGCAGTTGCGTGTTGAAATCGTAAATCCAGAACTCGTCGAAGTTGCAAAGCACGACATAAGGCGGACGATGCGGAACGAGGTTGAGCCAGTAATCGAACGTCTGCTGATAATGCCGGGAAAGTTTCTCACCGCGCGACTTCATTTCAATCAGCACGCGGCCCGGCCAGACAAAATCGGCAAATTTGGTTTTCTCGCCGGGAAAGCGGACGCGATACTCGAACGTAGAGCCTTCCGGCAGCGTGTTGGCGTCGTGATTGAACGCCTCGAGCAGGTGGAAAAGGAACGTTTGCGCCTCGCTTTTTTCGTCGCCTTTTAGGTTGGCGGCAAAGTCAGCGAAGTCCTGAAAGCCCCGTTCCTGTGAAGTCATCGCGGGCCAGTGTGCGCCGGAAATTTATTCCCGTCAATTCCGCGCACTCCACGGTTGAGTCACTGCATGGCCCTCACTCTTGACCTGGCAGGAACGTCGCACCGCAGTATTCCCCTGACCCGGTGGGCAAAACGATTTTGCAACATGCCCCACACGCCACTTGGACGCGGCGCGGAAAGCGAGTCGCTCCGGCTCTGCCGCCTGCCGTTTGTCATCGGCGCAATTTCGACGAATGGCCCGTCACGCCAAAAAACAGGGAATTACCCAGAAAGGGTCTTGCGGACGATGAACCATTCTTCGTGGCAAGAATCACGGAGGCAAAATAGACCTGACGTAGCGAAAAGTGGTGGCGCCCCCGCTTTCTCCAATGGAACTTGTATCGCTTGAATTTCCCCAGTACGTAACAACACCATTTGGTCCCGTCTGCGAGGAGTTGTAGAGGTTGAAGGCATTGGGAGTCTCGTTTTGATTTTCCCATTTGACGTGGCCGTCGGGGAATAAAGCATTCATTCCGATGCCAAAGTGCGTATGTGGAGCGTCGTTGTAACCCTGTGTTTGATCGGTAAGAATGCATTTTGTCTGGTCCAACGAACTTTCTGTCAAGCCGACCGTGGGGAGGTAAATACCTTTGCCGGCGTAGCTCGTGTTTCTTGACTGGGGAAAATAATCGTAAGCCACGCGGACATAAGGGTTGTCGCCCGCAGCGGCTATCGCGGGATTTGCGACCGACGGCCACGCATAGTTGGGCGGATCGGTGTACCAATCGTACGTCATGTTCTTTCCGACAGTCTGTGCGCCAACGGGGCAATAAAATACATGGGGATCCGTGACATACTTGGCTGCCCATAAAATACCGATATTCCAATAGCCGTCCGGCAAGCCAGGGTCATACCCTGTGCTAAGTGTACTGGTTCCCGCCTGCATGCGTGCTATTTCATGGGTTTCCCAAGGTGAGGCCAGCCCGGAGCTTGAGTCATCTTTGTCAAATCTCGCAACACCTTTCCAGTGAAGCGGCATCAAGGCGTTTTTATTATCACTCGGATACATCGCCCACCCCAGCCCAATCTGCCTTTCGTTGCTGGCGCAAGCGACTCGTTGCGCCTTTGACTTCGCCGCCGCCAGCGCTGGCAGCAGCATCGCGGCAAGAATGGCAATGATGGCAATCACCACCAGCAACTCAATCAAGGTGAACCCTTCGCGCGACCGAGATTGAAGCCAGCCGGCAACCGATTGAGCGCTCTTTTCGGCTCTACAATTTAGTTTAATGGCCATAAAATATAAATGTTCTCGTTACGCCAAACTCTTCAGGATTGTCTAATGCCTATATCCTAACGCCTCTCACAAGCTCCGGCAATTACTCGCATTTGCAAATACAATTGAAGAAAGTGCACTGGAAAAGCTCATGGTTCCGTCATTAATTCAAGCCGCCACCCTGATCGGCGGTCAAATGAATGCGGCTGGCATTGGTGATGATGCTCCGGACGTCCGTGTTGGGAAACACACAATGGGCAATGGTGACGTCGGTGACGCGCGCCGAATCGGAAAAGCCTTCAATGATGATTGGCTGTTTGGACAGCCGGTCGAAGGTGCAATTGCGAATGTCAATGTCCCGGATGACCGGTGTGGCATGGCCATTCAGCGTGCCCGGATACCGCATGTTCATGCCAATGCCCGTCCGGGCGGATTTGACCGTGCAGTTGCGAATGTAGATGTGCTTGATGAAGCCGCCGCGTGTCATGCCGGTTTTTAACCGCATGGCGATGTCCAGATTCGGACTATCGAAGCGGCAGTTCTCGGCAAAGACATTTTCCACGCCGCCGGAAGTTTCGCTGCCCACGGTGACGCCGCCGTGGCCGTCCTTGAAGACGCAATTCTGAATCACGAGGTTCCGGCTGGGGATGTTGACCCGGCAGCCGTCAACGTCCCGTCCCGATTTGATGGCGATGCAATCGTCGCCGTCGCTGAAATTGCAATTCTTGATCAACACGTCCGTGCAGGAGTCCGGATCGCAACCGTCTGTGTTGGGACCTTGGGTATCCACCGTGACACCTTCGATGGTTACGTTGGTGCAATAAAGTGGAGACATCACCCACATGGGTGAATCAACGATATGCACGCCTTTGATCAAAACTCCTTCACAACGAATCGGCTGGATGAAATAAGGGCGCAGGTGATGGCCTTCGCCGAAAATCCGCTGTGCCACCGGCACGCCGCGATCTCCCATGGCCACCAGTTGCCTGGGATCCGGGATTCGTTTCCAGGAATACCAGACCGCGTGCGACGCCTGCCCGTCAAGCGTTCCCGCGCCGGTGATGGCGATGTTTTCCTGCCCCAACGCGTAAATGAACGGCGAATAATTCATCACTTCCGTGCCCTCATAACGTGTAAAGACCACCGGCAAATAACTTTTGGGGTCGGTGCTGAAGCGAATCGTTGCGCCCTTCGCAACGTCGAGATCCACGTTGCTTTTCAAGTGGATCGCGCCGGTCAAATAAACGCCCGCCGGGACGATGACTTTGCCGCCGCCGGCCTGGCTGCAAGCGCCAATTGCCTTGCGAAACGCCTCGGTGCAATCGGTGACACCGTCGCCCTTCGCGCCGTATTTGGTAATGGCAAACACGCGGTCGGGAAAGGCAGGCGGCACGATCTGCGCCAGAATTTGCGGCACAGTTGACCACGCTTGCGCGGCGGCGGCGGCTGCAGCCTCTCCTAGCGCTCCATCGGCAGATTTTGCTTCCGCAGCCGTGCCTTGAGAGAAGGGGACTACAATCGCCAATACAAGAACCAAACAACGAATCCGACTAAATGAAATTTTTGCGATCATTGAATGTAAAAATAGCGTGATGGCCTGAGATGCAAACTCGAAACCTTTGCAAAAATACTTGAGTAAAGTGCATGCCGGGGGCGGGCTTTGTTGCAATCGCGGTCCCCAAAATAAAACGAGCGCCATGAAGGCGCTCGCTTCCGAAGTTTATTATCTCGTTTTCAGCGGCGACGGAACCGCACAACCAAACCCAGCAGTCCCAATGCTGCAAATGCGAAAGTCGAAGGCTCCGGAACGGCTTGCAGGACGGAAACGCTGGTGATGTTCAGATCCACCGGACCCGCCTTGCCGTAGGCGCCAAAGTCAAGTTCATCAAAGCTATTGTAAGTGCCACTCGCATCAGTCGTAGCCCACGAATCCAATGTGTTGTTCGCGCTGTCAGTGATGGCGGCGGTTATCGAATCACCGCTGGCACCGTTGTTCATTATCGTATAGGTCAAAGTATAGGCGGTACTATCGGCCAGATCCGCATTGCCAGTGGCCGCAAAAGAGCTTAATTGGGTGTAGCTTCCACTGGTCATGCGCGAGTAATAACCCAATTCATTGGCATCAGTGGCACCGCCTTGCCGGGTGTAGAACTTGGTGGAAGTGCCGGCCGCGGTGTTGTAGCCCATGATTCCAAAATAGCCGATGTCATCGGCCGTGGCGCCGCCGGTGGCCGTGCTGCTCAGGTCCGTCGTCGCAACCGTGCCTTGGGTGTTGAAAAGCCCCACCAAGAGACCGCCAGTGTCCACAGCCAAGCCGGTGCCGCTGAAATTGACAACCAGTGTAAGACCCTCCCCCGCGCCAAGAGCGACCGGCGAGCTTGCGAATTGCGCAAATTCCTCGTTGTTTCTGCCCGAACCGGAACTGACGGTCAAACCCAACCCCACCCCGGGATTCAGGGCGGCCGAAGCAGTGCTCGAGTTGTTCATGTTGAACCAAGGCGGAGAGGCGAGACTGGAATCTGTCGTAAAATCATCACTAAAAACCGCCCCAGCGACCGACCAACCGGCCATGGCCAAAAGCCCAAACGCGATTGCTGCTGTGAAAAGAACTGACTGTGAACGTTTCATAATATGTACGCCTTTCGATTAATCTCGATTTGTTAGTTATTGAGCATCCCAATATTAACCTGTTTTTGAGCTTTGTCAGCACTTTTTTGTTGCAAACGAGGTTGAAAATTGAGAACCGCCTGTTTGTGGAAATGTTTGATAAACCATGTGTTTGTCAGCCGGGAGCAACATGGTTTGGTCCCAATTATGGAGGCGCAAAGCAACCATGCTCTGAGCGGTAATGACCCCGGTCGTCAAGCCAGTTTACTTACGGTACTTCCAGAAGGTAAAATGCTTGCGGGGCGCTTGGATCAAGGGTGTTGGTGAAAATAAAATGGCCGCTGCCATCAAACAGATTGGTCGCGACGGGTTTCCACAGGTTTAGCGGGAGTGCGACATTGGTGGAAACCAACACGTAATAAGTGCCGTTCGTCGTGCCGCCGGAGCCGCTCATCACCAAACCATTGCTGGTGTTGCTGACACTGCCAAAGCTGGGCGGCGGAGGCGGCGCTGGAGCTTGAACCAGCAATTGCACCTGTCCGGGCGGGTTGGTGATGCTGTAATTGTAGCCTGCCGGTGTGCTGCCCAAGGTAGGTGTACCGCTAAAGCTACCGCTGTAGGTGAACAGCGTATAGGCACCTGTTCCGAAACCGAGATCAGCGGCGATGTTTAGCGTGCTGTTCAGGGACAGGTTGCCGGTCAACCGGATGTGGGCAACATTGATGTTATTTGTGCCCAAAATAAAATTAACAACGGTCGAACCGGACAATGTCAGGCTGTTGCTGATAATGAGCGCGCTGGTATCCAAAGTGATGGGATTGGCGCCAAATGCATTGTTGGCAGTCATGCTGGCCGGCGCCTGATAAAGTGCGAAGGAATTGGCGCTCGTCAGGCCATCGAACGTGACCAAGGGCGCCCCGGGATGCTGTTGGTGACGGTGACATCGGCGTTGTAAAGCGTGAACGTTTTGTTGCCGTTGGGCAGCGTGATTTGCGAATCCACGAACCGAACGCCCTGAGCGTTGTAAACGTCAAAGGTTGCTGGCGCCGTGATGTTGACGTGGCTCAAGGTGACGTTGGTCACCGGCGCCTCGATTCGCCCCCAAATGATTCCTGCAATCCCCGGCGTGGTTCCGTTGCTGGTCACCAGTGCGGTGACGTTGCTAATCGTAATGTCTCGCCAGATGGGAATAATGTTGGTATCAACTGACTGTCCCGCGGCTGTCGCGGGACTGATGCCGACGGGTGTTCCGTACTCGCTGTAATAGCTGTAAATCACAATCGCGCCTCTGGTAATGTTTGTCATCCCGAGGTTCAAATAAGAGAGATTCGTCGCGATTCCACCCTCGCCACTGCCGCCGCTCGTGAGGTTGTCGGATTTCATGCGGATGCCATAATCTGTGCCGTTGAACGTGCAATTGATGACGGTCAGGTTCGCCACTCCGCCGGCAGTGTTGCTGCCAATTGAAACGCCGTGGCCAATGCCAAACGTACAGTTGGTAACCATGACATCGGATGTAATAGCGTTGGCGCTGCTGCTCCCCAGCGCGATATTGTCGTCACCATCGCTGATGAAACAATTTTGAACCAGGCAGTTTGTGCCAACCAGATCAATGCCGTCGGTATTGGGCGAAGGGGGAGTATTGATGGTGATACGTTGAACGGTAATGTTACCGTCGGCGCTTTTGAAAACAATGTGCATCTTCGGCGGATTCTGCAACGTGACGTCCTGGATCAATACCCGATAAGCCCCGTCGAAATAAACCATGTAAGGTCGTGCCGAAGCCAGTGGCGACCACCAAGCAGCACCTTGACCATCAATAGTGCCGCCTCCGCTGATTTCAACGTCGGTCACGTTCTTACCGTAAATGAAATAACTGGTGCTGCCGGGATAGGTTGTAAACTGCGCCATCGGCAGCATCTCCAACGTCGCGCCGGCGTCTATCTGCAAATTCACCCTGCTCCCCAATGTAAGCGGGCCACTCAGAAAAACGCCCGGTGCCGGGACTTCAACCGTGCCCCCGCCAGAGGCCCCCGCCGCCGCGTTGATGGCGGCTTGAATGGCAGCGGTGTTATCTGTGACACCATCGCCTACAGCGTTAAAAGGCGCGCTGGTAATGTTGAAGACATTGTTAGTGTTAATATTCGGCAAGGTTGGGGCGCCGAAGGTTGTCGTTGCCAACAAAACCCCCAACGAGGTCATCCCTGATTGAAGGCAACGTTGGTAGATTTTGCGATATGTGATTTTTTTCATTTACGTCTGGGTTATGTCGGCGTGCTGTCTGTTATTATTAATTTCCCCTAGAGAGGTTAGAAAGTCTAACAGATTTTTCACGCAGGGGAAATACGGTTTTGTGCAGCTTTGTCTGAATTTTTTGCACTGGGCGTTCAGGTTCGTATCAGCCGGGTCGGGTCGGATCGGGTGCTCAAATTTCAAGCTTTTTTGCAAAACCGGCGGCTGCAAATCGCATGCAAACCCCGGCGTTTTGGCTAGAATCAATCAATGACAATCTCATCCACTTGTCCGCGCCAGTGAGAAAGCAATTATGAAAACCAAGACCAATTTTACAAAACTCAACTGCCGAAGAATCCTGGCCGCATGTCTTTGGATGATAACGCCGCTGCTGTGGCTGTCAGTCGTCACTGGATGCGGATCAAATTTCCATGCTCAAGCGAAAGTCTTCAACGTGCGCGACTTCGGAGCAACCGGTACCGGCAAGATTTTGGATACGAAAGCCATCCAACAAGCGCTGGACGCCTGCGGCAAGGCCGGTGGCGGCACGGTGCTGTTTCCGGCGGGAATATATTGGAGCCAGCCGCTTACCCTGCGCAGCAAAACCACCGTGCAACTCGATCCAGGCGCAACGTTGCTGGCGGACACCAATCAGGACGAATATCTGAAAGCCCCGGGCGACTGGCTCAAGGCCAAAAGCAGCGGTGATTTTATCCCGTTCATCGGCGGCAAAAAGTTGACAGACATAACGTTCACGGGTGGAGGAACGATTGACGGCAACGGCGCAGCGTGGTGGGGCGAGGCCGAAAAGGCGCGAGAGATAAAACCCGGCTATACCCTGCCCCGGCCCAATCTGATTGCCCTGGATCGTTGCCGGAATGTGCGGCTGGAAAACATCACTTTGCAAAACTCGCCAAAATTCCATTTTGTGCCGGCGGATTGCGAAGACGTGGTGGTATCGAATGTAACCATTCTCGCCCCGGCGCACGCGGCTAATACGGATGCGATTGATCCCAGCGGACATCATATCCTCATCACCAAATGCAAAATTGACGTGGGCGACGACGACGTCGCCATCAAGGCTGGGAAACTGATGCCACCGGGCCAATTCGAGAGTGAAGATATCACCGTGACCGATTGTACCATTTTGCATGGCCACGGCATCAGCATTGGCAGCGAGACGGATGGCGGCGTCAACAACGTGACGGTGCGGAACTGCACTTTTGAAAACACCGAGAACGGCCTGCGCATCAAATCGCAGCGGGGCAAGGGAGGCCTGGTTCAAAACATTCATTACAGCGATATCACCATGAAAAACGTCATTCCAGCCATCACGCTGACATGCTACTACATGAATAGTTCCGCCGGTGATGCCACGCAGCCATCCGCTTCCAAACAAGACGCTGCGGAACTTGCCAACTCGAAGACTCCGGTTTTCCGCAATATTTATATCAGCAATTTGACGGCGACCTGCCAGAAATCAGCAGGTGTCATTACCGGTTTGCCGGAGAGTGAGATTTCCAATGTGGTTTTGGAAAATGTCCGCATCTCCTCGGTGACGGGTCTGGCGATTAAAAACGCCAAGGACATTCAATTCAAAGATGTGCAGGTTACAACCCAAGAAGGGCCGCCGTTCATTCTGAACAACGCTCAGGTTGAGGGCCTGCCGCTGGCGGCTGGAAAGTGACGCAGGATTTGGTAGTGCCTAATTTTCAAGGACATTTGCAGAACGTCAATGCTGACTGATACACGTTTTGCATTATTCTCTTAGCGTACCCTTTAATCTTAAATCAAACGCCCCGTTCAAATTCCGCCGCAAAATCCAAAATTCGTATGCAATACCCTCGCCGTACCGCTTTGGCTTTCATTCTCACATTTGGGATGGTTCTGCCCGGTTACACCACGGTGTTGGTCAGCAACGTCTGGAACACCGCCGTCCGCACTTACCCGGCGTATAACGACCCGAATTCGCCGTACTCGGAAATGGGTGTTGATTACAATGGCAGTGGCGATTTCGAATCCGCGTGGTTTAACGGAGGTGGCGGCACGATGACGGCATCCACCGGCCACTTGGTCACCACCGTCGGGTCCAGCAGTTCTTCGTGGACGACGTATTTTACCACCGAGTCGAGTCCGGTCACTCTGGCCGGCACCGGAGATGAACTAAAAATTACGTGGATATTTACACCTTCCGGAGTCGCGACCAGCGGCTCCAGTCAAGACTTCAGACTTGCGGTTGTGGACAGCCCGTCTGCGTCAAGGTTGACAGCTGACGGCAGTCCGGGCAACAGCACTTACGCCGGTTATGCGATGTTTATGAATATGGCCACGACGCTCGGCAGCAGCAGTTCATTTCAGTTGATGGATAGAAGCGCGCCCGGGACCAGTTCCGCCTTTCTTTCTTCCAGCGGCAGTTGGACCGCGTTGGCGAACGGTGCCGGGAAAAGTGTGACGGGATATGCCAACGGCACCACGTACATGTTTGTCATGACGTTTACCCGAAATGTGTCCGATGGATTGGACATCACGGCCACGATGAGTGGCGGCAACCTCAACAATACGGGCAGCGCAACCGTTTCCTACAGTGACAGCGCGCCTAATGCTTTTACATTCGATACTTTTGGGGTCCGACCTTCCGATGCGGCTGATTCGGCGGCTTCGTTTGACACGACGCTTTTCGAGGTGGAGTTCATTCCCGGCGCTACGCCGCCTTCCATCAGCTACGGCCCGCAGGATCAGACAGTCTTGGTTGGTGAGGATACTGCCTTCAATGTCCTGGCCAGCGGCACCATGCCCCTAAGTTATCAATGGTATTACAACACCAACACACCACTGACGAATGGCATGAACTCCATTTTGAACCTGACGAACGTCCAGCCTTCGGACGCAGGCGGTTACTCGGTCATCGTATCCAATGCTTACGGCTCGGTCACCAGCGCGGTGGCACAACTGACGGTCAACATGCCGGAGGCGCCTTCGATTGCCACGCAGCCGCAGGACCAAACTGTTTCACCGGGAGGCACCGCCACCTTCACGGTGACCGCCGGTGGCAGCGAACCGTTAAGTTACCAGTGGTATTTCAACACCAATACTCCGTTGGCCAACGCCACCGATCCGACGTTGACCATCACGAACGTTCAAGCCGAAAACGCCGGCACTTATTCCGTGACCGTGAGCAACGTGGCAGGTTCAACCAACAGTGCCAATGCCGTCCTCGCCATTAATACCAATCCGGTCGCGCCAGTCTTCACGCTGCAGCCCGCTTCGCAGGCGGTGGTGTTGGGGAGCACTGCCAGCTTTACCGCCTCGGCCACCGGCACTGAGCCTATCAGCTACCAATGGAGCAAGGACTCAACCACGATTCCGGGCGCGACCGCGTCCAAGTTGACCTTGACGAACGTGCAGTCCAGCGATGAAGGGAGCTACACCGTCATCGCTTCCAACGCCGTCAACACCGCGTCCAGCGACCCGGCCCAGCTTACTGTTACGACCAACGTGCCGGTGGCCTATTCCGATTATGACCTGGTCGGCTTCGGTGGAAATACCACCGGCGGCGGCGTAATTGCCACGAACGATCCCGCCTATGTGCAGGTTTACACGCCGCTCGATTTCGCCAATGCCCTCCAGTCCGCCTACAAGACCGCCGGCTCGGTCAAGGTCATCGAGATTATGAACGATTTGAGCCTGGGTTGGAACGAGGTTGGCCCGACGGTGCAGGCCGTCGGTCCGTTCCGGGAGAACACCACGCCGTTGCTGCACCCGGTGCTTCTGAACGTCGGCGAGAGTCTGATTGACATCAAACCCAGGAGCGGATTGACCATTTTCTCCGCCAACGGCGCGACCATCAAGCATTGCAACTTCAACATCAAAAGCTGCAGCAACGTGATCATTCGCAATTTGAAGTTCGACGAGAATTGGGAATGGGACGAAAGCACCAAGGGCCAATACGACCGGAACGATTGGGATTTCATCACCCTCGGCAACGGCGGCGCGGCGAGCAACATCTGGATTGATCATTGCACCTTCACAAAATCCTACGATGGCCTGGTTGATACCAAGGCCGGCTGCTCGGCCATCAACATTTCATGGTGCAAATATACCGGCGACGACGGTGCCACCAACCCCAACAGTTGGGTCTGGCAGCAGATTAATTCGCTGGAATCAAACCGGACCAGTTACGCATTCTATAATTTCTTGCGCACGCGCGGTTTCACCACCACCAACATCGTTACGATTATGCAGGGGCATGACAAAACCCATCTGGCGGGCCAAAACGATCTTGACCCGAACAA
The DNA here is from genome assembly GCA_963789335.1 of uncultured Verrucomicrobiae bacterium. Taxonomy (GTDB): domain Bacteria; phylum Verrucomicrobiota; class Verrucomicrobiia; order Limisphaerales; family UBA11358; genus UBA11358. Next base: position 386,599 of record CAWBKH010000001.1, read on the forward strand.
CGCGACCATCACAATGACTTTCCACCATCTGTGGCTGAACAGCGTGTGGGATCGTTGTGTGCCGCGGTTGCGCGCCGGCAACGTGCTTGATTACAATCTCTACGTGGATGACACCTCGGTGCTGGCCGCCAAACGCCTGCGTAATTCAATTGCGGCGACCATGAGCGCGGCGGACCAAAACACGCTGAACAACACCTACGATTTCGATCCGCCCATCAACGGCGCCATCTCCACCGAGAACGGCGCGTTGCTGGTGGAAAAGTCAGTCTATATTGATTGCCTGTGGCCGTTGCGCGACAATCAGACCGATACTAACAATCCCGCGTACACCGGCAAGATTGAGGCGCTCGATTCCATTTACCAGTTTGACGGCACGGTCATCCGCGGCAACAGCACCGACCCCGGCAATCCGATGGGACCGTTCCAAGCGAAGATCCATATTCCTTTCTCGTGGAACCTGCCCGGCAATCAACTGCCCTATACTTATTATCCGGATGATCCGGCCCAGCTTCAGGCCATTGTTACCAGCCCCACTGCCGGTGCCGGTGCCGGCGTACTCACCTGGGACAAAACCAATTGGTTGATGACGACGTATGCGCCCACGGAACCATTTATTGTTGCGGACCCGCAAAGCCAGACGGTCGCGCCCAGTAACAGCGTTACCTTTAGCGTCGTAGCGGGCGGCAGCATGCCGCTGGCCTATCAGTGGTATTTCGACACCAACACGCCGGTGGCCAATGCCACAAATTCGACTCTGACGCTGGCTGATGTTCAGGCCACCAACGCCGGCACTTATTCCGTGGTCGTGACCAACGTGGCTGGTTCGACCAACAGTACCAATGCGATCCTCGTCATTGGCATGCCCAATTCTCCACCGATGCTTTCCCCGATTGCGGACACCAATATCAACGCCGGGGTTACACTCGTCATCGCCAGTGCCGCAACGGACACCGACATGCCGCCTCAGACACTAACCTTCAGTCTGCTTGGCGCTCCCACCAATGCCATGCTTGATACCAACAGCGGCGTTTTCACCTGGCGTCCACTGGTGACTCAGGCGAACACCACCAATCCCATTACCATCAAAGTCTCCGACAACGGTATGCCCAGCCTGAGCGCGACGCAGAGTTTCACCGTCACTGTCAACCCGTTGACTCAACTGAATGTGACTTCGTCCACCTGGGCTGGCGGGCAGTTGCATCTGACCGTAAATGGTGAGGTGGGGCCGGATTATGCCGTGCAGGCCTCGACGAATCTGACCGGCTGGCAGACAATCTTTACAACCAATTCGCCGCCCACACCCTTTGACTGGATTGACACGAACACGGGCACCTTCCCCGTCCGTTTCTACCGGATTGTGCTCGGGCCGCCGTTGCCTTAAACCTTTGCCCGCTGGCCAAGGGGGCCAGGTGACTTAATCTCCTTAAGTTGGGACAGCTTGATCGTGTCCGTCTGGACTGGCACGTCTGGTTTCGGAGGTCAGAATGGTTGTTGTCAGCGGATCGCGGATTCGCCAGGCAACATGGCAAATCACAATGAGGCGCATCGTATAATTCTTGAGCGAGGTAGCAACCCGGTCGCCACGCGCGGTTGGAAAGGGCAGGAACGCAGTTTTATTGGGGCGGGACCAGTTTTTGGAATTCCGGCAGGTTGCGCAGCGGGTCGAAGCGGCGGTCTTTGCGCACTTCCGCCAATAGGTCGCGCGCCTTGGGGTTTTGTTGAAGGCGTCTGGCGCTCAGGTTCAGCGACGTGCGCAGATCCTGGAGGGATTCGTTGGTCTTGCCCAGCGTGATGTTGATCGCGGCCAGATCATACCACGCTTCCGGATCGCCCGGCGTGATGGCAACCAGCCGTTCCAACGTGCCTTCCAGCTTGGGCAAATTGCCCGTTTGTGCGTAAAACTGGGCGATGACACCGATTTCATTTGGAGTGATGTGCGGGTTGGCCAGGGCCTGGTCAAACAGCGCGCCGACCCGGTCGGTCTGGTGCATTTGAAAATACGCGCTGGCCAGCGCAAAGATGTTTTGGAAATTGGTCGGGTTGGTGCGCGCCTCGTTTTCCATGCGCTGCAGGTCGGCTTCGAACTGGTTTCGGCCAGCGGACTGCTTTTTCATTTCTTCCAATTGCTTGACCAGATTGGCCACTTGCGTGTTGTACGGGTCGAAATCGGAACAGGTCTGCGTCACAATGATGGCGTCGTCGAGGCGATTAAGCATGACCAAAAGGTTGATGTAACGAAAAACCACTTCCGGGCTGTAGGGACAAAAGGCGAATGCTTGTTTGAAGGCAAAATCCGCCTCTTTGATCAGCTCCTGCCGCTCGGTCTCGGTCTGAGGCAGGTATTCCGGCGGAGTGGGCACCTGGCTTAACGCGCCCAGACGCCACGCGTAAAGGCCGGCGATGGAACTGCGGAGCTTGGAGAACGCCTGTTGTGCGTGGTCATCGCGGATGAATTTCTGGCTGCCGGTAAAACCGCTGGTATCGCGGTGCAAATAGACTTTTTCCGCGAAGTCGGCAATTTGTTTGACGGTGGTATCATAGGTAATCCAATTGCCGATAAGCCGCGCGGAGTATTGGCTCCAAAACTCGTGATCTTTCTTGAAGACCTCCGGTGAGTACGACGGCACCGGCTGCCGGTTGATTTTCATGATGACGCCAAACGGCGTTTCATAAGGAAACATCCAATCCAGCGGAAAACTTTCCTCCACGTAAAACTCATTGGTGGGGTTGTGATCAAAGATGACTTTGCACAACAAACCGTTGATTTTCATGACCGCCACCTCGCCGGCCACCTGGACGCTCACCTGGCCGTTGGCATTGGTGACCGGGGTGACGATTTCGCCCGGCTGAAGCTCGTGCAGTTGCGCCCGGCGGGCAACATCTTGCGTGTATTCGGCGAAGCAATTTTGCAAATCATCCGGCGATGGTATGTAAATTTCACTTGGCGGATAAACGCCTTCCTTGCGCCAGCGAGCTTCGATTCTGGCACCGCGCCTGGTCAGCGGTCCGTCCAAAATTACGCCAGCGAGCCGTGCAAGGATATTTGTGTAGTAATTATCGGCGCGCTCCTGGGGTCCACGAAGCAGCTCCTGAAAGAACAACGGGTCTATTTGATGGCTGCGAAAGTATTGGGCGCGGAGATACTGCAGATAGGTTCCGTCGGCAAGCGCGTTTTGGGTGATGAGATAAACGTCGCGGCGATTGAAATCCGGATCCATCGGCTTGCAACTCGGCGGCACAAAGCTTTCACAAAAGATCATGTAAGTCGGGACAAAGCGTCCGGGATCGGTGCCGCCGAACAAAATCGCGTCGCGCGCCATGTCCGGGTAAATGCCGTAGGGGGGCGTAAACATGTCGTGCCCGAACCAGTAACCGAACCAGTGGTTGCGTTGCTCACTATGAGACCAGTGTGTCAGCACGGAATAACAGGGAATGGTGGCGAAGGCGACCAGGGCGATCGCCAGCGAGGCTCTTTGACGGAATATCCAAACCGCGACAAAATAAATCATGGCCATACCTAATAACATCAAGGCGGCGTAAACCGGCAGACCGTATTGGTGCGGACGAAAGGCTTGGGCAAGATTGTGGAAGAAGGCAGGAAAACTGTTTGGATTAAGCCGATCCTGGAAGATAGTGGCGACGGTCAGTCCAAACGAGCACAGCACAAACAAACCCGGCAGGCCGAAGGATAACAAACGGTCGCCCTGCAACTGGTATTTCCGAATGATCATGATCGTGCCAACGGCAAGGATCCAACACACCATTTTCAAGAATCCATAGCGGGTGGCGATTTCGTCATCCAAGTTTCCGATCAGCGTTTGACAATTCCACGCTACTGTGAACAACGCAAAGTCCAAGGCGCACAGGCCGCCGACAAGCAACCAGGGACGCATCGTTTCGTATTGCGTGGCCATGTACGCACAGGCAATTGTCAAACCATAGGCAACGAACATGGAGATAAACACGTGCCCGACAGCAAAAAGCGGCGCGGCGATGGAAATGGATTGGCGGTCGGGAGCAAAATTCAGCAGCAGGACCAGAAATGGTCCGAGGCAAATGTAGATGGCCAACATGCCAATCAGCCACACCCGTTCGCGCCGTTTCAACTTGCGATAGACCACAAAAACCACCAAGGCCATCAGCAGAAAGAACAGGTTGAACTGTTGGGCCATGCCTTCGAGATAGCGCCAGAGTTGCAGGCCGTAGGTGGCAAAAAAGCTGGTAACGATTTGAACAGCGTTGTTGCCAGTACCGGCGGTGGGATTAATGGGGGAGTATTGGCCGCGGGTGATCGCGTGAACGAAACCTTCAACCGTGCGCGGATACGCCCACTGCATCGGCGGATCGGTCATGCAGGCGATGGGTTCGTAGAAATAAAATGCCGCGCCCAGCAGCCAGAGCAGGCCGCACACCAAAACCATGAACCATTCCTTGGATAGATGCATGGTCTTTTTGACCAGTTGGATGAAGAAACCTGAGGCCACAATCGTGGCGATGGAAACCAAAAAGAGTTTCGAGCCGCTGTTGAAAGTGGGCAGGTAATCGGTGATGCCGAGGAAGAGCAGCCCCAAGCAGCCGATAAGCGCGAGCATCGCCGCGTCACGGGCAAATTCGATGGCCGTTTTTTTGGTTTTGATGACCAGCCAGATCCAAAGCAGAGCCGACGTGATGCCAATCACGTTGTAAACCACCAAAACGGTTGAGTTGTGGATGAGCACGGCGGGTTGAACGAAAAATTCGCAGACCAGGAAAATCACTGTGTTGCCGAAGAAGAATTCTCGCCCCAATTTCGGTTCCACCAGCCACATCAACACCTGCATGCCCATGATGATGGGAAGCAGCGATTGATGGTTGGTGAAACAAATGCCATACATGTAAAATGCGGCATAAAGATACCGGTGTTGGTGGGGCGCGTAGACCCAGCGCAACAGAAAAACCACCACTCCCAGAAGCGAGGCGATGCTCAAGGTATGTTTGTCCACGATCACCGCCTGACTCCACATGTAACTATTGAAGTCGCTCAAACCGCCGGCGACAAATCCGGCAACGAAGCAAATCATACTTTCCCAGCGGCGGCTGATGTTTTTGAACACATCAATGCTTTCAATCATCATGCTACTGCTGCGCGAAACCACCAATGCCAGCAGTCCAGCGGCGATGGCGCCGGCAAAGGCATTGCCCAATTCCACGCGCCACGCAATGCTGCCGAACGGAATGTGCGTCCACAGCCAGGTATAAATAGTCCAGAAGGGATAACCCGGTGCGTGTGGAATACCCGCATAAAGTGAGGCAGTGGCCATCTCGCCGGAATCCTCCAGCGTCACATCCGGCGCCAAGGTCAGGAAAAATACAAGGAAAACCACGGCGGCAGTAAAACCCAATGCCAGCCAGTCCACCGGACGAAACAGCGGTGGCACCCGCAGAGGCGGCGCGGCGGCGGGGGCGGGTACAACTTTGGCGGGCGGCGGCGGTGGTTTGGCGTTTTGCTTTTTCAGTTTTTCTGCGCTCATTTATAAATAAATCAAAATTAATTTACCCTGCTTCGCGGTAAAGAGAACATACTAGAAGTACATCCGCTGCGATTTGTCCAATCAAAAGTGACGGACGACAAATCGTTTTGCCCCTTCTGAAATCCATCTGGCGCAGACCCCAGATAATTTGGGTCGCTCAACAGTGTGGCCACCGTCGGCTCCTGGCGGGATAATTGGCCGGGAATATTGGTTCCCGAACTGACCACTGAGAAGGTGAGCAGGGCGCAGGCGGTCGCCGGCACCAGCCAGCCCACCAACAATGCCATTTGGGGCATGCGGCTGACGCGGGTGGCAAACAGACGCCCTTCAAGCGCCGCCGACGGGCGGCGCGGCTGCCAGGAATGTAACTGAGTCTCCAGTGCTTTTGTTTCTTTCATAATCCACTCCTTCCAGTTGGAGTTTATTTTTTGCCAATCGTAACGACACTGTCCCGTGGTGTGCTCGGCAAAATCACCAAGGATTCGTTAATTTACCCTATAGACACCGGCGATTCTAAATTTGTATAAGTTTTCAAAACTATTTTTGGGGTGACAAAGCGCCGTCCGCGTGCAACCGGAGCAAATGATCGGGTTTGCATGAGGTGAGGGTTCGCGTGATTGGCCATTCCCAACTGTTGGTTATGGTATGATATGGTCGTGCGCCAGCCGTCCAGCGCATGGCATGTTGCGATGAGACGCGCGGTAGTTAACCGTTGGCTCGCAACAGTTGTATCGCCGCGATGTTCACAAAGTTGTAATCCGCCTCGCCTCCGCCGGGGTTGGCCGTGTAATCCCGATTGCGCTCAAGGTAGCTCATGTTGCGCGAATAAGGGTCTTCGAAAATTCGAACCGAGTACGTTTCGCCGGCTTTCAATGTTGCACGCACCACAGACGACAGATCAAACCGTTGCCAGTCACCCGATTGCGGCATGACGAGATAACCAGCCCCCACAATTTCCCCGGAACTGGTTCTACGAATTTCAATCCGCTTTACCGCACAGGTGATTCCAGTGTTCACGGGTCCGGCCCCGTTGGAAAATTTTACGCGCACCAAATACTTCCCGCTCCGCTTGGCCGTGAAACTCGCCAACAGTTCATCGCCCGGCTTGCCCCAATTCTCGAAATAACGGTCTTTGACCAATTGACCCCCGTGATTTTCCATTGCTTTGGCCGGGATCGCCAACTGGTTGTCCATCTCCGGATAAAACCGGCTTTGCGTCAGATGCGACGCATTACCTGTCCTGGGGTCCACCGCCTCCACCGCGTAAAAGTAAGTCCGGTTCATATAGTCAGACGAATCTGGATCGAGCCAGTGCGTTTTTGTGAGGCCTTTGGCGCAGAGGCGGCCATCACGGTAGATGTTAAAGACGACGTTAGTCGCGCCGGCCTCCTGATAATGCAACATTAATTCTCCGTCCTGAACCGTAATTCCCCCCTGCCCCACGTTTTCCCATTCCGGCTGCACCGGTCCGTAAATCGCGCTTTTGTCAGGACCGTTCGCAACCAAGTGGACAGAATTGTGACTGGAATTATCCACCGGTTGTTCAAGATAAACATCCCATCCATTATGGCTCTGCAAAGACGCTGTGGTGACAAAGTCCTTTCCGACCGGCTTTCCGTTCAATTCGATTTTGCGAATGGGACAAATCCCCTGGCCGTGAAACCTGATTGGCGGCAAATGAATCCGAACGGAAATTGTCCTGCCGCGATAGGAAAAGTTGCTCAATTCGATGACGTTGGCCGAGGCAAACGTTTGATTGCGGAGGCCGCCGGTGATGCAAGGTAGGAAGCGAATTCCGTCCCAAGAGGTTTCCAAACCAAAAACCACATCCTGAACCATGGCCAGATACCCCGCGACCGACCAGATCTGGCGGCGCGAATCAACGACCGGCCCGCTGAGCACACCGTCCTTCACTTCCGTCTTGCCGGTCAGGAAATCGAAGTTCTCCATGTTGGACAAATTGAACGCCGCACCGTGCATCAGTGAATGGATGCCTGCGTCAATCACTGCGGCGTTACCGACCTTTCGTCCTGCCTCAATCCAGAACACGGTGACAAAGGGCCAGATCGCCTGATTGTGGTAAATGGGAACGGTGGTTTCCTCCGGCCACACCACAGGAGGACCGTGAGGCCCGACCGGATAATGACGCAGAATGGATTCGGCCTGCGAGTGGTCGGCCACCCCGGTCAGCACGGCCAGCGATTCGCCAAGCAAATCATAACGCTGCACCCGAATGCCATCGGCTTCGTCCGTCAGCAGGTAGGTACTGTAAAGCCCCGTCTTGGCGTCAAAAAACCGGTTGTTAATGGCTGCTTTAAGTTGTTTGGCCCAAGCGGCATAGCGGATCTCATCCTCGTGGAAACCAAGCCTGCCCGCATATTCTGAAGCCGTAACCAGCGCAAAATAATCGGCGGCATTCACCGACAGCGCCTTGGACATCGCTATGGCCAGAACATTGGTGCTGGTCCAAACCGGATACGTCTGCTCGCGCCAATCAAGAAATGATTGTTCGCCACGGTACAGACCATCTTCCGGGTCATAAATCAACCGGCGATCCTGTTCGAGCGTGTCGTGTAAAATTGGGTAAATCTTCTTGAGTATTTCCTGCTGTTTGCCAGCAGACAAAAATTTCAGGACTTGATTCGCCCCAAGCGCCCAGACCACCCGATCGCTTGACACCGGATAACTGCCGCCCGAACCGGTGTCTTGGACAATCTGGTTGGTAAACCCACCCGCCACAGAGGATTTCAGGGCCGAGGTCTTGAACAGGAGCGAATTCAGCGCCCGCTGGGGATCAAACTGCGCCAGCGCCAGATAAGTGGAATACGACAAATCCCGGGTCCACACGTAAGTCCACACCGCTCCAGTCTGGAACACCTCCAGTTTGATTGGGCTGTCGTGATTGTACGCCCAGACTTTGATTTGGGCGACGGAGTTTTGCATCGCCTCATGCACCGCCAGCGCGTAGAGACCGTCGAACATGAGATTACCCGTGCGAATTGTGGCATGATCCGTTGTCTCGGAAAAAGTGATGCGCTTGTCCGGAGGCCGATTATCACGCAATTCAGCCGTGGTCGTAAGCTCATAAGTCCGCAACTGGCCGTCCGCTCTTATTGTCATCGTCGCTTGGGATACACCATCAACCAGAGATTGTTGAAGATTCCCTGGCACAGCATCCGCGCCACGGCAGATTGCCGTGCAAAATACGCCAGACCAAACCAAAGCTATAATGTTCCTCATATAGACGCTGTGCAACGGAGGTCAAGAACCGCTTTATGGTCCCAATAACACCCTGTAGAACTGTGAGTTAAACTTGACTGCGTTAGTGTCACCCCAAATAAAAGGCAACAAGGGCGAATACAAAGTGGCCAATAGCGACCAGGATACAAGGTTTGTGGAAAACTGAATCGTGTAATCGGGACCTTCGTCACCGTTGATCCAAAACTCAAACTGGCCGTTGGTCACTAAAGCCGCAGTCAGTGCGGGTCGGGCCGGCTGAATCACCGTCACTGTGAAATTCTGCGTGGCACTCATCACAGGCGTGCCGTTGTCGGAGACAACCACGGCGACGGTCTGCGCGGCAGGCGATTGCGCAATGGTTGGTCGCCACGTGAACACACCGCTGTTGGCGTTAATCGTCGAATTAGTCGGAGCCTCGAGCAGGCTGAAGGTCAAAGTCTGCGACGGAATGTCGCCATCGCTGGCCGAATTGGTGATTACCAGCGTTGTTCCCGCCACAATCGTCTGGTTAGAGACGGCCGCGAGCATAGGGGCATTGTTGACGCTCACATTATCAAAACTGGCCGTGCAGTTGGTTGTGTTATTGTGGGCGGTAACGGCCAATCCGGCCAGCGCGCTGGTACCCATCGGTATGGTGATGCCCGTGCCGATTTGCGTCCAATTGCTGCCGTCGGCGGAATAGTAGCCGCTAAACGAATTCGTGGCCGAGCGCGCCAACCGCACCCAACAGGGTGCCGTCACGCCGGGGACAACCGTGCTGCTGGTCCCGCCTCCCGTACTCGTCCGTTGCTGGAACTCCACGCCGTTGCCAGCAGTCACCACAACCGCCACGTTCATCCCGCCGGAGGAGTTGTCATTACGAAACATCACCCCGGCCTTGGCCCAAGGATCCGTGTTCTGCACGCTCACGACGCGAGCACGCAGTTCGCAATTGGGACCGCAAGTTTGATAAACGTAACGAAATGCATCCGCGGTGCTTTCGATGTCCGCACCAGAACCCGTGACAGTAAACACCCCGCTGGACCAAGCGGCATCGCCCGTCAGCCCCACAGCGCCGATATCCGCGGTCGCCCATGGGGCAGGCAGCGCGCCATTGTTAAAGTTGAACAGAAACCATCTCAAGTTGGATGCCGCATTTTTGAAAACGGCGAAAAGTTTGTGAACTCCGCCCGCACCGGTAACGGCGACCGTTACTGTCTGCCAACTTTGCCAGCCTCCTGTGTTGCCAACTGGCACCGTTGCGATCACCATCCCGGTTGGATTGTCGAGATGGAATTCCACCGACCCATTGGCCACAGCCGAGGCAACGCGAACTGAAACACTTGTCGGGCCGGCGCCAAAATCAATGTCGTTAAAGGCCACATAGCTGTCGCCGTTCGTGTTGTTGACATTGCAGACATCAAGTCCGCCTCCCGCGTCGGAAGTCGTTTCCGTCCCGATGGCCGACATGGAGTCGTAGTTCGCCGCATAAATCTGGTTCGTGGCGCTGGTCGTGCCATTGATCTCCAGCCAGATCATGTCCCAATACTGAAGCTGCGGCACCGTGAAGTTGATGTAGTTGCCGCCGCTATCGCCACCGGTGGTGTAACTGAGCTGCTTGGCCGCACCGAAGTTGGTGTCCGGCGTGGCATACCACAGGTTCCCGCCACCAATCGAGCCGCTGTAATACATCTTAACGGCAAGATCATTGAGCGTCGGTGGCGCTGGGTCAGTTCCATAGTAATCGTTCCAAGCCGTGGTGGTGTTGTTAAGCAAGTTGATCAGGTGAATGATGTTGTAGCCAAAAGTCTTCTTCGAAATGACCCATACTGTCCCAGCACTGCCGTTCGCGCTGGTGGTCACCTCTGGGATAGTCGCAGTATTGTTCGCGCTGACGGTGTCACCCCGAAGCAAATTCTCATACCCAACCAGGAAATCGTAGTAGGCATGCATTGCAGTCATAAGCGAAGTGGTCATCAGCACACTACTGTCCTTGGGAAAATAATCATTGTTCAACATATCGTTGCCATCGCCCAACTCAAGATGCGCGCCACCACAGGCAAACATCGCCGCGTCTGTCAAAAGCACACCCGGCTCGTTAAAATAACCTGAACTCAATCCGGTATCCATGTAAGCGGGCATCACCAGGGCTTTGCTGCAATAGCTTCGCACATTGTTCATGCGCTGGTTAAACGAAATGTAATTGGGGTTATTGCCCCACAACTCCGAATAAACAAAGTCAACGTTCGCACTTTGCGCAACTTGATTCTCGCCGCCGGCATCCACTGTGTTGAAGGTCATTCGCACGCCCAATGCCACCTTTGCGCTATTGATGAACTCGGGGTTGTAATCCTCCAAGTTGAAGAAGTTGCCGTTGTAATCGTACGCCGTGTCCTGGCCCACGCAGTCAATGTGCCACCCATCAAAGGCGAAGTTGGTGAACACCGCCTGCTCGCGGCCGTAAATGTAATTTTGCCAGTTTGTGTCACGGTTGTTCATCTCGTAAAGATTTGTGGTCGCCCAAGTGCTCGGCAGAGAATAACCGTATTGATTGCCGATGGAAGCTGGCGAGCTGGAGAAGATCCCCATAGAAAGCGTCGCGCCGCTGCCGTCCGTCAGGTAATTGGCCCACGCCATCCCATACGAATTGTAATTCATCGCCATCATATTGTAAAAATGGGCGGCCGCGATAAGGTTGGTGACCGTGCCTCGATAAATCGTACGGTTGGCGACATCCGGCCAGGTGGCGCCGGGATTGTAAGGAAGGTGATGTTTCCACTGCCAGTCGTAGAACTGAACTCCGTTAATGTGGTAATTCTTTAATTCCCACATGATGTGGTATGTATCCAATCCGGCGTCGTAATGGGCTACGTAGCCATAGCGTGGAAACTTTGACCAGTCGCTTGAGACATCAATGGCGGAGGACCCGCTGTCCACCACGTTGCTGTTCGTGTCCATGATACTGACCGAAACGAGATACCCTTGGTAATCGGTCGCCGGCGGCGTCCAAGAAAATACCGCGAAGGTGGTCGAATTCGCACCCAAATTGGATATCGCTTGGGTGGGGAGATTTGTATTGAGGTAGCCCAGGTGAGAAATCACAACTTGGACGGCGCCATTAAAAGTAGAAGGCGTGCTGTTGGTGAGATCAACATAAATCGTGACCGCGTCCCCGGGCGAATACATTGCCTTGTCGGTGTTCACATCGTTGATGAACGGCCCTGCATTTGCAGAGAAGCCCGCGAGCAGCATGAGAAAACAAATCAACCAAGGGGCCAAACGGATGCTGAACTCTTCCTGAACCACGACCGGCATAAATTAATTCATCGTCTCTTTAGGTCATCAAAGCAGTGCGCGCACCCGATGTCAATTGTACGGGGTGTGTTGCGCGAGCCAGATGTTGTCGGGATCAGTGAGTGGAAGTGGATGGCCTCCTCCCTGGACGTAGGTCACCGGCTGATCGGAAAATTTCCCCGTCCATTTATGAATTTCCGCGTGACCATCGGCAAAACCGATTCCACAAGCCCCGGCATGTTGGCATCCGGGAATTTCGGGAAGTGCGCTGACCGCATAGCTTGCCGAGTAGAGAATTCCATCATCAATACTGTCTGGATGCTCATCCATGAACACCCACACCTTGCTGGGGCCGGGAGTGTGAATATCGGTGGTCTTCTTCGCGACAAACCAGGATGTCCAGCCGAACGGATTGCTGGGGCTCCGAATTTGTTCCCATCGCCCAACGCTGCGTCCATAGCGCAACTCCGCGCACGATGAGTCCATCCTTTCGCGCCTTGTTGTGGACTCACAAAGTGGGAAGTAACTGGACAGGCAAATAAATTGTAATTGCGGCTCAAATAACCGCCCAGCAAAGAATATGTGTCGTTGACCACATAAGCTATGTTGGTGTTTTGCTGACCTGTGGTCCAATCCAGATCCCCAGTAACCCAGGACGGCTTTCCTTGATAGAACACAGACTTATCGGCATTAACGGGCCAATACTCGTTATTGTCACTCGCGTACATAAGCGAAGCGAGAAGAAGCTGCCTTTGATTGCTCATGCACTGCACAGCCACAGCCCTCATCTTGGCGGCACTCAGGGCTGGCAGCAACATCGCCGCCAGAATGGCAATGATGGCAATGACCACCAGCAACTCAATTAACGTAAACCCTTGCCGGCGAAATGTCATAATCTCCACTTTTTGTTTTTGTGGATAAGTCTTTTCTTCCTGCACTTGCGGCCCTTCTCCGCCGCGCATTGACACGACGGAGAAGGGAGCAATTCCTCAACGAACCACGTCCTCAATTTAATCATGGTTTCACCAAGCGGAAGAACGTGGCGCCCGCAGTCGGCCAGTTGGTCTGACTGACAAGCCCGTTGGTTGAACTAAAGCCGGCGCTCCAGTTCGTGCCATCGGTCTCGAAATGATCGGCCCAAGGCCCCAGAATGTTGGTTGCGCTTTGCAAATGCGCTCCGGGCCGCCCCAGCCATGTCACCGGGACCGTTCCACCGGATTGGCTTCCTACTTGCAGGTGGCCACCGCTGTTGGCCGAGAAGGAAAAGAACGGCTCTTGATATTGGTTGCCAAACGTGTCTTGCGGCATTGTATAGGAGCCGGTGGCGGTAGAACGCACCACCCGGTAGTGGTTCTCTCCTTCAGGCGCCTCGACGTCTTCAGGCCCCAAGTCTCCATTGACGGCTTCGCCAATGCCATATTTGTATGCAAAAGCCACAGACGTGCCTTGAGGAAGATCAATTGTAAGCGTATAAATCCCGCTTCCGGGGGACGTCTCAGACAATTTATATTGCGCAGGTGCGGCGATCGGGTTCACGGTAGTATACCATGGATACCACGGTACGAAATCACCATTAATCCAGACGCTGTCACCCGCACCGGCGTCAAACACATGTCCATCGGTGCCAACGGCGCCATTCATATTCACCGCGAACGTGACGGCCACAGCCTTCGGCAGATAGTCATCGAGCTCCATGTCGCTGAACAAGACCGAGGGAAGGACTGTGGCGGTTGAATTCGAGAGCTGGAAGAAACGGTTATAGTCATCCGGGCCACTATCCAGCGTGCTTTGTTTTGGAGAGCTGCTTTCATAAACTTCCGCCCCCAAAGAGCTGCTGTTAATGGCGAATTTGTAGGTTTCACCGCTGTTGACCGCGCCGACAATGGGAACCACTCCGCTGTAAACGTTCGAATTGGCGGCAGTCGGGTTGTTGGTCAACAGGTATTGACCCGCAGTCCAATTATTGAAACCACCCTGCACTTCGACGGTATCACTTGGCGGATTGAAATGGCCGGTGGCAATTTGCACCGACATGTCCACTTGAAAAGTAACATTATTTGTTTTCAAAGGGGTCGTCGAAGTATAAGCCACATTGTTGAAATAGGAGTCACCGTTGTAACCATCGTCCGTGGAATTCTTCCAAGTGAACATCGAGAATGAATCAATCGGGCCGTTGCCAGCCAATGTTCCAGTCACCACCACTGGAGGATTGACCGTTCCCACGCCGGTGTAAGGAGTGATGGACAAACTGTAGGTGTTGGAACTGGTCAGGGTGACCATGGCATCATCCCCATAAGTCGTCAAGTTGACTCCGGGGATTTGATTGGTGCCGGAGGCGTCCACGACCATAAGGCCGCTGGTCCCGCCCGCGAAGTAAACCTGCAACCTGGCGCGGGCGGCCCGGTTATTTGAGCCGTCCTGGGTCGTGCTGTTTGATCCGATGATGTTTCCATTTCGAAGGGCGAATCCAACCTGACCCGGATTGCCGATGCCTCCGTTCTCTTCGAAAGACACCGAGAAGGCATCCCCAGCAACGCTCAACGGAGTGTCGAAACTGCGATAAGCAGTCGCTTCTTCCTGGTGCAGGTCGGCGCTGAAGTTAATGGCATAGAGTTTCCATACAGAACCATCGGAAGCTGTAATGTTGACACCCACATTCGCAGTTCCAAAACCGGCAAAGCCTTCGCCGTGATAATTATCGTAAACATTCCAAGGGCCGAAGCCGACCCCTTCGTCCGATCCTTCGTACCAGTTACCATTGTAATTGGCAGAGTTGTCCGCGCCGCTTCCGTAAACCGTGAAATTATAATTTCTGGTCCCGGTGCAACTGTCCGCGTCGGTGGCTGTCACAGTAAAGGTGTATGTTCCCGTGCTGCTGGGTGTGCCTGACAAGGTACCGCCGGTGGACAAACTCAAACCCGGCGGCAGTGAACCGCTGGTCACAGCAAAGGAATAGGGTGCCAAGCCGCCACTCGCTGTGATGACTTGACTATACGCCGCCCCGCTTAAAGGACTCACCACACTTCCCAAACCGATCGTTGGACAGCTAAAAGCAGCCTGATTCGTGAAGGACAACCTGTTGAAATACACGTCACTATTCACGGCGCTGGAGGGGTCAGTGGTCCAACTGAACATTGCAAAGGAGTCAATTGTCCCGCTGCCAGCCAACGTTCCCGTCACAACAACGGGAGGATTGGTAATTCCCAAGCCAGTGTATCGGGTAATCGAAAGACTATAGGTGTTCGGTCCTGTAAGCGTTACCGTGAAATCAAACGCCGCGCTTGTTCCAACATTTGTGATCGAGGTCGCCTGTGGACCCGAAGCATCCTCAACCACCAGGTAATTGGTGCCGCCCGCCGCGAAATTGGTGACCCCCGCTAAATAAACCTGAAGCCGGGCGCCAGCGCCTTGGTTGCCCGCACCCGTGGTGTCGCCATTTCGAAGCGCAAATCCCACCTGACCCGGATTGCCAACACCATTATTGGCGTTTTGCAATTCAAGGGACAGCGAGAAGCTGTCACCCACCGTACTCAAGGGAGTGTCAAAGGCACGATAGGCTATCGCTTGCTCCGAGGCGGTCGTGGCATTGTAGCTGACGGAGTACAGTTTCCAAATGGAACCGTCCGCGGCCTGGATGTTCGCATCGCCTGTGCCGTCAGCATCTCTCTCAAGGCCGGCGTAACTGCTGGATCCGGCTCCGGTGCTGGTACTGTGAGTATAGAAAGTCCAGGGGCCAAAGCCGTTTCCGCCTGTTGACCCGCTGGTCCAAGAAACGTAATTGCCGGAATTATCGGAGCCGGTCATCGCGACGGCTTGAGTCGCGAAGAGGCCCGCCACGGCGAACCACGAGGTGACTTTCAGGATTTTTGTGAGGATGTTTTTCATAAGAAACGTTGGTTATGGTCTGATGGCTAAGTTTGAATTGTTTTGTTATCTCGGGATCATGGGTTGAGCATCTCAAATCCCCCGTTTTTGACTAGCTAGCCAAAAGGTTAGTTTTCTGAAGATTTTCCGCTCTTAAATTTCAAGGCCGCTTCAGTGCGCGAATGCACGTGCAGTTTCTCGTAAATGTGCTGGAGGTGCCACTTGACCGCCGCAACCGTTACACCCAACCGATCGGAAATCTCCTTGTTTCCCAACCCGTACATTACCAATTGCAGGACTTCTCTCTCACGAGGAGAGAGGTTTCCTGCTTCTGATGCGGCCTCGGCCTGCTCGCGAAAATGCCCGATCACTTTCCGCGCAATTTCCGGCGTCATGGGCACGCCGCCTTCCTGCGCCTCCTGAATGGCAGCAATAATGCGTTCCGGTTTGGCCCGTTTGAGCAGGTAACCGCACGCCCCGGCCCGCAATGCTTGAAAGATCCTGTCCGGATCTTCATAGACAGTGACGATGATGATCTGAACCAAGGGCAGCAGTTCTTTGACCCGCACAGTGCATTCAACACCCGACTGGTCGGGCAGTTGGATGTCCATGAGCACGACATCCGGCTGGGCCTTCGGAATCTTCTTTAGCGCCTCGGCGACCGTGGTGCAAGTGCATACGCACTGAAGCCCGGGCGTCCGGTTGATGAGGGTTTCAAACCCTTCCCGAAGTGTCTTGTTGTCCTCAACAATGCCAACTTTGATCATGGCAGTCTTTTGGGTAACGGGGCTTGGAAGTGAACAGTAGTTCCATTGCCCGGCTCGCTTCGAATCTCGCACCGCCCGCCTAACGCGCTCAATCGTTCCTGCATGTTGGCCAGCCCGTCGGCGCCAGCATCCCGCTTGCCGGACTCGATGCCACAGCCATTGTCGGCAACCGTGACAATGAGTGCGCTATCTTGGACGGACATCCGCAGCCAGACCTTGGTCGCGCGCGCATGGCGGATAACGTTGGTGAGGGCTTCCTTGAAGGCCAAGAACAGTTCCTGCCGAAACTTGGGTTCAAGCGGATAATCGGGCAGATTTTCTGCGACATCCAGACCGCATGCCACCGACGCCAGCTCCAGCAACCGCTGAGCATACGCCCCAAAATAACTGGCGAGAGAGGTGACGGTGTCATTCCGTGGGTTTACCGCCCAGACGATTTCATCAAGCGAAGTCACCATGCGCCGCGCCATTTCGTTCAATTCATCAACATAGCGGGCCTTCTCCTCTGCGGAGGTGGTGGGGCTTTTAACCAGCGACGTAAGCATGTTGACCTCGGTCAGCCCCGCACCCAAGTCATCATGCAGGTCGTGGGCGACACGGGCGCGTTCCTGTTCGATTTCGCGCTGGCGTTCCGCGCGCTGGCGCTTCTGAATTTGCGTTTCGAGTTGGAGGGTGCGTTCCGAGACCTGGCGATGGAGCGATTTGATCCAAATCAAGGAGGCCGCCAGAACTAGGAGCAACGCCCCGACAACATTGATCAGACGCTGCAAGGTCCACCAAGGCGGCCGCGCCAACACCCGGATATCGAAACCAGAATTGAGCAATAGCTGAAAGGAATCAATCGGCCGGCCCAAAACCCGGTTGCCCCCCTGCCCCGCATAAACGCCGGTGAGTTCAAGCCGGCTCCCGACCGTCAAAGGTCGGTCAAGACCCGCTTCGTCTTTTACCACCGCCGTGAACCGGCGCAAACCGCATTGCATCTCAAGCACGGAGCCATCTGATTGGCTACTGACTCCCAACAGCACGCCCTCCACCTGCACCAGCGTCGAGTCGTATTCGTCGCGTAGCAAGTCGTCGGCTTTCAGCCGGTATGGTTTGGGCAACTCGGCCAGTCCCAAGCGTCGAACCAGTGCTTCCCGCAACACGGGAGACGGACCGCTCAAGTCCGGAAAACCGACTACTTCCACCAGGTCACAGACATGGGTGTTCAACTTACCAGCCGGAATAAATCGCAGGCCTTTGTCGCCATCCACGAGGAAACACTCCTCATCTCCCACATATGTGATCTGGCCGGAAACTTTGACGCGCTGCAGTGCTCCCGCGTGGGGATTGAATTGCAACAAATCTCCGACATGTTTGGTTGGTATATCGAACGGATCGATCAGTGCGGGCTGAACCACATTCATCCATTGCTGTTCGATGCGGATATTGCCGATCTGCAGCCGGTGTGCTTGCGCATCCCAGTCCGCGAACAGGCAGCCTCGTATCTGCAGCAAGGCGTTCACATCCGCCTTGGGCACGCCTGGCGCCATGGAACTCAACTGCACGTGGATACGACCACCATCGGTCAGTAATGTGATCGTATCGCGGTTGATCGCAGTAACCACTCCTTCCAGTTCGACATATTGGCAGTGCATGCTTCCGTCCAGTAGTTGATCCCAAGCCGGATGCACCGGATTTGGCAGGGTACCGGGGCCCAGCTTCTCCATCCGCGAGGCAAGGATATACGGAGAAAACTCACCTGAAGCGGCGACTCCTTCCAACTCGCAGTAATCTCCGACCAGCAGCGGCAACGGCTTCCCAAGCGCCACGTAGATTCCCCGCGTCGTGTCCTGGAGGACGACCGCATCCCCCTCCAGTACGCTCGTGATCACACCGTGCAACTTTACCGGGTAACCTTGGTTCAATTCATCACGACTCAACTGGTTGACCTGTTCCGCCGTAGTGAGGATCGGCAGCGCGCCTTGATTGCCGGGCCCTTCTCTGATGCGCCGAAAGAAACAGCAGCGCAACACCGGGTTGGTGCTTTCCACGGCAAACCGACCCAGCACTTCGGAAACCCGGCCCGCGCTGTAATCCGGCCCGGAGTTTTCCAAAAGGATGCGGCCTGAATCGTCCTCCAAATATGCCGGTTGCCCGGACCCTGCGGAGACAATTCTTCCACGGAGATGAACGACCGGTTGAGTACCGCTTTGGCGAGGCATCGTCACCAGATTGCTGACGGTCATCAGCGGATACATGGCCCATAAATCCGGCGTGATATAGCTTTGGTTGATGTCTTTCCAGTCCTGCACGAAAAACTCGGCGGGGACGATGCGCCCGTCCAAGCTGCGAACCCAGCGACAAACCCCGACAGCATGGATCCGGTTTTGGGGCAGAAGCGTGAATGAATTGTCAGAATCTTCCGCGACCATCAACCTCGCGGGCCCCGAATCGGTGATCAGCTCGATTTCCAACGTGCCTTGCAGACGGCTGACAGAAGAGACGGTACCCTCAATCTCAGACCATGAGTATTCGCCCTGTATCGCGAGGGGTAAACCGCCCGAGACCGGCTCCGGTTCCGTCAAGGCAGCCCGACCGATGGTTTTCACCTGAAGCGTGGGATCTCCGATAAATAGACGGCTGCCATCGTCAGACCGGGTATAAAAGGTATAGAGACCGTCCTTATTCACTTGGATGAAGCCGGTAAACTCCAACCCCACTTGCTCGTTGCGACTCATGACGTCGAGATTGAAATTATTCACCACGCCGGTGCGGACGGCCGCGAGATGACAAAGGTTGGGAAGCAAATTCCACCACGCCCCTTCGCAGCAGCGATAATTCAATCCGTGAACAAAGTTCGTGACTCCGTCCGCAGGATCAAAGCGTACCCGATAGAGCGCCGAGTCTGGAATCTTCTGCCGCGGCAACCCCGGTCCCTCATAAAAAACCTCCAACTCATATTGCCCAGTCCGGTTGAACCAATCAACCCGAACTGGGTACCGCCCGGCCTTCAGATAAACGCGGCCAGATTGTTCAGTTGCCACATGAAAGCCGTCGTTTTCCACGACCGGAACACCCGCCAGCTTGATAGCATCCGTAGTTTTCTCAACCGTGCAAGCCCCTTGTAAACTCAACCGCTTGCCTTGGCGTGGCATTTGGCATGACAGTTCCAGTTCCAACTGCGCCGCGCCGGTGTCATCCTGTAAGATCACGCTACCTTCAGCATCGCTTGACCACCACACCACTCCCTCCATGTGGATGGAGGCAACGAACCGCTGATTTGAATCAGCCAACCGGCACAATTCCACCACGTTGCTGATTTGAACAGGGAGTTGGAAAACCGATTCGCCTTCGGCTGTATTCCCAAACGTCGTTGCTCCAAAAATAAACATCGCAACCACCACACACAGGAAGAAAACGTGCGAGAAATTATCAGTAATGCGTCGCATGGAATATTAGAATTTTAGGGTCACACAGGAAGGTGACAATTACAATGCAGCAATAAAACAGATGCAAACAAATGCGCGGTTTCCTCAATCGCGACGGTCCGCCCACGGTGTTTTGCGATTGGGTTGTAAACACGCATGCCTGCCATTCGTTCATTGTCTTGCTCTTCGATTCAGATTGGCTCAATGAATCGAAGAAATGTTAGGCCATCTATACAGCGCTGGTATGAATTGTCGTTTGCTGGCCCTGTAGCCAATTTCCGGCCTGGCTTCACTCAAGTTACAGCGTTGTTTTGAAGGTGTTTTTCGCAAACTAAATGAATGATACCCATGTCGTATCAATGCCGGAAAACACGACATGGGAAAACCTTTTGAAGGTACCAGAACTGCTGATGCGCGCAAGCTAGCCAAAAGGATAGTTTTAGAAAAACCGTGCCAGCGACACCCCGCATGGAACCAGCGCGTTATCGCAGAGTTTCTGCATCCAGTTTGTTCGGTTGTCCCGCTGCCCAACTCGCCATGGGTTTACAATCCAGCGCGAGAAACCAGACGTACCCTTCATCTGGATATGCTGGAGATTCCTTCCTCGGTGCCGTTATGTCGTTCGCCCAAAGTCCCAATTCGTTTTGCCGATTTTTGAAATATGCCTAATTCACCACCTGCAGGCGGAAAAAGCGTTGTGGTGAATCGCCAAAGTTATTGGTGACTGTCAACGTTCCACCCGTTCCTGTCACGGGATTGCCCAACGGCGTCCAAGTTGGTGCCGTGAGATTATCTTTATATTCGAGTTGGTAAGTTTGACCAGCAGGAGCCAACCAATTCAGGAAAAGGTTCGTGCCTGAAAACTGGATGTTCACCGAAACGGGCGGCGGAACACTGGCCGAAAAGCTTAAATTATCAATGCCCAAGCCTTGCGCTTTGCCGGTTGAATCCGTCATCTGCCATACCAGCCACAATGCCGCCCCCGGCGGCCAGTTGGGGATGGTCTGATTCAACACTTTCAGGTTGGTCTGATTGAGCGGAAACGTACCGTCCACAGCGACGCCGCCCACATCCGCTGCCACTGTGGGAAAGTTTACATACAATGCAGGCAGAAACGCGGTCACATTTCCGGGAAAAGGAGCGGTGCCAGTTGGATCAATGAAATAATAGAACTCGAGAGTCTTGGGCAGATTGGATTGACGCCAGACTTCGCCGGTGAATTGAAGATTTATCTGGTTCAACGTCACGCCCGTTCCGTTGATGAACCGGACGCCAAATGCGGTGCTGCCCGTGGAACTGGTCGCCAGCAAGCCCAGCGCCCGATTGAAACTGTCGGGCAAACCAAAACTGATTTGACCACCCGTGGTCTGATCGCCGTCAGTCGCGCCAAATCTGGAAAGCAACGCGCTGGTGCCATACCAGCCGGCCAGAGCGGAGAGGCCTAACCCGCCGCTGCCGCTGGCAAAAGCGGGGTAGGCAAAGTCATAGGGATTGGCCAAAGAATATGTGACGCCGTTGATAGTCACAGGATTAGCGGTGTTCACAGAAGCCGCTCCCGGATCGGGCAGCGAATCAAAGTTCTGGGTGTAAACTGAACCCGGCACCGCGTAATCAACAAACGAAGGCGGCGGCGTTGCCATGCCGTTGTTAGGCGCGCCGGGCGTCGCCTGGAAAAATTCCTGACGGTTGAAGCTTTGTCCGTCGGGGAATGACCCGAAGGAATCGTTGGGGATGATATTTTGGTAGTCCACATAGTCGAGCACTTGTTGCTGACCGTTGGTGGCGAGCCGGGTCAACGCCAGGGAACCTGTGCCGCTCGGCAGAACAAAGCTGGTGTGTAATTCGTTGGTCGTCGAAAGGTTGGTCAGGCCATCGGCGAAAATCACTTTGAACTGGCCGGAGTTCATAACCGTGTTGCTGGGAAACGCCCATTGCAGGAGATTGGAATAATTGTTGGCCAGATAGAGTCCATTCAGCGAAATGACCTTGGTGCCGGGATTGTACAGTTCCAGCCAGCCGGTATGTTGACCCGCGCTGTTTGTAATGCCGGTCAGATTGTCGGCCTGCAATTCATTAATCCATAGCGACGGGAAGGGCGTCAATGAAGTCGCCACGCTGTTCCGCGCGCCGGGTGTGGCGGAAAGTGGTTTGGACGACCAATTGCCAACGCGCCAATTGTCCTGATGCGGGTCAATCAGTTGCAAGGAAGCGCCGGTTCCGCTGGCATTCGTCGGCCAAGGCAGCACGCTGTCGTACTTTAGTTCGGTCACAAGCAAATTGGTTGTGCCATCGTTGCCGGGCTGGACCAGAGAAAGTATTTGACCCGGTTGCAACGTGCCGCTGAACGTGTCAAATACCGGAAGAGTTGCGCCGTAAGCCTCTGCAAATGCCGCGCCGTTCTGTGCCAGAACCAGATAGTTGGTCGGCCCGAGGATCGAACCGTTCGGGAATGTGTAGGACAACCCTTGAAGCTGCCAGCCCGATAAATCAAATGTCAGGTTGGTGGAGTTGTTATACAATTCCACAAACGCCGCGTCGTTGACCGCCGGGTCATACATGATTTCGTTGATGACCACCTGGCCGACCGGCGAGGCATTGGCTCCGTTGTAGATGACGTTGACACTGCCGTTGTCACCCGTAATCGGCTGGCCATTGATGTCCACGCCAACCACGCTTAAGGAATTTGTTCCATTGACCAACGGCATGGTGACGATCCAATTGGTCAAGCTGGTCCAAGTCAGTGGATACGCCACGCCGTTAATCCAGACGGTGTCCACATTTACAGGCGCCACACCGGTCACATACGCCACATTATTGCTAACGGTTGCGGTGGGGTTGATGGTAAACGACGTGGCATTCACGGCGGCCAGTTGCGAAGCGATGCTGTTTTGCGCCTGGGAAAGCCACGGTTTGATGTTGGTGTCGGGGTTTTCAACACTAAGACCGTTGGCGACGAAGGCATTGTATTTGGCATCGAGCAGAGGCCCGCTGTTGGCAACGTTGAGCGGACCGTTGACCAGTTCCTGCAACGCCCGCCAATACATGCGAAGGAAAGTCGGGTTGTTGAAAATGGCCTGCATATTGGGGTCCGAGCTGTTAACATCCAAAAGATTTTGACCCGGCCCCCAGGCCTGGCTGTTGCCAATCACCATGTTGAAATCAAACATCAGCAGCGAATACTTCGTGCCCAGTGTGCCGATGTAACCGTAGAGGTTTTGGCCGCTGGTGCCGCCGAAGCTGTCCCAATTCCCCGCGGCGTGGTTGGCAGCAAAAACCCGCATCCAGTTTTCCATGTCCGCGATATTTTCCATGTTTGCCACATAATTTGGACCGCTGGAGGAGCCTGCCGCATCCACCAGCGAAAAGACGTCCGTAAAGTCGCTGGCCGAGTCCGGCGTTCGCCGAACCAGATAATTGTAGCGATAGCGCGCCACTTTTTTTACACCGCCGGTCGTCGTGTAAGGCATGAGGGTGGGGCCCGCGATCGTGCTGTTGAAAGCAATCGTGCTGCCCGAGGGGAACGGCGCAAACTCAATCCACTGTTGCATCTTGTAAAGGTATCCGTCGGAATCATTCGGAAAATGCTCCTTCACCACGTCAGAATCGGGGCATTGCGTGTCTTCCATGAGCAGACCGCGACGGTTGCCATTCACATAAACGGCAGCATAACGGCGGTTGAGCCAGGGCACGCCCAAAGTGCGCAGAAAGGTATTCGCCAGTTGTTCCCGCTGCAGGCTTGCGTCGTCTCCCGCGTAGTTGCCGGGCTGGTGAATTTTGTTGAAGGATGTCGCACCCAGGAACTGGTCGTCGTCCGGAAAAGTCCACTTGTAGTGACATAGCGCGCCATAAGGCGTGTCAAAATCCTGATGCCACGCGCTGCCAGCGAAGCGCCCTTGCACATTGTAAATCACGCGATTGCCATTGACGAACGTGCAATCATTCCCTTCGTTGCTCAAATCAGACAGGTTGGCCCAGCGCGTCGCGTTCGTCTGTGTGATCCACAAATGATAGACACCAAAACTGCCGCCCGGATTGCCGTCGCCAAACATCACGACACATTCGCGCACCGGTTCATTGTCCTGTGGACACAACGCCGGGAAACGCGTGGTTGCGCCCAGACTATCCGTGGCTGAAACGTAAAACGCCACGATTTGATTCGCCGCCTGACTAGGAATGGTCGCGCTAAAAACACCATCACCGGGAACCGCATCGCCGCCGGTGCCGTTGTCCTTCATCGCCACGGCGGTGTAAGTCGTTGCCGGATCGAGCCGATAATAGAGTGTCAGATTTTGCACGCCGTCAGGGTCACTCACGTTGGCCGTTACCACCACCGGCTGATTGGCCGCCGGCACTGGTGGATTGTGGGTGACGTTGTAAATCGCCGGTCCCGCATTCGTCACGTAGCGGCTGTTAGGCATCCCCGGCGTGCCAAGGTTGGCCGGGACGGACAGCGCGCCTGCCGCTTCCAGCCAGTTGCCATTCAAACGCAACAGCGCTTCCGGCCAGCCACGCAGCCAGCGCGCCTTGAATCGCAGAGTGGCCGTCTGACCGGATCCCAGCGAGTTGGCGTTCAACGCGACCTGACAGGAATTGTCCCCCGTCCAGATGTGATCGCTGCAACGTATGTGCAGGGAATGAGCACTGGAATAACCGGAATTCTCCAGACTGGAACGTGTCATGCAGCCTTGGAACGACCAGCCATTGGTACCGGATTCGAAGGTGGAATTCGAAACGTAATTCGAGCCGTTGTAATCCACTTCAATGTTGTCCACCAGACATTCGCCGACGTCCAGAATGCCAATCTGGGCGTACCGAACGCCCGTACTGTCGTAATTGATTCCATTGTCGAGCACGCCGGTGGTTTCGATGTCCACCCATGAAGACTTCTGCGTTTCGTCGCTGTCCGCCCAGTTGGCTGCCAGGCGATGATTGGAGTGGGGATCAATGAGTTCCAAGCTGCTTCCGCCGCCCGAGGACCATTCGCCCCAGCGGCCACCAGTACCGTACGCGACTTCATCTTCTTCAACATAAATTGTAGTAGTGTCATTTAGCGTCTCTGGTTGTGCCAACGTCAGCAACTCGCCGTTGTGCGACAGCTTGCCGCTGTAATTGCCCACGGTATTGCCCGTGTTCAAATTTGCATACTTGGCGAACAAATTGGTCATGTTCCGCGCGACAACCAGATAACCATTTGGTGCGATTGAGACATTGGGAAATGTGAAAGTGACGCCGGTCGCAAATTGCCAGCCGGACACATTCACCGTGTTCGTCCCCTTGTTGTAGAGTTCGATGTATTGGTCGTCGTCATTGCCGCTGATCGGGTCATACATCAATTCATTAATCACTATATCCCCGATCAAAATTGAGCTGTTGTTCGTGCCTGGCGTGTTGGTAGTGAAAGCATAAAAATCATTTGCGCCATCCGGCCAGCGACCATAAGAAACGCCGTCAGCCTGCGCCCCGAATTGCACGGCGTCGAGAACCCGACTGCCATCCGGCTTGATGAAATAAAGCGTCTCGCCCGCGCCATTGAGTGTGAAGCCAAATTGCGACTGCGTGAACGACAGGAAGCCTGCCGGACCAATGACGGTTCCTGCCTGAATGACAAATTTGTTCGTGGTGGGATCGTCGGTCAAAATACAACCCGAAACGTCCACACTATTCGTGCTGTGATTGTAGAGTTCGATGAACTGCGACACGGCGGGCTTTTCCGAATGCGGCAGGATTTCGTTGATGACGACGTTGCGCAGCGGACTGGGAGTGAATCCGTCCATCTGTCCCGGCGATCCGCCCACAATGTCACTGATGTCCCAGGCGCGCGGATCGCCTTCGCCATAAGTGGGATTGGACAAAACGAGGGAATGTCCCGTGCCATCCGTCGCGACCGGCCACGGATAAACATTTGAGTAGGGGACGGTCAGCAGCACTGCGCCTTGTTCATCCAGCAGTTCGAGCGTTTCGGATTTCTTCAAGCTGCCGGTGTAAGGCCCCATGACATTGGTGATGCCATAGACGCTTTCAATGTCCGCCGGCACGGCTCCCACGACGAGATAACCGCCGCCGGGAATCGTTGTTCCTGCAGGGAAAGTGTAATTCATGTCCGCGCAGGTAATGTGATAACCACTGATATCCTGAAACCACGGGTTGGAGTTGTAGAGTTCAAGAAACTCCAGATTTTTCCCATCTGTGCGCGGTGCGGGTTTCCACATGATTTCAGAGAACACAATTGGTGATTTGCGACTGCTCGGACCGATGGCGTCGTGCGGATTAATCTCCGTGCCAATTACATTATTCGTTGTTACGTCCGCTTCATCCAGAAACTGCGCCATTGTCGGCTGATTTGTGTTGTGGCTGGTGACGGCGAACCCAATATAAACCTGATTCGACATTGAAATGGCGTCGCTGCCCAGTTGCGTCCAGATTTGGCCGTCGTAACTGGCAAAGCCGGCAAAAGTGTTACCGGCGCGTTTGAGCCGCAGCCAGGTGTTTGGATAATTCGCCGGAAAACTTCCACTGGAACTGCTGGCGCTATTGGCCGGATCACGCCACTCGAAAAAGCAACCGTTCATCGTTGGCGTGGCGATTGAAGCGGCAAAACGGCTGCCGGGATCGAGCGTTTCGCGCGCCATCAATCCGGCCTTGGCCCAAACGTCCGATGGATTTAATCCAGCCACGCGTACACAAACGTCGAAGTCGCCGGTGCGCGGTTGATATTCGAAATTCAGTTGATCCTCGGAACTGCCGATGTCACTGCCAGTCGCTACCACATCCACCCCATTGCTGACGACTGTCGCTGTGGAAGAAACCGGCAGGTTGCCAATGTCCCGCGATGCAAATAATGAGGCGGTGAAACTGACAGTCGAATTGGCTGCAATCGTATTGGGCTGACTGGCCAAGTCGCGAACATCGTTGACGACAATGGAATAATTGTTGCCGTAAGTTAACGGCGCGGTGGTCAACGTGACGAGGCTTCCGCTTGTGTCCAAAGCCGCCGCCAAAATCGTTGTACCGTTTGTAAAAGCGTAATTGGCAATATTGGTTGCGCTGGCCGGTTCAAGCGGTTTGGAAAAGGTTATTTGCACATTCGTGCTTCCAACATTTTGTGCGCACGAGATGACCGGCGGGTTGGTGTCTCGCGTGATGGTCAGAATTATGGGCGCGCTGGTCACCGCCCCGACTGAATCAGAAATCACGCACGTATAAACTTGTCCGCTGTTGATCGTGATGGAAGCATTGCTGATGGCATAAACCGGTTGCGTTGCATACAACAAGTTCGTGGCATTAAGCCGCCATTGATAGCCAACGGGCGCCCAATTCGTAACCAATACGGACAAAGCAAAACTTGTCCCCTCGAACGCAGTGAGGTTTGTGGTTTGAGCATAGATGCCCGGCAAAGCATCTATTCCGTTGCAAGGAACCAGCCGGGTGCCTGCCGAACTGATGGCTGTCATCGCCTCTTCGATGCTGCCGTCGGGCAATTGCCAGCGGACGGCGAGATTATCGCCGCCGATGCCCTGCTGCATGATCGCTTCCAGATAATAACGATGGCCGGCCTGTAGGAAAATTGACGCGGATTGTTGATTGGCTTCCTTGTCCCACTGCCGCGAATCAGTCCAGGTATTTACCGAAGCAATCAGAACTTTGTTTGTGGGGTTTTCGTCACTGCTCAAGAAAAGCTCTGACGTATCGTCACTGGAAATCCAAAATGTGTAATTCCCGTTGGCTGGTGGAACAACAAATGTCCGCACTCGTTGTCCGTAATAAGTCATGCCCGAATTTATTTCAGTTTCAAAGCTGCTGAATAGCTTTGTATAAGAAGCGGAAGGATTGTTCGGCCAGTTGGGATTGTAACTGGTATTGGTTAAAACAATCAGCGAACTGCCATTCGCGGTGCTCAAATTAGTCCACAACTCGCGATAGACCCCAAATATCTGTGGAACAATTGTCACATTGGTGAAAGTGGCCGTGTTCAACGCAGAATTGTTGTGGGCGGTGACAGCCAGGCCAGCCAGAATGTTTCCGTTCATGTTCAAAGGGGGTGTCGTGCCAACCTGTGTCCAATTGGTTCCATCAAGGCTGTAGTAACCGCTGAAATTTGTCCCCGACCGATCCAGTTTCAACCAAACAGGCGCGATAATACCAGTGGTATCAACGCTGCTGGACTGCCCGTTTGCCGTGTCTCGCCATTGGAAATTGACGCCGTTGGCGGCGGAAATCACAATCGCCACGTTCACGGCACCGGCACCGCTGTCGTTGCGAAACATGACGCCGGCTTTGGACCAGCCCGTTGACGGGTCTGAATTCTGCAGGCTGGCAACTCTGGCCGCGATTGAGCCATCGCTAATAAAACTTTGGCTGGCAAAATTAAATTGATCCGCCGCGTTCCAAATATCCGAACCACCACCGCTCACCGTCCAATTGCCATTGACCTCTGAAGCCGAGCCGGCCAACCCCGGCGACCCGATGTCGGCGTCGCTCCAACCCGGCGGCAAGCTGGCCCATGCCGGTGTGTTGCAAACCAAGAGAAGCAAAGTCGCGCTGACAAATTTCAACCATGGCCGGTTAAAATGGGATAAATTCAGGAGGGGAAACTTCATAAACTTAACACTAAATGTACCGCTTAACCGTCAAAGACACAATGAGATTTATAATTTATTCTTGCGTATAAGCTTTGTCATATAGATAAAACTAACCCAACCGGTGTTGGACGCCTGATGGGTTGGGTGCGCGTGCAAAACAGGCCGATGCTTTCTCTCTGACGCTTTCGGAAACTTATAATTTCGATGGCGAACTGCGCAAAAAAAACCAGCCTTGGAAACCCAAGGCTGGTTGTAAAACCTACGAACGAATTATTTAAGTGAGTCGTCTTTAGATTGAGCTATTCAAGATCAAGCAACCCGACGGCGCCAGCCGGCGAACAGCAATCCGGCAACTCCGAGAATGGCCAAACTTGCGGGTTCGGGAACAGCTTGGAGTTGAAAACCATCCAAGTCACCCTCGCTGGATAGAGCGCCAGCTAAAGTCATGCCCGGTCCAAACGTAATAACCAAGTTGCCCGAACCATCGGACATGGCTGACGCATAATCAACGTAACTTACCCCTGCTACCAAAGTGCTGGTGGTGCCGTCCCATTGACTGGTCTGGCTAACACCATTGACAGTGAAAGAGCTTGCACGGTCACCGGCGACATTTTGGTCACCCGCATTATAGAGAACCAAATTGAACTGCGAATTTGCCGCAAGGCCGCTTAACGTAATGGACCCCGCCCCCACACCGTTCGCGTAAATTAAATCCTGCATCAGATTGGAGTACGGGCTTCCGGCAGTGGTAAATGCACTCGTGTTACTCCAAACCGGCTCGTTTGCATTGTATGAACCCCCATCGGTCGCGATAGTCATCGTAACCGGCGAGTTAATGCCGGTTGAGTACATCAGAGGAAGCGCGGTGGCAGTTATGCCATTTGGATAAGCAGAAAAAGTGAGCTGGCTGTCGGCGATTCCGTTCCATTGGTCACCTGCGGAGCCGATAAGCGCCGCACCAGACTGGTTCGGCCCAGGAGAAGCAACGCCGCCGCCGCCGTAAGCTGTGCCGACTGAATTGCCGTTGAAATCAACATTAATCAATTGGGCTTGAACATTCATCAAACCAGCGGTGCCGATTACGCTGAGAGCTATCAATAGGGTCTTTTTCATAGGTTTTACTTTTGTGTATTGTAGCAATTTGCTGATGCTTATTGCATACTTTATAATTCGTTTCAATGTTTGTTTGTACCGTATGGGCGAACTATGTGACTTTTATATGATGTTTTGGCGACTTCGTCAAGAACTTTTTTCAAAAAAAAAGCGTCAACATATCCGTCCGGTGCCGTTCCATAGGAAACATGCTGAGAGTATCCATTTTATTGGCCTTTTTGCCATTTTCGGCGACTTCCAAGGATCACTCGGTCCCCCAACAGGTGGATTGCTCGAAAAGTCCCTGTTTTCGTTGGTTTTCTCGCATTTCGAGCGGAACAACTGTGAATACTTTTAAAAAATGGACTTTTATCCTGTTTTGTATCTTCCTATTGTTCAAAAGCCTGCATTCTGAATCACATGGTTTTGTGGGAAATTGACGAAAATCAAAGAGAGAAGCGGCTATTTGCCTAATTTGCTATTATGAATGCCACAACCCGATCTGTACGGCGTCGCCTTTGGTTGATGCGTCTGTCTGCGATGATCCTCGTTCCATTGTTCGTTTTGGGTGTCGCTGAACTTGGGCTTCGTTTGGCGGGATACGGCTATGATACCAGCTATTTCCGCCGAATCCGGATTCAACGCCAGGATTACTATGTTCCCAATGGCCGCTTCGGCTACCGCTTTTTCCCTGCCGCCATCGCCCGCACTCCGGTGCCACTGCGCATGGCCGTAAAAAAATCCCCGGATACTTATCGAATTTTTGTGTTTGGCGAATCGGCGGCGATGGGCGATCCCGACCCCAGTTATGGCGCCTGGCGTTATTTGCAGGTTCTGCTGCGCGAGCGCTTTCCCGGAACACATTTTGAAGTGATTTGCACGGCCATGACGGCCATTGATTCAGACGTGATTTTGCCCATTGCGCGCGAATGCGCCCGGCGCGACGGCGATTTGTGGATTATCTACATGGGCAACAATGAAATGGTCGGGCCTTTCGGCGGGGGCACCGTCTTTGGTTCGCGGGCGCCGGGAGTGGATTTTATCCGGGCTGACCTTGCAATAAAGGAAACACGGATCGGGCAGTTAATGAACAGCCTCGTGCAACGATGGG
This sequence comes from uncultured Verrucomicrobiae bacterium, assembly GCA_963789335.1. GTDB lineage: Bacteria > Verrucomicrobiota > Verrucomicrobiia > Limisphaerales > UBA11358 > UBA11358. Next base: position 417,445 of record CAWBKH010000001.1, read on the forward strand.
GGAGTCACTCGTCGGCTCCCAAGACGTGGGGCGGGTTGAGCATGTTTGAAAATCACCAGCTTCGGTATAACGATCCGAACCGGCTGCGCGCTTATGACAATTTCAAAATAAATCTGGAGGATATATTACAGGCGGGCCATAACGCCGGGGTGCCGATAATATTGAGCACGGTCGGCAGTAATTTGAAGGATTGTGCCCCGTTTGCCTCGCTTCATGCGGCGACCTTGAGTGAAAAGCAGAAGGCGACATGGAATGGAATTTATCAAGAAGGCATCGCTCTGGAATCGGCGGGAGATTATCACGGAGCGCTGGAAAAATATGCCCAGGCCGATGCCATAGATCCCCAGTACGCGGAATTGCATTTTCGTGCTGGACGCTGCCAGCTTGCGTTGACCAATCTCGATCAAGCCCTGTGCGAGTTTGAACTGGCACGGGATTATGACACGCTTGCCTTTCGGGCGGACACCCGCATCAATCATATCATCAAAGACGCGGCGGACGCCTATGCTGACGAGGGCGTCTATTTTTTGAATGCCGCCCGGATACTGGCGCAGGATTCGCCGGAAAAGATTCCCGGGAACGAATTGTTTTATGAACACGTGCATTTGAACTTTGACGGGAATTACTGGTTGGGCCGCGCGTTTGCCGAGGAAACGGCGAAGCTGCTGCCGAAATCCATTGTGGCGCACGACAGAGGTGAATGGGCATCCACGGGATTTTGTGATCGCCAGCTGGCGGTTTCATCGTGGGACCGACATCGTGTCTGGCGGGAAATTTTCAGCAGCGTGTCTGGCCCGCCTTACACCGAACAATTGACCCATGACACCAGCATCAAACTGTGCGAGCAAAAACTCGGTGAACTAAAATTGCAGGTGGATTCCGAACCCCCGGAACAAACGCGGCAACTGTACAAACAAGCGCTGGCAGCGGCCCCGACGGATAATTTATTACTTTGGAATTTTGCGAAATTTTTGGCAGCGGGAGGGAACCTGGCGCAGGCCACTGAAGAAACGAAACGGGTGTGCGATCTGCTGCCACAAATGCCCGAGCCGTATTATGACATCGGCAAATTGTTGATTCCCCAGGGAAAGATTGACGAAGCGGCGCAATATTTTTCGCGGGGGCTTGCCATCCGGGGCAATTTTGTGAATGCGCTGAACGGACTGGGACAGATTCGGGAAAACCAGCAGAGAGCAAAGGAGGCGCTGGCCTGTTTCAGCCGAGCGCTTCGAGCGGATCCGAACGAGGTGGAAACGTACATCAACCTTGGGTTTCTGGAGCAGAACCAGGGAAATTTGAATCAGGCAGTGGTCTATTATCAGGACGCGGCCCGACTTCAGCCACAGGGGCCGGCGGATTATTTTAACCGGGCGGTCGCCTTCGCCGCAAGGGACCTGTCGGCAAGGGCGGTCGAATCGTTTGGCGTGGCCATTCAACTGGAACCGGAATTTTGGCAAGCACGCTATCTGCTCGGGGTCGAGCTTGCGAACCAAGGAAGAATCGGGAAAGCTCAACCATTATTTGCGGAGGCCATCCGGTATCGTCCGGACTTTGCTCCGGCTCATCTGTATCTGGGAATAGCGTTGGCCGCACAAAAAAAGCCCGGCCAAGCACTGGCCGAGTTTCACACCGTTTTAAAACTTGACCCGGCAAACAGCACGGCCCGGCAGGAGATTGAAATCATCCAATCCTCAGCCAAACGGAACTGACACCACACTTTGTTAAAAAACATGTTCCAGCCTTACTTTACATGCTTTAAGCTAACTTTTTGGTCTGTTTCATCACCGACGCGCAATGCCCCTTACCGTTCCAAATTGCTTGTTGGGAAGATTAATTGGAAGATCCTGTAACGGTCCAAGTTCTAAATTGTGATAGCTGGTCAAAATAAAAGTTTACATTTTGAGATGGCTGTAGTATTCTCTTCACATTGCACCATAAATTGCGTACCTTTTAGCTGATTCATCGCACTTCGTAAAAATTGTTATGCTGAGAAAACTGTTTGTAGGAGGGGTAAATTTTCATCGCCGCTGCGCTTTTCCCTGTACTTCAAAAATCTTCTTGCTGGCGCAGGCAATGTTCGTTTCCGGCGAAGGAATGGTCACGCGGAACGGCGATCAGGCGCATAAGTCGAACCCGTTGCGCGCCCGGTTGGCTTCGTATCTCGTGTTCCTGTTGCTGGCGTTGGTTTCCTCGAGCGACGTGTTCGCCCAAATTCAAATCGTCAATTGTGATGCGCCGGTTCAAAGCCGCAAGCGTGGCATCGCCGTCAATTCCAACATGTCCGCTGCCGACTTCCAAGCCTTGGCCCCCGGCGTATCGTGGTTTTACGATTGGGGAATAAACAACTGGACCGTGCCGTCTGGTGTGGCGATGAGCTACATCCCCATGGTCTGGAGTGATTATTCAGGTTATCAAAGCGCCATTAGTAGTTATCTCGCGGCCGGAAACCGGCCGTGGAGGGTTTTTGCGATCAATGAGCCGAATAATACCGGGCAAGCGAACATGACGCCCGCCGCCACGGCAACCGCCTTTGAACAAGTCCAAGCGATTTGCAATCCTTACAATATTCCAGTGATCTGCCCGCACATGGCGACTGGTTCCCAGGAATCTTTCCTCGCCACATTTCTTTCCGACTGTGGTTCGACGCAGCCAACGGGCATGGCCACCCACAGCTATGCCGGCTACGGTGACCTCACCTACTGGACAGGCCTCATGCATACTGATTTTCCCACTCAAACCGTCTGGGTGACCGAGTTCAATCCGAGCGGCATCAGCGGCGGCATTTCAAGCTCGGCCCAAGTGCTCGCCAACCTGATACCCTCAGTAGATTATTGCGAACGCACGCCTTGGATTGAAGGTTACTCTTGGTTTATGTCACGAATCAACGGAGATCCCTATGACAGCCTGCTCAGCACTTCCGGCGTCCTGACCGCTGCGGGCCAGGCTTACGTGCAAATGCCGGTGCATGAGACAAACCTTTTTTATCGCATCCCCGGGCAGCTTCAGGCGGCGCGATATGTCACCATGAACCAAATGAACATCGCCCCAACGACCGACACGAACGGACTGGCCGACATGATAACCGCAGCAGCGGGTGGTAGCCTGAACTATAATCTCCAGGTTGATACCGCCGGAAGCTATCCTTTCAACTTTCGGGTTAGCGGCGCCACCGGTCAGATCAGCGTTTACGAAGGTGTCACGCTGCTGGGTGTGGCAAATGTCACGCAAGCCAGTTGGTCAACAGTTTCGACCACCGTTACTTTGCCGGCCGGCACGCAAACACTCGAAGTGGTCCTTTCCGCCAACGGTGAACATTTCAACTGGATGCAATTTCAGCCAGTCAATGGCCCGGTGGCCGTTCCGACCGGTGTGAGCGCGACGGCGGGCAATACCCAGGTGGCTTTGAGTTGGTCCCTGGCCGCTGGCGCAACCAGCTATAATGTCCAAAGCTCGACGAACGAAGGTGGGCCTTACACCACCATCGCCACTCCGACGACAACCAGCTACACGAACACGGGTTTGATCTACGGCACGACCTACTACTATGTGATCTCAGCAACCGATGGGGTCAATGTCAGTTCAAATTCTCTCGAAGTCAGCGCCACGACAGGGTCACATGTAAATTTGGCGTTGAACCAACCGGTCACGGCGAGTTCCTATCAAGCTAGTAGTCCCTATTGTCCCGCAATCTATGCGGTGGACGGCAATTTAACGACCCGCTGGGCTTCCGTTTGGACTAATATTCCGCAATGGATTTATGTGGACTTGGGGGCAACCTACAACATCACAGAAGTGGAACTCTACTGGGAGGCGGCTTACGCGACGAGTTTTCAAATTCAAGTTTCCTCAAATGCCGCGACTTGGACCCCGATCTACAGCACGACCACGGGGACCGGTGGCGTCCAGGATTTGACCGGGTTATCTGGATCGGGTCGTTATGTGAGGATGTACGCCACCGTACGCGCCACCCAGTATGGCTATTCCCTATGGGAATTTCAAGTCTATGGAAGTCCTGTGCCAACCAATCAGCCACCCGTGCTGGCGGCAATTCCCAACCAAACTGTTATGGCCGGCAACACGCTGCTGGTCACCAATCTAGCCAGCGATCCCAATACTCCGCCACTGCCCTTGACCTACAGTTTGCTCAATCCGCCAGCCGGCGCCTCCATCAACCCGACCAGCGGTTTGTTCACTTGGCGACCGGCCATTGCGCAATCGCCTTCCACGCCGACTGTCTCTGTGGTCGTCTCGGACAACGGTGTGCCGCCTCTTAGTGACACTCAAAGTTTCACAGTAACGGTGATCCAGCCAGCCACTCCAACCATAAATGCGGCGTCTGTTTCCAACGGTCAGTTTGGGTTTTGGATCAACGGCAATACCGGGCCGGACTACACAATTCAGGTTTCGACCAACCTGACTTCCTGGACTCCGGTAATTACAAACAGTTCGCCGGCATTGCCTTACTTTTGGGCTGATACCAACTTCTTGTCCAACCCGTACCTCTTCTACCGTGTTATATTGGGGCCTTGACACGCCGGTTGCTTTATCACGCAATGAAATCGTCGAAGAAATGGCGGCAGGAAAACGGGAACCCCTGAAACTAGGCGGCACATGAACGACACGGAAAGTATCTGAAAGCCGGAAATTCAGCTAACCAAGATTAAAGGAGCCCGCTGATTTTCTAGCCGTTTGCGGTGGAGGTTCATAAGTCTGACGAAGCGCACGCTTCGTCAACCAGTTTTGGCTGTCTTCTTCGTAGTCTTGTTCAAACACACGGTATATCCGCGCCAGGTGGATTGGCTCGACCGCCGCAAGCCGCTTGGGCGTATCACCCATGCAAAGTTCCGAAGAACACCAAAATAAAATTCAGTTTGCTTTCATAGAAATGATGAGTAAAATTAGTCCAGTGTCAACATTTAAGTCATTTGGATAAAGTGGTGACTGTCCGCGTAACGGCAATTCAAGATGCAGGAACATCGGCACCTTAACCGGACAATGATGCTGTTGACAGCAGCAGTTTTTCTCGTCGCCGCAACCTCCATTTTCAGCGCGGAACCAGATCGGAAAATCTTGCCAGGCCATGTGCCGTCGGTGGTGGCAGGGCTGACACCCAAAGGTCATTTGCCGCCGACCAATCAGCTTTCTCTCGCCATCGGTCTGCCGCTGCGGAATCAGGCGCAACTGAGTGAATTGCTCCAGCAGCTTTACGACCCGCGCAGCACCAACTTTCATAAATTTCTCACGCCACCCGAATTCACGGCGCGCTTCGGCCCGACGGAACAGGATTACCAGGCGGTCATAAAATTCGCGGAGGCGAACGGACTCACGGTGGCGGGTAAACATCCCAATCGCGTGGTTCTAGACGTGGAAGGCAACGTGTCAAACGTCGAGCAGGCATTCCACATTACGTTGCGCACTTACCAGCACCCGACCGAAGCGCGCAACTTTTTCGCGCCGGACACCGAGCCCTCGGTACCAACAAATTTATCCGTGGTGACGGTTGAGGGTTTGAGTGATTACAGCCCCCCGCGCCCGCTGATGCACATGGTCGCGGCCTCGAAAGCCAGACCGTTGAGCTTTAACGGTTCCGGCCCGAACGGCGAATATGCCGGCAACGATTTTCGCAACGCCTACGCGCCCGGCACGGCGCTCACCGGCGCGGGACAATCTGTGGGATTGCTGGAGTTCTCCGCTTATTATCAGGTGGACATCACGAATTATGAAAAGATTATCGGTCTGACCCGTTATGTTCCCCTGACCAATGTGGTGATCACCACCGGTCGTCACGGCGGCGGCCCCGGCACCGCCAACAACGGGGAAGTGGCTCTGGACATCGAGCAAGCCATTGCCATGGCGCCAGGGTTGTCGCGCGTGATTGTTTATGAGATCAGTTCCAATCCCAGCTCCATTTTAAACCGCATGGCCGACGACGACCTGGCCAAACAAATGAGTTCATCGTGGACTTGGACGGGAGGACCGAGCACGACGATTGACGCTATTTTTCAGCAGATGGGCACGCAGGGCCAGTCATTTTTTCAGGCGTCCGGCGACAGCGACGCTTACACCGGTAACGAGATGATTGACAGTTCGAGCCAGACTAACGCGCCGGTGGATAGTACGAACCTTACCTGCGTTGGTGGTACGACATTAACGATGAACGGCTCCGGTGTTTCCTGGGCGGCCGAAACCGTCTGGAATTGGAACAATAGCGGCAATCCGAATGTAGGCTCCGGCGGCGGCATCAGCACCTATTACCACATTCCTTATTGGCAGACCAATGTGAGCATGGCAGCCAATGGCGGCTCAACTACTTACCGCAACATCCCTGACGTGGCGCTGACGGCCGACGATGTTTTTGTGTCCTACGACGATGGCGATGACAGCGGTACATATTATTTCGGCGGCACCAGTTGCGCCGCGCCGTTGTGGGCGGGCTTTTGCGCGCTGGTCAACCAGCAGTCCGTCGAGGTGAACGGAACGACCGTTGGATTTTTGAATCCCGCCCTGTACGCCCTCGCCGGCAGCACAAGTTACAACGCCTGCTTTCACGACATCACCACCGGCAACAACATTGGCGCCGGCACGCCGGGACTGTTCAATGCCGTACCCGGCTATGATCTTTGCACCGGCCTCGGCACGCCGAACGGGACGAACCTGATTAATGCGCTCGCGCCGCTGCCCAACACGACGCCACTCATCACCGGTGTCGCGGCGGGCAATGACCGCTTGGTTTTGAGCCTTGGCGGAGCGCCTGACTACACTTACATTTTGGAAGCAACGACAAACCTCACGTTGCCCAACAGTTGGCAACCCGTCGCCACGAATACACTCGGCACAAACGGCGTTTGGCAGTTCACTGATCCGCAGGCCACGAATTTCACACAACGGTTTTACCGGCTTGAATTCCTGCCGTAATTTCCCGGAGCGAACGTTCAACGTAAGCGTCACGTGGAGCACCTTCTTGACAGAGCAACTGTAGTGGAGTCGTAAGTGTCATACCATATACGGTATGAGACCTCTGCAAAAGGTCGTTTGAGTTGCTGATTTGATGTCAAAGTCATTATTCAACGAAAAATGGGTTTGGCGGCACGCCACGGTCGGCGATGTGAGCCACCGTTTTGAACTTTTTTGTCCGCCGCGCGGGCGTTCTGAATGTTTTGCTTCATGTTCCGGTCAAACTCACCAGCCGTTTCAAGTTCCAACAGATGCTCTTGAACTCCAACTCCAGCCGATTGGGATCGCGCCCCACATACCGCACTCGCCCGTAGCCCGTGCTGCGCTTCCACCAGCCAAAGATTTTCTCAATCCCACACCGCACCCGGCTCATCACCGCATTGAACAGCACCGTCGTCCGGTCCAAGGGCTGTCCCCGAAACGCTTTGCGCAAAATGCCGTTGCCGATTTTCCGGCGCTCACACCAACGAGCGCGTTGAGCGCTCCAATAGGCTTTGTCGGCCATGACCATTTCCTCATCCCCTTTGACCACGGTTTCAAATTCCTGACTGTCATGAACGCTGGCGTCCGTCAAGGTGACGCAACGAATCACCGTCTGATCCCGGTCAACGGCCACGTGCGCTTTGTAGCCGTAGTGGGGTTGACCGCCCTTGACGGTAAAGCCCGCGTCGTCATCGCCGCCTCCTTTATCTGCCCGGCTCGGGGCGCGACGCGCCGCCTGCAACAGCGTGGCGTCCACCAGGGTGCAGGTTTTCAGGATGAACCCTTTTTGTTCCAGTTGATGGTTGACCAGCGCCAGCAGTTTTTCCTGCAGACCGTAACGGATGAGCCGCTGGCGAAAGCGCACCAGCGTGGTTTCATCGGGCACGCTGTCCTGCAAACCCAGCCCCACAAACCGCCGCCAACTCATCCGGTCGGCGACCAACTCCTCGCATTGCGGATCCGACAGCCCGTAGCAATGCTGGAGCAGGCTCATTTTGAAGAGCACCAGCGGCGGGTGCGGCGGATGGCCGGTGGTGGCCGGATACATCCGGTGCAGCACCGCTTCAATCGGTTTGAAATCCAGCGCGTGATCCAGCCCTTCCAAGAAATCGTTGGTCGGCACCGCAGGCATGAGGCTGTCCAAAAGTCCCAATTGAGGATTGCTCATCGTTTCCATGTCTCTCTGACTTCGATTCAACCGCCCTGTTCAAATGAGTTTTGCAGAGGTCTCGGTATGACGTTTATGATGCGAGCCGTTGCACCGGCAGTTGTGCTTTGGCCCAGGTTTGGGGCGTCACTTCCGGGATTTGCCAGTTGGTCATGCTGGGCAGCCGCGTGAGGACTTCGCGCAGGTAGGTGTAAGGATCAAGGCCGCGCCGACGGCAACTTTCGATGACCGTGTAGATAATGGCGCTGCGTTGACCGGCATCGGCATCGCCGATGAAGAGCCAGTTTTTCTTGCCGATGGCGGTGGGGCGGATGGCGTTTTCGACCAAGTTGTTGTCCAACTCCACGCGACCGTTTTGCAGATACACTTTCAGCGTTGGCCATTGGCCCAGCGTGTAATCAATGGCTTGGCCCAGCAAGCTCTGCGGCAGGTAACGTCCGCTGGCTTTGAGCCGGCCCAAGGCGCGTTGGAGGCGTTCAACGATGGGGCGGCTTTGGCTGGCGCGCACGGCCTGGCGCAGCCGGGGACCGGTGCGGTGTTCGCGCAAAGCAGCTTCGATCCGGTAAAGGTGTTGGATTTGCCGCACGAGCCAAGCCGCGGTTCGGGGCGCTTGTTCCATCGCTTCATAAAACTTCCGCCGCACATGTGCCCAGCAGCCGGCCAATTCAATCGTTCCAGCGCGTCCGTTGGCAAAGGTGCGATAAGCCGAGTAACCATCGCATTGCAGCGTACCGCTAAAATTCAAAGGGATGACGTTATCCAGGCAGGCCGCAGCACGACTGGTTTCCCAGCGGTAAAACACGTCGCCGCCAGGACGACTGCCCGTCCAGAGATAACCTTGCTTGGTCTTGCCGTTGCCCGGCTCCAAATAATCAATCGGTGTTTCATCCACCTGCACATAGCCGCCCGCCATCACGCCGGTGCGGATGTGTTCATAAATCGGCTTGAGCCAGTCGGCGGCCAACGCCACCCACCGCGCCAGCGTTTGCCGGGGCAGGTGAACCCGGTGGCGTTGCAGAAAGATTTGTTCCTGCCGATACAACGGCAAGTGGTCGCAGTATTTGCCGACCAAAATCTGCGCCAGCAGTCCCGGCGCGGGCAGGCTGCGATCCAACAGCCGTTCGGGCAAGGGCGCAATTATTGGCGCGCAGTCCGAGTTGACGCGGTGAACGTATTTGCGGCGAATGGTCCGGCGGCGCAGAAAACGCGCCGGCTCAAAGTCCAGTTGCTCGCTGACTTCCTGGCCGATACAACGCCAGTCTTGGGGCGTTTGCTTCACCGGCTCCGGGTCAATCACTGCTTCCACCACCGGCAGGTTCGCCGGCAGACGAAGCGTGCGTTGCCGGCAAGAACGTTTTGGAGAGACAACCGCCGGCGGCGGAGTTTCTTCCAGAGTGATGACCGAACTTTCCGGCAGTTCCTGTAAGAGGAGTTCCAGTTGTGCCCGATCCAACCGTTCGCTGCTGGAACCAAACACACGCCGAATGAGCAAGTCGATCTTCTGCCGCAGCAGTTCATTCTCCCGACGGCTCTGTGCCAATGCCTCCTGGCATTCTGCCAACTGGCGGGCGAGTTCTTTTTCGCGCGGCATCATCGGTTGCGTTCTCTGACGCTCTAGCCCGCTGCTTGTTCAAACTTTGCGGGGAAATTTTCGCGCAAGGTTTTTTACATCTCGCGCTCGTACCAGGGCCGCAGTTTGGCTCCACGCAAATCCACTCCGTCGGTCAGCATCGCCAGCGCCTGCGGCGTCAGCTTCAACTTGGTTGTCCCCGGCTCCACGTTCCGGGGCCAGGAAAAAGTCCCTTGCTCCAACCGCTTGGTCAACACCCACAAACCCGTTCCGTCCCAGCACAGGATTTTGATCCGGGTGCGCCGCCGATTGCAAAATACAAAGAGCGCCCCGGCGCGCGGCTCTTCACCCAATCGCTCCGTCACCACAGCGTGCAGACCGTTGAACCCTTTGCGCATGTCGCAGGCTTCCACCGCCACGAACACTTTCAGGCTGCCCGAAAAGCTTAACATGCATTTTGCAGCGCCCGCAGCAGCACTGCCGCTAAGGCTGCCTGTTTGGCATCGTTGATTTGCGTCTTCGCTCCACCAGGCAACTCTAACACCAGCGACAACAGATTTTTATCATCACGGCTTCGCGCCTCTTCCACCACCGCTTCTAGCCACTTCACCTGGTTCGTTCTCGGGGCCGGCGCTTTTACCGGATACACGCCGCGTACCCGCCGCCGTTTCTGCGCCCAGGTCGCAAACGTTGGATATTTGACGCCGACCAACTCCGCAAACTTCTGCCCGCTCAATCCACTCCGCTCAAACTCGTCCAGTAACTGCTCGCGCCGCGCCAAGGGCATCTTCACTCGCCCCAGCACATCGGTTTTCAAGATCATTTCATCGGTGGGTGTCGTATTCATCGTAGCCCCTATGCTACGACGCCTAGGACTTCATTGAATAGAGGTGCTCCGCGTGACGCTTACCGTTCAACTGAGAATGTGGTTCACGAATTCAAAGCATCAGTGAGTGATGCTATCACCCATCACTGGCCTGTCAGGTTCAATTCATAAACCGACGGAAGCATTCACACCAAATGACACCGTGGTTTGCCACTGCTGCCAATCGCTGGAGATTGTGGAGGCTGAATCTTTGGAAATATTTGGCGTCGGTGGCCAATAAATCGGATCATAGCAACCCCAGCCATCCGGGAGCAGGCCGTCCGTTGCCTTGTAAGCCCACATCGTCCAACTCATGCCATCACTGTTATAGTCGTTAATGGAATAGTCGTAACAAGCCGCACCGTAACCCAGATCGTTCCATTCGCCGATGTAATCAGGAACGTTCCAGGATTTGTGGTTGTTGAAATCCGTCACTTGATTGTCGGACCCGGCCTCGATTCCGGCTACGTTTGTGGCTCCCCATTGGTATTCATGCATGGAATAGACAACATTGGTCCAGCCATAGACGGATGGGGCGGGCAACATGCTCCAATTCCAGTTCCCAAAGGTGCCTTCAATGATGATTATGTGGTTCGGATCCGCAGCGCGAACGGTCGCGTAAAGGTTGGTGTAAGCGGCCCAGACGGCTGTGGTGCTCGGCGCGTTATCCGGTTCGTTGATCAGGTCGTACCCCGCCACTGTGCTGTTACCTTTGTAATGAGTGGCAATTTGCGTCCACATATAGGCTGTTTCAATCTGATCCGTACCGTTGGTCCAGTATTGATTCTGATTTTGTCGGCCTGTGTCGTCGGAGGTACTTTGGCCGCCGATGACACCGTGCATATCAACGACTACGTAGATACCGCGGGAGGCGCAATTGGCGACCAGCCAATCCAGCACGGCGAAGGCATCCGAACGCCATCCTGAACTGGTGGTATTGGTGATGGAATAGAAGTTGCCCCACCAGACGGGCACGCGCACGCAGTTGTAACCGCCGTTCGTGATGTTATCAAGATCGGCAGTCGTGATCCAATTGGTCTGATACAATCTGATGAGGCTTTGTTCGGTGGCGACGCCAAACCGGCTGTCAAGCTCGGTAATAATGCTGTACGTGTCCGGCAGGCCGCCGCTGTCCGCGGGACACATCCATGGCTCCATGACAAGCCACCCACCCAGATTAAGGCCTTTCAACTGAACGACAGCGCCGCTGGCGTTGACAATGTGAGTACCACTGCCGCGCAACATGCTTAAAACAGGCGTTGCATTTGTTGATATTTGCACGCGATAGAAACGGCTGCTCCCGTCGGCCAAACTGGCAACCGACTGAACCGAATCGTTGCCCGGAATGGCACTGCCGAGAGGAGTCCAACTGGCATCCGCCAGATTATCCTTGTATTGCAACTGATAGTTGAAACCGGACTGGGTCGGAAATAAGATGAAGACGTTCGTGCCGTCATAGACCGCGTTGATGGTAAACGGCGCGGCTTGGATCTGGAATCCGTCAATATCGCCTTCCGCGCTGCCGTTTCCGGTGTAAGTAATGACCAAGTTCCCTGAGGCATCAGAAAGCGCCGACGCGAAGTCCACATAATCAACACCTGCGATTAATGTGCCACTGGTGCCGTCCCATACGCTGCTTTGGGTGTTGCCGTTGACTGTAAAATAGGTTGTGCGGCTCGCCGCAACAACATTCGCCGCGTTATAGAGCACCAAGTTATAGATCGAATTTGCCTCCAAACCCGAAAGCGTAATGGTTTGCGGAATGCCATTATTGTAAAGATAATCCTCCATCACGGCGTCATACGTAGTGCTGGCAAACGGAGTGGAACCACCATAACTGTTGACATCGTACCCACCGCCAGACGTGAACGTCATCGTAATCGTCGAGGCGCTGCCATCGGCATAGGCGAGAGGAATTCCTGTGCCGCTGCTGACATCAATCCCATTCCACAGGTCGCCCGCTTTGCCCAGAACCGCCGCGCCTGACATGGTTGGACCGGGATTGGGGCCACCACCTGACCCGGCGAGGCTGTTTTCATTAAAATCAACATTGATCAACTGGGCCTGAAGCGTGGCGACGCTTAACAAAATGATTCCCGCGGAAAAAATGCAAAAAAAACAAAATGACTTGCCGGCCTTACTTAAGGCAATTCTTGAGTATTGAGTTATCGTCATAATTTTTACTCTTATACTGAGCAGTCCAGAAATAATTGTGTGCGAATTAATCAGAAAAACCATCCGGCAATCCGCCACCTTTGACACAGATTTCCTGCAACGAATTTTGCGTCAAGTATACACATTTTTAAAAGATTCGATACCACCCTTTAGAGTGGGGACGGCAGTTGGCACGAATGAAGAATTCACGCCGAAGATGCGGTCGTGTATCACTCTTTAAAATTGTGAGATGGTAGCAACTCATGCTCGGCGGATTATTGGCAAGGAATGCTTTCGTCAATTCCGAGTCTTCAACACCTGGCTGCCAACCTTTGTTAAAACCTTATTTAGAAATCCAATAATCTTGAATTTCTTTTCCTGTGCCAGGCAAAGCGGACCACCTTGGCCAACTTCATTTCGAGGCTTCCAGAATTGGAAAATACTAACAAACACAATCAACCTGCAAGCTGAATATCCTGTATCATCTGCGCCTAATAAACCGCAGCTGTGCTGACTGAAATCAACCAGGGCAAATCCCCGTTGCCGGCCGTACCCGGAGTATTGTCAACATTAGCGGTCGGCGATGCTGGCTTTGCGTCTATCATTTTACTGTCCGTCCACTGGCGGCTCTGCGCATGCCCGTCGGCATATGCGAGGTTGCTGCCATTACCATGCAAACACGCCGGGAGATTAGCCCACGTGGAGGTTTCTGCGGGATCCACGGCAAAAAAGCCGTCATCAATGCTGTAGGGGTTTTCCTCGATAAACACAAAAGTCTTGCTGGGACCGGGCCTGACCATATCCGACAGCTTTGTATATGCTGTGTAGCCCGTAATACCTTTCCATGTCGTTGTCTTGTAACCTGGCGCATCCATGGGCTGCACCCAGCAATTCATCGAATAGGTGCGCAGGGCGGGTTTTTGTGCAAACGTGGCCGCGCCATGGGGAACCACGGTATGGTCGGCCGGGCAGTGGTAAACATTGACATTCTTGAGATAGGGATAGAGGAGACCCGCCTCAATCCATTTGTCTTGATTAATGGCACATCCCAGGTTCTGTATGTTGCCGGCGCACCACGTGGCATTATCCCCTCCGGGTTGGAGATTGGCCATGGTTAGGGGGTTTCCGTAGTAGTTTACGCCAGCTGCACCGCCAAGACCCCGGTTAGGCGCCAACATATCGTTGTTATCGTTGGCATACATTATCCACGCCAGCGACAACTGTTTTTCATTGTCCAGACATTGTATGCTTAGGGCCCTCTGCTTGGCAGAGGCAAGCGCCGGCAACAGCATCGCTGCCAGGATGGCAATAATGGCTATCACCACCAGCAACTCGATCAACGTAAAGCCTGCCAGATTAAATTTTTGCTCCGGCTCCATATCACAATCGCCTTGTACATCGTCTTTAAAAGCTTCATTAGGTTTGACTCATTGTCTTTATCGTTTGTTCATAATTTGATTTGAATTCCGCAATTGGTGGGCCGCATTTCCAACTCGTTCTTATCAATTCATTCTTCTCCCAATAAAAAACAGGCCGACACCGATTTGACATCGGCGTCGGCCCGTTGTTTTGTCAGCTTACCTCAAATTACTCAACCATCCGCCTTACGGGGTTGTTACTTCCACCCGGTAAAACCGCGGTGACGCACCCACCGTGTCCGTGGCGGTATGGTTAGAGCCGTCACCAGAAATGGTGGTCAACATCGTCCACGTGGGCGTGCCGCTCAAGCTGCCAGTCCATTGGACGATATAGGTGTTTCCAGTGTAAGTGGCGAACGTGATGGAGAGAGTGCTTGCGGTTCTGGAAACCGTCAGAACCGGGGCAGGCACGGTCGCCACAAACATATAAAAGTTTGCGTTGAGGCTCCCCGTGGCGTTCCCTGGCGGAGCGGTCATCTTTAACGTTTCAACTCCGCCAAGTGAAACCACAACCGAGTTGCCATTGGTATCCGACAATTCCACCCAATGCCAGTTTTGGAACCCGTTCGCGTTTGGATCAGAAAATGAGCCTAAAAGCTCGGTCGTTTGAGTTGGCGTCCCCACTCCGTTGGTCACTAAACTCATTGTGGCTCCAGTATAGGGCACATCCGAGGCCAGCCGACCATAGACATGATAAGTATTCGCGGGGAATGTGCGGGTGTAATTCAGCCAAGTCCCCGGCGGCCACCATCCCACGTCATAGTCGGCATTGGTCGTATTAGCCGGCTCTCCGTTTCCGCCCGATATATTATAAAACTTCGAACGAAGGTAGTCCGAGGTCACTTCTGTGCCAACATTGTCATCATATATCCGGTAAAGATACGTCTCGGAAGTGGTAACGTTGGTAGTGGTCACATCCACGCCCAGCACAGAAAGATTGGCCTCATTACCCGCGGGCGCAACGCCATAACTGTTGACGGCAACATAAAGCGGCGCGGTGGGAAACGGGTTGTCAATAAACTGGCCGTTATTGAAGTCAAGGTCTTCAGCTTCAATCATGAAGTTGTTCTGCGCGAAGGTGTCAAAGGTCGCGGAAACGCCGTTGGTCAATCCGTTGGCGTCCTTGGCGCTTATGCTGCAGGTCTGATTCACCTGATTGGCCGGCAACGACAGCGGAACACTCACGAACCAATTCGTGTTAACACCCGTGAAGGTTTGTGAGGACGAGACATCCGTGCCGTTTAAATACGTGTGGATATCGTTGGTCGCAATCGTGCTCGTGATAGAACTGACCGTGAAGGTCAGTTTGTTAGTACTCACAAACACGTTTCCCCCTGTTGTCAGCGCCGGGTTTAGATTATTTATGACCGGCTGCAATCCGACGGACGGAATTGAAATAAACATGAAATCAATGACATTCAAACCTCCGCCACTGAGCAATTGAAGGGTTTGCTGGCCGCTCGGCACACTTATCGGGATCTGATTGCCAAGGCTATCGGTCAGAGGCACCCAAAGATAATTGTTCCAACTAGAGCCGGCGCTGAGGACAAATTGTCCCAGTCTATTGGTGGCTTGGGTGGCTGTGCCATACCCGCTGGTCACCAGGTTAAGATACTCGGTGCCCGCCCCCCCGGTGCCGCCGGACACGCGCGCATACACCAACAAATAACCCGAGGGCCAAGGATTCCGGGTGTAATTGAACCAGTTGCCGGCGTTGTTGTAAGAGAGGTTCACGTTATATATTGCAGCATTGCTTTGCGCCTGGTAAAGCGGCAAATTCATGTCGGTGGCCACTTGGAAAGCGACGTTGCTGTCCCCGCGGCCTGGATAATTCGGGGCCAGGGTAGAGCCACCGCCAGCCACGCCTGAGCCGTCAACCATGCTATAATCAACATTGCTGACACCTGTCGCCCCCCAATAACTGTTTGGCGCGGGTCCATTAGTGGGTACCGGATTCTGAATAAACTGGCCGCCATCGTAGTCGTAAGTTTCAACGGGGACGACGATGCCCGGAGCGTAGGTGTCAAAGCTGACATAGTTCGAGGAAACTAGAGCCGCGCTGTTGGTAACCACTATGCTGATGCCGTAAGTTATATTGGACGTCAACCCAGGCACAGTCACATTCCAAAAAGTGTTGCTGCCGCTAAACTGCAGGGTTGAGGATTTGTCTTGGCCATTTACCATGACCTGCACCTCATTGGTGGGATTGGTGGGCAAC
Source organism: uncultured Verrucomicrobiae bacterium (assembly GCA_963789335.1). Lineage (GTDB taxonomy): Bacteria > Verrucomicrobiota > Verrucomicrobiia > Limisphaerales > UBA11358 > UBA11358. Next base: position 433,774 of record CAWBKH010000001.1, read on the forward strand.
TGCGCGCCTCCTGTTGAGGCCGATTGGATGGTGAAGGTGAAATTACTGACCTCATTGAAAAATCGGGAGCCGTCCGGAGACAAATTGTTTATCATTGATGGCGATGGGCCGGCTGCGGCGGCTTGCAGTTGGAACCCGTCAAGGTCGGTTTCCGCAGTAGGATTGCCGAAATGTATGACCAACGTCCCCGTCGCGTCGGGCGCGACTCCAACAAATTCTAGATAGCTGACTCCGTTGACGAGGTTGGTGGTTTTTCCATCCCAAACATAATACTGGGCGTTGCCATTCACCATGAACTGGCCCTGCCTCCCCCCCGTCGTAGTTTGGTCGGTTGCAGTATAAACATACAAATTGAGACCTCTGCAAAAGGTCGTTTGAGTTGCTGATTTGATGTCAAAGTCATTATTCAACGAAAAATGGGTTTGGCGGCACGCCACGGTCGGCGATGTGAGCCACCGTTTTGAACTTTTTTGTCCGCCGCGCGGGCGTTCTGAATGTTTTGCTTCATGTTCCGGTCAAACTCACCAGCCGTTTCAAGTTCCAACAGATGCTCTTGAACTCCAACTCCAGCCGATTGGGATCGCGCCCCACATACCGCACTCGCCCGTAGCCCGTGCTGCGCTTCCACCAGCCAAAGATTTTCTCAATCCCACACCGCACCCGGCTCATCACCGCATTGAACAGCACCGTCGTCCGGTCCAAGGGCTGTCCCCGAAACGCTTTGCGCAAAATGCCGTTGCCGATTTTCCGGCGCTCACACCAACGAGCGCGTTGAGCGCTCCAATAGGCTTTGTCGGCCATGACCATTTCCTCATCCCCTTTGACCACGGTTTCAAATTCCTGACTGTCATGAACGCTGGCGTCCGTCAAGGTGACGCAACGAATCACCGTCTGATCCCGGTCAACGGCCACGTGCGCTTTGTAGCCGTAGTGGGGTTGACCGCCCTTGACGGTAAAGCCCGCGTCGTCATCGCCGCCTCCTTTATCTGCCCGGCTCGGGGCGCGACGCGCCGCCTGCAACAGCGTGGCGTCCACCAGGGTGCAGGTTTTCAGGATGAACCCTTTTTGTTCCAGTTGATGGTTGACCAGCGCCAGCAGTTTTTCCTGCAGACCGTAACGGATGAGCCGCTGGCGAAAGCGCACCAGCGTGGTTTCATCGGGCACGCTGTCCTGCAAACCCAGCCCCACAAACCGCCGCCAACTCATCCGGTCGGCGACCAACTCCTCGCATTGCGGATCCGACAGCCCGTAGCAATGCTGGAGCAGGCTCATTTTGAAGAGCACCAGCGGCGGGTGCGGCGGATGGCCGGTGGTGGCCGGATACATCCGGTGCAGCACCGCTTCAATCGGTTTGAAATCCAGCGCGTGATCCAGCCCTTCCAAGAAATCGTTGGTCGGCACCGCAGGCATGAGGCTGTCCAAAAGTCCCAATTGAGGATTGCTCATCGTTTCCATGTCTCTCTGACTTCGATTCAACCGCCCTGTTCAAATGAGTTTTGCAGAGGTCTCAAATTGTAACCTTGTCCCACCGTAAGGCCCGTGAGTGTGACATTTGCGGATTGACCGCCACTAACAAAGACCAAAGTCTGCATCAAGGCTGAATATGGGCTGCCCGCTGTAGTAAAGGGGCTATGATTGCCCCAAATGGTTGCATTGCAGTTATACGTGCCGCTTGGCGACGACAGAGTCATGCTCACGCCCGACGGGGTGCCATCTGCATAATTCAATGGAATTGGATTGGCGGTGTGAACGCCTGCCGGAAAAGCTGAATAAGCCAGCAGGTTTGAAGTTACCCCGTTCCAGTAGTCGCCCGGTGAGCCAACCACTGCGGGACCCGTCATGACAGGCAACGGATCAGCAGCACCGCCGTTATAGGCTACGTTCCATGAATCATCAAGAATTTGAACGTTAATGAGTTGGGCCTGAACACTGGCCAAGCCAGCGCCGATGGCACAAAGGGCACAAAGTTGTGTTAATAGAGTTCTCTTCATAACTTTTTTTGGGGTGATCATAACACTAATCATTTTTTAGTTGTTGTTTAATTCCGACAGTCGAAAATCTACATTTCAAATAACAAACAATGCACCGCACCACTCAAGCGCTCTTTAACAGGAGAATGACTATGCGCGATTCTATTATCTTTGTAACGATTTGTCAATGTTTTTTTCAAATTTATTTCAACTACGAATTGCGCCAAAAGTTTTGTTACCCTGGGAGGGGCAGAAAGACGGTCTGAGGGATACGTTGTGCCAGAAGTCGGGTTACCGTGGCCGGAATGGATAAAATGATCAGTCAACCGACACGGGAAGAGGTATTGAGGAAGCTGCGGCGGCGTTACGAAACGGCTGGCGCGGAACACAAACGCAAGCTGCTGGATCAAGCGCAGGAGTTGCTGGGCTATCATCGCAAGTCAGCGATTCGGGCATTAGGCGCGCCCGCGCTCAGGAGAGGTCCCGTGATTCTGAGCGGTCGTCCTGTGGAGTATGAGCCGCAGTTGCTGGTGCCATGGCTGAGGCCGATCTGGCAAGCGACGGACTATGCGTGTGGGCGGCGCCTGGTGGCGATGTTACCGGAGTGGATTCCGGCCTACGAGCAATACGAGCGGCCCATGCCCGGAGAGGTGCGGGACAAGCTGTTGCTGGCCAGCGGGCGAACCCTGGACCGACTGCTGGCACCGTTGCGTGCACAAAGGCCGAGGCCGGTCGCTGACGCGACCCGGAACGTTGTTGCGCCAGCAGATTCCCATTCGCGGCAGTCTGTGGGAGGAAGGCAAAGCGGGGTGGTTGGAGGTCGATACAGTGGCGCTGTGCGGCGGCAGTGTGGCCGGGGAATTTGTGTGGATGGTTGATGGGGTGGATTACGCCACGACGTGGGTGGAAGTGCGGGCGATGTGGGGACGGGGCCAGGCTGGAACGCTGGTGGCATTGCAGGATGTGGAAGCCAGCCTGCCTTTTTCGTTATTGGGTTTGGACAGCGACAACGGAGGAGAGTTTATAAACCATCATGTGCTTAAGTGGCTGCAGAAGCGGCCGCAGCCGGTGTTCATGACGCGCAGCCGGCCGAACAAGAAAGACGACAATGCGCATGTGGAGCAGAAGAACTGGACCCATGTTCGACAGTGCTTTGGGTATGAACGGCATGACAATCCGGAGGTGGTGGAGCCGATCAATGCGCTGGTCAAGGGAGCTTATGGACAGTTGCTCAATTACTTTCATGCGAGCCTCAAACTTGATCACCAGGAGCGCGAAGCGGGGAAGGTGCGGCGCGTTTACCGACAGGCTCAAACGCCCCTGGCGCGCGTGCTGGCCAGCGCTGAGGTGGCCGAAACCACCAAGCAACGGCTGCGACAGCACAAGGCCCGGTTGAACCCCTTTGCCTTGAAAGAAACGGTGGAGCGTAGTCTCAAGCAGATCTCGGCGATCCGTCGAAACCCCAACTAAGAAAACCGGTGCTCTCGATCCAAAAAAACCAGGGACGCAAGTCCAACGAACCTTCGACCGCAGGGGGGCGCGAGCTGAGGCTCAAAGCTCGCCCCCCTGCTCGTTTTAGCTCGCTTCGAAGCGCCGGAACAGTTAACCAAAAACAAGAGCCATCGGGTAACACCCTTTTGGCACAACGATACCTGCTCTCGGATAACAGTTACTTTTGGCGCAAGGGGAACTAATCTAAAAGGTTCAAGACTAGTTAAACGGGTTGTTTTTGAACTCATTTAACAGCAACCGATACAAGGTTATCACGACAATCATTGAAACGGTCTGCTGAACTGACAAGGCTCCACCAGCGAAAGTAGTGTAGCAGTCAACACTGCCGCCGAGATCGACTCCATCATTCTGGTAGCTATACTCTTGCGAGCGGCGGTGTCGCGCCGAGGGCGACGCCGGGTTGGTGTAGCGGTTGCGCGGCCAGCAGGCGCTGCTGGCGTTTGCCATCCTGGCAAGTCCGTAACTCCATGACCACAGCCAGCGCCAACTCAAGCCGGTTCAGGTGGTATCGCTTCGCCATACCCCTCTTTGCCTGCATTCTCAAAATGGTGCGATGGCAAACTCAGATTGGCATCAGTCTTTCAGCAACCTGACTTCATGGCATCGGGTATTTACGACCCATTCGCCGGACTTGCCATTTTTGTATTTATAGCAATTCCATCTACCTTCCGTTTCGATTCTTTTATGCCGTCCTGGGGCCTTGAGGCGGTGAAGATTCGAGTTTTTTTTGCTAATACCCGAAGCCCGCGGCAAGTGCCATGGAAAACCCTGAATTTTCAAGGGCTTTGGGCTTTATGGGCCAGAGCGGCATCAAGGTATTCCCGAGCCGCCCGGTTGTCCGGCTCAATCTGCAGCGCCTTCTGGAAACAGGCAATGGCGTCATCCAGATGATTGAAACGCAACAGCAGCACCCCCAGATTCAAACGGGCGGTGATATGACGCGGGTTGATTTTGAGCACAGTGGCATATTCGTGCATGGCTTCTTCCAGTTGACCAACGGCCACAAGTTCGCCCGCGAGGCCCAAGTGTGCCTGCCAAAAATCCGGGCTCATTTGGATGACCTTCCGGTATTGTTCAATCGCCTCGGAATGCCGGTTGAGTTTGGCCAGCAACTGGGCGGTGTAACAAACATACGAGGGGTCCCGTGGATAAAAGCGGGCCGCACGCCCCATGCAATCCAGCGCCTTTGAGTATTTTCCTTGCGCAGCCAGAAGGTTACCCAGTTCGAACCAAGCGTCCGGCACGTTGGGACGTAATTTCGTTGCTGCTTCGAGAATGGCTTCACCCTGTTCCGGCTGGCCCTGCTCGCCGAGCAGTCGCCCCAGTTGCAGGTCAGCATAAAAATCATCGGGCACCAAATCGCGCAAACGACGATAGGCCGCGATGGCCCCCCGCGGGTCATTCACTGCCTCAAGAAAATTGGCCAGTCCTTGATAAAGCAGACCGTCCGTCGGCGCATTTTTGATAGCGGTGGCGAATTCTTCGCGCACGCGTTCGACGGCTCCCGGTTGCGCCTCCAAACGACGGAGCGACAACTCTTCGGCCCGAAGCTTCTCCAGCCGTTCGGCGTTGTTGAACTGCGTGCTCAACGGCGGCACACCCAGACGCCGAATCACGGATTCCAACACGAATTGCCGGTTCCAAATGGAAAGCCCCAGCGCGCGGTCGCAGGTCGCCTGATCGGCCCAGTTGGTTGTGGCTGGCAGATTTCCCGCCGCCGCGAGAATCTGTCCGACTTGTTCCGCCCAGATTTTGCCCAGCCGGTAATTGCCGTCAAAATTGAAATGCACATGCTCGAAAAATGTTTCGTCTCCGGCAACGTGCGCCGCGTCGGCCTGCGCCATATCTTTTTCGGCGTCACAAAGCACCAACCGGTTTCCGGTGTGCTGCCCCGCAACCTGCCGGATGACGAGGTTAATTCGCGTGTCGGCACGGAACGGCAGCGCGTCGTCATCACACGCCAGTTGAAACTCTCTTGGTGCGGCGGAATTAGTCATCGCCAGCTCGCACTGGCCGAGCCGGAAATGCGCCTCAGCATATTGCGGATTCAATTTGATGGCCTGGATGAACGATTCAGCTGCTGCCACATAATTGCTCCGTGACTGCAGCGCCTTGGCTTCGGAAAAAATGCGGTCAAATTGCTGGCGGTCCGCCACGGACAAGTTGGTGTTGCCAAAGGAGGCAAATGGCGGACAGTCTTTCAGGTTCACCGACACCGTGTTCAGAATGACTTTCGCGCCGGAATCAACTCCGGCTTCGACAACGTCCCGCAGGTTGGTGGCGAAATTTCGATAGACCGTATCCTTGCGCGGATCATCGGGGGCGATGTGGTTGTCGAGGAACATCTCCATGCCGCCCCAGGGCGGATAGCTTTTCGATTCGCCCGTCAGTTTGCCTACGATGGCCATCAGCAATTGGCCAACGCGGCTTTTCTGAAAGTCGAGTTTCAACCGGACCATCCACCAGGGTGGTGCTTGGGCGCCAAAGACCGTCGCCGCACCGAACGGCCCGACCATTTCGTTGTTGCCCATGTAAATAATCCAAAAATCCCCACCGGCTTTCGCGCAGTCGCGGGCGATCGGCAGGATGACGTTCGAATTGATGGCGGTGATGCCGAGGTTGATCACCTCGAATTTTTCCCCGGTGAACCGGTCGCGCAGGAGCACCTCCAGATAACGGCTCGCGGCATAAGCCGGTTGCGGATCGCCCATAGCGGCGGATTCGCCAAAAATGAAAATGCGAACCGTGTTCGGCGGCTTGACCGCCGGAAATATGAACGGCTCGGGCCAACGCGCCAGCGATGGCGGGAAAAACCGGAGGCTGAAATCACGATTCTGGATGAGATAATCCCTGCCGTTCACGCGGATTTCCTTGAAGAAGCCGGTTGGATAGCCGTAGCCCGCCAGCCGCAATGCCATTTCCAACCCGCCAAGCAGCAGCAGCGGCACGACGGCCACGGCAATAAATCGGAACAGCCATTTGCGACCGGCCGACAGCGTTATCGGCGGTCCATCGCGCGGGTTACGCCGGGGCAATTTTTTGCTTTCCGGTTTGCGTCCGGCTTTGAATTTGTTCTCACGCCGCTTCATGGTCTTTGAATGCAACGCAGGTTACATCCTGGTCGAGCACGCGTCGCGGTGAATTGAGCGGATACCCAACGCGCGCGGGCCGAACTCATTTGCCATTGAATGCGGCCGCGAAATGAAATGCCGCGCATTGAAATGTCCGGCCACTCACCTTGGTTCATACTATTTCTTGTTCTCCTTCAAGCCTCTGACTTGCGTGAGATAATCCAAGGCCTGGGGATTTCCCGGATCCAATCGCAATGTTTCCTGAAATTCATGCTCCGCTCCTTTGAGGTCGCCCAGCTTCGTCAACGCCAGACCCAGGTTCAAATGCGAGATGGGAAAGGCCGGGTTGAGCCGGATGGCGGCTTCTGATTCAGTCTTGGCCTCCATGATATTGCCTTCCTGGCCCAGGAGTCCTCCGAGTTCGTAATGCGCCCGCCAATTGTTCGGGTCAAACCGCACCGCCTGACGGTAACGTTCGATGGCTTCCGATCTCCGGCCCGCCATGGCCAAGGCCAGACCGTCGTAGAAACAATATTTCGAGTTCTGCGGTTCAAACCGCAACGCGTGTTCGAATGCGGTGATCGCCAGATCATAATTACTGGTCGCGGCTTGAACCGAACCGAGATCAAACCAACCGGGGGCAAAACCCGGCTGCATGGCGACGGTCTGTTCCAGCAATTGCTTCGCCTGGTCAAACTGGCCCCGGTCCGCCGCCAGACGACCCAATTGGTAGTAGGGCGCATAAGCCTGTGGGAAACGCTCCCGAACTTGCTGCCATTGTTCGACGGCGGTTTTGTTATCGCCAATGTCTTGAAGAAACTCCGCAAAGTTCGCCCGAATGGAGTAATCATTCGGCCAGAGTTGGAGCGCTGCGACGTAAACATCCCGCGCCTGGTTCCGGTTGGTGACCGATTGCATGCGGTGTTTCAACTTCGCGCTTTGGGCTAAAAGCTCGTTCAAAAGCGGCCCGTTGTTGGGCAGCGAGTTCAGCGGCGGTTGCTGCCTGCGTCCCGCCAGTTCGATGGTCACGTTGTAGCGATCCCAGTCCGTAAGTCCGAGACGCTGCTCACACTGAGCCTGCGAAGCCCACTCCGCCTTCGCACTCCTGCGGAGGGAATCGGGCAAAAACTTTTCCACCGCGCTGGCCCACGCCCGGGCCAGCCGATAATTGCCGTTAAAATTTAAATGTACATGCTCGTAAAAAGTCTCGTCACCCAGAATGCCCGTCGCGGTGTTGGTGGCCAGCGCCGTCACCGCATCGAACAATGCCAAATGCGGACTGGCCAGCCGTTCGCCAACCCGCTCGATGACGCCGTTGATGTGCGAATCGGCGCGGAATGGCAGGGTATCATCATCACACGCCAATTGGAAATGTTCTTTCGCGGCGACCAGATTTGTGAGATGCAGCAGGCACTCTCCCCACTGATATTGGACGTCTGCACTTTGCGACGCCAGCCGGCCGGCTTGTGCATAATCCCGCGCCGCTTTTGCAAAGTCTCCCGTTTGCTCTGAAATTGAACCATCCGCGCAAAGTTGTTCAAAAGGAAGGCGATCGGCCGCCGGCAAATTGCTCGCGACCAGCGACGCAAAGGGCGGACTATCCTTGAGGTTAACCGCCACCGTACTCAACAGAATGTCCACTCCAGAACGCAGTCCGACTTTGAGAATGTCAGTGAGGTTGCGTTGGAAATTGTTATAAACCGTTTGCCGCCGCGGGTCATCAGGCAGGACGCGGTTTCCGTTGAACATTCCCATGCCTCCCCAAGACGGAAGATTTTTTGATTGGCCGGTCAGTTTGCGGACGGTGGCCATAAGCAGTTGGCCAACGCGCGTTTCCTGGAGGGCGAGGTTCAGGCGGACAATCCACCAGGGCGGCGCTTTGGCGCCGAAGACCGTGGCCGCCCCAAACGGCCCGACCATTTCATTATTGCCCATGTAAATGATCCAGAGATCGCCGTGCTGGCGGGCACAGTCGCGGGCGATGGGCAGGATCACGTGGGAGTTGATGGCGGTCATAGCGGTATTGATAATCTCGAACCGCTTCTGCGGGGTAAGCGTCACGTGGAGCACCTTCTTGACAGAGCAACTGTAGTGGAGTCGTAAGTGTCATACCATATACGGTATGACGTTTATGATGCGAGCCGTTGCACCGGCAGTTGTGCTTTGGCCCAGGTTTGGGGCGTCACTTCCGGGATTTGCCAGTTGGTCATGCTGGGCAGCCGCGTGAGGACTTCGCGCAGGTAGGTGTAAGGATCAAGGCCGCGCCGACGGCAACTTTCGATGACCGTGTAGATAATGGCGCTGCGTTGACCGGCATCGGCATCGCCGATGAAGAGCCAGTTTTTCTTGCCGATGGCGGTGGGGCGGATGGCGTTTTCGACCAAGTTGTTGTCCAACTCCACGCGACCGTTTTGCAGATACACTTTCAGCGTTGGCCATTGGCCCAGCGTGTAATCAATGGCTTGGCCCAGCAAGCTCTGCGGCAGGTAACGTCCGCTGGCTTTGAGCCGGCCCAAGGCGCGTTGGAGGCGTTCAACGATGGGGCGGCTTTGGCTGGCGCGCACGGCCTGGCGCAGCCGGGGACCGGTGCGGTGTTCGCGCAAAGCAGCTTCGATCCGGTAAAGGTGTTGGATTTGCCGCACGAGCCAAGCCGCGGTTCGGGGCGCTTGTTCCATCGCTTCATAAAACTTCCGCCGCACATGTGCCCAGCAGCCGGCCAATTCAATCGTTCCAGCGCGTCCGTTGGCAAAGGTGCGATAAGCCGAGTAACCATCGCATTGCAGCGTACCGCTAAAATTCAAAGGGATGACGTTATCCAGGCAGGCCGCAGCACGACTGGTTTCCCAGCGGTAAAACACGTCGCCGCCAGGACGACTGCCCGTCCAGAGATAACCTTGCTTGGTCTTGCCGTTGCCCGGCTCCAAATAATCAATCGGTGTTTCATCCACCTGCACATAGCCGCCCGCCATCACGCCGGTGCGGATGTGTTCATAAATCGGCTTGAGCCAGTCGGCGGCCAACGCCACCCACCGCGCCAGCGTTTGCCGGGGCAGGTGAACCCGGTGGCGTTGCAGAAAGATTTGTTCCTGCCGATACAACGGCAAGTGGTCGCAGTATTTGCCGACCAAAATCTGCGCCAGCAGTCCCGGCGCGGGCAGGCTGCGATCCAACAGCCGTTCGGGCAAGGGCGCAATTATTGGCGCGCAGTCCGAGTTGACGCGGTGAACGTATTTGCGGCGAATGGTCCGGCGGCGCAGAAAACGCGCCGGCTCAAAGTCCAGTTGCTCGCTGACTTCCTGGCCGATACAACGCCAGTCTTGGGGCGTTTGCTTCACCGGCTCCGGGTCAATCACTGCTTCCACCACCGGCAGGTTCGCCGGCAGACGAAGCGTGCGTTGCCGGCAAGAACGTTTTGGAGAGACAACCGCCGGCGGCGGAGTTTCTTCCAGAGTGATGACCGAACTTTCCGGCAGTTCCTGTAAGAGGAGTTCCAGTTGTGCCCGATCGAACCGTTCGCTGCTGGAACCAAACACACGCCGAATGAGCAAGTTGATCTTCTGCCGCAGCAGTTCATTCTCCCGACGGCTCTGTGCCAATGCCTCCTGGCATTCTGCCAACTGGCGGGCGAGTTCTTTTTCGCGCGGCATCATCGGTTGCGTTCTCTGACGCTCTAGCCCGCTGCTTGTTCAAACTTTGCGGGGAAATTTTCGCGCAAGGTTTTTTACATCTCGCGCTCGTACCAGGGCCGCAGTTTGGCTCCACGCAAATCCACTCCGTCGGTCAGCATCGCCAGCGCCTGCGGCGTCAGCTTCAACTTGGTTGTCCCCGGCTCCACGTTCCGGGGCCAGGAAAAAGTCCCTTGCTCCAACCGCTTGGTCAACACCCACAAACCCGTTCCGTCCCAGCACAGGATTTTGATCCGGGTGCGCCGCCGATTGCAAAATACAAAGAGCGCCCCGGCGCGCGGCTCTTCACCCAATCGCTCCGTCACCACAGCGTGCAGACCGTTGAACCCTTTGCGCATGTCGCAGGCTTCCACCGCCACGAACACTTTCAGGCTGCCCGAAAAGCTTAACATGCATTTTGCAGCGCCCGCAGCAGCACTGCCGCTAAGGCTGCCTGTTTGGCATCGTTGATTTGCGTCTTCGCTCCACCAGGCAACTCTAACACCAGCGACAACAGATTTTTATCATCACGGCTTCGCGCCTCTTCCACCACCGCTTCTAGCCACTTCACCTGGTTCGTTCTCGGGGCCGGCGCTTTTACCGGATACACGCCGCGTACCCGCCGCCGTTTCTGCGCCCAGGTCGCAAACGTTGGATATTTGACGCCGACCAACTCCGCAAACTTCTGCCCGCTCAATCCACTCCGCTCAAACTCGTCCAGTAACTGCTCGCGCCGCGCCAAGGGCATCTTCACTCGCCCCAGCACATCGGTTTTCAAGATCATTTCATCGGTGGGTGTCGTATTCATCGTAGCCCCTATGCTACGACGCCTAGGACTTCATTGAATAGAGGTGCTCCGCGTGACGCTTACTCTGCGGGTAACGTTCGCTCAACAGGACTTTCAGATAACGTCCCGCTCCAAATGAGGGTTCCGGATCACCCATTGCCGCCGACCCGCCCATAATAAAGACGCGGTAAGCATTCGTGGCTTTTTCCACCGGCACCCGCAACGTGAGCGGCGTGCGCGCCATGTCACGGGGAAAAAACCGGAAACCGAAGGCATCATTCTCGACCAACATCTCCCGGCCATCAATCCGCATGGGCTTGAAGAAATTGGTGGTGTAACCGTAACCGGCCAGACGCAGGCCGATTTCCAGCGCGGCCAGCAGGAGGAGGGGCAGTCCGATCCCTGCCAAAAATCGAAAAAACCAACGCCGAACCGGCGTCACCGACCGAGGAGCAGCCTTTCGCGCAGTCGTCGCCGAAACCGATTCGCGGATTTTGGAAGTTCTACGCCTGTGCTTCACTAATTACCAGAAAAGATTCGCCAGAGATAATTGGCCAAATCGTTAGCGTGGTGCTCCAGCCAGTCGGCAGTCACGATATCAGAACCGGACAACCTGTGGTTGTCAATCGGAGCAGCCTGAATGGGTTGCTTGATGAAGCCTGCCACCACACCGGCCCATTTGATTTCACGACTTCCAGTTCAGACAAAATTGGAAACAAACGCCATAAATCTGGAAGCTGAACATGCGCGTATAAAATATGCTTACTGGGTTGAAGCGGTGCTAATTGAATTCAACCACGGCAAATCCGGATTGCCGGCCGTGGCCGGTGTACCCATGACATTGCCAGTGGGCGATGATGGCTTGGCATTGATCATTTGATTGTCCGTCCATTGACGCGGCGCCGCATGTCCGTCCGCATACGCAATCACACTGGAATTGCCATGCAAAACTGCCGGAAGATTGTTCCACTTGGTTGTCTCCCCGGGTCCGTCGCAAAATAACCGTCGTCAATGCTGTAGGGATTTTCCTCCATCAAAACCCAGGTCTTGGTCGGGCCGGGTTTGACCATGTTCGACAGCTTCGTATAAACTATCCAAGGACCACCTGTAGCCCCATTCCAAGGTACCGCTCTCCCCGTATTATCCACGGACCCCACCCAGCAATTCATGGAATAGGTGCGCAGGGCGGGCTTTTGCGCAAACGCGGCCGCGCCATGGGGAACCACCGTCTTGTCGGCCGGGCAGTGGTAAACCAGAAGACTCTTAAGATAAGGATAGAGCAGACCCGACTCAATCCATTTGTCCTGATTCACGGCACATCCCAGTTGCTGCATATCACCCGGACACCAATCCTGATGTACCGCTCCCGGTTGCAAATCGAGCATGGTCAGGGGGTTTCCGTTCCACGATGCGGGGACATTGTCAAGACCCCGATTTTGCACCAGCCGGTCACTGTTGTCCCCTGCATACATGTTCCACGCCAGCGCCAACTGTCGTACATTGGACAGACATTGCATGGTCTGGGCCTTCTGCTTGGCCTTGGCAAGGGCCGGCAGCAGCATGGCCGCCAGGATGGCAATGATGGCAATCACCACCAACAACTCGATCAGCGTGAAGCCGGCTGAACTCAATTTTTGTTTCAGTTCTTTGTCGCAATCGCCTTGCACATCACGTCGGAAAGCGGCCTTCAGTTTTGGCTCATTTGTCTTCATTCTTTGTAATCAGCAATTTGGCACCCATATTTTTAACTTACGTCTATTCATTTTTTAAGCAACTGGCCGGCTCCGATTTTAATTCGGAGCCGGCCCGGTTGTTTTCACAACGCACTTCAGACCCAACCAGCCATTTTAATTGACTTGCACGCGGTAAAACCGCGTTGAACCACCAACGGTGTCAGTGGCCGTTTGAATCGAGCCATTACCGGTAATGGTACTCAGCGTCGTCCACGTGGGTGTGCCGCTCAAGCTGCCAGTCCATTGGACCACATAGCTGTGGCTACTGGATGTCTGGAACGTGATGGAGATGGTGCTTCCGCTTCTCGAGACGCTCAGAACTGGGGCGGGCACGACGGGCACAAACATATAGAAGTTTGCGTTGAGGCTGCCCCCGGCTGATCCCGGCGGCGCGGTCATCTTTATCGTTTCAACCCCGCCCAGCGACAGCACGGCCGGCTGGTTATTGGACATTAATTCGACCCAGTGCCAGTCTTGGAACCCGCTGGCAGTTGGATCTGAGAACGTGCCCAACTGCTGAGTTGTTTGACTTGACGTGCCCCGACCGGAAGTCACCAAACTCATTATGGCACCACTATAGGGTCCACTATTGGCCAGACGGCCATAGACCACATACGTATTCGTGGGGAACGTGCGGGTATAATTAAGCCAGGTTCCGGGCGACCACCATCCCACGTAATAGTCAAGGTTGGTCGTATTAAGCGGTTCACCCGGGATCTGTCCGGTGTTAACAAACTTCAAACGCAGGGAGTCAGAGGCCAATGCCGTGCCGGCTTCAGTTTCATCGGGTGGAAATGTTGTAAGTAATGGCCGGTAGAGCTGGGTCTCACCAGCAAGAGCGTTGGACACGGTCAAATCCACCCCCGTCACGGCATAATTGGTCGGATTGCCACCGGCATAATAGTAATAACTGTTGGTGGGATTTATATTATTCGCCGTAGGAACCGGGTTGTCAATGAACTGCCCGCGGTTGAAGTCATAGTCCTCGGCCTCGATCTGGAGGTTGTTCGGGTTGAAGGTGTCGAAGTTTACGGTACGACTGACACCGACCCCAACCGCGTTGGTGACGTTAATGACCGCCGTGTAGATCGTGTTGGGCTGGAGCGGCGCGCTCACATTCTTGATGTCAGTGGAGCCGGAGATGTTCAGGCTGGAGGTGACATCAACCCCATTCAGCAGGAGATGAATGCCGTTGGTATTCAGCGGCTCGGGTGTGCAGTCGGCGGTGAAGCTGAACGTGTTGTTGGTGGCGAGCAGCGTGCCGTCGGCGGGGCTGATACCGCTCAGGAACGGCAGGCCGGTCACGGCGGGCACCAGAAAGAAGAAGTTCTCGTTCAAGCCGCCGGTAGGCGTAAGGGTCGCGCGCAGCGTTTGCACGCCGCCGCTAAAGGTGACCGGCAACAGATTGCCGTTGTTGTCAAGCAGCGGCGAATACTGCCAAACGCCCCAGCCTTCGCCGGTGAAGGTGAAGACACCCACATTGCTGACGACAGTCCCGCCGGAAATGTAGTCCAGCGACAATTTCGTAAGTGTTCCGCCGTTGCCGGAGACACGGGCATAGACGTTGTAGCTTCCGGAAGGATAGTTCCGGGTGTAGTTGCCCCAGTCGCCATTGTTGATGTTGTCAATCTCCCAATCGCGCGCCGCGGGATCGGAAACCTGGGCCGTCAGGTATTGTGGACGCGCATAATCACCTGTAACACTTATGTTGCGCGTGTCTAGTGGGCGGAATGCAGTTGAATAAGGGCCTGACGTTGTAAAGTAGTCAACACTTGGGTTACCGGCCACTCCGAAATAGCTATTCGCTTGCGCCGTGGAGGTCGGGGTCGGGTTGTTGTAATATGACTCCGCTCCAGTAATTGCGTTGGTGAAGTCATAATCTTCGAATTCCACAACGAAGGCTGGATGAATGGTGTCGAACGCAAAGCTCTGCGGCGGGGCGGCAAGGCCCAAGCTGTCCTGCGCCGTGATGCTGGCGGTATGGTCCCACGTATTATCCGGTATGTTAGTGTAGGTCACAGTGATGTCGGGGGATGAGCCGGAAAACGTCATGCTCCCGTTGGGGACCGCCACGCCGTCCACGGTCAGGTGGATCGCGCTGTTGGTGGTGGGCGTGCTGGTCGCCGACGTGACATGGAAGCTGATGTAATTGCTGGCGAAGAGCAGGTTGCCCGGATAAACCTGTGTAATCTGGGGTGCCACCGGCCCGCCCGTCTGGTTCAGGTTGACATCATCCAAACCGAAGTTGCCACTGTCATTCGCAAGTTGCCAGTTACCCCAAGTGAAGCGAACGGTGTGCGCTCCCGTCGGCGCCGTGAGCGTGCTGACAGCGCCCGTCACCGCACCCGACACCGGATCGTTTTGGTTGGTGACATAAAAATGATACCAATTGATACTTGTGGTGTTGGTAAAACCACCGTTATTATTGACAAAATTCACGTCATAGTTGGGCGCTGAATACAGCGCGAGAACATTGCTGTTCGCATCCAAAAACGAGACGTAGGCAAAGCCATAGCGAGCGGGATTGGCGGTAAACGCAGTATCATCGGAACCCGCATAAAAATCGCAGGTATAGGTGGCCCCGGCTCCGCAGGCGTTGTCTTGGTAAACATTATTAGTCGTTGGTATGCCTTGATAGGCACCCCACTCCTTGAAATAGACGTTTCCAGAATGCGGGTTATCGGTGGAGTCAGGCGTTTGCACCCAAAAACCGCCATTGCCGGGACTGCCCCATGTCCAGTTGCCGGGTATGATGGGTATGGTTCCGCTGCCGAAGTAGCCGTAGCTGTTGTTAGCTTCAAAGCCCGGATTCTGTATAATGTTGCTGGCATGAGCCGGGCTCGTCGCGAAAAACCAGCCGGCCACCGCAATGGCAAACGCACTTTTTAATATCGCCGTCCGGGGCTTGCAGGCTTGGGAAGGATGTCGAAGAAACCGCGGATAATTTAGGGGATGATTACTCATAGGATTTAGTTTGTTTTTGTTGTTTGGAGCACCAACAATTTTCGTCTATTTTCGCTTTTTATATTTTTCGCATGTTTACAGCAAGGGATTTGTTTGAGTGTACAGTTTTTCGAAGGTTTGGATACCCCTTCTTTCGAGTGGGTGCCAATTTCTCATTATCCCCTGCGATTCGCACGTGCTTGCTCTTCATAAGCCACACGGGAACAGTCTGATAAGCAAGCTTTCTGGCATTTTGCTGGACTTCTTGAGGCTGTTTTAATATCTATGAAACATTGAAGAAATGTCGCGCATTGCAAATTTACGTCATTTTTGCGCTCCTAACCGCAGCGCAACTGGTCGCGGCGAAGCAGTCAAACGAGCTTTTGACCAATGCTTCTGAGGTCCTTTCTCTTTCGGCCGAACAGGCATCGCGTGGAATTAAAATTTCAATCAAGGGCGTTGTCACCGCGGCGGAACCCAACTGGGGCGGAAGATTTTTCGTACAAGATTCCAGTGGCGGTGTTTTTGTCGAGAACATCACCAACCGGCAGCCTTCTCCTCGTGATGTGGTCACCGTATCGGGCGTTAGTTACCCGGGTGGATACGCTCCCATCATCAGCAAGCCTCATTGGGAGAAAGTGGGTACCGCTCCGTTGCCGGCAGCCAAGCCGGTTGCGATTGAGCAATTGATGTCAGGCACCGAAGACAGTCAGCGGATTGAAATCTCAGGCGTCGTGAGAAACGCACAAACAACAACAAATGGGCAACTTGGAGTTCAATTGGCTTCAGGAGGGTATCGCATTCACGTGTATGCACCAATTCCGCCCGGCCTTGATCCACGGACGCTGGTTGGCACCAAAGTCCAGGTGAAAGGCACCGCCGCCACTTTCTATAACGCACCGTTAAGGCATCTCGTAGCAGTAGATGTTTACGTTCCTTTTCCTGCGGATTTTGCTGTGGAACAACCCGCGGCCCCAGACCCTTTCAGAGAGCCATTGATTCCCATTAACAGCATTGGCCAATACCACAAAGTTCGCTCTCCTGGCGACCGGGTCCACGTGAAAGGGGTTGTCACCTACCAGAGAAAAGGCGAAGATGTATTTATCAGTGACGCCACTGGAGGATTACAAATCAAAAGCAGCCAGACACTCTCTGTGTCTCCAGGCGATGTGATCGAAGCGGTGGGATTTCCTGGCGTTGAACATTTTCTTCCGCTTTTGGAAGATGCTGTTTTCCGAAAGACAGGTGAGCCGCGAACCGATGTGCTGCCAAAGCACGTGCCGATAGGAGAATTGATGCAAGGCTTGCACCATGCGGACCTTATCGTTCTTAAGGGCCAACTGCTGGATCGTCTGGTGCAAGAAGTCCCCTCGCCAGCGGGCGGATCTGATATTGAAAAAACCACTTTGGTGCTTCAAGCCACCAACCTGTTCTTTACCGCCGAAGCAGAAACGACCGCGCCAAATTCCTTGTTAACTTCAATCCCTGTCGGCAGTATTCTCGCCGTTAGCGGTATTTGTTTTCTTCAGAGTGACGAAGATGGAACAATTAAATCCTTTCAAATCCTGCTCCCGACCCCGAACAGCGTCCGTATAATCACCAAACCGAGCTGGTTGACGCCGCGGCACTTGTCAATCATTCTCGCCATCGCATTTGTCGTCATCGTGCTTGCAGCAAGTTGGATCATCATGGTTTCAAAGCGAAATTCCGCTTTGAGGAACTTGATACATGAACGGGAACTGGATCAAAAAGAGTTGCAAAAAGCCCACGATACGCTTGAGTGGCGGGTCAGAGAACGAACCAAACAACTGAAGTTCCAGATCACTGCCAGAAAGGAAGCTGAAGTGCAATCCAAGGCCATCCTGACTGAACGCACCCGGCTGGCGAAGGAACTCCATGACACCCTCGAACAAACGCTGACCGGCGTCACTCTGCAGTTGAATACTGTCGCAAAGTTATTTCAGCAGAACCCTGAGACTGCCAGCTACCATCTTGGGCTGGTCCGGAATATGGTGCGAATGAGCCGGGTGGATTTGCGCAGATCCATCTGGGATCTGCGAAGCAGGGAGCTCGAGGAGTTTGATTTGTCCAGCGCGTTGTTGATCAGTGGAAACCAAATTGCCGACAGCGCAGGCATCCGCGTCGAAGTGGAAACCAAAGGCAGCGTTCGTCCTTTGCCTGAGATTATTGAAGAGAATTTACTGCGGATCGGTCAAGAGGCCGTTACCAACGCGGTCAAACATTCTGGCGCAGATTGGGTGAAGATTGATTTCGAGTTTGGCGTTCAAAATATCATTCTGGAGGTTAAGGATAATGGAAAGGGTTTTACGCCGGAGAACTGTCCTGGCCCAAACGACGGCCATTTCGGCTTGCTGGGCATGTCGGAAAGGGCCAAACGTCTGGGCGGACAAATTCTAATTACCAGCACGCCCGGAAGCGGAACCACCATTCGGGTCGAGCTTCCCTTCGAGTGGACACACGAGCCAAAATTAGTCAGTGAGCAAACCGATTATGAAGAAAGCATCACCGATTCGGATTTTGGTTGCTGATGATCATTATATTGTTCGCATGGGTTTGATCGCCATGGTCAACACCGAACCGGACATGGAGGTTGTTGCAGAAGCTGCCGACGGAGCTCAAGCTGCCGCGCTGTTTATCAAATTGAATCCTGACCTTGCCTTGATGGACTTGCGCATGCCAGTCAAAAACGGCATTGAAGCCACCGTCGAAATTCGCAAACACCACAATGCGGCGCGGATTTTAATGCTGACCGCCCTTGATACGGACGAGGATATTCATAAGGCGTTGGAAGCCGGAGCTGCTGGTTATGTGCTAAAAGACTCCACGGAGGAAAAACTCATGCCCGCCATCCGTGCCGTGGCTTCTGGTCAGCGTTGGATCCCGGAAGAAGTGGCCAAGCGTCTTGCCTCACGACGTTTGTTTGAAGAACTCACCCCCCGCGAGTTGCAAGTCCTCAATGAACTTGTCAAAGGTTTGGCCAATAAACAAATTGCCGATGCTCTGAACATCACGGAAAACACAACCAAATGGTATCTGAAAAATATTTTGGCAAAACTCCGTGTCGCTGATCGGACTGAGGCCGTTGCGGTGGCTATTCAACGCGGAATCATTCGTATTTGATCCAACGCGCCGTCATTGCTACAGAGAGAAATAATCTGCGAGGTTTCCACCCGGTCGAATCAGCGGTCTCGAACGGCGCGGTGCGGAAATGTTGGTCCATCGCATGAAAGCCAATTAGCAGCGCGCGAAAGTTGTTCGGTCTGATGGCTGAATCCATCGAGTAACGTCCATCAATCCAGTCCAGAAGCCGAACATGTTCGCCCAATGCCAAATCCGGACATCTGGGTAAAGAGACTATCAAAGTGCGTTCGCGCTTGCTGCCGCCTTTATGTTTACACTCCATCCGCATCAGAAAACCGCAGTGATGTCATGTAATTCAACTTATGTTTCCGACTGCCCAAGGAATTCAGGTGGCATGAGTTCTGCTAAAGTTACGGATATGGATTTCGGAATTACATCTACCAAATCGCGGAAGTCCGGCACTCTGGGCAGCTCATCCGGGCCGAATGACCCGTCCAATCCTTCCGCGAACGCCATGACCCTGAGCAATTCACAAGCGGCCGGTCTGTTTACTTAAGCCGCATTTACGGGTTGAACCCGCTGATGGGTTACCATGAGCTATTCCACTATCACCGCTTTGACGTCCGTGCTTCTGCAGTGTGCGGTGCTCGGTTACGGACTTTGGCTGACCCGTTGCTTTGGCGCAGCGCGCGTGGGCTGGTCGCTCGTCTGCGCCATTTCAATGATGGCGTTGCTTCGCGTGTTTCTTTTCCGGACCAGTTTTGAGTTCGATGTCAAGGTCAACATCATTTTTAGTGTCATCGCCTTGCTGCTGCTCGCGGGCTTGGTTCAACTGGAAGTCCTCTTGAGGGAACGTCTGCGAGCGGAGTCTGTCCGCGCGGAAGCTCAGTTGGAACAGGAGTCCGCCCGGGAGCAGGCCCGGTTTGAACTGGAAACCAGAATTCGGGAAAAAACGGCGCAACTGACCAAGGTAAACGGCGAGTTACAGCAAACCGCCGAGCGCCTCAAAGCCGAAGTGAAGGAACGGTCGCGGATGCAGCAAGAGGCGGAGAAGATTCACAAGGAAATGCTGATTGTTTCCCGGCAGGCTGGCATGTCCGATGTGGCTACCAGCGTACTCCACAACGTCGGCAACGTGCTTAACAGTGTGAATGTCTCCGCCAACCTCGTGGCCAGCCATTTGCAGGAACTCAAGATCAACCGCCTTATTGACGCTGCCCGGCTCCTGGAACAACACGCCTTCGACTTGGGGAATTTTCTTACGAACGATCCCCGGGGAAGCCAGTTGCCTAACTTCCTCACCCAGCTCGGCAAACTCCTGTCTAGCGAGCAGACCTTGTTATTGAAGGAAATTGATTTCGTCAAAACCAAGATTGAGCACATCAAGGAAATCGTCGCGACTCAACAGGGTTATGGCAAGGTCTCCGGCGTGGTGGAGAAGGTCCGGGTTACCGATCTGGTCGAGGATTTGTTGCGCATCCACAACGCCGAACTGGAGGAACAAGGCATCAAAATCCAGCGCGAATACCAGCCTAACCTGCCGGAAATTTCCGTGGACAAGCACAAGGTGTTGCAAATTCTCCTCAACCTGACTTCCAACGCCAAACACGCCTGCCTGGATTCCCGCCTGGAAAAACGCCTGGTAACCGTGCGCGTCACCAACGGCGATGACCACATCCGCGTCGCCGTCAGCGACAACGGCGTCGGCATTTCCGCGGAAAACATTAGAAAAATTTTCAACCACGGTTTCACGACCCGAAAAAAGGGCGGACACGGTTTTGGGCTGCACAGCGGCGCGCTGGCAGCCAGGCAACTGGGCGGCGCGTTGCTCGCACACAGCGACGGGCCGGACAAAGGCGCAACCTTTACGCTGGAATTGCCATTGAAAACCAAACAACAACCTTATGAAAGTTGAATCCCCGGTTCGCAACCGCCGCATCCTGATTGTGGATGACAGCGCCGCGATCCACGATGATTTCAAAAAAATCCTGGTCCGGTCCAATCTGGCCGGAAACGACTTTGAAAGCGCTGAAGCTGGCCTTTTCGGACCGCCGGAGCCTGGGGCAGAAGACGATCAGGATTTTGAACTGGCCTCGGCTTTCCAAGGCGAGGAGGCGCTGGCGGCGGTGCGTGCCGCGGTGAAAGCCGGCCGCCCCTTCGCGATGGCCTTCGTGGACGTGCGTATGCCGCCGGGCTGGGACGGCATCGAAACCACCGCCCAGCTCTGGCGGGCCGATCCCGACCTGCAAGTCATCCTCTGCACCGCCTATTCGGATTATTCCTGGAAGGATCTTCGCGCCCGGCTCGGGACCACGGACCGGATGGTTATTCTCAAAAAACCCTTCGACGCCATCGAGGTGTTGCAATTGGCCAACACGCTCGCGGAAAAATGGGCGCTGTTGCAACAGTCCCGCCTGAAAATCCGTGACTTGGAGCGCGTCATCGGCGAGCGCACGCAGGAACTGCAAACCTTCAACGAACAGTTGCGCGCGGAAGTCCGGCAGCGCCAGACCACCGAACAAGAGCTGCGCGGCACGCAGGAAAAACTCACGCATTTTCTGTCTAAGAGCCCGGTGGTTTTGTATTCGCTCAAATTCGAGGCCGGTGACCTGACCCCGTCGTGGGTCAGCGACAACTTCACCAATTTCACCGGCCGCAAAATCCAGGAGTGGTATCAGCAAACTCCGGAAGGGAATTACGTGGAGGAGTCGGACCGCTTGACAGTGTCGGATAGCCTGCAAACTTTGCTCGCGCAAGATCACGTGAGTCTGCAATACCGCATCCGCCGCTCGGACGACGTTGTGCGCTGGGTGCGCGATGACCGCCAACTGCTTCGCGACGCCGCGCAGCAGCCGGTCGAAATCGTCGGTTGTTGGACCGACATCACCGAACGCAAACGGCTTGAAGAACAGCTTCGCCAATCGCAAAAGATGGAGGCATTCGGCCAGTTGGCCGGCGGTGTGGCGCACGATTTTAACAATCTGCTCACCATCATCAAAGGTTATGTTTGCCTGTTGCTGACTGAAGACTGCCCGGCTGAGAAACGGACGGATACCCTGACGGCGATTGCTGAGGCTGCGGATCGCGCGGCCAATCTGACCCGGCAATTGCTGACGTTCACTCGGCGCCAGATTTTCCAGCCAAAGCCGCTCGACCTCAATGAAGTCATCGCCGGCATGTGCCCGATGCTGCGACATCTGGTCGGAGAAAACATCACGCTGGAAACACAATATGCGCCCGGCAATGTCTCCATCAAGGCGGACTCAAACATGCTGGAGCAGATTTTGATCAACCTCGCGGCCAACGCGCGCGATGCCATGCCTCGCGGCGGTCAGATCACCGTGTCCACCGCAAGGTGTGACATAGACCGCGGGCATGTCCGCCAGCACCGTGAATCCCGGCCCGGGCCGCACATTTGTTTGTCCGTGACCGACACCGGTTGCGGCATCGCCCCCGAAAATCAGTCCCGCATTTTTGAACCGTTCTTTACTACCAAGGATGTCGGCAAAGGCACGGGGCTGGGGCTGGCCAGCGTCTATGGCATCGTCAAACAGCACGAAGGTTGGATTGAGGTCTTAAGCCAAGTTGGCAAAGGCACTTCGTTCAGGATTTTTTTCCCAATGTCCTCGCTCCCGGTCATCCCCGCCAAGCCTTTGACGCCCGTCCAACCGGCGCGCGGCGGCAGCGAAACCATCCTCCTTGTCGAAGATGAGCCAGGGTTGCGCGAACTATTCTGCCTCACACTGCAACAACGCGGCTACCGGGTTTTCGCGGAGTGTTCCGGAGTCCAAGCCCTTCACTCTTGGTCTTCCCGCCTCGATCAAATTGACCTGTTGCTGACCGACCTCGTCATGCCCGGCGGCGTCTCAGGCTGGGAATTGGCCAGCACCTTGCAGGCCGGGAAACCAGCCTTGAAAGCCATCTATATGAGTGGTCACAGCGCCGACATCAATGGTCACGCCAAAGACATCCGGTTTCTCGCCAAACCCTTCGGCATCGAAACGCTGACTGAAGCGGTGCGCGCGTCCTTGGACGAAACGAAACAATTTATCAACGGCAACGCCAAAATTCTTCCGGTACTGCAAGACTGAGGCCGTAGCGCAAAGATTTACCAAAAACTTGTTTGCCGGACCGGTAATCGTATGGTGGTTCCTCGGCCTGTGCTGGACAAGGACAACGTCCGGTAACGCGGAACGAGAGGATTTTTGGCTGCGGAGCGAGGAAGCAAAGCGGTGACGTAAAAAATTTTGGCAGCAGTATTTGTTTTTCTCCCCGGCTTTGCTGCGCATGACCGCGGATGATGACCACGAACGCAATGGTCGCCACGGCAATAAGCAGTGGCAGGTAAACGCCAAACGGCTACAGGGCATTTACACTGCACCGGATGCAAAAACCACAAGGCTTCGCAAATTTGATAGGCCGTGTTGCTCATAGAACCGCTATACGAAACTGTCAATTGGCCGCCTGTCCGGATTCATCCGAACACCAGCCTAAAACTGTAGTCACGACAACAACTTTTGCTTTGCTCTTGCAGCAATCGGGGTTAAGTTTCCAATGTTATAAGCCCAGCAGCAGCCAGTTTGGCTGCCTTTTGAAAGCGTGCCTATGAGCCAAGTATCTGAGTCTGCCAAAAAGGCCGGCGTTTCCCCGGCCAAACCCAATCCTACTGCCCCCAAATATCCCGGCGTCCGCGTCACCTGCAACGGCAATTTCCTCGTGGCCGAACATGTCGAAACACGGATCACCGAAGGCGGCGTCTTTTACCCCATCACGCCGTCCACCGAGGGCGGTGAGATTTACCAAGGCTCCTTTGCCGCCGGCGAACTCGACGTTTGGGGCCACCAGAAAATCGCGGTCGAGACGGAAGGCGAACATGCCGCGCAGGGCGGCGCGACGGCGTACGCGGTCAGCGGCAAGCGCACGGTCAACTTCACCTCCGGCCAAGGCATCGCTTATGCCATGGAGCAGTACTATCATGCGCCCGGCAAGTTCTCCACCATGGTGCTCGAAGTCGGCGCCCGCGCCCTCACCAAACACGCCCTCAACGTCCATTGCGGTCATGACGATTTCTACGCCGCACTCGACACCGGTTGGACCATGGTCATTGCCAAGGACGCCCAGCAGGCGGCCGACCAGGGCATCATTCTCCGCAAGGTCAATGAACTCTCGCTCAACCCGGGCATGAACATCCAGGACGGCATGCTCACTACCCATTCCGAGCGCACCTACCTCGCGCCGGAAGCCGATCTGCTCCGTGAATTCCTCGGCGCCGCCGATGACACCATCGAATGTCCGACGCCCGCCCAGCGCGAATTGTTCGGCTCGAAACGCCGGCGCGTGCCGGAGATGATGGACCTGAAAAACCCCATCCTGCTCGGCCCGGTCCAGAACCAGGAACATCACATGAACGGCGTGGTCGCGCGCCGCAATAATTTCAACGAGCCCATCCTGAAGTTTCTCGAGGATGCTTACGCGGAATTCGGCCGGCTGACTGGTCGTGTCTATGGACTGATTCACCAGTACAAATGCGACGACGCGGACACGGTATTCGTTTCGCTCGGTTGCGCGGCCGACAACATTGAAGCAGCGTGCGATTACCTGCGCGAGAAACGCAACGCGAAGGTCGGTTCCATTCATATCAACGTCATTCGCCCGTTTCCCGAGGCCGCCGTCATCAACGCCCTGCGCGGCAAGAAAAATGTCATCATCCTTGAGCGCACGGACGAAGGCATGGCCGGTGACAATCCGCTGGCGCGCGACATCCGCGTGGCGCTAGGCAAGGCCAACGAAGCCGCGAAGTTCGGCGGCGCGTTGCCGGGCCTGACGCCCGACGAAACTCCACGCCTTTTCCGCGGCAGTTACGGCATCGGCTCGCGCGATTTCCGGCCCGAACACACGCTGGGCGCCTACGAGTTTGCCATCGGCCAAACCCGCCGCCAGGACGGCGCGGGCGCGGCGGGCGGCGAGACTTATTTCACCCTCGGCATTGATCATCCCTACGCGGTCATCAGCAAGGAAAGGCCGTCGCTGCTGCCGGACGGCGCCATCGCGGTGCGGTTCCATTCCATCGGCGGTTGGGGCATGATCACCACGGGCAAAAACCTTGGGGAAATCGTCGGTGAATTCGGCGACCTCATCAAACAGCGCGAACCCGAATACGACGCCGACGGCCGACTCAAGGAAAAATTGTTCGTCATGGCCAATCCGAAGTACGGTTCGGAAAAGAAAGGCGCCCCGACGAATTATTACCTCACCGTCGCGCCCGACATCATCAAGGTGAACTGCGAGCTCAACCACGTGGACGTGGTACTCTGCTGCGATCCCAAGGCGTTCACGCACACGAACCCGCTGGAAGGCATAAAGCCCGGCGGCTGCCTCGTCTGGGAATCCAGCGACACTCCGGAGACTGCCTGGCAACGCATCCCGTCCCACCACCGGCGGTTCGTCAAGGACAACGACATTCACGTTTATATCCTGCCCGGGTTCGACATTGCCAAAAAGGCGACGAGCAAGACCGAGCTGCAACTGCGCATGCAGGGCAATTCGTTCCTGGGCGCGTTCTTCCGCGTCTCGCCGTTCCTCCGACAGAACCGCATTTCCGACGAGACCTTCCACGCCACCGTCAAGAAGCAGTACCAGAAGAAATTCGGGCGCTTCGGCGACGACGTCGTCACGTCGAACATGACTGTGATGACCGAAGGTTTCTCGCGGGTGCAGGAAATCAAATACGGCGAGTTCAACGAACCCGACCGTTCCTCGATGCGCAACCCGCCGGTGGCGCCGCACGAGCACGAACCGTTGATTCCCACCGCCGGTTGCGGGTCGGTCTGCGGCACGGGCATTCCCACGCCCGCGCAACAGACGCCGCGCTACGCCTTCCAGACGCTGGCCAAGTTCGATGCCGAATTTCGCCACGGCCTCGGCTATCACCAGCCCGCCAGCGCGCTCGCGTCGCTCGGCGTAATGGGCGCCGGCTCAGGTGCGACCCAGTCGAAGTACGTTGCCCGCCGCGAAACGCCGGTGTACATCGCCGAGAATTGCACCCAATGCATGGAATGCATCACCGCCTGCCCGGACACGGCCCTGCCCAACATGGCGCAGGAGGTCGCGATGGTCCTGAAGACCGCCGTGCATTACTACGTCACCGACCCCGCCGAACGCTCGAAACTGGCCGCCGAATTGAAAGGCATCGAGGAACGGGCCCGCGCGAAGATGAACGAATCGATCAAGGCCCGCTCCAACGTGCCGTTCAAGGACATCATCCGCGCCGAAGTCAACGCGCTGACCACCGTCGGCGAACACACGAAGGCCGAGTTCACCGGCATCATTGACAAACTGCCGCTGGCGTATTCGAACGTGCCCGCCATCTTCCGGTCGCTGGAAGCCAAAACACCCGGCGGCGGCGGGTTGTTCTCCATCTTCGTCTCCGACCTGTGCAAGGGTTGCGGCGAATGCGTGCAGGTTTGCGGCGACCACGACGCGCTCCGCATGACGCGCGAGACGGAGGATTTGAACGCCGACCTGACGACGGCGCAGATTTTCTCGCGCCTGCTACCCGACACACCGCAGAAATTTCTCGGTCTGTACAACGACAACGACGCGGCGAATTCGCGCGAGGCCGCGTTGCGCAATCATCTCATGGTCCGCCGCAATTACGAGGCGCTCGTGTCCGGCGACGGCGCGTGCGCCGGGTGCGGCGAGAAAAGCGTGTTGCGCGCGGCGGCGTCCGTCACTGAAGCGTACATGCGCCCGCTATATCACAAGAAAGCTGACCGCCTGCGCGCCAAGGCTGCACGGCTGGAAAGCGAAGGACTGGCGAAGCTCCAAGCGTTGAAGCAGCGCGATGAGGCCGAATACCAACTGTTCCGCAAAGCCGTTGCCCACATCATCATGGGCCTGGGCGGCGAAGACGACGACGATACCGCCAAACGCATCGCCGATTATGAGGCCAAACACGGCGCCATCACCGACGAGCAGATTATCGGCGGCATCGTGGCCGTGATGCGACAGGACGCATTCAATCACCGCAATTTGCAGTCCATTGACGGCCGGCGCGCCAACGGCATGAGCGTCATGTTCATGGGCGCCAGCACCGGTTGCAACACCGTCTATGGCTCCACGCCGCCGTCCAATCCGCATCCGTATCCGTGGATGAACTCGCTGTTCCAGGATGGCGCGACGATTTCGTGGCTGCTCGGCGAATCGCTCATCATCAACCACGCGCACCGCTCGGTGGTGCCCGAACGCCTGGCCGACGCGCTGCTCGACCGCGCCGAAGGCGTCATGTCCGCGGCTGACCTGTTCATGCTCACGCACCTCGACGATGCGTTGATGACCGACCAGGAAATCCGCGAGCTGCCGAAGATCTGGACCATTGGCGGTGACGGCGCGCTCGGCGACATCGGGTTCCAGAACGTGTCCAAGGTGATCCTGCAAAACCGGCCGAACGTGAAAATCCTCATGCTCGACACGCAGGTCTATTCCAACACCGGCGGCCAGAACTCGGATTCCTCGACCATGCTGGGCGGCTACGACATGAACCAGTTTGGCGTGGCGTCGCAGGGCAAATTGATTGAAAAGAAAAACGTGGCCGAAGCGTTCACCAGCGGTCACGGCTCGCCGTTCGTGGCGCAGGTCTCGATGGCCAACGCGGCGAAGCTGTACAAGGCGATGCTCGAAGGGCTCGAATACCGCGGCACGGCGTTTTTCCAGGCCTACACCACCTGCCAGCCCGAGCACGGCGTGCCCGACAACATGAGCGCCGACCAGGCCAAGCTCGTCCGCGACGCGCGCGGCATGCCGGAATTTGTGTTCAATCCGCGCAATGGCGAGACGGCGCAGGAAGCGTTCGACCTGAAGGGCAATCCCACGCCGAACCGCGACTGGTGGCGGACGAAATTCAAGGCGACCGGCGAGGAATACAACTTCACCGTGGCGCACTGGGCCATCACCGAAACCCGGTTCCGCAAACACGTCAAGGCCATCAGGGAAGAGGAAGCGCGGGAATTGATTCATCTCGACGACATGCTGGTGTTGATTACGCAGGATGATGTGATTTACCGGCGCGTATTCGACCGGAACCATCGTTCCTACGTCCCGAACTTCGGCTGTTACATCAAGGCCGACGTCAACGGGCAGATTAAATATTTTGCCGTGAGCCGGCAGATGGTGTTGTTCGCCGTGGAGCGCCGCAAAGCCTGGCGCATGCTGCAAAGCAAGGCGGGCGTGGCGAACAAGGATTATCTCGCGCAGAAGGCGTTGTTGGCCAAGCTGGATAAAGGCGAACTCCAACTCGCCGACGTTCAAGCCAAGACCAGGGAATTGTTCGAAGCTGAACTGGCGAAGTTGAATTGATGGCAGTCTGGCGCGTGGCGGCAAGCGCCCTCCGCATACCGGAGGGCAGTCCCCACTTCATGCGACTATCGGGCGCAAGCTTCTTGTGGAAGCTTATCACAGAATCAAGAAATGACGTCGTTTTGTCATCAGCAAAAAGCCATTAATCGGCTCTGCGTGTCGCGTTGCACAACCCCATCAAAATCTGATATGAGCCAATTAATAAATACCGTTTCCTTAATTTCATGTTTCCGTGAGATCATTTGCCGGACCCGCCTCTTTGCTTTTGTCGTTATGTCTATTGTCTCGATTCATTCTGCACAGGCGTATAGCGGAGCAACGGTACCGTGGACGACTTACGAAGCGGAAAACATGACAATCAGCGGCGGCACAATACTATCGAGTTATGCTGCCAATAATGTCGCCGGGGAATCGTCCGGGCGGCAATGCGTTCAACTAGGCGGCACGGGCCAATACGTGGAGTTCACCGCGCAGACGAACGCCAATTCCATTGTCGTGCGCTACAGCGTACCCGACACCTCGGGCGGTGGCGGCGCTGATTACACCATCAATCTGTGGATCTACAATGCGAACACTACGAATATCATGGAATTGCCGGTGACCTCCAAGTATTCCTGGCTGTATGGGAGTTACGGCAACGGATTGCCAGCGTGGTCCAACACCCCGTCTTCCGGTTCGCCCAGAAACTTCTATGACGAGGTGCATACCAACGGCCTGAGCATCAACCCGGGCGACAAGGTGCGCTTACAAGTAGGTACCAACGACACCGCTTCTTTCTACGACATTGACCTGGTTGACCTGGAAAATGTGGCCGCACCGCGCACTCAGCCGGGTGGTTATCAATCCATTACCTACTGGGGTGCGGATCCCACTGGAGTCAACGATAGCACCTCCGCGTTTCAGACAGCGGCCCAACAAGGCTCATATCCTTATATCTGGATCCCGCCGGGAACCTACCTGATTCAAGGGACCATCACGGTGGCTGCCAACCACACCTTCCAAGGCGCCGGCATGTGGTACAGTACTCTCATCGGGAATCCGAACGTTTACAACACGACTCCATCCTCGCGGGTCACCGTTAACGGCTCGGGAAACAACATTAATCTGGCTGATTTCGCCATCCAGGGTTACCTGAACTACCGGAATGACAGTGAAGCCAATGATGGTCTGGGCGGATCCTACGGCACCGGCTCGACGATCTCGCGCATCTGGGTGGAGCACACCAAGACCGGCGCGTGGCTTCAAAATTCGAAGGGGCTGGTGGTGAACGGCTGCCGTTTCCGCGACACGATTGCGGACGGAATCAATATCAACTATGGGATGCAGGGTACGACGGTCACCAACTGCACAGCCCGGGGCACCGGCGACGATTGCTTTGCCATGTGGCCCGCGAGCACAGCCGGGGCGAATTCGTACAGTACCAATGTCGTCACCCACTGCACGGCGGAACAGTCATGGCTGGCCAACGGCGGCGCCATCTACGGTGGCGCCTACAACCGAATTGAAGATTGCCAGTTTTTCGATACCACCTACAACTGCGGCGTCCTGATCAGCACCACCTTTCCCGTGGGCGGGAATACTTTCAGCGGAACCACGGTGGTCCAGCGCTGTGACATTATTCGTTGCGGTGGTGACAATACCGGCGGATACGGATGGCGCGGCGCACTTGAGTTCTGCGAGGACACGTACAGCGGCGGCATTACCGGCGTCAACCTCAACAATCTGAACATAACGAACAGCGCTTCCTATGGCATGAGCATCAGAGGGAGCCTAAGCACGTTGGCAAATGCGATCGCGTCGAGCGTCAACATTCCCAATTCCGGCGTGGGCTACTTCGGCTCACCCGGTCTTTTGGCGCTAAGTGGCGCAAAAGGGAGTCTGGCGGTGAGCAATTCAGTGATAAACAGCGTGAATAACGCGTCCGGCGGCAGCTTCACCTTTAATTTCGTGACGAACGCCATCAGCGTCACGGTGCAGACCAGTCTTTCCGGGCTTTCCTTCGCGGTGGATGGCACGAACTCCAGCGCCCAGACCTTCACTTGGACGCCCGGTTCAAATCACACCATCGCCACCACCTCGCCGCAGAGCGGCGGCACGGGGATTCAATATGTCTGGAATTCTTGGAGCGACAACGGGACGATTTCGCATACCGTCGCGCCCCTCAACCCCACCACCTACACGGCAAACTTCACGACGCAGTATTACCTGACCATGAACACTGGTGTGGGCGGCAGTGTGAGTCCGGGAAGTTTGTGGGCGAACAGCGGGGCGGTGGTGAACATCAGCGCCATGGCGTCCAACGGTTACGGCTTCGGCAGTTGGACGGGCACAGGGAGCGGGTCGTATTCGGGAAATAACAGCGCGGTTTCGGTCACAATGAACGGACCGATCGGCGAGCTCGCCAGTTTTACGGCCACGGGCGGCAGCCCCCCGCAACAAAACATTCCGAGCATCTTAATGAACGGTGATGGTTCTGTGACACTGACCTACGCCACGACTCCGGGCTTCTCCTACCATGTCGAAGCAACGACCAATCTTCTTTCCGCTTCGTGGACCACATTGGCTGGAAGTGCGACCAATGCAAATGGAGCTACGGTAATCTTTACCGATCCTAATCCAGCCGACGGCGGCCAACGCTATTATCGCATCGTTTCACCCTAGCGTTTTGGCGATTTTAGGCCTCTCCAAGAGTGCTTTTAAACCCCGAAAATCGCCCGAACTTTTGCCGGGCTGCCAACCCCTGCGGATGGCTGGCAACGTGACGGGTCAACCGTGCCTTTCCGCGAGCAATGAATCCAAATCCAACCGGTGCGTGAACATCGCCACGCCACCGTCGGGCGAACGCGGCCATTGCTCGCGCGGGCGGTCCCAGTAAAGCTCCACGCCGTTGTCGTCCGGGTCGCGCAGATAAATTGCCTCACTCACACCATGGTCGGATGCGCCTTCCAACTCAACGCCCGCCGCCAGCACGCGCCGCAATGCATCTGCCAGCAAGGCTCGCGTTGGGTACAAAATGGCCAGATGATACAAACCCGTCGTGCCCGATGGCGGCGGCGACCCGCCTGCGCTTTCCCATGTGTTGAGACCGATGTGATGATGATAACCGCCCGCCGAAATGAATGCCGCCTGCGAACCGAAGCGTTGCATCAATTCAAAGCCCAGCACGCCGCAATAAAAGTTCAGCGCGCGTTCCAGGTCGGCCACCTTCAAATGGACGTGGCCAATCCTGACCTTGGGATCAATCGTAATTTTTTTCTGAGCCATGATTTTTCAGGTTCCATCCAACCGCCGCGCTGCGGGAAACGGTGGCCTAATTTGATTTCAGTCCCGATTCTTCGGGAACAATTCCCAATTGCAGCTTCTCCGTATATCGGATGACCGTGAGCGGCAGGCGAACGCCCACTTGCGCGCCGGTGAGCAGCTTGTGTAAATCGTCAATGCCTGTGATGGCCCGCCCGTCAAACTCCACAATCATGTCGCCTTCACGCAACCCTGCGCGATTGGCAGGGCTGCCCAGCTCGACGTTGACCACCAGCATTCCAGTTTCGTTTGGCAGATGGAAATGCCGTACCAACCGCCGGTGAATCTTCGCCGTCTGTCCGCCCACGCCAAGATAACTGCGCCGGATGACGCCGTCCTTGATGAGCCAGCCCGCGATGTATTTTGCCGTGTTGATGGCAATGGAAAAGCAAAGTCCCTGCGCCGGCAGAATCACCGCCGTGTTCACGCCGATGACTTCGCCGCGCGAATTGACGAGCGGCCCGCCGGAATTGCCGGGGTTCAAGGCCGCGTCGGTCTGGATGATGTTGTCCATCAGCCGGCCCGAACTGGACCGGAACGATCGTCCAACCGCGCTAACCACGCCTGCCGTCACCGAGTATTGAAAGCCGTACGGATTGCCGATGGCGATGGCCACCTGGCCGACCCGCAACTGGTTGGAATCGCCGAGCCGCACCGGCCTGAGGTTCGGCGCGTAAATGCGGATGACCGCCAGGTCCGTGTCCGGGTCTTCGCCGACAAGATGCGCGTCCGGGTGCCGTCCATCGGCCAGCGTGACTTCAATCTTGTCCGCGCCGTGGACCACGTGGCTGTTGGTCAGGATGAACCCGTCCGGTGTGATAATGAAGCCGGAACCACTGCCGCCAGCCTCGTGCCTCGTGCCTCGTGCCCCGCTTTTACGCACATCAATCTTCACGACCGACTGGCTCACCGTTTCCGCCGCATTGACGACGGCGTTGGAATACGCGTCCAGCAATGGGCCGTCCGACACTGGGTCGTTTCGTGTCGTAGCCTGGCTATTCAGTAGGTCGTGTTCATCCGTCACCGGCAGCACGCCAAAATTTTTATCCACAATTCTCATGTTACATCTCCGCCTTTTCGGCGATTGGTAACAAGTAAACCCGTTTCTGAATCTGTCAAACGGCTGCTAAGTTTCCGTTGCATGTGACCGGATATCTGTCGGTGAGATTTTCGGAGCCGAGCCGGTCACCAGCCCACAAACAAGAAGCAATAATTTCTTAAAATAGCGCTTCCCATTCAACGGCAGTAAGCTTAAACTACAACAGCGTCGGTTTCCGACGGATTCCCGCCGGGTGTTTCAAGGAACACCTATTCGAGATTCCGATTTTCTGTCGAGAGCTCCTCTCCTTGTGGAGCGGAACTTGCTGGAAATTGTAGTTCAGCTATTATGTCACAACCAAAGATCATTCAGGGCGGGATGGGCGTGGCCGTGTCCGGGTGGACATTGGCGCGCACCATTTCGCGATTGGGCCAGCTCGGCGTCGTTTCCGGGACGGGACTCGCCATCATTCTGGCCCGCAATCTGCAACTGGGTGATCTCAATGGCCGCTTGCGCCACGCCTTGAACCATTTCCCCATTCCTGCCATCGCCGCGCGGGTGCTGGCGCAATATTTCGTTCCCGGTGGAAAATCGCCAGCGGCACCGTTCAAAGCCGCTCCCATGCCGACGCTCCGCCCCGGTGCGGCGCTCGTCGAATTGACGGTGGTGGCCAACTTCGTGGAAGTGTTCCTGGCCAAGGAAGGCCATGACGGACTGGTTGGCATCAATTTTCTGGAAAAAATCCAGTTGCCCACCCTGCCTTCGCTTTACGGCGCCATGCTGGCCAACGTGGATTATGTGCTCATGGGCGCCGGCATACCACGCGCCATCCCCGGCGCACTGGATTGTCTGGCGGTTGGTGAACCGGCCCAATTAAAGATTGATGTCATCGGCGCGTTGCCCGGCGAAGAGTTTCTTTCCAAGTTTGACCCGCGCGCCTTCTGCAACGGCCAGCCGCCGGCTTCCAAACGCCCGCAATTCCTCGGCATCGTCGCTTCGGCCACCCTCGCCATGACGCTGGCCAAGAAGGCCAATGGACGTGTGGATGGTTTTGTGGTCGAGGGTGACACCGCCGGCGGCCACAACGCCCCGCCGCGCGGCCCGCTGCAACTCAATGCCATCGGCGAACCGATATATGGCGAACGCGATGTGGTTGACCTTGAAAAAATCCGCGCGCTCGGTTTGCCATTTTGGCTGGCCGGTTCGTATGGGCGGCCGGGCCGGCTGGCCGATGCCTTGCGCCTCGGCGCCACCGGTATCCAAGTGGGAACGGCGTTCGCGTTCTGCAACGAATCCGGCCTGCGCCCCGAACTCAAACAACGGGCCCTGCAAATGAGCCGCGCCGGCACCGCGCGCGTCTTTACCGACCCGATTGCCTCGCCGACCGGCTTTCCATTCAAGGTGGTCCAGATGGAAGGCACGCTTTCGCACGCCGACCAATACGCGGCCCGGACACGCATCTGCGACCTGGGTTATCTTCGGCATCTCTATCGCAAACCAGATGGCACGCCGGGGTACCGTTGTCCCGCCGAGCCGGTGGATGATTATATCAAAAAAGGCGGAACGGTCGCCGACGCGCAGGGCCGCAAATGCCTCTGCAATGGACTGGTCGCCAACGTCGGCCTCGCCCAAGTGCGTTCCGAACTCGATCAGGAGTTGGCCCTGATGACCGCCGGCGACGATGTCGCGAACGTCGCCCAGTTTCTCAAACCCGGTTGCGATTCCTACACGGCGGCGGACGTCATGGAGCGTTTGCTGGACACGGCGATTCCCGTCAACGGCACCAAGGTCTCAGAAACCCTTTTAAGCCCGGTGTCCGCGTGAACATTAGACGACCTCTGTTAAGCCACCGGAAAAACTTTCTTCGATCAGATAGCGCAGGCAATTGGACAATTCATCAGCTCGTCCGCTCAAACCGTCCCGCTGGCGGCCGCCGTTTGAGCACTTCGCAGTTTTGCATGGCGAGACCGTGCATTTGCAGAATCAATCCGCGCAGCCTTTCGCCGAAGGGCGTCAGCGAGTACTCGACGTGCGGGCGTTTGGCTTCATAAACCTTGCGTAGCACCGCGCCGTCCAGTTCCAGTTCCCGAAGCTGGGCGGTGAGCACCTTCTGGCTGATGCCCGGCAACGCCCGACACAATTGGGCGTGCCGCCGCGCACCATTGAATAATTCCCGCAAAATCAGCACTTTCCATTTGCCGCCAATCACGGCCAGCAGGCGTTCGACTTCGCATTCCACGGTCTTGAGATTCATGTGCCAAGGGCACTCAAAAGTGCCTGATTGCGGAGAGTACAAACAAGGGCATCTTAAAGCAATATGATGACGATTAGAAAAGCCAACGAACGGGGCCACGCCGACCACGGCTGGCTGAACACGTACCACACGTTTTCATTCGCCGATTACTACGATCCCCAATGGATGGGGTTCCGTGATTTGCGCGTGATCAACGACGATCTCGTGATGCCGGGCATGGGTTTCGGAACCCATCCGCATCGCGACATGGAAATCATCACCTACATCCTTAGCGGCGCGCTGGAGCATAAAGATTCGATGGGCAACGGCCGCGTGATCCGCACCGGCGAAGTGCAATACATGGCCGCCGGCACGGGCGTGCAGCACAGCGAATTCAATCCGTCCAAGGATGAAGCGGTGCATTTGTTGCAAATCTGGATACAGCCCGACAAACACGGAGCCAAACCGGCCTACGCGGAAAAGGTGTATTCGAATGCGGCGCCGGGCCGGTTGAATCTGGTCGCCAGCAAATCGGGACGCGATGGCAGCCTCCGCATCAACCAGGACGCCGACCTGTGGCTCGCGAAGTTCAGCAATGGCGAGACCGTGACACACGAGCTCAAGCCGAAGCGTCATGCCTGGGTTCATGTGGCCGAAGGCGAGGTGACATTGAACGGCAAGACGCTTCGTGGCGGTGATGCCGCAGCCGTCAGCGCTGAACCGAAACTGGAACTCGCCGGCAAAGGCCGGGCACAGGTGTTGTTGTTTGATCTGAATTGAATCCACGCATAGGTGGGGCGAGGCTACTGACGAGCCTATGGTAGGGTCATCGCGCTGCGATGACCGGACGCCGCAGCGCGACGTCCCTACCAAATTTCCCGGTTCACGAGGACGCTCGCCCCACCGAAAGGGCAAATTGCCAGGTACCAAACCACCGTCGCGATTGCGCCGACGCTTATTCTCCGGTTAACATCGCGCATGGACAGGAACCGGCTCGAAGCCTTCAGCGACGGCGTGCTGGCCATCATCATCACTATCATGGTGCTGGAATTGCACGTGCCACATCCGACGGAACAAAGGCCGCACCCGGCTGAACTGGCCGACTTGAAACCATTGCTGCCGGTCTTTCTGACCTATGTGTTGAGT
Organism: uncultured Verrucomicrobiae bacterium; assembly: GCA_963789335.1. Lineage (GTDB taxonomy): Bacteria > Verrucomicrobiota > Verrucomicrobiia > Limisphaerales > UBA11358 > UBA11358. The sequence continues at coordinate 469,629 of CAWBKH010000001.1, forward strand.
TTCATCTACCTCGGCATTTATTGGAACAACCATCACCACCTGTTGAAGGCCGTCCGTAAGGTGAACGGCGCGATGATGTGGGCGAATCTGCACCTGCTGTTCTGGCTGTCGCTGTTCCCGTTTGTCACGGGCTGGATGGGGGAAAATCATTTCACACCGGCGCCCACGGCGCTTTACGGTGCGGTGCTGTTGCTGGCCGCCCTCGCCTACTTTATTCTGCAGAACAGCATCATCGGCCAGCAGGGCCGCGATTCCAAACTGGCGGCGGCCATCGGTCGTGATTTCAAGGGCAAGCTGTCTCCGGTTCTCTACGCCATTGGCATCGCGGTATCGTTCTTCCAGCCAGGGCTCTCCTGTTGCATTTATGCGTTCGTCGCCTTGTTGTGGCTTATCCCTGACCGGCGCATCGAACGTGTGGTGGACGAGTCCGGGCCGTGACTTGGTTGAATTCCGCAAGCCATTTATTCTGCAAGCAAGAGACAGATTCGCGGCTTCGGGGGAATCGCCGCGCGAAATTATTAACGCAACCGCCAGGTGATGCGCGCTTTGTTCAAGTCGTAGGGCGACATTTCCATCTTCACGCGGTCGCCGACGGTCAGGCGCACCCAGCGCTTTCGCATCTTCCCGCAGATCGTCGCCAGCACCAGATGTTTGTTGTCGAGTTCGACGCGGAACATCGTGCCGGGGAGCACCGTGGTGACGCGACCTTCTACTTCAATGTGTTCTTCTTTCATAACAAGCGAAACAACCGGGTCTGTGACGGACAGCGACATCCCGCAGACCAACGGTCAGGACGCACCCCAAAACGAAAAGGCGGAGTCCGGGTTGTCCGAACCCCGCCCGAAATCCCCAACCGCTTAGTAACGGCTGCGACCGCCGCCGCTGTAGCCGCGGCTGCTGCCGCCGTATTCACGACGACCGCCGCCACCGGGCGCGCGCTCTTCACGCGGCTTGGCCACGTTGACCGTGAGGGCGCGACCGCCCAACTGGGAGCCGTTCAGCGCCTCGATGGCCTTCTGCGCCTCTTCGGGCGTGCTCATGGTGACGAAGCCGAAGCCCCGCGGACGGCCGCTCACGCGGTCCATCATCAGGTTCGTTTCCGTGACCGTGCCGTGCGCCGCAAAGGCGTCCTGCAGGTCGTTTTCCGTGATGTCGAAGGATAGATTCCCGACAAACAATTTATTGCTCATGTGATGTTTTTACTGTCCTAGACTGAACTTTGCTTTGACCAGACTGTTCCCGTTAATCGGATTTCAAATCATCACTGAACCAGGTTCACTTGAAGATTCACCATGCCGTGGAAGCTCTGTGCTATCTAACAGACGGGCCAAGTGTCGCACCCTTCCGGGTAATAGCAAGGGTTATTCACAAATATCTTTTGGGCCGAATATCGCGCCGTTGGCATCCATGTCGTTCAGACTCTATCACCGTCCCGCCGACGTTCGTAAGTTCATGAATTGGGGATAATTGCGCAAGCTCCCCCCAATCACTGCGCCGCTTATGGATGGCCACCCAGTTTTGCGACAAGCTCTCCGACTTGCTTTTCCAGTTCGCGCAGGCGGCGAATCATCTCCGGCAATTGCTGCACCGCAATCATTTGCCGCTTCGCCTGTTTGTCGGGCATCGCCGGAATGCCCAGAACTTTTCCGCCGTCCGGAATGTCGCGCATGACCCCCGATTTCGCACCGATGACGGCCTGCTGGCCGACTTTCAAATGCCCCGCGATGCCGGATTGCGATGCGATGACGACGTAATCCCCAAGCTGCGTGCTGCCCGCGAACCCGACCTGGCCCATGACCAGACAATGGCGGCCCATGACCACGTTGTGCGCCACATGTACGAGATTATCAATCTTCGTTCCGGCGCCGATCACGGTGGCGCCCAGCGCAGCGCGATCAATCGCCGCGTTGGCGCCAATCTCGACATCGTCGTGAATGATGACGTTGCCGACCTGCAGCACTTTGCGATGCCAGCCTTCGTCGAAAACATAACCGTAGCCGTCGGAACCAATTACGGTCCCGGCGTGAATTACCACGCGATGACCGATGACCGTCTTCGCATAAATCACCACGTTGGGAAACAGACAGACATCCTCGCCCAGGGTACAATCGCGCCCGATATAATTTCCGCCCAGCAACATGGACCGTGGGCCAATCTGCACGCGGACGCCAACCACGCAGTTTGGTCCGATATGCGCCGTCGCATCAACCTGGGCCGACGGGTCAATGTTCGCGCTGGGATGAATGCCTTGCGGGTACTGGTCCGGAGGAAAAAACACAGGCAACAACCTTGCCACCGCAACGCGGGCGCTGGGCACACGGATCACAACCTTCTTCGTTGAGTTGAAACCGCCCGACACCAGAATCGCCGCCGCGGCACTTTGTTCCGCCGCAACGAAATGTTCCTGATTGTCGGCAAAGGTGAGGTCGCCGTCCCGGGCATTTTCGGCCGGGGCAAATCCCGTCAGGCGCGTTGATCCGTCACCAAGGACTTCACCTCGGACGCGTTCGGCGATTTGAGAAACCGTAAAGGAGATCATGTGGGGTTGGTCTTACGCCGCCAGCATTTGGCGGTGAAATCTTTGACGTGTCGCTGGGTGGCGGCCATCGGTGGTTGTCCGGTTCGCATTGGTGTTTCCGGCTCACAGAGTTTTGGCTCACACTGATGCTTTTGTCGATGACTACTTGTGAACGACAGGGTGAACGTGATCTATTTCTTGTTCGAGAGTTGATCGAGAAACTCATATCGCGCCCGGAGCTGGTCCATCTTTTCCGGGAGGGGATTTGCTTCAATGACCAAGCGTTCTCCACTGTCAAATTCCGGCCAGTTGGGCAGACCCGGCCCATTCGGGCTGCCGGACTTGATGAAGTTGGCAAAGTACGTCTGCATCAATTTCGAGATTTGGTAATCTTCCGGCGTCCAGGCATAGACCTTGTTCGAGGCGAGATTGCCCAGCGCGTATTCGATCTCCGCCGAATGCACCGCGCCGCGCGACTGAGGTTGCGGATGAGTTGTGGACGGCGAATTGGTCATAACGCCCCCGGCCAAGCCCGGCACCGCGTTGCCCATCTCCGGCCGCATCGGCGGACGCGGGTGGGCGAAAAGATAATAATAAGTCGGACGATCGCCGGTCTGCGTGGCCAGATCAACCCACTTCCAGGTGCTGTAGCTGATAAACCGGTCGCTGGCCAACGCCTGCGCCGCGTCCATGACCTGGGTTTTGTTTGTAGCCGGATAGAGCTTGAAGACTTCGTCGGCCTTGCCCGGATAAAGCCGCTCCAGCGCCTTGCGGTAATTCTCTACGGTCGGCAGATCATGGCCCAAGACTGCAAAATAGCCCATTTCTTCGGAATTCACCCCGGCCAGCAACGGCACGTGCATCTGCTTGCCCGCGGCAAAAATTTGCGCCGGATTTTTCGGGAGAAAGTAGCCGTCCACCGTCGGGTTGAACCACACGCCGCCCGCCTTGGCTGCCGCATGCAGCAACTCTTCGGCAGGCATGTTACGTAGTGCCGCGAGCGACGGCGATTCGCCGAGACCCAGTTTGGACGCCAACTTGACACCGTTCGTTTCGGCGTCGGCAAGCGGAACTGCCGAGAGCGCCCCGATGATTGAGCCGCTCTCGCCAATGGCTCCGGCAAACAAACCCTTCGACAAGGGCGACGCCATCTGCGCGGAAACCGAAATGGAACCTGCCGACTCGCCGGCAATCGTGACCCGCCTGGGGTCGCCGCCAAAAGCGGCGATGTTCTTATGCACCCACACGAGGGCCGCGTGCTGATCAAGCAAGCCATAGTCACCCGCCGCATGATGCCGCGATTCCTTCGCCAACTCTGGATGGGCGAAGAAGCCGAAGATGCCGAGACGGTAGTTGACCGTAACGGCGACAATACCCCTTTCGGCCATGCTCTCGCCGTCGTAACGCGGTTCCGAGCCGTCGCCCGCAATAAACCCGCCGCCATAGAAATAGACCAGCACCGGCAGTTTTTGCTTGCCCGCCTTGGCTGGCGTCCAGACGTTCAGGTAAAGGCAATCCTCGCTCATTCCATCCGATCTGAAATTCATGTCACCAAAGATGGGCAGTTGCATGGCGCGCGGACCAAACTTATCCGCCTTGCGCACACCGCTCCAATTCTTCACCGGCTGGGGCGGTTTCCAGCGCAGATCACCGACGGGCGGCGCGGCGAACGGGATGCCCTTGAAACTATAGACACCAGAACTTTTGTCGTAGGCGCCCTCAAGCATTCCGTTCGCAATCTTAACGCGCTCCTGGGCCATGGCCGGCGTGGACACAACGGCTGCGAGTAAAAACAAGAAAGTCAAATGTATCGAGCGGCGTAATCGTTTCGCCGGGAGATTGTGGAACGATAAATTGATTGTCATGCGTGATAGTTATCAGATTTAAACCATCGCGTAAACCTTTGTGCCGTCATCCACAAACTTCTCCGACTTGGCTTCCATGCCGCGTTTGAAGCTAATCAAAGTTTGACACGATCAAACAATCCGCCATGCAAATAATCGCGCACAAAGGGACGATCCAGAAAATCCCTCGGAAAACCAAGTTCAATTTTGCTGACCTCATCCAATTGCGCGAGTTGCTTCGCGTTCAACGACCATTTGATGCAGTTCAGATTGTCTTCCAACTGCGAAAGCTTCCGCGCGCCGATAATCGGAATGGTATTGCGCCGCGCACGCAGCCAATTGAGCGCGGCCTGCGCAGGGGATTTTCCGGCGGCTTTCGCGATTTTGACCACCATGCGGGCGACGGCTTCGTTGCGTTCGGTGCGCCGCGCAAATTGCGGCGTTTTGTCGAGCCGTTTTTCTTCCTTCGATTTGCCAGTGTATTTTCCGGTGAGCCAGCCGCTCGCCAGCGGCGACCACGGCGTCACGGTGAGTCCCAGCGCCTCGGCCATCGGCAACAATTCGCGCTCCGGCGTGCGCTCGATGAGGTTGTATTCAATCTGCAGGCCAACAAATTGCGTCCAGCCGCGTAGTTCGGCCAGCGTGTTGGCGCGCGCCACCCACCACGCGGGCGCGTCGGAAATGCCGATGTAAAGCACCTTGCCGGCACGGACAAAATCGTCGAATGCCCGCATGACTTCCTCGATCGGCGTCAATTCATCCCACGCGTGCATCCAGTAAAGATCAATGCGGTCCGTACCGAGGCGCTTCAAGCTGCCTTCGAGCGCCTGTGCCATGTTTTTGCGATGATTGCCACCCGCGTTGGGATCGCCGCGCCGCTGGTTGAAGGAAAATTTCGTGGCGACGACAAACTGGTCGCGCTGGCCGCGAATGAATTCGCCGACCATCTTTTCGCTCGTGCCGTTCGTGTAACCGTCGGCGGTGTCGAGAAAATTGCCGCCCGCGTTGACGTAAGCATCGAAGACGGCCTTGGATTCCTCCTTGTTCGATCCCCAGCCCCATTCCTCGCCGAAGGTCATGGTGCCGAGACACAGTTCCGATACGCGCAAGCCCGATTTGCCGAGAAGTTGGTAGTTCATAAATATCCTTCCGATATTTCTCCGTCATTTCCGGAAAATTTCCAGTTTTTTCTTATTCAATGGGTGTTACCTTGCATGTGAAATGCCATTCCGGTTGCTCAATCTGGAAGATGTCGCCAATTACCTGCACCTCACGCCGGCGGACATTCAGCAGCGCGTGAAGGACCGCGAAATCCCCTTTGAAAAGCGCGGCGACCGGGTTGTCTTCCGTAAAAGCGAGATTGACGCTTGGGCTTCGCAACGCATCCTGGGATTTTCCAGTCAACGGCTCGCCGCCTATCACCAGAAATCTACCCGACATACGCAAAAAATGCTCACGCAGGAAGCCATCCTGCCGGAAATGCTCGCCGCGGGCGCCGTCGCCTCGGCCATGACCTCCAAGACCAAGGCGTCTGTCCTGCGCGACCTCGTGGCGCTCGCGGAAAAGGCCGGCCATCTCTCCGACCCCAAATCTTTGCTCGCCAGCCTGGAGGCGCGTGAGGAATTATGCTCCACGGCGGTGCCCGGCGGATTTGCGCTGCCGCACCCGCGCGCGCACGAGCCTTACCTGTTCGATACGCCGTTCATCGTGGTGGGACGACCGGTGCAGGCAATCCATTTCGGCGCGCCCGACGGCCAGCCGACGCAACTGTTCTTCCTGATTTGCTGCCCGGACGACCGGTTGCATTTGCACACGCTGGCCCGACTTTGCCTCGTCTCCATGAAAACCAAAATGCTCGACCAACTCCGCGACGCGCCCAACGCCCAGACCATGCGCGAGTCCCTCATCGCGGCGGAACAGGAAATTCTGGCTGACAGGAAAACTGTTTCGTGAACCCCATTGGGGATTCATTCAGTGCCTTGCGGGTTGCCGATTTTGACGGCGCGGGAAGGTTTTTGCCAGCCGGATAAGCTGCGCCACTTTGCGGATTTTTTCCGCAAACGGCTCGCGCGCGAGTTTTTGTCGCATCTCCGGTTTCATGGCGTCGGCAGTTTCAATTTATGCCGTTGTTAGACGTCTGCCAAATACGTTTTGTCGAGGTCGGCCTGCTGGAGCAGTTGTTCGATGCGCGCCTTGTCCTGTGCCCGGCCCACGCTGGCGGCGATGGCAATGATATGTTCGGCGCGGAAAACCTTCGCCGGCACGTCTTCGTAGTCAATGCGCACGGCTTCGCGCACGGTTTCCTCGGTCAAGCCGCTGGCCGCCAGGAACTGCACGGGGAATCCGCGGAGGAGCAGGTGTTCGCCCTCGACCTGCCAGCCGTGCGATTGCAAATGGGCGTAGAAGGCCGGGATGCCGGCGGCAATGCTCCGGTCTTTCGGGATGAAAAAAATGTCCGCGCCGTAGGTGGCGAACGGCTCGACGTAGTAACTCGCCGCGAGCGCGCCGCCCAGCGCCCAATCTTCAATCAGCTTCGCAGCAACCAAATCATTCGCCGAGCGCAGCACGTCGGCCAGCGGCAGATGATCGGGCGGCTCATGGATTGCCATGCCCGACAATTACCAGAATTACGACCGCGCGTAAATCTCCGCCCTTTTTCTGTAAATTCTCCGGCTTTTCTTCCATATCGCGTTTGATGGCTTCGTCCTCGCTCACTCCTTCGGCGGCCACTCCACGCCGACGAGTTCCTTGGGCAATTGCTTCGGGTCAACCGGATAAATGAGCGAAAGATCCATCTTGGATTTTGAACCTTGGAGAAATTCCAGTTCCTCCGGCGCGCCGATGATGAGCCAGAGCACCTCGGCGTCGGTGTCGTTGAACACCTGGCGCAACTGGTCCGGGCCGACCAGCACGCCGCCGTACTTCGGCACGGTCAATGTCTCGTCGCCCACGCGCATCCGGCCCGTGCCTTCCAGCACGAAATAAAATTCCTCCGCGCGGATGTGCTTGTGCAGCGTGTTCGCGCTCTTGGGCGGCAACCGCCAGAGCCGCGCGCCGATGTTCTCGCTCCCGGTGCGCTCCAGATAATCCGCGTTCGGGATCTTCATCAGGTTGGATGGCCGCCAATAGAGATCGTCCGGCTTGATGAGATGGTAACCTTGAATCGCTTTCATAAAATTGCTGGCGAACCATACACTAACATCCGGGAAAAGCAACCAACGCAACGCCGAGTTTGGGATTCATCCCTTGACGGTCAAAAGGGTTTCTGCCACTGCTCTGCCCCCACGTTGAATGAACATGAAACTTCGGGCCATCAAAAAACGAGAGCCCTTGGCGGTCAGGATCCGCGTGTCCAAGCTGGCCCGCGTGGAATTTGAGCGGCAATCTTACCTCGTCTTGCTGAAGGAGCCGGCGCATTTCTGGGACGAAGTTTTCATCGCCAACGAGGCCTATGTGTTGGGAGAGGTGACGCACCCGCGCATCCGGCGCAAACTGGCATATGACGCCACCACGCACCGGCTGTTCCTGGAATACATCGAGGGAGATACGCTGGATGAGCTGGTACGCCAGGGCATCACGCTCACGGACCCGGGACGGACGCATCGCCTCCTGCAAAGCGTTGCCGAAACGGTGGCGGATATGCACGCGGGCATCTTCTGCGGGCGGCCCATCGTCCACAACGATCTGAAGAGCGGGAACGTGCTGGTGCCCGTCGCCGCGCCCGGGGAAACGCAACTGATTGATTTTTCGCACTCGTTCTTCGAGGGGAATCTGCCCCCCTTCATCACGGACAAAAAACAAAATCCGGCGGGCACGGCCCAATACACGGCCCCGGAGAAGTGGGAGGGGGATTTCACGAAGGGTTTTAAGGGCGATGTTTTCGCCTTTGGCGTCACCGCCTATCATGCATGCACGGGAAGATATCCGTTCGACGGCACCATGGCGCAAATCGAGCGGGCGATCCGGGAGGCGACACCGCCTTCCCCATTGAAACCAGGGCACAATCTGCTCCGCAACACCGCAGCCATTATCATGGACTGCTTGGAGAAGAATCCCGACCGCCGACCATCCATGGAACAGGTTGCCCGGGTCTATGCTGATTCCACTTCCTTGATCAGGTGAAACGCAGGCTAGTCCTGAACCGCCAGAACCGCGCGACCGATTCACCGTGGCCCCTGCGGCCCGCACTTAGACCCTGAGCACGCCGCGGAAGCCCCGGCCGCTGTAGTAAGACTCCGCGCCGTTGTGACCTATGAAGACGCGGCCGTAACGACGATCACCATAGATGGCACCACCGAGTTTTCTGATGTCAGCCGGTGTTTTCACCCAAGACGATGACTTCGTATCGAACTCGCCCAGCTTTTGCAATTCGAAATACTGTTCTTCCGTCAAAACCTCGATGCCCATGGCCGCAGCCATGTCCATGGCGTTGTTTTTCGGTTTAAATTCTTTCCGCGAATCCAGCGCTTCACGGTCGTAGCACAAGCTGGTGCGGCCTTTGGGACTTTGCACGGAACAATCAAAGAAAACGTATTCACCCGACTTTTTATCCTGACCCACCACATCCGGTTCACCGCCGGTGCGTTCCATTTCCTGGAGCGACCACAATTTTTCCGGATGGGCATCCAGCCGGGCCTGCACCTTGGCCCAATCCAGACCTTTATGGCGGTTCAGGTTTTTCTCAAACCGGTCTTTCAACGCGCCGAGCAGTTCTTCCCTTTGTTTGGGGGACAACTCCTTTTTGGTGCTCTTCGTGGTGTTCATGGTTTGGATGGTTTTGCGGGATTACTTTTTTTCTCGGCTTGTTCTGCCGCTGCCGCTGCCATCATCGCCTCTTGATGTTGAACAATTATTCCGGACACAAGCTGCTGATTCTTGTCAAACATGGGATCGATGACCGGGTGAAATCCATCACCAAAAATTCTTCGCATCCAATTGTCAAAGTCTCGATCGTCCTTGATGAGTTTTAAGCCTAGCTTGTCTTCCCCAAAACCAGCACTGCGCCAATTCGCTTCTAGTTCCTGAAAACGGCGAGGATCTGAGATCAATGGAACTAAACCGCACAAACATACAGGCAACTCGGATACTGCATCTCGCACAATTCCCATTGGCGCATAGTAGTTATCGCAAGAGTTGTATAGTTTGGAAAGTAGCTCCGTGTAAGGCGCTACCTCCGCGAAGTTGATCTCAAGAATTTCTTCGTCCTCCTTCTTGACCTGGAGGAGCAGAGAATATGGTCCGAAAGCGAAGCTCTTTGAAGTGAAGCAACAAGGATCATTTGCAGCCCGTTGTTCTGCGATTCGTTTCGTAAATTCCTCAACTTGATGCCCGGCTTCGGCCTGACTGAGACGCAGCACTTTCCCACGCTCGTAAGAATATTTTACCGAACCATCTGCAAGAGCAAATCTCACGCAAAAGCGGTAGTCAGGGTCGTATTCGGAATCTGAACTCCATGCTATTCGGGGGACATGACCTTGTGGCACAAAGCCCGCACGGATTCCGTTCATGAGACCTTGACCACGCTCCAGCGCCTTTATCCAGCCAGATAAATCAAATCCCTCTGGCAGCTTAGCGTTGTTTTCTCTCTGCGTTTTTCCCGCACCTACTACGCGGTCGAGTGGCCTTCTACATTGTGAATGAACCAACCCGACAGCCGCGGGCAGCGATTTCTCGTCGATCTCAACGAATAGGACTTCGTCCTCTAACACATCTTTGCCGCAATGGAGACAGCATTGCGGTTTCTCGTTGGCCTTTACGAGTTGGTCGAAATAAGCCCGATAGAGTTTGGCCGGTTCAGAATCCTCCACTTCGGCAATTTCGTTTGCCGGCAGAATCGCCACTTTCGCATTCTTATATTTTTCTGAGTCAGCCTTCAGCGCACGCTCCAATCCCGTCATGCTGGAGCACCGATAAATCACGTCACATTCGATGTTTCCTTCTGTCAGTAACAATTTCTCCCCTTTGAAGCGAACCCTCTTCGTCCCGTCATCGTCAAAACGAAATAGCTCAACGATCATCAAGTCGCATGTGGAATCAAAGGACTTGATCAAGAAGACTTCTTTGCCACACGCGACGGTTTGTCCTTTTGGCATTTCAAGGACGCAAGACACTTTAGCTACCGCGTCATTTGCAGCTTCAGGTGCATCAGCCTTAAACGCGTCAAGAAGCGCTTCTAGTCCATCTCGGTTTATGGACATGCGCTCAGCCGCATAATGGAGGGAGTTTTTGATCAGCAAGCTCCAAACTAGTTCTGGATGCGAAAACCCACGCGCCTTGAGAAGAATCAGCGTAGCATTTTCAAGCGGCATACCCGCCTCAACATCCACGATGGAGACAAACGCCCTCTTGGAAAACTCAAGGAATTCGGCCTCGGTAGGTTGTTTCCCCACTGTTGCTAGGAATGTCTTTTGAAAGAGGCGGTGGAAAAGAGCGAGGGTTTCAGTTTCCGATTTTGTCAGTGGATTGTTTTTGAATCCAGAATCGTTCGAACGAATGCTTTCAAAAATTTTCCTTAACTCATAACGGATTTTAGCTGAGGCGTCAGTAGTAGTTACGAGGCAGAAGAAATCATTTGACGTTTGGTCTGCAAGCAATGTCTTGATGAACTGAACGATTACCTTGGCGAAATCAGAGTCATCCTCTTCTGAAAGAGATAGCGCCCTCTTTACTTGGAAATCAACTCGCCATTTTTCCTCGCAAAGCACGCCGATATCATCGATAGGCGAATCCGTCTCAAAGCGCGTTTCAACAATATGTCCCCGCTTTTGAAGTCCCAACAACCCAGCGATGTCCATCCGACCATATTGATAAGCTAGCAACAGCGATGCGACGCGTTGTTGATATTCGACGCCTGCATTTGTTCCTGCGCCAGACATAATCCATTCACACCTTCGCGTAAACCTCCGCGCCCTTTTCCACGAACTCCTTCGACTTTTCTTCCATCCCTTTCTTCAGCGCCTCTTCCTCGGCGATGCCTTGTTCGGCGGCGTATTTGCGGACGTCTTCGGTGATCTTCATCGAGCAGAAATGCGGGCCGCACATGGAGCAGAAGTGCGCGGTCTTGGCGCCGTCCTGCGGCAGCGTTTCGTCGTGGAATTCGCGCGCGGTGACGGGGTCGAGCGCGAGGTTGAATTGATCTTCCCAGCGGAATTCAAAGCGCGCCTTGCGAGATGGCGTTGTCGCGGTATTGCGCGCCGGGATGGCCCTTGGCCAGGTCCGCCGCGTGCGCGGCGATCTTGTAGGTGATGACGCCGTCTTTCACGTCTTTCTTGTTCGGCAGGCCGAGGTGTTCCTTGGGCGTGACGTAGCAGAGCATCGCGCAGCCATACCAGCCGATCATCGCCGCGCCGATGCCGCTGGTGATGTGGTCGTAGCCGGGCGCGATGTCGGTGGTGAGCGGGCCGAGCGTGTAGAACGGCGCTTCGCCGCACCATTCGAGCTGCTTGGCCATGTTTTCCTCGATCATGTGGATGGGCACGTGGCCGGGGCCTTCGTTCATCACTTGCACGCCCTTGGCCCACGCGCGCTTGGTGAGTTCGCCCTGCATTTCGAGTTCGCCGAATTGCGCTTCGGTCGTTGGCGTCGGCAATCGAGCCGGGCCGCAGACCGTCGCCGATGGAAAACGAAACGTCGTAGGCGGCCATGATGTCGCAGATGTCGTCCCAGTGGGTGTAGAGGAAATTTTCCTGGTGATGCGCGAGACACCATTTGGCCATGATGCTGCCGCCGCGGCGAGACGATGCCGGTCATGCGATTGGCGGTGAGCGGAATGAAGCGCAGCAGCACGCCGGCGTGAATGGTGAAATAATCCACGCCCTGCTCGGCCTGTTCGATGAGCGTGTCGCGGAAAATTTCCCAGGTGAGGTCCTCGGCCTTGCCGCCGACTTTTTCGAGCGCCTGATAAATCGGCACGGTGCCGATGGGCACGGGCGAGTTGCGGAGAATCCATTCGCGCGTGGCGTGGATGTTCTTGCCGGTGGAGAGGTCCATGACGGTGTCCGCGCCCCATTTGGTGGCCCAGCGCATTTTCTCGACTTCCTCCTCGATGGACGATGCCACGGCGCTGTTGCCGATGTTGGCGTTGATCTTCACGAGGAAGTTGCGCCCGATGATCATCGGCTCGGATTCGGGATGGTTGATGTTGTTCGGGATGATGGCGCGGCCGGCGGCGACTTCTGACCTGACAAATTCCGGCGTGATTTCTTTCGGGATGCTCTGGGGAAAGCGGGAGAACACTGAAGGCACGAATGAATTTACGATTTCGGATTTACGATTTACGAGCTGGCTGCTTCCAGCGTGTTGCTTGTTAAGATCGTTGCGCGTGTTGTCGGCGCGTAAATCGTCAATCGTCAATTGTAAATTGGTCCGGCCCATATTCTCGCGGATGGCGATGAATTCCATTTCCGGCGTGATGATGCCGGCGCGGGCGTAGGCGAGTTGCGTGACGACCTTGCCCGGTTTCGCGCGGAGCGGATTGCGGCGCGGCGCCGTCAAGCCTTCGAGGCGCAATGAGGTTTCGTCCTGGCATTTGGCGCGGTCGAGACCGCGATGCTTTTCGGAGAGGTAGCCGTCGTCAATCGGCTGCACATCGCGACCGTCGTATTCCTCCACGTCGCCGCGCTCAAGAATCCATTCGCGCGCAACGCAGGCAAACCTTCGTTCGACCGTGCCGGTGAAATTGGGGTCGCCCCACGGCCCGGAACAGTCATATACGCGAACGGGCGCGTTCGGCTCAATCGCGCCGGTGTAAGACTTGGTCGGCGCGAGTTCGATTTCGCGCATCGGGACGCGCACGTCGGGATGGATTTGGCCCGCCACATAGATGCGCTTGGAGTTTGGCAATTGTTCACTGCTATGCGGTTCGAGCGAATCTCTGGTTGCAATCATAAATTTGGTTCGGTTCTTGGTTCTGGCGTCTGGGTTCTCGGGAACACAGGAGCGCTTGGTTGATCCGGGAAATGCTTTTGAAGAAAGTCGGCCACGGTGGCCCTCCGCAAGGAGCTTCCTCCGCCAGCATTACCTGGATCAGGTTCAACGGGTCTTCGGCGTTCCGCGCCGAACTCTCAGCCTTCGTCGTTCCGCCAAGCAGAACGACCGGTTAGCTCCCCATGTCACTGAAATTAGGCCGGAGGGAGGAGAGCGTCAAGCATGCGGGTTTATTTAATTTCCTGCATGGGACGATGGAAGACCCAGGCGAGTCCGCGCTGCAATCGTTCTTGGAGATGGTCGTTGTGCCCGCCCGGTGGTTCGTAGAAAGTGCAGCGCGCCGGACGATTGCGGAGGATGTTGTAAATCATTTGTGCGCCGACATTCGCGCCGAACTGGTCGTGAGCCGCGCCATCGAGATAAACCGACTGGTTCGCGCGGAAGGCGTCCGGATTGCGCTGGACGATGGTTAGCGGGTCGTTGTCCAGCCAAAGCTGCCAGACCTTTTGGCGGAAACGGTGGTTCGCGTCATAGAGCCATTGAAATTGTCCCGGCTGCCCAGGACCCACCGGGGCGTAAGCGGCGGACAAACCCAGCGCGTAGGTCAGGTCGCCATCCGTGGGAAAAGGAACGGTCATTCGGTGAGCCATGTAGGATTTGATTTGCGCCAGGCTCGCGTTCGTGACCCCAGGCAATTTTACCAGCGGCAGATGCGTGTACGGAAAATCCGAATCCGGACTGAGCGCGATGACGGCATCGAAAAGGTCCGGTCGCAACATGCCCAAACGCAAGGCCCCGAATCCGCCACTGGAATGCCCGGCGATGATGCGCCGCGGCCGGTTGGTCGTGATGTCGTACCGCGATTCAACCCGGGAAACGATTTCGTCGCAGACATAATCCGCATAGTTACCCTGCGCGGGCGAGTTGAGATACTGGCTGCCACCCCAGCGGTTGCGTCCGTCCACGACGACGAGCAAGACCGGCGTGACTTCGTCGGCCAACTTTTGGGTGAACGCACGCCAACTGTCCGCATCCTTGATAAAGTTCTCCGAAGAGCTGTCATAACCCGGCAAATAATAAACAACGGGCAATGCGGCGTGATTGGTGTATTGGTCCGGAACAAACACCGCGAGACGACGGACGACCGGGTCGTGGAGTGGATTATTCTTTAGCACACGGCTGGAGAACTCGATGACGTCCAATCGCGCTTGCGCGGAAACCAAAATTGGAACCAGCAAACCTAGCGCGACTAGCGTCAGTTTCACGCTGCGTCCGAGGATGAAGGAATTCATAATTAATGGGCCGTGCACACTATTAAAGGCCAGGTTGAAATAAATGACAAGACCCCTCACGTCCATCAATGTGGCGAGCAACGGGCGGAATCAATCTGGTGTGCGATGCGGGCAGGTTTGCTCCGCCCTACCCTTGAGATTGGGATCGCCTTCACGGGCCGTTGAAACACAAGCACGCACCAGTTGATTCAATTCGGATGTGGTTCGAAGGGATTTTTGGATGCAATCACACTTTTTCAGTTTGCGATGTTAACAGCCGCGACACACCTTGAATCCTCGAATCTTGGAGAAGCTAAAACATTTCCCCAGAATTATTTGAATAATGGATAAGTTTCATCAGGTCGGTGGCGTTTTTCCGTCACCCTCTCTGCCTTTGTCCGCTGCCGGGGTGGTAGCCGCCACAACGAGCCGTTTGGGTCGCCTGCGCAACACCTTAAAACACAAGAACATTTGTGGACTAGAGCAACAGCCCGGTGAAAACGGACGGCAATGCGTTTTTTTTAAAAAAATGTCTTGACTTTGTACAGCAATAAGTTCAAAAAGGACACGTTCAGTGTTACAGAGAGATAATTTGAGACCTATGAAGACTTTAAAGAGACCTGTCGTGATGAGGTGGCGCGAGGGTTATTGGACAGTGCTTCTCGGGCTTTTGCTCGTCGGTTCAGTTGTTCAGAGCGAGGCGACAATTTCCATAAATAAATAACAACTAAAAAACTTTGGAAAACAATATGAAAATACACGCACAACTAACCGTTGCTCTGGCTGCTGCAGCGATTTTAATATTCGGTCTTTCCAGTCAAACAGCCCAAGCTCAAAGTGGCATAATCTTTTTGACCCCTGCGGGTGGCATAAGTGGCGATAATTCTCTCTCTGTTGATTATTCGGTTACCTATGCTTCCGGCGAATACACCTACTCCTATGATGTTGAGAATCCCACGACTGGATACGTTACGGGTTTTAACGTTGAATTCTCGGACACCGGGTCCGTTCTGGTGCCTTCCATAAATGCCGGAGGTACCTTGGATCCTGCTCTCGGAATCACTTGGTCTCCTGCAGTAATCGACCCGAGCTCAAGCGCCACGTTTTCGTTCGAATCAACCGATCCACCGGGTCTTAACACTGCGAACTCGGCCGGCACGACGCCTGGTCCGTGGGCTTCGCTTAACCCTGGCGGTCAAGACGTTCCAGTTCCGGCTGCGGTTGTGCCCGAGCCGGCCACCACGAGCCTGCTCGCCCTGGCCTTGCTGCTCCTGCCCTTTCGGTCCACTCTACTGAAGAAAAATTGAAATCAACAAGAAAAAATTATAATCCTAATCCTTAACACTATGAAAATGCATTTAAAACCACTCGTTGCTCTGGGTTGTGGAGCTATTTTACTCACCGTCATGCCATGCCAGACGGCAACGGCCCAAATCTTCCTGTCGGGCACAACTTACTTGATTGATGTTTTTGGGGATGCGCCTGCCTCCCCGAATGGCATGAACGAGGATCTTCCTGTTGTGTATTCGGTTACCGAAAGCGGTAACATTTTCACCTACAACTATACTGTTTATAATCCTGCCGGCGATGTGCTGCAAATTTCAAGCGGGGTGCCTACTACAGATCCTGCGACACCTGAAATCGTTAACAATTTGACCGTTGGTTTCAACGAGTCTCCCAGTTCTGTTTTGTCGATTACACCGATAGCTGGCTACTCTTCGATACCTCTTCCTGGCTCTGGAATAACTTGGTCGTTTTCCGCCGTCACTCCAGGCAACAATACTGCTGATATGTCATTTACGTCACCCTTAGCGCCGACGATGGGTCCAG
This sequence comes from uncultured Verrucomicrobiae bacterium, assembly GCA_963789335.1. Taxonomy (GTDB): domain Bacteria; phylum Verrucomicrobiota; class Verrucomicrobiia; order Limisphaerales; family UBA11358; genus UBA11358. The sequence continues at coordinate 486,017 of CAWBKH010000001.1, forward strand.
CGAGTGCGCAAAACGGCGATGGACCTTCTCCGTGGAGTGGTTCTCTTCCCGTTCCGGTCCCTGAGCCGGCGACCACAAGCCTGCTCGCCTTGGCGGGTCTGTTGCTCTTGCAGTTCCGATCCATTCTGACGCGGAAAGCCAGTTTGGCATAGTTAAATCGGGCTAAACAGTGTGGGTCAGCATTCCCCCTTTGGGGGAGGATCTAAGCAAGCGTCCGCAAACCGAGAATGGTGGCGGCGCTTGTTTTTTGTACTGTGCCGTGGAATTTGGATCGGCTTCCGAGTCTGTTCGCGGTCGCTCCGCGGGGAGGTCAGCTTTGACTTTTTCTTGTGGGACGCCGATAATGTTACGACTCCATCACCGTCATGGTTCAGCCTTGATTACACAGTTCCGCGAATGAACGCATGAATCCGCGAGGAATCATATCTGTGCTGGCAAACCCCCTCGTGGTTTTGCTGCTGTTGGCCGCACCGGTTGCGGTTCAAGCCCAATCAGGATCAGGTGATAATTTCGATTATACTGTAAATGCCGGCGATACCAACACCATCACCATCTCCGAATATACCGGTTCTGGTGGAGCTGTGACCATCCCAACCAACATTAGCGGTTTGCTGGTGACCAGCATCGGGGAGGATGCGTTTAGTTTTAACTCCAGCGTGACCGGCGTCACGATTCCCGGCAGCGTCACCAGCATCGGGGAGGATGCGTTTATCGGCTGCACAGCCCTGACCAGCGTCGTGGTGCCCGGCAGCGTCACCAATATGGCGAATGCTGTGTTCGAATTCTGCATCAACCTGACAAATGCCACGATCAACAACGGCGTTGTCATCATGCATTCTGAGATATTTGAATATTGCACCAGTCTAACCGAGGTCGTGCTTCCGGGCAGTGTCACCAGTATCGGGAATTCCATTTTCTATCAATGTACCAGTCTGACCAATGTCGTGCTTCCAGGCAGCCTCACCAATATCGGGCCTGCTGCGTTCGTTGGCTGCACAAAGCTGGCCAGCATCGTGATACCCGGCGGCGTCACCAGCCTCGGATCCGAATTGTTTCAACTTTGCGCGGGCCTGACCAACGTCGTCATTCCGAGCAGCGTCACCGGCATTGATTTTGCGGCTTTCGACGACTGCTCCAGCCTCGGCAGCATCACGATTCCCGCCAGCGTCACCAGCGTTGGAGAAGAGGCGTTTGCCGGCTGCACCACCCTCACCAATGTCTGTTTTCAAGGGAACGAACCCTCTGATGGCGGTAGTATATTTTCCACGGACACTGCTTTATCCTCCATTTGCTATATTTATGGAACCACCGGCTGGGGAACGACTTTTGACGGCATTCCAACCGCAACCTGTGCGCAATGTGCTGCTTCCCTGCAAGAGGCGATCATCTGGACGAATCCCGCGCCCATCACCTACGGGACGGCGCTGAGCACCAATCAGTTGAACGCCACGGCCAATGTGCCGGGCAGCTTTGTTTACAACCCGACCAATGGCGCCGTGCTCAACACCGGCACCAACACCCTTTCCGTGATTTTCACCCCGTTAGACACGGTGGATTACACCAACGCCACGGCCATGGTGAGCCTGGTCGTGCAGCCGGCGGCGCTGACGGTGACGGCCAACAATGGCACGGCGGTCTATGGCCAGCCCCTGCCCGTCCTGACGGGAACGATCACAGGAGTGACCAACGGGGACAACATCACGGCGGCCTACAGCACGGCGGCGACCAACGGCAGCCCGGCCGGAACGTATGCCATCGTGCCGAGTTTGGTGGATCCGAATGACAGCCAGACCAACTACACCGTCACCCTGGTCAGCGCCACGCTGACGATCAGCCAGGCGGCGACCATCATAACATGGACCAACTCCGCGCCGATCACCTACGGAGCGGCGCTGAGCTCCAACCAGTTGAACGCCACGGCCAATGTGCCCGGCAGCTTTGTTTACAGCCCGACCAACGGCGCCGTGCCTAACGCTGGCACCAATACACTTTCCGTCCTCTTCACCCCGTTTGACGCGGTGGATTACACCAACGCCACGGCCATGGTGAGCCTGGTCGTGCAGCCGGCGGCGCTGACGGTGACGGCCAACAATGCCACGGCGGTCTATGGCCAGCCCCTGCCCGTCCTGACGGGAACGATCACGGGAGTGACCAACGGCGATGACATCACGGCGGCCTACAGCACGGCGGCGACCAACGGCAGCCCGGCCGGAACGTATGCCATCGTGCCGAGTTTGGTGGATCCGAATGACAGCCAGACCAACTACACCGTCACCTTGGTCAGCGCCACGCTGACGATCAGCCAGGCGGCGATGCCCATGATGACGTGGACCAACCCCGCGCCCATCACCTACGGGACGGCGCTGAGCTCCAACCAATTGAACGCCACGGCCAATGTGCCGGGCAGCTTTGTTTACAACCCGACCAACGGCGCCGTGCTCAACACCGGCACCAACACCCTTTCCGTGATTTTCACCCCGTTAGACACGGTGGATTACACCAACGCCGCCGCCACGGTGAGCCTGGTCGTGCAGCCGGCGGCACTCACGGTCACGGCGAACAATACCATCCAGGCCTATGGGCATGCCACGCCAGCTTTGACGGGAACCATCGTTGGTGTGACCAACGGCGACGACATCACGGCGGCCTACAGCACGGCGGCGACCAACGACAGCCCGGCCGGAACGTATGCCATCGTGCCCAGTTTGGTGGATCCGAACGACCGCCAGACCAATTACAGCGTAACTCTTGTCGATGGCACGCTGACGGTGAGCTTGGAGGGGATGCCCATCATAACGTGGACCAACCCCGCGCCGATCACCTACGGGACCGCGCTCAGCACCAATCAGTTGAACGCCACGGCCAATGTGCCCGGCAGCTTTGTTTACAGCCCGACCAACGGCGCCGTGCTCAACACTGGCTCCAATACACTTTCCGTCCTCTTCACCCCGAGCGACTTGGTTGATTACGCCACCGCCGCCGCCACAGTGAGCGTGGTCGTCCAGCCGGCGGCGCTGACGGTCACGGCCAACAATGCCACGGCGGTCTATGGCCAGCCCCTGCCCGTCCTGACGGGAACGATCACGGGAGTGACCAACGGCGATGACATCACGGCGGCCTACAGCACGGCGGCGACCAACGGCAGCCCGGCCGGAACGTATGCCATCGTGCCCAGTTTGGTGGATCCGAACGACCGCCAGACCAACTACACCGTCACCCTCGTCAGCGCCACGCTGACGATCAGCGCGCTGCCGGCGGTATTGACGGGGACGCGGCCCTATGACGGGACGACGGCGTTGGCGGCGGGGATCTTGACGGTGGCGAACAAGGTGGGGAGCGACGACGTGACGGTGGCGACGGGCAGCGGCACGCTGGCGAGCGCGAATGTCGGGACCAATGCGATCACGTCGTTCGGGACGCTGGCGTTGGGCGGGAGTGCGGCGACCAACTACACGCTGGCTGGGGCGAGCGGTTCGGTGACGATCACGGCGAGCGGGGTGACGGTGACGGTGACGAATTTGGTGGTGTTGAACAAGGTGTATGACGGGACGACCAACGCGACGCTGGATGTGACCAATGCGGTGTTGGTTGGGGTGTTGAGTGGGGACACGAACAACGTGACGTTGGTGACGAGCAACGCGGTGGCGTATTTTGGGGACCCGAATGTGGGGACGAACAAGCCGGTGACGGTGAGCGGGCTGGCGTTGGGTGGCAGTGCGGCGGCCAATTACACGCTGGCGCAGCCGACGAATCTGACGGCGGCCATCACCTGCAAGAGTGTTACGATCGCCTCAGGGTTGAGCGCCAATAGCAAGGTGTATGACGGGACGGTGGCGGCGACGCTCAGCAGCAACGGGGTGGTGCTGGTGGGGGTATTGGCGGGGGACACAAACAACGTGAGTTTGAGCGCGAACGGGTACGTGGCGAGTTTTGCCAGTGCGAACGTGGGGAACGGGATTGCGGTGACGGTGAGCGGATTGAGTTTGACGGGGAGCGCGTCGGGGAACTACAGCCTGAGCCAGCCATCGGGGTTGAGTGCGGCCATCAGTGCGGCGACGCTGACGTACACGGCGAACGGGGCGGTCATGACGTACGGGTCGGCGGTGCCGGCGTTGAGCGGGACGGTGAGCGGGTTTGTGGGGACGGACAACCAGGGGAACGCGACGACAGGCACGTTGACTTTCACGACGACGGCGGGTTCGAGCAGCGGCGTGGGGAGCTACGCGGTCACCGGTTCGGGGCTGACGGCCAATAACGGCAATTACACGTTTGTGCAGGCGGCGGGGAATGCGACGGCGCTGACGATCAGCCAGGCGGCGACCATCATAACATGGACCAACCCCGCGCCGATCACCTACGGAGCGGCGCTGAGCTCCAACCAGTTGAACGCCACGGCCAATGTGCCCGGCAGCTTTGTTTACAGCCCGACCAATGGCGCCGTGCTCAACACTGGCTCCAATACACTTTCCGTCCTCTTCACCCCGAGCGACTTGGTTGATTACGCCACCGCCGCCGCCACAGTGAGCGTGGTCGTCCAGCCGGCGGCGCTGACGGTCACGGCCAACAATGCCACGGCGGTCTATGGTCAGCCCCTGCCCGTCCTGACGGGAACGATCACGGGAGTGACCAACGGCGATGACATCACGGCGGCCTACAGCACGGCGGCGACCAACGGCAGCCCGGCCGGAACGTATGCCATCGTGCCGAGTTTGGTGGATCCGAATGACAGCCAGACCAACTACACCGTCACCTTGGTCAGCGCCACGCTGACGATCAGCCAGGCGGCGATGCCCATGATGACGTGGACCAACCCCGCGCCCATCACCTACGGGACGGCGCTGAGCTCCAACCAATTGAACGCCACGGCCAATGTGCCGGGCAGCTTTGTTTACAACCCGACCAACGGCGCCGTGCTCAACACCGGCACCAACACCCTTTCCGTGATTTTCACCCCGTTAGACACGGTGGATTACACCAACGCCGCCGCCACGGTGAGCCTGGTCGTGCAGCCGGCGGCACTCACGGTCACGGCGAACAATACCATCCAGGCCTATGGGCATGCCACGCCAGCTTTGACGGGAACCATCGTTGGTGTGACCAACGGCGACGACATCACGGCGGCCTACAGCACGGCGGCGACCAACGACAGCCCGGCCGGAACGTATGCCATCGTGCCCAGTTTGGTGGATCCGAACGACCGCCAGACCAATTACAGCGTAACTCTTGTCGATGGCACGCTGACGGTGAGCTTGGAGGGGATGCCCATCATAACATGGACCAACTCCGCGCCGATCACCTACGGAGCGGCGCTGAGCACCAACCAGTTGAACGCCACGGCCAATGTGCCCGGCAGCTTTGTTTACAGCCCGACCAACGGCGCCGTGCTCAACACTGGCTCCAATACACTTTCCGTCCTCTTCACCCCGAGCGACTTGGTTGATTACGCCACCGCCGCCGCCACAGTGAGCGTGGTCGTCCAGCCGGCGGCGCTGACGGTCACGGCCAACAATGCCACGGCGGTCTATGGCCAGCCCCTGCCCGTCCTGACGGGAACGATCACGGGAGTGACCAACGGCGATGACATCACGGCGGCCTACAGCACGGCGGCGACCAACGGCAGCCCGGCCGGAACGTATGCCATCGTGCCCAGTTTGGTGGATCCGAACGACCGCCAGACCAACTACACCGTCACCCTCGTCAGCGCCACGCTGACGATCAGCCAGGCGGTGCCCATCATAACGTGGACCAACCCCGCGCCCATCACCTACGGGACGGCGCTGAGCACCAATCAGTTGAACGCCACGGCCAATGTGCCGGGCAGCTTTGTTTACAACCCGACCAACGGCGCCGTGCTCAACACCGGCACCAACACCCTTTCCGTGATTTTCACCCCGTTAGACACGGTGGATTACACCAACGCCACGGCCATGGTGAGCCTGGTCGTGCAGCCGGCGGCGCTGACGGTGACGGCCAACAATGGCACGGCGGTCTATGGCCAGCCCCTGCCCGTCCTGACGGGAACGATCACGGGAGTGACCAACGGGGACAACATCACGGCGGCCTACAGCACGGCGGCGACCAACGGCAGCCCGGCCGGAACGTATGCCATCGTGCCGAGTTTGGTGGATCCGAATGACAGCCAGACCAACTACACCGTCACCCTGGTCAGCGCCACGCTGACGATCAGCCAGGCGGCGACCATCATAACATGGACCAACTCCGCGCCGATCACCTACGGGACGGCGCTGAGCACCAACCAATTGAACGCCACGGCCAATGTGCCCGGCAGCTTTGTTTACAGCCCGACCAACGGCGCCGTGCCTAACGCTGGCACCAACATACTTTTCGTCCTCTTCATTCCAAGCGACATGTTGGATTATGCCGCCGCCGCCACCACGGTGAGCCAGGTCGTGCAGCTGGCGGCGCTGACGGTCACGGCGGCGGGCAACAGCAAGACGTATGATGGGACGACCAGTGCGGCGGCGACGCCGACGGTGAGCGGGCTGAAGGGGAGCGACACGGTGAGCGGGCTGGCGGAGAGCTACGACACGAAGAACGTGGGCACGGGCAAGACGCTGAGTGTGAGCGGGTACACGGTCAACGACGGGAACAGCGGCAACAACTACACGGTGAGCACGGTGGTGAGCACGGCGGGAGTGATCAACGCGCTGCCGGCGGTATTGACGGGGACGCGGCCCTATGACGGGACGACGGCGTTGGCGGCGGGGATCTTGACGGTGGCGAACAAGGTGGGGAGCGACGACGTGACGGTGGCGACGGGCAGCGGCACGCTGGCGAGCGCGAATGTCGGGACCAATGCGATCACGTCGTTCGGGACGCTGGCGTTGGGCGGGAGTGCGGCGACCAACTACACGCTGGCTGGGGCGAGCGGTTCGGTGACGATCACGGCGAGCGGGGTGACGGTGACGGTGACGAATTTGGTGGTGTTGAACAAGGTGTATGACGGGACGACCAACGCGACGCTGGATGTGACCAATGCGGTGTTGGTTGGGGTGTTGAGTGGGGACACGAACAACGTGACGTTGGTGACGAGCAACGCGGTGGCGT
>CAWBKH010000002.1:0-2275075 GCA_963789335.1 uncultured Verrucomicrobiae bacterium
GACGGTGAAGGCCGCGACGAACAATCAGCAATGGCTGGTTACGATTTCACGCGGAACGCGGGCGGTCAAAATCTTCACCCAGGACAAAGCGCAGTTGCGCGAAAACGTCGGTCGCTTGGGCGACCGCGAACTGGCGATTGAATTTGCCAAACAGGATTCGGCGCAGGCGCAGCGTGTGCCGCCGCCGGTTCGCAAATATATCGCCGGACTGATTCAAAGCCGTCGTCCGGAAACGGTTCAACAAAAAATTGAGAAAATTGATTTATGGAAACACAAACAAAGCCCTCAAATGACGCCGCAACGGATGCGGACGCAAAGAATCTGACGTGCTGGCGCACGGCCACAAGTCCGCAATGCTTGCGGGTGGAAACCATCAACGAGGTTCACTTGTTTCCCTATGGCTATTTTCAGCACGCAAAATTCATCCGGCAAAGCGGCAAGGACGTTGTGCAAATCCAGTTTCAAGACCGAATCGTCATGGTCAAAGGAAAGGGTTTAGAGCCGCTGTGCGATGCGCTGGAACGGCTCGCCGTGGAACGCATCAAAATGTGTCCTGAAAAATACGGGGCGATTGCCAGAAACGAAGGGGTGATTGAGGACATTGAAATTAAACAACGCGACAAAGAAAATTGACCAATCGTCGCTGACGATTTTTGCGGACAATTCGCAATTGCAATTATTACCATTACCCAAAATGCCAATCAGATTGACACCGCTAAAACGGCCTCACCTGTCGCTTGATACCTTCAGGGCGCTTTGCGCCGCCGCGACTGAATTTGGCTCGCTTGCCCCGTGGGAATATATGTGCGACACCGCCCTGTTCGGCATTCAAGACACCGGCCAAGTGCGGCTGGGTTCCGTGCTGGGCAATGATGGGGAACCGTCTCCTTCCGGGCTGTTCGTTCACCGTGGCGAACTCGGCCTGCGCTGGGTGATGGCAATGAGCTTTGGCGGCCAGCAAGACAGCGATGATCCTAATTTCATGTATAGTGACGATGCTTTAATGGCAGAGTTCGTCTCGCGCAATAAATTGGAACAGCATGACATTGACCTTTTGAATCAAATTGGTTTCCAACCATTGACGCATCCACAGCGGGAGTGGCCGAAATTTCGCAGCTATCGTCCGGGGGCGATACCGTGGTTTTTGGAGCAGGCTGAGGCGGAGCTATTATTGTCAGACTTGCGGGTCGCCAACGCCTTTGTGCGACTCGTCGCGGGGAAGAAAGATTTGTATGACGACCGTGCGGATAACGAAGTGCCTTTTTGCCCGGAAAATGCGACCGCCCCCATGCGTATCGAAGATTTGGACTGGCAAAAGCTGCTGATTCCTCCTGAACCTTTGCCCACTCCTGTTTCGTTGTCTGATTCTGAATTGGCCAGACTTCGCGCTCTGCCTCAAAATGACAGACTTTCTTTGGAACTGGATTGTTTATATTCCCCCGGCGGCGTGGACGAAGAACCGCGTCCTCATTTCCTTTGGATGAGCATTGCTGTTGATGTCCGCGAAGGGGTTCTTCTTGAATCGGCGATGGGCAATAGCCAGACTCAAAAAGCCGAACAGATTGCCGCCCGTTGTTTGTTGCAGGCCATTACCAAACTGAAGTGCCGACCAAAGGAGATTCTCATGTCCAGAACCGGCTTGGCATTTGCTTTGGAACCGATTACTCGCTCGCTAAACATCAGAACATCGCACGTCGTTAAGCTGAAAGAGCTTGATAGAATTTACCGGCGGTTGCAGCGCAGCGTGGATTTGGATCGCTCCTGAAAATGTCGTGGCATTTTTATTGTTAAGTGAAATCTGATACCGCCATCTGATACTGTTTGCCATTTTTAGGTCATCCCACACCCTAGCATGACAAAAGCAAAAATGCGTTTAAGTCAATAAAGACGCGGTTTTTGTCATTATGTCACGTTAGGTCAAATGAGGACAAAAGGACGTTTTTGACACCCCAAGCAAGCGCGCATACCAAGCTACGCTACGCCCCGCACCAAGAACTTGATTCTACTCTTTCGTCGTCCGTTATCAACCGTGAAAACTACTCATGTTTCTTCGAGACAGTATGTGTCGCGTGACCGTAAAATGCCTCGGCGCACTCCATGAGCGTTTCGGACAAGGTCGGATGCGGATGCACGCTCAACGCGATGTCTTCCGCGGTTGCGCCCATTTCTATCGCCACCACCGCTTCGGAAATCAATTCGCCGGCGCCGGCGCCGCAGATGCCGACGCCCAGCACGCGTTCCGTTTCGGGATCAATGATCATCTTCGTCACGCCATCCGTGCGATCGAACGACAGCGCGCGCCCGGACGCCGCCCAGGGAAATTTTGAAACCTCATATTTGACGCCGCGCTCCTTGGCTTCGGCTTCGGTCAAACCGCACCAGGCCAGTTCCGGGTCGGTGAACACCACAGCGGGAATGACAATCTCATTCAGCGGCACGCTGTTCCCACCGTTAATGCTCTCGACGGCAATGTGCGCCTCCTTGTTCGCCTTGTGCGCCAGCAAAATGCCGCCCGCAATATCACCAATGGCGTAGATGTTGGGGTCGTTCGTCTGCTGGCGTTCGCTGACTTTGACAAAACCCTTTTCGTCGCGCTCGATCTTGGTGTTTTCCAAACCCAGATCAGCGCTGTTCGGCACACGCCCAACCGCGACCAGGACGCGGTCGTACAGTTCGGAAAGCTTCTGGCTGTTGTATTCCATCTCGACTTTGATTTGTTTTCCGGCGGTGGCCAGTTTTGTGACCTTCGCCTTGAGGCGGATCTCCTTGAACAACCGTTTGGCATTTGCCACCACGGGCCGCGCCAGATCGGGATCGGCCCCAACAAGGATGCTGTCAAGCGCCTCCACCAGGACAATTTTGCTGCCGAGACCGGCATAGACCGTGCCCATTTCCATGCCGATATACCCCCCGCCGACCACGAGCAGATTTTCCGGAATATCCTCAATTTCCAGCGCTTCGGTCGAGGTCATCACGCGCGGGTTACCCAAATCGAATGCCTTGGGCATTGCGGCCAGAGAACCGACCGCCAGAATCGCCCGTTCGAATTGGATGAACTGCTGCCCCTGCCCGGTCTCAACTCGCAACATCTGCGAACCTTCAAAATAACCGCGGCCATGAATGACCTGAACGGCACGCATTTTGGCCAGCGTGGCCACGCCGCCGGCCAGTTTTTCCACGATGGATTCCTTCCACGCGCGAAGTTTGTTCACATCCAGCTTGGGTTCGGCAAACGTGATGCCACGGTGCGCCGATTCACGCGCGCCGACAATCTGGTGTGTCGCGTAAAGCAATGCTTTTGATGGAATGCAGCCTCGATTCAGACAAACGCCGCCCAGCCGCTTCTCACGTTCGACGAGGATGACCTTTTTCCCGAGGTCCGCCGCGTAAAACGCCGCCGCATATCCGCCTGGTCCCGCGCCGACAATTACAATTTCAGTTTTGATTTTGTCCATGGATTAAAGTTTCACCGCGTCTTCCCTAAAATCTTGCAGCGCCGCAACGAGGTCCACGATAAACCGCGCCGCCTCGCCGCCATCAATTACGCGATGGTCATAGGACAATCCCATGGGCGTCATCATGCGGATTTCGACCTTGCCATCACGGGCAACTGGTTTCATCGCGCCGCGCCCGAGGCCAAGAATCGCGACTTCAGGCTTGTTCACAATCGGCGTGAAGTGCGCGCCGCCAATCGCGCCCTGGTTCGAAATGGTGAATGTACCGCCTTTGAGTTCGTCGCCGGATACTTTCCGGTCGCGCGCCTTTTGGGCGAGCTGTTCCAATTCCTTGGACAAGTCCAGAACCGACTTTTTGTCCACGTCACGGATCACCGGCACGATTAAGCCCTGTTCCGTGTCCACCGCGATGCCGATGTGAAAATAGTCCTTGATGACAATCTCGTTGGTTGCCTCGTCGAGGCTGGAATTGAAAATTCGGTGCTTCTTTAGCGTCGTAACCAGCGCCTTGAGCACCAGCGGGGTAAGCGTCAATCGCACGCCCTTTTTCTCATATTTTGACGCAAATATTTTGCGCACTGCGTTCAGTTGCGTGAAATCCGCCTCATCGAATTGCGTCACGCGCGGAACGGCGCTCCAGCTTTCCGACATCCGCCGCACAATCACCTGCCGCAACGGCGTCAGGGGCTTTTTCGTTACTGGTCCCCATTGCGAAAAATCAATTTGCTCGACTGCCGGTTTGGTCGGAGCGGCGGCGGCACCACCGGCTGCAGGCTTTGCGGCGGCCTTCATCAGCCGTTGGATATAAGCGCGCACGTCGCCGATGACGATACGTCCGCCTGGCTCGCTGCCGCGCACCTGGGACAAATCAATGCCCAATTCGCGCGCGATTCTGCGAACCGACGGCGACGCGACCGGTGCGGCGGTCGCAGTTGAAGTTGTCTCCTCAACTTCAGAGGCTTCCGATTCAACAGCGGTTTCAGGTTCCTGCGCTGGCAGAACCGGAGAACGTTTAGGTGCAACCGCAGTCTCGGTGGATGGTTTGCCGCTTTCGGTCAACGCAAGCAAACGTTGCCCGACGTTGATCTTATCACCGGGTTTGACGTGAATTTTTGCGACGATACCTGCGGCGGTGGACGGAATCGAGGCCACGGCCTTTTCGTTTTCGAGCTCGATGATGGCCTGGCCTTTGGCGACTTGGTCGCCTTCCTTCACAAAGACATTGACCACGACGCCGGAATCGGCGCCCTCACCCAGTTTGGGAAGTTTGACATCCATAAATTAACAGACCGCACAAGTTGGCGGAAAGAACCTCCGCTTTCCAGAAATTATTTTCCCATTCTGCGCGATAAAACCACTCAGCCTCCGCTCAACCAGAGCGTGTTCGGGCTGGTGGGTCGGTTGTTACGCGTGCGCTCGCGAATTACACGAGATGGCCCGGCAGAAAGGCGCGAGTTGGGCTATTTAATTTTGTTTAATTCCACAATCTCTCTCAGTGCCACAACTGAAAGCATCGGATTCGAGCGATGTAATATCCGGTGACAATTGGCGCAAACGAGAGCGATGTCGGAAATCTTCGTCTTTCGCTTTCCACGAAGTTCCGATACTGGAACTGTGTGATGTGCTTCGATGTATCCCTCCCCTTGCTTCTCATATAGCTCGAAGAACGAAAAATCGCATACATCGCAACGCAGATCCTGATGTTGGGACAATCGAGATGCCTTTGCTCTCCTAGCGACAGATGGATCGCGTTCAAGTGCTCGATGCATCCTATACTTCTCTTTGCCTTCGGCGAATCGGGACTCTTCGTCCTCATCAACAATGCGACCTATTGCACGCGGGTGAGACGCAGATTTTACGGAGATCGTGAAGCCGTGACTGATGAAATAGCCTTTGGCTTCGATTGCATTGAACTTTTCGGAGGTCCACTCGCTACCGGTCGCAATTCTCGTGGCGATAGAGATGACATACTTCGGCGGATAGGGTTTCCCGTGAAGGATTAGATCATACCGATAGGAGGCGCGAGACGCTGGTATTCCCTGCTCGTCAATCTCTCGAATCGCTTCTAGGAAATGGTGATGTTTGAGTCCTTTGGGAATCATATTTTTCGCCCAACTATTCATTTAGTAGGAAAGAATTCCTCCTGAATGGATAATAGCCGTCCAACTAGGAATTGTTTCCTAATTTCATTGGAAACCTCCATCAGCCTATGGAATCCGAGCGGGAAGGTCAAATGCTCAAACAATCTGCGGCTGAATTTTTTCAGGATCAACGCCCAAGTCCTTAATTGCCTTCTCGACAACCCGTCTCTCGATTTGTCCTTTTTCCGCGAGCGCGTAGAGCGTGGCGATGACGGTGGACTCGGCATCAATTTCGAAGAAACGGCGGAGCCGGGCACGGGTGTCGCTGCGGCCAAAGCCCTCTGTGCCCAGCGTCATCAAACCGCCGGGGACCCACGGCGCAATCTGGTCGGGTACGGTGCGGATGTTGTCGGATACCGCGATGAAAGCCCCCTGCTCTTTTGCGAGCAAGGTTTCGATGTACGATTTCTTTGGCGACTGCGTCGGGTGCAGCATGTTCCAACGCTGGCACCGAATGGCATCAGTGCGAAGCAATTTGTAGCTCGTCGCGCTCCAAACATCGGCGGATACGCCATAGCGTTGGGCCAGGATTTCCTGTGCCTTCAACGCCGAGTTGATGATCGGCCCGCTGCCGAAAATTTGTGCCTTTGCCATTTTGCCCTCTGGGCCGGGTTTGAATTTATACAACCCCTTCAAAATTCCCTCCTCAACTCGAGCTGGCATCGGCGGCATGGCGTAATTTTCGTTGTAAAGCGAAAGGTAATAAAAAATCTCCTCGCCTTCGACATACATCCGGCGCAGACCGTCGGCGATGATCACGGCAAGTTCGTAGGCAAATGCCGGATCGTACGGCAGGCACGTCGGAATCGTGCTGGCGTGCAGCAGACTGTGGCCATCCTGGTGTTGAAGTCCCTCGCCATTGAGCGTGGTGCGTCCGGCGGTGGCGCCGAGCAAAAAGCCTTTGGCCCGGATGTCACCCGCCAACCAGAACAAATCACCAACGCGCTGCGGTCCGAACATTGAGTAGTAAATGTAAAACGGAATCATCGGCACTCCGTGTGTGGCGTACGAAGTGGCCGCCGCAATAAATGACGCCATGGAACCGGTTTCGGTGATGCCTTCTTCGAGTATCTGGCCGTCCTTCGATTCGTGGTAGTAAAGCAGCGATTTACTGTCCACCGGCTCGTAAAGCTGGCCTTTGGACGAATAAATTCCGATGTCCTTGAACAGCGCGTCAAGACCGAACGTGCGCGCCTCGTCGGGAATAATCGGCACGAGATGCCGGCTGATCCCTTTGTGCCGCAGCAAGCCACTGATGAGGCGGACAAACGCCATCGTTGTCGAGGCTTCCGAGGCGGAACCCTTGAAAAATTCGGCAAAGTAATCCAGCGGCGGCATGTCGAGCGGCGCGGCGGTGACTTTGCGTTCCGGCAAAAAGCCGCCCAGCATCTTGCGCCGTTCGAGCAAATACTTGATCTCCGGGCTGTCGGACGGCGGACGGAAAAACGGCGTCTCGGCAATCACATCATCGCTGATGGGAATTTTGAAGCGCTCGCGGAATTCGCGCAGCTCCTTTTCATTCATCTTTTTCTGCTGATGCGAAATATTGCGGCCTTCGCCAGCCTCGCCAAGCCCGTAGCCTTTCACTGTCTTGGCGAGGATTACCGTCGGCCGGCCCTTGTGCTCAGTCGCCACCTTGTAGGCCGCGTACATTTTGCGGGCATCGTGGCCGCCGCGCAGCAGTTTGTGAATCTGTTCGTCTGTGAGCTGATTCACCAAGCCGAGCAATTCGGGATATTTGCCAAAGAAATGTTTGCGCGTGTAGCTGCCTGGCTCGACGGAATACTTCTGGTAGTCGCCATCTACGCATTCTTCCATGCGCTTGAGCAATAAACCGCTTTTGTCGCGTGCAAGCAATTCGTCCCAGTCCGTGCCCCAAATGACCTTGATGACGTTCCAGCCCGCGCCGCGAAACAAGCCCTCCAATTCCTGGATGATTTTTCCATTGCCGCGGACCGGGCCGTCGAGCCGCTGCAAATTGCAATTGATGACCCAGATCAGGTTGTCCAGATTCTCGCGCGCCGCGAGCGTGATGGCGCCGAGCGTTTCGGGTTCGTCACATTCGCCATCGCCGAGAAAAGCCCATAATTTTGGCTCTTCAGTCCATTTCACCAACCCGCGCGCCTGGAGGTAACGATTGAATCGCGCCTGATACAGCGACAGGATCGGGCCAAGGCCCATGGAAACGGTTGGGAACTGCCAGAATTCCGGCATCAAATACGGGTGCGGATACGATGACAGGCCGCCGCCGTCGGCGAGTTCCTGCCGGAAATTCCGCAAATGCCGTTCGTCCAGCCGGCCTTCGAGAAACGCCCGCGCATACATGCCGGGCGCGGCGTGCCCCTGAAAATAGACAATGTCGCCGGGGAAATTTTCCGTCCGCCCGCGTAGAAAATGGTTGAACGCCACCTCGTAAAGCGTTGCCGAAGAGGCAAAGGTCGAAATGTGACCGCCCACGTTCGTGGTGGAATTGGCCTTCACCACCATGGCCATGGCGTTCCAGCGGATGTAACTCTTGATGCGGCGCTCGATGTCGCGGTCACCCGGAAACGGCGGCTGCTGTTCCGGCGGAATAGTGTTGAGGTAAGGGGTGTTAAAACCACGGACCCATTGCGGCGCGGCGCGCAGTTGACCGGCAAGCTTTTCAAGCAGACGCGCCGTGCGTTCCGGCCCCTGGCTCTCCAACGCAAGCTCAAAAACCGACTGCAACGATAGGCTCCATTTGTCGCCGTTGCCTCCGCCGGTTTGAGTGGCGGTGCCAGAGCGCGAATCGTAAATTTCTTTTTTCTCAGTGTTCATTGTGTTACTCACCCTTTTTCAAGCGCGACAAATGCGCGGTCAGTATTAAAATCAAAGCCCGCGCCCAAAACCAGCAAAATCGGCGTATATCACAAAAATGAAAGTGCTTGATCTCACCCTCGCCTCGCCTGCCGGAAATCTCGCATGTGACGAGGCTTTGCTCAACTGGAGCGAGGCCGGTAAGGCTGGGGAAATTCTCCGTTTTTGGGAGCCGCGGGAATATTTTGTCGTCGTCGGTTATGCAAACAAAGTGGAGGCGGAAGTCAATGTTGCGGCTTGCGCGGCGAACCATGTTCCGATTTTTCGCCGTTGCTCCGGTGGCGGAACGGTCCTGCAAGGGCCGGGCTGCTTGAATTACACGCTGATTCTACAAATCGCCGGACATCCGTCGCTGGCAAATATTTCCGGCGCGAACAAATTCATCATGGAACGACACCGGGCGACGATTGAGTATGCCATCCCTGATTCCCAACCGGCAATTGCCGTGCGCGGCCACACCGACCTTGCGGTTGGCGAACACAAGTTCTCCGGCAATTCACAACGCCGTCTCAAACGCTCCCTGCTCTTTCACGGAACATTTTTGCTCAATTTCGATCTTTCCCGGGTGACCGAACTTTTACGAATGCCATCCAAACAGCCCGGCTACCGCAATAACCGGAGCCACACTGACTTTCTGACCAATTTGAGCGCACCGACAGCCTTGGTGAAGAGCGAGCTTGCTCGGGTTTGGAATGCCAGCGAAAAGTCATCTGACTTTCCCGAGACCGAGGTGCAAAAGCTCGCGGCAGAAAGGTACTCGACCGCACAATGGAATTTTAAATTATAAGCCCGGCGCCTCTATTGTTGGCCTTTCATCTCTGTGCCAAATCAAGTAGTTTGACTAAGCGGCACGTTAACCGTAGATTCCGTACGAATGCTGGCCGCTGAACCAAAGGTGGCGAGAGCGGACACGGCTGACTCGCTCAAAGCCAACCTGAATCGTTCCTGGAAACATCTTACGGAACCGCTGGAGCCATTTCTCCAGGCGGTGACGCAGCGATTGATTGAACAGGTCAATAATTTTGATCCCCAAATTGTTCCTTACGCGCAATATGCCCTCAATGGCGGCGGCAAGCATCTCCGCCCGACCTTGGTCGCACTGGCGGCCAATTCCATCGGCAAAGCCGCGGACGCGCATGTCACCGCGGCGGTCATCATCGAAATGGTCCATCTGGCCACGCTGGTACATGATGACGTAATGGACGAGGCCGAAATCCGCCGTGGCCAGCTTACCTTGGCGGCAAATTGGGGAAATGAAATCGCGGTGCTGTTTGGGGACTGCCTGTTTGCGCAGGCGCTGAAACTGGCGGCGAGTTTCCCGACGCCGGAAGTTTGCCGCGCCGTGGCCATGGCGACCAACACAGTCTGTTCCGGGGAGATTTTGCAAACGCAGCATCGCCGCAAATTTCACGTTTCACGCCATGAATATTTTCACGTAATAGAAATGAAAACCGCCGAGCTGTTCACACTTTCTTGCGATCTGGCCGGACTTTTAAGCGAAGCCACGACGGAGCAGCGAACGGTGTTGCGGCATTTTGGCGCCGTGTTTGGCACGGCTTATCAGGTTTATGACGATTGCGTAGATTTGTTCGGTTCGGAAACAGCAGCCGGCAAATCGCTCGGCACGGACCTGGCCAAGGGTAAATTGACCTGGCCGGTTTTGCTGGCTTGGGAACGCGCCAATGTCGCCGACCGCGGGCGCTTGGAAAATCTGGTCAAGGACTGGCAGCCGGAGAATTTCCCCGCGGTCAACGAATTGCTCGATAAATACGAAACCTTTGGACCGACAAGGGAAGTGATCATTCATTTTTTGGACCAAGCCCGTCGGGCGTTGCGCGGTTTGCCAGAATCGAGCGGGCGTGCCGGTTTGTCCAATTTGGCCGATTTTTTGGCGCAACAAACTGACGCGCTGGCTGTTAGTATTAAGTACCCATGATTATGGCCGAACCAGTCCAACGCAAAGACCCGGAACTTTCCGCGCCAACGGATGAAGACGTGCTGGTGCGTCGCGCGCGCAGAGGAGACTTGGAAGCGTATGATCAACTCGTGCAACGCTATCAGGAACGCATTTACGCGACGGTCTATCACATGACTTCCAATCATGAAGACGCCAATGATCTCGCTCAGGAATCCTTCATTAAAGCGTTTCAAGCGTTGAAATCATTTAAAGGCGGTTCCAGTTTTTATACCTGGCTTTACCGGATTGCGGTCAATAAGACGATTAATTTCCTCAAACAGCGCAAGAATCGCATCCACATCAGTCTGAACGACTTGGATTTCAACGCCGAGCATGATCCGGATTTGGTCGCTTTAATTTCGGATAAAACGCCGCGGCGGGAAGCCGGTTTGACAGAACTTCAAGAAAAATTGAACACGGCCTTAATGAAACTGTCAGAACCACATAGATTGGTCGTCGTCCTGCATGATGTGCAGGGGCTGTCACACGAAGAGATTGCGAAAGTCATGAACTGCAACATTGGCACAGTGAGATCGCGGCTCTTTTACGCGCGGCAGCAATTGCAGGCTTGGTTGTCCGAATACTTGAAACCAACATGAACGTGAAGCAACATGAACGAGAATCAACCGAATTTTGAGTCGTTGCGCCACTTGTTGGCGCTGAAGAGGCATGAGATTCCACCCCGGGGGTATTTCAATAATCTTTCACGCCAGGTAATGGCGCGCATTCGTGCCGGCGAAGCCGAAGTGCCGGTCAGTTTGTCGGAACGCCTATTTGCCAAGGCGCCGTGGCTGTTGAAATTGCTTCAGGGTCTTGAAATGAAGCCGGTATTTGCCTGCGGCTTCGCCTCGGCCCTATGTTTGTTGCTGCTCTTTGGAGTCATTCTTGCGCAACGGCCGGAACCCGTGTCTGAAGCACTCCTGCAACCAGCCACAACGGAGGTTGCCACATTGGCTACAGCATCACCGGCGACATCAGTAGCACTGCAACCCGTCAACCAATTTATAGCCGACAACAGCACCAATCCTGTGTTTAGCTTCCAGGATTCCTCCCCACTCATCCGGCAGGTTTCGCCTTCATTTAATGTGCAACCTGTAAACTATTTCCCCTCGGGCAATTAAATTCTCCATCCCTCGAAACTAAGGCTTTCTGAATCAACTGAGCTGTTTCTTCATCGCTCAAGCGGCGATTGTTAGTTGCCCTTGGTTGCACAACCGGAAGCAGTTGACATCATTGCCACACCTTGCAGTTCGCAGGCTCTCACCTGTGAACTTGATACGCCGCCTCTCTTTTCATTAAATCAGGCGGGTGCCAACCAAAGTCATTGCGGTCGCCAATCAAAAAGGCGGCGTCGGGAAGACGACCACCGCCGTCAACCTCGCTGCGTGCCTCGCCGCGGTCGGCCAACGCATTCTGCTCTTCGACCTCGACCCGCAGGCCAACGCCACCAGCGGCTTGGGCTTGGAAAAAGCCGAGGGCGCCAGCGCCTATCGCGTCCTGCTGGGCGAAGGCGTCTTGCTCGATAAAATCAAAGGCACTCCTTATGAACACCTTGAAGTGGTGCCCAGCGAAGTGGATTTGTGCGCCGCCGATTTGGAACTGGCGCGCCTCGAAAACCATCTCCTCCGCGTAGCCGGCGTACTCAAACCAGTCCTCGACAGCGGCCGGTTCGATGTGGTCTTTATTGATTGCCCGCCCTCGTTGGGAATTTTGACGCTGAACGCCCTTGCTGCCAGCGACGGCCTGCTGGTACCGCTTCAGTGCGAATATTATGCCTTGGAGGGCATTTCGATGCTGAATCGCGTGCTGACGCAATTGCGCGATGCTGGCGTCAATCCGCACCTCGACATCTTCGGCGTCGTGATGACGATGTTCGATGGCCGAACAAAGCTCTCAAACGAAGTCGTCGGCGAGGTGCGGAATTTGCTCGGCGCGCGCGTCTTTGAAACCGTCATTCCGCGCAGCACGCGACTGGCCGAGGCCCCGAGTTTCGGCAAGCCGATCATTCATTACGACAAATACAGTTCCGGCTCGGCGGCTTATGAATTGCTGGCACAGGAAGTCCTTGCGCGACTGGGAACTGCCGCAGGCCCAACTCTAATTTGAAAGGCTCCTTGAGGTTTTTCAACTTTTGTTGAAAAAAGAGCAAAACTGGTTGAGTGCCGGCGGGCTTTTGCCTTCAAAGTGGAATCCGTGCGCGCGGCGTTCCTTGGCGGGAAAATGCTGCGAAGCGGAGCGCTGGTAAAAAAGTGAGGCCGGGTTTCCCAAAATCGGTTTGCCGGATGCAACGCGCGCTTGCCGTGGTCCGGGGAAACCGCTAGAATTTTATTTTATACTTATGGCCAGAGAAGCAATAGAAATGCCGATAGAATTGGCGACCATGGAGTTGCCGGACACAAAAACCATCCGCCTCAAATGGCCGGACGGCCACAACCCTGATTTCAAAACCGGACAGTTCATTACGCTCTGGTGGCCCGATACACCGAATTACAAACGCGCCTACTCGCTCTCGTCCTGCGCCCTGGATCGCGGCTTTTACGAAGTCACCATCAAACGCGACGGCAAAATGGGCACGCGGCTGGTGGATTGGGCGAAGGCGGGCGATAAGCTGTTTGTCATCCCGCCGGTCGGGAAATTCCTGCCCGTCTATGAGCCGAACAAACACCTCATTTGCGTAGCAGGCGGTTCGGGCGTGACGCCGTTTCGCGCGTTTGTGCGCGAAGCCACCCGGCGCAAACTGGAGACCAAAATCACTGTGCTTTACAGCGTGCGCACGACGCGCAGCATCATCTTCCAAGAGGAATTTCGCCAGCTTGAAGTTGAAAACCCCAATTTTAGTTTTTATGTCACCTGCACCCGGCTGGACGCGAATGATCCCTGGCAAGGACGCCGTGGGCGCATTACGCCCGAATGGGTGAAGGAACACGTACACGATCTGCCGAACACGATTTTCTACGCGTGCGGCCCCAACGAATTGGTTGAGTTTGCCGAGGAAGTGGTGTTGCGTGGGATGGGCGTGCCGAAAGAGCAGATGAAGACGGAAAAATGGGGTTGAACCGCACGCCACTATTTGCCGCGCACCAAAAACTTGGTGCGAAGTTGATTGATTTCGGCGGCTGGGAAATGCCCGTGCAATACACGAGCATCGTCGAGGAGCATCTCGCCGTCCGCAACGCCGCCGGAATTTTCGACATCTCGCACATGGGCGAAGTTACCGTCAGCGGTGGAGCAGCCGCGGATTTTCTGAACCAGACGCTCACGAATGACATCCGCAAGCTCACATCCGGCCAGGGTCAGTACACCTTGATGTGCAACGAGCATGGCGGCGTAATTGACGATCTTTACGCCTACCGGCTTTCGGGTGAGGTCTATCTACTTATTATCAATGCCTCGCGGATTGAAGCGGATGTTGCATGGTTGCAGTCGAAAGTCACAAAATTCGCCCGACCCGACGAATTGCAGCTCACAAATTCTTCGGATCATTACGCTGCCGTGGCCGTGCAGGGTCCGAGGGTGAAGGAATTCATCAATCAATCCATTCCGGGCGGCTCGAATTGCGCGTTACGGGCGAGGTGCGTCACAGACTTGAAGAAGAACCAGATCGGCGGGTTCTCTTTCCACGGCGGCGACGTGCTGGTATCCCGCACCGGCTACACCGGGGAAGACGGATTTGAAATCATCGGGCGCAACGATTCCATTCAACACGTTTGGGATACAATTCTGACGGTTGGCCGACCGTTCGGAGTCAAACCCTGCGGCCTCGGCGCGCGCGACACCTTGCGCACCGAAGTTTGCTATCCGCTTTACGGCCATGAACTGGACGAAGCCACGACGCCGGTTGAGGCCGGGCTGGGATTTTTTGTTTCACTCGACAAAGGCGAATTCATTGGCCGCGCGGTTCTCGTCAATCAGAAAGCCAAAGGGGTCAAGAAAAAGCTGATTGCTTTCAAAATGACCGGCAAATCCCCGCCGCCGCGCCCGCATTATCCAATTTGGGCGAATGGCGCAAACGTCGGCGAAGTCACGAGCGGCACGCAAAGTCCATCGCTGGGCATCGGCATCGGCATGGGCTACGTGCCGCCGGAATTGGCGAAGCCGGACGAAAAATATGAAGTCGAAATTCGTGGCAAATACTCCCCTGCCCTTATTGTGCCGAAGCCAATCTATCGAAGACTTTAAGCCCCGCCGCAGTTTCAGCTAACATTTGGCTGGCTTTGTAAATCAAACACCTTCCCCACCTCGGATGAGGAGAAGGCGTCAGGCCGACTGGCAATCAATTTTGGCTAACCGGCCAAGGCCGATGCGTTTTGATTGCTACCAGGTAATGGTCAAGCCACCGGAGACGGTTGAGGAATTGAGTTGCGAATTCAACTCAGCGTCATAATTCACAAATCCCTGAATCGTCTTGTTGAACGCCACTGTCAAGCCGCCGCCCAGGAGCGCGGTGTCGGCGCCCAGTTCCACACCGTGGGTATCGAAGGTGCTGCTTCCGCCGACGAAGCTGGCGTTCACATCGGCGTACCGGTCCGCGAATTCATGTTCCCAAAGCGCATGCGCCGCCGGGATGAATTGCACGCCGTCCGGCTGGCCGAGCTGAGCGCCCAGACGCACGCCCAAGGTGGAGCGAACACTGTTCATATCCATGCTGTTCACGTTCAAGCCGTAATTATTGCCATCCGACGCGGTGCCGGTTTCGCTGAAAGAATCCTGCCACAGATGAGCGTAGTTCAGCCCGAGGCTGGGTTCAGCCGTCAGCCAGTCGAACTTAAAGGCATAACCGCCCTCGGTGGACAACGAAAACACGCCGCCATCGTAGCTGCCACCGGCCTGTTGATTGATGGTCCCCACGTTGATGAACCGCGTCGTGTCCGAATGGAGGTAGCCGTAACTCAAGATACCGTCCAGGTGCCACGGACCATTGACATAGCCGCCGTAGCCGCCGACCTGATAGGCGTCCACTTTTCCGTTCGCGCCCGGACCGCCGACATCGGCGTTGTCATGCGAGTAACCCGCGCCCAGACCGACCAGCAAATCGGGACGCACGCGGTAGTCCAAGCCGCCGCTTGTGCCGCCGATGGTGTAGTTGCCGCCCTGCGCGTTGCCATCATCATCCAGATGGCCGAACGTGCCGATGCCTTGCAGCCAGAAATCCAGCGGTTGGTACACCTCCGCCTGCTGCATGGGCGGCAGCGTCGAACCGGCGTCGGCCAGTTGGACGGGCTTCCAACTGGTGGCAAACTCACCGCTCTGGGCGCCGGAACTGATGCGGCCAGTGCGCTGGGCAATTGAATTGTCGAAGGCATCCTGTTGCTGCACACCCAGCATCCCGAGTGTGCCATAAATTTCACCGCTCAAGCTGTCCAGCGCCGCCTGGGCCTGGGCAGGCGAGGTGAGCTGTAAAAACCGGGAGATCAAGTTGGTCATGGTTGGCGACGAACCCGTCATGCTGGCGCCATCCAAGGCGCTCGCCACTGCGTTTTGGTTGAGCGTCTGGGCCACGCTCGTGAAGGAGTCCGGTTCACTACCAGAAAGACGTTGTTCGGGTTATACAGCAGCGACGAACTGGTGAGCGGGAACAACCCCGACTGGGGCGCGTTGTTCGTGGCGATGCTGGAACCGACATACGTCCCGATGACGCCGTTCGTGGCCGTCAGGATGGAATAGGTGGTTTGAACGGCGTAAATCCCGGATGCAGGCTGCACAATGACATCGCCGCCTTTGATCGTGGCGGTGCCGTTAACCATGATGAGGTCGGAATTTCCCGCCGCATTCACATCAGCATAATAATTGCCCCAATTGGTCATGGAGCCGAGTATGGTCAACGTGCCGATGGAATTGCCCGGGGCGAAGTAGCCGTGGTTGTCCACGGTGCCGTTGATGACGCCCGAACCGCCCAACCCGCCCGAAGAGTCCATGACGGTCACCAACGGGGCGTCCAATTCGCCGTTAATCCGCAGCAAACCGGTTTGCACGGTGGAGCTGGTGGAGAACGCGTTGGTGCCGGTCAGATTCCAGTTGCCGTCGCTTTGCACGTTCAGGGTTGCAAAGTTGGTGAAGTTGTAATTGTAGCTGCCGGTCCCTTGGAGAAACGCTGCGTCGTCGGTCCCGCCGCCCACAATATTGCCCATGACCGTCGAGCCGGTATCAAGGGTTACGGTGTTGCCACTGTAAGCATCCAGCAAAATGGCGGTGCCGTTGCTGCCGATGATTGTGCCGGCATTATACACGGAGCCTGGGCCGCCGACGAAATCCACGCCAGACGCACTTCCCAAAATGGTTCCGCCCGACAAGTTGTTTACAATGCCACCCGGACCCATGAAAATACCATCGCCGTTGTTGCCCGTGATCGAGCCGGCATTGACCACGGAAGCAACGCCGGTGATGCTTACGCCAATACCTCCCGTGATCGTTGCGCCTGACAGGTTGTCCACGCTGCCGCCCTGACCCAGGCCAACACCGCCAGTGGCGCCTGTAATCGTTCCGGCGTTGGTTACGAAGCCTGCGTTGACATAGATGTCCACGCCAGCATACCTACTTCCCACAATGGTTCCGCCGGACAGATTGTTTACGGTTCCACCGTTATTCAATAAAACACCGATGCCATCAACGCTGTTGGTCCCCATGATGGAGCCGGCATTATCCACTGAACCGACGCCGTTGATATTCACGCCCGTGCCTCCCGTAATGGTTCCGCTTGACAGGTTGTTCACGCGGCCGGCATTGCCTGAAAACAGATAAACACCCTCGTCGTTGCCCGAGATCGAACCGGCGTTGGTCACGAATCCCGCACCGCCGTTGATGAATATGCCAGTGCTGTTTCCAGTGATGTTTGCGCCCGCCAGATTGTTTACACTGCCCCCAGCTTCATAGAAAACACCAGTGCCATTGGTGCCAATGATCGTGCCGGCGTTGGCCACGGAACCTGGGCCGACGGAAATATCCACGCCATTGAATCCTGTAATGATTCCGCCTGACAGGTTATTAACGCTGCCGCCTTGATCCAGGTAAACACCGTCGCCACTGGCCGTGATCGAACCGGCATTAGCCACAGAGCCAGTCGTCCCGTAAATGGCCACGCCAGTGCTTCCCGTAATTGTTCCGCCCGACAAGTTGTTCAAACTGCCGCCGGAAAGCATATAAACCCCATCGTTGTTGGTGCCCGTGATCGTGCCGGCATTGTCCACGACACCTGCGCCTGCGATCCTCACGCCATCATCATTTCCCCCGATGATTGCGTTGCTCTGGTTCAACACGATTCCGTCGCCCGCAATGTTAACTCCTTCGCTGCTCGCGCCGGTGATTGTCCCGGCATTGGTCACGCCGCCGGAGCCGTTGATCCTCACGCCATAATTCGCTCCCGCAATGACCGCGTCGGACGCTGAGTTGTTGACGCTGCCGCCGACACTCAATAGAACACCATCGTTGTTGGTGCCGGTGATCGAACCGGCATTGACCACGGAACCAGTGTCGTCCTCAATTTGGACACCGTTCTGTCCGCCTTGAATGCTTCCACCCGCCTCGTTGGTCACGCTGCCGCCGCCTGCAATCTCCACGCCATCATTCCCACTTCCCGCAATGGTTCCGCCTGACAGGTTGTTCACACTGCCGCCGCTAATTAACAGAACTCCATCGTTGTTGGTGCCCGTGATCGTACCGGCATTGTCCACGACACCTGCGCCTGCGATCCTCACGCCATCATCATTTCCCCCGACGATTGCGTTGCTCTGGTTCAACACGATTCCGTCGCCCGCAATGTTAACTCCTTCGCTGCTCGCGCCGGTGATTGTCCCGGCATTGGTCACGCCGCCGGGGCCGTTGATCCTCACGCCATAATTCGCTCCCGCAATGACCGCGTCGGATGCTGAGTTGTTGACGCTGCCGCCGACACTCAATAGAACCCCATTGTTGTTGATGCCGGTGATCGAACCGGCATTGACCACGGTGCCTAGGCTGTTGGTGATCTCCACGCCATTTTGTCCTCCCGTAATGGTTCCGCCTGACAAGTTGTTCACGTTGCCACCGTTACCCAATAAAACGCCATCGCGTTGGGTGCCCGTGATCGTGCCGGCATTGAGCACGCTGCCGCCGCCATTAATGACCACGCCAGCTACGCCAGTGCCTGCTGTAATGGTTCCGCCTGACAGGTTGTTGACGCTGCCGCCTTGACCCAAGGAAACGCCGTCCCCGCTACCCGTAATTGAGCCGGCATTGGTCACATAGCCTGCGCCGCCGGAAATGGACACGCCCGCAAACCCATTTCCATTAATGGTTCCGCCTGAGAGGTTGTTCACGCTGCCGCCAGAATCCATTTCAACACCATTCCCGCCGGCGCCCGTGATCGCGCCGCCATTGACCACGGAGCCTGCGCCGCCGTTATTTAACACGCCATCGGATCCTCCCAGAATGGTTCCGCCCGCCGCGTTGTTCACGCTTCCGCCCCCGGTAATCACCACGCCATTGGCAATGCCTGAAATCATTCCACCCGAGAGGTTGCTCACGCTCCCACCAGCACCCAGGTAAACGCCATCGTTGTTTCCCGATATTGAGCCGGCATTGGCCACGGAGCCTGGGCTGCTGTAAATATCCACGCCATCATTCCCATTTCCGGTAATGGTTCCGCCCGCCAGGTTGTTTACGCTGCCACCATTGTTAATGACCACCCCAATACCTCCCGAAATGGTTCCTCCCATCAGGTTGTTCACGCTGCCGCCGGCACTCAGGTAAACGCCGTTGCCGCCGCCCGTAATCAAGCCGGCATTGGTTACATAGCCCGCGCCGCCGTTAATGTCCACAGCAGTGCCTCCGGTAATGGATCCGCCCGCCAGATTGTTCACGCTGCCGCCGTTAGCCAAGTAAACGCCATCGCCGCCGTTGCCCACAATCGAACCGGCGTTGGCCACGGAACCCGGACCACCGTGAATGTCCACGCCATAACCGGCATTTCCAGTAATGGTTCCAGTTGATGAGTTGCTCACGCTGCCGCCTTGCCACAGGTAAACACCGTTGCCGCTGCCCGTAATCGAACCGGCATTGGTCACATAGCCCGCGCTCCCGGCGATCTCCACGCCGGCAAACGCATTTCCACTGATGCTTCCGCCCGTCAGGTTATTCACGCTGCCGCCGCTGCCCAAGTAAACCCCATCGTTGTTGCCCGTGATGGAGCCCGCATTGGTTACGGAGCCGGCACCGCCGTAAATGTCCACGCCAGCATTCCCATTCCCGGTAATACTTCCACCTGATTGATTGTTCACACTGCCGCCACCGCTGATCTCGACACCATCATATCCCTTTCCAATAATGCTTCCGCCCGCCTGGTTGTTCACGCTGCCGCCAGCACCCAAGTAAACTCCGTCGTTGTTGGTACCGGTGATTGAGCCGGCATTGATGACCGTGCCCAAGCCGCCGGCAATCTCCACGCCATTGGTGTTTCCGGCAATGATTCCGCCTATCAGGTTGTTCACACTGCCGCCGTTACCCAATAAAACAGCATCATGGTTGTAACCCGTGATGGTGCCGGCATTGGTCACGCTGCCGCCGCCGTTAATGGCCACGCCATTGCCTCCGGTTATGACCCCGCCCGATAGGTTGCTCACGCTGCCCCCAACACTCAGGTAAATGCCATCGTTGTTCATGCCGGCGATGGTGCCAGAATTGATGACTGCGCCCGGGCCACCGGCGATCTCCACGCCATTGCTGTTTCCAGCAATGCTTCCGCCTGTCAGGTTGTTCACATTGCCGCCGTTAGCCAACAAAACACCATCGTACTTGTTGCCCGTGATTGAGCCGGAATTGATGACTGCGCCCGGGCCGCCGACGATGTCCACGCCATTGTTATTTCCGACAATGGCACCGCCTGACAGGTTGCTTACGCTGCCGCCTTGGCCCAGGTAAACCCCATCGCTGTTGGTGCCCGTGATCGTGCCGGCATTGACCACGGAGCCTGGGCCGTTGTAAATATCCACGCCAGATAAATCTCCCGCAATGGTTCCGCCCGACAAGTTGTTCACGCTGCCGCCGCCACTCAACGCAACCCCGTAATAGTTGTTGCCCGCGATCGAGCCGGCATTGACCACGGACCCAGTGCTGCCGTAAGCAGCCACGCCATCGTAAAATCCCGCTATGGTTCCACCCGACAGGTTGCTCACGCTGCCACCTTGGAACAATTCTACACCAACGTGGCCGGTGCCATTGATTGAACCGGCATTGATCACGGAGCCTGCGCCGCCGTTGATATCAACGCCGTCAGACGCAAGCCCTGTAATGGTTCCGCCCGTCAGGTTGTTCACGCTGCCGCCGCCTTGAAAGTTGACGCCATTTACGTTGCCGTTGAGGGTGGCGGCGGCGTTTGTCAGATTCCATGCTTGGGAGTTGCCAGAGACGGCGTCACTTCCGCCGGTGGTGTTGTTAATGGTAACCCCCGGGCTGACCGTCACGGAATTGGTGGGTGAGCCGAACAGCGAATCCAAATTGGCGCCAGTGGTGGAGGAGGTGCCAATCACGCCCTGGCCGGGCACGAGAAGCGGGTTGGCCGCCAGGAACGTCAAGAATAACAAGCTGACCGCACCATGACTCCACAAGTTCTGTCCCTTAAACCGTTTCATCCTTCTATTTCTTCTCATAGTTACCTTTCCTCTTGGCTTTGTGTTGGCACGCCTCATCGTCTCGCATGCTGCGAGTGCAATCAACAGGGCTTTTTGGCAAATCTCATCGCTCACGAAATTCCGAAAGCGTCGGACCGGAACTTATTCAGCACGCTTATGCCAGTTCTTACCGGATTGCGCGAGTAAAAAATCGCTAAATTTCTTAAAAACCGCAGAAGCTCCCCCCACCTTCAATTTTGCCACACCGATTTGTCGAAGATGTAAGGTGTCGTTTGCGCCATCGGCAGGTTCTCCAACCAATTGGCCAGGTTCATTCACTCAGTTGAATACCTTATTTGTAGAGAATAAAGCGAAGTTCGGGCTGCAATGAAAAGCGTCCGGTGGTCGGTGCCGCCAAAAACCAACTGAATCGGTCGTTCGGGAACTTCGATGGTATCAATCAATTTGCCCGCAGGATCATAAACGTAAATCTGGCCGGCGGCGATATACACGTTGCCGCGCGAGTCCGCCGTCACGCTCTCGCCACCGTGTTCGGCGAACAGTTGGAAATTCGTCAAGCTCCCATCCGGATTCACGTCAGCTTTCCACGTTCTCAAATCGGATTCGTCGGTGATATAAAACGTCTTGCCCGGCACGGCTTGGCTCAGACCAAAGGAGCGGATTTGCGGACTGGATTTGACGCCCCAACTGGTCGCCCCATGAAGAAAATCCTCTCCGACCGGGATTAGCGTGGTTCCGTCTGGCGAAACGAAATCGGCAACCGGATGAGAAAGCGATTCGCGGTTCAAGTGCCAATCGCTCACCGGCAGGTATAAATTTTTCCCGACGTGGCCAGCGATGGGTTCCGGTTCAAGCGGCATAACCTGATCGTCGGGGGTCAGCGCGTAGGCTGCACCGCTGCCAGCGTAGGAAATCACCATGAGATTGCCCGCTTGATCCACGGCCAGATTGATTGGTTCCAACGGATAATCGCTGACGATGGAAAGTTGCCGCGACGCAGTGTCCCACAGATAAATCCTCTGCCAATGGGCATCTACGAAGTAGAAGTCACCATGCGGCCCGACCACGCCACCGGAGATGTTGAAAAATCCGCCGGCAAGTTTTTCCAGCTTTGCGCCGCGAGCGGCAACGACCGAAGGCTTGGCGGTTTGGGGGCGGGGTGCTTGGCCTGAAATGTCCAGCCAGGCAAACTCGTGCTGGCGGATTTCAACGTTGTGGGTCTGGTCGTAAATGGCGGAATCGAAACTCACCTTGCTGTTGCTGTCGCAATGAAAATTGCGGAAATGGATATCCCGGGAGTTGGATACCTTTACCGCCCACGGAAAAGGCTGGTAGGAACTGATGACCCGGTAACTGTGAAAATTGGCGAAGGTGATGTCATGTGACGAATCAACTTCAATCGGCAGAGCGAAGCCGCTCTCGACGCGCTCTTCCTCGGTTTGCAAGGCATAAAAGCGCCAATGGGCGGCATGGCGCACTTCGACTTCATTGCGGACGTGGTGCTCGCAGGAAATTTGATAGGCGCGGCCCTCGGTTTCAGTATCCGACACGACCATGCCGGCCTGGGCGTAAGTGGAAGGAGTCCAAATATCCAGGAACGTCCCGCCGCCGCCATCAGTCACCCAGAGACTGGGATATTGGTTGTCCCAAACGCGATTGGAATCGGGGTCAGCGGGATGGTTGCCAGCGTAAGGGTTCTGGCGGGAACCGTTCAGCAGAGGCGTGCCGTGACCGCCAAGAAAACGAACATCGTTCATCATGGAATGGGTGCCCGCCTTCCAGAGCGCCGCGACTGCGCGACGGTTGTTCTCGCTCGTGTAAAGCCCAATGCCCATCACAATGTTGCTGCCGCCTGTGGGGGCCTCAAGCAACGCTTTGGGGCTGCCAATGCCTTGGTATCCAGGTGTGTCTGGCGGCAAAATTATTTGCGTCGTGCCAGGATGCAGTCCAATTAACACCGTGTCGGGTCGCAGCTTTAATGTGTCATGCACAATGTAAAAACCCGAAGGCAGATAAAGAAAACGATGGACTGCGATGGCTTTCTGAAATACCTCCGTGTCATCGGTTTGCCCGTCACCCTTGGCGCCCAGATCACGCAAATTCACCCACGTATCGCAAGCCGGCAGGCGGGCCAAATCTGAAGCAACGGCCGGTGGCATCGTGCTCAACGGCGCGGCGTCAAAATGGGTTTCAATTTCGGGAACAACTCCGATGTCGGCATAGTGAAGCCCGTGGGAGAAAATCTTCACCCGATAAATTTCCGCCGGGGCGGCGAAGCGTTTGCCACTGTCCCGCAACGCGGCAAAGACCGGCACATTGTCGCAGGCAACTCCTTCCATGTTGATTTCGTTGCAAAGGCTTTGCTCCCTCCCAAAAATGAAGGCCGGACCGGAAATGTTGTCGAGGCGGGCGTCCTTGACCCAAAGTTCGTCCACATGGTCCGGCTCGATTTCGACGGCGGTCGGCACATGCCGGAAGTGCGGACGAATGAGCGTGAGTCCAGCCTCGTGTTCCAAAATCGCGGCCGCGCGTTGATCCTCAAATGAACAATCAATAAGCGTGAACTGCCATCCGGGCGAAGGTTTCCCCGTCCAAACCGCATGAATGCCGCCGAAGAAATGAACGTCCTCCACCACATTGCCGCCTTCATGGATGCCCGCCAGGGCAGGGCCGAGACGGAAATCCATGTGGGCGAGAAAACAGTGCTGGGCATAATGCGCCCGCACCGCGACCGCTCCGGCGTTGCCTTTTTCAATCTCGATGTCAATGTTTGCGAGCGCCGAATAAAAAGTGCCGGGATTGGCGTCAGGAACCGGGCCTCCGTTTCGCGGTCGCCTTCCAGCGAAAAAGAACATGATTTTCTCGTGAGTCGCATCTTCGAAGCCGGGCGTGTTGGCGGGCAGAACAATAAACGGTCGGGTGGCACCATAGCCAATTAATCGAATGCTGGGCCAGATGTAAATAGTATCGCTGATGTGATATTGCCCTGGTGCGAGCAGTACAATGCCTTGGCGCGAGGTTTCCTGTACCTGATTGATGGCCTGCTGCAATGCGGCGGTGTCATCGCCACCGGATGGAGAAATGTACATCGCTTTGGGATCTTCCAACCGCTGTGTGTAAAATGAAGCTGACCGGACGGGAGCGGCGACGCTAAGATTCAGCATAATGAGGACAAGGGCTTCCAAAGTCCCTGACAATTTTTTGGTGATTAAGGTCCTGAGTTCGAATCTACCCCGGTTATTTCCGCACATGAGCGACAGGCTGCCTTGTGTCTGCCCGCGATTCAAGCTCCCAATCGCTCAACCGTCATTGGCTACGGCGTACCGTATTGAAAAACCCGGTAGAATCTTTCGGTGTCGGTAAGGGGCACGGTCAAGGTGCCGGGCGGACCGCTGTCGGTCCAGCCTGCGGTGGAATTCGTGGCGGTCACTTCCCCGGTCGGCGAGGCAAACCAGGAAACCAAATTGGTCGAGTATTCGACTTGATAGGTGGTGCCTTGGGTGGCGGCCCAAGTCAAAGTGACGGTGCTCTGATCTGGCTGAGCCTGCACCATGAGGTTCGTTTCGAATGCAAGTGAGACGAAGCCCGCCTGCTGCAGGCCGCGCTGGATTTCCGGATTTTGCATGAACAGCCGCCAAACGTTTTGGTTCCGATAGTTCTCGATCATGATGACGATGGGCCCCTGGTCAATGCCCAGCTCGGCATTGTCGTACCACGGCACCCTGAGGTTATACGCGTCAACGAAACCGTACTGTGTCCAGAAGTGTATCCGGCCGCCGGTGTAGAAGTTTTTCAAACTTGGCAGCGCGATTTCGGGAGCAAAGGCCATGGCCCCGCCCGCGGCGGTGAAGGCAATCGTGCCATCGTCATTCTCGGCCGGCGGGGCGCCGTGCGCCTCGTAACCCACATAGGGATCATCGCTGGCGGTCAATCCCCAATCCAAGCTGTTGTATCCGGGCCAGCCGTTCGGGTTGGCGATGCAGTAGGCCTGCTGCGCCAGCGCCGCCCGGTGCGAGTTCTCGAAGTAGGTGCTGTTCTCGTTGTTCATGTAAGTGTCACCAACATGGCGGAAATCCACCCAGCAGTGGGAATACTCGTGTCCGAACAAAGGCGGAAACGGGACAAACGAATAGCCATAATAGGTGGCCCAGGTATAACCGCTGGTCCAATAG
Organism: uncultured Verrucomicrobiae bacterium; assembly: GCA_963789335.1. GTDB lineage: Bacteria > Verrucomicrobiota > Verrucomicrobiia > Limisphaerales > UBA11358 > UBA11358. The sequence continues at coordinate 25,165 of CAWBKH010000002.1, forward strand.
CTCCATGAGGCAGCCGGTGGCGAATCGGTTGTTGGCAGGGAGTTGGTCGCGGCGCCGAGGCCGAGCAAATAGATCAACATCCCTTCGTCATAGCCAATCCAATTTCCAAACGTGCTGAAGCCATTGGTTGTGCCGGGCAGCCAGCCCATCGCAACCTTGTCGGTCCCTTGCGCCATCCAGCTCCAGTTCACCCGGTTGAAGATTTCGCTGGCCAGCGTCCGGATGCTGGTTTCGGTGGCGTTTGTGCCGTTGAAATACTGTTTGTCGTAAAGAATGCCGGCCAGCAACAAGGTGGTGTCAATGGAAGACAACTCCGAGCTGCCTGATCGCGTGGCCGCGTTCATGTCTAGGAAATGGTAGAACCAGCCGTTGTACCCGATTTCGCCGGAGGCGTTGGTGCCCTGCGGCCCGTTCCAAAAAGTGTTCAGCGTGGTCAGCACTCGCGCCGCGCCCTGGTCCCGCGTAATCCAGCCGTGGTCAATGGCAATCCCGATGGCGGTCAGCCCAAACCCGACCGCGGCGATGCTGCAAGCCGAGCCGGTCGTAGAGCGGTCCGGGACAAGGCCGTTGGCCGGATTCGCCGCGTACCAGAAATAATCAAAATTGGCCTCCTGCAAGTAATCCATAAAGGCGTCGTCATTGGCAAACGGATTGGGCGTGGTGGACACGGTCGCCGAAGGCGGGCTGGTCTGGGATGATGTGCTTACCGCCGTGACCTGGTAGTAATAAGTCTGGCCGTCGCTGACAGCGAGATCGCAGTAGCCCAAGGTTGTCAGCGGGCCGCTGTTCAACTCCGTGAACGGACCACCACTGCTGGTCGAGCGATACACATTGTAGCCCGCCAGATTGGGGCCGGGATCCAGGTCCCAGTGCAATATTGCGCTTTTATCGCCCGAAAAAGCCACCACATTGGTTGGGGCGGGGATTTGAGCGACGGCCTCAGAAGCAATCGCCAGGAGCAGAATTTGGAGAGCTAGGATTCGTTTCATTTGCAATCAGGGTAGCTATAATGTTTAGCGTAACATCGAAAAAGGCAGGGTCAAGACAAAATCATGACGACAGCGCGCCGTGCGCCAAAAGTAACTGTTACCCGGAAGTGTGTTACGAAATTGCAGATAGGTGTTGACAACTTCGGATTGCCTTGCAATAGTCTCGCGTAATACCGTCAATTTGGATCTGTATGCGGGATATTTGTGACGGGAGTGAACAACCAAGCAAGCCTATGAAAAGCGAAATGAACACTTCAGCAACCAACCTTTGGGTCCTGCGGAACTCAATAGAAAAAACAATACGCAGAACCTTGCATCCCCTGTTTCCCGCTCTTGCCGCCGCGTTGGTGCTGGCCGCCACTCCGGCTCAAGCCTTCAACCTCCTGGTGAATCCGAGTTTCGAGCAGCCACCGACCGGGCACAACACTGTGGCTGACCCGGCGACTGGCTGGACGTATTTCTCACCACCAGTGCCTCCAACTTATTTTGGTGACTTTTGGGTGGACGACGCTGTGACCGCCCATTCGGGGACTTTCTACTGGAAAGAGTGGGGCGCGCTTTATTCCGGAACGAACAACGTAGCGGGCATATACCAAACCTTCGGCAGCGCTCCCGGCGCAACCTATCAAGCCAGTGGCTGGCTTTATATCAACGGCAGTGACGCACCGACCACGTCGAATTCTGTTATCTGGTTGCAGGTCGAGTTCCTCGATTCGAGCAGCAATCTGCTGGCCCTTGACAAGTCAGGCAATTTCAACATCACTGCGGGGGAAAACACATGGATTCAATGCCAGGTGACCAACGCCTGCGATATAACGCAACCGGTAGCCACTGGCGATCCCTATTTCAACACTTATGCCATAACCGGGTCTGTCAGCCAGTTGGTGGCCCCCGCGGGAACCGCCTTGGTTCGTTACCGCTACTGCTATCTTCAGTATCTCAGTGATGGAGGGTCGTCGTATTTCGACGACGCAGACCTGGAAGTGTTAAGCGGCCCAATCCCGCCGGCGATCAGCGGCCTTTATCCGCAAAACATGATTTTTGTGCCGCCCAGCAGCGGTGTCAGCTTTAACGCGAGCTCACCCAGCGGCCAAGCCATCAACACCAACAGCATCCGCTTGGTCTTGAACGGCACCGATGTTTCCAAGAACCTGTCCTTCAGCGGCACCTCCTCGAACTGGACCGTGTTCTATAACGGACTGCAATCCAACACCACCTACAACGCGTCCATTACTGTGACCGACAGCTTCAACTTCACCGCCAGCGCCAATACGTTCTTCCAGACCACTTGGGTTGGCGTGCCGGCGCCCACCTACCTGTGGGAGGCCGAAGATTACGATTTCTCAGGTGGAATGTATGTTGATGATCCCGACCTGTGCAACGCCTGTTGCGAAACCAACTGTTACTTTGGACAGGCTGGCGTGTTTGAGGTGGACTACCTTAATGGGGGTGCTCCGCCCCAGCAGTTTTATCGTGGCGCCGGCATTTATGGCAATATGGGCACCGTGCCATCGGGAGATTATACGCGCCCGAACCTTTACGCCGCGAACCGGACTGATTACTGCCTCAACCCGTACAACTACACTGATTGGGTGAACTACACGCGCGACTGGCCCACCAATGGCACCAATTGGTGGATTATCGGCCGGTTCGCCAATGGCGCCTCGGTGGGAGGACTGAGCGTGAGCGTGGTGACGTCCACTGCCACCAATCTTGTGGGGTGTTTCGGGGTGAACCCCACCGCCAGTTGGACCACTTATCAATTCGTCTATTTGGAAGACACCAACCTCGATGGCCAGAAGGCGACCGTCGTCCTCAATGGCAAGGAAACCCTGCAAATCACTGCCGCCCTGCCCTCAGGCACTCCCTTCGGAAACGGCGGCAACACGCTGCCGACGTTCTACATGCTCGTCCCCGCCATACCTGATTTGCCATTTTTCAGCAACATGTATCCGACGGGTACACACCCGTTTGAACCTACTAATGCCTTGAGTTTCACGGTGACAACCACCGCGGGGGCAACCTTCCCGGCCAATAGCATTCAAGTGATCCTGGACGGCAACAATGTCTCCTCGTCACTTCTGATCACCGGCTCGGCCAGCAGCAATAGAGTGGTGTATCCCAACTTGGCGCTCAATGAGATGCACACAGCCATTATCAACGTGACCAATTCCCTTGGTCATGGCATCAGCATCACCAATCATTTCGATACATTCAGCCAAACCAACTATATGTTTGAGGCTGAGGATTCTGACTATAACGGCGGACAGTATGTTAGCGCAGCGGATTATTACCCAGACTGCTATGCGGGGTTTGTATCGGTCACCAACGTTGACTTCCACCATACTCCTGCTGGTGAAACGTACCCTGCCAACTGGCCGTATCGTACCAATGGGATTCCCCAGCAAGCCTCCCAAGATTACCTGCGGGCGGATTACATCAGTAGTTTTGCGGCTGATTATCAATTGAATTTTTTCGCCGGCGGGGACTGGGCCAACTATACCCGCGATTATCCCACGGGCAGTTTTAACATTTACGCGCGTTCGTCCGGGTTGAGCTTCAACACCATGACTCTCGGTCAGGTCGTCAGCGGCGCGGGGACCACCAACCAGTTGGTAAAGCCCCTCGGTCAATGGAGATCCTTCGGGACCGGCATCAACAATTTTGGCTGGCTGCCGTTGACGGATGCCGGCGGGGTTGCGCCGGTCATCGTGAAGCTTGGAGGCGTCAGTACGCTTCAAGTCGGAACCCCCACGGGCCTCTGCTATCCGAACTATTTCATGCTGGTTCCCACCTCGCCCATCAACCTGTCAGCGGCAAGGTCGGGCAGTAATGTCAACCTCTCATTCCCGACCCAAGCGGGCGGAAACTACCGCGTCTTTTACAAGACGAGTTTGACCGCCGGCAATTGGATATTGCTGAACTCGGTGCTCGGTGACGGCACGGTGAAGACTGTGACCGACTCCAGTGCCGGTGGCAACCAGCGGTTTTACAAGGTCACATCTCCATGAAAATTGCCTGAACAATCCGCACCGCGTTCCGGAAGAACTTCGGCATCGCGGTGTGGGTTTGGTTTCTTCGGGTTGAGTCGCTGGCGGTGACTGCCAGCCATGCGCTTGGGAATGGCCATCTGTGTTCTCGCAGCCCTCCGCTCATCCCTGCCAGGATTCAATGCGCGTGCCGCAACGGTGGTCTTTTTTCGAACTTTTTCCACCTGTCAACGCCCTGCGGAATTTCTGTGACAAAGGCCGGCAACCTGTGCTAAAGGCTTGCCTGTTCCCAAACACAAACCACAACGAGAAATGAAACGAACCAGACTGATCCCGGCCTTGATCGGAGTGATGCTATGCGGCGGTCTTTATGCCCAACCGCCGGCCAGCGATGCCAAAATGAACGCCTTCATCGGCGATTTGATGAGCCGGATGACGCTGGAGGAAAAAATCGGCCAATTGAACTTGCTCTCGGCCGGCTTTGGTGTCACCGGACCGGAGATCAGCCAGGACATTGAGACCAAGGTTCAGCACGGTTTGGCGGGCGGCGTTTTCAATGTCTATACGCCGGCGGCGGTGCGGAAGCTGCAAGCGCTGGCCCTCCAGAGCCGTTTGGGCATCTCGCTGCTTATTGGCTTCGATGTGATTCACGGTCACAAGACGATTTTTCCGATGCCGTTGGCTCTTTCCTGCACTTGGGATCCAAAAGCAATCGAACAGAGCGCGCGTATCGCCGCAAACGAAGCCACCGCCGATGGCGTGAACTGGACGTTCTCGCCCATGGTGGATATCTGCCGGGACCCGCGTTGGGGAAGAATTGCCGAAGGCGCGGGAGAAGACCCGTATCTGGGCGCGCAGATCGCCCGGGCGATGGTGCGCGGCTACCAAGGCGACGATCTTAGCCGGAGCAATGCATTGATGGCGTGTGTGAAGCATTATGCCTTGTATGGCGCGGTGGAGGCGGGCCGTGACTACAACATTGTGGATATGAGCCGCCTCAGAATGTTCCAGTATTATCTGCCGCCCTACCAAGCAGCGGTGGAGGCCGGCGGGGGCAGCGTGATGACCTCCCTTAATGAAATCAACGGGGTCCCGGCCAGCGCCAATCGTTGGCTGCTAACTGACGTCCTCAGAAAACGATGGGGGTTCCCAGGCTTCACCGTCAGCGACTATGATGCCGTCAGCGAGATGACCGCCGCCGGCATGGGAGATTTGGCGGAAGACGCCGAATTGGCCCTGAAGGCAGGCTTGGACATGGACATGGTGAGTGAAACCTACCTCGATTATTTGCCGCGGCTGGTCGCTGTCGGAAAAATCCCGGAGTCCATGATCAACCAAGCGTGCCGGAGAATCCTTGAAGCCAAATACAAGCTTGGCTTGTTTGCCGATCCGTACCGTGGTTGCACCGAAGCGCGCGCTCGCGCAGAAATCCTCACACCTAAAAACCTGAAATTTGCACGGGAACTGGCGGAGGAATCGTGTGTTCTGCTTAAAAATGACCGCCAGATCCTGCCCCTGAAGGAATCCGGGATCATTGCGTTGGTGGGTCCGTTGGCGGATGACCAGCGGAATCTGCTGGGCAGTTGGCACGCCGCCGGCGACTGGCATTTGGCTGTCAGTGTCGAAGCGGGCATCAGCAATGTGGCCGGTTCTGAGGTGACGGTTCTGCACGCGAAAGGTGCGAACCTCATTGACGATCCTGAACTGCGGGCAACGCTGAAGGCTTTCGGCGAGAACATTCCGGTGGACGGTCGTTCGCCGCAAGAGATGATTGCGGAGGCGGTGGCGGTGGCCGCACGAGCTGACGTCGTGGTGGCGGTGTTGGGGGAAACCTCCGGCATGAGCGGCGAGGCCGCCAGCCGCAGCCACCTCGGACTGCCGAAATGTCAGGAAACCCTGTTGCGGGCGCTGGTGAAGACCGGCAAACCTCTCGTGCTGGTGCTGATGAACGGCCGGCCCTTGACCTTAACTTGGGAAGCGGCGCATTGCGACGCAATTCTCGAAACCTGGTTTGGCGGCACCGAAGCGGGCAACGCCATAGCCGATGTGTTGTTTGGCAATTACAATCCGTCAGGCAAGCTGACGGCGACCTTTCCGCGCGACGTCGGCCAAATCCCCATTTATTACAATCACAAAAACACGGGGCGTCCTTATGAAGGTGATCCGGATTACAAGTATGTCTCCCGTTACCTGGACGTGCCGAACAGCCCGTTGTATCCGTTCGGCTACGGCTTGAGCTACACCACGTTTTCCTACGGGGCCATCGAATTAAGCCAAACCAATCTCACCGGCAACGAGACGCTGCTCGTCTCGGTTGATGTGACCAATACCGGGGAGCGTGCCGGCGAGGAGACGGTTCAGTTGTATCTAAGCCAACCGGTGGCCAGCGTAACGCGCAGCGTGGAGGATTTGCGAGGCTTCCAAAGAGTGCGCTTGCAGCCGGGCGAAACCAAGGACGTGACGTTTCGTATCACCACCGGCGATTTGAAATTCTACAACAGCAAACTGGAATACGACTGGGAACCGGGGGAATTCATCGTCCGAATCGGCGGCAACTCAAGCCAGTTGAAGTCGGTTCCTGTGCGCTGGAACGAGACGGCAATTCCGATGAAAACCCAGTGAGCGAGCCATTTCATTGTGGTTCAAATAGCTAAGAACAGCCTCGGTTCAACGAGAGAGTGCGACTTTTTCTGAAAAAGACCGAAAAATGCTTGACATTACCTCGGATTTTTGTCAAAAACTCAAGAAGAGTTAGCTAGTATAGCAATTAGAAAAACAGAAACGAACAATCAACTCAGGATCAAGTTATGAAATCATCCAATCGTTACATCTGCAAAGCGACGTTCCTCGGCCTTTGCCTCGCAGCCGTCGGCCCGGCCATAGGGCAAAATTTCGGCACAGCGGACTTCACTCAAATCAGTATCACCGCTCTAAACCCGGCAGGGTCGGGGGTGGGTGGAATCAATTCCGCAGTCATAGTTCCGCGTGTATTCAACGATGCCCCTGCCGCAGTGGGGACGTATGTCAACAGCTATCCCGGATCCGTCTCGCTCAGCGAGGCGAATGTGCAATCGCTCACCGGCTACGCCGATCGGGATGTCTGGTATTACTCCGACAATGGGGGAGCCAGCCCCTATCAGTTTACTGCCAGTGACTACTTCAGTGCTTCATTCAGCCTGACGTTGAGCGGCGGCATTCCCGGGCTGGATTTGGAAGGCGGTTTTCTGTTCAGCAATCCTAGCGGCAATTTCGGCGGCGATTGTCAAATCGTCACCGTTGGGCAAGGTGGGAATGCAGGAGTGGAATTCCAAGCCGGAGGGCCTTCATTTCACCTGTTCGCCCCCAACGGAACCTACGTTAACGGTACAACGATTACCATGGGGTTTAACTATACGATCGACCCGAACACCACCATGAATGCATTTCAGTATTCCGTGAACGGGGTGTACGGCGAGTCTTCACCTGGGGACACCTACTTCGATTTGGGCGCTGGTCAATCCGTCGGCAGCCCGGGCGACTATCTGGGAGGCTATTTCCAAATACAAACCGTTATTGTACCGGAACCCTCCACGTTCGCTCTGTTGGGCTTGGGCCTTCTGCCGCTGACACGTTTGTTCCGTCGCCGCGCTTGATATTATCTCGTTTGCATTCGCACGGCATGTCAAAAGCATGCCGTGCGTTTTGTTTTTCTCCAGGGCAAGCATCATTTATCATCCTGCTTGCCTCGTTGGTATGGCGCCCGCGCTGTAAAACGGCAGGGAAACGGCCATAAATTTTTATTGCTTCATTTGGATAGCCGTTAATAAAATTTAAACGTAACCGGTGTTAACGCGCTGACAATTCCGATATGAAAATTGAACTTCGATTTGCCCTGCCGGCCTGTCTGATTCTCGGCGGCGTTTTGTGTTTTGCCGGGTGCGCCTCCACTAAATTGGCTCAGTATCAAGGAAAGCCATTTCAGGACAGCGTGTATCACGGAGGCCCGCAGAAAATTCCCGGACCCGTCCAATGTGCTTACTATGACCTTGGGGGCGAAGGTGTCGCCTATCACGATTCGGATGCCACCAACAACGGCAGCGGGGGATTGAATCCTGCAAATGGGACGTACCTTAACGAGTTTCGAATGAAAGAGGGCGTTGATACGTCCTATACGAAATTCCACGACGAGATTGACAACAATCCTTATGATTTGGTGCGACCCCCCGAGGGACAACTCTACGTCGGTTGGACGGTACCCGGTGAATGGTTTAATATGACCGTCTTCGTTGAACACGCCGGTCTTTACACCATTGATCTCTTATACACCTCGAACCGAGGCGGAACGATCTCCTTGGATCGAAACGGCAAGCCTTTGGTTTCTTCGCTCAATATAATTTCCACCAGGAATGACAAGGATCCCATTGCCTGGCGGCAATGGCACCACTGGAACGTCATAACCAACATGGCTGAAGTTGAACTGCCCGAAGGAGTGAGCGTTTTGACCCTTCACATCCTCACTGAGGGCAATATGAATTTGGCCTACCTTGATTTTAAGCCGGAAAACAAGTAGTTGTTGCGTATGCGTCATTCAATTTTGACAGACCGGACAAAAGTCGCCGCAATCACCAGCGGCGCGCAAAATTCATTGCCTGGCACCAGCATGGGTTACGGGCCGCTGGAATTGCCGAAACCGGAAACGCAGATTAAATCAGGAATTCGTGGAGAACGCTCCCCTGCCCTTGTCGTGCGAAAACCGATTTACCAGTCCGCAAAAATGATGAAACTATTCGGCTTGATGTTTTTTGCATTTATTTTAACCGTGCTGCTAGGTGGGTGTCTGACGCCAGAAGAGCAGGAAGATCAGACGAACCAACGCCGGTACGACGCAATTATTAAACAAAATCAAAATACGATAGACCAAAATCAGCAAAAACATCCTGATCAAAACTAGCCACCTCACGCGGACTCCAACCTGTGCCGGGCGAATCGCGGATTCGCTTGAGCAAATGGGCACTGTCCGCATAATCTGCCGGCACAAATTATGAGCAATGTTCCTTCCGATCTGAAATACACGAAATCTCACGAATGGGTGCGCGTCCGTGGCGACACCGCAACCGTCGGCATTACCGACCACGCGCAGCACGAATTGACCGACATTGTCTTTGTCGAACTGCCGGAAATCGGGAAAACAATCCAGAGTGGCGACGCCTGCGCGGTGGTGGAATCTGTGAAGACCGCCAGCGACATCTACGCTCCAGTGAGCGGCGAGATTCTGGAAACCAACAAGGCTGTTGTGGACAATCCGGCGCTGGCAAACAGCGAGTCTTACGCCGGCGGCTGGTTTTTCAAAATCAAGCTAAGCAATCCGACGGAGCTTGACTCACTCCTCTCTCCGGACGATTACCAGAAGCGGATTAGTGGATAATTTTCCACGCATTCTTGTGAGGTGGTTCGTTAGAGGCTCAAAGATTTCGATCAAGCTCACAGTAAATGAAAACCCGCTTATTCATCAAGTCGTACTGCCCATGGTGTCATCGCGCGATGCGTTGGCTCGATGAGCAAGGTATCGAATATGAAACACTTGATGTCATCGCCGATGAGACAGCTTTTGACGAAATGCTGCGCCTGTCCGGGCAGGAACTGGCGCCAGTGGTCGAAGCAGACGGCAAGGTGCTAGCGGATTTTGGCCCGGAAGAATTGGCGGTGTTTTGGGAGAAGAATTTTAGCCACAGATAATCGCAGATGGGCACAGATATGAGATTCCCCGCCGGAAATAGGTTTAATCTGTGTTCATCTGTGGCACGGAAAAATGACGACAACTGAATCAAAACCGCGCCCGCGTCTGCCGGAATGGCTGCGCATCACGCTGCCCACATCGGACCGCTTTGCGCGCACGCGCAGCCTGCTCGACGAGCTGAAGCTGCACACGGTCTGCGAAAGCGCCAAGTGCCCCAACCATTGGGAATGCTGGAGCAAAGGCACCGCGACGTTCATGATCGCGGGCGACCGTTGCACGCGCGCGTGCGGCTTTTGCGCGGTGTCCACCGCCAAACCGCTCGCGCTTGAGGCGGACGAGCCGATGCGCGTCGCTGAAGTCACACGGCGAATGCGATTGCGCCACATCGTCATCACCGCCGTGGCGCGCGATGATTTGGCAGATGGCGGGGCGGAACACTTTCGACAAACGATTGAAGCCGTGCGCGAATTGAACCCGGGGATTGTCATTGAGGTGCTGGTCCCGGATTTCAACGACAGCGATGCTTCCATCGAAACTGTGCTCGCGGCGAACCCGCACATTTTTAACCACAATCTCGAAACGGTCCGGCGCTTGACGCCGGAGGTGCGCCATCGCGCGACTTACGATCGTTCCCTGACTGTTTTGCGGAAAGTGAAGGCTCGGCGAGGCGAAACGATTTACACCAAGTCGGGACTGATGCTTGGTTTGGGAGAAACCGAGGAGGAACTGCTGACGGCTATGAGCGATTTGCGCGCGGCGGGTTGCGATATGCTCACGCTCGGTCAATACCTGCAGCCGACATTGAAACATCTGCCGGTGGTGGAATTCATCGCGCCGGACAAGTTCGCTCAATACAAGATGTGCGCCGAGAAGTTGGGTTTTATCCATGTGGCCAGCGGCCCGCTGGTGCGAAGTTCCTATCATGCTGACGAATTTACGCTGCCATCAATAACCCGGTGAAAACTGGTTTCGGTGGATGAGCAGATAAGCCACAAGACCAAAGCACAGAATGCCAATCGAGAAACCGATGACCGTAATGATGGTTTTTATCGTGCGGGCACGCTCGTGGGCACGTTCGGTGTTGCGCTTTTCCGCGGACATGAAGGCAGCAAAGTCTTTGTCGAGTGCGTTGGTGATGGCTTCTTCATCTTTGAGCTGGAGCACGAACCATTCACCGCGGGCTTGTTGCCATTCCGGAGGCAGATCGGAAAGTTTTTTTGCATTGGCCGACCGAAAACCCAGTCGCGACCAAAATGGCGAGCTTTCCCGGGTCCAAAGCCGGAAGACGCCGTGATTTGACGCGATCGTTTGAATGCGTTCCCAAAACAGTTCCCGCGCCTCATCGGCGCGCGCGAAATCAATATAGCTCTCACTGTGCAACCATGCGTGTCGCTGGAGAATTTGGATGCCAATGGTCCCGAGAATTTTGCCATCGGCGGTTTCAACGACTTGAAATTCAGTCAGGCGTTTTCCCAGTTCCGCGGCGGGCAAAAGCATGGACTGCCAAAGCGCTTTGAGGCTTTGACGGTCGTCCATGGTCGCGCGTCGGACGTGAAGAACCGGCAAATTCATTGGGTAAAAATTGACCCGCCCGCGCCCAAAAGTCAAAACGACAGTGACATTTCCATTCACGTTTGCTTTTCAGCGGACTTATGCCACTTTCAACGGACAAAATTGATCGAACTATGAATCCGCTGATAACACAGCAACTGCTGGATGCCTTGCACTGGCGTTATGCCACCAAGGTCTTTGACGCAAACAAGACAATTCCAGATAACGTCTGGCAAACCTTGAAGCAGTCGCTTGTGCTTACACCAACTTCTTATGGTTTGCAACCCTATCGGTTTCTGGTCATAGAAAGTCCTGCCAAACGCGCTGAGTTGTTCCCGTATTCCTGGAACCAAAGGCAGGTTGTGGACGCTTCGCATTTCATCGTGTTCACCGCGCGGAAAAATGTAACCGAGACGGACGTGGACAAACTAATCAACCACACCAGCCATGAACGTAATATCCCAGTGGAATCGCTTAACGCTTATCGCGGCATGATGGTGGGTGATCTCATCAACGGCCCGCGCGGTAGAATCGCGCACGAATGGGCAACGCGGCAAACCTACATCGCCCTCGGCAATCTGATGACTTGTGCCGCTGTCCTCGGCGTGGATGCCTGTCCCATGGAAGGGTTTTCACCGCCCGATTACGACCGCGTGCTCGGTTTGGAAAAGAGCGGTTATGCTTCGGTCGTGTGCTGCGCCTTGGGCTACCGCTCCGCCAACGATAAATATGCCAGCCTTGTAAAAGTTCGTTACGAAATGCCGGATTTGCTCCATGCGGTTTGACCAAATACACAAATAATAAATCATCTATGAAAAAACTATTCGCTCCCGGAAATGATTCCATGCTCACCAGCCTCGGATTGCTGGTGCTCCGACTCTGGCTTGGGCTTGCGATCTTTTTTAACCATGGCTTGGATAAACTGAATCATTTCAGCGCCATGTCGTCAAAATTTCCCAACCCACTCGGCATAGGTTCGGCGCCGAGCCTGGCGCTGGTGACGTTTGCCGAAACCGCGGGCGCACTGTTGCTGGCCCTGGGCCTTTTGACGCGCTTTGCCGCGCTGACGCTGGTCATAGACCTCGGCGTCGCTTTCATCATGGTCCACAAAGCCGTAAGCGGTATGGGTGAACTAGCGTTCATCTATTCGGCGGGTTATGTGGCACTCCTGATCGCAGGCGGCGGCTGTTTTTCGATGGACAAGGTTTTGTTTGGAAAAGAATAAAGCGGCCAAAGAACGAGCCTATCGGGAAAGATTAATGACGGGCCTTATTGCAATGTAAACTGCGGTTGACCGCGACATCATAAATCTTTTGGCGTTGCTGTCGCGTTACCTGGCATCTATTTCAAATCGCTCTCAAGACTCCGACCTTTTGGCGCGTGAATGGTTTCAATGTATTGCCGTGCCGATTGGTTGCCTGGATCAAGCTGTAAGGTGATTTGAAACTGGGTAAGTGCCTGGTCCAACTCTCCCTGCTTCGCAAGCATGACGCCAAGATTCAAATGCGCCCCGGCAAAGTCTGGACGATAAAGGATGGCCTCCGAAAACTGCCTCCGCGCTTCCGCGATTTTTCCTGCGCCTGCCAGTTCAACCCCTAGCAGATAGTGCGCCTGCCAAAATTCCGGTTCAAGTTGGATGGCCGTGCCAAAAGATTCAACCGCGTTACCGCGAATCCCCAGCACAGCAGAGGCAACGGCCTGATTAAAATAATCCGCTGGACTCTGTGGCTGAAGGCGGGCAGCGCGTTGATAATAGACTGCAGCTTGTTTTACATTTCCCTGGTTCTGCTCCAGAAATCCAAGGTTGATGTAAGTTTCCACGTCGCCCGGATCGGCTCGGAGCGCATGTCTAAAACACACGGCAGCCTGCTTTGCCTTCTGCTGGTTTGCCAGGATCTGCCCCAGTCCGTTTAACGCAGGCACATAATCGCCCCGGACGGCAAGCGCATGTGAAAAATATTGTGCCGCTTCGTCAATCTTCCCTTGCAGAATTAATAATTTGCCGATGTCGTTATACTCCTCCGGCATCTGCGGCAGTAATTGACAGACACGCTGAGCTTCTTCAGTGGCTCGCGCCAGGTCTCCTTTTGCTCCCAAATATTGTGCAAAATTCTGGTGTAAAAAGCTGTCCGTTGGAGCCAGTGCGAGCGCTCGTTTGTAGAGTTGTTGCGTTTCCTCTGGTGATTCGGAATCCATCCCGAATTTTAGTTCTCCAAGTTTTTGCTCGCACAGTTTGATGCTGGCGTCATGGGTCAACTGTTCGGTGTAAGGCGGTTCGGAAATGCGGTCCAGAATTTCCTGCCAGACACGGTAACGGTCCCACGACGAAACCGCCAGCCGGCGATTACAGAATCCCTCGGAAGCCCATTTGCCCTTGTCGTGCGCCACAATGGATTTGGGCAGCAGCTTCGCCGTTTCTTCGGCAAACGCGCGGCCCAACCAATAATTGCCCTCAAAGTTCAAGTGCACGTGTTCATAAAACAATTCGTTCCCGGGAATGTTTTCCGGCGAATCCTGCGCCAGTATCCGGGAGGCGTTTAAAAAATAGACGCCCTTGTCAGCATTGGCCTCCGCCTCATCTTTTATGATTTGATTAATGCGGGTGTCCGCCCGGAAAGCGAGCGTGTCATAATCCCGGGCCAGTTCAAAGTCGCGCAAGGCCTGATCGAGATTGGTCAACGCAAGCTGGCAGCGTCCAGCGCGGAAATGCAATTCCGCGTACTGCGGATCCATGGCGTTCGCCTCGGCATATTTTTCCAGCGCTCCGCGATAATCGCCTGCTGATTCCAGAGCGATGCCTTCCTGGTAAATTCCATCCCATTCCACTTTTTGAGTTTCACTCAAGGTCGCTGCGTGAAGTGAGGCAAACGGCGCGCAGTCCTTTAAATTGCTGCCGACCGTGCTCAATATCATCGGCACCCCTGCGTTATGTCCCGCCCGCAGGATATCTGCCAGATTAATTTTGAAATTTTCATAAGCGTGCAGCCGGTTCGGATCACCATACCGAAGCTGGTGATTTTCGAACATGCTCAACCCGCGCCAAGTTTTTGGAGCTGACGAGTGATTTCCCCATCGTTGCCTCAGACCATCCAACAACTGCCCGATGCGTGTGGTTTTTATCGCAAGGTCGGCCCGAATAAAATCCACTCCCGGCGCCCGCGAGCCAAACACGGTGCCTCCGCCAAACGGCCCGACCATTTCGTTGTTGCCCATGTAGATGATCCACAAATCGCCGTCGCGCCGGGCACATTCGCGCGCAATGGGTAAAATCACGTCTGAATCAATGGCCGTCATGGCCGTGCAAATCACTTCAAAATCCGTTCCGGGAAAGCGCTCACGCAACAGAACCTGCAAATAACGCCAGGCGCCATAACTGGGGTCGGGATCGCCCATCGCCGCGGATTCGCCAAACACAAAAATGCGGTAAGTATGAGGCGATTTTGTCACTGCCATGCGCTGAGGTGCGGGGGTGCGGGCCAAAGCGGGCGGGAAAAATCTGTAAGCAAATTGTTCATTGGGCACATAATAATTTCGCTCGTTAATTTTTGTTTGGAGAAAAAAACTGGTAGGGTAGCCATATCCAAACAAACGCAAACCAAGCTCCAGTCCGCCAATGATTACCAATGGGACTAAAATTGCCGCGCAAAATCGAAATAACCACAGGCGGCGCGGAGAAATTTTGAATGGCAGCCTTTCAGACGTGAGACCTTTTCCTTTCGTAGGACGGGTTTTCTTCGGATAATACTTTTTAGGCTTCAAACAGTCTCAAGCTAACAAGGTCAATTTTTCCGGTAAACAAGAAACACTCCGGTTCACAGCACCGCAGCCGTATGGTGATGTGGCTGCATACGGGCCAACCCGCCGGGCGACGAAGCTGGCGGAGAGAGGGAGATTCGAACTCCCGGTGAGGTATTAGCCCACTCACGCTCTCCAGGCGTGCGCTTTAAACCACTCAGCCATCTCTCCAATCGCTTGCCGGACTCTGTCCGGGAACAAACAAACCGACCTTCTTATTTGCATGAGCCTGGTCCAAAGGCAAGCCCATTTGCGGTCGTCCTTCTCTCCCGCCGTCCTGCCGTCAACTACGCTTCCGTCGGAGACCGCCGGCTTCAACCCGCAGACAGCCCGGCGGGCAATGATGGAAAATTAAACTTGCGCAATAATAAATCAAACGTATGTTCCAAACGTTCGTTTGAGGCATGAGACGATCATCGCGACCATCCAAGCCATTGTCCCCACGCCCGCCACTGGCGGAAACGCGGGGACGGGTGCTGGATGCGGCGGAACGCTTGTTCGCCGAGCGCGGTATTGAGGCGGTCTCCATTCGTGACATCACCCGCGCGGCCGGGGCCAACCTGGCGGCCATTAATTATCACTTCGGCACCAAACAGGAGCTCGTGGCGGAAATCTTCAGCCGCCGGTTGACGCCGTTGAACCAAAAGCGGATGACTTTGCTGGATGACGCGGAACAGAAGGCCGGCGGCGAACCCGTGCGGCTTGAGGTTATTCTGGAGGCGTTGATTCGCCCGGCGGTAGAGCAGGCCTTCGCCTGCACTTGCGGAAGCAAAATATTCATGCAACTTTTTGGGCGCTGTCTCAGCGAGCCTGATGCGGCGGTGGAGCGGTTGATTCATTCGCATTTTGAAAAGATCATTCAGCGGTTTAACGCGGCGACCTTGCGGGCTTTGCCCCGGCTTTCCGAACAGGAATTGTTTTGGCGCATCAGCTTTATCGGGGGCGCGCTGCATCATGCCTTGCTGATCTGCGGCAAACCGAGTTTGATGCCGCTGGGAATGCACAAACGGTTGAACACGGAAGAACTGATCCATCGCTTGATCGCTTTCGCGGCGGCGGGGCTGCGCATTCGGACGCGTCATTGAAACGTTACGGACTGAAATTGAACAAAAACGAACCAGCGGAAACAAAGAGCAAAGATGAAAACAAATTTGGCCGGGGAACGGGACGCGAGCGGACGGCAGCGTGCTGCATTTATTTTCGGAATCACAGCCTTACTGACATTGCTGACGCTTTCCGGTTGCGGTCGAAAGCCAGCCGGTCCGGGCGCTTATAACATGCCGCCGCCTGAGGTCGGCGTAGTCACCGTGGAACCGCAAGCCGTGCCGCTTACCACGGAATTGCCCGGCCGCATTGATCCCGTCCAGATCGCCCAAGTGCGCGCGCGAGTGGACGGCATCGTGCTTCACCGGGAATTTCGCCAAGGCTCGAACGTCGAAGCCGGCGCGGTGCTCTACCAGATTGATCCGGCACCCTATCAAGCCGCGCTTGATAGCGCAAAGGCCAGTGTGGCGCAAACGGAGGCCAACCTGACCCAGGCGCAACTGCTCGCGGAACGCTACAAACCTTTGGTCGGCATCAATGCCGTGAGCAAGCAGGACTACGACAACGCCGTGTCGGCGGCGGCCCAGGCCAAAGCCGCCGTAATGGCAGCCAAGGCCGCAGAGGAGATCGCCTCGCTGAATCTGGGATACACCACGGTCACCGCGCCGATTTCCGGGCGCATCGGGCCGGCGCTGGTCACCGAAGGCGCCTTGGTCAGCCAGAGCGCCGCGACGGAAATGGCGGTGATTCAACAAATGGATCCGATTTACTTTGATTTCACCGAATCGAGCACCGAAGCTTTGAAATTACGCCAGGAAATGGAGGCGGGCCAATTGAAAAGCGCGGCGCCTGGCGAGGCAAAGGTGACTTTGACGCTGCCCGACGGCACGATTTATCCGCATCCAAGCAGATTGCTGTTTTCGGACATCACCGTGGACCCAACCAGCGGCATGATCACGTTGCGGGCGGAGTTTCCGAATCCCGACGACTGGCTGTTGCCGGGCATGTTCGCGATTGGCCGCTTGGAACAGGCCGTGCAGCCGCAAACCCTGCTCGTGCCCCAGCCCGCCGTCATCATTGGCCCGGATGGCGCAGCGTCCGTGATGCTGGTGACGCCAACGGACGAGGTGACAGCACAGCCGGTCGAAATCGGCGCCGCAGTCGGGACTGACTGGGTCGTGAAAAGCGGGTTGAAAGCGGGCGACCGGGTAATTGTGGACGGGTTGCAAAAAGTGCGACCGGGAATAACGGTGAAACCGGCGCCTGCCAAAACCGTTGAGGAAAATTCCATTTCGCCGGCGACAGGGAAATAAAGGGTTTGCGCCATGCCGAAATTTTTCATTGACCGCCCGATTTTTGCCTGGGTCCTTTCCCTGTTCATCATGCTGGCAGGGGTGATGGCTATTTTCCATCTGCCGGTGGCCGAATATCCCAGCGTCGCCCCGCCGTCCATCGCGATCACCGCCACCTACGCGGGGGCGTCGGCGGAGACGGTGCAAGACACGGTGACGACGCCGATCGAGGAGCAGATGAACGGCTTGGACAACCTGCTTTACATGTCATCGTCCAGCAGCGCCAGCGGACAATCGCAGGTAACGCTGTATTTCCAGCCGGGGACGGACCCGGACATCGCGCAGGTGCAGGTGCAGAACAAACTGCAACTGGCCGTCCCCAATCTGCCGGCCATAGTCCAGCAACAGGGCATCACCGTCACCAAATCCACGCACAACTTCCTGATGTTCTTCGCGCTGTCGTCCACCAACAAGACCGAGGACGCCATCGCGCTGGGCAATTTCATTTCGTCCACCCTGCTGGACCCCATCGGCCGCGTCACCGGCGTGGGCGAGGCGGATTTGTTCGGCACTGAATACGCCATGCGCCTTTGGCTGGATCCGCAAAAACTGGAGGATTACAGCGTGACCGCCAGCGATGTCATGGCCGCCGTGGAAGCCCAAAACGCGCAGGTGCCGGTGGGCCAGCTTGGCATGTTGCCCGCCGTGAAGGGCCAGGAACTCAACGTGACGTTGCAAGGCCAAACCACTCTGACCACGGCGAAACAATTCGGTGACATTTTACTTCGAGTGAACCCAGATGGCTCGCGGGTGTATTTGCACGACGTGGCGCGGATCCAACTGGCCGGCGAAACTTACACGAGCCAAGCGCGCGTGAACGGCCGGCCCGCCGCGGCAGTGGCCATCCGTCTGGAGCCGGGCGCCAACGCCCTGGCCACCGCCGACGCCGTGCGCGCCAAGGTCAAACAGCTTTCCCAATTTTTCCCCGCCGGCGTGATGGTGGATTTTCCCTACGACTCGACGGAATTCATCAGCGCCTCCATTCAGGAAGTCGTCAAGACGCTGATCGAGGCGATCATCATGGTGTTTCTCATCATTTACTTTTTCCTGCAAAATCTGCGGACGGCGTTCATTCCCACCATCGTTGTGCCGGTGGCCCTGCTCGGCGCATTCGCCGTCATGTATGCGCTGGGTTTTTCCATGAACGTGCTGACGCTGTTCGGCCTGACGCTCGCCGTGGGCGAACTGGTGGACGACGCCATTGTGGTAACGGAAAATGTCGAGCGCATCATGAGCGAGGAAGGTTTGTCGCCGCGCGAGGCGACCATCAAGTCCATGGAGCAAATCACCGGCGCGTTGATCGCCATTTTTCTGGTGCTGACGGCGGTGTTCATTCCCATGGCGTTTTTCGGCGGATCGGTCGGCGCGATTTACCGGCAATTCTCGCTTTCGTTGGTGGCGTGCATGGGTTTCTCGATTTTCCTCGCCATGTCGCTGACGCCGGCGTTGTGCGCCCACATGCTGCCGCCGGTGGAAAAGGGCCATCATCTCGAAAAGAAGGGTTTTTTTGGCTGGTGGAACCGGAGTTTCACCGCCACGACGCACCGGTATGAGGGCTGGGTGGGGCGCATCGTGAACCGGGCGCCGCGTTATCTGGTAATTTACCTGGCGATTGTGGCGGCGGTCGGCTGGCTGTTCGTGCGCCTGCCGTCGGCGTTTCTGCCGTCCGAGGATCAGGGTTATTTCATCAACAGCATCACGTTGCCGGTCGGCGCCACCATGCAGCGCACGACGGCCGTGCTCAAGCAGATCGAGCATTACTATTTCAGCCAGTCGGAGGTGCAGGACGTGATTGACGTGGCCGGGTTCAGTTTCAACGGCCAGGCCCAGAACTCCGGCATCGCCTTCGTCCATTTGAAACCGTGGAGCGAACGGCCCGGCGCGCAACACTCGGTGCAGGCGATCATCGGGCGCGCATTCGCCGCGTTGGGCAAAATTCCGGACGCCATCATTTACCCACTGAATCCGCCGCCGATCCCGGAACTGGGCATCGTGGCGGGCTTCGATTTCGAGTTGGAGGACCAGGCCGGTCTCGGCCATGACAAACTCATGGCGGCGAAAAACGAGTTGCTCGCCATGGCCGCGACAAACTCCGACATCACACAACCACAGATGCAGGGCTTGGAAGACACGCCGGAGATACAGGTGGACGTGGACCAAACCAAGGCCGCCGCGCTGGGCGTGTCGCTGGCGGACTTGAACGCGACGCTCACCACCTGTTTCGGGTCGTATTACATCAACAACTTCGTCAACGGCAACCGGGTGGAGCACGTGATCGCGCAATTAGACGCGCCGTATCGGATGCTGCCGCAGGACCTCGGCAAGGTGTTCGTGCGCACCAGCAGCGGCAGCATGGCACCGCTCTCCGAGATGGTGACGACGCACTGGATTTACGGCTCGCCGTCGTTGCAGCACTACAACGGGTTCCCGTCGGTTGAGCTGATCGGCTCCGCGCCGCCCGGCATCAGCATCGGCCAGGCGATGGATGCCATGCAGGCGTTGGCCAAGAAATTGCCCAAGGGCTTCGGCTATGAATGGACGGGCCAGTCTTACCAGGAATTATTGTCCGCCAAACAAGCGCCTCTGCTGCTGGCGCTCTCGATTCTGGTCGTGTTCCTGGCGTTGGCGGCCCTTTACGAAAACTGGTCCATTCCCATCGCGGTGATTCTGGTCGTGCCGCTGGGCGTGCTCGGCGCCCTGCTGGGCGCCAACTTGCGTGGCCTGCCCGACGACGTGTTTTTCAAAGTCGGCCTGCTGGTCATCATCGGCTTGTCCGCCAAGAACGCCATTTTGATCGTGGAATTTGCCAAGGACTTTCAAGCGCAGGGACACGGCCTGATCGAGGCCACGCTCACCGGCGCGCGGCTGCGGCTGCGCCCGATCCTGATGACCTCGCTGGCCTTCATTCTGGGCGTGACGCCGATGGCGATCAGCACCGGCGCCGGCGCGGCCAGCCGGCACGACATGGGCACGGGCGTGATTGGCGGCATGATTTCGGCAACCATTTTGGCGGTCTTCTTTGTGCCCGTGTTTTATGTGGTCATTCGTCGCCTGTTCAAAGGCAAGATTTCGCCGTCACCCGTCGCGCCGAAATCCGGCGGTCCAGACGACGCCGTTGAAAACAACCCCTCGCCAAAGCCATGAGCAAATATCTTTCGTCCATCATCGCTCTGCTCGTCTTGGCCTTGGCCGGTTGCACGCTCGCGCCGAAATATCAGCGTCCGACGGCGGCTATTTCACCAACCTGGCCCAAGGTGCCTGGACACCGCGAAAGCCCGACCACCGCCGCGGCCATTCCAGCAGCGGACATCGGCTGGCGCGATTTTTTCCGCGACCCGCGCCTGCAACAACTCATTGAATTGGCGCTGACCAACAACCCCGACCTGCGCGTGGCCATGTTGAATGTAGAACAAACTCGCGCGCTCTACCGCGTCCAGCGGAACGCCTTGATTCCCACCGTGGACATCAATGCCAACAGCACGCGCCAGCGCATTGCTTACGGTTTCGCCGGCAACGGCCAGGCCGCGACCTACAACCAGTTCAACGTGAATCTGGGTGTTGCCCAATATGAACTCGACCTCTTCGGCCGCGTGCGCAGCCTCAAAAAGCAGGCATTGGAAACTTATTTTGCCACCGAAGAAGCCCGCAAGAGCGCCCAGATCGCATTGGTGGCTGAAGTGGGCGCAGCCTATCTGACGGAACGTGAACTGACTGAACAACTCGCTGTCGCCCGGCAAACATTGAAAGCGGCGCACGATTCCTATGACCTGACCAAACGCAGTTACGAAGCCGGCGTCCTTTCCGAGCTCGACTTGAATGTCGCTGAAACCCAGTTCCAAACCGCGCGCGGCGCTGTGGCCGGCTACGAACAACAACTCGCCCAGGCTGAAGATTATCTGGTGCTCCTGGTGGGACGCCCATTGCCGGATGATCTTCCGCCGCCCCAATCGTTCAATCCGCAGATTTGCCTGTCCGACATCCCGGCGGGATTGCCGTCCGACCTGATTGAGCGCCGTCCGGACATTCTTGAAGCCGAACATCAACTCAAGGCCGCCAACGCCAACATCGGCGCCGCCCGCACCGCCTTTTTCCCGACCATCACCCTCACCGGCTCGGCCGGCACTTCCAGCACCTCACTCGAAGGTCTGTTCGCACCCGGCTCGCAGGCCTGGAACTACTCGCCGCAACTCGTATGGCCCATTTTCGCGGCGGGCACCGCTTGGGCTGAACTCCAAGCCGTCAAGGCAGGCAAGCTCATCGAAGTTGCAACCTACCAAAAGGCCATTCAAACCGCGTTCCGGGAAGTCGCCGATGCGCTGGCGGTCCGGGCGACCGTGCAAACGCAATTGTCTGCCAACCGAGCCTTGGTCAAATCGGAACACCAGACTTACAAACTGACTGAAGCGCGTTTCCACAGCGGCATTGACAGTTCGCTAAACGTTCTCACGGCCCAGCAAGCCCTGTACAACGCGCGGCAAAATCTTATCCAATCCGAATACTCGCGCCTGTTTAATTTAATCAATCTCTACCAGGCGCTCGGCGGCGGTTGGACCGAACATACCGTCCACCCCGAGCAGGCAAATTCGGAACAATCGCATTAATTTCCGCGCAAAGTAGGAGCCGACGTGAGGAGGCTCTTTTCAAAATCCGAATTCTGAATTCGAGACGGATTCGGAGCCTCGTCACCTCGGCTCCTGCAAGAACCGTTCCGCGACTTGCCGCCGGGTGCCGTTTCAGGCAGAATTCTCGACAATGAAAAAATCAAAATCTCCCGATTCTCTTCGTCCCTTTTCCAGCATCGTGTTTGACGGCGACGAACGTGCCGCCGCCCGCTCGATGCTTTATCCCATCGGCTTCACGCCGGAAGATTTCAAAAAGCCGCTTATCGGCATCGCCTCTACCTGGGGCAATGTCACGCCCTGCAACATGCACATTGACAAACTCGCGCTCGAAGCCGAAAAGGGCGCGAACGAGGCCGGCGGCAAGGCCATCGTTTTCAATACCATCACCGTCTCCGACGGCATTTCGATGGGCAGCGAAGGCATGAAATACTCGCTCGTCTCGCGCGAGGTCATCGCCGACTCCATCGAGACCGTCGTGGGCTGCGCCGGCATGGACGGCTTTGTGGCCATCGGCGGTTGCGACAAAAACATGCCCGGCTCCATCATCGCCATGGCGCGGCTGAACCGCCCGTCCGTGTTCGTCTATGGCGGCACGATTCTGCCCGGTTGCATCACCGGCGACAGCCGCAAGCTCGACATCGTGTCCGTGTTCGAGGCCATCGGCGCGCACGCGAACCACAAAATCGGTGACGAAGAATTTCAGGCCATCGAACAATGCGCCATTCCCGGTCCCGGCTCGTGCGGTGGCATGTACACCGCCAACACCATGGCCAGCGCCATCGAAGCGCTCGGCATGAGCCTGCCCAACAGTTCCGCGCAAAACGCCATTTCGCAGGCGAAAATGGACGATTGCCGCCGCGCCGGTGCGTGCGTAATTGAAATGCTCAAGCAAGGCGTCCGTCCGCTCGACATCCTGACCAAGAAAGCCTTTGAGAACGCCATCACCGTGGTTATCGCGCTCGGCGGCTCCACCAACGCCGTGTTGCACCTGCTCGCCATCGCTCACGCGGCGAAGGTGAAGTTGACCATTGATGACTTCTCGCGCATCGGCAAACACGTACCTGTGCTCGCGGATTTGAAACCGAGCGGAAAACATCTCATGTCCGAAGTCGTCGCCATCGGCGGCATCCGGCCCTTGATGAAGACGTTGCTCGACAAAGGCCTGCTCCACGGCGACGCCCTGACCGTGACCGGTGAAACAATGGCGGAGACGCTTGCCAACACGAAGCCGTATCCGGCGGGGCAGACCATCATCCAGCCATTTGACAAGCCGATTAAAAAGGACAGTCATTTTGTCATTCTGCGTGGCAACCTCGCGTCCGAAGGCGCGGTGGCAAAACTGACTGGCAAGGAAGGTTTGCGTTTTTCCGGCAAGGCCATTGTGTTCGAGTCCGAGGAAAAGGCACTCAAAGCCATCCTCAACGGCACGGTGAAGAAAGGCCACGTGATTGTGATTCGCAGCGAAGGCCCGAAAGGCGGGCCGGGCATGAGGGAAATGCTGTCGCCCACCGGCGCCATCATGGGCAAGGGATTGGGCAAGGACGTGGCGCTCATTACTGACGGACGGTTCTCCGGCGGCAGCCACGGCTTTGTGGTCGGCCACATCACGCCGGAAGCCTACGTAGGCGGAACGCTGGCACTCGTGAAGAACGGCGACCCCATCACTATTGACGCCGAAAAACGGCAGATCAATCTGGACATTCCCGCAAAAGAAATAGCGGCCCGCCGCAAGGCGTGGAAAAAACCTGCGCCCCGCTATACCCGCGGCGTGCTGGCGAAATACGCGGCCCACGTCACCAGCGCTTCACTCGGTGCCGTGACGGATATGGATTTGACATTGTAACTTTTCACCAGCGGCATGACTATTTATCTTGATGTCTGTTGTTTGAATCGTCCTTTCGACGATCAATCGCAGAATCGCGTGCGCCTCGAAGCTGAAGCGGTGTTGAGTATTTTGGAAATGGCTGGTTCTGGAAAATTGGACCTGGCGGGCAGTGACATCATTGACGAAGAGTTGTCACAAATGCCGGATGGCGAACGCTGTGGGAAGGTCGAATTGCTTATTGGCGTGGCCATAAAACACGTTCCGCTCAACGCCGCCATTGAACGGCGCGCGACGGAATTGCAGAAGTGGAACATCACGCCGTTGGACGCACTGCATCTGGCATCAGCGGAAGCGGCCCGCGTGGATTATTTTCTGACGACCGATGATTATCTCCTTCGCCGGGCCAAACGCCATGAAGAAGAACTCAAGGTAAAGATTGAAAATCCAGCGAAATGGGTTATAGAAATGACAACGGATGAAAGCTGACACACTAAATCCCGCCGAATTGCGAACCGCCGGCTATAAGGCGCTTGCCGACGCGCTCGGCCCGTTGGGCATGGCCAGATTTCTGCGGCAATTCGAGCGAGGCAATGGCGATTACACTCGCGACCGGAAAAAATGGCTGCGCGACCAATCCGTTCGCACCGTCGCTCAACGCATTCGTAGCCGGAAGAAAAACCGCTCCTGATTTAGCTGCTTTTGTTCGGCTGGTGGGTACCTAACAAACCGCGGTGTGCTGGCCAAATACGCCGCCCACGTGACCAGTGCCTCACTCGGCGCGGTGACGGATATGGATTTGAAATTATAAGCCAAAATGCCTGTTGGCATTCGGCTTGTCGAAACGTGAACGCTTGCCCTATTGCTTACTCAGATAGAAGGCTCCGAGATGCCTTCAATCTCTGGAGAAGCATAGAAGAAAACTATTTCGATCCAGAGCGTTTCCGCCTTAGCTTAAATAGTTTCATTCAAGAAGCCAGGAATGTAACTTTTATTCTTCAGAAGAGCAAAAAAATAAAGAAACCACGCGCAAAGCGCGTGGTTTTGAATCTGCCCCCTATAAGGGGGCAAAGCCCAGCCCCCACAGGGGGCTGGGCCACGCGCGTCATCCCCGGTTTTGTCGTTATCGGCTAAACCGAAACTCTTCCTGTCTCTGTTCCTGCTGTTCTTGATATTTTACATACTTCCATATCTTTTCTTCATCCAACCCCACCGTGCCCACACAGTAACCCTCCACCCAGAAGTGGTTGCCCCAATACGGTCGCCGCCGCAGGTCGCGGAACGCCCCAAACAGTCGGATTGCGCTTTTGCCCTTCAACCGCCCCATGTAATCCGAGATCCGCACCTTCGGCGGAATCATCACCACCAAATGCACGTGATCGGCCTGCACATTCAACTCCACCACCTCACACTCCATTTGCCGACTCTGCTCCCGAATACACAACTCCGCCTCCTCTTTTATCTTCCCTGCCAACACCCGATACCTATACTTCGGACACCAAACAATGTGATATTCGCAATACCAGATCGTATGCGATTGCTTTCGGAATCTGCTCATGTGTTCTTCCTTTCTCGTTCGTTGTGGGGACAACGCGAGAACCGAATTACCATGAGCAGTTCCTTTGGCCTAGCCTTTGCCTCTAACCATGTCCACAGGACATGGTTTCTGAATCATCAATGAATTTACCGGATTTGAAGAATGGTATGTTCCTTGGCAAGAAAAGATGAAGGCAGACCCAATTCTCCGGTGGATTTCTTGTGATGGCTCATTTATCAACACTTCAGCCATTTTCAGTCGGCAGGAAGGCAAGATCACAGTAGGAGATTGGACAGAACATCTTTTTGCCGCAAACATCTTACTACCAATTCTAAATGCCATTCATCGATAAACTGTTAGAAATGTTTTCGAGAATTTTAATTTCATGGCCTCCGTTTCGCTGTGCTCCCGCCGTCGCGATGCTCTGGCGCGGCAAGTCGGCGCGACAGGCCTTTTGCAAGCGCCAGAGGACTGGCGCACTCCAAGACGCTCCGCGCAAACCGTGGGTCGTCGTAAACCGCGTTAGCGTCGTGGACTGCGGCGGCCCTCCGCCGCTTTTCCTATTTTGATTTGCTCGACCCGCCAAACATTGCCGCGTATTTCTGTTCCGCAGTGATCACATGAATCCCGACCGTGCACTGGATGAACAGATTCAGCGCTACCACCGTATGACCGGCGAGCAACGGCTGGCAATTGGATTGAGGTTGCACGAATTATCGTGCGACGTGGTGCGTGAAGGCATCCGCCATCAAAACCCCAACGCCGATGCGGCCGAGATTGAACGTCTATTACGCCGGCGACTGGAACTGACAAATTCTCAGAAACAAAAGGCTGAACTCGCCATTGCTCAGAAATTGACATGACGTATTTGCCGTTCGTTTCAACCAAAATAGTTTTACCGCCTGAATGTTTTTGAGAATTTCCATTTTCACGGCCTCCGTTTCGCTGTGCTCCCACCGTCGCGATGCTCTGGCGCGGCAAGCTTTTCGAATGCCAAACTGAGACAACCACTTCCCTCCCAATAGAAGCAACCCATTGCCCTCCCTCAACTCCGCTTGCCTGGCTTTGACTGCCGTGGTAAAATACAAATTCTAATCAAGCGATGAATAAGTTGTTTCTTTTTTTCTTCGCACTCCTGGTTCTGGCAGGACTTTTCGCGCCGTTCATGGCGTCGCATGACGCACAATTTTATTTTGATAGAGGTTCGGACACCCTTTCCACTGCAAATCCCAGCAGTAAATGGGTATATCGTTGGGACTTGTACAGCGCAGTGGGCGACTTCAGCCACGCTATCAGATTGAATCCTGATTTCATCGCTGCTTACCTCAGCCGCGCGGACATCGAAGTCACCGGGGAAACCTTGAGGCGGCGATCAAGGATTACACCTCGGCCATCGGATTGAATCCGCAAGACGCGACCAATTACATCCTGCGGGCGCGGGTCGAGGCGGAGCGACGTGATTTTGGACCGGCGCTGGGTGATTATGGAAAGGCCATTGCCTTGCAGCCGGACAACTGGCGGGCCTATCGCGGCAGGATGCATGTCATGGAAATGCAACAAGATTTTGCCGGCGCCGTCACGGAACAGGTGCGCATGATTGAACAGGGAGTTCGCCCATTTGGCGACCGCGCCCGGACCAACAGGGTTTTTTTTGCGCGTTACTCGGGCCGCTGGGGTGGCCGCGCTTTGCGGCAGCTCGACCGCGCACTCGAAACCGACCCCAATTTCGCATGGGGATATTATTATCGCGGTGTTGCCGAATCCCTCACCAACGATTGGGCCGGCGCATTGGCCGATTTTCGACGATGCCAGAGTTTTCCCGATGGCCGGCTGAAGGATTATGCCGCCTTCCACATCTGGCTGGTCCAGATGCAGACCGGCGAAAGGGAAAAGGCGGATCAGGGCCTGCTCCCCTATTGCCAAAGCCGCGCGGATGGAACACCTGCCGATTGGCAGATGCAGATCGCAAAATATCTTCTGAATCAAATCAGCGAAACAGACTTTTCCAACGCGGTTGATTCCGCTGACACCGGATGGGAACAAAGCGAATTCTGGTATTACAGTGGCATGAAACATCTTTTGGCCGGCGACAAAGCGGGGGCGAAAGAATGTTTCCAGAAATCCCTGGCTACTAAAGCGCGGCCATTTGCCGTCTTCATTTCTGCTAGAGCAGAGTTAAGCGCGCTCAATCCGGACGCGTCAGCCGAATGATCTGCTAAACCGGGGTTGTCTGGCAAATTTCGATTTTGTCGGGCTCGCCAAGGCTTTGCTCACGGAAATCAAAAGCAGAATCACGTGACGATTTTACAGTTTGAGGTGTTTTCGAGAATTTGAATTTTCATGGCCTCCGTTCCGCTGTGCTTCGCCGCGCCAAGCCATTTTTGATCGGCGGCGCTTTCGGGGAAAGCGCCTCACCTTCAAGCCGGATGAAATCTCAATTACCGCTCAAGATTTGATTGGGTTGCCCGCCAGCGGGCCAAATCGTTTTCCAACTTCTGCTCTATCGGAGTCCATTCGGAACGATTGGTGCAATAGGTCGCCTGATAGTCCATCAATTCCGGGCCGAACAGTTTCAGTTCCGATTGATTGCGATAGGCCGGGTCGCTGTAAATCATGTGGGCGGACGAAAAGCACACCGCCTGCATTTTTCGGGCGGCCTCCTGAACGTCACCGGACCGCAACTTTTCCAACGCCCCCAATGACACGATAAATGTCCCCAACTGCATGCGTTTGGCGGCGGCAAAACCAGCCCGATATGCCATCAGCCAACAGCCTGAACACGCCAGCGCCAAAATTGTGATAAAAAGTAACCTGCGTTTCATCTCAAAATAGTGAAGTCGCAATCAGCAGGAACCGAGCCAGCAAACGACACGGATTCCCTGCCCTGCTCGCCAGCCGTTCTCATCGTCAACGCCGGGCTGGATGGTTCACTCCCCCTGGGAATACGTCATGTCCCACTACGAAATCAGGGCACTGCTTTAGGCTCATGGAGTTTGACTTTCAGGATGGCGAGGGGAAAATAATCACCAGCGACTCGCCATGTATGCCGGGATTTAGACAGAGTTTAAGTGTCATGCGAACCGCCGCGTTGATGGCGGTGACGTTGCTTTGTGTCACGCCACACTGGCAGCGGGTTTGTGCTTCTGAAACGTTGGGGCTTGCACCCGGTTCCTTGGGTTACAGCCTCGCAACCAACCTTTTTGCCCACACCAACGCTTCGCTTTCGACCAAGGCGGAGTTCTTGTTCAGCGTCAAAGATTATTCCACCACCAATTTCGCCCACAACCCCGGCTTCTGGCTCGGCTTCCCGCCACAGTTGACTGCCCTCGTCATTGGCGCCAGCGCCGGAACCAATAAGGCCACCCGAAGCTATCTGGCGAGCGACGGTAGTGTGAATCAATACATCGGCGGTGCTGCCATCAGTCCGGTCCATGTTATCAACTGCCGACACGCTCCTTTTGTCGCCGGCAACGTGCTCATGTTCCTTGACCGGAACGGTCGCCCCGTCTTGCGGACCGTGTTGGGCAATGCGGAACGTTACGCGGATATTAATGTGTGTCTCCTTAACAGGCCGCTGCCGCGCACCATTGATCCCTTTGCCTTGCTCCCGCCAAACATGACCAATTATCTGTCGAGGGGCGACAACTCCTTCGTCTATGACTTTGTTGCCCAAAATCAATCCCAAGAGATTTATCCCGTAAATATCGGCTGGACGGGCGATGCCAAAGCGAACGCTTGGATTTTCACCTGTTTTCCTGACACGTCCCACTTCCCGACCAATTGGGGATACATGCCAAAACCCGGCGACAGCGGACATCCGATCATGGCCTTGGTGGGAGCCAATCTCCTGCTGGCCGGCCACTGGACAAGCCCGGAAAGCGGGCCGCTTTACAACGCTTACTATTCAAACATCAACAGCTCGATGCACTGGCTCAGCACCAATTACAACATTGGCTCAGACTATCAGCTTTCAACCGGCGACTTGACTGGCTTTAGCTATGACACCAAATGATCGTCGCCTAAACCATCACGCCGTCTAAATGCTTTTTAAAATCTTAATTTTCATGACCACGGTCGCAATTTCGTCGTCGGTAGTGGGTGCGCCGGAAACGGTGATTCTGCTCCACGGCCTATGCCGCACCAGCCGTTCGATGACGAAGATAGAACATGCATTAACAGAAGCGGGGTTCAAGGTACAAAACGTGAATTATCCCTCGCGCACGGCAGGCATCCGGCAACTGGCGGATGAAGCGATTGGACCGGCTGTCGCCAAATGTGACGAGGATGGGACGACGACGATTGATTTCGTCACGCACTCGTTGGGCGGCATTCTCGTACGCAGTTATCTCGCACGGCATCCCCTGCCCTCGCTTGGCCGTGTGGTGATGCTGGCGCCGCCGAATCAAGGTAGCGAGGTGGTGGACAAACTCGGCGGGTGGTGGTTGTTCAAGTGGATCAACGGCCCGGCGGGAAATGAATTGGGCACGGACATCAATTCGACACCGAACCAGCTTGGCCCGGTGAATTATCCGGTCGGCATCATTGCCGGCGACCGTTCCATCAACTGGATCAACAGCCTGCTGATTCCCGGACCGGACGATGGGAAGGTTTCCGTTCAACGGGCCAAACTGGCAGGCATGAGTGACTTTATTGTCGTTCACACGGCACATCCGTTCATCATGAAGAACCGCGAGGCCATCCGGCAGACGATTCAATTCCTGCGCATTGGCGCTTTTAACCATTACGTATCCGGCCGGAAAGCATTAACGTGAAAGGACCGATTCCTTTGCTCCAAGGCCGGGCTGGATGATTTTTATCCCTTCCGAATGCAGAATGGGCGCCCTTTTAGTTTTACGCCGTCGCGCCGCCGGCGATGTATTGCTCCATCTGCGCAATCGCCGCGTCCTGGGCTGAAATCGTCCAGTTCACGAGGTCGCCGATGGACACAATGCCGGTAACTTTTCCGTTATCCAAGACCGGCAGATGGCGCACGCGGTTTTCCGTCATCAGCTTCATGCAGTCCTCGACGGTGTGGTGCGGGGTAACGGAAACAATTTTGCCCGAGAGAATTTCCCGAACCTGCGTGGCCTTGGAGGTTTTGCCCTGCAACGCAATTTTGCGCGTGTAATCGCGTTCGGTGAACACTCCCACGAGCCGGTCGCCCGACATGACCAGCAGGGAGCCGATGTTTTTGTCCGCCATGAGTTGGATGGCTTCAAAGACCGTTGCCTCCGGCGCGATGGACCACAGCGCCGCGCCTTTGTGATGCAACAGCGCACTGATTGGAACGCTCGATTTCATAAGATAGTTGGATTAAACCTATATCCGCCGCTTTTGCAAACAATTCAAGTTGTTTTTTTCGGCCGGAACGAGACCAGAAGGCCCACCACCACGCAGACCCAGCCGAACCAGTCGCCGTGGCGGTTGTAAAACGTTTGTGTGCGCCCCGCACCGTCCATTGACATCGGAACGTCAACGGTCATCGCGCCCATGCCGTAAACACTGCCGATTTTGTCCCTGAAAATCTGCCGCACCCGCCCGTAGGGGTCAATCCAACAGGTGATGCCGTTGTTTGCGCAGCGGATGAGCGGCAGGTTGTTTTCGACGGTGCGAAAGACCGCGGTGGCCATGTGCTGCCACTGCGCCGCGCTGTCGCCGAACCAGCCGTCATTTGTGAGGTTCACGAGAAAGTCCACGCCCTTCTTCGCGGAGGCGCGCGCGGTTTCAGGAAAAGTGTCCTCGAAACAGATCAGCGGCGCGGCGTTGACATGCAGGTCGCTCAACTCAAACGTCACCGGCTGGTCGCCCGGTGTGAAGCTGCCGGTGATGGGCGTGAGATATTTCACGAATGGCAGCCAACGGACGAGCGGGATGTATTCGCCGAATATGACCAGCTTGCGCTTCTGATACACGCCCGCCAGCCGGCCGTCCGGCGCGACCAGAAATGCGCTGTTGAAATAATCCGCATCGTCGGGGTTTGTCGAGCCGTTGCTTGGCGGCTCGGCGTCGTCGCTGCTGATGATCATCCAAACGCGGTTCGACCGCGCCAGCCCGGTGACGGCGCGATACGTTTCCTCGTCGTAACGAACCATCTTCGGCACGGCGGATTCGGGCCAGATTAGCAAATCAGTTTTCCCGGACAAACGGGCTGTCCCAATCTCACTTGGAACGGAATTCTGTTCTGACGGGTCGAGGATCTGAATAACTCCTCCGTTCGAGGCTCTCCGGTTGGATTCCTGATTTTCGTTTTCGGCCAGCATCTTTTCCGTCAATTGGAGCAATTGTTGAAACCGCTTCGCGTCCTGGGCCGGATTCCAAATCAATGTTTGGGGAATGCTCGGCTGGACCAGCGTCACGCGCAGCGTTGTTCCCGTTGGATTCCCCTGCCCCGCCCGCACGTAACCAAAAATGAACAAGCTGATGACGGCCAACAGCGGCAAAATCATTTCCGCCTGCCAGACGAATCGCCGGGTCGGGCTGCCGAAAATCGCGCGCGCGGCAGAGAAAAGCGAGAGGGAAAACCAAACGACCAGAAACGAAACGCCGTACACGCCCGTCACCGACGCGATTTGAATCAGCGGGACCATCTGGTATTGTGAGACGCCGAGAAAATCCCACGGAAAACCGCCGAACAACCTCGCCCGCACCATTTCCAGCGCCACCCAGGCCGCCGCGCCGGCGAGCGACCAACGCGTCCGGCGCGCCCAATTGCCCTCGCCGATGTTTCCCGCCACCAGCCAGACCCAGACCGCCGGATATAACGCCAGAAAAGCGCCCAATGAAGCCCAGCCCAAAATCGGGAAACCCGTCACCGGAATCAGCAACAGCCAGTAAAGCGAAGAAAGAAAGTGCGCCAGCCCGGCGACGTATCCGATGCGAAAGGCGTCGCCGCGGCTTTTGCCTTGGGCAATGGCAAGCAAAAAACCCGGCACAACCCAGGCCAATCCGGCAATGCCAATATCGGGGAACGCCGCCGTTAGCAGAAGCCCTGCGCCGATTGCAGCCAAATAACCGCTGCGCACAAAAAGTTCGTTAAGAAACCGTTTCAAAGTGCCGAGCGGCGAATAATCCATCGTAAACGCCGGACCGGGCTGGGCGCATTCGGCGGCGCGTTTCAACAGCGCGGGGCTGGCATTGACGACAATCGCCATACGAGCGCCACGCCAGACCGAGAGGTCAGCGGCTGAATTGCCGGCGTAATCGAAACCGCGATGGCCGAATTTTTCAACAAGCGCCTTGAGCTTGTTTTTGCCGCGGAGATTGGTACGACCATCGCTGGCGAGCACTTCGTCGAAAAGCCCGACATAACTGGCAACTGGCAGGGCCATGTCGCGGTCGGAGGCCGTGACCAGCACCAATATCCGGCCCGCGTTTTTCTGTTCCCGCAGAAATGCGATCAGCGACTCCTTGTACGGCAGCGTTGCCGGGTCA
The DNA here is from genome assembly GCA_963789335.1 of uncultured Verrucomicrobiae bacterium. Lineage (GTDB taxonomy): Bacteria > Verrucomicrobiota > Verrucomicrobiia > Limisphaerales > UBA11358 > UBA11358. The sequence continues at coordinate 58,014 of CAWBKH010000002.1, forward strand.
ATCGCAACACGCCGGGCGAGTTGTTGCTTCAGAAACGCCCGGCCGCGCAGCCACCAATAGAGAACCGGAAACAGCCGGAGCGGATTCCGACGGAGCAGTCGGGCCAGCGATTCCCAGAGCAAATCGGTCTTGATGAGCGTACCATCCAAATCCACGCAGAGGGGGACCTGGCTTTCGCTCGACGCGTCAGGCAATAACGGCTTTGTCACTCGGAATTAAAAGGCGGGGCAAGCCTACCGGCACGCCGAATAACTTAAAAGTCAAATTCCGGCTCGCAATAATGTCGCTCCACCAATGGAAAACAGTTCTAGCCCTTGAGCGCGCGCTCGAGCAAGGCTTTTTCTCGCTCGCCGTAATTTAATTTCAACGCTTCAGTCCGGGCGGCTGGCGTCATCTTCTGCCACGACTTCTGCAGGGCGTTGATCGTCTTGTCTTCGGCGGTTGTAGTGGCCAGTTCGGCAAACTGATGTTCGAGAAAAACAAGGCACAGCGCGTCTTCCAACACGCAGGTTTCCGGATCGTTGGGAAAATGCTTTTTGAGGTTCAAGTCCTGGACATGGTGAATCACGGCCTCAGCGTAACCAATTTCACGCAAAATATCCCCGGCCTTCTGAGCATGGAACTTCTTCAGTGTCGCGCGCCATTGCAAATAACCGGCGCGCGTCATGGGATACGAACCGCGCGGGATTTTCCAGCGGCAAAGATGTTGGCACCGCGCCGCCAGACGCAGCGCCTCGGAGGCGTTCGGACAAAGCCGCAACACCCTGTCGCTCAATCGCTGCGCGTAAAGCAACTCTCGCGGCTGCGCGACGCCTTCGGCGGTTTCCTTGTTCGGGTCGCGCGCATTTTCCCCGTCGAAGCGGCGGAGCGCGGCTTCAAATCGTTTGGCATCGGCCGGTTGGAATGATTCGGACACCGCAGCGTCTTATGCCAGACACGCCAGTTCCGCAAGGCTGTTTCAGGTGCGTGCTGTGTTTTGTCAGCGAGCTTCCGTGTCGTCGTCCGACAATCGGGCGAAATAAAAAAAACCGGCGGCAATCAGGATTGAAACCGCGGCGATGATGGCGGCTTGCGTGCCAGGTTGTTTCAGGTCGTCGGACCACTGGGAAATCAAAATACCCATCTTGCCATAAAGGACTCCCATCTGGTGCGACTCCGCCTTGGCATTTCCCGGCAGCAATTCGTCTTCCGTGGGTTCCGAGGAATGCGTCCCCATCCAATAAACCGCGCCCGCACCCGCAAGTCCCAGCACCAACACGAAAAGGCCAATCGTCCTGAGCCACCTCGGTTGCTTGCGAGACGGATTCGACCCGGCAGGCTGGTCGTTCACAGACATCCGCAGAACGTTCTTCGCTCCCTTCAACGAACACAAGCAGATTAGAATGCCATCGGGTTGATACGATCAACGCAAATCCCTAGGCGCTCTGCCTATGCCATAATCAGGGTGGTTGACGACTTGACAAAAGACTCAATCTGGCATTGGTTCTCTTATATGAACTTGGCCACACAGCCAATGAACGGCACGAACGGCGCGCGCGGGCAGGCGCAATTGGAAATTGCGGAGACTGACATCGAATTGGTGTTTGAAGAATCGGAAAAGATGCGGGAGCACATTCGGGCGCAGGCGACCGAGATCGGGCCGATTCTCGAAGCCTTGCTCCATGACGCGCACGGGCAAATCCGGTGGGGCTTGAACGAGTAAGGAGCAAACCGGATTGATATTGTGCTTGCAGAGAGGTCCTACACGCTCGCGATGAGCGCAGGAGTTCAGACAGGACAAAGGAGAATTGTTAGTTATGTTAAAACTTGACTGGTGGCAATGTGTTTTCGCTAATATTTGCTGTATTGCAGTTAGTACTGAACGCATCTTGACAAATCAAACACGCATAGGAATCCCATGAAAAAAACATTCATTCCCCTGTTGACTGGCCTTTTAGCCATGACGTTTCTGACCGGATGCTTAAATCTCGAGCTGGGAGGTGGCACCACCACCAAAGCCGAGTCGCCCACCCTTGGACAGCAATTGATTGACTTACAGAAGGCCAAAGAGTCTGGAGTAATAACGGATGCGGAGTACCAAGCTCAAAAGGCCAAACTCCTCAATGGCCAGCCGGGAAGAAAATGATATTATTCCGGCAACGCTTTTAGCGTTCCGTTGGTCAACGGCTGCGGATGCGCGCCTATTTTGGCGCGGATGGCTTTCACATCAGCGGCAGTCACCGGACTGTTTTTGTTACCCCACGAATTGCGGATGTAAGTCAGCACATCAGCAAGATCGGCATCGGACATGGCCGCGCCCATCGCCGGCATGGAGAGGGACCAGGTTTGTCCTTTTACGGAAAGCTGGCCGTTGAGACCTTGCAGCGGAATACGCGCCAGGCGTTGGAAGTCCTTCGTGTTGACCCATTCTGAACCGGCCAACGGCGGCGCTTGACCGGGTTTGCCAAGGCCGTCAACGCCATGGCACAGGCCGCAAACCTGATCGTAACGGGCTTTGCCATGCGCCAGCATGGCCGCCTCGCCGGATTTGGGCTGGTATGATTCCAATTCGTCAACCGAGGCATAGGGGCCGTAAACCTGGGAATTGAACCAGCCGCTGTGGTGATCGAAATAGACCATGCCCAAAAACATCAGCACGAGCGTCAGCACAATAATCCACATCGGCGCCGCCGAACGCGAGGCCGTCGGTTCGGTGTCCGGCTTTGAGGCTGGGTTGGACTTCAGGTCGTCGCTCATGGTTTGGAACTGGCAACCGATTGGGTAAAGGGGGCATCGTGTAACGGCACATCCGCGTGAAGGCTCAATAAATATGCCGCGAGTTCTTGCGCCTTCGCCGTCGGCACGACCTCATAACCGGCAGGAGGCGCGAATTCCTTTGCCAAATTCAAGGCGTCCGGCGAAGGTTCGCGCCCGATTTTTTGGACCCGGAAAAGATAACGGAACGGCGGCATGGCCGAACCTGCTACGACGCTTCGCGGCGCGTAAAGGTGAAGCAATTGCCAGTTGACATCCGGCCGACGCGCACCCACGTCTGCCAGGTCCGGTCCGATGCGCAAACTGCCGAGTTGCACCGGGTCATCGTAGAGGAAATCCTCGGCGACGCTACGCCGCAGCCCCCAGCCGCGGTCAATATCCGGGCCGGTGGCAATGATGTGAATTTCGGCCTTGCCGCCGGCGGCGGTGATTTTATCCATGGCGGAGTCAGCGTCCGTCCTGTTAATGGCATCCAATTTCAGGGATAAAATCGCATTGGTCACGGCTTCCGGATTCTTGCCGGCGCTGGTCAGCACCACGTCACACGTCACGCCGCTCTGCTGTACCTGTTCGGTGTGGCAAGCCGCACAGCCGTTGGCGCGATAAACTTGCAAACCTTGGCTGGCCATGCCAGGCCGGCCAACCGGATACAAGTCGGACGAATTGAGAATGGTGGTTTGCTTTTCGGTGCCAAGCTGCAACACCGGCGCGAGCACAAAACCGCACCACGAACCGCCAAGCACGACGAAGGAAGCGAGGAAAACCAAAAAACCGTTCTTCATACCCGCACCTCCCCGCGTTCGCCGCCCGCTGCGGCGGACGCCGTGTCCAGCGGTGATTGTACGAACGTGATGAATTTTTTGAGCAGCGCGAACTTCCAGAGCAACGTCAAACCCATGAGGTTCGCAAAAAACAACAGGTTGCCCAGCAGTATGAGCAGCAGACCAGTCGTGCTGACGCGCAGGAACGGCAGCATGGCCTTCGTCGAGTCCGCAAACGCGACATGGGAGTCTTGCAGTTTAAAACCTTGGACCACACCGCCAATGGCCAGCGGTATAACCAGCAGCACGATGCCCAGCAGCGATATCCAATAGTGGACGCGCACGAGTTTGGGGAAGGGAAACTCGATGCCGACGGCGCGCGGCAGAATGTAATATGCCGCACCAAACATCGTCATGGCGAAGAAGCCGTAAAGACGCAGTTGCGTTTCCGCCGGGCCGAACCACGAGAATTGGGTCACCGGACTGATTTTCGGACAGGCCATCGCCACCAGCATCAAACCGGAGAGGAAGAAACAATCCACGCCGGTGCCGATGAAACAACACGGTCCGTTGTCCCATTTGGACTTTACCGAACCCCACACCGTCCGCCACCCGACAATCTCGACGACCAGTATCGGCACAATCAGCGTTACTGCGGCGGCGGCGCTGAGCGCCGGCATCCAGGCGGGCACTGGCGCGCCCGGCGGGATTCCGCACCAAGTGGCGAACAGGATGAACGTCCAGAACGCGAACAACGCGAGGTAATGGCTTTGCAACGGGCGCTCGCTCAGTTTTGGCAGGAAATAAAATGCCGCGCCCAGCCCAACCAGCCCCGTCCAAACGACAAGCAGATTATTGGCGAACCACCAGCCGATGACGGCCTGCACGACACCGCGGACGGGCCAGGCGACCAAAAATAGATTGGCCGTCGAGTAAATCCATGGAAACCAAAAGAGCGCGGCAATCAGAAACCATTGCGACGGATAAAGCGCGCGTTCGCACCGCCCGGCAAAAATCATCATCCCCCACAGCGCCAGCAACAGGTAGGCAAAGAAAATCGGCACTGAACCGCCGCGCAGGAATTCCAGCCAGGCGAACCCGGTGTTATCGCCGATCAGAATGCCTACCAGTCCGACGAACACGCCGAGATGCCAGAGATTGGCCGCAACGACGGGAATGATTGCACCGCGCAACGGCGCGTGGCCAATTCGCGCCAGCAGCCACAGTGTCACGCCAAGTCCCGCCGGCAGGCAAAAGCCGTAGAGCAGCGCGTTGTCGGCTGCCGGCTGCAAGCGGCCATAAGTCAGCCAGGCACAGCTTGCGAGAAAATCAGGCGCGTGAAATTTGATGGAAGCGATCAGGCCGAGCACCGAGCCAACAACAAGCCAGAGCGCCGCGCCTCCCAGGAGCGCCAGTAACGGAACGCAGCAGGAACGGTCAATGTCCGCCACCGATGGATTTGTGGTTTGGTTCACAGTCAATCAAACGGGTTCGCCTTGGGCGGTGCCGCAGGTGCCGGCGCGCTTGCCTTCTCTTCGCGGGCAATCAGATTTGAGCGCGCCGCCGCGGGATTCCGCCATTCTTTCGCGGCAAGTTTCATGGCCACGGCAATCGGCAGGCGCACGATGCCGCGTTGCTGATCAATCCAGCCGGCGTGGCTCAAATCCTGCGCCTCAGTCGCGCGAATTTCCGCCAGGTCCTTGGCGAACACGGCGGCGCGGTCGGCGTCAATCGCCGGAACGGACACGGAATGTTTCACCACCAAGACAAAGGCGGCAAAAAGGAAACTCGCCAGAAGAAAACCCAGGCCCACGTGCCAGACGGGACGCCCGTCGGTGGTTTCCGGATTCATTGGTGACCTCCCGTGATTGACGCTACAGCGGAGATTTCCTCCGCAGTTTCGTATTTGACACCCATGGCCTCGAGCAGGCGCGGATCTTTCTTCGGATACGGTGCGTGGGCGTTGAAATGCTTCAGAAAGACCCGGCTCAACAGTCCACCCATGAAGGCGAGGCAACCGAATTGCAGCCAAAGACATTTGAACGGATAAGTGTGCGAGTGCAACGCGGGCAGGATGTTGAAGGCCAGATCCGCGAAGTTCATCGCCCAGCACCACAAGCAGACCCAGAACATGATTTTGAAATTGGATTTCACGCAGATGGGTAGCAGCACCAGGAACGGCAGCAGGAAATGGCCGAAGATGATGAGCATGTCCAGACACCACCATGACCCGCGTTCACGGATGAGATACCAGAAGGTTTCATCGGGGATGTTGCCGTTCCAGACCACAAAGTATTGCGCAAATCCGAAATACGAATAGAGCAGCGTGAAGGCAAACAGCAGCGTGCCGAGATAATAAAACTGGTTGTCGCGCAGCACGCCGGTCAAAACGCCCTGCCGCTGCAAGATCATGGTGATGAGATAGGCCGTCGCCGTACCGACAAACGCGCAACTGCCAAAAAAGTACATGCCATAAATTGTAGAATTCCATTGATACTGCAGCGAACCCATCCAAAGAATGGACGACATTGTCACCGTCCCCGCGAAGGCCAGTATCCCCCATCCCGAATGGAATCGCACCCGATGGGTGCAAAGCGCATCGCCGGTTTCATCCTGCTTGAGCGACCAGTACCGGAGTCGCGATGAAAGCAGCCACCAAATGCCGAACATAATCACTGACACCACGCAAAAGCCCGGCCAGGTGAACAGCGGCAACTTCGCACTCAAGGCGCGGTCACTGTGTGGATTCAGCGTCATCCAGGTGTATATCTTTGGGGCGAGCAGCAAAATCGGCACGAACAGAATCGCCAGCCAGGGAAACAAGAGCGCGCCGATGTGTTCGCAGAAGCGCCGCGTGGCGACCGACCAGCCGGCGTCAGTCAAATGATGAATCATCGTCAGGAATAAACCGCCGAGCGCAATGCTCAGGAAAAACATGAACGCCAAAAGCCAAGAATAGCCAAATTCAGGCCCGATGCTAAAGCCTATCCCTCCTGCCGGGGCGCGCTTTATATTCACCAGTAAACCTATGACGCACAAAATACCGCCGATAACCATCAAAACGGTAGGCAGCTTGCGCCATCTGGACAAATCCAGCGGCGGCAGTTGGTTTGATTCGTTTGACGAATTCATAGTTGCTATTTCAGCGCAGCTTGCAGGTCCGGTGGCAAATCATTGGTCGAACCGAGCCAGCTCAATTGCAAGGCCCGCAGATAAGCGATGATGGCCCAGCGATCCTTGATCGTCACCGTCGGGCCATACGCGGCCATCAAACCTTTTCCGTGAGTAACGGTGTTGAAAATCTCGCCGTCGGTCATTTCCACGATGCGTTGGTCATGTAAATTGGCCACAGCCGGCATGTCGCCGATTTTCTTGATGATGCCGTTGCCGTCGCCGAGCGGGCCGTGGCAGGGCGTGCAATAAATCTCAAATTGCTCGCGCCCATGTAGAAGCAAAACTGGCGTAACGGGAAGCGGATTGGTTGCCACAAAATTGGTCGTACCGGTGACAAGGCCCGTATTGACCGGCGAATCTTCATACGCATAAACCGGCCCGTCGTCGCTCTGAATCGGCTGGCTGCGCGCGACCGTCCCCGGCGGCGGCAACTGGGAAGTGTGATCGTTGGCAAAAAAGCCGTCTGCCGCCTCGGGGCGCAGTTTGAACTGACGATTCATATCCGGAATGATCTCGATGGGCGGCTTGCGCGACAGATGTCCGCGCAGTCCGGCAATGCCGACCGCCACGGCCACGACTGTCAACAGAATGAGCAGGAAATAGCGCATTATTCCATGGCCAGTTCAACGTGCGTGCAGCCGGCGGACTCCAGCAGCGCGCGGGTTTCGGTTTCGGAAAATTTCGGGTCGGCTGTTTCGATCACGAGGAAAAATTTATCGCGCGACACCATGGCAAAGCGATTGTTCTTGAATAAGGGATGGTAGCGCGGGAAACGGTTCAACGCCACCATGCCGACAAACGCGCCGACCGCCGCCGCCAGCACCAGCAGAATATACGAGGGCACGAGTGCCTGCGGTGGGCTGAACATCGGCTTGCCGCCGACGAGAATTGGATAACTGTAATCGTTCATGTACCAGATCATCAGCATGGACCCGATGAACGCGCTGCCGCCGAACACCAGCGCGAACCAGCCGACGAGTGAGTTCTTGAAGCCCATCACCTTGTCGAGTCCGTGGACGGGGAACGGCGAGAAAACGTCCCAGCGCCGGAAGCCGGCGTCGCGGACTTTTTCCGCTGCACCCAGAACTGCCGCAGGCGAATCGAATTCGGCAATGAGGCCGTACGGTCTGGGGTTCATGGCTGGCCTCCTTTCGCGCCGCCGAGCGGGTGGTGCGGGTCGGCCTGCGGTGTGATCGATTTGACTTCCGAAACGGCGATCATCGGCAGGAACCGCACGAACAACAGATACATGGTGAAGAACACACCCAGCGTGCCGACGTAAGTGCCGACGTCCACCCACGTCGGGTAGAACGGATGCCAGCTCGACGGCAGGAAACCCTGATACAGCGAGCCAACGATAATGACAAACCGTTCAAACCACATGCCGATGTTGATTAAAATGGCGATGACAAAAATGAGTTTCAGATTTTGCCGCACCTTCTTGATCCAGAACAATTGCGGCAGCAGCGCGTTGACCCCGATCATAATCCAGCCGCCAAACCAGTAATAATGGCCAAACAATCGGTGGCCGAACACCCAGGAGTCGTAAGGACTGCCGGAATACCAAGCGATGAAATACTCAATCGCATAGATGTAACCCATGATGCAGCCCATCATCAGTGTCATTTTGCAGACGCGGTCAATGTGCCGCATGGTGATGATGTCCTCCAAATGGCATAACGTGCGCAGCGGAATCAGCAACACGAGCACCATCCCGAACCCGCAAAAGACCGCGCCGGCCACGAAATAAAACGGGAAAATGGTTTCATGCCAGCCGGCCAGTTGCGCCGTGGCGAAATCCATGCCTACGATGGAACTGACCGTGAACACGAGCAGCGTCGCCAAGCCAGACAGGACGAGGTAGGCCTTTTCGTAATTGTGCCATTGCCGCGCCGAACCGGTCCAACCCAGCGCGAACAAGCCATACAGGAATTTCCGCACCCGGGTTGTGGCGCGGTCGCGCAGCAACGCCAAATCGGGAATCAATCCCATGTACCAGAACAACGTGGAAACGATGAGATAGGTATTGACCGCAAACACGTCCCACATGAGCGGCGAACGGAATTGTGGCCACAAGTCCGTCGTAAGCGGAATGGGAAACAACCACCAAGCCCACCAAACGCGCCCGACGTGGATGGCGGGATAAAGCCCCGCACACATGACAGCGAAAACGGTCATGGCTTCCGCCGCGCGCCCGATGGCCGTGCGCCAATGCTGCCGCGTCAGAAACAACATTGCCGAAATCAGTGTGCCGGCGTGAGCGACGCCGACCCACCAGACAAAGTTGATGATGCCCCAGCCCCAGGCGACGGGCACATTGTTGCCCCAGACGCCGATGCCGGTTGAAATCAGGTAAATCAACATGGTCGGCAGCACCACCGCCGCGCAAAAAGCCGCTGGGATGAAGAACACCCACCACCAGCCCGGAGTTTTGCCTTCCGGCATGGCGGTGAGATGATCCGTCAGCCAGCCGAGGCTGCGATGCGGAGGCACCTGTGGCCCGCGCCGCAATTCCGTCGGCGGAACGAGCGATTGCAGTTGGGTCACGGATTCAGCCATTAACTGTTTCCTTTCTCAACGGCATGGAACTTGCCGCCACGATTCTCATATTCCTCAGTACTGTACGGCGCATGATAATCTGGCATCGCCGGATTCGGATTTCGGATGCGAGCGAGATAGGTCGTACGCGGTTTCGTAAGCAAATCGCCCAGCACGGCGTAGTTGCGTCCATAGTTCTTCCATTTGGTGACACTGCTATCCGGGTCGCGGATGTCACCGAACACAATCGCCTGCGCCGGGCACGCCTGCTGGCACGCCGTCTTGGGAATCGTGCCTTCGGATTCCTTCAATCGCACGTTGCCGGACGGACCGGCTTTCACCTTTTGCGTGATTTCCGCGTGTTGAATGCGTTGGATACAATAGGTGCATTTTTCCATCACGCCGCGCATCCGCACCGTCACGTCCGGGTTCTTGACCATTTTGAGCAAGTCCCATTCGTTTTCCGGCCTCATGCTGCTGGTGTCCGGATGCTTCCACCAACTCAACAAATCCCATTTGCCATTCGTTTGGTGAGTCAGCGGCGTCGGATAAAACGGCCCCTTCAGATCTGCCAGCGGACGTTTGTTGTAATCGAAATAATTAAAGCGGCGGACTTTGTACGGGCAGTTATTCGAGCAATACCGCGTACCGACGCAACGGTTATAGACCATCACGTTCAAGCCTTCCTGATCGTGCATCGTGGCGTCAACCGGGCAGACGTTTTCGCACGGCGCGGCTTCGCACATCTGGCAGAGCATCGGTTGATTCACCGCCTGCACGTCGTCAATCCATTTCTCAAACTGTTGTTCGTCGTCCTTGAGCAATGAGTCGGCCCAGGTTTCCTTGGCCGGCTCAGCGGTGTAATAGCGGTCAATCCGCATCCAGTGCATTTCGCGCCCGCGCCGCACCTGGTCCTTGCCGACAATCGGAATATTGTTCTCACTTTGACAGGCGACCACACATGTCGCGCAACCCACGCACGCCGTCAGATCCACCACCAGACCCCATTGCTGCAACGCCGTTTTCTTCGCCTTGTCTAATGGGTTCGGATACAACGGCGCCACCACTGGCGGCTCCTTTTCATGCATTTCTTTGGCGAATTCCGGGTTCTTCTCAAACTCCGTCAGATTCGCCTCGCGCACGGCCGGCCGGCCTTCCATGGACCAATGATCTTGTGTGCAGGCAATTACGTGCGTTTTGCCCGTCTTGCGAAGGGTCGCGCCGGTCTCGATATATTTTCCGGTAAAAATCTTGTAGGCGTTGAAGCCGACACCGCTGCCAACTCGCCCTGCCCTTTCGCGTCCGTAACCGAGCGCGAGCCCGAGCGAATAATCCGCCATGCCCGGCTGCGTCCAGATCGGGCCGGTGACGCTGCGGCCGTTCAACGTGATTTCCACCATGTCGCCGTTCTGCACGCCGAGTTCGCGTGCCGTCTTGCGGCTGATGAGCACGGCGTTGTCCCAGGTCATTTTGGTAATGGGATCGGGCAGTTCTTGCATCCAGCCGTTGTTCGCATAACGCCCGTCGTCCATTTTCGCGTCGCGATAGAAAACGACTTCGAGATTGTTCGCAGACGGCGAACTGACTTTTTTGATGCCCGGAGGCGAAACACCTGTGGAAATAATCATCGGCTTCGCAGCGGAGCCGGCCAGAAAGCCGTTGAACAGAAATTGATTCCACTTCTCCGTGGAAAACAAATGGGTCGTGCGAACAGCCGTGTAGGACTTGAAAAATGACTCTTCGCCAACAATTCGCCAAAGGAATTCCAGTTCCGTCAGCCCTCCAAACAACGGCTCAATCAATGGTTGAACTGGCACCAGCGTTCCGTCGCTGGTCGTCGCATCGCCCCATGATTCGAGATAATGCGCCGCCGGAAAATGCCAGTCACAAAATTCAAAAGTTTCATCCTCGTAATACCCCAACCGAACGACGGTTTTCGGCTTTTCTTTCGGATTTAAATTCAAATGGTAAACCGGATTGCCGCCCAGAACGACCAGTGTATCCACAGCGCCAGCATCCAGGCGCTTTGCCAATTGCCTGAAAGTTCCTCCATTTGCATTGGCAACAGCGTCGCCGGTCGGTTGGTAAACATTGCCATCGGCATTGTAGGCCGCATTCCCGCCATCAGCGATCAGCGCAATCGTGTTGCCAATCGCGCCAAGAGCAGAATTGATGGCGTAAGCCAGCCGGTGAACTTCCACCGGCTGGCGCTGGCCGGCGACAACCAAGATATTCCCACGATTTGCAACCAAATCTTTTGCACATTCGGAAATCCATTTGAGATCAATACCCGCGACAGCTTGCACACTAATACCATTGACGCCGCATTGCGTCGCAATTGCAGCAGCCACTTGTCCCACCATGCTTGCCGCTGCGCGCAGCCGATGGTCGGCATTCAGACCGGTAAGGGTGAACAGCGACTCCACTGCGTAAAGCCGGCTCATTCCACCGCTCTCCGGCTTGCGGCTTTTGGCAAACGCAGCAATGTGACTGTGCGCGCCGTCTTCGCCCCCGAGAAAATCGCAATCGAGCGACAGAATGACCTTCGCCTTGTCGAGGCGAAAAACCGGGCGCACTGGCTGGCCAAAAGCCTGCGTTGCCGCGCGCTGGTGGATGCCGGAATCAATCGCATCGTGAGTAAACCACTGTGATTTCGGAAATTTCTGTGCGATTGCCTTTTGTAGTCTTGCGCGCGAAGGTGATGTGCTGCTTTCCGCCAGAAACGACAGCCCTTCGCCCTGGTTCGCGGCAAATCTCTTCGACAAGTCACTGAGAAAATCCAGCGCCTCGTCGCGCGACACCGTTTTGCCGTCCTTGGCAAACCGCTGCGCGCGGTCGGGATCGTACAGATTCAGAATCGAAGCCTGCGCATAACGATCCGTTCCGCCGTTGCCGCCGGGGAATTGGGCGTTGCCTTCAATTTTAATGGGCCGGCCATCATAGGATTTGACCACCAGCGGAATTGCACCGGTACGCGTTGGCATGGCCGTCGCGAAATATTCCGGCATGCCATAGTCGTAACCGTTCTCCGGCGCCTTCGAGAACGGCACCAGTTCCTCTTCCGGCCGCCGGCAACCCGCCGCCAGCAGACCGAGGCCCGCCAGCGCAAATGACGCGGACATGATTTTAACAAAATGCCGCCGGGACACTGGGTCCGTGAATTCGCTCGCGCCTTGCGGAAATTCGCGATGCAGCCAGTCCTTGAACTCCGGCGTGTCGGACAATTCATCCAAGCTCCGCCAGTAGCGGCGGCCGGTGGCGGGCACAGGTGAATTGCAGGAAGAATTTTTCATCGGTGACAGGCAGAACAGTTTTGCAGTGATTGCACGCGCCAGTCGTGAACAAATCTGACACCATTGGTTGCCTGCATTTCCGCGGCGACATCCGTATTCGTGCTCCATTGCCAGCCCAGGTCCGTGACCTTGCTCTCGGGCCGGATGAACGCCGCCGGGTTGCGGTGGCAATTCAAACAGAACTCCATGGTAAACGATTTGGCGTGATGCACCTCGTCCATCTGGTCAATGCGCCCGTGGCATTCCACGCAACTGATGCCACGGCGCACGTGAACGGAATGATTGAAATAAACGTAGCCCGGCAGCCGGTGGATTTGCACCCAGTGTATCGGCACGCCGTTGGTGGCGCTCGCGCGAACGAGTGCAAGCCGCGGGTCGTCCTTAAGCACCTGATTATGGCAGTTCATGCAGGTGGACGCTGATGGGATGTTGGAAAACCATGATTTTTCCACGGTGCTATGGCAATAACGGCAGTCAATGCCCAGTTGTCCCGCGTGAACCGCATGCGAAAACGGCACCGGCTGGATTGGCTCATAACCGACCCGCGAATATTTGGGCGTGAAATAATAAGTGACTCCAGCCGTAACGGCGCCGCCCACCAGCACAACGCCGGCGGCGATCAAAAAAGGCAACTGGTTTGTCCACTTCGGAAAAATTGCTGGCATTTCGAAACGACCCGTCAGTTAATCAAATTTTGTCCATCGCTCCGCAAACATTGGGCAAGATGTTTAGCGATTGAGTGCCTCCTCTGCAAGAAAGTTTGTGAAAAATTTCACGTTCATCCGAAACCAATGAAAAAGAACGGTTTCAGCCGGTCGAAAAATGTGGAGCTGCCCCCGGACTATTCCTTTTGTTTCAGAGAAGTTTTCTGCGTCGGCGTCCGCAACGGATACAGCCCCGGACAGCAACCGAACGTCTCATGAAACGCCTGGCTGAAGTGGCTCAGGCTCGAATAGCCCACCTCCAGCGCGGCTTCGGTGACGTTAAATTTGCCCGACCGCAGCAGTTCCGCCGCCCGTTCCATGCGCAACTGGCGAATGTATTGCGGAATCGTCATGCCGGTTGCCGTCGAAAACGTCCGACTCAAATGAAACGGACTGCAACCCACCGCGCGGCCGATTTCTTCGAGATTCGGCGGGGTCTCCAGCTTTTCGCGGAGCAAACCAATAACCTTTTCGACGCGCTCCGCGGAAAGCCGTTGCTGCCGCTGGCAGAATAATTCCCGTTCGCCCGGCAAGTGGAAGAACAATTCCGCTGCCAGCTCCAGCGCCTTGGTCTGATACCAAAGCTTCTGCGCCGCCGCGAGCACGGGCGCTTCGCGCAGGCTCGCCAGTAACTGTTGTTGCCGGCTCGTCAACCGCGTCGGCGTCACCACGGCGGATTTTTCCGATTGCCCAGCGACGACTTCACGCACCAGCGGATGCAACGAGGGCGCGAAATCGCCCAGGTGCCGCCGCAAAAATTCAAACGACATCTCAACGGTCAAAAACTGATGCCGCTGCTGCGCCTGCCGCGACGCGCGCAACGGCTGTTCACCGCGCCGATAGAAGCCGACCGTCAGCGGCGCGAACGTGACTTCCTGGCCGTTGAAGGCGACACTCCCATTGCCGGTGAGATTCAGGCAGACCTCGATGCTGCCGGGATGAAAGCTTTTGCCCCAGTCAAAATCCGTGTGCGTCTTGAAATCGTGCCACTCGAAACTCACCCCTATCCCACGCACGCTGCCGTGCAAATGCCGCCAGCCTTCGCCAATCGCATTCCAGGCCGGACGTTCGGTGAACCCGGGAGCAACGGCGAATTCCACTGCATCGCCGGCTTCGACCCTTTGTTTGGCAGGTTTAGGCACGTCCACAATGTGCCATTTTTAACGCCACGAGCAAATATCTTGTCATCGTCAGAGCAAAATGAAGTTACCTGTCGTCGTTCAGCGGCGAATCCGGCACCCGTAACGCCACAGTACAGGGTCTGAGGACAGCGATTGCGTTCTAAAGCACTTCATCACGACGACACGAATGTGAACCGAACCCGAACCTTTGCCGGAAGAACATCCGCTCAGGAAGGAGCCGAATTGCTTCATCACCCCGCACGTCGCAGGCGGACACGCCGGCGAAGCTAAAACACTAGTCTGTCATTTTCTCAAAAACTCGGAGCGGTTCGTGCGTGGAGAACCCCTGCTGGAGCGCGTCATGTGAGATTTACATCAAAGAATGGAGGAAGCCATCTTCGCGTGGTTCGCGGTTAATAGCAAAAACCGCTCGGCCCCGAGCGGCTTGAATTGAATCCGGTATTTGGGTTGAGGTTGGTGGCGGATTTACGGTAGCGGCTCACCGCGCGCGGCGAGAAGCAGCCGGTACCATTCCGCGCGGCTCAATTGAATCTCCGCCGCGCGCGCCGCGTCGCTAATCCGTTGCGGGTCCGTCGAGCCAACGATGGGCATGATACCCGCCGGATGTTTCAGCAACCACGCCAGGGCAATAGCCGAGCGCTTCGCACCGCGTTGCACGGCGTATTCGTCAAGCAACGGCAGCACGCCCTCGGTGCGATAACCGCGCTGGGACGCCGTCAGCCACCGCGCGCCGTCCGCAAATTGTCCGGCACCCAACGGGCTCCACGCCATCGGCGTGAGCTGCTTCTCCAAACATTGGTCCAGCGTGCCATCCTCGAGCGCATCGAAACTGCTCCCCAACGTCATCGTTTGCATGAAGTGAAAAGTCTGTCTTCCTGAAAGTTATACAAGTAAAAAAGCCGCTTCCGTCAAGGAGCGGCTTGGTTGTGGTGTCACGCCTGTGGCGCGATTCATTCGGCCACAAGTCGAAGGTCGATCTATTTTTTCTTCGACTTCTTTGCAGCCTCCTCTTCAAGAGCAGCCTGGGCAGCAGCCAAACGTGCGACCGGCACCCGGAAGGGCGAGCAACTGACGTAGTTCAGACCGAGGTGGTGACAGAATTTCACGCTATCCGGGTCGCCGCCGTGTTCACCGCAAATGCCCAGTTTGAGATCCGACCGGGTTTGGCGGCCCTTCTCAACTGCGATCTTCATCAACAGGCCCGTGCCCGCCTGGTCAATCGAGGCAAACGGGTTTTTCTTGATGATTTCCAGTTCTGTGTACGGTGGCAGGAAACTGCCGGAATCGTCACGGCTCATACCAAGACACGTTTGCGTCAGGTCGTTGGTGCCGAAGCTAAAGAATTGCGCCGTCTGCGCAATCGCATCGGCGGTCAACGCGCCACGCGGCACTTCAATCATGGTGCCGACAAGATAATCGAGCTTCACCTTCTTTTCAGCCATCACTTCCTTGGCCACGCGATGGACGACTTCAACCTGCAAATCCAGTTCCTTCTTGAAGCCGACCAGCGGAATCATCACCTCGGGCTTCACCTTGATGCCGGCCTTCTGGACTTCGGCGGCGGCTTCAAACACGGCCCGCGACTGCATCTCCGAAATCTCGGAATAAACAATGCCGAGCCGGCAGCCACGGAAACCGAGCATGGGGTTAAACTCGTGCAGTTCCTTCACGCGCTGTTGAATCTTCTCCAGAGGTACGCCCATTTTCTCGGCCAGATCATTCTGGGCGGCATGGTCATGCGGCAGAAATTCATGCAGTGGCGGATCCAAGAAACGGATGGTCGCCGGGAGGCCTCTGAGTTCTTTGAAGATGCCCACGAAATCTTCCTTTTGATAAGGGAGAATTTTGGCCAGCGCCTGCTTCCGGTCGTTCAAATTGTCGGCCAAAATCATTTCGCGCATGGCATCAATGCGGTTGCCTTCGAAGAACATGTGCTCGGTCCGGCACAACCCGATGCCGGCGGCCCCGAAGGCCAGCGCGTTGGCCGTCTGCTCGGGCGTGTCGGCATTGGTACGCACCTGGAGCCTGGTGACCTTTGAGCACCAGTCCATCAACTGCTTGAACATCCGGTAAGTTGCGCTTTCTTTGGCCGTGAGCGATTTTTCGACCAGCACTTGGACAATTTCCGAGGCCGCCGTCTTGATTTCGCCGGGGTACACTTCACCGGCGGTGCCGCTGATGGACAGGTAATCGCCTTCCTGGTAGGTCGTCCCGTCCACCGTCATTGTCCTGGCCTGATAATCAATTTGCAACGCGCCCGCGCCGCAGACGCAGACCTTGCCCATCTGGCGCGCGACCAGCGCCGCGTGCGAGCTGACGCCGCCTTTGGCCGTCAAAATGCCTTCGGCGGCGATCATCCCGCGCAGGTCTTCGGGTGAGGTTTCGTTGCGCACCAGCAAAACTCTTTCACCTTTCGCTGCGGCGGCATCCGCCCGGTCGGCGTTTAGATACATTTTGCCAGAAGCCGCTCCCGGTCCGGCAGGCAACCCTTTGGCAATGCACTTCGCCGCCTTGACTGCCTTGCGGTCGAACACCGGCGCCAGCACCTGATCCAGTTGATCGGCCGGCACGCGGCGGATGGCTGTCTTCCAGTCAATCAGCTTTTCCTTTTCCATCTCGATGGCAAACCGCACAGCGGCTAGGCCAGTGCGCTTGCCATTGCGGGTCTGGAGCATAAACAATTTGCCGTCCTGAATGGTGAACTCGAAATCCTGCACGTCCTTGAAATGAGACTCCAACGTCTTGCGCACCTTTTCCAGTTCGGCAAACGCCAGAGGCAAACGGCCCTTTAGCTGCGCCACCGGCTCGGGCGTGCGCACCCCGGCCACCACGTCTTCGCCTTGCGCGTTGATGAGAAACTCACCGTAGAACACCCTTTCGCCGGTCGCCGGGTCACGGGTGAAAGCCACTCCCGAACCGGAGTTGTCGCCGGTGTTGCCATAAACCATCGCCTGCACATTCACCGCCGTTCCCCATTCGGACGGAATGTTGTATTTGCGGCGATAGACAATCGCCCGGTCGTTCATCCAGGAACCGAACACCGCGCCGACCGCGCCCCACAATTGTTTCCATGGATCCTGCGGAAACTCACCGCCGGTTCGTTCCTTGATCAGCGCCTTGAACCGTTTCACCAGTTCCTGCAAATCGGCCACCGACAGTTTGGTGTCTTCCACGTCGTCTTCATGACGCTCGTGTTTGAGCATATGAATGACCGTTTCAAAAGGTTCATGATCTTCGTCGGGCCGTTTTTGGACACCCATCACCACGTCACCATACATCTGGATGAATCGTCGGTAACAGTCCCATGCGAACCGCTCGTTCTTCGTCGCCTTGACCAAGGCCAGAACAGTTTCATCGTTCAGGCCAAGATTCAAAATTGTGTCCATCATGCCGGGCATGGAATCGCGCGCGCCGGAACGGACCGAAACCAGCAGCGGCATTGCGGTTTTATCCCCGAACTTGGTGCCCATGATCTTTTCGATGAAGGCCACTCCGGCTCTGACCTGCGGCTCCAAGAGCTTGGGATAGGTCCGCTTGGCGTAGTAATAGGTGCAGACTTCGGTGGTAATGGTGAAGCCTGGCGGCACGGGCAGCCCGATGCGGCTCATCTCGGCCAGGTTGGCTCCCTTGCCTCCCAGCAATGGCTTCATCCCGCCGTTCCCGTCAGCCTTCTTGTTCCCAAACAAATATACGTACTTCGCGGTCTTCGATGCTTTGGTCATAAAAATCAATTTCTAATGCTTGTGCGTTATGAACTGGAAAATTCCAAAAAACGAGGGGCAAATCTAGCAAAGACAATTGGCGTGTCAATGTTCGACTCCCGCCATTGGCTTGTCAATTATTTAATATCATCATATCATGATACGTTGATTTTTATTTTGCAATCAGACAAACTTTCCGTTACTGTTTGGTCGGTTAATTTGAAACCAGCCGATGCCGGACAAAATTGAACATTTTCAACGCCTTTTGCGCGAGCGCATCGTCATCCTCGATGGCGCGGTAGGCACGATGATCCAGCAACACCGGCTGGATGAGGCGGCGTTTCGCGGCGCGCGGCTTGCGGACTGGCACGGGAAAGACCTCAAGGGTTGCAACGATTTGCTCAATCTCACCCAACCGCAGGTCATTGAGGACATTCATCGCCAATATCTCGAAGCCGGCGCGGACATCATCGAAACGAACACCTTCAATTCGCAGTCCATCTCCCTGGCGGATTACGGGTTGGAATCACTGGCCTATGAGCTGTCAAAGACCGGCGCGGAATGTGCGCGGCGCGCGGCGGACATAATCGAAAAAGTACAACCCGGTCGTATTTGCTTTGTCGCGGGTTCAATCGGGCCAACGACCAAAACGTCATCCATTTCCACCGATGTGAACAATGCTGGCGCGCGGGGAGCGACTTTTGATGAGTTGGTCGCGGCCTACAGCGAACAAGTTCGCGGTCTGCTCGACGGCGGCGTGGATTTGCTGCTGGTGGAAACCATCTTTGACACGTTAAACGCGAAGGCGGCGTTTTTTGCGATCCAGCAAGTTTTTGAGGAACGTGGGATAATAGCTGTTGCAGGTAGGGCGGGATTTCCGCAGCCTGCCGCAGAACGGCGCGCACGGAGTGACGAGCCCTACCCAAAATGCGTCCCGATCCTTGCTTCTGTCACGTTCATCCAAGCCGGCAGCAATCGCGGCGTGACCGGCCAGACAGTCGAAGCGTTTTGGAACTCGATTTCGAACGTTCCCCTGCTCTCGGTCGGCATGAACTGCGCATTGGGGCCAAAGGAACTTCGGCCATTGATTGAGGAACTTTCCGGCCTCGCGCCGATTTTTGTCAGCGCACATCCGAATGCCGGTTTGCCCAATCCCCTGCTGCCGACCGGCTTTCCGGAAACGCCGGAAACCCTCGCGCCACAGTTGAAGGAATGGGCGCAGCGTGGCTGGCTCAATATCGTGGGCGGCTGCTGCGGCACGACGCCCGCCCATATCAATGCCATTGCCGAAGCGGTAAAAAACCTGCCGCCGCGCGTGCCGCCAAAGGTTGAACCATATTTGCGATTGAGCGGACTCGATGCGCTTACCGTCCGCCCCGATTCCAATTTCTTGAACATCGGCGAGCGCACGAACGTTGCCGGGTCGCCGAAATTCGCCCAGCTCGTCAAGGCCGGCGATTTTGAAGGCGCCCTGACCGTCGCGCGCCAGCAGGTGGAGAATGGCGCGCAGGTGATTGACGTGTGCATGGACGAAGGAATGATTGACGGCGTCGCGGCGATGAGGCGGTTTCTCAATCTCATCGCCTCCGAACCGGACATTTGCAAAGTGCCGGTGATGGTGGACTCCTCAAAATGGGAAGTTATTGAAGCCGGTTTAAAATGCCTTCAAGGCAAGGGCATTGTGAATTCCATTTCGCTCAAAGAAGGTGAGGAAAAGTTTCTTCATCAGGCCAAACTGGTCCGCCGCTACGGCGCGGCCGTGGTGGTGATGGCGTTTGATGAACGCGGCCAGGCCGACACCTTCGAGCGGCGCATTGCTGTCTGCAAACGTGCCTACGGTTTGCTGGTGCAGAAGGTTGGTTTTCCGCCGCAGGACATTATTTTTGATCCGAACGTGCTCACCGTCGGCACCGGCATGGAAGAACATGCGAATTACGCCGTGGATTTCATTCGGGCAACGAAATGGATCAAGGAAAACCTGCCACTGGCGAAGGTCAGCGGCGGCATCAGCAACGTTTCGTTTTCGTTTCGCGGCAACAACGTAGTGCGCGAGGCAATGCACTCGGCGTTTCTCTACCATGCCATCAAGGCCGGGCTGGACATGGGCATCGTCAATGCCGGCCAGCTTGCCGTTTATGACGAAGTGCCAAAGGACTTGCTTGAACTCGTTGAAGACGTGCTGCTCAACCGCCGCCCAGACGCGACCGAACGGCTCATCAAATTTGCCGAATCGGTGAAGCAGAAGGGCCAGGCCGAGATCGTTGAGGACGAGTGGCGCAAGGGCAAGGTCGAACAACGCCTCGAACACGCGTTGGTTAAGGGCATCGTGGATTTCATCGAGTCGGACACCGAGGAAGCGCGGCAAAAATACGGCCGCCCTTTGGCTGTCATTGAAGGCCCACTCATGGCCGGAATGAACGTGGTGGGCGATTTGTTTGGTTCCGGAAAAATGTTCCTGCCGCAAGTCGTCAAATCCGCGCGTGTGATGAAAAAGGCTGTGGCTTATCTACAACCGTTCATGGAAGCCGAAAAGAAGGCTGCCGGTGGAACGCACAAAAACGCCGGCAAAATTCTGATGGCTACCGTGAAGGGCGACGTCCATGACATCGGCAAAAATATTGTCGGCGTCGTGCTCGCCTGCAACAACTACGAGGTCATTGACCTTGGGGTGATGACGCCGTGTGAAAAAATCATCAGCACGGCCCTCGAACAACACGTTGACGTCATCGGCCTCAGCGGACTCATCACGCCGTCGCTGGATGAAATGGTGCATGTCGCGCGAGAGATGGACCGGCAAGGACTGAAACTGCCGTTGCTGATTGGCGGCGCGACCACGAGCAAGGCACACACGGCGGTGAAAATCGCGCCGGGTTACCGTGAACCGGTGGTCCATGTGCTTGACGCTTCGCGCGCCGTGCCGGTGGTGGGCAGCTTGATCAGCGCCGGGCAGAAGCCCGGGTTTGTTAAACAGGTTCGCGAGGAATATGAGCGCGTTCGCGCCCAACACGCCGGGCAGCGCGCGAAGCTGGTTTCCCTTGAAGCCGCCCGCGCCAACGCGCCGAAGCTGGGTTACGCCGATCTGCCGCAGCCGGAGTTTACCGGTGCGCGAATTTTGTCGGCTGAAGGTAGGGCTGGTTCTCCGCAGCCAGCCGCGGCGCGTTCGGAGAACGCGCCCTACCCTGTCTCACTGAATGATCTCGTGCCGTTTATTGACTGGACCCCGTTTTTCCACACGTGGGAACTGCGTGGAGTCTATCCCAAGATTCTGCAACACGAAAAACACGGCGAGGAAGCACGTAAGCTCTTTGCTGACGCGCAAAAATTGCTGGAACAAATTGTCGGCAACAAGCTCCTCCAGCCGCGCGCGGTTTACGGTTTGTTTCCTGCCAATTGCATTGGTGATGACGTGGAACTTTACACCGATGAATCTCGCGCCAAAGTTCTTACGACGTTTCATTTCCTGCGCCAGCAAATCGAAAAGACGGACGGCACGCGCAACTGGTGTTTGGCTGACTTTATCGCCCCCAAACCCGGGCGAGAGTCAGGCTCCGTCAATTCTGCCCTCGACTCTCGACCTTCGACCCTCGACCATCTTGGCGCGTTCGCCGTCACCAGCGGCCACGGCTTGAAGGAGTTGGTTGAGAAATTCAAAACCGAACACGACGACTACAACGCCATCATGGCGGAAGCCCTGGCGGATCGCCTGGCCGAGGCGTTTGCGGAATTCCTGCACAAACGCGTTCGTGAAGAATGGGGTTATGGCCGAAACGAAAATCTTGGAAACGACGATTTGGTTGCGGAAAGATACCGCGGCATCCGGCCGGCGGCGGGTTATCCCGCATGCCCCGACCACACTGAGAAACAAGTTCTATGGCAATTGCTTGAGGTCGAAAAAAACGCGGGCATCAAGCTGACCGAAAGTTGCGCCATGTGGCCGGGCAGTTCGGTGAGCGGATTGTATTTCGCCCATCCTGAATCCAAATACTTCGCCGTCGGCAAACTTGGGCGCGATCAAATTCTTGATTATCATTTACGAAAGGGCATGACGCTGCAAGAAGTCGAGCGATGGCTTGGGCCGTGGCTGAATTACGAGCCTCAAACGATTGCTGCAAGCTAATCCGCCCCTTGCGCGTGCGGCGTCCGGCATTTGTAAAAGGGCTTAAAAAGTTCTCGACCGGAAACAGATTCCGGCTTATAAATCGCCAGACTCAGCAAAAGGACAGTTATGGCGACCGTAGCGCAACCAGTCAAAATGGTGCCGGTGGACGCGGATTTGTTCGAAGCCATCGGTTACGTGCCCAAAACGCGGCAGCTTTACGTCAAATTTCGGAATTCGCCCGCGCTTTGTTTCGACAACGTGCCGGGCTTCCGTTATGAAGGCTTGTTGGCGGCGCCGCGCAAGGACGCGTATTACCGGACATTTATTAAAGACCGTTTTCTCACGAAACCCGTGGAGCTGCCGCCGCAGGTTTGATTGATGCAAAGCCGGACTTGTTTTTCGCGCGATTCAGCCTAAATTAAGGGCATGAAGCACGACGTTGTGCCAGTTCAGATTCGCGGAATCATCCCGGCCAACAGTGGTTGTGCGCTCTTTGTCGGCAATGACGAAAAGGTTTTTGTCATCAACGTCGAGCCGCAAATGGGCGCGGTTATCGGCATGTTCCTGCGGCAGACTCCCAAGGAACGCCCCCTCACCCACGATCTCATCAACCGGATGTTTCAAGGTTTCGGCATCACGGTGGAACGCGTGGTCATCACGGATTTGAAAAATTCAACCTACTTCGCCCGGCTGATTTTGCAGCAACAAAACGAACTGGCGCGGAAAATCGTGGAACTTGACGCCCGCCCCAGCGATTGTCTGGCCATTGCGGCAGCGCAGAAAAAACCGATTTTCGTGGCGGCTTCCCTTTTCGAACAAGTCGAGGACATGAGCGAGGTGCTGAATCGGATCAACGAAACCGGCAGCGAGGCGGAATAAAATGCCCGCCGCCCAGATCCCATCGTCGGCTCTCATTTGCGGTGACGACGAGTTCGCCGTTAAACGACGCGCCAAGCAACTCTACCAGCAATGGTGCGATGAAATCGGCGGCACGGATCACGAAATCGTCGAAGCGACCGTTTCCAACAGCGGCGAGGCGCTGGCCGCCGTTGCCCGTTTGCGCGAGGCACTACAGACCCTGCCTTTTTTTGGCGCCGGCAAGGTCATCTGGCTGCGCGATTGCAATTTTCTCGGCGACGAGCGGGTGTCTTCCGCCCAAGCTGTCACCGAGTCACTGACCAGCCTGGCAGACGAATTGAAGGCCTTTGCATGGTCGCGCAACCGCGAAATCCGGCTTTTGATCAGCGCGGGCAAGGTGGACAAACGCAAAACTTTTTTCAAAACGCTCGACAAAATCGGCTCGGTCGAAACCTTTGCGGGCTGGTCGGCGGATGACCGCGATTGGGCGGAGCGCGCGGAACTGGCGGCGCAAACAGCCGTGCGCGAACGGAAAAAGGAAATTGCCGAAGTCGCCTTGGCCGAATTGGTCAGTCGCGTTGGCCCTCATCCGCGCCAGCTCGACAATGAAATTGAAAAGCTTTGCCTGTTCGTCGGCAACCGGAGGCAGATTGAAGCGGACGACGTCAATGCTATCTGCACCCGGAACAAGACGGCGCGGGCCTTTGCACTTGGCGACGCCTTGGGCGACCGCGATTTGCCCCGCTTGCTGCGGCGGCTGGACGAGGAGTTGTGGGAGGTGAAATTTGATTCCCAAAAATCGGAAATCGGCCTGCTGTATGGATTGATTGCCAAGGTGCGCGCAATGCTGTTATTGAAAGAGATGTTGCGTGAAGGCTGGATCAAGCCGGCAATGGATTACAATCGCTTCAAGGCGCAACTCCAACAGGCTCCGGCGGACAAACTGCCCGTGGATCGCCGCTTTAACCCGCTGGCGCTGAATCCTTATGTGCTTTACAAGGCGCTGCCGCAGGTGAAACGCTATTCCGAAGCCGAGTTGATACGGGCGATGGATTTATTGTTGCGTATCAACCAGCGGCTGGTCTCCAGCCGCCTCAATGAGACGCTGGTTCTGCAACAAACCCTGGTGCAAATCATCACGCCGCAGGTGGCGGCAGCATGACAAGTTGAAAGGAATTTTTGTAAAATGGCAACCCCGTCGTCAAAAATGCTGGTGCTGGCTTGCAAGGAGTTCGCCTGCGTGAAGATCGTGGGCCGCGCCAATTTTACGTACGGGCCCGATTTCAAAACGCTCCTGACCGAATTGACCCGGAAGGGCTACGGCCGTTTTATTGTTGACCTGTCGGAATGCGTGCTCATGGACAGCACCTTTCTGGGCCTGCTGGCCGGATTCGGATTAAAGATGCACCAAGCCGCCACACCGGAAAAATCCGACATTGAATTGTTGAATCCAAACGCGCGCATCACGGATTTACTTGAAAATCTGGGCGCGTTACAACTTTTCAAGATAACCACCGGGACTTTGCAGTTGCCACAAGACACTCAAACGCAGACGCCGGATTCAATCAGTCCGACACGTGATCAAATCACACGCACCTGTCTTGAAGCACACCAGTCACTGATGGCTGTAAATCCCGATAACGTTTTGCGTTTCAAGGACGTGACCCGTTTTTTGGCGGAAGACTTGAAAAACCGGGAAACTTCGCCTTGACGGCATGTGGCTTGCTATCTTGCCTGTTGATTGTCAACCACAAGCCTTTTTTGCATTATGAAATTGAACCGGAAAATTCTAGCCCTTTTGACTGTGGCGCTGCTTGCTTGCCTGCCGGCCTTGTGCCGCGCCCAAGACGACACACAGGACACGACAACCTCTGACAGCGTCACGAACGCTCCCAAGCTCAAGGAATTGATGGCCGAAAACGACCAGATCACCAACACCGTCGGCATCGTGCTGGTAAAGATCTCACCGACCTTGTGGGCTGGCATGTATGAAGTGACGCAAAAATCCTTTCAAAAGGTAATGGGGAGCAACCCCAGCGCTTTTCAAGGCGCAGATCACCCGGTGGACTCAGTGAGTTGGAACGACGCCATGGCCTTCTGTAAAAAGCTGACTGAAAAGGAGCAAAAGGCTGACGAACTACCGAACGGTTACATTTATGCCTTGCCGACACAGGCGCAATGGGAACAGCTCGTGGACAATGCTTCCTTGAGTGATGCGGTGGTGAGCTTGAACATGCAACGCCGCTCCTCCACCGCGCCGGTGGGAAGCCTGGGGCCAAACAGCCTTGGACTCTATGACACGCGCGGCAATGTCATGGAATGGTGCCTTGATCCACAGAACAAACCATTTCGCGTTTTACGTGGCGGCGCTTGGGATACATACATCAGCGTCAACGCCCGCGTGGATTTTCGGTGGTATGCCAGACCGGACGAGACGAAAAACACCTTTGGCTTTCGGATCGTGCTCGAACCACAGTAATTCAAAATTTCAAACCGGAGCAGGCGCGGGCGTTCCCAGCCCGGGCAGTTTGGGCGGCACCGGTTTGGGTGGGGTTTCCGGCAACGGCGTGCCGGCCGGGGCGCCCATGAGCACTCCGCTTTGAGGTTTGGGCGGCGGCGGCGTGAACTTGCCGGTCTTGACAATTTCGTCAACTTGTGTCCGGTCGAGTGTTTCGTATTCGAGCAGCGCGTTGGCAATCAGTTCCAGTTTGTCGCGGTTGGTTAAAATGATGTTCTGCGCCCGCTTGTATCCTTCGTTAATGAGCCGCTTGATTTCCTCGTCAATTTCGCTCGCCGTGTTTTCGCTGTAAACTTTCGTGCGCGCCATTTCACGGCCGAGAAAAACGTACTCGTCGTCACTGCCGTATTGCACCATGCCGAGCTTGTCGCTCATGCCGTACTGGCAAACCATCGCGCGCGCCAGATTCGTGGCCTGTTGGATGTCCATGGCCGCGCCCGTCGAAATGTCGCCGGAAATAATTTCCTCGGCAATGCGTCCGGCCATGGTCACGGCCAGATCGTCAAACATTTCCTTGCGCCGCCGGTTCAAAATGTCCTTTTCCGGCAACTGCATCGTCGAGCCCAGCGATTGCCCGCGCGGAATGATTGTGACCTTGTGGAGGGGATGCGTGTGTTCCAGCAACATGTTCACCAGCGCGTGCCCCGCTTCGTGCCAGGCGGTGCATTTCTTTTCCTCGTCAGTCATGGCGAGGCTGCGGCGCTCGCGGCCCCAGCGGACCTTGTCGCGCGCCTCCTCCAGCTCTTCCATGCCGACGGATTTTTTGTTCGTCCGCGCGGCGAGCAAGGCGGCTTCGTTCAACAAATTCGCCAGCTCCGCGCCGGAATAGCCGGGCGTGCCGCGCGCGATGATGGACAAATCCGCTTCCGGCGCGAGCTTCACGTTTTTGGCGTGAACCTTCAAAATCGCCTCGCGCCCGCGCACGTCCGGCAGATTGACCACCACCTGCCGGTCAAAACGGCCGGGTCGCAACAATGCCGGGTCGAGTACGTCCGGCCGGTTGGTCGCGGCGATGATGATGATGCCTTCCTGCGTGTCAAAGCCGTCCATCTCGACGAGCAACGCATTGAGCGTCTGCTCGCGCTCGTCATTGCCGCCGCCCAGGCCGTGCCCGCGCGAACGACCGACCGCGTCAATTTCGTCTATAAAAACCAGGCAGGGCGTATTGCGGCGCGCCTGTTCAAACATGTCGCGCACGCGGCTGGCTCCGACGCCCACAAACATTTCCACAAAATCCGAACCACTGATGCTGAAGAACGACGCGTCCGCCTCGCCGGCAATGGCCTTGGCCAGGAGCGTTTTGCCCGTGCCGGGCGCGCCCACCATCAGGACGCCCTTGGGAATGCGCCCGCCGAGTCTCTGGAATTTTTTGGGGTCCTTCAAAAATTCAACCAGTTCGGAAACCTCCTCGATGGCTTCTTCAATACCGGCCACCTCTTTGAACGTCGTTTTGTTGCGATCCTTCGCGAGCATCCGGGCTTTGCTTTTGCCAAAACTCAACGCGCCTTTTCCGGCGATTTTGATTTGCCGGATGAAGAAAAACCAAAATAAAACACCAAGCAACAAAAACGGCGCAATGCTCCAGATGACGCCCATCAACATCGTGTTCGGCTCGCTCGCGTCTATTTTGTCCGAGGCGAATAATTGATCCTGCTTGGCCTGGCTAAGGAAGGCATTCTTGACGACAAACGGCACTTCGACCGGCCGCCCGTTGTTCTTGATGATGTTTCCGTCCTTGTCGGTCTGATAATACGAACCATTGATGTCCACCAGCGGTGTCGTTTGCGGATTGAAATTAACTGTCGCCTGCGCGATCAGATTGGACTGGAATTTTTGGAAAAATTCATATTGCGACAGGTTACCAGGCTGCGTCGCCATGTGGTCGCGCAACAACATCAAAGCCACAATGCTGCCGATGATGGCAATCCATGCCAGCCACGTTGTCGGTGGCAATTTGAAACCGCCCGTTGGCTTTTTGGAGCCGCGGTCGCTATTTTTATTTTGATCGTCGTCGAACATTTTTTTCACTTTGGCATGGCAAATTACCATGCCGTCCTCGCTTCCGCAATGCGCGAATTCGCTTTTCTCTGCAATGTAAATGCGAATCTGCTATAATTCAAACCATGCGCATTGGCTCGCTGACATTGCCATCGAATCTGTTCCTTTCGCCGCTGGCGGGTTACACCAACCTGCCCTTCCGGATCATTGTGCGTGAGACCGGCGGCGTCGGCCTCTGCACCACGGACCTCGTCAACGCCCGCTCGCTGCTGGAGAAGAATAAAAAGGCATTCAAGCTCATCGAAACCCGGCCTGCCGATGCTCCGCTCGCCGTCCAGCTTTTTGGATCCGTGCCAGAAGAAATGCGCGACGCCGCGCTTGTGCTTGAATCGCTTGGTATCGCTTCGATTGACATCAACATGGGCTGTCCGGTCCGCAAGGTCTGTAATGTGGGCGGTGGCTCGGCTATGATGACCGAATTGTCCAAAACCGCAGCGCTCGTCCGCGGCATGGTCAACTCCGTCAAAATCCCGGTCACGGCCAAAATGCGGCTCGGTTGGGACGACGAGAACCAGACCGCGCCGGATTTGGCCCGGGCGCTCGAAGACGCCGGGGTCGCGGCGATTTTTGTCCATGGCCGCACGCGCGAACAAGGTTTCGGTGGCACGGTGAAGCTCGCCGGCATTCGTGCCGTGGTGCAGGCCGTGAAACAGATTCCGGTCATCGGCAACGGCGACATCATCTCGCCGCAGGCCGCGAAAAAAATGTTCGACGAAACCGGCTGCGCCGGTGTGAGCATCGGGCGCGGTGCACTTTATAATCCGTGGATTTTTCAGCACACATTGCATTATCTGAAATCGTGTAGCAGCGGACGTGAGTCAGCTCTGACTTCAAACGGTTCTAAAAATAATAATGAGCCGACTCACGTCGGCGGCTACGAAAAGCAAACCGGCGAACTTCTTCCCGAACCGTCCTTTGCCGAGCGCGTGCGCGTGATGTGCCGCCACCTGGACTTGATGATTGAAGTCTTTGGCGAAGACCTCGGCTGCCGGATGTTCCGTAAGGTCGCGCCTTGGTATTCCAAACGCTTCGGCCCGTGTCACGAATTCAACAAACGCGCCGTGCAAATCTCCACGCGCGCTGAATTCCATTACGTTCTGGAAAATTACATTCGCTGGCGGCAGCAATTTCTCGACGACAACGGTGAATTACTTCCGCGCTTTCAGCCGTCGCCAATGGTTGCGTCTTTCATGCGCGAACCAGAACCCGCTTCAACTCAACGCGAGCAAATTCCCGTGCCGAAAGGGCCAGTGGAAGTGTGGTAAAGTTGACAAACGAATTTGCATATGCGTCCGCAACTTATCAGAAGTCATATTCGGGAAAACTTTGCGCTGGACAACCATTTACGTCCAGAATAACATCAAGCCGTGAAATTAGATAGGCTGCAAACAGCGCTGCCTCCCCACTGCTAAACGTTAGGCTAGAAACCGCTAAGTCGTATGAAAAATGTTGCCAGACCTTGGATGCTTGCCTACACCATCTTTTTTACGATATTTTCTATTTTATGCGTGGTTGATAACATCATGGAACATTACAACATTATTTTTACTATTTGGAGTGTCATTTACTATGTATTGGTTTTAACTGGAAATCTTATCTATTCCTTAGATAAGATTACGCCCGCAACCCGAAAGACTTGGAAATTTGTCTTCTTCATAGTCATTTTTGGGTTTATTCCAAGTGTTGTCATGGATTTGAAGTATGGAAAACCGGTACAGAATGCAAGTCTTCAGAGAATAATCGT
The DNA here is from genome assembly GCA_963789335.1 of uncultured Verrucomicrobiae bacterium. Lineage (GTDB taxonomy): Bacteria > Verrucomicrobiota > Verrucomicrobiia > Limisphaerales > UBA11358 > UBA11358. The sequence continues at coordinate 87,358 of CAWBKH010000002.1, forward strand.
ACTGTGCATTATTTTGTTAGCCTTGTATTTTCCAACGTATTGGGCGCACTACAAAATCGGCTTCGGCAGGGAAATGGATTCTGAGGCTGTGTAGATGATTAGCGTCCAGCCAGACGCCCATTACGCGGGCACTGTGTCATATAACTGATTTGCGTTCCGGCAATACGGAGCCGCGCTAATGATGATTCCAATAAAGATTCAATGCGGATGCGGCCAACACTACGCGTTTGAGGTTGAGACCGACGGCGACCTTGTGCCTGGCAGCGCCGTCTGTCCGGTTTGTGAAGCTGATGGCACCACCGCGGCCAATGCGATTATCGCCCAGAGTCGCGCAGTGCAACCAAAGGTGGGAGCAACCCCGGGTATGGGCCGCGCCTTCGGCTTGCGGACACGCCACACTCAACTGCTGCTGGTACTGGACGGGAAGAAGGCGCCCGACGCGCCAGGGAAATGGACACCGCTCAGGCGCAACAGGAAGCCAAGTCCAAGATTCTCTGGGGCGACCCGCCCGAAGAAGCCACACGATATTTGATGATGCACGGGTTCAGCCGTGAGGAAGCGACGGAATTGGTGCGTGAAATGATTCGGGAAAGAGCCGCCATGGTGCGAGGCACTGGAATCGGAAAAATTCTGACTGGCCTTGGGATGATGGCGGTTCCGATTGTGGCATTGATAATCTTTCTCATTATTGGGATAATTCCCATTACGCTCTTTGCCATTGTGCTCGGTGTTGGATTATGGGGCGCGTGGAAGGTTGTAAACGGCATTATAATGGCCCTGGCCCCGCGAGCAGAGCAAGGCGAACTTGCTGATTAGTGCGCGGAATTGGATTTCGATGCCAGCATCTTTCACACTTGACACCGCTTGATTGCCAGCGCGACAGTCCGGCCACCACCAACGAATATGCCTAAATTCGCCTGTGTCTATTGCGGTCAAACTTTTGAAATTCCTCGTTCGGTGACGGGCCAACCGGTTAAGTGTCCGCATTGCGGCTCGGACAATACCGTGGCCATCGCCCGGGCCCGCACCATCCGCCTCCCGCAGATTCGGCCCGCGGCAGAACGCGAGGCGGCTGATTCCGTTGTTGCGCCCTTTGCCGATCAGATTGTTGACAACATCGAGAAGGTCATTGTGGGCAAGCACAATGAAATCATCCTGACGGTCATGGCCTATTTTGCCGGCGGCCATGTCCTCTTGGAAGATGTGCCGGGCGTGGCCAAGACCGTTTTGGCCCGCGCATTTGCGCGCACCATCGGCGGCAGTTTCAAGCGGATTCAATGCACTCCCGACCTGCTGCCCAACGACATTACCGGCAGTTCCATTTTCAATCCCAAGACCACTGACTTTGAATTCCGGCCCGGGCCGGTCTTTGCGCAAATTGTTTTGGCGGACGAAATCAACCGCGCCACACCGCGGTCGCAAGCAGCCCTGTTGGAGGCCATGGCCGAGCGCGCCGTGACCGTGGATGGCACCCGTTGCGAATTGCCAGCGCCGTTCTTTCTGGTGGCCACGCAAAATCCGGTGGACCACGAAGGCACTTTCCCGTTGCCGGAAGCACAACTGGACCGATTTCTGGTGCGGTTGAGCTTGGGCTATCCTGATTTGGAGCATGAAATTGCCATGTTGCAAAGATTCGAAACGCAGGACCCGCTGGAAACTTTGGAAATGGCGGTAGCCACCGAGGATGTCATTGCATGTCAGCAAGCCGTCCGGCAGGTGCGCGTGGATGAAAAGGTTTCCCGTTACGTCGTGGAAATCATGCGGGCTACGCGGGAACATTACGACGTAATGCTCGGCGGCAGTCCGCGCGCGTCCATGGCTTTGTCGCGCTGCGCGCAGGCGTTCGCCGCCATCCACGGTTATGGTTTTGTGCTGCCGGATGACATCAAGCAGGTGTTGCCTTATGTACTGGGCCATCGCGTGATTTTGCGACCGGAAAGCCGTTTGCGAAAAAAGAACGTGCCAGCGGTTCTTGAGGAAATCATGAATTCGGTGCCCGTGCCCACGGTCTCCGCTCCCGGCGAGTGAAACAATCGTGCAACCATGAAATGGTTCCTTGGCATCACCGTCCTGCTCGTGCTGGGGCTGGTGTTCCAACTGAACCTGCTTGTCTATGCCATGTATGTGCTCGGCGGCGCGCTCCTGCTGGGCCGTTTTCTGGCCCGCGTCTGGACGGAAAATCTCGTGGCACGCCGGTCGGCGGTGGACGAAGTCTGCGAAATTGGCGACTCGATCCGCGTAACCATCGAACTGGAAAATCGCGGCCGCATGTCGGTTCCATGGATCTTGCTGGAAGATTCCGTTCCCTTGGCGGCGTTGCGTCAATCGCCGAGGCGCTTGCAGGTGAGCGGGCCGAGGATCGCCCTGACTCGGCTGGCGCCGGGCGAAGCGGAAACGGTATTCGAGTATGAGGTCAAATTTCTTCAGCGCGGTTATTTCCAATTCGGCCCGTTGCTGGTGGAAACCGGCGATGTCTTCGGTTTGCACCGGCGTTACCGGTTGTTGACCGAACCGCAGTTCGTTCTGGTGCTGCCCAAAGTTTTGCCGTTGGAGGGTTACAACCTCGCGTCACGCCGGCCCATCGGCGAGATTCGTGTGGCGCATCGCTTGTTTGAAGACCCCACGCGGCTCGCCGGAGTTCGTTTGTTTCAACAGGGCGATCCACTGAACCGTGTTCATTGGCGGGCCACCGCCCGAACCGGCCAATTGCACAGCCGGGTCTATGAAAATTCCCGTGTGGCAGGCGCCACCATCGTGCTCGATTTTCACGAGCAGAATTATCGCGGCCCAGTCGGGGCAAGCTCGTCTGAGCTCGCAATCGTGACTGTGGCGGCTCTGGCAAACGCGGTATCTCTCCAAGGCCAGCAAATCGGCTTGGTCACCAATGGTCGCGATGCCGCCGACCGCATCCGCGAAGAAGGCTGGCAGGGAGAGTTCCTGAACCGCACGCTCGCCCGGCAACAAGCGGTAACCGTTGCCGAAAATACCCGGCTGCGCCCGGTCGTCGTCCCGACGCGCAAGAGTTCCGATAATTTTCTGCGCATCCTCGAAACCCTGGCACGCTTGGAGCCGACCGACGGTCTGGACTTTTCCGGTCTGGTCTCCGAAGCGGCGGTCCAGCTTCCACGCGATGCCACTGTCGTAGCGGTGTTCAGCCGTGTGACACCTGAAATGGCGCAGGCGCTCGGCGAACTGGTCCAACGCGGCTTTTTAGTCACGGCCATCGTCGTCCATTTCGGTGGCGAACTGCTGCCAGACTGGGCCAAACCGCCGGACTGGGCTGAAATCCTGCTCGCCCACAACATCAATTTTCACATAGTCAACTCGGAGGAAGCGGTGACGAACCTGTGCGCCCAGGCGATTATCCGGTAACATGGACACACGGAAACCAATCAAAACGCTCGCCGATTATCTGGTCATTGCCGTCAGCCCGGTATTGATCATGGTTATGGTCCACAGCGTCTGCTTCTTTCTGGTGGAGGTCTTTTACCGTGGGGAAGCCGCCGGTGGCGTGCGTTGGGTGCTGTTTTGGTTTGTGCTGGCCGTGGTGCTCATCGCGCGCATTGGCATCGAGCAGGGTGACGGACACGCCATGGTCTATGGACTCGCGTTGGCGTGTGTGACGTGGCTCTACCTGTCTACCGTCCAACCCAACGTGGTGTTCAGCGCCATCCTGCTCGGCATCGTCTGGTTCACCGCACACAAAATCACCTGCAACTGCACGCTGATTGACGACGAGGCGGACGCTTCCGGACAGGGGCTGTTACAGTCACTCCGAAGGCTCCCCCTGCGATTCAAAAAGCCACCACTTCCCGTCGCGAAAGTCGTCGGCACGCCTCAGACTTCGCCCGCATCATCAATTACGTCAATCAAAAAGGGGAAAGCCGCCAATTCGCAAATACCGGGAGTGTGGGTGGTTTATTTTGCCTTGGCCGCATTGCCCATTTTCGGTCTGGGACAGCCTTTGTTGCCGGCGGGCGATGTGGCAGCTCGGCACCAAGGCTTCATTTACCTCTTTCTATATCTAGCCGCAGCCTTGGGCTTGCTGGTGACCACCAGCTTTCTGGGACTGCGACGCTATTTACGGCAACGCTATCTGGTCATGCCCGGTAATATCGCTTTCGGCTGGGTCCAGTTTGGCGTGGTTGGTGCGGCATTTGTGTTATGTCTGTCTTTGTTATTGCCCCGGCCCGGAGCTAACGAAGCTTGGGGCACTTTGCGCTATCATGTGGATTATCAGTTGCGCCGCGCCAGCGATTTTGCCGCCCGGTTCAATCCACACGGCACCGGTTCCGGGCGTGCCGGCAACCAAACCCGGTCCGCTGGCCAGCAACAGAATAAACCAGGGCAAACCGGTCAGGAATCCAGCCCGAATCAGCATCAGAACCCCGGTGCAAATGAGCACCCTGGTCAGCGGTCTAATCCTGCTTCCCTACCAGGCACGTCACAACAAGGCGCCGGCGATCAGAAAAGGCCATTGCCACATTTGTCTCCTCCAGCTGTATCCATCTATGCATGGTTGAAGGCACTGTTCTGGCTCGCGGTCGTGCTCGGCTTGGCTTGGGCGTTCTACTGGTATCGGGCGGTGATTCTGGCCATGTTGCGGAGCATTTGGGCGGCGATCCGCGATTTTATCGCCGCGTTGCTGGGTTTGCTCCAACCCTCTGCCACCTCACCACCTGTAGCGCCAAAAACACATGCAGCGCCATCATTCAAGTCATTCAAAAATCCATTCCTCACAGGCGGAGATCGGTTGTGGTCAGCGAAAAAACTGATCATTTACAGTTACGATGCCCTGCAAAGCTGGGCGATGGAACAGAAAACCGGACACGGCTCGCCGCAAACTCCGCGTGAATTTTGCCGGTATCTTGGCGAGGAATTGCCGGAAGCGGCCCCAGCCATGGAGCACCTGGCCTTTCTTTACGGCCATGTGGCGTACGGCGCTTGTGTTCCGGGCAGCTACGATCAGGAATATCTGCGCCTGCTCTGGAATTACATGTCCAGCTACGACCAGTCAGGTCTGGCAAACTGTCAGCGTGACTTCAGGCGGCGTGACCGACCCCGGCGGGGGTGTTTCCAGCCAATAACCAGACTTTGAGGTATGATGCGGATGGGAACCTGACTTTCGACGGGGCTCGGACGGTATCAATGGGACAGTGCAAATCGGCTGATTGAGATGAACATGACGAATATGAGCGGCGTAGCGGATGCGAACTGATCGCGGCTGGATTTCAAGTATGTTTTCTTCCGATTCTTTGAAGGCGTATGCAGACGCAACGACAAAAGACGGAACCAATTTCATATCGGTATCCAAGGCAATGAAAGTCCAGACGTCGCCGCGTGCACCCAACGCCAACCCGCACTGGAGTTTTGACCGAGACATGAAATTCGATTATCACACTCGCATATGGCAGAATCACTAAACGAGTTGATCGAGAAATGAGTCAGAAGTGGCCGAATAGAAGGATAGGCTGTAAAACTTAGTTTGATTTCTTCGCGTCCATCGCGCCAATTTTCCCAAACGCAAAACTGGCTGAAGATGGAGTCAGACAAATCTCCCGCCGCCGTCATAAATGTCGTGTCAGCGTTTAGACCGCTTTGGTTCCTCACCAAAAACCCGATCAATCACCTTTCGGAATTTGCCATCCAGAATCGATTTTTGGGGCGGCTGAGACGGAGCCATTTCCTCCTCCAGATCAAGTGTGAACCTCTTCAGCCGCTCGCAGCGAGCCTGGACCTTCTTGATTGAAACTTCCAATTCGCCGACTTCTTTTCTCAAGGTTCCGCGATTTCTTGTTTGTTCATAGTCAGGATGCCAGCATTGAAAACCGGACACCGTCCGCAAAGATAAGCGTGCCGATTCAGTTATGCCAGCTTGGAACCTCAGCTTGCTTGACAACACACAACTGGCCGAAGAAGGAGTCGGGCAATTCATCGGGTCGCCCGCGGTGCTTTACGGTTGAAAAACTTCAGCGTTCAGATTTTCATGGTTCTGTATGAAAATCCGGGCGCGCGAACTTTCGGGCCGACTCACTTTGGCATTCTTTCTGTTGATCAGCTTGAATGGATTGGGAGCCGGACATTTTTTCAATGTTCTGGATTACGGCGCGCACAACGACGGTTCGGCCAGTTCAACCGCAGCGATTCGCTCCGCCATCCAGGCGGCCAATGCGGCCGGCGGTGGAACGGTTTATTTCCCGCCGGGCAATTACGTCACCGGCCCGATTGCACTGACGAACGATCTGGTGTTGGATGTCGCCGCGGGCGCCACGGTGCGTTTTCCGGCCAAGCACCTTCCGTTCACGCAAGGACGCGAGCAAGGCATCGAATGTCTCACGCCGGTTCCATTAGTTGGCGGACGGAATTTGCACAACGTCACCATCACGGGCCGCGGCGTGCTGACCACTGACAATGCCGCGTGGCTTAAAATCATGCCCCGCTCCAATTCCTCGGGAACCAACATCGGAACCGCCTTCGGGCCCAATTGGGAACACCTGCTTCATGACCTCGAAGTGAAAACGCCCGCGCCGGCGGAGGATTATCGAAAGGCGGCACCGGAACTCCGGCCTTCCTTCGTCCGTTTCATGGACAGCACCAACGTTCTGGTTGAAGGCGTCCACTTTATCGGTTCCTCGATGTGGACGGTTCACCTGCTCTACTCGGACAACGCGGTGGTTCGCAATGTCATCATTGAGACCTACCCGGGAGTGCATACCGACGGCATTGCCGTTGATTCCAGTCGTAACGTGCGGATTTCGGATTGTTACATTGACACCGGCGACGATGGCATTGTTTTGAAATCGGGCAAGGACGCCGACGGCCGGCGGGTCAACCGGCCCACGGAAAACGTGTCCATCTCGAATTGCACCGTGCATCACGCGCACGGAGCGGTCGCGCTGGGTAGTGAAATTTCCGGCGGCATCCGCAACGTGGTGGCGGATAATATTACCTGTGATGGAACCCAGATTGGCGTCCGCATCAAGAGCCGGCGCGGACGCGGCGGCGTGGTCGAAAACGTCCGGTTCAATAATTGGACGATGGAAAACGTAGGCATCGGAATCAACGTGACCAGCTATTATCTGATGGAAGGTGAAACGAAATCCTCGGAGGAATCGGTTTCAGTGCGGACGCCTATCTTTCGCAACATCGCCATCAGCGACATGACCATTGATCACGCGCGAACGGCAATGGACGTTGAAGGATTGCCCGAAATGCCGATTTCCGGATTGCGCATCAGCGATGTCATCGCGTCAGCGAAAACCGGAATGAAAGCCTCTTACACCGACGCTTTGGAACTGCACGACGTGCGAGTAAACGCAGACAGCGGCCCGGCCTTTCTCGTGAGGGATTCCAAGGAACTAGAATTGGATGGCATTTCTTCGCGCAACCCGCTCTTAACCGCACCCGTGATACGATTGGAACATTGCCCCGGCGCAGTCGTGCGCGATAGCCGGGCATTTGCCGGCACCGGAACGTTTCTCTCGGTTCCACCGGGCGAGTTGAAAAGCATCGTGCTCAAAGGCGACGTCTTCGATGGCGCAAAGAAACCTACGGAAGAAGCGGCCAGCACTCCAGAATAAATTGTGCCTGGTGGAAGTGTGGTTTTTATTTCCCAATGCAAAATTGGCTGAAGATGGAGTCGAGCAAATCTTCCGTTGCTGTTTTGCCAACGATTTCACCGACGGCGTTGACGGCGATGCGCAAATCCAACGCAACCAGTTCCAAAGTCATCCCGCCGCGTAGCGCGGCAATGGTCCGCAGCGCCGCCGCCCGCGCGCGATTCAGCGCGTCCTGATGCCGGGAATTGATCATCACCTGCAACATTTCGGCCTTGATTTCGCCAGACCAAATCAGTTCCTTGATGGCATCCTTTAGCGCCTCAATCCCCTGCCCGCTCAGGCAGCAAACGTCCACTGCAGATAGGGGCGCGATGTCCCCATCGCGCCGCGGCTTGCTGAAGACAGCGAGCCCTACCTTTGCTGGCAGAATCAGTTTTATAGGCAAGTCAATCTTGTTCCGAACCAGAATCCGCTTTTTACCAGCAAACTGGCTCAGAAATTTTTCGTCCGCTTCCGTTAACGGCTCGCTGGCGTCCAACACATGCAAAATAAATTCTGCCCGTGCGAGAGTTTCGTGACTGCGGCGGATGCCTTCCTGCTCAATCTCGTCGCGAGCCTCGCGCAAGCCCGCCGTGTCAATGAATACCACCGGCAACCCGCGAATGTTCGCCGTATCTTCAATCGTATCGCGCGTTGTGCCTGGAATCGGCGAGACGATGGCGCGGTCGCGCCCGAGCAACTGATTCAGCAGACTGGATTTGCCGACATTCGGCCGGCCCACAATCGCCGCGCGGATGCCGCGACGTAAAATTTGTCCTTCGTTCGCCGTCCGCAACAGTTCGTCCATGAACGCCACACCGTCTTCCAAACGTTTCAGTAATTGGTCCTTGGTGTCGGGCGCAATGTCTTCGTCCGGAAAATCAATGTGCGCTTCGACATGCGCCAGCGTCTTCATCATTTCGTCGCGCAGTTCGTTGATGCGCCGGGACAATTTGCCGGCGAGTTGTTCATTGGCGGCGGCGAGCGCCAGTTCCGTGCGCGAATGAATCAAATCGGCTACAGCCTCGGCTTGCGTCAGATCAATGCGCCCGTTGAGAAACGCGCGGCGGGTGAATTCGCCGGGTTCTGCCAGTCGCGCACCGGTTTCCAGAAGCGTGTCCAGCACCAGCTTTACCGGCAGAATGCCGCCGTGACAGGTGATTTCGACGGTATCCTCGCACGTGTAAGTGCGGGGCGCGCGCAGAACGGCCAATAAAACTTCATCAATAATCTTTTCACCGCGAACGATTTTGCCGTACTGAATCGTATGAGAGGTCGCAGCAGAAGGTTTCCTTGAACTTTTTCCAACCGGCAGAAAACTTTTGTCGGCGATGGCGAATGCCTGCGGTCCGGAAATCCGGACGATGGCCAGACCGCCTTCACCGAGCGGCGTGGCAATGGCGGCAATCGTGTCGTCAATCATGGTTGAGGGTCGAAAGACGAGAGTCGCGAGCCGCAGAAATTTGTCCTTGGCCTTCGACTCTCAACCCTCGATTAATTCAAGTGCCGGCAATTGCCAGCCGCGTTCTCGGCCTCGCGACCCTGCAAAAAACGACGGGCTTTCTGATAACTTTTCTTGTGCAAATAATGCAGCAGGACCGGATCGGTGTCGCGCGGCAACTGGTCCGCCAGCTCGTCAATCCGCTCAAAAAGCTTGAGTAAATCCATTTTGGGATTGGCTGACGGCATGGCTTTGACCGCCACATCTAATTCAACGAGCGTACTGAGCAAGTTCTTTTCCAATAACCTTTCCACGGAGTGCATTGATACCTGTTCATCAACGCCTTGGCAATAGAATCTGCATTCGAGTAATTGGTTGGCTTGTAACTTTCTCCGGGAGAGGCTGCTGTAGCGTCGAGCCTATGGCTCGACATCCGCTTACACCGCCGACGCTACAACGACCAAATCAGCACATTATTGCATGCCAACCGCTGTGATTGTCGCACATTGGTTGCTTTCAAACGTCGTCTGTGTAGCTTTAAAACCATGAAACAAGTTGCCTTGGCCCTGCTGGCGACATTCATGCTCGTCGGCTGTATCACGCAACAAGTGGATTGGCAGGCGCGCGTCGGCCAATACACCCAGGAACAGGCAATCCAAGACTTGGGTCCGCCGGATAAATCCGCGAAACTGTCCGATGGCACCGTCGTGGACGAATGGGTAACGGAGCACAGCCACGTGATCGCTGCGCCGGAACCATATTTTCTGCCGCCGGGTTCTTATTTTGGCCCGTCCACACCCAACTACACCGAAACCTACGTGCCGGATTATTATTTGCGGCTTACGTTTGGCCCCGACGGCAAGCTCAAGGCGTGGGAAAATTTCGCCAAATAAATCTGCTTCCGCCCGCGTAGCGCCCGTGCTTAACTCGCCGCCGTGAACGTAAACCTTGGCATTTGGAGCAAGCTGACAAAAGTCGCCATCGCTCTTGTCATTGTGGCCTTTCTAATGCTGGTCGGCATGTATTATCTGCCGATCATTCAACAAAATGAGCGGATGCGCGCCGACATTATGCGGCTGCAAACCCAGCTTCAGATTGAGGAAGCCAAATCCAAGGAACTTCAGGTCCAGATTGACGAACTGCGGAATGACCCCGCTGCTGTCGCGCGCCTGGCCCGCGAAAAACTCGGCTACGCCAAACCTGGCGAAACCGTGATTCATTTTGAACCAGCGACCAATGCCCCCGTGCGATAGTAGAATCTCAGAAGAGTAGGAGCCGCCACAAGGCGCCTCGTATTTTCGATTCACGATATTAGACTCCGCAAAACAGCGAGCGGCGTCGGCGGACGAGGAATGAGGTGACGCCGACGACCAGCAACACCAAAACCGACGGTTCAGGCACGGGTAAAGTTTCGCCTTGGAAGGCCAGTCCATAAGGGGCAGCCAACCCAGCGGCGAAGACACTTTGTGTTCCGTTTGGTGTAAATTCATAAATGGTGCCGGCGCCTAGATCAGCCACAAACAGGTCGCCCGCGCTGTTAAAGGCCAGTCCTTGAGGTTGATTCAACCCGGTGGCAAAGGTGCTTAGCACTCCACTCGGCGTCAATTCATAGATGTCGCCGGTATACGCCTCCGTCAAAAACAAATCACCTGCACTGTCAAACGCAAGTCCACCAGGATCAGTAAGCCCAGCGACGACGACGCTTTGCGCTCCGCTTGTTGTGATTTCAGTGACGTTGCCGGTGCCCGGATACATTGCCTGGCCTCCCACAAACAGATTGCCTGCACTGTCAAACGCCAATACGCAAGGCCGATACAACCCGGAGGCGAAGATGCTTTTCACCCCGCCCGGTGTGAATTCATAAATGTTGCCGGTGCCTAAATCCGCCTCAAACAGATTGCCCGCGCTGTCAAAAGCTAGCCCAAAAGGATAAGACAACCCGGAGGCAAACGTGCTTTGCGCTCCGCCCGGCGTATATTCATAGATAGAGTATACACCGGGGTTTTCGCCCCCCACAAATAAATCGCCTGAGCTGTTAAAGGCCAATGCAGAAGGTTCATATACACCGGAGGCGAAGGTGTTTTGGACTCCACCCGGTGTGATTTCAGTGATGTTGCCGCCGCCGAAATTCGACACAAACAGATTCTGTGCCTGCGCGTCGGAGGCCAGCAGCAGCACCGCTACCGCACAGACAACTCCACTGAATGAATGACGCGCGGCACGAAGGATGGATTTGAATTTCGTTTTCTTGGCTTTGTTTTGGAACCAAAACAGATTCATAAGGGGGTTGACCTTTTCTAGCAAAAAGAATAAGGCGTGTCAAGCTTTTACGGAAGCGAATCCAGCGAGTTCCTTATTCGCCTTAAAGCACTCTCACATTACTTCGGAAATATGCTGGCGCGGGCGGGCAGGCGGAAGGTTGAACCGGACGATTTTGGCAGCACGCCACGAATGCGCCGCCACACTGACCCATTTACGATTTACGATCCGCATTTGGAATCAAGCATCCTGTCTGGATTTTTCAAATCGTAAATCGTCAATCGTAAATCATAAATCCTTTAGACGGTCATGATTTCCTTTTCCTTGTGCGTGACGTGCGTGTCAATTTTGGTGGTGTACTGGTCCGTTAGCTTCTGCAAATCTTTTTCCGCCTGTTTTTCCTGGTCCTCGGTGATGCCGCTGTCGTGTTTGTGCTTCTTCAACTGCTCCATCGCGTCGCGGCGCACGTGCCGGATGGCCACGCGCCCGTCCTCTGCCATTTTCTTGATGAGCTTGACAAACTCCTGTCGCCGTTCCTGGCTTAATTCCGGGAACGCCAGCCGGATGATTTTGCCCTGGATCGTCGGGTTCATGCCCAAATTCGACTTTTGAATCGCTTTCTCAATCGGGTGCAACGAGTTCAGGTCCCACGGCTGGATGACCAACATGCGCGGTTCCGGCGTGGTGATTCCCGCCAATTCCCGGATGCGCATTTGCGAGCCATAAACTTCGACCGTGATGTTTTCCACCAGCGAAGCCGAGGCCTTGCCCGTGCGCACGCCGGCGAATTCATTGATGACCACCTGTTCGGTCTTGATCATCTTGTCCTCTGCTTCCAGCAAAATGTCGTCGGGTGTCATAGCGGGCGCAAAGTAACAAGCCCGGTGCGCCGGGTCGAATGAAAATTACAGCGCACGGTCATGCCGGCGGATGACTGTGCGGGCACGAAGAAGCCCGTTGACCGTTTATGGAAACTTGGACATCATCGTTGCAGATTCGGCTCACGCTTGGGTGGCTGCGGATGAGCTTTGGACGTTCGGCGGTAGCACAACTCCGATGACAACTCGAACGCTTTGCACGACTTTGTTTTGCCTGCTGACTGGACTCGCGGTGCAGGCCTCGGAGGTCATTCAGGTGGATGTGCATCCCATCTTGACCGGGCGCACAGTCACAACATTTACCGGCGGTAAACTGGTGCCATGGACCAAAGGAGTGGATGGCGCAGGGCTCGCGGACGGTTACATGACTTTGGCGGCCTCCATCGCAAACGGCGACAAGAACGCCAAGGCGCTGCCAGACGACGGTTGTTTCGAGGCCACGGCGGCGCATCCCTGCGTTCGGCTCAATTTTACGAATGCCGACGGCAAAAACGCCCAAACGCGAAGCGTCCAAGGGAAAGGCGAATTCGCCTTCCCCATTCCGGCCAAGCGGTACTCAAGGATGCTCGTTTTTATGACCAGCGCCGAAGGACCCTCTCACCTCCGTTTCAAACTGGCGTATGCGGATGGCACGATTGAGCAGCGCGAGGTCTTGCTGCCTGATTACTACAACGATGCGCCTGTAGGAGATACCAACATTTTTTCCCTGGCCACGGACCTGGCCAAATGGAACGCCTCCGGTCGAATGACGGAACAGAGCCATCATCATATCCATGGCGTGGATTTGCATCCTGATGCCACGAAAGAACTGGTTTCCGTTCAGGTTAGCAAAACAGCTCCGGGCTATCTTGTCTTCTGGGGCGCGACCGGTGTGACAACAAATTAGGGCATTGCCATTTTAAGCGCCGAACAAAACGCTACAGACCGCGTCTCGCTCGGGGCTTCCATGCCCAAGCTTAAGACGTTGGTTGATTCTGTTCGCCCGGCTGAATGAAAGCCATCATCTTCGATTTGGATAACTGCCTTTGTGCCGCTGACGAAGTGGGGAAGCCTCTCTATGAGCCTGCTTTTTCTGCCATCCGCCAGGCGAACCGTGGCACATTGACCGATGGGCAGCTTGCGGCGGCCTTTTCTGACATCTGGCGCAAGCCGCTGGATTTTGTCGCCCGCCAACACAACTTCTCGGAGGCCATGCTAGAGTCTGGCTGGCGCATCTTAACGAGGTTGGAGGTGACGGCGCCCTTGCGCGGTTATCCCGATCTGGATTCACTCGGTAATCTGGCGGCCCTCCGGTTTCTCGTCACCTCTGGATTTCGACGACTCCAAGAAAGCAAGATCAGGGCGCTCGGTTTCGAGCAGCTTTTTACTGCCATCTACATTGACGCGATTGACGAACCCGATCACAAAGGCAAACAACGGCTCTTCGCAGAGATACTCGAAACCCACCAGCTCGCTCCCAAAGAGGTTCTGGTGGTAGGCGACAGCCCGGATTCCGAGATTCGCGCGGGAAACAATCTGGGAATTACAACCGTTCAGATTTTACGGCCGGGAGTCCCTTTCGCCAGCAACGCCTCACATCACATCAAGAGTCTGGCCGAGCTGAAATCTTTTCTCACGTAAGCGGATTGCCCAAGTTACTCGGACACCGCCGGTCGCACTTTCAGTTTCATGCCCAACGCCGCGACAAGCTGTTGGCTCAACGAAAACTTTCGCTTCGCAAAACGTGGACGCATTCGCGGTTGACTTCGCGCGTCCGGCGTGGCTCAGTTCTCGTCGTTAAGCCACGCGACATTTGGCAATATGGCACAAGTCAAAATATTCGGATTGGCTGGGCACCTTGATTCCATCAAGCAGCGGCTTTCCGATGTCATTCATTCATGTGTCGTGGATACATTACAGTATCCGCCCGACAAGCGCATTCATCGCTTTTTCCCTCTTGAACGTTCTGATTTTATTTACCCCGCTGACCGTTCCGAACGTTACACGATTATCGAGTTCAGCATGTTTGAAGGGCGCAGCGTTGAGACGAAGAAAGAACTCATCCGGTTGATGTTTGAGCGCGTGCAACGGGAGTGCGGCATTGCCCCGCAGGATTCGGAGATGACGATTTTTGAAACTCCAAAACACAATTGGGGATTTCGGGGTTTGCCGGGCGACGAACATAACTTGAATTACAAGGTCAAGGTCTGACCGCGTGGCCGAATATACGTTGCGTACCGGGCTAGTTGATCAAAACACAATTTTGTTGACGGCTCGGATCCAAAGGAAAGCGGCGATAAGGAAATACGTTTTTATGATATTGAAATCACAGACTAAAAGCTGGAAAAGTTATGGCGGATGCTAAAGCGGAGGACACGCTGGTCATCATCAAACCGGATTCGTTCTGGCGCAACTTGAACCATCAGGTCGAGGCCCGCCTGAAAGCACTGGGATTGAAAGCAGTGGCCGAGTGTACACTTGCCGGAAGCGAGAATCTTCCCGAGGAAAAATGGAGAGAATTTTATTTTCCGGCCATCGGGGACCGGCCGCCCTGTCTGGAGGGAACGTCGAAATATATGGCTCACGGCCCGGTGAAGGTCATGCATTTAAGGGGAGACGACGCCATCCAAAAAGTTCGCAAGGCCGTGGGCGCAACCAGGCCGTGGCAGGCGGATAAAGGCACCATTCGCGGAGACTTCTGGCCGGGCACCGTGGAGGCGAATGCTCCGTACCGGCTGAAATTTCAGCAGCCGGGCGATGACCAGTTTCTGTTTAACATGATTCATGCCTCGGACTCGGAAAAAAGCTTTGCGAGGGAAGTCCGGTTCTTTAATAAACTGAATGCCCCCGAGCAAGGGCGGGAGATGTCGTGAACTGCGGGATGGCCAGTCTCGGTTCCGCTTTCGCGGTTGGCGTCACCGACCCCGGCGCAGATCAGTTCTCAGCGCTGTATTCGCATCCATGAACTGTAAGACCTGTGGTGGAGAAATGATTCAAAAGAGTCGTACACGGCTCTTTAACGTTGGAATCTTGATGTTCGCCTTCATTCCTTTTGCCTTCTTCATCCCATACTTTTGGGTGCCTGACATCGTTCTTGTACTTACGGGGGATACCTGCTGGTTTGGGCAACTCTTGGTCGAGGGTATTGGTGCAGGAATTGCAAAAGGTTCAACGTCGTTTGAAGCCCCCAGACAAATCATGAGATTAAAGCGACTTGTTCTGTTTACAGTCACAGCATTGTCTTTGCTGACCGGCGCGCTTGCCGCCCGTGCCGGATGGCCGACGAAAATTTTCGCGCCCTACATGTATGTGGGCGCAGGTGATGATTTCGAACTCACCGATTGCGACGACCAATGCGGCCAGAAGTTTTACACGCTCGCCTTCATCATTGCCCGTCAGGACGGCTATGGCAAAAATGCCGTTTACCACCAAGAGCCGTCGTGGGATGGTCGTATTCCCATCGAGCAGAATTTTTACCACAGTCAGATTGATGCTATCCGGGAGCGCGGTGGCGACGTCATCATCTCGTTTGGCGGCGAAGCCGGGAAGGAACTCGCCAATGTCTTTGAGAATCCGATTCAACTCGAGGCTGCCTACCAGAAGGTCATAGACCAATACAAATTCACCTGGCTGGATTTTGATGTCGAAGGCGACAACCTCGACAAAGGCGCCCAGGACAGCAAACGCCGCAATACCGTGCTGGCCAGCCTGCAAAAGAAAAATCCCGCGTTGATCATTTCCTACACTCTGCCTGTTGACCCCAACGGCCTCTCCGAAGCCTCCCTGGCCTTGATCGCCGATGCCGTCAAAAAGGGTGTCAAGGTTCACTCCGTCAACCTCATGGTCATGTTTTTCGGCAGGAAGTTTATCAACAAGGGAAAATCTGAAGGACAACTTGGAGTTGATTCCGCCATCGCCGCCTATGCCCAACTCCAGAAGATTGACCCTGCCATTCGGATTGGCCTATGCCCCTGTCTCGGCAGAAACGGTTCCAAAGACGAAGTCTTCACCCTCGAGGACGCCAAAGTCCTCAAAGCTTTCGCCCTCAAAACACCGTGGATTTGCTCGTTGAGCTACTGGTCCATCAACGACGACGCTGCCCGCCCTCGCAAAAAAAGAACCACTAACAGCGCCAGCCATAACTCCAACAGCGTCCCTGCCTCCTATCCAGCCAAACCATGGGCTTTTGCCAAAATCTTCCAGACTTTCACCACGCATTGATTGGTCGTGCCGGAACTGTGTGCCGATTTAATCGAGCCACAGGCTCGACGCGACACCATTTGCATGGTTATACTGTCGAACGTGGCGGACATCGTTTTAACCACACTCAATGCGAAATACATCCACGCCGCGTTCGGCCTGCGTTACCTGCTGGCCAATCTCGGCGGACTCCGTCAACGTGCCTGCCTTGTCGAATTTGACATCAACCAGCGTCCGCTCGACATTGCGGAAATCCTGCTTGCACAAAACCCCAAAATCATCGGCTTTGGCATTTACATCTGGAACGTCGAGCCAACCACCGAAGTCGTTGCCGCCATCAAATGTGTCCGGCCGGACATCATAATCATTCTTGGTGGACCGGAAGTCAGCTATGAGACCGAAGAGCAACAGATCGTTCAACTCGCCGACCACGTCATCACTGGCGAAGCAGACTTGAAATTTGCAGAGGTGTGCCGGGCGTTGCTGGGTGGGGTCGAGGTACCACTCAGCGAGGACGCGCAGCAGCGCGTCCCCACCAGTCTCCCCAAAATCATTCCCGCCGGATTGCCGGAATTCTCGCAACTCGCCCTGCCCTACGACCTTTACACCGATGACGACATCGCGCATCGCATTATTTACGTCGAGGCGTCGCGTGGCTGTCCGTTTACATGTGAATTTTGCCTGTCGTCACTCGACATCCCTGTGCGGCAAGCTCCGTTGGCAGCTTTGCTTGAGCAATTGCAACGCCTCCTCGACTGCGGCGTGAAGCAGTTCAAGTTCGTTGATCGCACATTCAACCTCAACCTCGCCGTTAGCAAAGCGATTCTTGAATTCTTTCTGGCGCGCTATCAGCCCGGCCTTTTTTTCCATTTTGAGATGATACCCGACCGGCTGCCTGAATCATTGCGCGAAATCATTACCAGATTTTCGCCCGGCGCGCTCCAATTCGAGGTCGGCGTTCAGACGTTCAACGAGGAAGTCAGCCGATTGATCAGCCGAAGGCAGAATTACGAAAAGCTCGCCGACAATTTCCGCTTCCTGCGCCGCGAAACCGGCGTCCACATCCACGCCGATTTGATCGCCGGGCTGCCCGGTGAAACGCTGGAGAGCTTTGCCGCCGGGTTCGGCCGGCTGATTTCGCTTGGCCCGCAGGAAATTCAGGTGGGGATTTTGAAGCGGTTGCGCGGTACGCCCATTACCAGGCACGATGTTGAATGGCAGATGATTTACAACCCGCATCCGCCCTACGAAATTTTACAGAACAAGCTGATTGATTTTGCCACGATGCAAAAGCTGCGGCGCTTCGCGCGTTTCTGGGACTTGGTCGGCAACAGCGGCAACTTCATCGAAACCACGCCGTTGATTTGGAGTACCCGCTCTCCATTCGAGGCCTTCCTGCAATTCAGCGAATGGCTGTACGCCCGCACGGGCCGAACCAACAGTATCGCGTTGACACGACTGATGGAATTCCTCTTCGAATTTCTCACCGGCGAACTCCGACTCGACACCCGGCAGGTGGCTGAAGCGATTTGGCGTGATTACCAGCGCGGCGGCCGCCACGACAAACCGGGTTTCCTGAAGAACTTTCTACCGACGGGCGAAGCGGTGATCTCGCTGCGAAAAGCCAAAACGACCCTGCCCAAGCACCAGGCAAGACATTCGGTCGAGATTTAAGAATTCCCGCGACGGGTTGTCAGCATTTATTGCTTTTTTCTTTATTGCCCCGGCAGCATCTGTAAAAATACCCTCAGAATCGTTATGAACCTGAAAGACAGAAATCAGGTTGGAAGCATCGCCTCCTTCATACTGTTGGGGCTGATTATTTGTGCCGGCGTTTTTTTGGCCGTTGTGTTGTATCTGTCACCATCACTGCAATAGGCACCACAGTTTCGTGGCCCTCAAACATGCATTTTGCGATTCAGATTTTAACGTTTTGGGCGCTGGCTTTTGTGACGCTTTGCGCGGCCCTGCTCTTGCTGAATATTTTTTACGCGCTGATCGGCGACGGCTTGGAATTGCTCAGTACCGGCAAGGAAGCTGTCGTAGCGGGCATCGCCTCGCTCGTGGAGGCCACATCCATGTGGCTGGTGGTGTACTTGGTTCCCGGCGCCACCCGCGCCATGATTATCCCCGCACTTGTCGTAGCCCTGATTTACAAGGTTGCTCACTTTGAAGACTGGAGCCGCTACGAGGTTTTATTGCTTCTGATATTTCAAATCGTCATCGGTTGCTTAGGCGTATCCTTGTTCTTTGCTCATTTCCAGACGGCCGTTGTGGTCCTCGTGACATTTGCAGCCGTTTTGGCCGTCATCGCCGCCTTCGCCAGAAGTTTGTAACACCAGGTCAAACTTAAATGAAAATTGACTGTCCACTCACGCGTCAAAATGAGGCGTCCGTCCCGGGTGACTGACCGAAACGCACCTGTCTTACCGTGGCGGCCAAGGAAGTTCACGGGTGATTTTGCACGGCTTATGATTGCACGCGCTGCGCTGACATGGGTTAATCATTCTTTTTTATCGCGTTGTTGCATTAGCAAAAGTGTTCGCCCAGCGCGATTTGACCCGGATTTTGCTCGAAAACTTGGTGTTTTGGCGTTCCAAAATTAGCTTGCAACGGTTGGGGAATCAGTTAACATTGCTTGGTCTGTTGGATAACTTGTCTCTTTACGGTCATGGTGAATCCTCAAGTGAACTTGGTTCAGTGATGATTTGAAACCCGGCAGTCGGGAACGGTCCGCGAAAGGCAGCTAGTTTGAACAGTAGATCATCAAAATGAGCACGAAATTGTTTGTGGGAAATCTTTCCTTCAACACTACAGAAAATGACCTGCAAGAGGCCTTTGCCGCCCACGGCACGGTCGTCGAAGCCAACCTCATGATGGACCGGATGAGCGGCCGCTCGCGCGGCTTTGCGTTTGTCACCATGTCCACACCCGAGGAAGCGCAGAAGGCGATTGAAGCCATGAACGGTGCAACGCTCGGCGACCGCACCCTCACGGTGAACATCGCGCGCCCGAAAGAAGAACGTCCTCGCGGCGACCGCGGCCCGCGCCGGGAATTTCGCGGTGGTGGCGGCGGCGGTGGTGGCGGTCATCGGGACCGTTATTAATCACAGAAAGCAAGTTCGACTGGGGCGACGTTCGAAATGGGCGTCGCCCTCGTGTTATTCCGTCCGGACAACGGTTTTTCATGGAAGAACATATAGAAGTCGAAGGACGCATTATCACGGTGCTGGCCGGGACGATGTTCCGTGTCGAACTGGACAACCAGCATCAGGTGCTCGCGACCATTTCGGGCAAAATGCGAAAGCGATTTGTCCGCCTGACCGTCGGCGACCGCGTGAAAATGGAAATGTCGCAATACGACTTGAACAAGGCGCGCATCGTCTGGCGGTTGGGTTAAGCCAGCTTGGGCTTCGGCAAGCCTTTTCCCGACATTTTTCCTGAAGCAGCCTTCAGGTAATTTCCTCCGTTGATCTTCGGAAATTCGTTGGGCCATTTGCTGGCACCCATCGCACTGAGTTAATGCCATTGTCAACCGGGCGTCGCGCCGATAGGTTGTTGGCGTTACTATGATGTCCGCCCAGCAGATGGCTGCATTAAACGCGGCAAATTGCGAGGTCGCCTTCGACAATCTGACGCGGCAACTTTATGCCACGGACGCGTCGCCCTATCAGATTGTGCCACTGGCGGTGGCCTTCCCAAAAAACGCAGCGCAAGCCAGCTCAATTATCCAGGCGGCGGCGCAGGCAGGCATCTCGGTAATTCCGCGGGGCGCCGGCACGGGACTCGTCGGCGGTGCAATTGGCGACGGATTGGTCATTGATTTCGCGCGATACAACCGCCGCATCATTAATTTCGACCCGGAACGCCGCACTATTCGCGTCGGCGCCGGCGTTGTGCTTGACCAACTGAACGACTTTCTTCGTCCGCAGGGATTTTGTTTCGGCCCGGACGTGGCAACGAGTTCGCGCGCGACGCTGGGCGGCATGATTGCCAGCGATTCATCGGGCGCACACGCGCCGTTTTATGGCACGACGGGGATGCACGTCAATGAACTTAGAATTGTGCTGGCCGACGGGCAGGTGTTAAAGGTCGGTCCCGGCCGCGACAGCCTGCCACGCCAGCAGAATGTCGTTGAAGACCTGCTCTCGCTCAATGCACTGCAAATCGCCGAACGTTTTCCACCGGGCCTTTTGAAACGGTGGCCCGGTTACGCACTGGCGCGGGCAACCAATGAACCCGCCAATCTGGTTCATATCCTTTCCGGTAGTGAGGGGACGCTCGCGGCGATTTTTTCCGCTGATTTGAGAATTGTCCCGCTGCCCGCCGAACGCGGCGTCGGCCTGCTGTTTTTTGCGTCGGTGGCCGAGGCCATGCAGGCCACGGGAGAACTGCTCGACTTGATGCCGGCGGCAATTGAGCACATTGACCGTCCGCTGTTTGGCCAGACTCGCGGCCAGCGTGAGTTTCAGTCCGTGCGCGACTTGCTTGAGCTAGACGTCAAACCATGCGAGGCGATTCTGATTGTCGAGTTTTTCGAGGACGTCCGCGACCGGCTGGCGCAGTTGCAAAAGCGCCGATTGGGTCTGCGCACGTTGATTTTAGGAACACAGGCTGAAGCCGATTTGGTGTGGGCTATGCGCAAGGCGGGATTGTCATTGCTCACCGGTCGCAAAGGCGATGCGAAGCCTGCCTGTTTCGTTGAAGACACGGCAGTGCGCCCGCGGGATTTGCAGGCATACTTCAATGGTTTGCAGAGTCTGATGGCCCGGATGGGCGTGCCGGCTTCATATTATGGCCACGCCGCCGCAGGGTTGCTGCACATGCGGCCGGTGCTCGATTTGCATAGCGCGGAGGATTTGAAAAAATACCGGCAAATTGCTGACGAAGTGGCCGCGCTGGTTTCGCAGTTCAAGGGTACGTTGACCGGCGAGCATGGCGTTGGCATCGCCCGGACCGAGTATCTCAAGGAACAGGTCGGCGAAGAGGTCTATCAGCTCATGCGGCAAATCAAACAGTCCTTCGACCCGGGCAATCTGTTCAATCCGGGCAAAATCATTTCGGACGGCCGCTACAAAATTGACGGCCATTTGCGCATGGGCGCAGGGTACTCATTGAAACTGCCATTTGAGCCGCAGCTCGCGTTTGCGGCTAAAGACGGCTCGTTCATCGCCAACTTGGAACAGTGTAATGGTTGCGGCGGTTGTTTGAAGCAAACGCCGACAATGTGTCCCACGTTCATCGCGACCGGCGAGGAAATCATGTCCACCCGCGGCCGCGCGAACGCCATCCGCGCGGCGCTTGAATTACGCGAAATCAAGGGCGACCCCCTGCGCTCGCAGGAGTTGGAAGCGGCGTTAACCAACTGTTTGTCCTGCAAAGCCTGCACTACGGAATGCCCGTCCAACGTAAACATGGCATTGCTGAAGACGGAATTGCTTTACGCACGCATTCGTCGTGATGGATTGAAGCTGCGCGAACGGCTGTTCAGTTCGGTGGACCAACTGGGCCGGTGGGGTTGTAAAATGCCGCGCCTGGCCAACGCACTCCTGGGTTTCTTCCCGGCGCGACTGATCCGGAGCCGGCTTTTGGGCATGACGACGAGACGCCCATTGCCGCGTTTTGCGCAGATGCGATTTGATCATTGGTTTGCCAAACATCAGCCATCCACACCCGCGACTCGCGGGCCGGTCATCCTTTGGGACGACACCTTCACGCGTTATTATGAACCGCACGTGGGCATGGCTGCCGTGGCAGTGCTCGAAGCGGCGGGTTTTGAAGTCACCGTGCTGGCGCAGCGCGAATGTTGCGGGCGACCTGCGTTCAGCCAGGGCAACCTTGACGAAGCCGCCAAATCGGGCAGCCACAATCTTGCGCTATTAAACGCGGACGCGGGCGGAACGCCGATTATCTTTCTGGAACCCTCGTGCTTTTCAATGTTCGTGGAGGATTACCGGGAGTTGAAATTGCCCAATGCGGAAAACGTCGCGCGGCGCTGTTTCCTGTTCGAGGATTTCATCGAAAATTTTCTGAGCTGGGAACCCAACGGACTCAAATTCAACAACCGCGCCGGGCGGTTGATCATTCATCCGCATTGCCACGCCAAGGCGCTGGCCAGTCCCAACCTCATGCATCAATTGGCCGAGCGACTGCCGGAAAAGACGGTGACGTTGCTGGACACGGGTTGCTGCGGCATGGCGGGTGCGTTCGGAATGTTGGAATCGAAGTACGAGCTTTCAGTAAAGGTCGCGGAGCCGTTGATTCAAAAAATCAGAAATCAGCCATTCGGAACCACCGTGATTGCTTCCGGCGCGAGTTGCCGCCAGCAAATTCAACATCTGGCGCCCGTCCGGCTGCGTCACATGGCGGAGGTCCTGGCCGAAGCGCTGGAGTGAACGCCCTTTCTCTTTGCTTTAATCTTCTTATTCGTAGATGTCTCTCAACGCGCCGCGCAATTCAGGGAATTGAAATTTGAAACCGAGTCTGAGAAACCGCCTGGGTGCGCAACGCCGTCCGGTGAGCGCCAGCGACGGTTCGGTTTCCATCAA
Organism: uncultured Verrucomicrobiae bacterium; assembly: GCA_963789335.1. GTDB lineage: Bacteria > Verrucomicrobiota > Verrucomicrobiia > Limisphaerales > UBA11358 > UBA11358. Next base: position 110,261 of record CAWBKH010000002.1, read on the forward strand.
CCACGAGCCGAATCGCACGGCCCAATCCGGAGCAGGCGGACACCAGGGACGATGCAGTGCCAGGCGCAATTCGGCCATGAACTCCGCGTTCGTGACCGGGTTTGGTGCCGTGGCGTTGAAATCACCAAGGAATTCGTCCTGTTCGATGGCAGTCATCAGCATTTGATTCATGTCCACCAGATGAATCCAACTGACATATTGCCGCCCGGTGCCGGCTGCTCCGCCCAAGAACCACTTGGTCAATTTGCCGAGCACGGAAAGCGCGCCGCCGTCGCGGGCTAGCACCAGACCAATTCGCAACAACACGCGCCGGGTATTGTCCAAGGGAACGGATTTGAAGGCCGTCTCCCAAATCCGGCAGGTTTCCACCGCTTTGCCCGGCGCCGACGGAGTGCCCTCCTCGCACCATTGGTCTTCCAAATCGCCGTAAAATGCGAGCGACCCGGCTTGCACCCACACCCGCGGCGGCTGCGCCACGTTATGAATCGCCGCCGCCACGGCATTCACGGAATTGATACGCGATTCATTGATCTCGCGAACATTTTCCGGCGTGTGCCGGCAATTCACACTGCGCCCCGCAAGATTAACGACGGCATGAGCGCCGTCCAAGTATGACACCCAATCGCCGAGCGTCTTGCCGTTCCACGCCACTTCCTTGACGCCATCCTCACGCTCGCGTGGCGAACGGGTCAGCACCACCACCTCGTAGCTTTTCACGAGCAGCTTGGGAGCGAGCGCCCGGCCGAGAAAGCCGCTGCCACCCGCCAGCACGACGCGCTTTTTATTCATGGCCGCTTTTTTCCAATCTCAATTCTGGCGCGGTTTGGCCGGTCAACAGATTGACGCCAAACCGTGTCCGCTCCAACTCTTCCAGCCATTTTCGGGCCAACTTACGCACGGTTTCCAAGTTCAAATGTTCATGAACACGCGGGTATTTTTCGAGGTTGGCACAGGCGAGCTTGAACAACGCGGCGGCGGGCTGCGGATGGTTTCTTTGCAGATGAACAAACGCGCCGGTCAATTGGATCAGACCCTTGTAAAACGCGCCGTTCGGACCTTGTTTGTCCTTGAGCCAGAGATGTTCCAGCACCTCGTGCGCTTCGTAAAATTGCTGGCGATTGAAACAATCAAAATAGCCAAGATAATGCGGGTCCAGTTTCCGCCCGTGATGATCGGCAACCATTTCAGCGACGCGTTTGCTCTTGCGACTCACGGAGGCAAGGTAAAGTCCCAGGTCCAAAGTCTAAAGCCCAAAGTCGCATAAGGCCGGGCGGTAGGAACGGCGGGCAATGCGGCTTGCTAAAAAACCAATTTTGCCGGATAATTAGATCATGAGCGCGCAGGAAATATTGATTGAAGAAATCAAGCGCCAGCCCGAACCCGTGCTGCGCGAAATCCTGCGTTACCTGAAATTCCTCGAACGCCAGCGCGGGACCGAAGAGCCGATGGACAACCTCGTCGCGGACACCTGGGAAAAGCTTGGGCCAGCGCCGGAAGTGGACTATGACCAGCTTTAACCGCGGCGATGTGGTCGTGGTGGATTTGGGCATGACGGCCAAAGTGCGTCCTTGCGTGGTTGTCTCCGTCGGCCAACCCGACCGTCAACGCAATATGTCCGTGGTCGTGCCGATGACGACGGAAATTCGGGGCGGCGAATGTGAAATCCGTTTTCCCAAACCCGCCTGGCTCCGGCAAGAATCGGTCGTGAACGTGCTGGGCATCGCAGGAGTGGACAACGCGAAAATCGAACGCCGCATTTCGGCCTTCCCCGCTGATAAAATGCTGGAGATCGAATCGGTGTTGAAACGATTGCTGGGCTTGTGAGTGCAAGGAGCGGACGTAGCGGCGTCTCGGCAGAGCGCCGCAAACCGTGACGGGAATTCAAATGGCGGCTTTCTCCCGAAAGCCGCTACGCGGATGGCAGATGTAGCAGCGGACGTCAGTCCGCTCATTATTCCGGCGAGGGACAAGTTTGGGCCGACTCACGTCGGCTGCTACGATTTTATTGCGACACCAACCGGAAGAATAAATTTTCCGACGGCAACGGATTGATGTTGACGCTCTCGACCTGGCCGTTGGTAGAAATGGTGTAATTGGGAATCCCCCAATTCATTGTGGTCAAATCTGCATTCGTTTGGAGCACAAAGTTGGTAGCCGATAATGGCCATGAGACGGCGACCGCGTCCGAGCTAATGAACGCAATGGTCAATTCCGGCGGCGGCGTCACTTGCATCAAGACCGTCAGCGTGTTGTCATTGAAATTTGCGCTGATCAAATCCAGCTTGCCGTCACCGTTGACATCCGCCACGGCGATGGAGCGCGGGTCGTTGCCGACGGTCAGCGTGGTGCAAAAGACGAAGCCGCCGCTGCCGTCGTTGGTTAAGACAGTCAGCGTATTGGTCCCGGAATTCGCAGAGACTAAATCCACTTTGCCGTCCCCATTGATATCCGCTGCTGTGACGAAAAATGGGAGAGAACCAACATTATAGTTGGTGCCGGGGCCAACGGAGCCGTCGCCGTTGTTTGTCAACACTGTCAAAGTACCGGTTAAGTCATTGGCGCTGATCAAATCTACTTTGTGGTCGCCATTAACATCTACTGCCGCAACGCATTCTGGACGAATGACATGATAATATGTAGCATTAGAGCCGAAGGAGGCATTGCCAAAATTCGTGAATATCATCAGTGAACCCAAACTGCCGAGATTCGCGCTGATTAAATCCATTCTACCGTTACCATTAACGTCTGCCACCGCAACCCAATGAGGTTGAGATTGCTGACTTGGCGTCGCCGGGCCGGCAAAAAGATTGGTGCACAAGACGAAACCACCCATATCGTTGTTGGTTAACACCGTCAGCACACCTTGACCAAATACACCTCCATCCGTATTGGCGGTAATTAAATCCTCTATACCATCGCCGTTGACATCGGCGGCCACGACGCATGACATCCCCAGACCAGTCAAGCCCAGGTTGTACACAGCATTAGACACAAAGCCGCCACTACCGTCGTTGGTTAGCACCTCAAGCACGCCGCTGCCGTAAAGCGCGGCTATCAAATCCAAGCTGCCATCGCCATTAATATCCGCTGCCGCAACGCATGCTGGATTACTATATGGAGCCAAATTCAGCGTCGCATTGGAAACAAAGCCGCCGCTGCCGTCGTTGGTCAGCACCGTCAGCGTGTTGTCTTTGGAATCCGTGCAGATCAAATCCATTTTGCCGTTGTTCTGGATATCGGCGGCAATGACAGATGACGGGCCGTTGCCGACCGCAATGGTATTCGTCACAAAGGCCAAGCCTTGCCCAAGCGCGGGATTAACTACAAAGGTCAGGGCGGAAACAATCAGTAATGTAGAGAATAAGGTTTTCATTCTATCTCTTAATACATCGAACCATTTATTAAAGATATTGTCAAGTCATTTTGCTTCTCAAGTTGCTGCAGGAGCAGATGTTGACATCCGTACCGCAGCGCCGATTTCCAGACCAACGGACGCCGAATTTGGGACGCGGGCAAACTTGCCGCTTGCCGGAATCCAAATCCCGGCGATAATTCCATTATGAGCTCGCAGGAAATGTTGATTGAAGAAATCAAGCGCCAGCCCGAACCCGTGCTGCGCGAAATCCTGCATTACCTGAAATTTCTCGAACGCCAGCGCGCCCGGGAAGAGTGGGCTGACGTGCTGCCCCCGCGCGAAGTCGAACAGGAAAAGCTGGACATCCTCGATCGTCCGGCTGCGGTAATATGAAGGCAAAAGCTCAAAATCATTTGTCCCGCGAAGAATTGCTCCAGCGCATCTGGATTGACCCGGCGCGCTGCTTCGGCAAGCCCTGCATTCGCGGCCATCGCATCTGGGTTTCGCTGATTTTGGATTTGCTCGCCTCCGGCATGACGGAGCGCGAGATTTTGAAGGATTATCCCGGCTTGGAACCCGAAGACATTCAGGCTTGCATCGCTTACGGCGCGGAAATGTCGCGCGAACGCTACGTGGACGTGCCGCTCGAAGCGCACGCATGAAGTTCAAATTGGACGAAAACCTTGGCGAACGCGGGCGTGAAATTCTTTCGCGCGCCGGGCATGACGTCGCCACCGTGAGAAGCCAGTCCCTGGAAAAAACCGGGGACATCAACCTCATCGAACGTTGCCGCCGCGAAGGGCGCGCCTTGGTATCGCTCGACCTGGACTTTGCGAACCCGCTTCATTTCAAGCCCAGCCATTATGCCGGCATTGCGGTATTGCGGTTGCCCCGCAAACCCTCACGCCAGCATTTGCTGACGGCGGTTCGCACGCTCGCCGCCGGATTGCAACGGGAAAGTTTGACCGGGAAACTTTGGGTGATTGAAGCCGGAAGAATCCGCGTGTTTCAGGAAATGGAAACTGATTAACGCAGTGAAAAAGGGAGTGAAGGCAGACTTGTCGCGCTGCTCAAGGCTTGCGCCTTGTGAACAGAATGGTAGCAGCGGACGTCAGTCCGCTCTGTTCCTCGAGAAATGGGCCGACTCACGTCGGCTGCTACGACTTTATTGCGACATGAGGCGGAAGAAGCCGCTGCTGCTGGAAGGCGAAAGGACAACTTCATCATTCAGGTCGCTGAGATTGAGCGTGGGCGTGTTGGTCAAGGTCATCCAATTTGTCGTCGTCAAATCCGAATTCTCCTGCAACACGAAATTGGTGGAGGGCACAAGCCACGAAAAATCAAGATTATTGCTCGCCGTCGTAAGATTCAATTTTGGCGTGGGGGTAGCCTGCCACATGTAAGCGTCGCCACCTCCAGCCACGGCGACGAATTCGTCCCCATCCGCCGAAGAAGCGATGGATGTCCAAATCGCGCCCGATGCGCCAGAGTCAAACCAACTCGCTCCTGAATTCGTTGAGATGTAAATTCCTGGAGCCCCGCTCTCAGAGCCCGCCGCCAATTTGGTTCCGTCCGCCGAGGACGCGACGTAATTCCAGTAAGCAGTGGGAGCTTGGGAAATGCTATTCGATGTCCAACTGGTTCCAGAATTGGTCGAGGTATAAATTAGGGCGCTGCTGCTGACGGCGACTAATTTGATGCCATCCGCTGAGGAGGCAACGGAGTACCAATTTACGGAGGGCACGGTGCTGGGAACCCAGGTGATGCCTGAATTTATTGAAGTATAAATTCCGCCGCCAGAATTCAAGGACCAAGTAGCCGCCAATCGAATTGCGCCAAAAGTTTTGTTACCCTGGGAGGGGCAGAAAGACGGTCTGAGGGATACGTTGTGCCAGAAGTCGGGTTACCGTGGCCGGAATGGATAAAATGATCAGTCAACCGACACGGGAAGAGGTATTGAGGAAGCTGCGGCGGCGTTACGAAACGGCTGGCGCGGAACACAAACGCAAGCTGCTGGATCAAGCGCAGGAGTTGCTGGGCTATCATCGCAAGTCAGCGATTCGGGCATTAGGCGCGCCCGCGCTCAGGAGAGGTCCCGTGATTCTGAGCGGTCGTCCTGTGGAGTATGAGCCGCAGTTGCTGGTGCCATGGCTGAGGCCGATCTGGCAAGCGACGGACTATGCGTGTGGGCGGCGCCTGGTGGCGATGTTACCGGAGTGGATTCCGGCCTACGAGCAATACGAGCGGCCCATGCCCGGAGAGGTGCGGGACAAGCTGTTGCTGGCCAGCGGGCGAACCCTGGACCGACTGCTGGCACCGTTGCGTGCACAAAGGCCGAGGCCGGTCGCTGACGCGACCCGGAACGTTGTTGCGCCAGCAGATTCCCATTCGCGGCAGTCTGTGGGAGGAAGGCAAAGCGGGGTGGTTGGAGGTCGATACAGTGGCGCTGTGCGGCGGCAGTGTGGCCGGGGAATTTGTGTGGATGGTCGATGGGGTGGATTACGCCACGACGTGGGTGGAAGTGCGGGCGATGTGGGGACGGGGCCAGGCTGGAACGCTGGTGGCATTGCAGGATGTGGAAGCCAGCCTGCCTTTTTCGTTATTGGGTTTGGACAGCGACAACGGAGGAGAGTTTATAAACCATCATGTGCTTAAGTGGCTGCAGAAGCGGCCGCAGCCGGTGTTCATGACGCGCAGCCGGCCGAACAAGAAAGACGACAATGCGCATGTGGAGCAGAAGAACTGGACCCATGTTCGACAGTGCTTTGGGTATGAACGGCATGACAATCCGGAGGTGGTGGAGCCGATCAATGCGCTGGTCAAGGGAGCTTATGGACAGTTGCTCAATTACTTTCATGCGAGCCTCAAACTTGATCACCAGGAGCGCGAAGCGGGGAAGGTGCGGCGCGTTTACCGACAGGCTCAAACGCCCCTGGCGCGCGTGCTGGCCAGCGCTGAGGTGGCCGAAACCACCAAGCAACGGCTGCGACAGCACAAGGCCCGGTTGAACCCCTTTGCCTTGAAAGAAACGGTGGAGCGTAGTCTCAAGCAGATCTCGGCGATCCGTCGAAACCCCAACTAAGAAAACCGGTGCTCTCGATCCAAAAAAACCAGGGACGCAAGTCCAACGAACCTTCGACCGCAGGGGGGCGCGAGCTGAGGCTCAAAGCTCGCCCCCCTGCTCGTTTTAGCTCGCTTCGAAGCGCCGGAACAGTTAACCAAAAACAAGAGCCATCGGGTAACACCCTTTTGGCACAACGATACCTGCTCTCGGGTAACAGTTACTTTTGGCGCAAGGGGCCAATTTGCTTCCGTCCGCCGATGAGGCAATACAAGTCCAATAGGTGTCGGGCGCATTATTATTGAAGCTCCAATTCCCCCCAGAATTGGTCGAAGTGTAAATTGGACCAGGGAAGACAACAGCGGCCAATTCGGTGCCATCGGCCGAAGAGGCAACTGATTCCCAAAATTCATTGGGCACGTTGTTCGTCACCCATGTAGCTCCTGAATTCGTCGAGGTATAAATCGGCCCTTGGCCCGGATGCCCCGATGCCGCAATCAGTTTGGTTCCGTCCGCCGAGGACGCAACAGAAGTCCAAAAAGTGGTGGGCGAGTTGTTTGTCATCCACGTTGCCCATGTTGCGCCTGAATTGGTTGAGGTGTAAATCGGGCCGCCGCCGAAGGACCCTAAAATCAGTTTGGTGCCGTCCGCTGATGAAGCAACGGACCACAATCCGCCTGGCGGATTGGTTAGTTGCATCCAACTTTGTGCAAACGCAGGGTCAACAGCGGCGAACAACCCGCTCAAAGCAATTGTTACTGGCATTAGGATTTTCATTTGCCATATTCCGTTTGTCAAAAACAGTTTAGCAAAACCGGTGCCAAGTTTGTTTTAGTCTACGGTTTGTCGAAATTTAGGCTTCAGCCTGCGCTCAAGAGCAAGCTAAGATCTGAACTTCAACGCGCTTCCCGTTGACAACTTCCCTGCCCTGCGACACTCTGCGCGTATGGCGAAACCTGCTTTGGGACGCGGCCTCGGCGCGTTGCTGGGCGGCAGTCCGGTTCTGACCCAGCCCGCTCCGCTGCCGGGTGTTCAATCCCCTGCCCCAATTCCTGTTCCCGCGCCGGACACGCGCGAACGGGTGCAGCGCGTGCCGTTGGATCGGCTCCGTCCCTGCCCGCTCCAACCGCGCAAGGATTTCTCCGCCGAGGCGTTGCGCGAGCTGGCTGATTCCATCCGCGAACAAGGCATTGTCCAGCCGCTCATCGTGCGCGAGCGCAATGGCTATTTTGAATTGATTGCAGGCGAACGCCGCTGGCGCGCGGCGCAGCTTTTGCAATTGCCGGAGGCGCCCGTCATCGTCCGGCAAGCTGATGACCGCGCGGTGCTCGAACTGGCCCTTATCGAAAATCTTCAGCGCGAAAATCTCAACGCCATTGAGGAGGCGCACGGCTATGCGCAACTCGCCGAACAATTTCAGCTCACGCAGGAGGAAATTGCCGGCAAGGTGGGCAAAAGCCGGGCCGTGGTGGCCAATGCCCTGCGGTTGCTGAAACTGCCGCCGCCTATTCAAAACTTCATCCGCGAAGGACGGCTTTCCGTCGGCCACGCCAAGGTCATTCTCGGCCTGACCAATGAGAAGGACCTACAACTGGTTGCCGAGCGCGTCATCAAGGAAGGCCTGAACGTGCGTCAAACTGAAGGTTTACTGGCCCGGCTGCACAAGCGCGGCGCACGCCACTCCATACCCAAGCCGGAAACCGTGGCTGCGCCCGCCGGCGACCCGCACGTGGCCGATTTGGAGGACCGCCTGCGCGAAGTCTTCGCGACAAAGGTGCAACTGCATTACGCCGAGGGCAAAGGCACGGTGGAAATCTCCTTCTTCAGCGATCAGGAACTGGAGCGGATCATGCAAATTCTTGGCGTCGCCGTGGATTAAAAATTGCGCGCGGCGGCTGGTTCTTGCATAATTTGAGAACGAATGAACACACCTGAATTACGGGAACAGTGCGCCCAGCGATTACTGGCCGGCGCCGCCAGCGTCAACCGCATGACGGCCTTTGTGGGATTGGATGGTTTCGTGGATGAAATTCTGCACGTCGTGGACAAGCGCGACAGTGCGGATTCGTTTCAACGGCTGACGACCATTTCCAAACTGGCCGAACGGGTGGCGGCGGCGGCGGGGAAAAGCACCAACATCGAAATCGTCAACCGCGTCACCAAGCTCGGCGGCAACGGCCCCATCATGGCCAACGCGCTGGCGAGCTTTGGATTGAAGGTCACCTATCTCGGCAATCTCGGCTGGCCGAATCTGCATCCGGTTTTTGCCGATTTCGCCAAACGCGCCGAGGTTCATTCCATCGCCGAACCCGGCCACACCGACGCGCTTGAATTCGACGACGGCAAGGTCATGATCGGCAAGATTTCGTCGCTCAATGACGTGAACTGGGAGAACGTCCAGTCGCGCTTTGGCCGCGACAAGTTTGCCGGCCAATTCACTGGCGCCGATCTGGTAGGCTTCGTCAATTGGACCATGCTGACCCACATGAACCAAATTTGGGAAGCGACACTCAAGGACATTTGTCCGGCCATGAACGGCAAACGGCGCGTGATGTTTTTTGACCTGGCCGACCCGGAAAAGCGCAAACCGGAAGACATCCGGCAGGCGTTGAAGACGATTGTGGAATTCGAGAAATACTTCGACGTGATCCTGGGGCTGAACGAAAAAGAGGCGCACGAAATCGGCGACGTTTTGGGCCTGCGGGCGCAGGACAAATCTGCCGACGCGCTTTCCGTGCTGGCGCTGGAAATCAACCGTCTGGTGCCGGTGAACACGCTGGTCATCCATCCGGTCAGCTACGCGCTGGCCGCCAGCCACGGCGCCGTCTCGCTGGTGGAAGGACCGTTCACGCCCAAGCCGGTCATCACCACCGGCGCGGGCGACCATTTCAATTCCGGCTTTTGCCTTGGCAAATTGCTCGGTTTGGAAAACTCGCAGTGCGTCTTGACCGGGGTCGCGACCAGCGGCCATTACGTTCGCACCGCGCAGAGTCCCGGTATTCCAGACTTGGCGAAAATGCTCCGCAATTGGCCGAAAGAAAGTTAGATGATTTTAGACGTCGTCAAATACGGCCATCCCGTGCTGCGGCAAAAAGGGGCGCTCGTTGAAAACATCACACCGGAAATCAAAAAGTTGGTTGCCGACATGCTGGAAACCATGCACGCCAGCAATGGCGTCGGCCTGGCCGCTCAACAAATCGGCCGGGCATTGCAGCTTACGGTGATTGACGTGCGCGAGGCAAAAGAACGCCCGTCATGGCTCGAACTGGACGGCAAGCCCGCCGACGTGAACAATTTCATGCCGCTGGCTTTGATTAATCCCGAAATCAAACCGCTCGGCGACCCTGTTGCCGGCGGCGAGGGCTGTTTGAGTTTTCCGGGAATCTTCGGGGAAATCACGCGACCCGGGTCCGTGGACGTGAAGGCTGTGAACGAAAAAGGCAAGCCGGTTGAATTCCGCTGCGGCGGCTTGCTCTCGCGTGTCGTTCAACACGAGGTGGACCACCTCAACGGAATCTTGTTCATAGACCGGATGTCGGCAGAAACGAAGCGTGAATTGAAACCAGAACTGGAAAACCTACAGGCGCAAACGAAGGCTGAACTGGCGCTGGAGCGGAAAAAAACCGCCTAATAGACCTTGCGCAGATTGGACGGCAGGATGTTCAGTTCGGAGCGGTATTTGGCCACGGTGCGGCGCGCGATGGTGATGCCCTTGTCGCCGAGCATTTTCACGACTTCCTGATCCGACAACGGCTTGGTGGGTTCCTCGTTTTTGAAAATTTCGGCGATCATGTCCTTGACGCTGGTGTTGGACACGCCGTCGCCGCTCGCGGTGTGCAGGCCGGCGGTGAAGAAAAACTTCATCTCGAACACACCCTGAGGCGTCTGCATGTATTTGGCGGAAACGGCGCGGCTGACGGTAGTCTCATGAACCCCGACCACCTCGGCCACCTGCGCCATCGTCATCGGCCGCAAATGAGCAACGCCTCTTTCCATGAAGTCGTGCTGGCGTTTCACTATTTCCTTGGCGATGTTCAAAATGGTCTGCTGGCGCTGGTGGAGGCTTTTGATGAGAAATTTTCCGGCGCGGATTTTCTCGCGGATGTAATTTTTGACCTCGGCGGAATTTCCGCCTTGGGACATCAGGTCTTTGTAGATGTTGCTGATGCGTAAATGCGGAATGTGTTCATCGTTGGTGGTCACCACAAAATCGTTGCCGGCCTTTTGTACGAATACCTCGGGCAGAACGTATTGATCGGTATCCGGCAAAAAGGCCCGGCCCGGCCTCGGCTCCAACCGGCCGATGCGGCCGAGGGCGTCCTGTACTTCCTCCACCGTTTGGCTGGTGCCGCGGGCGATTTCCGGAATGCGTCGTTTGCCCAACGCGTCCATGAAATCACGCACAATGCGATATTCGAGGGAATCCTGCCGGCCGGCGCGTTCCAGTTGCAGCACCAGACATTCGCGCAGATCGAGCGCGCCGACCCCCGGCGGGTCGAACGTTTGAATGACTTTCAAGACTTCGGCAATTTTTTCCTCCGGCAGATTGGTGGCGGCTGACATTTCCTGAACTGTCGCCTTGAGATAGCCGTAGTCATCAATGTTGCCGATGATCAATTCCGCGATATTGCGTTGGTCCTCGTTCAAATCCGTCTCGCGCACTTGATCCATCAAGACCTGCGCCAGCGTGGTGCCTGCCGCCAGTGAATCGAACATGAACTGGCGTTTTTCCTCATCCTCAGCGGACTGGCGGATGGGGATGTTCGTTTGCGCAAAATGGTCGCGCCATTCCTGGTCAAGCTGGACCAAGCGGTCGAATTCCGCTTGAAAATCGTCTGTCGGCGCCTCGCCGGTTTCACCAGTCTTGAGCAATGTGGTATCTCCCGAGCCGTCTTCCGCTGATTCCAATTGATCGGCAGGAGCATCGCTTTCGTCCCCATCGGCGGCCAATTTGTCGTTCAGTTCTGGCTCGGGCGAGGAAACCTCTTCCAGCACGGGATTTTGCTGCAGCTCCTGTTCGACCAATGCCTTTAGTTCCAGCGTCGGCGCCTGGAGCAATGCCAGCGACTGCTGTAGTTGCGGCGCCAGCACCAGCGACTGAGTGAGGCGGGTAGATAGTTGTAAACTTTGCACCATCGGCATTTTTAGTTTAACTCAGTTCAATCAAAGCACAAGCGAAAATGGCACAACATTCGCTGCGGCCCGCCAAACTGGAGGAAAAACTGGATTTTATCACCGTTTAAATCCATCTTTGCATCATGAAATTGATTCTTTCAACGCACAACGTCACGCTGACCAAAGCCCTCGAAGACCATGTGCTTGGCCGGCTGCAAAAACTTGATCATTTTGACCAACGTGCCGTTGACGCCCGCGTCACGCTGGAACACGACCACACCCGCGCCCCTGAAAAACAATTTAGTTGTTCCATGCGCCTGGCGGTGCGCGGCCCAGATTTGTTTGCCCAAGACCGCGAGAGCGACCTTTACGCAGCCATTGACCGGGTAACGGGAAAAATCGAACAGCAGATTCGCAAACGTCACAACAAACGGAAGGCAAAGAAACACAAGATCGCCGCCCGCACGAAATCCCGCCGTCAGGAATCCGCCATTTGATGATTCTGCGCGCCCGAACGATCCTGCCTGTTTCCTGGCCACCCATTGAAAACGGTGCGGTACTCGTGGCAGGCAATCGTATTCGCGCCGTTGCTTCCTGGGCCGATTTAAGATCAGAGGCGGGCGAGGAAACTCTTGACTTGGGCGACGTGGTTGTGCTCCCGGGCCTCGTCAACGCGCATTGCCACCTCGATTATACCGACATGGCCGGTGAACTGCCGCCGCCGAAAACCTTTACCGACTGGATTCCCCTCATCACGGCTGCAAAAACCGCGTGGAGTTATTCCGACTACGCGCGCTCGTGGCTCCGCGGCGCGCACATGCTGCTGCGCAACGGGACCACGACCGTCGCGGACATCGAAGCCATGCCCGATCTCCTGCCGGAAGTCTGGGATGCCACGCCGATGCGGGTCGTTTCCTTTCTGGAAATGACCGGGATTCGTGCCCGGCGGAACCCAATAGAAATCCTGCGAGAGGCGGTTGAAAAAATTGATTCGCTTTCCCACGCGCGCTGTTCGGCTTCACTTTCGCCTCACGCTCCCTACTCCACGCTGCCGGCCCTGCTTCGGAACAGCGCCCGGCTTGCGCGCAAACGTCGCTGGCTGCTCTGCACACACGTGGCGGAGTCCGAACAGGAGTTTGAAATGTTTGTTCATGCGCGAGGACAGATGTTTGACTGGCTCCAGCGCAATCAGCGGGACAACTCTGATTGCGGCCTCGGCTCGCCGGTCGAACACCTCGCCCGCAGCAGTGTGCTCGGTAAAAATCTAGTCGCCGTCCATGCCAATTTATTGGCCCACGGCGATGCCGCCTTGCTGGGAAGATTCAGGGTCAACGTCGTACATTGCCCGCGCAGCCACGCCTATTTCCACCATCCGCCCTTTATGCGCGAGCGGCTTGTCAAAGCCGGCGTCAACCTGTGTCTCGGCACCGACAGCCTCGCCACCGTTCGTGAAATGGGAAAACAGAAACCCGAACTGAACCTGTTCGAGGAAATGCGGGCGCTGGCCGCCGCCGACAAAACGGTTTCTCCGGCGGAAATCATCCGGATGGCCACCATTAACGGGGCGCGGGCGTTGGGCATGAGTGGCCAAATCGGCGAGCTTTCGCCAGACGGCTTCGCCGATTTGATCGTGATTCCAACCTCGGACAAAAGTGAAGACGCTTATCAAAACGTGCTCAACCACACCGGCCCCATGTTGGGAAGTATGATTGAGGGACGCTGGGTGATTCCACCGGAATAATTCCCGAATTACAAGCTGGAATCACAACGACCTCCGCCTTTTTGCTCGTAAATCGTAAATCGTAAATCGTAAATTCAAGTGTGCTTTCTTTCGACGCAGAATTGAACCGGCGCCTCGCCGACCTTCGTGACCAAGGTTTGTTCCGCGAGCTGCGCCGCGTGGATTCACCGCAGGGTGCATGCATCGAAATCAGCGGACAAACGCTGCTGAATTTTTCATCAAACGATTATCTCGGACTTACCAACGAACCGCGGCTCAAGAACGCTGCGATTAAGGCTGTGGAAAAGTTTGGCGCCGGTTCCGGCGCGTCACGACTGATTTGCGGCTCGCTTCCGCCGCACCACGAATTGGAAGAAACACTTGCGCACTTCAAAGGCACCGGATCGGCGCTGAGTTTTTCTTCCGGCTACGCCACGGCTGTCGGAACCATTTGTGCGCTGGTCGCCAAGGATGACATCGTCATTCTCGACAAACTCGTTCACGCCTGCATCGTTGACGCCGCCCGGCTCAGTGGCGCCAAAATCCGTGTTTTTGCCCACAACGATTTGAATGACCTTGAAGACAAGCTTAAATGGGCTGAAAAAATCCAAAATCCAAAGTCTAAAGTCCAAAACGCCGCACACGCGCTCATTGTGACTGAAAGCATTTTCTCGATGGACGGTGATGCCGCGCCGTTACGCGAAATCGTCGCGCTCAAGGAAAAATACGGCGCCTGGCTGATGGTGGACGAAGCCCATGCGACCGGGCTATACGGGAAAAATCGCCGTGGTCTTGCGGAAGAACTCGGCGTGGGTGACCGCATCGAGATTCAGATGGGCACGCTTGGCAAGGCGCTCGGCGCCAGCGGGGGTTACATTTGCGGCTCGCGACCACTTATAGATTTTCTCGTCAATCGCGCCCGAAGTTTTATTTTTTCAACCGCGCCCGTTCCTGCCGCCGCTGCCGCCGCAACCGCCGGGATTCGTTTTGCGCAATCAGACGAAGGTGAAGCGAGGCGGAAAACGCTTTGGGCGAGGATTGGCGAATTACAATCGGCAATCAACCGGCAATCAGCAGTCCCTGGTGCCATCGTCCCGGTTATGGTTGGTAACGAAACGAAAGCGGTGGAATTCGCCTCAGCTTTGCGCAAACGGGGAATTTTTGTTCCCGCAATCCGTTATCCCACCGTCGGGCGCGGCAAAGCACGGTTGCGGATTACTTTGACAGCGGCTCACACCCTCACGGAAATCAACCAACTCGGCACCGCGTTGGAACAAATTGAATATCGTAATGCACCGGCTCGCTAAACTCGATCAGCAATTCGTCTGGCATCCGTTCACCCAAATGCGCGAATGGGTCGGTCGCGAGCCGATTGTGATTGCGGAAGGAAAAGGCACAGTTCTGCGAGATGTTCACGGCCGTGAATATCTCGACGCCAATTCCTCGATTTGGACCAATCTGCACGGGCACAATCATCCGCAAATCAACGCTGCAATCCGACACCAACTTGGAAAAATCGCCCACAGTTCCGCGTTAGGTTTGGCGAATGAGCCGGCGAGTTTGCTGGCCGCGAAGCTTGTCAAGCTGGCCAATCCGCAATCCCCGTTACGCATGCCGCAACTGAGCAAGGTCTTTTTTTCTGACGACGGTTCAACTGCGTTGGAAGTTGCGCTCAAACTCGCCTATGAATTCACGCAACGTACAAGGGGCGCGAACAGGTTGTCCGTGAAAAAAAAGTTTTCGGAGCCGAAATTCCTTTCCCTCGAAGGGGCATATCACGGTGACACCGTCGGCGCGGTCGCGCTCGGCCACATTGATTTGTTTCACCGGAGCTATTCCGGGCTGCTGTTCAAGACTGACAAGGTTATGTCGCCGTATTGCTACCGATGTCCGTTCAACCGCGCGAAGCCGGAGCGCGCCGATGCGCGCGAATATCGCCAGTGCAACTGGGAATGTGTTGGCAAGGTTGAACAGAAGTTTTCCGCCCAAAAGAAAAAGGGGAATCCTTACGCCGCGTTTGTGGTTGAGCCGCTGATTCAAGGTGCGGCGGGAATGATTCCGCAACCGCCGGGCTGGCTGCGCCAGGCCACCGACATCGCCCGCAGCCACGGCGCTTTGCTCATTGCCGACGAGGTAATGACGGGCTTTGGAAGAACGGGTCTTGTCGCGGCGGTTCGCGATCGTCACACCTTTTCGGATAATGTCAGCGGCGGTCACAGACCACCGTTACAAGAAGGTTTGTTTGCCTCGCACCATGTAGGGGTTCAACCGGATTTTCTGTGTTTGGCCAAAGGACTGACCGGCGGTTATCTGCCGATGGCAGCAACACTCACAACACAGAACATTTTCGGCGCCTTTCTTGGCAAATATGAAAAGTTTAAAACGTTTTTCCATGGCCACAGTTACACGGGCAATCAACTTGGTGCGGCGGCGGCGCTGGCAAATCTGGAAATTTTGCGAAGTCAGAAATCCATCCGTTCACGGCAGACACTTGAAGAATGCCTCCACGACGAACTGCGAACCCTCTGGGCCTTGCCAAACGTCGGGGACATCCGGCAGGTCGGTCTAGTCGCTGGAATTGAACTGGTTAAAAATTGGAGAACACGGGAGCCGTTCGCGCTGCGCGAGCGTGCCGGCACCCGCGTATGCGAGGCCATGGCCAAACGCGGCGTGCTTACGCGCCCCATTGGTAATGTGATCGTTCTGATGCCGCCGTATTGTACAACTCACGCACAAATCAGGCGCATGGTCGCTGTATTGGGCGATGGCGTGAAAATGGCCTTCCGCGCCTAATTTCACGCCGGTTTGATTCAACTTGCCTGGACCGGTCCAAGAGGTAGCACAGTTCGACGCGCCAGTTCATTCAGAACTTGAGCCAGTCCCGCATACATTGCGGAGAGACCGCAGACAATTCCTTCATAACCCGTGAAGTGTTTGAAACCGGGGCTGACACTGCCGACTTCGCCATAGGCCAGCAGAAAGAATAAAATCGTCAGCGAGAGAAAGACAAATTGCAGGGCGCGATTTAAGCGCAACGTACCCATGAACATGACGCCGGTGAAGACACCCCAGCAGGCGAGATAGGCGGCCATGGCATTCTCGTCAGGTGCGGTGCTCAGGTTCATTTTGGGCAGCACAATCAATCCCACCAGTGTAAGCCAGAAAAAACCGTAGGAAGTAAATGCGGTGGTTCCAAACGTGTTGTTCTTTTTCCATTCCATGGCTCCGGCGATGACCTGGGCGGCCCCGCCGTAAAAAATTCCCATTGCCAGAACCATGCTGTTGAGTTCGTAAAAGCCGGCATTGTGCAGATTGAGCAGCACGGTCGTCATTCCGAAAGCGACCAGACCCAATGGAGCTGGATTGGCCGTATCCTTGATTTGAATCGTGTTTGACTCTGTCATATATTTTATGGTTGAGGGGTTTTTCTGGTGTTCGACAGACAACTACCCTTGCCAACCCATCCGGTCAAGCACCGGCGATCATCAGCTTGATGGAAGCCTCGGTCATGGCTTAACAGAATGTGCCGAAGCGATGGCAAGAATTGCCCAGTGACTAAAAGCAAAAGGCATTGACTAAATGGAGATTCGAGTTGATGAGTATTTGCTTTGAATCGCTGGATTGAAATACGGCCGGTTGGGTCACTGACCCCAAGCATGAAGAAACCGCGCGACGCACGGTTGGATGCGTTGCGGGGTCTCTTTTTGATCATCATGGCCGGCGTGCATGTGCCCACACCGCTATCACATGTATTCCAAGACCCTCTCGGCTGCAACGGCGCAGCGGAGGGTTTCATTTTCTTGAGTGCCTGCCTGGCAGGCTGGGTCTATGGAAGAGTTTATCTACAGGCGGATCGGACCACGATGTCGCGTCGTATCTGGCGACGCACCAGACTAATTTACCTGATTCACCTGGCAGTATTGATGCCAACCGCATTGATTGTGTGGGCACTGGCCAGTCAAGTCCCGCCGCTGGCAAATCATTTCTCCGATTTTCTTGTTCATCCCGTTGGCAGCTTGGCACTGATGCCGTTGCTGCTGCACCAGCCGCCGCTATTTGACATTCTGCCGCTTTACGTAATTTTCCTGGGCGCGACGCCTTGGCTGCTGGCTTTCGCTCGCCGGCATGGTTGGACGATTTTGTTGGTACTCTCAGCGTTGGGCTGGCTGGCTGCGCAGTGCAAACTGGATACCCGTTTCATTGGCGATCCAGCGCGTTTTTTGCCGTTGCGATGGGGATCTTTTGATCTCCTTGCCTGGCAGTTTCTCTGGGTCTGCGGCGTGGCGTTGGGAGAAACCTCGCTCAGGCGGCAGATCATCAAGCCCCGTTACCGCCTAGCAGTGGCTGGCGTCGCTTTCACAATTGTTTTGAGCGCACTGCTCTTGCGATGGGGATTCTGGCCACAAGCCCGGGTTAATTCCGACATCTTCCTCTGGATGGACAAGTGGACGCTGGGCCCCTTGCGCGTGCTCGCGTTTGGGGCATGGGCCGCACTGCTCCTCTCATGGAATGTACATCCGCCCGCCTGCCTCCTGGCGCCGACAGCGTTGCTCGGACGACACTCCTTGGCAGTGTTCGCCTTTCATTTGCCGCTGGTCATAGGTGCGACCACCGCCATCCAGATGCTCGCGTTGCCGGAGGCGTGGCAGACGGTCGTCGGTTTTCTGGTGATTGCATTGCTTTTCCCGTGGGCGGGTTTGCTCGAATATAACAAGCGCCGACGTGCCACAGCCGCGACAAACCTCGGTGCCAGAAACGTCAAACCTTCGTTCCCGACATCTCCAGCAACCGCGTGAACTGTTCGCGCGTTACAGGCATCACGGAGAGGCGTGATTGTTTCGCCAGCACCATTTCCTTCAGAGTTTTGTCGGCTTTGATTTGTGAGAGCGCAACCGGTTGTACCAGCGGTTTGACGGGCACAAGGTCAACCGCCGTCCAATCGCCCTCGTCCGTCGTTGGATCGGGATAAAATTCTTTGGCGACGCGGGCGAGACCGACGACCGATTTCTCATCGCCGCTATGATAAAAGAAAACAGCATCGCCGGATTTCATGGCGCGAAGATGGTTGCGCGCCGCATAATTTCTCACACCCGTCCAGGCAGTCTTGCCCTCCTTCAACAACATTGCCCACGAGTAAGTTTCGGGTTCGGATTTTGCCAGCCAGTAGTTCATTTGCGATTTGCGATTTGCGATTTACAATTGTCGCATGAGCTTGGCTGAAAATCTTCAAAAAATCCAGCACCGGATTCGCGCGGCGTGTGACCGTTGTGACCGCGAGCCAAATTCGGTCACCCTGCTGGCAGTGACCAAAAGCCAGCCGCCGGAAACCGTGCGGGCGGCGGCGGATTTGGGGTTGACGCCGTTTGGCGAAAACAAGGTGCAGGAGGCGAAGGCGAAAATCCCGCTGTGCCCTGGCTGGCTGCGCTGGCATTTCATCGGCCATCTCCAATCAAATAAATGTCGCGACGCGGTGGAATTGTTTCAAATGATTCAAAGCGTGGACAGCCTGTCACTCGCGCAGGAAATCAGCAAACGCGCCGACCAGGCGGCCAAGACCATGCCGGTTTTGTTGGAGGTCAACATCGCAGGCGAAGCGAGCAAGTTCGGCTACCAGCCGGAACAATTGCTGGTCGAATTGAAGAATATCAACGCGCTGCCGCGAATTGAAATCCACGGACTGATGACTGTGCCGCCGTGGTCGGCGGAACCGGAAAAGGCGCGGCCACATTTCCAACGGCTGCGGGAACTTAAAATCCAATGCGAACAAATCCTCGGCGCTCCCCTGCCCTGTTTAAGCATGGGCATGAGCGGCGATTATGAGGTGGCGATTAAAGAAGGCGCGACGATGGTCCGCATCGGCACGGCGTTGTTCGGTCCGCGTACCGCAGCCCGGCACGCAACAACGGAATGAATTTTGCTGCAATTTCCCGTGAAGGCCTTATCTTAACGACAATGACTATCGAGACGTACAAACGGGAAATCGCTGAAGCTGTGAAGGCTTACGAGCGTTACATCGTGTGCATTGACAAGACGCCGGAGGATTTTGAGGTGTCACTCATGTCGCTGATGACCAAGGCGATCAAGGCCTACGAAAATCGCGGGGAAGGATTGCGGCACGGCATCGCGCTCGACAAGCAGGTGACCATTATTTTGAGCCAAAGCGATGAAGCCCGGCCGTTGTGCGGCATTTATTTTAATCTTCACTCGCCTTACCGAAAGAACGCGTTGCCGAAAACGGTGAAGTCATTCAGCGACAAGCCGCAGGATTAAGAGCGCGGGTTCGATGCTTATTGGTCGCGCACTTCATCACCCACCTGAGCCGTCCCGGTAACAAGGTCAGCCACGACATCGTTGTCACGCTGCGGGCCGGTGATTTTGACCTCACCCACTTTCAAACCGGCGCGATATAGAAAGAAGGTTTGATCCATATCCGGCATTTGACCAACAGGAAAACTCAGGACGACAAAGCGGCCGACGGAATTGTAGGAAGCGACTCTGGCAGTGAGCGAATTGTCCGGCGTTATAATGGGATTGAGCGTGGCGGCTGGAGTGGCAGACGCGGATGAGGCGCTCGCCGGCGCTGATTTCGCCTGGTGGTGGAACAGGGCGCAACCATTCGCGAGCATTGGAACCAGCAGCAAAGTCCACAGTCTGGAAATCTTCATGGCTACAGTTAAACGCGGCACGGTGCGCAGGTCAATTCACGATTCGGTGATGCAGCGGCTTTCGGCAGAAAGCCGCACTTTTCAATTTGAGTTTGCGGCGCTCTGTCGAGACGCCGCTACGGTTCAGTAATAATCGTGTCCCCGTGCTCGTAAGCCGGCGCGCAGCAGCACAGCAACCGCAACGTTTCGGTGCCGGTGTTCCAAAGTTTGTGTTTCCGTCCGGGCAAAATCGCCACAGCGTCACCCGCCTTAACATCGCGGATTTCACCTTCAATGCGAATCCGTCCCGAGCCGTGCGTGATGTAATAAATTTCCTCGGCCCTCACATGGCAATGTTCCTGCGTGCTGCCGCCGGCGGGCAGACGCGCCTCCGCAAGGCTCTGATTGCGGATGGCGGAATTGCGATGCGCCAGCAGTTCGCGGATTTCCGAGCCGTCCTTGGTGATGAACGGCGGAACTTCATTCAGATTTTTTACGTCCATGCCATCATTGAACAATTTTGCCAGGCTCCGGCCGGGTTTCGCCCTGTACGTTGTAAATTCACCATCTCACCCGAATAATTGCACATTACAGAGACCGGACGCCATTTTACTGGTCGGGTGGTGAAGCCACTCCGCCGTTAGTAAAGTGGATGTCATCCAATTCGATGTTGGAAATCGCCGCAGTGGTGCTCAGAATCTCGAAGAACTGGCTGACCGCGGTCAGGTCAACTTCCGGGCCAAAGTCGGACATCGGTATGTCAACCACATGCCAGTTACCGTCCCGAACAAATCCGTAAGGATCGCTGCCTGACCCACCGAAGGTGATCCATTTTTGCCCAACTCCATCAATGTTGCCGCTCTTCATGCCGACCATGAATGGGGTGGTGGAGGTGGTTTTCATGGCGAACTCCAAATTGCAACCCGCGTATTGGAACGCCGACAGATTGTATTTTACATTGGGCGTAAAGGCCAATCCCGTCCAACCGAGACCTGCCGATTGAAGACTGATATCCTGCGTGCCCTCATACGGATTTTGGGCGGCCGGCACCATGGTGTTCGCCCAGACGAAGAAGTTGCCTTGAACACCCAGCGCAAATGATCCCGCATTCTCGTGTGATGCTGTTTCGGTGTAAACGCCGAAATTGCCATTTTGCGGGGTTACCCTGGCTCCACTGGGTTCCCACCAAACATTGTCAATGGACAGGTTCAGTGCAGAAGTCGGGTTAACGACACTCGAAATCTGGAACAACTGATTCACGGTGCGAAAATCAACGTTGGCGAACCGGTTCAAGGGTATTGTCACGGAATGCCATTCGCCGTCATGCGGGAACCAGAACTCCGAACTCGAGTCGAACCCCAACGGAAGCCAAAAGTTGGCGGCATCACCGGCCAATTGGCCGGCCACGCAACTTTGAATTCCTACTTGCATGGGCGTGGCGTCCCCCGCGGTGGTGCGAATGTCGAAATGAAGATACCCGTCAGAGTAGTTCTTCATATTGCGGAAATTCGGCAGAAAGACTCCCATGCCGAACCAATTGCCCCCGGCAATATCGAATGACCAGCAGTTGGTTCCCTCGGAAGGAGCCGGCGGGTTGGCGCTCGGAGTCATGTTGTTCCAGATGTACAGTGCGGCATTGCTTCCGTAGGCAAAGTCCGGTTCCAAGCCAGTTCCGTAGGTCAGGGAGTCGTTGACCGGCGTGGTTCCTGCAAACACCCCGAAGTTGCCGGTTTCCGCGGAATTATCGCCGAAATACAACTGCGTGTACCCATTGTCCGTCAGCCGGATATAATCAACATACATTTGGGCCGGGAACGGGGCCGTGACCGCGCTGGGACTGTATATCCCGGTATAGGAAGGATCATAGCCGCCGATGGCAATATTCAAAATCAGAAACATCGGCTGCTGAAACATGGGGATGTTGCTGATATCCCAAGAACCGAAGGGGACGTTGTCGAGAGAAAACGTGAGGTTCGTCGGCGTCCAAGACATCTGGTAAAGATGGTAATCTTGGGTGAGATCCTCCGGGGCCGTGAGCCACGCCGCAGCATTAGCGGCGTTATTACTGGCATCCGCATAGTGTATCGCGCAGTCAATATATTCCTGCTGGATGTTCGAGGCGATCCCGGCCGCGGAACCCAATTCCATAATGTCCAGCTCCCCACAATTAGGCCAGAGGATGGCGCCAGAATTATTGCCCATCATCCAAAAGGCGGGCCACAACCCATTGGCAGTATTGGGGACTTTGATCCGGGCTTCGAGATTGCCGTACTTGAATGCGAATCGTCCCTGCGTGAGCATGCGCGCGGACGTGAATGAGTTTCCCCAATAATTCGTACGGTCAGCCTCAATCACAAGATTTCCATTTGAAATGTAGGAATTTTGGTGCTGGGCGGTGTCGTATTCGAATTGGCCGTTGCCCCAACCGCCGCCGCCAACGTCATAGGTCCACGTGCTGGAATCAATCGCGTCGCCATTGAACTCATCCGACCACACGACGCCGCTGGTGTTGGTGGAGACTTGAGCCTGGATGGTGGCAGCCTGGCTCTGGCCGTTGGGCGAGATGGCGATGATCGAAACGTAATAGGTTTCGCCTGACGGCAGGCCGGAGATGACGGTGCTCGTCACATTCCCAAGGTCTGTCGTATTGGTCGTGGTTCCGTTGGTATCACTGTAGAACATACGATAGTCGGTCACGCCGGGTGAAAGACTGGCCGTCCACGCCAAGTCAATGGAATTCGTGGTTCCCGACGGGACTTGATGCAGATTGGTGGGCGGCAGGACCACAACCGGCGGAATTAGCAGCCGGAAGAACCCGGCGCTGCTCGTCATCGGCGCCAGAAACGACTTGGTGGTGCCATCACCTGCAATTGAGGGATAATTAGTGTTCCAAGGCACCGCGCTCAGATTGGCGGTTGATTCGGGGAAATACTGGACGCCAACGGCACTCGGCCAACTGATTTGGGCAGCCAGCAGGCTGGTCACCGCAAGGACATTGGTTACGGCGGGCGTGCCGGGGCTGGAACTGCCGCTCCCGAGTGTGACGTCATCAATGTCAATGTTCGCCGACCAGCCCGAATTCGCCGCGCCCGCAAAGTGGAAGTAGATCGTCCCCGACGTCGCGCTGGCCGGAGCGGTAACGGAGTTGGTGATCAGGGCATAGGCGTTGCCCGCGGTAAGATTAAATGTCTGGTAACCCGTGTCCCCGCCGGCATTCCATAAAATTCGCCACTGTGCGTTATATCCCTGACTACCCGCTAAGGCGCTGGCGTAAAAAGTGAATGGGTAGGTCGTTCCTCCCGTCACGGGTATGCCGGATTGATTGAACTGAACCACCGGCCCGGCATTGGTACTGGCCAGATGGACTTCGAAGTTATACGACGAGCCGCTGTGGGGATTATCGTTCGTCCGAACCCCATACACCGGGCCGCCTACAGCCGTATCCACCGTCCAACTGGTGGCGGTGCTTCCGCTGCCAGCCTCAAATCCGCCGTTGGCGACGAGGTTAGCAGGAACCGCGGGCGTACCCGGAACTATTTCCAAATCCTGATACTGGCGAGTCCCGCTGGGAACCGGATCGAAGTTTGTGTGCGTCGTTCCATCGCCGGTGACCGGCGTAACGAGATCGGTCCAGGTGGCCCCGGAGGTGGGAGACCATTGCAGATGATAGGTATTGGTCCGATTAGGTGTCGGCCAACCCAACTGAACACCGGACTCAACTTTGAGCTGCACTTGTGCTTCGCTCACACCCGTAGCGATAACAATCACCAAGGCGATTGCTGCCAAATGGATGGGAAGTGCTTGGTTTGATGTGAATTTTATCATGTTTCTTCGAACTTCATAGTGGATAGAGATTGAGCTTTCCGCAGAAAAACAGGATGCGTATCCGGTAATTCTGGAAGTTGCGGAAGCCGCGGGCCGCCGATTTGATGCTCTGGATTTTCGAGTTCAACCCCTCCGTCACGGCGTTGGTGATGTGATGACGCAAATACGTCAGCAGGTTTTCCAAATGCCGCTTGAGCAGATGGGCCACGTCGGCCATCGGTTTGAGTTGGCTGCGGCTCACCCAACCAAACCAGTCCTTGAAAAATCGTCGCGCCCAGCCCGCCTCCTGATATTCCCAGAACTTGCTGAACAGTTCCTTCATCGCCCACGCCCGCGCTACTTTCAGTTGTTGATCCTTCAACCCGGAAAATTCCTCCCGTTGCTCCTGATTAAAATGCCGCGGATTATACAACCACAGTTGCCGCGTCCCTTTGAGTGTCTCGTCCCCCTCGGCCAGCAATTCCTTGTGTTCCTGGCGCCGCACCTTGTCCACCGACTCGTTCAAGTATTTGCTGACATGAAACCGGTCATGCACGATGTCCGCTTCAGGCACCTGCTTGGCAATCGTCTGGATGAATGGCTCCCACATGTCCACCGCCACCGCTTCCACCGCCGACTTCTGTTGGGGTGTCAGCGTCGCCCACAACTGGTCGGCCGCCTCGCAGGTTCGTTCCTCCACCACCTCCAGCACCCGCGACTGGTCCAAGTCCGTCAACAACGTGATATAGGAGTGCCCGCGCTTGAAACTCTTTTCATCCATCCCCAGATGCGCGAGTTGATCCAGCTGCCGCCGCTCCAATCCGCGCCCCACAGCTCGTTTCATAATCTCATGCGCTGCGTCCCAGCCAATGCCCAACAGTTCGCAAGCCTGACTCACACTCGCGCAGGCCAGCAGCACGTCCACCGCAAACCGTTCAAAGAGCAGCGTGAACCGTCCCTGCGGCACCGCCCACGGCACCTGCATGGTCTTGACCCCGTGTGCCGGACACTCTGCCCGCGGCGTCCGGGCCCGAATCAACGTCGTGAACTGCATCGTGTCCAAGTGCCGCCACGTCCGCTCCGGTGCGCTGTCATGGATCGAACATTCGCACCCGCATTCCGGGCATTTGGCCGCCGATCCCCATTGCCAGCCAAGCTCGATTTCAACTTTTTTTTCGGCCAGTTTCAATTCCACGGTTTTAACTTCCCACGGGCTGCCAATGCCCAAAAGCAACGCGTAATGTTTCTGCAGTTCGTTGTCCATGCTCATGCCAAAAGCCTGCCAACCACCGCCGTCAAGGCCAACCCAAAACACCGGCCCGGCAGAGCGCAGCGGAGCGAAGCTCTGTCCGGCGCGAAGCGATGGAAGCCAACTCCAACCCGCCCGCCGACAATTTGAAACCACGTCGCTCATTTATGCTTCAGCTAAATGCCTCCTTTGTTAGCCATGAAATTCCCGGAATATTCTTTATCATAAGTGATCCTATAGAGCGTGCTGCCAGTCACTGACTTGGCCATTGATAGTAAATTTTACTACAATTTAGATTCTGTTGTCAATGTTTTTGTCAGGGAACAGCAGGCCATTTCTGCATCCACTAACGCGACTGCACAGAACCAGTGGCCTAGCAAAAAAGTAAAGAGCCTGCTTTCACAGGCTCTCTGCCCTAATCTCAAGTTGGTCACGAATCCGTTTCAGGCCTTGCGGCTGCGACGCAGTGTCCAGACGCCAAGCAGCCCCATCGCGGCCAAAGAAAGGGTCGTCGGCTCGGGAACCACACTCAGCACGACATTGTCAATGCCCATTTGATCCACGCTGCCGGTGGCGGCACCCGTGGTCGCGTCGAACTCAATGGCCAAGTGATCACTGCCCGCTACTGTCGTGAATGAACCAGTGTAGGTCGTCCACCCGCTGGCGGATGGGAAATAAGGTCCAAGCAAGCCGGGGCCCTGACTGATTACGCCACCGGTAGAGTTTTCATCCCAGATGTGAATGAAATCAACTCCGCCATTAGCCTGATTTCCGCCCAGCAGATCGAATGAATAGTTGACCGTTAATCCTGCACCAACAGCACTGCCATTAGCAGTCGTCTGCGCCAAAGCAAGATTGTTAGCTACCACCATATTGTTTAACCAAGCATAGTCCCCTGGGTTTCCGCCTGTGGGATATACGGTTATTGTGCCCGCGTTCAATTGTTGCCAACTTGTCAAATCTCCGGTTGAGAAGTCGGGATTTAGAATCAAGTTTTGAGCGAAAGCCGCGTTCACGATCAGGAGTCCCGCCAGACTCGCCAAACTGGTGAAGTTCTTTATTGTGATTTTCATGGTTAAACCTTTGTTTTGGTTGTTCTTGCTTCCGGATGTAACGATTTTTATCAAAGCAGCATGGTTGTGTCAAGCGATTTTATTACCTTTATTCCAAATTCCAAATCCTGCTGTCGCTTTGGTCAATTTTGTCCAACAACCGACTGGTTTTTGTTCAAATAGCCTTCCGGTGAAACATCTTGTTCGTCCCTGGCGTTCCGGAGCCGGTTGCGAACCGCATGGGCCTTGCTTGAATAATCCCGCCGGAAATCTGATTTACCGCCATGGCTTTGGTGTTTAATTTCTGCGCATGGACCATTCGCCCGGTTTTCTCAAGCTTGTGAACGACGCCAAAACGCGCGTCCGCGAGATCACCATTGAGCAGGCGCGCGAACGGCTGGCACAAAATCCTAAGGCGGTTTTGCTGGACGTGCGCGAGGACCACGAATGGGAGAAGGAACATGCCGCCGAAGCCGTGCATCTCGGCAAGGGAATTTTGGAGCGCGATTTGGAGAAACGGTTCCCCGACCCGGACACGGAAATCATCATGTATTGCGGCGGCGGATTCCGCTCGGCGCTCACCTCCGACGCGGCGCAGGAAATGGGTTATCGCAACGTCTCTTCGCTGGCCGGCGGATACAAGGCGATGTCCAAATCCGGCTGGCCGATGAAAAGCGGCAATTAGTCCCGCCGCGCTTTTAAGAAAAAATATGAAACCCTTTACTTAGCCCTTGACTCCTCAACCCTCATAGGAGGCGTCACGGTTGCAACTCTAGCCGGTCGTTGTAAGTAACCGAAGCGCGCCCGCCCTCCAAGTGAGTAATCACAACGCCCGCCTGTTTCAATAGCGCCTGCTCAATCTTTTGCTGTTCAACTTCTGGTGAAACTCCTGTCGCATCCAACGTAATCAGATGTGTCGCAAGGCGAACGTCACTCGCTATCACTAATGTCAGCTTGGTAGAGGCTTTGTAGGTGTCCAAGGTAACATCTACCGGGACGCCATTAAAGTGGATGGTGGCGGTCATGTTCTTGGTGTCTTTGGGCGCTGACTCATCGCTTGCCAGTGCCACGATGCCGACGGCAACAACCACAATAACTGCAATGACCAATGTTTTTATCAGTTTCATATTTACCTTTCGTTTTTGTTGATGGGTGAAGACGCCTAACCTGTTATCAATCCGCAAAACTGCGGTTTGCTTTCCCTGTTGCCAGCGTTACGGGCTGAATATTACGGCGGTGGAAGCAGACACGGTTCAGCGCGTTGGCGAGGGCGACAACTTTTTCACGGGTACATTCGCCCATGAGGCAGGCTTGAATCCAGTTTTTCCGGCGCAGATATTCGCTGTGGCAACTGAGAAGATAACCGGCTTCCTGCATCGCTTCGCCGATTTTCGTCGAATTCATTTCCGGCGGCAGCGCAATTGTGATGACCGCCGGCGACACCAGCGTCCCGTTTCCGATCAGATTGAAACCCATGTCCGTCAATTGTTCACGGAGCCATGTTGACCATTCGGTAGTTTCAGAGAACCGCCTTTCCCAATTCACTCGTTTCACTGCGGCGTGCAGCGCGTGCAGCAAGTTCGATGAAAAGGTAAAGGGCGTGCCGTCCTGTTGCGCACTAAAGCCGAGGTCAATATAGCGCGGCAGTTTTTCCGGGGCTGCAGCCACAGCGTGATGGTAAAAAACCATCGAAAGCCCCGGATACGCGCGCAACCCCTTGCCACTGGAACCCGACGCCAGATAAATGCCGGTCAAATCCACGGGCATCGTCCCGATGGTGCTGATGCAATCCAAGCACAGTTTTGTTCCGTTCCGGGCGCAGAGTTCCTTAAGCGCGCCCAGGTCGGCCAGAATCCCTGTCGAAGTTTCGCAATGCACACACCAAAGCCACGCCGGTTTGGAAACCAGTTTCTTTTCCACCACTACCAAATCCAGCGGCTCACCCCACGGGAATTCGAGCGCTTTGAAGTTCAAATTAAACCGCCGCGCCTGATCCACCAACCGCGTGCCGAATTCGCCGTTGCTTAAAACCAGGCCGCGCCCGCCCAACAACGACAACTGCCCGGCGACCACGTCGTTGGCCAAAGTGCCGGAGCCTAAGAACAATCCGACGCTTTTGGCGCGGACGAGTTCGCAGAGAATTTGCCGGGCCGAATGAAAATCCATTTTGAAGCTTTGGCCGCGATGCGATTCCGGCGCCTGCTCGAACGCCCGCCGCACTTCGCGGCGGATCGCCACCGGGCCAGGAAGGAAATTTACCGCGTTCGGATGGAACGAACGCGCGGGTGACGAACGCAGAAATTCACGGGCCGTGACTTCGAACGTTTCCAGCGTGACATACATCGGCTGAAACTGGGCTTCCCCGGCGCCCACAAGTGGACCGAATGGCACGAAGCCGAGGTGCTGGTACAGTTTGGCCTGCCGCGTCGTGCCGGAGATGATGGCGAGGTCGTAGCCTTTTTCGACGCCGTGCTGCCAGAGCAGCGCCAGAATGCCCTGCAAAATCTGTCCGCTCCGTGTGCCGCGAAACTTCTTCTCGATGGCGAGCAGCCGGATTTCACAAATGGTTCGGCCCGCTGGCAGATGGGAATCGAGGTTGGGCAGTTTCTGGTCGAGTGAGAAAGGCCGTTTGCCACGCACGGCGAGCATCCCGACGAGCTTCTGGTTGCTGAGGCAGATGAGGTAGGTGTTTTCCGCGTGGAATTTATCCACGAGCCGCTGCGCCGCCGATGGCTGGTGTTGGGGGATTTCCTCGACGAAAGTTTTGTAATTGAGCCGGTGAATCTGCTCGAATTCCCAATCTTCCGTCGCGGACTTGAAGGTCAACGGTTCCGGTGTGTTCATAATTTGGGCTGTTCAGGTTTCGGCGTTGTGGCCCGGCGTGCGGCCAGTGCAATGAATTCTTCGGTCAAATTTTTCCGATGCGCAAACAAAATCATCGCCGTCAAAATGGCCAGTCCCGCTACGGTAAAATTGTCACAGTCAAAAAGCCAGCCGGCCATCGGAAAACAGGCAAAGGCGAACATCGCCGGCAACAGGGATTTCCGCATCACCGCGAAGCCAGCCAGAAACAGCAAGGGAAACATCAGCGCAATGCGATAATCAAAAACCAGCAGCGCGCCGAGGGCAGTGGCCACGCCCTTACCACCGTGAAAACGCAGTTGCACGGGCCAGATGTGGCCAAAGACGACCGCCAGCAAGGCGATTAAGGCAAGGTGATTGTCTCCCGTCCATTCCCGTGCAATCCAGACCGCCATCGCGCCTTTGCCGAAATCACCCAACAACGTGACCGCAAAACCCACCCGGCCCAGCACCCGTCCGGCATTGCGCGCGCCGACGGTACCGCTTTCCATCTTCCGGATGTCTTTGCCCGTGCGGGCGCGAACGAGGTAGTACGCGGTGGCGAAGCAGCCGAGCAGATAGGCTTCCAGCGCGCAGCCGGTCACCCGCTGCCAGCTTGCGGACTGCAATTGTTGGATCCAGTCCATGTGGGCAATCGCGTCTGACGTTTTGCCGACTCTACTCCAAACCTTGCGTCAATGGAAATTAAAAGTTTTTTAGCCTGCATCAATTAATTCAATGCGCGGAATGCACCATTACCGGGGCGATTTGTGACCTTCTTTTCATTTCAGCGTCCGGAGAAAATATGCCGGAGCATTTCTGCTTGAAGACGCGGTCTTCCTGGCGCACATTGCGGTTGCCAGGGCCCATGGAATGTGGACTTACAAACCCCGCCAGGGCCGGAAGGCAGCAACGGTAGTCTGCTCGACATCTGCCGTGGTCACCCTGGCCTTTGAATTTACGATTTACGATTGATGATTGGTTCCGGAAAACCAAAGCACGCGTAAATCGTAAATCGCAAATCGTAAATCGAAAATGTCATATCAGGTCATTGCCCGCAAATACCGTCCGCAGCGTTTTGCCGAGGTCGTCGGCCAGGAACACGTCACCCAAACGCTGACCAACGCCGTCGAGCAAAAACGCATCGCGCACGCTTATCTTTTTTGCGGCCCGCGCGGCACCGGCAAAACCACCATCGCCCGCATCTTCGCCAAATGCCTCAACTGCGAAGGCGGACCGAAAATCAATTTTAGCGAAAAGGACCCGCGCTGCATCGAAATTACCGAGGGCCGGTCGCTCGACGTGCTGGAAATTGACGGCGCGAGCAACAATGGCGTGGAGCAGGTGCGTGAATTGCGCGAAACCTGTAAATACGCGCCCGCCAATTCGTCGTTCAAAATCTACATCATTGACGAAGTTCACATGCTCTCGACGGCGGCGTTCAACGCGCTGCTCAAAACGCTCGAAGAGCCGCCCGCGCACGTGAAGTTCATGTTTGCGACGACTGACCCGGAAAAGGTTTTGCCGACGATTCTTTCGCGCTGCCAGCGGTTTGATTTGCGCCGCATTCCCGCCGCGCTCATCGTCAAACACCTCACCCACATCGCCAAGCTGGAGAAGGTGAAGATTGACGAACCCGCGCTCTACGCCATCGCGCGCGGCGCCGACGGCGGGATGCGCGACGCCGAATCCACGCTCGACCAGCTCATCAGTTTCTGCGGCGATAAAATCGAGGAAGCCGACGTGCTGTCCATGTTCGGCCTCGCCGCGCAAAGCCAGATCCTTGGTTTGAGCAAGGCCGTTCTCGCCGGCGAAATCCAGGTCGCGCTCGGTCTATTGAATGAACTCGCGCAAAACGGCAAGGATCTTGGGCGGCTGCTCGCCGATTTGTTGAATCATTTTCGCAACCTGCTCATTTTTCAGGTTTCGCGCGGTGACTTGAACCTGCTGGAATCTTCCGAGGCTGAAGTCGCGACGTTGAAAGAACAGTCGGCGCTCGCCAATACGGAATCGCTCACGCGAATTCTTGAAACATTGACAGATTCGGAGTTGCGCCTGCGCGACGCCACATCCAAAAGGATTCTGTTGGAAGTCACCATGCTCAAGGCCATCGAAGCCCGGAACGCGCTCAGCCTTGATTTGGTTTTGAAACAACTCAACCAATTGCGCGGCCAGGGCGGCGACGGCACCCCTGCCGCGACGAAACGCAGCGAAAGCGGGTCGCCCACAAATTCTCCTGCCGCTGCACCCGCCGCCAAGCGGGCCGCAAAAACCCATGTCGTACATCAGGAAATAACCGCTCCGGCTGCGCTTGCCGAAGCACCACCCGTTTCTTCTGATTTGACGGAACTGTGGGCAAAGCTTGTCGAGGCGGTCGGCCGCGCCAGTCCGTTCACCCGCAGTTATCTGGTGGACGCAAATCCTGTCTCGTTCGAGAAAAACATTTTAACCATCGGTTTCGATTTGGAATTCGAGGACCACCTCGGCCTCGTGGATAACGCACGCAATCACACCCTGATCCAGACGAAGCTGGCGGAACTTGGCCACGCCAACGCGCAGATCAAATTCGTCAAGATTGAAGCGTCCTCCGGGCGCGCACCACAACCAATCCGCGTCGCGTCGGCTACTCCTATTGCCTCCGCAAAATCCGCCGCTCCCGCCGCACCAACCACAAGGGAAAAATCGGCGGCGATTTCTTTCAACAAAAGCGATTTCAAAGATGATCCATTGATTCAAAAGGCGCTCGAGATTTTCAAGGGCCAGATTGTCGAAGTTCGCGCCTGATTTTCTCTCAACTCTCAACCATCAACTCTCAACCTCTTAAACATGTCCAGCATTGGCAAACTCATGAAACAGGCTGCGCGGATGCAGCAGCAGATGGAACAGGTCCAGGCGCAGCTCGCCGAGCGCACGGTCGAGGCGACCAGCGGCGGCGGCGCGGTCAAAGTTGTGGCGAAATGTGACGGCACCATCGCGTCCATCAAAATTGATCCGCAGGCGCTCAATCCCTCTGACGCGCAACTGCTTGAGGACATGATTGTGACCGCCGCGAACCAGGCACTCGGCCAGGCAAAGGACATCGCCAACGCCGAGATGGGCAAGGTTACCTCCGGATTGAGCCTGCCCGGGTTGGGATAATTTGTGGCGGCGCTTTATTAGCGCCGCACCAAACGGTAATCACAGTCCGTCGCTACAAGAATGCTTCCTGAACCCGTCATCGCGCTGATTTCCGCCTTGGGCAAACTGCCCGGCGTCGGACCGCGCTCCGCCGAACGCATGGCGCTGCATTTGGTTCAAACCGACCCGGCGGCGGTGAAGCAACTGGCCGATGCCATTCTCCAAGCACGCGATAAAATCCGGTTTTGCGCCGTCTGTGGGGCACTGACCGAACAATCCCCCTGCTCGATTTGCGCCGATCCACGCCGGGACGCCGCGCTGATATGCGTGGTCGAAAGTGCGGTGGACATTTTAAGCATCGAAAAATCCGGCACGTATCGCGGCAAATTCCACGTACTGGGCGGAACCATCTCGCCGCTCGATGGGGTGGAACCGGAAGACCTCCGCATTGTTGAATTGGAGAAGCGCCTCGCGCATGAACCGATCCAGGAAGTGGTCATTGCCTTGGGCACGGACGTGGAAGGTGACGCCACCAGCCATTATCTTGCGACAAGACTCGCCCGCAAAGGGCTTAAAATCTCGCGGATTGCCTATGGCCTGCCCGCCGGCAGCGGATTGGAATTTGCCGACGAACTGACTTTGAGCCGCGCGCTGGAGGGACGCCGGGAAATGCTGTGAACACCGTCGTGGCCTTCGACCTTGGCAAGGTGCTGGTGGATTTCGATTACTCCATTGCCGTTTCGCGCATCGCTGAGCAAAGCACCCTGTCGCCGTCTGAAGTCGAACGGTTTTTCTTCCATTCCCCGCTGTTGTTGGCCTACGAATCGGGCGGGTTGACGCGGCAGGGATTTTTCGAGCAGGCGCGGCAGGCGACCGGATTCCGCAGCACGATGGAGCAATTCGGGGAATTCTTCGCGGACATCTTCACGGAAATCGCGCCGATGATTGAAATTCACACCGAGTTGCGACGGCAAAAAATCCCGACTTATATTTTCTCCAATACCAATGATCTGGCGGTCGAGCACATCCGCCGGAATTTTCCATTCTTCCAGAATTTTGACGGGTACATTTATTCGTACCAAGTAGGCGTCATGAAACCCGATGCCAAAATTTACGAAGCGCTGGAAGAACTTGCCGGGCGGCATGGCGCGGAAATTGTCTATCTGGATGACCGGCCGGAAAACGTGGCGGCGGGCGCAGCGCGCGGCTGGCAGGCAATTTTGTACGAGACGCCGGAAAAATCGCACCAAGCATTGGCGACCTTGGGCATCTTGTAAAAAGCGCCAGAGGGCCGGCGCAGCCCAAAACGCTTCACGAACCAAGCACGCGCTCAAACGCGCTTTCGTCTTGGACTAGGGCCTGTTAACACTAAAACGCAAAGCTTCGACAATGAGCGCCAAGACGATAAATCCCGTGAACAGAACGTCGAGTTTGTCGAAGCGGCAGAAGACCCGGCGATAACCCTTGAGCTGTCGAAAGAGCCGTTCAATTTCGTTTCGACGACGATAGGCCACGTAATCGTAGTCCCAGGGAGTCAATCGGTTCGGGTTGGGCGGCACGACCGGCGTGTAGCCTAATTCGCGCGCCAATCGTAGTGTTTCATCGCCTTCGTAGGCGCTATCCATAATCAAGGGCAAGCCCGCAGGGACGGGGCCGCCCGCCTGCAACAGTTCCCGTCCATTGGGCGCATCGCCGGCTTGGCCTGGCGAAAGCTTCAGCATCAAGGCGCACCGAGCATTCGCGGCAACCAGATGAATCTTGGTGGTGCATCCGCCCCGGGATCGTCCGATGGCTTGCGGGCCGTTTTTTTTAGCGCCCCAGTGCCGTCGGGGTGTACTTTGATGGTGGTGCTGTCCAAGCACACGTGTTCGATGCGGATGGCTAAGATTTGCTCTGCTTGCAACCGGGCAAAGACTCGGTCCAAGACCCCGGCTTTGCTCCAGCGGTTCATCCGCGTATAGATAGTATGCCAATTGCCGAAAGGCTTCGGCAAACCGCGCCATTTGCAGCCATGCTCCACCACAAACAAGAGGGCGTTGAGCAGTTGCAAATTGGTCATGCTCACATTGCCGCGCTGGCGCGGCAGACAATCAGCGATGCGCTGGAATTGACTCTCAGTGAGTTCCATGCCCGCCAAGAATGCCAACTTTTTCTAAATTGTCAAATAGTGTTAACAGGCCCTCCGCGCTACTTATCCCTAGGGCGGTTCGGCTTGTGCCGCTTTAGACCGACTTCGTGAGCGATGTCGTCGAACTCGTCCCGGCTGACTTCTTCGAGTAGCTTTCCGCGCTCCTTCAATTTTTCGTTAATCTTGATGGCATTCTCGGTCATTCGCTCGTGGGTCTCCTCCGTGCCGCCCACCAGTGCGAAATTGTCGCCAGTCGTGATGCGCTTGTGGCCGTCGGTATCAAGACCGACACCGAGAATCACGGCTTTGCGTTTTCTCTTTTTGGGCGCGTTCGACATGAGTTCAAGCTAAAGAGGGTTGCCATCACGGTCAAGCGCGCGGCGATTAAGATTTGGTGAAGACTTTAACCATTTGCATCATGAATCGGGGCCGTCAGCGGTTTGCCATTCTCCGCCGGGCCAAGCTTCAACAAGAAAGGCACCGCGCCTGTTGCCCATTCTTGCGGTGTCGGATAACTGGAGGCTGAAACACCGAAACAATTGCGCAGCATATCGGTGTTGATGATACCAGGATTGAGCGAAATGGAGGCCATGCCCGGCGGCAATTCCTGCGCCAGCGACTGTGTAAGCCCTTCAACCGCCCACTTCGTAGCGCAATACGGGGCGACTTCGGCGTCAGTGGAACGCCCCCAGCCGGAACTGAAATTCACAATGACGCCGCTGCGACGCTTGACCATCGCAGGAACAAAATGGCGGATAACGTTTGTCACGCCTTTTATGTTTACATCAATCACGTCGGAAAATTCGGACGCGGGAACTTCCCAAAGTTTCGCGTTGCGGTTGATGAGCGCGGCGTTGTTCAATAACATATCCGGTGCGCCGTGAGACTGTAAAACCCGTTCCGCCCAGGACTTGACTTGTTCGTTTACCGCCACGTCCACAACTGTAAAAACGTGTGGCGGGCCAAATTCGTTTTTCAATTCTGCGATTTCTCCTGGCGAACGTCCACAGCCAAGCACGGTATGACCCAGCAGGATAAATTCCTTCGTCATTGCGCGACCTAGGCCGCGCGTGACGCCGGTGATTAGCAGGAGCTTTTTATTCCCCGGCATAAATTATTCGGGACAACCACACGCCGCCCCTGCCTATCAGATTCGCGGGTTGAATTTGGAGTCACGGGCGAGTTGTTCCCACATCTTTTTCTCCGCATCAGAAACTTTTGCCGGCACGGTAATTTTGGTGACGACCATCAGATCGCCATGTCCACCGCCGCGTTCGGGCAGGCCGCGCCCGCGCACGCGCAATTTTTGGCCGTTCTGCGTTCCCGGCGGAATTTTGATATTCACGCGTCCGTCCAGCGTCGGCACGGAAATCTCTGCGCCAAGCACGGCTTCCCAGGGCGCGAGTTCGGTTTCATGAACCAAATTGTGATCCTCGACTTCAAAGTCGGGATGTTTTGCCAGGCGCACGCGCAGGTACAAATCACCAGGCGCTCCACCGCCCGCACCCGTTTCGCCGCGCCCGGCGAGGCGTAATTTCTGACCTTCAGTGACTCCGGGCGGAATCTTCACCTGGCAGGTCTCCGTTTTGACTGAGCGGCCAACCGGACAGCGCACGTTGACGGTTCGCACCGAACCGTGCATTGCTTCCTCCAGCGTCACCATGATGTCGCCCTCGATGTCGCGGCCGCGCTCGGCGAGTTCTTCCTCTTGGAAGCCCGCGGAGCGGCCAAAGCCGCCTCTCCCCCGCCCCATCGAGCCAAACAGTTGCTCGAAGAAATCACTGAAGCCGGTGCCACCAAAGTGAAATTCGAATTCCTCGCTGCCCGCGCCTCGGCCACGGAAAGCCTGGCCGCCGGAAAAACTCTCCCAGCCCGGTGGCGGACGAAATTCAGCGCCGGATTTCCAATTTGCGCCCAGTTCGTCATATTTTTTGCGTTTGGCCGGATCACCCAAAACTTCGTAGGCTTCGTTGACCTCCTTGAATTTTTCCTCGGCCCGCTTTTTGTCCTTGGCCACATCCGGGTGAAATTCCCGCGCCAGCTTGCGAAAGGCTTTTTTGATTTCGTTGTCGCTCGCGCTCCGCGGGACACCGAGGATTTCGTAATAATCTTTGTATTGAACGGGCATACGCTCTGGCTGCCATGGACGGCCACCTTCGGGCTAGAATTTGCCCGTTACAGAAAAATTGTCAAAAGTTTGCCGTCTGCCCCGGTGGTCAATCGTCTATTTCGCCGGCTTGGTGTTATCCACGCTCAGGTAGGTCGTGCCGGCAAAATTACCGCTGCGGCGCCACACCTTGAGAAGAATACGAGGCCCTTTGGCCTGGGTGCAAAGTTTGACCGCCTCGTCAGCGTTTTTCACCGGCTGGCGATTGATTTCCACAATGACGTCACCCGCCTGCAAGCCAGCATCTGCGGAATTCGAGTCCGGTCCGACATCCGTCACCAAGGCACCGTGAACGTTGTCAGGGATTCTTAATTCCTGTCGGGTCTGCTGGCCCAAATCCGACACTGTCACGCCGTCGAGCGCGTCGGTGTTTGCGTTGCCGG
The DNA here is from genome assembly GCA_963789335.1 of uncultured Verrucomicrobiae bacterium. Lineage (GTDB taxonomy): Bacteria > Verrucomicrobiota > Verrucomicrobiia > Limisphaerales > UBA11358 > UBA11358. The sequence goes on from CAWBKH010000002.1 coordinate 146,897, forward strand.
AGCTGTTATTTTGATTATTGTCGTTTTGCCCGACCTGGCCTGGCAACTCGGCCAGTTTGACGGTAAAGGTTTGTTCATGGCCGTTGCGAATTACTTTCACCGTGGCCTCGGTTCCCGGTGAACATTCGGAAACCATCAATTGAAGATTGTCACCATCCGTTACCTTCTTGCCATTGAATCCAACTATCACGTCGCCGGATTCAATGCCGGCTTTTTGCGCGGGCGTTCCAAGATACACATCGTCCACCAGCGCGCCGTTTTGATCGGGCAATCCAAAGCTTTCGGCCAAGCCCGCATTTAAGTCTTCCAGCTTAAGGCCGAGGTAGCCGCGCGTGACTTTGCCGCTGTGAATCAAGCGCTCCATGACATGACGCGCCAGATTGATGGGCACGGCGAAACCGATGCCTTCATTGCCATAGGTGCTGCTGAGAATAAAGGTGTTGATGCCCACCAGCCGGCCTTCGGCGTCCACCAGCGCGCCGCCGGAATTGCCCGGGTTAATGGCCGCGTCCGTTTGGATGAAATCCTGGTAGTTGGGCTGGCTGCCGCCTTGGTCGTCGAGTTGAAATCCGCTGCGTCCAAGCGCACTCACAATGCCCATGGTCACCGTTCGTTCAAGTCCAAAAGGATCCCCGATGGCCAGAACCATGTCGCCGACTTCCAGTTGATCACTGTCACCCAGCGTGATGGCGGGTAACTCCTTGGCGTCAATTTTCAACACCGCAACATCGGTTGGCGGGTCGGTGCCAACGACCTTGGCGCTGTATTGTTTATCGCCGCCGGCAGATGCAACTTTGACTTTGATTTCGTCCGCACCGTCAACGACGTGATTGGCCGTCAAAATGTAACCGTCCGGCGAAACAATCACCCCCGAGCCGAGGCTTTCCTCTTTCCGCGTGCGGGGCTGGCTGTCTTGTGGAAACTGATCGCCAAAAAATTGGCGGAAAAATGGATCGCTTAAAAGAGGATTGCGGTAAGGGCGCACACGCACAAAGCGGGTGGAATAAATGTACACCACGCAGGGCGCGGCATTTTTTATCATGGGCGCAAAACTCACGCCGAGCTTCGCGTCTCGATTGATTGGGGTGTTTTCGACCTTGATGTCCGGTCCCGTTTCCCGCCCCCATGAAGTCAGGTGAAACAACCCGACCATCGCCAAAGCCCCGATGGTAGCAGCAAAAACCCCGAATGCCGGTCGTGAAAAACGATGCATAAAATCATCAAACCTGTTCATGAAAGGTGACAGCTTGACCGCTTGAACGTTCAAACCCTGCCAGCCTGCCAGCGGTCAGTTTGTCGTTTGCGATTGTTGCTCCGCCTTTTGCAAATCTTCAGGTTTAATGATCTTCACCTTTGCGCCCTTTTTAATTTCCTCGGCCGAAGGCACCATGATGATGTCGCTGGTAAGCGGTTTGGGATGGCTGATTTCACTGGCAGCCGGGTTGGGGTGGTCAATGGAAAGCAGTTTGATTGTAAAAATCAAAACGGAGTTGGGGCCAATCCGCGGCGGACGGCCGTATAAACCGTAGGCCAGATCCGGGGGAATAAATAATTGCCATTGGTCGCCGACCTTCATTCGTTGAATGGCTTCACTCCAACCGCGTATGACGCCGTCAACGCGAAGCTGGGCCTTGTCCGAACTGTCAAATTTCGTCCCGTTAATGAGCGTGCCTGCATAGCTCACAGTCACCGTGTCGGTGGGCTTGGGCGTCGGCCCGGCACCTTCGCTGATGACTTTGTACTGTAACCCGTCGGGTAACGTGACCACTCCTTGCTTTTCCTTGTTTTCAGCCAGAAACGCATCGCCAGCCTGCTTGTTTGTTTCGGCGATTTCCTGGCGCATTTTTTCCTGCTTCGCGGCGAGTTCCTGCCTGAATTGATTCAACGTCGCGCCCATTTCCTGCTCCGTCATCAGCGTGGAACCACCAGACTGGACATCTTTCAGGCCGCGAAGCACAGTGTCATCGTTCACTTCAATTCCTGCCTGCTTCCAATTTCCGCCGAGCATCATGCCGATGGCGTAGCTGATGCGCAATTTGTCATTGCTCAATACATTGGTGTCATAGGCCAGCAACGGCCCTGCGACCGTCAAAGAAAAAACAACTGTCAATATGATGGTTTTCATGGATAATAAGCGTTTCAAAATAGCGATCCATTCTCAAATTGCAACCCATTTTCAATTTCCACTCCCGCCGTGCGCAAAATGCTTTCCCGTTGAACGAAACCTGCTATAGTTAATCAAATTGTGCCAATGATAACGCGCCATTCAAACAATAACAACACATTCTGGAGTTCGAGCTCGAAGTTTTTCGCATGGCTCCTGCTGGGTGTCCTCCTGCATTTCAACACCGCGGCCGCGACGCCGGACAACACCAATGCGCCCCCCGAACTCACTCCCGGCCCCAATGACGGCCGCATCGCTTACGTTACCGCGCGTTTGCTGGAGGAATATCAATACTCGCAGCAACCCCTCGACAAGAAGATGTCGGAGAAATTCTTCGATGGCTATCTGGACTCGCTTGACCCGCAGCATCTCTATTTTCTGAAATCGGACCTTGCGGAATTCGCGCACTACCGGACGAATCTCGACACGCTCACCATCAATGACCGCAGTGTTGCCGATCTGACGCCGGCCTACCAGATTTTCGAGCGCTTTTTGGAACGCCTGAAGCAGCGGGTTGCTTATGATGATAAACTGCTGAAACATGATCGGTTTTGGTTAAACACCCATGAGTATATTCTCCTGGACCGGCGCAAGGCCCCGTATCCAAAAAACCTGGCCGAGGCGCGGTCCCTCTGGAGGCAACGGCTGCTTTACGATTATTTGCAGGAGGTCCTCAGCCGTAGAATCTCGCCGACCAACAGCAGCGTGATTCTGCCTTTGCCCGAATCCGCTCCCAAGGAAATAGAAGACAAACTCGCGCACCATTACAATTGGTTGTTGCGCATGTTTACCGAATGGGACGGCAGCGACGTGTTGCAGACATATTTGGAGGCGCTTGCCCGCGCCTATGACCCACATTCGGATTATTTCAATGTCAGCCACGCCCAGGACTTTTCCATTGATATGAGCCTGGCGCTTTTTGGCATCGGCGCGGAACTCCGTTCCCCAGACGGCTATTGCACGATTGTCTCATTGGTGCCCGGCGGTCCCGCAGCGAAAAGCAAACAACTTGCCCCCAGTGACCGCATCGTGGCCGTCGCGCAGAGCAACCAACCGCCGGTGGACGTGGTGGACATGGAACTTTCCAAGGTTGTCCAAATGATTCGCGGCCCGAAAGGCACCCAAGTAAGGTTGACCATCATCCCCCCTGACGAGCCCAATTCGCGCCGCGTTGTGACCCTGATTCGGGACGAAATCAAAATTAAAGACGCGGAGGCCAAGGCCGATCTGGTTTTAATTCCTGACGGCCACGGCGGCACAAACCGCTTGGGAATCATTGATCTGCCGTCATTCTACGCAACGGTGGATTTGCCCGGCGACAATGGGGATTTGACCCGAAAGAGCACTACCGTTGACGTCACGCGCCTGATTCAAAAACTCGAACAGGAAAACGTCTCCGGCATCATCCTTGACTTGAGATACAACGGTGGCGGCTCACTGGAAGAAGCCGTTAATTTCACTGGCTTGTTCGTCACCAACGGCCCGGTTGTACTCGTTCGTTCACCGGCAGGCCACGTCGTCGTGGACCCAGACACGTCAACCAACGCCCTTTACCGCGGGCCACTCGTCGTGCTCGTAAATCGGTTCAGTGCGTCCGCGACGGAAATCGTGGCCGGCGCATTGCAGGATTACGGCCGGGCGCTGATCGTTGGCGACAGCTCAACCTATGGCAAGGGCACGGTGCAAAATTTGAATCCCCTGCGGCCATTCATCTGGTCGCCAAATGAATCCGCCTCCAACGACCCGGGTACTGTTAAAATCACCATCCGCAAGTTCTATCGCATCAGCGGCGCCTCCACCCAGTTGAAGGGCGTCGTGCCTGACATTGTGCTGCCTGACACGTTGAGTTATCTGGACGATATCGGCGAAAGCTCGCTCCCCAATGCCCTGCCGTGGGACACCATTCCTCCGGTGGACTATAACCAGCTGAACATGGTCCAGCCCTATCTCCCTGAATTGCGCAAGCTTTCCGAAGCGCGCGTGGCCACCAATCAGGATTTTATTTACACCCGACAGGACATTGCCGAACTCCAAAAACTGCAGGCCGACAAAACCGCCTCGCTCAACGAGCGCGAGGAACTCAAGCGGGCGGAACAAAATGTCCTCCGCCAAAAAGCTCGTGACGCCGAACGCGCCAAACGCAAGGCACCCGACGAACAAATCTATGAAATCACCGTCGAGAACGCCAACAAGCCCGGCCTGCCGCCGATGCTTTGGCCGACGAACATGGTGGCCGCGGCAACGAACACAGCGGCTGTGTCACCTCGTCTCTCTGAAGGTTTGGCAAGAGCTACCAAAGTCACCCCTATAGCCGTCTCCAGCACCACCGTCGGCACCAACGCGCCGCCGCCCGATCCGTTGCTCAACGAAACGGAAAATATCTTGGAGGATTACGTTTCCCTCATGAAAACCAACCATACGGCAAGCGCCAGCCAATCGAATGAATCTGCCCGCGACCAAAGTGACATGCCCGGCGCGCAAAAAGTCCGGTGATTGGTTTGCCAAGCCGTGGGGGCCGTTTTGCCCGCGGCGTTGCAGGCTGATTGACTTGGGCAAATGGCTTGACCGCGAGCACGTCATTTCCGAGCGCTGTATCCGGAACATTTTGGAAAAGATACCACCCTGTCACCGGGCGGAGTTTTCGAATCAGGGGAGGAAAATTGACAGCAAATAGTGTAAGGTCTCTCGTTTTATAGTGGAAAGATGAAAAACACGATTTATATTTTGCTGACTGCGAGCGCGCTGAATTTCACTGCGCTTGCCGGTTCCACCACAACCAATGCCATGAACCCAACCGAAACGAACAAAATTGAAATCGCCGATCTGGGTGGCGGCTGCTTCTGGTGCATGGAAGCCGTCTTCGAGCGGCTTCCTGGCGTCATTTCCGTCACCAGCGGCTTTGCCGGCGGCACCACTCCCAATCCCACTTATGAGCAGGTCTGCACCGAAACCACCGGCCATGCCGAAGTAACACAAATCGAATTTGACCCCGCGAAAATTTCCTACGCGAAACTCCTCGACGTGTTCTGGCAGGCGCACGACCCGACCACGTTGAACCGCCAGGGCGCTGATGTGGGCACATCCTACCGTTCCATCATCCTTTACCGTGACGAGGAGCAGAAGAGGATTGCCGAAAAATCCAAGGCGGAGGCGCAAACGAATTTCAAACACCCCATCGTCACTCAAATCGTGCCCCTCAAACATTTTTACAAGGCCGAGAATTATCATCAGGAATATTACGACAACAACTCCAGCGCGCCCTACTGCCAGATTGTCATCGCGCCCAAGCTCCACAAACTGGAGAAGGAAAAGGTGATTCAGCCAACACCGCAGACCAAACCTTGAAATTTACGATTTACGCGGCTGCACAAATTGAAATCAATCGAAAATAAAAAAGCGACCCGTTGCCGGATCGCCATTTGAATTGTGCTCTGTGGCTTACAGCCCTTTCTTGAGCATGAACTTGATCAAATCGCCCACGCGGCAACTGTAACCCCATTCATTGTCATACCAGCTTACGAGCTTGAAGAACTTCTTGTTCAACTCGATGCCGGAGCCCTGATCGAAAATCGAGGACAGTTCGCAATGGATGAAATCCGAGCTAACCACCTCGTCCTCGGTGTAACCGAGAATACCCTTCAGGTAGGTCTCGCTCGCTTTCTTCATCGCGGCGGAAATCTCCGCGTAACTCGTTTCCTTGACCGTCTTGACCGTGAGGTCAACAACGGAAACCGTCGGCGTCGGCACGCGAATGGACATGCCGGTCAGCTTGCCCTTCACTTCCGGCAGCACCAAGCCGACCGCTTTGGCCGCGCCGGTCGTTGATGGAATCAAATTGATGGAAGCGCTGCGGCCGCCTTTCCAGTCTTTCTTGCTGGGGCCATCCACGGTCTTTTGTGTGGCGGTAAAGCTGTGGATCGTCGTCATCAAACCTTCTTCGACTCCGAACCCTTCCTTGAGCAGCACATAAACGACCGGTGCGAGACAGTTCGTTGTGCAGCTCGCGTTGGAAATGACATGATGCTGCTTGGGATCGTATTTGCCCTCGTTCACGCCCATGACGACCGTGAGGCAATCGCCCTTGGCCGGAGCGGAAATGATGACCTTCTTCGCGCCAGCGGTGATGTGGCCCTTCGCCTTCTCGACATCCGTAAACAGGCCGGTGGATTCAATCACCAAGTCCACACCCAACGCTTTCCACGGCAATTCGGCTGGCGATTTGGCGCTCACCACCTTGATTTTCTTGCCGTTGACGATGAGCACGTCGTCGTCCGGCTTGTCGGCGGCGGATTTCTCCGAGCCAACGGTACCCTTGAAGCGTCCCTGAATGGAATCGTACTTGAGCAGATACGCCAGGTTGTCCGCCGGAACGATATCGCCGACGGCGACCACCTCGATGTCCTTGCCCACCATGCCTTGTTCGACGAGCGCGCGGAAGACCAAGCGACCGATGCGCCCGAACCCGTTGATTGCAACTTTCACTGCCATAGTTTTTTATCCTTCTTCAAAAAAATGTTTAGCAAAAACCGAAGGCACAATTTAACGGCAACCGCTCCACCGTCAATGAAGAATTCTGGAACGGAATTGCCAAACGTGAACCGTTTTTTGCACCGAACAAAGCGTCAATGAGAAGCTGAAGTCTATTTGGTGTTTGTTTCTGCAGTTTCCAATTCGAGCTTGAGCGCGTGAAGGGAAAGGTTGATGTCCCAAATGAAGGCGATCATCGAACCCACAAGCGAAACCATGGAGCAGATGAAAATAATGCTCGCGAGCGTGCCCTGCTGCCATTGCACCAGCGCGCTCAAAAAAAGCGTGACGATGAGCGCCGCCGCCAGCAGCACGCTGATGGCTGCCAGCAAAATGCTCACCCGAATCATGCGCGCGCGCCGATAAATGATGGCCACCTGCGCCAGCGTTTGCTCGCGTTCGTGGCCGGTGCGCCCGGACAATTCGCGCTTCAACAGCCGGGCGCGATCAATGGCGCGGCCCAGCCGGTTGGTCATTGTCAGCAGCAGCAGGCCCACGCCGGAAATGAGAATCACCGGGCCAATGGCGTCCCGGAGTTCCGGGATCAGTTGTTCAAATGTGGTCAGCGGCATTTCGATGGTTGAGACGACAGACAGTGTAAAGGCAATTGAACTTCCCAAGCAAGCACGGCTCGACATGCCGGACACGTCAAATATAATCAAGCACAGGAACTTTGAGGATGTGATTATGAAAAAGGCCATTTCCAACCCGATGGGCTTGAAAATTCTCTTTATTGGCGGCACCGGAAAAATCAGCACCGCAGTCAGCCAGCAGGTGCTGGACGCAGGGCACGAGCTTTATCTGCTGAACCGCGGTTTCCAGGCAAAAAACCCGCCGGGCAGCCATAGCTTGACGGTTGACATCAACGATGCCAAAGCCGCGCAAGCCGCGCTGCAAAATCTGCATTTCGACACGGTGGTGGATTGGATCGCCTTCACGCCGGAGCACATCGAGCGTGACCTCGCGCTGTTCAAGGACAGGACCAAACAGCTTATTTTCATCAGTTCCGCCTCGGTTTATCAAAAGCCGCCCGCGCACTACCTGACGACGGAGTCAACGCCACTATGCAATCCGTTCTGGGATTACTCGCGCAACAAAATCGCCTGCGAGGAGCGCCTGTTGCGCGCGTACCGCGAGGAACATTTTCCCATAACCATCGTCCGCCCCACATTTACCTACGACCATTATTTCCCCGTCGCCATCGGTGGCTTTGGCTGCTACACGCTGGCCGACCGCCTAAAAAAGGGGAAACCCATCATCGTCCACGGCGATGGCTCGTCGCTCTGGACGATGACCCATGCCGAAGATTTTGGGCGGGGATTCATTGGACTGCTCGGAAACGGCCAGGCCATCGGCCACGCATTTCACATCACCTCGGATGAGGTGCTGACGTGGAACCAGATTTATCAAACCATCGCCGAAGCTTTGGGCGTGGAGGCAAACCTGGTGCATATTCCCTCGGATTTCATCGTTCGGGTGGCGCCGGATTTGACTGGCAGCCTTCTGGGGGACAAAACGTGGAGCACTGTCTTCGACAACAGCAAAATCAAAACCTTCGTCCCCGGTTTTCAAGCTGTCATCCCGTTTCGTGAAGGGATCCGCCGCGCCACGGCTTGGTTCGATGACGACAAAAAGCGCCGGTGCGTAGATGCCGCCGTGAACCGGCAGATGGACGATATCCTCAAAGCCTACAACGGACGAATCGCGCGTTGAGCAGAGTCCAGTGTCACTGGTTCTGCGCCGCGAGAAACCGTTCCGCGTCAATTGCCGCCGCGCAGCCCGCGCCCGCCGCCGTCACGGCCTGACGATAAATATGGTCCGCGCAATCGCCCGCTACGAACACGCCCGGTACGTTCGTCATCATGCCCTGCTTGGGCACGATGAACCCGTTGGCGTCCATCTCGATCTGACCCTTGAAAATCTCCGTGTTCGGTGTGTGACCGACAGCGATGAATACGCCGACGCAATCCAGGACTGTTTCCCTGCCAGTCTTGACGTTTTTCAATCTCACACCGGTCACCTTGTCCTGTTTCGGATCGAGCACTTCGGTCACTACCGAGTCCCAAACCGGCTTGATTTTAGAGTTCGACAACGCGCGTTCGGCCATGATTTTGGACGCACGCAGCTCGTCGCGCCGGTGAATCAGGTGTATGACCGAGCCGAACCGCGTCAGGTAAAGCGCCTCTTCGCATGCGGAATCGCCGCCACCGACCACGACAAGCGGCTGGTTGCGGAACACCGGCAGCGCGCCGTCGCAGGTCGCGCAATACGTCACGCCCTTGGTTTCGAGCAAATCCTCGCCGGGCACGCCCAGATGCCGGTGGCTTGCGCCGGTGGCGATGATGACGCTTTGCGTCTCGACCCTTTCACCGTCCACGGTGAGCGTAAAAGGCCTTTTGGAAAAATCCACCATTTCGACGGTTCCAAAATTTGCGCGCGCGCCGAAACGTTCCGCCTGCTTCTGCATTCGTGTCATCAACTCGTAGCCGTCCACGCCTTCGGGGAAGCCGGGATAATTTTCCACGATGCTGGAGGTGGTGAGCAGGCCACCGGGCTGTTTGCCGGTAAGCACGAGCGGCTGGAGATTGGCGCGTGCGGTGTAAAGGGCCGCCGTCCAGCCCGCGCAACCCGAACCGATGACAATCACTTTTTCCATAAGGGTGCGAAAGGTAGTTCGTGCGTGTGCAAGTTGCAAGTTTGCACGAAATGAGGTTACGGCCTGAAAGGCATTCTTGTAAAAATACAGACCTTTTCAGATTCGCATATCGGGACCTTTGGACGACGAGAATCTGTTCTGTGTGGCCAGTGCCCGGCACCAACGGCCATGGATAGCCATTTTGTGTCAGAATTTGCTAAAAAATGGCCTGTCCCACTTTTTTATTGGCTGAAAAATTGCTCCAATAATCTGAAATTGTGACCTTTATGAATTCATGAATACGTCGCCGGTCATTCCAAGGGATTCGCCGGACGGCAGAAAAACAGCCGAACCGCGAATGGGGGAAGCATCTGGTAAACGGAATGCCAGCCCGTTGTTTGCCTCATTTGCGGCGGCGCTGTGCATGTCCGTAATGGTGTTTCTATTGGAGACTCTGAAACAAACCTTCTTTCCGCAAATCCACATCTGGCAGTCACACGCCGTCACGATTACGTTCAGTGGCGTCATCGCCGCCGTGACCGCCTGGCTCGTGTTTCGCGTAAATGAGCGGGCGAAGGAGCGATTGCGCCAGTTGTCGCGCGCGGTGGAGCAAAGCCCGTTGACCATCGTCATCACCAATCTGGCGGGCGAGATTGAATACGTGAACCCGCATTTCACGGAGACTACCGGCTATTCGGCGGCGGAAGCGCGAGGACAAAATCCGCGTATCCTGAAGTCCGGCGAAACGCCGCCGGAGGAATACGCGCACTTGTGGCAAACCATCACGTCCGGCAAGGACTGGCACGGGGAGTTTCACAACCGGAGAAAGAACGGTGAGCTTTACTGGGAACTGGCCGCGATTTCGCCGATCTTCGATGAAGCGGGTAAAATCACCCATTTTTTGGCGTTCAAAGAAGACATTACCGAGCGCAAGAAAATGGACCAGCAACTGGTCGAGACGCTGGATTTCAATCGAAAAATTATTACCGACGTGCCTGCGGGGATCGTAGTCTATAAAGCTTCCGGCGAATGTGTGGTGGCCAACGAGGCCGCAGCCCAAATCATCCAAGCGACTGTGCCGCAAATTTTGAAACAGGATTTTCGACAACTCGAATCCTGGCGCGATTCCGGCTTGCTGGAAGCGGCGGAAAAAACCCTGGCCACCAAAGACCCGCAGGGGGGAGAATTCCGCTTCGTCAGCACCTTCGGCAAGGAGGTTTGGGTGGTGGGCAACTTCAGTTGCTTCGTTCGCAACAACGAACCCCACTTGCTGCTTACCTTGAATGACATCACGGAACGCAAGGAGGCGGAGCAGACCATTGCCAACGAGCGGGCGCTCTTGCGCACCTTGGTGGACCACTTGCCGGTGGCCATTTATCTGAAAGACCTTGCCGGGCGCAAAACGCTCGCCAATCCGGTGGAACTCAGTTACGCAGGCGTAACTTCCGAAACGGAAATTCTCGGCAAGACCGATTCCGACTTGTTTCCGCCGGAGGAGGCGGCGGCTTACCGCGCGGACGACCAGAAGGTGCTCGATTCGGGCAACGCGGTCATCAATCGCGAGGGAAGCTTCACCAAACCCGACGGCTCAGTCATCTGGTTCCTGACATCGAAAGTCCCGCTGTGCGACGCCACCGGTCGCGTGACCGGTCTGGCTGGTATTAACCTCGATATCACCGAGCGCAAACAGGTGGAAGGAACCCTCCTCCGCACCCAGCGCGCCCTGCAAACCATCAGCGACTGCAATCAAGCCTTGGTGCGCGCCACGACAGAGCCTGCGTTATTGCAGGAGATTTGCCGCGTGATCGTCAAGGAAGGCGGTTATCGGTTTGCCTGGGTCGGCTTTGCCAAGCATGACGAACAAAGAACCGTTCAGCCCGCCGCCCATGCAGGCTATGAGGAAGGCTACCTCGAAAAGTTGAGCCTCACCTGGGCCGACGCCGAACGGGGAGGCACTCCTACTGGCAGGGCCATCCGCACGGGTCAACCAGCAGTATGTCGTGACTTTAGGACCGATCCGACCGTCGCACCGTGGCGCGATGAAGCAATCAAACGCGGCTATATCTCCTCGATTACGTTACCCCTGCTAACCGACGGAAAAACGTTTGGCATCCTGAACATTTACTCCTCCGATGCGAATGCCTTTGATGCCAGAGAGGCGAAGTTGTTGGCGGAACTGGCCGATGACCTGGCCTACGGGATTCAAGCCTTGCGCGCCCGCACCGAACGCCAGCAGATCGAAGAGACCTTGGCCAATGAACGTAAATTGCTGCGAACGCTCCTGGACAACATTCCGGACAAGATTTATTTCAAAGATAGAGACAGCCGCTTTATCCGGGTCAACCCGGCGCTAGGACGCCATGTTGGCTTGAACGACCCGGCGGAAGCGATTGGCAAGACGGACTTTGATTTCTTCAGTGAAGAACACGCCCGGCAGGCCTATGAGGACGAACAAGCAATTATTCGCTCCGGGAAGCCGCTGGTGGGAAAGGAGGAAAAGGAAACCTGGCTGGGTGGACGAGTCGGATGGGTTTCCACCACCAAGATGCCACTCTGGAACCCGGAGGGGCAAGTCGTCGGAACGTTTGGCATTTCCCGCGACATCACCGAGCGTAAACGGACAGAGGAACAAATCCGTGATCAAGCGCGATTATTGGACTTGGCCCCTGAAGCCATCCTGGTGCGCGATTTGGAAGACCGCGTCCGGTATTGGAACAAGAGTGCCGAGCGGATTTACGGTTGGACCGCTCAAGAAGCCATTGGAAAGAAGGTGGGACGCCTTTTGCACAAAGATTTTTCCAATGGTGCCAAATACGAAGCAGCCTGGAAAGCCGTTTTGGAAAAGGGCGATTGGCAAGGGGAATTTACCCTGCGAACCAAAAGCGGCCAGGAAGTGATCGAAGAAACACGCTGGACCCTGGTTCGCGACCCTCAGGGAATCCCCAAGTCAATTCTCACAATCAGTGCCGACATTACCGAAAAGAAAAAACTGGAAGCGCAGTTCCTCCGCGCACAACGCATGGAAAACATCGGCGCGGTGGCCGGCGGCATTGCCCACGACCTCAACAACGTGCTGACCCCGCTCCTCGTCGCGGTCCAGTTGTTGAAGGGGAAAATCAACGATGCGGACGGCCAAAAACTGCTGAACGCGCTGGAAACCAACGTCGAGCGCGGCGCGAAGTTGGTCAAACAGGTGTTGACGTTTGGCCGCGGCGTCCAAGGCGAGCGCATCCCCGTCCAGCCCGCTTACATCATCCGCGAAATCAAACAGATCATCCAGGAAACCTTTCCCAAATCAGTGGAATTTGAGTGCGATTCCCCCGCCGGCCTCTGGACCATCACCGGCGACTCCACTCAGCTTTATCAAGTTCTGCTGAATCTCGCTGTCAACGCCCGCGACGCCATGCCCAATGGCGGCAAATTGTCCTTCCGCCTCGAAAACGTGGTGCTCGACGAAGCTTATTCGCGGATGAATCTCGGCTCCAAACCCGGTCCGTATGTCGTCTTCGAAGTGACCGACACCGGCACCGGGATTCCGAAGGAAATCCATGACCGCATCTTCGATCCGTTTTTCACCACCAAAGATCCCGGACATGGAACCGGACTGGGATTGTCCACCACGTTGGGCATCGTCAAGAGTCACGGCGGTTTCATCCATTGCTACAGCGAGCCGGGCAAGGGCAGCACGTTCAAGGTCTATCTGCCGGCCAACGCCGCCCCGAAAGCCGCGGAAAACGCGGCTACGGAACAAATCAAACTGCCGCGCGGCCGCAACGAACTGGTGCTCGTGGTGGACGACGAAGAGCCCATCCGCGCGGTCGCGCAAAAGACGCTGGAGTGTTTCGGATACCGCGTCCTGCTGGCCGCCAACGGCGTCGAGGCCGCTTCGCTCTACAGCTCCCGTCGGAATGAAATTGCCGCCGTCATCACAGACATGGCGATGCCCGTCATGGATGGTCCGGCCACCATCGTGGCTCTCCGGTCCATCAATCCCGAGGTCAAAATCATCGGCTCGAGCGGCTTCGGCTCCAAGTATGCCGCGCCCCGGGCCAACGGCGCTGAGACCGAGCATTTCATCCGCAAACCCTACTCCACCGAAGCCATGCTGCACGCGCTTCACCAGGTGCTGCACGGAAGCGCTGCAAATTAATAATCCGTTTGAGAACGACGCGGGAATGTCATTGGCAGGATAGATTTTCATCTGCCCATTTGATTCGCATAGTCGGATATCGGAGCAGACAGGTGGCTCTATAACCCGAGCTGCTGCTCTGCCTCGCACAGGTTTTGAGCTGTGTTCCAGTCAGCAATCATTTCCCGACTCACGATTCTACGCGTTGCGCCGCAACTCGGGTAAGGATGGGACCATTTACCTCGCTGAGGAAAATTGGTTGGAGGCGATCAACACAACAAACCGGCCTGCGCCGCTGGCGGAAAATTCCCAGTCGATGTTCCGCGCCAATCCGCGTCATACTGGTTGCGTCGGAATGGAAAAAACGCGCTGACCCGAAGGCGGCGGCTTACGATTTTGCCTTCGCCGGATTTCGGTGGAGGGCGGCAGTTGTGTCTGTCTTCGTGGTCGCCGGTTTGGAAACCAGAAGCTGCCCACGGGTTTTGAGCAGCGGATTGACCGACCAAGTGGGTACAAGATAAACCCATTTACTGAACGCACTTTCCTGCGCGAGTTTGTCCTGCAGCTTTTTCAGATTGGCCCGAAACGTCTTATCCAACGCCGCCTGCTGTTCCGGTTTCTCACCCTTGGCCGCGGCCGGTTCCTTGGGGAACGCGGCGGATGTTTTGACAGTGAGATAATAATTGTCATTCGTCTCGAGACCGATCTTCAGCGAATAATCAAATCCGTCAAAGGTCTTCATTTCAACCAACGTGGGTTTGTCCAAACCCGTTTGCTTCTTGTCCAAGTCCGTGGCCACGTCCACAAAACTCGGGGAAGAAAATGATTCCGCCGTTTCGGAAGCCTTGGACTCGTCCAGCTTCTCACCTGGTTTTGCTTCCGCCAATGCCCAACTGTTGGTTTCGCTGGCGCGCACCAGTTTCCAGGAATTCGTGGCCTCCGGGAAGTCCACGGAAATGCTTTGCGGTTTTTCAATCTTGAAAAATGTCTTGTCCAGCCACTGATCTGGTGCCGGATTCACTTCATTCAAGGGACTGGAAATGACCGCCACCGAGGTTGCATTACTCGCCGCCAGCACGTAACGCCCGTCCGGCCAGATCTCATCCGCCGCGTCCGGCCCGGGCTGGCCGCTCCCATGCATGTGTTGCTTGCCAAGCCACAATGTGCGGATCGGTTTGCCAGCGGCATCGCACAATTCCAGGGATGTCGCCGAGTTAGTCCCCTGCCCCGGCGGAGCCAGATTCAACTCAGATAATTGCGACGGTTCCACCTCCTCGGCCTGAACAATTTTCAAATCCCGCAGCTTCAAGAGGAGCTGGCTGATTTCAGCAAAATTCGCCGGATAATCATCGCGTTGGCCGACACACCAGATTCCGTTGGTTTTCGCCAGTGTCAGATCATTTGTGTCTTCCTGAATGCGGATTTGCGCGACGTCGTTGACCTGAAAATTGCCAAGCAATTTTTGTCCTAATTTCGGGTTCTGATTGCCCCACCCTGCCACCTGCTTGCGGTAATGCAGCCAGGCCGCGCCGCCGAGCACGACCACCAAAACCAACAGCACGATAAATTGTTTGCGGTTCATTTCGCCGAAGTCCGTTTGCGTTTCCACGCCGCCAGTCCAAGACCGAACACGCTGACCACTGCCGGCATAGCGGCAATATTGATCCATTCAATGTGCGTTTGCAGCGAAACGACATCATGCCGCAAATTCTTTTGCATCGTTTTCAAATCGCTCCTGACCTTGGCCTCCTGCTTTTGAAAATTTTCTATCTGCGCCTGCTGCTCCGGCGAAAGGATGTAGCGCTGGCTCTGGCTCTTGGTTTGTTGCAACTCATTCAACCGCTGCTGGGTGGCCGCCAGACTGTCCTGCAACTCCTTGATCTTGCTCTGGTACTGCATTTCAGCCGCTGCCTCCAATTTTTTGATGACGGTGAACGGACGGTTTTCCACGCCGCGGCTGCGCATGGCGATGAGATCACTGTTGCCGGCCATTTGGCCAACGGCGTTTTGGGCAAAGCTCAGGTTGTCATTCAATGCCATCGCCATGGTGCCGAAAATCGTGTTGACTTCGCGCAAGGCGAATTGGTCGGAAAGCATGTCCGCGTCGCCGACCAGAATGACCGTGTTGACGCCGTTGACCTCCTTCAAAAAACCGGCGGCTTTGGAAACGTCGTTCGTGTCACCGGCGGGCGGCCCGTCGGGAAAGGCGGTTTTGAATTTACCGGTCAGTTCGATGGCCAGCGGATATTCAACGCCCGTCGCACTGAAATTCTGCATGATTTGCGGGCCGCTTAAATCGTAGATGAATGCGCCGGTCAATTCCGCATCTTTCGTGCTTTTCAATAACACGGTTTCCTTCAAGCCGGCGGCCGGCACGCCGGTGAACGCGCCGGCGTAAGGCAGCCACACGTCGTTCAAATCGGCCGTGATGATGTCGTTGGTGTTGATGCCCTCGGAATTCACATCCAAAAATGCCGGGGCGTCGGCAGGCTGGCCATTTTGGTCAGCCAACTGCATTTTGAAATTCAGGTCCGCCACCACCTTGCTGGTGTCAAAATCAACACCCCACGCCTTGAGCAGGGTGCCGAGCGAGGACGCTCCCATGTTTTGCGCGCCCATCATCGGATTCTGGCTGCGGATGTCGGCAACGCTCAACGGGTCCAGGAAGGCGATCAATTTCCCGCCGCGCAAAACAAACTGGTCAATGGCAAACTGCGCTCCGGCGCTGATGCCGCGCGGATGAATCACCAGCAATACCTTGATGTCCTTGTCAATTGTGTCTGTGTCCAGCGGTACTTGTCGGACCGTGTAATCACCGCTTAATTCATTGATAATTTCCCAGGGCGGTGTGCCGCGCTGGCCCTCCTCCTCCATCATGGGATTGGCCTGCTCGCCGAATACCGGCAGCGCGCTCATCACACCCACCACAGGCTTGACCGGGTTCATCACCCGCGAAATCGCGCGCGAAATGTCGTATTCCAACAAACGCTGTCGATCAGGCGACAATTTGACGGTCTGTTTGGCGTCCAGAAGGTTCACCGCCAGGCCGAGGTAAAACTTGTCGCCAGTCGGCATGGCTTCCGGCTCGATGCCGTCCAGCCGCGCCGAATCCTCGGCGTCCGAATCCGGCTCCGGATCGAACTTTTGTATGATGATTTTGCTGGCGGCGGCGTCCTTGTATTCGTCCAGCAGATCGCCCACCTGCCGGGCGTAATTTTGCAGATAAAGACTCTCCGCTGTCGGGGTCACGTTCCGCGTGCAGTAAAAACGGATCGTCACCGGTGATTTGAGCTGGGCCAGAATCGCTCGTGTGCCGGGCGAGAGCGTATAGATTTTTTCCGCAGTGAGATCGGCGCGCGCTGGAAACTCGGACGAGATGACGTTGACCGCCACCAGCAGCACCGCCATCGCCACGATGCCTGCCGCCGAATACAAAAGCATTTCAAACGATTTTTGTTTCATTTCCGATGCCCGCGCAAAATCACGGCGGTGGTGAACAGGGAAAATACGATTAGCGTTAGGAAGAAAATCACGTCGCGTGAATCCAGCACGCCTTTCTGGAAATTCTCAAAGTGTGTGATGACGCTGCACGCGGCAACGAGCTGAATGATGGCGGGGCTGGCCCAGCCGGAAAGAAACTGGATCACCGGCGAAAATCCCGCCAGCAGCAGGAAAAGGCAAAGCACGACCGACACGATGAAACTCACCACCTGCGACCGCGTCATAGCCGAAGTGATGCAACTGACGGCCAGATACGCCCCGGCCATCAGCCAACTGCCGACGTAACCGCAGAAAATCACGCCGTTTTCCGGGTTACCGAGGTAGTTCACCGTGATGACCAGTGGAAATGTCAGCGCCAGCGCCAGCGCGAGAAACAGCCAAGACGCCAGGAATTTTCCGACAATCGCCTGCCAACTGGTGATGGGCATCGTCAGCAGCAGTTCCAGCGTGCCGACACGCCGTTCCTCCGACCACAACCGCATCCCCACCGCCGGCACCAGAAATAGATAAAACCACGGGTGCCAGATGAAAAAGGTGTCAAGCGACGCCTGCCCGTGCTCGAAGAAGGTGCCCATGCGCGTGCCCACCATGAACGTGAAAAAGCCGCACAACAGCAAAAAAATGACAATGAACACGTAGGCCAGCGGGGACGCGAAGTACGCGCTCAATTCGCGTTTGGTGATAGTCTTGATGTTCGCAATGGCATTCATTCCGGCTTTCGATCTCCCACTTCCGACTTCTGGTTTGCCGTATCCGGCATGGTCAGCCGACGGAATACCTCGTCCAGCCGGCCTTCTTCGGTCTGCAATTGCTCAATCTGCCAGCCGCCGACCGCCGCGCCGATGGCGCGCGCCAGCTCGCCGTTCGCGGCATTGGATTGCGGAAAGGCGCGAACCGCGGCCCCGTTCTTCTTTTCTTCCAGCGTGATTACGCGTTTCACCTGCGGAATTCGGGAAAGTCGCGCCGAAACCTCCGCAAAGGTTGCGCCTTGGACACGCAAGGTCACCGCGCCGGCCATTTCCGATTTTTGCCGCAACTCCGCCGGCGTGCCGTTGGCCACGATTTTGCCACGATCAATGATGATAGCGCGCGTGCAGACCGCGTCCACTTCCTCCAAAATGTGCGTTGAAAAAATGATCGCCTTGGTCGCACCCATGCGGCGGATCAAGCCGCGCACCTCGTGTTTTTGGTTTGGATCCAAACCGTCAGTCGGTTCATCCAGCACCAGCACGTCGGGATCGTGGATTATGGACTGGGCGAAACAGGTGCGATGGCGGTAGCCCTTGGAAAGCGTCTCGACGCTTTGATGCAGCACGGTTTCGAGAAAGCACATTTCGACGACGCGGTTCACCGCCTTGGTTTTCGTGCTTCCGCGCAAGCCGCGAATTTCCGCCGCGAAACTCAGGAAACCTTGCACCGTCATGTCTGTGTAGGCCGGCGCGTTTTCGGGCAGATAACCGATGAGCCGTTTGGCAGGAATCGGCTTTTCAGCCATGTCAAATCCGCCAACAGTCACGCGACCTGCCGACGGCGGCAGGAACCCGGTAATCATCCGCATGGTGGTGGATTTGCCCGCGCCGTTGGGGCCGAGGAAGCCGAGAACCTCGCCGCGCCCCACGGAAAACGAAATTCCGTCCACGGCGCGCTTGTTCCCAAACATTTTTGTCAACCGATCCGCCTGAATCATGCCTGTTAAATCAACAGCTTCCGCCCGGGAAAATTACTGAAGCCCAATCAGCGGTTGTGTCTTTGAAAAACTTCGGCGCGGAACGTTCAAAGTTTTTGCGTTTTATTGACCAGAAATATCCGGTCTGCCAGACTAAAAACTCACAGCCCCGGATGCAGTCGCGTTTCTAACTCGGTTGACCGGGGAATGTTCGGTGAAAGACCCAAAAAGAATTTTCCCAAGGTTGACCGGGACACCGCCACGAGGTGGGCAAGGCGCTGGGATGTTGTCTGATTGTAGGCAAGCTTCCCCTCGCATGAGAGGCGTTCGTAGCCGAGAAGCTGCTCCAGCGTTTAATTTTCTTTGACATCTTCAGCGCTATGGCTGGCGTGTCGAGTTCTCTCATTTCATCAGGCAGAGACCTGCATCGTGGACCTCCTATTTATATGCGACCCAATTCTCTTCCACTTACCGATCATTCGCAAACGCGGATTTGAGTTTTAGAATCTCATCTTTAAGAGCATCATTCGCCGAATCCCGTTGCTTATCAGTAAAAAGGCGACGCCCGGTGAGCACTAGAAAGCAAGCTTCGATTGTTCCAGCATCACCGCTTAGTGTAACCGCTACAATATGATACCTTAACCATTTATCCATCGGAAAGCCGCCCGGGACTACCTCCAAATCACGGACCCGAACACACTCCTCACAGACCCTCATAATGGAGCGTGCTGGGATCCGATAACGCTCTTGGTCGCCCTCGAACAACAACCATCCGTGATCATGATCTATTTTGAGGAAGCCTACGTCAGTAGCTTTGTCCCAAGTGGGGGTCTTCCACCGTCTTCGTGGTATCACCGAGACAAACCACACACCAGAATCATTTGGTTCAACGATTCTATCAGGACGTCCCTTTATTCCTTTTCTGGCAAAATGCCACAATATGCCCCTTGCGCCAAAAGTAACTGTTACCCGAGAGCAGGTATCGTTGTGCCAAAAGGGTGTTACCCGATGGCTCTTGTTTTTGGTTAACTGTTCCGGCGCTTCGAAGCGAGCTAAAACGAGCAGGGGGGCGAGCTTTGAGCCTCAGCTCGCGCCCCCCTGCGGTCGAAGGTTCGTTGGACTTGCGTCCCTGGTTTTTTTGGATCGAGAGCACCGGTTTTCTTAGTTGGGGTTTCGACGGATCGCCGAGATCTGCTTGAGACTACGCTCCACCGTTTCTTTCAAGGCAAAGGGGTTCAACCGGGCCTTGTGCTGTCGCAGCCGTTGCTTGGTGGTTTCGGCCACCTCAGCGCTGGCCAGCACGCGCGCCAGGGGCGTTTGAGCCTGTCGGTAAACGCGCCGCACCTTCCCCGCTTCGCGCTCCTGGTGATCAAGTTTGAGGCTCGCATGAAAGTAATTGAGCAACTGTCCATAAGCTCCCTTGACCAGCGCATTGATCGGCTCCACCACCTCCGGATTGTCATGCCGTTCATACCCAAAGCACTGTCGAACATGGGTCCAGTTCTTCTGCTCCACATGCGCATTGTCGTCTTTCTTGTTCGGCCGGCTGCGCGTCATGAACACCGGCTGCGGCCGCTTCTGCAGCCACTTAAGCACATGATGGTTTATAAACTCTCCTCCGTTGTCGCTGTCCAAACCCAATAACGAAAAAGGCAGGCTGGCTTCCACATCCTGCAATGCCACCAGCGTTCCAGCCTGGCCCCGTCCCCACATCGCCCGCACTTCCACCCACGTCGTGGCGTAATCCACCCCATCGACCATCCACACAAATTCCCCGGCCACACTGCCGCCGCACAGCGCCACTGTATCGACCTCCAACCACCCCGCTTTGCCTTCCTCCCACAGACTGCCGCGAATGGGAATCTGCTGGCGCAACAACGTTCCGGGTCGCGTCAGCGACCGGCCTCGGCCTTTGTGCACGCAACGGTGCCAGCAGTCGGTCCAGGGTTCGCCCGCTGGCCAGCAACAGCTTGTCCCGCACCTCTCCGGGCATGGGCCGCTCGTATTGCTCGTAGGCCGGAATCCACTCCGGTAACATCGCCACCAGGCGCCGCCCACACGCATAGTCCGTCGCTTGCCAGATCGGCCTCAGCCATGGCACCAGCAACTGCGGCTCATACTCCACAGGACGACCGCTCAGAATCACGGGACCTCTCCTGAGCGCGGGCGCGCCTAATGCCCGAATCGCTGACTTGCGATGATAGCCCAGCAACTCCTGCGCTTGATCCAGCAGCTTGCGTTTGTGTTCCGCGCCAGCCGTTTCGTAACGCCGCCGCAGCTTCCTCAATACCTCTTCCCGTGTCGGTTGACTGATCATTTTATCCATTCCGGCCACGGTAACCCGACTTCTGGCACAACGTATCCCTCAGACCGTCTTTCTGCCCCTCCCAGGGTAACAAAACTTTTGGCGCAATTCGATATGACATTCCCGAGCAAGTTCCGATTGAAACCATAAACGATCAATGCAATAGTCCCCAAGGTCAAGGCGCAGTTAATTCCTAGCCATCCAGGCAAGGCAAAGAACGCAATTATAGCTACGATTATCAAGCATAGGTTTGGGAAATCACCGGCAAAAATGCGTCGGTTTTTCCGAATCCTTCCGGCGATGCTAGGCGACAGGGCTTCAGTAAACCTCATGCTCATAAAGGGCTCAGTCCGCAGTATTTATACAGTTGGAGTTCTTTTCGATTCTTGGCCTCGCTATCGTTTTTTGCATGTTGCAGTCGCCCCGATTCATCAGATGATAAATCGCTCCAAGACATTCGATGCGCAACGCGCGGTGCATGACTCGGTTTACCGCCGCCCAGGTTTTGAGTCAATACTGCGGACTGAGCCCTTTACTTTATGACCCCTTTACAGGCTGGCATCAATATTTTTCCGTCAACGCTACAGCCGCTCGCGCCCGCCGTAACCACTTTCGAGGTCGTGCCAGAATTCCACGTCCTCCTCGTCCTGTTCCCAGCAGAGAAAGACCTCCTTGCCGCCGATGATCGCCGGAAAATCCACCAGTCCGCGTTCCAGGTCCTTGATAAAAATCTGGCGGCGGTGAAACTCGGCCAGGATTTCCTGCACGTCCGCCAGTGTGCGAACCTGGTCGTTGACCGTCTGGCCGCCCGTGTCGTGCCCCTCTTTCATCAGGGCGTCCAGCCGTTTTTCATGGCGTTCCAGCATTTGGCGAAGCTGGGTGAGCCGCTCGAGCCACTTGCGGATTTGCGGCAACAACGCCCGCGCTTCGTCGCGCGTGTAATGTTTGTCAAAACGATGTTTCATGGGCAAATGGGCCGCCGGCAACCTTGGAATAAAAACCGTCCGGGCGATTGCTGCAAGCGCAACCGCCTTGGGACGGATGAATGAAGTCGCGGCAGAGGATTACTTCTGCCAGGTGCGCTTCTTGTGACGATGCAGACGCAGCTTCTTGCGCCGTTTGTGCTTGTTGATTTTGGCCTTGCGGCGTTTTTTAAGTGAACCCATAGCGGATTTATGATTTTTGATTTACGATTGACGATTTGATCGGAAGGGACTCATCTTCCGAAAATGCTGGTTGTTTTGAACTGTTGGTCACGACTCAACTTTGAGGTTAAATCGCAAATGATCAATCGTAAATCGTAAATTTAATACACCACTTTGTTCAAAGGATATTCAATAATTCCTTCCGCGCCGGCGGCTTTGAGTTTTGGAATCATTTCGCGCACGACGTGCTCGTCAATGATCGTCTCCACCGCCACCCAGCCCTTCTGGCTTAGGTTGGAAATCGTCGGGTTTCGCAACGCGGGCAGCGCTTTCAGCAGGCTTGCCAGATTCGTTTCGGCGATGTTCATCTTCAACCCCACCTTCGCCTCCGCCTCCAGCGCTCCCTTGAGCAGCAACGCCAGCGTCTCAATCTTTTTGCGCTTCCATGCATCCTTCCATGCCGTGTGATTGGCGATAAGCCGTGGAGTCGAGGCCAGCAACGTGTCCACGATGCGCAGCTTGTTCGCGCGCAGCGACGAGCCGGTTTCCGTCAATTCCACGATGGCGTCCACCAGTTCGTGCGCCTTGACCTCCGTCGCGCCCCAAGAAAATTCCACGTCCGCCTTCACGCCATGTTTCCGGAGATATTTTTTGGTGAGATTGACGACTTCGGTGGCAATGCGTTTGCCCTTTAAATCCTTCACGGATCTGATTTTGGAATTTTCCGGCACAGCCAGCACCCAGCGTGCCGGCTGCCGTGTCGCCTTGCTGAACAGGAATTCACCGACCTCATGCACGCTGGAGCCGTTCTCGACAATCCAGTCGTGACCGGTGATGCCGCAATCCAGGTAGCCGTGCTCGACGTAGCGGCTGATTTCCTGCGCGCGAATCAGCCGGATTTCCAGCTCATCATCGTCCACGTACGGCACGTAGGACCGGCTGTTGACGGAAATGTTGAATCCCGCCTTGGCCATCTTCTGGATGGTGGCTTCCTGCAAACTGCCCTTCGGCAGGCCGAATCGTAATTTCTTGCTCATCTCAACTTTTCCGCAGTAGGGCTGACCCGCCGGTCAGCCGGACGCGCAGCAGCGCGTCCCTGCCAATTTTTGGCACGTGTGACGGGATTAATCTGCCTAGTCCGGCGTCGGAAAGCCACTTTCTTCTTTTCCGATTTTATTGCTGAAGCCACAGATTTACACAGATGAAACTCAGATGAGTCTTATTGGGACAAGCCTCGAGCCGGCTGTTTTTATCTGTGGCTAGATCTTCTTCCAAACAACTCCGCGGCCAACAACGGAAATCTCCCCGCGTGCAATGGCCGCTAAACATTTGGGATAAAGCTCATGTTCCGCCCCGTGAATCCGCTGAATCAAACTGTCGGGCGTGTCGTTATCCAGCACCGGCACGGTTTGCTGGCCGATGATAGGCCCGGCATCCACGCCCGCGTCCACAAAATGCACCGTGCAACCCGTTACCTTTACACCATGGTCCAGCGCCTGTTTCCACGCCTCCAATCCCGGAAACGACGGCAACAGCGACGGATGAATGTTCACGATGCGGCTTTCAAACGCGCGCAGGAAATCGCCCTTTAGCACTCGCATGAAACCAGCGAGCACAACCAAATCCACCCTCGCCTCCTGTAATGCGCTGACAAACGCCCGCTCCGCGTTCTCGTCCAGTTTGGTGCGGAACTTTCCCGGCGGAATGAACCGGGCTGAAATCTTTCGTTCACGCGCATGTACCAGAATCCCAGCACTTTCGACATCGCTCAGAACCAACGCCAGCTCCGCCGGGATTTTTCCCGACACACACGCTTCGGCAATGGCGACAAAATTGGAACCTTTGCCGGAGCCGAGAATGGCGAGTCGAAATGGATTGCTCACTGCGCTTTGAATAACAGAGCAATTTCCCAAAACAAGTGAAAAGGCTGATGCCCTTCACCCATGGGATGGGAGAATTGAGTCGTTTTGGAAGCGACAAAAGGAATTTGCTGGAGGCAAAAGACCACATGGGCCGAGTAAGCGGGTGCCA
Organism: uncultured Verrucomicrobiae bacterium; assembly: GCA_963789335.1. Lineage (GTDB taxonomy): Bacteria > Verrucomicrobiota > Verrucomicrobiia > Limisphaerales > UBA11358 > UBA11358. The sequence continues at coordinate 171,000 of CAWBKH010000002.1, forward strand.
ACGGGTCAACGTGGCGGAGCTGGATGAAGGAACAGACTTGTTGACGAAAGTACGCTGAGTTAAACAACATTCTTTACGCCATGCCCTTCACGATAACACAGCGACTGGAAAGACCGCCGACGTTTGCCGAACTTCAGGCGCTGGCCGGACAGCATGATGTCCAGCCAAACGGCAACGCGTTGGCCGGAGATTTCTGCCATCCCAACCCGGAGCAGCCCAAAGTAACCGGCCGTTATGCCTTTGAACCGAACGGCGACATTCGTGGCGATTTCAATGGCCATGTCATGAGCAAACTGGCCGGGAGTTTTGCACTGACGAGGGGAAAGGCCGAGGTCACCATCACCGAAAAGCCATTCCTGCTGCCCGAGGCGGTATTGAAATCAACCCTGTCCGTCGTGCTGAAAGATTTCTGCGCCAGATTTACAACAAGTTGAGAGTTGAAGGTAGCTGGGCGGACGGCGCGGCGGTGCCGGGGTGTGCGCGGTTAAACGGCTCCGGTCCGCGTTCGGGCATGGAACCAAATGACCAGGAAAGAGAGGCTGGCTAGCAGGAAAGTGCCGGACTCAGGCACCACCACCACGTTGCCGGGGGTCATGGAAACAAAGAAATCCACATACGGGTCCGAAGTGGAGCGCGGAATGTTTTGAAAGAGGAAGTTTCCCGGGCCGGACGTCACGACCGAGCCGATCGGAATCGAAGGCGTGGTCTGGACGGTCGAGACCTCTGCAAAACTCATTTGAACAGGGCGGTTGAATCGAAGTCAGAGAGACATGGAAACGATGAGCAATCCTCAATTGGGACTTTTGGACAGCCTCATGCCTGCGGTGCCGACCAACGATTTCTTGGAAGGGCTGGATCACGCGCTGGATTTCAAACCGATTGAAGCGGTGCTGCACCGGATGTATCCGGCCACCACCGGCCATCCGCCGCACCCGCCGCTGGTGCTCTTCAAAATGAGCCTGCTCCAGCATTGCTACGGGCTGTCGGATCCGCAATGCGAGGAGTTGGTCGCCGACCGGATGAGTTGGCGGCGGTTTGTGGGGCTGGGTTTGCAGGACAGCGTGCCCGATGAAACCACGCTGGTGCGCTTTCGCCAGCGGCTCATCCGTTACGGTCTGCAGGAAAAACTGCTGGCGCTGGTCAACCATCAACTGGAACAAAAAGGGTTCATCCTGAAAACCTGCACCCTGGTGGACGCCACGCTGTTGCAGGCGGCGCGTCGCGCCCCGAGCCGGGCAGATAAAGGAGGCGGCGATGACGACGCGGGCTTTACCGTCAAGGGCGGTCAACCCCACTACGGCTACAAAGCGCACGTGGCCGTTGACCGGGATCAGACGGTGATTCGTTGCGTCACCTTGACGGACGCCAGCGTTCATGACAGTCAGGAATTTGAAACCGTGGTCAAAGGGGATGAGGAAATGGTCATGGCCGACAAAGCCTATTGGAGCGCTCAACGCGCTCGTTGGTGTGAGCGCCGGAAAATCGGCAACGGCATTTTGCGCAAAGCGTTTCGGGGACAGCCCTTGGACCGGACGACGGTGCTGTTCAATGCGGTGATGAGCCGGGTGCGGTGTGGGATTGAGAAAATCTTTGGCTGGTGGAAGCGCAGCACGGGCTACGGGCGAGTGCGGTATGTGGGGCGCGATCCCAATCGGCTGGAGTTGGAGTTCAAGAGCATCTGTTGGAACTTGAAACGGCTGGTGAGTTTGACCGGAACATGAAGCAAAACATTCAGAACGCCCGCGCGGCGGACAAAAAAGTTCAAAACGGTGGCTCACATCGCCGACCGTGGCGTGCCGCCAAACCCATTTTTCGTTGAATAATGACTTTGACATCAAATCAGCAACTCAAACGACCTTTTGCAGAGGTCTCCGGTCATGAATGGAAACTGCAAATCGCCGCCCGGCGCAACGGTTCCACTAAGGTAGATGGGAAAGCCGACATTGCTGATGTAGGACGAACCAAACAAATTGTTCCCGTCAATCGCCGGCGACGATGAGACACCGAAGAGAGAGAGGTTCTGTCCGAAAGTGGCAGCCTGAGACGACAAGTTGTAAATGATTCCGTCAAAGACCATGAGCTCGCCCGGCTGAACGGAAGCTTGTTCCGGCTGTATGGTGATGGAGAAGTCAGCGGCTGTGAAGGCTGTTTGCAGGGCTCGGGCAGATATGGCCGACGTCACCAGGCTGAGTGCCATGACCAAGCAACGGAGGAGAACACATTCGCGGGATGGAGTTCGGTTTAACAAGAGTTGGGGATCGGGTTTGCGCATACGAATAAAAAACAGTCCACTTCTTCCTCAGAAATCACATTTTGACAACCCGCTGATTCATTGATCCTGCGTGGGTAATAGGGTTTCAGTTCCCGCTCACAGTGAATTCATGCTAGCAGACTGGCAGACGATGTCAAGCAACAAACGTCTTCGCTTTTGATGTTTCTGGGTCAAAGAAGCAGCTCTTGAGCGAGGCGGGGTTCCATCGGCGGCCAAATGACGGTGGGCGTCAAAACGATTCCCCCATCCGTGTTTATCCTTGTTCATCAGAGGCTAAAGGTTTGGCTTCGTAATACTTCATGAAATTCGCGTCAAATCTCTGCGTTTTGGCATCTTGAGGTTGGAAAACCCGTGTCAGCAGCAAAGGGATGAAGCCGGGAAAAAGAAAGGCCGGACAACGGGTCCGGCCTTACACACGGTAGCACCTGAGAACTGGTGCCTAAATCTGTGGACAGCATACACCCAATCCGGTGCCCGTCATGTCACCAATACTGGTGATAACACCTGTTTTCTTGATTTTGGGCACTTTTGGCGATTTTTGACCTAAAACTCCCTAAACTGGCTCGATTATACGTGTCCATCTGTGGCTAGAAAAGTTCACTTGGCTGGATCGTACACCACGCCCATGAATAGAATGGATTGAGTCTGGCTGTCTTCAATCACGAAGAAGAATGGCCGGTCCACAACCATCTCAAACGGTTCCAGCGGTCGAAGCACTGCGGTGGCCTGCATAATTCCCACCGTCACCGCCGCCGCTTCCGTGCCTTCCTCATTCACCTCAATGTAGCTCTTCTGCTTCACCTCGCTGATCTGCAATGGTTCATCGGACATTGCGGAAAAATCAGCGTCCTGGAACGCGCGCCCCATTCCCAAGGCCTGAAGCGGGTTATTGAGGCTTACGTTGTATTCGAGCTTGAACCGCGGCAGGGCAAGTGTTCCGTCCTGTTCGAAAAAATCCTGGAGCATTTTGGTTCGTCCGGAATTGGTGTCGAAACGCGCAAGCAGCTTTGCGAGGCTGAAATCGGCATCCGGCAAAAAAACCTCCATCCACAACCGCCTCCCGGCATAAGGCAGCCGCACGGCTTGAAAGCCGTCACGGCGTTGATAGTCGAAATGGCCGCGCCGCCACATCGTCGGGACCTGCTTTTCGCCGCCGCCAGCCAGATGAAAATCGTGCGGTTTGGTGTCTTGCTTGTCAAAGGGACGTTCCCATTTCCCTTTGAAATAAATGGCGTTGGCTAGAACGACCCGGGTGGCAGGTGGAAACGGCCATTGGACAACCTGCTTGATTTTTCCGTGCGTGCTCTGGTCCGCCCAATCGTTGATAATCTGCGCAGATTGCGGGCTATCGAAATCCACCGCCCCCAGTTCCGTCTGGAAAAATTCCTTGTTCGCCGAAACAAATCCCGGTTTCAGCGGAATTCCCTGTTTGTACCAGATGGCGTTGGCCAGCTCCAAGGCGACGTTGGTCTGCGAATTCAGGGATTGATTCAGACTTTCGCAGGCGGCGTTCAACGCGTCCGCAGGCACAGTGTCCGTGTGCAATACCTGCTCCATCTCCTGTTTGGTTGTACCGGCCGCGCCGTTGTCAATCATCTGCAAAACCGTCGAAACACTGAAGGGGGAGATGAAAATGTTCGCGCCCGGCTGTTCGTGAGCGATTTGCTGGAACAAATCAAAGGCAAAATCGGTGTTGGCGGCGGCCAGTCGGGCTTGGTCGGCCGCAGGCTCCGCCAACACCGGCAGACCTGCGGCGCAAAGCAAAACCCCCAGCCAGGCTTTGCGAAAATTGAGCTTGAAATGGCGCATATATTGCTTCTTTAGACAGTTTTAGATGGTTTTTGTTTGAGTAATAATATTAAATTAGGTTTAAACGGATGAGTGAACATACTCTTTCATCTGATGCGTGTTAATAGCAAATTGCGGTTTGATCAACCATGAACGACCCGACCCCGGCGCCGAATGCCAAAAAAATTTTGGTGGTGGATGACAACCGAGTCATCCTCCATACGTTGAAGCTCGCGCTACAGCCTAAAGGATATCAGGTGTTAACGGCCCCGGGCGGGGCTGAAACTCTCAGCACCTTGCGCCGGGAAAAGCCCGATTTGATTTTGCTCGATCTCAACTTTCCGCCCGATACTGCGAACATCGGGGGGCCGTTCCAGGATGGATTTTTTATTATCGAATGGCTCCGCCGTACGCCGGAAGCCGAGACAATCCCCATCATCATCATTTCCAGCACCGACCCGGCTCAATACATGGACCGTGCGACCGCCGCCGGAGTCGTCGCGTGCTTTCACAAACCGATTGATTACGACAAGCTGTTGGAAGTCATTCACGCCACGCTGGGAGAGGAAACGGGCGGCAAGACCTCTGAAGTGCCAACGAGTTTTGAAGTTTAAACCAAAAACCAGGCCGCAAGCGCCTGACGGCGGCAATTCTCTTCTTTGATCAAACTCCGCCGAACCGCCGGTGGCGGCGCGCGTATTCCTCCAGCGCGGCGAAAAATTGCGGCTTGCGGAAGTCCGGCCAGAGCGTCGGCGTGATCACCAGTTCCGAATAGGAAATCTGCCAGAGCAGAAAATTGCTCACGCGCATCTCGCCGCTGGTCCGAATGAGCAAATCCGGGTCAGGAAAACTTCGCGTCCAGAGATGCTGCGAAATGACCTCCTCGGTGATGTCGGCAGGCTCGATCTTTCCCCGCTTTACCTCCCCGGCAATGCGCCGGACGGCGTCCACGATCTCGATGCGACTGCCATAGCTTAATGCCATGATGAGCGTCAGCCCGTTGTTTTTGGAAAGCGTGGCGATGGATTTCTTAAGATGCTCCTGCACATTTTCCGGCAGCCGCCAGATTTGTCCGATGACCTCCAGCCGCACGTTATTTTTGTTCAACTCCGGCGTTTCGGTCTTGAGGTAGTGGATGAGATATTTCATCAGCGCGTCCACCTCGTCCTTGGGACGATTCCAGTTTTCGGCGGAAAAGGCGTAAAGCGTGAGATACTTGATGCCCAGTTCACCGGAAGTGCGGATGATGATGCGCGCGGATTCGGCGCCCTGCCGGTGGCCTTCGATGCGCGGCAGGCCGCGCTGCTTCGCCCAGCGCCCGTTGCCGTCCATAATTATGGCGACGTGCTTCGGCAATGAAGCTTTGGCTTCAGCGCTTAGATGTGGAGCGGAACTCATTTAACCGCAGATTACGAAGATTACGAAGATTTCAAAACTAATAAAAGTCTGTTTCAATTACGGCGAGTTACGCTCTGCATCCAATTTATCTTTAACGCTTTTGCCTTCTGGCGTCACAAACAATTCCTGCTGCCATTTCACCTCGGTCAAAATGTTTTCTAAATCTTGCCTTTCCCTTGCATAAACGTATTGATGTGCACGTCCAGCTATGATCATATTTAGTTCTAAAACTTCCTTCTCACTCCCTCGAAACAAGGTTTTTCGCTTCATTTTCTTTCCCGAATCGTCATTGGGGTAGCGCGCTTTGATGCAAATCTCCGGTGTCAATGAGAAGTGATGAATCCGTTCTAGAAACGATGGAGGATAAAATCCTTTGCTCTTTGGAAGTACTATGGCTAGAGGATTGTCTGAAGTTACGAATTTCTGCGGTAACTTTGAAATATAAACTGTCCAGTGTTGAGCGCAGAATAGATTTGCAAACTTTTTGATTTCTTCAAACATCATCAAATGCAACTCATTGCTGAACTTCAATGAATAATCCTTTGACACCATCATTTCTCTGATTTTTTCCCTTTCTTCAGGTGATGTTGTTTTCCCTGTTTCTTTATCAAAATTATCAAATATTTGTTCAACCGGTAGAATACTGAACCGCATCTCGTTCATCCATTTCAGAGCTTTTTCAGAAAGCTCATTCACCTGATTTCTCATCGCCGGACCTCGAATCCACACCATGCTCATCAACAAAGCCACAATCCATTTTTCTTCTTCGGAAACTTGATCACTGTTCAAAAACCTAGAAACAATGAGATCAATCTTCTTACTAATTTCTCCTTCCAACTGTTGAAAATAATTCTCTATGTGCTGGCTTACTTCATCAGGCTCTCCTGTTCGCATCCCATAGAAAAAATCTTCGTAGCAGATCCCCTTCGTCCCCTTAGGAGCAATGCATTTCATGTGTTCGCGATCCAACACTTCAACTACGTTGTTCCCGTTCAAAAATCTGCGAAGATAAAACTGTGGAACAAAATGCTGTTTCTTTGTAAGTGCGCTGTCTAAACTCATGAACAATAAATCATTTGCGACAATCGCTACGTTTATCGTTGGGAGAGACGGCGTGCCGCTGTCATTGAATGTGGATCGCCGACACGGCAACCCTCCCAGTTAAACAAAAATTGTCTGCTCGCGGGCCGGGCCGACGGAAGCGATGAACAATCTGGCGTTGCTTAATTCGGCAATCGCCTTCAAATACTTCCGCGCTTTCGGCGGCAAATCGTTCCATTTTCGAGCCTTGTCCGTCGGCGCGCGCCAGCCTTCAAATTCGACATAGACCGGTTCGCACTCGGCCAGCACCTGCGCGTCGTTCGGCACAAAATCCAAACGCGCTTTGCCGTGGCGATAGGCCACGCACACCTTGATGGTTTCCAAAGCGTCGAGGCCGTCGAGATTGGTAACGGCAATTTCATCAATGCCGTTCACCATCCTAGCGTGCCGGGTGGCGACGGAATCAAACCAGCCACAGCGCCGCGCGCGCCCGGTCGTCGCTCCAAATTCGCGGCCCATCGCGTGCAGCATGTCGGCGATGTCGGCGTTTTCCGTCGGCAATGGCCCTTCCCCGACGCGCGTGGTGTAGGCCTTCATAACGCCGACCACGCGGTCCATGCGATGCGGCGGTACGCCAGAGCCGGTGCAGGCGCCGCCCGCCGTGGTGTTGGACGACGTGACAAATGGGTACGTTCCGTGATCAATGTCGAGAAACGTCCCCTGCGCCCCTTCAAATAAAATATCGTCTCCGCGCCGCATTGCCTCGTGCAACAACACGACCGTGTTGGCGACAAACGGTTTCAAATAATTTCCAGCGTTACGATATTCGGCGAGAACCTGCTTGAATGAGAGCGGTTTCGCGCCCAAGGCACGCAGGACTTCGTTGTTTTCCACAATCCGCCGGCCCAGCTTTTTCTCAAGCCGTTCCGGATGAACGAGGTCAATTACCCGCAGTCCGACGCGCGCCGCCTTGTCGCCATAGGCCGGGCCGATGCCGCGCTTGGTTGTGCCGATCTTGTTCTTACCCTTGAGCACTTCGCGTTGCGCGTCCAGTTCGCGGTGATACGGAAAAACCAGATGTGCGGTCTCGCTCACAACCAGATTGTCGCCGACCTTGACGCCGAGTTTTCGCAGTCCACGGATTTCCTCGACCAGGCTGACGGGGTCCACGACCACACCGTTGCCGATGACGCACAACTTGCCTTTGCGCAGAATGCCCGACGGAACCAGATGCAGGATGTATTTCTTTTTCCCGATGAAAACGGTGTGACCGGCATTATTCCCGCCGGCGTAACGGACGACGAGGTCCGCCTTCTCCGTCAACACATCAATGATTTTGCCTTTGCCTTCATCACCCCATTGGGCGCCCACCAGAATTGTATTTGCCATAATTGTCGCGCAAAGCCGCATGCGAGTTGCAATAAAAATCCCCGAACGTGGATTCGGGGCAAAGCGGCGTGTCTTTGCCGGTAGAAGCTAGGAAAGCGCCTTGCCGGTGTCAATCCTGCAGAAAAAATTCTGTGCTGCACCCTCAAATGCAAACTGCTATTCCTTGGCCGGGCTTGAACTGATTTCGATGAATAATTTAAAACTCTGGTTTTGCGCGGCGGTCGTGTTGCTGGCCGTCTTTCAATTTTCAGAAAACACGGTGGATCCCGATTTGTGGGGGCACGTCGTCTTTGGCCAGCACATACTGCACACCCGCTCTATTCCAAAGGTGGATATCTACTCCTGGACGGCCAACGGCCAGCCTTGGATTAATCACGAATGGGTGGCTGAAATCATTCTGGCCTTGTTTTATACAGCCTGGAGCGGTTCGGGAATTTTACTCCTGAAAATGATCGTTGGCCTGGCGGCCTTTGCGGTATGCCTCCGCCTGGGCGCGCAAAGTCTGTCGCGGCCGGCGCGGCTTGTGGCATGGGGATTTGCGGCGCTGGCGGTGGTGGAAATTTCCTATGGCTTCGCCCCACGCCCGCAAATTTTTACCGCTTTGTTTCTGTCTGTGGAGTTGATGCTCTTACAGCAAATCCACTCCGGGAAACGGCTTTGGGCGGTGGCACTGCCATTTCTGTTCCTTGTCTGGATCAATACTCACGGAGGCGTTCTGGCTGGCTTTGGGTTGTTGGGTTTGGCGGCGGGGACCACCACGATTCAACTGGCATGGAACAAAGCCCGGAGGGCGGCGGCGCCGAATTCTTCCAGCGAATCCACTGACAAACAGGCATTAAGGACCATCTTGAGTTTATGGCTGGCCGTCGGTGCCGCCGGCGCCGCCATGTTGTGCAACCCGTGGGGAATGGGACTGATCCGTTGGCTGATCGGGAGCGTCCTTTGGTTGCGGCCGCAAATTGCCGAATGGAATCCACCGCGGTTGGGTTGGAATCATGCCGCGTTTTTCATTGTGCTGGCTTTGGCCGCATTTGCTTGGGCCTTCACGCGCCGCCCGCGCGCTTGGTGGGAAGTGGCCGTCTGGGGCGCCTTTGCCCTTTTGGGATTGCGCGCCATAAGAAACACACCTTTGTTCTGTCTGGTTGCACTCGCGCTGGCGCCGCCGCATCTGTCCAGCGCCTTGGCCAGATTCCGGCAACATTTCGAGCATTTGGAGACTCTCGGAGGTCGCAACGTCTTTCAAAAATTCGCTACCGTTCTGTTCGCAGCAATCGCCGTCGGGATAGGTGTTGCCACTTTTACACTACACAAGGAACATCCATTTACAATGGAAGTTCCGCGTTCCGAATATCCAACCAGCGCAGTTGATTTTTTGCAGAAGCACAACCTGCACGGGCGGATGCTGACTTTTTTCGACTGGGGCGAGATGGTGATATTCCGCCTTCCCAGCTGCCCGCCCTCCATAGACGGCCGGCTTGACACCTGTTATTCGCGCGCCCTGATCGCCGCCCACTGGAAATTTTTCAACGGCGAACCATTTGATCCGAAGGTGCTCGACATTGATCGGGCCGATCTGGCCCTGTTGCCCGCGAACCTGTCGGGCACGGCAGCCCTGGCTCATCGTCCCGGCTGGACAGTGGTTTATTATGATGACCTGGCGGCAATTCTGGTGCGCGATGTGAAACGTTTCCCGGAATTGAGTTCGCTGTCACTTCCAGTCATCGGGCCCAAGTCCGCTGTTGTGGGCCGCGAAGCTTTTCCCAACCAAAGTCCGCGTTGGAAGGCAGAACAATTTGGGCGCTGAACTTTCAACTCCATGCGGGTTAAAAATCAAACCCACAGTTTTGCTTTTTATTGACCAACCGTGCCAGCCGACTGCCAGTCAAGACCTTTGACTCCATACCACTGTCTGCTGCCCGGATTGTAATTCATTGGCAGAACACCTTTGAGCTTCTCGCCATTTTTCAGACTGACGCAGTAGGGTATCGCCGGCAGGCCGTTGGTGTCCATTGTTACTTTGCCTAAATCTACGGCGACGATTGGGTTGGTGCAAAAATGCTGACATATCCACCGCATCCATGAGGAATCAGTCGCGGCTTGGTACTCCACATCCGGCGCGGGGAAGGAAAGATAATAACCAGGATGTTCGTAATTGGCTTGCCGGAGGGCGTCAAAAAGGCGCAGAGCGTTTTTGCGGATCGCAACCTTATCCTGTTGCCAGTTCTTGAGTTTGGCTGCGACCATTTTCTGCTTCCAATCGCTGCCTAATTCCCAAGCCGAGAGCGGCCCAAGGTAGCGTGCCGACCAAGTGCTGAAGGGCTGGCCCCAAAAATAACCATAGGGAAAAATATCCTGTTTCATCCACTCAATGAAACTCGCCGCATCAAGCCGTTTGACCCCCAGTGCGACCAAGCCTTTGCCATACATAATCCGAGAACGCCGATCCTCCTCCTTCACAAAATTATCGGTGTAAAAACCCGGGATCATCGGCGAGACAGTTTCATCCTCGAACGGGCCGAGATAAAGGTAGGCCTGAAAATTGTCGAGAAAAAGACCCGCTCCGATCTCGTCCATCGAAGCGTAGTAGATTTGTTCACCGAACGGGCCGTGCTCCAGTGGAAAGGCCATTGGCCGGTTGGTCAACATTAAAAAGGCACTCTCGAATAGTCCCAGCGCGATACGACCGTTTACCTGTCCGTCGTTGGCCACTACAGGTGAATGTGGAAAGACCGTGAAGACATTCGTGCCCAATTTCTCACGCAGTCGCCAACCAGCGGATTTCCAAGGCTCGACGGCGTCAAAGGTCGGATTCACCACGTCGAAGGTTACATTCTCCGCAGCATGCTCGTAGCCAACGATAAAAAGAGCGTGGCGCCGATCTACGGCATGTTCTTTCAAGTCACGCAGAATATCGTCAGCCATCAACTTGTCCCGGTCCACATCGTATTTCTCCCAATCAGAGCGTTCGGTAATTCTCTCCCATGGCCGCTGCATATCAGGGAGCACAATGCGGAGCCGCTGTTCTCTTGGCAGTCCCTGATTGACCTCCCAAACCGTTTTGAAAAACTCAAGCTCCGCCTCGTCCGGCCATCCTTCAAACATCAGGTCCCGAAACGTCTCGATGATCGGTTGCGGGTCGTAGTTCGTCGCCGTGAGAAATTGGTCCACCGATGCCTGGCCGTTGCCGGGCAGTTCCATATAAATAACCCCAACGCGCTTTCCAAAGGCCTTGTCGCGCACCAAGGAAGAATAGAAATTCCAGTAACGCGGGCGATGATGGACCTCGCCCAAGATCACCAGCAGATGGTTGGCCAAGGCTTGCAGCAGAAACGTCTTGGGATCGGTCACTTCGCGGCGCAAGAACTCCACGAACGGGCGCAAATACTCCTGCGGGTTGGCAACCGGCGGGCGCGAGGCGAGTCTCATCCGCGCTTCCGCAAGCGCACACCGGTCTGAGAACAGCTCGCGCGCTTCGTCCAAGGTTCCCACTGAGTCATGCCATTTATTCAGCCATCGCCCGTTCTCACGGGTAAGCCAGCGGACGTCAATGCGTTCCTCCTTCCCGAATCTCACCTCGGCGAAAACACCGGCATTGGTCTCGCAATAAATACCAACTTCAAGAATTTCCGCATTCAACCACTCCTTTGTCTCGTCCGCCAGCATCGCTTTTGGGGGCACGGGTGGCATCGTGCTGGCGACCTCGGGTATGCTCAAGTGAGGAAAGGCGGCGTCTCCTTCCGCCACCATCGCTCTGTTGATGGTGGCATACGCCGCCTGCGGCGTGGACAAATCCTCATTCGTTGGGAAGTCGCTTACTTTGCGGTTTATAGTATAGGTACGAACTGAGAGGTTAGTCGGTTCCGCAGCACGGGGGCAAGCGGCAGAAATTAGAAGGCAGGATATGAGCGCGATAAGTTTTTTCACGGAATGGTTTATCGGAAAATGAAACGTTCTGGATAAAAATCAAGCCCGTAATTTGCGCATTTCTTTGGCCAAGCGCCGCATTAACGCCTTGCTGTCTAATTCAGGCGTTTGGGAAAAAATTGTATTTGATGATGCAACGCACCGCGCTGACACCGTCCTGCCACCCGACTTTTTTCCCTTCGGCATAGGTCCGGCCGTAATAGGAGATGGCCACCTCGTAAATCCTCAACCTGAGCCGGCTGACCTTGGCCACAATTTCCGGTTCAAACCCGAAGCGGCTTTCCTGAATCTTGATTTTCTGGATGACCTCGCGCCGAAAGGCTTTGAAACCCGCTTCCATATCGGTGAGGTTGAGGTTGGTGGCCATGTTGGAAAAGGTGGTTAAAAACCGGTTGCCCAGCGAATGCCAGTAATACAGCACGCGATGGGCGCTGGAGCTGAGGAACCGCGACCCGAAGACGACATCCGCCTTTCCCGTCAGAATGGGATGGACCAAGAGCGCATATTCGGCCGGATCGTACTCGAGATCGGCATCCTGCACCAGAACCAGCGGCGCGGTGACCTGGGCAAATCCAGTCCGCAGAGCCGCGCCTTTGCCTTGGTTGATTTCGTGCCGGAAAAGTTTGATGCGTGCGTCGGCCTTCGCCAGTGGCTGCAACGACGCCCAAGTGCCATCGCTTGAGCCATCATCCACCACAATCAATTCCCGCACCAACGGCTGGGCCAGCACCGCCTTGACCACTTCGGCGACGGTCGCCGCTTCGTTATACACCGGCACCACAACGGCCAGACAAGGCGGGCTTGCGGAAGACGCGACCTTCGCCAAGGTTGTCAGGGTGGTATCGGTCATGCCGGCAAGGGGAGCGATTTGACCAAGAAGCATGAAAAGCCACATGCACCCTGGCAAAGTCTTTCAAATAGTTCATTTAAAAACAGAGCCATTCAAATGCCGGGTCAAAACTTCTATGGAATTCCCTCAAGGTCAATGCAAATCGAACGGACGATGTCGTTTAACCCAAGTTTGAAACCCTTTCAAGAGAACCTACTCGTTAGGGGCAACACGAGAGCAGCGGAGGACACGCAATGCTTGATACGTGTCAGGTATTTAACGTCACTGCCTCAGGAAACCAAGTGTGCAATCAAACTAGGTGGCCAGCTTGCGGCGCTGGGCGAAAAGTGCTGTGACGCTGACCGCCAGCAATCCCCAATCCGAGGTCTCAGGCACGGGCAAGGATTTGCCTTGGAAGGCCAATCCGTAAGGCTTACCCAACCCAGAAGCATAAATGCTTTTCACTCCACTCGGGGTGAACTCAAAGATGGTCCCGCTGCCGGTATCCGCCACAAACAGATCGCCGGCATCGTTAATCGCCACTCCATTTGGGCCGTCCAATCCAGTGGCAAAAATGCTTTTCACTCCGCCCGGCGTGATTTCAGTGATGTTACCGCTGCGTTGACTCGCCACAAAAAGGTTGCCGGCGTTGTTAAAAACCAATCCAGAAGGAGCAGCCAACCCAGAGGCAAAGGTGCTTTGCGCTCCACCCGGTGTGATTTCAGTTATGGTGCCCGATTGCTGATTCGCCACAAACAGGTTGCCTGCGCTGTTAAACGCTAGCCCCTCTGGAAAAGGCAACCCGGAGGCAAAGGTGCTTTTGGCTCCGTCAGGCGTAAATTTGATGATGTAGTTGCCACCCCAATACGCCTCAAACAAATCGCCCGCGTTGTCAAAGGCAAGCCCTGTAGGATTCAGTATCCCGGAGGCGAAAGTGCTCTTCACTCCCTCCGGCGTGAACTCATAGGTGTTGCCGCTGACGTCATCCGCCTCAAATAAAGTGCCTGTGCTGTCAAAGGCCAGTCCGGCAGGGCCTTGCAACCCTGAGGCAAATGTGCTCATGGTTCCGCCCGGCGTGATTTCAATAATGCTGTTGTTTCCTCCATCCGACACAAACAGGTTTTGCGCCGGCCCACTGGTGGAAGTTAGCAGGTTTGCTCCGGCACAGACCAATCCGCCGAATGAATGACGCATCGCACGAATAGAAGATTTGAGCTTCATATTCATAAGCCGCTTGAAGTTAGAACACATAGTTATAGTAGCCACACTGAACTTTCCAGTCAATCTAAATATTTCACTCAGAGCTTAAGTTTCAAAACGACCGCAGTAAGCCCAAGCACGGCATCGTGATGAAGACAGACAATGTTTGAGGGGATTTGCTTTGCGCTTGCTGCATTGTTTCCTTACTGCATAATGATTTTGCTGATTTTTGCGCCCGGCTGAGGTTCTGGGCAACTTGAAACTAATTCCAGTCTCAGTTGCGTTGATGAAATTGACCTTTAAATTACGCTTTCACACCAAGTACGGGCAGTCCCTCCGGCTTGTCGGCAACCATGCAATGCTGGGCAATGGCCAAGTCGAAAGAGCGATTCCGCTCCACTATCTCAACGAGGAATTCTGGCAGGCGACAATCTATTTGGATCGGGGAGCGGTGCCTGACGCTGAGATTACCTACAACTATATTTTGCGTGAAACGGATGGTTTTATAATCCAGGACCGGGGAAACGGCCGGACCATCAATCCCGCCTCGTTCGCACAAGAGGAACTGCTAATAATTGACGCATGGAATCCTGAGGGCCAGTTTGAAAATGCGTTCCATACGGAACCATTTCAACAGGTCTTGTTGAAGGAAAGCCACACCGGGATGCGTGTGCCCGCGCCTCATTTCGCCTCGGCTTCCGTCCGGATCACGGCGGCAATGTCGCCGCTCACCTTTGCGAGCGCGCGGCTGTGCGCGGCCGCGAGCGCGTCGAAGTCGTTGCCCGACACCGGCTCGGTTACGAGCGTGTGACCGGATTGCGCGGCGCCGCCCGCCGTCTGGTGAACCACCCACAACGCCTCGATCAGCACCGACTTGCCCGGCACGGAGTCGAAACGTTGGACATCAATCGTCACCCGATAGGCGGGATCGAAGTTTGCCATCGGCGCCGTGGCCACCTGCGACGTTCCCAGCAGCACGGCGAGGTCACCGGCAATGACGCTGGCGATGTTGTCGTTCAACGGCTCGGCCCAGCGGTTGAACTCATCCAGCGCGACACGGTTGGGAGCAACCTGAACGGTGAACTGCGGATGGTCAACCACTGGTGGAATGGAAACCGGCCCGACGGCGATGGCGTCGGGCACAGCGGGTGAACCGTCCGCCGTTGCCGTGGACGTGAGAGTGTAGAACCGCGACGGCGCTGAGGCGCAGCCGGCCGCGATCGCAGCGACCAGGGTAATCAAGAATAGATGAGTAATAGGATTTGTTTTCATTTTGCCTCTCCAGTTTTACCGCGAATCAGTGCTTCAGGATGACGTTCAAGATAGTCGGCCAGCAGGCCAATCGAACGGGCTGCATCGCCGCCCTGCAGGAGCAGATTGTTCAGCTCCGTATCCAGTTCGGAGTTGGGTTCGACGAGATGGTTGGCATTGCCCAGCAGCTTGTCGGCATTGGTGACGGTCTGGTCGAGATTTTTGAGCAGGCTGGTGACATTGTCTGCAAGCTCCTCAATGTTGCCGGACTTGGTTGGCAGTTGCACGGGATTCTGGGACCAGTCCAGCGACGCCGGAGGAGCGTTGGGAAAGAAATCAAACGACACGTACAGCGAGCCGCTGATCAGGCTTCCCGTCTTCAAACGGGCACGCAACCCGTGCGCCACCAAAATATCCATTATTTTTTTGCGGACGGCCACGAGGTCTGGACCGCCCGGCGCGTTCAAAAACTTGACGCCATATCGCTGCGGATCTATGGACACAGTCACCGGCACGGTGAATTCCATCGTCTTGGCATCCAATTGCGGGCTGATCTGCGTGACCTCGCCGATGGCAATGCCGCCAATTTCCACCGGCGCGCCCACTGTCAATCCACGGACGGATTGCTTGAAGACCAGCAGGTAGGTTTGTGGATCGTGGGGAGGCGGCCTGAAGGCGTCAGCGCGGTCGTTGAACAGCGTGAAAGTGGTGTCCGGGTCGGCGGGCGGCAGGGGTGAATCGGTTGCGGGGGTCGCGAACGCAATGCCGCCGGCCAGGATGGACATGACCGACTCGGTCTGAAGATGAAGTCCGTTGGCGGTGAGCGACATGTCAATCCCGCTCGCCTGCCAGAACCGCGTGTCCGGGTTGACGTACTGGTCGTAGGGTGCCTGCACGAATATCTGCACGTTCAGAAACTGGCCACTCTTGTCCAGTTCGTAGGACACCACCTGGCCGGCCTGCAACTTCCGGAAAAAAATCGGCGTGCCCTCGCCGAGCGAACCCAGGACCGGGGTCTTCAGCATGAAAAAGCGGCCGGGCGTATTCGCCGCAATGGGCGGCGGCGCTTCGAGCGCTGTAAAATGGCGCTCGCTTTCCTGCGACTGGCCGAGTTCCACACCGATGTAGTATCCCGAAAGCAGCGTGCCCAGCCCCGTGATGCTCAAACCGGATACCCGGGGCTTCACGACCCAGAACTTGGTGTCCTTGACCAGAAACTGTTCGGTCTTGGGGGCCATCTTCGCGGTAGCGATCACGTGATGACGGTCCGCCGTGAGCCGGATGTCGGTGAGCGTGCCGACGTCCAGTCCGTTGTATTCAATCTTGGTTTTGCCGGCTTCAAGTCCTTCGCCGGATTGGAAGACAATCGTGATCTTGGGACCTTCGTTCATGATCTTCGTCACGGCGATCCAGACACCGGCGGCGGCCGCCACGAGGGGGATGACCCAGACAATCGAAAGGCGCGTGCGCTTTTTGGGCACGGCTTTGGATTCGGGAACTCGAGGGAATGATGGGTTATTGTCAGGCATAAGAAACCTCCTTTTGAGTTGGTTGGGAACTTGCGCTATCCCAGATCAGCCGCGGGTCAAAAGATTCGACCGCGAGCATCGTCAACACCACCACGGCCGCGAAGAAGAGCAGGCCCGGTCCCGGCTCAACGGACATGAGTGGCTGAAGTTGAATCAGCGACACGGTAAAGGTGTCCACGAAGACATCCACCATGGACCAGCGTCCGATCAGCTCGACCATCCGGTAAAGCCGGATGCGCTGGGTGTTGTTCTCGATTGAACCCCGCCGCACGGTGATCAGCAGGTAGCCAAGCGCCACAATCTTCGCGCTGGGAATCATGATGCTGGCAAAAAGCACAATGAGCGAGAGCGGCCACCCGGTCGGCGACCACAGCAGCACAACGCCTTGCATGATGGTGTCGGACTCGCTGCCCCCGGACGTGATGGTCGTCAACACAGGCAGGACATTGGCTGGAATATAGCAAACCGCCGCCGCAATGAGGTAGGCCAGGGTGCGTTCCAGGCTGGCGGGTTTGCGGAAGGCAAGTTCCTCGTCGCAGCGCGGGCAGCGTCCTTCCTGCGCGCCCGGCGCGGGACGCGAAAGCAGGCCGCAGGCCTCGCAACTTTGCAGACCGTGCTGCATCGCGGTTGGCGCCATCGTGCTCATGACGTCACCTCCATCATCCGTCCCCCGGCTGCCGGGCGTCGCGCTTCCGCCTCCGCCCACTCAACCCGCTCCCACACTTCGCGCGGATCGAAACAGGATTGAATCGCGGCGAGCAGAACCACCAACGCGAACAGCGCAAACAACGCCGTGCCTATAATAACCGTGGCGTAATCGGCAATCTTGGTCAGCGCCACGAGCACGCCCAGCAGCATGACCTCAATCATGCTCCAGGTGCGGGTCATCGGGAGATGCCGCAACAGCGTCCCGGCCCACGCGGGCGTTGGTTCGCGCCGGGAACCGATCAAAATAAGCAGCATAAAACCAATCTGAAGCGCCGGCGAAATGACGGCGGCAAAGAGAACCAGCACGGCGACCAGTTGCTGTCCGTCATGCCAGAGCTGTTGCGCGCCCCCGACCACCGTGGTGAAAGCCTCACGGCCGACCGCGGTCAGGCCAAGCATGGGAACGGTGTTCGCAATGATGTAAAGCACCAACGCCGCGAGCGTCAACGCGAACGTCCGGTTGAACGAATCTTCCCGGCGGCGCCACAACTCCTTGTCGCAACGCGGGCAGCGCACCGACGCTCCCGGCGCGACTTCGGGAACGCGTTGCAGCAAATCGCAGTCGGGACAGGCGACCAGCGACGCGTCGGCCAGCGGCAGATTATAGTCGCCCGATGGTGGCCGCTGATCTGAGGCGTCGTTCATGGAAGCTTCAAAAAATTGTCCCGCTCAGAACCGGAAGGCGATGTCGAGCCCGTACGAATAGCCGGTGAAACCGCTACCCCAGAGATAGGAGTAGCCGAGGCCAATCCATTGGACCTTCCAAAGCTGGTTCAGATAGTCGAGCACGATGCGTCCATGAGCTTCATAGAGATGGTCGGAGCCCAACCCATTGGCAATGTCGCCATAAAAATCAGTCCGGCTGATGAAACCGCCCGTGCGTATTTCGTGGCCCCACAGGTCCTTGCCCAGCGGAATGTCCACGTCAATCTTGTTCATCCAGGTCTCCGAATCGCCGCCGACGTTCACGTTCGGGTTGGAGGTGTTGAAGCTTTCGGTGTGGAAATAAGTCGGGTCCGAGGAAAGCGTGAAGATGGTGCGGCGCCAGGTGTAAGTGTATTGGACGTCCACGGCGGGCCGGATGGTCCAGGTGTCGGCGGTCCAGTCCACCAGGCCGAGTTGTCGGGCCAGGGGCTGAAGGTTCGCCGCATTCACGTTGTTATTGGGATAGAAAGTGTTTTCCGTGTAGCCATACATGCCCATGATCGTCGGTGCGATGCTGAAATTGTCGTTTAACCACAGACACACGCCGCCGCCAAACTGGATGGAGAAATCGTGGGTTTTGCTTTCCGTGGCAGCCAGGTTCGTGCTGGTGGTGTTATTGAAGGTATTATGGGCTGTGAGATAACCCATGCTGCCTTGCACCTGCGGTTGCCAGCCGATGGGCAAATTCCACAGTTGTCTCGGGTCGCCAACGACACCCCAGCCGCCAAACTTTTGCAGGTCAAGAGTCTTTCCGTTATTGCCGTTATCGCCTGTAAACGAGGCGCCGCTCACCCCGAAATCCCCGCCCAGAATCGTCGCCAATTCGATGCGGTCCCCCACCATGTTTCTCAACTCGCTGAGGTCGGAAGGAGTCAATTGCGCCCGGCACGGCACGGCCGCCAACAGCAGCGACAGGAGTCCAACGGCAAGGCAGACGCCCTGGCCGGTTCGGAATAGGTTTCGATATGTTTTCATAATGTTTTTCCTGGATGTTGGGCGTTAAAAGTCGGCTATTTTGATTTGAAACGTTTCTTCCGGTGAACTCAATTATTTTTAACGTTCATTTCTGTTTGGTTTTTTACCCGTGATATTCCACAGACAGTTTTACTATTTCTCGATGCGAATCGCCGTCAGTTCCCCGGGCCGCATCACGACACTGTCGCCGGGTGACATCTGTAGCATCCGGGTGCCCAGTCCAGGTTTGAAAGTTTCGGACTGGCCGTTGGGATATTGCAGGGTCAGCAGCCGGTAGCTGGGATCCACCAGCAATACCTTGGCGTTAACGCCCAAGGTTTCGGCCGTGGTGCCATCCGGCAGCCGGCCATTTTCCAATGTGTAAACAGCCAGCTCATCGGTCACTGTGGCTTTGACCTTGTCGCCGACCTGGACCTGATCGAAGTGTTTTACATTCGGACCGACTTTGTATGTCGCCGTCCTGCCGCTGGGCAATGACAGGGTGATCGTACCCTGACCGGCGTCAACGGCTTGCACGGTGGCCGGGTCTTCGATGGATTCCACCGTGATTCCATCCTGAATCAGGCCGGGTTGGCCTTTGGGTTGAACGTTGGCGTTGGGGGTCGTCCAGCAGCCAGCCAGGGACAGCGCCGCAATAGGAAGCAGCAATGAGACGACCGTTCTGATCCACGTCTTTGTTTTCATAGTTTGGTTTGACCCGGATTCATTTAGTGAATTCATCGGTTTTTGCCTGCAATTCGTCGCCTGTTTCCGGCTCCGCTTTTCATGCGGGCCAGAAACAACTGTCATCGTGCATGAAATCATGCCGGTTGCCTATTGCCCTTTGGTCCAATACGAACAGGCCCAAAAAGCCGGGGCCAAACCACTTAAGGCCCGGATGACTTGCGCCCGTCGCGCCCCATTCGATTGGCCAGAAAGCGGTAAGTCAGGCCCGCCACAACTGAGCCAATCAACAACACCAAAATCAAGATCAATCCCCGCTGGAACGCATGGTCCACCACGCGGTTGGCATCGGCGGCGGTCTGCTGCTGGAGTTGCGCCAGTTGGGGCACACTTTGGTTTATCGTGGCGAGCAGCGCATTGAGGTTGTTGGCCGCGGCGCCAATTTGCGAAGCCGCCGTGCCGTAATCGAGCACGTTGAACGGGTGGCTGTTCGTGGAGGCGGACGCCGGGCCTGAGTTGGTCGGGGAAACCAGGCGCACAAATTGCGTGAGCGATTGGATGGCGTTGTTGATGGCCGTCGCCGCGTCACCACCCGCATTGAGCGTCCCGCGCACATCCGTGTTCTGGGCCTTGAGGCCATCGAGCAATTGCTGGATGCCGGCCTGGCGCTGGTCGTTGACCAGTTGCGGCAATTGTTGGGTGGTTTTGGCAAAGGTCTCGGCGGACGCGGCGAGCCGGTTGGCATCGTCCAGGATTTGTTGTGATTCCGGCTGGCCGGCGAGCTGGTAAGCCACCACCTCAACCTGCCAGCTCAACAGCATGGGCATCCGCTGGCTGTAATACATGGCGCGCTCGCCCAGCTCGCGCGTCTCTTCAATGGCGGCTGCGGTGGGATCCAGCCCGGCCAGCGGGTCGAGATAAAGCAGGCTGAAAATGCTGGTAGGCCCGCTGGCGGCCTTCGTCGGAACCTTGCCCAGGGCCGCAACGAATTCGCGAAAGCGAATCGGTCCAATATACCGCTGGTGAGGGTGTTTGGCACGCCACTCTTGAATCAAATCCCGCAGTTCCTGTTGTTGCGACGGTTTGAGCACGCCGCCCGCCAGGGTCCAGGCATTCGTCTCCAGATTTCGTTGCGCGGCCAGCAACGGCAGGATGGCATCGCCATAAGTCTCGACCCCGTATTCCTCCACCACCATCCGGGCCATGGTTGTCAGCACCAGCATGTCCAGCGCGTTGACCGCCGGGTTCTGCCCGGTGGCGTCCGTATAGGCCGACGTGGCCTGCCCCAGTTTCCATCTCAACATCGTGAGGCGCATGTCCGAATTGGTCGTCTTCGCGGCAACGTCGTCACACGCTTGCGCAACCGTGGCCACATAAGTGTCGGCGAAACGCATGACCTGTGCCTGTAAAACCATGAGCGTGACCGGACCCGTCGCGCGGTTGGTCAATTGCATGGCTTCAACCTGGGCAGTTGGCGGGGAGGAATGGAAACGGAGCAGTCCGCACCCCGTCTGGATCAATAACAACGCCACCAGACAGGCTATCCCGAGCCAGACGCGGCGACCGGCCCGGTGGCGCACCGGGCCGGAGCGGTTCGCGCCGCCGGTCGCCTTCGAGGTTTTATTTTCCTGCTGCATCATCCTCCAGGCGGCGCGGATTATTCCGTCGTCACCTTTGCCGGAGTCACCGCCGCCGCAATGCTGTTCAATTCCGCCACCAAGGCGTCCATGGATTTCTCCACTTCATGGCCGTCAGCCTGGGTCTTGACAAACTGGCTCTTGGCCGCGTCCACGCCCGCGATCGTCAGGTCGTTGCTCAGGTATTTCTGCAGGTCCTTGACATCCGAGAGCCAGGGATCGAACTGGGCCTTGAGCGGCTCGGCGACGGTCTTGATGTTGTTGAAGGCGTCCCACAATTTGGCCTTGCGTTGTTCGGCGAGCTGCTTGATCTGGGGATTCTTCACCTCGGCCAGTTGCTGTTCCCAGTTCATAAAGTAGGCGTCGCCCTTGGCCTTCATCTCCTGGCCGCTCTTCTCGGCTCTGGCGGCGGCCGAATCCAGGACGGCCAGATCCTTGGTAAACTTCTCAAAAGCCTTGCGCGGATCGGTGTTGGCGGTCAGCTCGATCTGGTCTATGGATTTGAGCGTCTGGTCCACCGCCTTTTTGACCGCAACCACTTCGTCGCGATAATCGGCGATGCCGGCGCCGGTCTTGTCCGCCTGTTTGTAGCCGGCGGTGGTGGTACAACCGGCGATGAGGCAGGCAATCCCGCCGATCAGGGCGGTGAAGCCCAGGATTTGATTGAGTGCATTCGATTTCATGGTGTCCTTGGAGTAGTTTTTTCGTGTTGGTTCGAGGTTGTTGAATAGGCTCGGTGTTG
This sequence comes from uncultured Verrucomicrobiae bacterium, assembly GCA_963789335.1. GTDB lineage: Bacteria > Verrucomicrobiota > Verrucomicrobiia > Limisphaerales > UBA11358 > UBA11358. Next base: position 193,051 of record CAWBKH010000002.1, read on the forward strand.
GTTTACAGTTGTTGGCCCGCCGGGGCAACTGCAAACAACAGCGATGCGAGCCGTCATTTGCAGTTCCCTGCGACCTGGAACGAGTAACTGGAGGTTGAACAGTCAAGTGCTTGCACCCCCCAGTTCGACCCGGCCACGCCTTACATGCTGGTTGTTATGGTCGTGCCGTTTTTCTCTTCCGTGAGCCGCTGGTCCAAACGGGCGGCCCACCAGTCAAACGACTTTTCCACGTCGCCCCAGGTGCCGCTGAACTTGCTGCGGATGGCCGAGGTGCCCGACCGGCTGTCCACAACGGCAACCAGGCGCTCGTGGGTCTGGCCATCCAGCAGTTCACCCTCGATGGTAATGGATCCCACGCCAATGGCCGTGCCCGCCAACGTCTGCTTCCCAAGACTGACCAGCTTGAGCGGGAGGTAAATGGCGGAAACCGCGCCGATGACCGGTTTGGATTTTCCCGCATCGGTGATGGCCGCATGGATGATCAGGACACCCGGGCCGCCATGGTCCACCATCGTGAAGTTTGTGGACAAGGCATTGACAAGCGCCGTGTTGAACAGGTCAATCAGCTTTTGCTGATTCTCGGGCGAAATCTTGCCCATCGGCGAATCCGGGTCATCGGACTTCCAGAGTTCAATGGGTTCGATCCAGACCTTGGTGTACTTGGCCCAGTCCACATTCGGCTTCTGGTAATATAGATTGGCGCGGTCGGCCAATCCCTTTTGCATCATGGAATAGTCGCCGAGGAATCCCGACTCTTCGGGCGTTCCCTTGGTCTGCTGCCGCGTCGTGCTACAGCCGGTCAAGCCGAGCAGCAGACCGCCGACTACAACCGCGGCCAGCGGTGTGAGCAGGCGGATGCCGCCGGTTTGCTTCATTGGTGTTTTCATTTGCTTTCCTTTCAGTTTGGTTTTGTTGGTTAATTACTTTGTCATCTTCAAATTTCCAGTTGCGCTCAACGTTTTGAACAAGGTTCTCGCTTCAATTGGGTTTGGAGCGGACATGCAACGGGCAGGCCGGAATTTCCATATCATTGCCGAGCCTAGCACTCCTTACGGGTGGGGCACATTGGACTTTGGTCCAATGCGCAGGTAGCGCCGGCGCTGCGCCGTCCGCGTCGCGTTCAGCGGCGCCACCCTGGGCCAAACGTTTTTGCGGACGCCGGAATGGGTTCCGCCCGCTGCTGCGCGGGCGGGGATATCGCAGCGCGATGTCCCTACCATTTTTGGGGATGCACCCGGTGAACACGAACCCGATGGCGTCCTTCTCAGAAATTCGGGAAATGAAAGGGCCGCTCCCGGTTCGGAGGCGGCCCGCCTATCTCACAACCAATTCACTGCGCCGGGATGGTGATCAGGGGAGGAGCCGGCTGCTCGCCGGTGTCCGCCAGCGTGAACAGCATCATCATGAAGGAAAAGGTGCGCTTGGATTTCAGGTCGCGGTCGTCAATCCAAAACCAATGGTGGCGATACTCCACCGTCACGAAGGCGTCGGCTGGTTCGGTTTTGGAACATTTAATCTGGATCATGCGAACCGCATTGGAATTCGTCGAACCGGCATCCCAGCCCGGAGTGGCCCGGGTCTGGCTCACGTCCTCCGGCGGCACTTCCACTTGCGAAGCCAGCGTCGCCATCAGTTGCATGATCGAGCGGGTGACCACCGCCACTTCGCGGTTGTTGGCGGGCATTGAACCGAATACCAGCTTGAATTCCTGCGCGTCCGGGTCGAGGCGCAACAACCGGCGCACTTCCTGGGCGTCCTGGGCGATGTCGGGCGGGACGTCACTTCCGCGAATGGTCAACAGCGTGGTTTGCTTCTTCTGGGCATCCACCTGGACGCGCATGGACAACGCGCCGGAAAGCTGAATCTGGCGCAACAGTTGGAGCACCCGCAGGAAATCGGGGTCGGGAGGCGTGACGCCGGCAATCGAACTGTCCTGATTCTTCAAACCGTTGAGCGAAGCCGCCGAGGCGAACAACACGGCGTCGGCCGGCCAGCCCGATTGGATGGTGAAGAACACCGACTCCGGCGGCAGCGGCGTCATCAAGCCCTTGATGAATTTGTTGCCCGTCAGTGGCACGTAGGTGATGGTCGGCCGATCAATGTATGTCCCCGCCCCGGACAGGAGCAGGCTATTGCCCTGAATGGCGCGTTCCGAAGAAACTTGGCCGCCCACGCTGGCACCCATCTGCAACTGGTAGCCAGCTACAATCTGGCCCACATCCACAAAGATGGGCGGGTCCACGTAGCGCAGCTTGACGATGTTCAGCAGCGTCTGCCGTTTCCAGGAATCGCCGATGGACGAACTGTAATCCGACCGGTCACGCGGGACGGAACCCGGGCCGATGGATTGGCAGCCGGTCAAGGCCAGCGCGCCCACGAGCGCGGCGGCGAGGAGGATTTGCCTGCACGCCGAAGCTTTAGCGAGGGCAGGTTTGTGTGCAGTTTTCATATTTGTCTTATTGATCATCCGCCGGAGTGGAACTGGTTCATTTCACGAGGAAGAATCATCTCCAAGCGGTTCTCCATGACCCATTGATGCTGATCCAAACTTGATTGTCTTTCGGTTCATATTCACATTGATGATCCCAACCGTGGATTTTGAATACGACGTTTCGCCCCGCTAGTTGCGGCTGCGAACAACCCGGCGAAACCGATGCAGCCGATTGCGCGGTTGATGATATTAAGAGGAGGTTGGTAAGGGCAGGTGCCGAGGCGACCAAGGCCATGTCCTGAAGAAAAGTTCTGCGGTTAATCATAGGGTGGATTCTCCATGGTTAGTTTTTGATATAATCTCCCAGGAATCTGCGAGTGGCGACAGCCGGAATGCCGCCGTCGTTCCCCAGCGTTTGCTGGCCATAGCGAGAATTTCGGATGCAACTTCCGCTTTGCCAGCTTCAACTGCCGTCGCGTACGCCAGCTCGAACGCGCGCAGGGTCGGGCGGTTCTCAACGTTGACTCTCGCCAGTTCAAAAGCCCTCCCGGCATCATCGCCGCTGCCGGAATAAAACTCCGCGCCATGATCCGCAAACGCAAGCAAATGCTTTTCGAGGAGAGCCTCAAAGCCGGAGCGTGCGGAACGCAGGTGCGCATCCGCATCCGCGTGTCGCTCCGTGGCGGCCATCGAATCGGCGAGACGCCAGAATACTTCAGGGTCGCCGCTCGCAACCGCCGGAATCAACAAGGTTTCAGCATATTCAGCGCGACCATCCTCCAGATAAATCTCCGACAAATGCACACGCGCTTTCACATAGCACGGCAGATATTCGATGGCTTTTTGATACCAGCCGGCGGCCCGGCTCGATTGGGTTTCGGGAAAAAGTTCTCCCCATAAAACTCCAAGCTGAAAACAAACCCACGCCAAAGCAAAAGGCGAGACATCTTGATATTCATGAATTGCCCGTTGATAGATTTCATCGGCTTCGTGGTATTCACCCAAATCAGCCAGCAACGCGCCGAGGGGCACCAAATCTTCCAAACGCCCGGACGCAGCGGCCTTGAGGCGACGGACTTCAAGCACCGCATCAAGCCGGGTGCCGCAGGCTTGATCAATGCTCAACGACAGGCGGCTGGCAGCTTCCGGCAGCATCTCGCCCGCACGAGCCTGGCCGAGAAATTTTTTTGCCTCCGCAAAGCGATGCGTCATGGAGGCGACCCGCGCCTGGATGAGCGCGGTCCTCGCTGACTCGGCGTCCACGCGAACCAGTTGATTCGTCAAATGTTCGAGGCGGTCGAACGCGCCCATGTCGCCAAGAAACTGCGCGGCCAGGTGCTCTTGTTCGACGATATACTCCGCAATGCCGGGACGGGCGAGTTCCCGCCAGAACCGGTTCCAGGCCTGCTGGCGCGCGCTCTCCAGATTGTTGACGGCAATGTCACCAGCCGTTGCCATCGGGAAATTCATATCGAGAGAAATGTGTTCGATCATTTCAACCGCCAAATCGCTTTTTCAGGCTTTCGAGTCCCGTCTTCAGCAAGGTTGACACGATGACCCTGATGATGAAGTCGGGTTGGCCATCCGCCAGAAACTGCACGCGCCATTCGACTGAACTGCCGGTTCCGCTGGCCTTGACGCCCAGCGTTCCGGTGTAATCCGAAGCCTTGATGCCGGTCACCCCCGTGTAGCGATAAAATCTCTGGGAATCATCCATCACTTCCAGTCGTTCGATGATTTCCTTGCCGTCAATCGTTTCGATGGTGCGCAACTGCCCGACACCCGTTCCGGTCAATTGAATCTTGGCGATCAATGGATGCCACGTTCCGCCAAACGCCCCGATGAGCGCCCAGACCTTGTCCGGGGACGCGGACAGTTCGACGCTCTCGGCAATGGTTTGCAACTGCGTGTTGGGAGAAGCCAGGTAAGGAAATGTATTCACGCCCGGCTTGGTCGCGCCCGTTGCCCCGCCTTGCAGAAACTTCCGGTCGTTGTTCACCATCCAGGTGATCATCATGTCCACGACGTTGGCGTTGATGGTGCGGCCACCTCCCGTCTGATAGGGCTTCCCTTGGAGCGTGCTTTTCTCAATCTCAAAAAAACTGGTGTCGCTCATCGGCTTCGACACGTCGAACAGCAGGAAGTCATCGAGATAGACATTGGCGGCGGCGGCCAGCGCCGACGGCGGCCAGTCCGCCTTGTCATCGCGCATGTCCCAAACGGTCAGGCTGTCAATGAGGCGCTGGCGAAAGAGGGGCTTGAGTTCCTCGGCAACAGCAAACGGAGTCTGCTGATTCCAGAGGTCGCGCAAGTCGTCCCCCTTCATGCCGGCATTGTTGAGGCGCATGTTGGTCTGTTCCGGGCGGCCAAGCCAATCGAAACGCGGTGGTGGCCGGCCAATGGGCGTCGGCGGCGCCGGCACCGGACTGGTTTCCGCAATGACCCCGAAGAGCGAGCCTTTGTCTGAATCAAGCGCACGACGAGGGTCGAATTCAATGACGATGCCAAGCACGTTGTCATGCTCCAGGAGATTCGGCGCTTTTTTCAACACGCCCATGAACCATGCCAAAAAGAAGGGATCGGAGCGCAGTCCCGCGAACACCCGGAACACACCATCCGGAGTGGACGCTCCCTTTTCGTCATTTACCACAAAGGTCACCTCCTGACCATCCGGGAAAGTGCAGGTTCCGCGCTGGATTGGGTTTGCGCCGGCGGGTCCGTGTTCAAGGCCGCTGAAGCGGCAATTGAAACGATACTCGCGGTCACCGGTCTGGAACTTCGCAGCTTCGCCAAGTCCCGCCACGTTCACATGGCGAACGACGATTGAATGATTGATCGCGTTGGAAAACATCGCGCTCACGCCCGCCGAAGGAAAGACATCCAAAGCCAGCACCGTGCGGCCTGGATTTTCCGGGCTGGTGAACGCGAACAAATCGGTAAGGTCAGATGCGGGATCGCCGATCTGCCTCGGCCCATCTACATGGTCTGACATACATTTCTCCTGTGGTCGCTGGATTCAGTTTTCTCGAACCGGCGCGACTCAATAGCTATTCCACTTGCCAGTTCCCGTTTTCGCATCCGGCGGTCCGCCAAACGGCGTGACCTGATCGGCGGTTTCAGGAATGGATTTTAGATACTCGACAATCGCCCAGCGTTGGTCGTCGGTCAGCAAAGGTCCGATGACGCCATGCCCACGAGGGCCATTCTCGAAGGAATGACCGGCGTTTGAATTCCCCCGCAGGGTCGTGTCCATCAAATAGGTGCCGGATTTTCCAGTCGTGTCCACCCCGACCTTGACCGGATCGAACTCCCGACCAACGTAGAATTTCTTCGGGCGCTCTTTGGCGGGGATTAGCATGTCGTAAAGATTGGGCACGGAACCGTTATGCAGAAACGGCCCGGTGGCCCAGACGCCTTCGCGCGGGGCGGCCTTGTAATAACCTTGCTTCGGCTCCGGCAGCGGGAATTCCCGGTAGCCGTGCATTGCGACGCTCTCCGCGTCGGTCATCGTCACTTTGCTCAACGCCGTGGCGAGAATTGATTCTTGGAGAAATTTGTAGAGATAGCCGGTCGGGATCATCTCTTTGCCTGTCAGCGGAGGCGGCAAGTAGGGGGCTAACTGGGCGGTGATTGCGTAGGGCCTCAAATCGTCGAACTGTCCCGGATCAGTGCCAACATACTTGTCTGGCACCAGACCGACCTGGAGGAAGCGCTTGCCATACTTGTTCGGTTCCGTCCAAGTGTAAGGATATTGATTGTGGCATTGCGCGCAATCTTCGGCAAAAAGCTTCTTGCCCTCCGCTGCTTTCTGACGGTCAATCTTCCCAAACACATCCTCCGGCCATTTGGGCGGAGCAAGGCGACACAGGAGGCCCTCAATCTTCACCAGATTGGTCAGGGCGGCGTTCGAATCGAAAAGCCCTTCTGCGGGCGTCTTGGAGGTCAGATCCATGGGCATGAATACGCCCATGGTCTCGGTCAAATTACGATTGATCGGGTCCTGCTGCACTCCGCGCCATTGCGTCCACGTCCCCTGCGGGGCATTCCATAGAAAAGGCGGCTTCGTTGGCGCAAGGCCAGTAGACCAGTTCTCTGGAATGTCGGTTTTCACGGCGGTCAGACGATCTACGATCAAAGCAATGGCATCCATGCGGCCGGGCCCCAGGGATAAGGAGTGACCATGGTGCGGGTGCGGAAAACATGCACATTCGCGGCCTCGCTCTCAAACCGCTGGCGCAGCGCGCTCTTGTCCTCCGGACTCGTTGCTCCGATTCGCGCCGCCAGCCGATCGAACTTTGCCGCATTCGTCAAAGTCGCCTGCAATGCGTCATCAAGAGCATAGCCGAACGCCTGTAGGTCGAACCTGTTGCCAACGCCACCGTCAATCCGAATCTTCTTACCTTGGTAATTCAACTGCTCGTTGTGGCAAGCCGCGCACGTCAAGGCTACATACTCGCCCTTCCATCGTCCCTCGGTGACGACGGTCTTGCTGATACCGATGGGCAAGGCGTCCGGGTTGGTATCCGGATTCGCAGGCTGGGTCGTCAGGCCGTAGCGGTCGCTGTTCGCATCCGACCGGAAAAGTTCCTGACTGCCGGCAACCTCCAGATTCAGGAAGATGTCGTAGGAGATGATCTCCCCGCCTTGTGGAATTTGGTAATACGTTTGGCGGTCCGCCGACGTCCAGCCTTGATCAAGATAAATGACGCCGTCTTTGGGATCGGCCGTTTGCGCCGATACGGCGGCGGTTGAGGCGATAAATATGCCCGCCCAAACGGCGAGCGAGGTCAGACCGTTTCTGATCAATGTATTTTTTTTCATGTTTTTCCTTTCACGTTGTATTGTGATTTTTGTTTGATGACGTTTTGTGGTTTGGCCTTGTCCGGGTGAAACTTGATTCAGTCAGTGTTGGCAAATCTTTGTTAATTGGCGGGCGGCCCTCGCGAGCCGCCCGCGTGAAGGGCTTCGCGATTACTGGCTGACGCCTTTGCTCCCATCCTCCGCCTGTTTTATCTTTGCCGCCATCTCGGCTTTGATGGCGTCGAGGTTGAAACTCGCGCCCCGTTGCATCGGCGGGTAAGCGATGAAGGTCTGGAGTTCCTTGCCGACCATTTGTTGAACCAATACAAAGCGCCAGAATTGATACTTGAACCAGTCGAAGTATTGCTCCGAGCCTTCTTTCGTCAGGTCGGCGGGCCAGGCCGTGCGCTCAAACGGATCGAGACGCAGGTTGACGATGACCGGCACGTCCGGATGGTTCTTCACACCCAGCCAGCCGCCGGGCTGGTCAATGAAACGATATTTGTAGTCGTCAATGCGCACCGCGCCGAGCGTGCTTTCGCCGAGATACCAAATCTCGTGGCGGGTGGACGGGCCTTTGCCGGTGATGGCGGCCATCTGGTCGTAGCCGTCCAGATGGTTCTTGTAAGTCCGGTCGCCGAGGGTCACGCCGTCAAGCAACTGTTGCGTGATGTCCGGGTTGCCGGCGGCATCGAGGAAGGTGGGGAACCAGTCCATGCCGGAGAAGATGCCGTTCTGAACGGAATCCGCCGGGACGTGGCCGGGCCAGCGCAAGATGCACGGCACGCGGAAGCCGCCTTCCATGACCGTGCCCTTGGACTGCGCAAACGGCGTTTGCCCGCCATCGGGCCAGGTGAAGACTTCGGTGCCGTTGTCGGTGGTGAAGACGACGATGGTGTTGTCATCCACGCCCATGTCCTTGAGATGTTGCATCACCGAGCCGACTTCGTCGTCAACCTCCGCCATGCCGGCCTCCTCTTCCGACCAGCCGTTGGTCGAATTTTCCATCGCCAAATATTTCGGCGAGAGATGCGTGACGATGTGCATGCGCGACGGGTTGATCCAGACGAAGAACGGCTTGTTCGCCGCCTTGGCCTGGTCCATGAACGCCAGCGAATCGGCGATAATGGTGTCGTCAATGGTCTCCATGTTGTATTTGATGCCGGGCATCGGATGCGGCGGCAACGGGCCGTCGTCTTCGATCTTCTGCTTGCCGATGACGCCCCAGCGCGGCATCTCGTTGGTGTCATCCACATCGGTCGCCCACGAATGAATAAGATTGCGCGGACCGACGACGTTCAACAAATCCTGCGGATAGTTCGGATGGAACGGGTCTTCCATCGCGTCCAGGTGATACAGGTAGCCGAAGAATTCATCGAATCCGTGAACGGTGGGCAGGAACTCATTGCGGTCGCCCAGATGGTTCTTGCCGAACTGGCCGGTGGCGTAACCCTGGGCCTTGAGCGCGGTGGCGATGGTGCAGGCTTGCGCCGGCAGGCCGATCTTGGCGCCCGCCTGGCCGACCGTGGTCATGCCGGTGCGGATGGGCAGTTCGCCGGTGATGAAGTTCGCGCGGCCCGCCGTGCAGCTTGCTTCGGCGTAATAGTCGGTGAACAACATGCCTTCCTTGGCCATCTTGTCGAGGTTCGGCGTGGTGCCGGCCATCATGCCGCGGCTGTAAGCGCCGATGTTCCACATGCCGATGTCGTCGCCCATGATGACGACAATGTTTGGCTTCTGGCCGGTGTTGCCGGCTCCGCCTCCGGCAGGCTGCGCCGTGGCGCAGGAGGTCAGACCGAGCGACGTCGTCGCGGAGAGCACGGTCAAACCATATTTGATCAGTGTGTTTCTTTTCATGTTTTTCCTTTTGGTTTATGCACTGTTGTTTCGTTTCCAGTCGTTCACGTCTCAAACGGTCTGGCCAAAGTTCTCGCTTCAATTGGGTTTGCAGCGGACATGCAATGGGCAAGCCGGGTTTTCCATATCGTTGCGCAGGGTAGCATTCCAAACGGGTCGGGCATATTGGACTTTGGTCCAATACACTTGCCGGCTCCGCGCCAGCCCGGTGGACCAGCACCGGGTAGCACTCTTCTGAGAAATGCGGGAAATGAAGGGGCCGTTTCCTGATTGGAATGGCCGGTAGTGGGCGTTGGGACTGTTTTGGATGCCATTTTTTGTAGCAGCGGACGTTAGTCCGCTCATTATTCCTGCGAAAGAAGTTTGAGTCGGCTCACGCTGGCTGCTACAGCCGGCAAGGAAAACGGGCCGCTCCCGGATGGGAAGCGGCCCGCGTGATCCACAAGCTATCAGCTAAAACTTGACGGTAAGGTTGATCGCCACGCCGTTAAAGATGAGGTTCACGCCGTCCGTGCCATGGCTTTTGTTCACCCGCTCATCAAGTGCCAAAGCTGAATAGCCGGCCGAGACGCTAAACCATTTGGCAAAGTCGTAAGCCGCCATTCCCGATATAGACCAGGTCCAATCGGTATTGTTGTTGAGGTTGAACCCGCCGCCGTCGCCAGCGATGTCCAGGTGCAACTTATCGGTGAGGTATTGGCTGGCGCGCAGGCCGAGCACCGGGTCCACAACATTTTGCACCCGGCTGTCGTAGATTATGCCGAAGGCCGGAATCGTGATGGAGGTGTCCGCATACCAGTAGCGAACGCCGGCGGTTCCGGCGAGCACGAAGGGATGGTCCCAGTCCGTCTTGACGAGGAGATAGGACAGGCCGCCGTTGACAATGAGAAATTTCAAACCCATGTTCGCCTGCGGATCCCCCGCGGAGAACTTCATATAACCGACCGAGCTAAACACACCGAATTTCCCCTTTTGCGCATTAAGGCCCAGGGAAAGCGAGGCGTCGAGATGCTCCCGGAGTTGATTAAAACTGACGTCCACGTCCTCCTTGCGGCCGAAGGCGGTGACATTCCCGTTAATTTGCGGGGCCCAGAGCGGAAGGGTGACGCCGAATCGCCACGGGTTCTCGTCCGGGGCTGCGAACGGAGCCGTCATGGGGTTTGTCTCCGTGGTCATGTTGGTGCTGGTGGCGGTGGTGTCCTGGGCGTGGGCCGGCAGCGATGCGCCGCTAAACGCGGTTGCCGCGAGCAGCAGACTCATCGCGCCAAGGGTTTTATGTTTCATGGTCTTCATGGTTGGTATTTGGATGTTGTTTGGTTGTTTATTGTCAATGGCTTCAAATTTTGAGTCAGCTTACTCCCGTTGGGTCGTCCTCACCAGCGGTTTTACTTTCAGTCGTATAAAGCGCCACCAGCCGGGAGATGAGCACCGCCACATAAAGCGTGCCGGTCATCGCCTCGGCCATCGCCAGCGTCCGCGCCGCGTGCGAGAGCGGCGTGATGTCGCCGTAGCCCACAGTGCTTAACGTGATAAAACTGAGATAATAGGCATCGAAAAGTTGCAGTGAATGCGTGGACGCAGTCCCAATGTTGAAAGAGAAGGCGGCGGGATTCAACCGCGACACCAGCATGTAGGCGGTCGTCCAGAGCAAGCCCAACAGCAGATAGCCCGAGATGCCGGCGCACAATACTTCCGAATTAACCCGGCGGGCGCGAAAGATGAAATGCAGCAGTTGAAACTCGACAAACGTGATGAAGACGAGCGCGGCAATATTGTGAACCTCCGGCGGCAATAAATCGGGCCGGAAATGGCCGACCCATCGGGTCACGACCGCCGGCAGCACCAGCACCACGGCCAGCAGCAAGGTGCGGCGGTTGCGGCCCACGGCCAGCACGCCGGAAACCAGCACCAGCGTCATCAGCGCGTTATCAATGGTTTCGCCGTTCTTGAAATCCTCGACGAACGGGGCCGCGACCAGCAACAAAATCAGGGCAGCCAGAAATTCCGCCGTCGAAAAGCGGCGAAGTCCGATGCGAGCAGGCCGGGCCGACGACGAGCGGGGCGCAGCGGCTGGCGATGTCGGTTCGGACGGATGACGGTTCATGGTTTGAATTGTTACCTCACAGGTGGTCATTTGTGTTGGTGCCACCACCAAGCGCCCGCAAACAACGCGATGGCGATGAGGAAGAGCAGCAGCCGGTTGGCGGACTTGCCCGATTTAAACACCAGCACGAGCAAAACAATTCCGACCAGTCCGGCCCCACCTGCCGGCAGATCGTGAGTGCTGAGGTTGCTGAAAAAATTTTTAATGCTGTCGAGGTTCATGATTTTTTCGTGGCGGACCAGTCACATGCGTTTCCGGGGTTGAACGGGTTGCTTCCGCAAATTCGCGACGATGCGGTCCACTTCGGGAATGGCGTGGGCGAAGTATTGTTTGAACCCGCGGCAGAGATAATTCAGGCCCGGCTCGCCGTCCGGCGTGCGGATGATCCGGTTCTTCGGACATTCGCCCCAGCAGTCCGAGAGATAGGGACATTGCCGGCAATACTGCGGCAGGGTCTCGTTCTTGGCGTAACCGAATTTCACCTGCGTCCGGGAAAACACCTGGGAGTCGAGCGTCTGGTCCTTGATGTTGCCCAGGCGATATTCCGGATAGACATAGTGGTCGCAGGAATAAACGCTGCCGTCATGTTCCACCGCCACGCCCTTGCCGCAGAACTCGCCGTAAATGCAAATCTGCGAGCCCAACCCCATGTGCTGCGACACCAGCGTCTCGAAATGGTTGACCAGCACCTTGCCCACATCCTTGCTCCGCCACTCATCAAAGACTTTGCACAGGAAATAACCCCAGTCGTCCGGGTCCACCGACCAGTCGGTGACGATGGAATTCGGATGGCCGGGCCGGGCTTCCGGATCGCCGTCCTTGGGCAGCGCGTCGTTGTTCCACTTGTGCGGCGCGGTCTTCTCGAAGCCCTTGTATTCCACAATCGGGATGAACTGCATGTAGGTGGAATCCAGTTCGCGCCGGAGAAAGCGGTAAACATCCAGCGGGCTTGCCGGGCGTTGAGCCGGTTAACGCAGGTCAGCGTGTTGAACGGAACGCCGTATTTTTTGAGCAACTTGGCGGTGTTGAACACTTTATCGAACGTGGGCTTCCGGCCTTTGGTGACGCGATACTTGTCATGGATTTCGCGCGGGCCATCAATGCTCAAGCCGACCAGGAACCGGTTCGCCTTCAGAAATTCGCACCATTCCTCGTTGATCAGCGTCCCGTTCGTCTGCAAATCGTTTTGAATGATCTGGCCGGGCTTGGCATATTTCTTTTCGAGCGCGACAACCTTGCGGAAGAAATCCAGCCCCATCAACGTCGGCTCGCCGCCCTGCCAGGAAAACACCACTTCATGTCCCGGTCACTCCCGCGATGTATTGCTGGATGAACCGCTCCAGCACTTCGTCGGACATCCGGCCGGGACCCGGCCCGCCGGGCAGCGTTTCCTTGCTCAAGTAAAAACAGTAATCACAATCCAGGTTGCAGGTGGACCCGCTGGGCTTGGCCATGACGTGGAATCGTTTCTGCGCTTGATTGCCGACCAGCGAGGGCGCGTCGTATTGGTCAACCGGCCGGGGCTGGCCGTCGGGTTCCACCAGTTTCAAACCGGTCGGAGACGATGAGAGATTGGCGCCGACGGGGTTCATCGTGATGACATCCCCTTTCCCGTTGATCCTGCCAGCACGCCAACGAGCGCGGCGACAAGGAAGTTTTGTTTGGTGGTGGTCTTAATAATCGTATCCTTTCAAAATTCACTTCACCTTTTCAAAGTCCGGCAACTGCCAGGTCTTGTCGAAAAAGGGTTCCGTCGGAGCGTAGAACCGGAACCAGGCGAACCACCCCTTTGACGAATGAGTGTCAATCCAGTTGCTCTCCAAACCCTGTGGCGCAACCGGGCCGAAGTAGAGGTCGGCCGAGCCATCGGCGTTGAATTTGATTTTATCGTAGGAAGTAATCGCGGGCCGGTTGGCGTGGTTCACGACCAAAGAGCGGGTGAGGTTGTCATAGACAGTGACCGACCAGAATTGTTCCGCAGGCACATTCGCTGGAACGTGCAAATGGTATTGCTTCGCGCCTTCCAGCCAAGCGCCGTCCTTGTCCTTGAAGCTTTCGAGATACCTCTGGCCTTTGGACGGGAAAGGGAGGTTCATCGCGTTGACCGCCCAGGTGCCGAGATAGTAGTATTGCAGGCGCTCGTCAAGCTGACTGTAGTATTCAGATTCTTGCTGGGATGCGTCTTGGGTGTTGTAATTGATGGTGTTCATCCAGTGCTTGCCCGGATAGTAGTAGATATCGGCGAGGCGTGCGTCAAACGAGGTGGCTTGAGCCATGGCCTTGCCGAGGACCGCACCTTCTTCAAGGATTTTCTTCTGGCGTTCGTCCGGCTCAAACGGCTTGCCCTTCTCGATGCCCAGCGGTTTGAGCATCGCCATGAAAAAGCGGTCGCGCTCTTGCACCGGATTGTTGTTGATAACGTCCGACAGCAGCTTCCAATATGCGAGACCTTCGGGTTCGAGCGTATTAATGGGCTTGTCAGTGCAGTCAAAAAACCGGTTTGGTGAGGGGTTGTCGCGCTGGCTATACGGATAGATGCGGCATTTCTTGAGCAATGCGGCGGCCGCAGGCACGTCGCCGTTAACCACAATGGCGCGAATGAAAAATGTCGTGTCGTTCATCCTAGAGGGCGTGATGAAATAACCTTCGGTCGGCAGGTCACCCGTGTAGCCCGGCGGCACGAGCAGGTATTTGCCGCCATGGCCCTTGTCCGGGCCGAGAGCACCGATCGAAGTCGTCATAAACCAGAAATCGCCGAACGAGCCTGCCGTCGGCCCGGCTGGAACTTCGACAACGACCGGCCCGTCCTTGGCCAGATCAATGATGGCGGCGGCGTAGATGGTGGTGGTATTCCCTGTGAGCCAAAGACCATGCGCATCCAGAAAATTTGGATACATGCAAATGTCATTGTAGGTCGCGCCCATATCCCGAAAGAGGCCGAGCCTGACGGAGGCGGCGCTTACAACGGGAAATGACCACATATAGGCCTGGCAGGCACGCTGGAAATCTATTTCGTCGTAGAGCTTCTGCGTGGTTTCGCGGGTCGGGTAGCCAACCTCGTATTCGAGTGCGCCAATGCGGGTGTTGATGGTCGTGGATGCAACGCCCCCCTTGTTCGTGGTGCAACCGGCACCAAAAGCCAGCGCGCCAACGAGCGCGGCGGCGAGGAGGTTTTGTTGGAATTGCGTTTTCATGGCTGTGGTTTATTAGGTTTTGAACAGGTGGTGGCCCGGCAGAGATTTTAGATTTCATCTCTGTTGTCTCCGTTTGCTCCTGTTGAATCACAGTTTTCATTTTTGCGCCACGTCGGCATCCTTCACACAGCGGAAGCCAACGTGATTGCTGCCGGTGTCAATGTCGCCCTTGCCGCGCGTGCCCATCATGTAACGGGTGCAATACTGGTCCGTGCAAAGGAACGAGCCGCCGCGCTGCACCCGCTGGGGCTGGTCGTCGCCGCCGGGATCGTAGGATTTGTCCGGGCCTTGCGGATTACGCGCCACCTTGATGCCCGCGAGCTTGAGCCGCGCATAGTAGTCGGGCCGATACCAGTCGCTGCACCATTGCCACACGTTGCCGGCCATGTCGTAAAGGCCGTAGCCGTTCGGCGGAAATTGTCCGACCGGCGCAATGCCCGCGTAACCATCCTCGCCCGTGTCATGGTAGGGAAACTGGCCGGTGTAAATGTTCGCCATCCATTTGCCGCCGGGCTTCAACTCGTCACCCCAAAAATAAGTTTTGCCGGTCAACCCGCCACGCGCGGCGAATTCCCATTCCGCCTCGGTGGGCAGCCGTTTGCCCGCCCATTTCGCGTAAGCCACGGCATCAAGGTAGCAACCTGAACCACTGGATAATTTCCCTTGCCTTTGATGTCGCTGTCCGGCCCGGTGGGATGCCGCCAGTTGGCGCCATGCACATAACGCCACCACTGATAAAAATCGTCCAGCGCCACGGCGTTCGTCGTGGGCGTGAAGACCATGGAACCGGCGACGAGATTTTCCGGTGGCGCGGTGGGAAATTCCTCCTTCGTCGGCGTGCGCTCCGCTATCGTCACGTAACCCGTAGCCTTGACGAATTGCTCAAACTTCGCGTTGGTCACATCGTTCGTGTCCATCCAAAAACCGACCACATAAACGCGGTGGATGGGCTGCGCGTCGTTCACCGCGTTCATGGTCGCCATGGTGCAGACCCCTTGGGACGGCACCTGACAGCCCATGGAGAACTCACCGCCGGGAATCCACACCATGCCCTCCGGCGCGGGACCGGGAGGCTTTCCCGGATTGGGAATGGTAAGCTGAAACGCCGATGAGACCGCCACGATGGCGTTGCTTGCGGATGCCGGCGGGGCGATTTCGGCGTAAACCTCCTTCCGGGTGGTCCGTTCGGCAATGCTGCCCGAAGGTTTGGGCGGGAATGGCAGAACCTCCTGCGCGTCGGCGGGCCAGGCAAGCGCCGCGCCCAAGACAAGCATAACGCTTAAACTCACCCGAATCGGTTTCATCGGCGAGATTTGTTTGCCTGGTTTCATTGGTTGATCCTTTTCGTTCGTCGTGTCTCCCGTTGGTTCATTGCTTTCATTTCTTAATCACGACCGTTAGCGGCCCGTCGGCGCCGATGGGCCCGGTACATTGTTTGAGTTTCCTCATCGGCACGATTATTCGTCCAGGTTCAGCAATTCCTCATAGCTCATTCTGTCAATATCCCTCTGTGCCTCCTCGCTGAGGTTGGATTTGCCGAGCTGGATTGTTACCTTGTTAATCTTGCCGGTGAACTTGTTATCGCCCACCTTGTAGTCGTCGGTCACAACCGTGTAGAGGTCCTCACCCACGTCCGCTGTTTCGGCGCCAAACACGTTCGCGTTAGTGTGCTCGATCCGTCCTGCGGCAACCTTTTTACCGTTGACGAAGATCAAACCAGTACCCCCTGCGGCGGGCTTAACTCCGTCGTAAGCAAACTCGAAGCGCAGCGTCACTCGCCCGGCTGGCAGGCGAGTGGGACCAGCGATCTTGTAAGTCTCGCGACCGAGCCAATTGTAGGCGAACCTGGGTTTGCCGTCCTTGACGTAGACGCTCCAACCGCCCATTTCCCCGCCTTGGGCGAGGATTACCCCCTCGGCGCCAGCCTCCGGGACCTCAATGTCGGCCGTGATCACAAAGGAGCGGTTCTTGACGTTGATGAAAGTATCCTCCAGCATTCCAACCATTCCGGGATAGACCGTCATCTCGGTGCGACCTTCCATCAGATCCGGCCGGCCAGCCAAGGCGGGATTGAAGCGCTCCCAGACGCGGTCGTCCAGCGGCAGCACGTTGTTTTTGACGGCCTCCTCCAGGAACAGCCCCTTTAGCTCCTCAAGCTTTTCGGGGTGTTTCGCGGCAAGATCATGCGCGGTACTAAAGTCGTTCTCTACGTCGTAAAGCTCCCACTTGTCATTGGCAAACGCAGCCCGCGGCTTGATCTCCCACGGCGCCCGGTGCACCGTGGTGGCGAACCAGCCGTCGTGGTAGATGCCCCGGTTGCCTCCCAGCTCGAAGTATTGCGTGGTGTGGCGTGACTTCGCCTGTGCATCATTAAAGGTGTAAAGCATGCTCACGCCGTCCATGGGTTTCTGCCGGACGCCATAGACGACCCCGGGCTGGGGCAGCCCAACTGCTTCCAACACTGTCGGGGCAATGTCAGCAATGTAGGACCACTGCGTACGCAGGCCGCCCTTCTCATTGATGTCCTTCGGCCAATGGACCACCAAGGGCTGGCTGATGCCGCCGTAGGAGGCCACCTGGTGACCCCAAGCAAAAGGCGTGGCGCCAGCGAGGGCCCAGCCGTTGTTATACAAAATATGAGATTTCGGTCCGCCGATTTCGTCAAAGTGCTTGAGCGGAATCTCAAGAGGCTCTGGCACCCCGTTAAACACGGACATCTCATTGAAGGCGCCGTTGGCACCGCCCTGGAAAACCGACCCGTTATCGCCCGTGACGTAGAAGATCAGCGTGTTGTCCATTTCGCCCAAGTCTTGGATCGCGTCCAGGAACCGCCCGATTTCGTGGTCGGTCACTTCGGCAAAGGAGGCATAGATTTCCATATATCTGGCAAAGACCTTCTTCTCGTCGGGCGTCAACTGGTCCCAATCCTGGATACCCGGCGGTTTGGGCGCGAGCTGGGTGCCCGGGGGTACGATCCCCATCTTGATTTGGCGGGCCAGAGTTTCTTTCCGTACTTGGTCCCAGCCTTGATCGAACATTCCGTTGTAATTGTTGCGCCACTCCTTTGGCACCTGGAACGGGGCGTGGTTGCCTATCGCGGAATAGTAAACGAAAAATGGCTTGTCGGGGGCAAGCGAATGCTGGGCACGCACCCAAGCGATGGCCTTGTCAGTCAGGTCCGCGCTGGCGTAATAATTGGTGTCGTTGGGCATATCCACCCTGGTCAGGTTGTCGTACATGACCGGATGAAAAAGGTCGGCCTCGCCGGACAAGAAGCCGTAGAACCTCTCAAACCCGCTATACATCGGCCAGCGGTCGAACGGTCCCACAACGCTGGTTTCCCAGGGCCCCAGCTCGTGACACTTGCCGAACATGGCGGTGCTATAGCCGTTGAGCCGCAATATCTCGGGCAGCATCGCGACACTGCTGGGACGCATGGCGGTGTAACCCGGGAAGCTGGTGGCCATTTCCGCGATTATGCCGAAGTTGGCACTATGACTATTGCGGCCGGTAAGCAGGGCCATGCGGCTGGGCGAACACAACGGGGTGACATGGAAATTGTTGTAGCGCAGCCCGGTTTCGGCGAGTCGGTCCAGTGTTGGCATGTGGATCGGCCCGCCGAACGTGTCTAGGTCGCCATAGCCCACGTTGTCGAGGAGGAGGATGACCACGTTGGGCGCGCCTTTCGGCGCCTTCACCTCAAACCGCGGCGGGCGCTTGGCGTTGCGGGCATCAATCTCGGTGATCGGGGCAGGCTCTGGCTCCGGAATTGGTAGGACCGTGCGGTCGAGTTGATGGTCCATGGCCTGCGAGCGCCCGGTCGAGACAAAGGCCGCAGCCAAGCTGACCATAATGCTCAGGCTCATCGGAATCGGTTTCATCATCGGGATTCGTTCGGCTGTTTTCATTTGTTGATCCTTTCTCGTTTTTCGTTCTGCCGATATTGATTTCGTTGATTCGTTTCTCTAGATTATTATTTCGTTTATCCCTCGGGCGCTATGGCTCTCATGGTGGCGCGGGCGGGCGCCGCATGTTTTTTACCGGTTTTAAGTTGAGTCGCCCCGGAGGCCGGTTTTGATTTTATTGGAATGGCCGGAGGGGAGGCCGGCTTTGATGCAGCTTTCAAACTCTTGAGTTTGCGGACCGGAACTTTTTTCGCCCTGCCGGTATCTTCTGTTTCCGTTTCGGATGGTTCCGATCCGGCGCCGGAAAGCCAGAGGACGGCATCCTCGAAACCAGCGAACGCCTGAACCCTCCAGCCGCGCATTTTTGCGAAGAAGGCGAACATCCGGGCGCGATAATGCGGGTCAGCCCTGTAAAGCACCGCCAGCCGTTGCTTGCGCGTGAACCCGATTTCACGAAAAGTGCTCACCAGCGCCGCCAGATCGTTCAGCGAAAACACCGGCTTCGGCCCCGGATGCAGTGCCCGCAAATCCACCAGGGCTTGATTGATTCCCCGCTTGCAGCAAGCCGCCGCCAGGTCCGCCAGCACCGCTTTGCTGGCCTTCAGGTCAAACTTTCCGGTTGCACCCAGGCGAATGAATTCCCGGGCGCGGATGATTTGAAGTTCAATCGGCATGGTTACGTTGAATCAAATGTCTCTAACTTCATTGCCCGGTTTTCAAAAAGGCCACCGGTTAACTTGGCGGTTTCGTCCATCGCTTCCGCATTGAAACAGCCAGACGAGGATTCCGCTTCGTGGCACAACCACGGCTGTTTGCTCGCATCTTTATTCTCTATAATTGGTTATGTCAATCTGGACCTGCGTGCCGTCATTGTCCGCCGACTCTTTTCGTTGGGCCGACAGGCGCCCACAATCATGCCTATAACTGGACAAACCGCCTATTGCCCTTTGGTCCAATACAAGCAACAACTCCAGCACGTGCCGAGAGGAGTCTCTGCCGCCGCCCGGCGTGGATCTTGGTTCAAGCGCCAATGCGACAGTAAGCGCGGCGGGCGGGCTTGGCATCTTCTGTTCTTATTCTTGAGTTTCCGATTTTTTCTCCTCTCCCAGCAGGACATTTCCCAAACGCTGCAATTTTCCGGTCAGGTCGCGGGCAAGGTGCTTTTGCAAAATGAGCCGCGTCTCGGGATTGGCGCCGAGATAGCGCTCGAGGGTCGCGACTTCCCAACGCATGGCGCGAACGGTTTCCACGGTCGTGGCGTCCACCTCGGCCGCGGCGCCACTCATCATCAGCGCGGAGCCCGCAATGTCACCCGCCGCCAAATCGCCGAGGACGTGTTCATCTTTCTTCACCCGCACCCTTCCGCGGACAATGAGCGCGATGGTCTCGACCGGTTTGCCGCGCTCGATCATCCGTTCACCTGGCTCCACATCAACCCAGCGGCCAATGTTCGTCAATTCCAGGAATTTTCGCGCCGGCAGGTCCCGGAAGGCAAGCCGGCGAACGTGCTCCTCCTCCGGCGTCAACTGGACAGGCCGGCGCTCGAGGTATAGCCGCCAAGCCTGATAACCATTGATTGCGGCGAAGAGCGCGCTCCAACTGAGCGGCGCCCAGAGTGGCGTCGGCTGCAGGACGAAATAAGGGATGGCGATCAGCGAGGCCGCCACCGCGAACAACCGCAACTTTAGAATGTCGCGAACGCTGTACGCCACCAACATCAGGATGTTGCAGATGTGGATGAAATAGTCTGGATTGATTGAGTTCATGGTTTTAATTATTGGTGTTAAATCCGATTAGCCGTGCCCCCAGGCGGATGAATTCCCGGACACGAATGATTGGAAGTTCAATCGGCATTGTTCGGGTTAATTATTTTGGCCCGCGCTTTGTCAGTCTCTGCCGGTTCGTTTTTCGTTGGAGCCAACAGTTGGACATCAACATGCCGATAATCAGACCTACTGCCTATTGCCCTTTGGTCCAATACGGAGCCAAGTGGGCGGGGAAGGAAAACTCAGAGGCAGACCGCCGGTATTAGGAGGCCGGTGGTCAGAGGGTTGGAAAGACTGACTCATCCTCATCGCTCGCCCGCCGCCCTGGCCTCACCGGCCCGGGCTTTTTCCTTCGCCTCCAGGTCGGCTAACGGGGTGGCAAAAAACAGCCGCCTCAGTTCGGTGCCGCCGAAACGCCGCTTCACGACTGACATTATGCAGAAACCGAGGAACGAGCCGCCGACAAAAATCGTTTCTGCCCAGACATGATGAATCTCGCGGTGCTGAATTAGCTCGACGATCGCCTTGCCAAAGCCACCGGCCTCATGCCTCGCCTCGAACGCCTTCTCGAGCACCAACGCGACAAGCACCCCGACGCTGTAAAGCAGTGTGCGCAGCGTGATATCCACCGCCACGGGGCGCTGTCGAACCCATTGCCCCAAGGAGATGTTTTCCGCCACGATCACAACCTTGGCGACGATCAGTGCCCCGACGAAGGCCAGCGAAGCTCCGCTAAATTCGATCTGGTACTGGGCCAACACCAGCCACTTGACGAAGACAATCATTTCGAACCAAACGGTGAAATACAACGTGAGCAGGCCGAAACTTTTGGTCTCCTTTATCAGTTTTTGCCGGAGGCTCATAGGTGTGGCGAATCTTTCAGCGCACAGGCGCTTCAAGCTTTTGTTTGGAGTCAAGCAGGGACTTTCCCAGCCGCTCCAATTCAAGCGAATAACAGAACAAGCAAAATAAACCAGCGATGGTGATGACGTAGCGGAGTGCCGGCATTTGGAACTCGGTCGGTCGAGTTATAAATACAAAAGTAAAGAAGACGACGGCCACATCGAAGACCAGATGAGCCACGAACAGGACGGCGTGGCCGCATGGGGCATTGGAGATGAACCGGGGCAGTGCCGGGACAACTGGGTGGCGAATCCAATAGGCGATCTGCATCACCACAATTGATGGCAGCGACCACTCCAGTGTCTCCAGCCGCGGGACGTGCCCGCCGGGGTTTGCGGCAACTCCCCGATAGTGTGGAATGCCATTCCAGTAAATGATGACCGTGCCGATGGTCTGGACGGCAAGCAGCAGAAGGTAGAGCCGCCTCGTGCGGGCATCATTTGCCAATGGAGTGGGAGACCCACTGGAGTCGTTTGTTCGGTGCGTTGAGGTCAAGTAGTTACTTAGGTTTGTCCCCGCTCATTGTCGAAAAATCGCCGCGATCAGCGCTCCCAGGCCGAGCACCGCAATCAAGGCGGCGAGCATGGCGGCCACCGAGCGCGGGGCGTCCGGCCATTGCCCCCGGATTTGCCGCATGCTCATGACATGCTGGATGGTGCCCATCAGCAACGAAACCAATCCGAGGATAATCATCATGAGACCGAACACGCGCGGGCTGATGAGGGCTTTGACAGGCTCGGCTCCCTTGAGTTCGAATTCAAAAAACTTGTAAACGGCGAACCCGAACGTGATCAGCGAAGTCGCCGTTCTTACCCAGGACATCATGGTTCGCTCCAATGCCAGCCTGGTGCGCATATATGCCAGCCGGGTTGGTTCATCGAGCTGCGGCGTGTTTTTTTCAGTTGGACTTGTCACGGGAGTGCTTGCTTTTTTGAATGAAATGTCGCGCGATCCGCGTTACCAATCCGCGAATGACCAGATACGGAATAATGGCCAGAACCGTCGCGACGATCAACGCCTGTACCGGATACAGCCAGCGATGAACGATCAGCTCGTAAATCACGTCCAGCGCGACCGCGACGATGAACACCTTGCCCATGTCCTTCCACCCCTGCCGAAGCAGGTCCCGGCGACAAGCCGGTTTACTGAAAATGGACCACAGATAGGGCGTTTGACCCTCGCGGGCATCTCTCAATCCGGCGCGGATCGCGAGGATGGCGGCTACCGTCGGTTGGACGAGCAGACGCAAACTCAGCGGCCCGCCGGCGCGGCCGAAAAGCATCGCCCAAACTCGATTGAAGAATTCGGAGGTCATCGTTCGGAATTTAAGAAACCGCGACCATGATTTTCCCGTCCAGGACCTTGACCGGATAGGATTTAACGCCGTAATCTGGAACATGGGCCACGCAACCTGTGGTCACGTCATACTTCCAGCCATGGGCGCGACACGTAACGATCTTTCCCTCCAGCTTGCCTGAGCCGAGCGACGCTCCCTGGTGAAGGCAGGCATCGTCCATGGCGTAGATCGTTCCGTCCACGTTAAATAGCGCCACCTCCTTGCCGGCGATGGTGGCAGTCGTCCCCGTTCCGGGAGGAAGTCTGCTCAGTTCCGTTGCTTCGATGAAGTCGGCCATGGCTTATTTCCTTTCGAGTTCTTCCGCGAGAATGGGCACGCCCTTTGCACATGCTTGAACGCCCATCGAAACACAAATCTGGAGGACCGTCATGATCTCTTCCGGGGTCGCGCCGGCCTTGAGCGCTCCTTGGATGTGCCGGCGCGTGCCGGGTGCATACATGTGCGTGATGGACGCGTCGAAGGCGATGCTGATCAATTCCATGAACCTCGGCGTGAAAATACCGCTTTTGTAAACGCTGGCCCCGAACGCGAAGAATTGATCGGTCCAGAGCGGCGAAAGTTCGTAGAATGGGTCCCAGGCGGTGTTCCACTGTCCGATCGCGCGCATTCCGTCGCACGCCGGGGTCTTCGGCTTCGGCCCGCTCGCAGCTTTCACTCCAGCCGCCTTCATCTCCTCCAATAGAATGGGAGCGCCGAGGCTGCAGGAGTGGACCGCCAGACCGACACCACATTTTAGCACGAGGAGAACCTCGTCGCGCGTTGCGCCCGCGTCGAGGGCGGCGCGGATATGGCGGCGCGTGCCCGCTTCGTCGAGGCTCGTGCAGGAGCAGTGGAGCGCAAGGGAAATCAGCTCCACCTCCTTGCGCGGCAGAATGCCGCTGTTCCATGGATTCGTGCCCACTTGCAAAAGCAGTTCCGCTCCCTTGGGATCCCATTCCTTGAGTTTGTCCAGGGACGAACCCCACGGGTTTACCTGTTGCACAGTTTTAGCCGCTGGTTTCTTTTCAGTTGTTGTCATGTTGATTGCCTCGTTTTTCTTGTTTGAGTTTCCTCTCGGAAGTTTTCAATCCGGCTCCGGCGGGGGGAATGCCGCCGGATCGGTCTGGTAAACGGCGAAGATGTTCCCTTGGGGATCTTCCACAACGGCACACCAAGCCGTCTTGGGAACCGCCGTTTTTTCGCGCACCACTTTGCCGCCCATCTTCTTAAGGCGTTCTATTGTCTGATCTATGGAATCCACCGAGACGTAATGCACCCAACTGCGCGGCCCCTCAATCGGGCGCTGTAGCAGCCCGCCGACAATGCTCCGGCCGTCGGGCGCTCCGGTCTGGATGCGGAAGTAATCAATTCCGGCTAACTTCTCGATCTTCCACCCGAACAGTTCCCGGTAAAACTCCGCGAGTGCGTTTGGCTCCTTCGCGTAAATCTCAAAATGTGTTACTGCATCGCTCATCGTTTTTCATGCTAGGCCCGCAGGTCCTGCCCCTTGCGGGGCAGGATCCTAACGGAGCATAATTGTGATTTGTGTCCTACCTGCGGGCGGCGGCCACTGCCCCCTCTGGCGGCATTAGACAGGCGGCGACCGGATGCGAATCGCTTCCAACCACTCCGGCCCGTTTCCTGCCGTCTGTCTCCCAGACTTGGAAGCCGGGATTGTAATCCGTTGGGTTTGGCGGCAAACCGAGGTTCTTCAGCGTCTCTTCCACGCTGTCATACCAGACGCCGACCTTCATAATCTTGCGCGCCTCCTCCGGTGTCGCCAACTTGCGCCCGAATTCTTTGCACAAACGGACAGCCCCCTCGATTTGCTTGACTGAGGTTGCCCGTTTCCGGTTCGCCCCCCAAAGGTTGTCCTCGTTGCCGACACGAATATGCTGGCCCAAGACCAGCGCCATCGCGGACAGCGAAATCAATCCCCGCATGCTGGTCCAGAAGGTCGCAACCGCGCCTTGCGGCGTTCGGCGGACCATTTCCATCCAGTCGAACGGATTCCGACCGAGTGTGCCGCCGCCGTAGCCCGCCAGCGCCAAGTTCAGCGGCCCCATATAAATGCCCGCGCGGATCAGCCGCTCGATGATTTCGATCTGGTGGACATGCGCCGGCACGAAGTAAGGTTGAATCCCGTGTTTGCGAAGCCGCTTTAGATGCTCGATGTAAAAGGCTGGAGTGGAGTCCACCACCATGCCGGCCCATGCGGCCTGCACTTTGGGGTCCGCGAGGTGTGTCCCCTCGACATCTTCCTTGCTCATCATCGAAACGACATCCCACAGTGACGTTCCGGTCGAGACGGTGACGAACTCGGGCTTCGGGTTCAGCTCGGTGAGCATGTGGCGCGTGTCATAGTCCAGCCATTTGGCCTTCGCCTCATCCGTTTTGGGCGAGAACGAAATCGAGCCGCCCACCTGGAGAATCATCTTCGGCACCGCCTCCTTCAGCCGCCCGATGAAATAGTTGTATTGATCGAAGTCAACCGAGCCTTTCCCGGTCGCGGGATTGCGCACGTGGACGTGCAGCATCTGTGCGCCGGCGTTATAGCAGTCCACCGCCGTCTGGACCTGTTCGTCCCAGGTAACGGGGATGTCGGCGTCGCCCGGAAGCCACTGCGGCCCGAACGGCGCGACCGTAATGATCAGCGGCGTCATGTTCTCCGGGAGTATTGAATCGTCTGTGTAATACATATTATTTTCCTTTCTTGTTTTATTGTTGTGTTGATTGTAAATTTGCGGCCCGCTTCTCAAAGAAACAGCCCGCCAGGTTCACATCTGAAATTTTGTTCATAGCACTTTGGCCAACGCCGGTGGCGCCCAGATTTAAATGGACAGTTTTTTTGCACACCAGTAATCACTAGCATAATTATAATTAGTCCGCAAACTGATATTGGACTTTGGGCCAATCCCGGCGGGGAGCCAAAAGCGGGGCTTCCGGACTTAATTAATCGCAATTTCGGCATTAACAATCCAAAGCACGCCTGCAATCTGGACTCTCGCTTTTCATCCGCCGTTTACGATTTGCCGCAAAAACCGAGTTAAACTACATTTCAGACCCGAGTTAAACTACATTTCAGACATGAGCATTAAATTTCTGTTGCCTTTGGCTGGGATATTGTTGACCGGGTGCGCCACGGAAACTTACACCGTCACCGCCCCACCGCCAGGACCCTCGGTGGCGGAAATCCAGTCCATGGCGCAAGCCCACGTCAGCGATGCGGTCATTGTGAACCAGATTCAAAATTCCAGCGCGCGCTATGTATTGACGGCCAGCCAAATTATCGCTCTGAAAAACGCCGGCGTCAGCGACACGGTCCTCAATGCCATGATCAACACCGCCAGCAAACCGCCGGTTCAAACCACGACCACGGTAACTCAAGGCACCTACGTCTATCCTTACGTCTCTCCAAGTGTGTATATTGCTCCGTGGCCCTGGTTTGGGTGGGGTTGGGGTCCTTACTACTACGGTGGCTATTATTACCGTGGTGGCTACTATTACCGCGGGGGCTATTATTATCGCGGCGGCTATCATTACGGCGGTGGGTACCATCGTTAGCGTTGAATCGGGGGGGGGCAGCATCTGGAGAATGGCCAGAAGAGGGATAAACCGCGCTGCATCGAGCCGGTGCGCTTACTTCGCCGGTTTGGCATCATCCAGATTTTTCAGGAGGATGCGGCGCACTTCCTCAATCGTCTGCGGATTGCCCTGGCACGAGTGGCCGCTACGGACGATGAATTCCGATTCCGCGTAATCCACATGGGCGCTGGTGTATTTCACGACGCCGTCGGCGCCGTTGGGCGGCTGATCGTTGCCCTTGATGGCGATGATGGAATTGCATTTGATGCCGGGCGCAACCGGGATGTCCGCCAGCGTGAGCATGAACGGATTGTCGGTGGCCATGCCGTTGAGGCTGGACGGCACGCCTTTGCGCACCGCGGGGGGAAGATTGATCTGATCTTTTAGTTTCATCAGGCTGGCGGAAGCGTCCACCACGTCGTTGGGAAGTTCAATGAAACGGTTCAGGAATCGCTGAACGAATTCGGAGTTCCGGTAACTGCCCCGGTGCGGCGTGGCGATGAAGATCACCCGCGAGACGCAGGGCAGCGGTTTGAAGAAAAAGTTTTCCCGAAGCAATTCGCGGGTTTTTTCGTCCATCTTCAAATCATCAATATTCGTCTGGGAAACAAGCCGCCAGAGTTTGTCGCCGGTATCGGTGGCCGTCAGCTTCGCCAGCAGGCCGCCCTGGCTGTGACCGATGATAACCATGTGCCGCAAGGCCGCGTCCTTGCCCTCCGGATCGAGGGTGTTGATTTCGTTGGTCAGGTCCTGGCGCAAAATTCCCGCCGTGTAGGTGATGGGATTGCCGCTGGCGTAATTAAACATCCAAAACTGGTAGCGCTTGCGGAGCACCGGGTCGGCATTCAGCGTGTTCCACATTTCGGCCCACCAAACCGGACTGCTGGCGGTGCCATGCACGAAGACCACGGGAATCTGGCCGGGCGTGTAAGGCTCCATGCGCCGGATGCCGGTCTTTTCCTGCAAGTCCGCTGAAAAGAACTGGGCCAGCCCCAGTTTCCAGACGGCGCTGTTGTTCAATCCCTGAGCGATTGGCGCAGTAGTGTCCGTCTGCAAAGGCACGCGTTTGCCGTTCACTTCAACCTGCGTGGCATCAAACGCGGCATAGAGTTCGAGCGTGGCGGTCAGCTTCCCGTCGCTCCAGTCGCGGACGTCACCGGACACGCGGAGAAAGACGGTGGCGGGCGCGCGCAATTGTTCCTGATACCTTCCGACTTTTTTCGTGACGGCAATCAACGGCGCACCCAAACCGGACTCGCGGTTGCGCGTGGACAGGCCACGCACGACAAACTCATCGGCGGAATAAAACTCCTTGATCAAATCCAGGTTCCAGGGAAATCCCGGCTGCGTAAACCGCACCTCCACGACGCCGGGCGGCGTCCGGCGCGGGCCGCTGTTCAGCACCACCTGTGCGTTGGTACCGACCATCAGGCCCAGCGCGAGACCCCGGTTGTATAAATCACCCGCTACCCGGAAGCGGAGATCGAACGGGTTCGGACGGGCTTCATTGCTTTCACCCAGCAGGTAGAGGTAGGCGTAAATGGCCGAGGCAAAATAACTGTTGCGCGCGCGCTGTGACACGCCCGGCTTGACACTCCGGCTCTGGCGGTCGGCGTTCCAGTAATTCAATTCACTCAAGGCGTAGAGCAAGTCCCGCCGGCCATCGGTGCAGGCAATGCTTTGGAGTTTTTGCAGCGTGGCGTCGGGATTTTTTCTAAACGCCGCTTCGAGGTCATAGCGATGCAGCACCTGGACGGTCTGCGCGCTGCAATGACTACTGTTGAGCGCATTCTGGTGGAGCTGTTGATAAGCCGTGCGCGGCGAGACCTTGTCCGCGCCGATGGGCGTCGTGCAGCCCGCCAGCAGGAGCAACGCGACTGCCAGAAAGCAGTTCAGCGGGAGACTGTTGAAAAACTCCCGGCCCATCGTAGCGGCGCGTCGGCAGACCGCCGCATTGTTCAGAAAAATAAATTGTCCGGCTTTCTGCCGAAAGCCGCTACACCCGTTCAGGAAAGTCTTTTTAATGTTCATTCAGTGAACCGCCGCCGACGGTTCTTCGCCAAAGCCGGGCAGACCATCGCGAATTCGTTGCGAGAAATCAGCCGCATCGCCCGCCGCTTTGGCCCGGGCATTGATGTTGGACAGTTTTTTCAGTTCCGCAAAGGGCAAATTGGTAACGATCATTCCGCGTTCGTACAGCAGTTCGTCAAGATGTCCGTTGAGCAACATGCGCCAGTCCCACGGTGCGCGGTCGGCGGCGGCGCGCTGGGTGCGAATGGCCGTCGTGCAATTATCGGTGAGCGCGTTATACCATTCCGCATGTTCCCGCAATTCATTGGCCCGGCGAAGGTAATCCAGAAAAAGTTTCCGGCCCTGTTCCGGCGTTGCGTGCAAACGATAGAGATAGACCTCTTCACCCTGCCGGTAGTTGGTCCGCAACCGCACCAGGTCGCGCTCATCGCCGATGACGTAGGTCAGTTCAAACTGGCGGAAGAAGCCCTTGAGCGCTGAGTATTCCTCGCCCTTCTCCTTGCGCGTCTCGATGGAGAAACAAACATAGTCTCCATTCGTGAAACCGAAGCTGACCATCGTATGCGCGATGTCCGGCGAACCCCAGGTGACCAGATACAAATCCACCGTCCGCAATTGGTCGAGGTAAAACGTCCGGTCGTAATGCCGCACGGTGTAGTCCGTCTCCGTGCGGTAATCGCAATTGCGGATGTTGTGGAGGGTGACCTGGTTGCCGTTGATGTCCGCATAGGGCAGCACCGCCACATCGGGCTGCCAGTTGCCGTTGTTCGACGGTTGCAATGAAAACCACCAGGTCAGGACAACCACGAAACCTGCGCCGGTGACCACCGCCTTCCACGGACGACGAACCCAAATCCACACGGCCAGCATTCCCAATCCGTAAATCACCGCGAGCGGAAGTTGCAGCCACCAAATTCTCACGTCAAAGTAAAGCGCCGCCACCGCCCAGAGCGTCACCAATCCGAGGACGCTCCAAATTGGAACTCCCCCGAGGAAACGCAGCCATTGGTTGTTCTTTAACGCTGACATTTTGTTCCAGTCAAAATCTCAACCCAATACCGACGGTCAGATAGGTGTCGCTCTTTAGCGGAATTTCGCCGTCGGATTTGGGCTGCGGATTATTGAGGTAATCCCAGATGAATGACACGTCCAGATTGATATGCCGCTTAACCTCGAACTCCAGCGTGGTCACCGAGTGGTGCGTGTATTGGCCCGACTCCTCCGAAGTAAAAGTACTCTGCCAGGATTGAATGAAGGTGAGGCGCTGGGTGATGTCGGCTTTGAAGTTTGAACTCAGCACCCCTGCCGGCGTGGTCGCCGTCTCGGACTGGCCCGGTTCGACGGTTTCAAATCGCGTGTATTGATAACTGGGGCTGGCCGACACCAGCCACTCCAGTCCCGTGCGATCAAAAATGTAGTACCCCACGCCCACGCCGTCGGTGAGGCGATAAGCGATATTGGCCAGTGGATCGCGGTAAGCCTCGAATTGGACGGGGCGCACGACCCAATCACGATTATAACGAGCGAGCCGGATATCGTAGGTTGAGTTGAGGCGGTCATTGTTTGCGCTCTGGACGTCGTTCACCTGGCTGTAATTGCCGAGGTAGTCAAAGAGCAGCGTGGTGTTGGGCGTGCGCCGCGCCAGTTCCGCGCTGCTGGTCACCGTCTTCGAGCTGTTGTTGCCGGATTGCAAGCTGATGCCGACGGTGGCCTCGCCCGACCAATTGCGGATGCCCGTCCGGCCTCCGCTGGGGGTGATGCCGATGAGTTCATCCACGGGCCGACTGAAAGGCTTCTCTCCGTTGACGATCACAACATCGTTGCTGATCACGGCGATGCCGTAGGCCGGCTCCTGCCCCTCAAACTGGGTGAACACGCGATGCGCCGTGTAAACGCTCCGGACATCCTTCAATTTCAACGTCTGCTGCTCCAGTTCGTCGCTGTCAAATTCGACATCCTTGTGCTGAATATATTTGAGCTGGCCGCGCAACCACTCGCCCGATTTGAGTTGAACCCAGTCGGAACCGTCATGGCCGACGCCGGGTGGTTTCCATGAAAGATTATTGGGGGACAGTTGCACGGCGGGTGTGTTGGTGGCAGCGACCAAGGCCATCGCCGCATTGGTCATTTCTGGCTGCGGTGTTCGCTGGAGTTCACGAATCTTCGCGCGGGGAAAGGTCAGCCGGCCGCCTAGCTCGGATTCAAACACGACAACGTTGGTCGTTTCCTCAAACACCGTACCGACAAACCGCTCGCCGTTGGTGCCAATCAGCACGTCACCACGAGCCAACAGCGGCAGCAAAGTCGGCAGGACCCAGAATAAGGCCGCCGCCGTCCGGCGAATCACTTGCGCCGGCCAGCGGCCTTCGCGTTTGCTGGCCGGGTGTACATTCATTCGGCTTGCGGGGCGGGCATGGCGACCCACAGCAATCGTTCGTTTCCGCCGCCGTCAGACATCGTCAACCAAACGACTCTGGCAGTCAACGCGCCAGAGCGTCGCAAGATTTTCGGGAAATCGCATGGAAACAAACCGGTTCGATTTTGAATTCGCGGGCCGGCCGGTCGAGGCGGCGGCCCGCGTGGTTCAGAACCGGACGGAGCATTTCACGCCAAGAATGGCGGCCGGATTGTAATTGTATCCCCAAATCTTGTCGCGGTGATTGTCGTATGCTGCCACGTTACCGCCGGCAGCCAGACCGACAAAGCCGTCCAAATCCACCTGGGGCGCGGCGTGCCAAATGGCGTCCGCATAAAGTGTGGCGGCCTTTTCCTGGCCCACACCGTCACCCACTTGGCCTGCCGGAGTGCCACTGGGCCTGGCAATTGCGAAACGGGATCGGTGGTATTGGATACCAAAACCAAAATCCCAGGCGTCATTCGCGTGCCACTTCACTTCCGCCCCGTAGCCCATCGTGGCTACATCAGTCAGCCCTACATCCAGGCGCCAATCGTCGGCAAACTGCCATTTCGCGGTGATCAGCGGCAGCAGGGACGTACTTTTTCCCAACTGGCTGGCCAACCCAAAGCCAGCCCCCAGGTTCAATGTGTCGTTAACTTTGTAATTAAAGCCCACCAAGGCGCCGCCCGTGGTTCCTTTGGTCAGGGCCACGTCGTTATCCGCCGACATCTTCAAAAAACCCCCGCCGTAAGCCGTCCAAGTGTCATCTATCTTGTAGCTCAAAACCGAGGCCACTTGAATCGTGTTGATGTTGTGCCACGGTGGACTGGCAGGGGCGTTGATGAAGTTGAAATTGTAAGCGTCCATTCCATACCGGAAACTCGTGGCGAGCGGGTAATCGTCGTTCAAGCGGACCGGCGCCTTCAGGCTGAGATTGAAGCGGGTAATCGAGAAAGAAGGTTCACCACCCGGTTGCCCTTCGCGGTTAACCTTGGAGCTGAACTGCTCGGCCAGTCCGGCGGACGCGGTGATCGGGAGCCGTCCGACCGCGTTCGTGGCCATCTGCTCCGGTGCAACCGGCACAGAGGCGTTCTCGATGTCCTGCACGTCCTGCGCAAATGTGGGCAGACCCATTAAGGCAAGACCGGCCAGCGCGAAGCGGCAGGCCCATTTATCAATGACGAATTTATTTTTCATAGGTAGTTTGGTTTGTGTTTGCTGATGTGGTTGATCCAGAACTTTCAATTGGCGGCAGGGTTGATTTCCCAGACGGTTGGCATGACGATAACCCATTCATGGCTCGTTGCACATTTTTTTAAACTGGCTTGGCTTTCGATAAAATTTATAAGCCTTCCACCGCGCAGTTTGGTTCTTTTCCGCCGCGGTTGTCAAAACCCAAAACCGATCTTCAACCAGACATAATCGCCTTGAAGGCGCTTCTCCGTGTCAACTTCCGGCAGCCATTTCAGTTCGCCGGCAAAGGAATGGTTCCATCGTGAGATTCATGATGTCCTCCGCTACTCGCCTAAAAGCGGGTCCATTCCACCTTCAGCCGGTGCGTAACCACGATCTGTTATTTCTCTCCGTTCCCCGCACGAAACAGGCAATAGCAGCACCGAGCCGGTCAGAAACAGAAAGGCCACCGCGGCTCCGATCCATTCCCAAAAAGCCAGTTGCCAGAGCATCGTATGTCGAAATGAATGGCGAAAATCGTCGGCCCAGGCCTGGCCTCCCTGCTGACCCAGCAGTATCAAGGCTCCGATGCCTGCCAGACACCCGATTGGCAACAGGGTGAGCGACACCCAAAAGGACGCAAGCATAACTGGCAGCACACCTCGCCCGCCGAAACAGCGGAGCCGGTCTTTGAGTGCGCAGGCGCAACAACAGAGCATCCCGGCCACGAAGACCCCCACCGAGGCGCGCGCCAGAAATTCATGCAGCCAGCGCAGGCCGATGACCGGTTGCACAAGCTGCACCGCCACCGAGAGCAGCATCAGGACAAAGCCGGATGCGAACGCCAGACCGGCGGGTCGCGCGAGGCGCGGCGCGATGGCTTGCAATCGTTGCGCCACATATCCGGCAAAGGGCAGGACCAGCAACATCGCCCCCATGATGCCGAGCGACGGAAGCCAGCAGCCCTGCGGATTGTAGCGCGGCGAGATAAGGTTCGAAATAACGCGCACCCGCCAGTCGAAGCCAGCGGGGAAGCAGAATACGGCGACGATGATCGTACCGAAAGCTGACGCAAAGCTGAGCGGCAGCAGCCGGGTCAACAGCGTGGTTCTGGAAACCTGTCCGTTGATTTTTTTTTGGACATCGCGCACGGCGAGGATTAAACGACCAGACATGGATTTTAGCGTTGTGTGGGGTTTGTCGTGAAAACCGCCGCACCCGTGGGCGCAACGGCCATAAATTTTCGTGGGTGCGTAATTTTCATGGTTGTCCGGTTCCGGCTCATTGGCTGATCCGTGCTCCCTTGATGGCGCCGAAAGGCACTGCGGGCGGCACCGGGGTCACTTCGACATGCTTCACGCTGGTCCAAGGGATGACGACGAGCCGCCCTTCTGCCTCGATGACCAGTTTGTCGGATTCCATCATTCTCTTCATCGCTTCCATCACAGCGGCCGTCGAATTTTTGATCTGGGTGGGAAACGTCACGTCCATCTTCGTGCCATTGTTGAACTGAATGGTCAGTTGTCGGTCTTCGTTCATGTGTTTTTCTCCGGTTGGGTTTTGGGGTTCAGGTCATTTGTTCGCTTCGGGAAGATACTGAACAGAAGGCATCGGAGGAAACGAAGATTTCCGTTTCCGACTCTATTCTCTCCGTTCTCTTCTGTTGCATTCGGTTTATTATTCATGGCCGGTTCTTTAAGGAATTTTTCACCATGCTTGGAAATAAGCACAACCCTCTCAAAAAGACTGGCCCACCATCATCTGCACGCCTGCACCCTCTGGCGAAAACGCCAGGCCAACGCGCGCCACCAGCCGCTTCACCATCACACGCAGGCCCACGCCGCCATCCACTTTCAAGTTCTCGTTCAGCGTGGTGACGCTCCATTCGGGCGCGACCCGGCCGGCCTCGACAAAGACCACGCCCTGGATCCAGTCCGACTGTAGTTTTCTGATATAGGGGATGCCGTTAAGCGGGTTCCAATTGGGGATGAACCGGTACTCCGCGCAATAGTAAATGGCGGCCTTGTCGCTGAACCGGCCGGCCGGGTAGCCGCGCATGCGAAACAATCCCCCGAGCTTGGCGCCTGCGTAGTTAGGCGGGCGATGGGAGATGACCGGCCCCGTCGCCGTGTTCTGCTCCTGCCAGGTCAGGGACTCGGCGGTCCAGAAGGAAAGCGCCAGCACCTGTTGCCGCAGATGGTCGGTCGCTCCGAATGAAATAAACTTGTCAAACTCGACATCCGCTTCCGACCAGGTGGTCGTGCTGTCGGGCACGCCGAAATCACGAGAGAGACTGATCCGCGTGTAGCTCCCGCAGGACGGGTTCGGCGCGAAATCCCGATTGTCGTAAGCCAAGGCCGTGGTCAGACCGCTGGTGCGAATATTGTCCGTGGTCACATCCGGGCTGTCCACGGTCTGCTGCCGGCTGAAAGGCTGAAGCTGGACCTCGGTGATGCCGCT
The DNA here is from genome assembly GCA_963789335.1 of uncultured Verrucomicrobiae bacterium. Lineage (GTDB taxonomy): Bacteria > Verrucomicrobiota > Verrucomicrobiia > Limisphaerales > UBA11358 > UBA11358. The sequence continues at coordinate 226,994 of CAWBKH010000002.1, forward strand.
CGTCAGCGGGTTCCATGTCTTCCCGCCGGTGGCACCCGAAACCAGCAACCCCTTGTCCACAACTTGTGTAGGGATTGGATTGTCACGCACCGCGCCCAGCGGCAAATCGTATTTAAACGTCAGATAAGCGTAGAGGTCGCTGCCGTTTCCACTGACGTAATTGTCCTTGCTGGAGCCGTTGCTGCCCGCCTCCTGGTTGGGATAGGCGGGGTTTCCATTAATGTAGACGTTTTGATTTTGGAAGTAGCCAGCCGAAAGCCACGGATCGAGGAACAGCCGGTCGAAGAACGGCACCTGAATGTCCTTGCCGAGGAAATAAACCGCGCCCGAGCCCGCAGTGCCGGCCATGGCCGAGGCGACATACGACATTTGCTTCTGCGGCGAGCCACTGGCACCATAGGCCGCGCCGACGGCAAACCCAAAATATTGGTTGTAGAACGCGTAAGGCAACAGGAAGCTGGCCGGCGCGAATTGACCGTTGGTGCTCACCATGATGGCGGCCCCAAAGGCGGATGGAGCGGCGCAAGCCGCCAGCGCAACAACGAGCGCAACGCTGAGCAGGTTTCGTCTGAATGTGGTTTTTATGGTGGTGTTCCTTCCATGTTTTGCTGGTTTGCTTTTTTCGCGTTCTCGACGATTTGCGCCGGCTCGTTCCATAAGCACGCCAGGCGCCAAACCGCCATCGCGGCGACCATGACCTGGGCACGCAGAGCAAATTGTGTCAGAATGCGCGGCGGGTGGACATTGGACCTTGGGCCAATAGAAGCGCGCGTGAGGCGAGGACACATCGGCAATCGCCGTGTTGCATTGCCCAATTTATTTGTCTCCGCCCCCATTCCGGCGCATACTCGCCACATGGCAAAGCAATCTGCCGCCCGACCGGGCAGCGCCCGGCTTGTGTCCTGCAAAATCAACGCGCCGCGCCGACAACGCACCACGCCTAAAACATGAATTCATTCTCCATCCTTGTCGTCCGTCTCGCAGCGATGGTCCGACAAACCCCGCCGGCGATCGCGCCGTGCGTCGCAAGGTTGTTTCTCCTGGCCGCCATTTCCGCCGCCGGCTGCCGTTCGCTCGACAAGCCGGCTTCCGCCAGCTTCGCGTCGGTGATTCTCCGCAACACCCACAGCATCGCGCAAATCCGGCAGGCAACCTTGACAGTGTTCCAGCAAAACGGCTACCGAAATGTTCCGCAGCCTGATAACTCGCTGGTTTTTGAACGGGAAGCGACGCGGGGCGAACAGATCAGCTACGCCGGCATCTATGGCGCGCAAAATGGCGAAAAGGTCATCATCCAGGTGCGCGTGAATATCGAGGTCAGAGATGCCAGCACATATTGGCTGGGATGCAAAGCCTACGCCGTGTGCAACCCGGACCAGCCGATTTTCTCGACTTCCACCGCCCTGTTTGATTTCCAGAGCGGGCCTTTCCAGAAACTGCTGGATAAGGTCAAAGGCACCTTGCAGCGCCCCGCCGTGACCCCGCAAGGTTAGGACCGCCAATGAAAACAAGCCGCTCCTCGCTTGAAACGGGCTGGGTGATGATTTGCTTTTACCGCCCGAAGACGAAGACGGTCACCAAGCGATGACGAGTTGGAGTTGAAAGATCATTGCCTGGTGCGTGTTCTGGTGAAAAGCGGGGTCCCAGATCATCTGAAAGTCGGGCTGGATTTTGATGGTGGGGGTCAGTTGCAGGGCATAGACCGTTTCCCAAACGAACTCGTTCTCGTGATAGACCGTCTTGCTCGTGGACGAGGGCTGGCTCCAGACGAACCCGGTGCCGAGCAGATCGTTGCTCGTCCGCTGCAACAACAGATGTTTGAAAGGACCCTGCAAAACAAATCCTGTGCCCGCCTGAGCGGATGCACCGGCGGACACCTTGGAATTGCCAAAACCAAACCGCCCGAACCAGCCCAACGGCGATTGTGAACCCAGTTGCTGTTGGAGATCGAAGCATAGTCCGCCGCCGGTGGTGTCCCCTGCCCCGGCTGCAAATGGCTGGATGCGATAGACGCCGGGTCCCAAGTTGAAAAGGTCCTGCGGTGCGTAGCCGATTTCCACCGGCACAGACCAGTTCTCCCCGCTGAAATCCGTCCAAGGCACAAAGCCGGCCGGAGCGTTGCCCATGGAACCTCCGGCCATGGCATACCATTCATCCGCCGGCTGCCACTGGAGGTTGAGTCCAAAATTATACTGCGCCAGGGGCAGCACCTGGCTGTTAATCAAAGCAGAGTTGATAAACTTGCTGCGGCCGCTGTCGGCATAGGCATTGCCGTCCAGATAATTGCCCTCGTTGACCACGCCCGCGACCACGACGATTTCACCGCTGCGCGCGGATTGCTGCCACGCCAGTTCCGGCACCCGGACGCCGTTCAGGGACGACCAGATGCCGGTAGGATCGGTCACCGTGCCGAGATTGGATTTGGCGGACTGCGTCTGGCCGGCGGATTCGAAGCTGTTTTTGGCTTCAACCTGGGAGCTGATCCAGCCGGCGGCGCCGGCAGCGGGCGCGTTGAAGAGCGCCCATTTCGATTTGAGATCAAAAGTGTGATATCCCAGATTGTTGTCCCCTTTCTTCACATCGGTCATGCTGACGAATGTGACCGTCTCTTGCAATGAGTAGCGGAAACCGTAATCCGAAAGCCAGTATTTGGCACCCTGCACCGGTCCTTCCAGCGGGGCAAATGAAGAAAACAGCGCGCCGGGGCGGATGGCGGTATTGCCGTAGTCGTCCTGGCTCGCGAGATAAGGCATGAGCGGCGGCGGGACAGCCGGGAAGAATTGAAATTGCGTGGCGGCTCGACGCAACCGTTGCCGAATCTCCTCCGGCATGCTCGAACCCCGGGTGGGCTCGGGAATCTGATCCTGCAGGCCGATGCGAGCTGGCGGATGCAGACTGGCGGGCAAGGCATTGGTCGGCTGCTGGACCACTCGACCCAAGCTGTCGAGCAACAGCATGTCGCCCGATGGCGAGGCGGACGTGTCCGTGCCGGCAGCAAAGGCGGTCAAAGGCATCGCCATCAGCGCCAGGCTGAGAATCAACCGGCTGGCAGGCTTCATGGTTGCGGATGGTGGTTGTATCGAGTCCCGATGATGAATTCGCAGGCCGTGGAACGAAAGGATTGAACAGGAGCAAACGAATGGAACAGAGATTTATTTTTCCTCTCCGTTCCCTCCTTTGGCTCCGGTTGAATTTTGGCGTTCATTCTACTTGTTTAGCCGGGCTGCATCCGTTGGGACCGTGGGCGCGGCCTGGCCGGACACGCCGAAGAACAGTTCCCGCACCCGATCCCGGCCCAAGGCGGACACCAGCGCATCCATGGTGCAGTACATCAGGAGCAACACCGTCAACCAGAGTTGGATTGCCCAGAAGTGCGGCCAGATGACCTCGTCCAACATGTGGCGGTTGGCGTCCAGCACCGTGCGATGGATGCGGTAGAAGTGAATGAAGGCTTCGAGATAGCGCACCACCAACGCGGCGATGATGTAAATCGTCGTTTTCCAGGCGATGTTGTAGATGAGCGGCCGGCCGGGAAAGCGATTGATGAACGGAAGCAGGTCCGCCAGCACCACCACCTTGGCCGTCACCAGCGCACCAATGGTCGCCACCATAAACGTCGTCACCTCGATGCCATACTGCTTGAGCATCAACGCCCGCGTCCAGGCGAGCAATTGAAACGCGAAAAAGAAAAACACGACGGGCGGAATCAGCTCCCGAACAAAATGTTTCAACCCGTGGCTGAACTTGCTCATATTAAATCCTTTTGTTCCTGTTGGTTTATCTGGTGCAGTTTCATTTCTTAAACGGTTTGGCTGACCGCCCGGTTTCAATTGATATGGCAAAAGGCACACGACGACCAAGCCGCGATTTGCATACAATTGCGGAGGGTAGCGTTCCAAGCGGGCCGGGGGCATTGGACTTTGGGCCAATAAAGAGGAATTGGCGAACGGCAAGGAGAGGACACGCAGCCACACTCCCCTCAATTGGATGAGAGGAACGCGGCGGTGATTGCTGGCCTGTTTCGACAGGCGCAGCCGTTTCATGTGGCGGCGGATTATACGCCGCCTGCCGCCGATTCATTCCCGCCGGCCGGGTGAAAGGCTGGAGCATGGTTAAGTTCCGTTGCCGGCGGGACAGCACGCCGCGCACGCAAAAAGACAGGAAGCTTATCTCCAAGGCATGGCTGACCGCTCCCTGTTTGTTGTCGTATCACCGATTTACCGTGCCGCCTCGCTGGTAGTGAAAGTTGGTCAATCCCCATACGCCCAAATTGCCGCTGGTTCCCACATATACCTTTCCATTTGCTATCGTCGGGCATGTCATCTTTACATACGTGCCGGCGCTCCCGCTCCACAGCAACTTTGGAAAATTCACTGCGTCATACGCCCGCAGATTGCTGTCGCTGCCAATCTCCCACAAGATGCCGTTGGTTGTTCCATTGGCCGAAAGTGAAAGCCCGCCGCAACGATCATTCATCGCGAAAGACGCCGTGCCTAGCGGCGTGGTGATGATGTGCATGCCGGTAAATTCAAAGGATTTGGTCTGGCTGTTGCTGTGCAGGGCAAAAATATACTGCCGGCTCGGCCCGCGCCAATAAACCGGCGAAGGGCCCACCGTATCGCCTTGCGACTCGGCCTGGAACACTTGTGTAAAGTTGCCCACGTGCCCCATGTGGTTGACGTCGGCCAGATATATGTTCCCATCCTTGCCCATTCCAACCGCATAGTGCGTCGGCAGCAACACTGGCCCGCCGGCGCCGAAGTCCTGGTCGGCCATGTTCATCAAATCCCAGTTGGTCGGAGTCGCATAATCCTGCACCAACAGACGGCCATTCAATTTGACCATTGACTCCCCAAAGTTGGTACTGCCGTCAAAGGTCCCATTGCTGGTCATGATGTAGATGTTTCCACTCGAATCGGCCGCTGGCGCCATGCCGCCGGACCAAACCGAGCCTTCGCTGCCGGTGGGGGTAACGTCGTACGAACATACTTGAGCAAGGTTGGTGGCGCTGTAGCCCAGCACAAAGCCATGATAGGTTCCTTGGTCGCAATGCGAGCCAAAGCAAACATAAACCACGCCGTCGAGCAATAACAGCCCCGCACGCTGGTGCTCCACGTCGGCGCTGAAGTCTGGGGCGGCAATCGTCACCGGCCCTCCGAATTTCTCACGACCGGTCGCGAGATCCAAGGCATGCAGCTTTTGCGCCGGGCCTGCCGCCAGTTTCGTATCCACATAGAGTGTGCCGCTGCTTAAATCTATTACCGGAGTGCCGGTGATGCCGATAACTGGCTGCAAATCGGTGCAGCTGGAAACATAGGGCGCGCCAAGATTAATGTGCCAATAAGTGATGCCGCGCGTGTCGGCATCAAATGCATAAACACTGTTGTTCTCCGTGCCGACAAAAATCACGTTATGCATCCCGCCGGCCATCTTCAAGCTTTCAACATAAAGCGGCTGTGCATAGACCTGACCATCCACATTGTCGGTGAAGAGTTTGCCAAAGTTGGTCGAATTGACGTCGGCGGGCGTCAATATGGTTTCCGACGTGTTGGCGCCGGTGCGTGAAAGGTCGTTGTGTTGAGTGAGCACATTCACGGCCACCGCTTGAGGCAAGAGTAACGCGGTGGCAAACAAAACACCCCAGCATAAGATTTTGTCGCCTGAAAACATCATTGCATCGTTGAGTTATCCTTAGCCTTCCGGCGATATATTAACACGTGGATAATCGCACAAACTCGGACTGTGTCCATCAAATTGCTCTTGAAAACCGCTTGATAAATGATCTGATCGCAACGCAGTCCTCACGCAACGCAGGACTTCTGTTTTATTTCGTTCCAACGGCGATCGGCGGCACGGAAAACGGGCCGCTCCTGTTTTGGAAGCAGCCCGCATGATTGCTTCCATACGTCCAGCCGGTGTTGCTGCTCCAATCCGCCCATTTGACTTCGTCATCCCCGGTATCTTCTCCCAAGTCGGCCATCACGCAGTTTTGCGCTTCAATTTTATTATCCGCAACAATCTGCTGGTAGGTCTGGTATTCCTCCAGGTTGCCTACGTAAATCTGATTGTGCGCGGGGTCGGGAAAAACGTAGCGGGTCTTCCCCTTCAGCCTCACCACGGTCAATCTGTCCACCGGCAGGGTCTTGAGATGTTTCACCTGTTTCTCCGAACTGGCCACGACCCGATTGAAACCGGCTTCGCTCAACATCTGCTCCGTCTGTTCTGTGTGCTTCGTGCTGGCGCAACTCGCGGCCAAAAAGAGCAAGGCGACGACAGCAATGAATTTGAATGAGATGAGCCTTGTTTTCATCGTGGTAATCGCGTGGTTGAATTCAGCCTCGGGTGAATCAATTGATCCAGCCCTGTGCCTGGAATCGCTGCTTGAGCGCGTCGGCAATTTCCTGGGCGGTCTGCTTGGCCCGGCCTTCCACCGTGCTCTTGCCGCTTTCCTCCCCATGCAATTTCCAACCGCTGCTGATGATAAGCCCCGCCGGATTGTGGGTGACGAGCAGGCCGGCAACCCCCAAAGATGCCCCCGGAGCCTTGCTGCCTTTGGCGTCAACGGTGCCGGAGCCAAGTTTGCGCAGTCCGTTCGTCGTCATCTGGAAACCTTCCACTGCCGTTGTCAACTCGGACGCCCCGGCGCCAAATCCAATTCCGAAGCGCTTCTTCGCACTGCCCTCGATGACGGAAATCAAATAGCCCCGGATCACCAGGTCGTTGACCTGCGGTTGCGCCTGGCTTCCCGCCGGAACTTCCTGCGCCGGCATTCCCATGTCGTGTATCCCCTGGACCAGCTCCGCCGCAATTTCTGCGCCCAACTTCCTTCCTTCCGCAATCTGATCGGGTGTTTGGGGCGTGGTGTCCATGTCCGGCTGACCGGCCAGCGGGGAGTCGGCCGGAAGATCGGCGGGAGTGGCGGCAAAGTCATACACCCAGATTTGCCCGGGTTGCGGGAGCGGCCCGTTGACGAGTATCTCCCGGTTGGTAATGTCGGCGACGGCGCACTCGGCAGTGACCAACAGCGCGATCAAACATGATACAATGGCCGCCATTTTACCCCACAGTGCCGGTCGGCCTCGGGGTGATTTGCCGGTGAAGGAACACGTCAATTGATCCGGCGTGGTGACTTGATTCAAGTTACAATGTATTTTCATGGTTTTTTCTCCAGTTTCAGTTGTTGTCCGTTCGTGAATTTGCGGGCCAACCTGCCCGCCATTAATTGATCCAGCCCTGTTCCCGAAATCGCTGCTTGAGCACATCGGCAATTTCACCGGCGGTCGCATCGGCCCGGCCTTGAATCCTGGTGCGGCCGCTGGCCTCCCCATACACCTTCAACCCACTGCTGATGATGAGTCCCGCCGGATTGGCAGTGACAAGAAAGGACGTTGCTCCCAAAGCCGTCCCCGGACCCTTGCTGCCGCCGGAGTCCATAGTGCTGGAGCCGAGTTTGCGCAGCCCTTGGTCCGTCATCTGGTACACCTCGACGGCCGTTCTCAACTCGGACGCGCCGTAGCCAAATCCGATGGCCACGCGCTTGGTGGCGCTGCCCTCGTTTATGGAAAGGAGATAGCCCCGGATTACAAGGTCGTTGATCTGCGGCTTGGTTCCCGCCGGGGCTCGCTGTGCCAGCATGCCCATGCCTTGGATCTGCCCGACCAGATCCGCGGCAATTTGAGCGCCCAACAACCGTCCCATCGCGATCTGTCCGGCAGTTTGGGGCGTGGTGTCCAAGTTCGTCTGGCCGGCCAGCGCGGAATCTGCCGGCACGTCGGCGGGCGTGGCGGCGAAATCATACACCAGGATTTCGCCAGGCCACGGGAGTTTCCCGGTGCCGAATGTTTCCTGGTTGGTGACACTGGTGGAGGCGCAGCCCGCGGCCACCAATATCATGAACAGACAGGAGACGATGGCTGCCGTCTTACCCACCAATGCTGCGAGGTCCTCGGGTGATTGGCAGGGAAAGATGGGCGTCAGGCGGGCCGGCGCGCCGACTTGGTTCAAGTCACAATGTGTCTGCATGATTTCTTACTCCGGTTTCAGCCGTTGTCTCACTAATAGATTCGGTGACTGGCCCGCGCGCCATTAGTTGATCCAGCCCTGTTCCTGGAATCGCTGCTTGAGCACGTCGGCGATTTCCTTGGCGGTCGCTTCGGCCCGGCCCTCGATCGTGCTCTTGCCGCTGGCTTCTCCATACACTTTCATCCCGCTGCTGATGATGAGTCCCGCCGGGTTGGCGGTGGCCAGGAAAGTGGCCGCGCCCACAGCCGCCCCTGGACCTTTGCTGCCGCCGGAGTTCACGGTGCCGGAGCCGAGCTTGCGCAGTCCCGTAGCCGTCATCTGGAAGCCTTCAACCGCCGTTTTCAACTCGGACTCCCCGGAGCCAAATCCAATGGTGACGCGCTTGACCGCGCTGCCCTGGTTGACGGAAACCAGATAGCCCCGGATCACCAAATCGTTGAGCTGCGGCTGTGTTGCCGCCGAAGCCACTTCGGCCGGCATTCCCATCTGGTTGATTTGCGCGACCAGCTCCGTCGCGATATCAGCGCCCAACTTCCGGCCTTCGGCGATCTGTTCGGGCGTTTGGGGCGTGGTGTCCACGTCCGGCTGGTTGGCCAGCACCGAATCGGCGGGCACATCGGCGGAGGTGGCGGCGAAGTCATATACCCAGATGTTGCCGGGCTGCGGGAGTTGTCCCGTCACGAGTTGCTGTTGGTTGCTGACCTTGGTGGAGGCGCATCCGGCGGCCACCAGTATCACGAACAGGCATGAGACGATGGTTGCCATTTTACCCCAAAGCGAAGAGGCAGCTTCAGGTAGTTTTATCAATAGGTTCAGCCTCAGGAGGTCCTGAAGGCGGTTACAGAATTGATTTTTCATACGTGATTCTACCTTTCATAATTTGGTTGGTTTTCTACTTTGGTTTTCATTGAGAGGGTGAAATGATGTTTTCATTTTCCCATTTGATTCAAGGCGTTGAGAATCGGCTGGCTCGAAATGTGCAGCAGGCCAGAGAACGGCTGGTCCAGTTCCAGAATCAGGAAGATGGCGCCAGAGAGCGTAAAGGCCGAGACCATCAAGGCGAAGGTGGCGGTGGCATTCGGCGCCGAAATCACGCTGAAGCTGAGGTAAATGACCACAAACCAGCCAACCACCACGGTCAACATCGGCATCAAGATGGTTGGAGCAGATTGGGCCAGCAGGAGCGACCGCATCTGGGCGAGTTCAAAGGCGACGGTGGTTGCCTGCGTCTTAAAACTGCGTTGCTCTTCGTTCTGCGGGGAAAGCCGTTGGATGGCGTCATTCAGCGCGGTGCCCGACTGGGTGTCGGAAAACAGTTGGGCCTGCCGGCTGCTCTCCTGGCGCCAGATCTGGATGGTCGCGTCCTTGACGACGCTGCGAAGCTGGGTGCGGATCCCCGCCGCTTCCGGCCCGTAAAGTTCGAGCATCCGGTCAAGGAAGGCAACCTTGGCGGCCATCTGGATGACTTCGTTTCGTTCGCTGTCGTAGGTGCCCTTGGCCGAGTTGACGAGCAACCCCAGGAGCAAAGCGGCCATGGTGGCCGCCATGCCCATCGCCAGTTTTACCGTGTCCTTGGTGTCCGGGTTTAGATGATGCTCGGGCAGCAGGCGGCTCACACCCTTTCCGAGCAACACGGCGGCAACCATGACGCAAAAAGCAATGACTGCGGTGAGGGAAGCATTCATGCCGACATTGGTGTTTTATCGCCAGTCATACTATAAATTCGCGGGCCGCTCACGCGAGCCGCCCGCGTGGTTCGTAATTAGATAATTGTTTGTGTCATTTTCATTACCCGCCCGCCCGGTTGTTCTGTCCGCCTTTCTTTGGGCCCATGAACCAGGCGCGGCCAAGCAGGATGGCAAGAACCGCGTGCAACCCGACGGCCGGCCACAACAGCGGCCCGACCCACTGGCCGCCGAGCGCGAGCCAGGCGAAATACACGGCGCCGAGCGTGTTGTAGGTCAACATGCCGAGCGACGCCGGTCCCGGCCAGCAGCCCACGCCCAAGGCGAGCAGCGCGATGCCGGCCACGCGGGCCACGACGACCGAAACGCCGGCGAGGTCCGTGCCCAGCAGCAAGCGCCCGACCAGCACCGGCGCAACCATCAACGCCACGCCCGTGGCGGCTTCGGCCACGCCGGTGATGAGGAGCAGTTTTTTCATGGCTCGCTAGATGGATTTTAGTTGTTCACGTCGGAGCCAACTTCGGTGGCTTTTTGCTGATCCGCCGCGCTCAACTGCTTCGGGCCGAGATCAAACGTCAGTTTGTCAATCGTCCCGGTGAACTTGAACGGACAGTCGTAGTGATATTCGACGAGAGAAACCGGCGTGCCGGTGTCCAGCCCCACATCAAAGGTCTCGTCCTCCGGGAACATGATGGGCGTGGTGTGCTCCAAGGATTTCGTGGCGACGGTTTCGCCATCCACGATCAACTGGCCGGTGCCGCCCTTGCCCAGGCCCGGACCGTCAATTTTGAAGTCGAACGTGATGGTGTGTTTTCCAGGTTTGAGTTCCGGTCCTTCCCACATGGTCCGCTTCAGGCCCAGCAGGTTGTAGAGAAACACGACGTGGCCCCGGCCGATGTCCAGGTCACCCTTGCTCAAAAACAGGCCGTAGCCGCCAAACCGTCCACCCTCGGTGGCAATCATGCCCTCCGCCCCGCCGTCAGGGAATGGTGACCTCCGCCTTGATGACGTAGGAGCGGTCCAAGATGTCCGGCGCGCAGGCGGCGGGCACGCCGCTCAATTCACCCGAATAGGTGAAGGTGGTCCTGCCCGCCGTCGAACTTGGACGCGACGTCATAAACCGGGCGAGCGTCGAATTGTCCAGCGGCAGCACGCCGAACTTCGCGGCCTCTTCGTAAAAGAGCTTCTGCATTTGCCTGAGCTTGTCCGGCATCTGGGTGGCGAGATCGTGGTCCTCGGTGAAGTCGTTTTGGATGTTGTAAAGCTCCCAGTTGTAGCCGGTGATGACATCCGGCGGTGTCTTGGTGCTCAATATCCCACGGAATGGTCACGGGCGTCGTGCAAGCCACCCAGCCGTCGTGATAGATGGCGCGATTGCCGAGCATCTCAAAATACTGGGTCGTCCTTTTGGACGGCACGTTGGCATTTTCCTTGGGCCAGGTGTAGGTCATGCTCACGCCGTCCATGGGCCGCTGCTTGATGCCGTTGATGGTGTCCGGCGCGGGTATGCCGGTCGCGTCCAAGATGGTCGGCACGATGTCAATGACGTGATGAAACTGCGTGCGGATGCCGCCCAAATCGGTGATGTGGCCGGGCCAGGACATGCACATGCCCTGACGGGTTCCGCCGAAATGCGACGCCACCTGCTTGACCCACTTGAACGGCGTGTCAAACGCCCACGCCCAGCCCACAGCCATATGCGGGAAGGTCAGGTCGGACCCCCAAAAGTCATAGAACAGGTACTGGTCCTTGACCGGCACCGTGACCCCGTTGAAGGTCGTGAATTCGTTCGGCGTTCCGTTCGTAGTGCCCTCGGCGCTCGTTCCGTTGTCGCCGCTGATATAAATGATGAGCGTGTTGTCCCACTTGCCCTCGTTCTGGACCTCCTGAATCACGCGGCCGATTTCATGGTCGGTGTAGGCGAGATACGCGCCGAACACGTCCGCCTGTTTGATGAACAATTTCTTGTCATCCCAGGACAACTGGTCCCAGTGCTGCAATTCATTCGGCCACGGCGTGAGCTCCGCGTTCGCCGGAATGACTCCCAGCCGTTTCTGGTTGGCAAAGATGGTTTCGCGCAATTTGTCCCAGCCGCCGTCGAACAGGTGCATGGCGCTGATCTTGTCAATCCACTCCTTCGTCGGATGATGCGGCGCATGGACCCCGCCGGGCACGTAATAAATGAAAAACGGCTTGCCCGGCGCAATCTCGTTGAGCTGCTTCATATACTGGATCGCATCATCGGCCATCGCGGTGGTGAGGTTCCATTTCCCCTCGTGGCCGAAATACGGATAAATGGCCGTGGTGTTGCGGAACAGGTTCGGTTCCCACTGGCTGGTGTCGCCGCCGATGAACCCGTAAAAGTACTCAAAGCCCATCCCGGTCGGCCATTGATCGAACGGCCCGGCCTGGCTCGCCTGGTAGAAAGGCGTGTTGTGGTCCTTGCCGAACCACGCTGTCGCGTAGCCGTTCTCCTTGAGAATTTCACCGATCGTGCCGCAATCTTTCGGAATGACCGAATCGTAACCCGGAAAACCCGTGGCCGCCTCGCCCACGACGCCATAGCCCACGACGTGATGATTGCGCCCGGTAATCAACGCCGCGCGCGTCGGCGAGCAGAGCGAAGTGGAATGAAACTGGATGTAGCGCAACCCGTTCGTCGCGATGCGGTCCAATGCCGGGGTCGGGATCACGCCGCCGAACGTGCTCGGCGCGCCGTAGCCGCAATCGTCCGTCATGATCAGCAGTACGTTGGGCGCGCCCTTGGGCGGCACAATGCGCGGCGGCCACCACGGTTTGGAGTCGGTGGCCTTCTCCTTGATCACGCCGCCAAACTCCAGGTCGGGCGGCGGCAATTGATTGCCGGGTATGGTGGTCGTGGCGTCGGGCGAACCGATGACGCCGGTGGTTTGGATTTCCGCCCAGGCCGAAGGCGCCACGGCGCCCATCAAGGTCGCCGAAGCGGTCAGGCCGGCCAAGCCGTATCTCATCAGGTTCTTTCGTTTCATGTTTTTCCTTTTGGTTTATTTGTCGGGTTGATTTGAATTTTTCGTCTCGATTGTGAATTACCGCGCCGGCAGCATTGTCTGTTCGCATTTGTGTTTATTTAATTTCATGATCCCGGCGGCGCGACCGCGATGGCCATGGCCTCGGTGGTGTGGACGAACACATCATCGTTCACATGCACCGCCTGGAGATTCACGCCCAGACCGACTTGGACCTGCTGGGCTTGGTTCTTGCCGTATTGCAGGACCACCCGGCGGGTGGCGTAGTCGAGGACGAGCACCTTGGCGTTATAATCCACGTTCCGGATCATCACGCCGCCCGGTTGCGCTCCCGCAGGCATCGTGGTTGCCACGGCGTTGGTAATGGAACTGGGCGAAACCCCGGGCTTCACCAGGTAAGCCGCAAAGGTTTTTGACGTGGTGCTCATCAATCTGTCGCCCACTTTGACCCGGTCAAAATTCACATACTGCGGTCCCACTTTGAACCACATGGTTTGCCCGTCCGGGCGGCTCAGGAGGACGGTGCGGTTGGTGTAATCAATGGCATCCACCTGCACCATGCCCGAGGCCGCGCTGGCGGAGGCGCCCGAACCGAGAAATATCGGCGCGTCGGGCGCGGCCGGCGCCGGCAGCGGCGGGTAGATGTCGGTGAGGTTCGGCGGCGGGGACGAACAGCCGTTGAGGACTTGAAGTGCCGCCAGCAGCAGCACGGCGAACAGGCACGTGCCAAGGGCGTTAAATTTTAAGAGGCGATGTGTTTTCATGTTGAGTTCTTTGGTTTCGATTTTGTTTCGCTGGTGAATTCGCGGGCCGTTGAGGGAAAAGCTGAAATTCTGACCTGCCTGCGTCCAACTTCGGCACGGCAAGAAGCTGAAATGGGAACAGCCAGTTTGTTGGCTATGCGACATTTCAGCGTTTCAGTTTTTAGCATTTCAGTTTTGTTCAACGGCCCGCGTGATTCACAAGCGAATCAATCCGCTTTCGTCACCGCCGGAATCTTCCAAGAGCCATCAAGTATGGACGGGTCCTTCTCGCTCGGCCAATAAAGTCGCATCATGAGAATAAACTTGTCTGCCGGCGCCGGCAGCCAGTTGCTTTCCTTGTCCGCGCCCGGTGAATCGTGCTGGATGTAAAGGTCCACCGAACCGTCATCGTTGGCTTTGAGATCCTGCCGGGCGCTGATGCTGTAACGGTTCAGCGGGTTTTCCACGAAGAAGTAATCCTTGTCATACATTGTGAGCGACCAGAAACCTTCCGCCGGCGGGAGCTGGCCCTTGTCAAAGTGCATCACATAGTTGTGCTCGCCGTTGTAGGATTCGAGCACGTTGGGGCCTTCGGACGTGGGATAGACGGCGTCCTGCGGGCGGTTTGCCCCGAGGCCGATGGCCGTGACGAGGGCGCGCTGGATATAATTGGTGCCGTAAAGGCCGGTCTTGGTGGTGAATACCCAGCCGTTTTCCAATTTCATGTCCCCGGCAATGATGCCTTCCTTCAGCCAGAGCATGATTTTCTCCTGCGCGATGGCCGGAACTTCGGAGAAGGCTTCGCGCGCCAGCGGGCGGAGCTTGCTGCCGTCGAACGGTCTGCCGGGAACGATGCCGATTTCCGCCATCTTCTTGAGCAGCGGCTTGTCGGCGGCATACGGCAGGTTGTCCTTCATCAACTTGGCCAGCAGGTTGAAATAATCGTCCGCGCTCAACTTGTTGACCTGTTCCCGGACGGCCGTTTTCATGTCAATGGATGGATCCACCGTGCCCGTTGGCGGCGTGTAAGGTTTGCCGTAGGCGCTCAACGGCACCAGCGAAATCTCATCCTGCAGTTGGTGAACGGCGGCGTAGTCCTCCGGCGTGCCGGTGCAATAAATGCGGCCCAGCAGCCAGACGATGCTGGTCGGCGATTTGTATTGCACCACGCCGTCGGGCAGCGTGCCCTTCCAGCCGGGTCCGGTGATGGCATAGGTCTGCGGGCCGGTGCCGGTGGTGCGTTTGCCGGGCACCTGAAACACGTCCGTCCAGCCGTCGAGCATCGGGAAAAGATAATAGCGGCCATGCATGTCCGGCAGGCTCAAGATCCACGGCTCCTGGCCCACCTCAATCCAAGCGGTGGTGTAAAGCGTGTCGGCATTGGGCGCGGTCACGTCGCGGAAACTGGCGTTCGGGTAGGTGCGCATGCGCACAAACTGGCCCATCGGCGCGCGGGTGCCTTCCGGCTCGCGGACGTTGGTCATCACGCGCCGGGTCATTTCCATGGTGACCAGCGGATAGCCGTAAATGTAGGCCTCGACGCCGGTGTGAACTGCCTCAAAGGCATTTCCCTCGGCTCGCGCCACACGACAGCTGCTGAACAGGGTTACGGCGATGGAACAGGCCATCGCCCCGGTGATCAATTTGTATCTGGTTAATTTCATGGTTGTTTGGTTTTGGGTTGTCCGGTTTGTTGGTGAATTCGCGGGCCGTTGGGGGAAAAGCTGAAATTCTGACCTGCCTGCGTCCGACTTCGGCACGGCAGGAAGCGGAAAGCTGAAATATGATTGGCGGTTAATGGCGGTTTCATATTTCAGGATTTTTGCCTTTTAGTATTTCAGTTTTGTTCAACGGCCCGCGTGGTTCACAAGCGAATCAGTTCATTGTCCGTCGCTTATTGGTCGTCCTGGGCTTGCGCCGCAGCCTGTTTGAGTTTCTGCATGTCTTCAGGCGTCAGCTTGGGTGGCGCGACGGAGATCGTCAGCTTGTCAATCGTGCCGGTGAACGCGAACGGCACCTGGTAGTCCTGGTCGTCCACGGGCGTGCCGGTGTCCGAGCCGATGTCGAAGCTCTCATCCCAGGCCAGGGTCATCGGTATGGTGCGGTCCATGGCCTGGGTCGCGACCACCTTGCCATCCACCGACAGCGTGCCGGTGCCGGGACGGCCGAGACCGCTGAAGTTATTGAACGCCAGCGTGGCAAACCCCAGTCCGTCATACTTGAAGTCATAAACGATGGTATGCTTGCCGGGCGTGAGTGCGTCCGGGTCTTCCCATTTGATCCGCTTCAGGTCGAGCAGATTCCAGCAGAACACCGGCTTGCCTTTCAACAAATACAAGCCGTAGCCGCCGAAACGCCCGCCCTGTGTCACAATCATGCCTTGAGCGCCGTCCGCCGACACGTCAACGTCCGCCGTGATGGTATAAGAAGTATTGAGCAGGCTTGGCGCCGTGCCATTCGGGATGCCGGTGACCGGTTCGCCGGAATAGGTGAACACTGTCCGGCCCGCCGACAGGTTGGGACGCGGCGTGACCAGGCGCGCCCCCACGGAAGCGTCCAGCGGGAACACCTGATACTTCTTGAACTGCTCAAACATCAGGTCGTGCATTTCCTTCACCTTGTCCGGATACTGCGCCGCCAGATCGTGGTCCTGGCTCCAGTCATGCGTCACGTCGTAAATCTCGAATTTGTAGGCGGTGGCCGGGTTCTCGATTGCCGCACCGAGCAGTTGCCAGGGAGGACGGATCGGAACGGCGCTTAACATCCAGCCGTCATGATAAAGCCCCTGCACGCCCATCATCTCGAAGTATTGCGTGTGGTGGCGCGAGGGCGCATCGGCGTTTTCCTTGTGGAACGTGTAGGCCAAGCTGGTGCCTTCGATGGGCTTTTGCTTGATGCCGTTGACATATTCCGGCGCCGGAATGCCGCAGACTTCGAGGAGCGTCGGCACGATGTCAATGACACTGCTGAACTGGCTGCGGATGCCGCCGGCGTCGGTGATGTGGCCGGGCCAGGCGATGCACATGCCGTTGCGCGTGCCGCCGAAGAAGGACGGAATCTGCTTGGTCCACTTGAACGGTGTGTCAAATGCCCAAGCCCAGCCCACCGCCATGTGGCTGTAGGTCTGATCGGTGCCCCACACATCATAGAACTTCATCTGGTCGGCCACCGGCAGACTGATACCGTTGAACGCCATGATTTCGCTGGGCGTGCCGATCGGTGTGCCTTCGGCGGAAGCGCCGTTGTCGCCGCTGATGTAGATGATGAGCGTGTTGTCCAGCTTGCCTTCCTTTTCAACTTCATTAATCACGCGCCCAATCTCATCATCGGTGTAGGCCAGATAGGCGGCGTAGGTGTCGGCTTGGCGGATAAACAGCTTCTTCTCTTCCGGCGTGCATTGGTCCCAAGTCTTGAGCAGGTTCGTCGGCCACGGCGTCAGTTGCGTGTCCGGCGGAATCACGCCCATCTTCTTCTGGTTGGCAAAGATGGTGTCGCGGAGCTGGTTCCAGCCGCCATCAAACAGGTGCATGTCGCTGATCTTCTTCTCCCATTCGGGTGTCGGGTCATACGGTGCATGCGTGCCGCCCGGCACGAAATACAGGAAGAACGGCATCTTGGGATCAATGCTGTCCATCCGGTTCAGCCATTGGATGGCGTCGCTCGCCTCCGCCGTAGTCAGGTTCCAGCCGGGATGACCCACATAGGGATATATCGGCGTCGTATTGCGAACCAGGTTGCCCGGCTGCCACTGGCTGGTGTCACCGCCGACGAAGCCGTAGAAATACTCGAAGCCCATTCCGGTCGGCCACTGGTTGAACGGCCCGGCCTGGCTCGCCGCATAGGCCGGCGTGTTATGATCCTTGCCAAACCACGAAGTGCGGTAGCCGTTGTCCAGCAGAATGCGGCCAATGGTCGTGGCGTCCTCGGGGATGATGCTGTTGTAGCCCGGAAAACCAGTGGACTGCTCGGAAATCACGCCGAAGCCGACGGAATGATGGTTGCGGCCGGTGATGAGCGCGGCGCGCGTCGGCGAGCACAGAGCGGTAGTGTGGAAGTTGATATAACGCAAACCCATTTGGGCCACGCGGTCCAGGGCCGGCGTGGGAATGACGCCGCCAAACGTGCTCGGCGCGCCAAAGCCGACGTCGTCGGTCATGATGAGCAGGATGTTGGGCGCGCCTTTGGGCGGCACCACACGCGGCGGCCACCAGGGTTTCGATTGGAGCGCGTCTTCCTTGATCACGCCGCCGAACTTCGGATCGGGCGCCGGGAGCTGTGTGCCGGGAATGGTGGTGGTGGCATCGGGCGAGCCGATGACGCCAGTGGTTTCGATGGGCGTACCGGATGAACCGGACGCGCTGGCGGCCAGAACGGCCGCCGCCAGCGTTCCACGGAGAATTGTTCTGCTGTCAGTTTTCATGTTTGGTCCTTTCTTGTTTTTATTCGTTGGGTTTTGACTTCATCGCTTTTTGCATCTTTGGATGGTCGCTTCGGTCACTCGCCCGGCGTCGTGACGGATATGGCAATGGCGCGGGTGAGTTTCACGCCCACGTCGTCGCCGGGATTGACATTGGCAAGGTCAACGTCCGGACCAACTTTGACGGTCTGATTCGTGCCATCCGGGGTTTGCAGCGTGACGTCGCGGTTGGGGAGATCAATGCTGACGACCTTGGCGGTGAAGCCCACAGTGTCCACAATCCGGCCGCCCGGTTTCGCGCCCAGCGGCGCGCGGACCATGGCGGTGGCGGTGCCGGCGGCGGGCGGCACACCGCCTTTGATCAGCACGATGGCGACGGACTCGGCCACCGTGGCGGTGACCTGGTCGCCCACTTTGATCTGGTCAAAGTTGCGGACGTCCGGACCGCATTCGTAGGTAGTGGTGCTGCCGTCCGGATGCTCCAGCACCACGGTACGGTTGGCGGCGTCTATGGATTGCACCGTGGCGGACCCCGTCAAGGCAGTCAGGACGACGCCACCCCGGCTGATTTGTGGTGAGCCGGCTGAGTCCTCCGCGCCGGCGTTCATGGTTTCGGTTTGCGGGTTGGAAGTTGACGAGCACGAAGTGAAGGCCACCAGAGCCGCCGGGACCACCATCATTGCCGCCAGGTTCAGTATTTTCGTTTTCATTGAATCAGTTCCTTTTTTGGTTGAGGTTTGTTTTTGTTCGTTGAGATTGGTTCTAGGGTTTTTCAACCTTGATCGCCGTCACTTCGAAAGGCCGAACCACGACGCTGTCGCCGGGCGACATCTGCAGCATCCGGGTGGCCAGGCCGGGTTTGAAGGTGACGGACTGGCCGTTGGGATATTGGAGGGTCAGCAGCCGGTAGCTGGGATCCACCAGCAATACCTTGGCGTTGACGCCCAGGGCTTGGGCCGTGGTGCCATCCGGCAGCCGGCCATTTTCCAAGGCATAGACGGCGAGTGTATCCGTCACCGTGGCTTTCACGGTCTGACCGGCCAAAATCCGGTCGAAGTTTTTCAAACCGGGGGCGGCCCTATATGGATTTATGGTGCCGTCAGGCAGCACAAGGTAGATCAGGCGCTGGTCAACGTCTATCGCTTGAACGGTGGCGGGATATTGGATGGACGACACGGTGATTCCATCCTGGATCAGGCCGGGTTTGCCCGTGGGTTGAACGTTGGCGTTGGGGGGTGTCCAGCAGCCGGCCAGGGCCAGCACGACGGCTGACATCATTACAACGGCTGCGCGCTTGAAAATTAATTTTCTCATTGGATTAACGATTTTAGGTTGATGATGGGGTTAATGTTCATTGCCTGAAAAAAGGACCATACGGTTTTTCGAGAAGGAATGTGGTTGCCTCCGTGATGCGCACGGCCACCATGTCGCCTACGTTCACGTCCGCCAGATTGGCGGTTTCGGGCACATTCACCGTCTTGGTCTGGCCGTTGGCCAACTGAAGGGTGATCTGATCCTGCCAATAGTTGATGGCCATGACCTTCGCGGTGAAGTCCAAGGTGTTGATGTTTTTGAGACCCGGCACCGGACCATTCTGCACCCTGGCGACCACATCACCTCCGCTCAGGCTTTCCGGTGTGTCGGCCGGCATCAGAGACACAGCCCGCTGGTCAACCGTTGTGGCCTTGACCCGGTCGCCGACCTTGACGTGGTCGAGGTTGGTGACGTTGGGGCCGGCTTTATAGGTTGTGACCCCGCCATCCGGGAGCTTGAGCTTGATCGTGCGTGCAGCAATATCAACGGAAACCACCGTGTCGGTCACCGTGGTCGTGTCCACTATAACCTGCCCTCCGAAACCGGCGGCGGTATTGTAGGACACGTTGCCGGCAACCGGGCCGGTTGCGGGCGAACTTGAGGAGCAAGAGTCGAGCACCAGCGCAGCACCCAACATCAGAATCAGGGGAAACCAATTCACGAATTCTTTTTTCATGTACCAATTGTCTGTTTTGGTTCAATCGGGACTCAACTGCCAGGTTGAGTCGGGGTCGTATTCTTTCATAGCCGGAGCCAGCTTGCCGGTTTTCGCTCCCAAGTCCTTCTGATAGACCCGGCCCTGCTGGTTGACGATGAAGGTCATGATGCCGCTGTTGCCGTATTCGGCCGGCCAGGCCACCAACGCGAAACCGCCAATCATGTTTCCATTGATGACGTAATTGTATTTGCCGCCGGGCGCGTGTTTGCCCTGGCGCGTCAGGATCTTGAAGTAATAGCCGTGATAAGGCTCCGGCCCGGCGTTCTTATCTTTGGATTTTGGCCCGTAACCCTCGCCTTGGGCTTCGGCCACAAGCGGACCCAGCGGGCTGATTTCGCCAGTCGGATCGGGCGGCCAATAAAGGCCGTCCTCTGTTCCGGGCGAACTGACGAGCCGTTGCGCATACTTGAGTACCCCGCTGCCATCGCGGTCGCGGCTGGCATATTCCCGCTGGGCGTCCACATACGCGCGCACTGTTTGCAGCGTCTCAAGTTCGTCCTGGCCGATGCGGCGGTTTAGAATTTCCTCCTTGCCGGCGGCGGTATCAAAGAACCACTGGCCGTCCAAGCCTTTCACGAGAGGAATCGGGAATGGCCAGTCATTCGTGCCCACGTCCAGCACATAGCGCGTGTCCGACTCCGGCACCAACTGGTTGGTGGCGTCGAGCGCGGCGGCAAACCTCGCGAGATTGTTGGCCGCCTGCACACGATCGGGATTTCTGATGTCGGCCAGCGCCGGCCCGAAAATTTCACGGAGCGCGTTGCTGTCCTTCGCGTTCACTGCGGCGGCGAGTGCTGCCACCGCTTCGTTTGGCGTCGAGAAGGATTGGCCGGTGTCGGCACCGCGAACCGTCGCGGGCGCGCACAGAGCCAAAGCCAGCATCAGGCTGAAACTGGTTGCCAAACCGAGGCCGCAAGTGGCGAAGCGATGGAAAACTCCTTTAAAAAGCAGCAGCCGACATGAGGAGGCTCTGACTTCCTCCGCTTGGCGGCTGGCAAAACCCTGATGTTTGAGCCTCGTTACCTCGGCTGCTACAAGGATTCGAGAGGTTTTCAAACGCGCTCTTGGAACTTGGAAGAAATTGGGTGTTTTCATACCTGGTTTCAAACAAAGGTTGGTAGTCGTTGTTTTCATCGGCGACCTCCCCGTGCATTGCCGCCACCAGAGTTTTGGCCGCGACTGGCCGCGCCCCGGTTGCTGGCGTCGCGGGCGGCAGCGCCATTGCCGACTCCACCAAACGCGCCGCCTTGATTGGCGTTGGATGGCGCAGGCCGGTTCACCGGCTGATTCGGCGCGGGTTGTGAGTTACCTTGTGACGGCGCTGGCCGTGTCACGTTCGGATTTTGTGTCGGCGTGTTATTGTTGGACGGTCTGGGCTGGGACGGCATCGAGGGGTTGCGAGCCGGTTGTGGAGAAACCGTGGCGGGTCTGGTTCCAGCGGCAGCGCCGGTGCCAGGCGCAGGACGTGTTCCAGCGCCACCAGTGCCGGTTGCGGGGCGGGTTGTTGCGGCGCCAGCGCCCGAACTCCACCCGCGCGCTTCCATTGTGCTGGCGCTGGGCAGTGAACCGGCTCCGCCGTTAACCGCCAGACGGCTTTGATCCGGCTGCCAGCGTTGCGCTCCTCCCCCGCCTCCATTGGCCGGATACGGCGTTGGACGCGCTGGATTATAACTGGGCGGCGGATAACCGGGCGGACGATAACCCGGTGGCGGCGGGCGATAACCCGGCGGCGGATAATACGGCGGCGGCCGGTAGTAAGGAGGCGGAGGATAATAAGGGTAACGCCCGTAAGCGCTTCCGCGATAGACCACGACCGTGTTGCGACCATAATAAACCCCGCCGTAATACCAGTCGCAGTGATTGTTCGCGATGATGATGCCGCAGGCAACGCCGGCGCCAAAGACAATCAATGGCGTCGCTGGGCTATAGACATAAGTTGGCGGCGGCGCATAGACGACGACGGGATTATACACCGGCACGTAGATCACCTGCGGACTGGCCGGCACAATCTGGACGACCGTGTTCGTCACATAAACAATCTGAGATTCATACATTCTCTCCACCACGGCATTGGTGACAATCACCACCTGCTCGGGCGTCGTCTGAAGCGTGCCGACCGACTGCGCCTTGGCGCGCAACGACTGGATGGCGTCCATCAATTCCGACGGCTGTTGGATAAAGGCCTGGCCCAGCTCGGCGGTCCAGCCCAGGTCATCGTTCATCTTCTGAATCACCGATGGGAACCGGGCCACGGCCTTGACGTTCGCGTCCCAGGGTTGATCATCGAGCGTCGCGAGGTTGTTGGTGTTCGCCACAAAGCGCGCCGCCTGGACCACTTCCACCGGATACGCCGCTGCCGGCAACATCACGGCAATCAATGGATCAGGATAAAGCGCGATCGGCGCGGCCAGTTTTTCCAGATCGGCGGCACTGCGTTGCGCGGGAGCGGAAGGCGGCGGCACGGGCGAAACATCCGTGGCCTGCTGGGCAACGGCTGTTGCCGGGAGCGCCGCGACGGCTGCGGCCATCGCGACAGACGTTAGAAGCTGTTTGATCGTTTTCATGTTTTCCTGGGCCTCTGGGAACCAACAGGGCTGGAGGAAGGAACGTCTCCAACCCCGTTGTTCCCATTGACCCATAAATTTGTTCTGGTTGCTGTCAATGTTGTGTGCCGGTGATTGTTTGGTTTTGAATGTCAATTGGTGATGTACTTGATGGCCACGCCGACGATGACCCGGCCGGTGGTTTGCTGAACGGTGCGCGCATACCACGGGCCGGTGACAATGGCGCCGGTCACCTGCGTGCGGTCCGACACGATGACCACGGCATCGGCGCCCATTTTGGCGGCCGCCTTGCGCAGCGCCGCATCAATCTTCTGCACGCCCACGTCCTGGCTGGAAGGTTGCGCCGTGACTTCGCCCAGGCGCGCATGCGTGCGATTCGGCATGATGCGCAAAATCTGAACCTGCGCCGGGTTGGACGGCGCGTAAATCGGCCCGCCAATATACTGGGTCGAGGAGACGGAAACGGTGTCGCAACCCGTAAGGAACATTGCCGCAACCGTTACCAACACAGTTGAATACAATCGCCAGGCTGTTCTTTTCATAACTCAACTTGTTTATTTTAACTTCATTATTTTCGCTGGTGAAGTCGCGGCCCGGCCGGGACGGATTGGCCACCCGAACAGCCCGCGTGTTTCGCAAGCGAATTACATTTTGCGCACCTTGCCCATGCGCGGCGGTTGAACCGGGGCCGCCACACCGTAGATGACGGTAATGCCCGACCCGCCGCCCCAGGTGGAGGTGGCGCTGGCTGGATTCTTCTCGACGGCGGCTGGCGGGTAGTTCCAGTTGTTCGCGGCCCAGACATTGCCGGCCGGGTCAATCGAAACGTCGGTAAGCAGTTGAATGCACCCACTCTTGAACTCGTGGATGACATCGCCGGGTTTGGTGCCCGCCGGAAGGTCTTTCGCATCGGCTCCGGCCATCAGCACCACGCCGTGGTCGCGGGGCGAAAAGTTCCCGATCCAAATGTTGTCATCGCCGTCCACATTCAAGCCCCACGGAACATCCACCACGCCGTCTCCGGTGTATCCCCGCGCGTCAATCTCGGTGCCATTGGGATGAAACATATGAATGACGCCGGTGGACTTCGGATACTCCAGCATGGCTCGGCCCATGATCTCAAACTGCTCCATGATGGACGCGCCGTCCGGGATTGCCGGCATCGGGAAGTCCAGTGAACAGTTGCTGGCCACCCACACGTTGCCATGCGAATCCAAGGCGAGGGCGCGGACGCTGATGCCGCAGCGGAAGGTTTCCACTTTGGACGGATCATCGGCGGGAAACCGCACGACGGTGTCGGATTGCGAGTTGCTGACCCACACCCGGTTCTGGTCGTCAATGACAATGTCAAAAGGCGACTTCAGCCCGTCAACCTTGACGATGCGTCCGTCCTTGATCCTCCCGCCGGGGAAAAAGAGCAACTGATTGTCCGAGCCGTCGGCAATCCAGACATCGCCGTTCGCGGCAACGCCGATGCCCATCAGGCCGAGGAATTTTTGGTGGAACGGGAAATCGGCTTCCGTGGCGATTGGTTTGCCGTTGAAATCCATTACGAGGATTTTGCCGTTGAAGCTCGTGCACCACACGGCGTCTTTCGTGACCGCCGTGCCCCAACCGACGCCATCAATGCCCATGCCGGTGAAGCCGGTAATTGGCGGAGAAAGCGGCTTTCCGTTCGGGGCTAGCTCGGCAACGCCGCCACCGATGCTGGTAATAACCCCAGCCTGCGAACCGGCCATCCAGTTCTGGCCGCTCCAGAGATTACCATCCGCGTCAAACATGAGCCGCCCCGGGGAATAAACTCCGCCGCCAGCGAAACAGAGCATGAGGGCGAAATCGGGCGGAGTCCAAGCGAGATACGGCACAAAGGGCGCGCTGCGCCGGGAACCATCCCCCGGCTGCGGATAGGCTTCGTCAAACAATCCGTAAAGTTCCTTGGGCGCGGCCCACGGCGCGCGGGCGATGCCGGCCATCGCTTCGAGCGTATTCTTCGGCGTCGCGCCATCGGGAGGCGTGGCGGCTTTGAGGAAACGCGCCCGCCAGTCGTCGTTCGCCACGGTTGCATAGGCGCTGATCAGCGAGCCGAGCGTGTCCACATTTGCGAGCGTTGTGGTCAGCGTGCTGTTGATTGGATCCAAAAGCACCTTGCCCCAGGTTCCGGTCGCGGGGTCCACCAGGTTCGGCGTGTTGCCGGCGGCGATGTGCAGGCTCAACGGCTTGCCGGAAATCGCCTCGCCGTTGATAAAGCGCGCGGCGGTGAACGTCGAGGCCACGGTGGTGAGTTCGTTCACGGTCACTTTTTCCGGCCATGAGGTGCCGAGCAACGACATCAGTGCGACGCCGTCCTTGGGGCCTTTGGCGACCAGATAAACCACGCTGTCTTGCGGCGCGGATTTGGCGTCGAGTTCAAACTCACCCTGGGCATCGGTCGTGCCCTGGGCCAATTGCGTGGGAGCGCCTTCGCCAGCGGCGTAAAGCGTGACGGTTGATCCCGCAACGGGCTGGCCGGCAATGAGGACGTGACCGTCAATTTCACCCGAAATGCGGGTGGACATTTCGGATGTTCCCTCGCGTTCGGTTTCGCAACCGGCGACGAACAAGAATCCAGCCGCAATGGTCAGCGCGGTCAGACCGTATTTGAACAGTGCGTTTCGTTTCATATTTTTTCTTTCTTTTTTGTTATGTTGTTGTTGGTGTTTGTCTGATCAAAGGTGAATGTCAGAAATTTATTTCGGGAACAGGAACGTGACGGTGAAGCGCAAACCCCAGTCCGGGCCACCATTGGGTTTCTCGACGTAGTAGCGGTAGCCCACCTGGAAAGCGATGGGCAGCTTGCCGATTTTAACCAACTGCTGAAGCTGGAAATTGATCGGCACGGTTGACTCGTGATCCTGCCAGTTGTAAGTGGTCTCGGTGTTGATGGAGGGTGTCGTGTAGGTCTTGGTGGTGTAGGCGACAAACGGCTGGAGATAGCTGGTGTTGACATGCTGCGGACCCCAACCGGCAAAGGACCAGATTTGATTGGCCAGCATGCCATAGGTGAAGCCGTGTTCCTGCCGCAATGCCACGATGGTCGGACCGGCGCCCCATTGGCCGGCGCCCAGCGCCGGATCGGTCGCGGTGGGATAATAACCCACCGGACCCGCGCCCAGAATCCAGCCGCCGACCGGGTTCTTCGGCGAAAGGAAGAAGCTCTGCGTGATGTCGCCCAGGCCGTAGTGATCCTCCCGGGCACTGGCCGGCACCAGCGGATTATTGTCCACCGCCTCGGCATAAATGACCGGCGTGATGGTGCGGAGAATCAGATTCCAATCCTTGCTGATGGAAATCGGAATGACCGGCTGGATGTTGGCGGTGTATTTCATCGCGTTGGCGGGGCCGATGCCGAAATCCCAGTTGTTCTGGATGGGCACGCTGATGAGGGCGGCGACGGGGTTGTTGAGTTTCTTGGCCAGGTCGGCTTCTTGATCTTTTTGCTCCTCCCCCGCGCCGCCGCCGCTGGAGGAAGTAGCGTCGGCAGACGCGAGGGTAAGCTTGCTATTGAAGGCCGAATTGTTTTGGGCGTGGACGGTTGACACCGCGAAAGCGCAGACGAGCGCGGCGGCGAGGAGGTTTTGTTTGTGTTTGGCTTTCATGGTTTTGTTTTTGTTTCGCCTGGACTAAATTTGATTCGGTCAGCGGCGGATGTGTTCCCGGTATGATTGGTAATTTCTCAGTCACCGTCTTCCTGACCACTCTGGAGCTTTTGCAGCACCTGGCTCAGGTTGAAGCTGCCGGGCGGCTGGCGTGGCGGAAACGCGGCATAGGATTGCAGATGCTGTTTCACCAAGGCTATCGCTGGCAGAACCAGGAAGGCGCGATCAATGCGCCACCGGTCGTAATCGCTGGCTTCCCACTCCGCCCGCTCGAAGGGATCGCCGCGCATATCCTCGAGCTTCGGCAGCCGCAATACCGCCATGGGGTCCTGCCACACGGTAAAGCCCTCGGCGCGCTGCTCCATGAACAGCATCTTCCAGCGGTTATAGCGGATGGCGGCGAGGTCGCCGTCGTCGGTCCAGTAGAAGAAATCGTTGCGCGGATCCGGTGCCTGGCCGGCCAGATAATCGCTCAGGTTGTAGCCGTCCAAATGCACCTTGAAGGTCTTGTCCCCCGCCTGATAGCCGGTGAGGAGCTGCTCCTTGATGTTCGGCTGCCCCGCTGCGGCCATGAACGTCGGCACCCAGTCTTCGTGCGACACGATGCCGTTGATCTGGGTGCCCGGATTGACATGGCCCGGCCACCGCAACATGCCGGGGACGCGGTAGCCGCCCTCCCAGCTCGTATTCTTCTCGCCATGGAAAGGTGTGGTGCCACCATCCGGCCACGAGAAAGCTTCGGCGCCGTTGTCGGTGGTGAACAGGACAATGGTGTTTGTGGCGATGCCAAGGTCATCAAGCTGCTTGAGGAGTTGGCCAACCATGTTGTCAAGCTCCACCATGCCGTCGGCATAAACGCCGAGGCCGGTCTTGCCTTCCCATTGCGGGCTAAGATGTGTCCAGATGTGCATGCGGGTCGGGTTGAACCAGACGAAGAACGGCTTGCCATCCGCGTGGCTCTTGTTGATGAAGCCCATGGCGGACTTGAGGAACTCCTCATCCACGGTTTCCATGCGCTTTTTGGTCAGCGGGCCGGTGTCCTCGATGGTCTGTTTGCCCACCACGCCGAACCGAGGGTCCACGGTGGGATCGTAGGTGTCCGTGGCGTAGCAATGCAGCACGCCGCGCGGGCCGAACATCGCGGCAAATTTTGGATTCTTGGGATAGTCGGGATTCTCCGGCTCCTCCTCGGCATTGAGGTGGTAGAGGTTGCCGAAGAATTCGTCGAAGCCGTGAACCGTGGGCAGGAACTCGTTGCGGTCGCCCAGATGGTTCTTGCCAAACTGACCGGTGGCGTAGCCATAAGGCTTGAGCAAGTCGGCCAGCGTCGGGTCCTTCGCTGATAATCCTTCCTTCGCGCCCGGCAGGCCAACCTTGAGCAGGCCGGTGCGGAAGGGCGACTGCCCGGTGATGAACGCGGCGCGTCCGGCGGTGCAGGACTGCTGGGCGTAGAGGTCGGTGAAGATCGCGCCTTCCTTCGCAAGGCGGTCAATGTTCGGCGTGTGGTAGCCCATCATGCCCTGGTTATAAGCGCTGATGTTCCAGTAGCCGATGTCGTCAGCCATGATGACGAGGATGTTGGGTTTCTGATCCTGCGCACGAGCCGTTCCGCCGACGCCCATCAGCGCCGTCGAAGCGGACAGTGTGATCAGACCGTACCTGATCAGTGTGCTTCTTTTCATGATTTTCCTTTCTCTTGGTCGTTGTTTTATCGTTGGTGTTTGGTCAACTAAAAAAAGTTGCCAGTAATTTATTTCGGGAACAGGAAACATCAGACTGTTCTTTGTGTTCGTAGCGGTGTAAGAACTGATTTCGTTTGGCACGCGCATTTTATTCGCCTCGATTTTGCTGCTGTCATTTTCTCAATCGCAGCCGATCGGAACAATTGGACCTTGGTCTAATGTCTTGACTCTCAGGCATAATCACTTTGACCCGTCATAATCCGGTTCGCCGGTTTTCTCATCAGGGCCGCTGCGCCCCAATGCAGCATCCAAAGTTCGGATGATCAGGGCGTCGTTGCATGGCTTTCGCAGGAAGGCCACGGCGCCGCCGGCGAGCGCCTGTTCGCGGGCAGCGGGATTGTCGTAGGCCGTGATGAAGATGACCGGAATATTCTTGTGGATGCAGCGAAGCCGTCTCTGCACGTCAAGGCCGTTCAAGCCGGGCATCTGGACATCCACAATCACGCAA
Source organism: uncultured Verrucomicrobiae bacterium (assembly GCA_963789335.1). Classification (GTDB taxonomy): domain Bacteria; phylum Verrucomicrobiota; class Verrucomicrobiia; order Limisphaerales; family UBA11358; genus UBA11358. The sequence goes on from CAWBKH010000002.1 coordinate 255,287, forward strand.
TCCAGTTGAAAGGAAGGCAGCGACTCGATTTGATTCAGGAAATCCTCGCTGCTGACATAGGTTTCCGCGGCCATGCCCAGTGAGCGCACCAGTCGTTCCATGGCGCGACCCACCGATTCATCGTCGTCCACGATGGCAATAAGCGGTTTGTTGCTGGTCACAGGTCGGTGCAAGGTTCGGGGCCGGCAGACGGCTTGGCGAAGTTGCAGGCGAACCTTAGCGGAAGTGGGAAGGCTCGAATATTGGACTTTGGTCCAATACGCCGTCCGCGTTAAATCTGACAATCGTTCAACCGGGAGCGAACGGGTCAGTTACGGGGCGGCGGCAGCGCAATGGAAGACCCCGGATGCGCCGTAATGAATTCTGCCTTGGTGGAAAACATTCCCAGTTTTTCGGCGGCGCGGACCAGATCCGCGAGCGACTCGACTCCCATTTTCTCGATGGCGCGGGCGCGCTGGACCTTGACGGTTTTCTCGGCGGTGCCGAGTTCGGCGGCCACCTGTTTGTTCAACCAGCCGCGAACAACGAGGATCATCACTTCGCGCTCGCGCGGCGTCAGGCTGGCGGCGCGCCGCTGGAGTTCCCGAAGCTCGGCGTGCCGCGCGCGGGCCTCCACGTTTCGGGCAATGGCCTGCGCGACGACCGACAGGAGGTCCCGGTCGTCAACGGGTTTCGCCAGAAAATCAACCGCGCCATCCTTCATGGCACGCACGCTCGTGGGAACGTCACCATGCCCGGTAATAAAGATAATGGGCAGCGGAGGCGTAAAGGCCTTCAGTTCCTGCTGCAAATCCAAGCCGCTCAATCCGGGCATGCGGAGATCCAGCACCACACAACCGGGAATGTCCTGGTGATGGCCGCGGTCAAGAAACTCGCGGGCGGACGCAAAGGTTTCCACGGCGTAACCGGCCGACGCCATCAGCCGCGCCAAGGATTTGCGGACGGAAGCATCGTCGTCCACCACAAAAACAGTTGAATTGAGTGTTGCCCTTGCCATAGCCCCATGCACGCAGGATAATACGCCCGGTTTCAGGCGGAATCAACGCTTAAAGCAAGACGCTTCGCGAGTGGCAGCCGCCTTTCCCATTAACGCAGGTCCGGCTCCGCCTTGTGAACCGGCAGGGTAAAGTAGAAGGTGGCGCCCAAGTCGGGATTGTTCTCCGCCCATAATTGGCCCTTGTGAGCTTCTATGATTGAATGGCTGATGGATAATCCGAGGCCCAAGCCGTCACGTTTCGAACTGCGAAACGGTTCAAACAGATTGGCAAGTCTGTCGGGGCTGATGCCCGTTCCGTAATCGCCGACTTCAACGCGGATCGTGGCGGCATCCGGTTGACGGGTGCGGAGGCTGGCCGTGCGCCTGCGCTCCGGAACATCCTTCATCGAGTCGAAGGCGTTCAGCACGAGATTGAGTATCACTTGCTGCAACTGGGCGCTGTCACCGCTGGCCTTGCGCAACGCCGGATCCAATTCGAGCGCAATCCGGACCTTGCGAATCAGCATGTCGCTGTGAAGCAGCCGGACGACATCGGAAATAACGCGATTGAGGTCCAGCGGCACCAAATTCGGCTCGTCCCGCCTCACCAGCGCGCGCACCTGACGAATCACCTCGCCCGCCCGTTTGGTGTCCTGGGCAATGTCTTCGAGCGCACCCCGGACCTCAACCAGATCAGGCGTTGCAGCGGCCAAAAATCGCGATGCAGCCTGGGCGTTGCTCAGAATGGCGCTGAGCGGCTGGTTCAACTCGTGGGCGAGCGAACTGGCCAGCGCGCCCATTGTGGAGACGCGCGCCACGTGAGTCAGTTCCGCCCGCTGCCGCAGAGCCTCGACTTCGGCCCGCTTGCGCTCGGTGAGGTCCACACAAGAACCGATGTAACCCAGAAAATTCCGCTCGGAATCGTAACGCGGCACGCCGGTGTCCGAAATCCAGCGATACTCGCCGTCGTGGCGCCGCAGCCGGTATTCCATGGTGAACGGACGCCGGGCATCAAACGATTCGGTGTAGTGCTTCAGGCACGCCGCCAAATCTTCAGGATGCAAGCCCTCGGCCCAGCCGTTGCCCAGTTCCCGCTCCAGCATCCGGCCGGTGAAATTGAGCCAGCCGGTGTTGAAAAAGTTGCAGAGCTTGTCTGTGCCCGACATCCAGATCATCACCGGCGCGGCATTGGCGATGTTTCGAAAACGCGCCTCGCTCTCCCGCAGCGCTTCCTCGCTGCGTTTGCGCGCGGTGATGTCTGTGGACACACCGCGCATGCGGAGGGGCTTTCCGGCACCGTTGAATTCGACCCGGCCACGCGAGATTATCCAACGGGTCGCACCATTTGGGAGCAGGACGCGGTATTCGCACTCATACCCGCCATCGCCATTCATTGATTTCGCCACGGCATGGCTGACCAGTTCGCGGTCATCGGGATGCAGTGATTGGAGGAATTGGTCGAACCCCCTTCGTCCAGGCTGCCCCGGGCTTGAATGGGTTCGCAAGGGGTTGGTGGTCCAAAATTCGTCCCGCACCATGTCCCATTCCCAATGGCGGAGCTTGGCTGCGTTCGCCGCCAGGGCCATCCGCTCTTCGTTCCGGCGAAGTTCTTGTGTCAATTGCGCGGCCCGGAGTGCATCCCGGCTTATTTCGTAGCCCATCGCCACGAGAATGGGCAGGAAGAATAAACTCGCCGTGATCGGCGACTGAACAATTCCCGTAACCACCAGAGCGGCCTGGACCATCCCGACCAGCACCCAGAACACAATGCTGCCACCCACGACCAGCGCCTGTCGCCGGTCACCGCGCCGCCAGGCGGTGATCGTGGCGTCGGCGACGAAAACCAAAAGCAGCAGCAGGCTCAACTGACCGACGAGCATCCAGGGATTCGCCAAACCCTCGGCAACCGAGACGGATTCACCGAAGAACGCGATGTGCCGCAGGCCGGTGACATCGCGGTAGTTGAGATTCTGCACAGCCATGAAATTGAGCAGCAGCGCGAATGTCCGCAGGGCGCAGACCGTCCATCCGAGCCACGGCCGCCCGGCCCGCAGGTAAAACCGGACGAATCCGACGAGGGCCACAATGATCGCCCAGGCCGGCACATGGAGCCAGCGCAGCGCGGTGGCGAATTCTACAGGCGTTTCCGCCCGCATCATCCAGAACTCGCATCCTGCGAAGGCCGCCGTCGCCACCGCCGTCAGGGAAAAGAGCAAATTGGCCCACGCCGTGCGATTCATGCACCAGACCAGCAAATGCACCGCCGCCAGCGTGAGGCACGCGGACGCAACCATGGACCAAATGACGGTGACCCAACTCATGGAGTGACAGGCGAACAATGATTGAAACCGGCCCGGTGGTGATTCCGTAATTCGATCGGCAGCAGATCTGCGGCGTTGCGGATCTGGCAGAGGCGTTGCAGTGTGCGTTGGGGATTCCAACTGGTCATCTTCAATGGAGACGATAGCAAAGACCAGCCTCCCGCGCCAAGTCGTGAGATTTTCAAGGCAGCCGCTGAGGTCAAAATTTAGCGGGCAAAATCGGGATAATTCCGGTTAGAGGGGTGGCAGAAGATAGCCATTAACACCCGTCATGTATTGGCTGTATTAAAGTTGATGACCGGGGTCCGAATCGGACATCAGTTCCCACTACCTGTTTTATGATTACTGCGTTTTCATTTGGGTATCAAGCGTAAACTAGGGGTAAACAAGTCGTGAACAAATGCCTACAATCACAGGCAAATTGCCGACGAATTGCCGAATCTGCCGCCTCGATAAAGGCATGCGCGCAGGCTAAAGAAACCCTTGCGAATGGGTGAGCTTTCCAACTGCGCACGCCAAGTCATTTCAAGACGCCAGAAAAGAAACCTTCAGGCAGCGGTGGTGTTCAGTCATGTTTTTGTCCAATTCGCTCGCGGCTGCACAATCGCTCGTACGAACGCTATTTCAAGGACGGTTCATTCAGGACTCTCGCGAGGACAACAGCAGAGATGATTATTGTCATTCCTGCAATTCCTCCAGTCGTTTGCCGGAGGTCTCCTTGCCGTTCAGCCATAACGCCACCGCTGCCAGCAACAAGGGCGAGGCGAGTAAGAACGCGGGAATGGTCAAACCTGGAAATGCGCTCATGATGAGGGCGACCGCAGATGGCCCGACGACTCCGCCGACCTTGCTGCTGCTCGCCGTCACGCCGCCGCCGGTGGCACGCAGTTTGGTGGGATAAAGCTCGGCGCTGTACGGCAACAGCATGGCGATCATGCCGCCCAGCCCGATAAGCAATAATGCAGTCAACACGATGAATAACGCCGGACTGACACCCGGTTTGAAGACGGCGAAACCAGCCAGCACCGTCGCCGTGCCGACGGCAAAAAGAATCATCGTCCGTTTGCTGCTCCAAAAACCATAGAGCCATGCCACCACCACGCAGCCCGGCACCGCAAACAAGGCCGACTTGGCCAGCAACTGATAGGCGATTTTGCCATCCATGTGCAGGAAATCCCGCAGGATGCTCGGCAGCCAAGTCAGGAATCCCCAGTTCACCAGGCCCCAAGCCACGCCATAAAAGCACACCGTCAACGTAAGCGCCAAGTAGGGTTTGCGGAACAATTGTTTGAATTCAACGGCGTGGTTCGCGGTGTCGCGCGGCGCGGCGTCCGAAGCCCGAATCAGTTCTATGCCGAATGGGGCGAGGTCATGTTGTGCCTCCGCCACCCGGCCTTCGTGGAGCAGGAAGCGCGGAGATTCAGGAATGAAGCGGCTCAACAGAACGACCAGCAAGCCCGTCGGCAGATTGAGCAGCCACAGGATGCGCCAACTGAAGATGGGTTCCAGCCACGCCGCCGCGCCGCTGGCCGCGAGATAACCGCCCGCTGTGCCCAGACCGCCCAGAAGCACCGACAGCCAGCCGCGATGCCGTGCCGGGGTCATTTCGGCGAGCAACGCGAACACGATTGGCAGCAAACCACCCGCCGACAGGCCCATGATAAAGCACATGCAAAGGTTCCACTCAAAGGTCGGCATGGTGCCGCAAATGCACGTGCTGATGAAAATCAAGGCAGCCAGCAGAATCGAACCCCGCCGGCCGAAGCGATCGGCCAGGATGCCCCAAAGAATGGAACCGGCTGTCGTGCCGATCATGGCAAACAGGGCCAGCAGCGACGCGGTCGAGGCGCTGATGCCGTATTCCTGTCGCATCCCCGGCATGACAAATCCCAGCGTGGCCGGCTTCATCACATCCACCACCAGCGCCAGGCCGAGGACGATGACCAATTGCCAGTGCGCCCCGCTCAATCGCGCGTTGTCCAGGGTGTGGAGCTGGTACGCGCCGCTCAGATTGATTGCCTTCTTGTTCCTGACGGGGAACAGACCATAGGCTGACATGGCAATGCCGCTGACAATGAGGCCCATGCCGCACAACATCAGCTTCGACATCGGCATGCAGCTCATCATGTAATGCATGTTCCGCGCGGCAATGAAATCAGGCAGATGGAAGGAGACACCGGTAACGATGAATACCGTGCCCAGCCAAAATGCGAGCGTGTGGTAAATTGTGACGCGGCATTCCGGTTTCATGGGGTGCGGAGCTTAGAAAGTCCGGCGATGGAAGCAAATCGTATTTTCCATCTTCCCGTCGGCGTGGATGGTTAATTCCTCGATCTTATTTCATTCCATATTCGATGAACGTCACTTCTCACCCCGCAAACTTTTCAAAAGATCGGCGATACGAGGTCCCACGCGCCGTAATTGTTCCTGATGCGCCGCCGAAAGTTTCCCGAGCAGAATTTCACCACGCCGGGTAAGAGCCAGATACACCTGGCGGCGGTCTTTTCGGCCCTGCACCCGCTGAACATGATTTTCCGCGACCAGCCGATCGGCCAGACCGACGGCGCTGTGATGCGCAATTTGCAGGCGTTCGGCCAGTTCGCCGATGGTGATCCTGTCACGGCCCGGAAAACCCTTGATGGCCAGCATCGCCTGGTGATGTTGTGGCGTGAGACCCGCCGCGTGAGCTGAGTTTTCACTGAAACGCAGGAACTGTCGCAGCGCATAACGAAACTCGGCCAGCACTTCGTATTGGGCTTTGGTGATGTTGTTGTTTTTCACAGTCATGATTTCAAGTCGTTGTCCAGAGCATAGCGCGTCTCGTTGGTTAAAATCCAGTTGATTAATATCGTATTACGATATAACTTTGGCGTCTTGTGTTAATGCCTAAAACGTCTGCAAATGTTCCGGATCCAAACGGGCGCCGCCAATCGTCTGGCCGATTGATTTCCTGGCCGATTTCCGGACGGACCGGCGGATGCTGTTGCTGTCCGCCCTGGCCGTTCCCATCGGCGTCATTGGCGCGCTGGTGGCCAAGGCCCTGCTCTGGTTGATTGCGGTTTTTACCAACCTTTCTTTCTTTCACCGACTTTCGACACAAACGTTGTTGCCGGAAAGCAATCACCTTGGTTGGTGGTTGCTGGTGGTGCCGGTAACAGGAGCGTTGATTGTCGGGTTGATGGCGCGTTATGGCTCGGACAAGATTCGGGGACACGGCATCCCGGAGGCGTTGGAAGCAATACTCCTGGGGCGAAGCCTGATCAATCCCAAGGTGGCAATTTTGAAGCCGTTGTCGTCGGCCATCTCCATCGGCACTGGCGGGCCATTCGGGGCGGAAGGGCCGATCATAATGACCGGGGGCGCGTTTGGTTCGTTATATGCCCAGCTTTTTCATCTTTCCGCCGCAGAGCGAAAAACCTTGCTGGTGGCAGGCGCAGCCAGTGGGATGTCAGCTGTATTTGCCACGCCCATTGCCGCCGTGTTGCTGGCGGTAGAGCTGTTGCTGTTTGAGTGGAAGCCGCGGAGTTTCATTCCGGTGGCCGTCGCGTCCGTTATCGCTTCTCTTTTGCGAGTGCCGCTGCTGGGTGCCGGGCCGATGTTTCCCATCACGCCGCACGAGGCTTTGGGCGTAGATGGATTGATGGCCGCGTTAATCATCGGCCTCGTGGCCGGATTCGGTTCATGGTTGCTGACAACTTTGGTGTATGCGTTCGAGGATTTGTTCCAAAAGCTGCCGATTCACTGGATGTGGTGGCCGGCTCTTGGCGCGCTGGTGGTAGGCGTTGGCGGCCTGATTGAACCGCGCGTGTTGGGTGTGGGATATAATACCATCCACACCCTGATACTCGGACAATTGGTGGGAGGGATATTGATTGGCCTTTTAGTCGCCAAGGCGGTGGTGTGGGCAGTGGCGCTGGGTTCGGGCACTTCCGGTGGCGTTCTGGCGCCATTGCTCATCATCGGCGGCTCGCTGGGCGCGCTGCTGGGCCAATGGCTGCCTGTTGGCGACGCAGGATTGTGGGCTATGGTCGGTATGGGCGCGATCATGGGCGGCACCATGCGCTCGCCGTTCACCGGTATGATTTTCATCCTGGAACTGACGCACGATTTGAATGCCCTGCCGGCCTTGTTCATCGGAAGCGTGGCGGCGTTGGGAGTCACGGTGCTGGTGCTGCGGCGATCCATTTTGACGGAGAAACTCGCCCGGCGCGGCCAGCACGTCGTCCGGGAATACAGCGTGGATTTGTTTGAAATATTGCGCGTGGGCGACATGATGGACCGTCAAATTCCCACCGTCCCCGCTAAAATGACTGTAGGGGAACTTTCGGATCGGATTGCCAAAGGCGATCCGACCGTTTCCAAGCGCCAAGGATTGCTGATTGTGGATGCTGATCAAAAGCTGGCGGGCATTGTCACCCGGGGTGACTTGCTGCGCGCGTTGCAGAGTGTGCCAGCGGGCGACATGCCTGTGCTTGAAGCAGGAAAAGCAAGGTTGGTGGTCACTTACCCGGACGAACTACTGCATGATGCCATCGCCAAAATGCTGCGGCACGACATCGGGCGGCTGCCCGTGGTAAAACGAGACGAGCCGAATCAAGCGGTGGGTTACTTGGGACGTGGAGAGATTATCGCAGCCCGGATGCGCCTCCACGAGGAAGAAGGGTTGCGCAGCAAGGGCCCGCTGGCAAGCGTCCAAAACGGTCTGAAATTCCGCCCGATTTTGTTGGCAAAGCGTTATGAGTCTTGACATTTTCGCCCAGAAATCCAGTGCCTATGTTGTCAGCCAATGCCAAGCGCGTTATGAACACATGGTGGCGGCCCATCCACACTCGCTGCACCCAGCCATCACGGTTTCTCATCTGACCGGCGCCGGCGTCCGCGAAATTTCCGAGCGGCTGGCTCAACACCTTCAAACGTCGGAATGCCACGGCAATTCTCCGTGGGCGGTTTTTGACCAGGAGCTGATCGAAACGGCCTTGCAAGAACATCGCTGGCCGAAGGAACTGGCGAGGAAAATCAATGAGGAAAAGCGACTGTTTATTGATGAGCTGATGGAAGATTTGTTCGGATTGTGTCCGCCATCATGGGTGCTGGTGCCGCAGATGGTGGAGACCACCTTGCGCTTGGCGATGGCGGGCCACGTGATTCTGGTCGGACACAGCGCTACGGTGGTCACGGCCAACCTGCCCAACGTGTTCCATGTCCGTCTGACCGGCTCCCTGCCAAAACGGATTGAGCGTGTGCAAAAACACCGAAACCTGACCCCGGAGGCTGCCGCCAAGTTCGTCCGGACAGAAGATCGCCGGCGAGCAAGATACCTCAAGGCGCATTTTCACGTCTGCTTGGATGATGAACTGCGTTATGATCTGGTAATGAATACAGACCGTTTCTCCGAGAATGAAACCGCTTCAGTTATTGCCGAAGGGGCACGAAAGTTTTTTGAGAAGTTGAATGTTCAGACGCCCAACCACGCGAACGATCATACCGCAGCACTCTGACGCCAGCGCACTAGGTTGCGGATCAACCCAAAGAAAGTAACGCCCCAAACAAGTGTCGCAGCCCAGGTAAATATAGTGGCGATGGGACTTAGAAAAGTTAAATTCAGGGCCTTGCCCAGCATGTCAGTCGCCATCGAATACATTCCTAGCGGGAAAACCAGTGACCAGTAATCGGGGCTGTAAATCCATTTTACCCGGCCCCGTCCGTGCCGCCAGATTTCTACAATCAACAAAAGCGGAATCCACCAAGTGGCGGTCGTCCAGAAAAACAACGCGAAGCCCGCCAGGAACGGCGTCAAATCGCGCAATAGACTCCAGCGGTCGGCTGCGGACAACAGCATCGCTCCGGCCAAGGTGGCGATAGCCAACGCCCCCATATCAATCCAGTAGTCCGGCGTCAGTTTCTCCGGCCGCATCCGGAAAAACATCCAGCGATAGAGAATCAACGTGATGAAGAACAGGTAGAACATGGCGCCGGCCAGTCCGGCGGCCAGGGAAACAAAGTGCACCAATTTAGTTCTAGTAAAAGACGGCGCAACCAACGTGCCGAGCACGCTGATGGATTCGGTCGCGACGACCGTCAACAGCCAGACGCCGTTTATGCCGGCGTCCAACGATGGCTTTGGGTTGCGTATCGTGACCACGGCAAAAAACGTGTAGTTCAATACCACCCACAAACCAATACCGACAAACCACAGTGCCTTCGCTACAGACATCCAGGGAGTCAAAATGGCAAACTGGCATCCTAGCACGCACGTTCCCGCCACGATGGTCAGAAACGCAGCACTATGAAAATGGTGAGTGAGGTCATCCGTAAACTCCGCCCGGTAACGGAAGAACCGTAACAGCGTCAGCACCCAGAGCGCGAAGTAAGCGACGACGTTTAACCAAAACAGCGCCTGAGCCGCGTGTTCCCAGCCTTGGTCATGCACGGCCAGGGAAACAATTCCGGTCGCCATCACCAGCGCGAAGTATTCGGGCGGAAACCCTGCCAGGCCAACCGGGTTTCGCGCCTCCCGTTTTGACATCGAAACCGCAGTCGAAGCGGGAGTTTGGACGTTGCGATTCACGGTATAAGCTACCACCGGCCCGGATGTTTTCAGGTGCTTTGAACTGCTGGGAACGTCCTGATTCAATCCGTCGGTTGGCCGGTTTCATTTTTCGACGAATTCGCAGCCGGATAGGTAATCTGACGATCCCAAACTTTTGCAAACGGCGTCAGCACATGCGGCTGGCGGCGGGTCAAGTTCATGATGTGTTCGGTGGGAATTCCGCGCGCCAACAAGGCGTCGGCAATGAGCGAGCGATGACATCGCCACGGCACGGCTTCCGCGCACATCAAGGCAACCGGCCGCCGCTTTGCCAGTTTGATCAGCGTCTCCAGCGCCCGCTCAAACTCCGGCGTTTGCATGTAATCCGCAAAGCCCCGGAAGGACGCATTGCGCCAGCCAACGTTGACCGACGCGGCGGTTGTATGGCGCAAGCCGCCCAAACCTGCCATGTGTTGATAACCGATGCCGGCAGCGTGCAACGAGGCCAGCAGCGAATCCGCATTGAACTGCGGATTGTGGCGTGAACGCGGGATGGTTCGCACGTCCGCAACGCACGCCACACCGTGCGCTTGCAGCAAGCGGATGAAGTCCTCGATAGGTCGCGTAGAGTGGCCGACCGTCAATACCAGCGGCGGTATTTCGGCACCGGCGGTTGTTTTTCTCCGAGGCATGACGTTTACTCAACCTTTATTGCGACCAGCTCACGAAAGATTTTGATCAAAATTAGTATCCCAACCACGGCAAAAGTTATCGTGAACAACATGATATGGCTTGGTTTTTTCCTTTGCCGTGTATATCGTAATCCGATATTATCTGTATGAAGCGGCGTATGGATTTGAAAACCGTTTCCCGTCGCTACAAGAATGCCAATTGGGACAAACAAAGCCGGTTTCAAATGTTCAGAAATCTTGACGTGGGTCAAATTGCAATGATTGGGCATACACTAAAGTCAACACATGTATTCGCGAACAAATTTAGGTTTCCCTATCACGAATGAAGCTCTTCGGGAATTGAAAAATCTTCCGTTTCACAACCATCACAAACAATCCAACCAAGGCGAAAATCATGAATGAACCTTCCAATAAAACTCCGCTGATCTCCAAAGGGTGGATTCAAGCAGTTGCTTTGGTCATGCTTGTCGGATTTTTTGTGATGGGGCTGCTCGCGTATTATACCTACACCGACGAGCCGCCGATTCCGGCCCAGGTCGTGGACGCGAACGGTAAGGTGCTGTTTACCGGCCAGGACATCATCGCCGGTCAGCAAGTATTTCTCAAAAACGGGTTGATGGAATACGGCTCCATATTCGGCCACGGCGCGTGGCTGGGGCCGGATTTCACGGCGGATTATTTGCATCGCGCCGCTGAACTGACGATTGAGTATTATGGAGGAAGTGCTTCGGGCGCGGCACTGCAACAGACCATTGCCGACTTCAAAACAAATCGTTACGACAGTGCGACGGGCGTGCTGACCTATAGTGCGGCGCAAGCCGACGCCTTCCAAAAAATGACCGCCTATTACGCCGGTTTTTTTGGAACTCCTACGACGAAATACGGTCTGCGCCCCGATGCGATTACCGACCCGGAACAAATCCGGCAGCTCACCGCGTTTTTCAGTTGGTCGGCCTGGGCGGGGTCAACTTTGCGCCCGCACAAAGATTATTCCTACACGAACAACTGGCCGCCCGAATCGCTCGTCGGCAATCACGTCACGGCGGACGCGATTCTTTGGAGCGTGCTTTCCCTGATCGCGCTGCTCGGCGGCATTGGCCTGTTGATGGGCGCCTTTGGCCGGTGGAATTTTCTCGGCTGGCACGGGCGCGAAGAACAGCGCATTTCGTTTCGTCCGCCGGATGAAGTGATGCTGACGCCGGCGCAGCGTGCGTGCGCGGGATTTTTTCTAGTCATGGCGGTGCTGTTTCTGATGCAGACGCTGCTGGGCGGCGCGTCGGAACATTATCGCGTGGAGCTTTCCAACTTTTTCGGCTTCGATCTGGCGCGCGTGCTGCCGTTCAACATCGCCCGCACCTGGCATTTGCAACTGGCGCTTTTCTGGGTCGCCACGTCTTATCTCGCCGCCGGCATTTTCCTCGTGCCGATGATCACCGGGCGCGAACCGCGCGGGCAAAACCGGCTGGCCTATTTGTTGCTCGGCGCGCTGGCGCTGGTCGTGTTTGGCAGCATGGGCGGCGAATACGCGGGCGTCTTCGGCTGGATTCAACACGGCTGGTCGTGGTTTGGCGATCAGGGCTTTACTTTTCTCGACCTGGGCCGGTTCTGGCAAATTCTGCTGACGGTGGGTTTGTTCTTCTGGGTCGTGATTCTGTTCCGTGGCCTGCGGAACAAATTGCGCAATGAATACGTGGGCAACATGCCGTGGTTGTTTTTCTTCGCGGCGCTGGCCATTCCCGCCTTTTACGCCGTCGGGCTGCTGGTGCAGACGGATTCCACTTTTACCACGACGGATTTCTGGCGGTTTTGGGTCGTCCATTTGTGGGTGGAGGATTTCCTCGAATTGTTCACGACGGTCATGGTCGCCTACATTTTCGTGCTGTTGGGCGTGGTGAACCAGCGCGTGGCCATGCGGCTGATTTACCTGGACGTGATTCTGTATTCGGTGGGCGGCGTCATCGGCACGATGCACCATCTGTATTTCTCCGGCGAACCCGCCCTGCACATGGCGCTCGGCGCATTTTTCTCGGCGGCGGAAGTGATTCCGCTGACGTTCCTCACGGTTGAAGCGTGGAGCTTCCTCCAACTCGGCGCGCAACAAAGCTCACAGACGCGCACGCCGTTTCCGCATTTCTGGGCGGTGATGTTTCTGGCGGCGGTGGGCTTCTGGAATTTTCTGGGCGCAGGCATTTTTGGTTTTCTCATCAACCTGCCGGTGGTTTCTTATTATGAAATCGGCACCGCGCTCACGGCCAACCACGCCCACGCGGCGATGATGGGCGTTTATGGCATGCTGGCAGTCGGCCTCGCGCTGTTTTGTCTGCGTTACATGATTCCTGAAAAATTGTGGAGCGACCGCGCGGCGAAAATCAGTTTTTGGTCGCTGAACCTCGGTCTGGCGTGGATGTGTTTCGCCACGCTGTTTCCGCTGGGGTTGATTCAACTCTATCACTCGGTGAGCGTAAGCTATTTTGACGCCCGTTCGTTGAAATTTATTTCCACTCATGCCAATTCCATGCTCGAATGGCTGCGGCTGCCCGGCGACACGGTGTTCATTCTGGGTGGAATTTTGCCCGTGCTCTACCTCTGCTGGCTTGGCGTGCGGCACCTGAAACAGCAACCGCCGCGCGAAGAACCGGATGGCGTGCTGTTCACGGAAATCCAGGAAAACCAAAAATTCGGAGTCGAATGATTCACGGTGTCCACATCGAAGTAATCCTGGCCGGCGGCTACGCGCTGCTGCTGGTCGGAGTCGCGGTGATCCTGGAATTCGTGGCACGCCACGCGCATCACCGCTCGGAACATTTCCGCAACTCGGGCTTCACCTACAAAAAGCAACTTGACGTATGGCAGTGTCCAACCGGCCACCACCTGACACGCGAACAAACTGATTTCGAGCGTAAGATCGCCCGATACCGCGCGCCCGCCCACAAGTGCAATGTCTGCCACTGCAAGAAGGACTGCACCGATTCCGATGACGGGCGGGTGTTGGAAAGTCGCTTGGACGCCTGGCTGCAATCGGAATTGAACCGTTTTCATCGCGGCATTTCCCTCGCGCTGCTGCTGCTGGCCATCATCCTTCTGGCGGCGGAAATGTTCGAGCATCAGACTGCGCGTGACTGGCTGGTGCTCGGCGTGTTGCTGCTGCCCATCGGCGTTGCCGGCTCGCGCTATTGGGTTTTCTTTTCCGAACGGGCGCGAAAAAACGGATGACATCAAACGCCAGACTGGGGGGCACAGCGGTGTCATTCCCCCAAATTGCGCCGCAACAGCGCGCTCAATTTTGCAGGTGACAACACGGCGATGGATTTGCCTTTAACGGTGAGGAGTTTTTGCTTTCGGAATTTGGCAAGCGTGCGGGAAAACGTTTCGCTGACAGTGCCCAGTTCCGCCGCGAGCACGCGCTTGGTCATGGTCAGTTCGATTTTCACCGGCATTTCGCTTTGCGGATTCGGACAGCGCTTCACCAGCCAGTTGGCCAGGCGAGTCTCAACATCCTTTACCGTGAGGTCTTCAATTTGTCCCACCAACACGCGCAGATGACTGCTCATCGAGCCAAGCATCCGCAACGCAAGTTCCGGTTGCCGCTTGAGCAACGCGAGGATGCCTTCCTTCTGCACTAGCAAAACCTGCGTCGGTTCCAGCGCGCGGGCATCGGCGGGATAACCCGTGGCCGAAGCCAGCGCTACTTCGGCAAAGGAATCGCCGGTGCGAAAAACATGGATGATTTGTTCCTTGCCGGTGGTGGTGACGCGGTGAACATTCACCGCGCCGCGCTGCACGACGTAAAATCCGTGCGCCGGATCGCCTTCATGGAAAAGATAATCATCTTTTTCCAGAGACTTGACGACCGTGACGGCAGCGATGTTTTGCAAGTCGGCCGTTGGCAAGCCGGTGAAAAGCTGACAACTCCGCAACGAATTTGTGATTGCGAATGTTTTAAGCTCGGCCAGAGCGGACACGACTTTATTCAAACAGCTTCGCGCCAAAAGTAAACCAGCCAGTCCGCGCCGTTGCCGCGCTCAACTTTGCTGGCGAAGCCATCACCGGCCAGTTTCTCGACCAATGGTGACGGCAGAAACGGCGCGATGACAATCAGGCCTTCGTCCAGTGTCAGCGCGCTTACACGTTTATGAATTTCGGGAAAAGGCTCGACGCCGCGACGGATCAGGTCGCGCACGTCAAAGCGTTTGAATCGGTTCAGCGGCGGCATGGCTCAATGAGTAGTGGTTTGTTCCGAAACATTCGCAAGAATTTTCTTGGCTGCCTCAATCCCAGAAGCGATGCGCTCCTCTGTCACCGGGCAGGAGCCTTTGCGGATGCCGATTTTATGCAGTTCGAGATGGTCGAATTTTTGAAAGCCGGCGAGTTTGAGTGTGTGCGCAGCGCAATTCAATGGGCAACCGTCCACCACCAGAATGCGCTCCGCCTGTTCCGCCGTCGAAGCCAGACTTTTCACACGCCCGCCGATGCCTGCAAGGCACGACATCCGCGCCGCGCCCTCGCGCGTGAGCTGGCGCGCGATGCGGTCGGCCAGTTCGCCTGCGTCGGAACAACCCGAACAGGCATAGACCACCGTGGCCGGCTTTCCGGGCAAATACCTGGAGTCAGTCGCGCCATCGGCGGGTGTCAATGACGGAGTTTTGTTGTCGTGGCTCATAAATCTGCAGACAGTTTTGTTATCCGCCGACAACTATGTGGCATCTTGCCGGAAAGGGGCTTGATGCAAGTCAAGCAATTCCCATTAAACCGCCGGACAAGAAAATTGGAAAATAATTGACCTAAATCAAACTCGGCGGGACGCAGTGATGCTAGAATGATGGTGTGAAGATGCTTGTTGGGAAAAACGTCCCGGCGCTGGTTCCCGTCGTGCCAGAAACCAAGACTGTCCACTTTGCCAATAGCCGGCTGGCCCGCGAATGGAAAACCATTGAAGCGATGATTCGCTGTTACTGCCGGAACCATCACGGCGCTGGAAATGTTCTCTGCCCGGAATGCCGGCAACTGTCCGATTATGCGGCTGTTCGATTGGAACGCTGCCGGTTCGGAGCGGAAAAGCCCACGTGCGCCAACTGTCCCGTCCATTGTTACCAGCGGGTGCGGCGGGAACAGGTGAAAGTCGTCATGCGTTATGCCGGGCCGCGCATGTTGTGGCAACGCCCAATCCTGAGCCTCGTCCACTGGCTGGATGGCTTCCGCAAAGCGCCAAAGCTGGCGTAAATTTTTCCGCTGGTAAACTCATACTAACTTACAATCAATAGGCTACTAAAGTAAGGTGGGGCCGTTATGCGCCCCGAACTGAAATCCCTGCCGCGCAGGTTGGCGCGATCCATCGCGCGATGCGGGCGGCGCCCGGCAAATCGGCCTTTCAACGGCTCCAATGTCTGTGGCTGTGGGCCCAGCAAGACCTGTCCACCGAAGCCATCGCGCAGGCGGTGGGCATGAGCGTCAGCCATGTGCGGCGCGTCTGGTCCGAATACCTACGCGGCGGACTGGCCGCCGGTCAGGGCCGTCCCAAAGGCGGACGCCGCCATCAAAACCAGACCTTGGCACCAGCAGGTGCCGCACTTTTCGAGCGCCACCCGCCGCATTTTTCAACCGCCTTTTACATCAATGGATTGAAAATCGCCAATTGTTGGATTTCACGGTTTGACGCAGGTCAGGGATGGTCGTATAGGGATTGCGATGCTGGCATAAAGCGCCGGTGAAGTCAGGATGCCGCATTCCCCAGCCGCACCGGCATGCGACGCGCACCCCAATGTCCTAGAGCGCGATCGAAGCTGGCTGTCGAGGAGACTGATGACAGTGAGGACAACGAATGGTTGAGCTGCAAGAGAGTGCGTCTGCGGATTTTGCCCGGTGAAAACGGGGTGATGAACCGAAGTGTATTGGAAACTGGCGGCGACATTCTCGCGGCCAGCCAGTTCACGCTTTACGCCACCACACGGAAAGGCAACCGTCCTTCATACAGCCGTTCCGCCGACCCGCAGACGGCCATACCGCTATATCAAGCCTTTGTTCAGAAATTCATCACCGATTTAGGGAAGCCGGTTCAAACCGGTGAATTCGGAGCGGGCATGCAGGTGGAACTAACCAACAACGGAGCGGTGACCATCATCGTTGATTCAAAGATGCGGGAATAGGCAACAACCTGAAACAGAACGCACTTTTCCGCGGAACGATCTCATGGCACAGCACGGCGTGGGACCAAAACAGGCGTGGAGGTAATTTCAGAGACTCGGCTCTGGTAGTAACTTTGCTGGAATCTACTGTTGGGAGATGAATGGACTGCCCCGGATGAAGAATCGCAGGTGTCGTTTTGCCCAATGACCGGCGTATTCCACACCCACCCGTGGCCGCTTGACTACTGCAAAAGGCGTGGCTTTGGCTGGCTCGGCTATGTAGAAATCGTCGCTGAGCAGGTCGTGACCGTTTAGACGCCTATCAATATGCATCGCACGGCAAAGGAGCCCGGGGCCTTGGCTTCGGCCGCAGACATTCATCACTGGCTCGATCGCGCGCACCAACACGGCGCACGCGTTTCCTTCAGGCTCGGTCACCACGTTCATGCAGTGATAAATGCCATAGATCAAGTAGATGTAAGCATAGCCAGGTGGACCGAACATTACTTTCGTTCGGTCCGTCAATCCTTTGGCTGAATGCGCAGCGAGGTCGTGCATCCCAAGATACGCCTCGGTTTCCACAATTTTTCCCATCCGCATTACGCCGCGCTCAACATGGACGAGGTGTTTGCCGAGCAGTTCCCGAGCGACCACAATTGTGCTTCGGTTGTAGAATGAGCGCGGCAGTTTACGCATGACCAAACTAAACCAAATAAGGCGGCTCCAAGCGCGTCTGATTTAGAGAAATCCTCGTTGAGCGGCACAAATTCACACGGTCTGCACAAAGAGTCCATTTTCCCATCGGCGCGTTTGATTCTCAGTTTGTTTTCAAGCCGGGTCCCATCCCAAGTCTGCGCAGCCGGCTCAAGGGGCTAACGACACGACGACTTTCCCGAAATGCGCGCCAGTTTCCTGGTAGCGATAGGCCGCCGGCGCTTCGCCAAACGGAAAGCAACGATCCATCACCGGCTTGAGTTGATGCAGGGAAATGGCGCGGTTCATGGCCGCAAACATGTCGCGACTGCCAACGAAAATTCCGCGGATCAAGGCGGATTTTCCAAGAATATCCCGCAGGGCGACGTCACTGGTGAAGCCGCTGACACCGCCGATGACGCTAATCGTCCCGCCCATCGCCACTGCGCGCAGCGATCTCGGAAACGTGTCCTTGCCGCCGATTTCAACGATGTGATCCGCCCCCATTTTGTCCGTCAGCCGGAACACTTCCTTTTCCCAGTCCGGGTGGGTGCGGTAATTGATGGTTTCATCCGCGCCCAATGATCGGGCGCGCGCCAGTTTATCATCGCTGCTGGAAGTGATGATGACCCGCGCGCCATGCATTTTGGCAAACTGGAGCGCAAAGACAGAGACGCCGCCCGTGCCCAGCACCAGAACGGTCTGGCCGGCGGCAATTTTCCCGTCGGTGACCAGCGCGTGCCAGGCTGTAAGCGCCGCGCAAGACAGGGTCGCGCCCTCCTCAAAACTCAAGTGGGGCGGCAGTGCAATGACCCCCTCCGCCGAGAGCGTGACATATTCCGCCAGCATCCCGTTGATGGAACCACCCAGCGCGGTTTCAAACACCTCCCGGCGCAACGGTCCGGTCTGCCATGCCTGGAAAAAAGTCCCCGCCACGCGGTCGCCCGCCTTCCAGCGGGCAACACCTTCGCCCACCGCCGCAACCTCGCCCGCTCCATCGGAAAGCGGAATCAACGGTAGCGGCACTCCCGGACCGTAGCGTCCGCTCGCAACCATCAGGTCGCGGTAATTCAGGGAGGTCGCCCGCACCCGCACGAGCACCTGACCGGGGCCAGGGTGAGGTTTGGAAAGTTGAGTGAGTCTTAGCGCGTCTGCACCTGTGGACGCCGTGAGTTGCCAGGCTTTCATAAAATTCAAAATCAAGATTTCTGCGCGACACTGTCCCTTCACCACGCCCTGTCAACCGAGGGCTATTCCCATTTTCAAAGCGTGGCAGCACGCTGCTGGCTCTCGGCCAGCGGCTTGCCGACTTTTATTTGAGATTGCCGGGGTTGTCCAGCACTCTCTGGCTTGCCGCTCCCAGAAGCGAGCCGGAACATTGCTAACGTCCCGATTTCAATAACTCTTTGGCAACGGTCACTACACGGGCCGGCTCGAACCCAAACTCCTTTTGAAGTTCCTTGAGGGGCGCCGAGGCGCCGAACGTCTTCATGCCAATAACCCGGCCTTCGCTGCCGACATAACGCTCCCAGCCAAAGGTTGACGCCTGTTCAATCGCCACGCGCGCCTTTACTCCTGGCGGCAACACGCTGTCACGATACGCCGGCGGCTGATGCTCGAAGATGTCCCAGGATGGCATTGACACCACGCGTGAGCGGATGCCTTCGCTGCGCAACTTTTCGTGCGCCTCGACCGCGAGGCATACTTCGCTCCCGGTCGCGATGAGGATGATTTCAGGGTTTGAATCAGGCGCGTCCGCCAGAACATAGGCCCCCCGCGCGACGCCGGATGCCGGGGCATACTTGGTTCTGTCCAATGTCGGCAATGGCTGGCGCGACAAGACCAGCGCGGCAGGCTGATGGCGCAGTTGCATCACGTAGCGGTAGGCCTCGACGACTTCGTTGGCATCGCCGGGTCTTAACATCACCAGCCCAGGGATGGCCCGCAACGAGGCCAGTTGTTCCACAGGCTGATGCGTTGGGCCATCCTCGCCATCGCCCATGGCATCGTGGGTGAAAAATAAAGAAACCACGCGCAAAGCGCGTGGTTTTGAATCTGCCCCCTATAAGGGGGCAAAGCCCAGCCCCCACAGGGGGCTGGGCCACGCGCGTCATCCCCGGTTTTGTCGTTATCGGCTAAACCGAAACTCTTCCTGTCTCTGTTCCTGCTGTTCTTGATATTTTACATACTTCCGTATCTTTTCTTCATCCAACCCCACCGTGCCCACACAGTAACCCTCCACCCAGAAGTGGTTGCCCCAATACGGTCGCCGCCGCAGGTCGCGGAACGCCCCAAACAGTCGGATTGCGCTTTTGCCCTTCAACCGCCCCATGTAATCCGAGATCCGCACCTTCGGCGGAATCATCACCACCAAATGCACGTGATCGGCCTGCACATTCAACTCCACCACCTCACACTCCATTTGCCGACTCTGCTCCCGAATACACAACTCCGCCTCCTCTTTTATCTTCCCTGCCAACACCCGATACCTATACTTCGGACACCAAACAATGTGATATTCGCAATACCAGATCGTATGCGATTGCTTTCGGAATCTGCTCATGTGTTCTTCCTTTCTCGTTCGTTGTGGGGACAACGCGAGAACCGAATTACCATGAGCAGTTCCTTTGGCCTAGCCTTTGCCTCTAACCATGTCCACAGGACATGGTTTCTGAATCATCAATGAAAATGGCCGGCAGTTCCATTAGAGCCGAGAGCCGGATGGCCGGCTTGGCGTAATCGCTGAAGATGAAAAATGTCGCTCCGAACGCCCGCAGCTTCGACAACGAAAGTCCGTTCACCGTCGCCGCCATGGCGTGCTCGCGGACGCCATAATGCAAATTTTTTCCTCCATAATAGCCGGGCTGGAAATCTCCGGCACCTTCGTATTTCAGCGTGGTTCTGTTCGAGGGGCCGAGGTCCGCCGAGCCTCCGATGAGCCAGGGAATATTTTGAGCCAGCACATTCAGCACCTTGCTGGAAGCATCGCGCCCGGCGATGCCTTTCGGGTCGGTGGGGAAGACGGGTAGATTGCGGTCCCAGCCTGCGCGAAGTTCGCGCCGCTGCATCTGGTCAACCTCGGTTGCGAGTTCAGAAAACTTCGCGCGATAGGCGGTGAAAAGATCATTCCATTTTTTCCTCATCTCGGCGCCACGTTCGCCAATACCAGCCTGGAAGTGTTCATAAACACCGTCTGGCACCAGGAACTTTGCATCCTCGGGCCAGCCATAATCACGCTTGGTGAGTTTGATTTCGTCGTCGCCGAGCGGTTCGCCGTGCGCTTCCGCTGAGTCCTGCTTGTGTGGTGAGCCATAACCGATATGGCTGTCGAGGATCACGAAGGTTGGACGTCCTTTCGTGTTTCGGAACACGTTAAGTGCATGCTCGATCCGTTCGATATCATTGGCATCGCCGACGCGCAGGACATTCCAACCGTAACCAAGAAACCGGGCGGCAATGTCTTCGGTGAAGGTGATGTTGGTGTTGCCCTCGATGGTGATGTGATTGTTGTCGTAAACCCAGCACAGGTTGTCGAGACCGAGATGACCGGCCAATGAAGCTGCTTCTGAAGCCACACCCTCCATCATGCACCCGTCGCCGCACACAGCGTAAATGTCGTAGTCGAAGATGTCGAATCCGGGTTTGTTGTAACGATTGGCCAGCCACTTTTGGGCGATGGCCATGCCGACGCTCGTGGCGACGCCTTGTCCCAGCGGACCGGTGGTGGCTTCGACCCCAGAGACCCAATGATATTCCGGGTGGCCTGGGGTCTTGCTGCCCAGTTGGCGAAACCGGCGGATTTCATCCAGCGTCACCGAAGGCTGCCCAACCATTTCATAATCGGCATTCACTGCCTGGACACCGGTGAGGTGGAGAATGGACCAGAGCAACATTGAGGCATGGCCGTTGGATAACACAAACCGGTCGCGATTGGGCCAAATCGGGTCTTGCGGGTCAAAATTCATCACCCGGTTCCAAATTGTGTAAATCAACGGCGCGAGCGCCATGGGCGTGCCGGGATGGCCAGACTTGGCTGCTTGGACCGCGTCAATGGCGAGAGTGCGAATGGTATTGATGGCCACTTGTTCCATTTTTTTATCACTCATACATTTTACTTTCGTTATTTAATGTTTTGTCCTGCTTCCGGGGGTGGTGTGGTCGGATTCATTTCTTGTCGGGCAAGATTTGACTCCGAAGGCGAAACTGTCGCTGGACTTGCATTACGCTGCTCTTCTTCCAGCTCGTCCTCTGCCTCCATTCCACGTACCAACTGCCTAACGAGAAATCCACCGAAGGCAATGGCACAAAGGCCGGCGCCAAGGCCTTCGAGTTTTGCAGCAGGCACATTCCGCAGCAGATGAACAATAACCGCTATTGCACCTAATGAAATCAGGGCAATCAATCTCGCGGAAGACCAACGTTTCCTCCGGGCAAGAGGCGTTGCCGGGTGCAGTGACTCGCCGGGGTGGCCGGACTTCGTCGCGTGAATGGTTTCAATTGATTTAGTGCGGTTGGTGCTGGCGGTGAATGCTTCCTTGTTTGAGTCCTTCATAGAATATTCCTTTCGGCTATTTGAAATGTGGTCCTGATTCTCAGGCTTGTGTGCCGGATCAATATGGATTCTGATTGTCCTCCCTCGGTCGCACTTTGCCGGCGTAATGTCGGTAAATGAACAAAAAATAGGTGACGGCGAAAATCAACGCGAGGGGCCACCAGACCAACGCGATGGCCAGCCCATGACTGGCGGCGGCATTTTGGTAGGCAGACAAGGAATCTTCCGGCGCGAGCGTTGAATGAAGCATGACCTGAAAGACGCCGGCCGCGCCAGCGATCATCAGACCGGCAATGAAAGCACTGGAACCGAGGAGTGCGCGCAATTCCCTTCCGGTTCGCAGGCCGGTGAAGATTCCTGTGATTCCACCAACCACACAAATCAGGCCGAACCAGCCGAAGGGTTGATGCAACATGCCCGATAACAATTTCGGTCGCACGTCCCAAGTTTCAGCCGTGATTACCACGAATTGCGCCAAAAGTTTTGTTACCTTGGGAGGGGCAGAAAGACGGTCTGAGGGATACGTTGTGCCAGAAGTCGGGTTACCGTGGCCGGAATGGATAAAATGATCAGTCAACCGACACGGGAAGAGGTATTGAGGAAGCTGCGGCGGCGTTACGAAACGGCTGGCGCGGAACACAAACGCAAGCTGCTGGATCAAGCGCAGGAGTTGCTGGGCTATCATCGCAAGTCAGCGATTCGGGCATTAGGCGCGCCCGCGCTCAGGAGAGGTCCCGTGATTCTGAGCGGTCGTCCTGTGGAGTATGAGCCGCAGTTGCTGGTGCCATGGCTGAGGCCGATCTGGCAAGCGACGGACTATGCGTGTGGGCGGCGCCTGGTGGCGATGTTACCGGAGTGGATTCCGGCCTACGAGCAATACGAGCGGCCCATGCCCGGAGAGGTGCGGGACAAGCTGTTGCTGGCCAGCGGGCGAACCCTGGACCGACTGCTGGCACCGTTGCGTGCACAAAGGCCGAGGCCGGTCGCTGACGCGACCCGGAACGTTGTTGCGCCAGCAGATTCCCATTCGCGGCAGTCTGTGGGAGGAAGGCAAAGCGGGGTGGTTGGAGGTTGATACAGTGGCGCTGTGCGGCGGCAGTGTGGCCGGGGAATTTGTGTGGATGGTTGATGGGGTGGATTACGCCACGACGTGGGTGGAAGTGCGGGCGATGTGGGGACGGGGCCAGGCTGGAACGCTGGTGGCATTGCAGGATGTGGAAGCCAGCCTGCCTTTTTCGTTATTGGGTTTGGACAGCGACAACGGAGGAGAGTTTATAAACCATCATGTGCTTAAGTGGCTGCAGAAGCGGCCGCAGCCGGTGTTCATGACGCGCAGCCGGCCGAACAAGAAAGACGACAATGCGCATGTGGAGCAGAAGAACTGGACCCATGTTCGACAGTGCTTTGGGTATGAACGGCATGACAATCCGGAGGTGGTGGAGCCGATCAATGCGCTGGTCAAGGGAGCTTATGGACAGTTGCTCAATTACTTTCATGCGAGCCTCAAACTTGATCACCAGGAGCGCGAAGCGGGGAAGGTGCGGCGCGTTTACCGACAGGCTCAAACGCCCCTGGCGCGCGTGCTGGCCAGCGCTGAGGTGGCCGAAACCACCAAGCAACGGCTGCGACAGCACAAGGCCCGGTTGAACCCCTTTGCCTTGAAAGAAACGGTGGAGCGTAGTCTCAAGCAGATCTCGGCGATCCGTCGAAACCCCAACTAAGAAAACCGGTGCTCTCGATCCAAAAAAACCAGGGACGCAAGTCCAACGAACCTTCGACCGCAGGGGGGCGCGAGCTGAGGCTCAAAGCTCGCCCCCCTGCTCGTTTTAGCTCGCTTCGAAGCGCCGGAACAGTTAACCAAAAACAAGAGCCATCGGGTAACACCCTTTTGGCACAACGATACCTGCTCTCGGGTAACAGTTACTTTTGGCGCAAGGGGTACCACCAGCAGCCCGAGAACGATTTTCCACAGCAGCCGGGCGACTCGCAGGCTCCGATCATGCACCGGACCCTCCGTCTTTTGTGCCAAGCCGTTTGCGCCGTGTGCGGCGAAGGTCGCGAGGATGAACACGGCCACCGACACGGTAAACCAATCCAGGATGCCGACATTGCCGTGCGGGCTGAAATTGGTGAAAAACGCGAGAGCGAATTTGCCATCGGCGCCCAACGGCACGCCACGCACAACATTGCCCAGCGCCGCGCCGATGAGGATGGCGAGCAAGAGATTGGAGGCCACAAAAATGACGTGCCATCCCGTTCGCCAAAGTGGGTCGGTTATATGGCCGCTCAGTTCAATGGAAACTCCGCGAAGCACCAGGCACCAAAGCAGTAGGAAGAACGCCAGGTAAAATCCGGCAAAGGAAACGGCAAGGATCGAAGGAAACGCCGCCATCAAGGTTCCTCCAAAACCTACCAGCCAGACCTCGTGCCACGACCATAACGGCCCAATTGCGGCAATGACCATCCGGCGTTCAGCCTCTGTTTTGCCGACGACGTATTGCAACGTACCCGCGCCGATATCAAAACCTTCCAGCACGACAAACATCACGAGCATGAAGGACAAAATGGCATACCACATTTCAATCATGCGACACCTCCAGTTTGACTGACGAAGAACTATGTTGCGGACCGTGAGCAATCTCTCGACCGACCATGAACAAGAACAGGACTCCAAGAACGAAATAAAGCCCGGTAAACCCGATCAGCGTGAACAAGACGTTCCCGCCGTTCACTACGTCGCTCACGCCCTGGCTGGTGCGAAAGAGGTTAAAGACCAGCCAAGGTTGACGGCCTAATTCCGCCGTCATCCAACCCGCAGTGGTGGCGATATAGGGAAACGGAAAGGCCAGCATCAAAGCCCACAGCAGCCCGCGGGAGGTTTCCAATCGCCCGCGCCAGCGTTGGAAATTGGCAATGCCCATTAACAGGATAAACAACGTTCCCAAGCCAGCCATGACGTGGAAGGCGTAATAGAGCAGAGGAATGTTCGTCGGCCATTCGTCGGTGGGAAAATCGTCCAAGCCCTGAACATTGGCGCTACGGTAGCCAAAAGCAAGAATGCTCAGGATGCCGGGCATGTAAATGGGATTATCTATGCGCTGTTCTTTGACGTTTGGCTGGCCGATGAAATTCAGTTCGGCGTTGGTTCCACTTTGAAAACGTCCCTCCATTCCAGCGAGGGTAACCGGCTGATATTTCGCCACCATTTTGGCCTGCCGGTCGCCAGTGGGAAAAGCAACCAACAGACAGGCAAATAGGCCGACCAGTGTGCCGGTTTTCAGAAATTGCGAAGCTTGTTCCGCGTGTTTGCCGCGCAGCGCGTAAAGCGCGCCCACCGCCGCGACGACAAATGAACCAATCACGAGTGCGGCGCATTGATTGTGCAGGAACATGATCAACGCCCAGGGGTTCAACATAAATTCAGCGAAGCTTTTCAGACGCAACGTGCCGTCCCCCGCCATGGCGTATCCAACCGGGTGTTGCATGAATGCATTGGTGGTCAGAATAAAATAAGCCGAGAGCCAACTGCCGAGCGCGACACCCAGAGTGACGAGAAAATGTTTGCGCGGTCCCATCCGTTTTTCGCCCCAGATCATCGCCCCGACCATCGCGCTTTCGAGGAAGAAGGCGAACATGCCTTCCATGGCCAGCGTCTGGCCGATGATGTTGCCGGAGTATTTGGAAAAGCCCGCCCAGTTCGTGCCGAATTGAAATTCCATTGGAATGCCGGTCACCACGCCGATGGCGAAGTTGATGCCAAAGATACGCGCCCAAAATCGCGCGGCGTTGCCAAATCGCTCATCACCAGTTCGCAGGTGCCGCCATTTGATATAGACGATGATCCAGGCCAGCCCCATCGTCAGTTGCGGGAACAAGTAATGATAGGTGATCGTGAAAGCGAACTGTAGCCGGCTCCAAAAGAGTGTGTCTTCCATAGCCTACCTCCGTTGGTTTTCCAGCACGGCGACCTTGGTTAATCTTCGGACATGCCGTGGAGCCTCGCTGAACCTGGCGGCAAGAAATGTTTGAATCAAATCCCATGCCAGCTCCGGGCCTTCGATCCGTCCGCCGAGACATATCATGTTCAGGTTGTCATCCTCGACACCTTGCCTCGCGGAAAAATGGTCTTCAATCAGACAGGCGCGAACACCTTTGACTTTGTTCGCGCAGACGGAAGCTCCGACCCCGCTGCCGCAAACCGCCACGCCGCGCTCCACTTTCCCCGCAGCCACCGCCTGGCCGAGTGGAATGACGAAGTCGGGATAATCATCGTCCGGCGTCAATCGGTCAGCGCCGAAGTCCACGACCTCATGTCCTGCCGCGCGAAGTTTGGCGGCCAACTTTTCCTTCAATTCATACCCGCCGTGATCGGTTGCAATGCCTATGC
Organism: uncultured Verrucomicrobiae bacterium; assembly: GCA_963789335.1. Classification (GTDB taxonomy): domain Bacteria; phylum Verrucomicrobiota; class Verrucomicrobiia; order Limisphaerales; family UBA11358; genus UBA11358. The sequence goes on from CAWBKH010000002.1 coordinate 281,559, forward strand.
GCATAAGACTCCTTTCGCAGCTGAATCAGCAACGCACGCCGCTGCAAGATCAGTCATCACCATGGCCACATTTTGATGGATGCGACTTGCGGGAATGGATGTGTCGCGATCGCGGAGACGTTCCAAAACTCCGGCTTTCTCCTCGCCCGTTACCAGCCACAATATGTGACGGGCCCGATTGAGGATTGGGTAGGTCAAGGTCATCCGACGTCGCCCTTGATAAACCCCTGTCACGGCAACATCCCGGTTGGTTATCTCGAGAACCGGGTCGTCGGGCACAAGTGATGCAGTATGGCCATCCGGTCCAAGTCCCAGATGCACGAGATCCAGCACCGGTGGCGAACCGGCAATCTGCCGGAGTAATTGCGAGTATTTGCCGGCAGCAGCCTCCAAATCGCTTTCCTCAACCGGCATGACATGGATTTGCTCTGGAAGCAATCGCACGTGCGAGAACAGACTCTCGCGCAGGTGCGTCAAGTTGCATTCCGGATCACCCGCCGGCGCGACTCGTTCATCCACCTGCACCACATGCACAGCCTTCCATGACACCTTTTCGTTTGCCAACAATCGGAACATCCGCCACGGATCGTGCCCCCCGCTCACAGCCATGACAAAACGCCCATGTGCAGCGACGGCCGTTCGAGCGACGCAGGCGATAAATCTTGCCCCGGCTTTAGCCGCACTGTCGGCATCAACTTCGACATCAATTTTCATACAGATGCTTTTATGTGCTCACGATTGGGTCATCTATTATCAAGGTTGTGGGTTCCCTCCGGTTGTCACCTTAGGCAGCCGATTTTGAATGAATCGAAGCTGGCAGAGTCTGGCCGGCGCAACCATTGAGGCATAATTCAACAAACCGAAACTGGCCCAGGACAATTGAGCGAGGCGCACGGCAATACTGTAGGTCATGCCGGCCACGGCGCTGCTGCCGATCGCCCGGAAAATAAAGACGCGGCTGCCTTCCAATGTCCCCAGGTTGAGCGGCACGGCAAAGGTCAACAGATCGAACCACATCCCCAGGAACCATACGTTCGCTGCTGCTTCCACTGGAAAGGGTTGATGCAATATATGGAAGAACCACCAAGTCTGGGCCAGGCCAATAGCGTAAGCGACCAAATGCCAGATCAACGCCCACAACAAGTCCCGCGAGCGGTCGCGGTAAATCACCTTCAATGCTTCGTCCACCTTGTTGACCTCGCCCGCAGCACTTCGCAGCATTCGACCAGCGAACCTGCGCTCTGCCAACCAACGAATCAGCATCCCAAGTTTGCCGTGTTTTTGGAGCAGCACGAAAATGAATATCCCGGCACCAACGCAACCACCGCTCATGAACAGCGCCACCCAGACGGGCCAAGGCAGGGTCACACTCCCAAGCAGGACCAGCGAACCCACTGCCACAAACATCAGTTGACCGACCCCGGCAAAAACCTTGCCGACCAGCACCCCGCCCACCGCTTCCGCTCCCTCACCCGTGGATGAAAGCAAAGCGGCCTTGGTGGCTTCACCCCCCAGCGCGGCCGTCGGCGTCAGGTAGTTGATGGCGTGGCCAGCCATGCGGATTCGAAAGAGTTGCATCCATGAAAGACGACGATGGCGCTCGTTTAGACAAAATCCCCAGGCAACGGTGTGAATGCCCTCCGCCACAAATTCCAGCAGGACGAACGGCACCAACCCCCAGCCAAGCGACACCAACCCTTGCCAGAGTCTGTGGACGCCGATCCTGTGAAGCAAATAGCCCAGGAACACGAATCCGAGCAAGAGAAGCAAAATGTGAAGCTTTTTGATCATGTCAATGATGTGCCGGCGCTAATTCCGGTCTGGTTGCGCGCAAGGAATTCCAAATCGCAGACAATAGCCCTGAAACCGGCGAATCTCCGCCCGCACATCAATCCCCAGATCTGCCAACGACGGATTGGAATGGCGTTTATACCGGCCACGCGTTGATATGAATTGGCGCATTCGCTGGATGACGACCTCGGTCAAAGGTTGACCCAGACGAGCGTAAATCCGATGCACGGCCATCAACGGGTCGGAAATCACTTCGGAGTAGTTGAGGTCTATAAAGCGCTCGCCGAGTTCAGGGTGACGATCTCGAAAGCGAATAGAAAGTTCCGTCTGCTCGGCCAAGGCCGTGGCTTCATGATCCTCCAACCGGCTTGCCCCCTCCGGTCGGCCAAAGAGCCGGCGAAGCGCGCCGGAGAGTTGAACAGCTGACTTCAGCACTTCCAACGGATTGCGATGCATCTGAACGACGATCGCATCGGGAAAAACCGAGAAGAGTTCTTCCAGTGCAACAAGATGATCCGGTGCCTTCAAAACCCACCGTTTGGGAGAACAACCCGATTGCAGGTGTTGAAGGAATCGCTTCTGCCACTCGTAGGCGGGGCCTAGTCCGGTCGAACGCAGATATCGCTGATAAGTCGGAACCCGACAAGTGGACACGAATTCCTCGGACATGAACGTGTAACTGTGAATTGCGATGCATTCCTGCGGCATGCCGGCGCGCAACGGATGGACCGAGTCAGCTTGAGGCACGAACCGCCGAAACCACCATAACCGCGCGGCGGCGCGGCGGGCGCGCAGGCCAGGGTCTTTCTCCAGTGGTGCTATTGGATGGGGAAACATCACTTCCCAAACTCGAGGAACGCGGTTGCCCGGGTCCTGCGCCAGCAATTCGTGAAGAAAAGTGGAACCGCTGCGAGGCATGCCGGTGATGAATGCCGGACGATCAATTGGGATTGCTTCCAAGTCGGTCAACCGATTCTCCCAGGCATTCCTCAGCCGCAGGCGCGTTTCCAGCATTTCCAGGAGATGACCGCGCATCAGCCACCGTCCGAGTGGATGCAGGTCGGCTTCGTGTTCCAGGCTTTCCGTCAGCACAGAAAGCGGCTCGTCAATCGGCGGGTCACCAAAGTCCTTCAAGCCGGTGCGATGACGGGCGCGGGCGCACAAGGCTTTGCTTTGCAGGGACCAGAGCCGGCGGCATGCGCGATCAACAATGTTCGTGCTGCCTGTTTTTCCAATCAAGCCGACCGGAATTTCGATTGATTCTACAGTTCTTGCTTTCATACATTTTTTTATGAGTTAAATCTTCTCGCGCGCGGGCAATTTGCGATTTGCATCATGTCGTGCAGATTCGCTGGCGATTCGGCTTTCAGCAGTTTGCTTTGGCGCACGTTGGCTGTCATGTGGTCTGCTCTTTAATCAGGTCAGGGTTGTGCCAACCCCCCTCCGGTGAAAAATCTCCGTTGGCGGCCGTAGGCCCCCAGGTCCTGGGTTCGTATTCGTGAACCGGCGTGTCGGCTTTCAACGCCGGGTCCACGATTCGCCAGGCTTCTTCCACATAATCCTCACGGGCGAACAGCGTGGCGTCACCCATCATCGCATCGGTGAGCACGCGCTCATACGCCTCCATTTCCTCGGGACTGGTTGGCCGATTCACTTTTAATTCTATCAACTGGCTTACCGATTCGTCTTCGGGCGCGACAGTGTTCAGGCCAAACGCTGCCACTACATGTGGGCTGATGCGGAAACGAAAGTAATTCGATTTGAGATCGTATTGGTTATACATCGTCGGCGGATAACGAAGTTTAATTTGCAGTTCTGTGCAAGTGGCCGGCAGATTCTTTCCGGCGCGGATGTAGAAGGGAACGCTGCGCCAGCGCCAGGAATCTATCTCCAGTTTGAGCGCCGCAAAGGTTTCGACTTTGGAATCCGGCGCCACACCCGGTTCCTTGCGATAGCCTTTGAACTGGCCGCGAACCAGATTCTTCGCATCCAACGGTGGTATCGCCTTGAGCACTTTCACCTTTTCGTCGCGGATGGATTCGCTGTCCGTGCGGATGGGCGGTTCCATGGCCAAATTGGCCAGGACTTGGAACAAATGATTCTGAACCACGTCGCGGATGGTGCCGACTTGTTCGTAAAACGCGCCGCGGCCTTGCACGCCAAAATTCTCCGCCATGGTGATCTGCACGCTTTCGATGTGATGCCGGTTCCAAAACGGTTCGAGCATGGCGTTGCCGAAACGGAAGAAGAGCATGTTGTGAACGGGCGATTTTCCGAGGTAATGGTCAATGCGGAAAATTGCCTTTTCATCGAAGGTTTTGAGCAGAATAGCGTTCAGTTCACGCGCCGAGGCCAGATCCCGGCCAAACGGCTTTTCAATAATCATGCGGGCGCTATTGGTGCAGCCGCTCCGGGAAAGTTGCTCCACCACGATCTCGAACGCAGCCGGCGGGATGGCGAGATAATAGGCCGGGCGTTGCGCCTGACCCATCTCCCGTCGAAGCGCCTGGAATGTGGCAGTGTCGTTGTAATCGCCACTCACATAGCGCAGCAAACTGGACAACTTCTCGAACGCTGCCCGTTCCACGCCGCCGTGTTTTTCCAGACTGTCTTTTGCGCGGGCCTTGAGCTGATCCAGATTCCAACCCGCTTTCGCCACGCCGATGACGGGGACGTTCAAGTTTCCGCGCTTCACCATCGCCTGCAACGCCGGGAAAATTTTCTTATAGGCCAGGTCGCCCGTGGCTCCGAAAAATACTAGAGTATCGGAATGCGAATCGTTCATTGTGCTTTGTCTCCTTTCTTCTCCAGATGTCCGCCAAAACCAAAGCGCATCGCGGAAAGCAACTTGTCCTGGTAATCTGCTTCACCGCGCGAGGCGAACCGTTCATAAAGCGCCGTCGTCAGGACCGGAACCGGCACGCCCTCGTCAATCGCTGCTTTGATCGTCCACCGGCCTTCGCCGGAATCGGAAACGCGCCCGGCAAATTTGGCGAGGTTCGCGTCTTCCACCAACGCAACCGCCGTCAGGTCCAGCAGCCACGATGCAATCACGCTGCCACGCCGCCACACTTCAGTCACATCAGCCAGATTGAGATCGAATTGATAATGTTCTGGGTTGCGCAACGGCGTCGTCTCGGCGTCCGCTTCGTTCTGTTGTTTCCCGATGTTGGCGTCGCGCAAAACGCCCAAGCCCTCGGCATAGGCGGCCATGATTCCATACTCAATGCCGTTGTGAACCATCTTGACGAAGTGCCCGGCGCCATTCGAACCGCAATGCAGGTAGCCTTGTTCGGCGGTGCCGCCGAGTTTTTCGCGTCCCGATGTGCGTGGTACGTTACCGATACCCGGAGCCAGGGTTGCGAAAATTGGATCGAGGACCTGCACCACTTCCTTTTCGCCGCCAATCATCATGCAGTAGCCGCGTTCCAAACCCCAGACGCCGCCGCTGGTGCCCACATCCACATAATGAATTCCTTTCGGCCCAAGTTCCTTCGCCCGCCGGATGTCGTCCACGTAATACGAATTGCCGCCATCAATGAGGAAGTCCCCCCGTGCAAGCAACGGCAGAATTTCGGCGATGGTCTGGTCCACCACCGCTGCCGGCACCATGAGCCAGATCGCGCGCGGCTTCGTCAGTTTTTTCACAAACTCGGCCACTGAACCTGCCCCCACCGCCTTTTCCTTCACCAATTGTTGCACCGCTTCCGACGAGCGGTCGTAAACCACGCACTGATGTCCGCTTTTGATCAAGCGCCGCACCATGTTGGCGCCCATGCGCCCAAGTCCGATCATTCCTAGTTGCATATTTATATTCCTTTCTTGTTGTTGTTCATTTGAAGCTGGCTGAATCCCTGCCAGCGGTCTTCGTAATGGAAGCCTCGTAAATGCTTTGAATGGCTGAATCGAGCAGTGCGTTAAATTCCGCGTCGGATTGCTGAACCGACAGGCCTTCGACCAGCGCCCGTGAAAAACTCGCCACGACGCCTTGATTCCGTCGAAGGCGGTTGTTGCCTTCCTCCCGCGAATAACCTCCTGACAACGCGACCACTTTCAGAACCTTCGGGTGCTTGACGAGTTCGGCGTAGAAATCGTCGCGCTCTGGCAACGTGAGTTTGAGTATGACCAACTGGCCGAAAGGAAGCGTGTTGAGCGCTTCGTTGAGGGCCGCCCTAAGCAGCTCTTCGGCTCCGGCCTTGTCCGGGCAATGAATATCCACCTCCGGTTCAATGATCGGCATGAGGTCCACCGCCAGAATCTGGGCCGCAACCTCGAACTGCTGATCAACGACCGTCTTGATGCCGGTGGCGTTGGCCTGGTTGATGACCGAGCGCATCTTGGTTCCGAAAATATGCTTCGCTTTTGCCCGGTTGAGCAGCGTCGGCAGGCCCGGCATGGGTTTCATCAGATGAACGCCGTCACGCTCCTCGACCAGGCTTTTGTCCACTTTGAGAAATGGCACGATGCGTTTCTGCCTCCAAAGATAATCCGCCGTGGGCTGCCCTTCGATATCCCTCTCCATCGTGCCTTCAAATAAGATCGCGCCGAGAATCCGGTCGCCGTTGAAACTCGAACTGGTGATGATGCGCGCACGCATCTCATGGACCAGCGCGAACATCTCTTCATCGTTGGACCAGACACCCTCCTTGATGCCGTAGGCCAGCAGCGCCTTGGGCGTGCTGCCGCCGCTTTGATCCAGCGCGGCAAGGAAACCAGGCTGTGTCCTGATTTTCCGCTGCTGTTGTTCTATCTGGTCAAGTGCATGCATCAGGTGTTCCTCATTTTCCGGTAACGCCGGATCAAATTGTTCGTCGAGCTGTCATGTTTGAGTTTGGGTTCTGTCTCGCTTTCCAATTCAGGAATGATGCGCTGGGCCAAGGCCTTGCCTAGCTCCACACCCCATTGGTCGAACGAATTGATGTTCCAAATGACGCCTTGGGTGAACACGCTGTGCTCGTAAAGCGCCACCAATGCGCCGAGAATTTCCGGGGTGAGCCGCTCGGCGAGAATCGTGTTTGATGGACGGTTGCCCTCGAAGACTCGGTGCGGGACCAACCAGTCCGGCGTGCTTTCGGCTTTGACTTCTTCCGCTGTTTTGCCGAAGGCCAACGCCTCCGCTTGAGCTAATACATTGGCCAGCAGCATATCATGGTGCCGGCCTAACGGCGTGAGCGCGTGGCCGAACGTGATGAAGTCGCACGGAATCAACCGCGTGCCTTGATGAATCAACTGGTAAAACGAATGCTGACCGTTGGTCCCCGGCTCGCCCCAGTAGATCGGGCTGGTGTCGTATGCGACTTGTTTCCCTTCAAGCGTGACGTGTTTGCCGTTGCTCTCCATTGTCAACTGTTGCAGGTAGGCCGGGAAGCGTTTCAAATATTGCTCGTAAGGCAGCACCGCGATGGTTTGGGCATCGAAGAAGTTGGAATACCAGACGGCCAAAAGACCCATCAGCACCGGCAGATTTTTCTCAAACGGCGCGGTGCGGAAATGCTCGTCCATCTGGTGAAAACCGTGGAGCATCGCACGGAAGTTGTCGGGCCCGATGGCCAGCATGGTCGAAAGACCGATGGCTGAATCCATTGAGTAACGGCCGCCCACCCAGTCCCAAAAACCGAACATATTGGCCGTATCAATGCCAAACGCAGACACTTTTTCCGCGTTGGTTGAGACGGCGACGAAATGTTTTGCGACAGCTTTCACATCACCACCGAACGCTTTAAGTGACCAATCGCGCGCGCTTTGCGCGTTGGTCATGGTTTCGAGCGTTGTGAAGGTCTTGGAGGAGACGATGAACAATGTTTCCTGCGGATCGAGGTCATGAACGGCTTCCTCAAAATCAATCCCGTCCACATTCGACACGAAGCGGAATGTCATTTCGCGCTCGCTGTAATGGCGAAGCGCCTCGTAGGCCATCACCGGGCCAAGGTCCGAACCGCCAATCCCGATGTTGATAATGTTCCGGATGGGTTTGCCAGTGTGTCCTTTCCATTCGCCGCTGCGGACGCGGTTGGCGAAATCCGCCATCTTGTCGAGCACGGCATGGACTTCCGGCACCACGTTCTTCCCATCCACCAGGATGGTGGCGTCCTTGGGCGCGCGCAACGCGACATGCAGCACCGCGCGATTTTCGGTCACATTGATTTTCTCGCCGCTGAACATCGCGTCCATTTTGGCGCGCAACCCAGATTCCTCCGCCACTTCAAACAGAAGCTTGAGCGTCTGGCTCGTGACGCGATTCTTCGAGTAGTCCAAGAACAGGTCCGAAAAAAGGTCGCGCAAATGCAATTTGCGTATTTTCGGCAGATGATCGGCCAAGGCTCTCCAAGCTTTCCTCTTCGTGGTTGGTTGAATTGTCATTGTCATAATCAGTTAGCTCCTTTTTCGATTTGCAGTGATTTATAAGTTGATGCCGATTTGACAGCCCAGAACGAGCGCGTCGTCAATTTTGCCGGTGCCGCCCGGATTGATGATGTATTGAACGTCCGGTTGGACAAAAAGCGCGCTCTTGCGGAAATAGGCGCGGTAAGTCCATTCAAGCGCCGTTTCGTAATTTTGCGGGCTGATGGTTGGATCGAACAATTGTTCCCGCGCTTGTGCATGACGGAGATCGCTGCTGAACTCGCCGTAGGCAACACCGAAGCCGGCCATGTCCTCTGGCCGTGAGGGGAAAAAACCTCGGGAAATGACTCCTCCGGTTAAAAAGTAGGGCATCTGGCTGACTGACTCGTCCGGCGATACCAGCACTGAGCCGCAAATGCCAAAACCGCTGTTTCGGCTTCGGTCGCCAAATGCCTTCAATACCTGATCAACCTGTGCGTAGAGACCGTAATTCCCCCGCTTCGATCCCGATGGCGTTCCATAACCGACGGTTTCGTAATCCGTGAAGGCACTGTTGTCATACCAAAAACCAATATGGTAATCACCAATCAAACCGGGGTCGCCGGGAAGTCCATTGCGTTCGTATCCAGCCTCGCCAATTACAAACACCGGCCCGTTCATAGACATGTCCGCGCCATTGTGAGAATCATCACGGATGGACGGGTCACCGTTGTAAATACCGCCCATAAGGTAAGTGCGTGCGGTCGGTTTTACCTTGACCAGGGCACCCCACGTAGCATTGGGATAGGCCGTCATGCCGGGGGAATTGAAGAAAATGCCGACCGGATTTCCGTCGAAAGCGTTTTGCATGAAGAGCCAGTCGCCAGGCGCGACAAGAAAGTCGTCGCCGGCGGCTATGCGACCGACCCGAAGTTCAAGGCGGTCATCCAAAAGTTTTTGTTGGTAGGCGATATCAATGAGATGAAAGGTCTGACCGCCATAAACTTGCTGAACCGTGAATACGTTGCCGATTCGGTCGCGCGACAAGCTGTTTCCACTGCGTTGCGACATCGAGACCAAAAATGACGCACCTTTAAGTCCGGCAAGTTTGTCCAAATCAAACGCGAGATTTATCGAACCACGACGGCCGCAGCCATTCACTGCCCAGCACTTTGTTCCATTCAAAGGGCAGGATTGGTCGTGACGATCAGACTCGTGCGTTCATAGGCCCGGCTGACCACGTCGAAGAGCAGTTCGGCTCCGGCCTTCGAGAACGGGACGTAACCCAGTTCGTCTAGGACGAAGTCAATGCTGGGCGTATCTAGGACCTACTCCGTCGGTGTGTTCTTTGTCCAGCTTATCAACAAAATCCATACACTTGTCAGCGGTGAAGGACCGAACTGCGGTACCCGCTTGCTCTTCCGAATCTCCGCTTAACTCGTGCTCTCGAAGAAACCAATAACGCGCCCTTACTAAGGCTGCCTCTGCGAGTCCTCCGTTGCCCGTTCTGCGTTCGAGAACATACAAACGAGCGTAAGTGATAGATAGGGTGTTTGCCTTGCCCGACGGTTTGAGGTTCGCGTTTCCGGTGACGCGAATGGTTTCCTCCAAACTCCATATCGCTTGGTCGCGGGACCCTGTCAAATATACCTGATACAATTTATCCGATTGCTTGGCAGCAGCCTCGGCGGGGTCAACCTGAACACTGCGGCAGCCCAACAAGGTCATGGCTACGAAAATACAAAAAGGAATCACAAGCAGGTTTAAGCGAAACTTTACGACTGGCTGTGCATGACATCGTGCATGGCCACTGGCGGCTGGCTCACGATGGCAGTCTGGACTCTCAAATCTCATAAGCATGTTTTGTTCAAAAAGCATGAACCATGCCTTCCGCTGAGGGGTTTTACCTGTTCCAAAGGCACACCGCCTGTTTGCGTTCTGGCAGGTCGGTTCAGACCGAAAGGGATGTGTTATCACCGTCAGTCTGTCAAAACTGCGCCCACAGTCCAGTTGGAGAAGACAAGCCGGAGGCAAAGGTGCTTTGCGCTCCCGCACAGGCCGCTCCCGTTTGGTCAAATAATTCATCCGTCGTATTTTTTGCCGCCATTCTTCCTTTGTATTAATGTAGTTGCGCTGTTAAGCTCTCACCATGCCTTGGAAAAAGCTGCTGGCGTGGCTGTTTGACTTACCCGCGTTATGTCGAAAAACTCAAACGCGCTAATTTAACAGCAGTTTTTGTTGATGTCCGCATTGACCAAAGGCTTGGACTTTGGTCAAATTTCCTGAGATGAATTAGAATTGATTGTTGAGCCGCATCACACGGTCCACTATTTAATCGAACAGGCTTGAAAGGCGAGGGTCGGTTTTCGACATTTGTTACCTGGACTGGCTCGTGCCGACATTTCTTTTGGACACAGCCCTGGTAAAAGGATAATTTTCCAGCATCGAAAATTGGCGGCGCCGACGCCACTAACTGTATCATAACGGTTGAGCGCAAACCGGGTGACGCGAACCACGACTTATATTACATTCGCGATGGAATCGCAATCATCACCAAGAACGGTATCACGCCGCACGGTACAACGATCTGAAACCGGATTATGAAACTGAACACGTTTTCACCAAGTTTTCCGTGGCCAGCTTCCCGGTTCACGGCCGCCGCTGCTCGAACGTAACGGTGAATGCCCATCCTTTCCCGAAGATCTATGCCAGCAAAACTACCACATCGTGATGGTCTCGTACCCGAACCAGCCTGGTACAAGAGCGGCGTCATTTACGAACTCCACGTGCGCGCCTTCTATGACAGCGACGATAATGGCATTGGCGATTTTCGTGGCCTGACCCAGAAGCTGGATTACCTCAAGGACCTCGGCGTGACCGCGCTGTGGTTGCTTCCCTTCTACCCGTCGCCGCTCAAGGACGACGGCTACGACATCGCCGATTATTTCGATGTGCATCCGATGTACGGCACGCTCGCGGACTTCAAAGTGTTTCTGCGCGAAGCGCACCGGCGCAACCTTCGGGTCATTACGGAACTGGTGATGAACCATACGTCCGTCCAGCATCCGTGGTTTCAGCGCGCGCGCCGCGCCAAACCCGGCAGCCGCTGGCGCGATTTCTACGTCTGGAGTGACACGCCAGACAAATACAAGGACGCCCGCGTTATCTTCAAGGACGTCGAGGTGTCCAACTGGACCTGGGACCACGTGGCCCAGGCCTATTACTGGCACCGCTTCTTCTCGCACCAGCCCGATCTCAATTACGACAACCCGGATGTGTTCGAGGCGATGGTGAGGGTGCTGGATTTCTGGCTCGATCTGGGCGTGGACGGCCTGCGGCTGGACGCCGTGCCGTATCTCTACGAACGCGAAGGCACCGGTTGCGAAAACCTGCCGGAAACGCACGCCGCATTGAAACAACTTCGCCAGCATGTGGATGAAAAATACGGCGACCGAATGCTGCTGGCCGAGGCCAACCAGTGGCCGGAAGACGCCGTCGCCTATTTCGGCCAGGGACGGGGTGATGAGTGCCACATGGCCTTCCATTTTCCGCTGATGCCCCGGTTGTTTATGGCGCTGCGCATGGAGGACCGCACGCCAATTGTGGACATCCTTGAACAGACGCCCCCAATCCCCGAAACCAGCCAATGGGCGCTCTTTCTCCGCAATCACGACGAACTCACACTGGAAATGGTGACCGACGAAGAGCGCGATTACATGTACCGCATGTACGCGCACGTTCACCAAGCGCGGCTGAACCTGGGCATCCGCCGCCGCCTCGCGCCGCTGCTCGGCAACGACCGCAAACGCATCGAATTGCTCAATGCCCTGCTGATGTCGCTGCCCGGCACGCCTGTGCTTTACTACGGCGATGAAATCGGCATGGGCGAAAACATTTTTCTCGGCGACCGGAATGGCGTGCGCACGCCCATGCAATGGAGTTCGGACAAGAACGCCGGTTTCTCCCGCGCCAACCCGCAGGCGCTTTACCTGCCGATCATTTACGATCCGGAGTATCATTACGAGGCCGTCAACGTGGACGGACAGTTGCACAACACGCATTCGCTGCTCTGGTGGATGCGGCGGCTGCTCGCGTTGCGCAAACGCTGGCGTGCATTGGGCGAAGGCAAATGCGAGTTTCTCCAGCCGGAAAACCGGACCATTCTCAGTTACATCCTGCGCCACGAGACCGAAACGCTGCTCGTCGTGGCCAACCTCTCGCGTTTTGTGCAGCCGGTCGAACTCGATTTGAGTGCGTTTACGGGCTCTGTACCTGTGGAATTGTTTGGCCGGACGGAATTTCCGATCGTCAATGAGAGGCCCTATTTTCTGACCCTCAATTCGCATTCCTTTTACTTGTTCTCACTTGAATCGAAGACGGCAACCCACGGCATCACGCGCGAGCCTGTCAATGAAGGCAAGCTGGCTGCTATCACGGTTGCCGAGGAATGGACTTCAGTGTTCGCGCCCAAGAACCGGGCGCAGTTGGAAACCGTGCTGCTGGACTGGCTGCGCGCTCAGCGCTGGTTTGGTGGCAAGAACCGGACCGCCACTCACGTCACCTTCGTTGAATCCATTGAGTTGCCCTGCGGCGCCGATACCGCCTGCTTCAATCTGGTGCGCGTTGATTTCCTGCAAGGCGATTCAGATTTGTACGCTTTGCCGCTGGCCTTCGCGCGCGGCGAACTGGCGGCGTCGCTTCACAAAAATGCCCCGCGTTCCATTGTCTGTACCCTGAGCACGCAAACCACCGGACAAAGCGGCCTGCTTCACGATGCAATGGCCAACCAGGAATTCTGCAAGTCATTGGTAGATTTGATCTCCAGTCGTCGGCGCATCAAGTCCACAGCCGGCGAACTTGAAGCGTCCCGCACTCAGGTTTTCCGCCGCGTTCTCAACGACACTCCGTTGCCTCATCCAGTGCCAGCCAAGGATGAACAAAGCAACTCCTCCGTCATCTACGGTGACAAATTCTTCTTGAAACTTTTCCGGCGGCTCGATGTCGGCAGCAACCCCGACCTCGAAATAACACGTTTTCTCACGGCCCGCGAGTTTGCGCACGCCCAGCAGTTGGCCGGCGCACTGGAGTTCTGCCAGCCGGACGGAGAACGAATCACGCTGGGCCTGCTGAACCAGTTTGTGCCCGGCGCCAAAGATGCCTGGACCTACACGCTCGATGCTCTGGGCCGTTACTACGATCGCGTTGCCACCCTTATTGCCGACGGTCAGACGCCGACGATGGGCGACCTGCCGCTCAATCGCTGGCTGCAACAGGAATTGCCGGCCGACGTCAGCCAGGTCGTGGGCACCTATCTCGACTCCGCCCGGGTGCTGGGCGAGCGCACCGCGTCCATGCATCTCACGCTGGCGTCGGAAGCGGATGATGAGGCGTTCAAGCCGGAACCGTTCACGCCGCATTACGTACGGGGACTGTTTCAATCCATGCGCAACCAAGCCAAGCAGAATTTGGGGCTGTTGCGCAAGCAACTCAAATCATTGCCGGCCGATTTGGCGCCGCCAGCCCAGCGGGTGCTGGAACTTGAACCGGAAATCATCAACCGCTTCCGCCTGCTCTACGAACGCCGCATCACCGGCCGCCGCATCCGCTGTCACGGCGATTTCCACCTTGGCCAGGTGCTCTACACGGGCAAGGATTTCGTCATCATTGATTTCGAGGGCGAACCCGAACTGCCCTTGAGCGAGCGGCGCATCAAGCGGTCGTCACTGCGCGATGTGGCGGGCATGGTGCGCTCGTTCCATTACGCGGCCTGGGCCGGACTTCACGAACATGTCAAGCGCGGCAGCCTCGAACACGAGAGCCTGCCGAAATTTGAGCCGTGGATGCACCTGTGGTATCAGGCCGTCAGTTCCGTCTATCTGAACGTCTATCGCAAAACCATGGGGCCGTCCGAAGTCCTGCCCCAGTTTGCGGAGGAGTTGCTGACGATGCTGCCCGCCTATCTGTTGAACAAGGCGGTCTATGAACTGGGTTTCGAGTTGAACAACCGTCAGGCGTGGCTGCACATCCCGCTCGAGGGCATCCTGCAGCTTCTGGAGACTGGAACAAAATGACGACTGATGATTACATACCTGATTGGTTCAGCGCTGATGACCCGCACTGGTTCAACGAAGGAACCCATTATCACATTTGTCGAAAACCCGGCGCGCACCCTTCCAGCCATAGCGGCGCCGCCGACAAGCATTTGGGCGGTGAGGAGACCACGCTGTTGCCCCGGCACAATCGGCCGTGCTCGCTGAATTTCACTTTGCCGCCGCTGAGTGCGGTGTTTTTTAAACCGGAACAGTCCCAGTAACCCTCCTGGAAAAAAATCTTTGCATTCATGGTCATTTCTACCAGCCCACTGAGAAAACCCGTGGCTCGAGGCGGTCGAGCTTCAAGATTCCGCGCGCCCTACCACAATTGGAATGATTGCATCACCGCCGGGTGCTACGCGCCCAACGCGGGGGCGCGCATCCTTGACAACGACGAGCGCATCAGTTTCAACTTCGGCCCGACGCTGCTCGCCTGAATGGAGGAACACACGCCCGATGTGCTCGCCGCGATCGTCGAAGCGGATATGCAAAGCCGGAAACGCCTCTCCGGTCACGGCCCGGCGCTGGCCCAGGCCTATAACCACACGATTCTCCCGCTCTCCAAAGGCCACCCAGGTGCGCCGGGGTACGCAGCCATGCCCTTTGGCGACCACAACGTCAACGGCGGGCGTGCGTTATGAGCCGCTGCCGGTCAAAGGATCGAAGGTAAATCACGTTATAGCACTCTTGCACGGCGTGGTGGCGACCATAGTCCCGCGCTTCACTCTGTCGTTAAAAGACGACTGGGCGGACACCTTTTTTGCCTTGCCGTCCGGGAATTGGCGCAACGCATTCACCGGCGAAACGTTTTCGGGAAAGATTTCCCTGGCCGCCCTGCTTCACAAATTTCCACTCCCCCTGCTGGTTCGAGGCGAATAACGGTCATTCTGGTGCCGTCGCCGCAGCAGACTTACTGTCATTTGAAAACAAAAATTCCACCCCCTTTATTGCGCTCCGCAAAAATTGTTCTAGTTTAAGCTCATGGATGCACAGCCGATTGAAAATCACGGGATCATTGGAGACCTTCATACTGCGGCGCTGGTGGGCATGGACGGCGCGATTGATTTCATGTGTTTCCCGCGTTTCGATTCGCCCGCCATTTTCGCAGCGCTGCTGGATCCGGAAAAAGGCGGACATTTCAAAATCGCCCCGGCGGCGGCGAATGGTTTCCGGCACAAGCAGCTATATTTTCCGGACACGAACATGCTGCTGACGCGTTTCCTGTCCGACGACGGTGTGGTGGAAATTTCCGACTTCATGCCCATCGAACATCTGGGGCATTGTCACGACCTGGTCCGCCGCGTCAAGGTTGTGCGCGGCGAACTCACGCTGCGCATGGTCTGCGCGCCGCGGTTTGATTACGGCCGGGCGAAGCACACCGTGGAAAGTCATGACCGCGGTCGAGAAGTGTTGTTTGTTTCCCAAGGCCGCGATGCCACCGCCGTGCGCCTGCGCACCAGCGTGCCCGTCAAGATCAAGGCGGGCGATGCGATTGTGGAATTCAAATTGCGCGCGGGCGAAAACGCATCGTTCATCCTGGAGGAAATCCGGCCCGGCGAGGAATCGCCGGCGGCGCAACCCAATTACACGGCAGAATCCTTCAAGGAAACGATGAATTTCTGGCTGCAATGGGTCGGCCGCTCGCACTATCGCGGGCGCTGGCGCGAGATGGTGAACCGTTCGGCGCTGACCCTGAAATTGCTCACCTCGCAGGAGTTCGGTTCCATCATCGCCGCGCCCACCTTCGGTCTGCCCGAGGAAGTCGGCGGGCCGCGCAACTGGGATTATCGCTACACGTGGGTCCGCGATGCCTCCTTTACGCTCTACGCCCTGATGCGGTTGGGCTACACGGAGGAAGCCAGGGCGTTTATGCGCTGGATCGAGGAACGTTGCCGGGAAAGGACGCCCTCCGGCCCGTTGCAGGTGATGTATCGGCTGGACGGCAGCCGGCACCTGCGTGAGACAAAGTTGTCCCATCTCGCGGGCTACCAGAACTCCCGGCCAGTCAGAATCGGCAACGGCGCTGCTGGCCAACTCCAACTGGACATCTACGGCGAACTGATGGACTCGGTTTACATTTACAACCAACATGCCGAGCCGATTTCGTATGATTTCTGGATGAACCTCGTGCGGCTTATCAACTGGGTTTGCACTCACTGGCAGAAGCCCGATGAAGGCGTCTGGGAAGTGCGCGGCGGCCGGCGGGAATTTCTCTACTCGCGCGTCCTGTGCTGGGTGGCCGTGGACCGCGGCATCCGCATTGCCGAGCAACGTTCTTTTCCCGCGCCGCTGGATCGCTGGCGGCGGGTTCGCGACAAAATTTATCAGGAAATTTATCACCAGTTCTGGAACTCACAACTGCGCGCCTTCGTCCAGTTCAAAGGCGCCAAAACCGTGGACGCGTCGAGCCTGCTCATGCCTCTGCTCAAATTCATCAGTCCCATGGATCCCCGCTGGCGTTCCCATCTGGCCACCGTGGAAAAGGTGCTGGTCGAAGATTCGCTGGTTTACCGCTACAACACGGTGTCGGGAGCCAAGGACGGACTTTCCGGCCGGGAAGGAACCTTCTCGATGTGCTCATTCTGGTATGCCGAATGCCTGGCGCGCGCGGGCAACTTGAAGCAGGCGCGGTTCATTTTTGAAAAAGCCCATGGTTACGCCAATCACCTGGGACTTTACTCGGAGGAACTGGGAATGCGCGGCGAACAGCTCGGTAATTTTCCCCAGGCATTCACGCATCTGGCGCTGATCAGCGCGGCGTGCAATCTCGATTGGCTGCTGTCGGAGAGTCACGAAGACTGACTTTTCAGAAGCCGGCAACAAGGAATAACCTTGGAGGCGGGCTTACAACTGATTCATAACATGCAAACCATCCGTGTCTGGCCGCCGATTCCAAAACAGGTTGAACTCGCCCTCGGCAAAAAGCTTCTGCCGATGAGACGCGGCGACGACGGCGGTGGCAAGCGGACATTAAGTTGCCCGCACCGGACAGCGAATACGGTTTTGTGCTCGACGGCGAAGGACCGTTTCCCGATCCACGTTCCCCGTGGCAGCCCAACGGCATTCACCAGCTCTCCCGGCTTGTGGATCACAGCGCGTTCGCATGGACTGACGCCGGCTTCAACGCGCATCCGCTTGCAGACGCAGTGATTTACAAATTGCACGTCGGCACGTTCACGGCGGCCGGGACAACAATCCAGCCAATTAAATTGCCGTGGTGTCATCATTATGAAATATCCATGCCTTTCATTTTGCGATAACGACGAATCAGATGGTTCGTCGAAGTATCGTGTTTCAGTTCGGGTCGGATCGGGTTTTCCAGTTCCGGAACGATGCGCTGAGCCAGAACTTTTCCGAGTTCAACGCCCCATTGGTCGAACGAATCAATGTTCCAAATCGCTCCCTGCGTAAAGACGCTGTGTTCGTAAAGCGCCACCAGGCTGCCCAGCAGCTTCGGCGTCAGTTTTTCAGCCAGAATCGTGTTCGACGGCCGGTTGCCCTCGAACACCCGGTGCGGCACGAGCCGGGCCGGGGTGCCTTCGGCCTTGACCTGCTCGGGCGTTTTGCCAAAGGCCAGCGCTTCGGCCTGGGCAAACACATTGGCCAGCAGCAGGTCGTGGTGCCGGCCCAACGGCGTCAGCGCCTGGCCGAACGCGATGAAGTCGCACGGAATCAAGCGCGTCCCCTGATGGATTAACTGGTAAAAGGAATGCTGGCCGTTCGTGCCCGGTTCGCCCCAGTAAATCGGGCCGGTCTGATATTTCACCGTTTTGCCGTCCAGCGTCACGTGCTTGCCGTTGCTCTCCATCGTCAATTGTTGCAGGTAGGCGGGAAAACGTTCCAAATACTGTTCGTACGGAAGCACCGCCACGGTTTCCGCGCCGAGAAATTCCGTGTTCCAGATCGTCAACAACCCGAGTAGCACCGGCAGGTTGGCTTCAAACGGCGCGGTGCGAAAATGCTCGTCCATTTCATGAAAGCCGGCGAGTAACTCGTGGAAATGTTCCGATCCGATGGCCAGCATGGTCGAAAGTCCGATGGCCGAATCCATCGAATAACGGCCGCCCACCCAGTCCCAGAAACCGAACATGTTCGCGATATCAATACCGAAGGCGGATACTTTTTCCGCATTCGTGGAAACCGCGACGAAATGTTTGGCCACGGACCGGGTGCCGCCACCAAGCCCGTTGAGCAGCCACTCGCGCGCGCTTTGGGCATTGGTCATCGTCTCCAGCGTGGTGAACGTCTTGGAAGAGATGATGAACAGCGTTTCCGCTGGGTCGAGGTCGTGAGTCGCCTCCACAAAATCAATGCCATCCACGTTTGAGACGAACCGGAACGTCAGGCTGCGCTCGCTGTAATGCCGAAGCGCCCCGTAGGCCATCACCGGACCGAGGTCGGAACCGCCGATGCCGATGTTGATGATATTCTTGATGCGCTTGCCTGTGTGGCCCAGCCAAGCACCGCTGCGGACGCGATCAGCGAAACCGGCCATCTTGTCCAGCACCGCGTGGACCTCGGGCACAACGTCCTGCCCGTCCACGAGGATGGACGCGGTTTTAGGCGCACGCAGGGCCACGTGCAGGACGGCCCGTTTTTCCGTAACGTTGATTTTCTCGCCGCGGAACATGGCGTCCATTTTCGCGCGCAATCCGGATTCCCCGGCCAGTTGCAGAAGCAGCTTCAGGGTTTCATCCGTGATGCGGTTCTTGGAGTAATCCAGAAACAGGCCCGAGGCCCCGGCAGTGAATCGTTCGCCGCGTTGAGCGTCCTGCGCAAACAGTTCCCGCAGGTGCAACGATTTGATTTGTTTGTAGTGCGCGGTCAGGGCCTTCCAGGCCGGGCGCCGGGTTAATGATGGAATGGTATCTTTCATGTTTGTGGTTCGTTATTCCCTTCGACATTAAGCGCTTTTGCGCGCGCCTTTATCAAGGCCCGATTTGACGCGGGCGGAAGGCCTGGCGTTGGCCTCGTCCCACAGGCAAAATCCACCGGCAAACGCACTCTCGTTGTCGCCCGTGCGGCAACCGGGTGGCAGTTTTTTTAATTTGTGAACATTTCCACCACCTAAAACCACATCATCCGGTTCGAGGGCGGTGGTCAGGCGTTTTACGACGTCGGCAACGTAACACCGCCATTTTTTCTTGCCGTACTTTTCCAATCCGCGTAGCCCGACATAGTCCTCGAACGTTGCCTGCCGAACCCACCTGCGGATTCAGTTTGGCGGCGATGCGCCGTTCGATGCCGCGCAGATACGCCTCGGCCGCGGCCAGACATTGATTGCTCGCGGGAAAACAGGAGGGTCACATTGACCGGCACGCCTGCAAAAACCGTGCGCCGCGCGTCGAAATGATGTCGGTTGTCTAGCACCTTACTCCGGCCATGTCCTGGGTCACTTTTAGTTTGACTATTCATAGCCAACATCGCCCACCGCCCCACTCTGATTGGCCTCGAATCAATATTTTGGCCTCACGGGTTGCGCGCTGATCAAGCGCAGTAAAATTATCATCCCCAACGACGACAATTTTCGGGCGCAATGCCTGTCCCGAAAACAGCGCGCCGGGCCTGGCGGCAAGCTGCAGGTCGAGCTAAAGGACGAGTACATGAAGCGGGGATTTGGTTCACCTCACGAGGGCGACGCGGTGTTGGGCGCGATGATGCCGGTGGTTTCGGCCAAGCGCGTGAACCTGTCGGGATTCAGAAACGACGAACCCGACGAGCGCGGCTGGGTGGAGCGGGCGCGGGACGAGGGTGCCCATTGTGTGCTGCCGAGCGAGTGTATTTTATGAGCAGGCTCGCAAATCCGTCACCCCACATTTAGACACTACCAGGGTGACTTGGATTCCGAGTTTGAATTTGAGCCGATGGTGTGATTTCTTTGGGAGTGGGTTGGATGGAAGGGTTTGGTGTGATTTGCCCGGCGGATTGGGCCGGATGCAAGGGCGGAGCATTATTTTCCAACCACGCCGGCGGAGCCCGGCCATTGACCATTTGGGATTCGATACCAAGCCCGGCTGGGAGCGCCGACGCATTGGAGCTGGGGAGCAGGCGATCCAGCGGGCTAGAAATCCGAATGCAATTCTCGGCATGGGTGTAAATCATGGTCGTTTTGAGGTTGCTATGACCCAAAAGCAATTGAACGACGCGAATGTCCACGCCACTCTGGGGCAGATGAGTGGCAAAGGAGTGCCGGAGGGTGTGGCAGCCCACCGGTTTGAGAATGCCTGCTTTTTGAGCAGCCACTTTGACTGCCCGTTGCAAGGCTGTCTCCTCGCAATGCCAGCGGTAACGGTCGCGGATGACGGCGGAGGCAAACACAAATTGCCAGATAAATTCCCGTTCGGTCAGCGGGTACTTGAGCCGGAGTTGGCCGGCGAGGGGAGCTAGGCCGACGCCCTGCCTCTGGAGCCAATAATCAAAGGAAAATCGAGGTTTCTGGCGTTACTGACACAGCTCTGACACAAGAAACGGCTGAAACTGAAGGCGCAAACGTGAAATACCCGAAGCGCATCAAAAATGGCAGTCAATCAGTTTAGGCAACAACGCGCTCTTAGAAAACCCGGCTAGCACCGCCAGCGGCAATGTGGAACGGTTGCTGGGCGTTGATGCCGCAAGCCGGCGGATTTGGCCCGCCAAAACTTCTAGTTCACCGTGTTGCACACGCGCTTGTGGA
Organism: uncultured Verrucomicrobiae bacterium; assembly: GCA_963789335.1. Lineage (GTDB taxonomy): Bacteria > Verrucomicrobiota > Verrucomicrobiia > Limisphaerales > UBA11358 > UBA11358. The sequence continues at coordinate 302,436 of CAWBKH010000002.1, forward strand.
TGCGTGTCGCAGAGGGCGTCCAGAATTTCCGTCACATGGCTGGGCGTTGGGCCGATGTAAATCACCGGTGCCCCGACCGCCAGGACATTGTAAATTTTACAGGGATGCACAAGGCCTGCAAAGCCCCCGCCCATCACCACTACGTGGGCATCGGCAGCAGAAAGCGAGGCGGCCAACCGGTCCAGCGGCTGATAGGGCAGGCACAGTACATTGGCACGCTTGCCTTCCGCCACCCAGCGCTGCACGCGTTTGAATTCACTCCCCCCTCCGATGAAACAAAAGACTATGGAAGAGTCGTCCTTCAACCGTTCCGTCGCCTGCATCAATGTATCCAAGGGATGCACCGGACTGTGGTTGCCCGAATACATCACCACGAATTTACCCTGAAGACCGTGCGCCTTGCGAAATGCTTCCCGGCCCGCAGTGTCAAACCGCACCTGGTCGTCCTGCGACCACGGCGGAATCACGACGATTTTCTCAGGCCTAATTCCCTTGGCGAGGATGCGGTCGCGCATGAACCGGTCCAGCGCAATAATCCTGTCTGAACGCCGCAGGCTGAACCGCGACATTCGCTCGAGCCATATCCCGACTGGAGAATTTGCAGCCAGCCAGCCCGCTGCGATGGCTTCATCCGGATTCAAATCCATGACCCAATAGTAAAACCGCGCCTGCCAGAGTTTCGCACGCCACGCCCCGACGAAGGAAATCAGCGGCGGTGTGGTGAGCGCCACAACCACATCGTGTCGAGGCAAAAAGGCGAGCCGCGCACAGCAGGAAATAATGAAGCTGCCAAAATCCGCCGCCCGCCGCCACTTGGCCTGCTTGCCGAAGCGGGTGGAGAATACCCGGAAGACACGCACACCGCGCCACGTTTCCCTTGCCGGAAACAGTTTCTCGGGCTCGTCATAAGCCCGCCGTCCCGCTACCACGGTGACTTGGTGTCCACGCTCCGCAAGCGCCCAGGCCAGTTCGCTCAAATGCTGAGCTGTCGAGACAACGTCGGGATAAAACGCCTGGTTAAGGAGGAGGATTTTCAATCGGTGAAGGGCGCGTTCGTGGAATGTGCCCGGTCCAGAACAAGTTACGGTTTGGCCACAATGAGTTTCTCCAGCTCTGTGCGCAAGGCGGCCTCGGCCTCGGCGGCGTTGCTGGGTCCGCTGATCGCAATTTCCAGCGAGCGTTGGCCGGGATTGCGCAATCCAGACAGCACCGCGGCCAGCCGGTTGCCGTAGGTCAGACCCATGGTCTTAAACCCCTGCGTGCTGGCGCGATCATCCCACAAACTATAAAAGATAAAAAATGGTTGTGGTGCGTCCGTCACCTGATACGCCAGGAAAGGCATTGGCAGGCCGTTCACGTCAAACCACTCCTGCGGCGAAATGGATTTCAGCGTATATCCCGTGGCGGTCATGCAGACTTCCGGCGTGTGGTTCTCCGCCAGATGAATGGCGGTACGGCCGGGCTTCCACCGCAGAAAGACCGCCTGCCATACCAGGTTGCTTTCCCGCCAGGTTGCGCTGCGGCCTTCGTCGTAACGGAGTATCTGCCGGGTCGGTTCCGTCAATGGCAGTTCCTTGAACGTGGGATTGTTGGTCGGCCACGCCACCGTCCATTGTACCGCCCGCGGGACCCGATCTTCATGCCAACGATACCAACCCTCAACCGAAAATTCCGTCAGCACAAGCCAGACGGCAAGCCCAATGGTCAAAGGACGCAAGACGGATGCCGGCGGTCGGAGGTCAACAGTCGGATTTCTGTTCTCTGCTTCCCGTTGTCTGCTTTCCTGCTTCAGCGTTTCAGTTTTCAGCTTTTCGGCATTTTCATTTCTGCCTTCTGCCTTCTGCCTTCTGCCTTTCAGCAAAACGCCCATTCCCCACAGGCAGAAAAAACAGGCGACCAGAATCGTTACGCCCGCCGGGTCATGCCACAACGCAATGGCGTCAATGCCGTGGCGCGCCGCCACCCAGACCAGCAACGACATCCGCGCCAGATTGAACAGAATGGACAGCGCAAAACCGCCGAATACGCAAAACACACGGCGTCCTACCCCAAGTGAATAGTACTGACCGAAGAACAGTGAGAGCATTAAGGTCGCTTGGAACGAACGAATGCCGCTGCACGCCTCGTTAATGCCCACCACGCCCGTGGCCACCTCGATGACATTGCCGTGCGGTAAAGCCGGGACGCCGATCCAGCCAAGCAATTCAGTCGTAAGGTTGGTGTCCCAGCGCGTCAAAAGTTGGATGACAGGTTGCTCGGCCAACGTCGGCCAAGGCACGGCCACGAGAAAATAACAAATAGGAAAAATCAATTGCGCCAGGCCTCGTGCGCCAAGCGCCATGCGTACAAACACCAGCGTCAGCCCCACGACTTCGAGTGCCAGCGCCCAACTCACCAGCCGCCAGCCTGGATTGGCCTCTTGAACCAGGCGCGTCGGCGCGTAGAGAAAGGCGCACAAAACAAATAAAAAATAGAAGCTGGAAGCTGGAAGTTGGAAGCTGCGAATGACAGGCCTCTTTTTCCGATCTGCCATCTGCCATCCGCCCCCGCGAATCCGTTGCCAGACCAAAAACACGCACAAAAACGGCACCGCCCAACCGTAGGCGTATTCCGGATTGACCGTCCACTCCACCCGGAGGTCGTTGATGAGGACAAACCAGAGCCAGCCGAGGGGCATGGCGCAAAGCGCCAGCCGAAAGGTTGAAAGCTGAAACCTGAAACTTGAAGCTAAAGACACAAGCTCATGTCTCCATTTGCAGACGTGTCTTGGTTTTCACGGACATGCTGACGAAAATGGCGATCAGTTCATCCGCTTCCTTCCAGATTGGTTCGACTCTGTCTGCCGGAACGCCGCAATCATCCTGCAAAAGTTCCAGCCATAATTGACTTTCGTCAGCTTCCTGGGCGCATTGCTCGATTTTTGAAATGAATTCGCCATCGGAACGGGCGCGGGAAGCTTCCCGGTAATTGGCCGCCACCGAGGTGCCCGAACGCAGAAGCTGCTTCCCCAGAATACGAATCTCTTCGCGGTTCTCGTCCAAACTGATGTAAAATCGCACGACGGCACCCGCAAATGCCTTTGTCCTGCGCTTCAGGTCTTTTTTTCGTTCATCCATAACTGTTTCAAGTTTCCGGTCTCAGAACTCCGGTCTCTAAAACGGGCACACCCCGTAACACATCCAGTAGCCCAGCAACTTTACATACTCGGCATCCGCGTAACCTCTCACTCGCTTCCACTCCGCCCTCCGTTCCGCCCGCATATCCTCTGCGCTTTCAGCCTTGCTCTCTGCGCTCCCCGCTCCCAAGTCCTCGTTCCCCGCTCCAGGCGGCTCCCCCACATACCCGAAATACGAGGGCCTCGAATAAAATTGCATGTTGGACGCATAATGTTCGAAACACGCCAGTGCCCGACGCGAGTGATACCAGGAGGTAACAATGATGACACGCCTGGCACCCAGCGACCGGAGTAGAGCAACGGAAAATTCCGCATTCTCACGCGTCGTGCGCGATTTTGCCTCCAACATAATGTCGCGCGCCGGCACGCCGTCTTTGACCAGGTGTGTCTTGACGGACCTGTCATCGCCATAGCCGCTGCAAATCACCAGCGGCGCTTCGCCTTCCTTGAACAACCCCGCCGCCCGCTCCGCGCGATCGTACGCGCCACCGCCCAGCACCACCATTGCGTCTGCCTTCACCGGCCCGCTGTCCACCGTCAAAATCTGTTCCGGGCAAAACCACGCGGCTGCCGCCAGCAACACGAGCAGCACGGCCAGCGACAGAAATATTTTCAGGACGATGCGACAACGCTTCATCAAAGGCTCAAAAGTGAAAGTGGAAGGAGAAAGCAGTGCGCGTCAGATTCTTGGCACCTTGTGTCATCCGCTTACGGCGCCAAAACCGGGATCGCCTGCCGCCCGTATCGGCGATAGATTGAAAAATCCTTGTCCAACGTCACGACCAGCGAATCTTTCGCTTCTTCGCTCATGGTCACCAGGCAGGCATCCGCAAAATCCATCGGCAAATTCCGGTATTTTTCCATCAGGGCCAGAATCCGTCCAATGTTGGAAGCGGCGTCAAAGGTCAAACACAAAACGCCTTCCGCCACCAGCCGAACCACTGCCGTTTGGTCGAACCCAAAATAAGCCAGCCGCGCGCAGGTTTCCGACAACACCGCATCACACGTTTCAAAATGGTCAAATCTTGAAAACTGCTCCATCGCCCAGTGATGGTATTCATCATTTCTGTCAAGCAGAGCCACGAGTGGCCCCGCATCAACGAGATTTTTTCTTGGCATATTGTTTCAGGTAATCCTTGCTGGTCGAAAGGTTCCCCGGTCCGCTGAAAATGCCACACAAATGTTTGGCTTTGTCATAAGCCGAGCCGGTGCCTTTGCGGTTGATCAGCTCGTCAACGCTTTGCCGCAGTAATTCCGAAACGTTGGGGTTGATGCGGCGCAGTTTCTGCCGCGTCCCAGGAGGGGCTTTGAAGATGATGGTTTCCATGTCGAAAGCGTAATACGATTTTGGCAAAAGTCAATATACCATCATAACCTCACCTGCGATGGCTGAAATGCTAAAACGTCTGCTTTCAAGGTTTCAGCTTTTCATATTGGCCTGGTTTCACCGTCACAAACGGCCCCAGGCACAGCACGTCCATGTCCGTTCTGACAAAACAATTCACCGCCTGCTCCGGAGTGTCCACAATCGGCTCATTCTCGTTGAAACTGGTGTTCAGCACCACCGGCGTTCGGCTTTTTTTGGAGAACTCGCGGATCAAATCGTAATACAGCCCGTTCTGCGAACGCTTGACGCTGTGCAACCGCCCTGTCGCATCCTGATGGCAGACCGCCGCCAGAGCCTCTCGTTTGTCTGGTTTGATTTTGACCACGTGCATCATGAACGGGCTTTCGATGTTCTGCTCGAAATAGTTTCCTGTCTCCTCGGCCAGAATGGTGGGCGCGAATGGCCGGAACGATTCCCGCCGCTTGATTTTCTGGTTGATCAAATCCTTCATGCCCGGCCAGCCCGGGTGGCCCAGGATCGAGCGGTTGCCCAGTGCGCGCGGTCCCCATTCACTGCGGCCCTGGTACCAGCCGGTGACATGGCCGGCATTCAGATGCGCCGCCGACCGCTCTAATAATGCCGGTCGTTCAAACCGTTCAAACGCCAGCCCCGCTTTCCGCAACGCCGCCTCCATTTCTTTCTCCGAATGTTCCGGCCCCCAATACGCGTGCTCTACGCTCCCCACTCGTGGCTTCCCCAACACCGCATTCCACACATAAAGCGCCGCGCCAATCGCTGTGCCGTCGTCGGACGCCGCGCATTGAATATAGGATTTCTGGAAAGGTGTTTCGCGCAAAATGCGCGCGTTGCAGACGCCATTGAGCGCGCAGCCGCCGGCGGTGACAAGATTGTCGCACCCCGGCACCCCCTCGTGCAGCGCCTCCAAACACCCCAAGACCACCTCCTCAAAATGCGCCTGGCACGACGCGGCAACGTCCTTGTCGCGCTGCGTAATCTCCGCTCCGTGCTGGCGAGGCTTCCCCAGCCGCCGGACCAACTCATCTGAATAGAGCGGTGGCAGGATGATTTCGCCCTTTTCATCCACGCACTCCTCCAGATTTTTGCCCAGCGGACGGAAGAATTTCGGATTCAGCCGGAATTGCGCAGATGCCATGCCCTTTAACCTGATTTTGGTAGGGACATCGCGCCGCGATGTCCCCACCCGCGCAATAGCGGGCAGAACAGTTTCGCCACAGTCCAAGGCACGGACGGCGCAGCGCGCCGTCCCTACCATTTCCCGCATCAAATCCAGATAGACCGGCCGGCCGTAGGCCGCGAGTCCCATCACCTTGTATTCCTCGCCGAACTTATCGAACCCGATGAACTGGCACAGCGCCGTGTAAAAGAATCCCAGCGATTGCGGCACATGCACCCGATCCAGAATTTCAATCCGGTTGTCTCGGCATTTTGCAAACATCGCCGAGGTGAAATCACCGGAACCATCGTAGGAAAACCCCGCCGCCTCATCGAAATCGCTGGCGTAATAGGAACTGGCAATGTGCGCCAGGTGATGTTCCACCCGCGCGACCTTGAACCGGCAATCCGCCTCGTTCACGCCACACGCCTCCGCGACCAGTTGCTGGATGCTGCGCATTTTGGCGCGACGCTGGAAATGCGTAAGCACACCGCGCGCCGACTTGACCGGCGCCTTGAGCACGTGCCGCACCTTCGCGGAAATGTTGGCGTTGCTGTCATTGCCAATGGCAACGTAATCAATGTCCCGCACCGAAGCCCCCGCCATTTGCAGCACCGCCTGCAACGCCCGTCCGGGAAAACCGGACACATGCTTCAGGCGCGGCCCCAGCCGCTCTTCCGCCACTGCCGCGACCAGCTTGCCATCTTTTAACAGACAGGCCGACGAATCCGGGTGAAAGGCGTTTAACCCAACGATAAGCATGGGTGCAAAGGTCGTGCGGCTTGCGGCCACGAGCGAAGTAAATACAGAACTATTGACACAGAACTGCCAGTTACGGTCTGGCAACCTTTAGGCGGCCTGCAGCGCGTTCCTCCGCAATAAACTCGTGAGGCAGACGCACACGCAATCCGTAGAACTGTCCGCCCAGAATATCGGCAAAATCCGCGCGGTCGAGCGTCAGCAATAACCGTGAGTATGCCAGGGCTGTGAATAAAATCGGGCGATCCTTGCTGGCGGCAAAAATAACCGGGCGATTCAACGAAACCACATCGTCAACGACTTTGAGCCGGCGGCGCAAATCAACCCAGGCGCTTGTGGATTCGGCGGGAAACTTGGAAATATTTTTTAGCACTTCACTGATGACATACGGACTGGTTAAAAGCACCCAACCCGCCATGGGCGCCAGTTGAAACAAGGCCCGCGAAGCGCCTTTGGCCGAACCACTGGCCGCCAGCAGTACACTCGAATCAAGAAAGACGTTCACTGGTCCCCAAGCACCTTCCGGTAACCCTCCTCATCCTCGCGCATCCACCGTTCCATCTGGTCGCGGCTGAATTCCCGTGGGGGAGGCAGATCTCCGGCTTCAGCGCGGAGCCGGGTTGCCAGAAACAGAAAAAGTTCCTCCTTCTGTTGCGCAGGCAGGGCGTCTGCAGCAGCTTCAATTTCAGCCAACGTGCTCATATCCACATCATAACCGTTTAGCCCCGACCCGGCAAGCGTCCTGGCAGTGCCTTGCGAAAGGGGTGGTGTCCTGACTCTGCTTCAATCTTTGCTGCATGCGCCCTGCGCTTTGTCACCCCATCAACACTTGAAATCCCGCCTGCACAAAATGATGATCGGACGTTAGCGCCTGTTTGATGGCGCGCTCTTGCATTACGACAAATGAGGTGCAATCTGTCAGCGACCATTCCTTGTCGGGGCGCCGGGCGTGGAGATCGCAACCTTGGCGGAACAGTTGGCTGCCGGCAGGAACTATCACCACGTCAGCTTGTGCCCGAAGCAATTCCAGCAGGCGCGCGAATCGCCCGCGGTTTTCCGGATGACTCAACCCGTCACCCACCTCCATTAGCACAAATTCGGTTGTCAATAGCGGGTTGGACGCGTTCCCGCTCAACTCTTTGGCGCGGGAATGCCATTAATCTGCCGGGTTAAGCAGGGCCAAAAAATAAACTGCGTCGGCGAACAGCGCGCTCATCGCCGGGACAGGCCATGTAGATAATGGTCGTGGTTGTGGGCAAAGTCCGCCGGCAGGTTCCGCGCCGTGCCGGCCACTTCCAAAAGAGCTTCACCCCAGGACTGGGTGGAATGACCACCGCCATTGCTCCGCAACAACTCGTGCAGCCGGTCGTCCACCTGCTGTAAATCGGTCCAAGTCAAGCGGGACAATTCGGCGATGATTTCCTGCGCGCTCATACACGATGGAACATGCCACGGCGGCGTGTTTCTGACAAGGCATCGTTTCTCAAAAACTGAAATTGCCTTCATCCGCGAATTCCGCCAATTCTCACGAATACCGTCCGGTTCGGCGTTGAATGTTGAATGTTGAATGTTTCTTCCCTGCCACCGCTCCCCTCTTTCAGGTTTCAGCTTTTGATTTGTACGCATTCAACTGCTCCACAATCATGTTCATGACCCGAATGGATTCCCTACCTTGTTCCGCCGGCACGGGCGACTCCGTTCCGGCGATGATGCTGTCCGTAAATCCATCAATAATGAAATCGTGCGTCGTCCGCAAAGAGCCTGTGGCGTATCGCAGCCCGCTCGCCGCCAGACTCTTCAACAATTGCCCCGTCTCGCTCAATAACGACATGCCAATCGGCACCGGCTTGAGACGTTCGCGCCGGTATTTCACCAGGCTCATCGCCTCCAGGTCCAGCAACAGCGTCGCGTCTTCACCCAGGATTTCCAGCCGGGCCATCCACTGCCTGGTCGCGTAAGCCATCGTCACCGAACTGGCGTGCTTTTCACCAACCAGGTCAATGCGATAGTCCTCGTATGGCGACCATGGGTATTCGCCCATCAGCTTCATCGCGTTGACGGAAACCCGTTGGATGGGGTTGATGAATGCCAGCGTCATATAAACAATATGCGGTCCGGATTCGCCAAAGACCCCGCCGGGCAGCTTGTTCGCCCAATGGTCTGGTTTGGATGTGATGTAATCCGTCGGCGTGGACAGAAATATTCTCATGCCGCGGAAGGTGCCGATGGCCTCCTCGCGAACCAGCTTTCGCGCCTCGATGAAAGGGTAATAAAACAAATCGCTGTGCGCCACACACACCTTCACCTTGTTTTCGCGGGCGGCGGAGATGATGGCGTCGCACTCCTCCACCGTCTGCGCCATCGGTTTCTCAATGAGCACATGGCTGCCTGCCTGCATGGCTTGAATGGCAAGCTTCGCGTGCGTCTTGGGCGGCGTGCAAATATCCACCATGTCCGGCTTTTCCCTGGCCAGCATCTCGCCAATGTCGGCGTAGGCGGTCGGAATTCTAACGGCGGACGCCGCTTGCCGGGCGGCCTCGAGGTTCACGTCGCAAAGCGCGGCCAGATGCACCTTGTCCCGGTGTTTGTGAAACGCGGGAATATGTTTCAATTTGGCGATCAAGCCCGACCCGATGATGGCAGCCTTTAATGGTTTCATGCTTGTTGATGGTTCTAACGTTCTCCAAAGCCTGTCTGAAAACTTCCTCTTGGCGTAGCAGCCGACGTGAGTCGGCTCAATCTCCACAGCCCCCGGTTGACTCAGGTTAGAGCCGGCTCACACCGGCTGCCACTGTTTTTCGGACAGTGTAATCTGAGTAATAGTAGGAGCCGACGTGAGGAGGCTCAAACCCGGCCCGTCGCAGACTTGCGAAATACAAGCATGACCAGCATCGCTTTGCTCGCGAGGCTTGTGCCCATGGCGACCGGTTCGAACCTGGCCCGCCTTCCACAGGCAAACCATTTATCCAGCGGCATTCGATTGCGCGAACAGCGCAAATAGGTCGCATAGGAGTTGAGCCTTGGGATTCGATTGAGGACGGGCATTTTAACCGCCAGGTTCGCCATTGGGCTAACAACACTTTCGAGCTTTCTGGCAAAGTGCCGGCGGTCAGGAACGGTGGCGATCAAAAAACCGCCCGGTTTTAGAACCCGCCATAATGCGGCTAACACAATTTCCATGTCGGACAGATATTCAAAGACGCTCGAAGCTGTGATGGCGTCAAAGCTGTCGGGCGCAAAGGGCATTTCCCGCCACCCGCCGGCAGTAGTTCCCAGGTTACCAATGCCTTCGGATTGATCTTTCTCGCCCAGGCCATCATATCGTGTGACATGTCGCAGGCAGACAGCGCATAGCCGCAGGCGCTCAAATGACAGGCGAGATCTCCCGTGCCGCAGCCAAAATCCAAGACGGTTGCCGGTGGCTTCAGCAGTTCCGATAATTGCTTCTCGAAGGCGTGTAACCTCGGGCGCAAGGCTCCATGCGGCCCATACTTCCGGTTCCAGGTGGCGGCTTTTTGGTCGAATAAAAGCGTAACTTCGGCTTGGCTTTTAAGGCGGGCTTCGGCCTCGTCTCCAGACGGCCGGGCGAATGGAGTGGAAAATGTTGCGCCCGCCTGCTCAAGCTGGACACAGGCAGGAATATCTCCTCTGCCTGATAGCCACTCATAGACTGCGTTGATATCTTTCAATACGGCTCCCAGTGAGTAACGCTCACGAACCAGCCGCTGGCCGGATTCACTCATCCTGCCACGGGAAACGGCATCAAGAGCGAACACCTCGTGCAAGGCCCGGCCCACTTCGGTTTCTGTATTGTCCACAAACCAACCGCATCCGCGCTCTTCCAATTCCTTCCATGGTGTGTGAATCGTGGTGATGACCGGAGTTCCATGCGCAAGCGACTCGGCTACCGTGTTGCCAAAATTTTCACTGGAAGTTGGCAGGACATAGCTATGGGCATGGGTGAACAGCCAGCTTTTTTGCAACTCATCAACGTGGCCCAGCCAAAGGCATTGGTTGGCAACCCCAAGTTCAGCGGCGAGCCGGCGACACCTATCCACGTAAGATTGTTCTCCGCTGCCCGCAATGACCAGCATCCAATCATCTGATTTCCGATTTCCGATTTCCGATTTCCGAGTTTTGGCATACGCCCTAATCAGCAAATCCAGTCCCTTCTTGGGGTGAATGCGTGACAGATACAGAATAAACGGACGACCAGCCAACTGCTCGGAGATCGGACGACAGACGACAGACGACGGACGGCTGACTTCTGACTTCTGACTTCCGGCCTCTGATTCCAGCGTTTCAGCTTCCCTCGGCCCGTGAAGTCCCTTTGGCCTGTGGAATCCATTCTGTATTCCAGCGGGCTGTTTCGCTACTTCACCGGGCAGCATCTCCACTTTCCGCTCCCTCTCCGCCTCGACCGGGGAGAGGGCCGGGGTGAGGTGTCGAAATTGTCCTTCGCTTTCCAATTTTAGTATTTCCGCTTTCCGCTTTTCAATGTTTTCCAAGTCCACTCCCACTGGAATCACGGCAATCGGCGCTTTGAACCCCAGCTCGCGAATGTTTTCCGCTTCCTGGTTCGAATTGACGTGCAGACAAGCCGCTTCGTGCAAAATGCGATCTTGGAACCACCAGCGCGCGACCCGTTTGGGGAGCCACTTTTGACGGAGTCCCAACGGCTCATACATGCCTGCCGTTTCCAATACATAAGGGCGATTGCGGCGGCGCGCCTCATCGGCGCCATAATGCATCGCCTGCAACCACACGCCGTGCAGATGGTATATGTCCGGCGACCCGGCCCGCCGCAACTGACGGCGCATTTCAGCGGAACGTCCCAGTTTTGTCGGCGGCTCCACCCGGAACACGCGCATTTCGACCGGCGGCGGCAGCCGGATGGCGGAAGGCCATTGCGGGAATCCTTCCAGCGTCCAGAGGCTGACTTCGTGCCCGGCGGCCACCTGGCCCCGGCAATAATTCGACAGGGAGCGGGCTGGACCACCGTTCTCGATGGCAAAGCTGTATTGAACGTGGCAAATCTTCATCGGAAAAGGTGAAATCCTTAAAACTGAAATACTGACATTCTGAAATCAGAACAACGAGACTACGGGACTACCCTACGGGCCGCGCCACAACATCGTGGCTTATTGCAAGGTGGCGGGCCTGGTCACAGACAACAGCGGGTTTTCTGCAACGCCTGCCGCCCACGGCTTGCCAATCAAGTCGCCGTCCAAAGTGGCCAATTTTAGCCCGTGCTTTTTGGCCAGTGTCACCAGGTGCGCGTCCGTGGTGTCTTTGGAACTGGTCAGAGTCGGAAGTGAAGCAGCGTCCACATCATCGGTCAGGAAGCCATGTCCCGACAATGCCCGCAAAGTCGCCAGCGATTTTCGAGCATCTGCAAAAGACGCGCTGTAAGCCGTCGTCATGCTGATTCGTATAAAGCCCGATTCCACGAGCGGACACGTAGCCCACGACTCAACTCCGAGCAGCCAAGCCAATAAAGCAGCGTGGTCGGCGTGGTTTTTCCAGGCGCAGCCGAGCAACACGTTCACATCCAAAAGCCATCCCTTTTGGGAATTCACGGGAAATCTTCCAGCAGCCGCTTTACGGCTTCGGTGGTCATGGGGGGGGCATCCAGTGGCGCTTCCAACAGTAACGTCCCATTAGGGCCTTTGACCAAACGCGCGTGGTTGCCGACGGCTTTGGTTGAGCGCGTCCGCGCCGTAAGGAAGCGAATCAGCTCCTTCTTCTCTTCCGGCGGCAGCGCCTCGGCGGCACGTTCGATTTCAGCCAATGTGCTCATGCGCGCAAAGTAACACCGGATGACTCTGACCGCAAGACTACGGGCTACTGACCACTGACTACTGACTTCCGGTTCAGTGTTGAATGTTGAATGTTGAATGTTAAATGTTTCCCGCCCTTGGCCCGTGAAATGGCGAAGCCTATTTCACCGGGCCGTCCTTCGCTTCGGCGTTGTATGTTGAATGTTGAGCGTTGAATGTTTTTAGTCAACTACGTCCCACTCTGCGCTCTCCGCTTTGCGCTCCGCGCTTGAGCACTTCCACACACGCCTGATAAACACGCTCAACGTGAATCCCATTCAAGCAATCCAGATTTTTGTCGCAGACTTCCAATTTGCAGCCTGAGCACGGCACATCGAAACGCAATACTTTGTGGCCGTTGCCGTAAGGCTCCCAAATTCCGGGCCAATCGCGGGCGGAAGATACAGCCACGCAAGGAGTGCCGACTGCCGCCGCCAAGTGCATCACGCCCGTGTTATTGCCGAGATAAAACCGGGCACTTTCCATGAGAGCGGCTGACTCTCGCACGCTCAACTGGCCCGCCGCACACAAGCCGGTTCCCCACCCTGCAAGTAATTCTTCTCCTACTTGGCGGTCTTCTTTGCCTCCAATGATTACAGGGAAAAATCCATGACTTTTTATCAGCAATTGCACCACTTCACAGTAACGCTTCAATGGCCACAATTGAGAGGGTGCTTTTCCACCGGTGCAAATCGCCACCCAACCTTGCGGCGTTATGGGGCTGCCATTTTGCCGCCACCAAGTCCTTGCCCGTTCTCGTTCTGCTTCCGTGATTTGCAAATCCATACAACCTTGACCGGCAGCAGGAACCGGCAGGCCGTCAAGTTTCAATCTGTGAAGCAGCGCATCCGCCTCCTTCTGTAGCGGTACCATTGTTCCATCGGGCAATCTGAAATATGGATTTTCGGCAAATCCTTTGAACGCCAACAAACGCTTGATCCCGCAGAGACGGAAGAACAATTGATCACGTAGCCGTTGCTTTTTGGTTCGCCCACTCGGCGTTAAATAGACCAAAGTGTCAAACCCCTGTCTCCGCAATCGTGTGATTTGTCGCTTGGCGGTGATAAAATTTCTAACCGAGGCTCCGCCGGGATACTTCTCAAATCCATCCACCAACCCAGTTTGAGGCAAAACCGTCTTCGGCGGAAGATGTGTTTTCTTGGCCGGTATTTCGCTTAAAATAACAATGCGGGCATTCGAGAACTGTTTTCGAAGCACCCACAAACTGGGCAAGGCGGCCACCGTGTCGCCAATTTGACCGATGCGGAACACAAGAATCCGCCGCGGTGCAAGCACGCTGTCGGCCTTCAGCATTTCAGTTTTCAACTTTTCCCAATCGGCCTCGTCGCCGAAAACGGCGCTTCCTCCGACCTCTGATTTCCGACCACCGCCCTCTGGGCTCCCCCGCTTTGCGCTCTGCGCTCCGCGCTTTGCCCCACGTTGCCCATTCTTTCCCGCGAAATGGCCAGCAAGAGAACGACTCCCATTATCAAGGCTGTAGATAGCGAACACAAAATCTCCACAACGGTGTTTTCGAGGTTAATACTGTAAATGAGAAAGACGGAGGCCAGCAGCCAGCCGGCCTGGTTCGGTGCCAGTTCTCGGGATAGCCTGGCGGGAAGGCCGAAAAGCAGGCCCATAAAGGCCCCAGCCAACGCGAATCCAAGCCAGCCGAAGTTGATCCATGCTTCTGCCACCTGTCCCACGGCCACCCCAGTGATGTCAGCGCCTTGCAGCGTTTGAATTCCGATGTGGATGCCCAAGGTTTCACTGGGCAACGTGCCGCGCGGTTTTTCCGGCCAGAAAACACGGGGCACCATCAATTCCGGCAGCATCAGGTAAGTTTGACCTTTTAGAAACGGTTCTTGGGCGGGAACGACCTCCATTGCATGAGCCAAGATTTGAATTAGACTGATTCGTTCCAAAAATCCCTCTTGCTCACCGTTTCCCTGATTTTCCCGCATGAGGCCATGCCACGCAGCCGTCAGCCAGGTTGTATATCCATTTACCAAGCCAATGGGTCGGCTGCTGGTATTTTGGTCCTGCGCCCAATACGTGGCACGGTATTCCACCTTGCCTAGCTGCAATACCGCGAGCGTTACTAGGCACACCAACGTCGCAATGGCCGGAAGCCGTTTGCGTCCCAGGGAGAAGGCCAGCAATGCCGCGCCCATCATTTCAGCGCCTCCGTTCAAAAAACCGCTCGCGAAATTAAACGCCAACCCCATCACAAAGCCGACCACTAGAAAGACCCGTTCAACCGCTGTAAAACGTCCTCGGCCCAATTGGTAGAACAGAAAGACCGCCGCCATGCTGCCCGAAGCGGTGACCACCGAACGAAAGACATTGAACACGCTTCCCACGTTCGGCAGCCAGCCGCTTTCCGCAGCCACGGTCCAAGCCAGCCACGCTCCGAACATTCCCCAGACGATGCTGACATTAACCTCGCGGTGCATGACCCCGATTGCCCCCGATACCGGACGTTGTTTTGGCAGGCTTATACGATACACGGTCAAAAACGCTGCCAGAGATACGATTACTCCCAATAGAGTGAGGAAGCGATTCCATTCCGAAACCTCCAGCCAGTCAGCGCGTCCTTCCAAGCAAGGCAGTACATAGTAGAACAAGTGCATCGCCGCATACGCCTCGCCTAGCGGGAGCCAGTGCATGCCGCGGCGATACCACTGGATGCCGGGCCATACACATAACACCATGAGACACGGCAACAGGATCAACTCCGCCCATCCCAATCCTGCAAAGGACCAGTCCCGCGCGGTCAGGAATAAAAAGACCAATGCCGCCGCAACCAACGACCACTGAACGCCTGGAGCTACGCTTGCCCTCGGTGAACGGCCTGGACGAGTGTTTCTCCGGTTTTTTCTATGGACCAATTCTTCGCCCATGATTTGATATTTTGTTGACGTGATCGCCAATCGGCGTCAATCAACCCCTTGAGTTTATTTTGAAAGTCCCGCCAATCACCAGCGGCAAACACATCCCCGTTTTCGCCCGGACGGATGACATCTGGATGGCAACCCACGCGGTCACTGACCAGCGCCGGGCGACCGCAAGCCATTGCTTCGTTCACCGCCAACCCCCACGTTTCGCCGTAGGCCGATGGTAGCACCAGCAGATCCCCGAGCCGATAGACCACCGGCATCCTGCTCTGGTTCTGAAACGGCAGCACACGAATTCGTCCCGGATATTTGCCCGCAAGTTCGCTCACTTGTGAGCCAAACTCGCCATCCCCCACCAGCAGAAGCATCACGTTTTTAAAGTTCCCTTCCAGAAACGCCCGCATCAACGGCAGGGGTTGTTTCTTATCCTCAAACTTCCCTGCAAACAACACCACTTTCCGGTCTGCGCTGACTCCAAGCTCCTTTCTCCAAGCGGCTGCCTTTTCCTCCAGTTCCCCTTCCGGTTCGGCAAATCGCTCCGTTTCAATGGAATGCGGGCAGTGAAAAAGCTTGGTTTCCGGCACTCCAAAGGCGCGGTAATAATCACGATTTGCTTGGCCCACGCAAAGGAATGCAACCGGCCAGGAATAGATATTAGAGAGCACCGCGCGTTTTATTTGCCAGCGCCACCAGTCGCCACGACCGTCCAGCAAATGTGAGTCACCCCGGAAAAGTAGCGGCATGCCGCGTCGCGCCAATGCCCGCATTGCAAACAAATGACTGTGGTAGGCATAGCCCGTGATGTGCACCGTGTCCGGATTCCAGTCGAGCACGGCTTGGACCAACGAAGGATTGCGCAATCCCGAAAAATGATGCGGACCGGGATTGCGCGCCGTGTTGGGCACAGCTTCAAATTCATAGCCATCGGTGAAAGGGATGTCCCACGCCACTGCTTTCTGAAAACCGTGGTCCAGTTGTGCCTTCTCCCCGGCGTGCCAGGTGAAGAAAACTTTGATCTGCACATCCGCCCGCTTGGCCAATTGCCTATGCAGCGGCGCGTAATACTGAATCGGATGCGAAACGATGAAAGCAATCTTTTTCAAAAGCTGGAAACTGAGCTGCCTGTTGACTAATGACTTCTGACTTCCGACCACTGACTGCTGCTTTCTGCCTTCTGCTTCTACGCCAATGGCGTGACTGCTTCGCTCACGCACATTCGGTAATTCGTCCAAGTGCAGCTCTCGGCTTTCGCGCGGGCGACCGTTTTCATCGCTGGCGGCAGGCCCCTATTTTGCGAAAACCAGCGCAACACTTCGACTAATGCCTCTTTGTTGCCAGGCGGCAAAATCCGGCCACAAGTCTCATCCACCAGCTCTGTTATGCCGCTCGCATTTGTCGTGATCACCGGCAGGCCGCATGCTAAGGCTTCACCAACTACTAGGGAGCGGCCTTCGAAAAACGTGGGAAAAACGAATACGTCGGCTTCGCAAAGTTTTTGGCGTAATATTTCACGCGCCACCGGGCCGCTGAATGTAACGTTCGGTGGAAGATTTTTCAGCCGCTCCGGGGCTAGTTGCCAAGAACCAACCAATTCCAAGTGTGCGTCATTCAGCCCCGCTTTTGCCCACGCCTCAAGCAGTAGCGGTGTCCCCTTGCGAATCGAACACTGACCCGCATAGATAAACCGGAGTTCGGAGTTCGGAGTTCGGAGTTCGGAGTTCGGAGATGGTTTCCAGAATTCAAAATCAACGCCGTAGGGCGCGAGGGCGATTTTCTTGTCGGGATGAAACTGTAAAATGGTTTCCCTCACGAAGACACTCGGCGCGAGCACCAAATCGGCCAATTCCATTTCACGCCGTTTTTGTTCCGGCCTGACCCAGCCGTTGGATGTCAGCCCGCCCGGCGGCAGCCAGTCGGCGTATTGGCGGACCAACTCCTCCTTCTTTTTTTCCCAAGCTTGATAATACCCGATGGGCATGTCGTAAATGCACGCCTTGCCCAGCCGTTTGGCCTCCTCAAATTGCCACTGCGAACAATCCTCGTAAACGTGAACCGCCGTCACCGTTTTCCGGTGACATTCTCGCGTCATCGTGCGCATCAGCCAATCATTCGCTTCGTACGCCAACCCTTCATTGCCGTGGCCAGTGGCGCGAATGAGCAGGCGCCGGAGTTCACCCAGCCGCCCTTGGATTTTGGGCGCGTGCGCCAACGGCTCAAAACGCCTCCGCGCCAGACGATCCGCCTTGGCCTGCAAAGAAGGAATGGCTGATAATAGGTTCAATGAGAGTGCCGATGGCATCCACGGCACGCAAAACGCCTCCAATCGCCCCGCTTCGAAATGCGCCAGCGCCGCGTGGTGCGAATTCGGGTTGCCCGTCGGATGGCCGAATAGAATCATTCAAAATAGAGGTCGGAGGTCGGATGAGAGACGCCGGAAGCCACCGGTGATTTCATCATGTCAGCTTTTTGATGCGAGAACTTTTTCAAACAACTCTACGTGCTTCCGCGCCATCGCCGCGGCGGAAAATTCAGTCCGGATGCTTTCGCGTGCGAACGTTTCGCATTCCACCACCTGTTTCAGAAATTGCATCATCAATTGATCCTCGGCGGCTTCCGTTTCGGGCGAGCCGCCAAAGTGGATGAGTGTGCCCAATTCCGGGAAACGAGCGAAATAATCATTCACCTGCGAAGTCGCGTGCATGCAGGCCAGCAACGGTTTGCCGGTCATTGCATAGAGGAATAGCTTTGAAGGCATATAAGCCGGATCGTCCACGCCGAGCACTAGCAGACCATCGGCAGTGATGGCTCGTGCTATGGCCGCCCGATAGGGAATGATGCGCGGGTCTTCTTCAACCAGCTCGCCAATTCCTGCGGCGCTTGCTTGTAGTTGCAGGATTTTCGGCGAGCCGTCCTTCCAACGTCCGTCTGTGCCAAACAATCGAATACGAATCCGCGAGAGCAATTCCGGTTGTTGCCGCCGCAACCGGGCCAAACCATCGGCGATACGGCGAAAACTATTGGCCATGATTTCCGCACCGACGCCCACATAAGCAATTTCAACCGTGGTCCGTGGTCCGTGGTCTGGGGTCGGTTGCACTGCCTGTGCCAGTTCGAAATCCCGTGGCAGCACTCCAAACGGAATGGCCGAGCAGCGACTATGATGGAAAGCCGGTGCATCGGCGTAGCGCCCGCGTAATTCCTCAATGTAATTGGGTGAAACGGCAATTAGTCCTGCGGCTTGGCGGACGGCATAGGACTCTAGGTAACGAGCAAAATGGTTGCTTAACCAAGCTTTGATTTGATGGTTGGTGGTAGCAATGGTTCGGTTGGGGAGATACCACGGATCATGAAAGTCCAGAACATACGGAACGTCATATTGTCGCCGCCACGGCCGCCCCAGACAAAAAAAATTGAAAACCGTGGTTGTGATATAAACCAAATCATAACGTCTGGACGCTAGCAGTTCGCAGCCCCTTCGATACATGGGCAATAACGCCCGCCAAGCCATGCTTTTCGCACCCAAGTTCTCTAGCCACTTACTCTTTGGCGGCCGGACTTCATGGCAAGGAATGTGGGTTGGAAAGAAATCGGTGGCATCTTCATCCAGCCATTTTGTATGTTGAAATCCGGCCGAAGGCGCTAACACCTCCACATTCCAGCCTGTCTCTTGCAGACACCACCCCAAGTGTCTAGCCCGGTGCACGTTGGCAGGCATGGCTGGAGTAAAACTGCTGCTGACAATCAAAACGCGTCGCATGAATGTTCTTCTTGGAAAGCAATGGCTAACTTGCTGGCTCCCCCCCAGTCAGCAACGACTGATAGAGCGCTTCATACTGGCGCATAATTTTCTCCCGTGAAAAACACTGTTCTACCCGCTTGCGGCAATTACGCCTGTCGAGTAAAGCAATTTTGCCAACGCCCTCGCATAGCTCATCGAGCGTTTCTCCGAGGAAACCTTCGACTCCAGACCTCACAATTTCAGGCAGTGAACCCCTCGGACGCGAGATTACCGGGGTGCCGCACGCCAGCGCTTCTGCGAACACCAAACCGAATGGCTCCTTCCAACGAACCGGCACCAAGAGCGCTGCCGATTTTCCTAATAGTTCATTTTTGTGCTCATCATTTTCCAGACTTATGTAGTCAATTTTTCCCGGCTCCAATTTCGGCTCGACTTCCTTACGCCAAAATGTTGCATTAGGCCCATCTGGAGCGATCCTTCCGGCGAGAATCAGGCGACGTCCCGTCCGTCTGGCCACTTGGATGGCCAAGTCCGGTCCTTTGATTTTGTCAATCCTACTCAAAAAGATCAAAGGTGCATCCGCGGGCACCGAGATCGTAGCACGATACTGATTAACATCCACGGAGTTATAGATACTGACCCATCGTCCTCCTGTAATGCGGCGTCCGCTCTCCGCAATCCATCGACTACACGCCGCAATGGTAAGCCTCGCTCCCAGCAACGTCACCGCTAGGCGTGCCTGCCGTCGCGGCAAAACACCATAACTCTCGATAATTGGCGCGGTGCATCTTGCTCCCAGCAATCCGAGTAAATATGCTACTCTAGTATGGCTATGTATTATGTCGGGCTGACAATCATTGGCCACTTGTCGCAAATATCGCGCCTTGGTTATCGCCCCACCGTCTGGCCATGTCAAACAAGTAACGCCCCGCAACCGTGAACCGGCTGGGGCAACCACTGTTACGTCATGACCATACTTCACCAATTCTTCGGCCAAGCCACAGACGAAACGCTCGATTCCACCGTATTGCGTCGGCGGCAATGGAAGAGTGGGAGGAGATAGAATCAATATCCGCATACTATAATTCTATAACTCAATGCTCCTCGTTATTGCGGGCGAACATTCTGACAGAGGTGCTGCTATAATCATGCGAGATCGAAACACGCCTTAGCCCGCTGGCGCCCAATAATCGCTCCATGACATCTACATCACATTGATCGTGGTGAAATTCAAAAATGGCGACTTTTACCTTGGCAAAGAGAGTAGAGTAGTTCTCAATAAAATCCTGCTCGGATCCTTCAATGTCGCATTTGAGTAATTCGATACTATTCTCGTCCTTCATTAACCAGTCCAGATCAACATAAGGAATGGATTTTGTTCCACGACGCCCCAAACGCGGTCGAGCAAGTAAAGAAACAGAATTGAGACCAGAGTTGTGTGATTCTAGCATTTCTGCGGCACCATCACGCTTTCCAGCCAGACCATGGAATAAT
The DNA here is from genome assembly GCA_963789335.1 of uncultured Verrucomicrobiae bacterium. GTDB lineage: Bacteria > Verrucomicrobiota > Verrucomicrobiia > Limisphaerales > UBA11358 > UBA11358. Next base: position 322,841 of record CAWBKH010000002.1, read on the forward strand.
CGCACTTTTTTCCCAAACGCGACAGTTTGGGTAGATACTCGACTGTGTAACTCCTCATAGGCCGTGGGACTACCTTCAACGGCATAAATCAAAAAGTCCTTTCCATCCGTCATGCAAATGTGGCCACAACGTAACGCAAAAAAGCCCACGTTTGCCCCAAGGTCCAACACTCGTATCTTACCAATCGCATTGCAGGCGCGCCGAATGGCTGCATCGTAAACACCCTCAACCCAAATATCGTTGTATGTAAACCATTCACCGCGGCTCATTACCGCAATGTTTATCCCAGATGGCATTTTAAACGTCAGGTTCAGCCGATTGAAAATAGCCGCTTGAAGTTTAATGATCCAAGATGTGGGCACAAAGCGCATGAAAAGCATTTTTGTCGCATTCATAGATAATCTGAGCTGAGTCTAACTATCTGATTTTGATGAGGTGTTGGTCTTTAACCGGCTTAAGGTTATGATTTCGTCAGTCTTTTGCCGTTTCTTTGCGTAAGGAGTGTAAAGCTCAACCAAAGCCGGGAACCATTAGAATATGGTCATGCCGGCACTCGTAGAAAAATGGAAACGACATCTTGGAAACCAATTCGCCCGGCAGTTCCTTTGATGACATCCTTCCACCACACCTCTTGCGGATAAGAGAAATGCTGATAGCCACGGACTGCCAAAACCCTCAAGCCGCATACTTCAGCCACGTGCTTCAGGTCCGAAGGCCGGAAATAATTGACATGGTCCACTTTATAGTAATGCCAGTTCGGCCCTTTTAACTTGGCTTCCCACCCGTTTACGTTGGGTACCTCGATTACCACTAATCCGCCGGGCAGCAACAGCCGTTTGATATTCGCCAGGCATTCGACGGGTTTCGACAAATGCTCCAGCACATGGTACAGTGAAATCACGTCGAACTGTTCGCCCATCCGTTCCAATTCATCGGTATCGGCGCGCATCCAACGCACCGTTGGTTGGTGCCGCTGGAGGTAATTGATCAACCGCTCCTTCATGTCGAGGCCGGTGCAATCAAAACCCACTTGCACCAGAGCCACGGAAACTTCCCCCTTGCCGCAGCCAACGTCCAAGGCGCGCCCCGGTGGTTGCTTGAAACGCAGAATGTCACGCACGCGACGCTGAATATGGGGTTGTTGTGGATTGATCGCGAAATCCCCAGGTTCGTCGTAAACATACTGCGCGTCTTGGGGATACTCTGGCGCACTGGTGTCAATGAACCGGAAGCCGCATGCGAAACACTTATTCACCGTAAAGCTAGGCCACTGATGGAAAACAGTTTGCCGCCTCTCGCTGCAAAGCGGACAGTTCATGGAAGGGATCGTTTTATACTAGAGAGCAGCACAGGAACTTGATGCTCCCAGCAAAACGTTTTCTCAGCCGCTTCCAATGCGGCCGCTTTGGCGGACTGCAATTCCTCTGCGGAAGCCAGCAACACATTCAATTGCGTGGCCAGTGCGAGTGAATCGTCGGAAGGATATATCCGCACCGCGCCGTTCGCCTGAGCCGCGACTTCACGCTGACCGGCCGTTTCGCTTGCGACTACCGGCAGTCCGGCTAAAAGATAATGCAAAAGTTTGTTCGTCACCGTCAGGTCGCGGCTGCGGCAGTAGGTTTGTTCGCCGGCAAATCCGATGTCGTGCTCGGCAATGCGGGATAGCAATTCGTCATTGGAAACCAAATCGTGAATAAAGACTGATGCACGCCATTTCTCCGGCAACTGCTCTCGCAGCCATGTGTGAAACCCGGCAATTGGGTTGCCCCGCAAGTGAATTTCAAATTTTACTTTCGCATGAGGCAAAGCAGCAAATAGTTCTTCCAAACCACGTCCCCGACCCAACGTTTGCGAATACCAGTGGAGACTTGGCACGCTGCGGTCTTTCCGATCTTTGAACTCTCCATCCAATTTCTGCCGGTCAGCCCACGGAAATGCATTGTAAATCACCGTTGGTGGACGGCAGCCATATTCCTTGGCCAACGCCTCGCTCATCGCCCGCGACGTGCAAGTGCTGTGGCTCGCCTGGCTCAAGACTCCCCGCTCCAAGCTTCTTAGCAGTTGAATTGGTCTTCCCTTTCTATACTCCGGCAACAAATCTTCCGAAAACCAATCCTCCATGTCCACTCCCACGCGAAAGTGTGGAGCGTGGAGTGTGGAGCGTGGAGCCTCCGGAGCGACTCGCGGCTCGGCGCTCCTTGCTCCCGGCTGCTTTAGCTGCGCTAAAGCGAAGAGCGCCGGTTCAGAATGGGCGATGAACAAGTCCGCCTGCCGTTGCCGCGCGGCGCGGAGCAGCGCGCGTGTGGTATAGCCAAGCTGCCACGCTGTTTCCCGGCCTGTGCGTTGATGCCATTCGCGTGCCAATCGCACTTGCAGCCGGCTGTAAGCCCAAGCCCACGGTTCCAAGTTAACATCCAGCACCGGCGTGAAGCGGAATCGGGCATCTTTCAGCAGTTCCATATCTCGCGCCTTGGTTCCGGCGTCTAACCATGCGCCAAGAATTTCCGCGTCGTATCCCGCGACCGCCAGCGCGCGCGCTTCTTTGAGAACACGCGGGTTATGGCAAAGTGAGTTGCCGGTAATGATGATGATATGCCTGGGCACTAAGACCCGCCGCTCCCCTGCGATGCCTGTCGAAGCAAGGCAACATATTGTTGAGCACACTTTTCCAACGTAAGGTTCTCCAAGACAAAGTCACGCGGACGGAAGGCGCCGGCTTGGAGGCGGCTCCAAAACTCGTCGAGCTTACCAGGGAACTGCGGTGCCTCTTGAAACCTTAAGCCGCAACGCTCGTCAAAGTAGGGGACGCTCGTGGCTGGGATTTCCGGCTGACCCCATCTGAAGCGGTTGGGGTCAAGACACCAGCCTTGGTCCCAGGCCAAAATCGGCACCCCGCTGGACAAACATTCCTGATACGCCAATCCTTGGCTTTCGTGCTCGCATAAAAAAATCATCGCTTTGCATTGTTGCAACGTCTGCCGAAAATCCTCCTCCATGTAAAAGCCATAGCGGATTTCGCGAAATATCAGTCCAAGCTTCGTTAATTCATCTCGAATAGGCTGAATCAACTCAGCTTCGTATCTGTCATGCTCCCAGCGCACCTTGTCATAAATCAAAAAGTCAGCGGTCCTATAGTTCGTAGTCCTGTCGCCATACGTATAAGGTTTCCACTTCTCCGTATCAATCCCGACCGGCCAGATGGCGCAGCGTTCGCCGAAATAAGGTTTATACAAATTATTCGCCCACTCGGAATGCTGAAGATATTTTACCACTGGATATTCTCCGCATAAGGTCGGCCATTCGCTAGGATGCGTCATCAGCGCAACCCCAGCGACAATGGGATTGGGCGCGCGATAACCCTTTAGTACATGTGGTCCTCGACCAACGACCCCGACCCAATCATCTGATTTTAGTTTGGAGAATGGCAGATTAACCGTGTATTTTATGCCCAATTGGTCCAGACCCGCACACAGGTTGACGAACACTCTATCCACACCGCTGACGTACCTTGGCTTGCCCCGGATTATCCGCCGGATAAACGGCCGAACAAAATGATCGCCCCGGAGCCAACGATCCTGCAGCGGCTCATATTTGAAATAGAGACAAATTCGGCTCACGTAGACTTACGGCTCATTTGGTCGCTGATGAAGTCGATATTCGCTTGCAGCCGACTTTCGCTTTTCCCTCAACCACTCTACGCGCAGTATGATGGTCGAGATATGTCCATAAATCTGGATACCGTGACCGGGCCCGTAAACCAGCGGCGTAAAGGCTAAGGTGTTTCAAACCGATTAAAAAAAACAATATCCATTCGGAAGCCTTTGCATAGTGAAGAAGTCTTCGGCAGTTTGAATCAGCTAATCCGGCCAAAATCAAAATGTGAGTTGCACGCACGGAGCAACGGCGTTTTCTCTCCCATATTTGAAGGATCACATGGTCGTCAGCCTGCACATGTTTAAAAAATGAGGCAATCAGGAGAACGTAATGCTCAAGTCTTCCTTTGGGCGATTTGTCTCGTGCCGTTTCAAGAGTTAGAGAGAAATTTACCAACGGTTGTGCTATGAAAAGAAGCGGATGCGGCATCGCTCTTTCCCGAACAGGGTCGGCAAATTCAAACATAGTTTGAATCGGGATCTTGAAATCTTCCAGAGTGCCGGACCTGATCAACATAGCTCCAGTTGAATGCAGTGCGGTATCGGCTTGCACGTAATTAGGCCAATCGAACAACTCAACGGGAACCTTTGATGGCCGCTCCCAAACATTCTTTTTTAGGTCAGTCCAGGTTCCGTCCATTTCCTCTTGCCAAAAACGCATATTAGACCAACCTACCTTGATGTTTGGATGTGAATCCATTGCTCCAACCATTGTTTCGAGAAACTCGGGTTCCCACCAGTTATCATCCTCCAATAAGCTAATATAGCGCTCCTGGTTTGGCCCAAACATCAAATTGAACGTGCCGACGCCGCCAAGGTTATTGTTGTGATTAACCACAATAAACCTTGGGTCATGGATTTCAGCGGCAAGTTTGGAAGGAAACGGATCGTCTGGCGCATCATTGTGCAACTCACAGACCCAATCAGAAAGTGTTTGATCCAGCAAACTCTTCATGGCGCGCCGCAGGAGTTGGTTGCGCCGGTACGTGCATAGAAAAATTCGGACCGTGGCTTTCGACGTAGCACTCATTGAACTTTTCTGCTGACGCCGCGCCGAAACAAAACGTCCGTTTGAGTCAGCGGTTTTCCCAACGCAGTCCCGAGACCAAGTGAATGCAGCCGGAAATTTTGGCGCGCCATGAATTCAACCACGTCCGCGAACAAACATTGCTTTGAGTAGTATTCAACAAACGATACTTCGGTGATCACGGCGCGTGCGCGGTGCAGGCAGTCCAAGCCACCCCGGAGAACTTCCAATTCGTAGCCCTGCACGTCGAGTTTAATCAAATCGGGCGGCGGCAAATTGTGGCGCAAAACATAATCATCCAGCCGTTCGACCGGCACGATTTCTTCGCCGGATTTCTGGATTTGATACTGTTCGTGCATTCTCGCGCCGATTTCCAAAAGACTCGAGGCATCGCTGAAACTTGCGATCTGCAAAGCCTGATTTCCCTTTGTCGGGCCTAAAGCCGTCTGGTGCAGATGCACGTCTTTGAGTGCGTCGGTATTTTTTTTGAAGCCCGCAACGTGTTTCTTCAACGGCTCGAATGCTTGGACCTCGGCAACGGGAAACACCGCCTTGGCCAGCAGCGTCCACGTGCCGACGTTGGCACCGATGTCATAAATTATTTTCGGAGCTTCGGGACGCAGCAGTTCCAGCAGTTCCAGCGAATCAACGTGGCCTACATCAAGGAATCGGGCGGGCGTCCCACGAAGTCGGCGCAATCTGAGACGGGAAGCCGCGACTTGGCCGGCGCGCTCAAGGAGCAAAAGTGGATTGGAAAGCAGTTCCAGCCTCATGCGGTTCACATGATCTGATGGGCCACTAGCGTTTTCAATTCGACGAAGCCGCGAAACTGCGGCTCGCGCGGAACCACCTGGCCGTTCGACTGCGAGGGCAAAACGGAAAAAGTGCTGAGGTTCAAAAAACTTTCGCACACAGAATCGGCGTTGATATACAAGCCGACGGCAAATTCGTTTTCGACGTAAGGAACGTCCGCCACTTCCGCCGTGATGGCCAGCCTTCGCCCGGCCGGCAAACTGTAAGCCCCGGAGGCCGACCGAAGGTCAATCAACGAAGCGCGTTCGCCACCGGGAGCGTGAATCAGCAGCGCCAAATCGCTGATGACGTCGTCCGACTTCGCCGCCAGTTCGAGATTCAAAGTCATTCGCTCGTGCTGCTTCACAACGGCGGGAGCTATTTCCAAGCGACTGAGCGAAAGTCTCGGGCTGAAAGCTCTTTGCTCAATACCCTCGTCATATTTTGTCTGCGATGACAAGTAACGCGTGACGGCATCTCGAATGTTTCCTCGCGCGGCGATGCCGCCGCGCTCCAGCAAAATCCCGGTTTGACAGAGTGTTTGCACAGCTGCCATATTATGACTAACGAATAACACCGTGCGGCCTTCGCTTTTGGAAACCTGCCGCATTTTGCCCAGGCATTTCTTCTGGAATTCCGCGTCCCCCACGGCCAGCACTTCGTCCACAATCAAAATTTCCGGCTCCAGATGAGCGGCCACGGCAAAGGCCAGCCGCACATACATGCCGCTGCTGTAACGTTTCACCGGCGTGTCCAGAAATTTCTCCACTTCCGCAAACGCCACAATCTCATCGAACTTCCGTTTAATCTCCGCCCGGTGCATCCCCAGAATCGCGCCGTTCAGAAAGATGTTTTCGCGCCCGGTCAGTTCGGGATGGAACCCCGTGCCCACTTCCAGCAGACTCGCCACCCGGCCTTTGATGGTTACGCGCCCTTCCGTCGGTTCCGTGATGCGGCTCAGGATTTTTAGCAGCGTGCTCTTCCCCGCCCCGTTCCGCCCGATGATGCCCACCACCTCGCCCTGGCGAACCGAGAAGCTGACATCGCGAAGCGCCCAAAAGTCCTCGGTTCGCGGACTACCCGCAAGCTGACCACTGGACAACGGACTACGGACTTCGGGACTGTGGTCTTGTAGTCTTGTAGTCTCGTGGTCTCGCAGCCCGTGGTCTTGTCGTCTTGTCGTCCTGCGCAAAAACTGAAACGGCGCTTTCATTTTTTGCGCAATGACATCTCGCAGCGCCACATACCGCCGGCCCTGCTGTTGGTGCGCAATCCGGTACTTCTTGCCGAGATGCTCGACGGATATGATCGCGTCACTCATCTTCTAAAATGCTGAAAACTGAAAAGCGATAGTGTCAGAAGTCATTCTCCAAGCAAAAATTTGGACGGCGAAAAGCAACCGGAACTGCGCTCGGAACACAACGGATTGAAATTTGCCAACAAAGCTAGGCCGGCTGAGGCCGGCGTTCGACCGCAGGTGGATGAAGCAGATAGTCCATTACTTCTGCCTGCATCCGCTCGATCTCGAGACGATAGCCGCTGGCGGCGGCCTCCAATTCCTCGGGGCGCGCTGTCCGACGCATCTGCGCCAGCCATCGCTGAAACTGCTCGATGCGTTCCCGCGTAACTTGGAATTCCTGCTCGTTCGTTATCATACGATCACGTCCACAATGCCGCGTTTGGAACGGGAAGCATTAGTCCTTTGGGAAGCCACCGCATCCCGCCCGGGCCAGGCGCTTCTTGGTGCTCTGGCTCATCGGCTTGCCGCCCGATGAGCGGATGAAAGCTTCCACCTCCTTCAGTTCATCCCGGCGGGGGATCCGGTCGCGAAGCGGAACCGTCGGCACGCCGCGCGGGGCCTTAATTGCTTTCGAATATTTGATCGTAGCGTTCATAATTCATTTTCAGGTCACTGACCGCAAATTGCAAGGCCTCCTTGAAACTCATACCGACCAGCCAGTCCTTGCGCAACAGGCCCTTTTTTCTGCCGAGCAGGTCCCGATGTGGCATCCCGTGGGCGGTATCGTAGCGCGCAACGTTCACATCCGGATCAGCCGTTTTCATCAGCCGCACCACAAACCGCGTGATTTGGCCGGCGAACGACTCGATTTCGACCGCCAGATAGAACCCGCCGTCCAGCGGCACTTCAAATTCCTTGAGGCGCATGGTTCAAAATCGTCAGGTTTAGGGCGCGGCGCGATGCACGCCTGGCGGCAAATCACCTTGGGTGTTAAATTCAGGCAGTGCCATTTGATTTCACCGGCGTGTCCGGAAATTTCTCCACCTCCGCAAACGCCACGATTTCATCAAAGTTGCGTTAATAAGGGTGAAGCGTGGAGTGTGGAGCTTGCAGCGCAGAGCAAGCGGCTATCCTGTCAAAACTACTGCGCCGTTTTGTCCCATTTGGGTCTGGCTTTTTCCGGGTCTGGCCGGTGCCCGTTGGATTAGGGCTGGGTCCGTGATGGGTCCGTGATGGGTGCGTGATGGGTGCGTGATGGGTGCGTGATGGGTGCGTGATGAGTCCGTAATGAGTCCGTGGCCGGTTGTCTTGTAGTCTGTTATCACGTTTCTTACCGAGCTTCTCGACGGAAATGATGACGTCAGACATACAATGGACTACACGACTACAGAATACGGACGACAGACCAGAGTTAGATGACGTCCACGGGATGAGAGGTAATCCACACGTCCAACTGCTGGAAACGCTGTTTCAAACGCTGCTTGAATTGCTTGAAAAACTCGCGATGTTCGGGAACGTCGGGCACATCCACAAAAAAGCGAGTCAGATTATCTTGATAAACGGCGCCTTCCTGTTCCCAGACCCCTTTCAAAACCTGTGTTTCCCATGATGCGGCGCCAAAATGGGCGCGCAGTTCGGCGAAAGTTTGTGCCAGCAATGCTTCCGGCACCGGCGTCCCGTCATTGAACACCAATGGCACCAGAATCTCGTAGCGGCGTAACATACTCGTAGGGAGCCGGTCCGATAACACTGAACTTAATTCCCTGCTCGGCCAAAAAGCTCAAAGCCGGCGCCGGCACGGCAGTCTCTCCGTTGCTCCAACTCTTGCCGGAGAAGCGTGGGATCAACTTGCCCAAAGCGCGTTGCTCGGTTTCGGCGTCCGGAAATTTGATCAGAATCTGCATGAAGCTACATTAACCGAATGGGCTTCATTCCGCAAGCGCGCGGGAAATCGCTGATCCAATCTGGCAAACACCTCGTCAAATCCCGCGGAACGGGCGCGTCCGGCCTTAACCTCTTCCATGCGACGGCAAATCTCCTTTTCCCAAGCGTCTTCAACATCGGGAGAAAAATCCCGATTCTCGTCCGATAAGTCCAAAAGGATGCGCGCCAGTGTCAGACGTTGAACGGGCGGCAATTCCAAGGCATCTTTAGCCAATTCAGAAATCGCTTTCATACAGACCAAATTACGCCTGGGCGGTTGATTGTCGAGAGGTTTTCATTTCTGCCCTCTGCTTCCCAGATTTCTCCTTTCTTCGCTCTTCGACCTCCACTCTCCTCACTTTCGCCATCAAATGACATCGGCGAAAGTTCTCTCCATCTTCCTGAAATACCAGATGCCGCTGGCGCAAAGCGCCACAGTGACAAAAACTGAAACGCTGAAAGTGGAAAGCTGAAATGCAACCTGGCCGCGCAAGAGCGCCCAGCGGAAGCCGTCAATCACGCCCACCATCGGATTGAACGAGTAAAGGAGCCGCGCCGGGATGTCCCAACCGTGCCAGTGCCAGATGGCCGGCACCCGGTCGCTGCTGTAGCCCACCGGCGAGATGAAAAATCCGAACTGCACAATGAAGGGGATGATGTAACGGAAGTCGCGGTATTTCACATTCAACGCGCACAGCCAGAGTCCCGCGCCAAACGCCGCGGCGAAGGCCAGCGCCACGAAGAGCGGCAGCGCCACTATCCGCCAGTCGGGTAGGAAACGGAACCAGACCATCATCACCGCCATCAGGCCGGTGGTGATGAGAAAATCCACGAAGCTGGTGATGACCGAGCCGGCGGGAACAATCAGGCGCGGAAAATAAATCTTTGAGATGAGATTGGCGTTGCCGATGAGGCTGTTGCTGGAGGCGCTCAACGAGGTGGCAAAGAACTGCCAGGGCAGTTGCGCTGCCATCACCAGCAGGAAATAGGGCACACCCGCCGGGGCCGACAGTTTGGCGACGCGATTGAAAACCAAGGTGAACACCACGGTCGTGAGAAACGGCTGAATCACCGCCCAGGCAACGCCGATGACGGTCTGCTTGTAGCGGACGAGGATGTCGCGCCACGCGAGGAAGTAGAACAGCTCGCGATAGCGCCACAAATCGCGCCAGTAATTGCGTTCCGCCCTACCCGGTTCAATGATCAATTCCATGTTCTAAAAAGCTGAAAAGCTAAGGGTTGAAAACTGAAATCAATAGCCTAATCAATCAGTTGCTTGAAGGGCGGAGGTTTTAGGGTTGCCGATTCGTCCAAAGAGCTAAAAAGCTGAGACCTGAGACCGGAAAGCTGACGTTCTTTTCAAAACAAAAATTGGGAAAGTAGAGAGCAGAAATAAATCCTGCCGGCTTTAGGCGGATAAAATCCGATTGGCGTAGTCGTTGACCCGTTCACACACGGCATCGAACACGGACTTTTGCTCCCGGCAAAAGGCAAAGATTTCCGCCGCTTTCGCGCCTGCGTAGTCATGAGCGATCATGTTCCGCACGTCTTTCATTTCCCGCAAATCGTTGGCGCGAGCGATGAAGCCGCGCTGCTCGGCGCGATTGACGGTGTCCAGCAGCGTGCCCGGTGGTTTGAGCTCCACCCGATCCAGACTGCGCAACACCTTGTTGACCAGCAAATCCACCGCCCGGGCAAAACGACTGGTTAAAGCCTCCACACTTTCAAGTTCCGATTCGGTGACGCCAGTCAGAGCGTCCGGCAGGCTGGCCACCTGTTGATGCGAAAAATCCAAATGCCGTCTGGCCTCGGCCAGTTCCGTCAGACCTTGGGCCAGCAGTTCGCGGGCATGATTGGGTTTCATAATCGGGTCCCCGTTTCCAGCGCCAAGGCCGTCATTGGCTCATTCAGTTGGTCCCGCCGCGCCACCAGCAAATCCAGTTGCTGCCAGCCGATGCGATCCAAAATCCGTCGGCGCAATCGCAACAGGTCGCGGAAACCAAGCCGGTCTGAAACCACCAGGAGATCAATATCTCCGCCTTTGGCGGAATCGTCCGCCCGCGAACCGTAGAGATAGATTTCCGCCATCGGGTCAACTTGCTGGATTTCTTCGCGGATTGCGTTCACTTCGTTGGCGCCGAGTCTCATGGCTGCAATGTCCCAAGAAACCACGTGGCCGTCAAATCCAGACGACCTCTCCGCCATTCACCATCCGGCTTTGCCTTGCTGCCTGCGCCGCCGGTCCAGCGCCGATTCGAAGCTGACGAGTTCCCGCACCAGGGCGTTGTAGCGCGAGTAGGCGTCGCCGCCTTCGCTGCGGAGCAGGTGATAGAGCCGATGCTCCGCTCCGTCGGAGATAGGTCCCGGTTCGTTGCCGATCAGGCCGGCGTGGCGCAGACGGGTTTGCGCAATGGCAATCAAGCAAGCCGGAATGGTGAGCCGCCCGGACTTGAAATCGGCCAAACCTTCACGCACGAGCGTTTCGCCGGGCAGACCGGCAATCAGGTCATTGGAAGTCATGGCGATTGTTCGACACCTCACTTTTATCCTCTCCCCGGTCGAGGCGGAGAGGAAATTTGTTGCGCTTCATCACAGAATTCCTGAACGGCGGCGCGAAAAGACGCCGGGTCAATCGCTGGGTAGCGGAGCAGTTGCGGTTCAATTTGCGCGAACATTTCGCGCAAGCGGCGCGTTTCTATCAACCCGGTTCGCAACAAGGCGCGGACATCGCGCAGGTCGCGGTCGTGCCGGCGCTGCAATTTGATCATAACTCAATTCAGCTTTCAGTATTCGAGTGCTTCAGCCTTTTGAAAGAACAAGCTGCCGCACGTGGCCGTTTGGAGAACTTTGTCTCCAAAGTCACTCGGCGTATGTCAGGTTGTCCGCGTCGGATCACCGACAATTTTTCCAACTTCGCCCGGTTGCGTTACTCCGTGCGCGCCGTTTTCCTGTTTCCCGCCCTGCCCTCCGGGCCTTCCATGCTCACCCTCCGCTTTCCGTCCTCCGTCCTTTGCCGCGCTGCCCGTCCAAATTCATTTCGAGCCATTACCCAAAAGCTTGAGTACCAGCGGCAGCACGCGGTTGGCATTCTTACCCCAACTGCGGAGAAGCCGGACGCGGTCAAGCGCGAATTCGCGCTGGGCGTCAGGAAGTTTCTGCGCCTCGGTGGCGATACGGTCCAGCCGGCTCCCGCTGTCGTCGAAATAGGTCAGCACCTGCTGGCGCAGAAAACGGCCCGCCAAATTGCGCAACTGGGCCACCGCTTCGTAATGCGCCCGGCGGTCCGCCGCCACATAGACCGTCCGCACCGCCCCCAAATCCAATAAATACCGCAAGCCCTGGCTGGCCGCCCCCTTGCTCAGGTTCAGGCGCATCATGGCTTCGTCCTGGTTGACGGGCCGGGGCGAAACGAACAACAGGCCGTAAACCTCGGCCACCGACGGCGGCTGGTTCAGGGCGCGGGCGAGTTGGACAAACAGATGGATGATCCCAATTTCCACCGGGTTCAGGGGCTCGGGTTTCGGGTTGGCCGGTGGTTTCAGGGCTTCAACAGGATGCCGTTTCATGGGCTCAAGGATAGCAGGTTGGTTGCATAGTTCAATAAAAAATGAGAACAAAATGAACATGCCGACCGGGCCGGGGCCGATTTCGCTTGGATGGGCTTGCCCACCAGGCGAATGCGCACGCTCACCCCGTCGAAGATGAGATAGCGATAATGGTCAGTGAGCTCGCGGCGATGGCAGGCCAGGACCGAGGCATCCCAAGCCTTGGCGACGGTGCTGACGGTGGCGGCACTGACGGCGTCTTCGACCAGCGTGGCCAGGGCGCGACCGGTCTGGCGGGTGGACACGCCCAAGAGGAAGACTTGCTTCAAGGCTTCATTGATGACCGGTTCGCGCCGTTGATAACGGGGCAACACTTGAGGATGAAAACAGCCGGAGCGAGTGCGGGGCACGCGCAGGGCCAACAGGCCCAAGCGGGTCGTCAACTGGCGGTGATAGAAGCCGTTGGCCTGATCCACTCGTTGCTCCGTGCGCTCGTAGGGGTGGGCGTTGAGGAAACATTGGCGTTCGTGGCCCATCAAGGCTTCAAGAAACTGGCGATGGTGTTCTTTCATTTGCGTGTCGAGGTCTTCAAAAAAGAACTCGCTGCTTTGTTGCAATCGCCGCCAACTGGCGGCAGGCTCAATGACGAGCGCACGGTTTGCGTTCATGGGTGTATCGTCCTTTCCAGGTTTGGGGTTTAGGTTCATCGCTACAACCCAGATACACCCGCTCTTCACCTTTTACACAACAACTCTTACGCTACCGTGGGGCATGAAAATTAGTTCTTGATTTGTGTGCCACGGAGGCATACATTTGAGCCGTGCCTGCAACACTGAAAGAATTCAAAAGTCAGCGATTCGTCGCCCGGTTGACCGCGGCGGACAAACAGCTTTTCCGTAAAGCCGCCGCCATCGAGGGCCGCTCGCTGGCCAAATTTATTACCATGCACACGCTTGAAGTGGCTCGCCAGATTGTTGCCAAAAGCCACCAAATTCAACTGGACGCCGCCCAATCCCGGCGGTTTGTTGAAGCACTGCTCGCACCGCCACGACCGCCGACCCCGGCCATGCGCGAGTCCATTCGGGCTTATCGCAGATCGGTCAAGAGCGATTTGGACTAAACGTTCCATCCGTTGGCCTCACGTTCAACCAGTTCGCTCATCGGAATAAACATCCTTCGCTCGTCGAGTGCCAGGAACCCGTGATTTTCGTAAAACGTCCGGGCTTTGTCATCCTTGGGGTCAGTAACCACAACCACCGCTCCAACCTCGGCACTGTGGCGAACACACCGGCGCAGCGCATCAATGAGCAGCAGCCGTCCCACGTCTTTGCCTTTCCAAGCGAGGTCGCGGGCGAGCCGCCCGATCAGCGTCGCACCCAACTGCGGGTATCGCGGCAGTCGCTTTGTCACCGCCTCAGGTAATTGCCCCACAACGACGGCGGTTTGCGACAACGTGTAATAGCCAACAATCCGTCCCGGGTCGGCTTCCGCCACCAGCACAAAACACGCCGATGCGCGCGCCTGCATTTCCTTCCGCGCTCGCGTCCGAAGAAATTCCGTCAATTCTGGGGACTCGCACGCAAATTCGTTCCGGCGATGCTTCGCGGCAGATAATGGTTCGACGAGATAGGGCATGCTCATTTCTCCTCTTTCAGTGTAGCCGATTTCTTCAGGCTGACCAGTGCCGCAATTAATTTGTTCAAATGGAATAGGTTCGTGTTCGCCTCGCGGACTTCACGGAACAGATATTTTTTGTCCTCCAGACTCTTGGCCAACCGCCGGGCCGTTTTGTCGGACACCCCCATGCGCTTGGCAATCGTTTTGTAGCCCGGATACGGAGCTTCGGCTCCCCATTTATGCTGCATCAGGTGAACGACGAACATCGCCTCGCCGTGCGTAAGGGAATACGGCTTGAGGCGGTGGTAGTTTTCCAGGAAAAAAGTGCTGATCTGCACATGGCCGTCGCTTTCCAATTCAGCAGCCCATTTTTTGGCGAAAGGATATTTGCTCGGTTTAACATTCATGGCTGCACAATAAACAGCGTGTGTGTATCTGACAAATCGGCGCGCTGCTTCTAATACCGATTTCAGTTTGAGATTGCACTATTTTGGAGGCGAATTGCGCCAAAAGTTTTGTTACCCGTGAGGGGGTGAAAAAGGGGGTAAAATGATACGTTGCGCCAAAAGTGACTGTTACCGTGGGCGGAATGGACAAAACCATGAGTCAACGGACACGGACGGAAATATTAACGAAGTTGCGGCGGCGATACCAAAGCGCTGGCGCGGAGCACAAAAAGAAGCTGTTGGATCAAGCGCAGGAGCTGTTGGGCTATCATCGCAAGGCGGCGATTCGAGCTTTGTGCGCGGCGGAGTGGGTGCGTGGACCGCGGATCATAACCGGGCGTCCGGTGCTGTATGAACCGGGTCTGTTGCGGCGCTGGCTGCGTCCGATCTGGGCGGCGAGCGACTATGCCTGCGGGCGGCGGTTGGTGGCGATGTTGCCGGAGTGGATACCGGCCTATGAGCAAGATGAGCGGCGCTTGCCTGAGGAGGTGCGGGAGAAACTTTTAATGGCCAGCGGGCGGACATTGGATCGGTTGTTGGAGCCGTTGCGTTTTGAGCGGGCGGGACGTTCGCTGACGCGGCCCGGCACATTGCTGCGGCAGCAGATTCCGATCCGTGGGAGCCTCTGGGAGGAGGGCAAAGCGGGCTGGTTGGAGGTGGACACGGTTGCCTTGTGCGGAGGCAGCGTAGCCGGAGAATTTGTGTGGATGGTGGATGCTGTGGATTACGCGACCAGTTGGGTGGAGTTGCGGGCGATGTGGGGGCGCGGCCAAGCCGGAACGCTGGCCGCATTGCGCGATATGGAGGAAAGCTTGCCCTTTGATCTCTTGGGTTTGGATAGTGACAACGGAGGAGAGTTTTTAAACCATCACGTTTTAAGCTGGCTGCAGAAGAGGCCCCGGCCGGTGTTCATGACCCGCAGCCGGCCTTACAAAAAGGATGACAATGCGCATGTGGAGCAAAAGAACTGGACGCACGTCCGCCAATACTTTGGGTATGAGCGGCATGACAATCCTGAGGTCGTCGAGTCCATCAACGCCTTGGTCAAGGGAGCCTACGGGCAGTTGCTCAACTATTTCCACGTCACATTAAAATTAGAGCGTAAAGAACGCTCCGGAGGAAGTCTCAAACGAATCTACGGCCCGGCCCAAACGCCCCTGGCGCGGGTCCTGGCCAGCGCCCAAGTGACGCCGCAAACCAAGCAGCGTCTGGAGCAGGAAAAGGCCGCTCTGAATCCTTTCGCGTTGAAACGAGAGGTCACCCGCAGCTTGAAAATGATCGCCTCCCTGCGCCAGGTTCGCCCCTGAAAACCAAATGAACTCTCCCCCACACCCCAAAAAAAGGTTTCTTCGAACTTCATAGTGGATAGAGATTGAGCTTTCCGCAGAAAAACAGGATGCGTATCCGGTAATTCTGGAAGTTGCGGAAGCCGCGGGCCGCCGATTTGATGCTCTGGATTTTCGAGTTCAACCCCTCCGTCACGGCGTTGGTGATGTGATGACGCAAATACGTCAGCAGGTTTTCCAAATGCCGCTTGAGCAGATGGGCCACGTCGGCCATCGGTTTGAGTTGGCTGCGGCTCACCCAACCAAACCAGTCCTTGAAAAATCGTCGCGCCCAGCCCGCCTCCTGATATTCCCAGAACTTGCTGAACAGTTCCTTCATCGCCCACGCCCGCGCTACTTTCAGTTGTTGATCCTTCAACCCGGAAAATTCCTCCCGTTGCTCCTGATTAAAATGCCGCGGATTATACAACCACAGTTGCCGCGTCCCTTTGAGTGTCTCGTCCCCCTCGGCCAGCAATTCCTTGTGTTCCTGGCGCCGCACCTTGTCCACCGACTCGTTCAAGTATTTGCTGACATGAAACCGGTCATGCACGATGTCCGCTTCAGGCACCTGCTTGGCAATCGTCTGGATGAATGGCTCCCACATGTCCACCGCCACCGCTTCCACCGCCGACTTCTGTTGGGGTGTCAGCGTCGCCCACAACTGGTCGGCCGCCTCGCAGGTTCGTTCCTCCACCACCTCCAGCACCCGCGACTGGTCCAAGTCCGTCAACAACGTGATATAGGAGTGCCCGCGCTTGAAACTCTTTTCATCCATCCCCAGATGCGCGAGTTGATCCAGCTGCCGCCGCTCCAATCCGCGCCCCACAGCTCGTTTCATAATCTCATGCGCTGCGTCCCAGCCAATGCCCAACAGTTCGCAAGCCTGACTCACACTCGCGCAGGCCAGCAGCACGTCCACCGCAAACCGTTCAAAGAGCAGCGTGAACCGTCCCTGCGGCACCGCCCACGGCACCTGCATGGTCTTGACCCCGTGTGCCGGACACTCTGCCCGCGGCGTCCGGGCCCGAATCAACGTCGTGAACTGCATCGTGTCCAAGTGCCGCCACGTCCGCTCCGGTGCGCTGTCATGGATCGAACATTCGCACCCGCATTCCGGGCATTTGGCCGCCGATCCCCATTGCCAGCCAAGCTCGATTTCAACTTTTTTTTCGGCCAGTTTCAATTCCACGGTTTTAACTTCCCACGGGCTGCCAATGCCCAAAAGCAACGCGTAATGTTTCTGCAGTTCGTTGTCCATGCTCATGCCAAAAGCCTGCCAACCACCGCCGTCAAGGCCAACCCAAAACACCGGCCCGGCAGAGCGCAGCGGAGCGAAGCTCTGTCCGGCGCGAAGCGATGGAAGCCAACTCCAACCCGCCCGCCGACAATTTGAAACCACGTCGCTCATTTATGCTTCAGCTAAATGCCTCCTTTGTTAGCCATGAAATTCCCGGAATATTCCAAAAAAGATGACCCACGTATTCGACCGCAGGGGGGCGCGAGCTTTAGGCTCGAAGCTCGCCCCCCTGCTCATTTTAGCTGGCAATCGAACATCAAGAAACGTAGAACGAACAACAAAAAATAAAGCCAAACGGGTAACACTACTTTTGGCACAACGAATCACACTTCCGGGTAACAGTTACTTTTGGCGCACGGCGGGCGGTGGATTTTATTTTTGGCGGCGCCACGGAATTTTATGACCATTGCCACGTCAATTGCCTGGGCAATGGTTACATCACCGCCGCCTCAACACCCGCCAGCCATCCCTTCGGCTATGTTTTTTCGCACTGCCGGATCACGGGCGAAAATCCCGACGTGGAAACTTACCTGGGCCGCCCCTGGCGGGCGTATGCGAGCGTGACTTATCTGAACACGGAAATGGCCGATGTGGTTCGCCCCGTGGGCTGGGACAACTGGCGGGACCCGGCCCGCGAAAAGACGGCGCGTTACGCCGAATTTGACAGCACCGGCCCCGGCGCAAATCCCAAGGCACGAGCCAAATGGGCGCCTCAACTCACCAAACGACAGGCCCGGGCCATCACTGTGGAAAAGGTCCTTGGTGGTTACGATCATTGGAATCCTCAAGTCGTCCTTGCCCGACTTCCCGTTGTGAATTTCACCGCCGATTCCACCAACAGTATTCCTGTCGTCAAACCATGAAACTTGCCATTGTCGTTTGTCTGGCCACAATTTTATTCGCCAACCCCGCCAATGCCGAACTCAAAACCAACATCGAATATGGGAAAGCCGGCGGACAAATCCTGCGGTTGGACGCAAATGTGCCCGACGGCGCCGGCCTGTTTCCCGTCGTCATCGCCATCCACGGCGGCGGCTGGTGCGCCGGTGACAAAGCGGAAAAGGAGATTTCGCGCCCGTTTTGAAACTGCTGACCGCAAATCATTTTACCTGGTTTTCCATTGATTACCGGCTCGGACCGACCAATCGCTGGCCTGCTTGTTTTGAGGATGTGCAGACCGCCATTCACTGGGTAAAGGCTCACGCATCGCAATATAAAGGTGATCCGAATCGAATCGCCCTCCTGGGTTATTCGGCCGGCGGACATCTGGTCTGCCTTGCCGCTACGACCGCCCAGGCGGACACTCGTATTCAAGCTGTCGTGGGCCTCGCGCCGCCGACGGATTTGTTGGCCGACGCAGAACGCCGTGGCGGTGTCGGCAAGTGGCCGTCCATGCGGAATCTCATCGGCCACGACTCGATGGATGAGGAAACCGTGAAGCTCCTCCGGCAAATGTCGCCAATCAACCACGTCAAGCCCGGCCTGCCGCCGTTCCTCCTGATGCAGGGCGATTCGGATAAAACTGTTCCCCCGCCATTCACCCGGAAATTTGCGGCCAAGCTCAAGGAAAACGGCGTGCCATACGAACTTTATTTCCTCAAAGGGCCGGGGCATCGCATCGCCAACTGGGACAAATTTGATCCCACCTGGCAGACAAAACTGGTGGACTGGCTGGACCAAACGCTCGCTGCCAAAAAATAATTTGCCAGTGGCGCTGGAGCCCAAACTTTGGACCGCAATCGTGGTCGCCGGTGGCAATTTGAATTCCAACCCTTTGCTTAAAAGTTTGATTTCCGGCGCTAATCACCGTTCAATGCGGCAGGTTTTTATTAGGACATGAACATTCACGAATATCAGGCCAAGCAATTGCTCGCCCAATACGGTGTTGCTGTGCCGTTGGAAATCGCCGCCAAAAGCCTCGAAGAAGTTCGCGCAGCCGCGGATAAAATTCTTTCCAGCGTCAGCGCGAAGGTGGTCGTCAAATCCCAAATTCACGCGGGCGGACGTGGCAAAGGCATTTTTACCAGCGGCTTTCAAGGCGGTGTGAAAGTCGCAGCATCGGTGGACGAAGCGGTTTCGTCCGCCGGAAAAATGTTGGGCAACCTGCTCGTCACCAAGCAAACCGGCGCGGACGGCCGGCGCGTGCAGACGCTGCTCATCGCCAGCGGCGCGAAGATCAAAAGGGAATTTTATCTGGCCGTGCTGCTCGACCGCGCGGTGAGCCGCCCGCTCGTCATGGCCAGCACCGAAGGCGGCATGGAGATCGAGGAGGTCGCCGCGAAAACGCCGGAGAAGATTTTCAAGGAATGGATTGATCCCGCCGTTGGCATCATGCCGTTTCAGGCGCGCAAAATCGCCGCCGCGCTTGGTCTCAAAGGTGATTTGTTCAACGCCGGTGTTAAATTTGTGACCGGCGTTTTCAAAACGTGGTGGGAATGCGACGCGGCGCTCGTCGAAATCAATCCCATGTGCGTCGTTGAGTTGCCCGACGGCAAGGAAACCGTCGTCGCGCTCGATGCCAAAATTTCGCTCGATGACAACGCGCTTTACCGGCACACGGACATCCAGGCGATGCGCGATCTCAACGAGGAAGCGCCGCTGGAAATCGAGGCGAGCAAGTTCAACCTGAATTACATCAAGCTCGATGGCTCCATCGCGTGCCTCGTCAACGGCGCGGGTCTGGCGATGGCGACGATGGACATCATCCAGCATTTCGGCGGCAGCCCGGCGAACTTCCTTGACGTCGGCGGCGGCGCGAGCAAGGAACAGGTGACGGCGGCGTTCAAAATCATTCTGCAAGACCCGCACGTGAAAGGGATTCTGGTGAATATTTTCGGCGGCATCATGGATTGCAACGTCATCGCCACCGGCATCGTCGCGGCGGTAAAGGAAACCAGCTTGAAACTGCCGCTGGTCGTCCGGCTGGAAGGCAACAACGTCGCCGCCGGCAAAAAAACATTGGCCGAGTCCGGCTTGAAACTCATCACCGGCGATTCCATGGCCGACGCGGCGCAGAAGGTGGTAAAGGCGGTTGATGGCAACAAGTGACTCAAGGAATTTAGGCGCGATGTTTCAAGGCGAAAAGGAAGTTACGACCGCAAAAACGGTGGATGATGATCTGGAACCATACCGGCGTCTGATTGAATTGCAGAAACAAATGATTGAACTCGTTCAACAACACGAAAAAACGGAGCGCGAATGCGCCGTGTTGCGCGCGCAATTGCTGGACGAAATGGCGGGGCCGTGGCGTCGGCGGCAGAGGCTGCGCCAGGGATTCAGCCTGTTGAAGCGCGTCGTGGCCTCCCGGAAGCTCCGCGTGGAAAGCCGCCCGCAACCGAATGGCTCCTTCCTCCCCAAAACCGCCTGTTAAAAATATGATCACCGAAATCGCATTCACCGGCACCCCGGTCACGGACATCAAACGCGCCCGCGCTTTTTATGAAGGCGTGTTGGGGCTGAAACCCACAATGGAATCTGCCGGCGGCCTGTGGGCCGAATACGATGTCGGCACCGGCACGTTCGGCATCGGCTGTTACGGCGAGGTTTGGAAACCTTCGGATGAGGGAACGTGTGTTGCGTTTGAAGTGGATAATCTCGACAAGGAAATTTCGCGGCTGAAATCCAAAGGCGTGAAAGTCGCCATGGAGATTACCGAAACGCCGGTGTGCCGGTTCGCCATCATTTGTGACCCGGATGGAAACAAAATCATGATTCACAAACGAAAGGCGAAGTGAATTGATTGAAAATTCGCGTGCGCTTAAATTGATATCATGATTGATGAGACAACATTGGCGCAGATGAACGGCGAGTATGCCATGCCGCCGGATGCCGGCCCGGCCTGGCGCGCGGCATTCGAGTCGGGCATTGACATGTCGCTCCTCGAAGAATCGCTCAAATTGACGCCAGAGCAACGACTGGCAGAACACCAGCAGGTTCTTGATTTTTTAATCGAAGTCCAAGAAGCGGGACAATCTCATGGCGCAAAATGACCAGGCTTTGCTCACGCGCCTCA
The DNA here is from genome assembly GCA_963789335.1 of uncultured Verrucomicrobiae bacterium. Taxonomy (GTDB): domain Bacteria; phylum Verrucomicrobiota; class Verrucomicrobiia; order Limisphaerales; family UBA11358; genus UBA11358. Next base: position 343,721 of record CAWBKH010000002.1, read on the forward strand.
AGGCCGGCGGGCTGGACTTCGTTGTCATCGGCGGCGTGTGTGTTGTTTTTCATGGCGCGCCGCTGGCGACGTTTGACCTCGACATTTGCTGCCCATTCGGAGAAGTGAACGTGCGCAAAATCGAATCCGCTGTCAACGATTTGCATCCTGTCCACCGGTTGACCGCCAATAAGCTGCCGCTGGAAGAAACGCGAAGCAGTTTTGGCAGCTTGAAAAACATCTATTTGCAGACGGATTTGGGCAAGTTGGATTGTTTGGGCGAAGTCGCTGGCGTGGGGAATTTCGATGAAGTCAAAAAGCAAAGTGTCGTTGCCAAATTTTCGTATGGCGAATTTCGTTTTTTGAACATTGACGCCTTGATCGCGGCAAAAAGGGCCGTTGGCCGGGAGCGAGATTTGGAGGCGGTGCGTTGGCTCCAGTGCATCAAGGAAAAACACGAACACCAGAAAGAATTGTTTTGAATTAAAATCGTAAATCCTGAATCTGAAATTGTAAATTTTACCATGTCCATTCTCGTCAAACCCGACACCAAAGTCCTTGTTCAAGGCATCACCGGCAGCTTCGGCGCGAAGCACGCCCAGCTCTCGATTGATTACGGCACGCAAATCGTCGCCGGCGTCACCCCCGGCAAGGGCGGGCAAATCTTCGAGCACGCCGGCAAAAAAGTCCCCATCTTCGACACCGTCGCCGACGCGGTGAAACAAACCGGCGCAACCGCCTCCGCGATTTTTGTCCCGGCGGCGTTTGCCGCCGACGCCGTTCTCGAAGGCGTGGACGCCGGATTGGAAACGGTGGTCTGCATCACCGAGGGCATTCCGGCGCGCGATATGATTCGTGTGAAACGCGCCATGGCCGGCAATGGCAAGACGCGTCTCATCGGGCCAAACTGCCCCGGTGTGGTAACGCCCGGCGAAGGAACAGATTCTTACGGCGGCTGCCGCATCGGGATTGCGCCCGGTTACATTCACAAAAAAGGCCACGTTGGCGTGGTTTCACGCAGCGGCACGCTCACTTACGAGGCGGTCTGGCAATTGACCTGTCGCGGCGCGGGCCAAAGCACCTGCGTCGGCATCGGTGGTGACCCGGTCCCCGGGATGTCTCATCTGGACGTAATCAAACTTTTCAACGACGACCCGGACACCCAAGGCATCATCATGATTGGGGAAATCGGCGGGAGCGCGGAAGAGGAAGCCGCCGCGTGGATCAGGCAGCATTGCCGGAAGCCCGTGGCCGGCTTCATTGCCGGTGCGACCGCTCCGCCCGGACGCCGCATGGGTCACGCGGGCGCCATCATCAGTGGCGGCAAAGGCACGGCGGTGGCCAAAATCGCGGCGCTCAAGGACGCAGGCATCGGCGTCGCCGCCACGCCGAGCGAAATGGCGGACACGCTTTTGAAAATGATGTAGCTGAATTACGAATGCTGAATTTCGAATTGCGAATCATTCGGCATTTGCCAATCGTCGTTCGAAATTTGCGTGGGCGTTATTAACTTCATCCTGAATCTGGCCGGCCTGTTGCTGTGGCTCAACTGGCGTTCGCTTCGTTTCGATCCGCTCGGCAAACGGACGCCCGCGACGCTGATTGGCACATTGCGACGCGCCGAGCCGCGACGGTTGCGACGGTGGTATTTGCTGGCGGTGCTGGGCGGCCTTTTGTTTTTGCGCGCGGTGCTTTACTGGCAAATCGGTTTGGAAGTGGGCTGGGCGGCGGGAAAAGTGAATCTCGGCATCATCGAACTTTTGTTCCGCAGCGACTCCTTTGCGCGCATTTTATTGTTTTCCGTTTCCAGCTTCGGGCTGACACTGGGCGTGTTCTATCTCTGGCTGCTGCTGCTTTCCATTTTGGCCGGGCCGGAGCCATTTCACCGATTGGTGCGAATGCAGTTGGGTCCGATTGATCGCTGGTCGCGCGGAATAAAATTATTCCTGCCGCTCGTGCTCACGGCCTGTTTGTGGTGGCTGGCGAGCTGGGTGCTGGTGTGGCTGGCCATCGTGCCGCCGCCGGCTTCAGCGGCCCAGCGCGCTGAGGAGTCGTTGGTCATCGGTTTGGGAAGCTATCTGGCATGGAAATATGTCGCCGCGGCATTGCTGGTGTTGCATCTGTTGAATAGCTACATCTATTTTGGCAGGCACCCGTTCTGGAGCTACGTGACGGCCGAAGCGCAAACGTTGTTGCGGCCATTGCGCGTCGTGCCGCTCCGGGCGGGCAAGGCGGACTTCGCGCCTATCGTGGGATTGGCTTTGGTATTTTTATTCGCGGAACTTGCCGAACGCGGTCTGACCGCTCTCTACTTGAGACTTCCCCTTTAAGCGTCGCCGTTTTGATTCTCCGCCTTCGTTTTCGGCAGTTTGGCGGTAATGATGGCACCGGCGTCCTTCGTGCTTTCGATGGAAAGCGTGCCGCCATGTAATCCAACCAGCCTCCTGGCAATCGTCAATCCCAGCCCCAGCCCCTGCTGCTCCTGCATTCGGCGGTCGAACTGCATATAAGCGCCGATGCGCGTGATTTGTTCCGTGGAAAATCCGCAGCCCTGATCGGTGACGGAAAACACGGCTGCGTTAAAGGCTTCGCTCAATTTAACACACACGTGCGAGCCGGGTTCCGAAAACTTGAAGGCGTTTTGGACCAGTTCATCCACGATTTTGGCGAGATATTCCTCGGCCATCGGCACGGGAACGTCCGCCAGTTCCAGGGTCAAATCCTCGGCGCGCCTGGCCTGCGCTGCCTGCGCGGTGGCGTGCTTTTCAATCAGCGGAACCGGATGTTCCGTCTGCCCGATCCGCAGAGCGTTGACGTTTTTTGGATCGCTGGCCACCAACTCAAGCTGCGCGTAAATCAAAAAGTTCTCAACCAGCCGTTCCAGCCGCCGGCCGGACTGGTGGATGACCTGGCCCATTTCGGCGACCTCCGCGGGCTTGAGCGTGGCGGAATCCGTGGCCAGCATTTCGCCATAGGCCAGAATGCCGTTGAGGGGCGTGCGCAATTCATGCGGCAGCATCAGGCTGATGTTGTCGCGCAGACTGGCCAGTTTGCGCTCGGCTTCATCGCGCACGGTCTGGGCTTTTTTCAGGCGTGCGTCCACGGCGGCATAAAGCGCATCCGTGGTGAAGGGTTTCGGCAGATAATCATCCGCGCCCAGTTCCATGCCGTGCCTCATGCCGGCGTTGTCGGCGAGCCCGGTCATGAGAATGAACGGAATGGCGGCGGTCGGCGCCTCGTTGCGCAGGGAAGCGAGCGTCAAATATCCGTCCACCTTTTCCATGTTGATGTCGCAAAGAATCAGGTCGGGCAGTTCCTTGCGCGCCATTTCGATGCCCACGGCGCCATTGGGAGCTTCGACAACGTCAAAACCCTTTTGCTTCAGCGCCAGATGAATCATCTCGCGCAGCCATTCTTCGTCATCAATTACCAGGATTTTTTTCACGGCAAGTACATTCCAAATTCAGCACGAATCATGCCCCAAACCGGCGCCAAACCGTGATGCGTTTCCACGCTTGCCAAACGAAACCGCAGCTTGATTCATTTCCGCTCGTCCAGCGGCACATAATGATTGAGGGTGCGCCCCATGTAAATCTGCCGGGGCCGGCTGATGCGGCTCTTTCGCATCCTCCATGATTTCCTTGTAATTGGCGATCCAGCCAGGCATCCGGCCAATCGCAAAGATCACGGGGAACATTTCCACCGGAATGCCCAGCGCGCGCATGATGATGCCGCTGTAAAAATCCACGTTCGGATACAATTTGCGCTCTACAAAATACGAATCATTCAGCGCCGCTGCCTCCAGATGTTTGGCGATGTCCAGCAATGGATCGGAGACGTTCAATTTGGACAGGACTTCGTCGCACGCCTTTTTGATGATTTTGGCGCGCGGGTCGTAATTTTTGTAAACGCGGTGGCCGAAACCCATGAGCCTCCTGCCGCTGTTTTTGTCCTTTGCCGCCGCGATGAATTTCGAGCCGTCATCGCTCTCGCGGTGAATTTCCTCGAGCATTTCGATCACCGCCTGGTTCGCGCCACCGTGCAACGGTCCCCACAGCGCGCACACGCCAGCCGACGCGCTGGCAAACAAATTGGCCTGGGACGATGCCACCATGCGCACGGTCGAAGTCGAGCAATTTTGTTCGTGATCGGCGTGCAGCAGGAAGATCAAATCCAGCGCCTTCACCACCTCCGGCTTCAATTCAAAATCTTCATAGGGCGACGAAAACATCATGTGCAGAAAATTGGCTGTGTATTTGTAGGCCTTTTTGGGGTAAACCAGCGGCAGGCCGCGCGATTTGCGGTAGGAATACGCCGCAATCGTCCGCACTTGCGACATCAATTTTGCCGCATAGATGTTGAACTGGCTGTTGGCCTTGCCCCAGTGCCAGTGCATCAACTCCTCGTCGAAACAGCTCGCCGCATTGATCATCGCCGAGAGAATCGCCATCGGATGCGCCCCCATGGGAAAACTCTCGAAATGATACTTCATGTCCTCGTGCAGAAACTGATATTCGGTGAACAGTTCGGAGAATTGTCGAATTTGCGCGCGATTCGGCAAATCGCCGTAAATGATTAAGTACGCCGCCTCGATGAACGTGGACTTCTCTGCCAGTTCCTCAATCGGAATGCCGCGATAGCGCAAGATCCCCTTCTCGCCGTCAATAAAGGTGATTTTGCTGACACACGCGCCGGTGTTGCCGTAGCCGTCGTCCAGCGTGATGTAGCCGGTGTCCGCGCGCAGCGATGAAATATCCACCGCCTTTTCGCCTTCGCTGCCTTCAATCGTCGGCAGTTCGTACGCTTTTCCTTCCAACTCGATTTTTGCCTCTTTGCTCATGTCGTTGTTATTCTTGTTTTTAACAGTTTGCGTTGGAAAGGGAAAATAGGCAAGGCGCGAAAATGAAATTCTGAAAAAAGTCGCCCGCAAAAAATGCTCAGGCGACGGACAATGAGAAGGGAACCGCTGACATCGCCCGCCGCCTTATGGCGCCAAATCTTCCCCAATTCAGGCATCGAAATTGCGGCATCTGAGGCAATATGGCACGGCGCAAAAGTAAGGATCGCGATTGGGTGGAACCCATTGCCGGATTGGCAGGCCTTGCCATGTTTGCTTTCATATTCATTCCGGGTTTTCGCCAGTTGGTCTTGGGAATCGGTTTTATTGCGCTCATTCTGCTGGGACTGGTGGTTTTCAGCCTGGTGTTGTTTGGCATTTACCGGCTGGCAACACCTGAACGCAGGATGCAGCCAATGGCCGGAAACGCCTTTGTGCCTCTCGCTCTCGTTCCAGATGAAAAACGCGTTCTCGATGTGCCAGAGCCTCATTGGTCGCCCGAACCACCATCTAGCCACGAACTGATCGAACAAGTGCGCTCGATGGACTGGTTCCAGTTTGAAAAGCTGGTCGGGCACATTTATGAGAAACGCGGATACACCGTCACCCGCCGGGGCGGCGCCAATCCGGACGGTGGAATTGATTTAATCATTGAAAAAGACGGACAGCGGGCGGCAGTCCAATGCAAACAATGGAAGACATGGAACGTGGGAGTAAAAGCGGTCCGGGAATTTTTGGGGGCGTTGACGGATGCCGGCATTCAAAAGGGAATTTTCATTACCCTGCGCGGCTATAGCGGAGACGCAAAACAGTTGGCTGGAAAACATGGCATTGAGATTGTGAACGAAGTTGGACTGACCCAAATGTTAGACTCCACGGATGCCCGGTCTGATCCGCAGGTGCTTGAATTACTGCGCGACACGCGGAAGTTTTGCCCGAAATGCGAACGCGAGATGGTCATCCGAATTGCCGGCAAGGGACCCAATGCCGGCGGCAAATTTTGGGGATGCGCAGGCTATCCGCGCTGCCGTTTTACCCTGCCGATTGACTGAATTCGCCGGTGCCCGCAAAATCCAAATAAGGCTGCGCGAGGCTGGCATAACACGTCGCGAAAATATCACAAGATTTCGCTTGTCTTTCGGCATTGAACTGTTAAGAATGCGGCCAGTCTTCGGAAAGGAAAGCAGTATGAAACGCACGGAACGGAAGTCGGAGCGCTCTCCGCATTTCGTTGAATCAGTGGACGTAGAGGCAGCTTTTTGCGCTCATACTCTTAAACTGTACCTTTTAAAAGCCAATTCCCCGCTTGATCTGCCTCGCGGCGGTTGCTTGGCTGGCCTCGATTTCAAGTCCGCGCCGATTTGCTTTGCGTTTAATGATGAACGCTCGGACTCAATGAAAGGAGAAATTCAATGAAAATGAAAATGCTCATTATTATGATTGTGCTGGCATTGACTACTCCTACTCATGCGCAAACACTAAATCCGGAAAATGGTCACTATTATGACATTGTTTCAGCCCATGGGATTACCTGGAATGATGCCAACACTGCAGCGAGTAGCAGCAGTTATTTAGGTTTAATGGGGCATTTGGCAACCATCACGAGCGCCAACGAGGAGAGTTTTGTCGTGTCGCTAATAACCAATGGTGGTGAATATTGGCTTGGTGGTTATCAAAATCCAATCACCGAGACGGTAGCAACAGCTGGTTGGACTTGGGTAAATAATGAGGGGAGCTTTCCGGGAACAGATTCCTCAAGTCCATTTGCTATCTGGAATCCTAGCGAACCAAACGATTTTTACGGACCCGGTTCAGAACAATACCTTGCTCTGACTCCTACGGGCTGGAACGACGAAGGGAATTTGGCCGATATTAACGGATACGTGCTGGAATACGAGTCTGGAACACAGTTAGGGCCAGCGATAACCAAAATAAATGTCGGTCCTGCTGGTGGTGGAAATCTCACCGTGTCAATTCAGGGCACAGGCTTCGGAACCGCTAACGGGATTCCGAATTCGCTGACCAATTTAATTGTTTATGACATCAATCCCGTGACCGGTGCGACAAATTGGACGGCTGGAGAAGTGAACGATTGGGACAGCATCAATGTCGCAAATTGGACGGACAATGAGATTGACATCACCAGCTTCGACTTCCCGACTGGCGACCACTTTAGCCCGCGTGACCAGGTAGTCGTTCAATTGCAAAATCCACAAACACAGAGCGGTTTTGTCACGAAGACTGTGGCCTTGAACCAGACGTATTTGGAAATAAACATTCAACCTTCCTCCGTTTATCCACTCGTCATTTCGGACAAAGAAATAGCTGCCTTGTTCACTTCGCTCACAGGCCAGTTGCAACAGGAAGGTTTGTTCTCGCCAAGTTCCGGAGGAATGATTGCAGATGTGCAGCCAAGCGGCACGGAGCTTACCTTGGATTTTCTGGCGTATCTTGACTTTGCGGTTCCAGATGCTCTTGCTGAAAACAGCGATGGCAACCTTCTGGAACTTGGAACTGAGGGCGTTGCCGCAAACGGAGTGGATTTAGGCTCATCAATCGCTGAAGCCTGGCCATCAGGCACCCAAACCGCCGGCAGCGGAAATTTGATTTTGAGCGTCTTTTATGCGGCGCAAATGATCTACGAGGCGGAATATCTGGCTTATAGTTGTTATTCGTTTCCTGGAACCTCAAACCCCAGCGAGCGTGACGTGGTTGATTTTGTCTTGGTCAACGGAAATGAGCTACAACTCATTATCCCTTTGTCGTCAAGTCCGACGGAGCCAATTGATCTGCAAAATGTATTGGCGAATTGGAATTGGGGAGTGGGCAACATTCGAGATGACGCGGTATTAGGGTTAAGCGGCACAGAAGGTTTGGAGGAGACAGGGTGCGGTGGTCTCGGATTGATCGTGAATGAATACTCCTATACGTTTCCAACAATCTTCAGCAGCACCTACGGGCATCCCGTTTTTACCGCGTCAACGTTGGATTTCTTTGGAAATAACCTGGGCACGAATGTTCTAGTGCCAAGTGGACCGCCTGACCTTACAATCACCACCAGTAATTCGCCTGCAATAGCAGGCACGAACAGTGGCAGTATCGGTGCTTACAGCGGTTCAGCCGTGACGCTGACCGCAACACCCAACCCCGGCTACAGCTTCTCAAGCTGGTCCTCAAACAATATCATCGTTAGCTTGTTGCCTACCTACGCCTTCACGGCGGCGGGTTCCGAAACTTTGGTGGCGAACTTCACGACAAACTCTTACACGATTGCCGTAACCAATTCCCAGCCCGATGCCGGCACGGTTGCGGGCAGCACTAATGCAGCATACGGAACGAGTGTTACCATTGTGGCCGACGCCAATCTTGGGTATTCTTTCGCAGATTGGACGACAGAGGATGGCGCTTTTGTAAGCGCATCCTCAAATTTCACTTTCACCGTCGAGACGAATGTCAATTTTGTGGCCAACTTTGTTCCCGTCGGCAGTTCCATGATCGCCACGGTTGCGTCACCGCCATCAGCCGGGTCAACTTCCGGCGGCGGAGCCTATACGAACGGTGTGACCGCAATACTTGCGGCAACGGCGACGGATTCCTGTTATTCATTTGTGAATTGGACAACGAATGGAGTCCCATTCAGCACGTCGTCAACCAACACGATTACTGTTACCACCAACCAGGTGTTCGTGGCCAACTTCGCGCCAATCTCCTATGATGTGGCCGTGAGCGCCTCCGCTGGCGGGACTGCAAGCGGCGGTGGTCCTTACGATTGCGGAACGTTGGCGACCGTCTCCGCAGTGGCGAATGCGGGCTATACTCTTGTGAACTGGACTGAAAACGGCGATCCAGTCAGCAGGTTTGCCAATTACCCCTTTGTGGTTGATACCAACCATAGTTTGGTGGCGAATTTTGCGCCGATTACTTACAGCATCAGCACGAGTTCGTTCCCGCCGGGTGGAGGAACCACCAGTGGCGGCGGCAATGCAAATTGGGGTGCAAGCGTCACCGTGATGGCCGTGCCGACCAACGGATACACGTTTTTGGATTGGACGGAAAACGGAATTATCGTCACCAACTCGTTGAACTACACATTTACGGCAGCGAGCAACCGGGCATTGGTTGCGAATTTCGTGCCCAGCATTCCGATTCTCGGTTTCAATTCACCACCTTGGAATTCAAACATTTTGAATCTAATGTTGCTGGGGCCGGTTGGTTCGAATTACGAGATTGATTTCTCAACCGATCTATTCACTTGGTTGCCATCCACGAACCTGATCAGCACGAATTCACCGTTTTATTTCAGCCTCCCGGCACCAACAAACAGCAACCAAGGATTTTATCGGGCGGTGCTGCCGTAATTCTTTTGAATGGCGGGCTTGGCAAAATTGTTTTGCGAGCCGGATTCTCGTCCCGGAGACATTGCCAGTAGAATTGCCTGACCATAGGGCGCGCGACATCTCCAACGCTATGGCGTCCGGCAAGTGTGAAAACGTGTCGGAAGTGGTGCGTGTCGCCTTGCGCGATTTTGTTTCCCGCCGCCGGTTTGAATTGATGGAGCAGCAGCAGTCGAACGATGTCGCCTGGACTTTGAACGACAAGTCCGCGAAATGAAACGGCTTCTCGCGGACAATTCCAGCGCACCGTATTGTCGGGCGATGCTGCCATAACGGGAAGTTTTAGAGCGGAGCCGGATGACTTAAACAGATTGTTTGCTTGCGCGAATTGCAGGCTCGCTACTTCGCCACCTGTTTCGGCGCCAGATCGGGGTACAGCCCGGCCATGACCAGTTTGGGCTGCCGATCAATGGTAAAGACGCCCCAGTGCTTTTCCGCCCCGTTCGGATTAGGATCGTTGTTGTTTCCTTTCCAATCTTCGTCGAAGGCTTCAAAGAAAAAGGTGGTGATGTTCTCTTTGGACGTCCAGGCGTACAATTCATCGAAATACCGCTTTTGATTTGCCTCGCTGGCGCGGTTGCCAAATTCAGTTGCCACGGTCGCCCAACCGGCTTCCGTAATCACAATCCGGCTGTGCGGCAGCGCATTTCGGACCGCCTGCACCTCGCTGATGGTGGTCGGCAGCGCCTCGTCAATCCCCTTGCCTTCCCAGGCGGGATACGAATGCACGGAAACAAAATTCAGCTCCTTGGCGAGGGCGGAACCATTTTTAACCCAGAAATCAAAATTGTCACACACCGTCACCGGTTGTTTGATGGCCGCTTTGACCTCGCGAACATAGGCGATGGCGGATTCCACGGGCACCTTATGGTCAGTCCAACTGACCAGCGCTTCATTGCCGACCGCGACGGCCACCACGATCTTCGGATATTCATTTGCCAGCTTGATGGCTTTTTCAATTTGCTTCTGGTTTTTGATCTTGTTGGCATCCAGAACCTGCTGAGGGTACGGCTCTTTGTGCCAGGGACAATCCGGGTTGCTGACTTCCGCGTCGAGCCAGGCGCCAAGCAGGACCTTCACGTGGACATGGTTCTTTTTGATCACTCTCAGCACATCGCTGGAGTTCTCGTCGGAATCGTAGAGACGGATCAGGCCGAAATTGTTGTTGCGGGACAGAAGTTGAAGGTCTTCGAGTATTTGCTCGTCCGTGGGATTAACGGCGCCGGCGCCGCGGTCGGGATGTTGTCCATGACGGAACCCGGAATAGCAAATCCCTCTCTGAACGCCAGCCAGCAGATCGCTCCTCTTTTGCTGAAGTGGCACGTTTGCTGGTTGGCCGCCTTCTTGGGCGGCGCTTTCGAAACCGGTTCCGACCAAAAAATAAAGAAGTGAGAAAACAATGATACCTGACCATGGTCTAAAGCGCATAATGGAAATATTTTTTCTCATCGAACAACCTTCATTTAAAATGCCAAAGCTTAACTAAATCCAACAGGCGATTGCTTAAAAACGAATAATAAGCCCAGCGCGGAACGTGTCAACTCGTTTTGGCGCCGGGCAAAGACATTCCGGACGCATCTTGACTCTGTTCTTGTTTGGAGTTCCGCCTTCAGGCGGTTCAAGCGAAAGCCCGCGCTTTGCCGCGTAAACGCGGAACTCCAAACATTGGCAACCGCTTCACTAAGAACAGTGTCAAGATGCGCCTCAAAGGGAATGGCGCTCCGATTTCGCTGGCGTGGTGTTCAACTCTATGACTCAATCCACACAACCATGAAACGCTGGGCCTTTCTCACCGTCCTGCTTTACGCGCTCGCGCTGCTGCTGCTGACCGCGCCGGTCCTTTTAATCGCCTTTGGCAATTGGGGGTTAAACAGCCACAACGGGGGATTTCATGAAGTGTTGCAACTCTACTCGGCTTGGGGCTATTGGCTCTGGCTGGCCATCATGCTCGCCGGACAGGCGCTGCTCCTGTTGCTGCCCATCAACATCGCCGAACGCCGGCTGCCGGCACGGCGTCCGCTCAAGACGCCCGTCATCGTCAGCGCCTTCTTTCTGGCCAATCTTTGTTTCGCCGGAATTTTCTCCATCCTCTGCGCCATTTTCACCGACCAGGCATTCGGTTATTTCAATCTGTTCTCCATTTTCAGCACCGGCACAAATCAAAACGGCGCGAACAACAATTCCGGCAACGGCATTCTCTTCACCATGATTCTTACCGTCGTTGTCTTTTGGATGATCTGGGCGTTCATTTTCCGCCGTTCCACCAAGGCGGACTCTCCCGAAGCGCTCCTCACACGCGCCACGCGCTGGCTGCTTCGCGGCAGCATCCTCGAACTCATCATCGCCGTGCCGAGCCACGTCATCGTCCGCCGCCGCGACGATTGCTGTGCGCCCGCCGGCACATTTTGGGGCATCGCCACCGGCATCTCCATTATGCTGCTGTGCTTCGGTCCCGGCGTGTTTTTCCTGTTTGTCGAACGGTTCGAGCGGCTAAAGTCGAAGGAAAATTCCGTCACCGCTCCGCAACGATAACCTGCGTTGGAAGTCATCCCGCGATTTTGTAGGCGAACCCAACGCTGACAATCATGGAGATAATAAACATGGCTGCCATGTCGCCGAACATGAGGTAAAGCGTCCCGGCTGTGGAGACCAGCGCGATGCTTCCGGCGATGATGCCAAGCGTCATGTCCGTTCCCCTCGCCAGAAGTCGCGCGCCCAGACCTGTGAGCGCCCCGATGCCGGTGCCCATGAGCGGGAACCGAAACTCCGCCCACAGAAAGAACGCGTACATCAATCCCGCGCCCAATGCCGCCCCAAGAACGGCTCCCAAAATCCCCAAGCCCAGGCTGTATTCTCCGGTCGTTTTCGATTTTTGCGCGGCAGCCAGCACGGGTGAACGGACAGCCGTGATGGGCAGGGGCGCAGCAGGCAATGGTGGCGGGCCGGCGGTTGAAGCCACGGGCACGGGCGCGGGGCGGTTGATGCGCAGGCCACCGGCAGGAGCGGCGGCGGCAATCGGTGGCGGTGGCGACGGAAACGCAGCGTCGGCGGGCTGCGCGGCGATAGCCACACGAATCGGCGGCGGTGGATTGGAAAACATCTGGGACAGCATGCCATTGGCGGCGGCGGTTCCGTCCATGCCACAGACGGGGCAGTTGACGGTCATTGGCATCCGACCGTTTACCGGCTCGACATCAAATTTGTACTTCTGACCACAATTGCAAACAACTTTCAGTTCCATAAAGGCTCCTTTCCGGTTCCATCGGCTGCAAACGGGGAATTTGCCGGAGACTAATCCCGGCCGCACCGGGTGTCCACCGGTTTTTGCGCGGGCGACTTTCCGCTTTTCTTTCGCCCGCTCCACATTAACTTGCGACGGAACACAAATGGCTTTGAAACTGTTCAACACGCTCTCGCGCTCGATTCAGGAATTCGCGCCGCTCGACCCCGCCGGAAAAAAGGTGGGCATGTATTGCTGCGGGCCGACCGTCTATGACTTCGCGCACATCGGCAACTGGCGCACCTTCGTCTTCGGCGACCTCGTCCGGCGCTACCTCGAATTCAAGGGCTATCCCGTTACGCACGTTATGAACATCACTGACGTGGAGGACAAAATCATCAAGCGCGTCCGCGAAACCAAAACGCCGCTCCGCGAATTCACCGGCCAATACGAAACCGCGTTTCTTGAAGATTTGAAAACTCTGAATTGCTTTTTGCCGCACCAAATGCCGCGCGCCACCGAACACATCGGTGAAATCATTTCGCTCATCGAAAAACTCATCACCCGCGGCATCGCCTACAAGGCCGCGGACGGTTCGGTTTATTTCAGCATTGAGAAGTACCGCGGTCGCGGCTGCACCTATGGTCGGTTGCTCAAACTGAATTTCGACGAAATGCGCGTCGGTGAACGTATTGCATCAGATGACTACGCCAAAGAATCAGTGGCGGATTTTGCGCTTTGGAAAGCGCGCGCGCCGGAGGACGGCGAGGTGTTCTGGCCGAGTCCGTTCGGTGAAGGCCGGCCGGGCTGGCACATCGAGTGCAGCGCCATGAGCATGAAAATTCTGGGGCCGACTTTTGATTTGCACCTCGGCGGCGAGGATTTGGTTTTCCCGCATCATGAAGATGAAATCGCTCAAAGCGAAGGCGCGACTGGCCAGCCGTTCGTCAAACACTGGCTCCACGGGGCGCATTTGCTGGTTGAAGGCAAAAAGATGAGCAAATCGCTCGGCAACTTTTTCACGCTGCGCGATTTGTTGGCGAAAGGCTTTACCGGACGCGAAGTCCGATACGCACTTCTGCAAGCGCACTATCGCGAGAGTTTCAACTTCACCATTGACGGTTTGAACGGCGCGCGCGCGGCGCTGGCGAGGATTGACGAATGCGTTGGGAAATTGCGCGAAATAGCCGGCAATACAATGGCCGATCCAAAATCCGATTCTCCTTTGTTGAGCGAATTTTCTGATGCGCTTGATGATGATTTGAATGTCTCACGTGCGTGGGCTTCCGTGTTCAAATGGGTTCGTGAAAATAACCTTTTTTATATTGTCGTGCAGTCGGGAGAAATAACTCCTCAAAATCGCGCGGCGGCGGCGGTGGAACTTGCGGAATGGAAAAAAATTGATTCCGTTCTCGGCATCGGCACAAAATCTGAGACGGAAATTCCCGCAGAAATAAATTCTTTGCTCGAAGCCCGGCAGGCCGCGCGCAAAGCAAAAGATTTCAAAAAATCCGATGCCATACGCGACGAATTGAAGGCGAAAGGTTGGCTTATTGAAGACACACCAAAAGGCCCCAAGCTGAAAAAAATATGAGCAAAGGCTTGTTCATCACGTTCGAGGGCTCGGAAGGCTGCGGCAAATCCACGCAGATTGAACTGCTCGCCAAACGGCTACACGCCCTTGGCTACCGTGTACACACGTTGCGCGAACCGGGCGGCACGCCGGTCGGCGAGGAAATCCGCCACACGCTCAAACACAGCAAGGCCAACGTGGCCATGACCCCCGAAACCGAATTGCTGATGATGAACGCCAGCCGGGCGCAGCTCGTCCGCGAAATCATCCGCCCCGCGCTGGCCGTGGGCGAAATCGTCCTGTGCGACCGTTTTTATGATTCGACCACGGCTTATCAGGGTTACGGGCGCGGACTCGATCTGGCATTGGTGAAGAGCGTGATTGATTTTGCCGTCGGCGACACGCGGCCGGATTTGACCCTGTTTCTGCACGTTCCGCCGGAAGTCAGCGCAGAACGGCTGCTCTCGCGGCAATCCATCTTGCCCTTTATCCGCGACCGGATGGAGGAAGGGGACAAACATTTCTTCGCTCGCGTGGCCAAGGGTTACGAGGCGATTGCCGCCGCCGAACCCGATCGCGTGCGTATAGTGGACGGCACCGGGCCAATCGAAGCCGTGTGCGCGAAAATCTGGAAATTCGTGCAGCCGATTTTGCCGCGCGTCGGAAGGTGGTGAGCACGCTTGCCGAGTTTCCAGAAATGAATACCTTTGTGATATGATTGATAACACGCTGAACGAAATTGAGGCGAAAATCCGCGGTGCGGGTTCCATCAGCGAGGAGCGCAAACGCGAATTGCTCCAATTGCTCGGCACCCTGAAATCCGAGGTGGGCAAACTTTCCAAGACACACGATGAACAGGCGCAGAGCATCGCCGGTTTCGCGCAGGTTTCGGCGTATGAAGCGACGCGCGCACAGCAAAATCCGCAGTCACTTCAGCATTCCCTGGACGGATTGCGCTCCTCCGTTGAGGGAATTGAGAAATCACATCCGCAACTCGTCCAGATCGTGAACAACATCAGCAACATGCTGGCGAATCTGGGAATTTGATCGCGGTTACGATTGATGATTTACGATTTGAGATTTTCTCGGTCGTTGCCGGCTGCCTGAAAATTATCAATCATAAATCGTAAATCATAAACAATTTAATCTTCGCGCGGTTCCAGTTTCGCAATCGCCGCCATGATTTCATCCGCGATTTCCTGGTAAATTTCCTTGAGCCGCGCTTTGGAGCAATTCCTCGCTTCAGCGCGCAATTTCTCAAAATTCATCGGCTGGCCGTACTTCACAACAATCCGTTTGGGACGCGGAAATTTTATGTGCCGGCCGTAGGCCGCGTAAGTGCCAAACACATGCACCGGCACGACCGGCGCGGCGGATTTGATCACCACCAGCCCGATGCCGGAACGCGCGGGCTGCAAATTGCCATCGCGGGTGCGCGTGCCTTCCGGAAACAAAATGATGCCGCCGCCGGCAAGCAGTCGGTCGAGAATGGCTCTCAATCCCGCTGCGCCGCCGCCGTCACGGTCCACCGGCACGGCGCTCCACGAACGCAGGAGCGCGCCGATGCCCGGAAATCGAAACAGGCTTTCGCGGGCAAGATAATTGATGCCGCGTTTCAAACCCGCGCCCACCAGCGGCGGATCGAGAAAGCTCGCGTGGTTGGACGCCAAAATGACCGCGCCGGTTTCGGGCACGCGCTCCGGATTGAAGACCCGCCAGCGAAAATACGTGGCATACCACGCACGGAAAAAAAGCCAGCCAAGGCGATAGGAGAAATTCATTTTTCAGCCAGCCGTTTCCTCACCTGCGAGATGATGAGTCCGCTCGTCTGCTCGGACGTCAGGTTGGAATTATTGATGACCTTCGCGCCCAACGGAACCATCAGCGGCGCCACAGCGCGCTGACTGTCGCGCTGATCGCGCACGGCCAGATTTTCCCGGACGCCGTCGGCGGCGCGGCGGCGCGACCGTTCCTCCAGTTTGGCGTCGAGATAAAACTTGAAATCCGTTTCCGGGAAAACATTGGTGCCGATGTCGCGGCCTTCCATGACAAGATTCCCAAAATGGGTGCATTCGCGCTGGCGTTTGACCATCCATTCGCGCGCTTTCGGGACGGCGGCCACGTGCGGCACCGCGGCGCTGACTTCGGCGGTACGAATTTCCTTTTCGGGAAAATAGCCATCCACAAACAGGCGCGCGACGCGCAAGCCGCCGGTTTCCACACAGTACAAGACGGCTTTCCACTTGCGGCACGCGGCGGTGACGGCTTTGGCATCTTGCACGTCAATCCGGTTCTTCAGGCAATACCACGCCAGTGTGCGATACATCGCGCCAGTGTCCACATAAACACAGTCGAGCGCCTTCGCGACCAGTTTTGCGTTTGTGCTCTTGCCACTGGCGCTCGTGCCGTCAATGGCGATGATAATTTGAGATTTCATCAAATTTAGTTTGTAACGGTGGTCTGTGACCGCAGTTAATTCTTGGCGACGCCCACTGAGTGCCGTCACAGCTCAATCCGCAAACAATTCCTCAACCGCCAGCTTCCGTCCCGTCTCCGCGTCTAAAATCACCGCACCCAAGCCGTGCGGCGGTGGCGCGGCGAATTTCTGGAAAAAATTCGGGAACGTTTTTTTCACGCAGGCCGGATTCTTGATTTTAATGCCTGGAACCTTCAGTCCCAGTGTCGCAAAACACATTGCCACGCGATGGTCATTGTAGGTTTCAATTTCCGCGCCATGCAACGGCGAGGGATGAACCGTCAACGTGTCATCTTCCTCGACGACTTTTGCGCCGCATTTGGCCAGTTCCTTGCGCAAGGCGGAGACGCGGTCACATTCCTGAACGCGGAGATGGCCTAGATCAATGAATTTCACCGGATGACCCGCGAAAGGCGCCATCATCATCAGCGTCATGATGCTGTCACCCAAATCGGTTTTTCGGGAAACCGTCCTGGGAAGGAGCCGGTAATTCGAAAAATTCGTATCAATCTGAAAGCCCGCGCTGAGAACCGGCCAATGCGCCACTGAAACAGGGTGCGGTTCATTTTGCGCGGGGTCGGCGGCCAGCCAGCCGGCGGCCAGAAAATAACTGCCGCTGGATGAATCGGGATCTATGGGATAGACGCCGCCCTTCATCCCGCGTTCCGGATGCCGGCTGTGCTTTCGGCTCCAGTAAAAATAGGCGCACATTTCGCGGGTCATGTAAACATACGGGGATTCCTCCACATTTTCCCCGACAATCTCGACCTGCCAGCCGGCCACCAGCGAGCACATCAGCAGTGCGCTGGCAAATTGCGAACTTTCCTCGATGCTCACCTGGCATCTGCCGGCATGCGGACCCGTCCCGTGAATGACGGCCGGCAGCTTGTCGCTCGTCGAATCCACGCGGCAACCGAGCTGCCGCAACGCTTGAAACAGCGCCGCCTGCGGACGCTCGTGCATTCGCGGCACACCACTCAAACGATAAACGCCGTTTCCCAGACAAACGAGCGCCACGAGAAATCGCGCCGCAGTTCCGGAATTGCCTACAAACAATTCCAGCGGCTTTTCCGCTGTCCCTGCGTTCGGTATCTTGCCCCCGAGACCTCCCACCGTAATGGAACGGTTGCAAAACTCCTCCGAGTCGGGCGCGACGTTCACCGTGAAGCCGAGCTTCCGCAGGCAGTCAACCATGATTTGCGTGTCTTCGCTCCAGAGCGCACTTCCCAGTGTAACTTCGCCCTCCGCCAGCGCGGCCAAGATGAGCGCCCGGTTGGTGATGCTCTTCGAGCCGGGCACGGTGATTTCCGCATGCACCGGCCGGTCAAGCGGCATGATTTCGATGAGGTCGGGTAACACTTCGGTTTTTATTCTGGTGATGGTGAAGCGCAAAGCACGCACCAAAGATCGCGCCGGGCTTTGGCAGTTTCAAAAAAGCTTGTTATGGTTTTCGCATCGGCTTTGTTTAGTGCTTGCTGAAATTTTCTCAAATCGGAAAGAAAATCCTCCAACGACCGTCCGAGATTTCTCCGATTCGCCAGCGCGATGTCGCGCCACATTTCAGGCGAACCGGACGCGATGCGTGTTGTGTCGCGAAAACCGTTGGCACAAAGCGCGGCTTGTTGCTTTGGTTGCGCCGGATTCAAAACGTAATCGGCCAAGCCCGCCGCAACCACGTGGGGCAAATGGCTGGATCGGCTGACCAGCAAATCGTGTTGTTTGGGCGCCAGCCGCATCGTTCGCGCGCCCAGCAACTTCCAAAATTGTTCCACCTTGCGAACGGCCGCTACATTTGATTTTCCGGTTGGCGTGACGACACAAATTGCGTTCACGAACAATTCCGCGCCGGCGGCGCCCACACCGGTTTTCTCGGCCCCGGCCATGGGATGGCTGCCGACGAAATGCGCGCCGGCTTTGGCGACAAGCGATTCCAGTTCCCGCACGACACTGGCTTTGACGCTGCCCACGTCGGTGACAATCGCGCCGTGCTTCAACGCCGGAAGCATCTCCTTGGCGCGCGGACCCATTTGCGCCAGCGGCGTGCACAGAATGACCAGGTCGGCATCCCAGACGGCGGCGAGCAAATCCGTGGTGGCAAAATCCACCGCGCCCGCCATTTCGCAATCCTTCAAGCTGGCGACGCGGCGCACGAAACCGGCGACCCCACCGGGCGAAGCGAGTTTCCGGCGTTGCACGGCCAGTCCAATGGAACCGCCAAGCAAGCCGACGCCGATGATGCTGATTTTCCGAAAAAGCACGCTGCGAGTTTCAAGCTTCAAGTCTCAAGTTTCAAGCTTGTTCCTTGCCGAGCGGATTGGTAACAGGCATCCATCACTCGTTGCGTTTGCAGCGCCCACATTGGCCATTCTTTATTCAATTTGCCGGAAAAAACCTGGTTGGCGAAGTTGCGGAACATGATGGTGTTTTGGGCCGTCGCGTGGCCAAGCTCGGCCGGGTCGGAACCAGATGCCGGCGCTGGAGTGCCGGCCAACTTCGGGATGCGAACCTCTGTCCGGTTGACTTCAAAAGCCGGTTCATGGCCGTTGAACGGGTGGACGAAATCGGGCATTCGCAGCCAACCGTCCCTACCGCTGACAAAAGCCCACTGCTGCAGGGCAGAAAGGAACGAACAGTAAAATCCCGCCGAAACGCCGCCGTCAAATACAAGTTCGGCGGAAAAGTCGGTGGGCGCGGGCACCCGGCCGCCAGTCGGTTCGGATTGCGAAAGAATCCGGCCCGCGACCGTGTGCGGCAGTTGCCACTTGAGCGTCCAAAGCGTGAACCGGATGCAATACCAGCCCAGATCACCGAGGCAGCCGGTTGGCTCAAGCCGACCATCCACGCGGATGTTGTTGTCGGCAAAGCCACCGGTGCCGAGGAAACTGAATGCCGAAGTGATTCGCCCCACCGGCCCGACGCTTTTGCCGTCGTCCAAGATTTCGCGGACACGCGCCAGACGCGGGTTGTGCATGAACATGACGCCGTCCATGAATTGCACGCGGTTTTTTGCACAGGCATCTGTCATTTCCTGAACGTCGGCAAAACTAACGCCGCAGGGTTTTTCACAAACGACATGCTTGCCCGCCGCCGCCGCGCGCAAAACCCATTCCTTGCGCAACCCGGTCGGTAGCGGGATATAGACGGCGTCCACGTTAGGCGATGCGAGCAATTCCTCATAACTACCAAGCGCGGTGGGTTCGGTGGTGAACGGAAATTCGCGCTGGCATTCGCGGATGTATTCACGGCTGCGCTCCGCGTCGCGACTGGCAACAGCAGTGATGATGGCATTCCCGGAGTTGAAGATGGCCTTCCAATTCTGGCGGCCAATCCGGGCCGTGCTTAAAATTCCGAATCGGAGTTGTTGCATAAAATTCAATTCGTTGAAGTGTTAAAGCGTTGAAGTGTTGCCGCGACGCGGTCCGTGCGCTTGAACGCTTCAACCTTTCAACGCCATTTCGCGCACCCGTTCCAAAATCACGTCCGCCAGATGCGGCTCGCTGCCGATGGCGGGCGCATACCAGACCAGTTTGCCGTATTTTTCGGTCGGATTGCGCCAAACCGGCTGGCCAGCAGCAAACCGTTGCTGAACGGCCATCTTTGTTTCGCCCAGCAAAATCGGAATGTCTTCCCGCGTGTGCAAACCGTCGCTGATAAAAAACGGCACAATGACCAGATTTTTCGTCTGCGCGAGCTGGTAGCATTCAGGAATGCGCGGGTTTTCTTCAAGAAAAATCGCGTGAACACCACCGTAAAGGTTCATCGCGCGGATCAACGCCACCTGCCGGTCCATCGGCCTGCGTGAATTTTCATTTTTCTCCGTGCCATGCCCGGCAACGAACAACGTCACCTCGCCCGGCTTGGGCGCGCGCGGGAACGGAAAGTTTTCCACGATCTCCCGCGCGCGCGACAAAATCACGCCGGTCATGCTGTCATGCGAACCGACGGGCCGGCAGTAAATCCAGGTTGAGCGTTGAACGTTGGTCGTTGAAAGGCCTGAGGCAAAGCCGAGTTCGCGCGGGATGACTTCACTGGCGAAATAGCCTTCGCTGATGAAGAGCGGTGCGATGTACCGCCGCTGCGCGGAAAGGCCCGCCAAAACTCCTTTAATTTGTGGCTCCTGTTTCCAGAATGCCTCGCGGACTTCGGCGAAAATTTTCCGGCGGCGCAATTCCGCCGCGTGCTGATACACCGGCGCGGCGGAGTCGGCGTTTTGCTCCGTGCCGTGGCCCAACACCACGAGCGCGGCATCGGTGAATTCATCGCGGTTCACGCGAAAGGGTTAGCCCAGGAACCGGCCAATCGCAAGCCGACCCGCCGCAAATACACTTTTTGGTTGAAACCTTTTGACCTTTTGAACATCTTAAGTCTAAATTTGTCTGCGAAATAAGCAAACTAATGAAAATCAAGACTTGGATCAAACTCATCTCTGCTTTAACCGTTCCGCTGGGATTGGCCTTGGCTGCGTCCGCCGATGACGCCGTGCCCGGCAAGCTGCCGCCCGCCGCCAACCAACAGGGCGTGACTTACGCAGCGGACATCAAACCCATTTTCGACCATTCCTGCACCAAGTGCCACAGCGGCGACAAGCCGAAAGGCCATTTGAAGCTCGACAGTCTGGAAGGCGTGCTTAAAGGCGGCAAGGAGGGCAAGGTCATCGTCCTCGGTGACAGCGCCAAAAGTCCGCTGGTATTGAGAGTCGCGCACGCCACCAAGGACGATCACGAATGGATGCCGCCGCTTCACAACCGGGCGAATATCGGCCCGCTCACGCCGGAACAAATCGGCTTGCTGCGCGCGTGGATAGATCAGGGAGCGAAATAATTTCCCGTTTTAATCTTAACTTTGGGAGGGACGCCGTGTCGGCGTCCCTATTTTTTGGCGAACAAGTCAGGGACGGCGGCACGCCGTCCCTCCCAATTCAAGAGCCGAGCGGCGCGCGCTTTTGCTGACGCAACTCCTGCTGATCGCGCAGCAATTTGATTTTTTCCGCGTCGGAAGTTTCCGGCCGGCTGGCTTTTTGGGTGAGTGCGACGATTTGTCGATCCAAAAATTGATTCCGCAATTTCAACACGACATCGGCAAGTTGCTGTTCGAGATTGGGAATTTTACGATCTTCGGCCACAGCTTCGGTAACGAGGCTGCGCATCTCCGGCGTTTCACATTCATCCAAAAAGGCGGCCAGACTTTTCCAAGTTTCATTTGTCTGCGCCGCGAGCCGTTGCGCGATGACTTGCCGCGTGAGCGGATGCGAAACCCAGTTCATATCCAAATGCAACGCCGCCCAAGCAACCAATTCATCATGCAACAAAAGCAATTTGAGCAAATGAAACTCATGCGGGGAGGGACGTGATGCTTCCGGTTGGTCCGCCGCTGGTTCGGCCTCGTTTTCGTCCGGTGCAGTTCTGGGAGTGGAAACCTTTTTGAATTCGACGCGGACGGCCTCCGACGAAACTCCGAGCCGCAGCGCCGTTTTCTGCGCGTATTTGTCAACCAACACGGTGTTGGCGGTTTTATGAACGGCCTCGGCCATGTCGCGTAAAACAGTGTTCCGGCCCTTGTCGCTGTTAGTGTCATTCTGCGCGCAAAGCCGCTTCAAAAGGTAATCAAAGAATCCTTCGGCGCTTTCAATGAGCTTGCGAAAGGCTTCGCCGCCATCGGCTTTGATGAAACTGTCCGGGTCATGCGGCGCGGGCACGACGGCGACGCGCACGGCCAGACCGGACGCGAGCAGATGATCCAGCGACCGCACGGCGGCGTTCTGGCCGGCTTCGTCCGAATCGAAACAAAGCACGACTTCGTCCACGTAACGCTTGAGAATGTGCGCGTGCTGGTCGGTGAAGGCGGTGCCTTGCGGCGCAACGACGTTTTGCACGCCGCCCATGAAACAGGCAATGAGGTCTAGCTGGCCTTCGCAAACGACGGCAAACCCAGCGTCGAGTAGCGCGCGTTTGGATTTGTCGAGGCCGAAAAAGACTTTGCTTTTAGTGAAGATCGGCGTTTCGGGCGAGTTGACGTATTTGGCTGCCTTTTCGTCACCGGACAAAATCCGGCCGCTGAAACCAATCACCCTGCCCTGCTCGTCGCAAATGGGAAACATCAGCCGCCCGCGAAAACGATCATAAAAATGGTCGGTGCCTTCCTTGCGCAAAATCAACCCGGCCTTTTCCACCAGCGTCAGATCGTGGTCCTTGCTTTTGCCCCAGTTGACCGTGTCATCCCACAAATCCGGCGCAGCGCCCAAGCGGAAGAGTTTCACGGCCTCCGGCGAGACACCGCGTTTGGCCAGATAATCGCGCGCCACTTGCCCGGCGGCTTCATTGAGCAGGCAATTTTGCCAGCGTTGCGCGATTTGCTCGTGAATCTGGAGCAGTTGGTCCTTGAGATGACGGGATTGTTTTTCGCCGGGGCTTTGATTGAATTCGAGTGGAATCTTCGCGCGATCGGCCAGACGACGCACAGCATCCATAAAGCCGATGTTTTCGTATTCCTTGACGAAGGTGAACACGTCACCGCCCTTGTGGCAGCCGAAACAATGAAAAATCTGCCGGTGCGGATTGACGTTGAAGCTCGGCGTTTTCTCCTTGTGAAACGGACAGAGCGCGACGAAGTTCGCCCCGGCCTTTTTCAAAGGCAGATACGAGCCAATGACATCCACGATGTCACTGGCGGCGCGAATGCGTTCAAGGATTGCGGGAGGAATTATCCCGGCCATGCTGGTTCAGTGTCTGTCTCCGCGCGCTGCTGCGGCCGGTTAATCGGCCGGCTCATCTTGCGCAGTTTGATTGCCGCTACCGCTCATCGTGGTAGGTTCAATCAGCAGCATGCCAAGATATTCTTTGATGTAAGGACCAGTAAAGGATTTTCTAAAAACCTGATCTTGCACCGTGTATAAATCGGGGAAAAAATGAGCGCCATACCAGCGATTTTGATAGTTGTTGCCGGCCTCGATTTGTGCCGGCGTATAATGTCGCGCATTAAGAAAAGCCAGCGCGAAAAGCAAGATGCAGGAGAACCGGATCAGGCCGGAAAGCATGCCGAGGTAGTACTCGGCGCCGCCGAACAGGTTGCTGCTGAATAGCCGCGCGGCCAAAGGCCGTTTGACCACCGAAAAAATACCAAACAACGCCAGCGCCAGAATCGCATATCCCAAAAGATAACCGGTCAGCGTGTCCACGGTCACCATGGTGGTCAGTATCTGGGCCACCATCGCGTAAAGAAACCCGCTGACGAGGACCACTGCAAGCCATTGAGACAGTGGCAGAATTTCCTTGGACATGCCGTTTTTGCGGCCGCGGAAGAGGCCAAACCCCAGCACAAGCACGACCAGGCCGTCAAACCAGTTTAGCGGCACATTGGTTGAAGCCAGCGATTGTATAGCATTGGCAAACATAGGGCTAATAATTAAGCCTTCACCAACACCATCAGCAAAATCCGTTCCAAGCTTTAGGGCGGATTCGCCGAGAGCCAGAACTGTATGTCGGCGGCTTGGGAATTGCCCGGATCCAATTGCAGCACTTTCAAATACTGCGCCCGCGCCTGAGTCAAATCATGCAATTGCTGCGCGTAAAGATTGCCAAGCGCCAGATGCGCGCGGACCTCGCTCGGATTCGAAACGATAATTTTTTTCAATTCGTTCACGGCGTCGGGCACATAACCGGCCGCCTTCAATGCCAGGGCAAAATTGTAGCGCGCGTCGGTCGAATCCGGACGGATGGCCAGCGCCATTTCATACGCGGGCAGCGCCTGGTCGAAATCCCCCACACGGTAGGCTATCACGCCAGAATTATATTGCGCCTCAAACCAGCTCGGATCCAATTGCGCCGCCTCGCGATATGAGTCCAGTGCGTCCTGATACTGGTTGTCCCGCTCAAACTGTTGCGCCTGCGCAAACGCGCGCCCCGCCGCCGGCCGGTTGCCGGGCGAGGGTCTGGCTGGCGAAAGATATAAATATCGCGGGAACGACGGCGGCGCCGGCTGAACCAGGTGAAAGGGCTTTGCCTGGGTGGGCATGGGTGTGCCGAACGCCGTCAGATTGGAATTTGGCTCCGGAGCCGGCTTGCCTTGATTATTCTTCTCATCCGAAGGCGCCAGTTGCGTCGCTTTTGGTTCCGGCGGCGCGGCACGGAACCAGTTCAGGGGATTTAGCTGGTGCAAGACACCAGGTTTCGCGTTGGTTTGCTTCTGTGGCGTTTCTTCGGGCGTGAACTGGCTCGGCGCCTCCCTCGAAACGGATGCCGGCTGAACCTCGACGACCTCTGGCTCCGATTCTCTTGACGAAACCGGACTGGAGCGGGCCGGCGTTTCTATTTTCTTTGTCGGCGATGACTGCGCTTTCTGTTCGTTCGATCGCATCGGAGTTGAAACGGCCTGGCGATTCGACCTCGATGGACTGGCAGCACCATTCACCGCCTGCTCCAAATCATTGGCGATGGCATTCACCTGGTCCCAATCGGCCCGGCGCGGAGTCAACGCGAGATACGCGCGGTAATCTTGCAATGCCAGCCGGTTGTCGCGCAAATACTGCCGTTCCACCGTTGCCAGGTTCAACACTGCCGGCGCGTAATCCGGCTGTGCCCGCTTCGCGGCAGCGAAATACTGTGCCGCTTCGCGTGGACGGCCCCGCTGCATTTGAGCGAGGCCGAGGCCATTAAACGCTTCGGCGTCGTTCGAATCAATTGTCAGCGCGGTGCTGAAACTCTTTTCCGCCGCTGCGAGATCGCGCAGGCGCAGTTGGGCAACACCCAGTTTGGTCCAGCCCTCCGGTTCTTTGCTGCGGCGGAGCACGTAAGCGGTGAATTCGGTCTTCGCCACATCCGGCCGGTTTTGCTCCAACCACAAACAGCCTAGATTGTAATGCGCCTCCACCAAATCGCGGTCCAGCGTCAGGGCGCGTTGATACGCCAGCGCGGCGTCGGCGGGACGACCGGCGTATTGATCCGCAACGCCGAGATAATTCCACGCCTGCGCATTGGTGGACATCAGCGACGTCGCCGCCTTTAATTCTGCCACCGCGTCGGAATAATCGCCGCGATCCAGGAAATTTTTGCCTTTCAACAACGCGCGCGGCCCCGGCGGCCCGCAGCCGGCCACGAAAACGGCCAGCGCGAGCAAAACGATTACACCGCAGCGGGTCATGTTTTTTGTGGCCAGCATCGGTGCTGGTGGTAGCATCCATGCCTTGACGTGTCAAGAAACGCACTGGCTCAACTCATTCAATTACTTTGCCGGCTGACGGTGGGAGGCATTCTGTGGTTTGCCTGCCAGCAGGTTCCAGCCGCCGATTTGTCATTGCGGCAATCTGGGGGCTCGCAAGCGCGCGTACTTATCGTCGAAAACCCGAACGCCACCCAACAGTATCAGCCGAACGCCGCGTGTGTCCAAACCATGGTCAATCAGGGCATCACCAATTTCACCGGCAAGGCGACCGTCGCCGAAGCGTGGCGCAGTCTTGTTTCGACACAGGACATCGTCGGCATCAAGGTTTATTCCGCCGCCGGGCCGATCAACGGCACCCGCCCCGCCGTGGTCGCGGCGGTAATTCACGGGTTGCTCGACGCGGGCCTGCCGCCGGAACATATCATCATTTGGGACAAACATGCAGGTGACTTGCGCGCCGCCGGATTTTTTAAACTCGCCGCCCAACTCGGCGTGCGCGCGGCCGGGAGCGCGGAAACAGGCTACGACCCGACCAACTTTTATCTGCCCGACGCGCCGATCATCGGCCAGCTCGTCTGGGGCGATCTTGAATTTGGGAAAAAGGGACCGGAAGTTGGCAAAAGATCCTTCGTCTCCAAACTGATCAGCCGCCACATCACCAAAATCATCAGCATCGCGCCGCTGCTGAACCAGGACGCCGCCGGCGTTTGCGGACACCTTTACGGCCTCGCGATGGGCAGCGTGGACAACACCAGGCGTTTTGAGGGCGACCCCGGACGGCTCGCCGTTGCCGTGCCGGAAATTTACGCGCTGCCCTTGCTCGGCGATCGCGTCGTGCTCAACATCACGGACGCGCTCATCGGCCAGTACGAAGGCAGCTCGAAAGGTTTGCTACAGTACTCGACGGTGCTGAATCAACTTTGGTTCAGCCACGATCCTGTCGCCCTCGACACGCTCGCGATTCAGGAACTCGACCGCGAACGCCAGATCATTGGCGCGCCGGGATTCAAACCCAACCTGCAATTGTACAGCAATGCCGCCCTGCTCCAACTCGGCGTGAATGATCTCGCAAGAATTCAGGTGGAGAAGATTCATTGAAAAACCGGTTTGGAAACGGACGGCTCAACTGGTTGCCGGGGCGTTTTGCCGGGTGCGTCTTTCGCGCTCAATCGCCTCTTTTTTCTGGCGCAGGCACTCCGGGCAGATGCCGTGCGTGGTGGGCGTGTCAAACCCCTGTTCCATGAACTCCTCCAGCGGCATCCATTCCCCCTTGTAATCAATGCGCCGGCACCAAGCGCACACCTGCAGGAAGTCTTCCAGATATCGCACCCGCTTCAGCAACCGGCGTGTCGAATTGTTCACCAACAACCAGACGGCCAGAATAAGCAGCATCTCCAGCGTGGACCGGCGGTAAACAAAGTCGAAGGGATGAGCAGAGAATATCAACGACGGCAGCTTGAGCAATTCATCAAGGTAACAAAGCAAAATGACTGCTAGAAAACCAAGGTTTTGATACAAAACCACCCTTGTCAGGTACGACTTTTTTTCCATAAACATCATGGCCGGAACATCGCGCGAAAGACCGGCTGGCCATCTTCCAAAACGGCCTCTTGCCCCCTTTATGCCCCCCTCCGGTCACTACAATTGCTTTGTTGTCGGACACGCCAAAAAGCACCGCATTAAACATGCCGCCGGATTTCCATCATTGGTAAACCCAAAACATTCCCCCACATCGGCGGCCAGTTCCACCGGCACTCTATCCTTCCGACAACCTGTGCGGCGAAAAATTCAAACTGAATGTTTGGAAACAAACAGAATTCAAATCGGCAGTTCAGGAAAAAGCATGGCTGCCGGTTTTGCTTCGCTTGAAATTTTCGCGTCCAATGAAAATCCGGCCCTCGTTCGCATTGCTCCGATTGCGGCCAGCCTTGGTCATTTGCGTGGCAGGTTGCGCCGCTGCCAATTTCCCGTCGGCACCTGAATGACTGCCATTCACGAACAGCGCGCGCTCCCCTTTTTCCGTCCAATTCACATCGGCGGCGCGGCAATCAATTCCGCGTGAAACGCCTTGATGCCATTGAGCATGAATTGAACGGCCACCGCCGCCAGCAGCAGCCCCATGACGCGGATGGCAATGCTCATGGCAATCGGACTGAGCCAGCGCGCGCCGCGCACCGCCAGTCGGAAAATCACATAACTCACCAATGCCACCGCCAAAATGCAGCCATAAAGTGCAATATGTTGAGGCAGGTCCTTTGCCTCGTTTTGAAGCAGTATCGTTGTCGAAATTGCCCCCGGCCCGGCCAGCATCGGAATGGCCAGCGGCGTGATGGCGATGTCGTCCTTTTCCGTGCCGGCCTGCTTTTCCTCGCGTGTCTCCTGCACCCGCGACCGCTGCACCCGCAACATGTCCAGCGCGATGAGGAGCAGTACGATGCTGGCGGCGATTTGAAACGCGGCCATCGTGATGCCGAAGATTTTGAAAAGGACCGTTCCGGCGACGGAAAACACCAGCAGCACAATCGCCATGGTCACGCACGCCAGCCGCGCCGTGCGCAACCGCTGTTCCGGCGTGTTGTTCGGCGTCATGGCCAGAAACGCCGGCGCCGTCGCCAGCGGGTCCACAATCACAAACAGCGAACTGACCGCCAGCAGGATGTATTCGGATAAACTCACGCGGGTGGAATTAGGGACAGATTGAAGCGAAAGTCAAACGCAGAGAATTTAACCGCGCGTTCCATCTTCGCGTTACTTTGATGAGACAAGCCGGAACAACAAGCCGGGCTTGAACTTCCAGCCGAATGCGGTATGTCTGGGGCAAATTCATCATGGCAAAGATTTCCGGTCCCATCATTCTCGCTTGCTGGATAATCCTCCTTTTTTATTGGCTTATCAGCGCGCTTCGGACAAAGGCAGTTGCAGAGAGGCAAAGCCTCTGGTCCGCGTTGGTCCATCGAATTCCCCTTGGATTCAGCTATTTTCTGCTGCTGGAAGGGCATTGGCCGCTGCCGATGAATGTCTCGGTGACGCCGCACGCGGATTGGACACGGGCGACGGGCGACGCGATCTGTGTGCTGGGTTTGTTCGTGACGCTCTGGTCCCGCTGGACACTGGCCGGGAACTGGAGCAGCGACGTGACCTTCAAGCATGGGCACGAATTAATCCGGACCGGCCCATATCAGTTCGTGCGGCATCCGATTTACACTGGCATTTTGACGATGGGTTTTGGCACCGCCATTGAAGCTGGCAGTCTCTTGTGCTGGTTGGCCTTGTTCCCGATGGCGACAGCCTTTGGGATCAAGATCAAGCAGGAAGAGCGGCTCATGCTGCGCCATTTCCCCGACGAATATCCTGCCTATCAAAAAACAAGTGAAGGCGCTCGTGCCGTTCGTCATTTGAACAATTGTGCTAAATCACGCCGAGTTTCCGCAACGCACCGCCCGCGCCCGACAGATTCTCCGGCTTCATTTCGACATAGTTGCGCGACAGGATGATTCCTTCCGCACCGCCCGCGAACGCCGCCTTCACCGCCTGCGCCACGCTTTCCGGCGTGCAATGCGATTCGCCGGTGCTCACTGGCACGTCAATGTCCACGCCTGGCCAGGTTTGCACGGGATGGTTGGCCACGGCCTCGACGACGCGGCGGGTTTCGCGTTCCACGTAATCCGCCGAGAATCCGGTCGCGGCGAGCCGGTCGAACGGCGCTTCGTTGTAATTGAGCTGCCGGTAAAGCACGTCGAGCGTCATTTCGGGCGTGAGGTCGCCAAAGACGGACTGACGCGCGTCTTTGACAAAGGTCACGAACCGGCCGCCGGCGACGTTGTTGTATAGCGCGGGCCGGATGAAATCGGAGAAACCGGCCAAGTCCGTGAGATTTTCCTCAGCGCGCTGGAACGGGCTGAACGACACGTTTTGCCAGACATGCCAGCCAACTTGAAGGGCAGGATTGACGGCTTTCACCTTGCGATAAACCGCCGCCTGAAGTTCGTGGCGGCTGGTCGCCCACAGATTTTCCCACGCGAGCACTTCCGGATATTTCAGCAGCAACCGCCAGAACGCAGTGAAATAGCCGTCACGCGGACGTTGGCCGTTCCGGCTGTCGCGCACAAACGCTTCCACCGCATTAAAACCTTGCCGCGCGCGTTGCACATCAATGCCGCAGTCGCGCCCTTTCTTCTGGCAGAACTCGCAGAAGCAGGTCGTCTTGCCGGGATCCTGGCCGCTACTTTGGGAAATGCCCAGTGTGTTGAGCAGACCGCTTTGCCGCTCCGAACCCCACATGATGCCGCCGATGTCGTAGGAGCGCGCGTAATCTTCGACCAGTCCCAGCGTGAAGTTCTGGTAGCCAGGGTTGTTAAAGCACGGCCCGCCCGGATGACCCGTCGTGCGCCAGCCATGATGGTCCACCTCGTAAAGTTTTTCCCAATCCGTTCGCACGGCGGCAGGAAGTTCATTATCTTCCAGAATGAATGGGAACACGCGGATGCCGTGTTTCTTCGCCACCGGAATGACGCGCTCCAGCACGTCCACGCCGCCAAATTCCGGCGCACTCATGTCCTGCAACGTCAACGGCGTGTCTCTGTAAAATTCCATGTGTGGCCGGGCATAATTGCCGCCGTGAAAATTGTCCGCACTGACACCTGCGCGATGCGGTTCGTGGGTATAAATGAAAACGAACAGCGCGTTCACGCCCGCCCGCGTCCGCATGTCGTCGAACATTGTGTCTAGGTCGCGTTCCACGAGTGGCGCCACACTGATCGGTATGGCCACGGTGGCGGGTGGTTGGGTCGAAGTTGAAACGATCGCCGGCTCGCTCCGCAGCGATTCCACGCCAGTCAAGGCCGCACCAGCACCGACGACACCAAGTTTGATGAATTTCCGGCGGTTCATAGGGCGAGTATCTCGTGCCCAAAACCGGATTCAAGGCCAAAGGCCGCGTCGAACGAGCTTGAAACCGCATTCGCGTCAATTCGCGAAATTTGTGTCAACTTCTTTGTATCTTGCCGGGGAACCTGTGGAGATAGAATTATCAATATGAACAAACTTGAGTCCGTGCGAAATGGCGAAAGGAATTCGGCAAAGGAAAGGCGAGCGAGTCCATTCGGTCCTCAAAATTTATCCTGTAAAATTCTATCAATTCTGTCTCAATAAAGAAACCACGCGCAAAGCGCGTGGTTTTGAATCTGCCCCCTATAAGGGGGCAAAGCCCAGCCCCCACAGGGGGCTGGGCCACGCGCGTCATCCCCGGTTTTGTCGTTATCGGCTAAACCGAAACTCTTCCTGTCTCTGTTCCTGCTGTTCTTGATATTTTACATACTTCCATATCTTTTCTTCATCCAACCCCACCGTGCCCACACAGTAACCCTCCACCCAGAAGTGGTTGCCCCAATACGGTCGCCGCCGCAGGTCGCGGAACGCCCCAAACAGTCGGATTGCGCTTTTGCCCTTCAACCGCCCCATGTAATCCGAGATCCGCACCTTCGGCGGAATCATCACCACCAAATGCACGTGATCGGCCTGCACATTCAACTCCACCACCTCACACTCCATTTGCCGACTCTGCTCCCGAATACACAACTCCGCCTCCTCTTTTATCTTCCCTGCCAACACCCGATACCTATACTTCGGACACCAAACAATGTGATATTCGCAATACCAGATCGTATGCGATTGCTTTCGGAATCTGCTCATGTGTTCTTCCTTTCTCGTTCGTTGTGGGGACAACGCGAGAACCGAATTACCATGAGCAGTTCCTTTGGCCTAGCCTTTGCCTCTAACCATGTCCACAGGACATGGTTTCTGAATCATCAATGAAGCCATGAAACCTCTCTCGCTCGGTTACGTGATTTTGTACGTGAACGATGTCGCAGCGAGCCTTGCCTTTTACGAAAAGGCGTTTGGGTTGGTCCGACGTTTTTTCCACGACGACAACGGCATGGCTTACGGCAAACTGGAAACCGGCGCAACCCGTCTGGCCTTCGCCAGCATTGCGCTGGCCGAAGAACATTTGAAACTGAAAGTCGTGGCCGCCGAGCCGGACAAGACGCCGCTGGGTGTGGAGATTGCCCTGACCACATCTGATGTTCCGGCGTTGCTTCAGTGCGCGGTGAAGCGCCGGAGCGGTGGTGGTGAGCGAACCCGCGACCAAACCGTGGGGCCAGACCGTGGCCTACCTCCGCGACAATTCCGGCCATTTAGTCGAGCTTTGCACGCCAATGCCGTAATAAAATCAGCGCGGCGATACGCCGGAGCAAATTGCCGCCAACGCCAAAGAATTCGTGGTCAAGATGCCGAAGTGTTGACGCGGCGGGACATGCACCAAATAATCCCCCGGCCATGCCGATTCCTGAAACGACCTCCGCCGAAGCCTTCGAGCATTATGTGGGCGGGAAATGTTTGCGCATGGGGCGTGGCAAAGCCTGGCGGGACATCAAGGCGTGGATTGTGGAATTGCCGCCGGTGGCTCAGGTGTTGCCCCTTCCTTCCGTCAGCGAACCTTTCCTCGCGTGGAACATTTCGGGCGACGTTGAGTTTCAAGAACGCGAAGGCAACCGGCCCTGGATCACGCATCGGCTCAAACGAGGCACTTTCTTTCTCACCACTGGCGGTGCTCCCTATGAATGTCGTTGGAAGGCGCTGACGACCGAGCCGTTCCAGGCCATGTCCGTGTTCATCGAATTGCCGTTGCTGCAACGTGCGCTTGAGGAAGTTTTTGGCAATGACGCGGCAGCGGCGCGATTGCGGGATGTTTCGGCGTTCACCGATGCGACCCTCAATTCACTGATGGAACAAGTGCATGCCGAATTGATGCGCCGAAAGCCAAGTCCGCTTTTCCTGCAAGGCATCGCACAGATCATCGCGATTTATCTCGCGCGAAATTATGCCGAGATTGCAAAAGAGACGCGTAGCGGCAGTCCGTCGCTGCCCGGCTACAAGCTGCGGCAAATCACGGACTGGATGGCGGAAAACATCGCCGAAGAATTCAATCTTAATCGGTTGGCGGCGCAAGCGGGCTTGAGCAAATTCTATTTCAATCGTCTCTTCAAAACTGCGACAGGCCTGTCACCGTCGCGTTACCACATCAATTTGCGGCTGGATGCGGCGCGACGACTGCTCCGCGAGACGAAAAAGAGCGTGGTGGAAGTTGCCTTGGACGTGGGCTACGCCAATCCCAGCCATTTCGCGCAACTCTTCCGCCGGGAAACCGGCCTGGCCCCGAGCGATTACCGTCGGCAGCGGTGATGCAGCCACACTGCGGATGCTGATTGGTTTCAACACAAAGCTCATAACCACCATTGGCTGTTTAAATTCCGTTTTGAAGCCTATGGCGGGTTTGCTATGATTTCACAAGCGCGAATCAAATGTCCAAGAAAACCCAGCGAACCGGCAAAGTCAAACGACAGCAGAAAGATGTCGCCGCACTTCATGAGGATTCGCCGCCGTATCGCGTCAATGGCGGTTCTTCGGGGCACGGGCGGACCGTTCCCCCGCCAATCGCCCGGCTGGCGGAGAAAAAGAAGCTGATCCCGTTCGGCTGGTATGGCGGAAAATTTTCGCATCTCGACTGGCTGCTGCCGCTGCTTCCTGCCTGTCATCATTATTGTGAGCCGTTTGCCGGTTCCGGCGCGGTGCTGCTCAATCGCGACCCGTCGCCGGTCGAGACTTTCAATGACCTTGACGGCGAGGTGGTAAATTTCTTCCGCGTTCTCCGAGAAGAAAAGGAGCGGCTGGTTGAGGCCATCGGATTGACCCCGTTCGCACGCGAGGAATTTGCGCTGGCCTGCGAAGTCAGTCCTGACTTGTCGGCACTGGAGCGCGCCCGGCGGTTTTATGTCCGCGCCCGGCAGGTGCGAACGGGTCTGGCGCAGACGGCCACGGTTGGCCGCTGGGCGAATTGCAAAAACACCAGTCGCGCCGGCATGAGCGGGGTCATCAGCCGCTGGCTTGGCGCGGTGGAAGATTTGCCGGCGGTGGCGCAGCGATTGTTGCGCGTGCAAATCGAAAATCGCCCGGCCATTGACGTCATCCGGCTTTATGACTCGTCAAACACACTTTTTTATTGCGATCCGCCTTACGTTCATTCAACGCGCGGCGACTCGAAAGCCTACGGATTTGAAATGACTGACACGCAACACTGGGAACTCGCGGACGTTTTGAATTCGGTTCAAGGCATGGTTGCTTTTTCAAATTATCAGGCGCCCATTCTCGAAAAACTTTATCCAGCCCCGAAATGGCGCAAGACGGTTGCGCCCGAACGCACGAACCATTCCACCAAGGACAAGCGCGTGGAGGTGCTCTGGACAAATTACGACCCGCACAAAATCAAACAGAACGGCAGGCACACCCATGGAGAATTGTTCCAAGCTGCTTGAAGCTTCCCTGAAACGCGCGCAGGCGAATCTCGGCCATTCGTTTATTCACGACGAAAAAATTGCGGCGCGGGTTCTTTCGGTTGTCAATTGCCCAAGCAATCGCGCCGGAGTGCGGCTGCTCATGGCCTGCATGTTGGCCAAGGTGCATGACCCGAAAATTGATCCGCGCAAGCCCTACACGAAAATCGGCAGCAAGGATTGTTTCTCCGGCCGCAGTTATGATGAACAATTCATTGGCGGTTTCATCACAAAACACAATCTGCCCTGCAATTTTGCGACGGCCTTTCTCACGCCTGCGTTGCGCAACATGGATCAGACGCTGACGACGAAAGTTGTTTTGGTCGGGCGTCCGATGGTGATGTATGAGAGCGCCTTGAAACTTCTCGACGATGTTCATACCGGTCGCGCCTCGGCACAGGACGTGTTGAACGAATCCATCCGGTTGCTGTTGCTGGATCGTGACGCGCGCAAGGCGCGTCTCAAAACGCTTTTGTCAGGTGTTGGCCGCGTGACGGATGCGCTGCCGCTGTCATCCGAGGACACGGTAAATTTGATCGAGCAGCATTTGCGCTGCAAGGGTTCAAGCCGCTTGCTGGTGTTGATTGTGGCCGCTGCCTATGAAGCTGTGAAAACACGGCTCGGCGAGCAGGTGCTCAATCTCACCGGCCACAATGCCGCCGATGAGCAAACGGGCGCGGTCGGAGACGTTCAAATCACGATTCTTGGCGATGATAAAGTTGTGACAAGTTACGAGATGAAGAACAAGGCTGTGTCGAATGGCGACATTGACCGCGCACTCCAGAAAATCGCCGCGCAGGGGAAGCACGTCCAAAATTACATTTTCATCACCACCGAGCCTGTGTCTGAAGATGTTCGTGATTATGCCCGCTCCAAGTATGACGAGACGGGCGGCGTCGAAATCGCGATTCTTGATTGCATCGGATTCCTGCGTCATTTCCTGCATCTATTTCACCGGCTGCGCAAGGATTTCCTCGACCAATACCAAACGCTCGTTCTCCATGAGCCGGATAGCGCGGTCAGTCAGGGCTTAAAAGAGGCGTTTCTCGCCTTGCGCCAAGCGGCGGAAAGCGCGGATTAGGCATAAGCCGCGTAGTCGCGTTACTCCGACCCTGGGTTATTTTCTTTTACTTCGTTGGAGCATCGGCGCGCTTCAGCGTCCATCATCGGTTCACCTCATCCGGTCCGCAGTTTTGAGCAATCCCGCAACAGGTGGAGCAAGACGACGGGCGACAGACGCGCCCAGGTGATGTAAGCTCACTTCAACATTGAACTGAAAGAAAGGATTTGAATATGCAAAAGCGCAAACTTGGAAAAAGTAATTTGGAAGTCTCGGCCATCGGGCTGGGCTGCATGGGCATGAGCTTTTCCTACGGCCCGCCCAAGGACAAAAAGGAAATGACCGCGTTGCTCCACGCCGCCGTGGATCGCGGCGTCACGTTCTTCGACACCGCCGAGGTCTATGGCCCGTTCACCAACGAAGAACTCGTGGGCGAGGCACTCGCGCCGTTCCGCAAGCAGTTGGTCATCGCCACCAAGTTCGGTTTCGATCTGAGCGGCAGTGATAGGCGGCCCGGTGCGGCGAACCTGAACAGCCGGCCGGCGCACATCAAGCAGGCTGTCGAAGGCTCGCTCAAGCGGCTCAAGGTCGAGACGATTGATTTACTCTATCAGCATCGCGTTGACCCGGACGTGCCGATTGAAGACGTGGCGGGCGCGGTGAAGGAATTGATCCAGCAGGGCAAGGTCAAACATTTCGGCCTGTCCGAGCCGGGCGCGCAGACCGTCCGCCGCGCCCATGCGGTCCAACCGGTCACCGCGCTCCAGAATGAATATTCGCTGTGGACGCGCGGGCCGGAGACCAACGGCATCCTCAAAACGTGCGAGGAACTCGGCATCGGTTTCGTTCCCTACAGCCCGTTGGGCAAGGGCTTTCTCACCGGCGCGATGAACGAGAACACCAAACTCGATAACACAGACTTTCGCAGCACGCTGCCGCGCTTCACGCCGGAGGCGATGAAGGCGAATCAGGCGTTGATAGATTTGCTTGGCCAGATCGCAAACCGTAAAAAAGCGACGCCGGCCCAGATCGCGCTGGCGTGGCTGCTGGCGCAGAAGCCGTGGATTGTTCCCATTCCCGGCACGACGAAATTGCATCGCTTGGATGAAAACATCGGAGCCGTTTCGGTTGAACTTACGCCAGACGATCTTCGTGAAATCGAAAGCGCGGCTTCAAAGATCACCGTGCAAGGCGCGCGGTATCCCGAAAAACTGGAGCAAATGACCGGCCGTTGAACAATTAGCAAGCAGGAGTATAAATTATGAATAATAACATTCAAGGAAAAGTCGTTGTGATTACTGGCGCAAGCAGCGGATTGGGCGAGGCGACCGCCCGGCTTCTTTCCGCCGAGGGCGCAATCGTTGTGCTGGGCGCGCGGCGCGTCGAACGCCTCAACTCATTGGCGGAGGAATTGACCGCCAACGGCGGCAAGGCGCTCGCGGTCGCGACCGACGTCACGCACCATGACCAGGTGAAGAAACTCGTTGAAGCCGCCGTGCAAAAGTTCGGGCGTATTGACGCGATGATCAACAACGCCGGGCTGATGCCGCATTCGCCGCTGGAACGCCTCAAGATTGACGACTGGGACCGGGCGATTGACGTGAACATCAAGGGCGTGTTGTATGGCATTGCCGCCGCGCTGCCGCATATGAAGCAGCAGAAATCCGGGCACATTATCAACGTCTCCTCGGTGGCCGGCCACAAGATCACCCCAAACGGAGCGGTGTATTGCGCGACCAAACACGCCGTGCGGGTCATATCCGAAGGGTTGCGGCAGGAAGTGAAACCTTACAACATCCGCACGACGATCATCTCACCGGGTGCGGTGGCGACGGAATTGCCGGACAGCATCACCGAGCCGGATATTGCCGACGGAGCGCGCAAATTCTACAAGGAGGTCGCGATTCCGGCAGATTCGTTCGCGCGGGCAGTCGTCTTCGCGATGAGCCAGCCGGAAGATGTGGATGTGAACGAAATCCTGTTCCGGCCCACGCGTCAGGTGTTATAAGCTTTCTCCGACAATTGAGCGAATAGAAACAGCAAAATGAAGGAATTAAATATGGAAATCAAACGAGTTGGCTCACAGCCTTCCAACAAAGGACCGACTGATTGGTTTACCGGCACGGTACGCATTGACTCGCCGTTCAAGGGAAGTGATCCCGCGCGTGTTGCCGGCGCAATCGTCACGTTTGAACCCGGTGCTCGAACCGCCTGGCACACCCATCCGCTGGGCCAGACGCTCATTGTGACCGCTGGCTGCGGGCGCGCGCAACGCTGGGGCGGACCGATGGAAGAAATCCGTCCCGGCGACATCGTCTGGTTTGCGCCGGGTGAGAAACATTGGCACGGCGCCGCGCCCATCACCGCCATGACGCACATCGCCATTCAGGAGCAACTTGACGGCAAAGCCGTGGACTGGCTGGAAAAAGTCAGCGACGAACAATATCGCGGGTGAGTTGTTAACCGCCAGGACGCCAAGACGCTGAGAATTTTACCACGGATAAACACGGATGGACACGGGTAACCGCTCAGTGTTCTTGAATAACGATGCGATTTTGCTTTTCGATGGCATGGATTTGACAGCGACCACCGTTCGGCAGCGTGACAATGGGCGCGGTGTGGCCGAAATCGCAATTGGCAATGACCGGCAGCCCGCGCAGCCCGGGAATTTGCCGGAACAATTCTGTGAGATTTTCGCGCGTTATCCTGCCGTCGCGCGCGTAACGGCCCAGCACAATTCCCCGGACGCCGGAAAAAGCGGGTTGAAACGCCAACGCCCGCAAACAGGAATCCAAAGTAATCAACGTCGGCTTGCCTTCCGCCGGGTATTCCAGAAAGAGAATCGCGTCCCGCAGGGGCGGAAAAAATTTCGAGCCTTGCAGCATGTTCAAAATCCAATAAGCGCCAGCAACCGACCTGCCTTCGGCTTCGCCGGGCTGGATGCACCACCAGCCTTCGTTGACATGGAATGTCCGGTTCACCTGATCCTTCGGCCAGTTGTCGTCACTCCAGTGGCTTGCCGGTTGCAATTCATAGGGGCTGTCCTCAAACAGGCATTGACGGAAACTGGCAAGCATGTATTCCGCGCCCTGTTGCATCATGAAACTCGTGAAGTGTGCGCCGTAATACGTCGTCAGGCCCGTGCGCGCCAAAATCGCGTAGCCCGGATAACTGATGTCCGAGTAGCCGCAGATGATTTTGGGATGCGCGGCAATGAGGTCGTAGTCAATGCCATCGAGCATTTGAATTGCGCCCGCGCCGCCGCTGACGGCGAGAATTCCTTTCACCGCCGGATCCGCGAGCGCGTTGTGCAAATCTTCCAAACGATGCTCCGGCGAAGCGGTCAGATGCTCGTTACACTCCCGGACGTAACGGCCCAACGTGACTTTCAGGCCCATCGCCTCCAGTCGCCCGGTGGCGAAGGCGATGTCCTGCTCGGTGGTTCCGTTCCATTTCATCACGCCACCGAGTGAACGCGACAGGGCAAGCACGCGGATTTCGTCGCCGGGCTTGAGTTTTGCCGGAACGCTCATGGATTTTTGGGCTGGCTGAAACCAAGCTTTGCTGCGCTCATCGGAAAAAGTCAACGGCAAAGGCGGCGCTTAACCTTTTCAATCAGCGATAGAGGTTTTGACACGAATTGCACGAATTATCGCGGATTGAATTCGTGTAAGTCCGTGAAATCCGTGTCAAAAAGTTCCTCTGGACATCTGCCCGTTTTCTTTCGCACCTTGTCCGGCCAAAAACCCTCGCGGAAGGATTTGGAAAAACTGATTAAAATCATCAGAAGCGCCAGCCGGTCTTGAACATCCTGAAAAGATTCCCTATAAATTGAACTGCCAATGGACATCAAAACGACGATAACCACAATCAATCAAATGCAGGCCGACGGTGTCATCGAACGTTACGCCATTGGCGGCGCTGTGGGCGCAACCTTCTACCTGGAGCCGGTGGCCACGCTCGACGTGGATGTTTTTGTCACCTTCCAACCGGAAGCCGGAAGTCTGCTGGCCAGCCCGCAGCCGATCTTTGACTACCTCAAGGCGCGCGGCGGCGCCATGGAAGGCGAATATATTGTTGTTGCCGGATGGCCGGTGCAATTCCTCCCTGCCGCCAATCTGCTGGTGGCAGAAGCGTTGGCGCAAGCAGTTGAACGAGATGTCGCAGGTGTGGCAGCGCGGGTCTTCACTGCCGAACACTTGGCCGCCATTGCCCTCCAGACCGGTCGCGCCAAAGACAAAGCCCGGCTGCTCCAGTTCATCGAAACCGGATCGCTCGACACCGCGCGGTTTCAAGACATCATTTCCCGTCATGAATTGATCGGAGCGTGGAAGCGCTTTGAGAAACAATTCCTCAGCGACACGCCATGACCTTCGACCTGGCCAAAATTCTGCAAAGCAAGCGTGCGTTCCGGCAACGTCTCGCGGCCCGGCCCATCGAGGAAAAGCTGGCCATGTTGGACGCCTTGCGCGCGCGCACGCTGGCCCTGCGCTCGTCCGGGTTTGCGGCGGGATCGGAAACGTTGCATGAGGAACCGCCACCTTATCGGGTGAAACCCAAGAAGCCCGGATGAAACCTGTATCTGATGAGCGTTGCTGCCGCGTCGCGGATCGGCTTGCTGCCGATGAAGCCGCACTGGATTACATCGCCACGCGCATCGCGCCCAAATTCGGCGTCTCGGCGGAAGTGATTGCCAAACGCTTGCGCGTCGAACAACTTTGGCCGCCTACATGAACTCTTTCTTCGGCTGATGAAATCCCGACGACTCCAGATAAAAGAAGCTTTGGAAAACTTGATCCATTCGCAACGTGCGAGAGAGTTTCAGTGGCTGGCTGTTCATTTGGCGCAAACAAAATGGCCTGAATTGGAGGCAACTCAAGAAACGGCGGACGGTGGCGAAGATGCAACTTCATTCTTCATTGGAAAAGATGGAAAACGACGAAGTCTTGCCTCCTCGCTAACAGGAACACTCAAGAAAGTTCGCGATGATGCAGAAACTCAGAGAAAGAGAAATGTTGAACTGGACTGTCTCGTGTTTGTGACCGCAGCGCGCGTCACGAATCGAAAAGTTGCTAACTGGCGTAAAGCCATCAAGAAAAAGTTTAAGCATGATCTTCACGTAATTCCTCAAGCAGAAGTGATCGCAATGTTGGAAAAGCCAAACAATGCGTGGCTCTGTGAACGGTATCTCGGCCTTGACGCTCCAAACAAAGAATCCGGAGCTATACAGCGTCTCCTCGAATATAGCGGCGATTTGCTGAAACGAATCCGAACAACTTTCGGAGCGGATCAGCATTTTCACCTTGACCGTCCGACACTCATTCAAAACTTACGTTCCGCCTTTGCAACCGAGAGATTTACATTGGTGACTGGCCAGGCAGGTGTCGGGAAATCGGCTGCGGCGCTCGTCGCCTTGACGGAAGTGAGAGGCAATGCCCCGATGTTCGTTTTCCAAGCGGCCGATTTCGCTTACGGCAATCTCGATCAGGCGCTGCAAAACCTCCGTATCACAGAGCCACTTTCACAAATCTCCGCGTTGTTTGCGTTTCACCGTCGGAAATTTTTGCTAATTGAAAGCGTCGAGCGGCTGCTTGAAGCCCCGCACAAAGACGCATTTTTCAATCTGCTCTTTCGGTTGACGGAGGACCCGACGTGGAAGGTCATACTGACCTGCCGGCAACACGCGACGGGGATGGCACGCGATTTATTTCTTACCCCGATCAGCATAAACGCTTGTGAGGTGGCCGTTCCCCTGTTGGAAACTACCGAGGTCGATCAGGTTGTTCAAAGATTTCCGGGACTTCGGAATGTCGCTTCCAGTCCGCGAACGCGGGAACTGTTGCGAAATCCATATTATCTGGACAAAGCCTGCTCGATTGATTGGACGAAGGAGTCCGCGAGCGGAGGACTCGATCAACGTCGTCTGCGGGACATTCTTTGGCGGCAAGTAGTGACTCGCGAAGATATCCAGGCTAATGGCATACACCTTAAGCGAGAAAGATGCTTTCGCGATGTTGCGGTCCGCCGCGCTCGCTCTCTCCAATCGTTCGTGCCGGTTGTGCCCGGCGAAGAAGCCGCTGTCCAGGCGCTTGTTGCAGACGAGCTTCTCATCCAAGAGCCCGACCGCTCCAGAGTTGCGCCATCGCACGATGTGCTTGAAGATTGGGCCTTGGTTCGGTGGGTTTCGGAACAATTCGAGGTGTATCAGAATAATCCGCAACAGTTTTTTGATTCCTTGGGCCACGAATTAACAATCCGCCGCAGCTACCGCCTCTGGTTACAGGAAACCTTGTCGCTCGACGACTTCAATGTGTTGAAAGATTTCGTCCAAGCCGTGCTCGTCGCTGCAAACGTTGGGACTTATTGGAAAGATGAAACTCTATTGTCCATTTTATCTTCGGCAGACGTGGTTCGATTTCTGGCGGAATATGAGCAGGTCCTTCTTGCGGACGATAGAATTCAGCTTCAGAGATTCATTCACATGCTTCGCGTGGCATGCAAGAAGCCCAATCCACTCTGGGGACTACCGGAGGGCGTTCTTGGAAAAGTATTCGGCGATATGCATCTCGTGCCGGATGGAAATGGTTGGGGTGCTGTAATAAGGCTAATCCATCGTAATCTTTCGCTCTTTACGACAAAGGACCTGCCACTTTTGATTGGGCTTTTGGAAGATTGGAAAGCGAGCATTAACTGGCAATCGCCTTTACCTGACGCGGCGCGGGAAGCCGGCCTAATTGCGCTCCACTTTTGGAATTTGATAGAGGACGAATACCATTGGAAGGAGATGCTGGAGCGAATTGCCAGCGTGCTCGTCGCGGCTCCACAGGCAATCCCGACCGAATTCGAACAATTGCTTAACTCAACTTTAAGGACGAAATCTGACCGACGTGACTATCGGACCGAAATCATTCAGAAGAAACTACTGGCTTCGCTTGAATGCTGGACTGCCTGCCGCTCGCACCCAAACGCGCTCGCAAGTTTCGCCGCCAAGACATGGAAAATCGAAGGGTCTTTGCCGAGAAAGCCGCAGGGAGAGACTGATTACGGTTTTTCACATGACATGGATGGTCATTTCGGACTGCGAACCGGAATGGAATTTGAATACTATCCAGCAAGTGCGCTGCAAGGGCCTTTCCTTGGCCTCCTTCAATCTCATTCGGATGTTGGTGTCGAACTGATTTTGAAATTATGCAACGCCGCGACAGAGAGGTATGTCAGTAAAGGTCTGGATCGCAGATACGGTGATGGCCCTGTCGAGTTCCAGGTAGATTTTGGAGCGGGTGTCATTTGCAAACAGTGGATGAGCCCGCGCCTTTGGCTGATATACCGTGAAGGGATGCCTGCGCCAAATATTTTAGCGAGCGCATTGATGGCACTTGAAAAATGGTTGCTAGACTTGGCGAAATCAGGTCAAGACGTCCGAGACCTCACGCGAGCGCTGATGCTCAAGAGCAACAGTGTGTCAATAACAGCCGTAGTCGCAAGCGTTGCAATGGCGTATCCAGACAAAGTTGGCGACACGGCGCTGGCATTATTGCGAGCACCAGAATTCTTCGAGCTTGATTTGCAGCGGTATGTCCATGACCAACGCTCGATAAGTGAAATGTTCGGTGACAGCGGCTTGGATTCAATGAAGAAGATTCATCACAAGACCCGCGTGGAAAGCGACAAACTTCCCCATCGAAAGTGGAATTTGGAATATCTTGCCTGTCATCTCCAAACGACTCCTTTACGTGATCACGTCTGGAAGATCATTGACGATTTGAAGTCAACCCTGCCGCCAAGGGAGGAACAGCATGAATGGCATAAAATATGGCGACTTCGCCTTCACCGCATTGATTTTAGGAATTTTTCGCATGAAGAGAAATTGTCTGATGGGCGAATTCAATTATCGGCCGGGCCTCCTGACCCCGATATCGCCGAAGTTGTTCAGAAGAGTGCCCCAGCGCTTAAATCAAATGAAGAAGCTACGAGCTTAGTGGTTTGGGGAAAGTCTATTTTTGAAAGTCGTGAATCAGATAATTTTGACCCGAAGCGTTGGCGTGAGATGCTGGAAATGGCTAGGCGTTTGGCTCGTGAACAGGAAGGCAGGGATTTCACTGAGATACTTCAGCACGAAGGTGGACCTGGATACGTGGCTGCCGTTTGTGTAAGAGACCACTGGAATGATCTTTCGCATGACGAGAAGTCATGGTGTCTTGAATTCTTGTTGGCCAAAGTTACAACGGATAAAGACACCGAGAATGAAATGCTCCGTGTGCAAAGATTCTCAATGTCAAGTGTAGTAGCCGCGGCGCAAGTATTACCCCTATTGCTGGCTGATGCAGATGAACAAACTGCCCAAAGAGTTCGTGACGCAATTGCCGATGCGATCACTCACAGTATCGAGCAAGTCCGCCAATATACAGCGATGGCAGTTGGTTGGTATTTATGGGAACGCGAACCGAATCTCGCGTCGGCTTGCATCGGAGGATTGTTGGACTTTGCCGCAATCGAACGGCGTTGTTATGGCAAATGGCAACAGTTGCCATACGAGTCCCGCGGCAAGCTCCACGATCTCGTCAGCAAGGAACTTCCAAAGATTCGAACGCGAATTGCATCTGCCCAAGTGTTAAAGGAACGCCGTCGCTTTCGCTTTAGTGTAATTGAGGCATTCAGTGCACGTTTCATGCCGCTGATTGCAACCATCATTGCTCAACAGAACGGTTCATCCCTAGCCCAGAAGATTCATCACCAAATTGCTGAAAGCTTTGTGCATTCTTGGAAATATGATTTTCGCCACAGCGGTCATCGCCGCCATGCAGACCACGGACAACGGCGGAATTATGAGGCCGAAACTGCGTTAAGAAGACAGTATGCGCAATTTGTCGTTCGCTGCGAGAAAGACGTTGCTGCGGAATTATGGAAGCCTTTTGAGGACGCGATTCAAAGTTGTGCGGATGAAGTCGAGGAAGTTTTTAAGCAACTCATTTATGCCGAGGACACGGCCCAAAAGGGTGCAGCTTTCTGGGCCATTTGGAACGCAACCAAGTTGCGACTGGTTTCCCGTCCCCGGTTCCACGAACGGATTGAAGATGACCGGTCTGGTTATGCAAAGCTCGCTTCTGTTCTCTTGCTCGACTACATCTATTGGAAAGAGGACGCGCGGGAATGGAAACCATTGCGAGGGCACGAGAAGGAAGTTCGCGACTTTTTCAATTTGACGGGGACTGCCCCGCCGATTTGCCGGTCCTTCATTCGACTTCTTGACGGCGTCGGCGCTTTCCTTCTCCCCGACGCTCTCGATTGGCTGGCTGAACGGCTTCGGAAAGGCGATCCCTCCCGCATGATCGGTGACCGCAATTCGCTTTTTAGCTTGGCGAGGATTCTAACACCGCTTGTATTTAGTCAGACGGAGACGCTGCGAAGAAATCCAACT
This sequence comes from uncultured Verrucomicrobiae bacterium, assembly GCA_963789335.1. Lineage (GTDB taxonomy): Bacteria > Verrucomicrobiota > Verrucomicrobiia > Limisphaerales > UBA11358 > UBA11358. Next base: position 388,224 of record CAWBKH010000002.1, read on the forward strand.
CTTCGTGATGCATCTCTATTCATTCTCGACGCAATGGTGGAGCAAGGTTCTTCAGCAGCTTTCCGCATGAGAGATTTTCTCATCACGCCTGTTGCTCCCACGGCATGAATGACAATTCAATACCGGTCGCAATGCCGCAGGTGAAAATTTACACGGACGGCGGATGCGAACCCAATCCCGGTCCGGGCGGTTATGGCGTGGTTTTGTTGCATCCCAAGAAGCGCGCGGAAGCCAGCGGCGGCTTTCGGTTGACCACCAACAACCGGATGGAAATCTTCGCCGCCATTGCGGGCCTCGAAATGTTGAAGCAGCCCTGCAATGTCACGCTGAACAGCGATTCGCAATATCTGGTGGACGCGATCACCAAGGGCTGGGTTGAGTCGTGGAAAAAGAAGCAGTGGTGGCACAGCAGAACCGAAAGCGTGCCCAATCGTGATCTTTGGCAACGGCTGCTGCCGCTTTGCGAGAAGCATCAGGTGGAATTCCGCTGGGTGAAAGGCCACGCGGGCAATCGGGAAAACGAGCGCTGCGATCAACTTGCAATGGCCGCCCTGCGCCAGCCCAATCTTCCTGCGGACGACGGCTACAAACCCGAAACCGAAGGCGTTCGCCCCGACATGCAGGAAGGCGAGCCGTGCCGGAAATGTTCAACGCCCGTCATCAAGCAAACATCGCGCAAGAAACCGAAGGGCGATTTTTATTACGAGTTTTATCTCTGGTGCCCCAAGTGCCAGACAACCTACACGATTGAATCAGCCAAGCGGGTTGTGGGACAACCGCCATCGCTGTTTTGACAAGATGTCTGCAGATTGAAAACTCTCCGCGCCTTTGCTTCTCGGCGGTTATTTCCTCTGAAAAACCAACTCGCCATCGCTGGCTGAAACTTTAATTTTGTCACCTGGCTTGAATTGACTCGCTCGCGCCCGCTCGCTCGGCCCTCGCGGGCCTCCGGCTTCACCGGATTCATTTCGCCGTTTCCCAAACGGCTCAAGTCGCCCCCATTCATTTCTTCGCGAACTTAAGTTCATCATCGTCCGCCGTGACTTTAATCCTGTCTCCAGGTTTGAAATCTCCCTCCAACAGCTTCATGGACAGCGGATTCAGCAATTGCTCCTGCACGGCGCGTTTGAGCGGGCGCGCGCCGAATTGCGGGTCGTAACCTTCCTTGGCCAGCAGTTTTTTCGCCGCAGCGTCCACGTCTAGCATGAGATTTTGTTGCGCAAGACGTTTTTCCAATCGCCCGAGCTGGATGTCCACGATTTTTGCCAGTTCCTCCTCGTCGAGGCTTTGGAAAATAATCACGTCATCAACGCGGTTCAAAAATTCCGGCCGGAAATGGCGCTTTAATTCCGCCATCACCTGTTGTTCCATTTCTTTGGTAGGGACGGCGCGCTGCGCCGTCCGGTCGTCCCGACGGGACGACCCTACCTTTTCAAACCATTCCTGGATGATGTGCGACCCGATGTTGCTGGTCATGATGACGATGGTGTTTTTGAAATCCACCGTCCTCCCCTGCCCGTCCGTGAGCCGGCCATCATCCAGCACCTGCAAGAGCACGTTGAACACGTCGTGATGCGCCTTCTCAATCTCGTCGAAGAGCACCACGGCATAAGGCCGACGCCGCACCGCTTCGCTCAATTGCCCGCCTTCCTCATAACCGACGTAGCCGGGCGGCGCGCCGATGAGCCGGGCCACGGAAAACTTTTCCATGTATTCGCTCATGTCTATGCGAATCATGGCGTTTTCGTCGTCGAACAAAAACTCCGCCAGCGCGCGCGCCGTCTCGGTTTTGCCCACGCCGGTCGGGCCGAGAAAAATGAACGAACCGATGGGCCGGTTCGGGTCTTGAAGTCCACTGCGCGCCCGGCGAACGGCATCCGAAACCGCTTTGATGGCTTGTTTCTGCCCGATGACGCGCTCCGCCAACCGTTCCTCCATTTTCACGAGCTTTTGCCGCTCGCCTTCAAGCATCCGGCTGACCGGAATGTGTGTCCATGACGCCACAACTTTGGCGATGTCTTCGTCCGTGACCTCCTGTCGCAACAAGGAGGTTCGCGCAGCCTGCGCGGACTGCTTTTCAATTTTCGCGAGCTTCTTTTCCAAATCGGGAATTTTTCCGTATTGAATCTCCGCCGATTTCGTCAAATCACCCTTCCGCTGGGCCTGCTCCAGTTCCAGCTTCGCCTGCTCCAGTTGCTGCTGGACGATGCTGACCGCATTTACGGCACTTTTTTCATTCTGCCATTGGACGGTGAGCGCCTTGGATTTTTCCTTCAAGTCGGCAAGGGTCTTGTCAATCAACTTGAGCCGTTCCTTGCTCGCCGGATCTTTTTCCTTTGCGAGCGAGGTGCGCTCGATTTCCAATTGCAAAATCTGGCGGTCAAGCTGGTCCAATTCGGTCGGCTTGGAATCCAGTTCCATTTTGATGCGCGACGCCGCTTCATCCACGAGGTCAATCGCCTTGTCCGGCAGAAACCGGTCGGTGATGTAGCGATGCGACAGTGTCGCCGCCGCAACAAGCGCCGAATCCTGAATTCGCACGCCGTGATGCACTTCGTAGCGCTCCTTCAGCCCACGCAGAATCGCAATGGTCGCCTCGACGGATGGCTCCTCCACCTTGACCGGCTGAAAGCGGCGCTCCAGCGCCGGGTCTTTCTCGATATGCTTGCGGTATTCGTCCAGCGTCGTCGCACCCACACAGCGCAGTTCGCCGCGCGCGAGCTGCGGCTTCATGATGTTGGCTGCGTCCGTCGCACCTTCCGCCGCACCCGCGCCAACAAGCGTGTGCAATTCGTCAATGAACAAAATGATTTTGCCTTCGCTGGCGACAATTTCCTTGAGGAACGCCTTGAGCCGGTCCTCGAACTCGCCGCGATACTTCGCGCCGGCGATCATCGCGCTCAGGTCCATCGCCACGAGGCGCTTGTTTTTCAGCGATTCGGGAACATCGCCACTGACAATACGCCGAGCCAGACCTTCGGCGATGGCCGTTTTGCCCACGCCGGGTTCACCAATCAGCACCGGATTGTTCTTCGTGCGGCGCGTGAGCACCTGCATCACGCGGCGGATTTCCTCGTCGCGCCCGATGACCGGGTCAATCTTTCCCTGCCGCGCGAGTGCGGTGAGGTCGCGGCCATATTTGTCGAGCGCCTGGAATTTGGCTTCGGGATTTTCGTCCGTGACGCGCTGGTTGCCGCGCAATTCGGCCAGCGCCTTGAGCACGGCATCGCGCTTGAGGCCGTGTTTGGCAAAAATCTTTTTCAACGCCGAACCGCCGCTGTCAATCAGGCCCAGCAACAGATGTTCGGTGCTGACGTATTCATCCTTGAGTTTGGTCGCTTCGGACTGCGCGGCGTCGAGCGCCTTTCGTAAATCAGCGCCGGCGTAAGCGTCACCCGCGCCTTGGACCTTGTGCCGACGCGCCAGTTCAGCCTCCAAATCCGGTTTGAGCCGGGCGACGGGCACGCCGATGCGTTCGAGCAGGTCGGGAATAAGGCTTTCGGTCTGGCCGATGAGCGCGAGGGCGAGATGTTCGCCGTCAATCTCCTGATGCGAGTATTCGCGGGCAAGCCGTTGCGCCTCCTGCAAGGCTTCCTGCGATTTGAGGGTCAACTTCTCCGGTTGCATGACGCGAATTTAACGCAAAGACGCCAAGGCGCAAAGATGGGAAATTCAACCACGGATGGACACGGATAAACACTGATTTTGTGACGGGAATCTCTCGAATTGGCGCGAATGAACCACCGTAGCAGCCGACGTGAGGCGGCTCTGAAACTCGATTTGAGTCTCGTTACCTCGACTCCTACAAAATCGGGTCAAGCCAAGCCTTTTGTGCCTTTGCGGCTTTGCGTTGAAGAATTTTTTGATTAATTTACGCGCATGAAATATCGCGAACTAGGACGGACGGGCTGGAAGGTTTCGGAAATCAGCTTTGGCGCGTGGGCCATCGGCGGCGCCTGGGGCGACGTGGATGACCGCAAGTCGCTGGCCGCGCTCCACGCCGCGCTCGACGGCGGCGTGAATTTCTTCGACACGGCGGACGTTTATGGCGACGGCCGCAGCGAACGGCTGCTGGCAAAATTACGCAAGGAGCGGAAGGAAGCATTTTACATCACCACGAAAGCGGGGCGCCGTTTACCAAAGCAGACGCCGGAAGGTTACAGCCGTGAAAATCTCACGATGTGGATTGAGCGCAGTTTGCGAAACCTGGACACAGACGCGATTGACTTGCTGCAACTGCATTGTCCGCACCCGGAGGTGTTTTACCGTCCGGAGGTTTTTGGAATCCTCGACGATCTGGTCAAGGCGGGCAAATTGCGGCATTACGGTGTCAGCGTCGAAAAGGTCGAGGAGGCGCTCAAAGCCATTGAGTTCCCCGGCGTGCAGACGGTGCAGATCATTTTCAATATTTTCCGCCAGCGTCCGAGTGAATTGTTTTTCCCGGAAGCGAAACGCCGCAAGGTCGGCATCCTGGCGCGCGTGCCGCTGGCGTCGGGCATGTTGTCGGGCAAATTCACGCGTGACAGCAAATTTGAGAAGGACGACCACCGGAATTTTAACCGGCACGGCGAGGCCTTTGATCGCGGCGAAACTTTTGCCGGCGTGGATTATGAGACAGGGCTGCGCCTGGTCGAGCAGTTGAAACCCTGTGTTCCCACCGGCGCGACCATGGCGCAACTGGCGTTGCGCTGGATTTTGATGTTTCCCGCCGTAACGTGCGCCATTCCGGGCGCGAAACGGCCGGCGCAGGTGCAGGAAAACATCGCCGCTTCAGTCCTGCCGCCGCTATCCCGGGACACGCTGAAACAAATCCAGGCGCTTTACGACCAGCAGGTGCGTCCGCTCGTGCATCATTATTGGTAGAATGCCAAAAACTGGAATGCGTCCTGCTTGAAGCAGGGAGTGAATCAGGAAGATGTTTCGGCCAATTTGGCCGGCAAGAGTGCGCGTGAGCTCGGTGAGCGGAGGCGGGAGCACAGAAAAATCATCGGATTATCAGCCGCCAGTCTGGTGATGGTCGTAGGTGCTGCGCTTGTGACTTATTTGTGGGGATACCGCCCTTCGGTTTTTCAATCCAGTGGATTGCTCCTGTTTATCATTTTGTTCGTGATAACGATTGACCGAATCGTCATACCCAAAATGGATAACCTTTTCCAGCGCGAAGGACACGCCCGCCGGGGAGCAAAGGCCGAAGAAAAAGTCGGCGCGCTGCTTGATGGTCTGGCAAAAAACTACGCCGTGCGGCACGATGTAAACACGGGTTGGGGCAACATTGATCATCTGGTGTTCCGTCGAGACGGCGCCGTGTTTCTCATTGAGACCAAATCGCACTCCGGCCGGATCACCAAACAGGACGGCCAATTGCGTCGGAACGGGCAACTTTTGGAAAAGGATTTCATCAACCAAACGCTCAACAATGTTTCCCGGCTGAAAAAATTCCTGAAAGCGCGCGCCGGCTTTGAACCTTGGATTCATGCCGCCATTGTTTTCACCGACGCCCACGTGGAAAAACATCTCGCCCTGAACCACGTTGACGTATTCAACGCGAGCTTTTTGACACGATGGCTGGAGCGCGCACACGGCGACGCACGAGCCGCGGTGATCCTCTGGCCGCAGGTTGGAAATCTGAAAAATGAACTGGCAACGTCCGATTCAATCCATCTTGCTTGTCAACCCCTTTTGCGCTAGGTTGCCGGCGCTATGGATATAGAACCTCATCCCTTGGGCATGGTGCCGCCACCACCGCCACCGCCACCGGTGATAACACCGACATCGCCGCCCAAACCGCGCCGGAGCCGGGGATGGATGATTTTCGCCATCATCCTGCTGGTACTGCTGCTGATCAGCTTGCTTGGCAATTTCACCCAACTGGTTTCGCAGGCGCTCACCTTCAAAGGCGGCTTGGGCAGCGGGATGACAAGCGAAGTAGGTCCCAATCTGGAGGAATGTATTCTAAAGGACAACGACGCGGTGAATAAAATTGCCGTGATCAAGGTGGACGGCATCATCAGCGGCAGTACAGTGGACCAAGCCGACAATAATATGGTGGACGTGATCCGGGCGCAATTGAACCGCGCCAAAAAAGACAAGCGGGTGAGAGCGGTGATTTTGAAGGTGGATTCCCCGGGCGGTGAAGTGCTGGCTTCGGACCGAATTTATCGCGCTATAAAAGTTTTTCAGACGGATTCGGGCAAGCCAGTCGTTTGTTCGATGGGCAGTCTGGCCGCTTCGGGTGGTTATTACATCTCATCGCCCTGCCGCTGGATTGTGGCCAACGACCTGACCATCACCGGCAGCATCGGCGTGATCCTGCACACGTGGAATTATCGCGGGTTGATGGACAAGGTTGGCATCTGGCCGGAAACGTTCAAGAGCGGCAAGTTCAAGGATATGCTCAGCGGCGAACGCGAAACCAACCAAATCCCGCCCGAGGAATATACGATGGTGCAGGGGCTAATTGACGAAACGTATCAGAAATTCAAAAGTGTCGTTGCTGCGGGCCGCGAAGCCGCGCACGAAAAAAACAAAAAGGAAGGCCGCCCGCTGGCACTGGATTGGACCAATTACGCCGACGGGCGCGTGTTGTCAGGCACCCAGGCCTATGATCTTGGTTTTGTGGATCAAATCGGGGATTTTCAGGATGCGGTGGACCGCGCGAAACAGATTGCCGGCATTCGCAGCGCCAATTTGATTGAATACCGTGAGCAATACGATTTTTCAAATTTTCTGCATTTGTTGGGGCAGAGCGAATCGTCCCATACCATCAAATTGGACCTAGGCATGGACCTGCCCAGACTCCAGGCGGGCGAACTCTATTTCCTGTCACCCACTTTCGTTAATTGATTGAACGAACCGCTGCTCATCGTCGCCGACAGCGAGCGCGACGCGAACATGCTTTATGCCGTCGGCATGTTCGTGCCGGACCCCTTCATCTATCTCAATGCCGGCGGACGCCCGCTGATCGTGATGAGCGATCTGGAAATTGACCGCGCCCGCGCCCAGGCGCCGCATTGCCGTGTGCTCTCGCTGAGCGCGTATCAAAGAAAATTGCGCGCCGCCGGAACCAAAAAAACCAGCCTTCCCCAGGTCATCCGTCAGATTTTGCGCGAGAAAAAAATCCGCCGCGCACTCGTGCCGGATGATTTCCCATTCGGCTTGGCACGGGATTTGAAGAAACTCGGAATCAAATTAAAACCGCTCGGCAGCATTTTCCCCAGACGCGAGATCAAATCCGCCGATGAAGTCAAAAAAATCTCCGCCGCGCTGGCCATGGCCGAGGTCGGCATGGCTGAGGGCATGGAGGTTTTGCGCCGGGCCAAAATCAGCCGCGACCGGAAGTTGATTTATCACGGCGTTCCGCTGACTTCCGAACGCCTCCGCGCCGTGATTGACTGCGCGATTTTGCAGGCAAACGGACTGGCGGCGAACACCATCGTCGCCGGCGGCAAACAGGGCTGTGACCCGCATGAACGCGGCCACGGTCCGCTCCGCGCCCACGAACCGATCATCGTTGACATTTTCCCGCGCTCGCAAAGGACCGGTTACTTCGGCGACATCACCCGCACGGTCGTACGCGGGCATGCCAGCGAAGGCGTGCGAAAACTTTACGACACCGTCCTGCAGGGGCAAAAAATTGCGTTTGGAAAAATCAGCGCCAAGGTGAAAACCGCGGAAATTCACAAGGCCGTGCAGCAATATTTTGTTCAGCAAGGTTACAAAACCGGCCGCCGCAATGGGCGCATGGAAGGTTTCTTCCACGGCACCGGTCATGGCCTCGGTCTGGAAATCCATGAAGCCCCGCGCGTGGGCGCGACCTCCACTGAAAAATTAAGGCCCGGCCACGTCGTCACGGTTGAGCCAGGGCTTTATTATCGTGAACTTGGCGGCGTGCGGTTGGAGGACGTTGCGTTCGTCACGGCCAGCGGCGCGAAAAATCTGACGCGGTTTGAGAAAGTGCTGGAAATCTAATTTGTGCCAAATCGCCCTGTCGCGACTGCGACACGTTGGCGCGGAAAATTCTTTTAACGGGCGCGAATGCCTGTAAAATTCATCGAAACTTGATTGGTACGGAACCGGCTGGGGTTTGAATGAGAACAGCCAGCGGGCTGTCAATTGATTGATTTATGATGTTTAATTGGTTTGATCCAGTATATTGGTTGTTCCTCATACCCGGATTGCTTCTCGGCATCTGGGCACAGATCAAATTGCATCACGCCTACGCCAAATACAGCCAGGTGCCGGTGGACTCCGGCATGACCGGCGCGGAAGCCGCGCGCGAAATCCTTGATCGCGCCGGTCTCAATAATGTGCCGGTGGAAGAAATCCCCGGCCGTTTGAGCGACCATTATGACCCGGCAAAACGCGCGTTGTTTCTTTCATCCGATAATTTCCAGGGCCAGACGGTCGCGGCGGTTGGAGTGGCGGCGCATGAAGCCGGTCACGCACTCCAACATCAGGCAGCTTACGGGTTGTTCAACTTCCGGATGGCCATTGTGCCGATCACACAATTCGCGAGCACGGCCTACATGGGCATTTTCTTTGTCGGTTTCATTTTTGGCCTGTTGAAGGTGGTGCTGCCCATCATCATTTTGATTTTCGCGGTGATAACGCTGTTTCAACTCGTCACGCTGCCGGTGGAATACGACGCGAGCCGCCGCGCGAAGGAACAATTGTTCCGGCTCGGCCTCGTACATGAGCACGAACGCGCGGGCGTCAGCAAGGTTTTGAACGCGGCGGCGCTCACCTATGTGGCGGCGCTGGTCTCGGCGGTATTGAACCTGCTTTACTACATCACGCTGGCGCGCGGCAGCCGGAATTAATTTGCCGGTTAATTTTCTTGCGGACGGACGTTCTGGCCGTAAGGTTTGTGCGCTTTATGGCAGCAAAGAAGCAAAAACGCAGAACCGTCAGGAGCAAACGGCGCAAGAAGGTTTCCGCGCGCGTGGCGACCAAGGCCGTCGTGCCTGCGGTTCCGTCTCCCGATGCGCCGCCCCCCACGCCGGGCGACACCACTCGATTCATCCAAAGGGAAATTGCGCGTTACGACGCGGACACGGCCATCAAACTCTACTTGCGCGAAATCGGGCAGGTCAAACTGTTGACGCCGCAGGAGGAAATTGTACTGGCTGCGCGTATCAAAAAGGGCGACAAAAAGGCGCGCGAACAGATGATCAAGGCCAACCTGCGTCTCGTCGTCAAAATCGCGCGCGACTATGACGGCATCGGCCTGCCACTCCTGGACTTAATCAGCGAAGGCAACATCGGTTTGATGAAGGCGGTCGAACGATTCGATCCGAGGAAGGGCGGCAAACTTTCGACTTACGGCTCGTGGTGGATCAAGCAATCCATCAAACGCGCGCTCGCCAATCAGTCTAAGACGATCCGGTTGCCGGTGCATCTGGTGGATAAAATTTCCAAAATGCGCCGCATCGGGATGAAGTTGCAGGAGGAACTCGGCCGGGAACCCACCGATGAGGAATTGGCCGATGAACTCGAAATGACCGCCGCGCGGGTGCGGCAGATGCGGCTGGCGGCCATCCGCCCGGCGTCACTCGACGCGCCGATTGGCGACGATGATACGAATAATTTTTCCGATCTGGTTGAGGATGAAAACGCCATAACTCCCTACCAGGATCTTGAAGATAAAACCGTTACCGGCATGTTGCAGGACATGGTCAAACACCTCGACATGCGCGAAGCAACGATTCTGCGCTATCGGTTCGGCCTCGACGGCGGCACGGAAAAAACCTTGGAAGAGGTCGGCGCAAAATTCGGCGTGACCCGCGAACGCGTCCGGCAGATTCAAAATCTGGCGCTCAAAAAGCTTCGCCGCATGATTGAAAAGCTCGAAAGCACCAAAGCCAAAAGTGACTGACGCCATGCCCTCCGCCCAAGCGACCCCCAAGGAAATTGAAGCGGCAATCCGTAACGTTCCGGATTTTCCGAAGCCGGGCATCCAATTTAAGGACATCACGCCCGTGCTGGCCGATCCACGCTTGTTTATGGGCGCGATTGATCTGCTCACCGAGAAATACAAACCCGGTTCCGTGGACGCCGTCGTGGGCATAGACGCGCGTGGATTTATTTTTGCCGCCGCCGCTGCCATAAAACTGCGCGCCGGTTTTGTGCCTGTTCGCAAAAAAGGCAAGCTGCCTTACCGAACCTTTGAACAGGAATACGCGCTTGAATACGGCTCGGCGACCGTCGCCATGCACGTGGACGCGCTCAAGCCGGGTGCGCGTGTGCTGCTGATTGACGACTTGCTGGCGACCGGCGGCACCGCTTCCGCCGCCGCCGCCCTGGTGAACAAATTCGACGCGAAAATTCTGGAAGCCGCCTTTCTCATTGAATTGAAGTTCCTGAACGGCCGCGAAAAATTGAAGCGCCATCCGGTGCGTTCCATCATCGCTTATTGATCTGGGGCCAAAAAATCAGTTGACAAGTTTCGTCCTTTCAATCAACTTATCCGCATCCGTTGATACAACGGTCTCATGCAGAGTGGCTGAGGGACTGGCCCGATGACGCCACGGCAACCGGTTGAGGAGCGATCTTCAATGGCCAGGTGCCAATTCCAGCCTGAATATTCCGCAAAGCGGGGTTCGGGAAAAATGAGAAGAGCGCGTGAATTTTTCAGCCCCTTCTCTCCATGAGTCGGGGCTTTTTGTTTGCCTGGCTTGAAAAAATGTAGCGGTGGGCTGTGGCCGCCGGTGAACTTTAAAGCGCGACAGTCATAGACTGCCGGTACAGAAAATATTTATGAGTGAACATCACGGTTACATGAAGGCGCTAAAGTGCCGCGAATGCGGGCGGGAATACCCGCTCACCGCGACGCACGTTTGCGAGTTCGACTTCGGCCCGCTCGAAGTCGCCTATGATTACGATCGCATCAAGAAATCCATGACCCGCGCGGTAATCCAGTCGCGCCCAAAGACGATGTGGCGCTACCGCGAATTGCTGCCGGTGGCGAACGAGCCGACCGTGGGACTGCAAGCCGGTTTTACGCCGCTCGTGAAGGCGGACCGCCTCGCGAAGAAACTGGGCATCCGGGAGTTGTGGATCAAGAACGACACGGTCAATTATCCGACGCTGTCATTCAAGGATCGTGTCGTGAGCGTGGCGTTGAGCCGTTCGCGTGAACTCGGTTTTGACACCGTTGCTTGCGCTTCGACCGGTAATCTCGCGAACTCCGTCGCCGCACAAGCTGCCTCCGCGGGGTTGAAATCCTATGTGTTCATCCCGTCGGATTTGGAGCAGGGCAAAATCCTGAACTCGCTGATTTATGGTGCGCACGTGATTGGCATCAAAGGCCATTACGACGAGGTGAACCGCCTGTGCGCCGAGATCGCCGGCAAGTTTGGCTGGGCGTTCGTAAACGTGAACATGCGGCCGTATTACGCCGAAGGCTCGAAGAGCATGGCGTATGAAATCGCCGAGCAAACCGGCTGGCGTATCCCTCGGCACACTGTCGTGCCGATGGCGTCCGGCTCATTGCTGACGAAAATCCAGAAGGGTTATCAGGAGTTCGTCAAACTCGGCCTGGTGCCGGAAGCGAAATACGCCGTTCACGGCGCTCAAGCGACGGGCTGTTCGCCGATTTCTGTCGCGCAAAAGGCCGGACTCGATTTCTTCAAGCCGGTGAAGCCCAACACAATTGCAAAGTCGCTGGCCATCGGCACGCCGGCGGACGGTTTTTACGCGCTCAAAGTGATGCGCGACACCGGCGGCGCGGCCGAGGACGTGACCGACGACGAAATCCGCGACGCGATCAAGCTGCTCGCCGAGACGGAAGGCATTTTTGCGGAGACCGCCGGCGGCGTGACCGTGGGTGTGGCCAAGAAACTGATTGCCTCGGGCAAAATTCCGCGTGATGATTCCGCGGTACTTTGCGTCACCGGCAACGGCTTGAAGACGCTGGACGCGGTGGAGGGCCACGTCGGCAAGCCGCGCGAAATCAAGCCGAGCCTGCGAGAATTCGAAGTGCTGCTGGCGCACGAGGAAAAAGTAAACGCGTAATTTTATGCCAAAAAAAGTCCGAATCCCAACCCCGCTCCGCAAGTTGACCAACAACGAGGAGCTGGTCGAAATTAACGCCGCCACCATCGGCGAAGCGATTGTCGAATTGCAGACGCGCTTCCCCGGCATTCAGGAACGTCTCGTGGACGAGAAAGGCGAGGTTCGCCGCTTCGTGAACGTCTATGTCAACGAGGAGGACATCCGCTTCCTGAAAAACAAGCAGACGCCGCTCAAAGACGGCGACGAAATCAGCATCATCCCGGCCATCGCCGGTGGCTGATTTGAAATCGTAAATCCCAAATCGCAAAGCGTAAATTCTCCCGTCATGGCTAAAACTTCAAAAAAAACGACAACGGCAACTAAATCTACGACTCCCACCCAGCAAAGATTGTGGCTGATGTATCCGCCCAAGCTCATCAAGAAGCCATTCATCTGGGAAGTCGGCCATAAGTTCAAGATCGTCACGAATATTCGTCAGGCGAGCGTAACCGACGAAATCGGCATCGTCTGCCTTGAATTGGACGGCCCGCGCGACGAAGTGAAGGCCGCCATCAAATGGCTGGAGAAAAACGGCGTGAATGTTGAACCGGTGGAAATTAACGTGATTGAAAGTTAATGCTTTGGCGCAACGGTTTTGTTGCGGAAACAGCATAAGGTTTTTCCCGAATCATCCGACTACGGAAGGCGACCAAGACAATTGCCGAAAGAGCCAAGAGAGCAATTGGCGCAGGTTCTGGAACTGGAACTGGAGTAATTGTGGGCCCGCCGCCCGGTTCAATCCACGTGCTTAAACCACCAGCCAGCGACTAATGTGTGCTGCTGCGTAAAATGGACCGCTCCCACCAGCAGGCGCGCTTAAGAAGGCAAAATTAGCAGCCGCCAGACCTGGAATGCCGCTGATAAAATATGTTATGGAATCTCCAGATCCAAAAGTCGTTCGTTTGGGTCCAGATTAAAGTACATCTCGCTTGCAAATTCACTGCCGGTTAGTCCAACAGCGGAAATGATCAAACTAACCCCGCCGCTTACATTTTCAAAATCAACGGTAATCCCTGGAGCGGGAACCGCGGGGCTGGGGTCCGTGGGAAAAGGAGTGTCAAATTGGTAAGTAATTCCCGAGGCATTCAGTTTCGCCGTAAATAGCGCTGTCGCCGCCAAGACACCCCAAAAACCACAAGAACCGGCCACAAACAAACTCTAGTCATTTTCCGCCTCCCAATTTAAACTCAATAGATTCCAACCACCTTTAAGCACAACGACGGAGTAATTCCCCGGGCAAGATTGTTACGACGAAATGACGGCTCGCGGTTTAATCGAGTTTCAAGGAAAACTGGCTTTCAATCACTTCAGCTTGTCTCTCCAAAAGATGGTTGTGTTCCTTGATAAGTTTGCTCTTTTCCTCAATCAGCCTGGCCTGTTCAACCATTAAATGCTTCTGTTCCTCGATGAGTTCCTTCTGATTGGCGATCAAATCCAAATGAGCCTGAACGATCGCTTGATTCATGGCCTCAAACGACAGCGGCTGCCCTTCAACCGCGCGAGCAACTGAATGACCATTCGTGTGGCTGTTTGAGTGGCCATTGGTATGACCACTGGACTTCGAAACTTCTGCCGTATACCCGCTTGAAGAAAGTTTCATGACCGTGTCCGTATAAAACCGGTAATAATCAAAGATTTTCCGGCGGCGGCGGGAACCACGATGGTTGCTTGACCCATTTTGGGCCATCGCCACTTTTGGTTTCATATCGTCCGATGGCGATCCATTGGTTCGTACAACAGGAGAGGTTGCGACAACTTGTGCGGTTCCATGATGGGCAATTCCATTGCTTACAACACTGCTTGCCGAATGCGCCCGATGCGCTTTATGACGTCGCTTGGCAACTCCGCGGAACAGCAGAACTCCCGCCCCCGTGATAACACCAGCGAGAACATACCAACCCCAAGCACCCGCGCTTTTGGTCGGAGTGGCGACTTCATCATTTTTCTGCGCGGCCAGAGAATCATCTTCTCCAGTGATAAGCCCGGCCAGGCTGATGTCGGAAATTTTGTCACCCTTCTGATAATCCGCGTAACGCTGTCCTGGCTTGAAGGAGATATTCTTCATTATCTCCTTGAGGGGGACCAAACCGGAGTTAGCTTGATAGGGTTCCACAACCGTGGCATCCATCACTCCTTGCCGGCCGAGCAAACGCACGGTGTGATTGATTACTTCGGCCGATTGCGTCTTGGCGCGAACCGCCCATTCCACACTATGCGTCTTTGCATCGAACACTGGCGGAAGATCCCAATCTACTGACGTAATAAGAGGTAAACCATGTATCCTGCGAGCCTCATTTTGGCTTTGAGCGCGGTCAAAAATGGTCTTTAAAATTGCCGAAGCATCAATTTTATCTTTATCCGCGTCCTTCACATAACCAATGTCTCTATACTCAAGCACGACCCACCATTGCCCTGACTCGGGGGCCAGTATGCCCACCAGACCCTTGGGGATCGGGTTGTTCATCCGCCCGAGTAAAGTACTGGCTCCAGTCGCGTCGGTGAAACGATAACCTTTGGGAATCTTGATATCGGCAAGCGTCCCCAAGCTGGCGTTGGCGGGTCCTGAAGTCCACTCAATCTGAGTATTATTAGGGGACGTCAGAGACAAGAGCGAAGACTGATCTGCATTACAACACTGAGACTGAGCCAGAAAAACCGTGCAAATTGACGCCAACCAAAACAAGCTTGTGCGTCTGACAGGCGCCCTGTGGAGTGAGTTCTTAAAGGAGGTGTACATAATCCCTTTGGCTAATATTACAACTAATGCGACATTACAATAACAACTTTATCTGCCCAGTTCTATGACACAACATGTACAGGAAAAGAACATCAAAGTCAAATGTTTTTTTAGTCAAAAAATCACAAGTAACTTGTTCGGAGAAAGTTAGTACCACCGATCTTGTTCGAAAAACCGATTCGAACTGCGCAGGGACATTCCGAAACTCGTGTCGCACGGCCAATTTCCCACGTCTTTTGAGCCTTCGGCCAGCTCGTCAAAAATAGGAAACAGCGGCTTTTCATTTAAGAATCATTCAATACACGCCATTGTCGCGCTTGCGCCGTCGTGCCCCAACTACTAATGTCCTTTTGGCTGCGCCCGTAGCTCAGTTGGATAGAGCATCTGCCTTCTAAGTCGAAAATGGGCATTAGCTATGGTTGGCAATGTTTGATTCCGTCAATGTTTGCACGGGCTTTCACGTTTTTCGCTTTCACTCCCTTTAGCTAACTTTTGCCATAAAATTGCCGGTCAGTATAGAAAAACAGTATAGAAAAAATCGCGTGCGCAAGGCGCTTAAATCCGAATGCTGCGAATGTGATTTTGGTCAAGTGCTCGGGTGGCCCGCTCTGAAACCGCGTGGGTGATCTGGTGCATGAAATTGCTCGTCGCCCGGCTCATGTCCTGGCCGGGATACGTCTCCGCCAGAAATTCCCTTACCTGCGATGCCAAGTCCTCCGTCCAAACCTGCAACGCCTGCCGTTGTTCCTGAACAAACGTTTTCAGCACCTCGACCACGTTCCAGCCCCGGTTCCAGATTTCATTCCTGTCCCCCGCCGGGAAATGTTCCACCACCGCATATTCCGCCCCGCCCGTAATGGGCCGATGGCAAAAATAAATGTTATCCATCAGATCAACATCCCTGAACCACTGTTTGCCGTCGTCAGTGGCAATGGGATTGGCCGCCGGTGTTTTTGAAGCAGCCGTGTTTGCCGCCAACGCGATTTTGGCCATGTCCTGTTCCAGACGTTCAACGGCCAAGCGACTGGCGGGAAATTGTTTGAGGTGTTCGGCAAAGTGCTCTTCTGCCTCGGTGTAGGCTTGCCCCTCCAGCGTCGTCAGACGGCGGCTGTCAAATGGGCTGCTCATAACGCCTTACTGGGTTTGCAACAACTTCAGCAATTCAGCGCGGGGCACCAGCAACTTGCCGCGCAGTGCCCGGCACACTTTGAGTTTACCACGCTGGATGAGCCGGTAAACGCTAAAATAATTCACGCCAAGCAGGTCGGCGGCTTCCTGGATGGAATAAGCCAGTCGCTCGGTGGGTGTGGCGGCGGGTTTGTTTTCGGTTTTGGGGATGGTTTCCATACGTCTCCTTTCAACGGGGTGTTACAGTTACGACAAGTGAATCAAAGAAACAGGCGACGGCACCAAGTTGCGTCTTGGATTGCGGATGTATTGAAGAATCCTCTGGTGAATCGGCTTGGTTAAATCGAGCTTTGGATACAGGGCTTCTCTTGGCACGCCCAAGACGGCAGCCAGCCAAGTGACTTGAAAATCGTGAACGTAAACAGCGCGGTCTTCAATTTTGGAAATGCCGCTGCGGGAGATGTCCCAGCCGGAAAGCTGCAAGCGGGTGGCCAGAAATGACTGCGACCAGCCCAGCCGGGTGCGAACCAGTTTGACCTGTTGGCCAATCATGTTCAACGTCATCTTCATTTTTCAACCGACCATTTTACCGGCTTCCGCCAGCACACGGGTAGCGAGTAGGTGGGCTGTAGGCGCATAGTAGGTGCCCATTAAGCCAAGTTCTGGCGCAGTAGTCTTGTTCCGTGATGTTCATGCTCAAAAAATCCTGTTCATACCGGCTCCACATTTTGCCGCCCATTTTCTCATGCGTATTCGCCGCGCATGTTTCATTTTGAAACAAAATGTTTGCTTCGTTTTTACCGGAATTTCGGCCTCCAAGTGGCGGTGAAATCATCACAACTTTTTTGCTTCGGTTCTTTCCCGCGTTTGCAGACTTTCTTCACGGTCGCGTTTATAGCAAAATCCAGCACCAACGTTGTGCAATGGGCCGCACAACTTTTCTGGATTCAAAAACCGACTTCTCAAGGCATGGCAAAGCCGTGTGTTGGGAAGTGGGGGTCATCAAACTGACAGCAAAACCGGCGTCAGTTCTCGCCAATAAAACTTCATTTGAGGGAGTAAACAGGTAATTTTACCTGACCCATTATGGGATAAGGGGCATTATCGCATCGGCTTTCGCCGACCTAGCCAAGGGTAAGCCTCAATTGAGGGGCGCTGTCGCTTTTCAGGTATGTACCTGGCCTAAAAAGGCGAAGATTTGACAACAGGCTAAGTTTAGCGTTCACAGAAAAGCGCAACGCCCGACAACGCAACGTGACAGCAAAGGACATCGCATGACCGGGGAGAACAACAGGCGATGCGCGAGCATCGCCATGCAGCCCGGCACGGCGGCCAGAGTGCCTAAAAGCAGGCCCGCGACGTTCGACTGTATCGCGCGGCAACAAAAGGTTCGCACGCCGCTCCGACAGGCCAGCAACCCATTGCTAGAGGCAAAAAAGAAAAACCTGCGATGTTCTACGCGGCGACGACCGGATGAACCGCCAACAAACGACCGGCGCGAATTCGTTTTCCTATCCGGTTGGTAATGACGAACGGCATGGCGCACAGTGCGGACACTCTAACTAAAAATGTTGTCGTCCGCACCGTGCGCCGGGACGGTTGGCATTACGAGCCGGGTGACTTTGGGATGAAGCGCGACAGGCGCGTTGGTGGCATCGGGCTTGCCGATAGCAATGCCCCATGACAACAACGGGCCTGCGAGCGTCCATTAGCGGATGCGTTCAAGGTTCCGTCGCGGTTTAAGCTATTGTACCATCGCGTCTCCGGCGGCTGCCAATGCGTTGAACCCTTGATTCTTCAAATCAGTTTGCCTCGATGTTTTGTCTCTTAACCAGCGTGCCAGTGTCGCTCAATCCAGCGCGAATGCGTTGATTTCCGGCTGTCGGTGGCGAGCAGCGCCGGGTTTGTGGCACCGGCAGCGCGGAGCCACGGACAACAACCACATAGGATTCTCCTTGACGCGAAACAGGCGCGTTGCGGGCATGAGGCTTGCCGACTTAGCAACGCCCCATGACGGCAACGGGCCTGCAAGTTTTTACCGGCGGGTGTACCGCTGTTATTTCAACGCGACTTGCGTCCAACGCTTCGTCAGCCTTGCGACAGGCCAAGTTTCGATTGACCGTCGCCAGAGGTGCCCCTGCTCCGTCCGCCCTGGCTTGTGGCCATCGGCGGTGTGAGGCGCGTGGTCGCACGTTTGCCCCGGCTGGTTCTGCACCGCTTGGCGGTTCCGTTCCCGCCCGCTGTCCAGCGACTCAAACATTCGCGCAGCGATGCGGGACTCACCGGCATTCCTGCGGCTTTCAATTCCTGCGCCAGTTGCTGGCTGCTCCAGCCTTTGCGCCGCAACGCCAGTAACCGTTCGCGCAACGGTTCCAAAATGTCACTGGCGGTCTTGCGGTTTTTGGGCGGCTGCCCTTCCGCCAACTGCGCGAGTTTTCTTTCCAGCGCCGGGTAATCCAGTTTGGCGGCGATCTGTTCGTAATCAATGCGTGTGCTCATAATCTTTGTTTGCTCCTTTCTTTGGTGATGATGCGTCGCCGCGGCGTTCAAGCCGTATCATGTCCGCCGGTTTCGTCATCGGTAAATTGACAGTTGGGCTTGGCTCGTCGTGGACAGCGTTTCATCGGCCTATTGTTTGTGTCATTTTTCGTTTTTCGGTTCGGCAGTTTTGGCGGCAGGCTGCCAGCAGCCGGACGCACCGGCTTCCGGCAGCCGGCTGGCCGGCGCGAGGCGGGGTTAGTGTCATGCTCCTCTGCGGTTTTTCTCTTCTGAAAACCGCCTCGCCATTCTTGGCACCTTTTGCTTTCACCGTCTGGGTCTGCATACCCGATATTGGTAACATCATTTGGCTTTCAAGTTGCGCACGCCTGAGCGCAATCCGTCTCGGTCTTTCTGTTACGTTTGCTGACATGAAAGGCATCGCATCGGAAATCGGATTGGCTGGTTGTTACGGTTTCTTAACAACCTTTGGCCGGGCTTTGGTGTAAAACGGCCAGCCGATGTTCACCGGCGTTCCCCAGAAACATCGGCAGGCGGCAGAAACGTATTTCGACGAGCATCTGTCGCATAATGACTACTACACCCAAGGCCAGACACAGCAGGGCCAGTGGATTGGCGTGGGTGCGGAACGCATGGGTTTGAAATCCAGTGATGTCGTCACACGCGATGAGTTTCTGAAATTGTGTGATAACCAGCATCCGCGAACAGATGAACGACTGACGCCGCAACATTTTAAGGATCGCCGGATTTACTTTGATTTCGTGTGTTCGCCGCCCAAGAGCGTTTCGATTCTGGCGGTGACGATGAATGACCGGCGTATCATCGAGGCTCACAAGGAAGCGTCCATGATCGCCCTGCGTGAACTCGAATCCTTCGCCGCAACCCGGATTCGCAAGGGTGGCATCGAGGACAAAGACCGTGTGACGGGCAACCTGGTTGGCGCGGCCTTCCTTCATACCACTTCCCGCGCCCTTGACCCGCAGTTGCACACGCATTTTGTCTTGTTCAATTGCACTTGGGATAACAGAGAACGACGTTGGAAGGCGTTGCAAACCGGCGGGATGTTCGGGGCTGTCAACTACGCCACGGAAGTTTATCGAAATGAACTAGCCAAGCGGCTGCACGGTATGGGTTATTCCACCTGGCGGACGGGTTCAGCCTTCGAGATTAAGGGTATTGACCCTAAGTTAATTGAACGGTTTTCCAAGCGGTCGCAGCAACGGGACATGGCAGTAAAACGCCGGGAACAGGAACTTGGCCGCATGCTGACCAAGAAGGAAGTAGCCCATGTTGTCCACCAGACACGCACGAAGAAATTGAAAGGCATTTCGGATGAACAAGTACGCCGACAGCAACTTGGTGAGATCGGCTTTTTCGAGAAACGGGCACTGCGGAAGGTGGTCGAGGCGGCGAATGGCCTGCCGACGGCGTCAGTCCAAGCCAGTACCGAGTCTGATGCCATCGCACATGGCTTGGCCCATGCGTTTGAACGGCATTCAGTCGTGCCGCAACACAGGATATTCGAAGCGGCCTTGGCCAGAGGCTGCGGGCAGCTTGATCTCGACAAGTTAAAAAGAACGTTGACCGACAATGCCAACCTGGTGCGCGTCGGTTCGGATGTTTCGACGCGGGAGATTCTGACCAAGGAACTTTTCCTGATTCATTCTGTCAACGCCGGGATGGATGCGGTGAAACCCTTCACTGGCAACTACCAACCGCCCTCTCGCCTCGGCGATGACCAGCGCAAGGCATTGACACATGTGTTGACCAGCTCCGACCAGTTTACCGGCTTTCGCGGGCAGGCTGGTTCGGGCAAAAGCACCACATTGGTCGAACTGGCAACCGCCCTCTGCTGCCGGGGCTACGACTCCATTTTTTGCGCCCCGACTGCCTCCGCCGCCGATACGCTACGCAAGGAAGTCTCCTACCGGGCCAAGACCATGACGCTGCAAAAATTGCTGGTTGATCCAGAGATACACTCCCGGCTTTCACAGGGTGTAGTGATTGTCCTGGATGAGGCTGGAGCGGTTGGTTTGGATGACATGGCCAGACTCTTTGAACTGGCCCGGCTCAAGCAGTGCCGGGTGGTGTTGTCGGGCGACACAGGCCAGCACGCCAGCGTTGCCCGTGGCGACGCCCTTCGCATCCTTGAACAGTATTCAGGCTACCGTTTCAGTGAATTGACGACCATCCGCCGCCAGAAACCCGAAGCCTTCCGGCAGGTGGTCGAACTGGCCGCCGCCAAACAGACCGACAAGGCGTTTGCCAAGCTCGTTGAACTTGGCGCGGTCACGGAGAAACCCGCCGATGATGGTCAACTATACCAGCGTGCCGCCGATGCGTATGTCTCGGCCACGAAACAGGGCAAATCTGCGCTGCTCGTCTCGCCGACTTGGGCGGAGATTGAGGCGGTGACGGAAAAAGTGCGTGCTACGCTGAAAGTGGATGGCGCAGTCGGCCAGCATGAGGAAGCCGTGATGGTTTTTGATTCACTCTCGTGGACAGAAGCTCAAAGGAAAAATGTCCATCAATATGAACCCGGCCAGCGGCTCCGGTTCATCCGCAAAACCAAACGATTTGACCGGGGCGAAACGGTGGAAGTAGCAGCCGTCGTGGAAAACGGTCTGCGAGTCCGCCGTTCCGATGGTATGGAAGTGGATTTCATGCCAGCCAGCGCCGCCACTTGCTTTGATGTCGGCGAGGCCCGCGAATTGAAAGTCGCCGCCGGTGATTGGCTCTTACTCCAAGCCAATCAGGGCAAGGAATTCATCAACGGCCAGCGCGTTCAAGTCCGGGAAATCCAGAACGGCCGTATTACGCTCACCGATGGCCGTGTATTACCTGCCAATTTTAACACGTTCACGCATGGCTACGCCGTCACGTCGCACTCGTCACAAAGCAAAACCGTGGATGAAGTATTGCTGGTGACCTCGTCCC
The DNA here is from genome assembly GCA_963789335.1 of uncultured Verrucomicrobiae bacterium. Lineage (GTDB taxonomy): Bacteria > Verrucomicrobiota > Verrucomicrobiia > Limisphaerales > UBA11358 > UBA11358. The sequence goes on from CAWBKH010000002.1 coordinate 409,576, forward strand.
GCTCCTTCCCCGCCGTCAATCGCGAACAATTTTACGTTTCCATCTCACGGGGCCGCGAGCGTGTCCACGTTTTCACCGATGACACCGAGTCGCTCGCCTGCCGTGTCACGGATTCGCATGAACGCAAAGCCGCCATTGAACTGCAAGCCCTACGTGACGATCTCGCCAAACTCGGTTTCGTCCGCGCTGAACGCACTTTACCACCGGCACCGCCGGCAGACACACGCCAAGATTTTCGCACCACGCGGCCTGTCCGTCCGTCGCGTCCAACGCGGTTCACCCGCCTGCCCGCTATTCAACGGCTGGTGCAAATGGTCGAGGAAGTCAACCGCTGGCTCGGCCAATGGATTGCCGTTAAACCGTAAGCGTCACGTGGAGCACCTTCTTGACAGAGCAACTGTAGTGGAGTCGTAAGTGTCATACCATATACGGTATGACGTTTATGATGCGAGCCGTTGCACCGGCAGTTGTGCTTTGGCCCAGGTTTGGGGCGTCACTTCCGGGATTTGCCAGTTGGTCATGCTGGGCAGCCGCGTGAGGACTTCGCGCAGGTAGGTGTAAGGATCAAGGCCGCGCCGACGGCAACTTTCGATGACCGTGTAGATAATGGCGCTGCGTTGACCGGCATCGGCATCGCCGATGAAGAGCCAGTTTTTCTTGCCGATGGCGGTGGGGCGGATGGCGTTTTCGACCAAGTTGTTGTCCAACTCCACGCGACCGTTTTGCAGATACACTTTCAGCGTTGGCCATTGGCCCAGCGTGTAATCAATGGCTTGGCCCAGCAAGCTCTGCGGCAGGTAACGTCCGCTGGCTTTGAGCCGGCCCAAGGCGCGTTGGAGGCGTTCAACGATGGGGCGGCTTTGGCTGGCGCGCACGGCCTGGCGCAGCCGGGGACCGGTGCGGTGTTCGCGCAAAGCAGCTTCGATCCGGTAAAGGTGTTGGATTTGCCGCACGAGCCAAGCCGCGGTTCGGGGCGCTTGTTCCATCGCTTCATAAAACTTCCGCCGCACATGTGCCCAGCAGCCGGCCAATTCAATCGTTCCAGCGCGTCCGTTGGCAAAGGTGCGATAAGCCGAGTAACCATCGCATTGCAGCGTACCGCTAAAATTCAAAGGGATGACGTTATCCAGGCAGGCCGCAGCACGACTGGTTTCCCAGCGGTAAAACACGTCGCCGCCAGGACGACTGCCCGTCCAGAGATAACCTTGCTTGGTCTTGCCGTTGCCCGGCTCCAAATAATCAATCGGTGTTTCATCCACCTGCACATAGCCGCCCGCCATCACGCCGGTGCGGATGTGTTCATAAATCGGCTTGAGCCAGTCGGCGGCCAACGCCACCCACCGCGCCAGCGTTTGCCGGGGCAGGTGAACCCGGTGGCGTTGCAGAAAGATTTGTTCCTGCCGATACAACGGCAAGTGGTCGCAGTATTTGCCGACCAAAATCTGCGCCAGCAGTCCCGGCGCGGGCAGGCTGCGATCCAACAGCCGTTCGGGCAAGGGCGCAATTATTGGCGCGCAGTCCGAGTTGACGCGGTGAACGTATTTGCGGCGAATGGTCCGGCGGCGCAGAAAACGCGCCGGCTCAAAGTCCAGTTGCTCGCTGACTTCCTGGCCGATACAACGCCAGTCTTGGGGCGTTTGCTTCACCGGCTCCGGGTCAATCACTGCTTCCACCACCGGCAGGTTCGCCGGCAGACGAAGCGTGCGTTGCCGGCAAGAACGTTTTGGAGAGACAACCGCCGGCGGCGGAGTTTCTTCCAGAGTGATGACCGAACTTTCCGGCAGTTCCTGTAAGAGGAGTTCCAGTTGTGCCCGATCCAACCGTTCGCTGCTGGAACCAAACACACGCCGAATGAGCAAGTCGATCTTCTGCCGCAGCAGTTCATTCTCCCGACGGCTCTGTGCCAATGCCTCCTGGCATTCTGCCAACTGGCGGGCGAGTTCTTTTTCGCGCGGCATCATCGGTTGCGTTCTCTGACGCTCTAGCCCGCTGCTTGTTCAAACTTTGCGGGGAAATTTTCGCGCAAGGTTTTTTACATCTCGCGCTCGTACCAGGGCCGCAGTTTGGCTCCACGCAAATCCACTCCGTCGGTCAGCATCGCCAGCGCCTGCGGCGTCAGCTTCAACTTGGTTGTCCCCGGCTCCACGTTCCGGGGCCAGGAAAAAGTCCCTTGCTCCAACCGCTTGGTCAACACCCACAAACCCGTTCCGTCCCAGCACAGGATTTTGATCCGGGTGCGCCGCCGATTGCAAAATACAAAGAGCGCCCCGGCGCGCGGCTCTTCACCCAATCGCTCCGTCACCACAGCGTGCAGACCGTTGAACCCTTTGCGCATGTCGCAGGCTTCCACCGCCACGAACACTTTCAGGCTGCCCGAAAAGCTTAACATGCATTTTGCAGCGCCCGCAGCAGCACTGCCGCTAAGGCTGCCTGTTTGGCATCGTTGATTTGCGTCTTCGCTCCACCAGGCAACTCTAACACCAGCGACAACAGATTTTTATCATCACGGCTTCGCGCCTCTTCCACCACCGCTTCTAGCCACTTCACCTGGTTCGTTCTCGGGGCCGGCGCTTTTACCGGATACACGCCGCGTACCCGCCGCCGTTTCTGCGCCCAGGTCGCAAACGTTGGATATTTGACGCCGACCAACTCCGCAAACTTCTGCCCGCTCAATCCACTCCGCTCAAACTCGTCCAGTAACTGCTCGCGCCGCGCCAAGGGCATCTTCACTCGCCCCAGCACATCGGTTTTCAAGATCATTTCATCGGTGGGTGTCGTATTCATCGTAGCCCCTATGCTACGACGCCTAGGACTTCATTGAATAGAGGTGCTCCGCGTGACGCTTACGTTAAACCAAAGCAAACCGCCACTGAAAAAATCAAACCGGCGAAAACCGTCGAGGGAACTGAAAAAGTCGTGCAAACCGAGGCCATCAAGCCAACGCAGAAAATTGGGCAGGCCGACTCCGCCAAAGCCGACAAGTTGGTCAAACCGAGAATCACTGCTGAAGAACTCCGGCAAAAGCTGGCGGGACAACGCAATTTGCGCCGGGGCATCACTCCATCTGGTGACACCGGCCATTCTCATTCGCATGGTATCGGTGTTTAACCTTTCCATCCCTTAACCATCAACCTCAACAAACCTATGTCATTCCTCAAAGATGATTGTTACGAATCTAGCAACGTGAACCGCTACTGCGTCGAGTTTCACCTGGATGAACACCGCCGCCGCGGTTTTCACACAAGCCAGTTGATTACCTACTCACTTGACCCAAATCCCGATACTGAAAACGACAAAGACAAACCGCCGCAAATGTTGTCACTGGCATTTTCCACTGCCGATGTCGTTATCCTCGGCTGGCGGCTCGACCGCATCGCCGATTGCCTCGGCGAAAACAATCTCGTCGCCGTTCGGGTTCGGCCCAAACGCTACGCCGAACTTGAACTTAAAAAACCGTTCGTTGCCTCCATCGAAATCAAACCGGTTGGCAAAGAGTGATGGACTAAAAAGTCCAACCGAGATAATTTATGAGCGTGCGTCCGAGGCATCTGGGCTTTGGATGAAGCCGGGAGTAAACAACGAGCGCTGTCACACCCACGGCCATCAAGACCAAAACCGAGGGTTCAGGGACAGGCGTCGCTAGGAACCCATAGAGGACGCCGCTGCCATCCCAGTAACGACCCACTATCTCATCGCCGGAAATGCCACAAGCCTGCGTAGCCAGTGCCCCAGGAACGCTCAACGTCGTGTAAGTGCTACCGTTGTAAAGAAACCCTTCGTCCTCGGAAGTATTGCCATCGAAGTACGAACCCACCATGTTATTGCCGGAGATGCCTCCAACAGAAGTTTCCTCTATTGATCCCGGAAAAACGTTGAACGTCGTGTAACCGCTGCCATCGTAAAGAAACCCCAAGATGGCGTTGCCATCGTAGTAGTCACCGACAATATCACCGCCGGAGATGCCATAAGCATAGGTGTCCACCGCCCCTGGAACGTTCAGGGTAGTATAGCTGCTGCCATTGTAAAGAAACCCCTCGAAGGTACTGCCATTGTAGTAATATCCCACGACGTTATTGCCGGAGACACCATAAGCAGAAGTTTCCTGTGCTCCCGGAACGCTCAAGGTAGTATAGGTACTGCCATTATAAAGGAAAGCGCCAAGATCTGAAACTCCTACAATGTTGTTGCCCGAGATGCCATAAGCCTTAGTGTACCCTGCTCCAGGAACGGTCAAGGTGGTATAGCCGCCACCATTGTAAAGAAATCCCTCGTAAGTACTGCCGTTGTAGTAATATCCCACGATGTCATTGCCGGAGATACCCATAGCGGAAGTCCGCTGTGCCCCCGGAACGCTCAAGGTGGTATAAACATATTGCGCTTGGCTGTTGAGGGTGGTGGCAAGGAGCAGGAGAGCCGCCGCCGTACAAACCGCCCTCCCTATTGAATGGTGAGCACTGACAGAGAACTGGGACTTCGTCTTCATGCGTTAAGTTTAACCTTCGTGTCAATCCAAGCACTTTTTGCGGTCACGACTGCAAAACAAGCAAAGACCATTTGCCTTGCACTAGGAAATTCGCGCGTTCCAAGGCGAGTCAACATCAAGGAGGAGGGAATGCGGTCGCTTGCCATACTTTGTATTTGATATGCCGTTTGTCGAGTTCCCGTTCAAACAATGCTGCCGCAGCTTGTGCCGTCGGGAAATCCTTTGCTGTCCCATGAATGACAGCGCAAAATGTTACCTCTCCTGTGTCATCAACGTCCATCAATAAATGTAGTCGATTATTTAATTGGTTTGTGGGCGGTATAGATGCAAACAAATGTAGTCGATTATTATTCAATTGATTTGTGGGCGGTAAAGCTATGGGGGGCAAAGCTGCATAAAAGTACCTCTGTGTGGTTCTGTAAAATGGCTCTTGAACGATCAACCCTAATTGGTTGGCAGTATTTCGAAAAATATCCAGTCCATCGCCTACGGTAATGCCCATAGGCTTTACCTCAACGAATCTATTTGTGTCGAGGCTGGCACATCCACATGCCAGAATGACGAGGGATGCCACCGTCAGTATAATTTTTCTCATTGTCTTACAACTGAATTCCAAGGGTACTTGCCTGAATCAAAAACCCTTTGTCCTAAGCCGATTAACGCAAATGGCCCGGTTCCGAATAGCGCGTATGCCGCACCGATCGGTCCGACCCATTCGGCTGTTGGACTGGTGGTATACCAATCTGCCATCCACTGCCAGTCGTCGCCGTGTTGGTCATGCGTAAATGCCGCAATGTCGCCTTGGTTAATTATTAAACTTCTGTCATATCCAAAATTTGGAATTCCCCATCCTGATCCGTTGAAGTTTCCATAACAAGGAACCAGCACATTTTCAAGATCGCTAAATGCTCCTTTAAATCCTTTCCAACCTCCATCGGTTGTCGCCACGCCGCCCCACTGCTCACCAAGAGCTGGAATTTGTCCAAACGTCAGCAGATTGGCTGAAGCCCGAAGTGTTACATAGATTTTTCCCTCAATCCCAGCAAAAGTGGCTTCTGCATCTCTTGACAAAATGTCCCATTCGGTTTCAAGCCCGTCAGCAAGTTGTAGTAATCCCAGGTCACACGTGCCCGATATCCCAAATGTCGCAACCGCTAATGTCGTGTTGACCAGACCAGCAAGCACTTCTCCCCCATTCCCTAGCATTCCCCCAATAAGCGGAATGTTGTTACCAGCACCCAAAACGGACGTTCCCAAGCTCGCATATCCCAAATCCCGAGACAGTCCTTGATCCCCTGCGAGCCCCGCCGCGCTAGAACCTATCCCAAGCGTGGAACTCACGATTGTGGTAATTGCCTCGACGTTTTGCGTTTCCAACATGCCCGCACCTGCAGCAATTCCATAACAAGCAAATGCAATTGAGAGAACGGCACCCGCAATCATCCCTGCTTGTGGTCCCGCAACATACGCTACTGTAGTGGATATCACGGTAATTCCCGCTGAAATCTCAAGTGCGATTGCGGCACCCTCTGGACCACCAATGCAAAATCCGATGGCAGCAGCCACCCAAGTTAGAGGATTACTAAACATTTTGCCTAAGGATTTAATGACGCTGCTGAACCAACTGTGTCCGCTCGGATCGGTAAAATTGAGCGGGTTATTATTACAATAACTGTAACGATTCAGAGTTTGAGGCGCACCGGCAGATGGGACTATTGTATCCGACTGAATAAATCTTCCCAGTTGCGGATCGTAATAGCGTGCGCCGTAATAGTAAAGTCCGGTTTCATCATCGAAGATTTGGCCGGTATAACGGTTTGAAACTTGATACGCCGAGGTGTTGTCCTGGTAAGAGGTCTTTCCAAACGTCGCGTATTCATAATGCTCGACCATTTGGCCGGTGCGATCAGTCAACACGTTGGAGGAGCCAAGATTGTCGTTGTGATAGTAATAGAATACCGGATTGTAAGCTGATGCCGCGTGAGCCTCCGGCGTCATTCCCCAAAGAAATGCGGAGATAGAAACTAGAGTAATAAATTGACGCCAGATGCTTGTTCTAAAAATGCGTGAGCTTCGCTCTCGCTTGGGCAGGCGAGACGCCCGACCTACTTTGCGGCCAGCCATCAGGCAAACCCCAAAGATTGCTACCCACGTCCCGCCTAGCATGGACCATTGCCCTCGCCCTTTCTCGAATGGCCAAGCCAGAACCTTCTGTGTTGTCGTGGTTGCCAGATACCAGTTCTTCTCCCCAAACACCTTCGACCACATTCCGCCGCACAACGGCTCAAATGTCGCCAGCCGTTTGCCGCCAGCAAATACATGGCAGAGCACTTTGCCATTATTGATTTCGTATATTCCTCCAATCCAGACTGAATAACCGTTGGTTCCAGAGCGCCACAATCGTCCACCCGATGCGTTATAACCAAACATGACTGTGTCGTTAGTAGTCGCGACTTTAATCAGTTGATTTTCCGCGTCATAAGTCAGGGTTTGATTGCCGCGACTGGTCATGTTACCACAAGCGTCGTAACCATAGGCCATGCCATTGGCGTTGAGCACGGCATGCGGCCTTGTCCCATATTGATAAAACCCAAGACCGAAATCCTGATTGGTCAAGATATTCCCGATGGAATTGTAGCCATAGATTTTGGTGCCGCCATAGGCGGTAGAGTACAAAGAGGTAACGCGATATAAATCGTCGTAAACGATGTTGTTGATGGAAGCCGAAGCCCAACTAGTATAAACTCCATCACTAATGCTCTTGATATCGGAGACCGTGTCGTAGGTATAGGTGAGGTCCTGGAGATTGGTGGTGCCTTTATAGGCCCACACGCGCTGGAGCCGTTTGGAGTTGTTGTAATAAGTGTTAGCGGTTACCACGCCCGCGCCGTCGGTATAGCCGGTCAATTGACCCAAGGCATTGAATCCTTGGGGTGTATAGAAGATTTCTTGGGTGCCGGTTCCGGCGAGGCTCTTGACTTGAACCAGATTCCCCGCCGTGTCGTAGGTGTATTGGACGGTAGCCGCATTGCCCGGATAGGCAATGGTCTGCAGACGGTCAGCATCGTCATAAGTCGTCTGCGTGACATATTCCATTGAATTGACGTTGAGGAACCGGGCGGTTTTCACCACGCGCCCGCGCACATCGTAACTGCTCCGCTGATATCCCTGCAAATCCGTTACTTTGTAAAGCTGGCCTTTGAAAACGGTGTAGTTGGGATCATCGCTGACGTCGTAGGTGTAGGTGATGGTACCGGCCAATGTGCCGCCGGGATTGTAGATGTGTTTGGCTACCATTCGCCCCAGTGGATCGGTGTAATCAAATGTCAGCTTGTTGTTGCGCGCATCAATTTGTTGGGTAATTCTGCCCGCGTTGTCATAACCGTAAGTCCATGTTCCCATGTCGGGATCGGTCATCGCCGTTTTGCGGCCAAGACTGTCGTAGACCATCGTGGTTTTGTTGTTCGCGTTGTCGGTGAGGTTGGTCAGATTGCCGAGAATGTCGTAACCGTAAGTGGTGTTGTAATTACCGGCAGAGGTGACTTCGGTGATTTGAATCGTCCGGCCATAAGCATCGCGGTAGGCCTTCTTTTGCTTGCTCTCAGAGTCGGTAACAACTGTGGCCCACGGATTATTGCCGTCCACAAACGCGGTCGTCACCGCGCCGACCGGTGAGCCGGTATCGCCCCAGGTGAGGTTGGTGCTGGTCAGACTTCCACTGGTGAAATTGCCTTGAACGGCTGGCGTGACCCGATAGGCACGGCCAAGACTGTCGTATTCAGTCAGCGTGCCCAGATAGTTGTTTCCACTGATGACAGTGAACCCGCTGCCGGAACTGAAATAAGGCAGGGTTTGGAAATAAGCATTGCCTCGCTTATCGTAAACGACGTTTGCCACACGGAACTGCCCCGCTGTTTCCGACTCCGCCCGGGTTTGGATGGTTCGTCCGATTCCGTCAAGGTAGGCGTACGTCTCAAAGCCGTTGGCGTCTGTTGCATCATTGGCCTGCTTGTGTACGTAATTGTAGGAAATGCCGCTGGCGATGCCGCCCAAGGAATAGCTGGTTTTGGTTTTCCACAAAGTTGGAGCGCCATAAGCAGTTGTGGAAATATAGGTCGCGGTGCTCCGGTAAAACACATCGAACGCGTTTGAAGCGACAAGGCCCTTGGCGTCTATTGCTTCCACGGTCAATCCGGAGCGGATGTCATAAACGAACTGGTTGACAAATGTCGCGGTGGTTTGGGTGATCGGATACTGTTGGTATGTGGAATCGTACGTCGTGTAAGTGGTAATGCCAGCCGCGTCGGTAGCCTGGTAGGGATTCCCGTATTGATCATAAAGAGTGGACGTGGTGGTAATAAAACTTCCCGCTGTATCCAGCCAGACCTGATTTCCGGTCAAATTGCCGCGCGAATCGTAAAACAACTTTGTCTCCCGTAAACGATTGTTTCCGGCGCTGTCGGACGTAATCTTGATATCCGACGGCCTGCCCCAGTTGGTGTAGGACATCCAGGTATAGACCGAATCGTTGCCGACATCGGTGAACGTCTGGCCATTGACAACCACACTGGTTACTTCACCCAGGTCAACTTCCTCAAGCAGATTTTCCGTGTTCGCGTCATAGGTGAACTGTTTGGCAGTAGCACGATAGGAAGGCAAGCCCTCATAAGTCATTTCAATGGCTTGCGAAATGTAGGGGAAATACCAGCCACTGGAATTGAGTTCGACCTCTTCAACCTTGTTCAGTGTGATTTTATTCGTTGCTCCATCACTCCCAACAACTTCAATACGGAAGGGAATGCCCTTCTTGGATTCGGAACCTTGGTCAAGGTATTCGCCCAAGGCACTGTTGTCGCGACCGCCGCTCTGGTGGAAATAGGTGGTGGTTTTGGTGCCCAGTGGATCCGTTTCTGTGCATTGACTAAAACCGCGAAACTCCCGTTCAGGGACGTTGTAATAGCCGCCCTTGAAGGCATAGCTGTTCGTGCTGCTGTTGCCCATGCCATCATTGACGACGACATTTGTGACCACCCAGATGTTGAAGGGAAGGAGACTTTTGGCGCCCTCGGCCCACGGATCGGTAGTCCAGTCCTTGTCACGGTTATTCAGCGTCGTTGACGGGATATAGCTGACCTGGACGTTGCCGCCCAAACCATTGCTGACGACGTTAAGCAAATCCGGAAAAGGACCTTGGTTTAATTGGACAACAAAATGATCATAAGGTCCGGAGCCAGGCATACGCATTATCCTATCTGGCAAACCATCTCCGTTGATGTCGAAAAAATCAACGTATGTGGCTCCGCTACTCGAAGCCGAAATACTGTTCCAATCGTAACCGGTCTGATTTTGACTGTTTAATGGTCCCCAGTTGATGGCCGGTCCAAAACCCGAACCTGTGTTTAATTGAACCACCCAATTGGTATATGAGCCGGAGTATTTCCGCATCACCCGGTCTGGCAATCCGTCACCGTTGATATCCACAAGTTGCGCCCAGACTGTGGAGTTATCAGTGCCAACGACTTCGCCCCATGTAAGGTTATTGCTCTGCCCCTGGGTATTGATTGGCCCCCAATTTTGGGCCGGCTCAAATCCCGCGCCATTGTTGAATTGAACTATGAAATTTGTGTACGGAGGGCTGTGGTCGCGCATCACCCGGTCCGGAAGCCCATCACCGTTAATGTCCATCAAAACGCAGTAGTTTCCACTGCTCTCCTGTCCCGAAAGAGAATTCCAGCCTTGCGAAGAATCTCCCTGGCTATCCAAAACTCCCCAATAGACCGGCGCGGAAAAGCCGCTGCCGTTGTTCAGTTCCACCCGAAAGCGATCGAAGGGGGAATTATACAGGCTATTTACCCAATCCGGCAGCCCATCGCCATTCATGTCAACGAGATCCACCAAGCCGATTTGGGAAGACAAGTATCGAAGCGACAGCCACTCCTGAATGGAAATCTCCGTATTCGTGATCGGGCCCCAAACATTCGTTGAAGTAAAGCCGGCGTTTCCTTCAATACCCGTGTTATATTGGACGACGAAATTTGTATAGGGGCCTGTGTGTGCCTGCATGACACGATCCGGATAGCCGTCACCGTTGATATCCAAAAATTCCGCGTAATAATAATTATCTCCTCCGCCACTATGCGCCGCCGGGCTGTTCCAAAGATAACCTTGATCGCCCTGGCTATTCAGCGGTCCCCATTGCTGATCAGCCGCTGCCGGGGCAAAGCCTGATCCCGTATTTCGTTGAACTGCAAAATAATTCGTATAGGGAGGACCACTGTATTCGCGCATTACCCGATCTGGCAAACCGTCGCCATCAACATCGATCATGTTTACATAGTCATCGCTGCCATCCGTTGCGCGGATAGCATTCCAAGAACCCCCAGTGTCTCCTTGGCTGTATACACCCGGCCAATTGATATCGGGCCCGAAAGCTAACGATTCCACCTGATAACCAAAAGTAATTGGCGGCAGGGCGGTTGTGAAATTGGAACCGTATTGAGTCACCGAAGCCAGCAACGAGCGCAAGGTTGACGGCGAATTTGTATATCCCAGCACATACTTGCGGACGTTTTTCCCTCCCGCCCGAACATCAATTTCCGAAAGTAATTTGTCCATCTCAAGGCGATAATTGCTGATGTACGTGAAATTGGTATCGGGGCGATTTGTTAAAATAAAGTCCACTTCATCTGAAGCGGCGAGAGCAGGGGAATTCAAGTTGGCATTGTAGAGGATGTTGGTCAGGTAGAGCATCCCATTGTCCAAGGTATAATTTAAGAATGTTTCATTTCCATTGGCGTCCACTACCCTGTCCAAAGCCCAACGCCAAGTACTGGAACCTGATCCCTGCGTCCAGCCGGGTTTCGGATTTTCCATTTGATTGGTGATACCCTCGCCGAAGAAGAACTGGTTGCCGCTCTTGTCAATTACCTCCCAATAATCATTGGTAAAGTATTCATACGTCAAAAAGGAGGTGTCCACTTGTTGACGGTAAATGATTGGGTTCTGATTCGTCGGTCCGACTTGGACAAGAGTGCTGCTGGCGCCGCCGAAGCTGGAAATGAAGCCTTTTGAATCATCGTACCCGCTCGAAACGCCCAAGAACGTTAGATTGAGCTGAACTCCACTGCCATGTCCTCCCGTGGGAGAGTTCGGGTTTGGCGGCGGGGTCGAATACTGGCCACAATTGACAACCTGCAATTGATCAGGCTCGCCATACGCATTGACCGAGAGAACCTTGACCTCTGCCGGGGTCCCAACGCCGCCTTGAATCTGCAAAGGATCGTTCGGCTGATAAGAAGAACCGGCCACTGGAGGCACAGTCCAGCTGGTGGCATTCCAATAGCCGCCGGAGGAAGTCCAGGTAATGTTTGCTTGAGCGCCGTTACCCGATCCTCCGGTGAATGAAACCGGATTGTTAGGAAACGCCGCATAGGGGCCATAGGTGATGTAGGGAGAGCCGATGGGCTCCCACAATTGCAATTGAGTGATTTGTCCGTTGACGACTTGTGTCACCTGGAACGCATAGGGATTGCAGCCAGACTTTGCCGTGCCGCCCACGAGGGAGAGGCCATCGCCCACTTTGTAGCCGGCGTACGGGTAATTCACGGAAGCTTTCGAGACGACGATTGTATCATCGTACTCGCTCGGAATGCCCGGGCCAAATGAAAGATTGAGCTGAACTCCACTGCCAGATCCTCCCGTGGGAGAGTTCGGGCTTGGCGGTAGGGTCGAATAGCAGCCACTATTGACAACCTGCAATTGATCAGGCTCGCCAATCGCGTTGACCGTGACGACCCTGACCGTCGCCGGAAACCCTACGCCGCCTTGAATCTGCAAAAGATCGCCCGGCTGATAAGGATGGGCCACTGGAACCGCAGTCACGAAAAGGGGGCTGCCCCCGGCCCAGGCAATGTTTGCCTGAGCGCTGCCGTCATTTCCCAGCGACCCTCCGGTAAATGAAACCAGATTGGGGGGAACCGTCGCATAGGCAAAGTAGATGGGAGAGCCGATGCAGCAGAGTTGCAATTGAACGACTCGTCCGCCGCCGTCAACCTGTGTCACGTTGAATCTAGCGGGAGAGCCCCATTGTAACGTGCCGCCCACGAGGGTGAGGGAATCGCCCTGTTTGTAGCCGTGTTGCTGCGAGTAATTCACAGAAGCCGCCGAGAGGCCTTGCGAGGCCGGAGCCGTCGAGCCCGATAAGACTGGGACCCCATGCCGAGTATCGCGTTGGATGTAACCCATGTCCAATGTCCAGCCCACGCCACACCAACCGTTGCCCGCCGCTGAGTTGTAACCTAACACAATTTTCGGTTCCGCACCCTGACGGGCTGGCGCAACCGCAATCGGAACGCTGTAGGCGAATCGGCCGGTAAAGAGATCGGCCTGAAAATTCATCCGGCTGCTGTCTGCCGCAACGCCCGAAACGCCGCTGATTCCGCCAATATCACCTCCACCACCTTGCGAGTCAGCCGGAGCCGGCTGAGTAGAAGCGGTGTTCGCCGTATCACTTGAACTCGACGATGTGCCAGGAGAATCGCTGCTAGCATTGGCGCTTGTGGGTTGGGCTGTAGTGGCAGAAGTGGTTGAGGAACTCGATTGTGTTGTATCTATCTGTTGCTGTGAAAAAACTAGCGTTTGCGCGGCATACATCGCAGCGGCAATAATCGCACCAGTTTTTACCCGGGTAGTTTGCAATTTCATAAGGTTCATAGTTCAATCGAGTTATCAATGACAGAGATTGGTCACGGTGACGGAAGCGGTACTACTGTTGGCCGTCGCTCCATTGTTGTCAAAGGCTTTGGCCTGCACGGTGTAACTGCCGGCGGCCACAATCGGCCAGTTACAATTATAAGGCGGGTTGGCTAGTGTAGTCAGGTTCGTTGGGCCGCTTGAAAATGTGACATTAGTTACCGTTCCGCTCCAATCGAACACCGTGGCCTGCATGGGAATCGTTGCCGGCTCTCTGAAATATGAATTGTTTGCTGGAGCCACAAGGGCGATCGTCAACGGTCCTCCACTACCGCTAGGGTCTTCCAAATAATCAGGGATGCCATCTCCATTACTGTCCAACGGATTGCCATATTGATCCACCGCTACATAATGGTAGCCGATGCTCACGATGTTGGTGCCTTCAATGACTTCATTGGTCGTCACCGTGTAATGATAAAGGCCCACCAGATTGGCGTTGGTGCTCCCCATGTGAATGAGCGGGTTGTACCAAGTCGGCTGGTAGAACGTGCCCAGTGGCCCGGTCTGGTAAATAAGAGTCAAGCTGGGTACGATGTCAGAGGCGTCGGTCGGGTATAACTCTCCCACATAGCCGTTAAAACCGTAGCAATTCAGATACGCATTGTAGCCGTTGGTCAGATGCCCAATGTTGACATGGTCGATATACCATATCCCGCAACGATCAAACGCGTTGTTAAACGCCCGCCAGGTGTTTGGTGCCGCCTGGTTATAAAAGAACACAGTCGTCCCAATAATGAGATTGTTGGAGAACGAAAGTGATGTCGGGACTGTTGACAGTGCATAAATGTCGGATCGGCAAAGCAAGTCGTTCAGGAAGGCTGTCGCTGTGTTGGTGTTGCCGTTGAACATGTTTGCTCCACACCAGAGTTCACTGTCCTGGACCAGCAAATTGCCGTAACTGGACGTGCCCGCATCGTTAAAGAGATAACCGCAACTAGCCGGACAAGCGAATTTGCTGAACCGGTACTGTCCGGTGGGACCAACACTCCCATAAGGCGAAGCACTTACCGTGAGACCCGAAGTCAAGTTTGTGCCCGCCAGCACCGCTGGCTGTTCCTGCACAGATGAATAGCGAACGAACCAGTTGGGGAAAAGCGGGCTGCCGATTGAAACAATCGAACTGCCATCCTGCAATTGAATCCCCGGCCGATTGTAAGATGCGATGGCTGTTCCGTTCGTCACCGTTAATACCGCGTTGCTAATCGCGAAATTGTCCGCAATGTAATCAAGTGGATCATAATGATAACCCAAGTCGGGCGAACCATTCGCGTCGCGTGGCGCTTGCCGGCTCAAATTGGTGCTGATGGCAATCGTTTGATTAGTCAGCAGCACCGGCGGATAGGTGGTCTTGGTTTGAAGATCAGCCAATAATGTCGGGTCAATGTTGGTCGTGCCAGCATTGAAGAAATTACAGCCGTTTGTCAGATAACAACTACCTCCACCCACAGTTTGAAAGGGATAGAAGTTGTTGGTGATTGCGCCCGTTCCAAATTCAGGGCTGTTGTAAAAACCGTTGGCTGTACCCGAAACTGTTACCTGCCCTACGCCGCCGCTATTGATGAGATTGGCAACATTCGCCAGTATGCAGTTGGTCAAATTGTAGGTCGCACCGGAGGGACAATACGTGATGTATGAAAGATAGGTGTTCGTGTTGAACGTTATATTTTGCGCGTTAACAGTGGTGCTGCCAAAGAGAGGCGAGATGTCGGCTTGAACATTGGCAAAAAGTCCGTTGTCCAGATTGAGCCCGCTGGACTCGCAGAAAACCCCTTGCTGACAATTCACAATTTGAAAATCGGATAGGGTAGCATTGGGTGAAAGAAATGAGAACGCATTTTGCGCATAGGCAATGCGAATGTTCGATAGAGTGGGGGAGGAGCTAAAAAAGGTTAAAGCTGAATTGGCGTAATAATTCGTGGGATTGCCTGTTGAACCTGCGATACGTTCGCCAACCGAGTTGTCATCCACAGCCGTCAAAATTACCGGACGATATTGCGAAGCAAGGCAGTTGAGCGCACTCCCATCGTCCACAGTTATAAAGGCATTCACGGCATATTTGATGACAGAGCCGCCCTCAAGCATGTTGTTCGTACCATCTAAGTAGACAGCACCGCTGATGTAATAGGTGCTATCTCCCTGAAAGGTAATACCGTACTGAGAATTGACCGTTACATAGTCCAAAACCAATCCCCGGTTCGGCGGCGTGGCTTGTGCCAGGAACTGGGTCTTGGGCGAGGGACAGATGAGTCGCTGCTGCGGCAGAATCATATCTTTGGAAACAACCAGTTTTGTACCAGACGTGGCTTGGCTGACAAATGGTGGCAAGCTGTCAATAGCTCTAGCAACGGATACAATGGGCACTTCCTCAATCAGAAATTGCCTGCCGTTCAACGCCAGCCAGCGCTTATCCACGGCCACAGACGGGGAATTGGTTCCCAGCAGAAATGCCCTGCCCCGTGTCATCTGCATGACTCCAAAACTCAATTGATCATCCTCCAGATTGCCCGCTGCCGTTGGCATAGTAGTGGTATTTATGCTCGGCTGCGGGGAGGAAATGAATTCTGTGAGCACCTGCAAGCGCGTTTTAGCCGGATTCAAACCAAGCGCCTCGGGGTCGGGTGGTTGCTCGTGGAGCACCACATCCTGTTCCATACCTGCCTTGGTGTAACGGTAGAGTAAATCAGCGTCCAAGCCGTCAAAGGCGTTTTGATAAATCACCTGATTACCCGAAGGCAGAATGGCTCCAGTTGCATTGGTCACCACCGCCAGCAGGACGCTGTTGCTGTCGTCAGAATAACTTAAACCAATCGGCTGGCTTTCCAGTATTTTCCCATCCGGTGCGACCAGTTTAACCATCCCGCTGTAAATGTTGCCAGGAAAATACACCTGATGCTGGCCGTTAGTGGCATAGGCTGAACTGCCGTCCGGAGAAATGCTTATTTGCTCAGTGCTGGGCACGTATTTGTCACCGACCAAATGATTGAGTCCTGTGCTTAATTCTACGTAGCTATGGATGTTAGTGACAATTGTGCCACTTGGCCCTTGTTCATAAGTCTCCCGCTGCCAGACCGCCGAATTGGCGTCCCGCGACACAACGGCGTATGGAGTCGAGGCGGGCAGGGCGGATGGACTGTTCGAACCCGGGGTGTTGCTAACAACTTGTGCCCGCGCTCCAATAACGCTGCCCGCAAGCAGCAGGATTAGCAGCCCACATCGGAGTCCGCCAGGAAATGACTTCTTGACAGGCAAGCAAATGATGGTCAGTGCCATTGGAACCAGCACCTCGACACATTGGAATGTTTTCATAGTTTGCAAGTTCGGGTTGAGTGCATTCATGGTGTTTTAGGAATTGAAACCGGTTGCTCGCCGCATCGCATCAGATGCCTTGGATGAGATAGCGGGTCTCTCATTGTTGTGAGCGTCGGCGAGCGGCGCAGCCCGGTGAATCTCTACCGCCAAGACCGTCAGTTGACCGCTGGCAAATTTCCGTTCCGCCAGCGACCAGGATCCCAACTCCTGCCGAATAAACCTGGCAAATCGCGCCAGCCGGTCCTGGAGTTTTGATCGCGAATCTTTCCGCTGTGTTTCTGGCCGATGTTCGGCCAGCAGCATTTTGGCCTCCCGCAGGCTCAAGCCCGGATGAATGCGCCCTTGCTCAATCAGTTGGTCCACTATCATCCGCCCCAACCGGGCCAAACAATAAAGCGTGCTCCAAGCCGCGGGCAGATGCGAACAATCGTTCGCATCTATTCCTTCCAATCCTTGACCGATCACCACCAGTTTTTCACCTTTGCGCTTCGAGAAAGGCAGGTCGCCCGACTGCCATAGACGGCTCCAGCCTCCATAGGGTAAGCTTCGTCTGGCTTGGCTCACAAGCTGGGCCAGTTCCAAGGTACTGCCCGTGCCGCGGGACCAAGCCTCGCGAATTAGCCGAATCCAGCTTGCAAGGGAAGATGGATTCTCGTCGGCATGTAGGGGGACATTGAATGTTGCAAGCGCAGAGTGCATCCCCTTCGCTAAATTGAAGGAGGAGGACTGTTGCCCGTCAAAAGATGGCAAGGAGATAGAACTCTTGAAGTGCCCTCCCGAACAAGCAGGCTCGCTTGTACTACGCACTGTTAAGTTCTGCCCCACAGTCTTGTCCATTGCGCCCAACGCCAGTACGTCAGCGATGGGAAGCCACTGAAAACTAAACCCTTATACACGCCAGCTTATTTTAATTCAACAACGATATTGAAAAACTTATTAACAAACCGTTTTTTGTCCCCGGCAAGGCAATGTCAATGACGGTGTCTTACGGCATCAATGGACTGCGCACAATGATGAGTTGCTCGGCAGATTATCGGATGCGGAAGTTGCCCGCCAACTTCATCTTTCCCTCGTTGCGGTAGTTTATCTGCGCCACAGATTGGGAATTCCAGTGCGCGGGCGACTGGCTCATTTGCGTCATAGAGAATGTGACTAAATCACGCTGCTAATTTCGCGGTCGGTTCGTTCGCAGTCTGCTTACTTTCAAGGAAACAAACTCTCTGCGCCATCGCAGCAGAATGGGTATCACGCAAATGTCCATAAACCCTCATCGCCAGTGCCCCGCCGTCTTTGTGGCCGAGCCAGCGGCTTACGGTGGGAATGTCCACACCTGATTCAATGCAACGAGTCGCAAACAAGTGACGCAAGTCATGATGAGTGAGTCGGGCAATTCCAAATCTTTTTGCGGCTCTGTCCATTGCCCGTTGGCATTCGCTGACGCGCGTGACCTTTGCCGTCGGTGCCTCGTCCGCCCGTTCCTTTCTCATACTCTCAAGCAAACGGCGCATATCGGGTATCATCGGAACTTCCCGCGCTTCCCCGGCTCTGCGTCCTTTCAACCCGGTTTCAGGCTCGCCATAAACGCTGATGATTCCGCGTTTGAAGTCACAGTCACCCCAAGTGATGTGTTTTGCCTCGGTGATGCGGAATCCGCCGAAAGCGAGAAACCGAACCAACTCAGCGCATGGTTTCGAATGTCCGCTGCCGCTGCTTTCAATCTCCTTAACGAATTTTTCAAACTGGTCTGGTTCGGGCAATCGAAGTCGTTTTGAAGTTTCCCGGAGTCGTTTCATCTCCTTTACCTTGGCGGGATTATCCCGTCGTGCGCCAGCTTCAATCCCAATCTCAAAAATTGCCCGGAGAATTCCCAAAGTATGATTGAAAGCGGTTGGGCTGTATTTTAAAGCGAAGCGATTCCGCCATTCGACGCATTCAGCTTTGGCGATGTCTTTGACCAACTTCTTTTTGACATCCGGCCAAGACTTCCACAAAGCGTCGAGACGTTCTTCGTGATATGCCTTCGTTTTCGGTTTGTAATCCGGCGAAGATTTGACCCTTTCCAGATAAATCTTGGCGGCGGCCTCGAAGGTGATGCGCGGATCGCTCCCGGAAGCCAGCAAAGCTTGCTCGTCTTTGACCTCCTTGATTTTGTCCGGCAAACGCTGTGCGGCGACGCTCAACACGTCTGTTTCTAAGCTTCTCCAAATGAGCTTGCCGTTATGTCGAAATCGGGCAAAGTATTTCCCTGATGAAGCGTTGCGGACCAGATTGGCATACTTGGTTTTCTGCCACAGGCCGTTGGCCTTTCCTTCGGTTTGTGCGTCTTTTTTCATATTCTTGCTCTAGTATAGAAAACAAGTATAGAAATGTCAAATTAGAAAAGTCCGATTTTTCATTTTTCGCTTTATTTATATGATTTAAGCGCCCGTAGCTCAGTTGGATAGAGCATCTGCCTTCTAAGCAGGTGGTCCCGCGTTCGAATCGCGGCGGGCGCGCCACTTTTCGTTTGTGTTCAGCGAATCGCAACTGCCGACCATAATGGGCGTCGTCAACCTTCCGCCCGATTCGTGGTACCGCGCACGGACGCCAAGTTTTGCGCCACCTCTTCAATCCATTCTCTGCCCGGCTGCGCGTAAGGACGGAAGGTTTCAATGTAACCTTCCCGGTCATTGTAGAAAATTGCACGGTGTAACCCGAGTGTGGCGGCGTCCGGGTTGTCAATCAGGCTGGCGGAATCACTGGCGCTCATTTGGAAGAGCACGCGCATTTCAAATTCGCTCAGGGTTTTTCGCCCCAGGAAACGGGTTACGTTGGTGTAGGTATCGCAGGCGGCGATGACATGAAAGCCGCGCCCGGGCCCTTCGTTGATGAGATTGAGGAGCGCGGCAGCAGGATTGGGAGCAGCTCCGGCGTCACCGGAGGAAAAGCTGAATTCGTCCTCCTGCCGGAGCTTTTTGAAATTCTGCAAACCCTGGACCAGGATGAAGGTTTCCGGTGCCTTCGCGTTTTCATCATCGGTGCGTCGCTTCAACTCTTCCGCCAGCCCGTTCATGGCTTCGGCGAGATTGCTGTTGCCAACCTGAATGACTTCGTGAGGAACGGCCCGGATCACATCTTGTAAAAACTCGCGTTGCGGAAAGCCGGATGGCGTGCTGTCGAGCACGATGAAACGTGCGCTCCCTGGCGGATATTGCGCGGCCAGTGAAACGAGGGCCACCGACAGAAGCGTCAACGTGCGTTCCTCGCTCTGCCCCACGACAAGAAGATTGCTGCCGCTTTGTCTCTGGAAAACGGCTTCCGTCGGTCCCTTGATGGAATTGGGCGCCCCCAGCCAGACGCGCGCCGACACCGACGGTTTGACCGCGGGAGATTCCAGTGTCGCGCGCAGCGGAAGGTTTTCCCAGATGTCCGCCGGGGCGTTGCCTTCAAACACAATCGGACCCGGATATTGCTTTTTGTCGGCACGTTCACGGATTTTTGCCAGGTAACCGTCGCGCTCAACGTCCGGCAACCAGACGGTTTGAAACGGACTGTTGCCTTCAATCGAGCCGGCCGTGTCGTTGTAAATGCCCTCGCCAGGCCGGGAAAGCAGGCGCGGCGCGGGATTGTCCTGGTCCATGATCAAGTAGGCGTCGGCCTCATTGCATTGAAGAGCAATGCGGATGACCATCTGACCGATGGTGGCGCGAGCCAAAGTATAGGCGCCGCCCAAGGTCTGCGAACCGAGCAGCACGTGAATGCCAAATGCGCGCCCCTGCCGGATAATGCGATCCAGCAAGACGGCCGCGCCCTGGGAAATGCGGTCTTCCTCCACGAAGAATTCCTGAAATTCGTCAATGATCAATAACGAGCGCGGCAACGGCTCCGTCCCACCCGCCCGTTTGTAGCCTGCGAGGTCCTGCGCGCCGAGCTGGCGGAACAAGTCGCCACGGCGGCGCAGTTCCGCGTCCACGCGTTCGAGCACACTCAGGCCAAAAGCGCGGTCGCTTTCGATGGCAACGACCCGTGCGTGCGGCAGCCGACGGTTGGCGTAGCACTTGAATTCCACGCCTTTCTTAAAGTCCACCAGATAAAACTCGACCTGCTCGGGACTGCACCACAACGCCAGATTGGTGACGATGACATGAAAGAGGGTGGACTTGCCCGAACCGGTCTTGCCCGCAATCAAGCCGTGCTGGCGTGTAGCCTTGCCGATGGCGAGGTATTGCAGCTTTGTGGCGCCGGAACGGCCAATGGGCACGCGCAGTTCCTCGGTCGTATCTTCCCGCCAAAAATCAGAATCCGGCGGCACAACCTGCTCGAAAGGCACTTCAACCCGCGTGGAATCCTTGCCGCTCCGGCCCATCTCATGAAGGAAATGGGTGGCGGTTTCCGGCGGCGGCGGTGGATCGAGGATCACCTTGGTTCCGGGCGGACGCCAGCCGGACATTTTGAATCCGCTTTCGGTGTACGTCAGGCAGACGCTGTTTTTCCGGAGTTCATCCGGAACAAAATCCTGCGGCGGGGCCTGCCGCTGGTCCCACTGGATAAGCGTGTAAACGCCACACCGCGCGCCGTTGGCGGCGATGTTCCGGAGCCGCCGCGCGGCGGTTTCGCTGAAGTTCACCGGAAACGAGGCAATGACGAGAAAATGATATTTCTCGGCAATGGCGCCGGCCTCGGCGTTGTATTCCGAGATCGTCGCATACTCGTTGCGCAGGTACATCTGGATGACTTTCTCCATGTGCTCGTTCAGTTCCGCGAGTTTCTCCTCGAACTGCGCAGTCTGCGTCCAGATGCGGCTGTTGATGTAACTTTCCTCGTAATCGGCCAGATGCATCAGCGCGGCAAAGTTCTGGCCAAGGCCGACCGGGTCAAAAATGGTGAAGGTCAGCTTGCCCGGCGGCGTGGTGGAAAGCAGACGGAAAATGACGTTGTTGATGGCGGCCACGGCTTCGTTTCCGCCGATTTTGGCGGTTTCAAAAAGGATGGAACCTTGGAGCGGATAGACCAGCGCCAGCGGAACGGTGAAGTTGGCCGGGCCAGGAAGCAACAGGCGTTGATCCTTTGGCATCTTTTCAGCCAGCGTTTCCAGCGCCACTTCCATGCGGCCAAACCGGGCGGCGTTTTTGAATTCTTCCGGCGGTATCCATGACTTCCACGACGGCGCCTCCCAAGCAGGGAAAAGTTGTTCCGCAGCAGCATTGGCCGCGTGGATCGTCGCATACATCGGTTCGATTTTGTTCTTCCATTCCGATTCGAGCGCTTCCCAACGGGCTTGATGCTGGCCTTTAAGACCAGCCATTTTTGCGGTATGAGCATCGGCCAGCCGACCGGCCCGCGCGCCGGCTTCCGCCTGCAAGCGGACAATTTTGTCCGCGTGCTGGCGCTCAATCCATTCGAGTCCAGCGCGGAGGTATTGCTCGTTTTTTTGCGCGGCCCGTAACGCTTTTTCATCCACCTCCATCGGACGGTCGCCCCGGGCGCTAACGATCTGTCTCACCGTTTGTTTCCATTCCTGATTTAAATTGCGAGTCGTGGTGTCGAACTCGGTATGAATCCGTTCCTGCTCGCGCTGATAATGTTCCGCGTTTTTTTGCGAGCAGACGTCGAGCAGCCGCCGCGCCTGTCTGAGTTGGCCGGCAATGGCGGTGGCGGCAGGCAAGGCGGCGCGGCGGCCCTGGAGGTAAAACACCAAAACCGCCAGCAGCACAAATGCGGCCGGGCCGGTTTCCGGCCATGAGACCGTGTTCCGGCCAAAATGTTGGAGGACGGGAACCGCCGCGACCGCGCCCAGTAGCAACAAAACCACCAGTGAAACCGGGAGGAATCTGAATATTCGCGGAAGCAGGATTTTTTGGAACCGATCCAAATCCTCACTGGCTTTGGACTCCAGGTGCTGAAGCTCCTCGAACCACCAGTTTTCATCCCGTGAAAGGTCAGGCTCCGGCGATGACCGGCGGCGGCCGAGCGACCTTCGAAATCTGCCGTAGCCGCGAAACGCCTTTCGGGCACTCTTTTCCAGACGGGCAAAGGCTTCGCCGCTTCCGTCCAATTTCTTCTGCAAATTTTCAAAAGCCGCGGCGGCATCGGCCAGTTCAACATCCCGGCGGCGCTCTGCCTCCTCCAGGTTTTTCCGGGTTTTCTGTCTGAGATTCCCTTCCTGTCCACCAACTTCTTCCAGCACCCGGCGGCTCAACGCACTGTGCGCCCGGTTGATTCGGACCTTACGCTTTTCAAACCGGGACTCGCGCTGTTTTTTTCCACGTTCAAAAGCGGCCTCCGCCGCAGCGAGTTCCCCAGCCAGCTTTGACTGTTGCGCCAAATTGGCAGCTTCAAAGGCGTTGAGTTCCGCGGCGGACCGGGATTGGAAATCATGGTTCAACTTTTCCTCGCGCGCGGCAAAATCCACGACCGCATCCTTGAGCGCGTCCAGCAGCGCGAGAGTTTCGTTGACACCGGGATTCTTGTTCACAATGTTTGCTTCCAAAGGCTAAACGAAAAGCAGTTGGTATGCGAGCGTGTTTGTTTGTTAACCAAGGGAAAACCAGCCAAAATAATTCTTGCCATATTTTCAATAAGAGCGTAAGACCGGACTGTTGCTGAGAAGTTTTAAAAACTAATGTAAAAGCGAAAATCTAAAAACAATCTGCGGCTTCGGCTGCTGTCTCGCGAAACTGGTAATTTCAATGGAAAGGCAGCTTTCGAAGCACGCCCGTCACTGGGCGTGCCGAAAGCGTTCTTTCCAGGCATACCAGTGCCAGCGAGGGCGTGAGTAAGTGCGCCCTCTTGGTTTGAGGGACAGCAAATGGGGGACGCATGGAAAGGAACCAATGAAATTCAGGAGTTTATTTGGCGGGCTGTTGCTCACCACAGGATTGATTGCCGGGCTGTGTTTCCTGCACGCCCAAAACACTGCCACCTTCACTCAAACGGGAGCGGCTTCTTTGACTGATACCAACGTGAATTGGAATTCTCTGTCCGACCTTGAGGTGGAACTCAAACTGATTGAGGCCATGCCGACCATTTCCGCTGCGGACTTGGCCAGCCAGGGCTTATGGGGAACATTCTATTCGGTTCAGCATCTTGACGACTGGCCGCCCCTTCCGGGCGACATCCCCAACCTGCCAGTCTGGGAAATTGATACCAATCTCTTTTTGATTGACGACACCAATTTTGACTACGCCGCGCAAGCCAAAGCCGCGGCCGCGATGAGCGGTGTCAATGGCTACGGCCCGTTGGATGGTCCGTTGAGTGTTGATTACGGCACAAACCTCTGGATCGCCCAATTCAGCGCCATATCAAACAATCTGACGGGAATCCTCTCAAATACTATTGCCGGCGTGTATTACGATTTTTTGACGAATTCTGATTTGACAAGCACGCAATGGGAAACGATTGGGCTTGGCGTGTATGGCTCTGAAGTCACGAACTGGACCGCGTTCAGCCTGCCCATGACCAGTTCCAGCAACCTGTTTATACGCGCGCGTTCGTGGATTAGCAGTGACGGAAGCGGTTTGCCCGATTGGTGGGAAATTTTATATTTCAGCCACACCAGCATTGATCCAGTCGCCTTCGACCCGGCGGGCGACGGTTGGACAGTCTGGCAGGATTTCGAGGCTGGATACGATCCAACAACCTTTCACACGCCGCCCGCGCCTGAAGGAGTATCAGCTCAAGCCGATCCAAACAACCCTTCGCAAGTGACGGTTACATGGCAACCGGCCAACGGCCCGGTTACCGGCTATACGATTGGGCGCTTTGATTATACAACCTATTCGTGGACATATTTCACTGTCGGCGTCACCAATCAGTTTGTGGACACAAGTTGTCCTGCTTATACAATTCAAAATGGCGCTCCCATCTATATGGTACAGGCCATTTATGCCGGCGGCGATTCATCATGGAGCGACATTGATGCAAGCCCCTACTCTGGAATAGACACACCTTACGTTCTTAATTTGGCCGGAGCGGGAGGCGCTACTGTGCTCGTTGCGACACACATTCCGTTCCGGAGTCTCGTCCATATCTTTGACGCGCATTGACAATGGTGTCACGATCACGAACGCAGTCTTTCCGGTCAGCGATTTTACGAATGGTGTTTTCACTGTTCCTGTCGCCATGACCCAGGGGCAAGTCAGTCAAATTACTGGTTATTACCTTCAGATGGTCTGGCCAGATGGCACCAAAAGCGAGGCGGTGCCTGCGCTTTTCTATACGTCGCCTCCGCCATACATTGATGGCCGCACTCAAATGGAACAGAACGTCAGCTTCCTCTTGCGCGCAGCCAGCTTGACCAATTCATTTGCTTACATTTATGATGCAACAGGTTATCAAGCCAATCAGCCTAACAACTACACCTTCGCCAGCCTTTATGACTCCAGTGGCTGGACCGGTTCTGGATTGGGAGTCCAATCGCAGCAAAATTGGCAACGCCCGTTCGATGACAATTACCGCTACCGGAATTTCCTGTATATCAATAATACCAACCTTGATGGCTCCGGTTTCTTAAACACAGGCGCTTATTTTGACGAAAACGGGATGCTTCATTTGCCGTCCACTCCTGTTTTCCAATTTTCAGCACCCACCACCAACACGACCATTCCGGCGCTGGATTCTTCAACGTGGATGCAGCCTTACACTGATTATCAGCCGTTGGGAATTTACACCAATGGTTCCGGGCAGTTTGCGCTGCCAAACAACATTTACAACTGGTTCGGTTTGCACCTGTCGTACGTTCTGCTGGCGCACAATCATGCCGGCACGCTTTATTTGGACACGCTTTCGGCAGGAAGCACCTGGCCCAAGGCGAATGACACCTATTATTTTTATCCGCAATTTGATCAACCGCAATTACAGACCGTTGGCTATTATTTCGGACGCATGGATAATGAGTTTACCTGGGGAGGCCCTTGGATAAACCAAAATGTTCCCGGCGACCCGCTGCCGGGAGAAAATAATTTTTCTCCTACCAATGCGCAGCCGTTGCTGATTGTCGGCATGAACGGACAACCTGTAAGATTTGCGGCGTTCGCTGAAAAAATCGTTGTCAATGGCGACCAGAGCAAACCGGTCTATGTGGGGCAATATTTTGACAAGGCTTACAAAGTGGACACCAACGGCGTTGTGACATCCACTCAAACCGGCATTCTCTCGCCGTGGGGCGACTTCTTCCCAACCGAGCCTGGGCCGGTCGCCTTGGTGACAGTGCCGGATATTGACACGGGCCAGCGCGGAACGGGGATTGTATATGTTGTCAGCTTGCAAGTGGACGCCAACCACGATGGCGTTATGGACCCGTCGTATTTCGGCCAGGATGAAACCTACGGCAATCCAGAATATGGGATATACGGAACCCGGCCCTTTACTTTCTGGATCAATAACGGCTATATCCAGCCGGGCAATGGCGCAATCTTGGATCAAGACCTACAGATTTACCCGAATCAGGCAAATTACGGCGGTACCAATATCCAGCCAAACTACGCCTACCAGCAAATCACTTGTCAGCGAGACTTGGAGAATTTTGCCCGGCTATGGGTTAGCGGTTTGCCTGCTTTACCTGCCAGCCAAGGTTACAGCGTGACATTGGGGTTCAACTCCTATATCGGAGCTAACTGCAGCCTCAATTTGTATCCCGCCTATGAAGCCGATGGCGGCACTGGTTATCTCACCGATACTAATACTGCGACGGCGCAATTATCGTCCAGCTATTTGAACGGGCAGTTTGTCAACTATGGGCAGGCGCTGGCCCAAATCAATGGGTATCAAAGTTATACCTTGCCAATGAACAACAACGGTAATCCGCTCTTCACCCATTTCCTGTTTGAAGGCGCGAACGCCGGCGATGGTCAACTAACGCTGACCATTTCGCAAAACGGCAACGTCATTGCGGAGGCTGACGCCTACATCTCCTTGGACGACATCAAGAATTACTATGAGCAGGCTGAGGTTACAAATGTTGCTCAAACATGGCCTAACATGGTGTGGCAAACCAATTCGAGCAGCTTTGCAGTGCTTTCAACGCCACCTTATAGTTCTTATGAAACGAATCAACTGGTTGTGTTTATTCATGGCTGGCGAATGACGGCTTGGGATGTCGAAGATTTTTCCGACATTATGTTCAAGCGGCTGTATTGGGCGGGCTATCAGGGACGATTCGCTTCGCTGCAATGGCCGACTCACTCGGCAGACGATATGCCCTTCGGGTTGGAATACTTAAGTTATGACCCGAGTGAATACATCGCCTTTAACTCTGGCTCAGGAGCATCCGCTTATCTTGACAATCTGGCGAGCCGCTATCCGGGCTATGATATTAGCGTGGCGGCGCATAGCATGGGCAACATTGTGATGATGGAAGCGTTGAAAGACCAGTTGGCTGAAGGTCATACTAATGTGGATAATTACGTGTTAATGCAAGGCGCGGTGCCTGCGGAATGTTATGACACGAGTAGCGCGCTAAACTATTCCAAATTTATGGATGCCACTACCAACGACCCGACGCCGGACGCATACCACGGTTATCCGGGCGCAATCAATAATGCAATTAAAGGAAGCATGGTGAACTTTTTCAACACGAACGATTTTGCTTTGGCCAAGGGCACAATCACCGTCCCGATTTTGGGGACGGTGCAAGTCAATTGGGAAGCAAATGAACTCGACAAACCATTTTCGAGCCAGCCGTTTTTGCAGTATTACTCGAATGGCACAAATGCCTTTAAGAGCGTGAACGGCGACGCAACCAATCTGGTAACTGATCCGCATGAAATCATGGCTTTTGTGGCCTTGCCACGAACCAAGGCTGTTGGCGCGCAGCAAAGTGTAAGCGGAGTCATTCATGGCCAAATAGATTTGCACGCCAATTTTGGTTTTGATCTTAACCGGCAAGATCATAGTGCTCAATTTAACTGGAACATTCAGAATGTGGAACCATTTTACTCCATTTTGTTAAACACCTTGTTTCCACCCCAATAATATGAAAAAAAACATCGTTTATTTAATTGCTATCTGTTTGCTGACGATTGGCATTTGGTTTATATGGCCACGCAAAGTAGTTTCGATTGCCCCGCGAAACACAACAAATTCGATTGTTGAAACCAACGTCACGAAGCCAATGATTTCAACCCCATTGCGAGCACAAACGCAATCTAATTTACAAACGAGTCAACTTACCAATCGAAATGAAATGCTTTTGGAAATGAGGTCCAATATGCTTGCCAGGTTACAGAAAGATACTTGGGAGTGGAAAATGCCTATCAATTTCTATGGGAAAGTAGTTGATGAAAATAGCAATCCGGTGGCCGACGCAGCGGCGAGTTTTGAATGGAACGACTTATCTCTCGCAGGCACATCAAGAGATACGGCAACAAGTGATGCCGATGGGTACTTTTCATTGCTTAACCGAACAGGAAAAGTGCTTTCAGTAACCGTAAGCAAGAATGGTTATTATACTATTCCTTCTGAACGATTAAGAACGTTTGAATATGCTTATCCGCCTAGTGGAGCTTTCAATCCGGACGCCAATAATCCTATTATTTTTCATCTACGAAAGAAAGGTGTTGGTGTTCACTTAATTACTTCACAATATGGCATGTCTCCTGATTTTAAGGTAAGCGTTCCGCTCAATGGGACTCCAGTGAATGTTGACCTTTTGCAACGAGCAATTAGCAACGTGGGACAATTAGAAATCAGTCAGGCCAAACCTGATTTTGCAAACTGGAAACAAGCTAATTCATGGTCTTTTAAGATGGAAATCCCCGACGGGGGGTTTGTCGAGGAAAGTGATGAATTTCCATTTGAGGCGCCTGAATCCGGTTATCAACCAGTTGTTGAATTTAACTTCCAACAAGGCCAGCCGGATTGGACCGAAAATCTGAAAAAGAATTACTACATTAAATTCGGGAATCCGCCAATTTATGGTCGGCTTCACATTGAGACGGGCATTTCTTATGGGGGTGTGATACTCACTTATGCTATCAATCCTGATGGATCTCGAAATTTGGAGCCGAAGTAACTTTAACAATGGAAACACCAAAAAAGAAGCGGTCAATACTTTGCTTGTTGTTCATTGTTTTTCTCTTTGTTTTCATCACAATCATTGGATTGTTTTGGCAGCATTATTGGGGAATTGTGAAAGTAATTCTTGGCCCGTTGCTTGGAACTAGGCAGCCGTTTAGCGGCAGTTGATTCAAATGTGGCAACTGACGATTTCCCAAAACGGCGAGTTCATAGTTTTTTACTCACAATCGCTCCTGACTTTTTTCAAAATTTCATCCAGCTTCTCAATGATGGCAACCGTCTTGTCCACGCGGATGAAAAGGTCCTCCAGATACCGGTGCTCAAACTCCTGGCTCTTCTCATCCCGCCAGTAGTTTTTGGTTTCCTTCCATTTCAGCGAAAGTTCCCGGGCGCTGCCCACCAGCCGGCTTTTACTCCCACCCAAGTTCATGGGTGCGCTCCTTCCTTGGCAGATTTGCCGACTTTGGCGTATGCCTCCAAGGCCTTGACGATCTGAACCAGCTGAGTGACTGCCCGCCCCATGTCCGTGATCAGAAATCCATGGAGTTCTTCCACCTGTTTGATCAATGGAGCCGTGCGGTCTTCCAATGCCCGATCCCATTTTTTCAAGGTGTCGAGCTTGTCCTCAGCCGCCCGGACGGCGCGCTGCGCCCGTTGCACGGCCATGTGTTGCAGCGCCGTCGCCTCCTGCAAGTGGGAAAGCGCCGTGTTAAACATCTCCCGCCTGGCTTCCTCCAACTTTAAGCCGCGCCGGCGCAACTCATTTTCCCAGTGCCGGCGCTGGTCATTCTGAAGCCAGTACTGCAGGCGAATCACTTCGTCACTCACTTCTTCCAGCGTCGGGCGCACCTTGCTCAAAAACAAAATCAAGCTGGCACGAAACGATTCAATCGCTTCGACGGAAGTGACTTGAGCGCGTTCAGCCATGGGGTTAACGCTGATGGAGATATTCCTCGATGCGCTGGGCCTTGCGCAACAGGTAAGGCGTGTGTTCCTTCGAGAGTTCAACGAATTTCTTCAACGCCTTCATCGCCTGCCTGAATTCCTCGGAAAATTTCTCGTGCTCCTGGTCATGCCAAGTGTCTCCCAGCGCGCCGAAGCGGGCCTGCAACAAGATCATCCGATTTTCGAGGTCGCTGTTGAAACGCTGCAGTTCTTCGGCGAACCGCCGCACCTTTTCAGGGTCCATGATTGCTTGTGCCATCGTATTTCCTCTCGTTTATGGTTGTCCGGCCCATTATTGCCAATCATTTGGGAATCATGCCATCACAATTCTAACCTGCCGCGAGTGGCAAAATTCGCAAAATGGGTGCCAGTTTCCATTTACGATTTGCGATTTGCGATTTACGATTCCCCGGCATGTTAAGGCTCGAAGACCTTGCGGAATTGCTGGAGAAGAATCGTGATGCCGCGCCAGCCCGGGTGAAGGAATTCTCCGTCGGCGGCGCAAAATTCCCCTTCAATTCCAAATCCGCCATCATGGGTGTCGTCAATCTTTCGCCCGATTCGTGGTATCGAGAAAGCGTCTGTCTGACGGCAGAAGCTGCCGTGGCGCGCGGCAAAGTCCTGCGCGCCCAAGGTGCGGGCATCGTGGACGTGGGCGCGGAATCCACCCTCGCCCATGCTGCGCGCGTGGACTCGGCGGCGCAGAACTCCCAATTGCTGCCGGTCATCAAAGCGTTGCGCGCCGCGAACATTCCGGTTTCTGTGGAAACCTACCAACCGTCCGTCACGCGCACGTGCCTGGAAGCCGGCGCGAACATTTTGAACCTGACCGGCACGGAGGGAAGTGACGAACTTTTCCAAATGGTTGCTGCGCATGATGCCGCCGTCATCATCTGTTACGTGCAGGGCAAAAATGTCCGTGAAGTCAGCGATTTCGATTTGAGCGCCGATCCGATTGAGCAGATGCGCGAATATTTTTCACGCCAGATTGAAATCGCGCAGCATAACGGCGTGGAAAAAATCCTGCTCGATCCCGGCCTGGGATTTTACTACCGCAACCTGCAAGACAGCGCCGTGCGTGTGCGGCACCAAATGAATGTTTTCCTGAATTCGTTCCGGCTGCGCGCGCTGGGTTTCCCGATTTGCCATGCCCTGCCCCACGCCTTTGAGTTCTTCCGCGAGCAAGTCCGTTGTGCCGAACCGTTTTTCGCCGTTCTGGCGGCGTTGGGCAAAACCGACTTATTCCGAACCCACGAAGTCCCGCGCATCAAGGCCGTGCTGGACACGATGAAGGCCTTTTAGGTAGGAGCCGAGGTAACGAGGCTCAGGCTTGCGAAAAAGAATGAGCCTCCTCACGTCGGCTCCTACGTTTGCAAAGGAAAACACCTTCTTCCCCCGACTTCATGATCCACTGCTCGCAAACCTTCAAACTGTAACGCGCAAGTATTTTACGGACGCGTTCCGGCGTATAACGATAGGAAAAGAAAAGTCGAATTGAGTCGCCGGTTTTGAATTTGAACGCTTTGCTCTCAATTTGAATCCGGCACGGACGGCGAAAATGGAAATGAGCTACAATTCGCTTCAATCCAAACCTACCGTCTTCAATCGCAAACTGTAGCTTGCCATCGCGTTGTTCAACACCGATATCGAACAGGAATGTCATCAGCCAGTCGCGAGTCAAAGCGTTGTCATATTGTGGCAGGATTTTTTTCATCCCGGCGGCGTAATCGGCACCCGGGGCGAGATTGGCGCTGAAGAGCAAAAAGTCTTTCTGCCGAATCAACGACGCGAGCTTTGGCAGGATCTCCTGCGGCTCGAAATTCGGAATCATGCCGAAGAAGGTTATGATACGTGTCGCGTTGGTAGGGACGCCGCGCTGCGGTGTCCGGTCGGCGCAGCGCGCCGACCCCACCACCTTTTCAAAATCGTCTGTTGTAGCCAAATCACAAACCAGTAGAAAACAATTTTTCCCCGGTAACGCGGCAAGCGCGGTTTGGCGGGCAGTCAAAACCATCGCCGGGCTGACATCGCATGGTGTGTAGAAAATTTCTTTGCCGTGCGCCTTCAGCCGCTTCAGCAGCCGCGTGTCTTTTTGTCCGCCGCCGCAGCCGAGGCCGATGACATGGACGCACTTCGTTTTGATTCGGCTGGCCACCGCCTCGAAACTCTCCTCATACACCGCCTGACAATCCGCATCATTCCGCGATGGAGAATACCTTTGGTGCAGGGCCAGCCATTTTTGCGTCTGCTTGACGCTGTCGTAATGAAACTTGTGGTTCACTCGCCGCACGCGCAGCGATTCAAGCAAATCGCGCCGTACATGTTCTGGGAACTGGCTGGCGTGAATGACAACGTTGGCGGCCGATGACATGCATTGGTTTTCGCCGATTCAAAGCTACAAAACAAGTTCTTGCTGGAGACGAAGTTTCTAACTTTGCGGGAAAATCCGGTAAAGCAGGAAATAGACAATCACCCCGGTAACGGAAACGTACATCCACAGCGGCCAGGTCCATCGGGCGATTTTTTTGTGAAGTTCGAAGCGTTCCTTCTTTGCGCGATACAACGTGACCAAAATCATCGGCACGATGACCA
This sequence comes from uncultured Verrucomicrobiae bacterium, assembly GCA_963789335.1. Lineage (GTDB taxonomy): Bacteria > Verrucomicrobiota > Verrucomicrobiia > Limisphaerales > UBA11358 > UBA11358. The sequence continues at coordinate 441,650 of CAWBKH010000002.1, forward strand.
TGGCCAAAACCGTGTGGGTGAGGAGGATCGTCAGGTAAATTGGACGGAACCACATGGGATGCAGGAACCGCGTCGGCCCTTCGTGCAAAACGACCGCGAGATAACCGTGGTAAGTAAGGTAGCACGCCAAAAAAAGGATCGAGGTGATGAACGCCGCCACCATGCAATTCCGATGGGCAATCTTGTTTTTGCGGCGGATGAAAATGTAACCAACGGTCAGAAAAACTCCGCTGAGGCCATTAAGCGAGGCATTGACGGCGGGCAGATCGTGAATGTTCATCAACCGCCTTCCAATTCCTTCACAGTGGCGAGAATTTGTGGTTTGACCTTGGCCCAATCCACGCCTTGGCCTTCGGTTTGGAAAATGCCGCGTAGCTGCGCCTGTTTGTCCACCACCACGAAAATTGTGCTGTGAATGAAGAAATCCGTGGGCGAGGTCCGTTGATTAAGCGGCACGGGCGTGACGCCGAGTTTGAGGTTGGTGGTGGCCAAACCGGCCAGTTCTTTTGTGCTGCCGGTTAGAAACATCCAGCGGCTGAAATCCGCGCCGTAACGCTCGCCGTATCTTTTCATGATCGCGGGCGAGTCGTAACTGGGATCGCAGGTCAGCGTCACCAGTTTCACCTGACTGGTGGACGGCAGCGCCGCCTGAAGCGACTTCATCTGCGTTGACATAATCGGGCACGAGCCGGCACAGCGGGTGAAAATGATGTCAGCGACCCAGACGTGATTGGTCAGATCGGCCAGCGTAGTGACCTGGTTATCCTGATTGGTCAGCATGAAATTGGCGACCTGATCAATCACGGGCAATGCATTTTGCCTGGCCTTGTCGTACTGCACGACAGAAAGCAGGTATGCCAAACCCAGCAGGCACAAAAGCAGGGTGAACCCCACCCAAAGCACGCTGGGGATTCGTTGCGAAGAATCGGCCATAACGTAATTCATTATGCCTGAAAAAGAACCCGCGGCAAGCCGATCTCTTCAAACGTTCAGCAACGTATCGCGTCAACGAGGCGCAGTTCCATTTCCGCAATGTGGATTGAGCGAATGGCACGGGGATTTGAGCAAATTCCTCGTTTCAGAGGCAGATCATGCCTAAACCAGGAACAGACCATCAGCGGATTTGGCACGGACCTCTTAGCCACCGGTCAAATACCTGCCTAAAACCAATCAGGCACCGGCTACGGAGCAACTACGGAGGAAGTACGGAGGAATTACGGCTCAATTGGCTTGTCACCGGGCAGGTCTTCCAGCGGCTGATGGTAATAACAAGCCCGCAAAGCCACGGAAATCTCGGATTTCCCCTCCGCCCGCGCCTTGCGTTGGTAGGCGCGTTTGTGCGCTGCCAGCACGGCTGGGGCAGCCTTGGCAGCCACGCGGAACCGCTCGACCTGGGCCTCTTGGTCCGGGCTTAAAATCCGGTGCGAAAGGTCTGGCTCCTTTTGAACCACTGGCTCGCGATATCAATGACGGTAAACCCACTTCCCGACCTTGCCGCGCAAGGCCTCAATAGCGGGATTGAATGTGATTAACGCCACATAGCAACGTACGCACCGGCGGGTGAAAGTCAAACAGGCGAAGACTCGGAATGTGTGCTCCGCAGACCATGATTTGCCTCGTCAAACGACGCGCGCCGGATTTATAAACCGGCCATGCGAGCGGTCATCCAAAGAATCAGTCGCGCCAGTGTAACCATCCGGAATGCCGTCAAAGGCCGGATTGAAAAAGGCTTGCTGGTCTTGCTGGCCGTGGAGGAGGCCGATGGCAGCGAGGACATCGAATGGCTGAGCGGCAAGATTGTGCGGCTGCGGATTTTCCCCGATGATAACGGCGTGATGAATCGGAACGTGTTGGAAACGGGTGGCGACATTTTGGTCATCAGCCAGTTTACGCTCTATGCCAGCACGCGCAAAGGCAACCGGCCCTCCTACGGCCGTTCCGCCGGACCGGACAAGGCCGTCCCGCTGTATGAGGCGTTTGTTCAACGGTTGAGCGCGGACTTGGGCAAGCCGGTGCCGACGGGCGAGTTCGGCGCGGACATGCAGGTGGAGTTGGTTAACGACGGCCCCGTGACCATCATCATTGATTCGAAAATGAGAGAGTAGAGCACGCCCGGCAATGTGCATCACGATGCGCGGTAAGGCCGCCGGAGCAAGCGCGTCGTTTTTCCGTACCCCGCCAATCGCATTGTCTCAACTTGGCTAAATCCCAAACCGCAATTTCTTCGGGCCGGGCAGGGTGACGCTTTGGCCGATGGCGGGAACTTTAAATCGCTCAGTCGAACCCTTCCGCCAGTCAAACCAGACCCAGTGGAAATCCGGCGCATCCAGAGACACGTCAAAATGGAACGCCACACGCGAAGGCAAACCCGCAGCATCCAATTCCAGAATTTCCACCGTAAGCCCCGTAAGCCGGTATCGCTCGCCTTTTCTGTAAGTTGGTTCGCTGCTCAACAGGCGGCTGCCGGCGCTCAAGGCGTAGGCAAGATGGACGGGGCCGACATTGTCGCAGGAAAATATGTCCGGCCCCCTGGATTGAATCATCAGCGTTTTGTCGTCGGGTCTTTGGACCTCAAAGCCCGTGCAAGCCGGCGCCAGCGCCCGCAGCGTTTTGGGCAATGGTCGGTCATAATACGCATCGAAAGCCGGCACATAAACTAATTCCAGCGGGATAGGATAATTGACGATAATCAGATTTTCCTTCTCGAGGTTTGGCCAAGTTGGAGGAACGCGGCCCGCCCAGGCGAAAACGGCAGGGCTGACTTTAACGAGGGCAATTCTTTTGGCAATCGCTCCCGGACCGTGCACCAGAATCAGCAGAACGCAGGCTGCCCATGCCATGATTCGGTAACGCGGCCGTTCCAGCAACCAGCCTGGCCGGTTGAGCACGCCGGCCACAAAACCGGCAATCAATCCAAACGCGCCGATGGCGATGTAACCCATATTTTTGGACAACGGCACCAGCACAGCTTCGGGGATGGCCGCCAGAATCAGGGCCACGAACCAGAACGCCACGATTTTGTCCCGGCGCGCCCAAGGGAGAAAAATGGCCAACGCAGCAACCGCGAAGACGCCGTAAAGTGCAACGATTGCCGGATACAGCGAAGGTTTGACCACAAACAAAGTCTCCGGCGGCACGCCGGTCAATTGGCTTCCCAGCAAAATCATGTCCCTCGGAATCAAGGCCTGCAGGAAATGGAGCGGCCTCTGAGCCGGGTCAATATAAAGCCCCACGTGGTTCAGACCGTACCCCGTCAATTGATACGCAATCCACCACGCGGTGATGACCAGGACGGAAGGCAGAATCGTCAGCGCCCGGCTGCGAATGTTTCCCGTCTCCAACACCAATGCGTAAGCCAGAATGAAAGCAAACATGGAAACGCCGCTTTCTTCTCCCAAAAGCGACAGCGCGAGAAACAACGCCGACAACCACATTGCCGGACGGGATTTTGTGGAGCGCCATTGATGATGCTCATAAAGGCACAACAGGCCGAAGAACAACGCCAGAAAATAGCCGCGATTGGCGACAAACGCCGCCGGAATATACGTATTGGCATCCAGCAGAAACAGCAGCGCCGCCAGTCCGGCGGCCCATCCCGCTCCCATCAATTTCCGATAGACGATCGTGAGGAGAAATATGACGGCTGCAAACCAGGCGATGTTGTGGGCGTGCATCAGCGCCGGTGAATCAGGGAAGAGATGGTAATCGGCCCAGTGCGTGAGCGCGGCGGCAGGCCGCAAAAGAATGCATTTCAAATCCTCCGGCGTCCACCACGGCAGCGTGCCGTAATTTTTCATTACTGTGGTGGCTTGCGGATTTGGATTGACGCCGAAAAGGTCGAACAGAACGGTCGAGAATTTGCCGGAGTCCACCGGATAACCCGTCTCGGACATTCGCGGCGGCAACTGGTCTGGTCGAAGCTCAATCGCGCGTTGGGGCAAATCGTCGGCGACCAATCCGAGCTTCAAAGCGGGCAACATGACCGCGACGGCAATGATGGCGAGAATTGCTGGGAGATGGCGATGGGCCAGGAATTTTTTAAGGAAATCCGCCGCCCAAATGATCATGCGATTTGCGGACATCTGATTTGGTTGCGCGTGCGGCTGCGCGCATCAATGTAGCGCTCACAGAACCGCACGGTGGCGTCATAGACCAGCACCGACATCCGGTCAGACTGCAGCTTTTCATAGCCGCCATGCAGCGGAATCAGTCTTTCGGGTTCCATTGCTTAATCCTTTACGTCCAAGCCGTCCAAGCCGTCGAGTAGAATCTTGCCTTATCAGGACTTTGTTCAACGGCTGAACGCGGATTTGGGCAAGCCGGTGCCGACGGGCGAGTTTGGCGCGCACATGCAGGTGGACCTGACCAACGACGGCCCCGTGACCATCATCATTGATTCAAAGATGAGGGAGTAGGCAGAATGAACCAATAAGCGTGATTTCCTAGAGTTTACACAGCCAAGAGGAGATTGATGTAATTTGTGCTTCGTCCGTAAGGTTTGCGGCATTTTCCAATCCGCCATCCTTGAGCATTTCCCAAATCTCGGACGCCATTTTTGCTTCGATAGCTGCCCCGATGAAGAACGTATGTGGTTTGAGCTTTTTCTTGGCAAATGCTTTGTGGATTCGGTCCAGCGCGGTGCTGGCGGTTTTCCAATGCTCGTCCGCGCCCGCCGGATCAATGCCGCCTTTGAGTTCGCCCAGCGCGATGTAAGCCGATGGCGTGTGGATGGTTTCGCGCGTCAGTTTGTCGAACGAACGATTGAACAGGCACAAGTCCACGTTGTTTTTCATCAGCGGCACGGTGACGTTGTAAAGCAACGTTCTAGGTCCCTGCCGGCCGTTCCATGACAGGCCTCGCAACGACAACTCTACGTCCGAATCATCTTCGGGTAATTCGGCCCAGGTTTTGGTGTCCTTGTGCAGCCAGTGGCGTTTCTGGCCAGACAATTTCAGGCAGGCGAGAATGGCGCGCGTGAGTTTCTTCTGCGCCATGAAACCACCGACATTCCGCATCGAGCCGCCCAGCGTGTCGCCACGCGTCAGCAGAAACCGGAAAACCAATTCCTCGACGAAATTGGCTCCAGCGGGTTCAAGAAAATTCTTGATGAGTTCCTTCACGGCTTCGCGTTTGTCGGAATCCTGCAAATGATTGGTGGCCTTGTCCGACACGCCTGCCGCCGTAAGCAATCCCGGCTGGATTTCGGCAATGTTGAGCAAGTCCTCCGGTGTCTTGACTTTGCCGGCGGCAGCTTTCAATGCCCTTGCCTCAGCCAGACATGGTGCAAAACGCCGACGTTGCTCCAATTTTACTGCCGCACAATAACCAAACTGCCCCATTGGAGAGGTAATCAAGGAACGCACTCTGATTCCATGCGAATGCCGGTCTTTGACATGTGGTATCATGTAAATCCCCTCATTTTCATGGAGTGCGATTTTCAGAATTTGTTTATTCGGCGATTCGTTGCCGGTAGTTTTCTAAATCTTCTTTGGTGACCTCTTCGGGTGGGACAAGTTTGTAATGTTTTTCCGCGCTGATTCTGACGCTGCCATCAGTCTGCTCAAATTCGAAAAGCGCAATAATGCCGCCGTCCATAAATTGTGCGCCAATGGGCCGGCAAATCAGGCCGGGAAACTTGGTAGTACAGACAGCAAAATCCTGTTCAATTTGGACCACATTCAATTTGTCGGCGCCGCCTTTTGCCTGAATTGGAAAGATGTAATGCGCACCTTTTTTATCCAGCCCCACGTAAAGTTCGTCCGTTTCGACCTGTCCCATTTCTGGAACCGTGGTTCGCAAGTGGTTTTGCAGCGAGTAGCAAGTAACGCCAGTAAAGACATCAATCAACCGGTTATACCGCAGCCGCGCTAATAACGCCTGTTCATCGTCAAAGGCATATTTTGTGACGATGCCCGGTGTCGCGTCAGGAACTTTGGTTGTGGCTAGGTTTGCGTTCGGCTGGAGGGGGCGATCCGCAACCAGCGCCAGACGGTAGCGCGCCTTCCCAATGGGTCGGATAATCCATGTTTCTCCTTTGCCCGCCTCCGCCTGAATTTTCTCCGGCAACCCGGCGCGATATCGAAAACTATAAACCAAATCGCCGAGGTTTTTCGGCAATTTAATTCGGAGTTGGTGCGCGACGGTTTCAAATTCGTCCCGCGCAAAGTCCACCATCTTCATTCCTCGTTTGAATTTGGAAGTGAAGATTTTTTCAATGATAGCGGAGTATCGGTTTTTTCGTTTCATATTCTTCCTTTCGAACCGGGCCAGCGGAGGACGACGACTTCCTCGCGCAATTGTTCCCTAGTAGCGGTCGCCAGGCGAGTGCGGAATAAATCTAAACCGACGACCTCATAGCCCAGAGATTCTGCAATGTTAGCCAGTAATTGCCCCGTCCGAATCATCACCCGCAAATAAGATGCCTGATCACCCACCACATAGGCCAGTCGCGCTCCAGGACGAAGCACACGGCGCAAGCCGGCGAGATGCCGGGTCATGCCGCCAAAGTAAAGTTTGGTCACCCGCGCATAAAGCCGCTCAAACCCGGAATCCTTGTTCAACTCGATTCGCCGTTTTTCGATTGCAGCAGCGATGCATTCAATTTCCGGGTGACCCTTTACGTGAGCATCGTCAGTGTCAGCCTTGTAAACATTCCGCGTGTTAGAGCGGATCAGCAACTTCTTGAGATTTCGCAAATCTTCCTTGGATTGAATAAAGCCCAAAAGCACTGATTCCAGACGCGTCGTGCGGGTGTAATCCTTTTCATTGGGATAAGGTGGAGACGTTATGACCGCATCAATTGAATTGGCAGACAACATGGGCGCTCCATCTCGCGCGTCTGCCTGATAAACGACCGCGTTTGCCGTTTTAGTTCTGGGCAAATTTTCCAAGTCTTGCACCATCATGCGGATGCCATCCAGCCAAAGTGAAATTACGGGAGCGTCGGGCTTGGCTGGCCCGACACCAACCTCCGGTCCAAAATGCAGGTTGCTGATTCCATCCACGAGTGCGGTGGCCAACGCAAGACGTTCGTGATCACAGAAGCAGTCATCATGATTTTCTGCCAAGACTTCGAGTAAAACGAGGGTCTTGTGCAATGGGATCGGGCTGATTGAATTCGTCAGCAGCAAGCGAGTAGCCTCATCCGGTAGCGAGCGTAATTTCGTAACGCTACCTGGGGATTCGAGCAAGCGAAATATATCGTCATCAAAATAGCCATCTTGTTCCAGTCGGCGATTGGCCGATTCAGCAACTGCCAGTGCATGGTGTAACAATTTTAGTGGACCAATGTTCCATTTAAGTTTCGTTTTGCTGGCAAAACACGCCATCGGGTTTGGCTCCAGCCCGACGACCGGGATGCCGAGCTTCTTGCATTCAACTATCGTTGTTCCAGTGCCGCAGAATGGATCAAGCACTTGATGGCGGGAATTCAGCCCAAATTTGGCAACGTATTCTCGGACCAAGTGAGGCGGGAACGAAAGCACAAAACGATACCACTGATGAGCCGCACGGTCGCCAAACTTGAGTTTGTTGTCCTCCCGAACAACTTTCGCAGGCGTCTCAATTCCAAAATTAGGCGGTGTTACGAAGGCGGGCGTGGGAGCAAACTGCGTGAGGTAAGCCGTTCTTTCTTCGTGAAGAAAACCGTTTTCAAATTTTGTCTGATCGCCGTTCGCGCTATGAAAATGAGCCTCCTTCTTTTTCTTCGGAAACGAAGAATAAATTCCACGCTGTTTGCGAATTTTCTTCTTTGGTATCTTCGTTTTGGCGTATTTCAGCATTTGCGTTGAGTGTGCGCCGGAAAATTGTCAACGTCAATCCACGCCATCCGCCGGTGGTGGGCTACTTTGAATTTAGATTTCCGTTTCCCGTCTTTGCGTCCTTTGCCCTCATTTGCCGCCATCGGCATTGACAATTTTTGACGCGTTTTTGCCAATGGCAGCCATTGCCGGTTCAGCGCCGTCGGCGTAGGCTGGTGGTGACTTCATTCGTTCACCAGACCAGTTCAACTTATGAAAGCCATCGCCATCAACGGAAGCCCGCGCAAGGGCGGGAACACGGAAACTTTGCTGCGCGCCGCGCTGGAACCCCTCAAGGCCGCGCGCTGGGAAACGGAGTTTTATCAATTGGGAGGCAAACCCATCCACGGCTGCCGCGCCTGCTACGGCTGTTTCAAGGCCAAAAACCGCCGGTGCAAGGAGCGCGGCGACGTGTTCAACGAGTGCTTCGAGAAAATGATCGGCGCGAACGCCATCCTGCTGGGGTCGCCCACCTATTTCACGGACGTGAGCGCGGAGATGAAGGCGTTGCTGGACCGGGCGGGGCTGGTGGCGCTGGCCAATGGCGGATTGTTCCGGAAGAAAATTGGGGCGGCGGTGGTGGCCGTGCGGCGAGGCGGCGGCACGCATGCGTTCGACACCATCAACCACATGCTGCTCATGTCCGGCGCGGTCGTGCCCGGCTCGACTTATTGGAACCTCGGCTTCGGCCTGGACAAGGGCGATGTGAAGAAGGACGCCGAGGCTCTGCGCAACATGCAGGATTTGGGCGAGACCATCGCGTGGCTGGGCGAGGCGATTCAGCATCATCCGCCCGCCGCCACCGAATTTAAGAATCCCGAACGGGAGTCGTGAGGTCAGAAAAAGGGTCAACCGCCTGAAAAGCTGAAATGGCGAAAGCTGATGCTGAAATCCGCGTCATCCACGCTTAAATTCATTCAAAGCTGCTGGCGGGCGTGCTGGTTTGGGACTGAATCCATTTGTCGTAGTCGGCCTGGCTTTGGACGATGAGAAAGCCGCCGGACATTTCGGAATGGCCGGGACCGCAAAGTTGGGCGCAGTTGACCTGATAGCGGCCAATCTTCGTGGGCGTGAACCAGACCGGGATGCGCAGGCCGGGAATCGCATCCTGGCAAACGCGCATGGCAATGATCTTCAGCGAATGAATCACGTCCTTCGAGCTGAGGTAAATGATGACCGGTTTGTTCACGACGACATGAATGTCGTTGAGCGTCTGAATGTCGTCTTTGCCATGCGGGTCGGACGGATCCACACCAAAGACATTCGTGTCGCTGACGAATTTCATGTCCTGCCGGCCAAACATATTGTCGTGACCGGGATAGCGGACGTTCCAGGCGTATTGTTGCGCGACGATTTGGATGACGGTGGATTTGTCGGGGGACGGCATATCTTCCACCCGCTTGGCCCAGACCGGCACGGCGATTCCGATCAACAACAAAGCCTCAATGCCGGCCACGGCCAGTTCGAGGTAACTCGAGAGATGACCTCTTACGCCCACGTAATCAGCCTTCGGATTTCGTGATTGGCGGAACCGATTAATCGCGTAGAAAAAATAAATGATCCAGCCGATAAACAGCGCGAACATCAACCAGTGGACATAAACCATCAAATTGTCCACCTCCACGCCGTTTTTGGAGGCGAGTTCAGGCAGGCGGAGAACTTTTTGAGCAAACCATTGCGTCATAGATCAGCAGACTGGTCGGGTGATGGCGGCGGGTTGGTAGCGGCTTCCTCTTTGCGGACAATATGCACGAAGAAAAGTGCGATGCCCGTCAGCACCGTCACGATGAACCCCATCAGGGTGAAAATGCCCCAATTCATGCCTTGTGCCAGCGCCGAATCGGATTTGCCATAGCAAGCCGCGCACGCAAACAGCGGCGACGGCGCCAAGACCGCCAATGCCACAACGATCAGGAGTTTTAGCAGTCTTTTCATAGATAGCTCACTTCTTTCAATTTCTTCAAAAAATAAATCCCGTAGAAGATGACCAGAACGCCGGCGATGATTCCGCCCGCGCCGAAAAACGGGTTGCCGCTGGAAAACGCCCAGGCCGCACAGCCGAACGACAAGGCGGTCAGAAAGCTCACAAAAATGAGATGGACGGCTTTCAGCGACATATCAGTGATAAATCGTGCCATGGGGCATGTCTTGCAACGCATAAACCGTCAGCCCCATCAAACCGGCAAAGAAAAAGACGGTAAAGGCGAGCAAGGTGTAAATCAGCTTTTTCTCGGAAAGCAGGTGCATGAGAAATCCGGCGACGAGAAAGGCGTTCACACACGCGACGCATAGAATAAGCGCCACTTTCACTGTCCAGCTATAGTGCGATTGCGGCAGATAGGAAATAAAGATCATCAGCGAAATCGCGCACAACGCGGCGACCAAAATATAAAGGCAACGCCGCAGGTAGCTCTTGAAGTCAACCGTGTGCTCATGCGCTTCCGATTCACCCACGGTCGGCGCGTTATGCTGCTTGGCGGTTTTCAATTCGCTCATAAAATAAAATCACATCAAATATAAGACCGGGAACAGGAAAATCCAGACCAGGTCCACAAAGTGCCAGAACAGACCGGACACCTCGACGCGGTTAGTAAAGTGCTCAGGATCAACTTCCCACAGCTTGCGACCCCGGAACCACAGAAAGCCAATGACAATGCTGCCGGCGAAAACGTGGAGCATATGCAGGCCAGTCATGGTGAAATCCAAGGCCATATAGTCGTTGTGCCACGGACCGTAACTCTGCATGTCCTTGATGTCGGTGCGGGAAATCTTGATTTCGCTTTCCTTGATGTCTTTCTGGGAACGCAGGTCAATCAACTGCTCTTCATTGTCCACGTACCGGCCGTCAATCATCACGTAATCTGCCGGGGGATTGTTCGCCACCATGTGGCCATCGGCGATGCGCCCGTCGTTCAGATGAATTTCGTAATGCGTGAGATCATCACGATATTCGCTCAAATGGATCACCATGAACGTCAGCGCCAGCAGCAGAGTGCAAGCGTGAAAGAATTTGAACTTGCCCCATTGCCGCACCTTGCACGCAACCCACGCCATGAGCGTCGTAATGGCTGAGAGCGCCAGGACAACGGTGTTGAGGGTGCCGAGCGTCACGTTTTGCCAGCCGTGCGGCCATTCGCCTGGCGGCATGCCGACACGAATCAGCACGTAGGCGGAAAACAGCGCGCCGAAAAGCATGACTTCGGACGCGAGAAATAACCAGATGCCGACCTTGGCGTTGTAAATGCCGGTGTCAGGCCGCGGATAAACTGCGTAGGGAATTTCCATGAATCAATGTGCGGTTGCGATTCGCGGCGCCGAAGAACGTTCTGGCTCGTTTTGCGGCGTGAAGTCCGTGGCATGGCCCGGCACGCTGTATTCATAAGGCCCACGATAAATTTGCGGCGGCTCGGCAAAGTTGCCGTGCGGCGGCGGTGTGGGCGTCTGCCATTCAAGCGTTGTGGCCTGCCAGGGATTGTCGCTTGTCACCGGCTCGCCGTGTTTTATGCTCCAGAAGACATTGATGATAAAAGGAATCTGCGCCAGCCCCAGGGCGATGGCCGCCCAAAGAATCCAGGAATTCATTGCCATGATATCGTTCGGCAGCGTGTCCACCACGCCGGGCACGCGCGCCGCAGAATAATTGGCGCCGCCGTTGGCCATGCGGCGCAGCATGCCTTCCATGCCTTGCGCAAACATGGGCATGAACACCACGTTCATGAAAACCAGCGAGCACCAGAAATGCACGCGGCCCCAGAACTCATTCATTTTTCGCCCGGTCATTTTTGGGAACCAATAATAAATGCCTGCGAACAGCGCGAAAATCGTCCCCGGCGCGACGACATAATGAAAGTGCGCGATGACATAATACGTGTCGTGCAGATAAATATCCGCCGGCGCCAACCCCAGCGGCAGACCGGTAAGACCGCCGATGCCGAACATCGGCAGAAAGGCCAGACAGAAGAGCATCGGCGTGTTGAACCGGATGGAACCGCCCCACAACGAAATCAGCAGGCAGGTCAGAATGATCACCGACGGAATGGAAATCGCCAGCGTCGTGGCCTGGAAGAACGTGGCGATCTTGTTGCCCATGCCGGTCAAATACATGTGATGCGCCCAGACGATGAAGGAGAGGAAACCGATGGCCAGCACCGAATAGACCAGCGATTTGTAACCCCAAAGCGGCTTGCGCGTATTATTGGCAATGATTTCGGCGACAATGCCCATCGCCGGCAAAATCAACACATAGACCTCCGGATGGCCGAGGAACCAGAAAAGATGCTGCCACAACAAGGGGCTGCCGCCGCCGCTGATGTGCGCCAATTGGCCGCCAACGGCCAGCCCGGTCGGCAGGAAGAAACTCGTGTGCGCGACATTGTCCATCAGTTGCATGATCGCTGCGGCTTCCAGCGGCGGAAACGCCAGCAGCAACAGGAATGCCGTCACAAATTGCGCCCAGACAAAAAACGGCAGCCGCATCCACGTCATGCCGGGCGCGCGCAATTGAATGATGGTCGCGATGAAATTCACCGCGCCTAGCAGCGACGATGTGATGAGCAAGACCATGCCGATGATCCAAAACAACTGGCCGTCCGTGGGAATGGACGTGGCCAGAGGCGAATACGAAGTCCAACCCGCTTGCGCTGCGCCGCCCGGAATGAAAAAGCTCACCAGCATCACGATGCCGCCCAGAAAATACGCTTGATAACTCGCCATGTTAACGCGCGGAAACGCCATGTCCGGCGCGCCAATCATCAGCGGCACCACGTAATTGCCGAACGCCGCGAACGCCAGTGGCACCACGCCCAGGAAAATCATGATCGTGCCGTGCATCGCGCCGAACGAGTTGTAAAGTTCCGGCGAAATGATGCCGCCCGCCGCCGGCTGGCCGAGCACTTTCGCCAGCAACGGCCCAAGGAATGGCACCGGCTGGCCCGGATGCGCAATTTGCCAACGCATCATCAACATCAAAAAGAGTCCGAATAGCAGGAAACAAAGCGCGGTGAAGCCGTATTGAATTCCGATCATTTTGTGATCGCTCGAAAAAACGTATTTGCGCCAGAAACCGATGTCCTCGTGATGCCCGTGCGCTTCTTGCTCGTGAGCCACCTCGTGCTCACGATATGGCGGAAATTCATGAACAATCGTTTCCATATTATTTCACCTTGTCCAAAACCATCACCGCCAGCAGTAGTGGCAGGTAAAGAATAGAGGCCAAAAACAACAGCCGCGCACGCGCCAGTGTGAGTTGCTGGGAAAACCGAATCGCGCACCACAAAAAGACCGCGCCTAAAACCAGCGAGCCCGCGAGGTAAGTCGGTCCTGCGACCTTGAACACGAACGGACACAAGCTCACAAACAGCAACGCCAGGGTGTGGCTCACGGCTTGCCGCCCCGTGCGATGGCCGTCCGGGTCAATCACCGGCAGCATTTTGAAACCGGCACGTGCGTAATCGTCGCGGTACATCCAAGCGATGGCCATGAAGTGCGGGATTTGCCAGAACGCCACAATCGCGAACAGCGCCCAGCCTTCGCCGCTCAACTCACCGCGCGCGGCCGTCCAGCCCATCAACGGCGGCAATGCGCCGGGCACCGCGCCGATGGCCGTGTTCAACCATGTGACGCGCTTCAACGGCGTGTAGATGAACAAATAGCTGATGAGCGTGACCGCGCCGATGACGCAAGTGAGCAGATTCACCGCCAGCGCAAGATAAATCAGACCTGTCACCGCGCAGACGCCGCCAAAAAGCATCACGGTGGTCGGTTGCATACGACCCGCTGGCAGCGGGCGATTTTGCGTGCGGCGCATTTTGGCATCGTATTCGCGCTCGAGCAGTTGGTTCAGCGCCGCCGCGCCGGCCGCAACCAGCGCCGTGGCCGCGAGCATGTTGAGCATGAGCGCGAAATTCATCGGGCCGCGCCAGCCGACGTAAAACCCAACGAGCGTGGTCAGCAATACGAGAGTGGTCAATCGCGCTTTGACCAAATCGGCAAAGACCGCCGTCCAACCTTTTTCCACCACCCCGACGCCAGACGTCGGAGCGCTTAAAATTTCCAATGAGGCTTCTTTCATTTCACTTGTTTACGGCCATGACCGGAGCGGTTCCATACACGCCGGATATTGTCTTGGCTGGCGCAATTTCTGGCAATGCCGCCGAATGGCGGAAAGCAATAATGCACCAGAGCGCGCCTGTCACGAGCGAAAGTGCGCCGCCCAGCACATGGGCGGTCGCCACGTCGGCGGCCTTGTTCGACCAAATCGTCGCCGCGCCAAGGAAGATTTGCACCACAATCAACCCCAGCCAGAACAAGGCGAGTTTCGCCAGCGAATCTTTTTTACCCAGCCGCCGCCGCGCCCGCCATGCGCTCACTACAACCAAAATGAAAATTCCCAGCGCGACCAGGCGATGTACCATTTGCAGAATGACTTGGAATGCCGTGATTTGGTGAACGGCATAGATCTGCATCCGATGCTCGTTGTAGCTGGCGATGGCGGCGGGGCTGGTGCTGGGCCAGATTTTTCCATAAGCCAGCGGGAAATCAGGAATGGCGAGCCCCGCATGTGCCTGCCGCATCGTCGCGCCGATGACCAGCTGACACAAAATCAAAATGGTCGTGAAAAAAACCAACCTCCGCAACGGAAGCTCGATCTCCGTCCCGGCATATTGGTCCGTTCCGTTTTCTCGCTGTCGTGCCGCAGGCCGGTTTTCCAATTCCATCCACCAGCAGCTCGTGAACAGCGCAATCGCGCACATCAAAACGAAAAACAGTTGCCCGATAATCGCGTGAAAAATGCCGAGTTGAGCATCAGCCAGGACCACGCGCAGGCCACCGAGAACGCCTTGCGCCACAACCAGGAGAAACGCCGTCACACCCACCCAATGCATCCATTTGCGCGAGTCCTTGAGCCAGAGCCAGACGGCGAGAACGGTCGTCATCAGCCCGACACCGGAGGCAATCAGCCGGTGCGTGTGTTCATAGAAAATGCCGCCAATCCATTTGGAAGGCGGAAACAAAAACATGTTGTAGCCGTAGCTGTTTGGCCAGTCGGGCACGGACATTCCGGCGTTATGGCTGGTGACCAAGCCGCCCGCACCGAGCAGTAAAAAGGTGAACACCGCCGTCAACACGGCGAACCAATGCAATGGGCGATTTATCTTTACAGGCACTTTTTCAGGCATTTTGCAAACATGTCAAAACCCCGCTCCATGTGTCGGGGCCACCCTGCTTCCCAATTTATTTGATTTCAAAAGTAAAGTTCACTGTCACATTTTTGTCGTCTTTGACCACGACATCTTTGGTCAAAGTGCCCAGCTTGCGGTGCGCCGCGGCGACGGTGTAGGTACCGGGCGGCACGTTCTTGATGACAAATTTGCCCTCCTGGTCGCTGATACAATAGAAGGGACTGTCAATCACACTCACCCAGGCGAACATCCACGGATGGATGTCGCACTTGAAAGTGATGAACATTTCCGGCTTAGGGAAGGTCAAGGTCAGGGGCGCGCTGCCGGGTGTTTCCATCTGATTGGATACCGGGTTGCCCGGCACGGTCGGTTCCACGTCCACATTATGGAGGCACTGGTCTGAATTCTTCACCAGGAGCTTCTGCCCCGTCTGAATCGCGAGGATTTGGGGATGATACAGCCCGCCTTTTTGATCGAGCACGGCCGACGGCTGGCTGGGGCCGGTGGATTGGTTGACGTTTTTCAAAAAAACGATCACGTCGCCCAATCCGTGATTCGGCCCCACGACATAAAAATGCGTCGTGGGGGTGTTGGTGTACATGCTTTTGAACATGGGGTTATCCATGAGCGGCGTGTAAGGCACTTCCGGCGGCGGGGTGCCTTGGAGCGTAATGGTGCCAACGATGTCCGCCGCCTGCAACTTGGCCGTGCCCGCAAGCGTCGCAATCAAAAGAACTAACGAGATTTTTTTCATACTTTTTTGGCTTTTGAAACGCAAAAATCAGTCACAGACTAGCAGCCGCATTTGTGGTGGGCAAGTATTTATGTGAAATATTTCACAAGCGCTCATTTCATTTATTCAGTTAGCTTTTGATGCTGCAGGAAACAGCGGCGTTCAAATCCGACTTCGACGTTCAACCGTGCATACCTTTCATCACGCGCGCCATCGCCAAGGCTGTTTGGGCCGCCTCGCCTCCCCGATTGTGTGTTTGGCCGAGGCAGCGAGCGCGCGCCTGCGCCTCATCTTCCAAAAGCAGCACTTCGTGAATGACGGGCATTTCGTGCGCGAGCTGGATTTCCATGAGCGCGCGGCTGACCGATTCGCCGATGTGCGCCGCGTGAACTGTTTCACCGCGCAAAATCACGCCGAGACAGATGATTGCTGAAAGCGCGCCTTGAGATTTCGAGCGCGAGGCGCGAGCCAGACATTTGGCCGCAAGCGGAATTTCATACGCACCGGGCACGCGGACGATTTGGATTTTCGAAACGTTGGCGCGCCGCAACTCCGCTTTGGCCGCCCGCAACATGGCGTCCACATACCGCGCGTTGTAGCGCGACGCCACGATGGCGAAGGTTCCGCCGGATAATTGAATTTTCTTTTGCTGGATCTCGCGAAGCATCGCGGAGATTTAATCATGAATCCACACGGAGGGGCACGAATAATTTTGAATTTGCCAACCTTGGGCGGCCCCGACTCGAAATTTATTTGACTTTAAACGTGAAATTTTGAGTCACGTCGCTGTCCTTGACCTCGACCTCGGCGGTCTGCATGCCCAGTTTGCGATGGTCGGCTTCGACGGAGTACTTTCCCGGCGGCACGTTCTTGATGACAAATTTGCCTTCCTTGTCACTGATGGCGTAGTACGGGCTGTCAAACACGCTAACCCAGGCAAACATCCACGGATGCACATCGCACTTGAAGGTGATGAACATTTCCGGTTCCGGGAAGGCGAAGGTCAGGTCCGGACTGCCGGGCGTTTGCATCTGATTGGATTTGGGATTGCCCGGCACGCTTGGTTGCACATCCACATTATGGATACACTTGTCAGAGTTCTTCACCAAAAGTTTCTGGCCCGTCTGAATCGCCAGAATCTGCGGCTGGTACAGGCAGCCTTTTTGATCGAGCACCACGGGCAGCTGGCTGGCACCGGTGGATTGGCCGGTGACGTTTTTCAGAAAGACCACCACGTCGCCCAAGCCATGATTTGGCCCGACGACATAGAAATGCGTTGTGGGCGTACTGGTGTACATTGCCGCGCATTCCGAGTTTTGCATCAGCGGCGTGTACGGCACTTCCGGCGGCGGCGTGCCTTGGAGAGTAATGGTGCCGACAATGTCCGCCGCGGAAGCCATTTGCCATCCGCCAAGAAGTCCGAGTGCCAGCCAGGTAATGATTTTTTTCATGATTCAGAAATTTTACTCAAAGGGATTATTGGGTGCGGGCGTTGTGACTGGTGGAGGCGTGTGTGCACGGAGAGTCGCCACTTCTTGAGGTGTCACCTCAAGCCCGGAGTTTCCGAACGAATTATAAACGTAGGTCAGAACATTCGCGATATCTTCGTCGGTGAGCGGGAGCGCAGGCATGGTGTTGTTGAACTTCTGTCCGTTCACGACCACGTCTCCATGCCGGCCGAAGATTACAGTTTGAATCGCCCGGTCCTTGTCGGCATTCAGGTAATCCGATCCCGCCAAGGGTGGAAACACATTCGGCAGTCCCCGCCCCGTGGGTTGATGGCAAGCCGCGCAAATGGTCGTAAAGATGTGCCTGCCCAGATCAATCCGTTCAGCCTTCGTGTTGGCGAGAACGGGCGGCGGCGCCACTCCGCGAGGCGCCCCGTCGTCCACCCATTTCAGAATCGTCAACCTGTCCTCTTCGGTCATTGACTCCGCTTCGGGGCTGTTGGCAACCGGCATTGACTCCTTGTAATACGTTCCTTTCCAACTGTTCCAAATCCGCCGTCTCAACTCCCAGCGATCGGCGTAGGCGGTTTTGTAGTCCAGCCAGTCGTAAATGAACCGGTCCTGCTCGTTATGACATCGGGCGCATTCGCCCATGAAGATGGGCCGAATGTCGCGGAGGTAAGTCGGCGTTTGGTTTGTTGATGTGGAAGACACGGTTCCGCTGTCGCCTGGTAATATCGGCGCGCTCTGCGCCAAAGTTTTGGCAAATAGCAGGCACCCGACGATGAACGCCGTTACAGACGGCCAAGTCCGTCGCACCCGCCCCCGTCTATTTGGAATTGGAAATGTATGCATGACTGCTGCTAGTTTGTATTATTAATCGCATTTTGCATCGCTGGTTTTAAAATCCCAAGGAAAGCTGTAGTAACAGTTGGTCAGCTTGGGACGGGTCGTTGCTGTTAACAAACTCATAGTCGCCTTCGAAGAGCAGTGTGTTTGTGATATAGTAGATAAAACCCGTGGTGTAACGCTGAGTGTTGAAAAATCCATTGTAATCTGAGTTGTAAGCGCCGTGGAGGGAGTCATAGCGTCCCACAAGCTCCACGTTGTTGATCATCGGGAACTGCAGATTCAATCCCGCCAGGCGGTAGCCAGCCTGCACCCACCATCCTTGTTGATCAACCATACCTTGGTTATCGCTTCCATAGCGGGTCATGATGTACTCGCCAGTCGTCTCAAAATAAGGCCCCAAGTGCACGGCCGCGTCGAGCACCCCGGCCGACCAGAGATGATTCCCCGCGTCATCCCATTCACCCGATTGCCCGGAGATTCCCAGTTCCAGATCGTAACGCGGTTTGTATGGGAAAGGTATAAACACCCCCAGCCGCGCGCCACCGGACGGATGGCCGTGCAGATTCGCCACCGTGTTGTCAGATTGGAGACCGACGTTTCCACCCAAATCAAGCGAGCCGGCATCTGCCGTCGAGTCTGACGAACTTGGACCGTTCACTCCATAGACCTGATAACTGATGGACCCGCCGGTGGCTCCAATTGGAAGCGCTCCCTGCAACCCAGCTCCCACGCCGGCGCCGGGAATAAGACTTACCGCCAGCGGATCATCGGGAAATTTGTTCAGCCACCCCGCGCTCCGCAAGCTGTAGGTTCCGAGCGGCAACAGCAGGTCGCCGGATACAAAGGTCATGTAATCATTCATCACGTAATCCAACTGCGCGAAACTCAAATCAAAACTAGTGGTGGAACCGCTGTCATGGCTGACGTTCGGGTTGCTCGGCGTCGGCGCCGAGCCATTTTGCAACGTGGTATCAAAGCCCGACTCAAACAGAATGTTGTCCCCGGCGCGGTAGAGGAAAATGGGAGCGAAATCGGCCAGCAAAAACGCCCCGTGTTGTCCTGCAGTCTTCACGTACTGTGTTTCCGCATCGCCCAAAATCATGAAGTTGTGATTAACCGTGGCCTCGTCAATGGGCTGTCTCGGAATCGGTTGCGTCTGCGCCGCCTCGATGACCTTCTGTTCGGTGTTGGTTGCCATTTGCTGGGTTGCGGTCAGCTTCTTCTGAAGCTGCCGGATTTGTTCCAGGTCCTGTTCATGGATTTGCGCCGCGATGGCATTGGTCTGCTCCAATCCGTGAACCTCTCCGCTTAGCTTCTGCACCGTCTCCTTCAGGGCGTTGAAGTCTGCGTCACTCACCTCGGCTGTCGCGCGTGGTGGCAGTGACATCCCCATGGCGCAGCCGGCGGCCGCCAGTCCAAACAACAAACGGCGTGTGTGTATTGTCTTTTTCATTCGTGATTCAAGTGATTAAACAGGCGGCTCAACGGCCGCTGTTTTCCTGGAGAAATTGCAGAATCAGCTTTGCCTGGCCAACAGGGATGTTCGCGCGCACCTGCATGTGGAGCATGATGGTTTTCCATTGCGCCCCGGTCCGCTCGGTGGGATAGCGCTGCTGATGGCATCGGTTGCAGTTGATCTCGTAAAGCTCCGCGCCGGTGAGTTGCTTTTTAAGAACGGGCTGTTGTGGCTCCGGCGCTTTGGCTTTCAATGGGACGGAATTGGTTTGTGACGACGAGGAATCCGCTTTGGGCGGCTGGGCTTGGACCAAAGTCAGACCCAAACCAACCAGACACGCGCCAACCAGTGCCGATGTGCTCCACCAAATCATCGTTCGCTTTTTCATAAGTGTTGAGTGCATCGTTTATAATTCCGTTATCTTCGTTACAAGGATTCCCTGCCCCCGCTAGGATGACTTCACCGATTTTGGTATTCAAGAGACAAATTTTGCTTTAGTATATCTTTATAATTATATTATATTAATTAGCTTACTTTACAATAGACACGGACGCCGGCGGATAATGAAACTGAAGCGGGTTGAATTTTGATCGGGGAATTGGCCGGCCACTCTCGCCTGACAAGCCGAACGCGAGGGATCAGCCGGTTACGAATCTGAAAATTGAAACGCCCGGCTATTACTTGGAACCGTCCACGGGCTTCCAGTTGCCATCGTAGGTGGCAACCACCACAACATCGTCGCCCAAGCCGCTCGGCGCTTCATCTGTCGCGACTGGCGAACCGTTGGGTAAAGGGGCTTCCATCGGCGCGGGTCTGGAGACGGGTGTATTTGCCACCGGAGCCGAATCCGACGTGGACGGTTTTGCCACGCCTTCAGCCGGCTTTTTTCTGATCAAAACCGTTTCTTCGTCACAGACGCGGGCAGCTTCCATGAGCAGGAATTCCCAACGGTCTTGGACGGTGCGCTGCGGCGGCGCCTTGAAAGGTTTCAGTTGAAACTCGCCGCCTCTGAGGGAAAGTAACCGGTAAAAAGCCTGCTCACCGACCAGCATTCCGACTGCCGCATGAGTGACCGCACCAGCCTCGATAAAAATCCGGCCGCGCAACTGCCGGTTGCGGATTTCAAGGATTGAGGAATGGCGTCCGATGCATTCCATCTGGATGACTTCCTGCAGGCCGACCTGCCGCAGCGCGCCGCTGAAACCTTCACGATGCTCCCACGACATCAGGTCGCTCAACAGATTGAAGACCACCCTGATTCCGTCCGGGGAAACCGGTTTCTCGATAAACAGTTCGGCCCCATTGGAAAGGCTGGCCGCGCGATTGCTTTCCGTGGCGCTGCCTGTCATGACGGCGATTTTGAGTCCGGGATAACGCTGATTGATGATTCCGAGCAGTTGAATGCCATCCACCACCGGTATCCCGATATCCACCACGACGAGGTCAATCGGATTTTCGTGCAAAACGGCCAGCGCCCGATCGGCAGTCATGGCGCAATAAATTTCCCACGCATTATTGGCGAAGACGGTACACAGCCGGCTGAAGGTTTCGAGAAAAGCCATGCTGTCATCCACGAAAAGCACGTGAGGTTTTTTTGCGGCTTCGCCGTCGGTCTCAGTCTTGGTGAGCGGAACTGATTTTTGGGACGGAAACGGAGCCATCGCCGCGGCGGCATCTCTGGACGCGGTTGGTGCTTTGGTCTTGGTCGGTCTGAATTGGAAAGCTGGGGTCGCGGCAAAATCCAGCCGCAATTCCACATTGCCGATGCGCAACGTCTGTCCCGCTTTCAGCACTCCCTCAGTAATTTTCCTGTCCTGGACAAACGTGCCGTTGGTGGAAAGCAGATCGCGGACGACGAGTTCATCGCCCTGCAACCGCACTTCACAATGCCTGCCCGAAACCGATGATTCGACGATTTGGAACGTGTTGCCATCCGCACGCCCAATCGTAACCCAGTTGCCGCTTAATCCCTGTGACAAGCCAGCCAACACCTCTGTAACGACAACAAGTTTGGCCATAGCGCTTACAAATTAATCCGCAGTTGAACTATAAGTTTTGTGTGGGCTAACGGATAAGCCAGATTCAGCAAGTAACGATGCCAAACGTGCTCGTCGCTGACCCGAGCCGATTCGGGTTTCGACGAGTTGAGGCACGACGAAGGTAATTGGCCATTTGCGATCCACAGTTTGCAAGTGTAACAGCAACCAGCGCGCCAATCGTAAACCGCAAATTACAAGAGATGTCCCATCTTTTCCCGTTTCGCCTTCAAATACCGTTCATTGTGTGGATTCGGCTTCACACGAATCGGCACTTGCTCGACGATTTTTAGTCCATAGCCCTCCAGCCCGACCACCTTCTTTGGGTTGTTCGTCAGCAAACGAATAGTCTTCAAACCGAGATCAACCAGAATTTGCGCGCCGAGACCGTATTCGCGCAGGTCCATGTCGTAACCGAGCTTCTGGTTTGCCTCGACAGTGTCATAGCCTTGTTCCTGCAATTTGTAGGCCTTGATTTTCGGCGCAAACCCGATGCCGCGACCCTCCTGCCGCATATAGACAATCACGCCGCACCCGGCTTCGGCAACTTGTTGCATCGCCCGATGCAGTTGCGAGCCGCAATCGCAACGGCGCGAGCCGAACACGTCGCCAGTCAGACATTCGCTGTGGACGCGCACGAGCACATTTTTCCGCCCGGCCACTTCGCCGCGCACGAGCGCCACGTGATGTTGCCCGTCGGTTTTCGAACGATACAAATGCAAATCAAAGTCGCCGTAATCGGTTGGCAGTTTCACCGCCTCTACCTGTTCCACCAATTTTTCGCGCGTGCGGCGATATTCGATCAAGTCGGCAATCGTGCAAATTTTCAGGCGATGCTTTTGGGCAAATTTGCGCAACTGCGGCAGCCGCGCCATCGTGCCGTCGTCGTTCAAAATCTCGCAAAGTACGCCGATGTGCCGCAGGCCTGCGAGTTGCACCAGGTCCACCGCCGCCTCGGTGTGACCGGCGCGTTGCAAAACGCCGCCGGGCCGTGCCCGCAACGGAAAAACGTGGCCGGGTTGAACCAAATCGTCCGGCACAGCGGTCGGCGCGGCCATGATTTGAATCGTCTTCGCACGGTCGGCGGCGCTGATGCCGGTGGTGATGCCGCGCGCGGCATCCACGCTCACCTGAAAATCGGTGCGAAAACTCTCCCGGTTTTGATGCACCATGCGGTCAATGCCAAGTTGTTGCAACCGCTCGGCAGTCGTCGGCGCGCAAATCAGGCCGCGCCCGTGTTTGGCCATGAAATTCACTGCGGCGGGCGTGACGAATTGTGCTGCCAAGATCAAATCGCCTTCGTTCTCGCGGTCAGCATCGTCCACGACGATGACCATTTTGCCGCGGCGCAGGTCGGCGATGACGGATTCGATGCTATCGAAGGTGTTTTTCATTCGGCGGGGCCATCGTAACCGCACGGCCTGCAAACGTCAGCCGTAAAAACATTGCACCCAGGCAGACGCCAAAACGAGAATTCTGCTCTTTTTTGTTTGTCGCAGGACAAGTGGGACTTAATATCGGCATGTCCATTTGTATTTGGAATACACGGAAGCAAGGGCAAGCGGGCGCCAGAACGTTCTTTTGATTTATGTCACCCGACGGCTCAACCAAAGTTAACAGCGGACTCCCGACCGGAACTCCGGCGGGTTTCTTACAGGAAAGTCTTGCGTGCGGCGTGCTGGTTGTGGGCGCGCGCGGACGCATCGTCGCCTGCACGCCCGAAGCCGCCGCGCACCTGCGCGTAAAAGCGACACGATTGAAAAACGCATCGGTGAATTCCCTGCCCGCCCCGCTCCCCAAGCTCATTCACGATACAGCCAAAAGCGGCCAGCCGGTGACCAACCTGGAAATTTTGCTGAAAAATTCCCAACGTGGCACAACGCCATTGCGGGCGAGCATCCTGCCGGTGAAAACCCGCGCGCAATCGCAGGTCGTTGTCGTTCTCAACAATCTCATCTCCGCGCCGGTGTTCGAGCAAAATATGCGGCGGCTGGATCGGCTGGCCAGCCTCGGCACACTTTCGGCCAGCATGGCGCATGAAATCAAAAACGGCATGGTCGCCATCAAGACATTCATTGATTTGCTGCTGCAAAAGGGCCAGGACACCGAGCTGACCGAGGTCGTCAATCGCGAATTGCAGCGCATCAACGCAATCGTCACGCAAATGCTGCGGTTCGCGGCGCCCAAGGGAGCCACTTTCACAACTGTGCATGTGCATGAGTTGCTCGACCATTCGTTGCGACTGCTGCACCACCAGATCTCCGGAAAACTGATTTCGCTCCAGCGCCGTTTCCAGGCTCAACCGGACGTGGTGCGCGGCGACGACGCGCAATTGCAACAGGCGTTCATGAACCTGCTGCTCAACGCGCTCGAGGCCATGGACACAAATGGCGTGCTGACGGTGGCCACGGAAACCACGGAAGGCGGGCACGGGGCATCGTTGCTGCACATTCACATCCAGGACACCGGCGTAGGCATTGCGCGCGAAAATCTGGGGCGGCTGTTTGAACCATTTTTCACCACCAAGAAAAACGGCACCGGGTTGGGGTTGGCCATCAGCCAGCGCATTGCGCACGAACATCAAGGCGCCATTCGCGCGCTAAGCGAAGTCAACCGAGGCTCAACCTTCAGCCTTTCCCTGCCGGTTTGCAGCCCGGCGAAAACCATTCCGTTTAAGGATGCAGGGTTCAGCGTCACTAACACTAAACCTGCAACCAGACCAGAGTGAATTTTTCAAATTGGACGCCCCCCGAAAGCCGCCACCACGCTGGAGCCAAAGCCGATAGCGCCTCCAGTTTGCCGAGAAGGTTTCGGGTTGGCGGATGTCATCAGTCGGCGTGGCTGCTTTGGATCGTTAGGCTTCCGAGCACCGCCGAAAAAATATGAAAACGAAACAATTAGCGAACATTCTAATCAAGATTCTGGGGCTTTCGGTTACTATTTACAGCATCCCTGGTATCAGTATGGGACTTTCCGATTGGGGATCCCACACTACGATACAAGCGGGACCAAGTTTCTGGGCTTATCCTATATCATCCGTGATTATGGCAGTTATCGGGATATATCTCATTATTCAGAGCCGGCAAGTTGCCCGGGTTTTATTCAAGAGCGATGATGAGTGATTGACGGAAGCCTACCGCGCTGGACCCAACGGCCACCGCCGTTTCAGTTTTGACCGCCAGATGGAACTCGAACATCATTATTGCAAGCGAGAGTCCGGCTCCAGTGGCCGTGGCTTTAGATCGTTAGCCATCGTTTGCCCAGAGAAATTATGAAGATGGTCCTGTTGCCAATTGCAGCTTGTATGCTGCTGCTCTTGACTGGCTGCATTAAGACCGTGGACGATCACTCAATGACCGATGTTTCCCGCTCCGAAGGCAACTTAAAGCAGATTGGCTTGGCATTTTTAATGTGGGCCGACGCACACCACAATCAATTTCCGTTCAACGTAAGCCAAGCACTGGGCGGCACTCGTGAGCTATGCGACCGAGATAACAATGGGTTTGAAAGAAATCCTGTTCCAACTTTTATGGTTATGTCTAACGAATTACCCAATACCAAGATTTTGGTTTGCCCAAACGACAAGACAAAGAAGGCAGCGTCAGACTTTGCGAGCCTGACGACAAATAACATTAGTTACGAACTGCGAACTGGAACGAATGTTGGCCCTGACCATCCAACAGAGATTCTGGCTATTGATCCCATTAATGGATTGGTGCTTTACTGCGATGGCAGCGTTCATAGAAACAATCACTACAAACAAGCGGCCGCGAACAATTGATGTGACGGGTTCATTGACACGATGCCTCCTATGAGTGTTGACGAGTCAAGCGGCTCGCTCATTGCCCTACAAGGCTGTCCGGCGCGACGGTGTCGGCACCCGGTTTGTAGCGCGGATTCGCTTTAAGTGAAAAGCTGAAGGCAACGGTATAATCAGTCGGACCGCTGCTGTTGTCCTGCACCCGAAAGGTCAATGCGCCGGTCCAGCTCCGGAAATCCCGGTAGAGGGTGTAAAACTGCCCTTGCAAGCGCCCGCTTTGGGCATCGAAATCGTGCGCAGCGCGCAGACCCCAGTTGTCACTCAGCCGGTAAAAGATGGTGCTGGTGATGAAGTTCTCGCCCTCGTCCAAAAACCCGTTGCGCAGGTACCAGTGGCCAATGCCCCAACTCCATCGGTCATTCGGCGCGAAGGCAACTTGATGAAACGACATGTTCAGTTCGCTGGCATTGATGCTGTAACGCAGTTGGGACGTAAGCGTGATCCACGTACGCGGCTTGAACGATAGGTCGGAATAGAGATCGTCGAAGGTTTGTTGCGGTTGCAAAAAGATGGCATTGGTCTGCGCGTTGGGCTTGAGATTCCAGTCGAGCATGAGGTTCCAGTTGAGCAAGTTGTCGAGCCGGCCATTGCGCATGGTCTGAAGCGTGTTGCGCAGGCCGAAACGAATCACGTTCTCGCTGTCAATGGCGTCAATGTCGTTGTAGTCGGGAAACCGGATGGGCAGCAACTCCAGGCTGGGCAATTGGGTGTCGAACTGTGGCAACTGCGTCGCCGACTTGCTCGGATTCGGAACGTAAACGTAATTCACCGACGGCTGGATGATATGACGCAAGCCGTCAATGTCCAAAAGTGAGTTCGTTGCGCCCGTCCACAAACGCGAAACCTTGAAGGAGACTTCCGCGCCCGTGTCGAAAACCCGGCGATAGGTTTCGCTGTTGGTCCCGGCGGGTCCGGTTTCGTCACTGTAATAGGTGAGCCGTCCGCCGGCGTGCGGCGTCACGTTCAGCCAGTTGAAGAACGTCCACGGCAGGAGTAATTGGTGATACGTGTCGGCGCGCGCGGCGGCGTAATAAGGCAGCGCCGGATTGTTGGTGTCGGCGTACAGTTGGCGGTAGTAACCGGCGGAGCTTTCACTTTCGTAATAAACCGGCGTGTCGAAAATGGGCTGGCGAAAGCCGGTGAGGTTCACCTGGGGCAGCCGCTCGACTTGATCAAAGAAGTCATTGACGCCGGGTGTGGTGATCGTGTCGAGGTCCCAATTTTCCCAATATTTGTCAACCTCGGTGAACGTGTTCGGCTGCGGATTCGCGGTGTAGGCACCTTGGGAAAAATCGTGCAGCACCAACGGATCGCTCTGGTAATTGACCATTGCCTTGACGTTCAAGTTGGTGAACGGCGTGGCCTGATAGCCGAAGTATAACCACTGGCGGTTCTCGGGGATGTTTCCGTAGTAGGGCAGACTGTTTGTGCTATAGTTCGGGTCCTGGTCATGCACATAATAATATTTGAAGGTGGCCTCACCCCAGCGGTTCAGGTGCAGATTCAACTCCGGCCCCGTGCCGACACCGCGCTTTTCACGGTAATCCAGTCGCAATCTGCCATCCGCCTCGTCGTTGAGATACCAATTGTAATCGCTCAATAAAAACGGCCCGTAGGCGCTGCTGTAGCCGGGGAGAAAATTGAAGGTGTTCGCGTGTTCGCCCAGGCTGCGCCGGTAAAACGGAAAATAAAACGTCGGCACGCCGTCCATGTACAGCACCGCGTTCCACATCTCCACGTATTTGCCGGGTACAATTTTGATGCGGCTGGCGCGAACGCGGATGGCCGGATTGCTCACGTCGTCGGTGGTGACAAAAGCGTGGCGGGCGTTGTAGGTATGGTTGGTAATGTCACCCTGCAATTCGCGGCCCGCCGCGAACGCCGGGGGCTTGCCCATGCGGAACTCCTCGCTGCGCATCTGATGCGTCTTGAAATTGTAGGTGATGTGATCGCCGACCCAGATTTGGTCGCCCGACTCGATGCGCACGTGGCCGTCGGCCACCACTTCGCCCGTCCGCTGATTCACCTTCGCGCTGTCCGCCATGAGCGTCGCGTTGCCGTATTTAATGAAGATGTTTGTGCCGTGCGCGAGGTCATTTTGGAAATCGTATTCCACGCCGCCTTGTGGCGCGCCCGGGATGATTTGATTAAGCCCTTCGACCTCCCAACTCTGCTCCGGTTGCGCCAGAACGACGACGGGAAAAAAAGCGGCACAAAGAACGAGCAGGAAGATGGCGGGCGCTCTTGTCATTCGGCGCGGCCAATTAAACAGAACGTTCCCCCACTGCCAAGCGGATTTGCCTCCCTCGTGCGCTCAATCTTGCTCCTGATTTTAATCCCGCTTCATTTTCCCGCCCTTGGCCTTTTCGCCCGACGCTTTGCCTTTGTTTGCAGCGTGCGGAGCGTGTTCTGCAAAACCGGCGTAGCGGCTTTCGGCAGAAAGCCGCATTCTTCAGTTTTCTGGTGTTTGCGGCGCTCTGCCGAGACGCCGCTACGGTCAATTGGGAGTTATGCAGAGGTCTCAAGGCTCAAACAACGGATTTTATGGCGCAGCAGCGACTCCAGCAGGCGGAGTTCACTTTCGGAAAGCGGCAAAACCTCGGCCACGGCGCAAACTCCGGTTGAGCCGGTCCATCGGCGGGGATTGAAGTGAAATCAGCGTGAGGCGGACGTCCTCGGGATCGGCATCAGGATGGCACGCCATCACGGCGGCGACATCAGCG
This sequence comes from uncultured Verrucomicrobiae bacterium, assembly GCA_963789335.1. Taxonomy (GTDB): domain Bacteria; phylum Verrucomicrobiota; class Verrucomicrobiia; order Limisphaerales; family UBA11358; genus UBA11358. Next base: position 469,698 of record CAWBKH010000002.1, read on the forward strand.
GCGAGATTTTTGCCCCAACGATTCACCGGCCACGGTTTTGAGCGACGTGGATGCCGACCGTCTCACGTGGACAATCTAATCAACCAACCAGCGCTCGTCGAGCAAGAGTTCGGATGATCTGCCGCGCGAACGGCATGAAAAGGTTCAAGTAAACTATCGGCGTTGCCGGCAGCCGAGCATTCCAAACGCCGCCAGCCCGGACGCCAGCAGCAACAGGCTCGACGGCTCGGGCACTGATTCGTAAGGCAGGAGATGGTCCTGCGCGAACGTGCTGACCTCGATAGCTTCCGGGAGCGAAAAAGTGAGATCGAAGGTAGGGACGGCCAGCCCCAGCCGTCCCCGCCCGCGTTCAGCGGGTGGAACGGGAAACTCCGCGTTGCTGGCGGGTTTCCTTGCGCCGCTGGACGCAGCGCGGACATCCCGGCGAGATGTCCCTGCCCTTCAAACGGGGAAAGCTGTCAGAGGCACCCGGGGGTTCTTCATCAGCCAATTATTGCTTGACACGCGGCAATATTTGTGAAAGCCTCGGCTGCCCTAGAGAACCATGGTCGGGAGCGGGCCAGCCGAGGAAAGCACCTTGCGCTGAATCAGGTCAGAGGCGAAAACTTTCTGATAAAGTCGAAGACATGGCTACTGATAACGGTCGTCGTTTGCAGTTGGTTTACAATCAGCCAACGCATCTGCGCTCGAAGTGAAACGGGTGTTCATCCGGCCGGCCCGCCCGACGCCTGCCAATTTTTCCACAGCCGCGGATGGTTCACTCCGGGACTGAATCCGGCGCGCTTCGTTCACTGCCCGCGAAGCCGCCTGCTGAATTCTCACGCGACTGATCCGGCGTCGCCGCGCTTTGCCCGATGGGCGGAGTTGCCGCCCGATAACGAGGAGCCAGCGGACGACAGCCGGTCCGACGCTCATGCGATGGAATTCGCCGGGGGTCCAACCTGTCTGCGCGCGGCCGAATGGCGATTAAGCCGGCCTGACCCGCAGTGCGCCAATTCGTTTATCAATTCCAAAACCAAACCACCCCCATGAACACAACCATGAAAAACATCAGAGAATTAAACCTGTCATTCTCCCTTCTTCCTCCCCTCCTGCTACTCAGCATAGTTTCCGTCCCACCACCGCCGCGACTCGCCCGGGGCACAGCCTTCGCCAACCAAGGCCGTTTGAACAGCGGCACGAGTCCCGCCGATGGGAACTTTGTTTTTCCATCTCAACCCGCAATAACCTCTGAACCAGACAACTCGAAACCGACAAGAAGTTAACCAAAACAGAAGAAAGGACGACACCATGAAATTCACCATCAAACATAACGCCTGGCTGCTCCCTGCGTTGGCAGCCGCACTTTTGGGCAACCCCAACGCCAACGCCGCCAGCCTCCTGGTCACCAACTTCGGTGATAGCGGTCCCGGCACGTTGCGCAATCAAATCGCGGCCGCATCGTCCGGGGACGAAATCTATTTTAACACTCCCGGCACTGTCGTGCTCAACTCGGAGCTGACGATTTCCAACAAGGGCCTCTCAATTATCAACATCGTCACGAACCTGGTCCGGATCAGCGGGAACAACACCAGCCGCGTGTTCAACCTCAGTAGCAGCAACGGCGTCGTCCTTGAGAACCTGGCAATAACTGATGGCCGCGTGGTGGGCACCAACGGCGCTTTCGGTCATAACGGCGAAAATGTCTATGGCGGGGGAATCCTGGTTGGAAACAATGAAAGCGTATTGGTGTTATCGTGCCTGCTTAGCAACAACGTGGCCGTGGGAGGGCAACCTGGTGCCGGAGCAAACGGTGGGAATGCGTACGGAGGAGCCATTGGCAATCTCGGCAGTATGCACTTGTACAACAGCCTCGTAGTCAGCAATGATTCTTTCGGTGGTTCGGGTGGAATGACTGGCGGCGGAGGCCAGGCTTGGGGCGGCGCCATCTATACGGAAGGTTCCATCATCGTTTTCGAAACAACGCTCTTCGCCAATGTCGCCACCGGAGGTCCGGGCGGAGGAGGACTCGGCAGCGGAGCAGGAGGGGCCATATACAACGTGGGTGACCTGCAGATTATCACCTGCACGATCGTCAGTAATTCCGCCGCCGGCCCGGCCCCAATTCGGGGGGGGCCATCCAGGACTACGGTACGACGACGATCGAAGACAGCACAATTGTAGGCAACCAGGCTGGTTACGGCGGTGGCATCACTGGCGGAGAAATCTCAAGCACTATTCTAGCTGGAAATATTGCAGCCGTTGACCCGGATGGGAGTGGCACGATCGCTTCATATGATTACAATCTCGTTCAGCACACCAACGGCATCACTTTTACCGGCCCGATCACCCACACTCTGATGGGGCTGGATCCGCTGCTCGGTCCACTGCAATACAATGGGGGTCCAACATACCCTTTCGCGGTGTTGACGATGGCGCCATTACCCGGCAGCCCGGTGATTGATAAGGGAAACAGTGAAAACGGCACTGATGAGCGCGGCTTTAGCCGGCCTTACGATACTGCGATTCCCAACGCGGCGGGCGGAAACGGCGCGGACATTGGCGCCGTTGAAATTATTCCGACTACTGTCGCGGTTCTAAACATAAATGACAGCGGCCCGGGTTCCTTGCGCCAGGCGGTTTTGGATAACAATGGCCTGGGTGGCGGTAACTCGATTACCTTCTCGAACACGGTCACCGGGACCATAACGCTTCTCAGTGGCGAGCTGGCTGTGACCATGCCGGCCACCGTGCTTGGCCCCGGCGCAAGTGCGCTGGCGATCAGCGCCAATCACAACGGCCGGGTCTTCGATGTTCTGGGCGGCCCGGTCAAGATTTCCGGTCTGACCCTCCGCGATGGACTCACTGTCGGCAGCCCCGGGTTGTCCGGGCAGATCGGGTATGACGGGCAAGGCGGAGGCATTTTCAACCAGGCTACCCTCACGCTTGCGAATTGCCTTGTCCTCAGCAACAGCGTGGTCGGCGGCATGGGCGGCGCGGCCACTTCGGGCTCGGCGGGCGACGGCGGCAAGGGTCTGGGCGGCGGGGTTTACAACGCGGGTGGCAATCTCTTTTTGACTCAGTGTGTGTTTGACGGGAACACAAGCGTGGGCGGCCAGGGCGGCAGTGCCACGACGGGCTATGCGGGCTATGCCGGCAACGGATTGGGCGGGGCGGTTTGCACCATTTCGGGAACGAATATTCTAACGGCCTGCAGCCTGATGGATGGGCTGGCGATGGGCGGCCAGGGAGGCGTGGCCACCGGCGGCGGTTCTCCCGGCATCGGCGGACAGGGTTATGGCGGAGGATTGTATTCCGAGAGCGAAGTGGACTTCGTCAACTCCACCGTCAGCGGAAACAACGCCACGTCATCGTCGGGCAAAACCCGCTGCTCGGGCCGCTCGCGGACAATGGCGGCGCGACCTTGACTCTGGCCCTGTTGTCCGGCAGTCCGGCCATTGATCAGGGCAAAAATTTTGGGGGCGCCACCGACCAGCGCGGCATGCCGCGGCCATACGACCTGCCCTCGATTGCGAACGCCGGCGGCGGCGACGGCAGCGACATCGGCGCGTTCGAGTTCCTGCCCACGCCGCAGTTGAACATTCAACACGCCAACGGCAACAACGTCGTCCTGTTTTGGACGACGGATGCCGCCAACTACCGCCTTGTATCGGCCACGAATCTGTCTCCGGCCATCACCTGGTCAAACGTCACCAGCGCGCGGGTCACCCTCGGCAACCAGGTGTACACCACCAATGCAACGGCGGGCGCCAGCCGGTTTTACCAGCTCATCTTCCCATGAACGGAATGATTTGGTTGTGTCCTAATTTGCCTCCGGAGCGCGGGCTTCAGCCCGCTTCGACGCACAAATGGCTGGGGACAATGAAGTGGCATAAATGCCGCGCTCCATCAATCAGGACATTATCAATGATTCGGGTGGCTTTAATTGGAAAACGATTTCGCGGCGGCGCGTATGAAGACTGGCCATCGGCAGGTCACCCATGCTCGGCGCAACTGCGCCGGTGCCGTGATCCTGCGGCTGACTGTTTCCGCACTGCGCCGTCGGATTCTCCATGACGGTCGCGGGATGACAAACTGCTAAAAATAAAGAAACCACGCGCAAAGCGCGTGGTTTTGAATCTGCCCCCTATAAGGGGGCAAAGCCCAGCCCCCACAGGGGGCTGGGCCACGCGCGTCATCCCCGGTTTTGTCGTTATCGGCTAAACCGAAACTCTTCCTGTCTCTGTTCCTGCTGTTCTTGATATTTTACATACTTCCGTATCTTTTCTTCATCCAACCCCACCGTGCCCACACAGTAACCCTCCACCCAGAAGTGGTTGCCCCAATACGGTCGCCGCCGCAGGTCGCGGAACGCCCCAAACAGTCGGATTGCGCTTTTGCCCTTCAACCGCCCCATGTAATCCGAGATCCGCACCTTCGGCGGAATCATCACCACCAAATGCACGTGATCGGCCTGCACATTCAACTCCACCACCTCACACTCCATTTGCCGACTCTGCTCCCGAATACACAACTCCGCCTCCTCTTTTATCTTCCCTGCCAACACCCGATACCTATACTTCGGACACCAAACAATGTGATATTCGCAATACCAGATCGTATGCGATTGCTTTCGGAATCTGCTCATGTGTTCTTCCTTTCTCGTTCGTTGTGGGGACAACGCGAGAACCGAATTACCATGAGCAGTTCCTTTGGCCTAGCCTTTGCCTCTAACCATGTCCACAGGACATGGTTTCTGAATCATCAATGAAACAAAAAAACATGAAAGCGCACGTTGAAAATCTTTTCCTTGTGTTGGCGCTGATTGGCGGTCTCGGCTGGTTCGCGGTGCTGCCCGCGCGAGCCGATACCTTCTCCGACGGTGAATTCGTTTCTTATAGCGCGCCGGATTGGGTTAACATTCCGATCGCAATCAACCTCATGTTTCATAACTTTAATGCCGCTTATTTATCGGTAGGCGACACGCTGGCTGTTGGTGATCCCAACGGTTTCATTCTCTCCTTCACCAGCGCTACAACGGTCAGTGAATATCTGCCAACCTCGGGCGCCCCGGGCCGCTGGATTCATCCCATCTCAACCCGCTCACCACTGAAGCGGGCATATTCGGAGGCGATGTAATCGCGCTCAAGCTCGATGTTGACTTCTCCGCTGCCGGGCTGTTGCCACACCCCACAGGAATTTCATTTGGTGATCTTTACCTGACGGGTTTCGACGGAACATTGTCGGGCCTGAACGGCATGACCGTAAACGAGGTCCTGGCAATGGAGGAAGTTGCGCTGGGCGGTGGACCTGCTCCTATATCCATCGCCGATATCGAATCAACCAGCCAGCTACTCCCCGGCGCGTTCACTGATGGCATGGTTACGACATTCGCCACCGAGCACCTTGCGTTGCCCCCGCCGCAAATCAGCATCTTTGCATACGGCGCCAATGTAGTTCTGGCCTGGCCAGCCAACGCCGCCGCCTACGTCCTGCAATCCACCACCAGCCTGACTGCGCCGGCCTGGACCACCGTTTCGCCCGGCCCGGTCATTGTCGGCAACCAGTGCGAGGTGTTCACTCCCGTTTCCGGCACGCAGAAGTTTTACCGGTTAAAGTTAAACCAATAAATGAAAGGATGAATCCATGAAAACGCACATTAAAAATCTGTTCACCCGCCTCGTCGGAGCTGCAGCGCGAAGCCGGAGCCTGTCGGTGCTGATTGCCGGTTTGTGTCTGATGCCCGCCAGTCGCGTGACGGCGCTCATCTTCTCGACACAACCCGTGACCGCCATTGCCGCCGGATACGGCCACACGCTTTTTACAAGGTCGGATGGCACCCTGTTCGTCATGGGCGATAATACCGACGGGCAGTTGGGCCTTGGCACCACAATCACGAATGTGAACGTCCCGACGGCTCTGACCAACGGCGTTGGGACGATTGTCGCCGGAGGGTATCACAGCCTCTTTATCATGAACCGTGCGCTCTGGGCCATGGGCGACAATGAGCATGGGCAGTTGGGCGATGGCACGTTCAACAATCATTATGTTCCCGAGCAGGTTTATGCTTTGGGTCACGGATTCTCGTTCACAGCGGTTGGGGCTGGATTGTATCATAGCCTGTTCGGAATTGCCAATCTCACCGGCGGCAGCCTCTTGGCGACGAATTACAATGGCTCTGGCCAGTTGGGTGACGGTTCGTATAATGATCACAATACTCCGGAAGTCATTTTTTCCGCCAGCCCGGGCAGCGCAGTTACGTCAGTTGCCGGCGGATCTGCTCACAGTATTTTTACCAAACCCGACCGCAACTTGTGGGGCATGGGTGGTGATACTCACGGGCAATTGGGCTATGTCGTAAGCACCAACAAGCCGGTGGAAATTTCGGCCGGCAGCTATGTTTCGACAGTTGCCGCCGGATCCGATTTCAGCTTTTTTATTGGGACCGATGGCGACCTCTGGGCTTGGGGCGATAATACCGACGGGCAGTTGGGGACGCCGGATAATGATACCGAGACCTCTGCAAAAGGTCGTTTGAGTTGCTGATTTGATGTCAAAGTCATTATTCAACGAAAAATGGGTTTGGCGGCACGCCACGGTCGGCGATGTGAGCCACCGTTTTGAACTTTTTTGTCCGCCGCGCGGGCGTTCTGAATGTTTTGCTTCATGTTCCGGTCAAACTCACCAGCCGTTTCAAGTTCCAACAGATGCTCTTGAACTCCAACTCCAGCCGATTGGGATCGCGCCCCACATACCGCACTCGCCCGTAGCCCGTGCTGCGCTTCCACCAGCCAAAGATTTTCTCAATCCCACACCGCACCCGGCTCATCACCGCATTGAACAGCACCGTCGTCCGGTCCAAGGGCTGTCCCCGAAACGCTTTGCGCAAAATGCCGTTGCCGATTTTCCGGCGCTCACACCAACGAGCGCGTTGAGCGCTCCAATAGGCTTTGTCGGCCATGACCATTTCCTCATCCCCTTTGACCACGGTTTCAAATTCCTGACTGTCATGAACGCTGGCGTCCGTCAAGGTGACGCAACGAATCACCGTCTGATCCCGGTCAACGGCCACGTGCGCTTTGTAGCCGTAGTGGGGTTGACCGCCCTTGACGGTAAAGCCCGCGTCGTCATCGCCGCCTCCTTTATCTGCCCGGCTCGGGGCGCGACGCGCCGCCTGCAACAGCGTGGCGTCCACCAGGGTGCAGGTTTTCAGGATGAACCCTTTTTGTTCCAGTTGATGGTTGACCAGCGCCAGCAGTTTTTCCTGCAGACCGTAACGGATGAGCCGCTGGCGAAAGCGCACCAGCGTGGTTTCATCGGGCACGCTGTCCTGCAAACCCAGCCCCACAAACCGCCGCCAACTCATCCGGTCGGCGACCAACTCCTCGCATTGCGGATCCGACAGCCCGTAGCAATGCTGGAGCAGGCTCATTTTGAAGAGCACCAGCGGCGGGTGCGGCGGATGGCCGGTGGTGGCCGGATACATCCGGTGCAGCACCGCTTCAATCGGTTTGAAATCCAGCGCGTGATCCAGCCCTTCCAAGAAATCGTTGGTCGGCACCGCAGGCATGAGGCTGTCCAAAAGTCCCAATTGAGGATTGCTCATCGTTTCCATGTCTCTCTGACTTCGATTCAACCGCCCTGTTCAAATGAGTTTTGCAGAGGTCTCATACCGATTATTCAGATCAGGACTATCCATTTCCTACCGCCGGCCCTGGTTTTGGACCTGGCCATATTAACCTTGCCGTAGTAGCAATGGCCGCCGGAGCCGATCACAGTCTGTTTATTTTGTCCGATGGCAGCCTCTGGGGTATGGGGCTCAATTTAAGCGGCCAATTAGGAGTAGGCTACGTTTTTTATTTTACCGACATGCCGCAGGAAATTGAAGCCAGCAATGTCGTGGCCGTTGCCGCCGGAAACAATTTCAGCCTTTATCTCAAGTCCGATGGCAGTCTGTGGGGCATGGGGGACAATTCCTCCGGTCAATTGGGCACCGGCGATTACACGGAGCGTGATACGCCAGTGGAGATCGTCGCGCCGCCGCCGCAAATCTCCATCATTCCTTACGGCGCCAATGTGATTCTGACGTGGCCGGCCAACGCCGCCGCCTTCGTCCTGCAATCCACCACAAATCTGGCTTCACCCAATTGGAGCACCGTTTCGCCCAACCCGATCATCGTCGGCAATCAGTGCGAAGTGTTCACTCCCAGTTCCGGCACGCAGAAATTTTACCGGTTAATGTTAAACCAATAATTGAAAGGAGCAAACCCATGAAAACTCGATTTAAAGCTCCATTTTTCTTGGCCATGTTGATTGGCGGCTTCGTTTTGATACCGGCGAGCCAAGTGACGGCGCAAAACTACCAGGCTTGGCCGGTGACCCAAATTGCCGCAGGAAGTGGCCATACTCTTTTTACGAAGTCGGATGGCAGTCTGTGGGTAATGGGCGATAACAGTGCCGGCCAATTGGGCCTTGGCCCCACGATCACGAATGTGAACGTCCCGCAGCAGATTGTCTCCAATGGCGTTGTGCTGCTGGCCGTTGGATTCCAGCACAGCCTTTTTAAGAAGTCCGATGGCAGTCTATGGGGCATGGGCACCAATGGATCCGGCCAACTGGGCCTTGGTGCCACGGTTACGAGTGCGACCGTCCCGCAACAGATCATGTCCGGCGGCGTCGGGCTGATTGCCGCAGGCGGGGACCATAGCCTCTTTACCGGGGGCGGTCCACCTCGCCTCTGGGTTATGGGCGACAATACGTATGGCCAGTTGGGTGATGGCACATATACTGATCATTATGTTCCCGAGGCAGTCTTTCAACCTTCCGGCACCCGGGCCGGATTCATAGCCGTTGCCGCCGGAGCCTCTCATAGCCTTTTCGCAACTGTCAACACATCGGGTCGTGTCCTCTGGGGCATGGGCAATAATGGGGCCAGTCAGTTAGGCATTGCACCTGACATCCAAAGCACCAACGTCCCACAGCAGATTCCCTCCTACGGCGGCCTTGGGACTGTCATTGCAGCCGGACTTGATTACAGTTTTTTTATTGAGACCAATGGCGACCTCTGGGCTTGGGGCGATAATGAATACGGGAAGTTGGGGGCAGGATCAGAAAACGAGGAAGTTCAGGCTCCGTATGCTGTTTTCGGGCCAGAAATACATGTACCAGACATTCCTGTGGTGGCAATTGCCGGCGGATACGAACATAGTCTTCTTGTCCTGTCCGATGGAAGCCTCTGGGGCATGGGCGACAATGAAAGTGGCGAGTTAGGGGTGGGCTTCGCTGGTTATTATACGGATAAGCCAGAGGAAATTGAAGCCAGTAATGTCGTGGCCGTTGCTGCCGGAAACGGTTTCAGCCTGTTTATCAAGTCCGACGGCAGCCTGTGGGGCATGGGTTACAACGGAAACGGCCAATTGGGCACCGGCGATTATACCGATCGTTTTACGCCGGTGGAGATTGTGTCGCCGCCGCCGCAAATCAGCATCCTGCCTTACGGGGCCAACGTCATTCTGGCCTGGCCGAGCAATGCCGCCGCCTTCGTCCTGCAATCCACCACAAATCTGGCTTCACCCAATTGGACCACAGTTTCGCCCAGCCCGATCATCGTCGGCAATCAGTGCGAAGTGTTCACGCCCAGTTCCGGCACGCAGCAGTTTTACCGGTTAATGTTAAGCCAGTAATTGGCTGAAGCGGACAAAGCCGATCACAGCCGCACCGGAATTTTTCTCTCCGCCAAAAATTTCTTCACGTCTCCAACGGTGTAGGTGCCAAAATGGAAAATGCTTACGCCACCCGTTTGAACTCGGTGTCGGCGCGTTCGGACAGCCATTCGTTGATCATGCTTTGGTAGCGCGAGCCGCGCCGGTTGGCCACCGCCATGATTTTGTCCAGCACCAGAGTCGGCACGCGCACGGTTACTGATCGGCGCGTCGGCTTGAGCCGGGGGAAAATTACGGCCCGCGATTTGGTGATGTCGCTGCCCGCCTCGTCCGCCGCCGTCATTTTGCGGACGGTCTTATGGTTGTGATTCATAAAATGCCTTTTCTTTTTTGTTCATCGCTCGCGCCGAGATGACGCGGATTTTCCGGCCACGCACGGTAAAGGCGATTTTCAGCAGCCGCCCATGCGTCGTGCCGCCCCACAGCCACCAGCGTTTTTCGGCCTGCGAATGGGGCACGTCATCCTGAACCCGGGCGCGCGGGTCGAAAAACGGTTCTTCCGCTTCTTTCACAGTGACGCCGTGTCTGGCGGGTTTGTGGCTGTTGCCCTCGTCCCACTCAAAACCCTCGACGTGCGCCAGCGGATTCATGCCTCACAATATATTGCTGAGGTATGCACAAGTCAATGTCTGAAAACAACTGTGGTTCACAGCCTCACCGATATTCCTTTATTCGCCAGGAATTTCTTCACGTCGCCGACGGTGTAGGTGCCAAAATGGAAGATGCTCGCGGCGAGAACGGCGTCGGCTTTGCCTTCGAGCAACACGGCGGCCATGTGTTCCAGCGTGCCCGCGCCGCCGCTGGCCACCACCGGCACGCCGACCGATTCACTGATGCGCCGGGTGATGACCAAATCGAATCCGGCTTTCGTGCCGTCGGCGTCAATGGAGTTCAAAACAATTTCGCCCGAACCGAGCGCCACGGCCTTCTTTGCCCATTCAATCGCGTCGAGACCGGTCGTTTTACGGCCACCGTGCGAAAAAACCTCCCATTTGTCCGGCCCGACTTTTTTCGCGTCAATTGAGACGACGACGCACTGGCTGCCGAATTTTTCCGCGCCTTCGCGGATGAGTTCGGGCCGGGCGAGTGCGCTGGAGTTGATGCTGATTTTGTCCGCGCCGGCGCGGAGCATGGTAAACATGTCGTCCACGGACTTGAGGCCGCCGCCGACGGTGAGCGGCATGAAGCATTGATCGGCGGCACGTTCAATCACATCTACCATCGTTGCCCGGCCATGCGCCGTGGCGGTGATGTCGAAGAACACCATTTCGTCGGCCCCTTGCTCGTTATAGCGGAGCGCGAGTTCGACAGGGTCGCCGACATCGCGGAGTTCGCCCGCCTCGGCCTTGCCGAATTGGACGCCGCGTGTGACTTGGCCGGCGTGCACGTCGAGGCACGGAATGACTCGTTTGGCAATCATTGCTCCAATTGAAACGCCACTGGCCGTCGAAGGCAATCCATTCTACGCGTTGAAATTGATTTACTTTGCCCGGCACTGAAATATATTTGGCAGTCACGTGCCGACGTGGCGGAATTGGCAGACGCGCTAGACTCAAAATCTGGTATCCGTGAGGATGTGTGGGTTCGACCCCCTCCGTCGGCACCATCCGACAAATCTCAAACACGCATGGCTTTCAAAGACTTTGCGAACCAAACGCAAGGCATTCAATTGCTGCAACGTTCGCTGGCGCGCGGGCGGCTCGGCCACGCCTATCTTTTTACCGGCCATCAGCTTGAGGAATTGGAATTGCTCGCCCGTACGCTGGCCAAGACGTTGAATTGTCAGAAATCGCTCAAAACCGCCGGCGTGGCGACCGATTGCTGTGACGAATGTCTGAGTTGCCGGAAAATTGACCACGAAACGCACGTGGATGTGCATTGGGCGCGGCCCGAATCCAAGTCGCGGGTGGTCACGGTTGAGCAAACGCGTGAATTGATGCGCGAGATTCAACTCAAACCCACCGAGGCCGAATACAAGGTCATCATCATTGCGGCGGCGGACCGCTTGAACACGCAGGCAGCGAACGCCTTCTTGAAAACGCTTGAAGAGCCGCCCGCCAAGTCGGTTTTGATTTTGCTTTCGACCGAACCACAGCGGATTCTGGAAACGATTTTGTCGCGCTGCCTGCGGTTGAATTTTTCCACCGAAGGCACCCGAACGCTCGATGAAGCCCAAGCCGAATGGCTGGCCCGATTCAGCGTCCTGGCAGCAGACGAGCAAACAAGCCTGCTGGGCCGTTATCGTCTGCTCGATGTGTTGCTTCAAAAACTCGGCGAAATCCGCGCGCGCGTGGACGAAGCGCTCACGGCCCGTTCGCCGTTACAACGTTATGACGACGTGGATAAAGATTTGCGCGAACGATGGGAGGACGAACTGGCCGCGGCGGTTGAGGCGGAATACCGACGGCAGCGCGCGGATTTGATTTTGATCGTGCAATGGTGGCTGCGGGACGTCTGGCTGCACACCCTGGCCGTCGGTAGAAATTTGCTGAATTTCCCGCAAGTTACCGGTGCTGCGTCCATCGCAAAAAAAATCACGCCACGCCAGGCGTTGGACAATTTGCAAACCTTGGAACAAACGCAACGGCTGCTGCACACCAACGTGCAGGAAGCGCTGGCACTGGAAGTAGGCATGCTGAAACTACATCTCTGACGCCGCGCCTTGCCGCCACAGTGTGCCGTAATCAGGCTTTATAGCCCATTTTAAGACCGCCGATTTCAAGGAAGCCATGCAACTGGCGGATGCGCGTGGGATGGCGCATTTTGCGAAGCGCTTTGGCCTCGATTTGCCGGATGCGCTCGCGGGTGACACTGAATTGCTCGCCGACTTCTTCCAGCGTGCGCGAGTAGCCGTCTCCGAGACCAAAACGCAGTTCCAACACCCTCCGTTCGCGTTCGGTCAGACTGCACAACACGTCACTCAGCCGGCCCCGGAGTAAACTGAAACTGGTCATGTCGAGCGGATTGTCGGCGGCTTTGTCTTCAATAAAATCGCCAAAATTGGCGTCTTCGGTCTCACCGACCGGCGATTGCAGAGAAATGGGCTGTTGCGACATTTTCAACACGGCACGGACGCGATCCACGGGCACTTGCATGTCTTCGGCAATTTCCTCCGGCGTCGGCTCGCGGCCAAAATCCTGAAGCAACCGCTTCTGCGAACGCATCAGTTTGTTGATGATTTCGATCATGTGCACCGGAATACGGATGGTGCGGGCCTGATCGGCAATGCTGCGTGTGATGGCCTGGCGAATCCACCACGTCGCGTAAGTGGAAAATTTGTAGCCGCGGCGATATTCAAATTTTTCGACGGCCTTCATCAAGCCGATATTGCCTTCCTGAATCAAATCGAGGAACGACAGCCCGCGGTTGGTGTATTTTTTGGCGATGGAAATGACCAGACGCAAATTGGCCTCGACCATTTCGGTTTTGGCCCAGAGTGCCTTGGCGGAAAATTCGCTCAACCGGCCAAAGATTTTCAGGTAATCCGCATGCGGCATCCGAACAAACTCCTCCAGCGCCCTGATTTTCTGCCGTTCCGCTTCGCTGAGGTGCTGTTGCGCACTGGATTCGCGCTGCGCCTCCGCCTCCGCCAAGGCGTGCAAGCTGTGCTGGAGCTTGTCGTGAATGTTTTCGGCGACCAGCGCCATTTCCTCGATGACTTTGTACCGGCAACAGAATTTGGGGAACGCGGCCTGCAATTTTTGATCCGCGCGTTTGAACGCCACTTGCGCACGGCGGCGGCGAACCTTGGGCTGGGCGTCCCGCCAGGCGGTATATTTGTGATCCACCTCCAGATCCATTTCACGAATGCGCGTCACCAGTTTGCGCAGCGCGCGGAGATGCGCCGTGCGGCTGTCCACCTTTTTGTCCAGAATCACGCGGTCGAAACGTTCGCGCGGCGGATCGGCCAGGAGTTTCTCGGCCAGCGCGATATGCTCTTTGCCGGCAAACCCGAGGCTGTAAATAATTTTGCGGACTTCATTTTCCGCCGCCTCGATGCGTTTGGAAATTTCCACCTCCTGCTGGCGCGTCAACAACGCCACCTGTCCCATCTGCTTAAGATACATCCGCACCGGATCATCGAGCGCATCCAGCCGGCTGGTATCGTCTTCCTCGGATTCGGCGGTCTTGACACGATCCACCTCCGCCTGGTGCACAATTTCGATTTCCAAACTGCGCAACTTGCCGAAGACCTCATCCAATTCCGGTTCGGTGACGTTGTCCGGCAACGCATCGCTGATATCGTTGTAAGTCAAATGTCCCTGTTCCTGCGACAGCCGGATCAGTTCCTTGATTATTTGCGAAATATCGGCCGCGGGTGGCTTGGGCAGGACGCCATTCCGCGATCTGGCCGCGGCCAGACCAGACCGGTATCGTGCGGGCGCTGCGGTGTTGCACACTCCTTTTTCCAGGGCGGAATTTGCCTCGGCTTTACGAACCTTCAATTTCGACATACGCACTCAATACTCCCAGATCCTAGACCAAAAGCGGGCGAACATGGGAACGCCCCTCCCGTATCATCAAGTGGGGAAACTTCATGGTAAAATAAAACTGATTATTTATCCGGCACGACGTAAATCCCGCGGCCCTTCAGATTTTCTGAAATGATGTTTGCCGTACGCGCCACCGCGCCCAAATTTTCACGCACGACCCTGAGCGCGTTGCGCCGCAATTCTTCGCGCCGGTTTTCATCCGCTAACAATTCCGCAATCGCGGCTTCCAACGTTTCCACATCGCTGACTTGAATCGCCGCGTTCTGAGCGACGAAATTCCTCGCGATGTCCGTGAAATTTTGCATGTTCGGGCCAAACACCATGGCTTTGCCTGCTGCGCCCGGCTCAATCGGATTCTGCCCGCCGACGGCCGCCAGGCTCTTGCCAACGAATACTACTGTCGCATGTTCATAGAAAAAACGCAACTCGCCGGTCGTATTTACGAGCAAACATTCGATCTCGCCCTCGCGAAACCGCGTATTGGCAAGGACTTCGTTGCGGTAAGCGAATTTGACATTACGCGCACGCAATTCCCGCCCCACTTCCCGGCACCGCTCGAAATGCCGGGGCACCAGCACCAGAAAAAGCTTCGGAAACAGCACTCGCAGTCGTTGCGCGATTTCCGCCAGCGCAATTTCTTCGCCCGCGTGGGTGCTGCCGCCCACCAGAATCGGCGCGTCGGGCGGCACGCCGATCTGCCGCAGCAGCGCTGGCACGTCAAGCTGGCGATGGCCGTCGAGTTTGGCCGCGTCAAACTTCAAATTGCCTACAACCTGAACGGCCTCGGGCCGGCATCCGATTTCTCGCAAGCGGTCGGCGTCGGTTTCATTTTGCGCGCTGACGCCCACAAAGGAAGCAAAGAGCGGACGAAACAAAATTCCAAACCGCCGGTAACCGCGATAGGAACGGTTGGACAGCCGGGCGTTGGCCAGAAACAAGGGAATGTTGAGGTCACGTGCGTGCCACAGGAAATTCGGCCAGATTTCCGCTTCAAACAGCACAACGGCCTGGGGATTGATGGTGTCGAACGCGCGGCGGACGCATCTCCGCCCGTCAATGGGATAGTAAATTTTGCTGATGTGGGCGGGCAAATGACGATGCAACTCAGCCATCCCGGTTGTGGTCGTCGTCGAAACCACGATTTTGAGGTTGGGCATGCGCGGCTCGAGGGCGCGGATGAGCTGCATGCAAAGATTGACTTCGCCGACGCTGACCGCATGAAGCCAGATCACCTGACGGTTGGTCAACGCCTGCTTGAGGTTACGGTTGTAATATCCAAATCGTTCAAAAAAACCGGAAAGCCAGTTGCCGCGCCGCCACATCCGCAGGAAATAATATGGCGCGGTCAACACGAAAAAAAACGTGAACAGGATGTTGTAGAGCGTACGCACTCCAATTCTTAACGGAACGGCGCTTATATTTCCGCAAACGAAGGCGCTGCGCAAAGAAAATGTTTCAACTCAGCCGCGAAAGAAAATCAGCCACACCACCACCAACATCGGCAGCAGAAATGGCAGTGTGAATTTCCAAATAAAGCCCGGAAACGTCGGGGTGCGGACTTTTTCATGGTCGGCTATGGCCTTGACCATGAAATTCGGCCCGTTGCCGATGTAAGTCGCCGCGCCAAAAAAGACCGCAGCCACACTAATGGCGACCAGATTCAAGGTGTCCGCGCTCAACAATTCCCCCATATCCTTCGCACCACTCGTGCCAAAGAGCGCGCTCAAGAAACTGAGGTACGTTGGCGCATTATCCAGCACGCTGGACAACACGCCCGTGCCCAAATAAAAAATTCCCGGTGCCGGATGAGCGCCCAGCAGTGCGCGCGCGTTCAAATCGAGCCAGTCGAGCGCGGGAATCATTGTGACAAAAATGCCGATGAATAAAATGGCCACCTCCTGAATCGGATGGAAATTGAAACGGTTCGCTTCATGTACCGATTTTGCCGTCGTGAAATAGGAACCCACCGCGGCGGCCAGCATGATTCCCTCGCGCAGAAAAATGGGTTGGTTGATGAATACCGCGCCCAGAATGACGGCCAGAAAAAACAAGTTGGCCAGCCCGTCGAATTTCCAGGTTTCCTGCGCCGTTTCCTCCTCGCGAATTGCCCGCGGCGCGCGCGCGAAATTCAGCCGATCCAGGACGTAAAAAATGGCCAAGAGAATTCCAACGCCCATCAACCACATTGTCCAGCAATGTTCCACCACCCACCAAAAGGGAACACCCTGCAAATAACCGAGAAACAACGGCGGATCGCCGATGGGAGTCAGACAGCCGCCCACGTTGGCGACAATGAAAATAAAAAAAACGATGTGGTGCGCCGTGACGCGGTATTTGTTCATTCTTATCCATGGTCGAATCAGGAGCATGGACGCGCCGGTCGTACCCAGAAGATTCGCCAGAATGGCGCCGACGAGCAAAAAAATTACATTGACCAGCGGCGTTGCTTCGCCTTTGACGTTGATGTGAATGCCGCCGGAAACCACAAACAGCGAACCGACGAGCATGATAAAACAGACGTAATCATGCGCCACATGCAGCACGCGATCCGGCGCCCGCAGAACCAAAAGGTAATAGCCCAGCGTGATGACGCCCAGGCCGAGCGCAACCTTGGGATAATGTCGCAACCACCAATCCGGGGCGAGCAACGGCGCCAGAGCAATGGCGGCAAGTAGCAGCACAAACGGCAGAATCATCCACGGATTGGGCGCAACGATGCTTTCAATCATGCGCGGGAAGGTTGCGCGGTTCATGGAAACCAGGTCAAACAGAAACATCCGCCCGCTTGACGGTTTGCTATGCTGCTGCGACCCTATTCAAGCTTGGCGCAAAACGCGACAGCGTCGGCGGCAAGTCATTTGTTCGCTGATTTTGCACGATCTCCCGCCGTGCAGTCCCTCGCGCGGCGATTGGAGAATGGCGGAGTGCTGTCCGCCACCGGCATTTGCCAGGCGGCGCAGCCTTTTTTCGCGGTTCTACTTAAGGAAATTTTTCCCGGGCGGCCGCTCGTCATCGTTGCACCAGATTTGAAAGCGCAGGAAAATCTCCAGCAGGACATCGAGACGTGGCTGCATGTTGAGTCTGGAGTCCAAGGTTCAAAGTCCAAAGCAGGTGAGGCTCCATTTTCGCCGCTGTTTTATCCGCCATGGGAAGTTCTCCCTCACGAAGGCAAGCTCCCGCACGCCGATACCATCAGCGACCGGTTGCAAACCCTTGTCGCTCTTTCAACTCACAATTCCCGACCCTCAACCTTGGTTGTAACCAGCGTCACCGCCCTGGTCCAGAAGACTTTCCCGCCCGATGAAATTCAAAAACGTACGCGCAGACTGCAACGCGGTGACAAAATCAATCCATTGGATTTGATCGAATGGCTCGAAGAACAAGGCTGCGAACCGGAAGCGCAGGTGACGCAGAAAGGCGAAATTGCCTTGCGCGGCGGCATCCTTGATGTCTGGCCGCTCACCAGTCCGTGGCCGGTTCGGCTGGAATTTTTCGGCGACGAGTTGGAATCGCTTCGCCACTTTGATCCGCTCACGCAAATTTCGCGCGAAGCAATCACCGCCATCACCATTCCACCGGGCGGCGAACTCGGTCTTCTGAAACGGAGCGCGGACAGCGTGTCCGCGAGTCCGGCGGTGAAGTTCGCAACGCTTTTGGATTACTTGCCGCGCGACGCCATTTTTCTGCTTTGTGAACCGGAGCAGCTTGCTCTTCACGCCGATGAATACGCGCAGCAAATTCCCGCTGACGATCCGTTTTTCATTTCGTGGCCGGATTTTCTTGTCGAACTGAACCGCCTCGGTTTCAGCTCAATCGAATTGGCTGAAGAAGTCGAAGCCATTCCACCATCCTTGCCGGGTCAAAACGAAGCGGAGGCGGGCGCAATCCGCAATCTACAATTTGCAAGTCTCGACGCTTTTCGACCCCTCGCCGAACGCGCCCCGGAACCGCAAGTCGCCGAGGCCCAGCGCCGGGAATTTTTTAACCAGCTTCACCGCTGGCTGCGGCAAGATTACGCCGTCCACGTTTTTTGCAACAACGACGGTGAGCGGCAGCGGTTTGAGGAAATTTGGAGTGAATTGGGTCCAGGTTCCGGCGTCTCGGTTCCGGGGAACAATGCTCGCGACGCGCAATCCCAGATGCCAGACCCCAGACCCCAAACGCGAATCGGAACGCTCGGACGCGGTTTCATCTGCGACGATGCCAAACTCGTTGTCGTCACCGATGCGGAAATTTTTGGCCGTTACAAAATCCAGCGCCCGCGCCGGTTGAAATCGCCGCACGCCCTGGCCGTCCGTTCCGCACTCGACATTGATTTCACCGAATTGGACGAAGGCGACCTCGTCGTCCACCTCCAATACGGCATCGGCCGCTTTCTTGGTCTGAAAAATCTGCCGATAACTTCGCGCGCAGGATCTGGTAGGGCGGGCAGTCCTCTGCCCGCCGACGGCGCGCACGGAGTGACGCGCCCTACCGAAGAAACCGGCACGGAATGTCTGGTCATTGAATACGCCCCCGCCCATCCCGGCGATGAACCGCCGAAACTTTACGTTCCGGTAACCGAGGCGCATCTCGTCGGCAAATACGTCGGCGCCGGGAAGGCACATCCGCCGCTCAACACGCTCGGTGGAACGCGTTGGAAGAAGGCGAAGGAACAGGCCGAACGCGCCGTGCGCGACGTCGCCGCCGAGTTGCTGCAAATCCAGGCCGTGCGCGAATCGCAACCCGGCCGCGCCTTTGCCGCCGACTCACCGTGGCAGCGTGAGTTTGAAAGCGCCTTCATTTTTGAGGAAACGCCCGATCAATGGCGCGCGATTCAGGAAACCAAATCCGACATGGAAAAACCCAAGCCGATGGATCGCTTGATCTGCGGCGACGTCGGTTTTGGCAAGACCGAGGTCGCCATTCGTGCCGCGTTCAAGGCGGTGATGGATGGCCGGCAGGTCGCCGTGCTGGTGCCGACGACCGTGCTGGCACAACAGCATTTCAACACGTTCCGCGAGCGCATGGCCGATTACCCCATCCGCATCGAATTGCTCTCACGTTATCGAACGCACCGCCAGCAACAGCGCGTCGTGAAGGATTTGGCCAGCGGCGCGGTGGACATTGTCATCGGCACGCACCGGCTGATTCAAAACGATATTACTTTCAAGGACCTTGGCCTGGTCGTGATTGACGAGGAGCAGCGTTTCGGCGTGTTGCACAAGGAAAAGTTCAAGCGCTTGCGGACGCTGGTGGACGTGCTCACGCTCAGCGCCACGCCAATTCCGCGCACGCTTTACCTCGCGCTCACCGGCGCGCGCGACATGAGTACCATCCAGACTCCCCCGCACGACCGCCTGCCGGTCGAGACCATCGTCACCCAATTCGACGAGCGCGTCATCCGCGACGCCATCCAGCGCGAACTGAACCGAGGTGGACAGGTCTTCCTCCTGCACAATCGCGTGATGACGATTCAGACGATGGCGGACCGCCTGAAGCGGCTTTTGCCGCACGCGCGCGTCGTCGTCGGCCACGGCCAGATGGACGCGGACGAACTGGAAACGGTGATGACCAAATTCGTCAACGGCGAGGCGGACGTTTTGCTTTCCACGACCATCATCGAGAGCGGACTGGATATACCGAACGCGAACACCATCATCATTGACCGCGCCGACCGTTTCGGCTTGAGCGACCTCTACCAATTGCGCGGTCGCGTCGGGCGTTACAAGCACCAGGCTTACGCGTACCTGTTGTTGCCTCGCCACGTGAGCCTGCTCACCGACGTGCGCAAGCGCATCAGCGCCATCCGCCAATACTCCACGCTCGGCAGTGGATTTAAAATCGCCATGCGCGATTTGGAAATTCGCGGCGCCGGCAACCTGCTGGGCGCGGAACAGAGCGGCCACATCACCGCCGTCGGTTTCGAGCTTTACTGCCAGTTGCTCAAGCAAAGCGTCAGCGCGCTCAAAGGTGAGACAGTAAAACCACGTGTGGAGGTCAGCGTGAAACTGGATTTCTTGGACCAGTCAGCAGTCGGTAATCAATCGTCCGTAGCTACTGACTACGAACCATTGACCACTGACAAATCTGCCTCTCTGCCTCACAACTATGTCACCGAGCCGCAGCATCGCATCGAAATCTATCGCAAGCTCGCGCAGGCCAACGAAAAGTCCGTCTTGGACGGTTTGCAAAAGGAACTGCGTGACCGCTTCGGCCCGTTGCCGCCTGCGGTTGAAATGTTGCTGGCCGTGGCCGAACTGAAAATCCTGGCCGCCGAAAAGGCCGTGGTCATCATTGAGGTGAAGGACGACAAGTTGATGCTGACGCGCCACGGCGATTTCATCACGCTTGGCGGCAAATTCCCGCGTCTTGCCAAAAAGGAAGCCAAGGCACGGTTGAAGGAAATCAAAAAGCTGCTGTTGGCGATTTAAGATTGTCACTGGAATGTGACCAAATTCGGCTTGACAACCCAAAAAGAGTGGCTATTCTGGTGCTAGAGTACAAGATAGCCGCATTCGGTGTTAATTTTGCCTTTAACGGAAAGGACAATGTTTATGAAAAATCTTCGTTGCTTTTTGAGGGGGGGGCAATTTCTTACGGTGTTTCTTGCCATCTTGGCGTGCGCGACCACGACCTTCGCCCAAACCACCTATGTCGTTCCGGTAGTCACCGTGCAGGCGACCCAGCCGATTGCGACGGCAACCAACTCCGGCGTGTTCACAGTGTTCCGGGCGGGCGACACCAACGCGCAGTTGAATGTGTGGTACGACCTCGATGGTACTGCGTCCAACGGCGTGGATTACGCGCCGATCCCACCGCATATCGTGACGATTCCCGCCGGCGCAACGTCCAGCGCCATCCTCGTCACGCCCACGAGCAACGTGCCGCCAAACGCCGTCAAAACGGTGGTGTTGACGCTGACGAATTCGCCGTTGCTGACGCCCGTAAATTATGAAATCGGCTCGCCCAGCAGTGCCACGATCTATCTCGCCGGCAGCGGCGTGACCAACGTGCCGCCGGATGTGTACATTTTTGACCCGACGAACGGCGAGGTTTTTTATACGCCAACGAACATCCAGATTCTGGCCAAGGCCAGCGATCCGGACGGCTCCGTCACCGACGTCGAATTTTTTGCCGGTACAAATGATTTGGGTTCGGGCGCGATGGCCGTGCTCGAACCCCCGGGCGACAACGGCGTGACCGGTCCGGTCTGGTTTTTCAGTTGGCGCAATGTGCCGGTGGGCGATTATGCCCTGACCGCCGTGGCCACCGACAACGGCGGCGCCTCCACCACCTCCGCGCCGGTCAGCATCGCCGTGCTGCAAGGCCCGCCGCCGACCAACGCCCCGCCGGCGATCCGCATTGACAGCCCGACCAACGGCGAAGCTTTCTTTGCCAGTGTGGTGTGCCCGTCTTGTGTCACCAACAATCCGCCTTGTGAACTGCCCTGTTACTTCGAGGGCCCCGACATTCCCATTTACGCCACCGCCAGCGCCAGCAGCGGGACTGCTTCGGTTGAATTCTTTGCCGACGGCCAGGACCTCGGCCCCGGCGAACTGGAAGGTTGCATAACGCCGGCCGGCAATTGCGTCGGCTGCCCGCCGCCGGTTCTGACTTGTACCTATTCCCTGGTCTGGAGCAACGCGCCGGTCGGGAATCACGTTCTAACAGCCATCGCCACTGACAATAACGGGCTTTCCAGCACTTCCGCGCCGGTGGCAGTTTCCGTGATTCAATCTCTGCCACCGAATCCGGTTGTGGTCAGGATTATCAGTCCGCCCAATGGTGCGGTGTTTCGCGCGCCGATCAACCTCCCGCTCTTTGCCTACGCGTATACGGGCTTTGAAGAGGTGTCAGTTGGATTTTATGACGGAACGAACTTTCTGGGTCTTGGCCAGCCCGTTTCAACGCCCACGCCGGTTCCGCTGACGCCCGGCGACCCCACACCCGTGCCACTGACGGCGCTTTCCACCAACATTTATTCACTGATCTGGAGCAATGCGCCGGTGGGCAATCATGTTTTGACGGCTGAAGCGGTCGGTTACAATACCAATAATGCTATAGTTTTGAGAATTGTTTCCGCGCCGGTCAACATCACCATCTTGGCGCCGTTGCCGCCACCGACCAATCGGCCGCCGATTGTGAGCATTGTGGCGACCGATCCAGTGGCGGTTGAAGGCACGAATTCCTGGGTCTGGCGCGGCGAAACCAATTCGCCGCCGACCTGGGCGGCTTGGCCAACGGCCGTGTGTCACTTCTTCACCAACTGCGGACCGAAGACGGCCACGTTCACCGTCCGCCGCTGCGGCGATACTAATAACGATTTGACAGTGCCCTACGACATCGGCGGTACAGCCAGCAACGGCGTGGATTACGTTGCCCTGCCCGGCTCTGTAACCATCCCGGCCGGTGAACGCCGCGCGCTTATTACGATTGTGCCGATTGACGACGGTCCGCCCGACGTGAACAAGACTGTCATTCTCACGCTGCTGCCGGACATGCAAGCGAATCCGTTGCCTGGCTATGTGCTCGGCTTTCCATACCGCGCCGCCGCCATCATTCTTGATCCGGGTCCGCGTCCGGTGAGCGGGATGTTGCCCGGCCATTATTTCCATCTCAAGGAAACCGGCCCGGATGCGGCCTGGTTCTGCATCGAGTATTCAACCAATCTGGTCAACTGGACGCCCGTTTGTACCAACCAGGTGATTGATGGTTCCATTGACTTCGTGGACCCGGATGCGTCAAACAATTCATCCCGGTTCTATCGCGCCGTGCCCGTGACAAACCCGCCGTCGGACTAATTTGACTTGAACAAACCACAGCGCGCCATAGTAAGTTCGTTGCGTTTAGCAACAGAAGTTCAGCGCCTCTCGAAGAGTATGCCACGGCGCGGTTGGAGGAAATCAAGCAGCGGCGGGCACTGCAACCATTTTGCTCAACTGAACTGCAGGAAAATTCCCTTCAAATAATCTGCTTCCTTGAAGGTAGCCGGATGATCCGACGCATGGCGGGTGGTTTTCAGTTCAACAAAGCGCCGCTTGGAATTCACGGACGCTTGCCGTACCATACCAAAAAATTCCTCCGCGTTCACGTGCGCGGAACAGGAACAGGCCAACAGCAGGCCGTCATGTGTGAGCCGACGGATGCCGTTTTCAGCCAGCCTGGCGTAAGCACGGATCGCCCCAGCGCGTTCGGTTTCGCGTTTGGCGAGCGACGGCGGGTCGAGCACAATCAGCCCATACTTCCGCACGTCGCCGCCTGCCAACCAGTCAAAGGCATCGGCCTGCACGCGCTCTCGGTGGCAACTTGTGATGGCGGGATCGGTGGAATTCAGTTGGAAATTTCGTTGCGCCGCCGCCAGCGCATGCGGGCTGATGTCGAGATCGGTCACGGATTTCGCGCCGCCGTGAGCCGCGTAAAGCGAGAAGCCGCCGGAAAAACTGAACGCATTCAACACCTCACGTCCGCGCGCAAGTTCGCCAATTTCACGGCGGTTCTCACGTTGGTCCAGAAAAAATCCCGTCTTTTGACCGCGCAGCACGTCGGCTTCGAAGCGGATTCCGTTTTCCAAAAACACAACAGGCTCCGTCAGATCCGGTCCGTATAAAGTTTCCCCGTCGTGCCGGTTCCGCCCAAAACGTTCCGCGGCGGGTTGAATGTTCCGGCTCAAGCGCAGGACGATTCGTTCCGGCTCCAACCGTTCGCGGATGAGCGTAGCAATTTCGTCGAGCCTCGGCAGCCATCCCGCGGTGTAAAGTTTGAGGACCAAAGTTGTGTTGTAACGGTCGAGCACCAGACCGGGCCAGCCATCGCTCTCGCCGTTGATGAGCCGATAGCCGGTGGTAGCGGCGTCAAAAAGTCCGTCGCGGCGGCGCACGGCGGCATTGAGCCGCGCCGCCCACCATGCGGCGTCCAGCGTCTGTGGTTTGCCAACGTGCAACACACGTACCCGGATGGGCGAGTCCGGATCAAATAAACCGGCGGCCAGAAATTTGTCTCTGCGGTCGTAGATGACAATGAGTTCACCGGATGCGCCGTCGCGATTTTGTTCACGCACGCTGTCGGCAAAAACCCATGGATGACCGGAACGGATGCAGTTTTCCGCCGCCGCCGTGATGCGAAGCCGCAAGCGCGGGAGCTTTTCTGCGACGGATTGACTGGGTGTCGGCTTCACGTTTTTCTGAGATTAAGAGACAGGGCGCGACCGCTCAATGGGAATGGTACTGCGTTGCAACCGATACGCAACTTGTCACCACCACCAAGGTAGAGACGTCGCGCTGCGGCGTCTCCATCCGCGTAGCAGCGGACGGAACAAGTTCGACGCTCAAGTGGAACCGCCTGCCTTGCGCCGCTGAACGTGGCGCGGACAGCGCAGCGCGCTGTCCCTTGCTACCAACAAAAATGGCGGCGGCGTCAAGCTGCGCCTTTCAACTGATCCGCAACCACAACGTTTTCAAGTACGTCGGCTCACCACGGCTGACGGGGAAATCCGGCGGCTGCGGGAAATACTGCTGCTGCAAAATCCTCCGGCGTGATGGCCGGATGGCCGTTTCGACAGCGGCGAGAAACGCTCCCGGCGGCCAATCTGCGGCGTTCGTCGCGGCGAACAAAATTCCACCCGGTTTCACCAGCGGCAGCACGGCGGACACAAGTTTTGCAAAATCCTTTTCCACGCGGAACACACCGTGTTCCTTCGACTGCGAAAACGTCGGCGGATCAAGGATGATGGCGTCAAAGGTGCGGCCCTTTTTCGCCAGTCGCCGCAACCAATCGAACGCGTCACCATAAATGAAATCGTGCGCAGAGGGGTCAAGCCCGTTCAACGTGAAATTACGCCGGCCCCATTCAAGGTATTTCTTCGAGAGATCGAGGCTTGTCGTCCGGGCGCCTGCTCGCGCCGCGCAGACTGAAAAGCCGCAGGTGTAGGCAAACACATTCAGGACTTCGGGTTTGGCGTCTGGTTTCCGTGGATCGAATAAAGGAAAGTTGGCCGCAATGTGGCCGGTCAAAAAACGGCGGCGGTTGTCGCGCTGGTCCAAAAACAAACCGACGGAATAACCTTCGTTGAAGCTCATCTCGAAGCGGACGCCATTTTCCAAAATCTCGAACCGCTCCGGCGCCGTTTCACCCAGGACAAGTTGCGGCGACGAATCAGCGACCGTGGCGCGCCGGACCTGTCGCGATAGAATTTTGTGATACGCACCGCGCGCAGAGAGCGTATTCGCCAGTCGTGCCAGATCTTCGCGTTGATCTGCACGCAACGATTGCTCGGATTGCGAGAGCAGAAAATCACCCAGCCGTTCGACGTACCATCCCGGCCAGCCGTCGCCCGCGCCATGAATGACGCGGAAGGCATTCGTCGCTTCGGGCTCAATCATCGCAGTGCGCAACGCAAGCCGCACGTCGGCGCCGAAATTTGCCGGCGCGCAAAACGTCACCAGTTTGCGGGTGGCTGGATGGGCGAAGGAAATTTCCGCCGCGTGCAGAAAGAGTCGCGCCGCCGGCGTGCCCCCGTAAAGAGCGTCGCCGAGAATCGGAAAGCCCATCCCCGCCGCATGAACGCGAATCTGGTGCGTCCGCCCCGTAAGCGGCGAGGCTTCGACTGTTCGGAGTCCCGCGTTCACGCGGTCCGTGCCGGCTAAAGCCGAAACTCCAAACCTCGTTTCCGCAATTTCCGCGCCCGCGTGCGGCGGACAGCTCACGTATTTCTCGCCCACCCGGACGAGTGCGTTTTTAACAGTGAACTCGCGCTTCGGTCCGGACCGGTCAGTGAGCAACAGATATTTCTTGCGGACGCGCCGTTGTGTGAATTGTTCGGTGAGTGAACGGTTCGCGGCGGGAGTTTTGCCAAAAACGAGCACGCCGCTCGTTTCCTTGTCCAGCCGGTGCAAAATCGCCAGCGCAGACCAGCGCGGCTCGCGGTGGCGCAGCCAGTCGTAGATGCCCTCGCCCGCGTATGGACCGGGCGCGTGTGTGTTCCAGCCGGCGGGTTTATGGACCACCAGCAAATGTTCGTCCTCAAAAATGACGCACGGCACCATGCACGGATGAAAGCATTTTTGGCCGGACAAATCAAAGTTTGCAGTTTGAGTCCGTTGAAAAAACTCGCGGACAAGCCGTCCGCGCTCCTATTTTCTCCACGTGCATCTGGCCCATTTGCGACTTCGCGACTTCCGCAATTACGCGCGGTTGGATGTGGATTTCGCACCGGGCTTCCACCTGTTGCTCGGTGACAACGCGCAGGGCAAAACAAACATCCTCGAAGCCATTTATCTCATGGCCACGCTGCGCTCGTTCCGTGGGGTCGGCAGTGCACAAATGATCCACCACGGGCAGCGCGGTTATTTCGTCGGCAGCAATGTCGTTGCCCAAGGCGCGCATGAAATCAAAATGTTCTGGTCGGCCAGTGAGCGCAAACTGGCGCTGGACGGCCAGCCGGTGAAAAGACTGACCGATTACCTCGGCGTGCTGCGCACGGTCGTCTTTTGCATGGAGGATTTGCAACTGGTCAAGGGTGCGGCGCGCGCGCGCCGACGGTTTCTCGACCTGCTGCTTGCGCAGACACAACCCAGTTATCTTCCCCTGCTCCAGCGTTACATGCGCGTAGTCCGCGCCCGCAATGCATTGCTCAAGCAGCGCGCGATTGACGAGGCCGCACTCGACAGTTTTTCGCATGAACTCGTGAGGCTGGGCGACGAGATTATCCGCGCCCGCCGCGAACTCGCGCCGAAGTTTTCACCGCTGGCGCGGCTGGCGTATCGGCGTATTTCCAACGACGCCGAGGAATTGCGCATCGAATATCAACCGAGCGTAAAAAAGGACTTCACCGTGGAACTGGCGCAATCACGTCCGCGCGAACGGACCTCTCGCTCCACTCTCGTCGGCCCGCATCGGGACGATTTGCAATTGCTGCTCAACGGGAAATCCGCCGCGCAATTCGGCAGCGAAGGCCAGAAACGCTCCCTGGCCATCGCCTTGAAGATGGCGCAGGCGGAATTTCTCGCGGGCATCCACGGTTCGCCACCGATTTTGCTGATCGATGACGTGATGGGCGAATTGGACGTGAAGCGACGCAGTGGTTTCCTGCCATTGCTGGAACACGCGCGCAAGTCGAGCGGACAGGTCTTCATGACCGCCACCGAGGAAAACTGGCCAAGCGAACTCGGAAAGGACTTGCAGCGCTGGGAGGTAAAGGCGGGCACGCTGGAAAAGAAATCACCGAACACCGAACGTTGAACTCTGAACACCGAATGAGAAATCAATCGGCATTCGATGTTCGATGTTGGACGTTCGATGTTTTACCATTAAACTCACGCCATGCGAATTTTGTCAGGCATCCAGCCCAGCGGCGCGTTGCATCTCGGAAATTATTTCGGGATGATGCGACCCGCCCTCGAGCTGCAGGAAAAGGGCGAAGCGTTCTATTTCATCGCGGATTACCATTCCATGACGTCGCTCTTCGACGCAAAGGAACGGCGCAAGAACACACTGGACGTGGCGCTGGATTTTCTCGCCTGCGGCCTTGATCCCAAACGGACCGTTTTCTTCCGCCAGTCCGACGTGCCGGAAGTAACCGAGTTGACGTGGATTCTTTCGACGGTCACGCCGATGGGTTTGCTGGAACGCGCGCACAGCTACAAGGACAAAATCGCCAAGGGCATCGCGCCGAGCCACGGATTGTTTGCCTACCCGGTGCTGATGGCGGCTGATATTCTGATTTACGACTCGAACGTGGTGCCGGTGGGGCGCGACCAGAAACAGCACGTCGAAATGACGCGCGACATCGCCATCAAATTCAACGAGCAATACGGCCAGACCTTCGTGATTCCCGAACCACAAATCCGCGATGAGGTGGCCGTGGTGCCCGGCACGGACGGCCAGAAGATGAGCAAGAGCTACGGCAACACGATTGAGATTTTCGGCGACGAAAAGGCCATCCGCAAAAAAATCATGGGCATTATCATGGACAGCCGCACGCCACAGGAGCCCAAACCCGATGCCGACAAAAATCTCGCCATTCAATTGCTCAAACTGGTGGCACCCACGGACGTGGCAAAAGATTTTGAGAGCCGCTTGCGCGCCGGCGGTCTGGGCTACGGCGATTTGAAGAAGGCATTATACGAACATTACTGGGATTACTTCACCGACGCGCGCCAGAAACGCGCGAAGCTCGCCGCCAATCCGGGTTATGTCCAGGAAGTTTTAACCGAAGGCGCAACAAAAGCCCGCACGCTGGCGCAAAAAGTTTTGCAGCGGGCAAAGGTTGCCAGCGGGCTGGCTTGAAGAGTTTTCTGGCACATGACTTGCGGTATCGCCCGCATGGCCAAGAAAACCAGTTTGTTGAAACCCTCTCCACAAACTCGCACCAATGGCCGAGCCGCAAATCAGCCGCTCGCGCCACAACCGGCTGCGTTGTGCTTAATGCAGCTTCGGTCACAGGTGATGCGCATTTCCATGTCGAAACGCCGGCTGCAAATTGCCATTGAAAATGAAACCGAGGGGGAACTTCCACAGCCGGTCAAAATCACCCACGCTGGCTAAAATCTAGGCACGTCCTCGTGCGTGGAATTGGTCGGATTTCTGTCAACAAACTCGACCTTTTCAAATCCAGCCTGATGCAGGAACAAGGCCAGCTCCAACTGCGCCCGATCGTTGGCATCAGTCAAAATACCATCCATTCGCGCAGCGCGGCGAATATCGTCCACGGCGTTTTGGCGGGCGGTGGTAGCCAGGGACAGAGTCGGGTCTGGCGCCCGAAACAAACCCGTCGAGTAATCAATCACGCGCGTTCGTCCTTCGTCCAGGTAGGCGTCGGTGATTTGCGGCGGCGGCAGGTGCAGGGAAATCTTCTTGCCGGTAATCGCCACGTCTTCCGGTTTGAGGCGTTTCAGATCAATGCCGGCCTTGACAATGCCGTGCGCGAGCAGAAGCACGCGGTTTTCGCCATACCATTTGACATCATTCAGGATAACGACTTTTTCCAGGACATATTTGACGGTGACCAAATCCGAAAGTGTCTGGATCTGTTCCACGACCGTGACGGTGTCTTCCTCGTGCAAACCGGAACCGGCCGTCGTCCAATGCGTCAGCTTGAAACCGAACCAGGCGCCCAGGATAAAAACAACCGCCACCGTCAGAACCCAGAAAATTTGTTGCACCCGCCGCATGGCGAAAATCCATGACACGAATTTCGCGAATTGTCACGAATTGAATTGGTGATAATTTATGGAATTCGTGTCTAACTTTTTCTTGATAAAGTTTTTTGGCAGGAGCAGAGTCAATCCTATGAAAAATGTTAGACTACAAAATTCGTCGCCAATCTAAAGGTTAAGCAACAACGACCATTAGGCAACGGACAAATGCGAAGTGACTCATGAAAGATAAAAATGACATCGAACAGCGGCTTGATCGAATGAAATCAGAATTCAAACGCTCGTCTAACAAAATCCAACCCCCTTCCGATCTTGATATAATTCGCGCTCGTCCGCTGGCCTTTTTGGGTGGAACGTTGGTCGTTGTTGGCATTGGCATATTGATTTATTTTGCTTTCTTTTTCGACACTTCAGTTGCGCTGTCTGACTCTGATGTCAGCGTGAACAATCTAGGTCTAATGCAAGATCGCCAAATTGGTGTGTTTGTCGCCTGTGTTATCATCTTAATTGGTGCTTGTGTTGCGCTCGCAGGTTTTTTAAAAAAGAGAAATTAGATTTAAGCATTGTTTCCCGTTACCATTTTCCGCTTTGCGCTTCGCGGTTTGAAACTAGAATAAGCTCGTGAATTTGCACGTCGGACAATTTCCAAATTATCGCCCCCGCCGGTTACGGCAGTCGCCGGCGCTGCGGCGGCTCGTGGCGGAAACGCATTTGCAAGTCTCGCAACTCGTCCTGCCGCTGTTCGCGCGCTTCGGACGAAAGTCGCGCCGTGAAATTGACGCCATGCCCGGCGTGTTCCAGCTTTCACCGGACGAAGTCGTCCGCGAAGCGGCAAAAGCCCACGCACTCGGCGTTCCGGCGGTTTTGCTCTTCGGCATTCCGGACAAAAAGGACGCTAAGGCTTCCGGCGCTTACGCGAAGAACGGCATCGTGCAGCAAACTGTCCGGCTGCTGAAAAAAGAGTTGCCCTCGTTGCTTGTCATCACAGACGTTTGCCTGTGCGAATACATGGAGCACGGCCACTGCGGCATCGTGCAGCACGGGAAGATTTTGAACGATCCGACGCTGAAATTGCTGGCGCGCACCGCCGCCAGCCACGCCGAGGCGGGCGCGGACATGGTGGCGCCGAGCGACATGATGGACGGTCGTGTGGCTGCCATCCGCGCGGAGTTGGACAGGAACGGCTTTGCCGACACGCCCATCATGTCCTACGCGGCCAAGTTTGCGTCGGCATTTTACGGGCCGTTCCGCGAAGCCGCCGAGTCCGCGCCAAAATTCGGCGACCGGCGCAGTTACCAGATGGACGCGGCGAACGCGAACGAGGCGTTGCGCGAGGTGGCGCTGGACATTCAGGAAGGCGCGGACATCGTGATGGTCAAACCGGCGCTGGCGTATCTCGATTTGATCCATCGCGTCAAAACGGAGTTCGGTTATCCCACCGCCGCTTATTCCGTGAGCGCGGAACACGCAATGATCAAGGCGGCGGCGGCCAAAGGCTGGATTGATGAACGCGCGGTGACGCTGGAAAGCCTGTTGGCCATGCGCCGGGCGGGGGCGGATATTCTCATCACCTATGCGGCGGCGGACGTGGCGCGGTGGCTGAAAGCGGGCTGAGTTCGCGCGCTTTTGCGTTTGACCGCGATTGGCCCGGCTGGTTAACTTTCCCGCTTCCTATCTTGAATTAACACTATGATCGGGACGATTCGCAAACATTCGGGCTGGCTATGGGGCATCATCATCGTTGCCACGGTGGTTTCCTTTCTATTTTGGGGTGCCGCCCCAGGAACGCGCAACAGTGGTAGTAGTGGCGGTGGCAATCTTGGTTCAATCGGCGACCGAAAAGTCACACTGGACGCGTATTTGGGCGCCGAGCATGAGGTGTATATCTACCATTGGTTTCGCTTTCACCAGTGGCCGGACAAAGATCCAAATTATTCCGAAAATGATTTGCGGCGTGAGGTTTACGTGCGCCTGATGCTCATTCAAAAGGGGCAAGACTTGGGCATTCACATCGGAGACGACGTGGTGGCCTCGACGGCGAATGAGATTTTAAGTTCGCCCAATCTGGCGCAGGCATTGGGGATCAATGGCCAAAGCGTGCCGCTGGATGGTTTCGTAAAAGCCATTCTCCAACCGAAAGGCATGGATGCCGGAGATTTTGAGAACTTCGTCCGGCACGACTTGGTCATAGATCAATTGCGCCAAGCGATGGGATTGACCGGCGACCTCATCACACCGCAGGAAGCGGCTGAGGTTTATCAACGTCAAAATCAGGAACTCTCCGCCCAAATTGTTTTCTTTTCCGCGTCGAATTATCTGGCTTCCGTCCCGGTGACGTCCGCCCTCGTCGGCCAATTTTACACGAATTATCTCGCTGAATATCGCCTGCCCGACCGCGTGCAAGTCAGCTACGTCGCCTTTCCGGTGACAAATTTCATGGCCAAGGCGGAACAAAAATTGTCCCAAACCAATCTCAACGACCAGGTGGAGGCCATTTACCGCCAATACGGCACGAACGCCTTCCCGGAAGCGAAAACACCCGAGGAAGCGAAGGAGAAAATCCGCGACCTGTTAATCCGGCAAGAGGCGGTGGCCGATGCGCGCCAGCAAGCCGATGATTTCGCCAATCAAGTTTTCGACATGGACCCGGTGCGGCCGGAAAACCTCGCCACGGTTGCCAAACAAAAAGGGCTGGCGGTGCTGGTTACCGCGCCGTTCGGCAAGGAATACGGTCCGGAAGAAATCACCGCGCCGGAAGCGTTTACGAAAGCCGCGTTTGGACTGTCGCCTGATGAACCGCTGGCCGGGCCGATTGCTGGCAGGGATGCCATTTATGTCATCGCGCTCGCCAAGCAACTGCCTAGCGAAATTCCGCCGCTCGACCAGATCCGCGCCCGCGTCACACGGGATTACCAACTCCATGAAGCCACGTTGCACGCGCGACTGGCCGGGACAAATTTTGTTCAGACACTTCAAAACGGCCTGGAAGGTGGGAGAAATTTTTCGTCCGTTTGTACCGCCGCCGGGTTGCACGCCGAAGCGCTGCCGCCGTTTTCCCTGAGCACGGCCGATTTGCCGGAATTGGGCGATCGCGCCACGATGAACCAACTCAAATCGGCCACGTTCGCCACAACGATTGGCCATGCGAGCGATTTTGTGCCAACGGATGACGGTGGTTTTATTGTTTATGTCAAATCGGAGTTGCCGATTGATAAAACCGCCATGAAGGCCAATTTGCCGGAATTTACCGCCCAGCTTCGGCAGCAACGCGAGACGGCAGCGTTTTACAACTGGCTTGAACGCACCGGGAGTCAGGATTTGCGCAACACGCCGATCTACCCGGGACAACCGGGAAACAACGCGCCATAATTTTCAACTTGATCACCATCCAAGCCCGCGGTCGCGGTGGCCTTTGGAAACAACAACGCGGTTGAAAACCTTGAACACCATCAAGCTTTCCTCCCCAGCCACGCGTGAATTCTGGGAAATTCCGGTCTTGTTTGAGGACGAACATTTGCTCGCCCTCGATAAACCGGCAGGTCTGCCCGTTTCGCCCGACCGTGACGATCCACAGCGAACTAATTTGATTCAGTTGCTACACGCCGCCATCGCCGGTGGCAAACTGTGGGCGCGCGAACGCGGGCTGAACTACTTCATGAATGCACACCGGCTCGATTCCGAGACCAGCGGCGTGATTCTGTTCGCCAAAAGCAAAGCGGCGCTCGTTGCGCTCGCCAATCTGTTTGGCTCCGAAAAAACGCTTAAAAAATATGTCGCGCTCACACAAGGAACGCCAGCGGAGGACAAATTTGAAGTGGATGCCAAGCTCGCGCCGCATCCGCTGAAAATCGGCGTGCAACACGTGGATCCGCAAAACGGCAAAAAATCCAAAACTAAATTCGAAGTGTTGGAAAGATTTTCCGGTTACACTCTGCTGAAATGCGAACCACTGACTGATCGCACGCACCAAATCCGCGTCCACCTGCGCCACGCCGGTCTGCCGATTGTAGGCGACCAGATCTACGGCGGCAAACAGCTCTGGCTTTCGCGGCTCAAGCCGGATTATCGGCTCAAGCCCGGACGCGAAGAACGTCCGCTGATTTCGCGTGTCGCGCTCCACGCGGAAGAATTGACGCTGCCGCATCCGGTCACCAGAGAAACCGTGGTCCTTACCGCGCCATCGCCGAAGGATTTGAAGGTCGTGCTGAAATATCTACGGCAGTTTGCGACTCGAAGATTTTAGGTAGTGTCCTAATTTGGAATTTGAACTCCCTTTTGGTCACACCAAATAGTAAACGCCTTCTGTTCGATTGATAACCACGGCACTTTGCTCAAAACATAAGCCGTTATTGCCAGAAGGTTGACATAATAAGGCTGACTGTCTCAAAAACAAAAAATTAAAAAAGTTCTTGACATGCTGATGATTTTAGCTCAATATCCGCTATTGTTGGGTTAGGATAATAAATAAGTTTGACGGTCAACCTATGTTCAGCGAGTGCCGCAAAGAATCCGAAATCCAAACAACGCTGCGGACAAAGCAAGAAACCTTTAAAGAGAATCAGGATAAGACTTATGAAACTTTTTAGAATCCGATCAAAAACGATGCTGGTTCTGGGTTTGATGTCGGCAATGGGAGCCAGTTCACTCTTCGCGCAAGTTTATACCGATAATTTGGCTGACCTTGCGGCCAGCGGTGGCACTCTGGTTATTGGCGATAAGACGTTCACTGGTTTCAGTTATCAAGACACTGATTTAACCTCGTTTGATCCCAACCAGATCCAGGTTACGGCAAGCATAGGCTCTGACGGCGTCTATTACCTCACATGGTCGGGAAGTGTAGCCTTGGCAACTTTGAGCACGACGGTCGCGGATCTCAAACTCGACTACGTTGTTTCTGCAAGCGGCGGTTCGATTGACATGATTGATCAAACCTACACCGGCAGCGCCCAGCCGGCCGGCAGCACATTTCTCGCGGTGGACGAAACGGTGTCCACCGGAAGTTTCGGCGGGCCAATTGTCGGTCAGAGCCATCTGGCGGCTTATGACGTTACTGATCCGCCAGCGGAAATAAACGACCAGCTCAACATCGTACCTCCGCAAACCCTGCTCTATGTAACTAAAGATATCGGCCTTGCCGCGATTTCTCCGCCGGGAGCTTTTATTACCATCTCCCAAGTTACACAGTCATTCCATCAGATTCCAGTCCCAGAACCGAGCGGCATGCTGCTCGGGAGCTTGGGCGGCGGATTGCTGTTGCTTCTGAGTTTACGGCACCGAGTCCGTCGCAACTAACGGAGGCCCATCAGACACAGCTTCGAAGGTT
Organism: uncultured Verrucomicrobiae bacterium; assembly: GCA_963789335.1. GTDB lineage: Bacteria > Verrucomicrobiota > Verrucomicrobiia > Limisphaerales > UBA11358 > UBA11358. The sequence goes on from CAWBKH010000002.1 coordinate 504,349, forward strand.
GACATAAACGAAGCCGGCGGATCGAATACAAAGTCGGTTCGCCGGTTTGCTTTTTGTGAGCACACACTTGGGCAAGCGTCGTCGCTGCTCATTTTTTGGACGCCGTATCAGGAGGTGGGTTTTGTGCTCCAACTCAGGCATGATTACTCTGATTACGTCTGCGAAGGATGGATGATGCGGATGCTTGTGGGACTGGCGGTTTGTGGTGGGGGCCTGGGCCTGTGCTTGGCGAGGCCAACAGCCAAAGATGAAGAGCCGGGCGAACCGGATCGAGATTAGAATTCAGATGTAAGTAATTGCATCTGAACAAGTCAGGGAGACGCGGATTAACAGCGCCTAGAAGCTGTAATCCGCGTTTGTATTTAACTTATTGCGGCGTAGCGGATTGCATATTTTCCAGAAATCAATCTCGACATGGCGGTGAAAAAATAATCGAACGCAGGAGCCGGTTGAATCTGGATTTCTCAGAAATGCTGTTTTTACTGGGAAAACGTGAGAAATTGACCGTTCATAAAAAACTTCATAAAAGTGAAAAAAAGTCCTTGACAAAGCAACAACTTTAGCTCAACCTCGGACAGTTGAAGCAAGCTAGACTGACAAATTAGTCCGTCAGTTTATTTTCAACATGCCGCGGCGAATCGGAGATGTACAAAAGTGCTGCGGGCGGAAAAACAGACGTATATTTGAAAGGCAGCGTATGTTGTACAAAAATAATCCTAAAAGTTTTGTGAAAATTACTCCGTTCACGTTGGTTTTGCTGGGTGCCGGTTTGTTACTCTTTCAACCATTGAGGAGTTCCGCGCAGATTTATTTTAATGGAGGCATGCAGGATAATGGATCTGCTGGGCTTGCAGGCGATACATTATCGGTTAATGCCATTCAAAATTCTGCTGGCGGGTTTACGTATAGTGGGCAAGTAACGTCTGATCCAACTCTTGCAATCAACAATTCCATAGGCAACACCTCCTCATTCGCTTGGACAGAGTACCTTGTCAACGTGAGCATGTATCAGTCTTTTTCGATTAGCTTGCCAACCGTCACGCCTGCGGACTGGACTGCCAACATCACCCAACCAGGCGCACCAGTAGACGGGACTTACGCGGGCACGATTGACTATCTGGCTGGGACGCCAGTTCCTATTGGCGGCACCTTGGACTTTGGTTTTACGCTCACATTCGGTTCAGATAATTTCAATTTGTCAGAAATGGCCACTCCGGTTCCCGAGCCCAGCGCATTCGGGTTCCTGCTGGTCGGCGGACTGTTGCTTGGCGGATGGATGCTTGCCAGACGTCAACACGCATAGCTGCATAGCTTAAGAACCTGGGGAAACTCAGAAGTCAGGGCTGTTCATTCAAGAACAGCCCTTTGTTTTTGGGCGCCGATTGCTTTTGACAAAACATCGAGCGAACTGAAAATACCGAATCTTTGGGAGAATATAGCAGTTAAAATTAACATTGGCGCAGTAGCCAGGCAGGGCGGGCAATCCCCTGCCCGCCGCGAATTGGGTTAAGCGCCCGATTTGACCAAGGCGGCGCGCACGGAGTGATGCACCCTACCTCGCCCAAGAATTATATAATGCGCCAATGTCATTGTGATTTACGATATCGCGAACAAAATGGCTGAACGCGAAGCGTGTCCAACAACAGCAAGGATGTGAGTGCCTCCAACTTCGTTGGTTGGGTTTATTTCAGGGTTTCAGCCAGCAATCGCTTTTCCTCTGGCAACAGCCGGCCTTTGGTTTGGGCAGTTTTGAGATAGGGCGCGGCTTCAGTGCGTTCTCCTGCGGCAGTTAGCAGGACGCCGTAATAAAGCGCCACGGAAGGCTGTTCCAAGTCTGCGCGGTTCAGCTTTTGGAGCGCGGCCAGACCGTCCTTGTTCCGGCCCTGCAAATGCAGCGCGTAGGCGTAAGTGGACACGATGACGGGGTCATTGGTTTGTTGAGCATAAGCTTCCGCCGCCCATTGGTATGCGGAATTCAAGTTTGTTTTCAAGAGCAGGGCGGTGAAGGCGAGGTTGTTCTTGAGTTCGATGTTTTGAGGCAGAACCGGGAGCCGCTCGAAATAAAGCTGATACAGTTCTCTCGTGTTGCCGGAAGCGAAATAAAGTAGCTCCAGAGCGTGTTGCGCCCAGCCCGCATCGGGAAATCTCCGCAGAATCCGCCAGAGCAAATCCTCTTGTTCGGATTTCATGCCCCACCGGCCCGCAAGCTCCTGCAGTGCGTTGAGCGCGCCCAGTTGATCGCCAGCCAGACTCACGGCGGAGTTCCAGTCCCCCTCCGCCATCACGGGTTCGCCGAGCTTGCTCCAGGCGCGGGACAAAAAAGCGAGCCGCAGAAATTCCATGTCTTGCCAGGAGCCTTTCGAGGCGTAGTCGCGGAGTGCCCGCCAGTTTTTGTCGGCAAGATAACAATCCACCAGCGCGAGGCGGACCGGCGTCTGCGACCGAAGCTTATCCGGCAGATGGTTCAGCCAGCCGGTGGCTTCCGTTAAAAAACCATTGGCGACCATCCACGAGGCGACCTGGGCAGTCATCAGGGCATTCGTGGCGGATTGCGCCTGCACAACTTTCAACTGTCCGGCCAGTTCCGGATTTTGCAGGCGCTTCAGGATGCCGAGGTGTTGCAGCCGGTCGTTCAGGGCCGCCTGCGGGCTGGCGAGCAATCGCCTCGAATAATCCAGCGCCCCCGGTGCGTCGTCGTGGAGCAACCGGTCCGCAATCAACGAGCGCAACGCCGACGGGCCAAGATTCGCGTCGTCGCTAAACTGTTTCAACTTCGCACGGGCGTCGTCGGCCGTGGCGGCATTGGTTGAACCGAGGCAAATCACGGCGAGATTGAGCTGGTCGAGCCGGTTGCTGGGATCCAGCCGGCAAACGGTCTCAAACTGGGCTTGGGCTTCGGCCATGTGACGCAGGGCCAGCGCCAGTTCGGCGGAGACGATGTGAAAATCCGGAACCTGGGCGGCGGACCGCGACAGGTCCGCCAGCATTTGGGTGGTCAACGGATAGGGCGGGCTTTGATACCGCAACCCGGCGGATGCCAAAAGAAGTTTGTTGGTTATGGTGGGGGACAATTTCACCAACTTCTGGTACCAGTCCAATGTCGCGGGTGAATGGGCGGCATCAGCCAGGCCGGCCATGACGCGGCAGGCTGGGACATTGTTGGAATTAATCAGAAGCGCCAGGCGGACGCTCAACCAAGCGTTGCGATAATCGCCTTTGGCAAAAAAGACCTGCGCCTCGGCGGCACTGCGTTTCTCCTTGTAATGCCGATACGACGGCCAACCCCAATGGGCGGCCGCAATGACAAGGCACACGGCGGCTGCGATGGCCGCCAATAGCATGATACGTATTTTTCCTTCGCGATTCACAGCAAAATCATATCAAGACATCCACTTCGGCTGAAAGATTAACCTGCTGCGCGTTAAAAATACTCCAGCGATCACACTCATACTTTCATCTCCAATGGTTTACAGCCACTTGAACACGCAACCCCTTGGGTGCAAACCTTCGGTAATGTTCCGCACAGTCGTGCCCAAATTACGCACTGTGGGGTTGCCATCGCGATTCAGCATCCGGTGCAGCGTGTCTTTTCGCCAAAGCGTGATCTGCCGTAGCCACTTCCTCGACAATAGGGCAGTCCGCCGACGATTGACGTCTTTGGGAACTTCATTTTTCGGCTTTTGAATACCGCCGATAATTGCCTGAATTTGTGCGGGACTTGCAAGCACCCTCAATTTCCTGAGGAAAATTGGTTGCGGGGGCAGGATTTGAACCTGCGGCCTTCAGGTTATGAGCCTGACGAGCTACCGGGCTGCTCCACCCCGCGATCAGATTTCCACTCTGGCCCATCCGCAAACAAAGCGCAAGAATTTTCGGCGTAAATCAGAAAGGCCGAGTTGCCCCAAATTACGGCGACCGCCAGCGGTATAAAGAGTGTGAAAAGAATTAATACGATCCGCAAAGGCCATTTTCGCACTCCAACCCTAGCGCCTGAACATTGCAGATTTCAGGCCGAATTGCAACGCCGGTGGACCCAAAATACCGCACTGGTCAAACCCTCTGCAAGTTTGATATTTTCCGGCGATGATTTCTTCCGTCAAACAGCGTGCGATGGAATCCCTGGCTGGTCTTGGACGCTTCACCTTGCTGGCCAAAGAAGCCACCGCTTCACTGTTCAAGCTCAGGGTGGCCTGGCGCGACCTGATCTATCAGATTTTTTTCATGGGGGTGAAATCGCAAGCGGTGGTGCTCATCACCGGCGCGTTCACCGGCATGGTGATGGGCTGGCAAACCTATGTTCAATTTCACCGGGTCAAGATGGACACCGCCACGCTCGCGGTTGTCGGCGTCTCGATGTGCGACGAACTTGGCCCGGTGCTGACGGCGCTGATGGTGGCCGGGCGCGTCGGCGCGGCCATCGCCGCCGAACTGGGTACAATGCGCGTGACCGAGCAGATTGACGCGCTGCGCACGCTGGCGACGCATCCGGTGGACTACCTGGTCGTGCCGCGCATCGCCGCCGGGCACATCGCGCTGCCGCTGTTGACCCTCGAATCCATTTGCGTCGGCATCGGCGCGAGTTACTTCGTGTGCGTGCAACTCCTCGGCATTGATCCGACATACCTGTGGTATAACATGCTGCACTTCACCCACGACGTGGACGTGATCATCGGCGTGGTCAAGGCGTTCATTTTCGGCGGCATCATCGCGCTCATCGGCTGTTACAAGGGCATGACCTGCGGGCTGGGCGCCGAAGGCGTCGGGCGCGCGACGACCGAGGCGGTGGTTTATGCCTGCATCACCATTTTGATCACGGATTTCTTCCTGACGATGATTTTGAGCAGGCTGTTGGGGCAGCTATGATCGAAGCCCGCGATTTGAAAAAGAGTTTCAACGGCAACATGGTGCTGGACGGCGTGAGCTTTCGGATTGAAAACGGCGAATCCGTTGCCATCATTGGGCGCAGCGGCTGCGGCAAGAGCGTTTTGCTGAAGCATTTGATCGGCCTGTTGAAGCCGGACCAGGGCGAAGTCTTGATTGACGGGGAAAATATTGTACCGATGAACGAACGCCAGTTGCTGCGCGTGCGCCGGAAATTTGGCATGGTGTTCCAAGGTTCGGCGTTGTTCGATTCGATGACCGTCGAGGAAAACGTGGCCTTCGGGCTGCGCCGGCATGAACATTTGACCGAAAGGGAAGTCGCCCGGCGGGTGGCCCACGCTTTGGACGTGGTGGATTTGCCGGACACGGAAAACAAAAATCCGGCGGAATTGTCCGGCGGCATGAGAAAGCGCGTCGGGCTGGCGCGCGCGATTGTTTATGAGCCGCAAATTGTGCTTTACGACGAGCCGACCACCGGGCTGGACCCGATCGTGTCCGACAGCATTGACAACCTGATCGTGCATGTGCGCGACCGGCTGAAGGTCACGACGGTGGTGGTCACCCACGACATGCGCACGGCCCGGCGCGTGGGCAACCGCGTGCTGATGATGCATGACAAAGTAATTTACGCCAGCGGCGCACCGGATGAATTCTTTGCATCGCAGGATCCGGTGGTACGCCAGTTTATTGACGGCGTGGCGGACGCCAAAAAAAATTAAATCATGGAAAAATCGCGCCAGGAAGTCAAAGTCGGCCTGTTCGTCCTCGTCGGGCTGGTGTTGCTGGCCGTGCTGCTGATTCAATTCAGCAAAGGCACGAGCCTGTTTCGGGGCACCTACGAGTTGCGGCTGCACGCCAGCAACGTCGGCGGTCTCAAGCAGCGCGCCTCGGTGCTGCTGGCCGGCGTGCAGGTCGGCGAGGTTTCGGACATCCAACTCGCCCCGGACGGCAAAAGCGTGACCATCCTCCTGAGCATTTACAAAAATCATAACATTTATCACGACGCGCGGTTTGTCATCCAGCAATCCGGCTTCCTGGGCGACCAATATGTCGCGATCATCCCGACCTCCAACGCACCGCCGTTTCTACAAAACGGCGCCAACGTGGAGTGCGAGGCGCCGTTCAATTTGCAGGAAACGGCCCGGGCCGCCGCCGGTTTCATCCAGCGCATTGATGAAACGGCGAAGAAACTCGACGCCGCCGTCACGGATGTGCGCCGCCTGGTGCTGAATGAACAAACGCTGACCAATTTTGCCGACACCATCGGCAACCTACGCTCAGTCTCCGCGCAAGCGACGAACACGATAGCCAGCATCAACGCGCTTGTCGCGACCAATGGCGTCCAAATCCACCTCGCCGTCAGCAATGTGGTCTTCTTTTCGCAGGACCTTGCAAGCCTCTCCGGCGAGGCCCATGGAATCATCTCAACCAACGGCCCGGAAATTTCCGCCGCCGTCAAAAACATTGATGATTCCACCGAGGTTTTGAAAAAGTTGATGGATGATTTGCAATCCGGCCAGGGTTTGGCGGGTGCCTTGCTGCAAAACGGACAACTGTCAAACAACGTGCAGGCCATCGCCGGCAACCTCGCCGTCACCACCAGCAACCTGAACCGCCGCGGGCTGTGGGGTATTTTGTGGGCACACCAACCGCCGCCCACCAATACCGCGCCCCCCGCCCTGCTCTCGCCGCGTGCCGTCGAACAACAATGACTCCACTCTGGACCATCCGGATTTTATTTCTGGGCCTGTGCATGGCGGCGGGCCTGGCCATCAGCCAGGTGCGGCCGGAATTCATTGCCGCCAATCATAGCGAGGTGTTTGGCATGCTCATCGGCTTTGGTTTTGGCGGATTGATGATCGCCCTGGACGAAATGCTCAAGGGCTTTTCGCTCCGCGCGTTTTCCGCCACCACGTTTGGTTTGCTGCTTGGCATGGCCGTCGCCTTGCTCATTGGCCACTCGCCTTTGATGGAAAATGCCGACGAAAAGGTTCAATGGTTTGTTCGTCTCGGTCTTTTTCTAAGTTTCAGCTACATCGGCATCATTCTCGCCATGCGCAGCAACAAGGAGGATTTCTCGCTCATTATTCCTTACGTCCGTTTTCGGCCGCAAGGCCAGTCGGATAATCTGCTGCTGCTCGACACCAGCGTCATCATTGACGGCCGGATCGCGGATTTGATTGAAGCCCGCTTTCTTGAAGGTCTGATCGTTGTGCCGCGGTTCGTCCTTAAGGAAATTCAACAAATTGCCGACTCCACCGACCCCATCAAGCGCGCCCGCGGGCGACGCGGACTCGAGATGCTCAACCGCATTCAGCGCAACACCGGCATTGAAGTCCGCATTCATGACGGTGATTTCCCCGAAGAAAAGGACGTGGACTCCAAACTGGTCCGTCTCGCGCGCAACCTGAATGCGCGGCTTTTCACCAACGATTACAACCTCGCCAAGGTGGCCGAACTCCAGAAGGTCAGTTATGTGAATCTTCATGAAGTCGCCAAATGCCTCAAAGTAATTTTGCTGCCGGGCGAGATTTTGCACCTGAAAATCGTGCGTGAAGGCAAGGACAAGGGCCAGGGCATCGGTTACATGCCCGACGGCACGATGGTCGTTGTCAACAACGGCCAGTCACACATCGGCCAGCAAGTGGAAGTGGAAGTACAGAGCCTGCTCCAAACCGGCGCCGGCATCATTGTCTTCGCCGAAATGAAAATACCCTTGGCCGCTTGATCACACAGGCCGATACGCCTTAAATAATAGAATAGCATGGATCTCGTCACCGTCTTCACTGCCTTCAGCCCGGCTGAAGCTCAACTCGCCCGTTCCCGGCTCGAAGCTGCGAATTTCCATCCCTTCGTCGCCGACGAGCTTTCTGCGTTGAGTATTGACGGCTATTCACTTGCCACTGGCGGCATCCGCGTCCAGGTGCCCGAGTGCGAAGCCTCCGACGCGAGGGAATTCCTCAACGCACCCGCTGAATGATCGCCGCGAAATCAAAATGGCTGCGCCGACTCAAAACAATTTCGCCGGCCGGCGAAATTGTTTTGGACCCACATACTTTGGCGAAGTATGCCGGGGACAAATGGTTCGCCGCCCAACAACCCGACGCCGTCGCCATGCCTCGTTCAGTCAAATCCATGTCCGCTGTTCTGCGTTTTGCGAATCAGCACAACATTCCCGTCACCGCGCGCGGCGCAGGCCATGGCTATGTCGGCGGCTGTGTCCCCGTTTATGGTGGCATAGTGCTTTCCTTGGAACGCATGAACCGGATCAAAGAAATCAACGCCGCTGACTTTGTCGCGGTTGTGGAACCGGGCGTCATTACACAAAAACTCCAGGAAGCCGTTGAAAAACGCGGTTTGTTTTATCCGCCCGACCCTGCCAGCCGCGCGAACAATTTTATTGGTGGCAACATTGCCACCAACGCCGGCGGTCCGCGTTGTCTAAAGTATGGCGTCACACGCGATTACGTCCTCGGCCTAGAAATCGCGCTGGCCGATGGCACGATCGTTCGTGTCGGCGGACGCACGCACAAAAACAAAACCGGCTTCGATCTCACGCGCCTGTTTGTTGGCTCGGAAGGTTTGCTCGGCATCGTCACCGAAGCAACTTTGAAATTGATTCCATTGCCGCCATTCCGCGCGTGTCTTGCCGTGGGCTTCAATACGATGAAAAATGCCGTGCGCGCGCTGCAAGCGGTATTGTCCGCCGGCTTTTTGCCCAGTGCGCTCGAATTGGCTGACGAATTTACGCTGGCCGCTGCTTATCAACGCACCAAAAGCAATCGCCTCCGCGGCTGTCGCGCTCTTCTGATCATTGAACTCGACGGGCAGGAAAAGTCCGTCCGGTATGAGTCGAAGGATTTGGAACAAATTGTTCGGCGTCAAAAACCTTTGTTTCTCGAGCGCGGCCTGGGTGCCGCAAAATGCGAGGAAATCTGGAAAATCCGCCGCGAGTTTTCCTACGCCCTTCGCGATACCGGCCTGACCAAACTCAATGAAGACATTGTCGTGCCGCGCAGCCGGTTGGAAGACCTGTTCCAGTTTGCCGCCAAACTCCAGAAGAAACACGGCCTGCCCGTTGCGTGCTTCGGTCACGCTGGCGACGGCAACATTCACACCAACGTGATGGTGGACTTCAATCAGCCGGGAGCCGACCGGCGTGCCGAGGCGGCGCTGGACGAACTCTTTGCGCAAGTCATCGCCTGGGGCGGCGCGATCAGTGGCGAGCATGGCATCGGTCTCGCTAAAAAACGCTGGTGGCCGCGGGCCGTTTCAACCGAGGTCCGCGCATTGCATCGCGTGGTAAAAAGGGCGCTCGACCCGAAAGGCATCTTGAATCCGGGGAAGTTTGTCTGATGCCGGATAATGGTACAATTTGAATGTTTTGGTGGGGGCGAGCGTCCCCCCTGCGAGCCGGCTCGTCAGTGGCCTCTCCCATCTCAATACAGCAGCATCAGCACCCCTTCGTGTAGCAAGCGGACATGAGTCCGCTCCAACTAAAAATCCACCGCAAAAATAATGACCGACTCACGTCGGCTGCTACAATTTCAGATTCCGGATTTGGAGTGCGGTGACCTGTCGCCGCACTCCATGGCGCCGTTGGCGCGACACCCCTGCAAAACCCGTGCCTCGAATATTATGTTTTCAATCTTCGTGATGACGATTGGGTTTTCCCTCTCTATTAGACAGCTACTTCTGCCGAAAAATGATGCTTTTCTTTTAGTCCATTCCACTCTATTCTAAACGCGCATGAATGAACTACTTAATCTCTCGGTAGCCAAGCTAAAACGCCTGGCAGCCCTGAAAGCAAAAATTGAACGCCTTCAATCGCAACTGGTGGCCGTGGCCGGAAATACTTCTGCAGCCAAGGCAACGGCTAAAGGCGGCCCCAAACGCCGGAAGATGAGCGCCGCCGCCCGCCGGAAGATTTCCCTGGCGGCCAAGGCGCGCTGGGCGAAAGTCAGGGCTACAAAGTCCAAGTAGCTTTCGCGCGAAGAACGCGCCAACTGCGTCACACGGCAGCCACGCTGAAGAGAGGGAGCAGTTCTCTAATCGGGGGGCGGTGGTTTTCTATTTCTTGGCGCCAACCAGGACTACAAATTCGCCTTTCAAAGAGCGTGATTGAGCAAGAGCGATCAACTCCGCCGGCTTGCCGTGCAAATACTCCTCGAATTTTTTCGTCAACTCGCGCGCGAGGACGATTTCACGTTCGGGAAAGACTTCAATCATTTCAGACAACAGCTTTTCAATTCGGAACGGCGATTCATAAAATACCAGGGTTCCGGGAATTGATCCAAGCGACGCCAGTCTATTCCGGCGTTGGCCGGACTTGTGCGGCAGGAAGCCGACGAAATGGAATTCGTCCGTTGGCAGACCGCTGGCCGTGAGCGCGGCAACCAATGCGCACGACCCCGGCACGGCCTCGACGCGGAACCCGGCGGCGATGGCAGCCTTGACCACCCGTTCACCGGGATCGCTGATGCCGGGACTGCCCGCATCCGTAACCAGCGCGATTTTTCCCCCGTGCCGGAGACGTTCGATGATTTCTTCACTGCGCCTGGCTTCGTTGAATTGGAAATAGCTCAACAGCGGCTTGGAGATTCCGAAATGCTTGAGCAACTGCCCCGAACGCCGCGTGTCCTCAGCGGCAACCACGTCGCACTCGCGCAACACACGCAATGCGCGCAACGTGATATCTTCGAGGTTGCCGATGGGCGTGGCAACGAGGTAAAGCGTGCCAGGCGTAAGCGGCGGCAATGCGGCGTCCATGTCTTGACTACAACAGAAATTCGGCGTGAAATAAATCGGATTCCGCAAACAAGCTTAAAATGAAAAATTGCGCTGTAATAATAATCGCCGCCGTTCTGTTCAACGCAATTACTTTGAAAGCCGCCGATGCGCCGGATGCAAATACAATTTACGACTCCGACACGAACCATCTTTGGAATCGGCTGAATGAAACTTTGTTTGAGCGAACGGCTCAAGACGGCAAAAAATATGGCTTGGATGAATTGGACATTCTATATTGGTTCGGTACGACAAATTTATTGGCTGGGGCTTCGCATCGGCAGGCGATTTCAGTTCTTGATGAATTTATCAACACGCACGGCGAAAAATTGGTTCACGACCCGCTCAAGCGCGTTTTGTTGCAGCGCGACTTGTGGCAATTGTTTGACTGGACAGCATTGCCATGGCCAAGCGCGCCTTACGCATCAGAACGCAGAGAGCTTCAGAGCCGCCTGGCTGTCATCATTCGCAGACTGGCTCTGACCACGAATGAAATCGCTTCGTTACCGGACAATTATCCCATGCAAGCTGAAACAGGAAGGTTGCCTGATTTGCCACAAGGACTGTTTGAAACCAATGGCGATTGGGTGAATGTCGCTCCCAATTCCAATGGAAACGAGGAAATCGCGCCAGCGCACGATCACAGTTTTGGTGGACGGTCCGCTTTTCTGGTCATGCTTCGCCTGCCAGGAGGCAGGCAAGCGACCCTTTCATATTTGAATCAACTTAACAATTTTAAACATTGGATTTATCAAACAAATCCAATGTATCCGTTCACCATAACTTATGGATTCGATGGAACAAATTCCTTTCCGATAGCCACGAACAATGAACCTCGAGAAATTTTGACATTAAATCCAGACCTTCCCCAATTTCCGACAAACACAGAATGGGCGCTCGTTCGACGAATGTGTGTGATTGACACGGAGGGTCGTATTCAGCCAACGCGAATTATCGAAAGCATCCAACTGCGCCGTTATCTGGCAATCGCACCACCAACCAGGGTGATGATGACCAATCATAACGGTGGCGTTTCCGCTCAATATATTCCGCCGCAAAGATTTTATGAATTTCAGATGGACTGCCGGCGAAACTGCGCACTTCGAGAAATCGCCAAAGATGAAACGGATTTTTTGTTTGTCCATTTCATGGGAAAGGGATTTGACCAATTTGAATGGAAACCGAAAGAACCTGAAGTGCCAGATTCATCAACCTTTAAGGGCACAGTCCTCGAAAGTTGCCGAACTTGTCACGCGGCGTCCGGAATTTATTCGGTCAATGTTTATGCCGGGCTATTCCATCCGCGCACCATAGACCCTCCTAAATTATTCAATCTCGATGCAAATCGTGAAATGGGTGCGTCCATCAATTGGAAGCTAGAACAATATAGCTGGGGACTATTGCAGGGACTTTGGCATCAACAAAATTAGAATGAAACCCGCCAACATATTCGTCATCGTCCTCGTCACCATACCGGATTTGAAAACCGCCCGCGCGCTGGCCAAGGCCGCGTTGCGGGCGCGTCTCATTGCCTGCGCGAATCTTGTCCCTCGAATTGAATCCCATTACTGGTGGCAGGAAAAAATTGAATCAGGCGCGGAGGTTTTGCTGATCCTGAAGACGCAGAAGTCCAAGCTTCCCGCGTTGGAAAAGTTGGTTCTCGCCAAACATCCTTACGAAACGCCGGAATTTTTGGCCCTGCCTTTGCGCGCTGGCAACGAACGCTATCTTAGGTGGTTGAATCAGAACACGCGACCCGCAAAACTCATGAAGCCCTTTGACTCCCGTTCTTAGCAACAGAGCCTGCAGAAACTCTAATCTTGTGAATAACTTCATAGTGCGTTAACCCAAGCTGTTAAGAATGAATGGAGTCCGCATAGTTCGTAATGGTACTAATTGTGTGGATAACTATTGCTTGCCATCCCTGCCCGGTTGTGGCTAAATCCGTGGTAAGCATCCAAAAGGCCGCGGTGCAGGCCGAATCAAGGTTGCGCGTTAAGGGAGAGTCGCCTTCACCACGATCACTCAGAACGGTGGACGTTAGAGCATTTACATAAATCATATAGCGTAATGGGCGTGTAAAAAGAAGCCCTGGCAGTCGGCGGGGGAGACGGCGGCAAAGGCGATGGCGGCGGCCTCAAGCAGTTCCCCGCCGGTGCGCGGAGCCAGGCTGCGCAGGAGTTGTTTGATTTTGCTCCACATGTTTTCAATGGGGTTGAAGTCGGGGGAATACGGCGGCAGATACCGGAGTCTGGCTCCGGCGGACTCAATGGCTTCGCGCACCCCAGCCACCTTGTGCGTGGCCAGATTATCCATGATCACCAAGTCGTCCGCTTGCAGCGTGGGCACCAACCCTTGCCGCACCCACGCCAAAAACATCTCGCCATCCATGGCCCCTTCAAACAGCCACGGGGCGCAAGCCCCGCTCAGGCGCACGGCGGCAATGAGCGTGCTGGTTTGATAATGTCCGTGCGGAACATGGGTGACGAGCCGTTCGCCGACCGGGGCGCGTCCGCCCAAACGGGTCATTTTGGTGTTGGCCCCGCTTTCATCCACAAACACCAGCCGGGCGGCGGGCTCCGACGGCCAGCTGCTCATGCCAGTGCGCCCTTTGTTCGGCCACGTCGGGCCGGTGCTGCTCGGCGGCGTGCAGCGTTTTTTTTATAGCTCAACCCCAGCCGCCGCAGCCACAAATCCACCGTCGAAGTCCCGAACGGGACGATCCAGCCGGGTCCCCAACTCCGCCAGCGTGGCATCGGGCTGGTCGGCCACCAGTTTTTGCAGGCGGGCCTTGCGCTGGGCGGTCAGCAGCGTCTTGCGTCCGCACAAGTGGGTTTGCGGTTCCACGGTGCCCCGCGCCTTGAAGTGCTGGCGCACCCGGCGCACGGCCGCCACACAGAAGCCGCAAAACTCCGCGATCTCGGCGGTGCTTTTGCCTTGTTCGTAGAGGTGGATGATCCGTTCGCGCACCGGCACAGGGATGGCTCGCATGCCCACACCTTGCCACATCGCCCCATCATTGTAAAGCTACATTATTTATGGAAATGCTCTAACCTAATTGGATATTTGATTTCCAAGAAGTTGACGGTGCCCGCAGTGCGAAATCAAAACCAAAAAATGAGAAAGGAAGTTACCATGAAACCTTCAACCAAAACCCTGATTGCCCTCGGCTGCGCGTATGCGATTGCAACGGCTTCGTCATTCGCCCAGACGACCCAGATATACACCTTCGACGAGTTCGGCAACTCAACCGGACCCGGCATTTCGCCGGGGGTGATGCAACCAGATCCTTCGGGTGGTATACCAGCCCCCACACCCGTCTTGGTTTATAATCTGGCGTTTCCGGTTATACCCGGAGATGTGGTGTTAACCGAGCCGGGGAACCCCGCAGGCAGCCAACAAGATTCCGACATCGTCCGATTCTGGGATCCAACAGGCGGCCCGCAAAGTCAGATTATCTTCTACTCGGACTTTTCGGCAACGGACCCGGCAGATTCTCCTGCGGATACCGGATTGCCAGCAGGCTTAATGTCCCTTGCCGTCACCATACCGGAAATAGGTCCCGAGGGAAACAATGGCGCTGTTTATACTCCCACAGCGAACGATCCCGGATTTATTTTAAGTACCGCTGTGCCGCCAGCTACGTATAACATCATCAGCGATGTCCTGAGCCGGAAGCCTTGGCATTGGCCGCCTTGGGCGGCGGGTTGCTGCTGCTCATCCTGAAACGGCGGCATCAAGCCAGTGTTTGACGGAACGTTTGACAAATTGAAAACCCGGCGGGCGATGTGATGTCGCCCGCCGGCTTTTCTATTGTGCCGCTGCGGTACAGCGTTCGCACGGCCATTGTTTGCCATAATCCTGACAAAAATTGGTTGAACACTTGCTCCCCATGCGTAAATTCATTGGGTGAATCCGGTGGACACGGTTCCATTGATGTTGCTCGCGCTCCACATGCTGGCCTTGGGCGTGGGCACGATCATGTTTGTTGGGATGGTTATCCTGCATCGTCGCGCGCGTGCGATGCAACAAACGGCGCATAACGCCGGCGAGTCTTCTGCGCCGAGCTTGGAGTTCAGACGTCGCCCGGCCATTTGGCTGTCCGTGCGTTCGTCGAACCCCAAGGCGGTTCAGGCTGCATTGGGTTTGAGTTATTCCGCACCCTGTCCCTGGACGGAAGGCATTAGCGGCGGACACGATTTTTTCATCGGGCCGCCGGTGAACGGCTGGATTATTGTCACTGGCTCCGGCCTGCCGCAACCCGGCCACGACGTGGACCGTTGTTTTCATTTTCTGGTTCGACTGAGCGGCGCACTGGGCCACGTTCAGCTATTTATGGCGGACCCTGCTTTACACCATCACGCGTGGGCGCGCGTGGAAAATGGCGTCGTGAAGCGCGCGTATGTATGGGTGGACGAAACAGTCTGGCATCAGGGCGTCAAATCCCTGGCTGAAACCGAATTAAATATGAGATGCTTCGGTTACGGCGAAGACGCGGGGATGGACAATGCGACGATGGCAGAAAATGCGGCAGCCAACGTGGAAAAGGTTCCTTCGCTGGCTGCACGGTGGAGTTTCGATCCGGCGACCGTTGCCGAAAATTTGCCACACCCCGCCGATGGCGTCGCCGGCAAATCGTCGCAATTTTACAAGGATTGAGTTGCGGTCGCGGCGCATTTGGCGCAAAGTGTAAAGCAAACTGAAAGGAATCCCATGTCATTCAGCATTGAACTTGAACTTCAGAAGTTTCCCAAAGCCGTGACGCTCAAGGATGGCACGAAGGCAACACTCCGCCCGTTGCGCCGCGACGATGAAAAGGATTTTCACAAACTTTTTCTTGGCATTCCCGAACCGGAACGCATGGTCATCAAACATCGCGTCACCGACTTCGAGGTAATCCGGGATTGGTGCCGGAACATTGACTACGGCCGCAACCTGCCGCTTGTCGGACTCATTGGTGGCAAGATCATTGCCGATGCGACGTTGCATCAGCAGCTTGGCGGTTGGAAACGGCACATTGGCCGGGTGAGCGTGCTCGTGCATCCAGAATTTCGCGGGCGCGGCCTGGCGCGGGCGCTGGTCACTGAAATCGTTGGTATTGCGCGGAGCGCCGGCTTGGAAAGAGTCGAGGCGGAGTTCATTGGTGAACAGGAAGCGGCCATCAAAGTGTTTGCCATGCTTGGTTTTAGTCAGCTTTTACGTTTGGAGGAATACGTCAAGGACATGCAGGCCATTTCACACGATTACATCTTGATGGGGCTTGAGTTGAAAACCGACGAGGAATACGCCGGTGTGGGAGGGTAATGCCGCCCGAAGTCTGCCCCAACTGTGGCGCGGGGGTTCCGTCCGGCGCCAAAGCCTGCCCGGAATGTGGTTCCGACGAAAAGACCGGTTGGTCGGAAGAAGCGCATTATGACAATCTTAACCTGCCGGGCGAAAATTTCGATTACGATGATTTCGTGAAACGCGAATTTGGCGGAGAACAGACCGTGCCCCGTGGCGTTTCCAGGTTCTGGTGGATTGTGGCGATTCTGGTTATTGCCGGATTGGTTTGTTTGTGGCTGCGGTGATGACCGCAGGACAATATAAAAAGCCCGCTCTGCCGAGCGGGCTTTGGAAATTTCTGCTTGATTTACTTACTTCTTCTCAGTTTCTGGTTCCGCCGCCTTGGTTTCAACAGGTTTGGTTTCCTCCGCGGGGGCGGCTTCCGTTGGTGCCGGAGCGGCCGAAGTAAAATCCACCCATTCTAGAATCGCGCGCTGGGCGGAATCGCCCTGGCGTTGATTCATCTTCACGATGCGCGTGTAACCGCCCTGGCGTTCCTTGAACGCAGGCGCAATTTCCTCAAAGAGAATCCTCAACACGTCCTCGTTTTGACGCCATTTGCGGCGTTCATCCTTGGTCAACTGGACCGTTGGTCCGTGCACGCGTAAACGTGCCGTGGCCAAACGGCGCGCCTGAAGGGTGCCGCGCTTGCCAAGCGTGATTATTTTTTCGGCTACGGGACGGGCGGCCTTGGCCTTGGCGAGCGTCGTGGTCACGCGTTTATGCTTGATCAGGCTGCACACCAGGTTCGCCAGCATCGCGTTCCGATGCTCGGACGTGCGACCCAGTTTGGCCGTTTGCTTTAAGTGTCGCATAGAAAGGCTTAATTGTTCTCGGGAATTTCCTTGGGCGTCGTGTCCAGCAAACCCGCTTCAAAGTTCATGCCGAGCGACAGGCCCAGAGCTTGAAGTTTGTCTTTGATTTCGTTCAGCGACTTTTTGCCAAAGTTACGGTATTTGAGCATTTCCTGCTCGGATTTCATCGCCAACTGGCCGACGGTGGTAATGTTCGCATTGTTCAGGCAATTGGCCGCGCGAACGCTCAGCTCGATTTCATTGACGCTCATGTTGAGCAACTTCTTGAGTTTGGCCTTTTCATCGTCCTGTTTAGACTCCGCCTCCTCGAACTCCACAGCGTTCTTGTCGTAATCCACAAACACGTCAAGATGATGCGCCAAAATCGCCGACGCCTGCGTCAACGCGTCATCGGGTGAGATGCGCCCATCTGTCCATACCTCCAAAATCAACCGGTCGTAATCCGTGCGGTTGCCGACCCGCGCAGCTTCCACCGCATAACGCACGCGCGTCACCGGCGAAAACAACGAATCAATCGCAACCACGCCGATGGGCTGGCCGGGCTTTTTATTTTCGTCGCTCGGACAAAAGCCGCGGCCAATTTTGACTTCCAGCTCCATCTCAAATTTCTTCTTTTTGTCGAGGGTGCAGATCTGCTGGTCGGGGTTGACCAATTCAACATTCTGATTGAGCTGAATGTCGGCCGCAGTCACCGCACCTTCCTTGTTCGCGGACAGCAACAACGTCTGCGGGTCGCGGGTATGGGCTTTGAATTTGATCTTCTTCAAGTTCAAAACGATGTCTGTCACGTCTTCGACCACTCCGTCAATCGTGGCGAATTCGTGCATGGCCCCGTCCACCTTCATTGACGTGATGGCCGCGCCTTCGAGCGAGGAAAGCAACACGCGGCGGAGCGAGTTGCCGATCGTGTGGCCGTAACCGGTTTCAAATGGATCGGCGACGAATTTTGCGTAAGTTTCCGTGGCGGTCGCGTCGTCCTTCTGCAACCGTTTCGGCATTTCAAAACGTCCTAGACGTACTGGCATATTTTCCTTTCAACAATTTTAATCTGGCTTCACCGGCCATTTATTCCCGCAACCGGCGAAGCCCGTATAATTGTTTTGTCCCACCCTTTCACTGAAAGAGCCGGACGGGTTAATGTTTAGCGGGAATAAAATTCCACAACCGCCTGCTCGTTGGCAATCGGTTGAATCTCGTCGCGCGTCGGAATCCGCATGACCACGCCTTTGAATTCTTCCTTGTTCATGGACAGCCAGTCCGGCACCGCGCGGCTCGTGGCCATCTCCAGATTCTTCGTCGCCAACTGGCGCGACACGTTTGAATTTTTCACCTCCACCACGTCGTTGACCTTGAGTCCATAAGACGGGACGTTCACCTTGCGCCCGTTCACCGTGACGTGGCCGTGCGAAACCATCTGGCGCGCCGCGGCGCGGGTGCTCGCAAAACCAAGATGAAAAACGACATTGTCCAAACGCGTCTCCAAAATCTGCAACATCTGCTCGCCGGTCACACCGCGGCGTTTCAACGCCTTTTCATAAACACCGCGAAATTGGCGCTCCATCAGGCCGTAGTAATAACGGAGCTTTTGTTTTTCGATCAGACCGAGACCGTAATCGGTGTGCTTCCGCCGCGACTTCGGACCGTGAACGCCGGGACCGTAATTACGACGTTCCAGATATTTCGACGGGCCAAAGATCGGCACGCCGAAACGGCGGCTGATGCGAACGCGGGGACCTGTATAACGAGCCATAGAGCTTTAAGATTTACGATGTTACACCCGGCGCTTTTTGCGTGGACGGCAGCCGTTGTGCGGAATGGGTGTTACGTCCTTGATCGCGCTGATTTCCAGGCCGATGGCTTGCAACGCGCGAATGGCCGATTCGCGGCCGGAACCCGGACCTTTGACACGAATTTCGACTTCCTTCATTCCGTGCGCCATCGCCTGACGCGCGGCGTCCTGCGCGACCTGTTGCGCGGCGTACGCAGTGCTTTTGCGCG
Source organism: uncultured Verrucomicrobiae bacterium (assembly GCA_963789335.1). Classification (GTDB taxonomy): domain Bacteria; phylum Verrucomicrobiota; class Verrucomicrobiia; order Limisphaerales; family UBA11358; genus UBA11358. The sequence goes on from CAWBKH010000002.1 coordinate 523,155, forward strand.
AACCTTTGAAGCCGACGCGACCGGCGCTCGACCAGCCAATGAGATTGCCGTGCAAGTCGGTAATGGCCACCTGCGTGTTATTGAACGTGGCCAGAATGTTTGCAACGCCAGCAACAATATTTTTGGCGTGCTTGGCCTTGATAATCTTCTTGGCGGCGGCGTCCTCGCCCAAGAGTTCGGCGGCGCTCGGTGCGGAACCTGCCACCGGCGTTTCCGCGGGCTTGGCCGCCTCCTTCGTCGGAGGTTCAGTGGTTGGCCCGGACTTTTTGGGCGTTTTTTCTTCCGCCTCTTTGGCGGCCTTATCAGTCCGAGCCGCCTTCTCGGTTTCGGGCTTTACTTCCTTCTTTGAAGGAGCCGGTTTATTTTTTTCTTCAGCCATACAAAATTATCTCAGTGGATGCCGGTCTTGGCATTGGGATTGCGCTGCACGCCGACGGTCTTGCGCGGGCCTTTGCGCGTGCGGGCGTTGGTCTGGGTGCGCTGGCCGCGCACCGGCAGGCCGCGCAGGTGCCGGATGCCGCGATAACATTTGATGCCCTGCATACGCTTGAGGTTCATGCCGATTTCGCGGCGCAAATCGCCTTCGATGACGTATTTGCCCTCTTGAATCGCGTGAACGATTTTGGAAAGCTGCTGCTCGGACAAATCCTTTGCGCGAATCGCGGGATCAATATTCGCGTGCTCCAGAATCTCCTTCGAGTTGGTCGGGCCGATGCCGTAGATGTAACGTAGCGCGATGTCAATGCGCTTGTTCGGCGGAACTTCCACTCCAATGATGCGTGCCATAGGTTGTTAAATCGTTAAATGGTTAAATCACCGCGCCGGCCGTCAGCCCTGTCGTTGTTTGTGCCGCTTGTTCGAGCAAATCACGCGAATGACGCCGCGACGACGCACTACTTTGCAGTGCTCGCATAACTTTTTTACTGACGCACGAACTTTCATGTTTCAATCGTTTTTGTTTCAACCAAAATCCGCCCCACGGACAAATCGTAGGGTGTCAATTGTAATTTCACTTTGTCACCAGGCTTCATTCCGGCAAAATTCCGCTTCGCCCGGCCGGCCACAAACGCCGTCAACCGGTGTCCGTTGGCCAGCTCCACGCGATACGTCCCGTTCGCCAGAGCCTCCGTCACCCGACCTTCAACCTGGAAGGCTTCGTTTCCGGGCATGTCAAAATCTCCGGTTCGCTTTCCGTAATCAAAACCGTATGCTCAAAATGAGCGGACAGTAAACCATCTTGCGTGACCACTGTCCAGCCGTCTTTCAATATTTTTACGCCCGGCTGGCCGACATTGACCATCGGTTCAATAGCCAGCGTCATGCCCGGTCGAAGCTTTTGATTGCTCTTGGGATCCACAAAGTTCGGCACCTGCGGCTCCTCGTGCATCGAGCGCCCGACGCCGTGCCCCACAAATTCACGCACCACGCTGAATCCGTTGCCCTCGACGTACGTTTGCACCGCGCGCGAGATGTCCGTCACACGATTTCCCGGAATCGCCGCCGCAATGCCTTCGTACAGCGAGCGTTCCGTCACGTCCATGAGCCGCTGCGCCGCCACGCCGCAACCGCCGACCGCCACCGTGCGCGCCGTGTCGCCCACAAACCCTTTGAAAAACACACCCACGTCCACGCTCACTATGTCGCCAAAATGCAGTTCACGTTCGCTCGCCAGACCATGCACGACTTCGTCATTCACCGAAATGCATGTGTGACATGGATATTTGCGATAACCCAAAAACGCACTTTTCGCGCCATGCTGTTTGATGCACTTCGCCGCGAATTCATCCACCTGCCGCGTCGTCAGGCCGGGTTTGATGAACGACGCGATTTCCTCCAGCACCGTGCCCGCCACGGCGCAGGCCGGCCGCATGGCGTCCAAATCCCGTTCGCTTTTCAAAATAATCATGCGTGTCGCGTATTGCGTGTTGCGCTAAACAGTTGCCGGATGTAACACGCAACACAAAAAATTCAGAACCGTCCTCGCAATCGGCCCTTCTTCAAAAATCCGTCGTAATGGCGCATCATCAAATGCGATTCGACCTGCCGCATAGTGTCCAGCAGAACACCGACGGTAATCAATATGCTCGTGCCGCCGAAAAACTGGGACACAGCATAGGGAATGCTCATTTCCTTATACATCATGATGGGAATGATCGCGATGACCGTCAGGAAAATCGCGCCCGCCAGCGTAATGCGGCTCATTGCCTTGTGAAGATAGTCACTGGTCCCCTGCCCCGGACGCACCCCGGGAATGTAACCGCCGTTTTTCTTCAAATCGTCTGCAATTTGCAATTCATTGAACTGGGTGGCCACCCAGAAATACGAGAAGAACAGGATCATCAGCCCGTAAATTGACAGGTACGCAACGGACCCGTAACCAAGCTGCAAGGCAATTCCCCGCAGAAAATCCTGCAAGAACGGCACCGGAATCCAGTTCGCCAAGTTCGAGAAAAGCGGCTGAGGAAACATCAGAATGGATTGGGCGAAAATAATCGGCATGACGCCGGAATAATTCACGCGCAACGGCATGAACGACGTGCCGCCGGAATACAGCTTGCGCCCGACGGCGCGCTGCGCGTATTGGACGGGAATTTTACGCTGCGCTTGGGTAATGGCAATCACGCCGCCAATCACCATGGCCAGCAACAAAACCAGCATCACTCCCGTGCCCATCAAATGATAATTTGATTCGACGCCGCCAGTCGGTCTGAACATGTCGTGCAATGCCACGAAGGCGCTCGGCAACCGCGCTACAATGCCAATGGTGATGACCAGGGAGACGCCGTTGCCAATGCCCCGGTCGGTAATCTGTTCACCCAGCCACATGAGCAGCATCGTGCCGGTCGTCATGATGAGCACGGTTTGAATGAGGTACCAAACCGGACTGTTACTCAGCACGAGTTGGCCTTGAAATCCGCGAAAAATGGTTTGGGGATGCTCCCAACCGCTGGCAAAATACAACCCTTGTCCCAGGCAAATCAACACCGTCAAATAACGGCCATATTTGATGATTTGCGCCCGCCCGCCCTCTTCGCGCGCCAGTTTGCTGAGTTTCGGCCAGACCGCCGTGAGTAATTGAATGATGATCGTGGCGCTGATGTAAGGCATGATGCCCAAAGCGCCGATGGCGCAATTTCCGTAGGCGCCGCCGGCAAACATGTTGTACATGCCGAGCAACCCGCCATTGCTCTGTTCGTTCGACGCGAAAAACTTGGCCAGTTCCGTTCCGTTCAGACCCGGAATAACAATGTAGGCCATCAGCCGGGTGACCCCCAGCAATGCCAGCGTGAACAGAATCCGGGATTTCAGCTCCGGGATTTTGAAGCAGTTGGCAAACGTGTTGAAGATGGAACGGAACATGCGTTAGGCGCCAGCGCTCAAGCTTTCGCCGGTTCGACCGGTTTGCGGGCGACCACTTCGCACGCGCCGCCTTTGGCTTCGATTTTGGAGCGGGCCGAGGCGCTGAACGCGTGCGCGCTGACCGTGAGTTTTTTGGACAGCTCGCCGTTGCCGAGAACTTTAATTCCGTCCGCGCGGCCATTGGCCAGACCGGTTGCGCGCAAAGCCGTTTCGTCCACACGCGCGCCATCGTCAAACTGATTCAGTTCTCCGACGTTCACCGGGATAAATTGTTTCGCAAACCGGGCGTTGTTGAACCCGCGTTTGGGAATGCGACGAATGAGCGGCATTTGACCGCCTTCAAAGCCGATGCGAATGGAACTGCCCGAACGCGCCGTCTGGCCTTTGCCGCCGCGCCCGCTGGTTTTGCCGTGGCCGCTGGATTCGCCCTGGCCAAGCCGCTTGACGCGGTGTTTTGCGCCGGGACGAGGTTTCAAATCGTGTAATCGCATAAAAATCAAGCCGTCGCCGGCTTAGCTTCCGGCATTTTTGGCGTCTCCACTTTTCTAATTTCCAAACCGCGGCCTTTGTAAATGTCCTCGCGCAACCGCAGGCTCAACAACGCCTTCAGGGTCGCCTTCACCACATTCGCCGCGTTTTTCGAACCGAGCGATTTGCTCAAAATATCCTTCACCCCGGCGGACTCCAAAACCGCCCGGACCGTTTTGCCCGCGATGATGCCGGTTCCCGGCGATGCCGGGCGCAGCAATATCCTAGCACCGTCGAATTCGGAAAAAACCTCGTGCGGAATGGTTGCGTCCTTGAGGGAAACGGAAACCATCTGATTGCGGGCCAGTTCGCCGCCGCGGCGGATGGCGTCCGCCACTTCGCCCGCCTTGCCAAGTCCGACGCCGACGCGTCCTCTTTTGTCGCCCACGACGACAAGCGCGCTGAAGTTGAAGCGGCGCCCGCCCTTGACGACTTTTGCGGAGCGGTTGATATAAACAACCTTTTCAACCAATTCCTCCGATGCGCCGCCTTCAAACGCGATTTCGGGCGTTTCGCCGCCCGGCTTGCCACGGCGGCCCCGCCCGCGCGGCCCGCGTTGTTCTTCACTTCCGGTTTTGTTGATTTCAGCCACGATAATTTTTGGGTTGCAGATTAAAATTTTAGTCCCGCCGCGCGCGCTGCCTCGGCCAGTGCCGCCAGCTTGCCGAGCGCCGTCACCGGTTTGCCGTCCTTGCCCTTGCTCTCGCTTCGGTGATAGCGCGCGCCGCCGCGATCAAAAACAACGGTCTTGATTCCCTTCGCCAGCGCGGTTTCCGCCGCCAGTTTGCCGATGATTTTGGCGCTAGCGACATTGGCCGCCAGCTTGTCACGGTCGGGCGCGGTCTTGCTCACGGTTGAGGCCGCCGCCAGCGTCATCCTCGCGTCATCATCAATAAACTGGACGTGAATGTTCTCGTTGGTAAAGCGGACGCTCATGCGCGGACGTTCCTTGGTACCGCAGACTTTTCTGCGCACCCGCCAGTGACGGAGTTGCGCCAATCGTTGTTTTTTTTCCGTTCTCATTTCAATACGTCACGGATTTTGCCGTGACCAAAACTTTTATTGAACCGTCTTGCCTTCTTTGCGCTGGACGTGTTCACCCGCATAGCGCACGCCTTTGCCTTTGTAAGGCTCGGGCGGATAAAAGCCGCGAATTTCGGCGGCGACCTGGCCAACGACCCGTTTATCCGGGCCTTCGATGGTCAGCTTCGTGTTTTCCTCGACCGTCACTTTGATCTGGTCGGGAATCTCGTAATTGATCGGATGGGAATAGCCGAGACTCAGATTGACGTTCTTGCCCTGCACTGCGGCTTTGAAGCCCACGCCCTGAATTTCAAGCTTTTTGACAAAACCTTCGGCCACGCCCTTGACCATGTTGTTGAGGAGCGCCCGGCTGAGGCCGTGCAACGCCTTGGCCTGCGCATCTTCACCATCACGGTTCACGACCAGTTTGCCGTCCTGAACCTTCAGGCTCATGCGGTGCGGCAATTCCCAATCGAGCTTGCCCTTTGGGCCTTCGACCAAAACTTTCTGCCCTTTGACCTCCACCTTGACCTTGGGAGGAATGACAATCGGTTGTTTTCCAATTCGCGACATAAAATCCTTACCAAACGTAACAAAGCAGTTCGCCGCCGAGGTTTTTCTTCCGAGCTTGCACGTCCGTCATCACACCTTCTGGCGTGGAAATCATCGCCACGCCCAGCCCGCCGCGCACGCGGGGGATTTCCGTCGCGCCCACATAATGGCGCAACCCCGGCCGGCTGATCCGGCGCAATCCTTCAATCACGGTTTTTTTGCCCTGATACTTCAGTTTGATGTTGATGGTTTTGGGGATTTTCCCTTCAACGACCACATCGGCGACATAGCCTTCCTTTTTCAAAATGGTCGCGATGTTTTCCTTCAGGCGGGAATGCGGCACCGCGACCGTCGGCCGCAGCGCTTGGCCGGCGTTGCGGATGCGGGTCAACATGTCAGAAATGGGATCGGTCATATCAATGTCGGAATCTAAACTGCATTACCAACTGGCCTTCACCACGCCCGGAATCAAACCGTTTAGGGCGGCCTCACGGAACGTGAGACGCGAAACGCCAAATTTGCGGAGATAACCGTGGCGACGCCCGCTCATCGCGCAACGATTCACCAGCCGCGTCGGGCTGGCGTCGCGCGGCAATTTGGCGAGGCCGGCGTAATCGCGCTTGGCCTTCAATTCCGCGCGGATCGCGGCGTATTTTTTTACCGTTTCAGCTTTGCGCTTGTTGCGCTCTCTCCATGATTTCTTGGCCATAATCGTTTTATTTCTCTGCGAGGGGAAACCCCATCAACTTCAAAAAATCCAGCGCTGCGCCGTCATTCTTGGCGGTGGTCACAATCGTGATGTCCATGCCCTGCTGGCGTTTGATCTTGTCCAGTTCGATCTCCGGAAAAATCGTCTGGTCGGCGACGCCGAACGTGTAATTGCCCCGGCCGTCAAATTTGCGCGGCGACAAGCCGCGAAAGTCACGAATACGCGGCAGCGCCGTCGCGACCAGCCGGTCGAAAAATTCGTACATCGCGTCGCGGCGCAGCGTCACCCGGCAGCCGATGGGCTGTCCCTCGCGCAATTTGAAATTGGCGATGCTGTGGCGCGACTTGCTGATGGCCGGCTTGCGGCCTGTGATCTGCGCCAGATCCTTGGCCGCGTCCTCAACCGCCGTCTTTTCCAGCGACGCGCTCACGCCCATGTTCACCACGATTTTCACCATCTTGGGAACCTGATGCACGTTGGTGTATTTGTGCTTTTCTTTCAGCGCCGGCACCACTTCATTAACGTATTTATTGTAAAGTCTGGCTTTCATTTTTTCGCGTCACGGATTTTGCCATGATCTCATCTCTTCTTCCAAATCCCAGCCTCAGGCCGGAGCCGGTTCCGCCTTTCCGCGTTTGGCGGCCCGCGCATCGAACTCATCCACCTTCATCAAATTTGACAGGTGAATCGTGCCCTCCCGCTCCACAATCGCGCCCTGCGGATGGTCCTGACTCTTGCGGGTGTGGCGCTTGATCATTTTCAGGCCCTCGACAATCGCCCGGCTGGTCCGCGGACTGACGGCAATAATCTTGCCGCGCTTGCCCTTTTCGGCGCCGGCCAACACGACCACTTCATCGCCCTTCTTTACATGAAATCTTGGCATAATTTCAAATCACCTCCGGCGCGAGCGAAACGATTTTCATGAATTTCTTCTCGCGCAACTCGCGCGCCACCGGCCCGAAGATGCGCGTGCCCTTTGGATTCAATTCCGGGTCAATGATGACCACCGCGTTGCTGTCAAAGCGCAGATACGAACCATCGTTGCGGCGGATCGGCTGCCGCGTGCGGACAATCACCGCGTTGTGGACCTCGCCCTTCTTCACCTGGCCGTCCGGCGCGGCGACCTTGATATGCACCTTGATCACGTCGCCCACGCGGGCATAACGCTGATTGCGGCCCAGCACGCCGATGGCCCAGGCAATTTTTGCGCCCGTGTTGTCGGCGACATCCAAATGAGAACGAATTTGCAACATAAAATCCGGTCAGGCTGTCGCGGTGGTTTCCGCCGCGTTGCGCTCGACGACTTCAAGCAGCCGCCAGCGTTTGAGTTTCGACAACGGGCGCGTTTCCTCGATGCGCACCCAATCACCGGGTTTGGCCTCGCCCTTTTCGTCGTGAGCGTAAAATTTCTTGTAGGCCTTCACAACCTTGCGGTATCGCGGATGCGGGAAGCGTCGCTCCACGCGCACGACAATGGTCTTTGCCATCTTGTTGGCGATGACCTGGCCGTGGCGCTGCTTGCGATGTCCGCGCCCGGTCGCCGTTTCCGTTAAATTTGCTGTCTCAGCCATACAATTCAATTAAGCCGCTTTGTTGCGCAACTGTGAGATGCGCGTTTCCAAACGCGCGATGTCCTTGCGCAACACGTGCAGGCGCGCCGGTTTTTCCAACTGAGCGCTTGCCTGCTGCAAACGCAGGTTGAACATTTCATGGCGGAGGTCGCGGCTCTTGGCCGCCAACTCCACCAGCGTCATGTCTTTGACTTCCGAAAATTTCATAACCGTTTAACTGGCGCGACGATGCCGCGCGATGAATTTTGTTCTGATGGGCAGCTTCGTCGCCGCCAGCCGCAACGAGGCGCGCGCTTCCACTTCCGTAATCCCGTCCACTTCAAACAACACGTTGGCCGGGCGAATCACGGCCACCCAGGATTCCAGCGGGCCTTTGCCCTTGCCCATGCGCGTTTCGAGCGGCTTCTTGGTGAACGATTTTTGCGGGAAAATGCGAATCCACATCTTTCCGCGCCGCTTCATGTTGCGGGCAATCGCCACGCGCGCCGCCTCAATCTGCTTGGTGTCGAGCCAGCAACGCTCCAGCGACATCAATCCAAATTCGCCAAATGCGACCGTGTTGCCGCGGGTCGCCAGGCCCGCGCGGTTCCCGCGGTGCATCTTGCGATACTTCACTCTTTCCGGCATCAATGGCATAACAAATATCCTCTTCCAAATCAGTTGGGGACGGCTTCAGTGGCCGTTGCGGTGACCGCCGCCGCCTTTTGCGGCTTGTTCTCGCCCCGGCAAATCCAGCATTTGATGCCGAGCTTGCCATAAACGGTGCGCGCCTCGGCAAATCCATAATCAATGTTCGCGCGCAGCGTGTGCAACGGCACACGGCCCCAGTGATACATTTCCACCCGCGCCAGCTCGGCGCCGCCCAGCCGGCCCGCGCAGCGGATCTTGATGCCTTCCGCGCCAAAATCCCGCGCCGTCTGCAACGCCTTTTTCATCGCGCGCCGGAACGACACACGGCGCTCCAGTTGCAACGCGACATTTTCCGCCACCAGTTGCGCGTCGAGCTCCGGCGTCTTCACCTCGACGATGTCCACGTAAACTTCCTTGCCCGTCATGCGGCTCAATTCCTCCTTGAGCTTGTCAATTTCCGAGCCTTTGCGGCCGATGACCACGCCCGGGCGGGCGGTCAAAATCGTCACCCGGCAGCGGTTGGTCGCGCGTTCAATCAAAATTTTTGGCACGGACGCCGTTTCAAGTTTCTTCTTCAGCAACTCGCGGATTTGCCGGTCCTCGTTGAGCAGCGGACCAAATTCCTTCTTGTTGGCAAACCACTTCGAACGCCAGTCCTTGTTGACGCCGACGCGCAGACCAATTGGATTTGTTTTTTGACCCATATTATTCGTCTGACAAGGTGATTTTGATGTGACAACGGCGTTTGAGGATTGGTCCGGCCGAACCGCGGGCCTTGGGGGTGAACCGTTTGATGATCATGGCCGTGCCGGCAACGGCTTCCTTGATGCGCAGACTTTCCGGTTTGAGTTTGTTGTTGTTCTCCGCGTTGGCGATGGCCGACCGGAGCGTCTTGGCCACGAGCCGCGCGCCCTTGCGCGGAACGACCTGCAGCACCGCCTGCGCCTGCAAGGCCGGCAAGCCCTGAATCTGGCGCACCACCTCGCGCATCTTTTGCGCGGACATCGGCACGTTTTTCATGATCGCGTGAACTTCCATGTTATTTTGCCTCCGCCTTGGCCGTGTGAGCGCCGTGCTTCTTGAACACGCGGGTCGGGGAAAATTCACCGAGCCGGTGGCCGACCATGTTTTCCGTCACAAACACCGGGTTGAAAACCTTGCCGTTATGCACGGTGAACGTCAGCCCGACGAAGTCCGGCGTAATCATCGAACGCCGCGACCACGTCTTGATCGGCGTTTTTTGACTTGTGCTCTTCGCCTTCTGGATTTTATCCAGCAGGTAAAAATCCACGAACGGACCTTTTTTAATCGAGCGTCCCATAAAAATTACTTGATCTTCATTGGCCGGCCGTTGCGCCGCACAATGATGAAACGGTTTGAGGATTTGTATTTATGGCGCGTCTTGCCGCCCTTGGCAACGAAGCCCCACGGCGAAACCAATTGCTGCCAGCCGCCACCGCCCTTGGACTTGCCGGCACCGCCGCCGTTCGGGTGGTCCACCGGGTTCCGCGCCACGCCGCGCGTGATGCCGCGAATGCCGCGATGCCGCGAACGGCCCGCCTTGCCCAAAATCACGTTCTCATGCTCCGCGTTGCCCACCTGGCCGATGGTCGCGTAGCACTCCTCGTTGATCCGGCGGATTTCGCCCGAGGGCAGACGAATCTGCGCGTAACCCTCGTCGCGCGACATTAATGTCGCCGCGCCGCCCGCCGAACGCACCACCTGACCGCCACGACCCGGCATCAGTTCGATGTTGTGAATGGCAATGCCAACCGGAATTGCCTTAAGCGGCAGCGCATTGCCGATTTCCGGCGGAGCCGCCGGCCCGCTGGAAATGGTTCCGCCGACCTTGATGCCCGCCGGCGCGATAATGTATCGCTTCTCGCCGTCCTTGTATTGTAGCAACGCCAATCGCGCCGAGCGCATCGGATCATACTCGATCGCCGCCACCGTCGCCTCCACGCCGTGTTTGTTGCGTTTGAAATCCACGAGGCGGATTTTCTGCTTGTGGCCGCCGCCGATGCCGCGCGCGGTCACGCGACCGTAGGCGTTGCGGCCGCCGGTCTTCTTCCGCGTGACCACCAGCGACTTCTCCGGCGTCGTCTTCGTAATATCGCCAAAGTCCGCGATTGTAATGTATCGCGTGGATGGCGTTAGCGGTCTAAAAGTTTTAACTGGCATAAAAAACAAAAATTTCAGCAGCAACTTTGAAGTCGGCAGGCCATCATTCCTGTCCCTGCGGGGAATCAGTTATCGGTCTACAAACATGCTGTCCCTTTGCCCGGAACGGCTGGCCGCGCCAATGCGCGACTAGGGCCTGTCTTCCGAGCGAAACGGAGCGGAGAAAATATCAGAAGCCCATTTCGATGCAAGCGTTTTTTTGAGAAATTTTAGGTGTCTAAAAAGCGATGGTTTCCCCGAATAATCAAACATAAATTCCGCCGATGTCCCATCAGCTCATTCGCAATAATCAGCCCCCCATCAACCCGGCCTGCCTTTCGGCCAATCAAAGTCTGGCCAGCCAATATTTCGTCATCTGATCACTCATGAGCATGATGACAACAATGATTCCCGAAAGGAGCAGCCCGACCATCAAAGATGCCAACAAAATCCGCAGTTGATGGCGGCGCTGATCCTCCGGCATACGCGGAAACAATAATTTCCCCAAACTCAGCTTCATCGCACCGAAAATTTGACACGCTTTCCGGCGGCGCGTTCGAGATTTGGCAGAATCAATGCCGGAACTGAAGCTGTTTGCTGACCTTGGCCAGGCGTTTTTCCCATTCACCCTTGTGCGCCAGCGGGTCGGCGTCCGTGCCCCAAAGTCTTTTCACCATCTCCCGCTGCGGGACAAATGGACATTTCGCCTTCGGATTCTTGAAGGCACCCTCCATTTCGCGCAAGGCCAGTTGTGCGCCGGTCATGATGGCCGGTTTTTCCGCGCGCGTGAATTGTGCGTTCAATTTATGGGCCGCCTCGTCGAGCGCGCCCCAGCGTTCTGCGTGGGTTCGACCCCACAGCGTCGGTTGTGTGTCCAGCCGCGCCAGGTTCCAGAAGGCAATGCGGATTTGCCGGACGGGCTTGAACTGCTTGCCCATCATTTCGCGGAAAACATTCTCCAAAGCCGCGTTGATGACCGAATTCTGGAACTGCGGCGCGTGAAAACGATGGGTGCCGCTGACTTCATTGAAATCGGTGAACCGGATCGTCAGACCCAGTTCGCGCGCCTGCAACTGTTCGCGACGCAACTGGCCGACCAGCCGCGTCGCCTCGCTCAACGTGAACGTCAGCGCCGCCTCGTAATCCGGCTCGTCGTAAGGCAGCGTGGTGTTGCTGGAAATCGTCGTGCGGTCCTTCACTTCCAGCAGCAACGGCTCGTTCCACAGGCCGTTGGCAAACAGCCAGAGTTGTGTGCCCCAAATGCCGAATTTCTTCCTAAGCAACGGCGACGGCAGCTTCGCGACATGACCAAAAGTCTCCGCGCCAAGCGCGGCCAGCGCGCGTTGCCGGTTTTTGCCAATGCCGGACAGCTCGCGCACGGAACGGTCTTTCAAAAATTCCCTTTCCGAGCCGGGCGGAATTTCGATGAATCCAGGTTTCGCCGCATCCGTCGCCAGCTTGGCCAGCCGTGAGGAGTTCGCCAGACCGGCGGACACGGGAATTTTCACCTCGCGCGCAATGTGTTCGCGGATTTCGCCTACGTATTTTTCCGGCGACGTGTTGCGCCAGACCACCTTGTCCATCGTCGTTAAATCCAGAAAGCCCTCGTCAATTGAAATGGGCACGAGCGTCGGCGAATACGCTTCGAGAATATGGAACATGTCCGCCGAGAGGCGCCGGTAGTCATCGTAATGCGGCCGGCACAAAACCCCCTTCGGGCAGAGCCGTTTCGCCTCGAAGCACGCCATGCCGGTTTTGACGCCGAACTTTTTCGCGGCGCGGTTCGCCGCAATGACAATGCCGTCTCCGTGGCGTCCGCCGCCGACCCAGACCGGGCGGCCTTGCAGTTTTTGATTCAAGGCAATCTCGCAACTGGCGAAAAAACTGTCGCCATCCACGTGCAGGATGCGAATGGGCGTTTTTGCATTCACGGGCAAATCTTAATTGAACCTAAATTCAGGCCGTGTCAAATACTCGCACGCCGGCATGGACAAAGGCTGTCCAAGCCAAAAGAAAAAGCGCGGAGTGAATTTTCACTCCGCGCCTTGAAAAACCGGTGATTAATCAGGTCAAAACAATCTTGTCGCCATCCTTGAGCGTCACAATGGCCTTTTTCCAATCGGGCGCCCTGCCGGCCTGCGTCGTCCGCTGGCGGCGCGACTTGCCACGCACGTTCAGCGTGTTGATCTTGGTGACCTTGACCTTGAACAATTCCTGCACGGCCTGGCGGATTTCCGTTTTGTTCGCGCGGCGATCGGCCACGACGGTGTACTGGTTGAACTTTTCGCCCTGGCGCGTGCCCTTCTCCGTCAAACGGACGGTCTTGATGACTTCAAAAGCGTTCATGTTATTCCTTGCTCAAACGGGCTTCGACCTTCTCAAACGCGCTCCTGGTAAAGAGCAATTTGTCGGGCCGCAAAATGTCGTAAGTGTTCAACGAATCGCTCGTCGTCAGCGCAACGCTTGCGATGTTGCGCGACGCCAGCGTGAGGTTTTTGTCCGTCTCGGACGAGACAATCAACGTCTTGCCCTTCAAATCCAGCGTGGACATCAACCCGGCAAAATCCTTTGTCTTCGGCGAAGCGAGCTTCAAATCATCCACCACGACCACGTCGCCGGCCTTGAGGCGCTCACTCAACGCCTTGCGCAACGCCAGCGCCCGGGTTTTCTTGGAAATTTTCTTGCTGAAATCGCGCGGGCGGGGACCGAAAACCACGCCACCGCCGACCCACAACGGCGATTGAAACGAACCGGCGCGCGCGCGCCCGGTGCCTTTTTGCCGCCACGGCTTTTTGTTCGTGCCGGAAACTTCGCCGACGTTTTTGGTGTTGGCGGTTCCACTGCGCTGCGCCGCTCGATACGCGACCACCGCGTCATGAACGGCCTGCGTACCCTTTCCGTTTTCAACCAGCGGGAACTTCACTTCCAGTTCGCCCTGGTCTTTCCCCTCGAGATTTTTAATGGCAATTTTCATGGAATTCTTTGGTAGGGACAGCGCGCCGCGCTGTCCGGACGCCGCAGCGCGGCATCCCTACCTATTTTTTAGCTTCCGCCGGCTTGGCTTCGGCCTTCTTTTCGGCGGCACCCTTCCGCTTCATGGGCGCGAGGCTCACCGGCGGTTTCCAGCCCTTGGGCCGTTTCTTGGATTCGCGAATGACAACGTAATCACCTTCCGCCCCGGGAATCGCACCTTTGACGAGCAACAAATTTTCCGCCTCACGCACCTGAACGACTTCCAGGTTTTGCGTCGTGCGCGTGACCTGACCCATGTGACCGGGCATTTTCATGCCGCGCATGACCGTGCCTGGGAACAGGCGCTGGCCAATCGCTCCGCTGCGGCGGTGCCAGCCCTTGGCGCCGTGGGTCGAATCGCCACCGGCAAAACGATGGCGTTTGACAACGCCTTCAAAACCGCGGCCCTTGGTAACGCCAATCGCGTCCACAAAATCGCCGGGCGCGAACAGGGTGGGACCGACAACGTCGCCGGGTTTGACTTCTTTGGAAAAATTACGGAATTCGCGAATGCGTTTCACCGCCGCGCCGTTTTGTTTCTTGATGTGGCCGAGCAGCGCCTTCGTGAGCCGTTGCTCCTTTTGATCGTCAAAACCGAGTTGAACGGCGTTGTAGCCGTCCTTGCCGGCCTGGGTCTTGACCTGCAGGACGCGGTTGGGACCGGCGAGCACGACCGTCACGGGAATCAGCACCCCGCTCGCGTTATAGACGCGGGTGCTGCCGAGTTTTTTTCCTAAAAGTCCAAGGGGCATGGTCGTTCTCCTTAAATCTTGATGGTGATGTCCACACCCGCCGGGAGATTGAGCTTCTTCAATTCATCCACGGTCTTGGCCGTCGGGTCGAGAATATCAATCAGCCGCTTATGGGTGCGCTGCTCGAAGGTTTCTTGCGACTTCTTGTCCGCGTGCGGCGAGCGTTGGACGGTAAAGCGCTCGATGCGGGTCGGCAGCGGGATGGGCCCGGCGACGCGCGCGCCGGTGCGTTTGACGGTGTCGGCAATTTCGCGCGCCGACTGGTCTATGACGCGATGGTCATAGGCCTTGAGCCGAATTCGAATGCGTTGGGCAGCCATACAAAGAACAATTGTCTGTTAATGATTCAATAAATTTACCGCTTCAATCTTTGAAAGCGGATCCGCACTGTACCAATAAAACGGCCCCGCGCAACAAGTTTTTGACGGCATCCCGGTTTATGTCCGCGCCGCCGGTTTCTTCGCCGCCTGGTCCAAGATTGTGTTCAAGACGCTGTTCGGGACCTGCTCAAACGTCAATGGCTCCATTGAGTACGAGGCGCGGCCCTTCGAGAGCGAACGGATAGCCGTGGCATATCCAAACATTTCGGCCAGCGGCACATTGGCGTTGACCACCGTCTGGCCCTGCTTGGCCTCGATATTGATGATGTGGCCGCGACGCCGGGTAATGTCACCAATCAAATCACCCTGATATTCATCAGGCGTGGTGCATTCCACCTTCATGATGGGTTCGAGCAAAATCGGCCCGGCCTTCTTGAAGGCGTCCTTGAGCGCAAAAATACCGGCCATCTTGAACGCCAGTTCGTTGGAGTCCACCTCATGGAACGTGCCGTCCACCACCTGCGCCTTGAGGTCAATAATCTGGTAACCGGCATAGACGCCGCCTTTGATGGCTTCCTCGATGCCGTCAATGACCGCCGGAATGTATTCCTTCGGAATCGCACCGCCAACGATTTTATTTTCAATCTCGATGCCCTTGCCCTTTTCGTTCGGCTGGATCTGGACACAGGCATGGCCGTATTGACCACGACCGCCGGACTGGCGGATGAATTTACCCTCGCCGTCGGCCGGTTTGGTGATGGTTTCGCGATAGGCGATTTGCGGCGCACCCGTGTTGGCGTCCACTTTGAATTCGCGCTTCAGCCGGTCGCAAATGATTTCCAGATGCAACTCGCCCATGCCAGCAATGATAAGCTGGCCAGTTTCCTCGTTGGTGAAACAGCGGAACGTCGGGTCCTCCTCGGCGAGCCGCTGCAGGCCTTCCGACATTTTATCACGGTCCTGCTTGGTCTTCGGCTCCACCGCCATGCTGATGACCGGCTCGGGAAACGTCGGCGGTTCGAGGGTCACGTCAAATTCCTCGTCAGACAACGTATCGCCGGTGGTGATGTTGCGCAGGCCAACCAGCGCGGCGATGTCGCCGGCGAATACCTGGCTGATGTCCTTGCGTTCGCTGCCTTGAATGATCATCAGGCGGCTGACGCGCTCGCGTTTGCGTGTGCGCGGATTGTAAATGGTGTCGCCTTTTTTGAGCTGGCCGGAATAAACGCGGAAGAACACCAGCTTGCCCGCGTAGGGGTCCGTCCACAGCTTGAACGCCAGCGAACAAAACTTGTTGCTGTCGCTGGTTTCCACAACGACCCTGTTCTCGCTGCCCGGCTCAATGCCCTCGGCATCCGGAACGTCCAGCGGACCGGGCAGGTAATCCACCACGGCATCAATCAGCGGTTGCACGCCTTTCTTTTTGAAAGCCGAGCCGCAAAGCACCGGAACCAGTTCGATTTTACAGGTAAGCCGGCGAATCGCAGCCTTGAGGTCCGATGGCGTGACCGGCTTCTCGTGAAGCACGAGGTCGGCAATCGCATCGTCCTTGTTGGAAACCGCGTCAACCAGCGCCGCCAGCGCCGCCGCTGCGCGGTCCTTGTGCTCGGCGGGAATTTCCTTCACCTCGTAATTCAAACCTTCGTTGGCGACATCGCCCGGCCCCCAAACGATGGCCTTCTGGTTTACCACATCAATGACGCCTTCAAATCTGTCCTCCGCGCCGATGGGCAGGAAAATCGGATACGCATACGCCTTGAGCTTGGTGCGCATATCATTGAGCGCATTTTCAAAATTCGCGCCGGTGCGGTCCATCTTGTTGACGAACGCAATGCGCGGCACCTTGTACTTGGTCGCCTGCCGCCAGACGGTTTCTGACTGCGGCTGCACGCCGGCAACACCGCAAAACACCGCCACCGCGCCGTCGAGCACGCGCATGGAGCGTTCGACTTCGGCGGTAAAATCCACGTGACCGGGCGTGTCAATGATGTTGACACGATGCGGCACGTCCTTGAACGCCTTGTAAAGCCCGGTTTCGCCGGGCTTGTTCTGTTTCTGCGTCCAGAAACAGGTGACGGCAGCGGACGTGATGGTAATCCCGCGCTCGCGTTCCTGCTCCATCCAGTCGGTCACCGTGTTGCCGTCGTCCACGTCGCCGATCTTGTGGATGAGGCCGGTGTAAAACAGAATGCGCTCGGTGGTGGTCGTCTTGCCCGCGTCAATGTGCGCCGCGATGCCAATGTTGCGCGTGCGCTCCAACGTGTATTCGCGGTTGGGCGAATTAACCGATTTCGTTTTTTCAGCAACTGCTTCCATCGTTAAATCCAATAATAAAAATGCCCCCGGGCCTTGCAGCCTTTGGGGCATCGTACAATTATATCCTACCAGCGGAAATGTGCAAACGCCTTGTTGGCCTGGGCCATCTTGTGCACCTCGTCGCGCTTGCGAATCGCGTTCCCCTGCCCTTGATAGGCTTCCAAGATCTCCGCCGCCAGCGCTTCGCGCATGGGCGTACCCTTGCGGGCGTCCGCGAAATTCACAATCCACCGCAACGCCAGCGCAGCCTGCCGGTCCGACGGCACTTCCAGCGGCACCTGATACGTGGCACCGCCGACGCGCCGGGCCTTGGTTTCGATGCGCGGCTTGGCGTTGTCCACGGCGCGTTGCAGGATTTCCACCGGATTGCTGGCCGGATTCTTTTCCGAGATGCTTTCAAACGCCTTGTACACGATGCGCTGCGCCGTGCTTTTTTTGCCACCATGCATGATGGTGTTGACCAAGCGCGAAACCAAAACGCTCTGGAACTTTCCATCTTTGGCAATTAGCCGTCTGCTTGCTTGTCGTCTGCGGGACATGGGTGTTGGTTAAACGAGTTAAACAGGTTGAATCGCGAAATTCTTCAGGCCGCTGCGGGTGCCGCCGGAGCGGGAGCGGCAGCGGCGGGTTTGGCGCCGGGTTTCGGGCGTTTCACGCCATACTTGGAACGGCTGACGCGGCGTTTTTCCACGCCGGCGGCATCGAGCGTGCCGCGCACGATATGATACCGCACACCGGGCAAATCCTTCACACGACCGCCGCGCACGAGCACAATCGAATGCTCCTGCAAATTGTGCCCTTCGTCCGGGATATAGGCGATGACTTCGTAGCCGTTGGTCAAACGGACCTTGGCCACCTTGCGCATGGCCGAGTTCGGCTTCTTGGGCGTGCGGGTCATGACCTGAATGCACACGCCACGACGAAACGGCGACCGATCCAAGGCTGGCGACTTGGACTTGTACCTTACTTTACGGCGGCCCTTCCGGACCAACTGATTGATTGTCGGCATTTTGCGTTAAAATCACTGTAAGCCTCACCGGTTTTTGAGGCCGGAGAAACGGAATGGGGAGTATAGCAAACCGCATACTTGTTGCAAGAGGTATTTTGGCCTTTTTGCAAACCACTTTCTAACAGTGCTTTCCCGACCGCGGCCTGTCGCGCCGAAACGGGATATAGGCGGAACCCGGCTGACATGGTGGGAGCGAGCGTGCGCCGGAGCGGCGATGGCATCAATTCCGCGTTGTCTTCGCGAGCCGGGGTTAAAAGAAAAGGGCGTCCAACTTTCGTCGGACGCCCTGCGTAAAGTTGTTTATACTCCGCTACGCCAGCAATGGATTTTCAGCGACGACCGGTTCCGCAGGTTCCGCCGGCTCGGGTTCATCGCTAATCTCCACCAGCGGCTTGATATGCGCCTTGCGGTGGTGATCAAAGCCGGTGCCCGCCGGAATGATATGACCCATGATGACGTTTTCCTTGAATCCGCGGAGGCTGTCAATTTTGGAACGCGTGGCGGCTTCGGTCAAAACACGGGTCGTGTCCTGGAAGGACGCGGCGCTGAGGAAGCTGTCGGTTTCAAGCGACGCTTTCGTGATGCCGAGCAGAACTGGCGTAGCCTCGGCCGGCTTGCCGCCCATTTTCTCGACGCGCTCGTTCTCCTCCTCGAACTCCAGCTTGTCAATCTGTTCGCCCCACAGGAACGTCGTGTCGCCCGGTTCGGTGATGCGCACCTTGCGGAGCATCTGGCGCACGATGATTTCGATGTGCTTGTCGTTGATGGTGACACCTTGCAGGCGATAGACCTCCTGCACCTCGCTGACGAGATGTTCCTGCAATTCCTGCGGGCCGCAGACTTCGAGGACTTCGTGCGGATCAATCGGGCCTTCGGTCAATTGCTGGCCTTTCTTCACCAGATCGCCCTTGAAGACGATGACGTGTTTGCCAATCGGAATCAGATGTTCCTCTTCCGCGGCGGTCTGCTGGTCCTTGATGAGAATGCAACGCTTGCCGCGCACGCTGGCGCCAAAGTCCACAATGCCGTCAATCTTGGAAATTTCCGACGCGTCTTTCGATCGGCGGGCCTCGAACAGTTCGGCTACGCGCGGCAGACCGCCGGTGATGTCCTTGGTCTTGGCCATTTTGCGCGGAGTTTTGGCCAGCAGGGTGCCGGGGAAAATATCGTCGCGTTCCTTCACCACGATGTGCGCGCCGGACGGAATCGGATAATTCGCCGCCACCTCGCCGTTCGCAGCGGTGATGATGATTTGCGGGTGCAAATCCTCCTTGTGCTCGATGACGACCATCGCCTCCTGGCCGGTGGTCTCGTCCATTTCCTGCTTCATCGTGACGCCCTCGATGATATCGTGGAACTTCACCCGGCCTGCCTTCTCGGAGAGAATCGGGACATTGTAGGGGTCCCACTGCACAAAGGTTTCACCCTTTTTCACCTGACCGCCGTCGGGCACGGAAATGACCGAGCCGACGACAATGGTGTGGTTCTCCAACTCGCGGCCGTCGCCGGCAAGAATTGAAACCGAACCATTCTTGTTCAGGACGATGTTGTTGCCGTCCTCGAGCTGCACGAGGCGGAGTTCGTTGTAACGGACCGCGCCGTCATACTTCGCCTTGATCTGCGGAATCTTGAACACGCCAGCCGCCGTGCCGCCGATATGGAACGTCCGCATGGTGAGCTGGGTGCCCGGCTCGCCGATGGATTGCGCGGCGATGATGCCGATGGCCTCGCCGAGTTTCACCAGACTGCCGGTCGCGAGATTGCGGCCGTAGCAATTGACGCAAACGCCTTTCTTGCTTTCACATGTGAGCACCGAGCGGATGCGCAGGCGTTCAATGCCTGCGGCCTCGATGCGTTTGGCTTTTTCCTCGTCAATCTCCTCGTTGGCGTGGATGAGAAATTCCTTCGGATTGGTCGGGTTCACCGTGTCGTCGCACGCAAACCGGCCCACCAAGCGGTCACTCAACCGGACCACTTCGTCCTCGCCTTCGTACACCGCCGTGACCCAGATGCCATTTGACGTGCCGCAATCCGTCTCTTGGGTAATCACGTCCTGCGCCACGTCCACGAGTTTGCGCGTCATGTAACCGGAATCGGCGGTCTTGAGGGCGGTGTCGGCGAGACCCTTGCGGGCGCCATGCGTGGAAATGAAATATTCCAGCACGGAGAGACCCTCGCGGAAATTTGCAAGAATCGGTTTTTCGATGATGTCGCCGCTGGGCTTGGCCATGAGGCCGCGCAAACCGGCGAGCTGGCGCACCTGCTGTTTGTTGCCGCGCGCGCCGGAATCCACCATGAGATAAACCGGGTTGAATTCCTTCTTGCCCTGGTTCTGCTCCAGCGTGCGGAACATGACGCCGGAAATCTGGTCGGTGCAATGCGTCCAGATGTCCACGATCTTGTTGTAGCGTTCGCCCGGCGTGATGACGCCCTTGCGGTACTGTTTCTCAACTTCCTTTATCTGCTTTTGCGCCGCGTCAATTTCCTGATCGCGTTCCTTGGGCACAATCATGTCATCAATGCCGATGGACGCGCCGGACTTGGTCGCTTCGCGGAAGCCCAGTTCCTTAAGCTTGTCGAGCATCGTGACGGTTTTGTCATGACCGGCGACCTTGTAGCATCTCCAAATCAAATCGCCGAGCTGGCTCTTGCCGGCGGCTTTGTTGTAAAAGCCGAGTTCCGGCGGCCAGATTTCGCTGAAAATGACGCGGCCAACAGTGGTCTCGATGATTTTCCTGCTGACATCACCGTACACGGTTTGTTTGCCAAAATCGGGATTGGCCAGACGAATCCGGTCGTGCGTTTTCAACGCGTCATCGTCGTGGGCAAAAATCACTTCTTCTTTTGAGCCGAACAGCGGCAGTTTCCGCGTGTCGGACGGCATCGGCGTGCGCGGCTCGGCGGTGAGATAATAACAGCCGAGCGTGATGTCTTGGGTCGGCGTAATGATGGGCCGTCCGGACGACGGGCTGAAAATGTTGTTGGGCGCCATCATCAACAAACGCGCCTCCATCTGTGCTTCAACCGACAGTGGCACATGCACGGCCATCTGGTCGCCGTCGAAGTCCGCGTTGTAGGCAGTGCAAACCAGCGGGTGAATGCGGATGGCCTCACCCTCAATCAATTGTGGCTCGAACGCTTGCACGGACAAACGGTGCAACGTCGGCGCGCGATTTAGCAACACCGGATGACCCTTCGTCACTTCTTCCAAAACGTCCCAGACTTCCTTCGTCTGGCGCTCGATCATCTTCTTGGCGCTGCGAACAGTGTGGACGTAGCCCAGTTCCTTCAGGCGGCGGATGATGAACGGCTCGAACAGCACGAGCGCCATCTTCTTCGGCAGACCGCACTGGTGCAGCTTGAGTTCGGGGCCGATGACGATGACCGACCGGCCGGAATAATCCACGCGTTTGCCGAGCAAATTCTGGCGGAACCGCCCGCCCTTGCCCTTGAGCATGTCGCTCAATGATTTCAGCGAGCGATTGCCCGCGCCGGTCACGGGACGCCCGTGACGACCATTGTCGAACAACGCGTCCACCGCTTCCTGCAACATGCGCTTTTCATTGCGAATGATGACTTCGGGCGTCTTGAGCTGGAGCAACGTCTTGAGCCGGTTGTTCCGGTTGATGACGCGGCGATACAAATCGTTCAAGTCGGACGTAGCAAAGCGACCGCCTTCGAGCGGCACGAGCGGACGCAAGTCCGGCGGAATCACCGGCAACACCGTCAAAATCATCCACTCCGGCCGGCTCTTTGAAACCTGCAGGCCCTGAAGCAGTTTGATCCGCTTGGCGAGCTTCTTGCGGATCTGCTTGCTTTTGGTTTCGGTCATGGCCTGCTGCAAATGATCTGCTTGTTTGGACAAATCCACTTTGGCCAGCGCCTCGCGCACGGCTTCCGCGCCCATTTTGGCAAGAAACGCGTCCGCGCCATAGGTCTCGCGCGCCTCGCGATATTCGTGTTCGTTGAGCAGTTGATTTTGCTTCAACGCCGTATTGCCCGGATCAATGACCAGATAATCTTCGTAGTAAATCACGCGCTCCAGATTGCGCGCCGTCATGTCGAGCACCAACCCGATGCGCGAGGGCATGCACTTGAAAAACCAGATGTGGCAGACGGGCACGGCCAGTTCGATGTGCCCCATGCGTTCGCGCCGGACGCGGGCGAGCGTGACCTCCACGCCACAGCGGTCGCAAACGACGCCGCGATGTTTGATGCGCTTATATTTGCCGCAGGAACATTCCCAATCCTTGACCGGGCCGAAAATGCGTTCGCAGAACAAGCCGCCCTTTTCCGGTTTGAAGGTGCGGTAATTGATGGTTTCGGGATTTTTAACCTCGCCTTTGCTCCAAGAACGGATGGCATCAGGGGACGCGATGGTAATGCCGACGTAGTCAACCTGATTGACCTTGTCCAAGCCGAGCAATTCACGGGCGTTTTCTTTGGAATTCGTCATACGCTGGTTTTTGACCAATTATGGATTTAAATTTTTCAAGCGACGTAGGTCAGTTCCGCGATTTTTTCCGCGGGCTGATCCACCGGGTTTGTGTAACCGACCTTTACATCGAGGCCGAGCGACTGCATTTCCTTGACCAGCACGTTGAAGGATTCGGGAATGCCCGCCTCCAACGCGTTGTCACCCTTGACAATGCTTTCGTAAATCCGTGTGCGGCCCTGCACATCGTCGGACTTGACGGTGAGCAGTTCCTGCAACGTGTAGGCCGCGCCATAGGCCTCCATCGCCCACACTTCCATTTCACCGAAGCGCTGGCCGCCGTATTGCGCTTTGCCGCCGAGCGGCTGTTGCGTGACGAGTGAGTACGGCCCGACCGCGCGGGCGTGGATCTTGTCCGCGACCAAATGGCCAAGTTTCATCATGTAAATATAACCGACCACGATTTCCTGATCGAATTGTTCGCCGGTGCGGCCGTCGTAAAGATGCGTCTTGGCGTGCTCCGGCAATTTCGCCTCTTTCAAATAACCGCGAATGTCCTTTTCCTTGATGCCGTCGAATACGGGCGTGGCGAATTTCAGACCCAGCAAGCTCGCGGCCCATCCCAGGTGGGTTTCGAGCACCTGGCCAACGTTCATGCGCGACGGCACGCCCAGTGGATTGAGCACAATTTCCACCGGCGTTCCGTCCGCGAGGAACGGCATGTCCTCTTCCTTGACGATGCGCGCGACCACGCCTTTGTTCCCGTGACGGCCGGCCATTTTGTCACCGACGGAAAGCTTGCGCTTGGAGGCAATGTAAACCTTCACCGATTTAACGATGCCGGCTTCCATGCCCTCGCCCGCCTCGGCGCGTTCCATCTCCTCGTCGTACTGCATCTGCAAATCGTCAAACTTCTTTTTGAAACTGCCGATGATCTCGTTGATTTTGTTGCGGATGGGCGACGGATCAATCTCAATGCGGTCATAGACGGTCGCCAGCTTGCGCAGCAGCGTCTTGGTGATTTTGCGGTTGGCGGGAATGATGATTTCGCCGGTCTCGCTGTTGACCACGTCGAGCGGAATTTTTTCACCGAGCAGAATGTTGCTCAGTGCCTCCGTCAACTGATCGCGCAACTCGTCGGTTTTCTTCTTGTGTTCTTCTTCGATTTGCTTCGCGTGGCGCTTTTCTTCGCTCACCACCGATTTGGCGCCGCGGTCATTATCCTTCTTGGACGAAACTTTTACATCCATCACGATGCCATAGGTGCCGGACGGAACTTTGAGTGACGTATCCTTCACGTCCGCGGCCTTTTCGCCAAAAATCGCGCGCAGCAAACGCTCCTCGGGGGCGAGTTCGGTCTCGGATTTCGGCGTGATCTTGCCGACCAGGATGTCGCCGGGCTTCACTTCTGCCCCGACGCGAATGACGCCGTCGGAACTGAGATTTTTCAACGCCTCGTCACCGAGATTCGGAATGTCCCGTGTAATTTCCTCGGGCCCGAGCTTGGTATCGCGGGCGCTGACCTCAAATTCATCAATGTGAATGCTCGTGAAGATGTCCTCCTTCACGATTTTCTCGCTGATGAGAATGGCGTCCTCGAAATTGTAACCATTCCACGGCATGAACGCGACGAGCACGTTGCGGCCCAGCGCGAGTTCGCCGTCGCGGGTGCAGGGGCCATCGGCAATAACCTGCCCCTTTTTCACGTGTTCGCCCTTGTGCACCAGGATTTTCTGGTTGATGCAGGTGGCGGCGTTCGACCGCATGAATTTCCGGATCGGATAGACCCAAATACCGTGTTCCGGGTCATTTTTGATTTTCTTTTTGCCTTCGGGCAGTTTGCCGTCTTCGGTGATGATGATCTGGCTGCCGTTGACGGACGCAACCTTGCCCCCCTCCTCGGCCACCACCACGGCGCGCGAATCACGGGCTACCCGGTCTTCGAGTCCCGTCGCCACCAGCGGCGCTTCGGTCACGAGCAACGGGACGGCCTGGCGTTGCATGTTTGAACCCATCAACGCACGGTTCGCGTCGTCGTGCTCCAAAAAGGGAATCAATGACGCAGCGACCGACACAAGTTGTTTCGGCGAAACGTCCATGTAATTCACGCGCGACGGTTCGACGTCCACGAATTCACCGCGCGCGCGGCAGACGATGCGGTCGCTAAGGAAGTGGCCCTTGTCGTCAATCAGCGTGTTGGCCTGCGCGACGATAAATTGTTCCTCACGGTCAGCAGTCAGGTACTCAATTTTGTCCAGGACCTTGCCGTTTTCGACTTTGCGATACGGCGTTTCGAGGAACCCGAATTCATTGATGCGCGCAAAGGTCGCCAGTGACGCAATCAAACCGATGTTCGGGCCTTCCGGCGTTTCAATCGGGCAAATCCGGCCGTAGTGCGACGGATGCACGTCGCGGACCTCAAAGCCCGCGCGGTCACGGCTCAAGCCGCCCGGCCCCAGCGCGCTGAGACGGCGCTTGTGCGTCAATTCCGCGAGCGGATTGATTTGATCCATGAACTGGCTCAACTGCGAACGGCCAAAGAAATCCCGGATGACCGCCGAAAGCGCCTTGGGATTGATGAGCTTCTGCGGCGTCATGGCTTCGACGCTTTGATCGAAGAGCGTCATGCGTTCCTTGACAAGACGTTCGGTGCGGGCCAAGCCGACGCGGCATTGGTTGGCCAGCAACTCGCCGACCGTGCGGATGCGGCGGCTGCCAAGGTGGTCAATATCATCCAGCGAACCCTCGCCTTTTTTGAGGCGGAGCAGATATTTCGTCGCCGCCACCAGATCGTCCTTCGTCAAAATGCGCGACTCTTCCCGGTCTTTGAGCCCGAGCTTCTGGTTGATTTTGTAACGGCCAACGCGACCCAAATCATAACGCTTCGGGTCGAAAAACAAGCGCTTGAGCAACGCGCGCGAATTGGCCGCAGTGGGCGGATCGCCCGGGCGCAAGCGGCGGTAAATATCCTTGAGCGCTTCGTCCTCGTTTTTGGCCGGGTCCTTCTTGAGGCATTTGATCATGGCACCGTCATCCACGGAGGTGTCCACGACCTTGATTTTGTTGACGCCCAGCTCGGCGATTTGCTTGACCACGGCCTTCGACAGCGGTTCAAACGCACGCGCGACGACGAGACCCTTTTCCTCATCCACGGCATCCTGAATCAAAACGCGGCTCGGCAAGTCCTCGAGCTTCTCCGCCTCTTTGACCGTGAGCTCTTCAATGTCGTAGAACAACTTGATGATCTCGTCATCCGTGCCGCGGGTGGTTCCGCCATTGTCCTTGGACTTGGAATCTTTTTCTTTTTGGTCAAGAAACGACAACGCGCGGAAAAAGGTCGTCGTCAAAAATTTCCGGCGGCGTTTCTTGCGGTCGAGATAAACGTACAACAGGTCGCTCGTGTCAAATTGCGCCTCGTACCACGAGCCGCGGTCGGGAATGACCCGGAAGCTGTGCAGGATTTTGCCGTTTGGATGCTGCGTGGCTTCAAAGGCGATGCCCGGCGAGCGATGGAGCTGGCTCACGACCACGCGTTCCGCGCCATTGATGACGAATGTGCCCTGCGGTGTCATCAGCGGCAATTCGCCCATGAACACACGTTCTTCTTTGGCGCTCTTGCCTTCCTCTTCAAGCAGGAACGTGACGTAGAGCGGCGCGCCGTAGGTCAAACCTTCGCGGAGACATTCGAGCCAGTCAATTTTCGGTTCGCCGATTTCGTAGGATTTGTACCTCAGCCTGCACTTGCCATCGTAGCTTTCGATGGGAAACACTTCCTGAAAAACCGATTCAAGGCCGGTGCTTTTGTCACGTTTTCCGCGGGCGTCAGCTTGCAGAAACTCCTTGTAGGAATTGGTCTGCAATTCAATCATGTTCGGCGGTACAACGATCTCTTTGATCTTACCGAAGTTGATTCGTTCTGTAATTCGCGATGGCATTTGAACTTTCTCGTTTTGGCCGGCAACACCGCCGGGCCTGCATTTCTCATTCAACGACACTAGGCAAGCACGCCGCGTTCAACGGCTTGCTTGCCCAAACCAGACTGCTGTTTGTTACTGCTCGTAATTTATGAAATCTTCCGCCCGCAAAATCGCGGGAATGGGGCGGCGCCTGCCTGGCAGTGCCGCCGCCCAATATAACCGACTATTACTTGATTTCCACTTTGGCGCCCGCCTCTTCAAGCTTCTTCTTGGCCGCGTCCGAATCCGCCTTGTTGGCGCCTTCGAGCACCGGCTTGGGCGCGCCTTCGACCAGCGCCTTGGCTTCCGCCAGGCCCAGTCCGGCCTTCACTTCGCGGACGGCCTTGATGGTGGCAATTTTCTTGTCTGCCGGGGCGGAGACGAGAATCACGTCAAACGTGTCCTTTGCCGCAGCCGCCGGAGCGGCGCCACCGGCAGCCGGAGCACCCGCAGCCACAACCGCGACGGGTGCGGCGGCAGTAACGCCCCATTTTTCTTCCAGTTTCTTTACCAAGTCGGCGGCTTCAATCACCGTCAACTTGCTCAATTCCTCTACGAGGTTTCCTATTTCAGCCATATTACCTTTCGTTCGTTTCGTTGTCCGCCACGGCCACGGCGGTTTTGAGTTCACGGCCTGTGAACCGACGATTTACGTTGTTGTTTGTTGTTTGTCCAATCCACCGGCCAGGGTGGATTGGAAATGGTTTCAACCTTTGTCCGCTTTTGCCTTGATGACGCGCGCGAGTTGCGACGCGGGTGTGTTGATCAAGGTCACCAGCTTCGTCGCCGGTGCGTTCAACAAGCCGAGCAATGTGGCGCGCAAAACATCCAGGCTCGGCAAATCCGCCAGCGCTTTGATCGCCGCTTCTTCGAGCCGCTGATTGTTCAAATAGCCGAATTTGACCTTCGGCTTGTCGAACTCCGCGCCGAAATTCTTCAGCGCCTTCGCCGCGACGGAAATGTCCTTCTGCCCGGTGACCACGGCGAGTTGTCCGCCCAGCGCCCCGTTCAATTCGCCGACGCCGGCTTCCTTGGCCGCAATCTGGAACAGGGAATTTTTCACCACGTGAATTTCCGCGCCCGCCTGTGTCAGCCGTTTCCGCAACTCGGTCAAATGGGCGACCTTCAACCCCCGGTAATCCACCACGATAAAGAACGGCGAGCCGTTCAGCCGCGCCACGTATTCCTTCGTCAAAATTTGTTTTTCAGCACGCATGATTCAAATCCTTTTTAATTGTGTGAAAATTCGCGAACGTCCACCCGCACCGGCGGACTCATCGTCGCCGAAATCGTGCAGGAATGAATGTAAGTGCCCTTGACGCTGTGCGGACGCGCCTTCGCCACCGCCTCAATCACCGCCCGCGCGTTTTCCTCAATCTGAGCCGCCGCAAACGACACCTTGCCCACGGGCACATGCACGTTGCCGGCCTTGTCAATCTTGAACTCGACACGACCGGCCTTGACTTCCTTGACAGCCTTGGCCGTGTCTTCGGTCACCGTGCCGGTTTTCGGGTTTGGCATGAGGCCGCGCGGACCGAGCACCTTGCCGAGCTTGCGGACTTCAACCATCGCTTCGGGCGTGGCCACCGCCACGTCGAAATCGGCCCAACCGCCCTGGCATTTCGCAATCATGTCTTCAAAGCCGACATATTCCGCGCCCGCGGCTTTGGCCCCGTCCGCCGCCGCGCCGCTCTTCGCGAACACCAACACACGGACGGTCTTGCCGCTGCCGTGCGGCAACGGCACGGTGCCGCGGACCATTTGATCGGATTGTTTCGGATCCACTCCGAGGCGAAACGCGAGATCAACCGTCTCGTTGAATTTGGCCTTGGGGAACTTGGTCAGGACGCCGACCGCTTCCTTGAGCGGATACGCTTTTTTCCCATCCACGACTTCGAGCGCTTTTTTATATCGTTTGCTTGGCATTTGTCTGGGTGCGGTGCAATCGAATCAAAAGATTCTCCCGCGATTTTTATTACGAGTTTATTTTCTTTTCCAAATCTTCGACTCGTTTCCGAAGATTCAAAATTTCACGGCAAAGAAAATAAGTCGCCGGAATTGTCACGAAACAAAATGGAATCCAAATTGCCGAAAAAGTTGAAATGGCGGAAGAGTTGGAAAAATCAGCCGGCTTTTGGCAATAGGCCAGAATTGTGGGCGCAATCGCAAATAAAAACGCAATTGGCAAAGCGATGACCGCCATTTTTCCCATCCACTTGATGGTCATTTCTTGGTTTGTCATAATTAACCTTTCGTTTTTGATTTTAATCAACCACTTCAATTCCCATGCTGCGCGCCGTGCCGGCAATGACCCGGAACGCCGCCTCCGGCGCGGTCGCGTTCAAATCCTTTGATTTCATTTTGACGATTTCCAAAACCTGTTTTCGGGTCACCTTGCCCACCTTTTCCTTGTTCGGTTCCTTGGAACCGGCGGTGATGCCCGCGGCCTTTTTCAACAGAATCGAGGCCGGCGGCGATTTGGTGATGAACGTGAATGATTTGTCCTGATAAACGGTGATCACGACCGGAATCACCAAACCCGCGTCGGCCTTGGTCGCCGCGTTGAATTCCTTGCAGAAGCCCATGATGTTGACGCCGTGCTGGCCGAGCGCCGGGCCGACCGGCGGCGCAGGATTCGCCTGCCCCGCCGGAATCTGTAATTTAATCTGTCCCGTAATCTTCTTCGCCATAAAATTCTGTAGGCGGATTTCACGGATTAACTGAACCTATCTGCTCCGTGCAAATCCATGCAATCCGTGTCTATGCCTTTTCCACCTGCCAATACTCCAGTTCAACAGGCGTGTTACGTCCAAAAATGTTCACGGTTACTTTTAACTTGCCGCGCTCAGGATCAATTTCCTCAATGATGCCGCTGAAATTCAGGAACGGCCCGTTGTTGATCTTGATCGTTTCGCCGACTTCAAAATTGACCTTTGGCTTTTCCGTTTCCTCGGACGCCGAAATCTGCGCCTTGATTTGTTCGACTTCCTCCGCCGGCGTCGGCACCGGCGGCTCGCCGCCGACAAAGCCGATCACCCCCTGGGTTTCCTTGATGAAATACCACGGTTTCTCGATGATGCGGTTGTTTTCATCCAGCAACACCATGTCCACAAACACGTAGCCCGGCCACAGTTTGCGGCTGGACACGGTCTTTTTTTGATTGCGCACTTCGACGACTTTTTCCATCGGCACCAGGACTTCTTTGACAAAGTCGTGCATCTCGTCAGTCTTGACGCGCTTCTCAATGCTTTCCTTGACCTTTTGTTCCTGGCCCGAAAGCGTATGTATGACAAACCACTGGCTGCGCATGTTGCTCAGAGTTTAAAGAAAATTCCAAAAAAGATCTGGTCCACGATAAAGACAAACCCGCCGAGCAAACCAATGGTGATGGCGATGACCACCGTTGAGCCTTTCAACTCCTGCCAGGTCGGCCACGAGCATTTCTTTAACTCTTCGCGTGTTTCCTGCACATACGCGGCCAAACGCCTGATTTGTCCCTGCCACCATAAATAGGCAAAGACCGCGCCGATGACCGCCGCCCAGATTAAAATTTTAGTCCAACTGCTCACAAATTTTCACTCACATTCCGGCGCTGCCTGGTTAACACCCGTAACGCTCAGTAAAGGGCGTTTCAGCCGCGCCTCGCGCTTCCGGCGCGGCAGCCCCGCAACACGGGACTGGCGGAGAGGGAGGGATTCGAACCCCCGTTGGGCTTTCACCCAAAGCGGTTTTCAAGACCGCCGCGATAGACCACTCTGCCACCTCTCCGTTTTGCAGACTGGCTTGCCGAGCCCGTAGCTCGCCATTCTCATTTCCTGGCCGCTTCGCCTTAGCCCGAGCGAAGGCTGGCACGGCAGGAGGGACTTGAACCCCCAACCAACGGTTTTGGAGACCGCTACTCTACCAATTGAGCTACTGCCGTATCTGCCCAATCTCGTTTGTCTTTCGGACAAAAATGGGGCCGCGGGGTTCATTGTCCCGCGCCCCCGAATTTGAAGACCGTGTCAGGCAACGACTTCCGAAACGCGACCGGCGCCAATCGTGCGCCCACCCTCGCGGATGGCAAATCGTTGACCTTTTTCCATCGCGACCGGTGCGATCAGTTCGATATCCACCGAAACATTGTCGCCGGGCATCACCATTTCGACGCCCTGGGCCAAGGTCACCGTGCCCGTCACATCGCTGGTGCGGAAATAGAATTGCGGACGATATTTCGTGAAAAATGGTGTGTGCCGGCCGCCTTCGTCTTTCGATAACACATAAACTTCCGCCTTGAATTTCGTGTGCGGAGTGATCGTGCCGGGCTTGGAAAGCACCATGCCGCGCTCGACTTCGTCCTTCTTGGTGCCGCGCAACAGCACGCCGACGTTGTCGCCGCACTGCGCCGAATCCAGCAGCTTGCGGAACATTTCGATGTCAGTCGCCACGGTCTTGCGCGTTTCCTTTAACCCGACGATTTCCACATCCTCCATGCGCTTGAGCATGCCGCGCTCCACGCGCCCAGTGACCACCGTGCCACGACCTTCAATGTTGAACACGTCCTCGATGCACATCAGGAAGGGCTTATCCACCTCGCGCGTGGGCAGCGGGATGAACGCGTCAATCGCGTCCAGCAATTCCTGGATGGATTTTGAGCCTTCAGGATCGTGCGCCAGCGCCTTTTTCGCGCTGCCGCGAATGATAGGCGTCTTTTCACCCGGAAATTCATACTTGGTCAACAGGTCGCGGACTTCCATTTCCACCAAATCCAGCAGTTCCTTGTCGTCCACAAGGTCAACCTTGTTCAAATAAACCACAATCGCGGGCACGCCGACCTGGCGGGCCAAAAGCACGTGTTCCTTGGTTTGCGGCATCGGACCTTCCGAGGCATCCACCACGAGAATGGCGCCATCCATCTGCGCCGCGCCGGTAATCATGTTCTTGATGAAGTCGGCATGACCGGGGCAGTCAATGTGGGCGTAGTGCCGTTTGTCACTCTGGTACTCAACGTGCGAAACCGCGATGGTCACCGTCTTGGTCTCGTCACGCACCGTGCCGCCCTTGGTAATGTCGGCGTAGGAAATGGGCGTCGCCAGACCCTTTTTCGCCTGAACCTCGACAATCGCCGCCGTTAAAGTGGATTTGCCGTGGTCAATGTGTCCGATGGTACCGACGTTGACGTGCGGTTTCGTTCGTTGAAATTGCTCTTTAGCCATTTTTTTCTCCTGCGTTTATATCGTTGTGTTTGATCAGCAAATTGTCTGGAGCCCATGATCAGGATTGAACTGATGACCTCATCCTTACCAAGGATGTGCTCTACCAACTGAGCTACATGGGCACATTGAAATCATTAGTCCAACCAAATACGCCAAACGACAAAAAACCGCTTCCCCTCACTTCTTTTCTTTCGAAAATCCGAAGGGCAACCGGCTTTTTTGTCTTTGCACTACTCCGACGCCGCGCAATGTAACAACTCCAAGCTCCATGTCAACAGGTTTTTTTGACAAAAATTAACGGCCTAAATCCTTGTATTGACTGGCCATATTGCCGCTCATCAGAATTGTCGCTCGCAAACAAAGAGGGCGCGGCCTGCTGACCGCGCCCGTGTCCTTCATGTCCCTTTTGATTTCAGCTTTCAGCGTTTCTGCTTTCTGCTTTTCCCTATTTCGTCGCCGACAACGTCCCGGTGTTGCCCGGACGATCCGATGCCGTCGCCGTCACCGTCACGCTGGGCTTCGCCGACGCATCCACCGTGGCCGTGTATTTCCACGACCCGCTGGCCGCG
Source organism: uncultured Verrucomicrobiae bacterium (assembly GCA_963789335.1). GTDB lineage: Bacteria > Verrucomicrobiota > Verrucomicrobiia > Limisphaerales > UBA11358 > UBA11358. The sequence goes on from CAWBKH010000002.1 coordinate 555,252, forward strand.
TCCCAAACCGCCGCCCCGCTTTCCACCGGAGCCTGCGCGTCGTCCACGATGGCCACCGCCATGCCCGTTACCGCAAAGTCGTCCTGCGCCTTGATGAGGATCGCGTCGCCAACGTGCTTGCTGTACTGGGTCAGGTCAATGGCCTCCACCGTCGGAGCCTTCATCCAATCCGCCACCGCCACCGCGAACGGACTGGAACGCAACTCTTTGGCCTTGGCCGCATACGCCGCGTGCGCCTGGGGATCCGCCATGGCGCCCTTGGCGTATTCCGCCGCCTGACGGAAGTTCTCCCTGACCGCCAATTGCGCCGGCGAATTGGGTTGATTGACCTGGTCGGGTTTCTCTGCTGCGATGTCCTGGCCCAACCGTTCCTTGAACACCATCGTTCCCATGTGACCGTGCAGATGCCGCACAGCCGGAGCATACGTCACTTTCATAACGTCACCCTTCAAGGCGACTCAGCCTTGTCCGCCCCGGTCCAATCGTTGAATGGCGTTGAACCCAGTGTGCCCGTCATTGGGTCGCCGGCCCTGTGCCGCCGGGCTTCCTTGGTCCGGCCCGCGCAAGCGCCGGTGAGGCATTGCTGTCTCGCCTCAACTGACCATACGCCCCGGTGTCCTAACCCTGTCAATGGCTGGCTGAACGATTGTAGTCCCGCTGAACTTTGAAGTTAATTCCGCTCACGCCTTATCTTGTCTTCCCTGTGACACAAGACTGCCAGCGACAATCCATTTAATTTGGCTGTTGCTCATAGCGGGAGCAAAAGGTAAAAGGAAATTTACAGAGCCCGATGCGGTCGCGTTTCTAACTCGGTTGAGCCGGCATGGGCTGGTGAAAGACCTGCATAGCCCCTGCCGATGATTGGTTGACCTGGACAGGACTGGATGTGGGTGGCCCGTGTCTTGAAACGTTCGGATGAATATATGAGAGGAACCTTCCCGCCCATGTTGCGGGACGTTGAACTCCAAGAAGCTGCTCCGGTGTTGATTTCCAAATAGGAGGCTCATGCCTTGCTATTGGTTGCCACATTCTTCTTGATTGACTTTTTCTACTCCCCCTACCATTTCAAATTTCCTAGCAGCCTGACCAGGAGTTGTTTCCATGCGAAATCCGCCAGAATACCAATAAATAAAAATGGCCAAAACCACGATACAACCTATTAGACCAGAGATTTTCCATTTGAAAGATGCAATCATAATTTTCTTATTTGTTCTTGTAATAAATTTCTTCTTGACGCACAGTTAGTTTATTATCATTATGCCAGCCAATTTATTGTGCGAATTCATCTTCAGGGCGAAAAATACACTACGGGAGTATTGTATGTAATTCCAAAGGACGGGGACCCAGTAATTTGAACTGGCTGATCGCAACGCTGCCTTTGTAGATAAGCATTGTACCCTTGTTGAAGCCAATACAACTCGTTATCATTCGGCGTTACAGTTAACCAGGGCCATTTTAATTCCTTCCACAAGTACACCCAGGTTAGCGCAGTTTGCATTGAATCGCCTGAGTGCGCTTCGTACATCCCGATTCCGATATAATTGATTTCGCCAGAGGTATATGTAGCACCATTGAATGTAAATGTATCATTTCTTGGAACAGTCCAGAATGTCGTATCGAAGTATGCCTCACCTATTATTGGAACGACAGTTTGCCATGTCTCACGGTATTTCAAACGATTGTATTGCTGTTGGTATTCCGCGTTTAACCATTTTTCATTCACGGTATAATCAGTTAATCCTAACAGGTCAAACTTGTTCAATGGATCGTTGTCCACAAATAAGTACAAGTTAATACCGCCAAGCTCTTGAATTGGATCCCGACTTAACCAGCGTTGTAGTGACGGAACATAAACGCGGCGCGGGAAATGCGAGAATCCCGTATCCGGCTCATAAAGCTCGCTCGAAAACCAAATCGGGTTCACAAATGCTTTTGGCCCGCCCTCAGACAACGGATCACCAAAAGGACCGTAGAGATACTTGGCGACTAGAATCTGATACGAGTTAATCAGCGTTGTTACATTCCCATTGCCGTCACTATGATAATAGCTGCTCACGCCTGAGCTTTCCGTCATGGCCAATAATCCACCGATGCCACCGGCACCTTGCAAACTGTCGCTTAAATCCTGACCGCGTGTGAAGGTGAGCACCGGCACATTGTTCGAGTTGCGGGTTTGGAGAAGAACGTTGCCATCCCAGATGTAATGAATCTCGTTCGTCTCCATCCATCCGCTGCCGTTCCAAGAAAACTCCTTCCGAATTCGCATCCTCATCTTGCCGTCATAAACATACTCTTTCTTAAACTGATTGGTTACCGTGACACGAATCAACTCATTCTCATCGTCATAATCCGTAAGCGTCACGCGGAGCACCTCTATTCAATGAAGTCCTAGGCGTCGTAGCATAGGGGCTACGATGAATACGACACCCACCGATGAAATGATCTTGAAAACCGATGTGCTGGGGCGAGTGAAGATGCCCTTGGCGCGGCGCGAGCAGTTACTGGACGAGTTTGAGCGGAGTGGATTGAGCGGGCAGAAGTTTGCGGAGTTGGTCGGCGTCAAATATCCAACGTTTGCGACCTGGGCGCAGAAACGGCGGCGGGTACGCGGCGTGTATCCGGTAAAAGCGCCGGCCCCGAGAACGAACCAGGTGAAGTGGCTAGAAGCGGTGGTGGAAGAGGCGCGAAGCCGTGATGATAAAAATCTGTTGTCGCTGGTGTTAGAGTTGCCTGGTGGAGCGAAGACGCAAATCAACGATGCCAAACAGGCAGCCTTAGCGGCAGTGCTGCTGCGGGCGCTGCAAAATGCATGTTAAGCTTTTCGGGCAGCCTGAAAGTGTTCGTGGCGGTGGAAGCCTGCGACATGCGCAAAGGGTTCAACGGTCTGCACGCTGTGGTGACGGAGCGATTGGGTGAAGAGCCGCGCGCCGGGGCGCTCTTTGTATTTTGCAATCGGCGGCGCACCCGGATCAAAATCCTGTGCTGGGACGGAACGGGTTTGTGGGTGTTGACCAAGCGGTTGGAGCAAGGGACTTTTTCCTGGCCCCGGAACGTGGAGCCGGGGACAACCAAGTTGAAGCTGACGCCGCAGGCGCTGGCGATGCTGACCGACGGAGTGGATTTGCGTGGAGCCAAACTGCGGCCCTGGTACGAGCGCGAGATGTAAAAAACCTTGCGCGAAAATTTCCCCGCAAAGTTTGAACAAGCAGCGGGCTAGAGCGTCAGAGAACGCAACCGATGATGCCGCGCGAAAAAGAACTCGCCCGCCAGTTGGCAGAATGCCAGGAGGCATTGGCACAGAGCCGTCGGGAGAATGAACTGCTGCGGCAGAAGATCAACTTGCTCATTCGGCGTGTGTTTGGTTCCAGCAGCGAACGGTTGGATCGGGCACAACTGGAACTCCTCTTACAGGAACTGCCGGAAAGTTCGGTCATCACTCTGGAAGAAACTCCGCCGCCGGCGGTTGTCTCTCCAAAACGTTCTTGCCGGCAACGCACGCTTCGTCTGCCGGCGAACCTGCCGGTGGTGGAAGCAGTGATTGACCCGGAGCCGGTGAAGCAAACGCCCCAAGACTGGCGTTGTATCGGCCAGGAAGTCAGCGAGCAACTGGACTTTGAGCCGGCGCGTTTTCTGCGCCGCCGGACCATTCGCCGCAAATACGTTCACCGCGTCAACTCGGACTGCGCGCCAATAATTGCGCCCTTGCCCGAACGGCTGTTGGATCGCAGCCTGCCCGCGCCGGGACTGCTGGCGCAGATTTTGGTCGGCAAATACTGCGACCACTTGCCGTTGTATCGGCAGGAACAAATCTTTCTGCAACGCCACCGGGTTCACCTGCCCCGGCAAACGCTGGCGCGGTGGGTGGCGTTGGCCGCCGACTGGCTCAAGCCGATTTATGAACACATCCGCACCGGCGTGATGGCGGGCGGCTATGTGCAGGTGGATGAAACACCGATTGATTATTTGGAGCCGGGCAACGGCAAGACCAAGCAAGGTTATCTCTGGACGGGCAGTCGTCCTGGCGGCGACGTGTTTTACCGCTGGGAAACCAGTCGTGCTGCGGCCTGCCTGGATAACGTCATCCCTTTGAATTTTAGCGGTACGCTGCAATGCGATGGTTACTCGGCTTATCGCACCTTTGCCAACGGACGCGCTGGAACGATTGAATTGGCCGGCTGCTGGGCACATGTGCGGCGGAAGTTTTATGAAGCGATGGAACAAGCGCCCCGAACCGCGGCTTGGCTCGTGCGGCAAATCCAACACCTTTACCGGATCGAAGCTGCTTTGCGCGAACACCGCACCGGTCCCCGGCTGCGCCAGGCCGTGCGCGCCAGCCAAAGCCGCCCCATCGTTGAACGCCTCCAACGCGCCTTGGGCCGGCTCAAAGCCAGCGGACGTTACCTGCCGCAGAGCTTGCTGGGCCAAGCCATTGATTACACGCTGGGCCAATGGCCAACGCTGAAAGTGTATCTGCAAAACGGTCGCGTGGAGTTGGACAACAACTTGGTCGAAAACGCCATCCGCCCCACCGCCATCGGCAAGAAAAACTGGCTCTTCATCGGCGATGCCGATGCCGGTCAACGCAGCGCCATTATCTACACGGTCATCGAAAGTTGCCGTCGGCGCGGCCTTGATCCTTACACCTACCTGCGCGAAGTCCTCACGCGGCTGCCCAGCATGACCAACTGGCAAATCCCGGAAGTGACGCCCCAAACCTGGGCCAAAGCACAACTGCCGGTGCAACGGCTCGCATCATAAACGTCATACCGTATATGGTATGACACTTACGACTCCACTACAGTTGCTCTGTCAAGAAGGTGCTCCACGTGACGCTTACGTTGAATGAGATTTTGTCCCGCATCGTACAAATAACCATTCTGTTCCTGCCAACGATTGGTTGTCCCTCCGGCTTCCTTTCCAATCGCGGTTTTCAATTCACTCATTCGATATTCGTTCAATTTCCAGGCGGTAAGCGTTCGGAAAAATAACCTCAAGGTTATGGCCTTCCTTTGCTCGCCAGTGTCGGACGCATTCATCGAGGACATCAAGATAGATTTTAGTATCCTTGTGATTCAAAACTGGCAAATCATTGTGAATTAGAATAACGTTGTGTTCGTTAATCCAGTGGAAATCTCGAAGACACTCTTCAAGTGCGTTCCAGTTAAACCCGAAATATGATGGTAGCTTTAGGCGCTCAAATAATATTTTTAGAAGTTGCTGAGTTTCCGTGATTCCTGGCGGAACAATAGCGGCAAGGCTGTCTGCCTGTGCTTCTTTCGCAGATTCATCATCAACGTATTTGAATGTGTTATAAATGGGCATGCTAGTCATGGATTAAGGTTAATAAAAGTCTGATAATGATTTGGTGTAAAATACAGTTCTCCACTTTGTCCTGTTACAATTCGCATCAATCCAGCGTCATTCACACCCGGGGTTGGTACAACATATTCATTGTAGTACCCATATGGTTGAACTGGAAGTTCAGGAATAGTATTGCCTGGGATGGGACGATTCTGAAAAATACCTCCATCATTTGCATGAGGAAAGCTACCGCCGGAGTTAATGCGACCAAGCGTCGGCTGAACATCAACTAGACCGTTCTCAGTCGAAATGAATCGAGTTGTATTCCCTGCGAAAAGCATCTCCGGCGCAGCAACTTCACCCCCATACATTGCTGCGACAAATTGAAGTTGTTGATCAAGTTCCCGTTGAAAAGGAGTCATGTTGGCGAGTTGCTGTGCGTCTTGTTGCGCTTTTATCTGTTGGTAAAGAATGGTAAAATCTAATAAATGGTCAAACCAGTCAGGATCACTGACATCCGATGGAACTGTTGTGTCAAAAAGCGGATCATGCAGAGTTGGATCATTGGCAAGAGGGTCGGGGCCAAGCAACGAATTCAGGAGATTATCCAACCAACACGGCCATAGCCCTATCGGATCAATCAGATTAATCGGATTATTCCCGCAGTACGCATACAAATTGATTCCGCCATCCTCCCCAATCGGATCATGGTTTAGGAACCGTATGAGAATTGGGTCATAATATCTCCTGCCAAAGTAGTAAATCCCCGCTCTGTCATTCCACTCCTTCGAGGCGAAGCGAGGCGTGTTGAATGGTGCCAGCGGCCCGCTCAATGAAAGGGTTTCCCCAAACGGCCCATACTGGTACTTGGCGGCGACGATCTGGTTCGCGTAAATCAGCATCATCACGTTGGCATTGGCATCCAGATGATAGAAAGCAGTGGTTGGACTTCCGGGGATTTCCTGGCCGTAGTCCGTCCTTGCCAGCAACATGCTCCCGCTTCGCGTGTACGTCACCAGCGGATTGCTATTCACGTCCCTTTCCTGAATCACCACATCACCATCGTAGATGAAATGCGTTTCATTGGTCTGTACCCACGCTCCGCTCTCCCAAGCAGAATCCTTCTCAATTCTCCTACGGAATTTCCCGTCATAAACAAAATCCTCCCGCCAGATGTTTGTCACCCAAACGCTGGTCAACTGGTTCTCATCGTCATAAGAAAAATTCCGATTCGTGTCGCTGAGAAGGTTCCCGTTTAAGTCGTACGAAAAGGAGTTGGTAGTTGGCAGATAGCAGATGGACATGTTTGTGCTCACATGCCCATAACTGTCCTGGCCAATCGCCGTGAATGTGTTCGTGCCGTTGACCAGTGGCATATTAGTCGCCGCAAATGTGGCATCGGCGTAGAGAACAGCATTGCTCGTGTTGACCGTGGCATTGGTTCGGTTCATCTTTTCGACCTTAACGTAGCAAAGAAAGAAGATGCGGCCGCAATTAAACCCAAAATAACTCCTACCGGATTGTTTGTCCCAACATTCCCAATATGAATATAAATTCTGAATATTTCAGGAAGAAAGGGCGTAATCAGCATTCCACACAGGAAAAAAACACCTATGAAAACAACCAATGCTCCCACAACTGCTGTTAAAGATCGTATCATTGAAATTAGGAGAATCTGTTGATGGTAAGGTTTAACAATTCTGTGCTTTTATACAAATCCAAACGGTTTCCGAATGTGTGATGGGGAAACGTTTTTCCAATTTGGTGCCCTTGAAGTTCAATTCAAGTTCACACCTTAATTTTAATTTTTCTTCCGGTTCAACCATAAACGAAAACTGGAGTATGGCGGGGTCAGTTGATTGTCCAGTTCGTCGAGGCCAATGTTCATATACTCTGCCTGCATTCATTGTAGCCAGCCATTTTGGAGCCTTAAGGCGAACCGGTTCAAGACGTGGCAGGTGTATTGAAACAGACGGCCCATTCTCCGAAGATTTACTTAAAGTTATCTTCCCATTGTATTTTTCCGTCGTATCCTCAAAAAAGAGAAGTAAACGCCCGCCGCTGAGTTTTGCCGGAACAGTTAATTCATGAGTCGCCATCCCTGGTAACGGTAATGAGACAACCTCTTGCAGAATCGTTTTTCCGTTGAAGACTCGTGCAGTTCTCTGTCTAACCACATTCAACAGGCATGATCCTAATAGAAACAGAAATATACTTGCTAATCTCAATTCGATTTGCTTCTCGAATAATGCATAAACGCCGACAGCAAGCAATATCACTCCCACGATTAAAAAGATCGTGAGCGAAATAATAAATCTAAGGACCAGTTTGTTATGGATTCCCATTGTCATAAGGCATGGTGCCGTTCCAATAACTGGGACTAAGATAATTACCAAGTTTGTTGACATCCCAATAAAAACCACCTCCAACAGTGCCAAATTTACCAACGTTTTGGTGATAATAAATACCAACCTGGGCACCATCCGTTCCTTGTGTAATAAATCCACCAATCGGAAGTACAGACGAATCAATGAGAACTATCGGCGAAAGACCGCTTACCGAATTATATTCCGCGCCTCCAGAAACCAGCCCGGTACCGCCAGCAGCAATTACTCCGCCCCAGCCACCGTGGGACACGTCATAACCTAACAATCCTAAACCCTCTCCGTGAACAGATGATCCTGGAATGAGCGTACTTCCACTGGGTGATTGGAGACCTGCAAATCCGTATGCACCCTGAAGAGGGCTATTGTAGTAAATATAGCCGCCTGCAGCATTCACCGCTTCGTTATACTCCTCATCGCTCGCATACACATTACCGGTATAAAGCCAAGTCCACAAGCCATTAAGTCCCTCTTGGAAGTAACTTCGTGGATCCCACCAATCGCCATAACACAAACCGAGTGGATCGTAAAGGTCAATGGGATTATTACCCGTGAAGCGGAACAAATTCTCATCAGCCGACTCTCCTAGCGGATCTCGGTTGGTAAATCGTTGCAGTGTCGAAACATAAACGCGGCGCGGGAAGTGTGTGAATCCTGTGTCCGGGTCATAAAGCTCGCTCGAAAACCAAATCGGGTTCACAAAGGCTTTCGGCCCGCCGTCAGCCAATGGCTTTCCAAAAGGATCATAGAGATATTTCGCGACCGGAATCTGGTAGGAGTTAATCAGCAACATCACGTTCCCATTGCCATCAGAATGGTAGAAACTGCTCGTCCCCGAACTTTCGGTCATGGCCAACAAACCACCGATGCCGCCTGCACCCTGCAAACTGCCGCTTAAATCATTCCCTCGCGTGAAGGTGAGCAAGGGCACGTTGTTAGAGTTGCGCGTTTGGAGAATGACGTTGCCGTCCCAGATATAATGAATCTCGTTCGTCTCCGTCCAGCCACTGCCGTTCCAGGAAAACTCCTTCCGAATCCGCAATCTCATTTTGCCATCATAAACGTATTCCTTCTTGAAACTGTTTGTCGCCGTCACGCGGATGAGTTCGTTTTCATCATCGTAATCGAATCCGCGCAGACCGTCGCTGGTGAGATTTCCGTTTAGGTCATAAGCAAAATTATTTGTTGCCGGCAAGTTCACCGCCACGGTGTTGCTGGAAACGTTGCCGACGCTGTCCCAGCCGACGGCAGTGAAAACATTCGAACCGTTGGTTACGGTGAACCCGGCCAAAGCGAAAGTTCCGTCCGCGTAATGGTTGGCGGCTGAACCATTCACAGTAACGCTCGTGGCAGGAATCGTTGTCGTGCCCGCAACCGTCAAGGTGCCGCTCCTTGTTACAGTCGAAAGCTCATTCAAATTGTTGACCGAGAAATTTTGAATCAGCGCATTGTTCGTCCTGAAATTCAAGTTGCCTGCTGCATCGCATTTGTAGGCTGTGCTCAATTTTTTGGAATGGTATGGAAAAAGTGCTGATAGGCATAAACGGAATAAACAAAAGAGGCCGCTGAAATCAGAGTGCCTAGCAAACAATTTATGCGTAAGAATTTTTGCTTGGATTTTGGGAGATTGTTAAATTCACGTTCAAATCTGATACCGTGGCCGCGAATTACCAAGACGAAATAATTTACAAAAACGAATGCGAGGGAGGCAATCAAAGTTTCCCATCGGCTGAGGACTGGTAAAAATTGATTTCCGGTAAAAATCTCAATCCACAAGCTTATACACATGATGATTATTGCCGCGAATAGGGAGACTCCAGCTGCACCTTTTCCAGCATTATAGCCGTGCGACCAAGACTTGCTCGAAGCTCTATAAAAAAATGCGAATTCCGCGAGGTAAAATTCCTTCAGAAAATGAATCATATACATCAATGATTTCAATTTTAAGGACTACCGGGCTGATCGGCAAAGTTTGGGCCAAGTGGTGCGTTGTAATACCAATCAGTCAAGATTTGGAAGCCTCCCGCTGCCGTACTATTTATGTCTTGATGGAACAAAGAATATGTGATGCCAATCGCTGCTCCCGGCGGGCCACCAACCAATCCGATGAAACCGGCGTCAATATCCCTGCCGGCTTCTAGGGGCGATTCCTGATGAGTTGCCGCGCCATAAACATCATTAACGACAGTTGCGCCGAAAAGAATCGGCCCAGCGGCATGAGCAAGTTCTGATATTCTCATAGTTGTTACATACTGATTTCCACCCCAAAACGTGCTATTAAAATAGAATCCACTAGACGCGGCGGCATCAGTATAAAGTCCGACAACAGCCGTTCCAGAGCCATATTCGGCCCCAAATTGAGCGATTCCAGCGATGTTAAGAGTAGTAGCCGTGTCTTGGTAATTCCCGCCAGTTTGGCTCGTTCCTAAACCAAGTGGGTTTTGACTATTGGCAAGATTGATTGAACTATTGGGATCAAATAGATTGTTTGGGTCGTATGGATTGTAATTAGGGAATAGATTGCCAACGGTATTGTCATCCGGCCCAAACAGTGCGTTCCACAGATTTTGCAACCAGCATGGCATCAGTCCTAAATCATCATAAATATTTATCGGATTATTGGCGACGTAAGCATAGAGATTTATCCCACCTTGTTCGGCAATCGGATCACGATTTAGGAAGCGTTGCAGGCTTGGGTCGTAATACCGTCGCACGAAATAGTAGAGTCCCGCATTGCCGAGCCATTCTTTTGACGCGAACCGATACACGTTCACGTTGGCCAATGGCCCGCTCAATGAAAGGGTTTCCCCAAACGGCCCATACTGGTACTTGGCGGCGACGATCTGGTTCACGTAAATCAGCATTATCACGTTGGCATTGGCGTCCAGATGATAGAAAGCCGTGGTTGGACTTCCGGGGATTTCCTGGCCGCAGTCCGTCCTCGCCAGCAACATGCTCCCGCTTCGCGTGTACGTTACTTGTGGGTTGTTGTTCGCGTCCCTTTCCTGAATCACCACATCACCATCGTAGATGAAATGCGTTTCATTGGTCTGTACCCACGCTCCGCTTTCCCAAGCATAATCCTTTTCAACTCTCCGGCGGAACTTGCCATCGTACACGAAGCTATTACTCCAGCTATTCGCAGACCAAACGGCAATAAGCTGGTTTTCGTCGTCATAAGCAAAGTTCCGATTCGTGTCGCTCAAAAGATTTCCGTTTAGGTCATACGCATAACCATTCGTCACTTGCAAGTTGACCGTTACACTGTTGGAGCTTGTCCGTCCATAACTATCCTGACCAATCGCAGTGTAAGTATTGTTGCCATTAGCCCAAGGTTGATTGGTGCTGGCAAAAGTCGAATCTGCGTACAGGATGGCATTGGAAGTGTTCACCGTTACGCTGGTTGCCGGGATGGTGGTCGTACCTGCCACCGTCAAGGTGCCCCCATTCGTTTCCGTGGTCAACTCGTTCAAGTTATTCACGGCAAAGTTTTGCACCAGCGCATTGTTCGTCTTGAAATTCAAGTTGCCGGTCGTGTCAACTCCCACGCAAAGGCGTGTTCGGATTGTCGAAGACCGCGCGTGACAACATCCGCAATAAGCCCTCTGGTGTGCCAGACGATTCATTTGCATTGAGTATGTCAGCACACGCCCGCAGCTCAACGTCATTTGCAGAGGCATAGATTGCCTCATGCAACTGCTTAACTTCGTTCACAAAATTCTCAGGCCAATTCTTGATGCGCATTTCAGCATCAAAAAACGGTTCAGCAAGACCATGAGATGATGTTAATAGATGTTGCAAACGAGTTGGTAGATTAACGTTCATGGGAGTGGCTGAATTCCGTAAAACTGAACTCCGGAGATGTCCGGTACGAAAATTTGTACGCCGCCGCCGGGCAGATTTCCCAACTGAGCGGCAGTGCCTTGATAAATTGTTGTCCCTTTCGGGATGACGGCAGATTCAATGAAGCGAGCCTGATTGAAACTGCCCAGTGATAAGGATTCCTGTGCCTGAAGGCTGGATGTAATCGGTGTTGTAGTGAAAAATTGACCTCCAATTTCAGAACCGCCTCCGGTTAAGCCAGGGATTTTGTCGAAGACGCGACTGACTGTTAAATCGTTTTGAAGAACAATTTGGTCAGGCTGGGCGGCGAAGGACTTTAGGACGCCAGCATCAAGATTCGCTCCAGTGTCCACGGCAAGCATTTCTGGGCCGCCTAACTCCGGAAAAGAAGCGGCTCCCAGCATATTGAACGTTTGAAGCATCTGCCGCTCGAAAGGCGTCATGCTGGCGAGTTGTTGAGCATCTATTTGAGCACCTATTTGTTGGTCAAGAATGGTAAAATCTAGTAAATGATCAAACCAATCAGGGTCACTGACATCTGTGGGGACACTTGAGCCAAACAGTGGATCGTGTAAAGTCGGATCGTTAGCGAGTGGATCAGGACCAAGCAGCCAGTTCAAAAAGTTATTCCACCAGTCGCCATAGCACAACCCAAGTGGGTCAATTATGTTAATGGGATTGTTGCCCACATACGCGTAAAGATTAATTCCGCCCTGCTCGGCCAACGGGTCGCGATTTAGGAACCGTATGAGAATTGGGTCATAGTATCTTCGCCCAAAGTAATAAATTCCCGCTCGGTCACTCCACTCCTTCGAGGCGAACCGATAAGTGTTGAATGGCGCCAGCGGCCCGCTCAGCGAGAGAGTCTCTCCAAAAGGGCCATACAGATACTTGGCGGCGACAATCTGATTCGCGTAAATCAACATCATCACATTGGCGTTGCCGTCAAGGTAATAGTAGGCCGTCGTCGGGGCACCGGGAATCTCTTGCCCATAATCTGTGCGCGCAAGCAACGTGCTTCCGCTGCGGGTGTAGGTTACTTGCGGGATGTTACTCCCATTCCGTTCTTCGATTACAGAGTTGCCGTCGTAAATGAAGCGAATTTCGTTGGTTTGAATCCAAGTCCCACTTTGCCATGCGAAATCTTTCTCAATCCTCCTACGGAATTTTCCGTCATAAACAAAATCCTCCCGCCAGATGTTTGTCACCCAAACGCTGGTCAACTGGTTCTCATCGTCATAAGCAAAATTCCGATTCGTGTCGCTGAGAAGGTTCCCGTTCAAGTCATACGAATAGGAATTCGTTGCTTGCAGGTTGACGGTTACGCTGTTGGAACTTGTCCTTCCATAGCTATCCTGGGCTATTGCCGTATAGGTATTGGCACCATTGACCCAAGGTTGATTGGTGCTGGCAAAGGTGGAATCAGCATAAAGCGCGGCATTGGAGGTGTTGACGGTCACACTTGTTGCCGGGGTTGTAGTCGTACCGGCCACGGTAAGCCGACCACCGTTGGTTTCAGTGGTCAGTTCGTTCAGATTGTTGACGCTGAATGCCCCGAGCAACCCGTTATTCGTTCGATAGTTCAAATTTCCGGCCGCGTCATAAGCGTAGCCATTCTGTTCCTGCCAACGATTGGTTGTGCCACCTGCTTCCTTGCCGATGGCAGAGGTCAGTTCACCTTCGTTGTCGTACGTGTAATTACGGAAATCCCCCGTCGTGTTGGTCTCGGCGGTTCGCTGGCTCGCTTGGTTGTAAGAATAGGATTCAGAATCAAGGATTGAGGAGGAAGAATTAAGGAGTTTGGTCGAGAGCAGACGGGCGACAGAATCAAACGAATTTGTAATGTACGCTCCGTTGGGCAAGGCGAGTCGAGAGACGAGAGTCGAGGATCCAGAGCCGAAATATTGGTAGCCGAAGGCTCCCGCTGAAGAACTAACACTGGTAAGACGTCGGGCGGTGTCGTAACCGTAGCTTTGCGCCCAAGAGTCACTGGGCTGGCTCAAGTTCAACACGGTGCGCAAACGATTAGCGTAAGTATAACTCACGGTATCATCATCGGCCCAAGGGCCGGCTTCACTCAACAACTGGCCCGCAGCGTCGTAACTATAGGCCGTCGTCCCCACGCCGTCAACCATATTGGTTGAACGGTTTAGGGCGTCATAAGCGAACGACAGTGATGGAGTGTAAACCGTTCCGCCGGAGTAATCCACATTGGTCAGATTGCCCACGGCATCAAAACGATAAACCGTTGTTCCTTTGGCTGGCGTCCAGCGGTTGGTGAGACGATTGTCGGCGTCGTATTGATACACAAAATTCGTGACGCCGGAGGCATCCACTTTGTTGGTCACCCGGCCAAATTGATCATAACCCCAGGAAGTCGGGTGGCCATTGCCATCGGTGAGCGTGATCAAATCGCCCGCGCCATTGTAGGCGAAGCCGTTGGTGGTCACGCCCACAACCACTTCATTCGTCTTGCGGTTCATTGCGTCCAGCCCATACAGCGTCACATTGTAAGCGTCACGCGGAGCACCTCTATTCAATGAAGTCCTAGGCGTCGTAGCATAGGGGCTACGATGAATACGACACCCACCGATGAAATGATCTTGAAAACCGATGTGCTGGGGCGAGTGAAGATGCCCTTGGCGCGGCGCGAGCAGTTACTGGACGAGTTTGAGCGGAGTGGATTGAGCGGGCAGAAGTTTGCGGAGTTGGTCGGCGTCAAATATCCAACGTTTGCGACCTGGGCGCAGAAACGGCGGCGGGTACGCGGCGTGTATCCGGTAAAAGCGCCGGCCCCGAGAACGAACCAGGTGAAGTGGCTAGAAGCGGTGGTGGAAGAGGCGCGAAGCCGTGATGATAAAAATCTGTTGTCGCTGGTGTTAGAGTTGCCTGGTGGAGCGAAGACGCAAATCAACGATGCCAAACAGGCAGCCTTAGCGGCAGTGCTGCTGCGGGCGCTGCAAAATGCATGTTAAGCTTTTCGGGCAGCCTGAAAGTGTTCGTGGCGGTGGAAGCCTGCGACATGCGCAAAGGGTTCAACGGTCTGCACGCTGTGGTGACGGAGCGATTGGGTGAAGAGCCGCGCGCCGGGGCGCTCTTTGTATTTTGCAATCGGCGGCGCACCCGGATCAAAATCCTGTGCTGGGACGGAACGGGTTTGTGGGTGTTGACCAAGCGGTTGGAGCAAGGGACTTTTTCCTGGCCCCGGAACGTGGAGCCGGGGACAACCAAGTTGAAGCTGACGCCGCAGGCGCTGGCGATGCTGACCGACGGAGTGGATTTGCGTGGAGCCAAACTGCGGCCCTGGTACGAGCGCGAGATGTAAAAAACCTTGCGCGAAAATTTCCCCGCAAAGTTTGAACAAGCAGCGGGCTAGAGCGTCAGAGAACGCAACCGATGATGCCGCGCGAAAAAGAACTCGCCCGCCAGTTGGCAGAATGCCAGGAGGCATTGGCACAGAGCCGTCGGGAGAATGAACTGCTGCGGCAGAAGATCGACTTGCTCATTCGGCGTGTGTTTGGTTCCAGCAGCGAACGGTTGGATCGGGCACAACTGGAACTCCTCTTACAGGAACTGCCGGAAAGTTCGGTCATCACTCTGGAAGAAACTCCGCCGCCGGCGGTTGTCTCTCCAAAACGTTCTTGCCGGCAACGCACGCTTCGTCTGCCGGCGAACCTGCCGGTGGTGGAAGCAGTGATTGACCCGGAGCCGGTGAAGCAAACGCCCCAAGACTGGCGTTGTATCGGCCAGGAAGTCAGCGAGCAACTGGACTTTGAGCCGGCGCGTTTTCTGCGCCGCCGGACCATTCGCCGCAAATACGTTCACCGCGTCAACTCGGACTGCGCGCCAATAATTGCGCCCTTGCCCGAACGGCTGTTGGATCGCAGCCTGCCCGCGCCGGGACTGCTGGCGCAGATTTTGGTCGGCAAATACTGCGACCACTTGCCGTTGTATCGGCAGGAACAAATCTTTCTGCAACGCCACCGGGTTCACCTGCCCCGGCAAACGCTGGCGCGGTGGGTGGCGTTGGCCGCCGACTGGCTCAAGCCGATTTATGAACACATCCGCACCGGCGTGATGGCGGGCGGCTATGTGCAGGTGGATGAAACACCGATTGATTATTTGGAGCCGGGCAACGGCAAGACCAAGCAAGGTTATCTCTGGACGGGCAGTCGTCCTGGCGGCGACGTGTTTTACCGCTGGGAAACCAGTCGTGCTGCGGCCTGCCTGGATAACGTCATCCCTTTGAATTTTAGCGGTACGCTGCAATGCGATGGTTACTCGGCTTATCGCACCTTTGCCAACGGACGCGCTGGAACGATTGAATTGGCCGGCTGCTGGGCACATGTGCGGCGGAAGTTTTATGAAGCGATGGAACAAGCGCCCCGAACCGCGGCTTGGCTCGTGCGGCAAATCCAACACCTTTACCGGATCGAAGCTGCTTTGCGCGAACACCGCACCGGTCCCCGGCTGCGCCAGGCCGTGCGCGCCAGCCAAAGCCGCCCCATCGTTGAACGCCTCCAACGCGCCTTGGGCCGGCTCAAAGCCAGCGGACGTTACCTGCCGCAGAGCTTGCTGGGCCAAGCCATTGATTACACGCTGGGCCAATGGCCAACGCTGAAAGTGTATCTGCAAAACGGTCGCGTGGAGTTGGACAACAACTTGGTCGAAAACGCCATCCGCCCCACCGCCATCGGCAAGAAAAACTGGCTCTTCATCGGCGATGCCGATGCCGGTCAACGCAGCGCCATTATCTACACGGTCATCGAAAGTTGCCGTCGGCGCGGCCTTGATCCTTACACCTACCTGCGCGAAGTCCTCACGCGGCTGCCCAGCATGACCAACTGGCAAATCCCGGAAGTGACGCCCCAAACCTGGGCCAAAGCACAACTGCCGGTGCAACGGCTCGCATCATAAACGTCATACCGTATATGGTATGACACTTACGACTCCACTACAGTTGCTCTGTCAAGAAGGTGCTCCACGTGACGCTTACGTCTAACATTAAGTTCGGCTCGTGAATAGCTTCGCCCCGCTGAACTCGCTCAACCTTTCTTTCCGGCTTCAATCCCCGCAAACAGGTTTTCCAGACTGTTCAACGGCGTGTCTCGTTTGGGATTGAGCACCTGCTTCAGATATTCCACGGCGTCGGGAACGTAGCGGACGGATTTGGGCAGAATCGCGCCGGCGGCGTTCGCGTGGCCGCCGCCCTGGAATTTTTCCGCCACCTTGAGCGCTTCGCCGCCGCGGCTGCGGAAGCTGGCGAAAACCATGTTCCCGCGACGGAACAGCGTCACCAGAACCGGATATTTTACGGCTTGTTCCTCCAGCAATTGGTGAACGACCAGATTATTATTGCCGACCACGGTGTCCACGTAGCCGACCGTCGGGCTGATTTCGGTCACATTGTTTTTGCTCCATTCGAAACCCAGCGGGTTTTCGATGCGCCGTTTGACGGCCATGACTTCGAGGAGTGTATGGTCGAGCAGCTTTTCGATCTGGCCGTCAATGAGCGCGTGCAAATTCCAAAACTGGTAAATCTTGACGAGGTTTGCGTAATCACAGGCCAAAGCAAAATCGGGATCGTCCTCGAGAAATAAGTCAGCAAGGTTGTTCAAGTGCACGAGCCGGTCGAGCGCGGGCGAAGCAAGGCCGTGTTCCTTGCAAAGCTCGTAGCACAGCAACGCGGCGGATTTGTTCACGTCGTGAATCAGCAGCGCGTTTTTGGGCGCCGATTCCGTAACGTGATGGTCAACAATCATCCACTCTGATTTGTCGAGGCGCGGCTCGAAGGTGAAATCCGCGACCCACGCGGCCTTTTCCCGCAGTTCACGCTGTTTCCATTGGTTGTAATGATAAGCTTCGAGCGGCACGTCCTTGTCAAAGAGTTTTTTGGCGAGCCGTTGCAGCAACACGCCAGCGATGAGGCCGTCGAGGTCGCTTTCGTGCGTAATGATGACTTCGGGTTTGGTCGGCTCCATCATGGCGGGGAAGTTTAGCTGAATCAAAGTGGCGTGGCGAGCGGTGAATTTGCTGCTAAAAAAACTTTGAAAACCGGACGTAATCCCGCCAAACTGGACGTTCGTTTTACTGGCAGGGACGGTATGTTGCCGTCCTGAAATTTAGGTCGGCAGCACGCCGACCCTCCCAACGAATCGAATGAAACGCACGCATCATTGCAACGAACTGCGCCCGGCTCATATCGGGCAGATGGTCACTTTGACCGGCTGGGTCCATTCCCGCCGCGATCTGGGCGGACTGATTTTCATTGATGTCCGCGACCGTGAAGGCCGCACCCAGAACGTTTTCGACCCGTCTGATTTGGCCAAGGAACTGTTCGAGCGCGCGGCTTCGTTGCGCAGCGAATGCGTCATCCGCATCACCGGCAAGGTCCGCCAGCGGCCCGAAGGTACTAACAATCCCAAGATTCCCACCGGCGAAGTCGAGGTGATGGTGAAGGAACTCGAAGTGCTCAACGTGGCCGATGTGCTGCCTTTCCCGGTGGACGACCCGGAAGTGGCCAGCAAGGTGAACGAGGAGTTGCGCCTGAAATATCGCTACCTCGATTTGCGTCGGCCCGAAATGGCGCGGAACCTCCGGCTCCGCAGCAAGGTTGCCATCGCCACCCGGCAATACATGGACGAGCAGGGCTTTCTCGAAATCGAAACGCCCACGCTGTTCAAATCCACCCCGGAAGGAGCGCGCGAATTTCTGGTGCCTAGCCGCGTGAATCCCGGCCAGTTTTACGCCCTGCCGCAGTCGCCGCAGCAGTTCAAACAGATTTTGATGGTCGGCGGCGTCGAAAAATATTTTCAACTCGCCCGCTGTTATCGCGACGAGGATTTGCGCGCCGACCGCCAGCCGGAATTCACGCAAATTGACCTCGAAATGTCCTTCATCGAGCGCGAAGACATTTACGCGCTGATCGAAGGTTTGTTAAGGCGCATCTGGAAAACAGCGCTGGATGTGGACGTGCCGACGCCGTTCAAGCGCATCAGTTTTGATGAGGCGCTCAACCGCTATGGCATTGACAAGCCAGACACTCGATTTGGAATGGAATTGGCGGATTTCACCGAGGAATTCCGCGCCAGCAAATTCAAGGTCTTCGGTGGCGCCGTTGCCGCCGGCGGCGTGGTGAAGGCGCTCAACGCCAAAGGCATGGCGGGCGCGACGCAGGGTCAGATTGAGACGATGACCGAATACGCGAAGAGTTTCGGCGCGAAGGGCTTGGCTTACATCAAGGTGGAAGGCGGCGAATGGAAATCGCCCATTGTGAAATTCTTCAACGACGCCGAAAAAGCAGCGCTCACGCAGAAACTGAAAATCGAGGAAGGCGATTTGATTTTATTCGCTGCCGATCAATGGCTGAATGCCTGCGAAATCCTCGGCGAAATCCGGCGTTATTGCGCCAACATTTTGAAAGAGCAGGGGAAGCTCACCATTCCCACCAACCGGTTCGATTTTTTGTGGGTGGTGGATTTTCCGCTGCTCAGTTTTGACAAGGAGCAGAACCGCTGGTATTCGAGCCATCATCCGTTCACCGCGCCGGTGGCCGAGGACATTCCGATGCTCAAAACGGACCCGAAGAAAGTTCGCGGCCAGCATTACGACGTGGTGGTCAATGGCGTTGAACTTGGCGGCGGCTCGATTCGTATTCATCAGCCCGACGTGCAGAAGACGGTGTTCGAGGATGTGTTGCAAATTCCGCCGGAGGAAACCAAGTTGCGTTTTGGTTACATGCTGGAAGCGTTCCGCTACGGCGCACCGCCGCATGGTGGCATCGCGCTCGGCTTCGACCGGCTCATCGCCATTCTCTGCGGTACGGCGAGCATTCGCGACGTGATTGCGTTTCCGAAGACGGCCAAGGGCACGGACTTGATGACCGATTCGCCCGCCGCCGTTTCGCCACGTCAACTACGTGACCTCCACATCGAAGTAAAGGCGGCGAAGAAGGAGTAGCCTGTGCTGGGCGCCGCTCTTTTGTCCAAGTCGAGGTGGTGGCGAACATTTTTTCATGTGCTGTTGACGCTGGCCATTGCTTACGTTTTGTTGTCGCTGGTGGTGATGTTCCTGCAGCGGCGCATGATTTATTTTCCCACCAGGCTCACTCCCGCCCAGGAAGCGCATCTCGCGGCACAAAATGGTTTTCTGCCGTGGCGAAATCCGGCCGGACAAATCATCGGTTGGGAATTGCCAACCAAGGCTAGGTCCGCAGGTTCGGTTTTAATTCTTCACGGCAACGCCGGTTGCGCGGTGGACCGCGGCTATCTGGCCGACCCAATCCATGCTGCCGCGCCGTTAAATGTTTTTATCCTCGAATATCCCGGTTACGGCGCCCGCGCCGGATCCCCGAGTGAAAAGAGTTTTCTGGCGGCAGCGGAAGAGGCGTTTGCGACGTTGACGAATGCCGGCCCCATTTATGTGGTCGGCGAATCGCTGGGGACCGGTGTGGCCGCCTATCTGGCCAAAACACAGAGCCGTCAAGTCTCCGGCTTGGTTTTGTTCATGCCCTACAACAAACTGGCAGCCGTCGCCCAGTCGAAGATGCCATTTCTTCCTGCCGGGTTGCTGTTGTGGGACCGCTTTGACCCAGAAGACTGGCTGAAAAGTTATCATGGCCCGGTCAAGGTTGTCCTGGCCGGACTGGACGAAATCATTCCGACCAAATTCGGCCGGCGGCTGTTCGATTCGTATAACGGGCCCAAAAGCCTGCAAATCATTCCCAATGCCCACCACAACGACGTCGCTGAAAAATCCACCGCTTGGTGGGCGGAAATCTTCTCCTTCTGGCGACAAAACAACCAGACTGTTGAGCCGCCGCCGCAATAAACAACTTCGGTGTTTTGAGGGATTTTATGCGTTAATGTCGGCTTATCAACAGGCTGCTATGGTTGACATGATAAGAATGCTTGACATTGTTGAGCATAGAAAATAGAATGTCCAAAGATGTCCAAATTGTATTTGGCAGATTTGGCATCTCAAACAGATGCAATTGACAGTCAAAGATGTCGCCGGGTTATTGAACATCTCGGAAAAGACAGTATATCGCTGGATTGATGATCGGAAACTGCCGGGTTATCGTCTGAGTGGACAATACCGCTTCAATCGCGCGGAGTTGCTGGAATGGGCCACAGCCAACCGCATCAACGTTTCGCCACGAATTTTTGAAGAACCGGAAAACGGCTCGATGCCACTTCCCGAATTGTCCGAAGCCTTGGAGGTGGGGGGATTTTTTTACCGGCTGGCTGGCAGGGACAAGCCAGCCGTTCTCAACAGCGTGGTCGAAATGCTGAGATTGCCGGACACGGTGGATCGTCAATTTCTTCTGCAAGTTTTGCTGGCCCGGGAAGCCTTGGAATCCACGGCCATCGGTGATGGCATCGCCGTTCCGCACGTGCGAAACCCCATCGTGCTACACGTTCCGCAACCGATTGTGACGTTGTGCTTTCTGGAATCGCCGGTGGATTTTGGGGCGTTAGACGGGAAAGCGGTACATACCTTGTTCACGCTTATCAGTCCCACGGTCAAGGCGCATCTGCATTTGCTGTCCCGTCTGGCGTTCGCCTTGCGCAATCCCGATTTCAAAGCGCTCATCATAAAACAGGGGAGCCGCGATGAAATCATGGCGGCGGCCAAGGCGATCAGCAATGGGCTGCGAGCTTCGGCGCCGACTGCCAAGAAGGAGGCAGTTGCGTGACGTTGTTGCTGCTAGCGATGGCTATTCTGCTTCTGGGTGCGATGGCGGTATTGCTGCTGAGCCGGTCTGATCGAAATCTTTCCTGGTTGGGCGCGGGTTCAGTGGTCGTTGTGGCGGTGTTGGGTTGCATTCCGGCGATTCAAGTCTTGCTGGCCAGCTCGGTCCTGCCATTGCGATTTCCTTGGCCGGTGCCATACGGTGAATTCTTCATCGAACTCGATCCACTTTCGGCATGGTTCCTGTTACCAACACTTTTGCTCTCGGCCCTTTCGGCGATTTACGGTGTCGGTTATCTGCGGTCGTGGCAGGGCCGCCGCTCGCTTGGCCCGATCTGGTTTTTCTACTGCCTGCTGGTGCTCGGCATGGTACTCGTCCTGCTGGCGCGCAATGCCGTGCTTTTCCTGTTCGCTTGGGAATTAATGGCGGTGGCGTCGTTTTTCCTCGTGACGTTTGAGCACGAACGCCAATCCGTCCGCGAGGCGGGATGGATTTATTTCGTTGCCACCCATCTGGGCACCGCATTTTTGCTCGCGTTTTTCTTTTTGTTGGCGCGCGAGACTGGCTCCATGGATTTCAATGTCTGGGCGAAGCAGGGCATCCATACGCAAGGATTGGCCGGTATTCTATTCCTCCTGGCGGTGATTGGGTTTGGTACCAAGGCCGGATTCATGCCGTTGCATGTATGGTTGCCGGAGGCGCATCCGGCCGCGCCGAGTCATGTCTCGGCCTTGATGTCGGGCGTGATGATCAAGACGGGAATTTATGGATTAATCCGCACGTTCACGTTTCTGGGAACGCCGCCGTTGTGGTGGGGGTGGGGATTCATCGCCATAGGGCTGACTTCGGGTGTGCTGGGCGTGCTGTTTGCGCTGGCCCAGCACGACCTGAAGCGGCTGCTGGCGTATCACAGCGTCGAAAACATCGGCATCATTGCACTGGGATTGGGTGTCGGTTTGCTGGGTAAAAGCACGGGTTCGCCAATGCTCATCGTGCTGGGATTTGGCGGTGCGTTGCTTCATGTCATTAATCACGCTTTGTTCAAGGGATTGTTGTTCCTCGGTGCGGGCGCAGTGGTGCAGGGCACCGGAACGCAAGAAATTGACCACCTTGGCGGGCTGCTGAAGCGGATGCCGTGGACGGCGGCGACTTTCCTCATCGGTGCGGTCGCGATTTCAGGTCTGCCGCCACTGAACGGTTTTGTCAGCGAGTTTCTGATTTTTTTTGGCGCGTTCAAGGGTGGCATTTCGACCGGAGGTGAAATCGCGGTGCCGTTGCTGGCGTTGATTGTGGGCCTGGCACTGATTGGTGGTCTGGCGGTGGCCTGTTTTACCAAGGCGTTCGGCATTGTTTTTCTCGGTGAACCGCGCAGCGAACACGTCTCTTGCGCGCGCGAGGCGGATTGGACGATGCGATTGCCCATGCTGGTGCTGGCGGCGGCCTGCGCTGGCATTGGTTTGTTTGCGCCGATGGCAGTTGGGTGTTTGCAGCCGGTTTTGGGGAGTGTAACCGCACAACAATCTGAGGATGTCAGTGAAAACCTTGCTGCGGCCACAAGTCCGCTGACATTCGTGGTGATCGGGGCCGTTGCTTTTCTACTGTTGACGCTCGCGCTGATTTTGTTGCGACGCGGTTTGCTGGCGGATCGCCGGGTGGAAGGGAGTGTTACCTGGGGCTGCGGTTACGCGAAACCGACGGCGCGAATGCAATACACCGCTTCGTCGTTTGCCCAGCCGCTGACGGAATTGTTCAGAACGCTGCTTGGCACGAGGAAGAAAGTTTCGGCGCCGCAGGGTCTTTTCCCGGCGGAAGCCGCATTAAAAACGGAGACTCCCGACATATCCCACGAGGAAATGTACCGGCCACTGTTCGAGCGCGGCGAGGCATGGCTGTCGCAATTGCGCTGGCTGCAACACGGCAACGTCCAGCTATACATCCTCTACATCGCCGCGACCTTGATTGTGCTGCTGGTCTGGAAATTTCGCTGACCATGAACGCCGCCGCCTTCATTCCATTGGTACTGGCGCTGGTGTTGTCGCCGTTATTGCTTGGTGTCATCAACCGCACCAAGGCGTTCTTTGCCGGTCGGCGCGGCCCGCCGCTGCTGCAAATTTATTTCGATTTGTGGAAGCTGTTGCAGAAGGGAGCGGTTTACAGCCGCACCACCACATGGATTTTTCGCGCCGGACCGATGATCGGATTGGCAGCGGTCCTGGCGGCAGCGACATTGATGCCGTTGGGAAATTTCCCCGCACTCATCGCGTTTCCGGCAGATTTTCTGCTCTTCGCTGGCCTGCTTGGGTTGATGCGGTTTTTCACCGTTGTCGCGGCACTCGACAGCGGGTCGAGTTTTGAAGGCATGGGCGCCAGTCGCGAAGTCTTTTTCTCGGCGCTGGCCGAACCGGCTTTGCTCGTCGTGCTGGCAACGCTGGCGCGGCGGGCAAACAGTCTTTCGCTCTCGACGATGTTCGGGCCGGTGTCGGGCGCCCATTGGCTGCACTTCGGACCGGTGCTGGCACTGGTGGTCATTGCACTGATGATTGTGCTGCTGGCAGAAAATGCGCGCGTTCCGGTGGACGATCCAAACACGCATCTTGAATTGACGATGATTCATGAGGTGATGGTGCTGGATCACGGCGGGCCGGACTTCGCGTTCATCCTTTACAGCGCAGCGCTCAAGCTGTGGCTGTTCGCGGCGCTGATCGTTGGGATGGTTTTGCCGGCGACCGGCAACGCGTGGCTGAACCTGGTGTTCGCGGTGGGCGGAATGTTGATCGTGGCCGTGATTGTTGGCGTGATTGAATCCGTCATGGCAAGGCTGCGTTTGGTGATTGTGCCGCAATTGTTGGTGGGAGCCGGCGCGCTGGCTGCCGTGGCTTTTCTGCTGGGACTGACCTGAACCTGATCTCATGCTTATTACCACCAACCTCATCCTCGTTCTCGTGGTGCTGACCAACCTGAAGCTGCTCGGATCCAGCCGGCTTGGCGCCTCGATTCGCGTCGTGGCAGCGCAGGGCGTGGTCCTTGGTTTGTTGCCGATACTGGCGCATTTGAATGAATTATCGTTGCGTTTCATGCTGCTGGCGGTGGGCACCATTGCCATCAAAGGCGTCGTGTTTCCGTGGTTTCTCTTTCGGGCTGTGCGTGAAGCGGAAGTCATCCGGGAAATCGAACCTTACGTCGGCTACGCTGCGTCACTGGTGACGGGCTCGGTGGCCCTCGGCGCATCCTTCTGGGTCTGCACGCGATTGCCGATTCCTGAAGCCATCGCTTCGCCGTGGCTGGCGCCGGTGTCGTTTTTCTCGATTTTCGCCGGTCTCTTCCTCATCGTAAGCCGGAAACGCGCGTTGAACCAGGTCCTGGGTTTTCTTGTACTGGAGAACGGCATTTACACGTTCGGGGTGGGGGTGGCAGCGCAAACACCTTTCCTGGTCGAAGCAGGCGTGTTGTTGGATGTGTTTGTAGCGGTATTCGTCATGGGCATCACCATTTTCCATATCAATCGCGAGTTCGACCACATCAATACCGACCGGTTGAGCGCATTGAAGGACTCATGAAATTTACGATTTACGATTTACGATTTACGATTTTGCGCGGCACCAGAGCATTGGATGAATCATTTCTCAATCGGCAATCAAAATGATTCTTGCCCTCGTCATTTTACCCGTGTTTGCCGGTCTGGCGGCGTTTGCTCTGCCGCGCCCGGCAATCCGGCGTGGTTTGCTGGTCGGAACGGCGCTGATTCATGCGGCGGTCACCGCGACCTGCTGGAAGTGGACGCCCAGTCCCGCGCTGGGCGGCTGGCTCGCGTTAGATGCGGCGGGATTGTTGTTTCTGAGCATCACCAGCGGTTTGTTTTTGATGGTGTCGCTGTATGTCGTGGGTTATCTCGGCCAGGAAGCGAACCGGCGCGCGACCGATCCGGAGGAGGGATTTCTGTTCGACAACGCGCCGGAAGCGGTTTTCATCGGCTGCCTCCTTTTGTTCCTGGCGGCGATGAGCTTGGTGACGGTCAGCCAGCATTTTGGATTGCTCTGGGTGGGCATTGAAGCAACCACGCTCGCGAGCGCGCCGCTGATTTACTTTCACCGGCACCATCGTTCGCTTGAAGCGACCTGGAAATATCTGCTCATCTGCTCGGTCGGCATTGCGCTGGCCTTGCTGGCCAATTTCTTTCTCAGTGTGGCGGCGACGCAAACGGCGAGTGGCGGCTTCCCGATGGTGTTGTCTGATCTGGTCACGCACGCACACGAACTGCAAACGCCCTGGTTGAAAGCGGCCTGCCTCCTGTTCTTCGTCGGTTACGGCACGAAAATGGGCCTTGCGCCGTTGCATACTTGGCTGCCGGACGCTCACAGCGAGGCGCCATCGGCCGTTTCGGCACTGCTTTCCGGCGCGGTGTTGAATTGCGCTTTTCTGGGACTCATTCGCGTGCAGCAAATCTGCGTGGCTGCCGGCCTGGGGGATTTCGGCCGGGACGTGTGGATTGCGCTGGGGCTGATTTCGCTGGTGGTGAGTGCAGTGTTCATTCTCGGCCAGACGGATTACAAACGGCTGCTGGCGTATTCGAGCGTCGAGAACATGGGCATAATCGCGGTGGGCGTCGGACTCGGCGGCGCGGGCGCGTTCGGCGCGATGTTGCAAGCCGTGAATCATTCGCTCGCCAAAGCCATGTTATTCCTACTGTCGGGTAACATCCTGACCCGTTACCAAAGCAAAAGCATCGTGCGGGTACGCGGACTTTTGATTGCCGCGCCGGCTACCGGACTGCTTTGGATGGCAGGTTTTCTGGCCATCACCGGCCTGCCGCCGTTCGGATTGTTCCTGAGCAAATTCACCATCTTGAAAGCCGCGTTCGACGGCGGCCGTTCATGGATTGCGATCGTGCTGCTCGGTTTTCTCGCGGTCATTTTCATCGGCATGACGACCGCATTTCTAGCCATGGCGCAGGGCGAGCCGGAAAAGAATGTGACAGACCGGAGTCGTGAGCGTTGGTGGCAAATCGCGCCGCCCGCCGTGCTTGGGTTGCTGGTCTTGTGGCTCGGTCTGGCAGTGCCGGAAAGGCTCATGACCGTGCTGCATCAAATCGCATCAACGCTCGGAGGCGTTCAATGAAAACCGGCACAGTCAATCTCGTTCGCAACGGCGACACTCTGGCGCTTGCAGAAATTCCGAGTCTCAGTCTCGACGAATTCCGCGAACAGGTTTTGCATGCCTGTGAAAAAAACGGACGCATTGTGGCGTTGTTCGGACAGCCGGTTGCCGCTGATGGCGTTCGTTTGTTCGCCGTGCTGGCCAACGACGCCGATGGACAATTAACGGTGTGTTCAACCGAAGTGGCCGACCGCTATCCTGCGTTGACGTCTGCCTGTGCGCAGGCGCACTGGTTCGAACGCGAAATCGCCGAGCAATGGGGCGTTCGTCCCGAAGGCCATCCGTGGTTGAAGCCGATCCGCTTTCATCATTCCGATCGCGACGGGCATGATGCCTGGGGTCGCGCCGCCGATGCGCCAATTCAGCCAGGCGTTACAGATTTCTTCCGGATGGCCGGCGAGGAAGTCCACGAAGTCGCGGTCGGACCCGTCCATGCCGGCATCATTGAGCCGGGACATTTCCGTTTTCAATGCCACGGCGAAAAGGTTTATCACCTGGAAATTTCGTTGGGCTACCAGCATCGCGGTGTCGAACGCGCACTGGTTGGTGGACCGAACAAGCGGACGATTCCCTACATGGAAACGCTTGCCGGCGACACAACCATCGGTCACACGCTGACGTATTGTGAGGCGGTTGAGGCGCTCGCAGGTTGCCGCGTGCCGGCGCGGGCACAGGCGTTGCGCGCCGTGGCGCTGGAGTTGGAACGGCTCGCGAATCACACCGGCGACCTTGGGGCGCTGGCCGGCGATGTTGGCTATCTGCCCACGTCGAGCTTTTGCGGGCGCATCCGTGGCGATTTTCTGAATTTGACGGCGTTGATTTGCGGAAACCGTTTCGGGCGCGGGCTGGTCCGGCCCGGTGGAGTTTTGTTTGATCTCGACGAAAACCGGCACGCGCAACTGAGCGAGCGTTTGGAACAGGCGCACGCGGACGTGACCAGCGCGGTGAATTTGCTTTGGGATGCGCCTTCGGTCCGTTCGCGATTTGAAAACGCCGGACCGGTCTCTCGCGAAACCGCATTGGAATTGGGCCTCGTCGGCGTGGCGGCGCGGGCGAGTGGGGTCGAGCGCGACGTGCGGGCGCAATTCCCTTCGGGTATTTACCGGTTTGCTCAGATTCCGGTGTCGTCGTATCACACCGGCAACGTTTTCGCGCGGGCGCATGTGCGCTGGATGGAAATTCAACGTTCGCTGGCGTTTGTTTTCGATCAACTCAAGGCGTTGCCGGACGGTCCGGTGCGCGCGGAAGTTGGCCCACTGGCGGCGAATCGCGCCGTGGTGTCGTTGGTCGAAGGCTGGCGCGGCGAGATTTGCCACGTGGCGTTGACGCACGCGGCGGGAAGATTCGCGCATTACAAAATCGTGGATCCATCGTTCAAGAATTGGATGGGGCTGGCCATGGCGTTGCGCGACCAGCAGATTTCTGATTTCCCGCTCTGCAACAAAAGTTTCAACCTGTCGTACTGCGGCCATGATTTGTGAGGTGACATCATGTTAAAAGCACTTTTAGCCCGCGCCCATCAAAAGCATCGGACGGTCGGTTTTCCGAAACAGCCGCCGGCCTTGCCCGACCGGCTGCGCGGACGTCCGCAGATTGATGCCGCGAAGTGTCCGGATGATTGCCGTGTTTGCGCCGACACCTGCCCGACTGACGCCATCGCGGTGAATGACAAAGGCATTCAACTCGATCTAGGCCGGTGTCTCTTTTGCCCTGAATGCGAACGCGCCTGCCCGGAAGGCGCAATCCGCTTTACGATGGAGCATCGCCTCGCCGCTTCAAACCGCGAAGCGCTGGTGCTGGGCGAAAAGGAATTTCAACTGGCGAATGCGTTGGATGAGAAAGCCCGCAAACTTTTTGGCCGTTCGCTCAAGTTGCGCCAGGTCAGCGCCGGCGGCTGCAACGGTTGCGAAGCCGATATAAACGTGTTGAACACGGTGGTGTTTGACTTGGGCCGGTTCGGTATTCAATTTGTCGCCTCACCGCGCCACGCCGACGGCTTGCTCATCACCGGTCCGGTGACGCAGAACATGGAATCAGCGTTGCGCCAGACCTACGAAGCGGTGCCGTCGCCGAAACTGGTGATTGCCGTCGGTGCGTGCGCCATATCCGGCGGGCCGTACCTCGGCCACGCTGAACAACGCAATGGCGCGGACAATATTTTGCCCGTGAATCTCTATGTCCCCGGCTGTCCGCCACATCCCATCACGATTTTGGACGGATTATTGCGTCTGTTGGGGCGGCTGGATTCGGCTTGCTGAAATTTACCAATTATGCCATGACTGGGCAGGCACGGTTTTATGAATGAATTGCTTCAAAATCTAATCAAACTTCAAGCCATCGAATTCGAAGAGATCAAAGAAAAGAACGCCGCGGCGGTGGTTGCGGAACTGCGCGGCAAAATTCCATTGCAAATCCTCGGCCATTATGACCGTCTGGCCGCCAAAGGAAAGAAAGGCGTCGCCGCCGTTCGCAACCAGGTTTGCACGGGCTGCCACATGACCGTGCCCATCGGCGCGATCATGACACTCAAGCACGGGGATGATATTCAACTCTGTGAGAGTTGCGGTCGGTATCTTTACCTGCCGCCGTCGGCGGAAACGGAGCCGGCGGAGCAAACCCCCAGCCCGAAGCCGGCAAAGAAGACCCGCAAGTCAAAAAAAACTTCGTTGGCCGCATGATCGCGCCAAGATGGCATCGCTGCTGATCCGTAGCGGCGTCTCGATAGAGCGCCGCAAACACCCGAAATTGAAGAGTGCGGCTTTCTGCCGAAAGCCGGTACGCTTGTTTTAGCGGAAATTTCAAATGACGTTCCTGAAAAATGGTGGCCAAGCTGGCGTTATTCGCGGATGAAATAGCTCAGATTTTCCAGCTCAATGGCAAGGTTGACGTAGTTGACAATAATTTCTTCAGGCACGGAAAGGGGAATGGGCGCGAAATTCAAAATGCCCGTGATACCGGCGCTCACGAGTTGGTTGGCAACTTCCTGGGCGGCGGCGGCGGGCACGGTCAGGATGGACATTTTAATGCCGTTTTGCCGGACAAAATCCGGAAGCTGGTTCATTCCCAAAATCGGCTGGCGGACTTTTTTGTCGCGGTGACGGCGCGGGTCAGCGTCAAAAGCGGCCACGATTTCAAATCCTTCCTTGCCAAAGCCGCGATACGAAAGCAGCGCCAGTCCAAGATGTCCGGCGCCGACCAGAATGACCGGCTGCAAACGCGACGTGCCAAGCTCGTCGGCGATTTTTTTTGACAGGTCCGCCACGTCATAACCGAGGCCGCGCGTGCCGAAGGTGCCAAAATACGCGAGGTCCTTGCGCAGTTGCGTGGACTTGACGCCGGCGGCCTTGGCGAGCGCTTCACTGGAAACGGTGCCGATGCCGTTCTCGCGCAGCCGCGCCAGGCAGCGGAGATAAATCGAGAGACGATAGATCGTCTTGCGGGGAATTTCCGGGCGTCCGTTCTTTTTCAACGCGGCGAAAGTTAGGAAAATGCGGGCTGGGGCGCAATGCGCGAAATGAAAAATCAACTTTTGCAGCCTGTCATGGGGTTAGGCCAATGTCGCGACATAAACTTCAGGGTGATGATTGAATAGCGCGATAAAATGTGGACGCTTCGACTGGTTGACCGAGGTTAATAACCTGGTCTGGCACTGACGTCAGTGTGATATTGGTCAGCGGAATCCAAACAGATTGGGATAAGTTCGTAGAGTATTCAATTTCGTAACTGTGGCCGACTACGCCGACAGCTTCTAATAAATAGACGCCGTTGTTCAAGGCGATAGACAAATTTGCATTTGTGGAATCCATATCTACCATGCTTACGTCATCAAGTCCTGGCCCCCAAACATTGCTCGTCGTGCTTTGAAAGCGAACTCGACTCATGCTGGAGCCGGCGACGAGATTGGTGATGACATATCTCGACCATTGCAGGTTAGTCAAAGTTTGTCCAGTCGTGTCAAATGTAAAGGTTCCCATATTAGTCAATGCTCCGTTCGTGCTTCCCCACCATAAATCCATAGTTTTGATAGGCACTTGCTTGCTCACTTCACCTGCCATAAGAAACGACACCTGATATTGATGTCCGGGAATCGTCGGAACGTCCTGATAAATCGTACCGTTGGTATTGCCGTTCATGTTCGCCGCTTGAATCCCCTCATCTACGTTCCAGCGATAATGGCTGGTGATTTGGATGTTGCCAGATTCTACAACCCAGCCATAAAAGTTTGTGGGCGCACTCAAAAGAAGCACATGCCGGTTTGTCGGGCCATCGCCTATGGCGGGCAACTCGAATCCCCCGTCACTAATCAGGCCATACTGTCCGGGCACTGGGCTGCCGTAAATTATCAAATCTGACTCATTGGTGTAGCTATTACCATCTTGATCTGTAATAGATGCAACGACCAAGTAGTTGGTAGTAGTATTACCATAATAAACATGTGTAGGATATTGATTGGTAGAATATGTTCCATCGCCAAAATCCCAGTTCCACAAATAATTTGTCCCAACATGGTATTGATTCAACAAATTCAAATAGACTCGAAAAATTGTTTTTCCCGACGAATTCGTGATCGCGGTCGAGTCGTAATAACACCCTGCGTTTTCCTGCGCCACCACCCAGATAAACGGGTAGGTCTGTTCCTGCGCGATGGTTGTAAATGCCGCAGTCTGGTCATCTGCGGTTGGGTAGTTGGAAATCATAGCATTCCAATTATTCGGCCAATCCATTTCTTCCTGATAGGACACATAGCCGCCAATCGAATCGAGTGTTGAAGGTAACGCCGGACTGATGAAATCAAAATTTGTTGGATCGATACTAAGCATGGCCCAATCGGCGTCGCCAAAAGGGACATCCGGGTTCGCATTAGCTCCCCAACCAATGTGTTTCCAGCCTTGAGCCAGAAGGGCCTTGGAAACAATATCGAGCGTGTTTGTTGGAATACCGCCATGTGCGTCGTCAATTCCAATGGCACGCTGTGGTGGAGAGAGTTGAGAATAGACATTCGTGAAAAGCGCTCCAGCAGCGTTGATAAAGTCTGTCACGTTTGTCCCGTTATCAGAATATGTCGGCCAATCAAGTCTGGCTGATATGCAATGATCACTGTTTGGATTCGCACACCTTGCTATCGCTGCGTTTAAAAACTGAATTGTGGTCATGCCGTCCCCCACGACATAGTTTGGGTCAACAATACCATCAGTGAAGCGATTGAGATGTGTTGGTCGGAATTGTGAGATCAAGTCCAACACGTTACTGGGCGTAAGAGACGACAGAGCCCACTTATTGTTCACTACTCCGTCCAAGACTCTGATCCGCGCTATTCTGCTTCCAAATCCCGTTCCTTTGAGATCGTTGAACGGGTCGCCACCGCTCGCCGTTGCACTGAACGTCACCTGAACGCTGCCACTTGTAAAAAAGGAGGTTGAGGGGACGACCTGCGGAACGCCAACTGTTGGCCCGCTTGCTTGCGCGTGTTGACCGGTCAATAGTGCGGCTATGAGAATCACGCCGCCAAGGCGTTTGAGATTTGTTTCGATAAAGATGCTTATTCGATTGTGGTGTTACGCTTACAGTCCTGGCTGTACAAATGGCCTAACCTTTAATTCATATTAGATTCTGTGGCCCATCATTTGGCCACAGTTTAAGCTACGGCATGGCGTAATGCTTTGTCCAGAACCATTTTTCGCGATGACGACGGGCGATTTTTCCCCAGCAAAGGCGGCAGCAAAGGCTGCAAAAATCAGGCTCGCCAAAGCGCGCGGATTTTCTGATGCTATCCGTGTTATGTTCACCGGAACTTACACCGCCATTGTGACGCCGTTCAAAAACGGCCAGCTCGACGCGCCTGCCTTGGAACGCCTCATCCGGATGCAAATCAAGGCTGGCGTGGACGGCATTGTGCCCGTCGGCACCACCGGCGAATCGCCCACGGTGGATTACGAGGAGCATCTCGAAATCATCGCGCTCACGGTGAAATTTTCCGCCGGCAAAGTCAAAGTGCTCGCGGGCACCGGCGGAAATTCGACGAGCGAGGCGGTTTATCTGACGCGCGAAGCCGAGAAAATCGGCGCGGACGGCTCGTTGCAAGTCGCGCCATATTACAACAAACCGACGCAGGAAGGTTTGTTCCAGCATTTCCGCGAAATTGCGCGCACGACCCGACTGCCCATCGTGCTTTACAGCATTCCGGGACGTTGCGGCGTGGAAATCGGCGTCGAAACCGTCCGGCGACTGGCGCGCGAATGCAAAAACGTCGTCGGCATCAAGGAAGCCGGCGGCAGTTGCGACCGCGTTTCACAATTGCGCGCGGCGCTCGGCCCGAAATTTGAAATCTTGAGCGGCGACGATTCGCTCACGCTGCCGTTCATGGCGGTGGGCGCGGACGGGGTCATCAGTGTGGCGTCCAATGTCGTTCCGCGGGAAGTCGCGCAGATGGTAGCCGCGTTCAGGCGCGGCCAAATCCGGAAAGGCGTCGCGGCTTCATGCGAAGCTTTACCCGCTGTTCAAGGATTTGTTCATCGAGACCAATCCGGTTCCCGTCAAGGCCGCGCTGGTGATGATGGGCTTGATTGCCGAGGAGTACCGTTTGCCGCTGGTGCCGATGAGCGCGGCGAATCGCGCGAAATTGCGCGCGACGATGAAGGCGTGCGGCGTTTTGAAATGAAAATTTTCAACGCAAAGACGCAAAGGGACAAGGACGCAAAGGTTTTAATCAAGAATTTTCCTTGCGTCTCCGCGTCTTTGCGCCTCTGCGCTAAAAAATATGACTAGAATCATCATTACCGGGGCCAAAGGCCGGATGGGCCAGGCGCTGGTTTCCTGCGCGAAAAATTTTCGCGAATTGCAAATCGGCGCGCAGATTGACATGGGGGACGATCTTCCCGCCGCCGTTGCGCAGGGCGACGTGGTGGTTGACTTCAGTTCGCATACGGCGACGGCGGACATCGCCGGCCTGTGCGCGCGGCACAAAAAGGCCATGGTCATCGGCACAACGGGACATTCAAACGCCGAGAAAAACGAGGTTTGGAAGTTCAAAACAAAAATTCCGATGGTTTGGACTTCAAACTTTTCGACCGGCGTGAACACGTTGTTCTGGCTGGCGCGCAAGGCGGCGGAGATTTTGGGACCGGACTTTGATCTGGAAATCATTGAAATGCACCATCGCATGAAAATGGACGCGCCGAGCGGCACGGCCAAAGCGCTGGCGGAAATCCTGGCTGAGGTTCGCAAGCAGCATTTGGACAAGGTGGCGCGGCATGGCCGGCTGGGCATCGGCGAGCGTGCGCCGGGGGAGATTGGCATTCATTGCCTGCGCGGCGGCGACGTGGTGGGCGATCACACGGTCATTTTTGCCGCCAACGGGGAGCGGGTCGAGCTGACGCACAAGGCTTCCAGCCGCGACACATTTGCCAATGGCGCGTTACGCGCGGCGCTTTGGGTAGTCAAACAAAAGCCCGGCCTTTATGACATGCAGGATGTGCTGGGGTTGAAGTAGTTTTTAATTCTCAATTTTGAATTTTGAGTTGGCGGCAAACCCACTTTGTGAATTCAAAACTCAAAGCTCAAAACTCAAAACTCGCGATTGTGGCACTGGGTTCGAATCTTGGCGATTCGCGGCAAATCATCTTGGACACGCTGGCGCGGCTGGAAAATATTTCCGACGAGCCGGTTCTCAAATCCTCGCTCTGGCAGACGTCGCCGGTGAATTGTCCGCCGGGTTCACCAATGTTCGTCAACGCGGTTGTCGGACTGGTGCCGCGAAACAAGGAAACGCCGGAATCGCTCTTGGAAAAGCTGCGGTCGCTCGAAAAGGAATTCGGTCATCGGCCAAGAAAAGTCACGAACGAGCCGCGTCCGCTGGATTTGGATTTGATCGCATTCGGTGTCGAAACCCGCGATACACCGGAACTGGTTTTGCCGCATCCGCGGGCGCATCTGCGGCGGTTTGTGCTTCAGCCGCTGAATGAAATCGCGCCGGATTTGATTTTGCCGGGGCAGAGGAAGACGATCTCGCAATTGCTTGACGAACTTGCCAGTGAAGAAACGGTCACGCGGCTTTGATCGTTTCTCCGAAAATCCGTTTGTATTCAAGCCCGACGTAACGGTCGGTCATGCCGGCGAGGTAATCGCACACGGCGCGATGCAGGCCGGATTTGGAAATACGCCGGCGCGCACTTTTGCCAATTTGCTTCGGGTGCGTCAGATAATAATTAAAGAGTTGTTCGAGCATTCTGCAGCGCGCGTTGGTTGGGACCGAACACGACAGGGTTGTAATATAAGATTTTTGTAGAGGTAATCGCGCAATTCGAGATTCAATTCGCGTCGTTCGGGACTGTGTTGCACGAGAGCTTTGGGAAAAAGCCGGACTTCATCAGCAGACTGCACTCCGGCGGCGCCGATAAGCTGTTCGCTGGTTTCGACGACGTCATGGATTTGCAGGTCAATGATGGTGCGGATGATGAAATAGCGGCGGCATTCGTCGGGCAGGTCACCGTGTTCTTTTTTCACCAGCCGCGCGGCCTGCGCCCAGACGCGGAACGTCGCGGCGCAAATTATTTTCGGACAACAATCCGGAATCAAGTCCGTCGTCGAGGTCATGGCTGTAATAGGTGATTTCGTCGGCGAGATTGGCGATTTGCGCTTCGAGCGAGGAGTTTTTGGCGTCGAATCCCTTGCGCCGGCCCGGATGGTCGTAAGCGGTATAGTGTTTCACCAACCCTTCGCGTACTTCCCAGGTGAGATTCAGGCCGGGGAAATCGGGATATTTTTGCTCCAGTTCCTCGACGATGCGCAGGCTTTGTTGGTTGTGCTCAAAACCGCCGTGGCGTTTCATCAGACGATTCAAAACCGTCTCGCCTTTGTGGCCGAAGGGGGAATGGCCGAGGTCGTGGGCGAGCGCGATGGCCTCGGCTAAATCGGCATTCAGTTTCAGCGCGCTGGCGATGTTGCGCGAAACGGCGGCGACTTCAATGGTGTGGGTCAGCCGTGTGCGGAGGTGGTCGCCGGTGCCATTGAGAAAAACCTGCGTTTTGTATTCGAGCCGGCGGAAGGCGCGCGAATGGATCACGCGGTCGCGGTCGCGCTGGTAATGCGTGCGCCATTGGGGCGGCGGTTCCTGGTAATCGCGCCCGCGGGTTTCGCCGCTGAACTGGGCACAGGGCGCAAGGATTTGCCGTTCGATTTGTTCCAGTTCCTGGCGCGTGCGGGGCATCTGCCAATTAAACGTGAAATATTAAAAATGCAAAACCCAAAATCGAACTGGCGCTTGTCAATTCGCCAGTAATTTTTGGACGGATATGCCGCGTAGCTCAAACAGGCGGTGAATCACGTCTTCGATCAGGTTATTCGGGCACGACGCGCCGGCGGTGATGCCGACAGTAATTTTTCCGGATGGCAGCCAGTCGCGGGTTTCGGTTTCCCTTTTGGCGTGTTGGTCATAATGGCGGATGAGCTTGTCCGACTCCATTTTGGCCGCGTTCTTGATGAAGTAGGTCGGCAGTTTGGCCTCGCCCATTTCCGCGAGGTGGGACGTGTTGGATGAATTGTAGCCGCCAATGACCAGGAGCAAATCCATCGGCTCGCGCAGCAGTTTTTGGAGCGCGTCCTGGCGGTCCTGTGTCGCGCCGCAAATCGTGTCGAAGAAGCGGAAGTGCTCCGCGACGTTTGCCGTGCCGTATTTTTTCTCCATCGCGGCCCTGAAGCGGCGTTGCACCTCCTCGGTTTCGCCGCGCAACATGGTGGTCTGATTCGCCACACCGACCGCCCGCAAATGCAGTTCCGGATCAAAGCCCTGGGAGTACGAGCCTTTGAACTTATCCAGAAATTCCTGCTTGTCGCCGCCGTGGACGATGTAGTTGCAGACGTAATCCGTTTCAGCCAGGTTGAAGACGACAAGGTAATGTCCGCTGCCATAGGCGCGCGCCTGCGAGCTGGTGGCTTTGGTTTCCTCGTGCCATGCCTTGCCGTGAATGATGCTCGTCACGCTTTCCTTGGAATATTGCCGGACGCGCTTCCAGACGCTCATCACGTCGCCGCAGGTGGTGTCCACGAGCACGCAGCCCTTTTCTTCGAGCCGTTTGCGCGTGCCGACCTCGGTGCCAAACGCGGGAATCATCACGACATCGCCGGGATTCAGGCGCGTCATTTCGTCCTCGGTCGGTTTGGGCGAGATGATCTGGATGCCCATGTTGCGGATCTGGTCGTTGACCTCCGGGTTATGAATGATTTCGCCGAGTAGATAAATGGGCTTTTCGGGCGGAAAATACTTTCGCGCTGCGTAGGCGAGGTCAATTGCTCGCTCGACGCCATAGCAGAAACCGAATTCCTTCGCGAGTTTCACAGTGAGGCTGTCGGCGGAAAGCACGCAGCCGTTGGCGCGGA
The DNA here is from genome assembly GCA_963789335.1 of uncultured Verrucomicrobiae bacterium. Classification (GTDB taxonomy): domain Bacteria; phylum Verrucomicrobiota; class Verrucomicrobiia; order Limisphaerales; family UBA11358; genus UBA11358. The sequence goes on from CAWBKH010000002.1 coordinate 592,002, forward strand.
CGCGTTCGACGAGTTCGCTGCGGTAGTGCGAGAGCACTTGGGCCTGCACGGCCTCGAGAATATCAGGCCGGCGGAGGTTGACTTTTCTCTGCACGGTGGGCGCTTCAGTTGACATAACCAAAGAAGTGTAACACGCGAACGGGCTTCGTCTAGCGCGAAAGCCGGCGGAAAAGCTTTGCGGTATACGGATTTCGTGCGATGATGAGGGGCACGTCGGAGCGTAGCTCAGCTTGGTAGAGCACCAGCTTTGGGAGCTGGCTGTCGCAGGTTCAAATCCTGTCGCTCCGACCATTTTCCCTCTTTTGCCCTATTGTGGACCGTTGGGACAAACAGTGACTTTGACCGCATGAATACGGGAGATTCTCCAAGTTGCACCTGCACGGGTGGAGTGACAGCCGATGACCCGTTTTGACCCGCTGTGACCGAATTTTGTGTGTCTATTTGTGTGTCATCTTTTGACGCAACCAGCGGGCGATGGAAATCCAACTTTTCAATCGCTTCCTTCAACGGCAGCATCCGTGCGTCGGTGTAGGTCTTGGCTGTCTGGTTCGGATCACGATGCCGCATAAGCGCCATGCGCACGCGCTCGCTCGGCGTTCCAGGTGCAAGCTGAGTGCAATAGGTAACGCGAAAACTGTGAAAATCCAACCGGCCGTCGCCGTGATCTTCCCAGTCAATTCCGGCCGCTTTCAAGTCGGTGTAAAACTGTTTGTAGCCGGGGAACATTCCTTTGAAAATCAACCGCTCCTGTATGCACGACTCCGGTTTGATTTTCTTCAATTCCGTCGCCAGGTCAGGATGTAAGGGCAGAGCGTCTTCGTAGTGATTTTTGGAAATGTTTGCTGGCACGGTGATTTTCGGCGTCGCGCTGTCCAAATCAATGTCTGCCCAACGCAGTTTTTTGATTTCGCCTCTACGGATGCCCGTCAGCACGGCCAGCAAATAAATCGGCATTCGGCGTTCGGCAACTGTTAATAGCCTTTGGATTTCTTCCGGTGTGTAAGCACGGCGCGCTCGCTTCTGGCGGCCTTGAACGCGCAGCAATTCAACTTTTTCGAGCGAATTTCGCGTGATGTATCCGAGGCGCTGCGCCCATTTGAGAAAAGCTCGCATTGCGACGAGATACTCATTCAAAGTCTTCGGCGATTTTTTCTGGCGTTGCCGCCAGTTTTGAAACGCCTCGGCGTTGATGTCTTTGAAGTATTCCCATTTACATTCTTTCATCAACGTGCCGACGTAATTTTCCACGCCTTGAACATAGCGTTTCACGCAACCGGCGGTGGTCAATTCGCGTTCGTAAAACCCAAAATGAGTCGTCAGCGGTGTGCCAGCCGCTTCGCGGGCTTTTTTTGACGCAATCAAACCGACCGATTCCTGGCTGTATTCGGCAAGCATTTGCTGGAGCCTTTGCTCTGCCGACCGTTTCTCGGTAACTTGAAGCGGAACATCCTTGGTTCTGTGTTCGTTTGGAAACCGGATGCGTGCTCGATACAACCGAGCGGAAGTCAGCTTACCGTTGCGCCGACGTTTGGGACGGTAAATGTATGCAATCATATTTCTCCTTTCAATTACTCGGTTGACTCAACTTTTGAAAATAGGCTGTGACCTGACTTTCCAACATCCCAACGGCGCGGCCAATCTTTCGTAATGGCGGCAACTCGCCCTTTGCCGCTTGTCGTCTCAACGTGCGTTTGCACACGCCAAAAATCTCTTCCAACTCCGGGAACCGGATCAAACGATCATTGAACTTGATTTGCATACAACATCATTTCTCCTCCTTCAATCTCCACGTCCTGTTTTCTTTGTCCCACTCCATCCCCTTTCGCAGCCGCCTCCGCAACGCAGCGGCTTTTTCCGGGGACGATCTCGCCGCTTGTATTTCCTTCTCCATATAAATCCAGTCTTGTTGCCGGTTTTCCTTGTCGAACCCGTAATCCCGATATTTCACCTTCCGATTGCCCTTGTCCTTGGGGTCTTTGTTCACAAATTCATCGGCTTCCTTTTCTTCCTTCTCACTGGTTGGCTCATCTCCACCGCCTGCCAACAACAGGCGTTTGCTTTCAAAAAACGGAGTCTCATTGGGGTCATCCACAAACCCAACCTTGCGCTTCATTACTTCCGCCCAAGCCTTGCACTCGCTGACCGAGACCAAAATGAACGGGCGTTCCTTGGCCTTCCGTTTTGCGCCAAACAGCCGTGTTTCCTCGTGAGTGACGTAAAAGAAGAAGGCGGTCAGTTTGCCTGCCATGATGCGCTTATGGACGCCAGCCCGCGAGACCGGCACAAACATGATGACGCCGCCGGTTGAAAGCCCCACGTCCCCTTTGTAATACTCCCCCAAAAACTCAAACCATTCGCCACATTCCTTGTAGGTTCCTTCACGCCGATAGGCGCGAGTGCCAGGTGTCGGCTCACCGACCACCGGAAGGATTTCCTTCGGCACCTCGATGAATGGAAACCGGATGAACGGCATATCACTCATAGTAGCATTATGGAAACAGTTGTCAACTATAAATCCTGAGTTTTTTTCATTATTTTCCCGCTGGCAGCTTGGTTGGCGTCTTGCCCAAGTCTTGCGGTTGTATCTGAGTTGCTTTCAGGAACCGCTTGATTTCGAAAACGGCAAAGAGCGGGCGACGGGTGGCCCGCGAAGGTTTGAGCAAACCACGTTTGGTCAAGCGGTCAATCGTGACCGCGCTTAATCCGAGCGCGCTCGCTGCTTCTGTTCGTGTCAGTGCCAGTTTGGGCACTGCGGCAGATGATTCAGAATTGTCTTGCATGTCGCCACAATACGACGGGCGACTGAAGGGATATAGTGACTTGGTGTTTGGAGCGCAAAACGTTCCCTGCTCAAATGTATCCGCTACATTTATGATTTGGGCGGCTTTCCGGGCTTTTTGTAGCGCAGCCCAATCCTGGTGCAGACCAGCCGAATCTCGGAAGAATCGGTGCCCGGCACGATGATCTTTTGTGACAGGAGCCATTGATGCAACTGGCCGGTGCTATGAAGAATGCCCGGAGCAATTTCCTTACAATGTGAGGCAATGGCACGAAAGATTTTTGTTCTCTGCGCCATTTGCCGCGCCCGTTCCGGCGCGGCGCGCATGAGTTTTTCGCCGTCTCGGAAACCGCAAAAGAAATCAGCGGCCTTGTCAACCGGCTGCTCTGCCCAGTGACGTTTCAAGATCGTGCCGCATCCATGAACTCCAGCTATCAATTGGAAGCCTTTGTCAGGAGGCGTTGGCGGCAGCAAATCCCAGGCACCCTGCGCGTAGCCCGAATCAAAGCCAATGTTGTACGCTTCGGATGCCTTCTGCTTTCGGCGTGGCGGCACCAGTGAACCGAAAGCCAAATCCGCAGCGCGTTTGGCCCATTGGGGACCATCACCTTCAACCCGCAGATCGAATCTCTCTTTGAGCAGGTCCAGCAATGAAGGCAATGGCGACGTTCCGCCTGTATATGAAACTTTAGCGGCGTCAGAAGATGCCAGGCTGATGATGAAATCATTGAACCTTGCGGAGTGTCCCTGCGGCGAGATGGGCGGTTGTTTTCCTTTCATGCGCTGGCCTTGGGTTTTCAGGCTAATGGCATTTTCAAATGGTTCAATACCAAACTCCCGAAGGCGGTGTATCGTCTGCTGTTATCAGGTTTATTCCTGGCGCGGCCTGCTTTGCCCGGTGATTGCTGACATTATCTGTTGTTGTCATCCCAAGTGGGTTTGGCGGACATTTTTAGCCCTGGATATACGGACAAATTCAGACGCCAAGATCGGAGTCATACTCGGACAATACCCGGACAAAAATACGGGCAGTTAGGCGGACAGACTATGTTTCCGCTTGCTTTTAAGCTCAAAATCAATGGCGGATGCCGAGGTTTTTGTCCGCCGATTGCGTCCGCCTATCTTGTCCGCCTTTGATGTCCGTGTATTCGCTGCACGCAAAAACCATCGGCACGCCAAGGAGGGTTTGCCGGTTCACGGTTGGGCAGGCAGCGCGACGGATTATGATGCAGGGTGCGGGATTGAACACTTTCAAAACCACATCGTGCATGGCTTGCGATTAAACCTGATGTTGAAAATTCCGGGTGAAAATCCCAGCGCGCCATCTAAAAAGCCACGTCCCTGTCTGGCCTGTGCTGGTCAATGGTGGAGCCGCCAAAAGGCCGCCCGGCGCGAAGCGCCTTTCTTGGTTTTCGGACGACCTTGACAAGCACCGGCCAGACATACAATCGGACGAGGCGAGCGCGCCGGAATCAGCCATTGTGGATGCAAATTGCAAATTTCTTGTCGCCAAGCTGCTTTCTTTTCACTGCTTTGGCGGAAGTTGCCCGCGCGAGAGTTTGATGCGATAGAGCGGCCAGAGGGCTTTAATTTTTCCGCGCATGTTCTTCGGAAACAAATCTTCCAGTTTGGCATTCAACACGTCGGCCATCACAAAAAGCTCCACATCAGGGACGCGGCGCTCTCCATTTTCCAGTCGGGAAAGAGAGCCTTGACTGGTATCCCACCCCGCCAATTGCAACTTCACGGTAAGCTGGTTCTGATTCCAGCCTTTCTGTTCACGGAGCTTGCGAACTTGAGGCCCGATAACGTTTAAGGATATTGTTGACGTTTTCTTGATGCTTGGAGCGTATCAGCGGGCTGGTTTAGCTTTTCGTCTTTACTGCATATTTTCCCTTGCACTGATGATCGCATTTTGAAAGGATTCCAATTATCAGGTGCCGCCGAAAACGCGCAGGTGAATGAATCAATTGCAGACAAGAAAAGCCCAGTTGGGTGCAGAGGCTGGAAAAAAGAATGCTGACGTGATTGTGACCCAGGCCAATCAGACTGTGTTGTTTCAGCCGCAGAACCGTCCTGCGTCAGAATGGTTGCATCGGCGCTGCGGTTTGATTGCCGAAAATATCAGCGGCGATACCGAAATCCGTGTTCATCCTCGAAAATGCCAAAACGTCATAGCCGAATTGAAAGCGGCGGGCTTTACAGTCGCCGATGGGAATGGGGAATTATGCTGACACTGCGATTGCAGAAAAATTGCGACTGTTTTCAGTCAATCTCCGGCGAAAGCCGCTCGAAAAAATCTTCAAGCATCCGGGGGATTTTATCCTTGGGCGGCCACAGGTCATTGAGTTCAACCCGTAATGCTCTGGCCAGACAGAGCAATTCAAAATCGGAAACCCAGCGGAGTTGCGTTTCAATTTTGGCCAGGGTCTGTCGGCTCAAATCCCATCCCCACCGGCGGCAGCGCGCCGCCAGCATCGGCTGCGTCAGGCCCTGTTGGTCCCGCAAGCGTCGGATTTGCGGCCCAACTAGATTCCGGGGATTTTTCTTCATGTTCCGGTTTCGGAACTTGAAGACTAGGCAGCCGACGATTTTCAAAGGTTCGGAATTCCGAACTCTGATTTTGCTTGCACTCAAACCGGAGAATGCTAGACACTCATCGCAATAGATGATTACACCATATACACTTATAGCAGCAATCAATGAAGGGAATGGTTCTTCTCGGAAATTTGCCTTTTGGTTTTTTGGCGCATCTATCGTTGTGAACTTTTGAAATTTAGAAAGGAAACATGAAAATCAAGAATCTCTTAGTCGGATTATCACTTGGCTCTGGATTGCTGGCTGGCATGTATTGGCTCCACGCCCAAGACGCGACGACATTCTCTCAAGCAGGAGCCGCATCTTTGAACAACACAAACGTGGATTGGAACTCCCTGTCGGATTTGGAGGTGGAGCTTAAAGCCATTGAGGCAATGCCGACGGTCTCGGTGACAAACCTTCCGGACCAAGGAATGGATGGAACATTCTATTCGGCGCAGTATCTCAACATCTGGCCGCCGCTACCGGGTGACGTACTGGGACTGCCGGTCTGGGAAGTTGATACCAATCTCTTTTTGATTGACGACACCAATTTTGACTACGCCGCAGCGCAGGCGAAAGCTGCAAAGACGGCAGGAGGGATGCAAGTGATGGATGAGGGTTCAGGCGGAGGTTTCTCGCCCGACTTTAGTTTCCCCAGTAATGCGCTGTGGCTGCAAATCAACGGTGTCTCCAATGGCTTGGTCTATTTGACCCTGAACAACACAACCAACGGCGTTGAATACCAGATTATTAGCCAAGAAGCGTTAAGCAATGCGCCCTTATCGTCGTGGAATGTCGAAGGCCCATTATTTTGGGGATCGGCAACGACGAACTGGACGGCTACAACAGTTGCCCAAAATGGCCGGAGCAACCTTTTCCTGTCAGCGCAGTCTCAAATAGACTCGACGGGGACGGGAATCCCGGATTGGTGGTGGTTGCTTTACTATGGCCAGGACACCAACGTCAATGCGTATGCCGACCCGGCTGGCGACGGTTGGAATAACTTGGAAAAATTCCAACTCGGTATGAATCCAAACGTTTTTTACACTCCACCTGCACCGCAGGAGTTGACGGCTAACTATAACAGCTACAACACTACAGCCACCGTCAGTTGGCAGCCTTCACCGGGTCCGGTCACGGGCTACACAGTGGAAAAGGACGACAGTTATTCTGACACGGTGCAAGACTTTAACATTCCGGCTGACGAAAACTACTTGGTAGATAATGTAGCCACGAATCTGTACGATTCGGATTTGGGCCAGACATTATCGGTATCCTACAAAGTCCAGGCGCTTTACAGCACAAATGGTTCTTATTGGGGTGGCCCGGTGCCATTGCAGCAAAACACGCTTTCAGCAAGTTTCATTGCTGGACCGCAAGGATCAGCCTACGTGGCAGTCTCCTCAGTCCCGGCAGGCACGGTGGCGTTGCAAGTCTCCCGATTTGATGAAGATGCTTGGTTTAATGACCAATTCGGGGGCAATGCTCCATACTTTACCAATTTTGACATTTCCATTAGTGCTTCCACCAATGGGCTGTATTTGATTCCCTCGTCTTGGGTGGTGATGCAGCCCGACGCCTATGGGGATTCTTACGCTTACGACTGGTCTGTACAGACATTGAATACCAACGGCATTCCCAATGCGAGCGGATCAATTTATCGAGGATACAATTTCTACACAGAAGATGACCGTGCCTGGCTGGTGCCCCCTTATTTCGATGGGCGAGCACAACTCAAACAGAACCTGATTTTTCTACTGCGGGCGGGAGTGGTGGATTCGCCTTTTGACTACATTGACATTGGCTATTTCTACGGCACGAATAATAACGATTACTACACTTATTTTTCAAATCCAGCGAACTACGCTTATGCCGGCTTTTATCAATTGGATGAAAATGCCAACAATGGAGGATACTTTGAAACGGGAGGCTCTTTTGACGTGTACTGGCCTTTTGAAAACAATTACCGCTACCGGAATTTCGTGTTCAACTCGTCCGAGCTTGATGTGAACGGCCGCACAACCACCGGGGCAGGCGGCAACTATTACCAAAATTACGTTTTTGGAAGCTATTTCCCCGGTGGCTTGATGATGCAATATCCACCCACCTACCAATTTCAGGCACCCGCAACCAATGGAGCCAGCATTCCCCCGTTGCTGGCGACCAACCAGACACAATGGCTGGTTTCTTATGCGTTAGATTCTGCCGCCAACTATTTGGACGAAATTGGCGTTACGACCAATGGGAGTGGGACTTACTCAATGGCCAGTAACGCCCGGAACATTTACGGCTTGCCCTTCTTGTCTGCCAACATCGGGTTTAACGCGGGTGGCGGCGCGGGCGTCACGACGCTCTATGCCGGAAATAACACCACGCAAGGCGGATATTTTTATCCCCAAACCGCGCAACCGCAGTTTCAGACGGTCGAATATGATTTCTGGCCGGTGAAACCGTCACCTTACGATTACTCTGGAAGTGTTCTCCCGGGCATGACGAATTTTTCAACCGGCCAGCCGAGTGATTTGCTCATTACCTCCGTGGGCAATCCAAACTTCGCAGTGGACGGTTATGCCAAACTCGCCGTGCCCAACGGCTACAGCGGCGTCTATGGATATTTGGGCCAATACTTTGACCAAGCCTATCAGATTGACGATAATGGCAATGTGACCACGAACACTACGGGCGTGTTGTCCTCTTATGGCCAGTTCTTTGCAACGCAGCCCAGTCCGGCGGCACTGGTAACCATGCCAGACCCGGATACCGGCGCACAGGGCACTTGCACCGTTTATTGCATCAGTCTTGCGCTAGATGCCAACCATGACGGCACCATAAACACAAATTTTGATGGGCCGGATGGAACCTCACAAGCCAACCCCTACGTCTTTTGGGCGAATAATAACTTTGATAGGTGGGATACGATTGAAACACCGCTCTTTACAGAAACCGAGCAAGACGACGTTCCGCCGGGTGATCCCAATTCATCCGGGCAAGATTATGACCCCAACGACCCGGATTGCAATTACCACGACTTGAATGGAGATCGGGTCATTCCCGACACGCGCGACTTGGAGGATTTTGCCCGGCTGTGGGTCTGCGGCATCACACCCGGCTTGGTTTCCAATCTGCCGCCTGGTAGCACCATCACTTTGAGTTGGGGTGACATCGGCAACCCCAATTCAAGCAACCCGACCATTGACGTTTTTCAATCCGTCGAAGGAGACGGCGGCATCGGCTATCTGACCAATGAGACTGTTGCCAACGAACAATTAGGGTCGTCGCTGTACGTGGGACGGATTGGGCCGGGAGTAGGCATTCAAAAGCCCGCTTACACGTTCGGGAACGGCTATGGCTTGAACCATTTGATATGGTGCGGGGTGAGCAATGGCGTAGGGCAGTTGACGATGACCATAGCCGATGGCAATGGCAACCCGCTGGCGCAGGCGTCGCAGTGGATTCAAATTGTTGACATCAAACAGATGTATGAGCGGTGGACGGTGGGGGACGCTCCAAGCCAACCGCCGACGACCACGCCAGTCCCGGCGGCGGATGATTTGCCCACCAACGTCATGCAACAACCGTTTTTATATTCCACCAATACTATTCCCGGCACACCTTACATTTTGTTCGTGCATGGCTGGAACGTCAGCCTTTACGACAAAGACCGCGAAGCGGAAACCGCTTTCAAGCGACTTTACTGGCAGGGTTATCATGGGCGATTCGGTTCTTTTCAATGGCCGACGACCGTACAGAACCTGAATCTGAGAGCATTCGACAATGGCGAATACCAGGCGTGGCAATCGGGCGTGGGATTGCTAGACCTCCTGAGCAGTCTCGACGCGGAATATCAGTCCGGCAATGTTTATCTGATGGCGCACAGCCAGGGCAATGTGGCGGCGGGGGAAGCCTTGCGATTGGCGACGCAGCAGGGCTTGGGACAGGTCGTGAATACTTACGTGGCCATGCAAACGGCAGTGGATTCGCACACGTATGACCCGACAACGCCAACCAGGTCGGTGACATTCAGCACCCCCGACCGTTACGGCCAGTATTACACCAATGGCGCGCCCAGCTATTTTAATGGCTCGGCAGGAGCCGGAACCTACGTAAACTTTTTCAACACGAACGATTGGGCGCTGGCCGCGAACATTTGGCAACGCGACCAAAACGAGAAACCGGATATTGGTTACGGCTACGACGGGACCAATTTCTTTTATCAACCCTTCCTCACCAGAACATATTTGTACTTCCCCGAAGATACCTACGACATCTTCTCCTACTGTGACCAAGCTCATGGTTATGCGCTCGGCGCGCAGCCAAATGTAGGGGGAGCATTCAAAACGGGAGTGATATATCATCAAGTTGAATTGGATGCTGACCCTTATGATTTTGGAACCGCCCACATCTATCACAGCGGCGAGTTTCGCTCCGATTATGCTCAACGTTGGCAATTTTGGAATGAAGTCCTCCTTCAGATGAGGTTAGCGCCATGAGACCACGATTTGCACTTTCGCTCCTGCTTTTAGTGGCCATCGCAGCGGCTGTTATATTTTGGTTGCGGCCAGTTCAACACACGGTCATTCCAGCGCCGACACAAAAGACCGTTCAGCCCAGCACTCCGCAACCAATCAACGGGAGCGGCATTCCTCAAAATGCTTCTCATCCACCTTCGCCGCCAAATCCGCCGGCGAATCGGCAATCAATTATTACACACAAGACCAAAACGCCGGAGCAAGCCAGGCGGGAGATCGAAAGCGCAAACGTGCCTGTTGAGTTCTATGGAAGGTTCATTGACCAGGATAGTAATGGTTTGGCTGGTGTGGCTATAAAAGTTGTCGTCCGGCACTGGACTATGCCTGATCCCGCCAGTCAGTTGGCAGGCACAACGGAGATTCCACTGGAACAAATCTCTGGAACGGATGGCCGTTTTGAACTCACCGGGACAACCGGAGATGCTTTTGATATAACATCCATTCAAAAGGATGGCTACCAAGTGGAACCTGGTCCGCGCAGCTTTGGCGCAGAGGGCGGCAGTTATGACAATCCGGTGATTTTCAAAATGTGGAGCGACAGCATCCACGAGAAATTGATTACTGGGGACAAGGCGTTTTCCATTGTGCCGGACGGCAGACCGTATTTCATAAATTTGACCGACGACACCATCAGTGAATCAGGCCCCGGTGACTTGACAGTGTGGGTTCAATACACGAATCAAATTGTGCGCGGCCAGCTATATGATTGGTCAGCCGGAATTGAAGTAATCAATGGTGGGCTTTTGGAAGAACCACTTGGCACAGCCATGTATGAAGCCCCGACGGACGGCTACGTTCCATCCTTTAAATTGAAACAACAGATCAAGGGTGGCCAAAGCGGAGAGATTGGAGAGCGACAATTTTATCTTCAGTTGAAAAGCGGGCAGGAATACGGGCAAATGTCCATTGATTTATACGCTCCGTGGAACAAACAAATTCCGGGTCTGATCCGCCTTTCTTACGCGATCAACCCGTCGGGTTCGGACATTTTACGGTAACAGGCCATGAAATCTGTTGTCCGCTGTCTTGTAGCGTTATATGCAATTATTGGACTGATTGCTGGAACTATTCTTTTGGGAGCATGGTGTTATCTGATGGCTTGCTTTGCCACAGGCGGCGACGGGTCCGGTGCCGATGCCTTTTCCGTAACTCTGAAAGCATGGATCGTCGGAATTGCGATTTGGATTTTACCAACCCTAGCTTTCATTTTCATGTTGCTCGGTTCATTTAACCGGCTCAAAGGTATCATGCAAAGGATTGGTTACTGGTATTCCCTGTTCTGTTCCCTTGCCGTGACCATCGTGCTTTTCTTGTTTCCCTGTTACAAGCCAATGGTTAGGCCGATGTTGATAGGGTTGGGATTATTTTCACTGTTAATCACGTTTCTTTGGGGCTATGCGTTTCGAGAAAAGCCAGCCGGTCATTGAACCCATTTGAACCCATTTTTTCGCAGGCGAGCTTCACCCTGTCATTTCGCGCTTTGAGCTTCGCCTAATGTCCCGGCAAGGCGTATGCGGCAAACCAGATGAGTGGACGATACACACCCGTTGCGACCGGTGTCGGAAGCAAAGTCTTAACACAGCTAAATCGAGTTATCAGTAAAATCTTGAAAAACTCAAACGAATTATTAGAATCCAAATCATGCTGAACTCAACGAGTCAGAATTGCCCAAACAAATGGAAATTGAAATCGCCCGTATTGTGCGGATTCAGGCATTGTCTCTGGTGTTGTGCCTTAATGCTAACGTTGACGGTGGGAAAGGCCACGCCAATCCTCGACACGGGAAACCCAGTTGGTTCCTTCACGAACGTTGCCTCCCATTTGCTGGCATCGGAGTTGAATGTGAATTTGAGCCGAATTCAGATTTACCCGACAAATCAGTACACACCCGCCGTTCATCGGCTGCTTCAAGTCGCGGCCAATGTGTATGACGCCACGACCACCAACTATTACCCGTCGGTTTTCCGCCCCATTTTCACCAATGACGGTACGAATATGTTTATCATCGGATATGAACAAGTCTCATCCGTGTCGGGTCCGGCAGACCCGCAACTGGCATTGCCAGTGGGCGTGGCCAACGTGCCCGTTGGCCTGAGCACAAACCTGAACGTTTATGGCATCCCGTGGATTATCGGCGCAAAGAAGGGTTTTCCGAATTTCAATGAGTTTGCAATGGAGAGCGCGTTCCAACTGACACGCAAGTTGGAAGTCACGCGACCCAGCACCAATTCTCCGCCCACCGTTTACCAGCTCAATCAGATGATTGACCTCAATCTGACCAACCAGTTAGGCGTGGAATGTTGGAATTCCTATACCAACAACTTTGCGGACCCGGTGACTGTTTACGTGACGGACAATCAGACGGCGGCGCTGACGAACGACGAGTGCTTTAGCATCAGCATTCCCACAATGGTTTCGGGATCACTCCAAATCCCAAATGGAACCAGCAGCAACTGGACGGGTTACAATCCCAATTCTCTTTTGCTGCCGGCCTCGTTCCAAATTCCGCTGAATGCGAACATTACTTTCGTGCCGCCCTCGATTTATCGCTTCAATGAGGGAGGATTGCCGTATCTGACGAGCAATTTGTTTTTGCCTTACGAGAGCAATGTTGTCATCAACGGAACGAGCTATCCGCAGCCGCATTGGTGGCTAACCACTTCCAACGATGTTCGCGTCATTATAGTGGACACCGCAGTCAGTCCTTACCACATTATTGATTATGTTCAGTTGAGCGGGCCGGACAGCACTCGCGATTTGACTTCAGAAATCATCAACAATTATGACGTGCCGGTCGTTTCCTCGGAAGCCGGTGGGGGTGAGTTATGGAACACAAACCTTAACCAAGGTATTCCCATCGGTCTTATCAGCCAAATTGACGTGTCGCTAGATACCTTCATTCCAAGCCCCAACAGCGGTAGCTGGGACGTAAGCAGCCCGGACACCCAGAATGGCATAGATGCTTTTCGCGCTTTCTTTCATCTCAACCCGATCTTTAACAATCCCAGCGGCCAAGAGCAAATTGCTGTTGCTTGGATGACCAATGCCATTCAGGCGCCCTATACTCCCACGGCAACGGTCGTCCTGTATGTTGACTGGCAGGTGAACGATCCGTTGGTGCATTATCTGGCCAGTGATTTGAACTGGTCGGGCGCTCTTCACTACTACCAGACGCCTTTCAGCCTGACCGGCGCGAATGCTGCAAGCAATCTTGGCCAGTTGAATACCCGGTACGCGCCTTGGGGCGGCAATCCATTGTTACACAGTGTTGACACAAACGCCTACAATCTGGCTATCAAGGACCCATTGGTCCGATCTTCTGACGACTGGAATTTTCCCAACTGGCAAACCTCGAATCTGGATTGGATTGGCCAAGTCCATCGTGGCACGCCGTGGCAGACGATTTACTTGAAATCAGATGCTGTTGACTTGTCCACCTGGGAGAACTGGACCGGTGATACGAACGACACTGACGCACGTTGGACACAACCAACCAATGACTGGCAAACGGCGAGTTTGCTTGTGTCCTTGCTGAATATCAATGACCTTTGTTCATTGCTTTCCGTCAACAACCCCAATTCAAATGCGTGGTTGGCTGTGTTTGATGGCTTGACGGCATTGACCAACAGTGTGCCGGATAATCAGCTTTATGCCGGAAGCGCGCCTCAATTCGACTCGCTCACGATTTCATCAAATTCGCCGCAAGCCTTGGTGTTTGCCAACGCCATTCAGTCCGAACGATCTAGGCAGCCAGATCAATTCTTCCATAACGTTGGAGACATTTTGGCAGTGCCAGAATTGACGGACCAGTCACCGTACCTGAATTGGAACGACAGCACGCAACAACAATATGGCATTAGCGACGAGGCTTACGAAAAAATCCCCGCGCAATTATTACCATTGCTGCGCTCGGACTCCGTCGGTTCGATTGTGCTGGAAAATGGCCAAACAGTTGTGCGCTTCACTGGTTACGATGGCCATGCCTATGCCATTGAAGTTTCCCCGGACATCATAAATTGGTTGAGCGTCAGCACGAATTATCCTGTGAATGGAGTGCTCGATTTTACAAACTCGGCGTCAGGAGCAGTGAACCAGCGGTTTTATCGTTCCGTCCTATTGCAATGATGACCGCGTGGCCAACCGTGGTGCTTCGTCAGGTGCCTACCTTGTTTGCTAACCACGGTGCTAACCCTTTACTAAGCCTACTGCCAACCATCCTGCTTCGTTAGACCGGGAACCGGCCGCAAACGCGACTGTCACCGCTCCATGACCGGCAGTGGCCTTACGTTCAGGGCAAGCGACAAAAGGCGTTGAAGTGAATCATGGCGGAAATGGTTTTGCACCTAGACACCATCCCCTTACTTCTGGTAGAGGCCGGACATTGCCGGAAGACCGGCGCATTGAAAGGCGTGGAACGGCGTTGACAAGTTCAACGCAAATCAGCGCCCCGGCTCAACGTAACTCAACCCAGTAAAGGCCAGTCAGCGCAGTGCCGGAGCGTTGCCATTACTGCTTGCCACCGACAGCTAGGAGCGCAATGGCCGCGTGATGAAGGCTGATTAGATATTGGACGCTATTCTCCTTGTGAAACCAAGGTTCTTACGGCTCGCCATTATCTCGCCGCTTTCGCGCGAAATGCTTCGTTCGTGCTAACCGCACCCCTAACTCAACACTAACCGCAATGCGAAGCCAGTGCTAACCAATTGCTAACCTCGCGTGAATCGCCGTCCCATTGTATGGCTCGCTCCGCGTCGTCAAGGTCGAGTCGCCCTGTCGCCCCTCGACTTCCACCTATGACTACGCTTCGCTGCGCCAAAGACCGATGGCGATTAGCATTGCACGCGGGAAATATCACGGTTATTGATTAAATACCAGTGAACCGAAACGGCAATTCGCCGGATGGGACAAATGCGCCACGACCTGCGTAAGCGGCGGTCACTGCTTTGGAGCTTTCCCGGATTTGAGGCTGGCCTCGAATTCCGCGGCGTCCTCTGGACTTAATTGCTCGACGTGGGCGATGTGTGGCCCGCACGACACGAATGCGGAACTTTCATTGAATGGCGGTGGAACGTCACTCGCTGGCTTTATCGTGGCCGGCACAGGCTTCGTGGCCACTGCTGGCGCAGTTTGGGGCGCGGCAGGAAGATTGACGGCTGGCGCGGTTTTCGCCCGTTTCCGTCGTTTGCGTGATTTGCCGCCGTCCAGGACGATGCGGCCGTATTCGGCCACACGCGCCCGGCTGGTCTTGACACCGTGTTGTTGCAGCAGTTCAGCAATCACAGAATAAGACGCCTGCTTACCGCGCAATTCCACAATGGAATCATGGAACGGTTTGAGATTGTTGAATGGCACGCGATGAGGACTAGGCCGGAATGTCTGAATCGCTTTGCGCAGCAATTCGAGATCGGGGATTGATTTGGGGAGTGTATTCATAATTTTTGAATGTCATGGTTGGAACTGACGGTGAGATTTAGATGAGTCATCTTGCGAGATGTTGCCTTGGTTGTTGCGTGACTGTTGCGCAGCCAAATCCGCTGTATGGCAAGTTGTCTTGCGAGTCATCTCACGGTTTGTCCGGCGACTTCGCCGGTGCCGCTGACCGGCCATTGCCGGGAGGCTGCGCGGGCGGGTGCGAGAGATTTCGCGGGTTGTCTTGCCGGATGTTTCGCGGACATCGCGTGCCCATCTCGCGGGATTCCGTGCAACTATCGGCGAGCTATCGGCGAGATGAAAAAACATTGTGAAATCAAGGGGTTCAGCGTGCGATGTATAAAATTTACATTCTGCGACATACGCTTGCACTGCTCTTTGAAAATTGTTGCACGCGATTTTTCGCGCTTTGTGAAAATCACCATGCAATTTGGCAGAGCAATTCGTGACGGGAATTTGAAGGGCGTTTGCGTCTGCCTCTCGGCTGACACGTTGCCCACGGTCTGATGGTTGCAGATGAGAAGTTGTCATGGTTTTAGTCCGTTGATTCGTCGTCATCGTTCCATGTTTATTCAACCTCGATGTCAACGACTGATGGTTCCGGTTGCCTTGGTGGTTGCGCTATTATGATGACAGCAGGAACGACCGTGGCGACATTTCCTTTCATCCGTCTCCGCAGACCACCGCTGATAATCCAAGCGATGACCGCCAGCGCCAGCCATACAAACACCAGGTAGAGATAAACGCCGTAATCCTCAATCAAGGCGTCCAGCGCGTTGAAGATGGACGGCAGCAATTTGAGCAATTCAAGATTCAAGTTCATGGTTCCTTCTCCATTTTCATTTCGTCACTCTGTATCCCAATCCCAGCCGTGGCGGTTGCCAGCCCCTCCAGCGCGTTTTCCCAAAGCAGCGATCTCCGAACGCAGCCCGCCCGAATCCCCGGCCTGCAACCCCGTTAAATTCGATTTCGACGCGCTCATGTGCCATGTCAGGGTAAAGCTCATGGTGAAAATCATTCTGCCGATTTGACAATTGCCAGGATTGCAGCTTTGAGCACGGCAGGAAGTTTTGCCCAAGCGGTGACTACTTGGGACAAATCATGTCCTAACGCGACCGGGGTTTGTGAGTCTCTTTGTGTGTCGCCGTTTGAATTTCCTGGAGAATCCGGCGTTTTTCGCAGGTTCAAATCCTGTCGCTCCGACCATTTCCCCTCTTTTGCCCCATTGTGACTCGCAAAGACAAACAGCGACTTTAGCGTCATATCTAAACGGGAATTTTTACTCTTGCTTGTGAGTTTGGCGCTGACAGCCGATGGCTCGTTTTGATCTGCTGCGATAAATTTTTGTAGCCACTTCATGTGACTACCACCGGAAGTTGTGGGTGTCTAACTTGCCCAATGGAATTCATTTTGACCTCCGGGCAAGCCGTGAGAGCGTCCGCGGTTGGAAATTGGAGCTGAAACATGGGTTGATCTGTTGCCTGCCATGTTTAATCCGCAGCTCGTGCCACCTCCGATGCCGCTCGGGTCGTGCCCTCCTGTGCCGGGGATGGACAAAGCCGGCGCCACAAATTAACATGCACCCTGTCCCCCGGACCAACTCGCGGAGTGGCGCTGAAAAGTAAATCCGGTAAATGAACTGGCTGAATTCGTTTTTGCGGCGGATCGCATGGCTATGCGAGAGCCGGTATAAACTGCGGTTGAAAAGTTAAGATATGTTGAATTTTGATGCAGTAATTTTCGATATGGACGGTGTTATTACCAAAACAGCTGTAGTCCATTCCGTGGCTTGGAAAAGAATGTTTGATGAGTATCTTCATTATAGGGAGGAGAAACACCATGAACCATTCCGTGAATTTACTCATGCTGATGATTATTTGTCCTTTGTGGATGGCCGGCCGCGATACAAAGGGGTGGAGACGTTTTTAAAATCAAGGGGAATCCACATTCCTTTTGGCCAGCCGGAAGATGAACCGCGGAAGGAGACGGTTTGTGGTTTGGGAAACAGGAAAAATGAGTTTTTTAACAAGGTGCTCGAAGAAGAGGGAGTGGGTGTTTACGATTCCACGATAAAGTTGATTCACGAATTGCTGGGAAGAGGCGTCAAGGTCGGGGTTGCCACCTCCAGCAAAAACTGCGTGGTCATTCTTAAGAAGGCGGGCATAACCAATCTCTTCGAAACACGCGTGGATGGTGTTGTTTCCGCGGAACTGGGATTAAGGGGCAAACCTGAGCCCGATATATTTGCGGCTGCGAGTAATAACCTTGGAGTCAAGCATCATCGTGCCGTAGTCGTAGAAGATGCGGTTTCGGGAGTTCAGGCAGGGGCCAAAGGTCGTTTTGGTTTGGTCATCGGGGTGGCCAGGGAAAATAACGGAGATGAATTAAAAACCCATGGCGCAGATGTAGTTGTCGGGGACCTCTCGGAGATAAACGTGGATGATATAAACAAATTGCTTTGTTCAAAGCAGGCGGAAAGACAGCCGTTGAAAGTATAAACCCTTAAGCACATTAAAATGAAAAGAAAACCACCATTAAGTTTCTGGCAGTTATGGAACATGAGCTTTGGCTACGTGGGCATTCAATTTGGGTTTGCCCTGCAGAACGCCAACATGAGCCGGATCTTTGAAACCTTGGGGGCCAAGGTGGAAAACATCCCGATTCTATGGATCGCCGCGCCGGTTTCGGGCCTGCTCATCCAGCCCATCATCGGTCACATGAGCGACAAGACGTGGAACCGGCTGGGGCGGCGCAAGCCCTATTTCCTGGGGGGCGCACTTTTTTCCTCCCTGGCGTTGCTGATCATGCCCAACTCTCCCACGATGTGGGTGGCGGCCGGAATGCTGTGGATGATGGACGGCTCGATCAACGTCACCATGCAGCCGTTCCGCGCGTTCATCGGCGACATGCTGCCGGACGAACAACGCACCCAGGGATTTGCCGTGCAGACTTTCTTCATCGGCATCAGTTCGGTGGTGGCTTCGGCGTTGCCTTACATGTTTACCAACTGGCTGCATATCGCCAACACCGCGCCCGAAGGCCAGATCCCGCCCTCGGTGAAATGGTCGTTTTACATCGGCGGCGTGGTGTTTTTGCTGGCGGTATTGTGGACCGTGTTTTCCGTAAAGGAATATTCGCCGGAGGAACAGGAGGTGTTCAACGCGCATGAAACAGATGCCGCGGCCAAAGAAGGTTCGGAAATCAAGCTGAAGACCGCCGCCTATCACACCGAAGGCGCGGTTTTGTTGGTGGCCGGCTTGATCTTCTCCTATCTCATCTATGCGCTTCATTGGGACAAGGGGCTGTATATTTTGTCAATCGGCGTTGCCTTTTATGGGGCGCTGCAAATCGCCGCCGCCGTGCGCTATTCGCTGGGCAAAATTGACGGCATGGTCGAAATCATCTACGACCTGCAGAACATGCCCAAAACCATGAAACAGCTCGCCTTGGTGACGTTGTTCACGTGGTTCGCGCTGTTCGCCATGTTCATCTACACCACGTCGGCGGTCACGAGTCACCAGTACGGAACCACGGACGCCAAATCCGCCTTATACAATGAAGGCGCGAATTGGGTGGGTGTGCTCTGGTCGGTATGGAATGGCACGGCCGCAGTCATCGCGTTCCTGCTTCCGGTCCTCGCGCGCAAGGTCGGCCGGGTCAGAACGCACGTCGTCTGTTTGTTCATCGGCGGGCTGGGTTTGATTTCCATGATGCTGTTCAAGGATCCGCATTTGCTGCTCATTTCCATGATTGCCTCGGGCATCGCCTGGGCCAGCCTGCTGACCATGCCGTATGCCATCTTGAGCAGCGCGGTGCCTCATAAAAAAATGGGCGTGTATATGGGCATGTTCAATTTGTTTGTGGTCATCCCGCAAATCCTGGCCTCGGCCATTCTGGGCCTGCTGGTGGAGACCGTGTTTCACAAACAGGCCATTTACGCCCTCGTCCTGGGCGGCGTTTCGATGATTTTCTCCGGCTTCTTGATGATGTTTGTCAAGGATTCCAAGAGCAAAAAAAATTCCTATGAGCAACCTGTGGCAAGTTCACACTAATCAATTCGTCAATGAAAAAGAAAGCATCATGCGCAATGGGAACGTGTATCAGATTGCAAATGGCTACATGGGTTATCGCGGAACGCTGGACGAGTTTGGCCCGGATGAGTTGGTGGGAATTACTTTGGCAGGCATTTTCGACCGGGTGGGTGATGCGTGGCGCGAACCGGTCAACGCCCCCAATGGCGGCTATACCCAGGTGAGCCTTGGCGGCAAAACTATTTCAGCCCGTTCAACAACTGTCAGAAGTCACAAACAAAGTTTAAACCTGGAAAATGCCGTTTTCGAACGTGAAACGAATTATAAGTCGCAGGGAAAAACCATTAAAATCAGATCGGCCCGGTTCTTAAGTGCTGACAAACCCAACCTGGGCGTAATCAAGTACAGCCTTACATGTGATAAAGCTGCCAGGGTCAAAATCAACACGGGAATTGATTACCATATCTGGGATTTGAACGGTCCGCATTTGTTAAACCTGTGCGCAAAAAAAAAGGACGACGCGCTGCTTGTTCACGGCGTCACTAATGAAACCGCCAAGAAAGTGGCGGTTGCCGAAATCGTTGATCTCAATTTTGGGAAAGAAGCTCACAAGATAAGGGACAAAAAAAATCTCAGAGTGATTAACCTTGATGCTGAAGCGGGTAAAACCTACACATTTTGCAAGTATTTCGCAGTTTATACAGACAATGATCCCGTTAAAACTTCAGTAGATGAAGCGGCGGTAAACAGTGTCAAGGAAGCCAAAGCTCTGGGTTATGAAACATGCCTGAAAAATCACAATGCCCAATGGGCGAAAAAATGGGCATGTTGTGATGTGATAATTGACGGCGACAATGAAGCCCAGCAAGCTTTAAGGTACAGTATATTTCAGCTATTAACTGTGGCTCCGGTTGGCGGCAGCGCCAACTCCATTCCCGCCAGGGCACTATCAGGACAGGTGTATAAAGGAGCAATTTTCTGGGATACGGAAATGTTCATGTTTCCCCTTTTCTTGTACACATACCCTGAGAAAGCCGTTGAATTGATGCGCTACAGAATCAAAACTTTGGATGGCGCGCGCAGAAAAGCAAAAACTGAAGGAGCCGGGTTTAAAGGTGCATTCTATGCCTGGGAAAGCCAGGAGACCGGCGACGACGCCTGCACTTATTTTAACATCGGCGATCCGTTCACCAAGCGCGATCTGCGAACGCACTTCCGTGACAAACAGGTTCACATCAGCGGCGACGTGGCCATCGCCATGTGGGAATATTTCAAGCTGACCGGCGACGACTCGTTGCTGTTGGAAGGCGGCGCGGAAGTCATTTTGGAATGCGCCCGCTTTTATTATTCCTATGCCTATTTTAAGAAGGACAAGAACCGATATGAAATTCTGGATGTAATCGGTCCGGACGAATATCACGAACGGGTAAACAACAACGCATTTACCAGCATGGTTGCGAAAACCACGTTTGAAATCGCAAATGCCACTGTGAAATATTTGAAGCAAGAACACCCAGATGAATTAAATGCGCTGGTACAGAAAATTGACATTGCCAGTGAATTGCCATTGTTCGCTGAAGCGGCAGACCTGCTTTATGTTCCTCAACCCGATGAAAAGACGGGTGTAATAGAGCAGTTTGATGCCTACTATAAACTGAAGGACACCACGGTTGAAGAATTGAAGGCGAAGATGATCCACCCCAATGAATACCTTGGTGCCGGCCAAGGATTGGCGGTTCCTACAAAGGTAATCAAGCAAGCTGACGTGGTCCTGATGTTAAGCTTGTTTGGGGATCGCTATTCAAAAGAGATCAAGCAGGCAAACTGGGAATATTACGAGCCTCGCACCGAACATGGTTCAAGTCTCAGCGCCTGTGCCTATGCAATGGTGGCCGCCGATATCGGCAAACTGGATTGGGCATACCGCTATTTTTTAAAAACCGCCAAAATTGATCTTGAAGCCAGGTATAAAGTATATGTGGGAACCATTTTTATGGGAGGTTCGCACCCGGCTGCAAATGGTGGAGCCTGGATGACAGCCGTGTTTGGTTTTGGTGGCGTTAAAGCTGGTGAGGGGCAGGTGGTCATCAATCCGCGACTTTATAAAAAATGGAAAAGCCTGCAGTTCAACATAGTTTATAAAGGGGACAGGTTTAGTATAAAGATTACCAAGGAAGATGTGGCCATAATTGCTGATGCATCCAATAAACGCAATCATGCATTTATTGTGTCAGGGAAATCAATTGAGTGTGTCCCAGGAAGCCGCTCATTCACAATCTGAGACCTCTGCAAAAGGTCGTTTGAGTTGCTGATTTGATGTCAAAGTCATTATTCAACGAAAAATGGGTTTGGCGGCACGCCACGGTCGGCGATGTGAGCCACCGTTTTGAACTTTTTTGTCCGCCGCGCGGGCGTTCTGAATGTTTTGCTTCATGTTCCGGTCAAACTCACCAGCCGTTTCAAGTTCCAACAGATGCTCTTGAACTCCAACTCCAGCCGATTGGGATCGCGCCCCACATACCGCACTCGCCCGTAGCCCGTGCTGCGCTTCCACCAGCCAAAGATTTTCTCAATCCCACACCGCACCCGGCTCATCACCGCATTGAACAGCACCGTCGTCCGGTCCAAGGGCTGTCCCCGAAACGCTTTGCGCAAAATGCCGTTGCCGATTTTCCGGCGCTCACACCAACGAGCGCGTTGAGCGCTCCAATAGGCTTTGTCGGCCATGACCATTTCCTCATCCCCTTTGACCACGGTTTCAAATTCCTGACTGTCATGAACGCTGGCGTCCGTCAAGGTGACGCAACGAATCACCGTCTGATCCCGGTCAACGGCCACGTGCGCTTTGTAGCCGTAGTGGGGTTGACCGCCCTTGACGGTAAAGCCCGCGTCGTCATCGCCGCCTCCTTTATCTGCCCGGCTCGGGGCGCGACGCGCCGCCTGCAACAGCGTGGCGTCCACCAGGGTGCAGGTTTTCAGGATGAACCCTTTTTGTTCCAGTTGATGGTTGACCAGCGCCAGCAGTTTTTCCTGCAGACCGTAACGGATGAGCCGCTGGCGAAAGCGCACCAGCGTGGTTTCATCGGGCACGCTGTCCTGCAAACCCAGCCCCACAAACCGCCGCCAACTCATCCGGTCGGCGACCAACTCCTCGCATTGCGGATCCGACAGCCCGTAGCAATGCTGGAGCAGGCTCATTTTGAAGAGCACCAGCGGCGGGTGCGGCGGATGGCCGGTGGTGGCCGGATACATCCGGTGCAGCACCGCTTCAATCGGTTTGAAATCCAGCGCGTGATCCAGCCCTTCCAAGAAATCGTTGGTCGGCACCGCAGGCATGAGGCTGTCCAAAAGTCCCAATTGAGGATTGCTCATCGTTTCCATGTCTCTCTGACTTCGATTCAACCGCCCTGTTCAAATGAGTTTTGCAGAGGTCTCGAAATATCGGAAAAGAGCGAAATGACGGTTTCACTCACCAATCTAGGCTCACAGTTCGCGGAAGCGAAAGGCAATACAACTTTGAGCCGCGCCGGTTGCCTGGACAGTGACGCCCGTCAAGATATTATGCTTTCAACGGAAAACTGTTGCGTCGCCACTTCATGTGACTATCGTGGGGTGCTTGGCTTTCGTAACTTGGTAATTTAACGACATACTGTGAAAACAGCCTGGCACTGATGGGTTTGGTGTCAGGTGATAAAACCACGGCGGGATTTATTCTGTCGAAGCAATTACAATGAATTTTTTAACGTTCCGATTCGCAATTTTTCTCTCTCTTGTAATTTGTTCAGGTTCCGCCCGCGCCAGCGTTGGCGCGGACATGCCGTGGACGACTTATGAGGCCGAGGATATGAAAACCACCGGCACGGTTCTGGGACCCGAGTACGCCCCTTATCTCGTCGAAACGGAATCCTCCGGCCAAAAATGCGTGAAGCTCGGCGACGCGGGCGAATACGTCGAGTTCGCCGCGCAATCACCCGCCAACGCCATGGTGGTGCGTTACAGCCTGCCGGATGCCCCGAATGGTGGCGGAATCAATTCGACCCTCAGCCTTTACCAGAATGGGAAGTTTGTTAAAAAGATTCCCATCACGTCCCATTACTCATGGCTCTACGGCAAATATCCGTTCACCAATGATCCGAAAGCCGGCAAGCCGAGGAATTTTTACAACGAATTTCGCCTGAAGGACCTCACGATTGCAAAGGGTGATGTGATCCGCCTGCAAAAGCCCGACAATGACGCTCCATATTGCATCGTTGATTTGGTTGATTT
Source organism: uncultured Verrucomicrobiae bacterium (assembly GCA_963789335.1). Lineage (GTDB taxonomy): Bacteria > Verrucomicrobiota > Verrucomicrobiia > Limisphaerales > UBA11358 > UBA11358. The sequence goes on from CAWBKH010000002.1 coordinate 615,617, forward strand.
GGAGAATGTCGCGCCGCCGCTGGCCGCGCCGGTAAATTCGCTTTCCGTGATGAAATTCGGCGCCGACGGCACGGGTGAGACGGACGATACCGGGGCGTTGAGGAATTGCATTGTGGAAGCCAGGAAGCAGGGCAAAATCGTCTGGGTGCCAGCCGGAGATTACAAGCTGACCGGAGACATTATTGTGCCTTCCGATGTTACGATCCAGGGAGCGGGCATGTGGCACACGACGTTTGTCGGCGACGACAAGCTCTATAGTCAGGCCAACCGGCGGGTGAGGTTCAAACTTACCGGCAGCAATATTCATCTCGCTGATTTTGCGATCGTCGGAAAATTGAACTACCGCAACGACAGCGAACCCAATGACGGAATCGTTGGCGCCCGTTGCGACAATTCCACCATATCGCGCATCTGGGTGGAGCACACCAAGGTTGGCATGTGGTTCTATGTTTGCAGCAACGTAGTCGTGGACAGTTGCCGGCTTCGCGACACGCTGGCCGACGGCATCAATTTCTGCGTAGATACGCGCAATTGCGTGGTTCAGAATTGCACGACCCGCAACACCGGCGACGATTGTTTTGCGATATGGCCGGCGGCGGCCGATCAAGGTTTCGTTCAACACGCGACCGAGCCCGGGTCCAACGTTTTTCGCCACTGTACCGGCGAATTGCCTTTCCTTGCCAATGGTGGAGCGATCTATGGCGGCGCAAACAACCGCATCGAGGATTGCCTGTTCAAGGATATTTCTCCGGGCTGCGGCATTCTGCTCAGCACGACTTTTCCGACGTCGGACGAGAGCGGGAAGATTGACAACAACTTCAGCGGAACGACGATTGTCCGAAATTGCGATTTGATTTGTTGCGGCGGATACGACCACGATTGGGCCTGGCGTGCCGCCTTCCAGCTATGCCTGGATCGGCGCAGCATTTCGGGTGTGGAAATCAGCAATGTGGACATCGAGGACAGCCTATCCGACGGTTTTAGCATCGTGGCTCCCGGCAGCAAAGATGGACATGGCACGCTTTCCAATGTCCGCCTCGAAAACGTGAACATTCCCGATTACGGAATCGGAACGGATCCGCGGCACGGTTTGTGGGTTCGCGATGATGCTCGCGGCAGCATAACCATCATCAATTCAAAAATCGCTGATATTCAAAATAGTTCAACCAACTTTACCATTATCAAGGAATAATAAAGCCATTGGCCGTCGAATCATTGTCAGTGGCATTTGCTGAATTTCATCATGGCGCATTTGGCGCCGATGCTTTATAAAAACCCGCCGAAGTGCGTTCAGCCATCCAGCGTTTGTGCAGACCGGCAATGCCGTGCCGGTTTCCGTCGTGTGACCCAGTTGCCGTTCGTTGCGTGCTTACATTGCGGTGCGCCGCGAGCGCGGTGACAGGCATTTGGTGGGTTCTCCGCACATACTGCCATCGCGGCCTAATATCCGCACTCACAGCGATTGCTGTCTTCTGGTGCACAAGCCAAACCGCCGCGCATGCGGATGTGTCGTCTGCGACCTCGTCGAGCGAAACCATCAATATTCCTTGGTCATCGCTTGGGGCGATGCCGCCTCCGACGTGGGATGGCAAAATTTTGCTGTTTCAAAGCAAACAAGGGACATTGGCCATCACCGCATTGTCTGACGATGTGATCCGGGTGCATTTCACCACGGCAAACTCATTTGGGCGCGGTGATTTGTATGCAGTCATCAATCGCCATTGGAGTGAGGCAAATGCAAAAGTCAAAATTGGTCCGGATTCGACAATTTTACAGACACCTGAACTCAAAGTTTTGATACAGCAAGATCCCCTGCGAATTTCCTTCGCCAATGCCGACGGCGAAAGTTTGGACGCGGACGACCCGAAGCTGGGAATGGCGTTTGGTTACGGCGGATTCCGCGTCACCAAACGTCTCCGTGACGACGAACACGTCTATGGATTTGGAGAAAAGAGCGGCGTGCTCGACAAGCGCGGGTGGAAACTGGGCGGCTACAATTACGTTTTGTGGAATACGGACACGTACGCTCACAATTCCGGCACCGATCCCATGTATGATTCCGTGCCGTTTTTCATGGTGTTGCGCAACGGTCAGGCACACGGAATCTTCCTCGACAATACTTGGCGCAGTTTCTTCGACATCGGCCATGATTATCCGGGATTGCTGACCTTTGGCGCGGCGGGTGGTGATTTGGATTATTATTTCATCAATGGTCCGGATCCTAAAAAAGTCATTGAGCGTTACACGGCCTTGACCGGGCGGATGCCGTTGCCGCCGCTTTGGTCGCTCGGTTACAACCAGTGCCGCTACAGCTACTATCCGGAATCCCTCGTGCGTCTGGTCGCCGACACGTTCCGCGAGAAGAAAATTCCCGCGGACGTCATCTGGCTGGACATTGATTATCAGGACAATTACAAGCCGTTTACTTGGGATTATAAACGATTTCCCGATCCTAAAAAAATGATTTCAGACCTGCGACGGCAACATTTTCGTGTCGTCTGTATTCTGGACCCGCATCCTAAGGTGGAAAAAGGTTATGCGCCTTACGACGAGGGTATCGCGGGACATTATTTTGTGAAAAATCCTGACGGCTCGGTGTATGAAGGGCCCGTCTGGCCATCAAACGCGAAGCACAATCCCGGTCCCAGCGCCTTCCCGGATTTCAGCAACCCGGCGGCTCGTAAATGGTGGGGATCGCTTTATAAAAGCCTGGTTGATGTAGGAGTCGCCGGCATTTGGAACGACATGGACGAACCGGCGATTTTCGACACACCGACCGGAACCATGCCCACGGATGTTGTGTTTGACAACGATGGCCAGCCGACGACCGGTCGTGAGATTCACAATGTCTATGGCCAGTTGATGAGCCGCGCGACGTTTGAGGGGCTTGCCCGGCTTCGTCCGAACCAACGGCCGTTCGTGCTCACGCGGGCGAGTTTCGCAGGCGGCCAACGCTACGCGGCCGTTTGGACCGGTGACAGCACGTCCGAATGGTCGTCGTTGCGGCAATCGGTGACCACGCTGCTGGGCTTTGGGCTGTCGGGTTTTCCATTTGTCGGGTCTGACATCGGCGGATTTGCCGGTGCGCCGTCCGGCGAGCTTTACACCCGCTGGCTGCAATTCGGAGTTTTTTCCCCGTTCATGCGTTCGCACAGCAGTAATAGCTCCCCGAGCAAGGAGCCGTGGGCGTTTGGCTATCGCGATGAAGCGATCAACAAACGGGCGATTGAACTACGCTACGAGCTGCTGCCTTACATTTACAATGCGATGGAGCAGGCCAGTGAAACTGGCGTGCCTGCGCTGCGCCCGCTGTTTCTCGAATTTCCCAACGATGACCATGTTGCCGGGATTGACGATGAATTTCTTTTTGGCGCCGATTTGCTGGTGGCGCCGGTGCTGGAAGAGGGCGTGACCGAGCGCGATGTCTATCTGCCGGCAGGTGACTGGTTTGATTACTGGACGGGCCGCCGGTTCAAGGGCGGCCGGACCATTCACATGCCAGTCACGCTTGATTCGATTCCGATGTTCGTGCGCGGTGGAGGTTTCATCTTTCGCCAGCCGGTGGTTCAGTCCACCGACGAAATGCCAGGAAACCCGTTGCAGGTTCTGGTGGCGCCCGCCAAAGAATCCGAGTCCACGCTTTACGAAGACGACGGAGAAACGCTTGGCTACCAGCAAGGCGATTTTATGAAACGCCATTTCCGTCAAACGAGCGACGACCGGCGGACGACGGTTGAAATTTCCGCACCCGAAGGTTCGTATCGCCCGGCGTCGCGCAATTTGATTTTGGAATTGTGGAGCGACGACGAACCGAAAAGTGTCTCGCTCGAAATCAGCGGCAATCCGTCCCGGAAAGTTCCACTGCCCCAATTGACTTCGGGCGCGATGCCCCATTCGCCCTCTGGGTGGTCCTTTGCCAATGGCCTGTTGACTGTAAAAGCGGCAGATTCCTTTGAGCCGATGCAATTCGTTATTGAGCATTAAGCGTCACGACGCAGAATTTGTTTACGCGGATTTATTTATTGGCCGCATAATAGGTTTCGACATAAAATGAAATCATGCTGCGCCATTCAGTTACATCACAGACATCCGGTTTGTCTGTGGCCTTGTCTGGTCACCGGAGAAAATAATGGCGTTATGCCATGGTTGAGATGATTAGCCGTTATCTGAAGTGGTCGTTGATGTTGGGAATGTTAATCTTCGCCAACGCAACGCGCGGGGCTGTGTTATGGAGTGATTTGGGCACGACCTTGGTTCATGACACGGGAGAAGGCTTTGACATTTTGGGTGGCGCGGTAAAAGAAGATGATACTTCCACCAACACCCTCTATTTCAAATTTCACGTGGACCCGCTGTCAGACGCAAGCACGGAAGAATACTTTGCCGCGTTTGAATTGTATGAGGGTGACAAGGAACGCTTGGGCATCGGCAATGCCTTAAAGGCCTGGGCCTACAGCGCCTTCCGGGCGGATGCCACCGGGGATTCCCACGAAGGTTCCGATTATATTGATTTGCATTCTTCGCGTCCGGAGCCTTCCACGCCGGGCACTTCGATCATTTACGAGAATCCGCATCGGGGGATTGAATGCACCATTGTTTTCAAGGTGCAATATATTCCTGGCGATGACGATCTCGTGACGGTGTGGCTCAATCCAGACCTTGGCCCGGGCGCTACCGAGGCGGCCCAGCCAGAAAGTCTGATTACCCAATTCAAGGCCAACGCCTCCTTCAACGAAATTCATCTGCGTCATGGCGGTGGCGGGGACGGCTGGATCTTCAGTGACATGGCCATTGCCACCTCCTTTGAAGATTTGGTGGCCATGAGCGGCAACGAATCGGAAATGGAGAATCAGGGGCCGGGGAAGAGAGAACCGCTCTTTGCCTTCCAATCCTGGCGGAGTGAGCAGGGTTTGCCACAGGATCGCGTCCGGGCGCTGGCGCAAACCAGTGATGGTTACCTTTGGGTGGGAACTGACGATGGTGTGGCGCGTTTTGACGGCATGCGGTTTGTGTCATTTGGGTTGCCGGAAGGATTGTCCAGCGGGCCGGCGCGCACCTTGTTTGGAGACAGCCGCGGGTCGTTATGGATCGGGAGCGTTGGCGAAGGGCTGATCCGCTGGCGAGCCGGACAATTTACAACCATTACGATGGCGGACGGGTTGCCTTCTGACTCGATCAGCGCGCTGGCGGAAGATGATCAAGGCAGGCTCTGGATTGGGACCGACGCGGGATTGGCCATGTGGCAGGATGGACATTTAACACCCTTCGAGCCTGCCGAAGAATTCAAGGGCAAAGCCATCACCGCCTTGTTCAAAGACCGGCAGGGAAACATGTGGCTGGGCGCCACGGACGTTGGCGTGTTCAAATTTCAGAACGGCAAGTTCATCCCCTTGACGGACGCGGCGACAAAAGAATTGCTTCAGGATCCGCACTGTCTGCTGGTGGACAAAGCGGGCCGGGTCTGGATTGGTGCGGGAGATGACTTTGTTTTGTGTCGTGACGGCGATCAGTGGCGTCCCTATCGGATTCCGCGTCACTTTGCCCGTTCCTACGTCTGTGCGCTGGGTGAAGAGCCGGACGGGACGGTTTGGGCGGGTTCCGTGAGCGAGGGGTTGTTTGAATTCAAGGATGGCAAACTGGTGACAATCAACGCGAGCAGCGGGCTTTCAGACAACTCCGTGGAGTCGTTGTTGGTGGACCGTGACGGTAATTTGTGGGTGGGAACGGAAGTCGGATTAAATCTACTGCGACAGAAAAACCTTTTTGCTTTCGATCAAAAACAAGGCTTGGGTTATGGCGCGGTGGATGGTTTGGCAGAAATTGCGCCCGGCGTGGTTTGGGTGGGCAAGCCGGGCGATGGCCTGTATCGCTGGGACGGAAGAAGTTTCAGCCGAGTCATGTCCGCTGATTTGTCCATCGTGGGCCAGCAAATTAACACTCTGCTCGCCTCCCGGGACGGCGGTTGCTGGGTAGCTGGTGCCTACGGATTGCTGCATTTCAAAAATCCCGTGAAAACGGCCGACAAAGCAGAGTTGTTCCCACTGCCCGGCGAAAACATCATTTCCTTGTGTGAGGATCGAAATGGCGGCATGTGGGTGGGGACGCGCGAGGGAAAATTGTGGCGGCTTGACGATCAAAAATGGGAAGTGCAAACGAATTTGCCCCGCGCCATCACCGCCATTGTCCCGGGCACCAATGGCGCGGTGTGGGTCGGGACCGAAGGCGACGGGGTTTATGAGTTCGATAGTAGCGCGCGCGTACATTTGGATACCAGCAACGGATTGTTGAGCGATTTAGTCCGCACGCTTTATCTGGACCCCCAAGGCACGCTCTGGATCGGCACAGCAGGCGGTGGCTTAAGTTGGTGGCGGCATGGCCGCACGACCACGTTCACTGCCCGTGAGGGGCTTCCGGACAACACCATTTCGGAAATTTTGGAGGACAACAAAGGTCGTCTTTGGCTGGGCAGCAATCGCGGCATCGGTTGCGTGGGCAAAAGCGAACTGGAGGACTTGGCGGCGGGCAAAATTCCCGCCGTGTATCCGCAGGTTTATGGCCGGGCGGAAGGGATGTTGTCGGAGGAATGCACGGGAGGGTTTTGTCCAGCAGGCTTGAAATCCAAGTCAGGCCAGCTCTGGTTTCCTACGTTGAAAGGCCTCGTGGTCGTTGACCCACAGGTGTATTTGTCCCGGTTGCCGGCGCCGCCGGTGTTACTGGAAGAAGTTTTGGTGGATGGCGTTCCGCGGGCGGTTTCCAAAATTGCCCGTTCGGCGTCCGGCCAACAAAATGAAAAGCCTAGATCCCCGGAAGCAAGCGCCGCAGTTTTGAAACTGGGTCCGGGCAAACATCGCATCGAATTCCAATACACCGCGCTGGGATTTGACGCGCCGGAACGGATCCGTTTCCGTTATCGGCTCGAAGGCTTGGATTCCGACTGGGTGGAGGCGGGAAACCGGCGGGTTGCCTTTTACAGCTATGTGCCGCCGGGCAACTATCGGTTTCATGTCATTGCTTGTAATGCAGACGGGCTTTGGAACGAAACCGGTGCATCCCTGGCCTTGACGGTTTCTAAATACTTCTGGCAGACGTGGTGGTTCCTCGGCTTGTCCATCATTACACTGCTGATTCTGGTGGTTGGCGTCGTTCGCTTTGTCGTAAAACGAAGGCTGCAGCACCGGTTGCGACAGCTCGAACAGGAACGCGCCTTGGAACGGGAACGCACCCGTATCGCCCAGGACTTGCATGATGAAATGGGCGCCAAATTGTGCCGGATTTCATTTCTCAGCGAGCACGCCCGCAGAAGTCACGACGTGTCGGAAATGCAGCATCAAATTGTCTCCATTTCGGACACGTCCCGGGACGTGCTTCAGTCACTGGATGAAATTGTCTGGGCGGTCAATCCTCAGAATGACATGCTGGAACACGTGGCGTCTTACGTCGGGCATTATGCCCAGGAATATTTTCAGGAAACCGGCATCGAATGCAAGGTGGACATCCCCGAGCGCTTGCCACAGTATCCGCTTTCGTCACAATCACGTCATCATCTGTTGCTGGCGGTGCATGAGGCCTTTACCAACGCGCTTAAGCATTCCCGGGCAAGCCAAATCAATGTCTTTCTGATTTATGACGGTTCGGCGTTGGAAATCGTCGTTTCGGACAATGGCGACGGTTTTAATCCGCCCGTAATTGATCCACAGGTGGTGGATGGCGCCGCGGCCACTTGCAACGGACTGCGCAACATGTATCGGCGAATGATTGACATCGGCGGACGTTGTTTGATTGATTCCCAACCGGGACGGGGAGTGACTATTCGGTTTATTCTTCCCCTGAACCATGCGAAAGAAAATTGGTGAAACGATGATAACGGTTTCGATAGTGGACGACGAAAAAGAGCTGTGCCAGTCTATAGAGACTTTCATCAATGGCTCGGCGGGCTTTCGCTGTGTCAGTGTCTATCACAGCGGTGAAGCGGCCTTGAAACATTTGCCGCAAGACCGTCCAGACGTGGTGTTGATGGATATTCATTTGACCGGCATAAGCGGGATTGAATGCGTAGAGCAATTGAAAGTGATGATGCCGGAGATGCAGGTGATAATGTTGACGGTTTACGAGGACACCGACCAGATTTTCAAGGCGCTATCGGCCGGAGCGAGCGGGTATATGTTGAAACGGTTGACGCCCGCAAAACTCCTTGAAGCCATCCGCGAAGTGCATAAAGGCGGCTCGCCGATGTCTGGTCCGATTGCGCGCAAAGTGGTCGCGTCATTCCAAGGTGCGGGGCGAACCGATGGCAAAGAGACACTCCTTTCAGCGCGCGAAAAAATGGTGCTGGATTGTTTTGCCAAAGGTCTTACCTACAAACAAGCCGCCGACTTGTTGAGCATAAGCATTGACACCATACGCACTTATGTCCGCCGCATCTACGAGAAACTGCATGTTCAATCGCGTACAGAAGCGGTGGCAAAGTACATGCGCCACTGACCAGATGATGTTTTGCGATACTCCCGCTAAACTTTAAGCCATCACTCACTGTCTTTTTACCGGTAGCAAGCGTCGAAAGGATGCTTTTATCCGTTCGTTCAGTCCGAGCTATTGATGTCGTTTTGCGTTGTAACTTTCTGCGTCTATTAGGAATATGGTCCGGAAATCGCCGTGTCACCATTTCATGCGACTGGCAGAAATCACTCATTCTGCTAAGATAAAGTATCGCAAATGAAAATCACGTTCTAGGGTCAGGCAACGACGCTTGAGAACAGTTTCAAGCGGTGGCAAATGTGAGTCAGATCTTGATTTCATCAGCGCAACATTGAAAACTAACTAAATCGAAACAACAAACACTTATGAAACAACATAAAACATTGCTTATTGCCGCCGCGGCGGTGGCGGGTGGTTTAATAATTGCGAACTCGGCACAAGCCCAATACATCTTGGGAAACGGTGCTGCGGCTGGCATTGCGTCCGCGAATGCTCCCGGGGCGAACCTCTTCACTGGTGCAAATGTTACTACAGTGAACGGACTTTCACTTACGGGTTCAGCTTACTCTTGGAATGAGTGGGACATCCCCGTGGCGCAGCAGGTGGCTTTAAATCCGGGTGATAACACAATCATTTTTAACTACACAATTCTCAGCCCGACACCGGCGGCAGCGGCTGGATCTGGACCTTGGGAGTGGTATGGCCTGCAACCATTGCTTGGTGATAACAGTGGTGGCGCCTACAATCCGGTTAGGTACTTTGGATATGATGGCTACGATCAGCCTTATAACCCGGGTGGAATCCCCAATGGACAGGGTCAAGGGAACCAAGATGCAGGGTATGTGTATAACCCGGCTAATCAGACAGTCACGGAAACCGGATCTCTTAGCGCAGCGCAGCAGGCGGCTATCGCGGGTGGGGCAGAGATTGCTTTCTTCCAAATTAGCATGGATCCAGTCACTGTGGCGAGTGGTTTCAGTTTTCAGATCAACTCTATTGAATTGGTACCAGAACCATGCACGATGGCGTTGGTCGGCTTGGGGCTGGCAGGGCTGGTGATTGCACGGCGTCGCGCTAGCGCCAAGTAAAAGCGTCGTTTGGAAATTCGTCAGTTTCACTCCGCAGCGGTTGCGACCGCTGCGGAGCTTTTTCTTATTGGCCTGGCAAATTGTAATCGCAGAATTCAGGTGCGGCCGCCTCTGATAATTTTGATATTTTTGATGTTGAAACCTTTGGATGGCAATGTTTGCCATCTATGATGCAAAATTGGTTAATGATTCCAAATTAACATGGCGTTTGACGGCTCATTCTCGCGTCGAATCAGATTTTGTGGAGTCACCGTTTTATGCGACTATCGTTGATAAGCAATTCCCGGTAAACTAAACCAAGTAAAAAGATTGCAAATCAAACATGTAAAAGTTTGATGTGAAGTGCTGTCGCTGGAATGAATGAGATTAACTAGAAACCCCAACTGAATATGAAAAAGAATCAAATGTTTGTGGCTTTAATCATCCTGTCCATGTTGCTGTGTGTTTCGATCAGCCGGGCACAGGTAGGTGTAATTTTCGCTACCCAAAGTGGTTACTGGTCCGCGACTAACGCAAGTTCGCCGTGGCCGAATGGGATTTTGCCGACCACAAACGACTGGGTTGAAGTCAATGGTGGCGTAATCATTACCAATGATATGACCAATGCGGCCTGTATGCTTCTTGACAGCGGTTTAGACGGCAACGGCACAGTCGTAATGGCGCCGGGTTCCACGCTCACCATTGGCGGCGCAAACGAAGGCTATGGAACTCAAAGTCTGGGAGCACTGATTGCGACTGCCACCAACTGCACCGTCGTTTACCAGGGGAATTCATTCTGGGCCACGCGTACCGACTTTTATAACCTCGTTTTCAGTGGCTGGGGTGATTTCTACAACGGACTCCAGAATGGTTATCCTGCCACCCCGATGACCATTCATGGCAATTTCTATGTTACCGGGACAAATGTTCCCCCTGATCAACCCAATTTCACCGGTTGTTACGTGCAGTGCGGGGATTGGATTACCGTCCTCGGCAACCTTTACATTGGTGCCAGCAATACTTTGGATTGTTCTACTTCTACCGTTGTGGTGCTGGGCAACATTACTTGTGCTGGTGCCCTGTATAACGCTGGTGGGGGCAGCAACTACTATGCTGGCAACGTGACAATCCTCTCAAATAATATGGTTATCACCAATCTTAGTAATGTCCTAATTGGCAGATGGACCAATCTTGACTCTTTGGGCCCAGACGGATTGCCCCTGCCTGGTGGGAAGACAAATATATTTGGTGGGGCCTGGTACGTGGGAGATTCTACAGCGTGGTATGTTGGCGGGAATCTAACGAATAATGGAATCATAGGGTTTGGTCAGAATTATGGCTCCATTGACTTTACCGGCTCGGGTGTCATATCCGGCAGCCCTGCCTCTACCTTTATAATACCAACCATGACGATTGACGGAACGAATGAAATCCTCGATACAATAACCCTCACCACCAACTATCCAACTGTCAACGGGACTGTGGTCTTTGATCTTGCCCATACCAACCAGATTGTCCTCGATGCGGGGACAAATTGGTTCTGGTATTCCACAAACGGAACATTGGATGTCATCAACACCGGCCCTCCGCCAGTCAGCGGCAATACTTATCAACTCTTTAATAATATTGCGAATACGAATTATGGCGGCCAATATGCTTCCACTATTCTTCCGGGCCTTTCCCAAGGTCTGAGCTGGACCAACAATTTGCTTTACAACGGCTCAATTGCTGTGGTTGGTGCTGTTGTGAGTTCGCCTCAAATCACGTCGTCCCATTATAATCCGGGTACTCTTCAATTCACGCTCACGTGGACATCAACGAGTGGGGCGACTTACACGGTGCAGGAGTCTCCGAGTCTGAATCCGACCGCCTGGAGTCCTTTGCAAACCAACATTCCATCTGGCGGGAGCACTACGACTGCCACCGTCACCATGCCGGCAGGAACGAAAGGATTCATTAGGATACTGGTCCAGTAGCTGGGACAACCAGTGAGCCAGTCAGGTAAAGCTAAAAGTCGTTTAACAGTTGTTGGATAAAGAAAATCAAGGGCGGCGAGTTGACTCGCCGCCTTTTAATTGTTATACCAATGACGGAGACCGCAAAGCAAACTGGGCTGTCAAAGTCCGGCGCGGTTCGCGACAAAAATCAGTCCATCCTTGAAAGTCATAGCTATGGTTCCCACACCCTTGGTTTCAAGACGTCGTCTCTGGCTGATGCGCTTTGTTGCAATGATTTTCATCCCGTTTTTTATATTGGGCGGGATTGAACTCGGGCTCCGTCTGGCCGGATACGGCTATGACACCAGTTTTTTCCGCAGAATTCAAATTGATGGGAAAGATTATTATGTGCCAAACGACAAGTTCAGTTACCGTTTTTTCCCAGCAGCCATCGCCAGAAGATCACCGCCCTTTCGATTCGCTGCGGACAAAGCCACCAATGCTTATCGGATTTTCCTGTTCGGCGAATCCGCCGCCTTGGGAGACCCTGATGCAACTTATGGCGTTGGCCGATACTTGGAGGTCTTGCTGCGCGAACGTTATCCGGGAACGGACTTTCAAGTGGTTTGTGTAGCATTAACGGCGATTGATTCGAGCACCATTCTGCCCATTGCGCGCGAGTGCGCCCGACACCAGGGCGATTTATGGCTCATTTATATGGGCAACAACGAGATGGTGGGACCCTTCGGCGCCGAGACGAGTTATGGATTTCACGCGCCAAGTCTGGCCATGATCCGAATTATTCTCGCCATCAAAAACACCCGAATTGGCCAACTGTTAGATGCTGTCGTCCGGCGGTTAAGTTCATCAACACCGAAAAGGTGGGGCGGCATGAGAATGTTCAACAATAATCGGTTGGGATATGACGATCCCGCCCGATTGCGTGCCTACGCCAATTTTAGAGGAAATCTGGAAGACATTTTGCGGACGGCACACAAAGCCAAAGTGCCTGTCATCTTGAGCACGGTGGCTGTTGATTTGAAAGATTGCGCGCCCTTCGCTTCGATACATTCGGCCGGTCTGGGTAAAAACCAGGAGTCCGCATGGAACAAGATCTACAAGGAGGGCAATGATTTGGAAAAGGCCGGTTCGTATTGGGAGGCGCTCGCTCTTTATCAGAAAGCCGCGAAAATTGATCCACAATTTGCAGATTTGCAGTTTCGCATGGGCACGTGCGATCTGGCTTTGAGCAATGATGATCAAGCCTTGCATGATTTTGAACTGGCACGAGACTACGATGCGCTTGATTTCCGGGCTGATACGCGGATCAATTCGGCCATCAAGGAAGCGGCATCCCGTCACGCCGGGCGAGGCGTTTATTTGTTGGATGCAGCGAACGCCCTGGCGCAAAACTCTCCGGACGGCATTCCGGGATTGAACTTGTTCTACGAGCACGTGCATCTGAATTTCGCTGGCAATTATTTGCTGGCGCTTGACTTTGCCAGACAGGCAAAAAAGCTGCTGCCAAGTTCAATTATCGCCCGGGACACGGGAAATTGGGCGTCCGCAGAACTGTGTAATCGCCATCTCGCGGTGACAGCCAGGGATCGTCTCGGAGTGTGGCAGCGCATTATGGGCCGCATAATGTCCCCACCGTTTACCGGACAGTTCAACCACGCCGCCATGCTCAAGGTGTACGAGGCGAAACTGGATGAATTAAAGTCTATGGCGAAGACCCAGACACCCCAGCAAGCCATGCAAATATATGAACAGGCAATCGCCTGGGCTCCGGATGACAGCTTTTTGCGTCTGAATTTTGTGGCATTTCTGGAAGCAGAAGGATACTGGGCACAAGCCGTCACAGAAGCCAAACGGTGCTGCGAACTTCTTCCACAGGTGCCGGATATATATTATCATACCGCCACACTGTTGGTCCGCGAAGGAAGAGCCGCTGAAGCAGCCGAATATTTTTCGCATGCGATTGCCATTCGCAGTAACTATGCGGAAGCGCTGAACGGAATGGGGGAGGTATTGGCCAACCAGCAAAAAACTGTTCAAGCCATCCATTGGTTCGAACGAGCGATGCGTGCAAATCCAAACTATGCCGAAACTTACATCAATCTTGGATTTTTACAGCAAAATCAGGGAGACCTTGCCGCAGCCATGGCCAATTATCAAAAAGCGGCGAGTTTGGAACCGAATGGTCCAGCGGATTATTTCAGCCAAGCCAATGTTGCCGCTTCCCTTTTTCAGTGGGATGAAGTGATTGCTTGCTTGAGCGCGGCTGTCAAAGCCAGGCCGGAATTCTGGCAAGCTCGTTACCAACTGGGAGTTCAACTGGCGGCAAAGGGAGAAATGGAAGAAGCCCAGAGAGAATTCTCTGAAGCAATCCGTTATCGCCCGGATTTTTTTCAGGCTCATTTGGAGTTAGCGACCGTCCTTGCCGCACAAGGCGAGACTAACCAAGCCATTGCACAGTTTCGTGCCGTCCTGAAACTTGACCCGGCGAACAGTTCCGCACAGCAACAGATTGCAATTATCCAAGGCAGGCCGCATAACAAGGATTGAAAGTGTAAGAATCAATTTAGATGGCATTATTCTGGCGCGCCGCCATTTTGAGCGTTAGGCCATTGCACTTTATCATAGGCTGGGCTGCTGATAGGATCGCTCGATATCACGCTGCTATTGCCACCACCGGTTACAGCGATAGTCTGGTTTGGAGTAAAAATTCCAAAGAACTGTCCCCAAGTGAGAGCGCTTGGTAAAGATGGCGCCGCGTGACCGTCCACGTAAATGATATTTACTCGATTATCATGTTTTGCATAAGCGGTTTGAAGGCGGCCATTTCCTATAGTGCCATTATATGGTCCAGCATTGGGACCTGAATTTGCCACCCAAACGGTATCCAACCAAGCGGCTCCGCTGCTATATTGGCTGTTGGGATCATTTGAGCCGCTGGTATCAGAGAGGGCCACCAATTTTGATGGGTTTGTAACTGAAGAGGCTTTGAACGGTTTAGAATTCACCATGTTGCCGGTGGAATCTACACCGCCAAAAACACCAACGTCGTTGAATCCATAGGAGAGAAAACCGGTTATACTTGGATCCAAAGTTCCGGTCATGGTGGCACAAGTAAGACCTCGTCTCCGCGAGGGGCACACCCAGACCCGGGTATTTGGCAGGTAACGCAGCATCATGGGAGCCGGAGTATTTGGTTGCTCGACCCCGTTAATTCGGTGAGCTGATAACAGCCATTCTCCCCCGCATTGTGTTGTGTTGTAGAAGTAAGGCCCCCCTCGCCACCAGGGTTGTGGTGCCGGAAAATAATCTTGGTTGTCACCTGCATACATGGTAAAGCCGAGGGCAATCTGCTTCTCATTGCTCACGCAACCGATAGCTTGCGCGCGCGCCTTCGCCGCAGCCAAGGCTGGGAGCAACATGGCCGCCAAGATGGCGATGATCGCAATGACAACCAGCAACTCAATCAAAGTAAAGGCCGCTTTCAAAGGTCTTTTGCCATTGCCGCTTTGGAGGAACTGAATAGATTGGTTTAGCAATTCCCCTCTTTCAGATCTTTTCGTCTTGAGGGTCATTTTATAATTCATAAAACAACTAGGTGTTTTCATAATATTTTTTTTTGCAAAACGCTTCTAGCACCAGCCACTGTACTTTTGCACGCTTCGCCCATGCACATATAGGTACTGCAATATCACAACTTAACATCTTTGCTCCGCAATAATAGTCGCATAAAACGGGGACAATACTGACGAGTGTGGCGCAGTGGTGAACGGTATGAACCTTCAAATAGATCCAGCCAATTGTTTCAGGAAATTGCGATATTATGCTTAACAGTATTACACTGGTTCTTGAACCAGCCTCGCTGGCGTTGCTTGGATTGGGGTGTTGCCTGACTGATGGTCATTCGCCGTCGCAAATATCCGGCGTCAGGGGAATCGCATGTTCAGAGCCGTTCTTCGGGACGGCTTATTAATGGCTGTGTCCTCCCAAAAATCTCAATTCTCGATACGTTCGCGGCTGTAACCAGTTTATGCGACTGTCCTAAAATGACTTTTGAGTGCTAAATTATTTGACTAAACGGAAAAAATCTATGAAAATTAAATTTCTCACGAAACAACTGATCACCGCGCTCGCAGTGGCGGGCGGGTTGACCTTGGCCGCTTCGGCGCAGGCACAAGACTACTTCTACTGCGTTAATATAACTACACCCTTGAGCACTCCTAGTGCCGTTTACCCAGTTTGGAGCTACAACGCGGCATTTACCCAAAACTTTGGTTTAAACGGGTTGGAAATCTATTCGACGAACCTTGCTTCCAACCCTACTCCGGGCGCTGGTTTTGGCAGCTTTTATGAGCAGCCCAACAGTGGCGGTATCACATTTGATCCCAACGGCAACACTCAACTCGGTTCCAATGACACACTTTGCATCTTCCAATTTACCGTAAATCCGACGCCGACTATGGCGGCTTCGGGACCGCTGTTTTACACCAATTACAATTGGATCGGATTGGTGTTTTATTTGAATATGCAAAGCGGCATATACCATCTCACTGACAACAACCTTGGTGGCCATTATTCCGGATCGGAAAACCCGGGCAACCCGGCCAATATCGTGTGGCAAGGCAGCAATGTCACGGCCACGTTTGATATGGCCGCTGCGCATGATACTGCCGGTAATACGAACTTTGTGGCTTACTGCGAAGGTGGCAGCAATTACTGTTACGGTTTCAACTTTGGGATTGATCCGGCATCTATTTTTAATGATCCAATTCCTGGAAGCGCAGCAACTAACGGTGCCGTCAATGTCACGATCAATAGCATCGCATTTGGATCAGCGCCAACGCCGCCGCCGAATCTGACCGCACAAATGGTCGGCACCAATATCGTAGTCTCCTGGCCTGATGCCAACACCAACACCTTCAATTTGCAGGAGAGTCAAGATCCCGCCTTTGGCACCGGCGGTTGGGGGACTTGGGGGTTTCCGCCCGTCTGGAGCAACGGCACCAACACCGTCGTCATCAATCCGCCTTTCCAACCATTTCACTGGTTCCGCCTGGTTAACACCAATGAGTTTGGTCCGTATGTTGGTTTTAATAATATTAACCCCTAGCGGCGGTTGAATTATAGTCCGGCGGGTGGGACTCGAAAAGCAAGTCACCCGCCGGGGTAATGAAGATGGGTTATGGATGGCTTGGGCAAAGCCGGCGAGCGAGGCTAGCCGGCTTTTTTATGGCAAGTTTTGGCATGATAAAGTTTTGCAGGATTTCAGGCGTGTTGGTGCTCGCGCTCGTTTTGAGGGCGATGTCGGCCAGTTCGCTTGCCGCAGACAAGCCGGTGATGGTTCATTACATGCCGTGGTTTCAATCCCCTTACAGTTTGGGAGGCAATTCCTGGGGATACCACTGGACGATGAATTTCTTCAATCCCAACACGATCGCAAATGGCAACCGGGAAATTGGCTCCTGGTATTACCCGCTGATTGGCCCCTATGACTCGATTGATCCTGCGGTGCTGGAATATCATGTGCTGCTCATGAAGCTGGCCGGAATTGATGGAGTGATTGTGGATTGGTATGGCCAGGACAATTATTATGATTATGCCATCAATAACGCCCGGACGCTTGCCCTCGTGAATTCTATCCAGAAAGCCGGCCTCAGATTTGCCCTGTGTTACGAGGACGCCACCATTGCGGCGGAAATCAGCGGCGGCACAAAGAACGGGATCACGGTCACCGCCAGCAACGCCATCGCTCACGCCCAACAAACCATGCTCTACGCGCAGTCAAATTATTTTGCCAGTCCGAATTACCTTCGCTGGAACGGGCAACCGGTCCTCCTGAATTTTGGACCGCAATATTTCACGCAGAGCACCCAATGGACCTCCATTTTTTCCGTGCTGAACGCCACCAATCAACCGGCGTTCTTCACGGAGGACAACCGTCTTTCCCCGGTTGGCGCGGGTGCCTTTGACTGGCCCCCCATGTGGCTCTCCGGCGGCGGCACCAACACGCTCACGCCCGCTCAACTGCAAAGTTACCTGGATGGTTTCGACCAAAAGGCCAGCGGCTGGCCGGCCTTCATCAGCAGCGCCTTTCCACGGTTTCACGATATTTACGCCCAAGCGGGCGGATCCTCATACGGATACCTGGACGATGCGAACGGGAGCACTTTTGCCAACACCTTGGTCCGCGCGATGACCAACAATTCGGCCTTTGTCCAGATTGTCACCTGGAATGACTTTGGCGAAGGCACCATCGTCGAACCCACAGTCACGGGAGTCAGCGGTTGCGCCTTGGCGGACACACATGAATCAACAACCGTCTATGGCTATACGGACTTGGGAATCATCCAGGACTCCCGGCGCGAATTTTTGGATGCCAGCTTTCCCTATCACACGAACGATCTGGCGTTGGCCCTGCGGCTGTATAATCAACGAAAGGGAATTGACGCAGGGCTGCCCGCTGTTGCCGCCGAACTCGACCGTGTTTTCAGCAACATCATCTCCGGCAATTTGATGGTGGCGAATCTTCAATTGACGGGCATTGAAACCGGCCACCCAGTCATTTACAACTTGTCGGTCACGAACGGCCAACTTCAATTTTTTGTTGGCGGCCTTTTGTCCCAGAGCAGCATCCAAATTGAGACTTCCACCAATCTTGTAACATGGCAAACGAACAGCAGCTTGCCCGTTAGCACAAATCAAGTGGTGGTGAACCTGTCGGTATCGCCGGCGACCACGGCGACCTTTTTCCGAATTCAAGAATGATTAAATGACGGCAACCGTCGTCTCACCAGGGCGGTTTTGGGGACAGGTCAATTTGCCGTCCCAGTTCAATGGACTTTCGCGCAGCGTCAAGAATTTCAGTCACAATCAAGTTTACGTGCAGGGATGACGTGCCAGTCGGCTTTACCTCTCCCCGGACTACTGCCGTAAAATAGGAAATGTCATCAGTCAAAGGATCGGACTTTGGCAGGGTTGGTAACTCGAGATCACTCTCTTCGGTACCAGGCAGGCGAACTTGCAGAAGACCCATTCGTGGCGCAAATACATACCCGGCATTCCCATAGATTTTCATGCTTCTCTCTTCAAATGGCAAATTCCAAGAGGCTTGGATAATTCCTTGTGCCTTTGGATAGGTAATAACAATGGTGGCTTCATCCTCCACTTTGGCATAGACCTCTGGTTTGATATGTTGGGCTACTGCAAATACGGAACCAGGGCGTTGGCCATTCATAAACCAGGTGATCAAGTCGGCCCCGTAACAGCCGAAATCCGTGAGCGCACCTCCGCCGTTCAGGATTGGATCCGTCAGCCAATTTAGAAATGTGTCAGAGCAACCGGCCTCCTTGGGTCCCTGGTCCCCTGCCATGACTATTATCTTCCGCAGGTTACCGATGGCGTGCTGACCGTGGGCGATGGCATACGCCGTTTGAATGCTCGGATACCAGGAAGTCTCGTAATCAACAATGATTTGAATGCCGCTTTTTCTCGCGGCGGCCGCCATGGCCAATGCATCTGTCATATTGACCGCCAGAGGCTTTTCCAACATGACATCAATTTTATGAGCCGCACAGGTTTCCACAACACGGCGATGATCGAACGTGCTGGTAAAAACCACCGCAGCCTGCACGTTGGTTTGGCCCAGCAAATCTTCGATATCCGAGTAAAAAGAATTGGTGCTCAGGTTCAAGAGTCGGGCGTAACGCGTTACCAATGCCTGATTCGATTCCACGATGCCG
Source organism: uncultured Verrucomicrobiae bacterium (assembly GCA_963789335.1). Classification (GTDB taxonomy): domain Bacteria; phylum Verrucomicrobiota; class Verrucomicrobiia; order Limisphaerales; family UBA11358; genus UBA11358. Next base: position 634,853 of record CAWBKH010000002.1, read on the forward strand.
ACCAATTGCACCCCTTGATGGTTGCGTGCCCGGGAAATAAAATCAGCAGCGGCATCATGATCCAGGCCGATGACTGCAAGCTTGATCGGAGGCTTAAGTTCCTCAGCCCAAGTTAGGCTGATAATGAACAAAAGCAGAATGATGCCAAAGAGCCTTTTCATAGTTAATTTCGCCGAGTATCTCATTTCAAATTACTGTTTTCAACCAAGGATTGGCGAAAAAGGCCCGACTGAAGTCAAGGGCGGACTGGTCTGCAACCGCTCTGTGTGCGCCAGGAACAATCGTGTCAAAGTTTTACCGTAAGTGCTTGACGACCCCGGCGGCGTGTTTTCATCAAGTAATCGGCATTGGCCGGCCTGCATTACCAGCTTTGCTGGTTTTGAATATCGGATTGCTATAGCTCAGGTGCGATGTCGCGCCAACCTCCTCCAAGAATCAGAGCGCGTCCAAACAATGGCCAGAATGACACCCCAGGTGGCGCAGCAAGTTTAGCCCAACAGTGGCTATTGGGAACTGATCGTGGAATGAAGTGCCAGAGCTTATAGGTTTCTGGTTGTATCACCATTTGAATTTTCTGAAGAACCCGTCGTTTGGCACTGTTTCAAATCCTGTCGCCAAATGATTTGTTTCCAGTGCTTGGCACGAATTGTTCGCAAGGTTATTCACCATACTGGCACTGGCGAAAATTATGTTCTGTGCGCAAAAGGAAACAGAAAAAGCGGCTTCATTGAATTAGGCGGTTTTTTTAATTTTCCTCCAACCCATTGTGTATCCGACTGTTATTTGATTTTCATCCGGGATTTTTTCTGGATGGCATCGCCGTTGCTAAACGCGCGTGAGCCAATCGCAACCTTGGATAGAAGCATACTATACGCCCGTGAATTGCGGGCGGAAGCTGAACGGCGCCGGGCAAACGGGCGCACGGGTTGGCTGGGACAGGCACAGTTCAAACATACTATGAACCAACTATGAAGAAAATTGAAGCAATCATCAAACCATTCAAACTCGAAGAAGTCAAAGACGCCCTCGGCGAAATCGGCATCGAAGGCATGACCGTTAGCGAGGTCAAGGGGTTTGGCCGCCAGAAGGGCCACACCGAAATTTATCGCGGCAGCGAATACACCGTGGATTTTCTGCCGAAAATAAAAATCGAACTGGTTATTGCGGACAATCAGGCCGACGCCGCCGTGGGCGCGATTGTCAAGGCGGCCAAGACTGGCAAGATTGGCGATGGCAAGGTCTTCGTGGCCAGCATCGAGCAAGCCGTGCGCATTCGTACCGAAGAGAAGGGCGATGCGGCTGTTTAAGCAGCAAACAACTTGAACCTCAAAAAAACTGAAACATGAAACGATATTTACTGACACTCGCTTTAGTCACTGTCACTGCGTTGAGCGCCCTTCCATTGCGCGCGGACACCTCCACCAACCTGTCGGCACCGACGCTTGATGAGCGCGTGGCCTCTATAGAGGCCTACTTCCAAAACGGCGACCCTACCGCTCCCTTTAAGGGGACAAACGGCAATCAGGCTGTGCAGTGGGGGCCGATTATCAATACCGGCCTCGTGAATAGCACCGGTTCGGTGGCGGCGTATCCCGGCGCCGGCCACAACGGCTGGCTCGAAACCAGCACGGCACTGGTGTTGTTTATGACGCTGCCCGGCTTGGCGTTGTTCTATGGCGGTCTGGTCCGCAAGAAGAACGTGCTTTCCGTGCTGGCGCAATGCTTCCTCATCACCGGCCTCGTAACTATACTTTATATCATCTGCGGTTACGGCATGATCTTTGGTGGGACAGGCGATGCGGCCAAGGAAGACTGGATTAAAGGCATCGTGGGCAATCCGTTTATTTGCTGGATGTTTACAAACGTCACTTCCGCACCAAACCCGAACTATTCCTATTGGGTTTCGGAAAACGTGTTTGCCATGTTTCAGATGATGTTCGCCATTATCACACCTGCGTTGATTGTTGGCTCGATTGCCGAGCGCATGAAATTCTCGGCCATCTTCGTGTTTATGACGTTGTGGATGTTGATTGTGTATTTCACTCAAGGCCACATGGTCTGGGGCGTCAACGGCATGATGAACGGATGCTGGAATCCGAACGCGACGATTAAAGGGTTGGATTTCGCGGGTGGCACGGTGGTGCACATGTCTTCTGGTTGGTCGGGTTTGGTGTTGTGCATTATCCTTGGCAAACGCTTGGGCTTCGGCAAAGAGAACTTTACTCCACACAGTATCGTGCTGACTTACATCGGCGCTTCGATGCTCTGGGTCGGCTGGTATGGTTTCAACGCCGGCAGCGCGGTGGCTGCGGACGTAATTTCGTCCAACGCCTTCACGACGACAACGATTGCTACTGCGGTTGGATCGTTCGTCTGGCCGATGTGGGATTGGATCGTCAAAGGCAAACCCACGGTACTAGGCTTCTGCTCCGGCGCAGTAGCGGGCTTGGTGCTCATAACGCCGGCTTGCGGTTATGTGCTGCCTTCGGGTGCCATCTGGATCGGCATTGCCGCCGGCACCATTCCGTGGTTCTTCTGCTACAAGGTCAAAGCGTGGCTCGGCATGGACGACGCGTTGGATGCGTGGAGCGTGCACGGCATCGGCGGAATGTGCGGCGCGCTTATGACGGGTATGTTCGCCCGTCAGGCCGCCAACCCGAATCTGGCGACCAACCTGAGCAAATACGTGACGGATCACATCTTCCAACCGCAATTGTGGGAGCAGGTGAAAACCGTCATTGTATCACTGGTGTTGTTCATTGTGGGCACGATTGTATGCGCCTACATCACCAAGGCGCTGGTTGGCCTGCGTCCGACCGAGGAAGTTGAAATCCAGGGCTTGGACATCAACGAACACGGCGAGGAGGGCTACGTTGGCTAATTAAAAAAGTCTCGACGCTGCGCCGGTTGTTGGCGAAAGTCACTGCCGGCGCAGCCTTTGATTCTGTTTGCGCAAACAAAATTAACAATCAACCACTTCGCATTAAAAATATATGGCAACACCCAAGAGTGTATTAGAAATGGCAAAAAAGGCAGGGGCCAAAATGGTGGACATCAAGTTCGTGGACACCTTCGGCACTTGGCAACACTTCACTTCACCCATCAGTGAACTGACCGAAGAAACTTTCGCCGAAGGCATTGGTTTCGACGGTTCCTCCATCCGCGGCTGGAAAAGCATCGAAGCCAGCGATATGCTGGCCATGCCTGACCCGGCCACGGCGTTCATTGACCCGTTTTGCGCCGTGCCGACGTTGAGCCTTACCTGCACCATCGCCGAGACCGGCACGTTGGAACCTTACAGCCGCGACCCGCGCGGCATCGCGCAGAAGGCGGAAAAATATCTCGTTTCCACCGGCATCGGCGACCAGGCGTTTTTCGGACCGGAGGCCGAGTTTTTTATTTTTGACAACGTCCAGTTCGATTCCAAAAGCAACGGCACGTTCTACTCCATTGATTCCGAAGAAGCTATTTGGAACACCGGCCGCGACGAGATGCCCAACCTTGGCTACAAAATCCGCCACAAGGAAGGTTACTTCCCCGTCCCTCCGGCCGACACGCAGCAGGACATCCGCACTGAAATGGTCTTGACGATGGAAGAATTAGGCGTGGATGTGGAAAAGCAGCACCATGAAGTGGCCACTGCTGGTCAGGCCGAAATTGACTATCGTTTCAGTACGCTGGTGACGGCTGCTGACTGGATGATGATTTACAAATACGTCGTCAAGAACATCGCCCGCAAACACGGCAAAACTGCCTGCTTTATGCCCAAACCGCTCTTCGGTGACAACGGCTCCGGCATGCACACCCACCAGAGCATCTGGAAGAAAGACAAGCCGCTCTTCGCCGGCAAGGAATACGGCGGCTTGAGCGAAATGGCGCTTTATTACGCCGGCGGTTTGCTCAAACACGCCAAGGCCCTTTGCGCCATTTGCAATCCGACCACCAATTCCTACAAGCGGCTCGTGCCCGGTTACGAAGCGCCGGTCAACCTCGCTTACAGTGCGCGCAACCGCAGTGCCGCCGTGCGCATCCCGACCTATAGCGAAAGTCCAAAATCCAAACGGTTGGAATATCGTCCACCCGACCCGGCGGCCAATCCGTATCTTGCCTTCGCCGCGCTGCTCATGGCCGGCCTCGACGGCGTCCAGAACAAAATCAAGCCGGGCGAACCCCTCGATAAAAACATTTATGAACTGCCGCCGGAGGAATTGAAGAAAGTTCCGAACGTGGCTGGCAGCCTCAGCGAGGCGCTGGATTGCCTGGAGAAGGACCATGCGTTCCTGCTGAAAGGTGACGTCTTCACCGAAGACTTCATTGACATGTGGATCAGCAACAAGCGGAAGGAGCACGATGCCATCCGGTTGCGTCCGCATCCGTACGAATTCTTCATGTATTACGACGTGTAAAACACGCTCCGGAGGAACTGGGGAACAGCGGCGCGGACAAAATCCGCGCCGCTTTTGTTTTTAAGAAATGAAAACCAACATGTCCGGTCTTGATGTTTGCCGCCTATTCTCAAATTACTCGTTCCCGAAAATGACTTTTTACAGAGGGGGATGAAACGCTAGGACAGATTCAAAATGGCAAGGCCAGGTGTCGTTACGTCAAGAAGGGCGTTTCAACACCGTGATCATCTGCCGGACAAGCCAGTCAGCCTCGGGCTTGCTGTTCAAATATTTTGCAAGCACGAACTCCTTTCCGTCGCGCGCGTGAACTTTCAAATCGTGGTAAACGGCATGGCCGGCGGTCGCGCCGACATCGGAGGCGATGCTTTTGATTTCACTTGCTTGGAGGCGTTGTTCTTTTTTGAACGCAAGCCATGCTCTTTGGACCATCACGCCTTCTGGGCTCACGGTCACGCGGCTGCGCCGAAACCAGAGATCAAACACAAACGCGAGCATCAGCAAATCAATCGCGCTGAATACAAACAGAAAAAGTAAGGGTGCGCGTTTCCACACCAGCAGCGCGATGATGCCTGTCCAAATCAGGCAGATAATGGTTGCGCCGGACGCGAAGCCGGGATTGCGCGCGGCGGGGAAAATGAATTCCTTGCCGTCGTCCGGCAAGTCGTTGACTTGAATGTGCGAGTGGATTGTTTGCCGGATTTCGTCGAGCGACATCTGGTATCGTGCCGTCGGGTCGTCGGACGGAGCGGGCGTCTCGGGCATTTTAAAAACGGGCACGTCAAATGCGGCGTGGTAATTCGGTCCGCGCAATTCTGCGGACGCTTCGAGTTTCCAGTGAATGCCATCGCCGGGTGAAACCGTTGATTCCGGCAAATTGTCGGGCAATTTAAAGAAAACGGGGATGCCGGTCGCGTTCAAATCGGTTTGCGGCAAATCGGCGCGCAGCCATTTTTCGTCTTGCCAGAGGATTTGCTCACTCATGTGACGATTGTTTGATGCGCCGGTCGTCGTGCGGCGGACGCAGCTCAAGCGCAAATGCAGGCCATGTTGCGGCTGCAATTTTGTTTTGACTTGAATCTCCCCTGCGAGCACACCGCCGGGTGCGGCGGGAACGGCGGTCATTTCAAAAATGCTCCGCCCGAATTTGCGCCACGCGAGCGTCGTGTTCAGCGCAAAAAAGATAATGGCAAGGCCGATGGCCGGGAAGATCAGCGCGATCAGCGCAGCGTGATTGCCTGCATGCAATTGTTGCGGCACGACGGCAAGTGAAATCACGGCGGAAGCGGCACACCAAAATGCGACGAAAATCCAGAGCAGCAAGGCCGTTTTGCGCGATGACGAAACGATCCGGCCATTCGCCCAATCTTTTCGTTTGAGCCAGGGTCTTTCATTGTCAGTTTTCGCGACGCTGATTTTCAGCGCCTCTTTTTTTGCGCTGATTCCAAAAATGAGCGCGATGAGTCCGCTGCAAACGATGACCACGCTCAAAAGTCCCATCGCCATTTGTTTTTTCATTCTGAATCCGCTGCCAATTTCGTCGTGCAAAAGAAAGACGAGCGCGAGAACTCCTATTATGGCAAATGGCAGCGACAAAAGAATTGTCCGATTACGGACAGCCTTCGGGTCAACTGACTTATTGTCTGCGTCTCTAAAAATCAGGCCCATGTGTTCTGATGAGTGGAATCAAATCAGTTTGCCACTGTTGATTTTGACGCCGAGTTGTTTGTTAAGGGCTGTTTGAATCTGGAAGAATTCGTGTGATTAATCAGATTTTCCATGCGCCGAGAATACAGAATTTGGGGCCGGAAGCCAGATTTAAGAAACTGAATTGTGTTGTTGCGGATCTCCTGAACTGGCCGAGGCGACTTTCGCCGAAAGCATCGCTTTGCCAATTCCTCCTTCCCCGGCCCGAAATGCATCGAAGCCAGCGACATGCTGGCGATGCCGGACCCGGAAGCTATATTCCTTGTTCCGTTTCCCGCAGTGCCGACGTGAGTCTCACCTGCATCATCGCCGAAACCGGCACGCTTGAGCCTTGCAGTCGCGACTGGCGCACATCACGCAAAAGGCAGAAAAGATATCTCGATTCTGCCGGCATTGGGGTACAACAACATCGGGGCATGACCACCAAAAACTGCGTTGGTGTCTGTCCTCGAAAATTTCTCACTCGCCAAATCGCTGACCGGCGCTGGCCTATGCTTTTCGACAACTACGCAATAGAGCCAGAATGGAGAGGATTACAAGAACGATGGCTCCGCTGGGGGCAACCCAAACGTCACTGGCAAGAATCGGCGCTAATAATAACAGATGCATAGTTTGCCTTTCGTTTTTTTAATGGCAATTCATTCGCCATTGATGCGACAGAATTATAATTAACTCCAACTTTTGAAATAAGCAAGCCAAATAAACTGTATTGCTGTGTGCGGGCGAAAAGTTACTCCTGCCACCACCCATCCGCATTTGTGATGTCAACCGCGGATTCTGATTTACTCCATCATCGCAGCAATTTCTTCCAAGCTCCCGACGTGGTCTGCGATGCCTGCTTCTATTGCGGAGGTCATGCGCAGGTATTAATCAATTCGGAAAAAATTGCAATACTCGACAAAAGGAGCACGACTCATCCGGTTGCGTCCGCATCCCTACGAATTCCTCATGTATCACGACGCGTAAAACACGCTTCGGAAGAACTGGAGCACGGCGCGGGCTAGAAACCGTGCCGTTTCTATTTCAACTGCGTCGCCAGTTCCTCCCCCAGTACCGCAGCCTCGGCGATAAGACGTTTCCCTTCGCCGCGTTTCGCTGGTCCATCGTGGAATGAAACGGCGCGCATGAAGATTTTGTCGCCGGTGACTTCGGCATAAGCGGCGACAGGACTCTGGCAGCCGCCTCCCATCGCGTGCAGGAACGCGCGCTCCGCCGTCACGCAATGAAACGTGTTGAAATGATTCAGCCGCTCGCAAAGTTTGGCGATGCGCTCGTCGTTTGCGCGAAGCTCGATGCCAATTGCGCCTTGCCCAACGCATGGCAGCATCACGTCCACGTCGAGAACCGTCGCCAGCAAACCATCCGGCACCGCGTCGCCGACAAGCCGTCCATCCGGTTTGATTTCGAAGTTCAAACGCGTAATGCCCGCGAGCGCGAGCACGGTCGCATCCAGTTCATCCCGTTCGGCGACTTTTTGCATTCGGGTGGAAACATTGCCGCGGATTTCCACGACATGCAAATCCGGCCGCGCGGCGAGCAATTGTTCCTTGCGCCGCGTGCTGCTGGTGGCGATGGTCGCCTTCGCCGGAAAGTCCTTCAGTTTTAGATGCGCCCGAAAACCGTGCAATGCGTCCTGCCCCGGTGCCCAATCGGCGGAGGCTGTGGCTGCAGCGCGGGTCTTGATAAATTCGGCGTCGCGATAAATCAACACGTCGCGCACATCGGCGCGCTTGGGCGTGGCGGCGAGCAGGAGGCTGGCGGGCAGATCGGTTGGCAAATCCTTCAGGCTGTGAACGGCGAGATCAGCGTGTCCTTTGACGAGCGCCACTTCGAGTTCCTTGGTGAACAAACCTTTTGGCAACCCGCCTTCCACCTTTGCCATCGAGGCTTTCTGCAATTTGTCGCCGGTGGTCTTGATGATTTTCAACTCGAAGCGCAGTTTGGGGAATGCTGCGCGGCATTGCGCAGCGATCAAGTTGGCCTGCGCCAGCGCCAGCGCGCTGCCACGGGTGGCGATAATAATAGGGCGTTCCGTAGGCATTTGCTAGTCCGCAGATTGCGCAGGTTTTCGCAGATGAGTAAAAGCCAATTTGCGTTCATCGGCGTAATCTGCCGACGCCCGAACATCAAGCAGAGGTTTTACCTTCTCGGCGATGATCAGTTCGCACCTCGCGATTTCATCTCGGCGCTGTTTCAAGTAATCGCCGGCGATGGCCTGCAGATCATCAATGTTGTAAAGATAAACGTTCTCCAGCAAATCCACCGCCGGGTCAATGTCACGCGGCACAGCGATGTCAATGAGCAGCAAGGGGCGCTGCTTGCGCGCTTTCATCAGCGGTTCGAGTTTGGCGCGGTCCAAGATATAGTGGGACGCGGACGTGCTGCTGATGGCGATGTCAATTTTCTCAAATTCCGCCGCCCAGTCGTCAAAGGGCACGGCGCGTCCCCCGAATTCCTTTACCAGAATTTGCGCGCGCTCGAACGAACGACCGGCGACGACAATGCTCCGCGCGCCGCGCGAGAGCAGGGCGCGCGCGGTTTTCTCGCTCGTATCGCCGGCGCCGAGGACGAGCACCTCACGCTCGTGGAGCGAACTGAAAATTTTCTCCGCGAGTTCGACCGCCGCGGACGCCACGGACACGCTGCCGCGCTGGATATTGGTATGCGTGCGGATGTGTTTGGCGACATGAAATGCGCGTTGAAACGCCCGGTTCAGCCGCGCGCCGGTGTGGCCGTGCTGCTGCGCGAGCGCGTAAGCCTGCTTAAGCTGGCCCAGAATTTCTGTTTCACCAAGCACCATCGAGTCCAGCCCGCCCGCAACCTTGAAGAGGTGCTCCAAGCTTTGCGGTTCGGCCAGCGTGTAAAGTTCATCACTCAGCGGCTCTTCAAAGGCATGGGTCGAAACCAGAAACTTTTTCAATTCCGCAAATACCTGGATGGTTTCCATCCCGGTCGCGGCGTAAATTTCCACGCGATTGCACGTTGAAAGGATCACGGCTTCACTGGCAACGCCCGATTCACGCAGCGATTTGAGCGCGTCAGGAATTTTCGTCTCGGCAAATGCGAACCGCTCCCGCAGTTCCACGGGCGACGAATGGTGGCTCAAACCAATGACGACGACGTTCATGGATGATGCAGCGGCGAGAGCAGGTTTGTGCCCCAAAAGGTCAGGAGCAGGAAGATAAATGCAGCAATGACACCGTAAGCGAAGCAGCGACTGGATTGGGCGAAAATCCGGCGTGAAACCAACAGTGCCAGGTACACCAGCCACATAAAAATGGACCAGATCACTTTGGGGTCCGACCAGTAACTTGCGTCCTTGGGGCGGGGCAAGTAACGGCCGGCCTCAAGGCCGATGGTGAAAAGAACGAAGCCGGCCAGCACCAGGCGACCGGTGATGATTTCAAGCCGTTGAATCGGCGGCAACAATGACAACACCGCGCGAAGTTTGTGGAATTTCAAATCGTGTTGTTCGCTCAAGAACATCCCTGCCGCCGCGGTGCCCAGGCCGAATGCGCCATACGCCAGCAAAATGGTCGCCGCGTGCAAACTGGTCAACGCGCCGGTGAATTGCGGTTTCGGGCCGTGCGGCGGATCCAGTTCAGGCATCAGCGCAAACACACCGATGGCGAACAACACCGGCGACACAAACGCCCCGAGAAAGCGCAACCGCGGCAGCAGACCGATGACGAGATAGGCGACGACGGCGCCCCAGGCGATGAACATGGTGGCTTCGAAGAGATTGTTGACCGGGCAATGGTTGATGGAGAATCCGCGCCGGACCATCGCCACCGTATGCAGCACAAATGCCGCGAGCAGCAAAAAGTAGTTCACATGGTCGTCCTTGCGAAAACCTTTTCGCCACAGAAAGACCGAATACACCGCGCTTAAACCGTAAACCGCAACGGCGAGCAGAAAGAAATGACGGTCAGTGAACCAAGCCACGAAGATTAGGCTAACGCAGGAAAGCTGCCCGGCAAAGGCAAATTGAACCGTAACGACGCAGAGAAAAATTACTCCTTGATTTTCTTCGCCAAATCAGCCGGCAGCGATTTCCGAAGTTTCGGATGCGCTTCGACGAGGCGCATGATGTCCAGCAAATCCTTCTGACGTTTGCTGGCGCGGCCTTCCGGGTCGTGCCAGGCCAGAATTTTTCCGCGCAACGTGTCCGGCAAACTGGCCACGCGCATGAGAATGCCGTGGATGTCCGCTGCCACGGAGCGTTCGGGAAATTTGCGATAAACTTCCTCCGTGCTGATTTGCACGAGCACTTTCGACCGGCCTTTGAGGTTGACCGACCATTTGAATTTTCTGGCCTTGAAACCCGCCGCTTGCAACGCCTTCACCGCTTCCTCAACCCGCCCGGCGGCGATGACCACGTCCACGTCCGCCGTTGCCATTGGTTCTTTGGCCCAATGGTTGACCGCCAGTCCGCCAATCATGCACCAGGGGATTTCGCGGCGTTCCAACGTGGCGACGAGCAACGAAACATCGCCGCCGCCGCCCGCTGTCTGCCAATCATAAAATTGCCGCTGAGTCACAATGGGATTTTAAGGACTCTCACTTGATTTTCAAATCGTATTCGTCGTGAACCCCGATCCAAAACCAGAGAAACCCTTCGGGAATTTGAACGGCCAAAGCCCGATGGTGCAAGCCGACTCGCACCGACCAAGTTTTGCCGAGTTTTTTGAATTGCAGCGACGGATGCCGTGGATTTTGTTTGAGCCGGAGATAAGTTTTGTCGGCCAGCGTCTGGATTTCCGGCGGCAGTTGCCGATAATGAATCCAAAATATTCCGGTGGCCCGGTGGCTAAATTTCCGTGGTGCGTCCGGCACGGTAATCCTCCAATGCTACCTCCATGAGTGCATCGAGCCGTCCGGCGGCGGAATCGCGTTCGATTTGCTTGTCCCACTGCGCCATGTCGTAGTCCGCAAACCAGGCGCGGAATTTCCTGAATTCTTCCGGCGATAATTCCGCAACGGCTTTTGCGAGTTGAACCGCGCTCATGGGATAAAAATAACAGTTACCTGGCCAAAAAGCAATAAACGGGCAAATTCACCGGACAAGCGGCGATTCGGGAATGGCTTTTTTCCTGAATTCATTTTGGGATGGACGATTGGGGGGAGCGCGCGCGTCTCGCGTGCGGGTTCGGGCGTCGCGCCCGAACCATTGGTGGAACCATTCAGATTGGGAACGGTTTTCGGCGCGACGCCAAAAATGGCAACCGGGACGGTCGCGCTCCCCATTTCAATCGTAGCAGCGGACGTCAGTCCGCTCATTATTCCGGCGGGGGAGAAGTTTGAGCCGACTCACATCGGCTGCTACACATTCCGGATGCCGGCGGACTTGTCGCGCTCTCCGCAATTCGCAATTCGCATTTCGAAATTGTCAGGGCTTCTTTTCCGGTTTTCATTTTGGGATGGACGACAAAGGAAACGTACCTGACTGTGCCCTGTGTCTTGGCGTCAGAGGGTAAAATCCGACCTTATGAAAATTCCGTGGCGCTTAACGCAATTGTGTTTTGAAGATAGGCTCAAAAAGGGGAAGCAGCAACCGAGCTCCTTGAACTGTCAGATGATTATCATCGCAATACAACAACTCGTTGTTCCGAGCAACACGATACCGGTTTTCAGGATTCAAAAAAAAGCGGGACGGATCCAACACCACGGCCCCTAGTTGCTGGGCCATCTCGAAAACGGGACGCAGGTCGCGCTCTGCCGCTTCATATTTCGCATCGGAAAAGCTTAACGCATCTACATTCCTGTCGTTCATCGCCATCACGGTGGCGACGCGCGGTACGTCAAAATGCGGCTCAGGCACATCTTTCAACAGATAAACTTTCGCGCCGGAATCCAACAGCTCGCGAATGGTCAATGCCAGATTGGTTTTGTATGCCAGATTGGCTTTGAATGCATCAGAATCCCAAGTATCCCAATATAAATGCCAGCGGGCGGCCAGAATGACGTTCCTGACATGATTCCGAGCGACAAAGCGGACAAACGCATCGCCGATGCTTGGACAATCTTTCGACGAGCCGAAACTATCATTGCGGGTATAACCGATAATTGGCACTGCGAGCGGCAAGGTGGCCTGAATCCCCCGACAAGAATATTTCTGGCAAAGTTCATCAATCGCCGGGGACACTGCCGCGGCATGACTGTCTCCACAGATCATGACAAAGATCGGTTGATTGGTGGACTGCGAACCGAGTTCAACAAAACGGCCCGTCTGGGCATCTACCCCGGCGACATTCATATATTTCCAAGCACTTGGGGAAAGGCGTTGCGGCCAGCCGCGTTGCTGATTGATAAAAAGGCCAAGCAAAACAAGCATCACCCCGCATCCGCCGGCCATGCCAAATATCTGCCAGCGTACTTATCTGCCAGCGTACTTTTATGATTCGGCGTTTGCGGATGGGAATTTCTATGAATTTCCATGACAGGATGGCCAACCCCAGGCTGGCGGCCAGCAAACCCAACCTATAGGACAGGCTCAACTCTCCCGTCGCGAGATACCTTGCGAAGACCAACAACGGCCAGTGCCAAAGATAAAGCGAATAAGAAATCAATCCAATGAAGACCAGCGGTCTGAATGAAAACATCCACCCGACCAATGAAAAATCCCCAGTGCTGGACAAGATAAAAAAGGCCGCTCCCGAGCACGGAATCAGGGCCGCCAATCCGGGAACCCGGGTGTGCCGGTTGAAACAAAAAATGGCATAAAGCATCAGTCCCAGCCCCAGCCAGCCGGATATTTCCCGAACCACCTTGTTGGCCGGCAGATTCTGTTTGCCAACCGCCAACAAAGCACCGGTAAGCAGCTCCCAAGCTCGCATCGGTAGAAAATAGAAGGCCAATGCCGGGAACTGCGGGGTTACCGTCACACTCTGGACGAATGAGGCAACCCAAAGGCAAATGATAAGCTCAAAAAAGGTTATCCGCCTCCAGCCCATCGGGATGAGCAGCAATAGGGGAAAGAAGACGTAAAACTGCTCTTCCACTGCCAGCGACCAAGTGTGCAACAGCGGCATGGTGTCCGGACTGGCGGCAAAATAGCCGGCCCCTGTCTGTTGCCAAAAGAACACATTGGAAAGCAAGGTTGCCTGCGCGATGACGGATTTGCCCAAGGTTGCGAAGTCCGGCGGCAAAAATAAAAACCAACCCGCAACCAAGGATGCCACGGCAACGACGGCCCACGCTGGAAGGATGCGCCGAATCCGCCGCTCCCAGAATTCGACGAGGCTAAAGGTGCCGGATTCCAGTTTCTTTAGTATCAGCGAACAAATCAGGAAGCCGGAGATGACAAAGAAGATGTCCACACCGACAAATCCACCGTAGCAACCAAGATCCGCGTGAAAAAAAAGAACCGCCAAGACCGCCAGTGCCCTCAAACCGTCAATGTCAGGACGATAATCAATGACCGGGCTGATCGGAGAGTCGATATTCATCGTTCTTGGTTATATTTACGCTTGTCAAAGTGCAGGCACACGTTCTTCCGCTGTGGCCTTCGTCAACATTTGTTTATGAAAGCGATTTTGCGAATTTGAATCAAGGATTACCAAATTTTGCTTCGGGCTGGTTTTTTCATCACGGACGATGGTTATTTGATTTCCAATTATCATGTGGTCAAGGATGCGACGAAGGTTCGTTTGCTCACGGGCCTTCGCCGCGACGAAGTGGCTTCGGCCACGCAGGCGGGCGCGGGTTTGATTGACGCCAAGGTGGTTCAGGTGGATGCGGCGAATGATTTGGCCTTGCTCAAAGCGGACGGGAAATTTTCTCCATTGCCCATTTCATCCAGCCGGTCGGCGCAATTGGGCGGCACGGTGGCGACGGTCGGTTTTCCCGACATCGGTTTGCAGGGGTTCGCGCCCAAGTTGGCCAAGGGGGAAATCGCGTCGCTGTCCGGGGCGGGGGATGACCCGCGGTATTTTCAAATCAGCGCGCCGGTGCAGCCGGGCAATTCGGGCGGGGCGCTGGTGGATGAGCGGGGCAACGTGATCGGCATCGTGTCGGCCAAGCTGGATGCGGGGGCGGCGCTGGCGGCGAGCGGGGCGTTGCCGGAGAATGTGAATTACGCGGTCAAGAGCAGCTTTCTCTTAAGCTTCCTGGAATCCGTGCCGGGTGTGGAGGCCAAGCTCAAAGCGCCCAACACGGCGGATGAGAAGTTTGAGGAGGTGGTGAAGCAGGCGCAGGGAGCGGCTGTTCTCGTCCTCGTCTATTGAAGTTTGGAGTTCCGGCTTTAGCCGGATCGGGCCGCCTGAAGGCGGGACTCCAAACCGGCGGCGGTGTTGGTGTTGGTTTATTGAATAAGGAAAGCACGAAGCAGGGAATTTGTTTCCTGATTTCATGGCTTCCTTATTAAATCCAAAATCCGCGTTCATCCGTGTTATGGCCGCATCTGCGACTTGCCAAGTGCTCGCGCGTTTTGTTCAATCTGCGCGTGCTCAATCAGCAGACGCTCAACCGTCCCGCCAGTTTTTCCGGCATTGGCCTGCATAGCGGCAACCGGGTGAACATGACGATTCTACCCGCGCCCGCGAACAGCGGCATAAGGTTTCGGCGCGTGGACTTGGAAGACAGCCCGGAAATCGAGGCGCGCGTGGAAAACGTGGGTGAGACGACCCGCTCGACGACGCTGGCCAAGGGGAACGTAAAAATTCACACCGTCGAGCACGTGCTGGCCGCCTTGGCGGGTTACGGCATTGACAATGCCGTCATTGAATTGGATTCGAACGAGCCGCCAATAGCCGATGGCAGTTCACGCGAGTTTTGCAAAATCATTCAGGCCGCCGGCATCGTGCCGCAGGCGGAAAAGCGCGAGACATATTCGCCGACCGAGCCGATTGAACTGGAATCGGGCGAGACGGTGATGACACTGTTTCCCGATGATGGTTTTAAAATCACCTGCACCAGCGCGGACCGGCGCGGGCAGTTCACGCAGTTTTACAGCACGGAAGTCACGCCCAAAACCTGGGAAAGGGAATTGTCGCACGCGCGGACATTTTGCTTTTACGAGGAGATTGAGCATCTCATCAAAAACAATCTGATCAAGGGCGGCAGTCTGGAAAACGCGGTGGTCATCCGCGACGACGCGGTGCTGACGACCGAGCCGTTGCGTTATCCCGAGGAATTTGTGCGGCACAAGATGCTCGACATCGTGGGCGATCTGTCGCTGCTCGGACGCCCGGTGCGCGGGCATTTGATTGCCGTCCGCCCGAGCCACGCGGCGAATTGCGAGATGGTCCGCCAGATTTCCGCGCAGATGAACCGGCCGTTGCGCGCGGCGCAGACGTTCAGTCCGCCGCCGGGAAACCGGACAGCGCCCGAACCGGTGGTTTCCGAAGGGGGCGCCATGGACATTGAGCAGATCATGAAGCTGCTGCCGCACCGCCCGCCGTTCCTGATGGTGGACCGGATCGTGAAGATTGACGGCAACAAAATCACCGGCGTCAAGAGTGTTACCATCAACGAGGATTTTTTTCGGGGGCATTTTCCCGGTCACCCCATCATGCCAGGCGTGCTGCAACTTGAGGCGATAGCGCAGGTGGCGGGCGTGTTGCTGCTCAAACAGATTGAGGCGGCAAACCAGGTGGCGTATTTCATGTCCGCCGAGGATGTGAAATGGCGCAGGCCGGTCGTGCCCGGCGACATGCTGATCATTGAAGTGGAGATGACCAAGGTGCGCGGAAAGATCGGCAAGGCCAAGGGCGTTTGCAAGGTCGGCAATGAAATCGTGAGCGAAGCGGAAGTCACCTTCATGTTGCGCGACACATGATTCATCCCTCCGCCATCATCCATTCCCAGGCGCGGATTGGCGCTGATTGTGAAATCGGCCCTTATTGCGTCATCGGTGAACACGTCACGCTGGGTGACAAATGCAAACTTCATTCGCACGTCGTCATTGACGGCCGCACCAAATTGGGCCGGGAGAATGAAATTTTTCCCTTCGCCAGCATCGGGTTGAAGACGCAGGACTTGAAATGGAAGGGCGGCGTCACGCGAGTTGAAATCGGCGACCACAACACATTTCGTGAATATGTGACGATCCACAGCGCGACTGGCGACGGCGAAGTCACGCGCGTCGGTTCGCACAATCATATTCTGGCCTACTGCCACATCGCGCACAATTGCGCGGTCGGCAGTCACGTCATCATGTCGAACGTGGCGACGTTGGGGGGACACGTGACGGTGGAGGATTACGCGGTGATTGGCGGACTGGCGGCCATTCACCAGTTTTGCCATATTGGCAAGATGGCGATGATTGGCGGTTGTTCAAAAGTGGTGCAGGACGTGCCGCCGTTCATGATGGCCGACGGCAATCCGGCGGAGACGCGCACCATCAACAAAATCGGCATGGAGCGGAACGGCGTTTCGGAGAAGGCGCAGAGCGCGTTGAGGCAGGCTTACAAGATTCTGTTCCGGGAAGGACTGACCCTTCGAAATGCCGTGGCCAAAGTTGAGAAAAAGCTGCCGGAAGTGGACGAAATCAGCCATTTAGTCCAATTCGTGCGGTCCAGCGAGCGGGGAATCAGCAAGTAGGCGGTCAGCCACGCGACTGTGCCATCCGGCGTGACAAAATGGGATACAAACAGTCTGTCTCCGGCCCGTTTCGCCTTGAGCCGGGGAGTGAACCGGGAGTATATCGAGAGTGAACCGGGACTGGACCCGGCCCGAAACAGGACAATGCTGGTAAGGTAGGGGTTGGCTCGCCGAGCCGCCCGGCCACAGGGAGTGGCGAGGACAGCCTACAACGCCAGTTGTCTGGACGCCAGAACACGGCATCCCCGCCCCGGAAACTGACCCGTTCCCAAAAACAGGGCCGAATCTGACTCGTTCCGCCCTTTGGGCCGGGGTCAAAAGGCCATCGAACCTATATCGAATCTATATCGAATGCGAGCGGGCTTATTCCAGACCGGAGGTTTGTCCATGTTGACCCGATGATCCCGCGAAAAGAAGGACAACCTAGCGCAGCCATCGTTACGGCGCTCCAAAGGGCTGACCGGCATAAAGAGCGCAGTTGGCGTCGCCAGCGAGGTTACAAATCGGCACAAAACAAAAATTGCTTGACAGCCTGGCAAAATATGTTTAGAAGGAGCTTATCTTCAGTTCTTTCGCCGCGAGTCGTCAGGCTGTTGTCACTTAGGAGAGCCTGCGTGAAGGAAGATTAGGCCGCTCGGAAAATGTCCGTTGGCGCCTTACAAAGGGTTGTACCGGCTGTTCAAAAAGGGAAGGGGTGTATTCCACCGGAAGCCATGAATGGGCCACTGCTTTTCCATTCAACCAAATCCAATTCAATGAAAACGATTTCTATTCTGGGACTGTTATTTTTGTGTTCCACGCTTGGAGCGCAAACCATAAATCAAACGACAAGCAACCCCTCTCCACCACCGACCCCCACGCCTTACGCCGTGGTCGCACGGACCGCCAACTCGGCCGTGTGGCAACGGACGACTTACGAAATGGCCCCTGACGGCAACTACGTCCCGCACATCCATCGGTATGTGCAGCTCGAAACTGGATTAAATCACTTGGTCGGAGGAACTTATGTGCCAAGCAGCGATCAAATTGAGCTTTCGCTGGACGGCACCTCGGCCTCGGCCACCAACGGCCAGCACCAAGCGTATTTCCCCGCCGACATCTATAACGGAGTGATCAAACTGGTAACTCCGGACGGCAAAACACTGGAAAACCAGCCCATTGGACTGAGTTATTTCGACGGCAGCAACAGCGTGTTTCTTGCCACGCTCACCAACTCAACCGGCGCGATTCTGCCTTCGGGCAATCAGGTGATATACACCAATGCCTTCTGTGGTCTCCACGCCGATTTGCTCTATACCTACACAAAAGCCGGTTTCGAACAAGACGTCATATTGCGGCAGCAACCTCCGCAACCGGCGTCCCTTGCTCTAAAGTCCCAATCCACGACGTTGAATATGATGACGGAATTCTTCAACTCACCACAGCCGACTGTGAGGGCGATGACAGTATCGACAGCAGCAGGCAATCTGGAGGACGACAATTTGAGTTTCGGGGTGATGCAAATGGGACAAGGTAGGGCATTTCTGTTGGGCACCAATTCTCCGACGGTCGAAGTGAACAAACAGTGGATTAACGCAGGGGGCAGGCAATTTCTGGTAGAGGAGGTGCCCATTGTCTCCATCGCCGACGAGATTGACTCCCTGCCGCTATTTGCTGCCAACAGCGGACTTAGGAGAAAGACCTTCGCTTCAAGCAGTCCAGTTCTTCCGTTACCACCGCAACGGCTGATTGGAACAGCATCCAAAACCAAATTCATGGCCCAAGCCACCCCTCCAGGCCGTGGGTTGGTCTTGGATTATCAAACAATCAACAGCAGTCAGACCAACTACACATTTCAAGGTGACTCGACCTATTACATCAGCAGTGCGGTGTATTTGTATGGCACCACGACAATCGAAGGCGGAATGGTGGTCAAATACACCAATGGCGCCTCAATCAGCGTTGATGGGCCGGTCAACTGTCAAACCGGGCCGTACCGTCCGGCGGTATTTACCGCCAAAGATGACAACAGTGTGGGCGAATGGATCAGCGGCAGCAGCGGTAATCCTAGCGGGGTTTACGCCGCGACTGCGCTGGAAATCTACAATTCCTGCACATTGCAATATCTTCGGGTTGGCTATGCGAATAACGGGATTCAGGCGGATTATTGTTCTCTGACGAACGAGGACAGCCAGTTCATCAATGTGGTCAATCCGTTAAAGTGTGAATATGGCTCCTCTAAAATAGAGAATGTTCTTATTTATAAAGCGACAGGAACAGCCGTTGCAGTGTCCTATGGAGGTATTACCGCAGAGAACCTGACTGTGCATGACGCGGCCACCTTTTGTGCGGTAACCGATGGTGGTCTAAGCTTAACGAACAGCTTGTTGATCTCATGCACAAATATGGGGGCCAGCTTCAGCGGAGCCTACAATTATACCAACAGCAGCGACACCGGCATATTCCAAATCGTGGGTGGAGGAGCCAATTATTTGGCTACGAACTGTCCCGCAGGCATTACCAACGCGGGCACCACCAACATCGATCCAACGTTGCTGGCCGATCTTCAAACCAAAACCATCTGGCCGCCCATTCTTTATTCGAACGTCACGTTCACCTCCAATGTCATGCTGAGTCCGCAGGCCGCACGCGACACGAGTGTCGCGCCGTCATTGGGCTACCACTACGACCCCTTGGATTATGTCTTCGGCGGCTGCACGGCCGACACCAATATCACCTTTACCTCTGGCACGGCGGTAGGCTGGTTCCGCACCACCTCGGGCTATAGTAGCTATCATGGCCCGCATATTGGCCAAGGCATCTTCTTGCAAAACCTTGCGATTGCCAGCTTCCAAGGGACCGAAGAAGCGCCCGACTATTGGGTGCGGCTCGACACTGTTCAGGAGAACGATACCAGCGGGGGCGATGGGCCTGGTGGCATTACGGGGGGAGACGATCAATATAACTACGACATAACGAATTCACCAGCAGTTAACCTGTCGTTCACCCGCTGCTCCAGTCCGGCCAACGACGGCCAGTTTTTCCGGGATGACTGGGGCTATCTGATTGTCCGGGCGAACGACTGCGAGTTTTACGGCGGGGGAATTGGAGGCTACATCATCAGTTGCGATTTGACCAATTGCTTCATGGATCGGGTATACGGCGCACAAGTGGCCGGCTGGCCGGGGGACGAGTATCTCGTCCAGAATTGCACTTGGATTGGCGGTAGCTTGGGATTTTCCCCGTATGAAACGAATATGCCAATAAGCGTGCGGGACTGCGCGTTTGAGGGGACGGCGATTACCCTGTCAAGCTATGGCACGGGCACAAACGCGGATTACAATTATAACGCCTTCACCAACAGTGCCGACCAGTTTTCCACCGAAGGGACGAGCAACCTAACGGTAACGAGCTTCAACTGGGAGACGGGATCACTGGGGAGTTATTACCTGCCCCCTGACAGTCCTTTGATTAATTACGGTGATGTGACGGCCGATACTGTCGGCCTCTATCATTTCACGACCCAGACTAATCAGGTACCCGAAACTAACTCGGTGGTGGATCTCGGCTATCACTATGTGGCGACGGATGGCTACGGCAATCCGTTGGACACTGATGGCGACGGCATTCCCGACTATCTGGAAGATGCCAATGGCAATGGGATTTACGATGGCGGTGACTTAGGCGATTGGCAGAACCTTAACCTCAACGTAATCATCACTAGGCCAAGAAATGGGAGCATCTTACCCTAACCTTATGAATTCGAAAATACTAAATTCCAGTTCGCCTCACTCCATCGGATTGCTTTATATACGGCTTTTGTTTGGTGGTGATGGCGAACCAATTGCATGGACTGCCCCAAGTTTTAGTGGGCGCGTAAGTACGTGGGCCAACGTTCCACTACCGTTCATGGCAATGTTCAAGCTGATATCAGTGCTGTCGTCACTATCGAAATGGAGATCATGGCTTGGCTTTGTGCCGTTTGAGCAATCCGCTAAGGCTTCCGCAAGAAGGTCTGGCCTGTTCGCCTCTGTTATTAACCTGCTTTGTCTTGTGATGGGGCAGGCTCTTTTTGCTGGTACATTGACTGTGGTTAATTGTGGTACGACGAACATGACGGTTTCTGAGTTGTACCCGTACCCTGGGGTGTGGGCAACCTATTCGTCTCTTCCTGCTGGTCGATCCTATGACTTTGGCACCCAGTTTGGTACTGGGAATGGTTACACTGTCGGTTGTACTTATTACCCGGTGACCGGCCTTAATCCTTTAGGTCCGCCAGTTACTAATTTCGTATATTATGTTCCGAATGGTCAAGCGTTTCCTTTTACAACAGTGCCTTGTTTTCCAGGTGGTCCTGCCATCAATGACGGCAACGACAAGGGTGATTGTGACAAGCCCACATGTCATGGTTGCAGTGGCATGCCCATGTGGAGTGTTTCCGAACCATATATTTCCTTGTGGCTGCATGATGAGCCGCTCGGCTATCAGCCGGCCATCGGTCCACGAATCTCTTTTCAATTGGCCTACAAACAGCGAGAAATCGTGGCTGGTTTTGACACGAACATCTTCAGTGTGGGCAAGAAATGGGATTGCTCCTGGCTTTCCTACGTGGCGCCAGATGCCTATGGAAATGACGTGGTCTATTATCCCGGCGGAGGGCAACGAACATATTATACTACCAATCCACCCATTGATTATCTGACCGATACGCAACTGACAGGCACCACCAACACCGGTTTTGCAGTACTCTATCCTGACGGCAGTCAGGACGTTTATGGATTCATCGTAACCAATGCCACTGGTACGTTTTTGCAGGCATTTTTAACTCAGCGGAAGAATCCACAAGGGCAAAAAACTTCGTTGATTTACTATCCATACACTAATGCAAATCCGGTGGTTCGCCTTCAATACGTCATTGATGGAGACGGTCGCACCAATTTCATTTATTACGCAACCAACAATGCCTACACCACCAATCTGATCAGTCGGGTGGTTGATCCTTTTGGCCGTTCAACTTCACTGGCATACGACACGAACGGTTGTCTGACCAACATCGTTGATGCGGCCAACAATTCCAGTTGCATG
Organism: uncultured Verrucomicrobiae bacterium; assembly: GCA_963789335.1. Classification (GTDB taxonomy): domain Bacteria; phylum Verrucomicrobiota; class Verrucomicrobiia; order Limisphaerales; family UBA11358; genus UBA11358. The sequence goes on from CAWBKH010000002.1 coordinate 656,569, forward strand.
TCGTATGACACGAATTATTGGGTGACCAACCTGGTCACACCCTACGGCACCACATCTTTTACCATCACCGACACAAACGGAACCAATACACCCCCGAACGGCCGTTCGGTGTTGGTGACTCAGCCGGATGGCGGACACCAGCTTTATCTTGACCAGGACAATGCTCCCGGAATCGCCAGTTCATATCCCACCAGCCAAATTCCCAACACGGTGCCTTTCACCAACATGTTCGACACCAACAATCTGAACCTTCGCGACAGTTTTCACTGGGGTCCCCGGCAATACGTCAACTTGTCCACCACCACTATTTCACTATTTAAAACCAATGATTTTCTCTTGGCGCGTATGCAACATTGGCTCATCAGTGATGGCGCGACTTTATCAATGGAACGCGATCCCAGTCCCGACAACACCGGGACCATCGCGGGCCAGAAAACTTGGTACGACTATGCCAGTAAATATTTGTCTAGCTATCAAGGCACACAAGTGGAGCCATTGTTTGTCGCCCAAGTTTTGCCGGATGGCACAACCTCATTCACCCGAACCGACCGCAATTCATTGGGGGCGGTTACGACCAATATCAGCACGTATTCGTCCGGGGGGACTGTTGTTCTTCGCACCAACGTCTATGTCTATGACGCAAATCAAATTGACTTGCTCATTGTCACCAATGCCCTTGACGTCCAGGTTTCCAGCAATAGCTATAATGGTTATCATGAAGTCACGACTAATTATGACGCTTTGAACGAGCGAACCACCTATACTTACAATGGCAACCAACAATTAACCAGTGCCACGCTTCCTAGTAGCTTGGTAACCGCCTACACTTACGGTCCAGACAATTTTCCGGCCACTCGGATTGACACCGGCTTCGACACGAACAGCTACACTTACACCAATGACCTGGTGTTCACGCACACCGATGCTCGCGGCCTGACCACCACCAATACTTGGGATGCCTTGCAACGGCTCTTGCGCGTGAATTTCCCCGATGGAACATTTATTGCCAACACCTACAGCAAGCTCGACCTGGTCCAGACCGTGGATCGGATGGGCTTCACCAATTCTTTCGTTTTTGACAACATGCGCCGCAACACGGCGATCACCAACGCGCTGGGCGCGGTCACGATTTACAGTTATTGCACCTGCGGCGCGCTGGAATCCATCATGGACGCGGCCAGCCATCTCACGCAGTTCTATTACGACAACCAGGGCAACCTCACCAACACCCTCTATGCCGACGGTTACAGCGTCACCCGCGCCTACAACCTGCTCCAACAGGTCGTCAGCACCAGCGACAGCGGCGGCAACAGCGTCACCAACACCTACAACAACCAGGGCCTGCTCACCACCGTCAGCAACGCCTTGGGCCAGGTGCAAAGCGCCGCCTACGACATCCTTGACCGCGCCACCAACACCGTGGACGCCAACGGCGTGAGCGTGGCCGCCACCTACGACAACCTGAACCGCCCGCTTAATCGCAGTTACCCGGACGGTGGCGTGGAGCATTGGGGCTATACGTTGAATGTTTCCGGCGCGACCAGCTACACCAATCAAATCGGCAACGTGTCCACCTACGCCTTCGATGTCTTGGGCCGCCAGACCAACAACGCGGTCTTAAGCGTGACCACCAACAGTTTCACCTACGACGGCGCGGGCGACCGGCTCACCCTGACCGACGGCAAGAGCCAGACCACGAGTTGGCTTTACGACCAATACGGCAATGTCACCAACAAACTGGACGCCAACACCGCCCTGATTTTTGTCTATAAATACGATGCCGACAATCGCCTGACCAATCGCTGGAGCATTGCCAAGGGCACGACCGTTTACCGCTACGATCCGCTGGGCAATCTGACCAACGTGGATTACTCCGGAGGGACGAGTTACACGAGTCCCATTTATCTGTCTTACGACGTGCTGAATCGTCTGACAAACATGGTTGATGCCGTGGGCGCGACGGTTTATGCTTATGACACGGTCAACGAGCTTACAAGCGAAGCCGGCCCTTGGGCCAGTGACACCGTGAGTTACACTTACGCCAATCGTTTGCGGACGGGGTTGACTTTGAGCCAGCCCAGCGGTTCTTGGTCGCAAAGTTACGGTTATGATTCTGCCCGGCGGCTCAACAGCCTTACCTCACCGGCGGGCAATTTTGGCTATCAATATGCTGGCTCTGGACCCTCGACGCTCGTCTCTCGACTCGCCTTGCCCAACGGAGCGTACATTACAAATTCGTTTGATTCTGTCGCCCGTCTGCTCTCGACCAAACTCCTTAATTCTTCCTCCTCAATCCTTGATTCTGAATCCTATTCTTACAACCAAGCGAGCCAGCGAACCGCCGAGACCAACACGACGGGGGATTTCCGTAATTACACGTACGACAACGAAGGTGAACTGACCTCTGCCATCGGCAAGGAAGCAGGTGGCACAACCAATCGTTGGCAGGAACAGAATGGCTACGCTTATGACGCGGCCGGAAATTTGAACTATCGAACGAATAACGGGTTGCTCGGGGCATTCAGCGTCAACAATCTGAACGAACTGACCACTGAAACCAACGGTGGTCGGCTTACCGTGGCCGGTACGACTACAACCCCGGCAACAAGTGTGACCGTCAACACCTCCAATGCCGCGCTTTATGCTGATTCCACCTTTGCCAGCACCAATCAACCTTGGGTCAATGGTGCCAATACCTATACGGCAATAGCCCAGGATAGCTATGGAAGGACAAGTTCCAACAGCGTAACCGTCAACCTGCAAGCAACGAATTCCTATTCGTATGACTTGAACGGGAACCTTCTCAGCGACACGAATCGGAATTTTGCTTATGACGATGAGAACCAGTTGACCAGCGTTTGGGTGACAAACATCTGGCGGGAGGATTTTGTTTATGACGGAAAATTCCGTAGGAGGATTGAGAAAGATTTCGCATGGCAAAGTGGGACTTGGATTCAAACCAACGAAATTCGCTTCATTTACGACGGCAACGTGGTGATTCAAGAGCGAAATGGCAGCAATGTTCCTCAAGTGACTTATACCCGAAGCGGCAGCACTTTGCTGGCACGAAGCGATTATGGGGCGGAAATCCCTGGTGCCCCGACTACCGCCTACTATCACCTTGACGGCAACGCCAATGTGACAATGTTGATTTACGCGAATCAGATTGTCGCCGCTAAGTATCTGTATAGTCCTTTTGGAGAGACTCTCTCGCTGAGCGGGCCGTTGGCGCCATTCAACACGCCGCGATTTGCATCCAAGGAATGGAACGACCGCGCAGGAATCTATTATTTTGGCCGTAGATATTATGATCCAATCATCATACGGTTCCTAAATCGCGATCCTTTGGCAGAATACGGTGGAATAAACCTTTATACCTATGTGGGCAACAACCCGGTAAGCCTGGTTGATATTCTTGGCTTGTGTCCTCCAAATGGTCTGCCGTCGTGGTTGCAGCCCCTTCCAGGGATTCCCGACTATTCCAATCTACCTTGGTATGATTCTTGGGCTTACGAAGTCAACGGCGGTATCAATGAATTACAGGATGCTTTCAACAGCGACTTGCCATGGTATATTGCTGGAATACCGGATACGGGATTAAGTTTGGTTGGTGGAGTTTTGAACACACCGCAGGCGTTGGGTCATTTGGGTGAAGGCACGGGCAATTTTTCTGTTACTCCATCTTGGGCAAATCTGGGAGGAGTGGCAAACGATGTCTTCGCGGTCACTGCCGTTGCTGCACCAATAACTGGCGCGTTGGATAATAGTTTGACTAGAGTAGCTGCTCCACAAGTCAACACTTGGTGGGTTGGACCAGAGGGAAAGATAGCTGCTCAAGCATCAGGCGGCACTACTCTCAATTTATCTGCCAAGGCAAACGCGGCATTGAGTGCTGGTGACCCCAGCCTAGCATTTCAAGAATCCGTGGCGGCTGCACGAGCTGCTACTGGCCCACAAAATGCCTTTATTGGTACCAGTGTTTATGGCGGTAAAACGTTTTGGAATGGAGAGTTTCCTGAATTGCTCAATAATATGAATAATGGGAATGTGCCAACAATAACAATACACTTTTAACATGAACAATGCTACTGAATACAAAGTGAGTTTCAGCGATGAAGCTTGGACGCTCCTCTATGAAGATATGTTGGGTAAGTTTAAGTTTACATTCGAAGGTGATTATGACGAGTATCGTTCGAAGAGAGCTACTAAGACAATCTTCTTGGATCAGCGACCTATTCAAAACATGAAAATATTTGAATGCCGAACTCCCGCTGATCGAGAGCGCATAGCACTTATCTTAGAAAGAGTTCAACAATATCTTTTGTCGCTTGGCTACCAAGTTAAAATCGTTTAATGGCGCGGGCGACCGGCTCACCCTCACCGATGGGAAGAATCAAATCACGACTTGGGGCATAGATTCGTTCGGCCGGGTGATCAACAAAGTGGATGCCGCTGGCATCACGAATTTTATTTATCAGTACGACCCTGACAACCGGGTGACCAATCGTTGGACTCCGGCGAAGGGGAACACGGCCTATTCCTTTGATGCCGCCGGCAATCTGACCCATGTTGCTTATCCCGTCAGTCCAGCCATCAGCCTGAGCTACGACGTGCTGAATCGTTTGACAAACATGGTTGATGCCGTGGGCGACACGGCTTACAGTTACGACAATGTGGGCGAGCTTTTGAGCGAGAATGGCCCGTGGGCCAATGACACCGTGAGTTATACGTATGCCAATCGGTTGCGGATAGGAATGAGTTTGAGCCAGCCCGGCGGCTCCTGGTCTCAAAGCTACGGCTATAATTCCGTCCGGCATTTGACCAGCGTCTCTTCCCCGGCGGGCGCATTCACCTATTCGCAGTTCCTAACTGCCAACTCCCAACTCCCAACTTCCATTCTCTTGCCCAACGGAGCATGGATTACGAACACGTTTGACGGCAACGCGCGGCTCCTGAGCACGATTCTTAAAAACAGCGGCGGCACGGCTCTGGACTCTGAAAGTTACGCTTACAATCAGGCCGGCCAGCGAACCGCCGAAACGAACACGGCGGGCGATTTCCGAAATTACACGTATGACAGCGCCAGCGAGCTTAAAACCGCGATTGGCAAGGAATCGGGTGGAACCACGAACCGGCAACAGGAACAACTCGGCTACACTTACGATGCTGCCGGGAATTTGAACTATCGGACAAATAACGGTTTGCTCGGAGCTTTCAACGTCAACAATCTGAATGAGCTGACGAGTGTCACCAATGGCAGGAGGTTGACAGTAGCTGGCACAACCACCACGCCAGCAACCAGCGTCATGGTGAACACGAGCAATGCTGTGCTTTATGCCGATGCCACGTTTGCCAGCACTAATCAGCCGTGGGCCAGCGGCACTAACACCTATACCGCCATAGCCCAAGATAGTTACGGAAGGACAAGCTCCAACAGCGTAACGGTGAATCTACAAGCAACGAATTCCTATTCTTACGATTTGAACGGGAACCTTCTCAGCGACACGAATCGGAATTTCGCGTACGATGACGAGAATCAGTTAACCAGCGTGTGGGTGACGAACGTGTGGCGGGAGGATTTTGTCTATGACGGAAAGTTTCGGAGAAGAATAGAAAAAGATTTTGTGTGGCAGGGTGGAGCTTGGATTCAAACCAACGAAATTCATTTCGTTTACGATGGCAACTCTGTAATCGAAGAACGGAATGGGAGTAACATCCCGCGAGTAACGTACACGCGCAGCGGAAGTACTTTACTGGCCCGCACCGACTATGGGCAAGAGATTCCCGGTGCCCCGACTACCGCCTACTATCACCTTGACGGCAACGCCAATGTAACAATGCTGATTTATGCCAATCAGATTGTTGCTGCCAAGTATCTATATGGGCCGTTCGGAGAAACGCTTTCACTAAGCGGGCCGCTGGCGCCGTTCAACACTTATCGGTTCGCCTCCAAAGAGTGGAATGACCGGGCTGGGATTTACTACTTTGGCAGGAGATATTACGATCCGATCATCATACGGTGGCTGAATCGTGATCCCATCCAGGAACGAGGAGGATTGAACCTTTACGCCTACGTCGCCAATAATCCCATTAACTATATTGACCCGTTAGGACTGCTAGATTACAGCGCAGGAGAGACCCCCGGCTATGGAAATCCGGTTTCTAGTACGCTTCCCGGATTAGGCGGTACATGGGCATCTAATCCTTATGCTTCTGGGGCGGGCAATTATCAGAATGGTGCGTTCTATCAACCGGATGTCTATCCTTGCCCTTGCGGAGAACATTGGGGGTGGAGCCTAAAAGAAGCAAAAGATATTCAAGATTCGCTGAATTTTAATTATTGGGGAAGCATCGGCGAAACATACGCTGGTTATATTCTATCGAAAATTCCAAAGGCAGGTCCTTATGGCGAGGCTCTCGGAATATATGGAGTTGCTACAGCTTCGGTGTCTTTAATTGGTGGCTTCGGATGCATCCCTAACAATTGATAAATTGCCATATGAATATTATCACTAAATATAGATGGCCAATTATGATTCTATTTGTCACTGTTACAAACTCTATTTTGTATTACAGGCGGATGTCGCAATGGATGTTTATAGTCTCGGTAATGGGGACTGGATTGGCAATTTATGCTTTTGTAGAAGCTTATAGAAAAAAATGAGCAGGGGCGACAGCCCGTGGGCCAATGACACCGTGAGTTACACATACGCCAACCGGTTGCGAACGGGGTTGAGCTTGAGCCAGCCCGGCGGTTCCTGGTCGCAAACTTACGGGTATGATGTCACTCGACGCATGACCAACATCGTCTCGCCCGCCGGTTCATTCGGCTATCAATATGCCGGTTCTGGACCCTCGACACTCGTCTCTCGACTCGCCTTGCCGGATGGCGCCTATATTACCAACGGCTATGATTCTGTGGCCCGACTGTTGAGCACGGAATTGGAAAGCAGCACTAATTCCGATCTGGATTCGTATGCCTATGGCTACAATCAAGCCGGCCAACGGACCAATGTCGTGCGAACGGCTGGAGATTTCGTCAATTACAGCTACGACAATGCAGGCGAATTGACGGCAGGGCAGGGTTTTGAATCGGGCGGCGCCATGCCGCGTTTGCAGGAGCAACTAGGTTACGATTACGATGCTGCAGGCAATTTGAATTTCCGCACCAACAACGGGTTCCTTCAAACTTTCAACGTGAACAATCTAAATGAATTCACCTCGATAGACCGAAGCGGAACATTGACCGTTTCAGGCACGACGACCACGCCGGCTACCAGCGTCACGGTCAACACGAGCAATGCTGTGCGATATGCCGATTCAACATTCGCGAGTACCAATCAACCTTGGGTCAATGGTGCCAATACCTATACGGCAATAGCCCAGGACAGCTACGGACGACAGAGCACCAATAGTGTGACGGCAAATCTCGAAGCAACGAATTCCTATTCGTATGACTTGAACGGGAACCTTCTCAGCGACACGAATCGGAACTTCGCTTATGACGATGAGAATCAGTTGACGAGCGTTTATGTGACGAATGCTTGGCGCTGTGATTTCGTGTACGATGGAAAGTTTCGACGGCGGATCGAAAAGGATTACAGTTGGCAAAGTGGAGCTTGGGTTCAAACGAACGAAATCCATTTCATTTACGACGGCAACTCTGTAATCCAAGAGCGTGACGCAAACAATAATCCGCTCGTCAGCTACACGCGCAGTGGAAGCACGTTGCTGGCACGCACTGACTACGGCCAGGAAATTCCCGGCAGCCCGACCACGGCTTATTACCACGAGGACGGCAACGCGAACGTGACGTGCCTGATTTATCCGAGTCAGCAGATCGCAGCGAAGTATCTATATGGGCCATTCGGAGAAACGCTTTCACTAAGCGGACCACTCGCACCGTTCAACACTTATCGGTTCGCTTCCAAGGAGTGGAATGACAGAGCTGGGATTTACTACTTTGGGCGAAGGTATTATGACCCGATCATCATACGGTTTCTGAATCGTGATCCGCTGGCAGAACAAGGCGGAATCAATTTGTATGCGTACGTCGCCAATAATCCTATTAACGAAATTGATCTTTTAGGTTGGTCAGATTTTAACGCGCCGCCGGTTTCAGTCAATAGTCCATTTTCGATCTCCCCAATTGTCAATGTGACTCCTGTTTCGGGAAACTGGAACCTATTCAATCCTTTAGGTGGTCAGCTTGGTCAAATATTCCCAATGATGGGCGCTAACGGTCAGCCGTTTTGGGATTCTCAGATACAGTTTACCCAATATCCTAATGGTTATGGCTCGCAGGTTTCAGTCAGCGGTACGATGTGGCCTGGCGGTTCTTGTAATACTGTCAATGGCAGCGGAGCGGGCGCTGGTTCGCTTTTGTTCAATTTATCTGGGGCTCCTGGAAATTACTTGGTCAATGTCTCTGCTTCCGTTGATCTAAGTGGAACTGGCGGAGCTGGTGCGATGGCTGATTTGTTTGCCGGAACTAATCCATTGGGCCCTTTGTATGGAGGCACAGGGTTCCCTCTCAATTTCTACACCAATTTATCTATTCCAGTTACAATACCCCAATCTGGTTACACAACTATGCCATTTTTTCAGTATCAGCCTTCGATCGGTGTCCGTCAAGGTCCAAATGCTTCAGGGTCAGCCACAGGGACATTCGGCTTTTCTGTATCCCCTCAGTCTTCTCCATGAAAACACGAAAGAAATTTGTTATTTTGGCATCCGTCGCGATTTCCCTCGGAATTTTCACGTTTGGCGTGATATTTGTTGTCTTTTGGACAAACGTACCGAATGAAAGGCTGTTGGTAAATGCAGCGGCAAAAGATGACCTGCAACAGGTTAAGAAAATCGTGGCCAAGGGCGTTAGCTTGAACGCTCCGGAAGAAGGAATGCTCGGGCAGACTCCGCTGATCGCCACAACTTTGAATGGAGGAACAAATGTTTTTTTCTACCTTCTTTCTGCGGGAGCAAACGTGAATGCTCGTGATCGCATGGGAGAAACAGCTTTGATGGCTGCTGTAACTTTGGGGGACGCAAACATCGTTAAAATCAAAGCCCTGATTGATGCCGGGGCGGATGTCAACGCCAGCAATCGAGGAGTAACGGTACTGCAAACTGCAGAGATAGGTGCTCAAGGAGGCCACGCTGAGGCTAACACCATCGCTCTTCTAAAGCAGCATGGAGCTAAGAAATGATTTATTACTTGTTACCGGTGCTTACGATACCACGAGGCGGATGACCAATATCGCATCTCCGGCGGGTGTATTTGGCTACGCTTACGATGCCACGCGACAATTGCGGGTGACAAAATTGTCGTTGCCGAATGCAGCGTATATTACAAACAGCTACGACAAATGGAACCCCCACGAGCCAACCAAAGCACCAACAGTGCCATGAAAAAACACTGGCGCAGCTTCTCAGCTATGAACCCTTCTCGATACGAAGGAAAGTTTGCTTACATCAAACTAAACATCCCAACACCATGCCCGCCACCGAGTGCTGTCCTGGTTTACCAGGAACGCGGTTTAAGTTCTTTCACTCACCGTGTTCAGTTCGCTTTCAGTCAGGGATGCGACTGCGCCAGTTATGTTCCCCATTTTTACCTCGTTGACCGGCAAACCGCCAGACCAACGAGATTTTCTTGGGGGTGACGACCAATTCATTCACCTACAACGGGGCGAACGATTTGCTGACGCTGACGGACGGCAAGAATCAGACGACGAGTTTTGGGATTGATCTTTACGGCAACGCGACCAACAAGATTGACGCGGCGGGGAACCTCGTGCTGGTCAATCAATTTGACGCGGACAATCGGCGTAAGCGTCACGTGGAGCACCTTCTTGACAGAGCAACTGTAGTGGAGTCGTAAGTGTCATACCATATACGGTATGACGTTTATGATGCGAGCCGTTGCACCGGCAGTTGTGCTTTGGCCCAGGTTTGGGGCGTCACTTCCGGGATTTGCCAGTTGGTCATGCTGGGCAGCCGCGTGAGGACTTCGCGCAGGTAGGTGTAAGGATCAAGGCCGCGCCGACGGCAACTTTCGATGACCGTGTAGATAATGGCGCTGCGTTGACCGGCATCGGCATCGCCGATGAAGAGCCAGTTTTTCTTGCCGATGGCGGTGGGGCGGATGGCGTTTTCGACCAAGTTGTTGTCCAACTCCACGCGACCGTTTTGCAGATACACTTTCAGCGTTGGCCATTGGCCCAGCGTGTAATCAATGGCTTGGCCCAGCAAGCTCTGCGGCAGGTAACGTCCGCTGGCTTTGAGCCGGCCCAAGGCGCGTTGGAGGCGTTCAACGATGGGGCGGCTTTGGCTGGCGCGCACGGCCTGGCGCAGCCGGGGACCGGTGCGGTGTTCGCGCAAAGCAGCTTCGATCCGGTAAAGGTGTTGGATTTGCCGCACGAGCCAAGCCGCGGTTCGGGGCGCTTGTTCCATCGCTTCATAAAACTTCCGCCGCACATGTGCCCAGCAGCCGGCCAATTCAATCGTTCCAGCGCGTCCGTTGGCAAAGGTGCGATAAGCCGAGTAACCATCGCATTGCAGCGTACCGCTAAAATTCAAAGGGATGACGTTATCCAGGCAGGCCGCAGCACGACTGGTTTCCCAGCGGTAAAACACGTCGCCGCCAGGACGACTGCCCGTCCAGAGATAACCTTGCTTGGTCTTGCCGTTGCCCGGCTCCAAATAATCAATCGGTGTTTCATCCACCTGCACATAGCCGCCCGCCATCACGCCGGTGCGGATGTGTTCATAAATCGGCTTGAGCCAGTCGGCGGCCAACGCCACCCACCGCGCCAGCGTTTGCCGGGGCAGGTGAACCCGGTGGCGTTGCAGAAAGATTTGTTCCTGCCGATACAACGGCAAGTGGTCGCAGTATTTGCCGACCAAAATCTGCGCCAGCAGTCCCGGCGCGGGCAGGCTGCGATCCAACAGCCGTTCGGGCAAGGGCGCAATTATTGGCGCGCAGTCCGAGTTGACGCGGTGAACGTATTTGCGGCGAATGGTCCGGCGGCGCAGAAAACGCGCCGGCTCAAAGTCCAGTTGCTCGCTGACTTCCTGGCCGATACAACGCCAGTCTTGGGGCGTTTGCTTCACCGGCTCCGGGTCAATCACTGCTTCCACCACCGGCAGGTTCGCCGGCAGACGAAGCGTGCGTTGCCGGCAAGAACGTTTTGGAGAGACAACCGCCGGCGGCGGAGTTTCTTCCAGAGTGATGACCGAACTTTCCGGCAGTTCCTGTAAGAGGAGTTCCAGTTGTGCCCGATCCAACCGTTCGCTGCTGGAACCAAACACACGCCGAATGAGCAAGTCGATCTTCTGCCGCAGCAGTTCATTCTCCCGACGGCTCTGTGCCAATGCCTCCTGGCATTCTGCCAACTGGCGGGCGAGTTCTTTTTCGCGCGGCATCATCGGTTGCGTTCTCTGACGCTCTAGCCCGCTGCTTGTTCAAACTTTGCGGGGAAATTTTCGCGCAAGGTTTTTTACATCTCGCGCTCGTACCAGGGCCGCAGTTTGGCTCCACGCAAATCCACTCCGTCGGTCAGCATCGCCAGCGCCTGCGGCGTCAGCTTCAACTTGGTTGTCCCCGGCTCCACGTTCCGGGGCCAGGAAAAAGTCCCTTGCTCCAACCGCTTGGTCAACACCCACAAACCCGTTCCGTCCCAGCACAGGATTTTGATCCGGGTGCGCCGCCGATTGCAAAATACAAAGAGCGCCCCGGCGCGCGGCTCTTCACCCAATCGCTCCGTCACCACAGCGTGCAGACCGTTGAACCCTTTGCGCATGTCGCAGGCTTCCACCGCCACGAACACTTTCAGGCTGCCCGAAAAGCTTAACATGCATTTTGCAGCGCCCGCAGCAGCACTGCCGCTAAGGCTGCCTGTTTGGCATCGTTGATTTGCGTCTTCGCTCCACCAGGCAACTCTAACACCAGCGACAACAGATTTTTATCATCACGGCTTCGCGCCTCTTCCACCACCGCTTCTAGCCACTTCACCTGGTTCGTTCTCGGGGCCGGCGCTTTTACCGGATACACGCCGCGTACCCGCCGCCGTTTCTGCGCCCAGGTCGCAAACGTTGGATATTTGACGCCGACCAACTCCGCAAACTTCTGCCCGCTCAATCCACTCCGCTCAAACTCGTCCAGTAACTGCTCGCGCCGCGCCAAGGGCATCTTCACTCGCCCCAGCACATCGGTTTTCAAGATCATTTCATCGGTGGGTGTCGTATTCATCGTAGCCCCTATGCTACGACGCCTAGGACTTCATTGAATAGAGGTGCTCCGCGTGACGCTTACCAATCGGCTGACGAACCGTTGGAGCATTGCCAAGGGCAATACGCTTTACAAATACGATCCGGCCAATAACCTGACGAACATCATTTATCCGAGCAGCCCGGCGATTGCGCTGGAATACAATCTGCTCAATGAATTGACAAACATGAACGACGCGGCGGGCACGACGGCGTTCACTTGGGACGCCGTGAGAGAATTGACGAGCGAGAACGGCCCGTGGGCCAATGACACCGTGAGTTACACTTACGCCAATCGTTTGCGGACGGGAATGAGCCTGAGTCAGCCCAGCAGTTCCTGGTCTCAGAGCTACGGTTATGACACCGCCCGCCGTTTGACCAATGTCGTCTCTCCGGCGGGCGCATTTAATTACACGCTCGGAGGGGCGAGCTCTGCGAGTCCCTTGATGAAAACGCTTTCGCTTCCCAACGGAGCGTACATTACAAATTCGTTTGATTCGGTTGCCAGATTGCTTTCGACGAAGTTGCTGAATTCCAGTTCCTCCGTTCTGGACTCTGAAAGTTACGCTTACAATCAGGCCGGCCAGCGCACCGGCGAGACGAATACAGCAGGCGATTTCCGCAATTACACTTATGATAATGCGGGCGAATTGAAAACTGCAATTGGTAAGGAAGCAGGTGGAACAACCAACCGCTGGCAGGAACAATTGGGTTACGCCTATGACGCGGCGGGAAATTTGAACTATCGGACAAATAACGGTCTGCTTGGCGCTTTCAGCGTCAACAATCTCAACGAGCTGACAACCGTGACCAACGGCGGTCGGCTCACGGTGGCGGGAACGACGACGATTCCAGCAACTAGCGTCACAGTCAACAGTAGCAACGCCATCCTGTATGCAGACGCGACCTTCGCGGCCACCAATATGCCGCTGATCAATGGCACGAACACATTTACAGCGATTGGGCAAGATTCTTACGGGCATTCGAGCACCAATGTCTCCATCTGCTATCTGCCAGCTACCAACTCCTTTTCGTACGACTTAAACGGGAACCTTCTCAGCGACACGAATCGCTGCTTTGCTTATGACGATGAGAACCAGTTGACGAGCGTTTGGGTCACGAATGTCTGGCGGGAGGATTTTGTTTATGACGGAAAGTTTCGGAGAAGAATAGAGAAAGATTTTGCGTGGCAGAGTGGAGCGTGGGTTGAGACCAACGAAATCCGTTTCATTTACGACGGGAATTTCGTCATTCAAGAAAGGAATGGGAGTAACATCCCGCAAGTAACCTACACCCGCAGCGGAAGCAGCTTGCTGGCACGAAGCGATTATGGGCAGGAAATTCCCGGCAGCCCGACCACGGCTTATTACCACATGGATGGCAACGGCAATGTAACGATGTTGATTTACGCGAATCAGATTGTCGCTGCCAAGTATCTATATGGGCCGTTCGGAGAAACGCTTTCACTAAGCGGGCCGCTGGCGCCGTTCAACACTTATCGGTTCGCCTCCAAAGAGTGGAATGACCGGGGCGGGATTTACTACTTTGGCAGGCGGTATTATGACCCGATCCTAATACGGTTTCTGAATCGTGATCCGATTGCTGAGCAAGGCGGTCTTAACCTCTACGCTTACCTTGGCAATAACCCAATAAATCTGATCGATATTTTGGGTCTTTGTCCGCCCAGTCTTTGGGACCAGTGGTGGTTGAACATTTATAACAACTGGGAGCAAAACAGTCTCGACTACGCCAATGGCATTGGACAAGCAGGAGAGAATTTGGCCAACACAGCTTGGAATACCTTGAACGACCCTCTGGGCACGGTTGCAAATCTGGGAACATGGGCAGGGAATGTGAGCACCGATCTTCTGGGATACGCGGAGAATTATGGAAACAATTTATTGAACGGTCTTGGAACATCACAAGGGATTGGCGGGACTGTTTTCGGACTTGAGACGGGTCTGGCAACCGGTGGTTTTGCTTCGGCGCTGGCACCTGAAGCCGAAGCTTCGGGATTAACTGCGGCGGATGTGTCGGCAAATTTAACACCAGCCGACCAATTGGCCATCGGTCAGGCAACTCATGAAGCCGCTGTGGCGCAATACATCGCGCAAGTCGAGTCGGAAGGTGGTGCAGTTTTAGGCAACCGGATTACAATTTATGCAGGCGGCTCCCGTGCGGTTCCAGATTTGTTAATTCAGAATGCCGATAGCAGTGTTAATTTCGTGGAAATTAAAACCGGCGGGGCGCAACTCAGTTCACAACAAGAAGTGGTTTATCCGCTGATTGAACAGGGTGGTGCTGTTCCAGCTGGCGGAAACGCTGCCAGGGCTGGCTTAACACCAAGTATTCCGCTACCACCTATGCAGGTAATAACAATTCATTTTCCGTGAATGTCATGAATATCTCACCAAGTTTTATAAAAGAAAACATCGCGCTGGTGCAAACAAAATTGGCGGCTCTTGGATTTAACAAAAGAAAACCAGGAATATCAACAATTCAAATGACCGACGATGTTTTCGGCTGGATCGGTCTAAATATGGCAACTCGTGGCCGAAAAGGGTTTTTAGAATTCAATCCCGTTGTTGGTGTAAGGAACGAGCCTATCGAAAAGCTTGTCGCCGAACTTGCTGGTGACAAATTGGACGAAGTTGTTCCACCGACATTAGCCGGGAATATAGGTTATTTGATGCCTGCCGACAAATATCGTCCTTACATCTTTTCTGAAGATGGCCCTGTGGAAACAACAGCAGACGAGTTGGTTAAAGACGTTCGCGAATATGCTCTGCCATTTATTCGTAGGCACATTGATATGGCCACCCTTGTTAAAGGTATGAAAACCCGACGCTTCGCGGCCCAGTTTATGGTTGCCTATCGAATTCCCGTTGGACTCTTCCTTTTGGGCCAAAAAGATGAAGCCGGCCTTTTTCTAAAAACCGAATTTGCCAAAATAGAAAATACGCGAGACGCTGCCGCCCTTCGCTTCAAGAAATTTGCTACTAACTTGGCGAATCGTATTCAACATGAATAATCCAAATGATCTGACGACAGTTACCAACGGTGGTCGGCTCACGGTGGCGGGAACGACGACGATTCCAGCAACTAGCGTCACAGTCAACAGTAGCAACGCCATCCTGTATGCAGACGCGACTTTCGCGGCCACCAATATGCCGCTGATCAATGGCACGAACACATTTACAGCGATTGGGCAAGATTCTTACGGGCATTCGAGCACCAATGTCTCCATCTGCTATCTGCCAGCTACCAACTCCTTTTCTTACGATTTAAACGGCAACCTTCTCAGCGACACGAATCGGAACTTCGCGTATGACGACGAAAACCAGCTAACAAGTGTTTGGGTGACGAATGTCTGGCGGGATGACTTCGTGTACGATGGAGAGTTTCGACGGCGGATCGAAAAGGATTATAGCTGGACTGGCAGTGCATGGATTCAAACAAATGAAGTCCACTTCATCTATGATGGTAACTTCGTGATTCAAGAACGGGATGCGAACAATAATCCGCTGGTAACTTATACACGGAGCGGGGGTGGTTTGCTGGCAAGAACAGACTACGGCCAAGAGATTCCTGGTGCTCCGACTACCGCCTACTATCACGTTGACGGCAACGCCAACGTGACGATGTTGATCTACGCAAACCAAATTGTGGCCGCGAAGTATCTTTACGGGCCATTTGGAGAAACGCTTTCACAAAGTGGACCGCTTGCCCCATTTAACACCTATCGCTTTGCTTCAAAGGAGTGGAATGACCGGGCCGGGATTTACTACTTTGGGCGAAGGTACTATGATCCAATTCTCATACGATTCCTGAACCGAGATCCGCTGGCAGAACAAGGCGGAATCAACCTGTATGCGTACGTCGCCAATAATCCCATAAATGCCATTGACTTGTATGGAACTGATGAGACTACGGCCAACACAATTGAAAGTCTTAACTTTGGCTACGAAACAATTGCAAACAGTGGTGCAGCAGCCTGGACCATCGGAATAAATAACGCATCGGGTAATATAACCGTTTACACCAGTGGGTGGAGCACTGGAAACGGGTCTGTTGCTATTGCCGGGAGGGTTGGGGCTTTAGCTCAACAGGCAAGTTCTGGACTTACTATCATTGGGGTAGGCTACAACGTTTATGGGATGGCAAGTGGCCAGGAACCGGTGCTCCAAGGCAGCGCCAACATTGGTGTTTCTGTTACGGCATATGGTTTAACACAATCTGGTTTGACGATAGGTGGGGTAGAAGCAGGTGGGCCTTTGGGATGGGCCCTTGGCGGTGGATACCTTGCGGGAAGTGTGATCAATGCTTATGTGCCTGGTGTCAGTGAGAATGCACAAGACCTCTTTCAACCGTTCACCGATTGGTATTATGGAGCTTATGATTTCGGCCCTATACAACCACTCTTTCCTGATTCCGGCCCTATAGGATCACTCTTTCCTTTCTACCTTCCGCCATGCAAGTAATCCAATTTGTCAAAGAGGTTTACCTCGCTGGATACGCCGTCTGCTTCAGGCTTTCTCGGGCGAGGAATGTCAATTACAAGGCTGGCGGTGCCATTGGCTTTATTACATTGATTGAGTGGTTTATCTTCCTCGGAATTTTGTCTTATGTTCAAATTTCTATTAGAAGTAAGTTCGTATTCTCTAAGCCCATAGTCATCATTGCGTTCATCGCGCTCTTTTTTGCAAATCAGTATTTTCTAACTGTTCGTCGTCATGGTATCAAGTTCGAGCGCGAGTTTGACAGTTTGGAGAAAAGTAGAAGAATTACTTTGGTGGTGATTTTTGCGGCGGTAACGGTGGCTGCAACCGTCTTTTGCATTTGTTCTGGTATTGCCTTTCGCCATTTTATTGGTGCTCATTGACCTCGACAACCTGAACCGTCCGCTGTCCCGCGGCTACCCGGACGGCGGGGTGGAGCATTGGGGCTATACGTTGAATGTTTCCGGCGCGACCAGCTACACTAACCAGATTGGCAATGTGACGTAAGCGTCACGTGGAGCACCTTCTTGACAGAGCAACTGTAGTGGAGTCGTAAGTGTCATACCATATACGGTATGACGTTTATGATGCGAGCCGTTGCACCGGCAGTTGTGCTTTGGCCCAGGTTTGGGGCGTCACTTCCGGGATTTGCCAGTTGGTCATGCTGGGCAGCCGCGTGAGGACTTCGCGCAGGTAGGTGTAAGGATCAAGGCCGCGCCGACGGCAACTTTCGATGACCGTGTAGATAATGGCGCTGCGTTGACCGGCATCGGCATCGCCGATGAAGAGCCAGTTTTTCTTGCCGATGGCGGTGGGGCGGATGGCGTTTTCGACCAAGTTGTTGTCCAACTCCACGCGACCGTTTTGCAGATACACTTTCAGCGTTGGCCATTGGCCCAGCGTGTAATCAATGGCTTGGCCCAGCAAGCTCTGCGGCAGGTAACGTCCGCTGGCTTTGAGCCGGCCCAAGGCGCGTTGGAGGCGTTCAACGATGGGGCGGCTTTGGCTGGCGCGCACGGCCTGGCGCAGCCGGGGACCGGTGCGGTGTTCGCGCAAAGCAGCTTCGATCCGGTAAAGGTGTTGGATTTGCCGCACGAGCCAAGCCGCGGTTCGGGGCGCTTGTTCCATCGCTTCATAAAACTTCCGCCGCACATGTGCCCAGCAGCCGGCCAATTCAATCGTTCCAGCGCGTCCGTTGGCAAAGGTGCGATAAGCCGAGTAACCATCGCATTGCAGCGTACCGCTAAAATTCAAAGGGATGACGTTATCCAGGCAGGCCGCAGCACGACTGGTTTCCCAGCGGTAAAACACGTCGCCGCCAGGACGACTGCCCGTCCAGAGATAACCTTGCTTGGTCTTGCCGTTGCCCGGCTCCAAATAATCAATCGGTGTTTCATCCACCTGCACATAGCCGCCCGCCATCACGCCGGTGCGGATGTGTTCATAAATCGGCTTGAGCCAGTCGGCGGCCAACGCCACCCACCGCGCCAGCGTTTGCCGGGGCAGGTGAACCCGGTGGCGTTGCAGAAAGATTTGTTCCTGCCGATACAACGGCAAGTGGTCGCAGTATTTGCCGACCAAAATCTGCGCCAGCAGTCCCGGCGCGGGCAGGCTGCGATCCAACAGCCGTTCGGGCAAGGGCGCAATTATTGGCGCGCAGTCCGAGTTGACGCGGTGAACGTATTTGCGGCGAATGGTCCGGCGGCGCAGAAAACGCGCCGGCTCAAAGTCCAGTTGCTCGCTGACTTCCTGGCCGATACAACGCCAGTCTTGGGGCGTTTGCTTCACCGGCTCCGGGTCAATCACTGCTTCCACCACCGGCAGGTTCGCCGGCAGACGAAGCGTGCGTTGCCGGCAAGAACGTTTTGGAGAGACAACCGCCGGCGGCGGAGTTTCTTCCAGAGTGATGACCGAACTTTCCGGCAGTTCCTGTAAGAGGAGTTCCAGTTGTGCCCGATCCAACCGTTCGCTGCTGGAACCAAACACACGCCGAATGAGCAAGTCGATCTTCTGCCGCAGCAGTTCATTCTCCCGACGGCTCTGTGCCAATGCCTCCTGGCATTCTGCCAACTGGCGGGCGAGTTCTTTTTCGCGCGGCATCATCGGTTGCGTTCTCTGACGCTCTAGCCCGCTGCTTGTTCAAACTTTGCGGGGAAATTTTCGCGCAAGGTTTTTTACATCTCGCGCTCGTACCAGGGCCGCAGTTTGGCTCCACGCAAATCCACTCCGTCGGTCAGCATCGCCAGCGCCTGCGGCGTCAGCTTCAACTTGGTTGTCCCCGGCTCCACGTTCCGGGGCCAGGAAAAAGTCCCTTGCTCCAACCGCTTGGTCAACACCCACAAACCCGTTCCGTCCCAGCACAGGATTTTGATCCGGGTGCGCCGCCGATTGCAAAATACAAAGAGCGCCCCGGCGCGCGGCTCTTCACCCAATCGCTCCGTCACCACAGCGTGCAGACCGTTGAACCCTTTGCGCATGTCGCAGGCTTCCACCGCCACGAACACTTTCAGGCTGCCCGAAAAGCTTAACATGCATTTTGCAGCGCCCGCAGCAGCACTGCCGCTAAGGCTGCCTGTTTGGCATCGTTGATTTGCGTCTTCGCTCCACCAGGCAACTCTAACACCAGCGACAACAGATTTTTATCATCACGGCTTCGCGCCTCTTCCACCACCGCTTCTAGCCACTTCACCTGGTTCGTTCTCGGGGCCGGCGCTTTTACCGGATACACGCCGCGTACCCGCCGCCGTTTCTGCGCCCAGGTCGCAAACGTTGGATATTTGACGCCGACCAACTCCGCAAACTTCTGCCCGCTCAATCCACTCCGCTCAAACTCGTCCAGTAACTGCTCGCGCCGCGCCAAGGGCATCTTCACTCGCCCCAGCACATCGGTTTTCAAGATCATTTCATCGGTGGGTGTCGTATTCATCGTAGCCCCTATGCTACGACGCCTAGGACTTCATTGAATAGAGGTGCTCCGCGTGACGCTTACTGTTAGACGGCAGCGGCGCATGAAAAACGCAGCAGCGCCGACCGCCGTCAGCCACAAAGCCGACGGTTCAGGGGTGGGCGTAGCCAGAAATGCGTGCGCAATGCCGTTTCCGTCAGTATAGTACCCAACGATGCTGTTTCCATCAATGCCGATGGCGGCCGTGCTCGCTGCTCCCGGGACACTTAAAGTTATGTAGCTGGTCCCATCGTAAAGAAAGCCTTGGTAGTTGAATCCTGATGTAACGTAATACCCTACAACGTTGTTTCCTGAAACGCCGAAAGCCCTTGTAGAAGATGCTCCTGGGACGCTGATAGTGTTGTAGCTGCTGCCATTGTATAGAAAACCTTTGGTGCCTCCACTTGTAGACGTATCAGCGCCTACGATGTTGTTTCCAGAGATACCGTAGGCATAAGTGGCGTTCGCTCCTGGTACGGTCAAAGTGGTGTAACTGCTGCCATCGTAAAGATAACCGTAAGTACCGCCCGTGATACCTTGCATAACAGTGTAATAGCCCACGATATAGTTCCCTGAAATACCATAGGCAAAAGTGTTATTTGCTCCCGGCACGCTCAAAGTTGTGTAGCTGCTGCCATCGTACAGAAAGCCAAGACTACCGCTTGTGCCACCGTAGGACCCAACGATGTCGTTCCCGGAAATACCATAGGCTAGAGTGCTGCCCGCGCCCGGCACATCTATGGTGGTGTAACTGGTGCCATCATACAGAAAGCCCTGAAAAGTGCTTCCGCTCCCTGTATAACCCACGATGTTGTTACCCGATATGCCAGACGCCCACGCTTGAACGCTACCGCCCCCGATGCTCAAAGTCGTGTAGTTGTATTGAACTTGCGCGATTAGCGGTACGGACGGCAGCAGGAGCGCTGCTGAACAGACTATCACACGAATCATATATCCTGTAGTTAGTACTTTCGTTGTCATAGACTTCCTAATGCTTCGGCTTTACCCATAAGCTTATCAATTTTAATTGATTATGTCAATAGCGATTAGTCACAACAGTCTCCTCGCTCTCAATTTACCTGCCGGAAGGCGGATACTTGATTCACGCACTGTTCGCGCTTTTGGCGCCAGTATTTGGAAATCTCCTTTGTGGCTTTGTGTAGCCATTCCCTGTCCGCCGCCAATCCAAGTATCTCAACCGGGCAGAACCGCTGGCACAATCTGCGGCGGTTTTGCTTTTCTTAGGAAGAGTTGGCGTTTAATATCATCATCGTTTATGCCAAACTCATTCACCCGCGCCGCCGGTCGCGCTGCAAATCAACTCCGCCCCTTGCGCTTGCTTTTGGGCGGCCCTTTGTTAGGTTGATCTCGTGATAACGGATACCGTTGAAATTCCCGTGCCGGTGCTTTCGTCGGTGGAAACACTGGACGAGTTGCAAGACTGGCTGACGGCGCAAAACCCCAAAGTCATGGCGGACTTGCGCGCGGCCCGCAAGGAAGACCTCGCTGGAAAATTCAAAGCCTGGAAACCGCGGCATCTGCCATGTCCTACCGGGTCGAAATAGGCTCGAAGGCGGACGCGCAACTCGCCCAATTGGATCCGGCCATCGGGGCCGCCGTTGAGCGCAAAATCATTTGGCTCGCGGAAAATGCCGCCGTGATGATTCATCGCCGTCTGGTCGGAATGCCCGACGCCCTGGCCAGCCTCTGCAAACTTCGCGCTGGCGATTGGCGGATTCTTTACTGGATTTACCACAAAGAAAAAATTGTCCGCCTCTATCGCATTCAACACCGCTCCGAAGTGTATCGCAATCTTTAACCATGCCAGATTCATCCTTCCGCGCCGACGGTCGCGCCGCAAATCAACTTCGCCCGCTGCGCTTCCAAAATCATATCGCGCCGCATGCCGCCGGCTCGACGCTCGTCGAGTGGGGCAACACGCGCGTCATCTGCGGCGTGACGGTCGAGGAAACCGTGCCGCGTTGGATGAAGGAGCAGAATCAGAAGGGCGGCTGGATCACCGCCGAGTATTCGATGCTCCCCTACTCCACTTTGGAACGCAAACCGCGCGACAGCAGCCGGGGAAAAATTGACGGGCGTTCGCAGGAAATCCAGCGGCTCATCGGCCGCGCGATGCGCGCCGCGCTCGATCTTGAAAAACTTGACGAACACACGGTCTGGGTGGATTGCGACGTGCTCCAAGCCGACGGCGGCACGCGCACGGCGGCCATCACCGGCGCGTACGTGGCGCTGTGCATCGCCGTCCGGCGGCTGATTGCCTCCGGCAAGCTGGCGGAAAACCCCATTCTCCACGCGGTCGCCGCCGTGAGCGTGGGCATCGTCAACGGCCAGCCGCTGTTGGATTTGTGCTACACCGAAGACGTGGCAGCAGCGGTGGACATGAACCTGGTGATGAATTCCGCCGGCGAGTTTATTGAACTTCAGGGCACGGGCGAGGAAGCCACGTTCACCGAGCCGCAACTGGCCGATTTGCTCGCGCTCGGCAAGACTGGCATCCGCGAATTGCTGGCCGCGCAGGAGGAAGCGCTGGCCGCAGCCTGATTTTCCCGTGGGCAAATCCTCTTCCCAAATTTCCCGGCGAAAAGTCAAATCGTCGCCGCCAACGCGATTATTGTTGGTTCGCCACGCTGAAATTGAACCGCGTTACCAGCGCGCCTTTGGCGGGCGGATTGACATGAATCTTTCGGCGCGCGGCCGGGTACAGTCCAAAACGCTGGCGGAGTTTCTGCACGGCAAAAAGATCGCCGCGATTTACGCCAGCCCGATGAAGCGCGTCCAGCAGACGCTCGCGCCGTTCCTCAAAAACGGCGCACCCGCCCAGACCATTCTGCCGGCGCTGAGCGAGGTGGATTTTGGCGACTGGTCGGGATACAATTGGAACGAGGTGCGTGAAAAATTCGGCGTTCATCCCTACGACTGGCTCGATGAAATCGAGCTGGGGGCCGTGCCCAACGGCGAAAACGGCGTCCAATTCCGCGCCCGTGTCGAGGCTTGCCTCTTTGAAATCATCCGCCGCCATCCGGGGGAGACCGCGGCCATTTTCAGCCACGGCGGCGTCATCCGCATGATGCTCGCGATTTTGCTCGACCTGCCGCTGCCGAAAACGAACTCGTTCGAGATCGAATACACCAGCGTCACCCAGGTCGCGCTGCGCCCGCATTTGAACGAAATCGAATTGCTCAACTTCACGCCGTGGCGCGATTGGGTGAGATGAAACGCGAATTGCTCCGGCGCATTTCCGTCACCACAAAACCCGAGGCGGAAGACGCCGTCGCCGAATTGTTGAGCGTAATCCTTGGCCAACCTGCCACTTCTTATTACGAGGTCGAAAGCGGCCTCAGCACGGTCACGGTGTATCTCCAACGAAAACTGCGTTCACCACGCGAAGTCCGCGAAGAAATTCTCTACGGGCTGAAGCGAATCAGAAGCTGTGGATTAAAAATTAGTCCCGGCAAGATTGCGATTGCCAGGGTACGACGGGAAGACTGGGCCGAATCCTGGAAACGGCACTTCAAGCCCATCGAAATCGGCGGCTCATTGCTAATAAAATCGAGCTGGAGCAAACGCAGAGCGCGGAAAGGCCAGGCGGTGGTGGTGCTGGATCCCGGACTCAGCTTTGGCACCGGCCAGCACCCGACAACGGCGTTTTGCTTGCATCAAATTGTAGCGGCAGTCTGCGACCGCCGAATCCAGCGCTCACAGGGTGCCGCCACAGCCAAATCGTTTCTTGACCTTGGCACCGGCTCCGGGATTCTGGCGATTGCCGCGGCAAAACTGGGTTATTCGCCTGTCAATGCCCTGGATTTCGATTCTGAAGCCGTTCGTGTCGCCCGGGCCAACGCCCGCGCCAATCGCGTCCATCAAAAGCTGACAATCCGGCGGAATAATGTGACAAAGCTGTCAATCCGTCCAAGACAACGAGGACAGCAATGTGATTTAGTCTGCGCGAATCTGACTTCCGACCTGCTCATCGCGGAACGTCACCGGATTACGGCGCAATTGAATCGTGGCGGAACACTCGTATTGGCGGGCATTCTGAAGGCCGAATTCGCACAGATACAAAAGGCTTTTGAAGCATTGGGCTTGAAACTGGCCACCAGCCGGGGCGAGAAGGAGTGGCGCTCGGGCTCGTTTCGCTTTGCGCATTGAAAAATTCTTTGAACAACGGAATCGCGAGACCGGTCTGATTCAATGAAGTTGCAATGAAGAACTTTGCAGAGTCAACAGTAGTTGGCATTATTTACGCTGCAAGGTGGGCGTGAAAGGATACAGTTATGATGAAGACATTGGAAATCATCGGTGAAGCAGTTCGCAACCCCAAATATCCATTCCGCAAAACGGAGCATCAACCGAAAAAAGCGCGCAAACACCGCTACGAGCGCCGGAAAATCAAGGAATACCTGCATCTGGGCGACTGGATGGCTGAAGAGATGGCCTGAGGCTGGTTTTGAACAGCCTGTTCAGAAAGCGTCAGTCAGATTCGGCAGAAACTGACGGAGGAGGAAAAATCACCGCTGGCAATCCGGACAGATTCCGAAAAATTCCAGCTTGTGGGTCACGCCTTTGAACCCGTTCTGGGCGGCGATACGGGTTTCAATTTCGCGGAGGAAGCACTCGTCAATTTCGATCACTTCCGCACAGCGCGTGCAAACTAGGTGATGGTGATGTCCGTTATCGCCTTCGCCGACGAGTTCAAATCGCGCCGCGCCGTCGCCGAAATCAAACCGCTTCACCATCCCCATTTCCTCGAGCAGATGCATGGCGCGATAAATCGTCGCCAGATCACAACGGCCCTTGGACATGCCGGCGAAGATTTCCTGGTTCGTCATTGGATGCGGATGCCGCCGCAGAATTTCCAGAATGGCCTGGCGCGGCCCGGTGATTCTTCTTGAATGCCCGCGCAGGCGGCCGGTCAAAGCCGATAATTTCTGCCGTGGATGCGAATGGTGACGGGCGCGGGTCTTCATCTGGTGTCAAAATCACACGGGGAAATCCAAAAATCAAGCCGGCAGTCAATGGCCAACCGGCTGCAATTGATTTCCACAAAAAAGCGCCCAAACGCAGGGGCAGTTGAGCCGCGAAATCCCGTCACTTCATCAGCAGCATCTGGCGCGCGCGCTTGATGGCGCGGGTCATGCGGCGCTGGTAATGCGCGGGCATGCCGGTGTATTTGCGCGGCAGGATGCGGCCCTGGTCGGTCACAAATTGCCGGAGCAGATTGGTGTTCTTGAAATCGAGCGCGTCGGCGGTGAAGTCAATCTTCGGTTTCGGACGCGGCGTGCGGTTTTCCATCGTGTGGCGCGACCGGCGGCGGTCCGATTTATCGGTATTGGTTTTGCGGGGCATAATTATTTGATTTCCTGGTGAAGCGTATGGCGGCGGAGCGCCGGATTATATTTTTTGATCTCCAGCTTTTCCGTCTTCAACTTTTTGTTGCGGGTGGTGGTGTAGCGCGAAGGCGATTTGCCCTCCTTGCGCGCCTCGGTGCATTCGATGGTGATGATTTCGCGCGGCATAAATTATTCCTTTTCCTTGACTCTTCTCCTCCGCCTCGTCTTCCTCGCCGTCCACTTCCGCGACGCCGGCGCGTGTCAATCGTGCCGAGCTGGCCGAGCCGGCGTGAGCGCAACGCGCCTTCGCGTTCCAACTGCGCCTGCGCTTCGACGGTGAACCGCGTCCACGGAATCGCTTCGAGGCGCGCCTTGGGAATCGTTTTGCCGGTCAATTCACAGATGCCGTAGGTTTTTTTCTCGATGCGTTTGAGCGCCTCCTCGATTTCATAAACCGCGTCCTGATCGGACGACAACAGGCTCAACGCGAAATCGCGGTCGAAATTGTCCGTGCCCGAATCCGCCATGTGCAGGCTGTAACCCGGCATTTCCTGCGCGGATTCCTTGGCCAGCCCGTTCATCTGATGGAGCAACTGCTCGCGCAGCTCCAGCAGCCGGTTGTAATACTTCTGCCATTCGGGTTTGACCTTTTTCGGCGCGGCGACCGTCTTGGATTTCGACAACGGCTGGCCGAGAATTGCAGCCGCGGTGGCAGAAATTGGCGACTTGCCGCGTGGCGTTCCCATATCGGTTTCTTTTTTCTTTGTTGTCACAATTTAAAAATGATGTTCCGGCATTCAAAGCAGCTTCCGGTCCATCAAAGGCCGGCCAATGTAACAAACAAAAATAAATATGCCATAAAAATTTCCAAGAATTTTTAGTGCCGGGAAATCAGCCTTTCTCAATGCACGCGTAGGCGTTGTGATTGTGGATGCTCTCAAAGTTTTCCGCCTCGACCTTGTACCAGCCCACCCGCGCGTCCGCGTTCAGCTTCAACGCCACGTTGCGCACCAAATCCTCCACAAACACCGGGTTTTCATACGCGCGCTCCGTCACCGCCTTTTCGTCCTGCCGCTTGAGCAGCGCGTAAAGCTCCGAACTCGCCGACCCTTCAATTATCGCAATCAAATCCTCGATCCAGACGGATTTCTTCATGCGAATCGCCACCGTCACCAGCCCGCGCTGGTTGTGCGCCCCGTATTTGGCAATCGCCTTGGAACACGGGCACAACGTCGTCACGTTGGCCTTCACCGTCAGAACAAAGTCAATTTCCGGCCCGCACGCCGTCGCGTCAAACCGCGCGAGGTAATCCATCACGCCTTCGCCGCCGGACACCGGCGCTTTCTTGACCATGAAATAGGGAAATTCGATTTCCAGATGCGACGTGGCGGCTTGGAATTTTTTCTGCATCGCGTGGAGAATTTCGTTGATGTTCTCCACGTGAATGACGCTTCCGTGCGCGTTGAGCACCTCGATGAACCGGCTCATGTGCGTGCCTTTGAATTCCTTCGGCAAATCCACGAACATGCCGATGGTGGCCACCGTGTTTTGGACGCTGTGCGCCTTGTCCCTCACCTGGATCGGAAAACGCAAATTGCGGACACCAACCTTGTCAATGCGCAATTCACGGTGATCGCGCTCGCTCTGCTTGTCGTCGAGCTTGTGCATCGCCGTTTTTTTCCGCGGCGCGCGCAATGCGCCGCCGCTTTGGCTGATTCGAAGCATGTAAAGAAATTAGCAGCTTTGGGGAATTTGGCAAAAGTGTTCTTTCAAAAGCAAATCCCGCTGGCATTTCGCCAAATGCGGATTTAAGCTGGGCCAAGCTTGTTGAAGAAAATTGCCCTGACCCATGCAAGTCCGCCAAGCCACCATCTCCGATGTACAGAGAATTACCCAAATTCATGTGGCAAGCTGGCAGGCAGCCTACCGTGGTCAAATCCCGGACGCGGTTTTAGACAATTTGGACGTGGAAAAGCGTGCCGTCTTTTGGCGCTCCCATTTAACCAGTCAGCCGCTCGGAGTTTTTGTCGCGGAATTGAATGAGGAGGTTGTCGGATTCTGTGATTTGATACCGTCGCGCGACAAAGACTCGAATCCACAAACAATTGCCGAAATCGCAGCCATTTACATTCAACCTAAGCATTGGCGTCAAGGCGCGGGTCGGGCGCTTTGTCATCGCGCCTTGGAAACAGCCCGGCGTGAGAACTTCACCGCCGTCACGCTTTGGGTCTTAATCTCGAACATTGCCGCTCGAAGTTTTTATGAAAATATGAGATTCCGTCTTGATGGCGCGACCAAATCTGAATCAATTCTTCGCAACCATGAATTACACGAAATTCGCTTTCGGATTTCAGTCTGAACGATTTGGCAACCGGCGACGTTTTGCGTTGGTTGCTTTGGTGTTGGGCCTGTTTTGTGCCACGTCCTCGGCGGTCGGCACCATCCGCGTCGCCACATACAACGTCGAAAATTATCTCGATCTGCCGACGGAATCGCGACCGCAGCCCAAATCCGCCGCCGCCAAAGCCAAGGTCCGCGAAAGCATCCGCGCGCTGAATCCCGATGTGCTCGCGCTTGAAGAAATCGGCAGCCTCAGCGCGCTGATGGAGTTGCGCGCCTCGCTCAAGACCGAAGGCCTGGACTTTCCGTATTGGGAACTCGTGAGCGGCGGAGACACGAACATCCACGTCGCCGTGTTGAGCAAACTGCCCATCGTCATGCGCCGCCCGCACACAAACGAAACTTACCTGCTTGACGGCCGCCGATTTCACGTCAGCCGCGGTTTTGCCGAGGTGGACATTCGCGCCGCGCCCAATTTCACCTTTACACTCATCGCCGCGCACTTGAAATCGCGCCGGCCCGTGCCGGAAGCCGACGAAGCCGAGCAACGTTTCCAGGAAGCCAAAATCCTGCGCGGCATTGTGGACCGGGATTTTGCGGCCCATCCAAACGTGAAGCTGATTGTGCTTGGCGATTTAAACGACGTGAAGGATTCCGATTCAACCAAGGAAATCATCGGGCGCGGCCGGTTCAAGCTCACCGACACGCGCCCCGCCGAGCGCAACGGCGACAACGCGCCCCCAGAAAATCCCTGGTTCGACCCGCGTACCATCACTTGGACCGAGTATTACGGCAAGGAAGACGCTTACAGCCGCATTGATTACATCCTGCTCAGCCCCGCCATGGCGCGCGATTGGGTGAAGAACGAAACCTATGTGCTGACGATGCCGAATTGGGGCGTCGCTTCAGACCACCGGCCCATCATGGCGGCGTTCAAGACGGGGAACAATTAAACCTGCGGTTTCTTCAAGGGCCAAGCGGCCGCTTAAAAATCAGAACAATCTTGGAGGTGCGCACAGCGGCAATCGCTGCATCATTGCCAATCGGATGAGTGGTCTCAATTTCCGGCGTGGCAGCGACCAGTTCCCATCCCGCCAAACCAAGCATTCCCACATTTTGATTATCATTGGTTGAATCAAAATCAAAATCGCCGGCCTCCATGCGATCAAATTTAATCTTATCCAGATCGGCGTCCCGCTCGGTTTCGTTTGATGGAATGGGAAACAAGCCATCCTTCTCCTCGTCTGCATGGGCGGTGTTATCAATCTCGACCACCTTATATTCCCAGGATTGTCGGCCTTGCGGTTTGCACCCGCACAACAGTACCGCCAGAATGGGAATGAACAGGATATTTTTCATAGGATTTTTGGTTTAACGGATCTGATGGTGCATGAAAAGCAAAAAACTGTTGCACCCTCGGGCGCTAAGGTCAATCCCCGTACCGCAGCCGCAGGACGGGTCGAGCATCACATCGTCGGGATTACTGCTGTTGATTTGAATGGCGATCTGTTCTCGCTTGGCAAGCTTTCGGGTTGTTAACATGATCTCTCCACCCTCCGATCCTGGTGAAGTTCTTGACTACTCACCATGCTTTGGCATGAGCCGGTCCGCAACTTTATAAGCAGAATCGGTAAGTGGAAAAAATTGCTCCCCATTTTTAACCAATCCAGCTCTGGCTAATTCGTCAAGATCCCCTTCCCACAACGCACGCGAACGTGGACTGTTTTTCTCAATAAAATCACGATTGTTGGTGAAAATACGCGCGCCCCTAAACAGTTTGAAGCTCCAAATCTTTCCCTCGGGTTCTTTGGCGGCTTCGATGAGCAATTCCACTGCGGCTGCGGAAAGCTCTGGTCCCACTGAAGCCTGAATAAAACTCGATAAACTGGTCTCAGATCGCACAAAAAAAGAATCCGACGCCGCGTTAATTCTTTCAGGATGCGCTTTAACAAAATCAAACCAAATGTCCCGATGGCGTTTGAGCTCGTCAGGCGAAAATTTCCTACCGATCGGATGTTTGGGATTGTAAGAAACCGCTTCTCCATGACAGTCGAAACAAAGCGGAATGCAGTTGTCCAGCGTGTCAGATCCGCCATCCGCTTCTTGAATAATATGATGGGTTTGCATTCGCGTTCCACAGAACTTCCGGCAAATACAACACCTGCGAGCACAGCGAACCAATGCTTCATCAGCTATTTCACGAGAGAAAGGCATGAATCCAAAATTAGCGGTTTCCAACTTTATATTAGCGATTAACTTGCGGCGCAGTACGACACGAATTTACGCCTTTGCCACCAACTGCCGCAGTACGTAGGGCAAAATGCCGCCGTGCTGGTAGTAATCAATCTCAATGGGCGTATCAATGCGGCAACGCACCGGCACATTCTCCACTTTGCCGTCCTTGCGCGTGATGCGGAGCGTGAGGTCTTGCTGTGGCTTGAGACTCGAGCTAAGGCCGACAACGTCGTAAGTCTCCGTGCCGTCGAGCTTCAAGCTTTGCGCATTCGTGTCTTCTTTAAATTGCAGCGGCAGCACGCCCATACCAACGAGGTTGCTGCGATGGATGCGCTCGAAGCTTTGGGCGACAACGGCTTTTACGCCGAGCAGATTCGTGCCCTTCGCCGCCCAATCACGTGATGAGCCGGTGCCGTATTCCTGTCCCGCCAGAACAACCAGCGGTGTACCGGACTGCTGGTATTTTATCGCCGCGTCGTAGATGCTCGTCTGCTCGCCGCCGGGCTGGAGTTTCGTCACGCCGCCTTCGACGCCGGGCACCATCAGATTTTTGATGCGGACGTTGGCAAACGTGCCGCGTGTCATCACGCGGTCGTTGCCGCGGCGCGAGCCGTAGCTGTTGAAATCGGACGGCTCGACGCCGTTCTCAATCAGATATTTACCGGCGGGCGATGTTTTCTTGATGGAACCGGCGGGTGAAATGTGGTCGGTCGTCACGCTGTCGCCGAAGATGGCCAGCGCGCGCGCGCCTTGGATCTCGCGGATTTCGCCTGGCTTCATCGAGAAATTCCCGAAGAACGGCGGTTCCTGAATGTAGGTGGAATTTGCATCCCACTCATAGACATTGCCGGTGCTGGAAGGAATTTCATTCCACTTGGGATTTTGCGCGGCGAAATCCTTGTACAGTTTCTGGAAAACGTCGGGCTGGAGCGCGGTTTGCATGAGGTCGCGGATTTCGCGCAACGACGGCCAGATGTCCTTGAGCAAAACCGGCTGACCGTCCCTGCCCTTGCCGAGCGGTTCGTGCGCGAGGTCAATGTCCACGCGGCCCGCCAACGCGAAGGCGACGACCAGCGGCGGCGACATGAGGAAGTTGGCCTTGATGTTCTGGTGAATGCGCGCCTCGAAGTTGCGGTTCCCGGACAACACTGCCGCCGCCACCACGTTGTTTTTTACTATGGCCTCCTCGACCGGCGCGGCGAGCGGACCCGAATTGCCGATGCACGTGGTGCAACCGTAACCAACCAGATTGAAACCGAGCGCGTCGAGATATTGTTGCAAGCCGGCCTTGCTCAAATAATCGCTCACGACGCGCGAACCGGGCGCGAGCGAGGCCTTGACAACTGGATTTACAGAGAGACCGCGCTCAACAGCCTTTTTCGCGAGCAATCCGGCAGCGAGCATCACGCTGGGATTCGATGTGTTGGTGCAGCTTGTGATTGCCGCAATCACGACCGAGCCGTTGCGAATTTCAGTTTTGAACGCCCGTCCTTTTGCCATGAGGTGATCCGGTGTCGGGCGATTGTTCGCCATTTCAGTTTCGGTTTGCGAGTTTGTGTCTCGGGACCGGGATTCTTGCGCTGAAACCGGCTCCTGGCTTCCGCCACCATCGGCCAACTGGCCGTCACCGGAAACAACAAATGCTTTTTCCAGTTCCTCCGGCTTCATTCCAAAACCACTTTCTGTGACCGGCTTGCTGAAGGCGGCAACGAAGCTGTCCTTCAATTTTGGCAGTTCAATCCGGTCCTGCGGACGTTTCGGGCCGGCCACGCTCGGCAACACCGTTCCAAGATCGAGTTCCAGTTCCTGTGAATATGCGATGTCACCTTTCTTTGGAATGCCCCAAAGTGCCTGCGCCTTGTAATAATTCTCGTAAATGCGGCAATGTTCCTCGGTTCGGCCGGTGGCGCGGAGATAATTCACGCATTCCCCGTCAATCGGGAAGAAGCCCATCGTCGCGCCGTATTCGGGCGCCATGTTGCCAATCGTGGCGCGGTCCACCACCGGCAGAGCCGCCGCGCCCGGACCGAAAAATTCCACGAACTTGCCGACGACTTTCGCCTTGCGCAGCATCTGCGTCACGGTGAGCGCGAGGTCGGTAGCGGTAACGCCCTCGCGCAACGCGCCGGTCAGATGCACGCCGACCACATCCGGCGTAAGGAAATAAACCGGCTGGCCCAACATGCCGGCTTCAGCTTCGATGCCGCCAACGCCCCAGCCGACGATGCCCAGGCCATTGATCATCGTCGTGTGTGAATCGGTACCGACCAAAGTGTCAGGATAATAGACTTCACCCGCATTCAGCACACCTTTGGCCAGGTATTCCAGATTCACCTGATGAACAATGCCGATGCCGGGCGGCACAACCTTGAACGTGTCGAATGCCTGCATTCCCCATTTCAAAAACTGGTAACGCTCGCGGTTGCGCTGGAACTCGATTTCCAGATTGCGCGTAAAGGCGTCCGGCGAGCCGTTCACGTCCACCTGCACCGAATGGTCCACCACCAAATCCACCGGCACCAGCGGCTCAATGATTTTGGGATTCTCGCCCAGGCGCGCGACGGCGGAGCGCATCGCCGCCAAATCCACCAGCAACGGCACGCCGGTGAAATCCTGTAGAACAATGCGCGCGACGATGAACGGGATTTCCTCCGTGCGTTCCGCGTTCGGCTTCCAATTCGCCAGCGTGCGGACGTTGTGCTCGGTGACTTTTTTGCCGTCGCAATTGCGCAGGACGGATTCGAGCACGAGCCGGATGGAGACCGGCAATCTGGAAACCGGGCCGACGCCGGCCTTTTCGAGCGCCGGCAACGAGTAAAATTTCCCCTGTCGGCCGTTGCCGGGATCAAACGCTTGCAACGCGTCGGACAAATGATGCGGTGTGCTCATGTAATTCCTTCAATCAACCGTAAAAATGAAGGCTGCACAAGAACGTGTCAAGCAACCGCGATCCGGGGTAATGTCCCAATTTGGTTGTAGGGCACGACGTGAGGAGTGCTGGCCCAAACGACTCGTCACCTCGTCGCCTACAAATTAGGACACTGCCCGATCCGGGAATCCGACCGCTCGAACTTATTCCTGCAAGGTTTCAGCGCCATTCACCGGCGAAGGTTCCGGGTGCAGCAAGCCGGCAATCCGGCGTTCCAGACGCGCGAGGTCGAGCGGTTTGGTGAAGAAATCCTCGGCGTGCATCGCCACGGTGCGTTTGGTCACGTCGCCGGACAGCGCGCTCATGAAAATGATGGGGATTTTTTTCGTGGACTTCTGGCGGCGCAGGATTTCACAGACGGACAGGCCGTCCAGATCGGGCAGCAGGATGTCCAGCAGGATGAGATTGGGCTTGAACTGCCGCGCCTGACTGAGCGCCTGCACCCCGTCGTTGGCCACGATGAATTCACAGCCCAGCCCGGCGAGGCGAAATTGCACCAGCTCGACAAAATCGCGCTCGTCGTCCACAATCAAAATGCGAGGCACCATGTTGTCAAACTAAGCCAGTTCTGCGCCAAGGACAATGGCGGTTCGGTTAAGGCTTTGTCACGAATTGGAAACGAAATCCGGCTAAAAAACTTGTTCAGCCATGATGGTTTTGGTAGCCCTGCCTGCCGATGCCAACGAAACAAGGCTCCATTCATCTGTTCCGGCTTTTCGGAATTGACGTGTATTTGCACTGGGCTTGGTTCCTGGCTGTCGTCTATTTCGTCAATGGAGCCAGAGGTTACTCCTCCACAGTTTGGAGCGTGCTGGAATGCCTGGCGCTGTTCCTGATCGTGCTGATGCACGAATTCGGCCATCAACTCGCCTGCCGGCAGGTGGGCGGGCAAACCCACGACATCATTCTCTGGCCGCTTGGCGGCGTGGCTTATGTGTCGCCACCGCAACGCGCCGGCGCCCAACTGTGGAGCATCGCCGCCGGACCGTTGGTAAACGTGGCGCTTTTTCCCATCTTGAGCGCGGTGTTGTTCCTGGCGCGGTCCGCGAATGTGGGCGAAGATGTCTATTTTTTTGTCCTGACGCTTTGGTATATCAACCTCGTTTTGCTCGCCTTCAACCTGCTGCCGATTTATCCGCTCGATGGCGGTCAAATTTTGCGGTCACTGCTCTGGTTTGCATTTGGACGGGCGCGCAGTCTGATGATCGCGACCGTCATCGGCTTTGTGGGCATTATCGCCTTCATTCCGGTTCTCATCTGGGTCAACCACCTGTGGTACTACCTCCTGGCCGGATTCGCCCTGCTGAATTGCTGGGGCGGTCTGATGCAGGCGCGCGCCCTGTTGCGCGTGGCCAACGCGCCACGCCGCGCCGGCTTTGTCTGTCCGAATTGTAAAACCTCGCCGCCCCAAGGCGCTTTCTGGGTGTGCGGCAAATGCCGGAAACCGTTTGACACGTTTGCGACCTTGGGCCTCTGCCCCCATTGCAGCGTTCAATACACCGCCACCTCCTGCCCGGAATGCGGAACCCTACGGCCGTTCAGCGAATGGATGACTTCCGGGAGCGTTCCGCCACAACCATGAAATTGTCGCGCGAAAGGCGCGAAGTGAGGCAGGAGATTGCGCCTTTGCTGGGACGAGTTGCGGGGTCATTAGGGTCGTAATTATAAGCTGGACAACGGGTTTAGTCCCGCTTACACTTTAACCGGTGATAATAGGCTGATCTTGGCAACGATTATCGAGCTTGCGGAGCCACTTGCCCGTCGGCGTGGTTCAGCTTTGGATCGTTAGGCGACTTTGTCGGTATAACATCAAACACAAATCCTGATTATGAAAACTCAATACCCACTTATAAAGGCTGGCGGTCTTTTTATCGTGTTCCTGTCTCTACTGACTGGTGTAGTTCACGCCCAGCTTACCTACACCGTCATCAACAACGCAGCCACCATCACGGGCTACATCGGCTCACCGACCAATATCGTCATCCCCAGCACTACCAACGGCTATTCTGTAACCAGCATCGGAAGTAGTGCGTTTGGCTCCAAATCCACTCTGACTAGCGTGATGATTCCTAACAGCGTCACCAATATCGGGAGTTCTGCTTTTTTCGCCACCGGCCTGACGAATGTGACGATTCCCAACAGCGTCACCACCATCAACGATGCCACGTTTGACAGTTGCCACAGCCTGGCGAACGCAACGATTCCGGACAGCATCACCAGCATCGGGTTTCATGCGTTTGAATACTGCGGCTTGACGAGCGTGAAGATTCCCAACAGTGTCACCAATATCGGGAATTCCGCGTTTTATAGCTGTCAAAGCCTGACAAATGTGACATTTGGCGACGGCGTCACTAACATCGGGAGTGATACGTTTCAATCCTGCACCAGCCTGAAGACCGTGTATTTTCAAGGCAATGCTCCCACTCCGACCAACAGTATTCCTGTGTTCAGTGGCGACCCTATTGCCACGGTGTATTATCTGCCGGAAACCAGCGGTTGGGGTGCTTTGTTTGATGGACTTCCCGCCGTTCTGTGGAATCCGCAGGCTCAAACTGGCGGAGCTAGCTTCGGCGTCCGCACAAACCGGTTTGGGTTCAACATCACCGCTTCCACCAACGTCCCCATTGTCGTTGAGGCATCCACCAATCTGGGCAATCTTGAGTGGACTCCCTTGTTCACCGGAACCGTGACCAACGGCTCCTTCTATTTCAGCGATGCCAACTGGACGAATTATCCCGCTCGCTACTACCGCATCCGTTCGCCGTGATTGAGTTATGGGGATTCCGTCGCCTAATATGAGGATAGGCTGCAAATTCTCTTCATCCCTTCGCGCCTTTCGCGCGACATACAGCTGTTACTTCAACTTCGCCAACGTCTCCTTGACGGCATTGAAATTCGGCAAATCCTTCGGCGTCGGCGTCTGCTCGCTGTATTGCACGACGCCATTTTTATCAATCACGAACGCGGCGTGCCGCCGTGTCGCCCGCGCTGCCACGTCCTGCCCGGAATGCGGCACCTTGAGCCCGTTCAATGAATGGATGACTTTCGGGAGCGTTCCGCCGCAACTTTAAAAGTGGTCGCGCGAAGGCTTGGAGTGATGCGGAACATTGCGCCTTTGCTTAGAGCCATCCGAAGCTCATAACCAATTCTATATTAGACTTGACAACAATTTTAGACTGACTGATGTTTTTTGCGTGAAAAAGGATAGGTTACAAACCGTGCTGTCCATTATTTCTTAGGCCTGAGTGAGACCAATATGAAAATCACTCGCAGGGAATTTGCGAAAGAGTTGGGCGGGCTTGGAGTTGGAGGCATGCTTGCGTTCGCGGGCTACGCCTCATCCGAAGAAAAGAAGACACTTTCGGAAACACGGGGGGACAAGCGAAGCACTCCCGGACAAATGAAACTGCGTCGGTTGGGGAAGACGACCTCATGCTTTCTCCCGTTGGCTTTGGGGCTCAGCGAACCAGGGATGCCGACCTCATCCGCTACGCTCTTGACCAGGGCATAAATCACATCGAAACGTCGTGGCTCTACGGTTTTGGGCGCCCAGGGAACAGTTGCGAGTGCGTTGGCAAGGCGATAGCGGGAAGGCGCGATTCGGTCCGCTTGGCCGTGGCTTTCGAGGCTGGATTTCCTTCCGGATCCAAAGCCTGGATTGCCCATCAGTTTGAGCAAACCCTTCGTGACTTGGGCACCGATCATATTGATGTTTTCCTGTGGCATCATCCAGGGGGCGGATCGATCAACCACAGCCAATTTACCTTGCAGCAGAGTCAAGCGCTGGTCAGTGCGGGCGAGAGGGTGGATCTGATGCTGAATTGGAAGAAGGAAGGAAAGATACGATGGTGCGGCGTGACCGCCCACAGCGAGCAGGTCGAGTGGCTGAAGTTCGTTGCGGAGTCCAAGCGGTATGACGTCGCGGTGCTCGCCTTCAACTACAACAGCCCCAAAGCGGTTGCCCAAGCCATGCAGGAGGCCTCGCGGGCAGGGGTTGGCCTGATCGCGATGAAGACCCAAAGCCCCAATTACGTTGATGGGGAAGCGCAGATTGGCAATGCGCCCGACCATCGCCAAGCCTTAAGCTGGGTTCTCTCCAAGGACTACATCACGGCGGTCATACCGGGCATGACCACGCGCAGTCAAGTTGATCTGAACCTGAAGACGATGAGTTCGACTGTGTGAAATTGCGGATAATAGATTTATCTTCCAGCAGTCTGACCCTAAGATAGGCTGCAAAATTTCTTCATCCCTCCGCGCCCTTCGCGCGACCTCCAGGCGTTACTTCAGCTTCGCCAGCGTTGCCTTGACAGCCTCGAAATTCGGTAAATCCTTCGGCGTCGGCGTCTGTTCGCTGTATTGCACCACGCCGTTTTTATCAATCACGAACGCCGCGCGCGCCGCAGTGTCGCCCACGCCGGCCAGCATCGGATACACCACGTTGTACGCCTTGATGGTCGTCTTGTTCAAGTCGCTGGCCAGCGTGATGCCGATTTTTTCCCTTTGGCCCACGCTTCCTGCGCGAACGGGCTGTCCACGCTCACGCCGATGATGTCGGTGCCCAGGCCGGCAAACGCGTTCAGACCGGCGGTCAGATCGCACATTTCCTTGGTGCAGACGCTCGTGAAGGCGAGCGGAAAAAACAGCAGCACGGTGTTCTTCTGGCCGAGGTTGTTGCTGAGCTTCACGTCCACGAGACCGGACGCCTGTTTGGATTTCAAGGTGAAATCGGGAGCTTTGGTGCCAACGGATATTGCCATAATCTTTTTTGGTTTTGAGTTTAACAGTTTCTTGTTGCGGACAAATTTGCCGCTTCACCGCCCGTGTGTCAAAATCTTTCAACTCAATGCCGCCAAAACTTCCGCCGCGTGCTCGTCCGGCTTCACCTGCGGCCAGATTTTTTTGATGCGGCCGTCCGGCCCGATGAGAAACGTCACGCGATGCGTGCCCAGATATTTCCGGCCCATGAAACTTTTCTCGCCCCAAACGCCGTAAGCGGTGACGATCTTTTTGTCCTCGTCGGCCAGCAGCGTGAACGGCAGCTTGAATTTCTCCACGAACTTGTCATGCGACTTCACCGGGTCGGTGCTGACGCCGAGCACGACCGCGCCGCGCCTTTTGAATTCGGCGAAATGGTCGCGGAAGGCGCACGCTTCCTTCGTGCAGCCCGGCGTGTCGTCCTTGGGATAAAAATAAAGGATGACGTTCTTGCCCCTGAAATCAGCGAGGGAAACCTTCCCACCGCCGTTCGTCGCCGCCGAAAATTCCGGCGCAACTTCGCCTTCCTCGGGTTTTAATTTCAGTTCCTTTGCCATAGTTCGTCAGCCACAGATGAACACAGATTCACACAGATGAAAATGAAAATACCGGCGTTTCAAAATCTGTGTTTCATCTATGTTCATCTGTGGCTCCGGCTTTTGGCAGGCTGGACGGGTGCGAGCCGAGTTGTTTCACGCCATCCCAGACATAAAGCAGCCCGGAAATGCCGGTGAACGCCGCCGCGCCGATGGTCCAAGCCTCAAACCAGCGCACGTTCAAATCGCGGTCCCAATCCATCAAAATCCAGATCACGACGGCCATTTGGAATACTGTGGCGATTTTGCCGGCGACGCGCGGGCGCACGGTGACTTTGCCAACGGTGGACCGGATCACCACAATCCCGATGAGGATCAACAAATCGCGTCCGATGATGGTGCCGGTAAGCCACAACGGAATCTGGCCCAGGCGCGGCGCGTGATTGAAACTTAGCAGCACCACGCCGGACACGAGCAGTAGTTTGTCCGCCAGCGGATCGAGGATGGCGCCGAGTTCGCTGCGCTGGTTGTAACGGCGCGCGATGTAGCCGTCCACGCCGTCCAGAATCGCCGTGATGGCGAAGGCAAGGATGGCCACCAGCCGGTGAACTTCGTTGCCGGTTTCGACGTAGTAAAGTGTTTCGACGACAAAAAACGGGATCAGCAGGATGCGCAGGATTGTGATTTTGTTCGCTGTCGTCATGGCTGTCGGATTTTGACACGAGTTGCATGTCACGCTTCGGACATTGGCCGCAAACGACATTCAGTCTGAACCTCCCTGAAACGAGGAACAACTATTTTTGCACCCGGAAGAAGGCGTGGGGACCGGCCACGGGGACTGTGAAAATAATCATACCCCCGTTGTTGCTAACCGTTGAGCTGGCCGGAGACCAAGAAATGAGGTTGCTCGAACTCAGAAGCTGGGACTGCGTTGTGGCATTCGCCACGGTCAGAACCGCGTTTTGATTCGTCACCACAATTGAATTGATAAATGGCGGCGCAAGCGAGTTGGTCGCCACTATCTGGCCGGTCAAATCAATCGGGGTATCGCCGGATGAAAGCAGGGTGAAGGAGAACTGGGTGTTGATTTGAATGACCAATTGCACCACGTTGCCATTCGTGCTCAACGACGCCTGGTTTGCAATTGCATTCGTTGAATAGCCGGCCAAAGCCAACGTGCCATGTTCCAGGACGAGATTATAGTCAAGCGTTGGGTTAGAGCTTGGAGTGAACGAGAAGACCAACGCGCTGGAATCAAAGTTGGTTCCGGTCAGCGTCAACGAAGAACTGGTCACGTCAAAGACGGCGTTTCGCATTGCACCGTAGCCCGTGCCGAAGGGTGGCACGGTGGCCTGTGCCCCGTAATCTGCCGCCGCGCTGCCCGCCCCGCCACCCACGACCGGCTGCCAAACGCCGTTGGTTTCGGCAGTGATGGTGCTTGAACCCGTGAATTGAATGGTTGAGCCAGTGACATTGGCATTGATATTCCCCCTATAAGTTGTGGTCAGGCTGCCCGTCCCTTGGGTCGTAAAGGTATAGCCGGCAACTTTGCCGGAAAGCGTAAGCTGGCTTCGAGTCGGATCAATGTTGAAAACCACTTGGCCCGCTTGCAGCCGGACGGCGGAGAACACGGCGCACAAGAACAACACGCCACCAGCAAAATTGGAAAACATCACCCTCTTCATAGACTGGCAATAAGCATAGCACGTTATAACGATTAGTAAATACAAAAATAAACATTAGAGGCACTGCCAACATATCATCGGTCGTTATCGGTGCGCTTATTCGGGCTGCCGGCCCCGCTTGTACCAACCACGCCGCAAACGGCTGTGCCAATGAAATTTACCTGCGGACTGATGCTCCATAACCACGTTCCAAGAAATGAGCCGGTCGTCACTGTGCAATCGCAGATAAAGTAGTACGCGCCGTATGTCCACGCGCAACTCCGGCATCGCCTCACCGACGATGAGCGTCTTGCACGCATATTGGCGGACTTCTCGTGGAACTGGAGTTGATCGAAATCTACAGGATGACCGCAAGATCGCACGTGGCGCCCGTCGCAGATTTTGACATCGTTCCGGTTCCAGCAATCTCCGCCGCTCCCGCAGCCAGCCCATCGAGTAAACATTGCATCCACGGCTGCACGTTGTTAATTTCAGTTCGCGCCGCATAGGGCGGCGAACATTTTGAAGATCCAATGAGCAGAGCAAAACCATCTCAAGTTCTTGTCGGCATTTTGATGGGCAGCGACTCAGACTGGCCGACCATGAAAGCCGCCAGCGATGTGTGCGCAGAATTTGGGATCGCCTGCGAAGCAAAGGTCATCTCCGCGCATCGCACGCCGAAGGATTTGGAGCAATACGCGGGCGGCGCGGGCGAACGGGGCCTGCGCGTCATCATCGCCGGCGCGGGCGGCGCGGCGCATCTGCCGGGCGTGACGGCGGCGTTCACCACCCTGCCCGTCATCGGCGTGCCGATTGAAAGCAAATCGCTCAAGGGCCTCGACTCGCTGCTGTCCATCGTGCAGATGCCGCCGGGCGTGCCGGTAGCCACCGTCGGGATTGGCGCGGCGAAAAACGCCGGGTTGCTGGCGGTGCAAATTTTGGCCGTCGGCGACGAACGATTGCAAACGGCGCTGGCTGATTTCAAAAAGAAGCTCGCCGAGGAATCGCGTGCGAAGAACAAGAATCTGGCAAAATAAGTTGTCGCGCGAAGGCGGCGAAGGCAAATGTAAGGGAGTGGATGTTGCAAAATATGACGGCACCTGCAGCACCCCCAAGACTCCAATGCTCCGTTTATTTATTCTTCGCCTGCTTCGCGTCCTTCGCGCGACTGTTTTGGACATTCACCCCGGCTTTTGTTAGCCTCCGCTGATTTTATGAGCTTGGAAAACAAAGCACCGACGGCGTCCGCACCGTCCGATTTCATCCGCGACATTGTTGAAAAACATGTCGCCGGGAAGAAATATCCGCAGATTCATACGCGCTTTCCACCCGAGCCAAACGGTTATCTCCACATCGGCCACGCCAAGAGCATCTGCCTGAACTTCGGCATCGCGCGCGAATTCGGCGGCGTTTGCAATCTTCGCATGGACGACACCAACCCGACCAAGGAAGATGTCGAGTACGTGGACTCCATCATTGAGGACGTGAACTGGCTCCTCAACGGCTGGGCCGACAAAAATCTCGGCATGAAGCCGAAAGGCAAAACGCCCGAAACCATCAGCAGCAACGGCAAATCGGATTTCCACCTTCCTGCTATTGTCAGTGGGGCGGGCTCGCCGCAGCCCGCCGAAGAACGACGCGATGAGACATCGCGCCCTACCTTGGAGCCATTTTATGCCAGTGATTACTTCGACCAGCTTTACGAATACGCCGTCGTGCTCGTCAAAAAAAACAAGGCCTACGTCTGCGACCTGACGCCGGAGGAAACGGACGAATATCGTCGCAACGCCAAGGAAAGCCCTTTTCGCAATCGCAGCATTGAAGAAAACCTTGACCTGTTCACCCGCATGAAGAATGGCGAGTTTCCCGACGGCAGACGTTCGCTGCGCGCCAAAATTGATGTGACCTCGCCGAACGTTTGGATGCGCGATCCCCTGCTCTACCGCATCCGCCACGCCGAACATCATCATACCGGCGGCAAATGGTGCATCTATCCGATGTACGATTTCGCCCATTGCCTGAGCGATTACATCGAAGGCGTCACGCACAGCATCTGCACGCTGGAATTCGAGGTGCATCGCCCGCTGTACGATTGGATTCTGGAAAACCTCGACCTGCCGCGTCCGTTGCCCAGGCAATATGAATTCGCCCGACTCAGCCTCGGCTACACCGTGATGAGCAAACGAAAGCTCATGCAGCTCGTGAACGAAAATCTCGTTTCCGGCTGGGACGACCCGCGCATGCCAACCATCAGCGGAATCAGGCGTCGTGGGGTAACTCCTGAAGCTTTGCGGAACTTCGCTTATAACATTGGCATCACGAAATACAACGGCATCACCGACGTGGCCGTGCTCGAACATGCCATCCGCGAGGACTTGAACAAACGCGCCTTCCGCAAGCTTGCCGTGCTGCGGCCCATCAAAGTTGTCATCACGAATTATCCCGAAGGCAAAACCGAGGAACTGGACGCCGTCAACAATCCCGAAGACGAAAGCGCGGGTAAACGGAAGCTTCCCTTTGGCCGCGAACTGTTCATCGAGCAGGACGATTTCAAGGAAGTGCCGCCGCCGAAATTTTTTCGGCTCAAACCCGGCGGCGAAGTCCGGCTCAAATACGCCTACATCATCAAATGCGACGAAGTGGTGAAAGACGCCAGCGGCAAAATTGTGGAATTACGCTGCACCGCCGACCTCGACAGCAAGACCGGCGGAGCCACGGCGAATCGCAAGGTGAAAGGGACAATTCATTGGGTCAGTGCCGCGCACGCGATTGACGCCGAATGCCGCCTGTACGACCGGCTGTTCACCGAAGCCGAGCCGGAAAAGGACGGACGCGATTTCAAATCCGTGCTCAACCCGCACTCGCTCGAAGTGGTGACCGCCAAATGCGAACCGAGCCTTAAAGACGCGGAGCCGGAACTGCGTTATCAATTCGAGCGCCTCGCTTATTTCGCATTGGACATGGACAGCGCGCCCGGCAAGCTTGTTTTGAACCGCACCATCACGTTGAAAGATACTTGGGCGAAGGAAGCCCAGAAAAGTTGATGCGAGTGGCTAACTTAAGGTTAAATTCAGCCGCAGGTTTATGAAACAAACCCGCCGTGAATTTGTCCGTGTTCTGTTTGTGGCCACCCAAGCGGCCGTGATTGGCCGTTTCCTGCCGGATGCCTTGCAAGCCGCTGAGGTCACAGACACCCAAACTGACAGCCTCAACTTCCTGGTCTTTGGCGATTGGGGGCGGCACGGCGAGACGGACCAGGTGGAAGTGGCCACGCAAATGGGCATCGCCGCGAACGCCCTCAAGGCGCAATTCATTATTTCCGTCGGTGACAATTTCTATGAAAACGGCGTGGCCTCGACCGATGACCGGCAATGGCAGATTTCGTTTGAAGACGTTTACCATGCTTATTCCTTGCAGGTCCCGTGGTTCGTCGCCCTTGGCAACCACGATTACCGCGGCAATTGTGACGCGCAAATCGCGTACAGCCGACTCAGCAAGCGCTGGAACATGCCCGCGCGCTATTTCACCCTGACCCGGCAGATTGACGCCGCCACCGCCGTGGACTTTTTCTATCTGGACACGACGCCGATGGTGAAAAGCTATTGGCACGAACCCGGCTACAGCAAACACGTCCGCACGCAGGATGTTCCGAAACAACTCGCGTGGTTCAAGGCCGCCCTGGCCGCCTCGACCGCGCCTTGGAAAATCGTCATTGGCCATCACCCGATTTATTCCGGTGGCGGCCCCTTCGGTCACGGTGACACGCGTGAACTTATTAGAGACGTCCTTCCGCTCCTCAAGCAGTATAAAGTGCAAGCCTACTTCAACGGCCACGATCACAATCTGCAACATCTGCAGGCTGGCACGGTGAATCTATTCGATTCCGGTGCTGGCTCAAAGGCTCGCCCGGTATTTAAGACCAGATACACCAGATTTGCCGAAGCCTGCTCCGGCTTTGCGACTGTGTCCTTGCAAGCCGAGAACATGAAAGTGCGAATGATTGATTACCGGGGAAAACTTCTTTACACCGCCAACATTCCGCGCACCGTTGCCTGAGCAAACTCATACCGACGACTCCTTCAAAGAATTTGTCCTGACCGGTTGAGTGCGTTACAGAGATGGCGTGACTATTTTTGCCCGGCAACAGACGCATCATTCAGGGTGTTGGTGACGGTAACCTGGGCATTGTACAGCGTGAATCTATCACCACCTTCGAGTCTAATGTGGCAGTCCCGGAATCGGATGTCGCGCGCGTTATAAATGTAGAAGGGACCGGGCGCGCTGATGTCCACTTTAACAAAATTGACATTGGACACGAGCATTTCCGGGCGTCCCCAGATGGTGCCGCCGGCGACAGTGGCGGTGGCGGTAATGTTGCTGAAGGTGATGTCGCGCCAAATGGGTGTCGTGCTGATGATTGGGTCAGCTTTGATGGCGGCCACTCGCTCCGGCGTGTAGCGCGCGATGGTGCCGGGCGAGCCAGCGGTCCGGTAATAACTGTAAATGAGGACAGGCATCTGCACATTCGTCATGGTGAGATCATGGTAGAAAAGGTTCCGCACCAGACCGCCACTGCCGAGATCGGCCTTCATACGTATGCCAAACGTGCCGCCAGTGAATGAACAGTTTGCGACCACAAGATTCGACACCCCGTCGCGCGAACTGCTGCCAATGGACACGCCGTGGCCGTAGCCAAAGACGCAGTTGGTGATGAGCAAGTCGTTAATCGGGCCGGTGGCGCCCATGGCAATGTTGTCGTCGCCGTCAGTGATGTGGCAATCCTCGATGATACTATTGGTGCCGACGAAATTAAGCCCGTCGGTGTTGGGCGAGGGATAGGGGGTGTTGACGGTGAGATTGCTGATGGTGACGTTGCCGCTGTATCCTCTAATGCCGCAGTGAGACCGGGCGGGTTTTGAAAGGTGATGTCGTGAATGAAAAGCCGGTCGCAGGAAATCAAATTGAGCATCATTGGACGAACCGTTTTGCGGTTGGCACGAAACGCCTTCCACCAGGCCGCGCCCTGACCGTCAATTCTGCCCCAGCCGCTGATTTCCAAGTCATGAACTGCGTTACAACCGATGAAAGTTTGCGCGTTGGTTGTGCCGCCGGGATAAGTTCCCAAAGGCAGCATCTGGAGCATTGCGTTGGTATCCACCCGCAGATTGATGCGGTTGAGCAAGGTGATCGGCCCGCTCAAGTATCTGCCCACCGGAATCTCGACGATGCCGCCGCCCGCCGCGTTGGCCGCGTTGATGGCGTTTTGGATGTTGGTCGTGTTGTCTTTCACCCCGTCGCCGATGGCGCCGTAATCCGTGACTTCGAAAATATTTGTCGGAATGTTTGG
The DNA here is from genome assembly GCA_963789335.1 of uncultured Verrucomicrobiae bacterium. GTDB lineage: Bacteria > Verrucomicrobiota > Verrucomicrobiia > Limisphaerales > UBA11358 > UBA11358. The sequence continues at coordinate 701,439 of CAWBKH010000002.1, forward strand.
CAGCGCGGGATTGGCGGCGTGGACCAACCCGGCCAATGTCAGCCAGACGGAAATAAAGGCAATGCTTCGTCTCATGAAAGTGATACGTCCACAAAATGTAACACAAAGTAATTCCAACTCGACCAAAATCCGTGCGCTTGGCGGGTTTAGGCCGGATGGCATGGCAATTCGCCGAAACACGGAAAGACCGACGATCCGTTTTTACCCAACCCCGGAGTTCAAACGATTTTTTTGACTGGCAACGGACGAATCCTGTCTATGCTTTCACGGTCGTGAAGATTCCGTGGCAGACCTATTTGTCCGAACTGATTGGCACCGCGTTGCTGGTCGGCGTCGGCTTGTCCATTGTGATATTGGATTTCGGCGCCGGCAGCCCGGTGGCCGCCCTCCTGCCGGATGCCGGATTGCGCCGGCTGATTACGGGATTTTTGTTCGGCGCGACCGGCGCGGCCATCGCGTATTCGCGTGTGGGCAAGGTAAGCGGTGCCCATATCAATCCGGTCGTCACGCTGGCTTTCTGCATCAAAGGCAAACTCTCGTGCCGTAACACCCTCGGTTATATTCTGGCGCAATTCGCGGGCGCCATTATCGGTTCGGTTCCGCTGCTGCTCTGGGGGCAGGAAGGACGAAGCATCGCCTTCGGCGGCACGACGCCGGGAGCCGGCTATACGGCTTGGGCCGCACTGTTTGGTGAAATCATCACCACGATCGGCCTGATCGTCGGGCTGTTCACCTTTCTCGGCCACCGGAAGCTTCGTGAGTACACGCCGTTGTTGTTTCCCTTTCTGTATGCGATCATGGTTTATCTCGAAGCGCCGGTTTCGGGCACCAGCACCAATCCAGCGCGCAGTTTCGGGCCGTCGGTCATTTCGGGTGTTTGGACCGGCTGGTGGATTTATTTTGGCGGGCCGTTGATCGGCATGTTCATCGGCTTGGGCATTCACCGGTTCAGTTGGCTAAGAGAATTTGAAGTCGAAATCGCGAAAATTTATCACTTCAAACTCGACCCATACGGGATTTTTAAAATAGACCTGTTTGCCAGAAAGCATGAACCAGGGACCAAATGATTCAATAATGGAGCATTGATAATTGCGTTATGGCTGACAATTCGTTCAAGGAATTTGTGCTGGACCAGTTGAGTGCCTTGCCGGATGTGCGGGCCGGGGCCATGTTCGGCGCGCACGGACTGTATCAAAACGAACATTTCTTCGGGATTCTGGATGAGGGCCGGTTGTTCCTCAAAACGGACGCGCAATCGCAGGCGGATTATGTGGCGCGCGGCATGGAACCGTTCACTTACGAGTCGAAGGGACGCACGCTGACGATAAGTTATCACGAAGTTCCACCGGACGTGCTGGAAAGTCCACCGGAACTTGTTGCCTGGGCGCGACGGGCGATCCAAGCGGCCGCTGACAAGCCAAAGAAACCGGCAAAAAAAGCAAAGCGTCATTAGAACAGGGCCTTAAGGCATCGTTTTAATTCCTGCTTTTCTCCTTTCCATTTAAGGAAAGCCACAGCAACATGGTGTCATGACGAAACGAATCGCAATACTGTTCAGCCTTGCTTTGAGCCTGGTGGCCGCGCGGGCCGACCTGGTCCTGCAGCAAAACATCGAGAGCACGATGATTAACGGCACGATTACCACGCAAATCAAGGGAAACAATATCCGCGTGGACATCCCCGCCACGCCGCAAGGCTCCATGAGCACCATCATGAATTTGAGTTCGGGCGATTCGATCACGCTGTTGCACAAGGAGAAGACCGCGATGAAGGTTCCCGGCACGGAAATCAAGGAAATGGTCGAGAACATGAAAAAAACGCGGGCCACTGCCGGAACGAATGCCGCACCGCCAAAGTTCCAGGACACGGGCAAAACCGAAAAGGTGGGCACTTATGACACGGAAATCTACACCTGGTCAAGCCCCGACGGCGCCAAGCAAACGGTCTGGGTGGCCAAGAACTTTCCGGATTACGCGCAGATCAAGGTTCAAATGGACAAGCTGAATAATTCGCCCCTCGCCCAACTCTCCAAGGGCACGGTGCCGGATGTCAGCACCCTGCCGGGCATGGTGGTCAAGACGCAAATGGACATGAACGGACAAAATGTCACGTCCACCCTGGTTTCGGCGAAGGAAGAGCCGGTGGACGCATCCATCTTTCAAACCCCGAAGGATTATAAGGAAATGACCCAACCCGGCCCCGGAGCACCACCCAATCAGTGATCGCCCACGCCCCCGCCATTTTGATCACCACCATGAAAAACAAACTTACAATCGCCCTGTTCGCCGCAGTGTTGCTGCTGATCAGTCCGTCGCTTTTTGCCGCCAGTACCAACGATCCTACTGTCGAACTCAAGGCGTTGGTCGCCAAAATCAAAGCCGACATTCAGTCGGGCAAGACGACGGAATCAGCCTTGGCGGATGACCTTAAACAGTTCGATGTTTTGCTCGCGGAACACAAAGGCGAAAAAACGGATGCGGTGGCGGAAATTCTCTTCATGAAATCAACGCTTTATTCGGAAGTGTTTCAAGACACCGCAAAGGCCGATGAAGTGATGAAGCAGCTCAAGACCGAATTTCAAGGCACCTCTCTCGTCACCGCGCTGGAACAGGAGGAGGCGACGGCGACCGCAGCGAAAAAGTTGCAGGACAGTCTGGCAGTCGGAACCAAATTTCCTGACTTCAATGAAAAGGACCTGGATGGCAAGCCGCTTTCGATTGCCGATCACAAAGGCAAAGTGGTGCTGATTGATTTTTGGGCGACGTGGTGCCCGCCGTGCCGGGCCGAAATCCCCAACGTCGTGGCGACGTACAATAAATATCACAGCCAAGGCTTCGATATTATTGGCGTCAGCCTGGACAAGGACCGGCAGAAGCTGCTAAGTTTTACCAAGGAAAACAACATGACCTGGCCGCAATACTTCGATGGCCAGTTTTGGCAAAACAAACTGGCCGTGAAATATGGGGTTGAAGCCATCCCGGCAACCTATCTTCTCGATGGCAACGGCGTCATCATCGCCAAAGACCTGCGCGGCGAAGCGCTGGAACAGGCCGTCGGTAAAACATTAGCAAAAAAATAACGGCTACTTCTCTATCGTCCGCAACGGGCAGATGAGTTTGGCAGTCCTGCTGACATTTCAATCGCCGACGAGGCGCTTAATTTGATTGAAGGCGGAAGAATATTTGGGAACCGCTGATGGCGTTGGTGTATGGGTTGGTTGCTCCAATGACGTTCGTGTAAGCACCGTTAACATCGGGCGCGGCTTGAAGCGAATAAGTTGATGTGGGGTCGTTCCAACTCAAAACGACCGCGCCGTTGATCAACTGTATGTCCAGGCTGGGTGGAGGCAGGGTGACGGCGAACACGCTTCCGTTGAATGATCCCCCGGCAGTTTGAGTTCCATACAGAGTGTGGCCGGATAGCACTAAGCCTCCAGCCGAGTAGTATCCTAGCAGGTTTGGATTCACGGGCACAAGAGTGGTCAATCCTGTACCATCGGTGTTAAGGGCGTACACCGTTCCCGCACCACTATGATCTGTTGTTCCATACAATGTGTTGCCCGATAGCACTAAAGCCCCAACCGGACTGCCACCCGTAAAGCCAAATCCAAACTCGTATAGATTAGTGAAGCCGGTCCCATCAGTGTTAATCCTGAACACAGTGCCATAACCGTTCGTGCCGCCTCCAGATGTCGTTCCAAAAAGAGCGTTGCCAGACAACAATAGAGTCGCGGACGGCTCGGTCCCGTCGGCATTGGTGTACTTGTTAGCTCCGGCAGGGACGGTTTCCGAAAAGTTGTAAAGATTGGTATAACCTGTCCCGTCGGTGTTGACCGCGAATACCGTTCCTCCTCCGTAAACGCCGCCCTGCTTCGTCGTTCCGTACAGTGTATTGCCGGAAAGCACCAGCCCAGCAGAGGGAGAAGCTGCGTTGGTAATCCAAATGTAGAGATTGGTGAAACCCGTCCCATCGGTCTTCATCGCGAAAACTGTACCGTCACCGGGGTCGCTCAACTCTGTCATTCCATATACTGTATTGCCCGATAACACCAAACCCGCAACCGGATCTTGTCCGTCCGCGCCATCGAAATTGAATAGGTTGGTGAACCCCGTTCCGTCTGTATTGATTGCAAAGATCGTGCCTTGGTCGCTAGTCCCACCACCTTGAGATGTTGTTCCGTACAGCATATTCCCTGAAAGCACCAAAGGGCCATAAGGCTGCGCCCCATCAACACCACTGAATTCGTAAAGATTGGTAAATCCAGACCCGTCGGTATTGATTGCGAACACGGTTCCGTCACCGTTCGTGCCACCGCCTTTAGTCGTTCCATACAAAGTGTTGCCAGATAACACCAAACCCGCAACCGGATTGGCGCCGTCAGTGCCGTTGAAAATGAAAAGGTTGGTGAAACCAACAGCCCCGTCGGCAACCACCACCGGAAACAGAGCGAAAAGGAGCAAGGCTGTTTGCTTGCGAATATTTTTCATAGTCTTCCTCTTTCCAAACAAAAGTAATGATACTAACAATCCTAATCACACTCCTAATGCTTGTCAAGAAAATATTGAAGAACGCGGTTGTTCTATCAATCCGCACGTTCAGGTGCTCGCGCTGGTGTAACGGCGCATGGACACCCGCCAGAACCATTCGGACGCTAGCGCGCAAACCACGCCCATCCCCAGCAGCACCAGCCACAGTGCCGGCGAGTGCAGTTTGTCCGCCAGCACGCGCGTCGGCACATTCGAGACCAACAGCACCGGCAGCACAAAGGTGAACACCAACTTGAACACGCCGCGAAACGCATCGTCCGGCAACCGCGCGATGTTGAACAGATTGTAATAGCCCCACACGATGCCTTGGGCGCGCACCGTCCAGAAACTGATCGCGGCGAGCATGAACATCAGCGAGTAGTGAATCAATATGCCGACCACGCACAACGCCAGGAAGCCGAGCAATTGCGCCGCCGTTGGATGTAAATGCAATTTTCCCGCGGCAAAGACCATGACGGCGACCGCGAACGCGCCATTCACAAACGCGCCGAGGTCCACCTGCCGCAGCGAGATCAGGAAACGAGTATTAATCGGCAGCATCAGCAGAAAATCCATTTTGCCGGTGCGGACGAGTTCCGAAACATTCACGCAATTCGTCAGGAAAAACGCCTGATACGTTTGCTGGATGAAACTGCTGGCGCCGACCAACAGCACCACCTGCCATTGCGTCCACGTACCGATGGAGTTGGTGTGCAAATAAAGCACGCCGATGAAACAAAGCTGCAGCGCGAACCAGAGCAATTCGACCACAATCCAGAGAATGAAATTGCCCTTGAACGACATCTCGCGTGTCACGGAATTTTTCCACAACGCGCCGTAAATGGTGAGATAACGCCTCAAGCCCATGCGCGCTGAACATAGTGCGCTCTCACCGAAGATTCAACCCGCTTCCCAACGGAGTGACGCCGGGTTGCACCGATTTCCGCTTATTTACGCCCGGAGGCGTTAAATATCGGCTGGCCACCCTCCAGCTACTTGTCAGATACCTGTCAGGGACTTGTTAGATACCTGGGACGGCAGAACTACGGTAGAACTACGGCAGAACTTTATCGCAATTCGGAGAAAAAGTTGGAAACACGGCCAAAGAGGCAAACTTGAAAAGCCGCCGAAAAGCACTATAGTCCATTAGATGGCTGTTGCACACCTCAATGTAGCATTAGAAAGCATCCGTGGCAAATGCGGGAACCTGTTGTTCCGGCTCTATGGGCGCAAGCTCCGCGTTATTCCGCTGCCCGATTATTCGGGCCGCCGCCGGAGCAAGCGGCAGAAGGCGTCCAGCCGGAAATTTGCCAAGGCGGTGCATTATGCCGGCGACGTGCTGGCGGACCCGGTCCGGTTGGCGGCGTATAAGAAACGCACCCGGCTCCGGCGGGCCAAGCTTCGGGAATTCATCATCGCCGACTACATGAAATCCGGCCCCTTTTGAAGGCGGCAGGCAGGCAACCTGCTTGAATGGTGCATGGGCGAAGACCGATTTCCCGCCACGCGCCTTTGGGTTTGGCCGGGAAGGAATCCTTGCCCGGCGGCGGCCTGATTGGAAATGATGATGTTGCAAATCGCCGCAATTTGGCTTTAATTACAACATGCCGACGCTGGAAAAAATTGAAAATGATGTGAAGCAGTTGCCCAAGGCCGACCAGGAGGCTTTGCGCGACTGGCTGGAAAACATGCTGGAGGACGAACTCGAATTCACCGATGAATTCAAGGCCAAGATTGAGCGCGGCGAGCGGGACATCCGGGAAGGCCGCGTTCGCATTCACAAGGCACAAGCCGGCCAATGAACGGCGCGGCTACTCAAGTCGCTTCACGGGAATTCGACGGTGATTTCTTCCGGTTGCCGCAACAAGTTCAGGCCCTGGTTCAGAAGAAAATTGATTCCATGAGTTTGCGGCTGGCGGCGTTTCCGCATTATCGCATGACCGGCTCGGACAAATACAGGTTGCGAGTGGGCGATTATCGCGTCATCTATCGCTTCGATCCGGCTCGCGGAGAAATTTATCTGCTGGCCATCGGTAATCGGCGGGAAATTTATCGCGGATAATGCCGCGTGCTCGCGGCGGTTTGAATTGCTGGCGCACGGACGAAGGCCGGTTTGACACGAATTTTCCAAGCCCGTCAGGGCTGGCATCGTTGTAGAAAACGCGATTCCAAATATCAAAAGCTCCGTCAGGAGCGAAATCATCCGAATCATTTTGTAGCAGCGGACGTCAGTCCGCTCATAATTGAGAGATTGGAGCCGACTCACGTCGGCTGCTACGGTGAACTAAGCAGAATATGCCGCCCCGATGGGGCTGGGGATTTGATTTGGCCTTGGGTTCTACAAAGATGCCGCGCCGACGGCGCTGGTTTGACGGGCGCGCAGGCGAAGGCCGGTTTCCCGCCACGTGCCTTTGGGTTTGGCCGGGAATGGAATGGCAAAATTTACGCCATCAAACAGGTTCGCCCGGTTTTTGTGGAGGAGGCCAAGGAAATAGTTGTGATCACCGTCTATACGTATTACTTTTGAACCATGAAAATCAGATATGATGCCGAAGTGGATGCGTTGAGCATCACGTTCCGCGAAACCACGGTCACGACCAAACATCTGGCCGAAGGCATCGCGGCTGATTACGACCGCGATGGGCGGCTGGCCGGGCTGGAAATTCTTGATGCGCAAAAGCGTTTCGGCGGAAGCGAGCCGATGCGTGAAGTGGTGCTGGATGGACTGGAATCCGCCACCGCGCCGCTGGCGCTGCACGACGAGCCGGCAAAATACGGTAAGAAAAGAGGTAGGGCTTGCACTCCGTGCGAGCCGCGGCGCGCAAGGGACTGCGCGCCATGCCAAATCAGGCGCACGGGCGAAGGCCGATTTCCCACCACGCGCCTTTGGGTTTGGCCAGGAAGGAATCCTTGCACGGCGGCGGAAATCTTAACGCAGAGACGCAGAGGCGCGGAGGGTTTGACACGAATCTCACAGATGAACGCGAATTTTTCAAGCCCGTCAGGGCTGGCATCGTTGTAGAAAACCCAATTCTAAAAATCTAAAGCTCCGTCAGGAGCGAAATCATCGGAAGATGCCGCTCCGGACGGAGCTTGATTCATTTCGGATGCCGGTTCTACAACGATGACGCGCCGACGGCGCTGGATTGGCGGGCGCACGGGCGAAGTCCGATCTCCCACCACGCGCCTTTGGGCTTGGCCGGGAAGGAATCCTTGCAGCAGCGGCGGAATTTGCAAAGATGGCGCGTGACCTCGGAATGAAATGAAACCCATCCGATTTTCCAGACACGCCGAAGAACAGACGCGGGAACGCGGCGCAACCGCCGCCGAGGTGACGGAAGCCATTCGCAAGGGTGCGCGGGAACCGGCCAAACACGGGCGCGAGTTGTGCCGGTATAACTTTGCCTTTGGGCGCAACTGGCAAGGCAAACCGTATGCCATCAAGCAAGTGGCTCCGGTTATCGTGGAAAAGGCCAATGAAATAGTTGTCATTACCGTTTATACGTTTTACTTTTGAAAGAGACCGGTCATGAAAATCAGTTACGATCCAGAGATTGACGCGCTTTACATCCGGCTGCGGGAAGGGCGGCACGAGTGCCGCACCGTGCGCTTGTCCGAAGAAGTGGCGTTAAACATTGGCGAAGGGGAGAAGCTGGTGGGGATCGAGATTTTGGATGCCAAATCCATTCTTGGGCCGGCCAAAATTCCCGCCGTGACGCTGGAGGGAATTGAATCCATCACCGGCCCGCTGGTGCTCCACGACAAGCCGGCAAAATACGGTAAGAAATAATCGATCCCCGGGCGCGCGGGCGAAGGCCGGTTTACTGCCACGCGCCTTTGGGTTTGGCCAGGATGGTATTCTTGCACGGCGGAATCCCACTTTGCAATTGCCGCTCATTCAGCTACCAATCCTATTGCTGCACGCCGACGCGATAGAAGTATGGGCCAGCATTCGTGGCGCTGGTGTCAGTGTAAGTTGTCGTGCCCGGCTGGCCGACGAGGTTGCTCTGGATGGTCGAAAACCCCGGCTGCATTCCCAAGTTTGTGCTGCTTTGCAGGAAATAACTCCGGTTGCTCACGCTCTGCCAGCTTACGAGTAAGCCCGTTGGGTTGTTCGTGGGAACCGGCGGCAACATCGCTAGGACAGACAGAGAATTCGTGGGGTCCAAGCCGGCAATCCAATCCTGATAAACAGAGACCTCTGCAAAACTCATTTGAACAGGGCGGTTGAATCGAAGTCAGAGAGACATGGAAACGATGAGCAATCCTCAATTGGGACTTTTGGACAGCCTCATGCCTGCGGTGCCGACCAACGATTTCTTGGAAGGGCTGGATCACGCGCTGGATTTCAAACCGATTGAAGCGGTGCTGCACCGGATGTATCCGGCCACCACCGGCCATCCGCCGCACCCGCCGCTGGTGCTCTTCAAAATGAGCCTGCTCCAGCATTGCTACGGGCTGTCGGATCCGCAATGCGAGGAGTTGGTCGCCGACCGGATGAGTTGGCGGCGGTTTGTGGGGCTGGGTTTGCAGGACAGCGTGCCCGATGAAACCACGCTGGTGCGCTTTCGCCAGCGGCTCATCCGTTACGGTCTGCAGGAAAAACTGCTGGCGCTGGTCAACCATCAACTGGAACAAAAAGGGTTCATCCTGAAAACCTGCACCCTGGTGGACGCCACGCTGTTGCAGGCGGCGCGTCGCGCCCCGAGCCGGGCAGATAAAGGAGGCGGCGATGACGACGCGGGCTTTACCGTCAAGGGCGGTCAACCCCACTACGGCTACAAAGCGCACGTGGCCGTTGACCGGGATCAGACGGTGATTCGTTGCGTCACCTTGACGGACGCCAGCGTTCATGACAGTCAGGAATTTGAAACCGTGGTCAAAGGGGATGAGGAAATGGTCATGGCCGACAAAGCCTATTGGAGCGCTCAACGCGCTCGTTGGTGTGAGCGCCGGAAAATCGGCAACGGCATTTTGCGCAAAGCGTTTCGGGGACAGCCCTTGGACCGGACGACGGTGCTGTTCAATGCGGTGATGAGCCGGGTGCGGTGTGGGATTGAGAAAATCTTTGGCTGGTGGAAGCGCAGCACGGGCTACGGGCGAGTGCGGTATGTGGGGCGCGATCCCAATCGGCTGGAGTTGGAGTTCAAGAGCATCTGTTGGAACTTGAAACGGCTGGTGAGTTTGACCGGAACATGAAGCAAAACATTCAGAACGCCCGCGCGGCGGACAAAAAAGTTCAAAACGGTGGCTCACATCGCCGACCGTGGCGTGCCGCCAAACCCATTTTTCGTTGAATAATGACTTTGACATCAAATCAGCAACTCAAACGACCTTTTGCAGAGGTCTCAAACAGTAAGTCCGGTGCCGTCCAAATCCGCGTAATCCACCGAGCCGTCCGTGGGCAGGCCGTATTGCTGGAGCCAAGCGTAGGAGATGACGGACGTGGGCGTTTGATATTCGTAAGCGCCGATGTCCACCGTGCCGCCGACGATCCGCGGATTGCCGTCCAAGTCAGTGCTGGTCGCTATGTAGGCGTTGTTGCCGGAATTGATGCAAGGCGAGTTGGATTGGAGATGGAAATCGCCGCCGCCCACGAAGGCCGGGTCGTTGGTGATGTTGTCAACGCCGTTCGTCGGCAGCGGTGTTGTGTCACAATAATTCATCGTGCTGTTCCAAAAATTAGGGCCGGCTTCTGAACTTGAATTGTAATAAACAATGCAATCGGTCAGTGTGCAGCCAACGATACCGCCACCCGCTGCGCCGCCTGGAAGACTCACTGCGGAATTGCTGACTACTGTGCAATTGATAAGAGCGCTGTTATATGCACCGCCACCTTGAGCGCCATCGCCGAAACCGTCATAATTTGCCGCATTATTGTTTAGGACACAGTTGATAAGCGTGTTCGAACAAGTCCCGCCGCCAGTGCCGGCGATGTTGTTTAAAATAACGGAATTGACCACACTGCCAAAACACGCACCGCCGCCATACCTTGCGGAATTGGTGCTTACGCTGCAATTATTCAAGGTGCTGCTAAACGCGCCGCCCCCGGCACTGACGGAACGATTGCTCGAAATCAAGGAGCGGTTGGCAATGCTCTCAAAGAGTCCGCCGCCGCTGGCACCAGCGCTGTTGTTGCTGACCACGCACGCGGTCAAGGTGCTGAAGGCCGCGCCGCCGCCGAAACCGCCTCCGGCAACGGATTGATTGCCGACGATCAGGGAATTGTTCAGCGTGCAGGCATAGGCGCCGCCGCCGTAGTTGAAGTTTTGATACAGCGAACTGTTGCGCGCGAGTGTGCAATTAAACAAGGCGTTGGAGGCCGCGCCGCCGCCGTAGCTGGCCGAGTTGTTGGTAAAGGTACAATTGAACACCGTGCCTTGAAAAGCGCCGCCGCCATACCGCGCGGCGGCATTACCCGCAAATACGCAGTTAGACAGGACGACCCCGCTGTCAGTGCACCAAGCGCCGCCGCCGCTTTGTCCCTGAGAAATGTCTCCCGTGGTGAGAGTGGCGCCGTTGGTCAGGGTAAAGCCCATCAACGCCGCGCCATTGGTCAGGCACACGCAACGAATGCCGGTCGGCGGAAGGTTTGCATTGCGGAACCCGGCAATAGCAGTTGACGCCGGGCCGTTGACGCTTTGGACGGTTACAGCTTTGTCTATCACCACGCGATTGGTAAGCAGATATCCGTTCACTGTCCGCCCGCCGGTTTGATAGATGCCATTGCTCACGACAATGAAATCACCGGGGTTTGCCGCGTCAATCGCGTCCTGGATGTTCGTGGCTGCCGTAATCCAGTTCGTGAACGGCGACACGGGCGCCGTGTTGTTGATGTTCACATAACGCACCGGCGATTGAAATTCGTAAGCGCCGAGGTCCACGATCCCGCCGACGATGCGCGGGTTTCCATCCAAGTCCGTGCCGCTGGTCACGAAGGAATTATTGCCGGCGTTGATGCAGGGCGAGGCGGCGTTCAAATGATAATCACCGGCGGCGGGATTAGCGAACAACGGCGGGTTGGTAAAATTGTTCGCGCCGCCGCTGACGGAAAAAGACACGCAACAATTGGTGAAAGTGTTCCCGCCACTATTGTCCGCGTTTGTGTAATAGCTGAAGTTGTAATAGACGATGGAATTGTTGACATAACCGCCGGAGAGTGAGCCGGCATAGGCCGCGGCGGAATTGTTCACGACGGTGCAATTTATGAGCACGCAACCCAACGCCGCACCGCCGATGTAACCGGCAAAGTTTCGGGCCAGCAGACAATTGATCAAGGTGCTCTGGGACGCGCCGCCGCCGGAACCGACATTTAGCGCGCTGGCCGTGTTTCCAATCAAGCTGCAATTGATGAGCGTGCCCTGGTAGGCGCCGCCGCCGCCGTCATAGGCCGCGTTGTTGATGATCACGCAATTGGTAACCAGGCAGTTCGTGCCGGCACACTTCACGCCCCCGCCATAGTCATAATTGGGCGTCGCGCCGTTGGTCAGCGTGAAGCCGGACAACGTCGCGCCACTGACAAGACCGACGCACCGCACCGCACTGCTGCCATTTGTGGTGCCGGGTACTTGATAACCTTGGATGGCGGTGAAGGCCGGCCCGTTGACGCTTTGAACCGTCAACGCGGTGAAAAGCGCGATGCGGGAGTTTCCAGTATTGCCGTATTGATAAACTCCGTTCGTGACCAGAACGGTGTCACCAAAGCCCGCATGATTAATGGCGTCCTGAATGTTTGTCGCGGCGGTGCTCCAATCGGCATAAGGCGGCACGGGATTGGTGCAGTTCAAATCCACGTAAAGCGTCGCCGCCGAAACCTTGAAGGCTGGAAGTATCAGCAGAACAAGTGCAAGCCGGAGAGAACGCGATTTCACAACTGTCTTTTCTATGGTGCATCAATTCTCCTCAAATGGCATTGAATGTCAAGTAGAAACGCTTTTAAAAAGTGGCTGTTTTGGCGGTAGAGTCGGCTGGCCGACTAGAACATTCCGGTGCGATGCCCTGCCCGCACGGAGGACGTTAAAACCGGCCTGGCTTGAAGCGACAGCCACGCGCCCGCCTTGCCCCGTCCGGCGGTTTACGCTTTGGCCCGGAAATATCTCTTCACGAACAGAAGATAGGCCAGCAGCGGCAGGACGGAAATCGCCATCAGCCAGCCCATGCGGTTTCCCGTCAGCAGCCCGGTCTTTTGCATTTGGTCAATCTGCGCCTGCGGATAACCCATCAATTGATACATCTCCAGCACGTCATGCCGCGCAAAGGTCATCAGACCGGAAACCATGAAAACGATCAAAGCAATCAAGATGAGCCACCAACCTTGCGGTTTGAGATGATACACCAGCCACGCGGCATAGCTCCAGAGGGCGGCAATCGCCAGGCAGAGCAACGCGCCCGGCACGCCCGTCAGGAAAATGCCGAAGAACGGCATCACGCCATGTCCCGCGACCGGCATCAGCAGCATCATCGGCACGGGAAAAACCAGCCATAAACACAAGGCCAGCACTGGCAGCGGACAGGCATCGGTCCAACGGGTCACACTGTCGCGCGCTTCGCAGGTGGCTTTGACGTGGCGGCTGCTGTAAAAAAATGTCCAGACCGCCGGCAACAAAACATAAACGACACCAAGGAACAGGAACGCGATGCCCATGATCACGCCCACCGGCACCGGCGGGGCCGGGTGATCGGCCGTGCCGCCGGACGGGAGGTTTACCAGCACCTTCGGCAGGACGAACGCCATGGCTATCAGGGCGATGGCTCCTACCACCAGCCAGCTCCAGGAAAAGACCAGCAGGAGCGCCCGCGCCCAGCGCCGGGCCTGAATGGAACCGATGCCCAGCCAAACCAGCGCCACCGCCAAAACGCCGTAAATGCAAACCGCTGGCAGCAGAGTTGCAAAGTTGGCCGGCACCTGGCCGGTCCGGGCCGCCGCCATCTGGCCGACGAGCATCAACAGGATCATCAACCCGGCCAGACAGCCCAGCAGGATGGTCAGGATGCCGAAGATCGTCAGACCGATCGAACGGTCCTTGTAGGCGGGGACGGTGGGTTCAAGCGGCGCGGTTGCGGGAATGGATTCGTTCATAAGCAGTGGATTGTTTCAGGGTTGGCCGGGTGCGGTCAGGCGGCGTGAAGGCCGGAGACGGTTTGGGCCGAGGAGGTTTTTGACATGACCGGTGTTCATAGGTTTACCCGTCTGCCAATCTGGGTTGATATGGTTGGATTACGCCTGTTCCCGAAACGAGTCGAGCTTTTTAATTCAGGAAGCACAGTCCAGAAATGACTCTTGGACGGTTGCGGCACCGCCCGAAACAGACGGAGCTGGCGTCCTCGCGCCTTGGTTTCTCCATTTACGACGAACTATAATGATTTCGATACGATAAGTTATTAAAATATTTATTTGACATTAGAATCTGATTCTTAATAACCTATTGCTGTCAGGACGTCTGTGTTGCGCAAGCCCGGCGGAGCACGGCCCGGCAAGGATACAGCGCTTCAGAAGGCCGATACGGTCGGGCAGTGATTCCTGCCATTCATTTGGAAATGCTGTGAACCAGACGGCAAATAAACGGCTTTTTGAAGGAAATCGCGGTTCTCCGTTTTGGGGCGGTTTCCCAAGGGGCGAAAACTGTGTCCGATTCTCCTACCTCTCTGGCTTTTTGCGTCTCCGTTTCTTCCCCAACACCACTCGAAAAGGCAACTTATGAACGCTACCACTCGACTCTTCACTCACTCGTCCCAACTCACCGTTGCGGCACTCGTTGCCGCTGCGGCGCTGGCCGGCGTTGACTTTGTCCAGGCGTCGCCTGACCCGCCGATTTACATCACAAACGGCGTGGCGCTCTTTCAAGGAAACCAAATCAACGGCATCACCAACGGAGTGGATTTCCAACTCGGACAGGTGACGACGCTCGATGTAAATTCGTTGAGCGGGCCGATCCAGCCGGCCAATGGAATGTCCGGCATCAGTTTCCAGAACTCCGGTGCCGGCAATGTGGTGATTAATGCCGGATTGAGTGGCAGCAACATCGTCATCAACGCAACCGGCGCCGCCGGAATCAACGCCGGGAGCGTCGGAAGCCCACCTGCCAATCCGCCCCCCGACCCGTTTTGGGGCATCCCCATCCCGACCAGTTCCAGCGCGCAAGGCGGGGTGGTGCAGGTGCAAAGCGTCAGCGACATCACTACCGAAGGCGACAACGCAGCCGGAATTGTCGCTACCAGCCAGACGACCGGTTATTCGCCGGGGATAATCCAGGGCTTGACAAATCTGTCCGCACTCGGTGTGACGTTCACAGTGGTTGGCGTGACGAACGCGGACGGGACTGCGGCCACCGTTGGCGGGTCAGTCTCGGGCACGCTCGTGGATACCAATGGCACTCCCATCGCCGGCAGTGGGGGAACGTTCGCGATCAATACAAACGGGACGTTCAGCTTTGACGCCGGGACCAACTTCGACGGTCTAACCAACGGTCAGACCGTGCAGACGATTGTGAATTACACAGTGCAGGGAGTCAACGGGACGGGAATTACAAATGATTCTTCAGGCACACTGGTGACGACCATCACGATGACCACGAACGGGCTGGTTTTTGATTCGGGAGCATATCTCGACGCGTACGGACCGAGCACCAATCAGAATTCCGTGTTGCCCGACCTGGCCAGCTACGGCCAAACCCTGGCGGGAATCGCCTCGGCAGGCGGCGCCGGCAACAGTGTCACCGTGACCAACGAAGGAGCCATCAAGACTTATGGCAACAACTCGTCAGGCATTTTTGCGCAGAGCATTGGCGGCAATGGCGGAACGGGCGGGGGCGGAAGCGCAGGGCATAGCGCTGGACAGGGTGGCACCGGGAGCAACGGAGGCGCGGTCACCGTCACGGCAAATGGCAGTATCACGACGATATCAAATTATTCCGTTGGAGTGGTGGCCTGGAGTCAAGGCGGCACCGGCGGTCAGGGCGGCGACGGCGGTTTTTGGAGATACGGCGGTCCCGGAGGAACTGGTGGCAATGGCGGCGACATTTACGTGAATGGCAGCGGGACGATCACGACCGCCGGCGACTATGCGAGCGGCATTCTAGCTGTCAGTGCCGGCGGCGATGGTGGCGCGGGCGGCAGCAGTGACAAGGTCGTTACCGGCGGCGGCAACGGCGGCAATGGCGGACAAGGAGGCACTGTGACAGTGGATGGCGATTGGAACATCACAACCACGGGCGACTATGCTCATGGCATCTGGGCCAAGAGTGTCGGCGGTAACGCCGGAAGCGGCGGCAGCGGCGGCTGGATTGCCGGCCATCCGGGTAACGGCGGCCAGGCGACCGATGGCGGCACGGTCATCGTCAGAAGCGGTGGAACGATTGAAACTTCCGGCGACAATTCATATGGCATTTATGCCGAAAGCGTCGGCGGGTTTGGCGGTCAGGGCGGCGGCCAGGCCGGCATCTTTTATTCTCACGGCGGCAGCGGAGAAAGCGCCGGCAACGGCGGTGACGTGTATGTTACCCAGGATGCGGGTGGCCAGATTATCACTTACGGCACCAATGCCCACGGCATCTTTGCCGAAAGCATCGGTGGCGGCGGCGGCAGCGGCGGCGGCGCGGGGGCCATTGTCGGTGTCGGCGGCACGGGCGGCGCGGGCGGCAACGGCGGCAACGTGACGGTCACCAACTACGGCGAGATTCAGACGTATGGCGAATACTCCAAAGGAATTTACGCGCAAAGCATCGGCGGCGGTGGCGGCGATGGCGCGGGCAGTGGCGGCCTCGTCGGAATTGGCGGCAGCGGCAGCGGTGTCAGTTACGGCGGCAAGGTCAGCGTTTTCAATTTCGGAGGCATCCTGACCTCGAATGACAATTCCGACGCGATTTGTGCGCAGAGCATCGGCGGCGGAGGCGGTAGTGGGGGAGGCTCCGGCGGTCTGTTCTCCATCGGCGGCTCCGGCACCGGCGGCGGCAGCGCCAGCAATGTGGATGTGGTGAATAGTGGCCGGATTTTTACCTACGGCACCAATTCCCACGGGATTTTCATTGAAAGCATCGGCGGCGGCGGCGGCGACGGCGCAGGCTCCGGCGGAGTGATTTCCATTGGCGGCAGTGGTTCAAGCGCCGGCAACGGAGGAATCGCCACCCTGACGAACAGCGGAACAATTACAACTCTTGGAGAATTTTCCTCGGCCATCGAGGTGCAGAGCATCGGCGGCGGCGGTGGTGATGGCGCAGGTTCCGGTGGACTAATTTCAATTGGCGGCGGGTCAAAATCTGGAGGCAATGGTGCATCGGTAATCGTTGCCAACTCCGGTGACATCACCACCTTTGGCGATTATGCGCGGGGAATTTATCTGCAAAGCATCGGCGGCGGCGGCGGCGACGGCAACGGCGGAAATGCGTTTGTTTTGTCAGCCGCGGCAAACGTCATTGAAGACCTTCCAGCGGTGGACATAGCCGTCAGTGTCGGCGGCAGAGGCGGAAAGGGTGGCAATGGAGGCGCCGTTGCGGTGCAAAGTTCAGGCACCATTATTACCTCCAACTCTCTTTCGGCCGGCATCCTGGCCCAGAGCGTCGGCGGCGGCGGCGGCAACGGCGGAAACAGCACCACCGTCAGTCTCACCTACAATTGCGATGTCACCGCAAGTGCCGCGGTGGGCGGCAAGGGCGGCGTGGCCGGCAATGGCGGAACCGTTGGCGTCACCAATAACGGCGGGATTCGGACGGAGGGCAATTATTCCTCCGGCATCTTTGCGCAAAGCGTGGGTGGCGGCGGCGGACAGGGCGGCAACAGCACAACCATCAGCGGAGACCTGAGCATCTTGAAAGATGCCAAGGATATCAGTCCGAGCTATTCGTTCACGATGTCCATGGGCGGCAACGGCGGCGGCGGTGGAACCGGCGGAACCGTGAATGTCAACAGCTTCAACAACATCGTCACCAAAGGCGCGTTCTCCTATGGCATCCAGGCCCAAAGCATCGGCGGGAGCGGCGGGAGCGGTGGCAATGCCTCCACTTATCAGATTGAACTCAGCAACACGCCGGAATCGCTCGCGCCGGCTCTCAGTCTGTTGAGCTTCAGTTCCACGTTTATTCTGGGCGGCAATGGCGGCGCGGGCGGCAATGCCGGGAACGTGATGGTCAACAACACGAGCAACGTCTGGACCGAAGGCGTCTTTGGCGTGGGCATTCTGGCTCAAAGCGTCGGCGGCGGCGGCGGTTTTTCCGGAATCAGCGACGACTTGGATCTCAGTTCGCTGCTCTTTAGTCCGGGCACCCAAGCGCAAGGCGACGCCACCGAAAATACCGGTTCCGGTGTGAGTTTTGCCGGCAGTGTAGGCGGGAACGGCTCCGGCGGGAACGTCACGGTCGTGCAAAACGGCAACATCGTCACTTATGGAAATAATGCTCATGGCATCTACGCTCAGAGCGCGGGCGGTCAACAGTCAGGCGGAACCGTCAGCGTTACGGTGGATGGCAATATCTTCGCCCAAGGAACCAACTCCGATGGCATCCGCGCCCAAAGCGTCGGGGCTTCCGGTAGCGGCAACATTTCGGTGAACATTCTCAGCGGCACGGTGCAAGGCGGTTGGGGTTCGAGCGTTGGAGTCCGCCTGCTTGATGGAGAGAACAATACGCTCACCAATTACGGCGCAATCACGACGTTAAACGGCATGGACGGCACCGCCATTCTCGGCACTGGCGGCAATGAGAGCGTCAATAACTACGGGGTCATCATTGGCTCGGTTGATCTGGGCGTCGGCAACAACTTGTTCAACAATTTTTCCAACAGTTGGTTCAATGCCGGCGGAACAATCAATCTCGGCCAAGGGAACCTCTACCGGAACGCGGGCGTCCTTTGCCCCGGCGGCAATGAACGGATTCAGACGACGGCGCTCACTGGTAATTTTACGCAAACCGCTGATGGCACGCTTGGAATCAAACTGGCTCCGGTCTCCGACCAACTCGCCATCAGCGGCACGGCGGTTCTTGATGGCTCGCTCGTCGTCTCCCGGTTCAATGATTTCGTGCCGGTGAAAGGCGAGCAGTTCACGATATTGACCGCAGGCGATGGCGTGACCGGCCAGTTCGCGAGCTTGTTCGATCCGTTGAAAGGCAACTACGCGCTTCAACTCGGCACCCTTTATGGACCCGATCAGGTCAACCTGATCACCCTGCAAGGGAGCTTTGTGCCGTTTGCCCTCACCCCAAACCAAGTCGCCGTGGCACGAAACCTGGACACCTTCTCCGGGTTCCTGAGCACCAATCAATTGCAGGGCGACCCGCGCGAGACGAATTTGATCGCCAGTCTCGATGCCGTTCCCGGACCGCAACTCCCGGCGGACTTTGACCTGATCGCGCCGGAGGAGTTGGGGTCGTTGTTTGACATGAACTTTGGCGCCGTAGATACCATCGTGGGGAATGTGCAACGGCGGATGAACGACATCCGGACCGGATACACAACCGCTGGCAACATGTCATCGCTTTTCGTGCCGGGCGGACCGGCGGTGCAACTGGCCTCCGCCGATCGGAGCCTGCCGCCGATGGAAAAGGCCAGCCGGGACGATGGCTGGAGCGCCTTCGCGGGCGGTTTCGGCCAGTTCATTGATGTCAACACCACGGCCGCGACGCCGGGTTATAGTCTCCAGAATTCCGGTGTCGTTCTGGATTTCGACAAACGGGTGGAGAATTGTCTCGCGGGCGGTTTCACGCTGGATTACGCCGGCGGTGAAGCGAGCCTGGTCAACGGCGGCAGTGCGGACATGGCAGGCGGTCGCGGAGGCCTCTACGGGAGTTGGTTCAATCCCAACGCCTATCTGGAAGCGCAATTGGGCGGGGGCGGCTACCATTATAGCAGCCAACGCGCCGCGGTGGGCGGCACGGCGAGCGGAGACACCGATGGTTACGAGGTTGATACCATGTTGGGCGGCGGTTACGACCTGAAATTTGATGACTTTACGGCCGGCATGCTGGCTGAGATGCACTACACCTACGTTGACATCAACGGGTTTACCGAAACCGGATCCGCGTCGCCGCTTCAAGTGATGAACAATGACAGCGATTCGTTGTGGACCTTGGTCGGATGGCGATTAGCCTACGAATGGCGCATCTCCAAGGAAACGTTGCGGCCCGAGGTTCAGATTGGCTGGCGGCATGAATGCATGGACGATGCCCGGACGATTCAATCCCAGATGGCCAGCGGCGCCGGCACTGTTTTCGCGGTGCAAAGTCCGTCGCTGGGGCGGGACAGTCTTTCCCTGGTCACCGGTTTGAGCACGCGGGTCGCGCAACATCTTTCCATCTTTGCCTATTACGACGGTGAGTTGGCGAGTGACCATTCCGCCAGTCACACGGTGAGTGGAGGCCTGAGTTGGGATTTCTGAGCAGCCGGCTCTGCGCTCCGCGCCGGCCAAAAGCTGATCGCCGCGAGGATGAAATTGCTATTGAACGGCATCTCCCGCGTGACGGAAGTTTTCCACAACGCGCCATAAATGGTGAGATAACACCGCAAGCCCAGACGCGCTGAAAATAAGGCGGGAACACCGGGGTTTCAATCCGCTTTCACGGCTGGTCACGTTTTGTTTCAGCGTTCTTCGCCAGACGGCGGTGACGGTCTTTCCAAGCCGCGGCGACCGGAGACGGCCTGCTCTGCGGGAATTTCCCACATGACCGGCGTTTATTGGTTTTTCAGTCTTCCAATCCGGGCTGCTGTGGGCTGGATACGCCCATTCTTAAAGCGTGTCGAGAAATATTTAATGCAGCGGGACGCGGGTTGACCCTGATTAGAATCCGGCGCACACTGGCCGCGTTATGGCAGAACGGAAATACTTCACGACGAAAATTACCCTTGACCCATTTTTGCACCTCCAACAGTCAAAAGACAAAAGCCGAAAGTCGGGTGGTCAACAGTATTGGTTGCAAGGAATGCCCCGTTGGTTGAAAAACCACTTGGACAAGGAAAGAGCCTGTGCTGTCGTGCTGCAAACTCCTTACGGTATCACGCGGACATCTTTTGTGGCGCTTCATCCAGATTGGAAATACAACGGTAAAAACAAGCTGGTGAAGGCGAATGCCCAGCATTACCGGGTTCAAGCAGACGAAACCAACATGTCCATTGGCGAATCCATTCGCCAATGGTTCGGGATCCGTAGCAAAGAGGATTTTGAGACGATAGAGGTGGATGTGACAATCCATCCCGATGGTTATTTCATTTTGATTCCAACGGCAGTGATTCTGCGTGGTTCAGAACGCACGCAGACCTTGGAAAAGGTGGTTTCGCCGCTTTCATTTCATCACGATTACCAAAGCAAGTTCTGGAAGAGACAAATCGAAGCCTGTCGCAAGGCATCAGCAAGTGATGTTTCTTGGGCGGGCACACAGATACGGCGCGTGGTCGCAGACCATCGAAACACAGACATCAAAAATGTGCATGAAGCCGATTTGCTCCGCACGGCGGGCGCGTTGTCGGTTTTGGGAGTTGATCTGAGTCTTTACCTCGTGAAGGGCTATGACTGTCCCCGGAGCCAATTCAGCTTTTCCGGCTTCCCAGCGTATCCGTGCCCCGTCGAGATCAAAAAACGTTCGTCCGGGTTCGATTATCAGATCATGCGTTACACGGAATTGCCACGGGCCGTTGTGCTGTGCATCGAACACGATTTAGTCAATCCACCCGACCATGTGGATATTCTCGAACTCTCGGCGTTGGCGGATTATCTTCACGGCTGATGAAACGCGCCTGCATCGAACCAATCCTTGAAGCCATTCCCGCCGCCCGGCAGGAAGACGCCCGGCATTACGGCGTCCATCCTTACTTCACGCGCCGCCCGGCAAACGTCGTCCGGGATTACCTCAAGCGATATTCCGAGGAAAACGACGTCGTGCTGGATCCATTCGGCGGCACGGGCGTGACGGCGATTGAGGCGTTCCTGCTCGGACGCAGCGCGATTCAGAATGATTTGAACCCCTTTGCCAATTTCATTGCGCGCAACATCGCCGACACGACGCTGCCTTCCACCGCGCCATTGCGTCAGGCATTCGAGCGTGTGGAGCAAGCCTGCTCCAAAGAAATTCAGGAAATCGAAAAGGACGAAGCCACGGCGAAGGGATGGCTGAAAGAACTTCCATTGCCGGAAAACATCCGGCTGCCGCGGAATTCCGACGCGGAGTTTTTTCATGAAATGTTCACGCCGCGCCAGTTGGCCGGACTGGCCTTGATCAAGCAGGCGATTGAACGCGAAGACGGCGTCATCCGCGATTTGCTGCTGCTGGCATGGTCGGCATCGGTCGCCAAGCTCAACAAGACTTTTCTTTCCGCCAAGGGCCGCGCCGAAAGCCGGGGTGGTTCGAGTATTTTCAGCATCTATCGCTACAAACTGGCGGCGCAATCCGTTGAGCTTCCCATTTGGGAAACGTTTCATGGCCGGTTTCGGAATGTTCTTGCCGCCAAGGAAGAGGTTTTGCAATTGCGTGATTACTGGGAAAAGAAGTCCGGCGGAACGCTCCGTCTCGACAGCAAAAAACATTTTCGCTTGTTGGCACACGATGCCGCAACCCTCGATCAAGTCCTCAAACCGGGCAGCGTGGATTATATCTTTACGGACCCGCCCTACGGGGCATTCATCAGCTATCTCGACCTTTCCATTTTATGGAACCACTGGCTGGGCTTTCCGGTCACGGACGAGACCCGCGGGCAGGAAACCATTGTCGGCGGCGAACAAGGCCACACCGAGGAACATTACAAAAAGAGCCTAGCGCGGAGCATCAAGACCTGCTTTCGCCTGCTGAAGCCGGACCGCTGGCTTTCCATTGTGTTTCAGCATTGGGACACCAGCTACTTCGCCACGATTCTCGAAACCGCCGACGAATGCGGCGGCGAATTGAAGGCCGCCATCACCCAGACTGGCGACGTCATCTGGTCCATGCACAAGAAGAAAAACTCGGCGAGCGTGCTGGCGGGGGAGATGATTTTGACCTTTTACAAGCCGGCCAAGGCCCGCAAATCGCAAACGGCTTCCGAGCTGGTCACGGCTCGCGATCCAGCGAAAATTCTCTCGCAAGTTTTTGACGCCTGCCTCGGCAACGGCGTGAGCACATTCACCAGCGAGGCCTTGTTCAACCGGCTGGTCATTGAATTATGGCACCGGCGCGCATTGGGATGCTTGAATTTGAACCGCGAAGAATTTGCCAGGCAATTGGAACAACGTGGTTGGAGTTACAACACCCGCAATCACACATGGTCGAAAGCCGGCTATCCGAAAAAAGTGTTTGCGGAAATGATGTTGTTCGACCGCGAGAACGATTAAACGGCCTATCAAAAGCAACTAGCTGCCATTCGACCGGCTGGGACATCGGACATCTCTGTTTGCGGGATTCGCGAGATCCGTTCCGCGCCGATGTTCCATTTTTCACAAACCTGCCGGACGAATTTGCGGAACCAACCGCCACGGAGTATCCTGCCACCATGTTCAAAATCATCAGACGGCTGACCCTGCTGGCCGCACTGGCCTGCGGCCTCCCGTTGCGGGCCGACCAGGTGGTCATGCAAAACGGCGACACGCTCCACGGCACGGTTCTGTCGGTCTCCACCAACACGCTGGTCCTGCAAAACGAGAATCTGGGCCGGGTCGCTTTGCCCCGCGCCAAGGTCACCGCTATCGTTCTGGGCAACGGCACAGCCAAGGCGGGAACTTCATTGTCGGCGGCGGTACAGGCGAGCCTGCCGATGACCGGACCCGCCACGGATCAGACCAATTCCACCGCCGACCTGACGTCGGCGTTGCGCGGGTTGAGCGGCCAGACCAATCTCGTCCAGCAGGTGGAAGCGCAGTTTCTCAGCCCGGCCGGCCCGGAAGCGGTCAGCAAGTTCAACGATTTGCTGAACGGTTTGAGTACGGGCAAGATTGACATGAACGATTTGCGGGCGCAGGCGCAGTCCGCCGCCGACCAGTTGCGGTCGCTCAAGCAGGGCACGGGGCCGGAGGACAGCGGCGAGGTGGATGCCTACCTCGCCATCCTCGACGATTTTCTCAAGGAAACCGCGCCGGCGAATGCGGCAACCAGTCCGGTCAGTCCGCCCACGAACGCCCCGCCCGCCGCGAGTCCGACCGGGCCGTAGGTTTTTTGATTTCCGATATACGATTTACGTGCCGCTTGGAGCACGAGATGGGTTCGTAAATCCTATATCGTATATCGCAACTTTTTTCATCCGCCAAACGCGCCGTAATGCCGGACGCCGCGCCGCCACATGAACCGCGCGAAGGCATACGTCACGAGCACCCAGCCCGCCTGCACGAACATGCCCTGCAATAAATCCACGCCCGTAATTTTGCCCATGTAAATGCCGATGGGAAAATACATTTCATAAGGAAACGGCGTAAAAAAGAGCGCGTGACGAAGCCCCGGCGGCAATATGGCGAGCGGGAACATGTGCCCGCTGGCGAGGTACTCAAATGCGAACAGAATGAAAATGAACGTGGAAACCTCCAGCACCCAGAACGCGAGCATGGCCATCGCGTAGGAAATGAAGAATTGGAGCAACGCCGTCAGCACCAGCGACACGCAAAACACCATGAAGACTGTCCCGCTGGGCGGGAGGACAAAATAACGCCCAAAACAGGCAATGAAAATCGCCAACGGCACAAGGGCCACCGCCATAAACGCGATGCGCCCGGAGACAAACAGGCTTAACCGGAACCACAAATAATCCATCGGCTTGAGCAGGAACTGGCTGATGTTGCCTTCGCGAATGTCGGCGGCAATCTGCCAGTCGTCCTCGTTCACCGCTGTCAGCACATCCACGACCGCGACCAGCAGATAGTAGAAAATCATTTCCGCGAGGGTGTAACCGGCGATGGCCGTCCCCTTGCCCGCGTAAATCGTGCGCCAGAGCGATAGCATGGCAAACAGCGGGATGAAACTAAATAGCGTCCGCGTCAGATAATTGACGCGGTACGTCAGGTTGTTCTGAATTCCGATGCCAATGACATGCCAGTATTTTTTCATTCGTCGCGCGCGCGCCGAAATATAACAAAGGACACCCAATTGGAAAGCCGGCTCCGCATTTTGGAGTCGTAGGCAATGTGAACCTGCGCAGGTAACGTTTTTCATAGCATGTGGTGTATGACATGTTACGGGTCGCTTCGCTCTTCCGACCAAACTCGCCTCCATGAATTTCATGCCTGAAATTACTTTTTACATCACATTGTCCAAACTCCGCAAAATCGGTAAAGTCTTTACCAAGGTTTGGCAAGCAACCGGCGGGAAAACAGCGAAGCTAACTTTGGCGAAATTCTATGCTTGAGACACTTTTGTATCCAAAGGCCGTGGCCGTGATTGGCGCGTCCCGCAACCCGGAAAAGGTCGGGCACGCGGTGCTGGCCAATCTCGTGAATGGCGGTTTCACCGGCGCGATCGTTCCGGTCAATCCGGGCACCGAAGAAATTCTCGGGCTTAAATGCTACAAATCGCTGGACGAATACAAAAGCCCGATTGACCTCGGCATTGTCGTGGTGGCGGGCAAATTCGTAAAGGACGCGCTGCGCAGTTGCCTCGAGGCCGGGGCGAAATCGGTGATCGTCATCACCGCCGGTTTCAAGGAAGTTGGCGTCGAGGGCGCCAAGGCCGAACAAGAATTGGTGGAAATGTGCCGGACGCACGGTGCGCGGATGGTCGGGCCCAACTGCCTGGGCGTGCTAAATACGGACCACAAAATGAACGCGACCTTCGCGCCGTCGGTGCCGCCGCCCGGAAAAATCTCCGTGATCTCGCAATCCGGCGCGTTGTGCGTGGCGATTCTCGACTGGGCGGCCAACCAGAAGCTCGGTTTGGGCAAGGTCATCAGTTTCGGCAACAAGGCCGATCTCAACGAGGCGGATTTCATCCAGGCGCTCGCGGAAGACAAGGTCACCAACGTCATCGCCGGTTATCTGGAAAGCATCAAGGAAGGCGATAAATTTTTGCGCGTGGCGGAACAGGCGGCGGCCATCAAGCCAGTCGTTATTTTGAAAGTTGGCATTACGCAGGCGGGTGCGAAAGCGGCGTCGTCGCACACCGGCAGCCTGGCCGGCGCCGACATTGCCTACGGCGCGGCCTTCAGGCGCGCGGGCGTCATCCGCGCGGAAAATTTCGAGGCGTTGTTTGATTACGCCGCCGCGTTCGCCATGCAGCCGCTCCCAAACGGCGAGCGCGTAGCCATCATCACCAACGCCGGCGGACCGGGCATCATGGCCGCCGACGCTGCCGAAGGTTTGGGTTTGAAAATGGTTCCTCCGAGCAAGGAAAGCGACGCGAAACTGCGCACTTTCCTGCCCGCTTCGGCGGCGTTTGGCAATCCCGTGGACGTCATCGGTGACGCGGAGCCTGACCGTTACGTGAAGGCGTTCGAGGTCATGCAGGAGGACGAGAAGATTGACGCGATTCTGGTGGTGGTGACGCCGCAAAACATGACGCGCCCGCTGGAGCTGGCCGAAAAACTCGCTGCGGCGCACCGCGGACAAAAGCCGGTGCTGGCCGTGTTCATGGGCGGCACGGAAGTGGCTGCCGCCAAGGAAAAGTTGATGGCGGTGGGCATCCCGAATTATCCGTCGCCCGACCGCGCCATCACCGCGTTGCGGGCGATGTGCGATTACGCGGCGTGGCGGCGGCGACCGGCCCGCATCGTGACGCGCTTTCCGGTCAACCGCCGCCGCGTGGACCGCATTATTCACATGCAAAGGCGGAGTGGCGAGGCTCAGATCGGCGAAGTTGAGGCGAAAGAAGTTTTGCGGGCGTATGACTTCAATGTCCTTGACGGCCAAATTGCGCGAACCAGCGATGAAGCGGTGGAAATCGCCGAGCGCCTGATTTATCCGGTGGTGTTGAAAATTTCGTCGCCGGACATCATTCACAAATCCGATTTCGGCGGCGTGCGCATCAACCTGGCCAACGCGGAGCAGGTGCGCGATGCGTTCGATCTGATGATGCTGCGCATCCAGAAACGCGCGCCCAATGCCCATCTGCGCGGCGCTTACGTCGAAAAGATGGGTCAGCGCGGACGCGAGGTGATTCTGGGCATGACGCGCGATCCGCAGTTCGGACCGATGCTGATGTTCGGTCTGGGCGGCATTTTCGTCGAAGTGATGAAGGATGTGACGTTTCATCTCGCGCCTATTACGGCGGAGGAGGCGATGCAGATGTTGAAAGGCACGCGCTCCTATGCCTTGCTCCAGGGTGCACGTGGCCAGGCGCCGGTGGACTTGGACGTGCTGGCCGGCGCGCTGCAACGCATCAGCCAGTTGGCCACCGACTACCCGGAAATCAAGGAACTGGACATCAACCCCTTCATTGTCGGTCCGGTTGGCATGCAAGCCTATGTGGCGGATGCGCGCATGACCCTTGCAAACGTCGTCACCGACGGGAGGAATCATGAGTAAACCCATTTCATACGATCCCAACTGGCAGGAAACTTATCAGCCGCAAATTCTGAGCGCGGCGGATGCCGTCAAAAAAATCCGGCCCGGCCAGCGCATTTTCATCGGCACCGGCGTGGGCGAACCGCTGCAACTGGTCAGCGCCTTGACCAAGCGCGCGGTGGAATTGCCCGACACCGAAATCGTGCATCTGCTGACATTCGGTGCGGCGCCTTACGCTCATCGGGAGCTGGCGCAGTATTTTCGCGTGAACAGTTTTTTCATCGCCGAAAATGTGCGCGACATCATTCAGGAAGGTTTGGGCGATTACACGCCGATTCATCTGTCCGACATCCCGCGCCTCTTTGATTCCGGACAGTTGCCGCTGGACGTGGCCTTGATTCAAGTAACGCCGCCCGACAAGGACGGGATTTGCAGTCTGGGCGTGTCGGTGGACATCGTCAAAAGCGCCACGGCCAACGCGTCGCTCGTCATTGCTCAGGTCAATCCCAAGATGCCGCGCACGCTGGGCGACTCGTTCATTCACGCCTACGACATTGACGTGCTGGTGCCGGGCGAGGAGCCCATTCTGGAGGTCAAACCGCCGGAAGTCACCGACACGACCAAGCAGATTGCCGAGAATCTTTCCGCCTTGATTGAGGACGGCTCCACCCTCGAAATTGGTCTCGGGCGCATCCCGCAGGCCTTGGTCGGCTTCCTTAAAGACAAAAAGGACCTTGGCATCCACACGGAAATGATTTCCGACGACGTGATTGAATTGATTGAAACGGGTGTCATCACCGGGGCCCGCAAAACCGTGGATCGCGGCAAGATCGTGACCAGTTTTTGTTTGGGCACGCAGAAGCTTTATGATTTGGTAGATAACAATCCCATGTTCGCGTTTCATCCGACGGAATACGTGAACAGCCCCTTCATCATTCATCAGCAACACAAGATGGTGGCCATCAACACGGCTCTGGAGATCGATCTCACCGGCCAGGTCTGCGCCGATTCGCTGGGCGCGAAATTTTTCTCCGGCGTGGGCGGCCAGGTGGATTTCAACCGCGGCGCGTCCAAATCGCCCGGCGGCAAGGCGATCATTGCCCTGCCCTCTACCGCCAAGGGCGGGAGTGTCTCACGCATCGTCGTCCAGCTCAGTCCCGGCGCGGGTGTCGTCACCACGCGCGCGGGCGTGTTTTACGTGGTCACGGAATACGGCGTGGCCTATCTGCACGGCAAAAGCGTGCAGGAACGCGCGCTGGCGCTCATCAGCATCGCGCACCCGAAATTCCGCGCCGACCTGCTCCGCGAAGCCATCGAAGCCAAATATCTCTCCGCCACCATGTCGGACAAGGAAGGGAAAATCCTCGTCGGCCCAAAGGAATTGCGCACGACCTATCTGCTCAACGACGGCACGCTGCTTAATTTCCGACCGATTCACCCGACCGATGAGCCGCGGATGCGCGACCTGTTTTACAAACTGTCCGAAGCCACGATTTATTACCGCTTCATGAGCCACCAGAAACGGGTCTCGCGACATCAGATTCAGGATTTCGTCTATATTGATCACCGCAACGACGTGACCATCGTTGGCACACTGCCCGAGGCCTCCGGCGAGGAAATTCTCGCGGTCGGCAGCTATTATCTCGACCAGAAGACGAACCTGGCGGAAGTGGCGTTTGTGGTGAGCGACAAGTGGCAGAACCACGGCATAGGGACGTTCCTGTTGAAGCATTTGATGCGCATTGCGCGGCGCAACGGCATTCGCGGGTTCACGGCCGAGGTGCTCACGGACAACAAGTCCATGCAGGCCGTCGTCAACAAATCCAACTGCAAGGTGAGCAGCAAGCTCAGCGGCAACGTGTACAGCTACGAGATGGATTTTGAATAAAGCAGGACAGCGCTTCCAGCCTGTCTCCAAATCCATTTAACGCAGAGACGCAAAGACGCGCAAAAATTTATCCAATCTTTGAGGTTTCCGCCCCGCTCAATTCCTTGATTTCGTCCGCGAGCTTTTCTGCCTGTTGCTGCAACTCCGCGCTTTCCTGTTCCAGTAATTTGGTCCGCAGGTCGGTCGTCAACACCACACTGTCTAATTCTTTAATCATCGCGTCAGGCATCCAAGGGATATGCCGTGGCTAATGTAGCAGTTTCTTCGCCATTGGCAATAAACCAGACGGCGCGCACGTTGGGCGCGCGGCCATCGGGCGCAGGCAGCGCGCCTTCAATCACATAATTCCGTCCGAAAGGCGTCGCTACGGTTTCGACAGTTTCATGTTTGCGCGCGTGGTCCAGCAAGGCCCTGGCCAACTCTTCCCACACTTCTAGTAAATTTCCGCAAGTTGACAAAGGAAAAACTGTTGCTGCACGAGCTTAACGGTACTTGGAATAATGCTCTGTGCTCAAATCAAACTGGCGCGAGACACAAATCCAGAATGTTATGGCAATTGCCCTGCCTGGCTCACAAAACGTGCGCATATCGGCTCGCAACCAAATGAGCCGGTGGGTGCTGAAGATAAATTGTGGAAATGGTTCCTGCCCCGTTACGGTAGCAGGAGCACGCGGAAGAATTCAGCGGCAGGCGACCCGGCGGTCAGCGCGTTGGTAGCCGTGTACGTGAAGACACCATTGGTGTAGGCGAGCGGCACGGGGATGGTCAGATTGCTGATGACAATCCAACTGGACGCGGGCAGGGCCAGATTGGTCGTCCACTGAATATCATACAGATAATTCGTCGAGCCGCTCCACTGAATTTGGAGGCCGCCGGGCACCGCCAGCACGCTGCTGATGACCAGAGCCGGCGGGACGGGCACGCCGGGCGGATAGGCAATGAGCCGGTAGAATTTCAGGGGGCCGAACCCGCCGGTGAGCGAGCCGTTGTCAAAGTATTGGAACTCGCCGATGCCGTTGGTCGGCGTGAAGGAGGCCAGATTGGTCAGCACCACGCCCGGAATGGTCGTCCACCCGATCGGCGCGGCCAAACTCGTCGTCCACTGGATTTGGTATTGATAATTCGTCGGGGCAAACCATGTGAGCAGGACGCCGTTGCTCCCGCCGATGTTGGTGAACGTGATGCTGGAGATGGTTGTCGGATTGTTCGACGATGAGCCGTAACTGAAAATCACCTGAAAGACGAACGTTACGTTGCTGGCGCCGGGATTCTGCAGGCCAAGGTAATAATTCGCGCCCGGCACGAGCGGCGGCAGGGAATTGCTTGTGAGCAGGAAATTGCCACCGGTGGCGGCGGACAGCATCAGCACGTCGCCGGCGTTGGTGTTGCCGGTGGGCGGATTGGCTTGGTTGAAATACACATTCACCGGCCCGGTGGCCGAGACCAGCAGGTTGCTGGCCCCAATCGCGCTGGCCGGCACGGTGACCGCCAAGGCCGTGATGGACCCGGCCGCGATGTTGTTGGTGACCGGCGTCGCATTCGTAATTGTCCCGGCAACCAGACTGGCGAACACCCGGTAGAACTTGGAGGGCGGCCAGCCGCCAGTGAGCGAGCCGTCGTCAAACCAGGAATAATGCCCGCTGGTGGAAACGACGACGACATTGATGACGGGGTTTAAAACGGTGTTCCACATCACCGACGCCGCGAGATTGGTCGTCCACTGGATCGTGTATTGATAATTCGTCGGCCCGTCCCACGTCAGCAGGTAGCCGTTGGTCACGCCGTTGTTGGTGGCGGTGATGGTGAGGCCGCTGATGATGGGCGGGGGCACCACATAGTGGAAATTCACCTGCAACCCGAAGGTCACGGGCACACTGTTGGTGTTCTGCACGCCCAGATAATAAGTGGAGCCGGGCACCAGCGGCGGCGTGGTGCTCCCGCTCAAAACAGAAGTCCCGTTGGTCGCGCCGCCCAACAGCAGGGAATCCGGCGGATTGGTGCCGGTGGGATACTGGTTTTGATTGAACCACACGTTGACCGGCCCGGTCGCAAAGAGCAGCAGGTTCGTCGCGTAATCCGCGTTGGTGGGCACCGTTACCGGATAATAGACGAAGCTGTTCGTCGGAATCGAGTTTGTCACCGGCACGCCGTTGGTCAAGATGGAGGCGTAATGGAAATTCACTTCCAACACGTTGGTCGCGTCGGGGCCGTTGGTGTTTTGGATGGCCAAATAATACGTCAAGCCCGGCAACAGCGGCGGCGTGCTGGTCGCGCTGAGGATGGCGACGCCATTGGTCGCGTTGCCAATCAGGAGAGAATCCGGCGGTGTCAAGCACACCGGGGCTTTGCTCTGATTGAACCACACGTTCACTGGCGTGGTGGAAAAGAGCAGGAGGTTCGTGGCATAATCCGCGTTGGTCGGCACCGCAAACGAATAATAGTTCACACCGTCTCCCGCCAGGGTCCCCGTAACGACGTTCGTTATCGGGGCGCCCGGGGGCACCGGCGTTATCGAGAAATAATGGAAATTCACCTGGAACCCGCTCGTCACGGCAAAGGCGTTCGGATTGTACAAGCCGATATAATAAACCCCTCCGGGCACGATGTTCGTCGGCACGCTGAAGGTGCTCAACGTTGAGGAACCGCTGGTCGCGCCGCCCAGCAACAACCAATCCGGTGGGGAAGGGCCGCCGTTGGGATTATTGTTGGCATTGAACCACATGTTCAGCGGTCCGGTGGCAAAGACCAGGATGTTGGTGGCCATGTCGGCGTTGTTTGGCACGTCCACCGGGATATAGGCCCAGCCGCCGGCGGGAATCACATTGGTTGCCGTCGTGCCGGGCGGAATGCCGGCGGCATTGGTGCCGTAGGTCACATAATTGAACCGCAACTGCCAGCTCAGGAGCAACGGCGGCGGATTGGTGGCCCCGACGCGATCGTCCTGAATTTCCAGCGTCCAATTACCCTGCGCATTCTTGCCGTCAAACGCGTCGTCCAGCGATTGCTCGGGCAGATAGTAAACTTCTCCCGCCGATGGGGACAAACTGAAGGAATCCAGCAACATGCCCGGTTCCAAGCCGGTAATCTGCAGTGGTGTTCCATTTTGGGCGGCCGTGAACACAATGGTTTTAGTCTGCCAATTATTGTTGTCGCCAAAAATCACAGTCGGCGTACCGCCACCAACGCTAACTTGTGCCTCGGCCAGAGATTGAGCGGCAGACAACGGGAATTCGGTGGGATCAAATTTGCCGTTGGCGTTGGCATCGTAAATCGCCTTGACTTCCGACGCGGAAAGTACCCGGTGATAAATGCTGAGTTCATCAATCCAGCCATTGAAACCTTCATTATTAAATCCGTTGCCAAGATTTCCAATTGCCACCATGGGTTGATCGTTGGGATTCAAGTCCCTAAATGGCTGTTGATTACTGACTCTCTGACTCACCAGCGTTCCATTGACGTACAACCGCATCGCTCCCGAGGGAGAGTCGTAGGTCCCGGCAATATGTGCCCATTGATTCAAGGGCACATCCGTTGGCCCCGTGTCATCCACCCCGCAAGTCCCACTGGTGGCATCCTCGACATGAAAATCGGGGCCTGAGTAGCGATGGATCGCCAAATAATATGGGTCCAAACAATTCCGCGTATCGCACCGGATCAATATTAGCGCTATCGGATTGTAGGCGCGGGAGTTCACCCATCCTTCAATGCTAAAGGAATTGGTGATCTTCAAGCTGTCCGGGTCGCCAAGCATCACAACACCGTTGGTCCCGTCGAATTGCAATGCCTCTCCGCCGTCCGCATTCACATATCCAGGAGAGAAACTCGCCCCACCCGACAATGTCCCATTGTTGGCCCCTACTGAATCGTAGGTGATTGTGCCAGTGGCATTGCTTTCCCCGCGCCACCAACCGGCAATGCCCGGCCCGCGATAGCGGAACGTCAACACATAGGCCTGGCCGGCGACCGTGGGCAGGGTGCTGGAAACCGTGCCATTGGCCAGCGCCAAGAAATGGTTTCCGGCGTCGGCGTTGGCGGGATCATTTACCACGCTCACCTGATTTCCAAGCACGTTCCACATATTTGTTCCATCATTGAAGGTGGTTGTGTAATCACCCGGTGCAGCGGAATCAAAGCCGCTGGCAGCGACGTTGGTCGAGGAGGTGCTGGGGATAAGCGGGAATGCCGCGAACTTGATGGGCGTGGTGGTCAGGTTCGTGTTCTCGGTGAACACCAGATAACTGTAATTGGTGGTGACGGACACCACACTCGGAGCATCCAGCAACATGCCCGGCTCGATGCCCTGAATCTGCAAAGTCGTTGAGCTTTGAGTGGCGGTAAAGGAGATGGTCTGGGTCTGCCAAGCGGTATTGTTGCCAAATAAATCGGTCGGCGTACCGCCATTTATGCTGACTTGTGCCTTGGCCAAAGACAGCGGCGGAGAAATGAGAAATTCAGTAGGATCAAATTTGCCGTTTGCACCTTCGTCGTAAATGGCCTTGATTTCGCTGGCCGACAGGGCGCGGTTGTAAATGCTGACTTCATCCAGTCCGCCGCCAAAATAGGAAGGACTGAGAGCTTCAGAGTTATTCCGATAACCAATGTTCACAAGCTCTCCAGCAGACGGCGGAATGTCGGGGGGCGCATTGCTTACAGCCACCGGCACGCCGTTGTAGTACAGGATTTCCGTACCCGTCCCGAGGTTATAGGTGAACGCCAGATGACTCCATGTGTTTTCAGGGACGATTCCGCTGGCACTGTTGATTGGGTCGTTGGGACGGAGATTGGCATAAATGGTGCCTGGACTTGGAGTCAGGCCATAGCCGTTGATCCAGCAAGTGTGCCGCCGAAGATTGACCCGGACCTCCGTAGTCAATAATCGGCTCATATTGACCTGTGGTGGGGAAAACCCAAGATTCAAAGGTCAGGTTGGAAACCGCCAGGCTTGTTGCGGCTGGCACAGAAATGTAACTGCTGGAACCATTAAGTTGAAACGCATTCCCCACTTCACCATTGATAAACGGCCCGGTCTGAACAGCAGAAGGATTATTCCCATAGCCTGAAGAGTCGGTATAGTTGTTCTCCCCGCGCCACCAACCCACAATGCCCGGCCCGCGATAGGCAAAGGTCAGGGTGTACGTGGCTCCCGGCACCGTCGTCAGCGTGGCGGAAAGCGTTCCGTTGGCCAGCGCCAGCAGATTGTTGTTGCCCGGATAGGCATTGGCCGGGTCGGTTTGGATACTCACTTGATTGCCGGTCACGTTCCAGCCGGCTACCGTCCCGCCAGCGGCATAGTCTCCCGCTGCTGCTGCATCAAAGCTGCTGGCCAGCGCCACATTTGTGGTGACGGTGGCAATGCCGCCCGCGCCGTCGGTGGAGGTGCCGCCGCGGTTTTCCATGAGCAGATCCCGCGTGCCGTCGGGGCTGATCAGGGTAAACACCAGGTCCGAAATGCGCGGATGCTGCACCGAGATGGCCACGTCCATCGCCGAGATGGTCTGGTCATCCGGCACGTTAATCGAATCGGTCGTCACCGCGTCATCCAGAATCGGGATGGGCGTGTCGCCGGAGGTGTAAATCGTCTGAGGAACAATAGGATTGGGCGGCAAAATGACCGTATGAACTTGAACATTGGTTTGCCCGACATCACTCGGATTGTAAATGCCGAAATACCAGGTGCCGGACGTCAATGGCGGTGGGACGGAAATGGAAGCGTTGAGAAAAGGAGTGCCGGTAAAATCCACCGGACCAAATTCATTGGTATCGGTCAATGTCGGCTCTGCGCCAAACTTGACAAATAATTCCAACGGAGGAGTACCGGGAGAAGTTGTAACGTTCGTGGCATACACAGTCAGGTTGGTCGCGCCAAGCGGCACGTCAACATAATCGTAAGCCCAACCGTGTGCGGGGACGCTGTAAATGCCAATACCATTCTTGGTGTCCTGATGCGGCGTAATTATCAAATTGTAATTGGTCACGAAGCCGACCTGGGTCAGCGCGCTGTCCACTTCCGTCAGCATCCACACCCCCAGACCTTGCTGGCGGATGAACCCGTTCAGACTGCCCGGGCCGTCAGACGGTCGCGTATTGGGAGCGCCACCGGGAGTATCATTGTAGGTCAAAAGGTATGGATATGGATCGGGCGAGTACGGATTGCCGAATGAATCATGGTTGTTCAACACGTCAGGATGGCCGCCATTGAGCGTCAACACGCCGAGCAAATCGCCGTAATTTTGATGCCAAATTGTGTCGGAAACCGTGACTTGGGCCACCTGCATTGGGTAAAGCGCCAGGCCAAAGACATAAGCTTTGCCGGGCACCGTCGGGCTGCCGTCAGGAATGTTCATCGGCAGCGGCACGCCGTTGACCACCTGGTTGCCGTTCATCATCTGGCTGAAGGGCGTTTGGCTGAAAATGGAAACGAAACCGTATTCGGCCGACATCTGGTCCTCGGACTTGATGCCGATGTAATAAACACTCGGACTCGGCGTGCGGGACTGGGAATTGGTATCCACGACGAACTCGGAAGTTCCCGGCCCTAACGACGCGCCGAAGAAGCTGGGGCCGGGCGCCGCCCCGATTTGCGTGCCAACCACGCAGTTGGAAATCACCGCCGGATCGAGATTGGTTAAACCCCACGCGTTCGGCCCGCTCGCCACGTACAAGTCAACGTCCGCCTCCGGTCGCGTGGCGTTGTTCACCGAATCGGCAAAAACGCCTTCGCGCGGAATCGAAAGATTGTCTGGATCGGGCGAGTTGGGATTAAACACCACAAATGCCGCGTTGGAATAAAGTTGGGTGTTGGTGACCACGTAAAAGTGCCACTGGTTGGTCTGGCCAACGGTCACCTGCCAGTTGTTGGGGCCGAAACCATTCGTGCCGGCCGGGAACAAAATGGTGTTGTTGCCCAGCAGGGGGCTGTTCGCGCCGACAAACTGGTTGAGCAACTCCGAAAAGCTGGTCCCAGTCCCGCTGGCGGTACTCCCCACGTTGTTTTGAGCAGGGTAGGTGATTTGCTGGTCGCCAGTCGGATTGGAAGCCACTGGCGGCGTCGTGGCGCTGACCGTTATGCTGGCATTTGTGGTTCCGGTGGAAATTACCAGCGCATAATCCTGCACCACGTTGTTGGTCTGGGCGGTGACGGCGTTGACATTGACGCGGTAACCCATGACGGTGACCGAATAATTGCCCGCGCCGCTGGGCAGATAGACGTTTTGCACGTTGTTGATGGAATCAAAATTCGGCGGCGTGTTGGTGCTCTCCGGCGTATTATACGTGCTGCCCGAGCCGATGTCGTTGCCGTAATAAACGATGGGATTGGTGGAGTTGTTGTAATTGGTGACGACCAGCACGAGGTTGTTCACCAGCTTGATGGCGGCAGCGGGGTCGCCGGGCGGGTCCGTCCAGGCCAGGGTGATGCGCAGTGGCTGGGTGTTGGTCGGAGGCGAGGTGACAAAGAAGGTCTGGCTGTCGCCAGTGGCCAGCGCGTTGGTCGGATTTTGGTCTTGCAGGTAAGCCGTACAAGGCACACCGAGCTGATTGACGATGCCCGACGGAATCGAGTCGGGCAGGTTGACCAATCCCCAGCCCTCGTAATTGAGCGCGTTATTGACCTGATAATCGTAATAGCCCGTTGCCTGCGCGCCGTTGATGAGCATTGCTTTGAGCATCGCCGGGCTGGGCAGGGTCTGATAGGTGTTCGTGTAAAATTCCTGCATCAACGCCAACACACCCGACACGTCCGCCGCCGCCATGCTTGTGCCGGTTTCATAACGGTAATACGGCCCCGGCCCGGTGCTGGCCGAATTGGGCGTGCCGATCGAATTGTCCAGATTGCTCAACACCAGAAAATAATCTCCCGTGCCGTTGGTCGTGATGACATCGGTCTGCAAATCAAAGCTGATCGGATTGGCGGTGCTGTTGCTTACGGCAAAGTTGAAACTGCCCAGGAACGGTTCCAAGCCTTGCGTACCGAGAATTTGTGCGAGATAGCCGGCCGGAGCTTCAGGACTTCCGGGAATCAAAACTTGGTTGTTGGTCGTGTAGAAATCATAAACGGTAGGGGAGTTGAACAAACCAACATAAATGGGCAAACCGGGGAACGGCACCGGTGAATGGTCGTTCGCATAGACATTGATGATGGCCTGCACCACGTCGGTGGGAAGAGTGGGAAACGCATCCAGAAAGAGCGAACCGGGTTGGACGATGAGGCCGCTGTAAGTCTGAATCTGGTAATTCGTCGGGTTTTGATAAAAATACGTCCCAATGTCCCATTGCTCGGAACGGGTGGAGATGATGAAGGTGCCCGGCGCCGCCACGTCCGGCTTGTAACGCCCGTAGGTGCCTTCGATGCCGATGCCCACGTTGCCCCGGCTCGAAAAACCGGCCACGCGATAACTGGTGGAAGTTTCCGCCGCCCAGGGCTGGACGACATTGGTTGTAAACGTGCCATCCGAGTTCGCCGTAACGGTCGTGACGGAGTTGGTAATATTACGCTCCTCTTGAACGGCGCCCACGGTGATGACGTCCTTGGCCGTGGCCGGCGATAGAATCGAGTCAGCCGTGCCGCCCCCAAGATCTTCGCTGTCATTGCCGTTGCCGGCGTTGCCCGCCGAAAACACAAACAACACCGGCTGCGAACCGGTCACCGTCGGCAGGGCGTCACGCGTGGCCGCATCGTAACTGGCCGCCGCCAAATCATACGAGCTGTCGCCGTAATTCCAACTGTTGTTGGAAATGAGCGCGTTCGTCTCGGCGGCGGCTTCCTGAAGAAACTGATCGGAATTATTGAAGTTCAAGGAAAACAAAGTCGCTCCGGGCGCCATGCCGCGAAATTGGCCTTGGACCGCTGGCAGAACCGAACCGGGGGCGTTGGTCACGGTCGTGGACTCCGTCCCGTCACCGGCAATGATGCCCGCCACGTGCGTCCCGTGGCCATTGGTATCCACCAGATTTTGCGGCGAGTCGCTAATCACGCCAATCGCGCGGCCATACTGGGCGCTGGCCCCCAAATCCGGATGCTGGGCGTCAATGCCCGTATCATCCACCGCCACCGTCACGCCCGCGCCGGTGAGTCCCAGATAGTTCGCGGTATTGGTGCTGTTCGCCGCCACGCCAACCGTCGCGCGCGACAGGTCGTTGGCCGTTGCCCGCTGGCGATACGGCTCGACGATTTGCACGCCGGGCAGCGTGGCCAGGCTCGTCCAGTCCTTGGGCGGGATGACACGCACCTCCGGGCCGAAAGGCGATTGGGTTTGGGCAATCACCTGTCCGCCGAGCCGCTCGATTTGTTGGATTGTTGCCGGGGCATTGTCCGTGAACAAACCGAGGTTCAGCGCCATGCCATCGGGCAATTGCATCGGCTGGACCGCCTGATAAAGCAGCGACGGCTGGATCTTGTAATACGGCTCGTAAGGAACCACCGCCTGCGTCAGCGGGCTGGCCTCCAACATGCCGGCCACGCTCGCCGGGGCGCGGACGAGGTAGGCGTCGTTCGGGATATAGGAAACAATGGTTGCGCCCGCCTGCGCCAGCAGCGCGCGGAAGGCGTTGTCAATCGGCCCGTGCGCTTGGACGATGTAAGCGCCCGGGTCGCCTTGCGGTTGCAGGTTTTTCGGGAAGACAAAGTTGAACGGCTCAGTCGTGTCAATCAGCGCGTTCTCCAGCAAGATCGCATGGCTGTTATGCACCAACTGGCCAATGGGTTTGGTCGTGTTGCTCAGGCGTCCGGCAAACTTGTTGTTCCCCCATTCTGCCCGGCTGATTTGCGCCACGTTGGTGCTGATGACACCTTGGCTGGGGGGCTTGGGCGCGGTGGCCGGGGAGCGCGTCGCGATTGCGGCTGGGACAACAGTCTTCCTTTGTGCCGGCGCGCGGCCGGCGTGTTGCCACAGGAACCACGCGCCAGCTACAAACAACAGGCACAACAAAATCCAGATGGACCGGCGTCGGCGCATAAACCTCAGGTTCGTTTAATTAAGCATAAAGCTTTCTTAAATGCGAGGAAAAAATCCAAGGGTTTCAACCACGGATGAACACGGATCTTTGTCTCGAGCCGGATTGGAGCAAACAAACTGCCGTCAGGTTTTGGACTGCGCCAGTCTTCTGGCGCTTTGAACACCGCGGCGGGATCGAAAGCGGCAGAGGGCTGCCGCACTCCAAGACGCCCAGCGTGTTCTTCACATGTGATTTTATCCGTGTGCATCCGTGTCCTTCCGTGGTTCAAATTGCCTTTTTCAACTTTTATTTCAATTCGGCGGCAGAACGTTAAATCTTCCTGCACCGTGGCAGCCGACGTGAGGAGGCTCTGATCGATTTCCGATTTCCGATTTTTCAGATGGAGCCTCGTTACCTCGGCTGCTA
The DNA here is from genome assembly GCA_963789335.1 of uncultured Verrucomicrobiae bacterium. Taxonomy (GTDB): domain Bacteria; phylum Verrucomicrobiota; class Verrucomicrobiia; order Limisphaerales; family UBA11358; genus UBA11358. The sequence goes on from CAWBKH010000002.1 coordinate 740,581, forward strand.
CAAATGCTGGATTCAATAATCGTTTTCATTTCAATTCGGCGGCAAAACATTGAAGCGCTCAATCTGCGCCGTGTTGTTGGTCACCACGGGCAGACTGAATAAAATTGGGTTGCCAAAAACATTGGTCACGGAAACAACATTGGTCACCACGCTGCCGAAGTTCACCACCGTGCGGGTGGCCGACTCCGAAACCACCTGATAATTCGTGATCATGCCGAACAATGACCCGCCACCGGTGTAAATGCCGTTCGCCGCGGGCTTCAACGCCTGGCCGTAGCTGTAAATCACGTAACGCATCGGCGATTGCGCCGTGCCGCTAACGCGCAACAGCGACATCGCCTGCTGCGGCAGCCATTCGTACATCTCGTCGCTGATGCCTTTCTGCTGTTGGATGGTAGTGCCGTTTTGCTGCTGGGCGGAATTGTTCCAGTTCAGGAACGGCGAGTCGTCGCTCAACTGCGGCACGGCCAGAATGTCGCCGACGTGTTCAAACGTGCCTCGCAACCCGTCCACGTTGTAAAAATTCGTGCGCGTTTGGTTGATGCCCGCCACGATCTGTCCCACCCCAAAATTCGCCCCCGCAGGTCCGGCTGGATTGATTGGAAATGATGTATAATCCGCCAGCGAACCGTTGTGCTGGACGATTGCGCTAACTGCCGAGTCAGGCGCGTTGTTGGAAAGCACTTCCACACCGCTGAACACCGCCGACCACGCGGCCAAGCCGGCCTGCGGATTGCCGGGATCATTCGCGCCGACGTTCACCGAGAGCTGGCCGCGCGTGGCGTTGTCGTTGGGCGCGGTGGTGAACAGGTCGAACAGCAGCCGGTCCTGGTCGGGCGCGGTGTTGACGGCGTCGTAGTATTGGCCGTAAGTCAATTCCGTGTCGCCCGTCCATTGCGCCCAGGTGTTGGTGTTGGCCACAGCGGTTCCGGCAGAGTTCGTTTCCTCCAAAATATCGGCGGATTTGAGATAAACCGTCTGCCAGGGCGTGCCGCGATGAACTCGGCCCAGCCAGCCGATGGTCGGCAGTTTATACGTCGGAAAATCCCAATCGTCCGACTGCCAGACCAGCGGATCTTTGAGCGCCAGGTTGTAGGGATTCTGGTCGGCACCCTTCAAGAGCGGGTTGCCGCCCCACGGCATGTAACGCTGGTTCAATCTGCCGAGATTTTCTTGTGATTGTGAGTTTGTCAGATCCAACAGGCTGTCGGCTGTCTGATCCAATCTAACCGCCCCGGGCCAGTTCAAATCACTCGCCAAGTAATGCACCAGTGGATCGTTCGCCTGCCAGGAGACATGCTGGACGACCGTCGCGGTGGGATTATAGGGCGACTGCATGGCGTTGGTCATGTAAGCCGCGGCAATGATTGATTGCTCACCGGCGTTATTGGGAAAAGCCGGGCTCAGACGAAAGAACGCGCGGAAACCGTCTATCCCGTCCTGAACCACAGCGGATGATGTGTTCCAAAGAGGGCTGGACGGAGACATCAACACCTGGGCTTGGCTGAGAAGTCCTATGGGTACTCCGTTTTGAAGATTCGTGCCCCACACAGGGTATCCACTTGGGCCGATGACCGTGCTGTAGTTGGTAATTATTTCCGAAGTCAAATCGCGGATGCTGTTCGGTCCGCTCAACTGCACGTAGTCAATAATTCCTCCGCTGGCGTCGTCCACCATAATGACCTGAACGTTGTTTGTGGTGATCAACCCCCAGTGAGGCTGCGGATAGTAGTTTGGGCCCAGATTTTCGTAAGGCAAATAGAGGTTGGTGGACAAGTATGGCCAGTATGTCCCAGAATTGCCAAGGAAGAGGTACCTCGAAGTCGGTATGACGGCGACGCCCAAATTCAGCGGGATTTGGAAGGAGAGTGGATTTACTGCGAATGGATTTGCTACGAGAACGTAACCCGGCCAATATGAGTAATTGAGCCGCGGAAGCTGGAGGAACCCGGAGAGGGTTAAATTGGTGGAAAAGATGACGCCATACTCATCATTGGTGAGCGTGGTGGAGAAATAATTCGTCACGTAAATGTCCACCGGGCGGTTGTAATCGTTGGTGTAGGAATTCCAACATTCCACGCCAAACTGGTTGCTGAGGGTGAGGTTGAACATCTGGTTGTATTGATAATCACTGACGGGCGAATTGGTGGCGGGGCGCGTCACTTCCAGTTTGCGGGTCAGTTGAAAGACGCTCTCCATCGCGTACTCGTTGAAATTCGGAAAGCCCTTCTTTGCGCCGATAATCCACGGCACACCAAAAACGTTGATGTAATTAGGCCCGAGGTCGCTGGGTCTGAGCTGACCCATGTCGTATGGATTCTCCAAGTTGAAGGGCGTTGTCAGCGGGAAGCCCGCGAGCGGGTCGGCCAGGTAAGCACTTGTTACTTCAGTAAATCCGCAGATGTACACGTTCGTGGTGGTTGGCGTGACCACTTTGTTGAAGAAAGGCCGGAACACACTGGGCAGGTACGCGGCGGGATAGCCGGCGCCGGCGGGCACAAAATGATTGGTGTCGTAATCAGCGTCATAAATGTTGGCGGCAAGCTGGAGCACGCGCTGGATGGCGGGCGTATAGACAAAGCTACCGTTCGCATAGACCGGAATGTTCGTGATGCCGAACGGGACGGGGATGTTCGTGGGGTTCAGCGTGGGATTGGGCGCCGTGCTGATGTTGGTGAACATTTCGTAGGTCGCCAGATAATTGGACGGGTTCTCCACCAGCCATTCCTCCGAATAGGTGCGCAACAGCTTGTCGGCGGCGATGGTGAAGAATTGCAGCGGCGTCCACGGCGTCAGGTTCGTTTCCGCGCCCGGAAAGGCGGCAATGTTAGTGACCACGCCATAGTTGTTGAAGTAAGCATACGCATTGGAGTAATTCAGATTGATCTGGTCCTGCTCCGGCGCCGAATCCAGGCCCATCTGCGAGAGCAAACGGTAATAGGTGTAGCGGTTGTAGGTGGAATTCGGAAACAACGGGGTTCCGCCAGCAGCCAGCAGGCGGGTGGTGACATTTTGCGCGCCCGGCGCGGTGCCGACGCTCGTTTCACCGGTGTTGAACAGCTCCTGCGGGTCGAAGAACTGATTGGTGTTGTCCGCGCCGGACCAGGGCAAGACGGTGTTGTCGTTGTCGGCCGGCAACTGAAAGCCGGTCATCACCGGACCGGAGCTGTAAACGTCAATGCCGTCATAAGGAAAGACATTCTCAGCTTGGGGGACTCCGGCCACAGTGGCGAACAGATCGTTCGCCGAGGCCAGATTGTTGAAAGTGCCGTTAACGCCGCCGTAACGATATTTCAACAGCGCCAGGGCGTCTTCAAAACCCGCGCCGACATTTATCCTGTTAGGGTTGAGCGCCTCCCGGTAAGTATAGGGGTCGGTGATGAGATCCCACTCATTTGTATTCAGGTCCGTTAGAAAAGCCGCCAGATTGATTTCCCACGAACCCACGCCCTGATTGCGGAGGAAGCCGTCATTCCCGACGCGCATCGTAGGATCCGGCCGCATGGCGTCATTATAAATGGCATTCAAGTCCAGCGCGTTGCCGATGGGCACGGCCACGAAGGCGTAGCGCGCCACGAACGGATTGTTCGGGCCGTACGGCTGGTCCGGGTGCTGCAACACGCCGATCCAATCCGGGTCGCCTACCTCGAAGTTGGTGGAAGGATTGCCCGAAGCGTCGTAAATGATGGCGTTAAAATTATCCCGGTTCGTCACCCAGCCGTTGGGCTCATCCTCGGCATTGCGGTTCAGGTCGAGGTAGAAACGGTTTTCCATCGCGCGGGTGACGATGTTGCTCAGATAGACCGGCGCGCGCGGGTCAATCCACAGGTTGGTAAGCTGATCCGGATAAGCGGCGACCACCGGCGGCAGATAATTGGTCGAAACCAGCAGCCCGAAGTTGTAGGGATTGGTGGTGGCCAGGGTGGTGGCGGCGATTTGCGCCTCGGCGGCGGCCAGCGCGTCGTCGGCGGCCAGCCGCGCGGTGGCGGTGTCGGTGGTGGTGGTGACCGCGCCGCGTTCGCGCCGGCTGACGGCCAGAAACGTCAGGGCCATGAACGTCACCACTGCCAGCAGAATCACCGTGATGACCAGGGCAACGCCCGATTGGGAGGGACGAGGGACGAGGGACGAGGGACGCGCAAGGGGAGAACATTCAACGTTCAACGCCCAACGCTCAACAGCGAACGGGCGAGCACTGCCGGCGCGAATTCCCCCGGAGTTCGATGTTGAATGTTGAATGTTGGATGTTGGTTTCATCTTCATGCTTCATTGATAAGCCGTGGGGTCAACATTGCGAATCCAGACGCGCTGGCGGAACAGATGCACCTGGCCGACGTGGTTGGACAAGTAATTCAGTTGCGCCGCGCCATCCAGTCCTTCGGCGCGCTGGAGCGTCGTGTCCTCCAACACGCCCATCTCCACTGCCACGGACGCGGGCACGGTGTTGCTGTACATGAAAAACCCAACTTCTCCATAAACGGGCGGCATGAAGACGGTGTTTTGATTGGTGGTGAGTTGTCCGGTGTAAAAGTTGGTGGTGCTGGTCATCCAAAAACCGTTAGGGTCATAGGCGCGTACGGTCAAATCCACCACCCCGTCCATCAAGTGGCTCCACGGCGGGGAATTGGTGAACGACGCTAAAGAAACATCGTGAGCATAGGCATTGTAAAGCGAAGCCGGATTGGCCGTCGCGTTCGTGACCATATAGAAGCGATAAAGCGGATATAGCGCGCCGTCCGGCGAGTTCGTGCCCACCACGTAACCCGTGCCGACCCAACTGGGGGTGCCGTTGATATTTTGATGGCAAAGGCTGAAAAATGTTTCGAGCACATTGGTGCGTAGGATGTTTGGGTTGCTGACGCCAACCAATGATTGGTACAACGGCGACGGCGGCGATGAAAACGTCACCACCTCGGCAAAAAAATTAACGTTGTTATTGTTGTTGTATGGGTCCGAGGAATTGAAAAAGTTAGTGATGTTGAGCGGGCTGTCCGACGGCGTCATGGTTTCCAGGTCGCTGGCGATCAAACCCATCACGTTGCGGCCGGATTCGAGCATGTCGGTCTGGGTGAGGCTGGTGCGGAAGGCGTTCTGGGTGCTGTTGAACACCGCCATGAGCGCGAGCACAATGAGCGACAGCAACACCATCGTCACCAGCATTTCCACGAGGGTGAAGGCGCCGCAAGCAGTCGAGAGCCGAGGGACGAGGGACGAGGGACGGACAACGGGGCGCCGTCCGCTGGCTCTCGGCTCTCGACTCTCGACTCTCGACGGATTTTTCATGGCACGCTCGTGAAGGTTTGCGGCTGGAAAAAATACAACGACTGGCCGTTGGTTATGGTTTGAGTAACTTGTCCGGCAACCGTCGTGGCAAAGGTGTGCAGGCCGCGACCGACGTTGCCATTGGGCAATAACGGCCAGAGAAACGTGAGCCGCAGTTCGTGCAGATTGGCATCGAGTTGCTGGATATAGGAATCCTGTACCCACAAAGGAGAAAGGCCCGGTTGATCAGTTGCCGCCGTTGTGGCGGTTGCCCGCCAGGAAAATCCATTGTAAAGGACCTCAGCGCCCGCATTGTACGACTGGTTCTGCCAAGCTGGAGGCGTGTTCACCGCCACCGGCACATTATCGCAAATCATTTTGTAACCGAAGGAATCGCTGCGAATGATGTCATTGTCCTGCGGCGGTTTTTCCACCGCCGGCCCGCTCAGGGAATGCACGTAGGCGACGACGTGATTGCTGATGCCGCCGTTGATCAAATTCGCTATGGGAGCGCCACTCTTTGCGTCTATGTATTCCGGCGTGCTCAGGAGACCGATAATGCACGCGCCGTTGGTGATGGGAGACCCGCCTGGAGGATACGGCGTGGCAATGGAGAAATTGGCATAGGTATAACCGTTCACTCCGCTGACGCCCGGTTTGCCGGTGTTATCGTACGTTGTCCATGAATTCGTGATGGCATAGACATAATTGGTCAGGCCGTCCAGGCCGCGGGTGCCGTTGCGGATGTTCTCGATAAAAACAGTGGCGTCCTGGTTAATCAAGGTCTCTTCGCGATTGTCCTTCTGGGTGTTGATGCCAATGGGCAGCACGCCGATGATAGCCACCAGCGCAATGCCGATGATGGCCAGACAAATGGCAATCTCGACCATGGTAAAAGCAGACGAGGGACGAGAGCCGAGAGTCGAGGGCAGGACACCGGCCGTCTCCTGATGGCGGGCTTTGGCACTCGACTTTCGACACTCGACGCTCGACTGGATTGCGGAAATATTCATTTCATCTGCGGTTCTTCCAGCGTCGCGCGGCCGGTCAGCGGGTCAATGTCTATGATGTTGTAGGTATTGGTGCTGTTGCCGGGCGGTCTTTCGGTGACCTGCGGCGGATTCAGCACGTACGTCTTGGTGTCCGGGTTAACCGCCGGCGCCACCACGCCGCGCGCCAGCGGGATGTATTCGTGCTGGGTGGCCATGGTCTGCCCGTCAAACGTCAGTTGGCCGAGATAGTTGAAGGCGACGTAAGGCAGATAAAGAGTGGAGCCGACGGCGGGATAATTTGTTTCCGTGGGGAACGGAATGCTGTTGGTGTAGGCAAAGGGAGCAATCGAAAAGGTCTTTGTCGGATCGGTTGGATCTTTGAACTGAAAAGGCTGGGTGGGCTGATAAAATTTCCATTGCGCGATGAAAGTACCATCCGGCAGCGTCTGCCACGGCGTGAGGTAGTGCCATTGGTGCTGCCCCGGTTGGTCGCCCACCGCGCCGAGCGCGACGAAAGTGTAACCGGTCAGTTGGTCGTCGCACAGATTGGTCGTGGCGGGCATGGCCAGTTGCGTGGGGTTCATGAAAGCCCAAAAATTCGTCGGCACGAAAACCATATAGACGGTGGTGCGCTGGCTGATGGCCAGTTGGCGCGCGCGCCCGACGTCGCCGAGCATCTGTTGCGTGGCAGCAATCATGGCGTCCGAGTGGCCGAAATTCTTGAGCGCCGGCACGGCCAGCGCCGCCAGGATGCCCATGATGGCCAGCACCACCAGCAACTCAATCAGGGTGAAAGCGGTCGAGGGTCGAGGGACGAGAGACGAGAGCTGAACAGCTCCGTAGGATGGCTTTTTGCCCTCGACTCTCGACTCTCGACTCTCGGTTCTCATGTTCACTGCCAGCTTAAAATGTTGTCCTTGTTGAAGCCGGTATTGGCGGGCTGCGTGGGATCAATTTTTTTGTCCGGCCCGGCGGACCAGACCATCGCGTTGCCGTGGTAGGCATAACTGCCATCGGGCTGCAAAATCAATCCGTTGAGACCGCCGGTGGACACAGTGTTGGTTTCGTAAAATGCATCTCGACACAAATTGTCATCATTCAAATCCATGGTGATGACGTAGGGATTTTTCCAGGGGTCGCGATAAATCAAATCCGGCCCCACGCCGGGCAAACTGGGATCGCTGACCAGCTTGGCGTTCAAGTAAACATTCCGCTGCGGATTTTTCTGATAATTGGCGTTCGCCGTCGGCGCGCCCGTTACCGGATAATTGGTGATGTCCATCAGAATGGCGATAACATTGGAATTGTACAAAATGGAATTGCCCATCGCCGGCACTGGCGTACCAATTTGATGGAGACTGTTATCCGGCTCCATAAACCCACCGCCGTAAGTGAAACTGCCATTTACGGCCGCCGCCTGCTCGGCGGCCGGAATGGGCATCCGGCTGTAATCCGAATCATATTTTTGAATGGCGGTGACAATGTCACTGATTTGGAGCCGCGCCTGTTTCTTTTGCGCTTCCACCTTGGCCGCCGACAGGGCCGGCAACAGCATGGCCGCCAGGATGGCGATGATGGCGATGACCGTCAGCAATTCCACAAGGGTGAAAGCCGGCTGACGACGCGAGCGAGCGGAGGTCGTTTTCATGGGTTTTATAAAACTCAATTCGTGCTGCACCGGCTCGGGAACCGAAACCCGGACGGGCAACGATCTTGCCGGCCCGCGGCGTAACGCCGCCGCCGGATTGTCCACCATGATTCGCGGAGACCATGCGTGGTCGTGCCAGTCGAGGGCTACCAGGTGTCCGGGCCGGCTGGGTTTTGATTTTGCAGTGGCGCACATAAAAAAGTTCAGGGCAGGGAAGTGTTGATCTGCACCTGCTTGCTCCAGTTGCAGATGAGATATTTCTTTCCGCTCATTTTCAGTTGAATCCACAAATCATAGGAGCTGGGATTGTTGGTTCCGGGATAATTGTAACGCCACGGATTCGCGTCGGCTATGCCCAAGGGGTAATTCGGATCCGGCCCGCCATCGGAAGTCACCAGCAACGTCAAACGCACACCGTTTGCGTTCGTTATGTTTTCCGCAATCTGACGCGGTTTCAGGTCGGGCAGAAAATCCTGGGCGTGAGGCGCGGATTCGTCGGCGCCGGGTTTGTTGCAATTCATAAATCCGCCAACATTTGCGCCGAACGCTTCGCCACCCGTCATCGAAACCACGGAAATTGAGTCTAAGGTGTTGCCGTCCAGAGGAACGTAATCCGTGCCGTTGTTGGTCGTCCCCACAAGTTCATAGTAAAGCTGATTGATGGGGATGCCGTTTAGAATTTCAGTGCTGTCCGGCGGGTAAAAACCATAGGCGGATTTGTAACTCTCAATGGCCGTTTCCAACTGAGACATCTCGGCCTGGGCGGTGTGGACGTACGCCTGCCGTTTCACCGCGCCCGCCAACGGCAGCAGGAACGCCGCGATCACGGCGATGATAGCGATGACGGTCAGCAGTTCCACCAGGGTGAAGGCGGCTGGTCGAGGGACGAGCGTCCAGAGACGAGGGTGGAAAACCCGCAGCGCGGCATTCTGGACACTCTCGACTCTCGACACTCGGCTCTCGACTGTTTGACGGGTTTTCATATCAAGTCATCGTTCACGCACTTCGTGTTCCATTCGCTCGCTCAGCCATTGTTTGATCATGCTCTGGTAATTCAAGTACCGCGACCGCGCCAGACGTTTGATGCGCGCCAGCATCCGCGGATCCATGCGCAACGTGATGGTCACGGATTCGGCGGATTCGACGGCCCCGGCCACCGCCGCTTCCATCAGACGCAAGGCCGGCCGGTTTTCCGCCCAAAAATCCGCCTCGGCTGCTTCGGTGTCGAAGAGCGGAACTTCTTCCCAACTGGCAAACGTTCGCATGATAAAATTGGGTCTTGGTTCTGGCGTCTCGGTTCCGGGGCCGATCCAACTTCAGCCCCCAGACCCCGGACGCTAAACCCCACGCTCATCACTTTTCACCCGCGTTCAGCGTCTGGTCCATCTTCCGTTGGTAAAAGAATCGTTCTTCCGGCTCGAATGGACGCGCCAGCAGCACGCGAACCAACCGTCCGTTCGTCCGATAGGCGCTGAAAATTCCAATGCCGCCTGCGGACATGCCCAGGTTGAAAAAACGCGCCTGCACGCCGAACCGCGGCGAGTCCGGCAACAGCCGGATGGCAAACGGGTCTTCAAAGGATTCTTCAATTTCCAACCGAGTCAAAGAACCATCCGTTTCAAACGGCGGGTTATTCCAATCAAACTCCATAATGAGCTAATTGTAAATAAATCGCCCATGCAATGTCGTTACAATGTATTTACGCACGGGTGCCATTTTTTGTCAATGGTTTTTTTTATAGCCTGAAACGAAGTGGCCTTTAACCGGCATCAAAACCTGTTTTCAACTGCCCTGTCCGCTCATCTGGCTGATCATCGCAATCAACGGCAGAAACATGGCGATCACGATGCTGCCCACGATGACCGCCAGGAATATAATCATGAACGGTTCCAGCAGCGAAGTCATGGCGGATACCGCGTTATCCACGTCTTCATCGTAGGTGTCGGCGATTCGCAACAACATCTCCGGCAGAGCGCCGGTTTGTTCGCCGACATCCACCATGCTGACGACCATGGGCGGAAAAGCGCCCGAACCTTCCAACGGGGCGGTGATGGTTTCACCTTCTTTGACACTTTCATGAACGGCGTTGACGGCATTGCTGATGATGACGTTGCCGGCCGTTTCCCGGACGATGGTGAGCGCCTGCAAAATCGGAACACCGCTGCTGACGAGCGTGCCGAGGGTGCGGGAGAAGCGGGCAATGGCCACTTTGCTGATCACCGGGCCGAGGATGGGAACCTTGAGTTTGAACTTGTCCCAGATGTGCCGGCCAAACTTGGTTTTCAGGAACAACAAGAACAACACCACAAAGGCCGCGACCCCCAGGGCCGCGTAAAAGAAATGATTCTTCACAACGTTGCTGACCCCGAGGACAAAGAGGGTGAATTTCGGCATCTTGATATTCAAGCCGGCAAAAACGTCCTGAAACCTCGGAATCACGAACGTCAACAGCAGGATCAATATTCCCGACGCCACGATGAGCACGGCCACCGGATAAAACATCGCGGACTTGACCTTGCCCTTGATCTTTTGCGCCTTTTCGGAAAATTCCGCCAAGCGCTTCAGCACCACTTCCAGCACGCCGCCCAGCTCGCCGGCCTTGACCATGTTCACGAACAGGCGGTTGAAAACTTTCGGATGCTGCGCCAGCGCTTCGGAAAACGTGCTGCCGCCCTCGATGGCCAGCGCCAATTCGCTCAGAATGCCCCGGAGGGTGGCGTTGCGCTCCTGTTTTTCGAGCACGCGCAAACCGCGCAGGAGCGGCAGGCCAGCGTCCACGAGCGTTGCCAACTGGCGTGTGAAGGTCGTCAATACCTTGGGTTTCACCCGCCCGCTCAACCCGGGAATCTTGATTTGAATGTCGAGCGCGCTTTTCTTTTTGCCGCCGGCCCCGGCCGGAGCCTTGGTTTTTTTCCGGGCGGATTTTTCCTGGGGTTTTTCGGTTTCAACGATCTTGGTCGGGAAAAAGCCCATTTCCTTGACGCGGCCAATCGCTTCGTTCTGGCTGGCGACTTCGATCGTGCCTTTGGTTTCTTTGCCGTGCGCATCAAGCGCCACATAGCTGTATTTGGGCATGGCGGGTATCTAGGTTCAGGTATATTTTACGATTTCCTCAATAGTGGTATCACCTTCAAAAATGCTCCGCAAGCCGTCTTCGCGCAACGTCACCATCCCCAGTTCGACGGCTTTCTGGCGCAACACCACCGTCGGCGAGCGTTCATTGATCAACGTGCGAATCGCCTCGCTGATGATGAGCAGTTCAAAAATGCCCTTTCGTCCTTTGTAGCCGGTGTCGTTGCAGGTGGAACAACCGCGGCCGTAATGAAAAACCTTGTCCCCTAGATCGTGCGGCGAAAGATTCAGCAACGCCAGTTGATCCTCCGTTGGTTCAAACGGCGTCCGGCAGTCCTTGCAGATGGTCCGCACCAGCCGCTGCGCCAGTATTGCCATTAACGTCGAAGAAATCAAAAACGGCTCCACGCCCATGTCCAGCAGACGGGTCACCGCGCCCGGCGCGTCGTTCGTGTGCAGCGTGCTCAACACCAGGTGCCCCGTCAGGGACGCCTGAATGGAAATCTGCGCCGTTTCCAGGTCGCGCATTTCCCCCACCATGATGATGTCCGGGTCCTGCCGCAAAAAGGACCGCAACGACTTGCCGAACGTCATGCCCGCCGCTTCGTTGATGGGCACCTGCATGATGCCCTCGATGTCGTACTCGACCGGGTCTTCCGCGGTGAGCAGTTTGGATTCAATCGAGTTGATGCGCCGCAAACAGGAGTAAAGCGTCGTGGTTTTGCCGGAACCGGTCGGCCCGGTCACAATCATGATGCCGTTGGGACGCTGGATCGCCTCGGTCACGTAATCATGCACGTATTTGGGAAGGCCCAGCGTTTCGACATCCAGGCTGACTGCCGCGCGGTCGAGCACGCGCAACACGACCGATTCGCCGAATTGCGTCGGCAGGGTGGACACGCGCAAATCAATCTGCCGGTTGCCCATCGCAAAATTGATGCGCCCGTCCTGCGGCAGCCGCCGTTCGGAAATATTAAGGTTGGACATGACCTTCAGGCGCGAAATCACCGGCAGGGCCAGATGTTTCGGCGGGGGCGACATTTCGTAAAGAGCGCCGTCCACGCGGTAGCGGATGCGGAATTCGGTTTCAAACGGCTCGAAATGAATGTCACTCGCGCGGTCCTGAATGGCCTGGAACAAGACCAGGTTCACGAATTTCACGATGGGCGCCTCGTTGGCGAGATTCTCCATCAGCCGTTCGTCGTCCAGCGCGCCGGCTTCGCTCGCTTCGCGGGCGATGTCGGTATCCGCGCCCAATTCCTTGAGAATTTCAGAGAAATCACCCGTGTCCTGCGGGTAATGCTGGTCAATCGCCTTTCCGATTTCGGCGGGGTCAGCCACAACGACCTGCACCTCCTTTTTGACCGCAAAATTGATTTCGTCGGCGCGCGCCGGGTCCAGCGGATCGGCCAGCGCGACCTGCACCGTCCCGTCCTGGGTGGCAACGGGCAGGCATTGATACATGCGCGCGACGTTTGCCGGAATCGTCTGCAACAGTTCGGGCGTGAACTGAACGTCGCGGAGGGAAACGACCTTGGTGCCGAGATAATTCGCCATCACCTGCAAGATGTCATCGAGTTGCATGATCCCAAAATCCTGAAGGAGCTGGATGACGGGCGTGCCGCCGCGTTTGAATTCGGCGGCGACCTCTTCGTATTGCAGGTCATCAATCAGCCCCAACTCTTTGACGAGTGACAACAACGGACTTGAAACTTCTTCGGCCATTTTATGAAAGCATCATTTTCCGCGTGATTTGGACGGAGTGGCGTCGGCGCTCAAGGACTGGGCCAGCTCCAATTCCTGCAATTTTTGCTGGATGGTCGTCGGATCCTGCGCTTTGGTAATCACTTCTTCGCGGGCGATCATGCCCTGCAGGTATTTGTCCAGCAGGAACGAGTCGAGCGTCACCATGCCGAATTTCGCCCCGGTCTGGATGTCCGACTGGATGCGGAACGTTTTATTGTCGCGGATCAACGCGGCGATGGATGGTGTGTTGACCATGATTTCAAAAATGGCCACGCGGCCCGGTTTGTCAACCCGCGGGATCAGCAACTGCGAAATCACCGCCTGCATCACGGTGGAAAGTTGAATGCGAATCTGTTCCTGCTGGTTCGTCGGGAAAGCATTGACAATGCGGTCAATCGTCTTGGCTGCGCCAGTGGTGTGCAGCGTGCCGAAAACCAAGTGGCCCGTTTCCGCCGCGGTGATGGCGGCGTCAATCGTTTCCAGGTCGCGCATTTCCCCCACGAGGACCACGTCGGGGTCCTGGCGCAACGCGCGGCGCAGGCCTTCGGCAAAGTTCGGCACGTCCACCCCGATTTCACGCTGCGTGACCAGCGCCTTTTTGTGGTGGTGATAATACTCAATCGGATCCTCAATGGTAATAATGTGCGCCTCGTCACGCTCTTGGTTGATGATGTCAATCATCGTGGCCAGTGTGGTCGTCTTGCCGGAGCCGGTCGGCCCGGTCACCAGCACCAGCCCGCGCGGCTTGTACAACAGTTCCTTGGCGCTGGGCGGAATGCCGATTTGCTCGAAGGTCAGCAGCTTGTTGGGAATTTGCCGGAGCACCAGGGCAAAGTTGCCCTTTTCCTTGAAGACGCTGACGCGGAAGCGCGCCGCGTCGCCAAACGCGAAGCCGAAGTCCGCGCCGCCGTGTTCGCGTGTGCTCTGAATGTGTTCTTCGGAGGTGATGCTGCGCATCAATTCCTCGGTATCCTCCGGTTTGAGCGACGGGCCTTCGACGCGGTGCAGGATGCCGTGGACCCGGATGGTTGGCGGCGTGCCCACGCGGATGTGCAAATCGGAGGCGCCTTCCGACACCACCAACTGCAACAAATCGGACATGGAATATGACATATTTGTTAAAGCGTTAAAGCGTTAAAGCGTTGAAGGTCGCTATGAATTTGACCGTGCTGAAGTGAAATCATTGCGCGGGGCATTGGGCTTTTCCGCTGCAACTCTTCAACGATGTAACGCTTCAACACCATTTTAGCTTTCATCACCAATCGTCGCCCGAATGACTTCTTCGGGTGTTGTCAGGCCGGCGAGCACCTTGCGAATGCCGTCCTCGCGCAACGTGCGCATGCCCATTTCGCGGGCGCGGGCGCGCAAAACGGACGACGGTGCCTTGTCGTAAATCAGTTTCCGCGCCTCGTCGTCAATGATGAAAATTTCAAAAATCCCCATGCGTCCGCGGCAACCCGTGTTCGAACAATCGCTGCAACCGCGGCCCTTTTGCAGGGTCGCGTTTTGCAGACTGTCCGGCGTGAGGTTCAAGGCGCGCAATTCCGCCTCCGTCGCCTGATACGGCTGCGCGCAGCGGCGGCAGACCTTGCGCACGAGGCGTTGGGCCATGAGACAGCGCGTGGAGGACGCCACCAAAAATGGTTTCACGCCAATGTCCACCAAACGGGTGACCGCGGTCGGCGCGTCATTGGTGTGCAGCGTGGAGAAAACCAGATGGCCGGTCAGCGACGCATTGATGGCAATGGACGCGGTTTCCATGTCGCGAATTTCACCAATCATCACCACGTTCGGTGCCTGGCGCAAAATCGAACGCAGTGCGGCGGCGAACGTCAGGCCGACGGTTTCATTGACCTGCACCTGATTGATGCCGGCCAGAATATATTCCACCGGGTCCTCGACCGTAATGATTTTGCGGTCCGGGCGGTTGATGAAGTGCAGGCAGGAATACAGGGTGGTGGTTTTGCCGGAACCCGTCGGGCCGGTGACAAGCAGAATGCCGTCGGGCAACGCAATCATGCGCTCAAACGTCTGCTGGTCGTCCGTGAAAAATCCCAGCTCGGCCAGGCCCAGCCGCAGACCTTCCTTGTCGAGAATACGCATGACGATGCTTTCGCCGTGGCTCGTCGGCAGGCACGACACGCGCAGGTCAATCAGCTTGTTCCCCACCTTGCTCTGAATGCGTCCGTCCTGCGGGATGCGGTGCTCGGAAATGGACATGTTCGACTGAATCTTCAGCCGGGTGATGATGGACGCCTGCAACCGTTTGGCCGGCGCCTTCATCTCATGCAGGACGCCATCAATGCGGTAACGCAGCCGGAAACGTTTGCTCAACGGTTCCAGATGAATATCCGAGGCGCGCATCTTGAAGGCGTCCACGATGATTTGATTGACGAGCCGGATGAGCGGCGCGTCCGCGTCAACCACCGCGCTGTCGTCATCCAGACCGCCTTTGGGCACTTCGACTTCGCTTTCGGTGAGTTCCTGGATCGCCTTGTCCACCACCGTCTGGCCGGTGCCGCCGTAATACCGGGTCAACGCTGATTCGATGTCCGATTCCGACGCCACCCGCAGTTCAATCTCCGCGTTGAGCAAATGCGTGAGCGTGTCAATGGTGTTCAGGTCCGACGGGTCAGCGATGGCCACCGCCACCTTGCCGTCGCTTTTGAAAACGGGCACGACGCGGTATTTTTTCGCGATATGCCGCGGGATGATGGAAATGACGTCATCGGGAATCTTCAAGCCGCCAAGCTGAATGACTTCCGCGCCGAATTGCGCGGCTTTGGCCTGGGTGACATCCGCCGGGCGGACGAGCTTGTTGGCCAGCAACAAATCCACCACGCCCACGCCGGAAACTTGAGCTTCCTGGCGCGTTTTGGCGACCTGGTCGGCATTCACGATGCCCAAGTCCACCAGCACGTCTGCCAAATAATCGTCTTTTTCAGCCACGGTTTGCTGTGCGCTTCACGCTGTTGTGATTGTTTGAGGCAAAGTACGCAAGTGCCCGGCATTGTCAATGCGCGTCACCTGCCCAAACTGGCGCACCCATCAGGAGTTGAACCTGAAACCTTCTGATCCGTAGTCAGACGCTCTATCCAATTGAGCTATGGGTGCGCCCAAAGGGTAGCAAACTTACGAGCAGCGCGTCACAGGCGCAACCTATTTTCGGGAGATTTTTGTTCGAGTGACGTGACGAATCAATAAACTCGACCTGAATTCGGGATCCCGATCCAGCGGCCCGCTCAATGAATTTTCAAATTCCGCAGCGCCAGTGTCAAAACCGTCAGCACCAAGATCAATCCGCTGGGCATGAATTTTTTTGTTTTCGCCAGCCGCAGAGTGAACACCACCAGCAGCACCAACAAAATCAGGTTAGCCAGCGTGTTCGCGAAGGCCGGATCAAGAATCCCCGGAAGCGCCGTCAGCGTCAACAGCACCGCCGCCGCCACCGAGGTAATGAGCGACACCTTGCTTTTGGCTCTCAGAAATCCGATCAGCCCGCCGATGAGCAACAGCACGATATAAACCCAGAGAACGGTGTTGGCGAAATTATGCATCGCCGGGAGATTGCCTCAATTACCCACCGCGTCCAAGCTCAGAATCTCTCCCGGCTCGCACTCGGCGACGACCTCGAACGGGCGGCAGCAGACCTCGCAATCCGTCGTGAACCGTTGGAACGGCACGGTTGTGTCAACGACCATCTCAAAGGTCTGGCCGCAGATCGGGCACTGAATCTGTTCCGAGACTTCCATCCGGCAATTTAGTCCCGCGCCCGCAAATCGCAAAATAATGTTTTCCCGATCAGGCCTAGAACCGTTTCGTGAGCGTCAACGTGATGGTGTTGCCCTGCGCGCGGGATTCCGCCATGAATTCGTAGTCATAACGGAGCGAGACGAAAAACATCTGGTCCGGGAAAGCCACACTGACTTCGGGGCCGACCGCCGCCACGCGGTTGAGGGGCGACCCATTGCTGTCGCCGGTGACCTGCTGCTGGTAATAGCCGACGGCACCGACATCAATGACCTTCGCCACCGTCTTGCTCACTCCCCATTCCAGCGTGTAAGCATCTCCGAAAGTGATTTCCGTGTCACGTTGCTCGGTATTGAACTCGAAGCGGTTCAACGCCGACACCGCCCAGGTTTTCTCCTGGTCAACGTACCAGGTGGCTCCGGCGGTTTGCATAAACGTCCAATAGCCCAAGCCGGGCTTTGTCGAAGGGCCGGGCGTAGTGGGAGAATCACCGGTGGGCATGTCCACGCCGCTGCCGAGCGAAATGTCGAACTGCTTGAGATGCCACGATAAGGTGCCTTCGGCGAACAAATCACCGACGCCAAGGGTGTTGTTGCTGAACGGACCGTTCGGAGTATTGGCGCTGGCCTTCTGGTAAACCAAGGGCAGAAATCCATCCACGCCGATGTAACCGCCAAGGAATTTCGTGTCCGTAATCCATAGGATGCGGGGAAGATTGGCATAGGTGAACGCGTCGAGATCTGCCGGACCATTTTTGTTCCCGGAGGCGTTGTTCAGTTGGTCGGCGGTGTAGAAATAATTGTAGTCGCGGAAATAGACCCCGGGTGGCGGCAAGGATGCACCTTTGATGCCTTCCACGCCGGGCACGTAATGGGCCGAGGGTTGGGCTTGAAGCAAACCGGGCAGTGCGGCAAAACCGACCGCCAGAACGCAATGGATGAGTCGAATTTTCATGGGTTTTAATTTCTCTGTTTTCGGAACATCAAACGTCTTGGAGCTTTCCCGTGAGATAAGTTTCGTACGCACTCAAGTCGAGCAGGCCGTGGCCGGAGAGATTGAACAGAATCACGCGTTTCTTTCCAGCTTCGCGGGCAGCGATGGCTTCCTTGATTACCGCGGCTACCGCGTGCGCCGATTCCGGCGCCACCACGATGCCTTCCGAGCGCGCAAATCGTATCGCGGCTTCAAAAATTTCCGTCTGATGATACGCCTCGGCTTCAACCAGACCGAGTTTGATCGCGTGGCTGACCATCGGCGACATGCCGTGATAACGCAGGCCGCCCGCGTGAATGGGCGGCGGCATGAATCTATGGCCGAGTGTGTACATCATCAGCAACGGCGTCATTTCCGCCGTGTCGCCAAAGTCGTAACGCAACTCGCCCTTGGTCATGGACGGACAGGCCGTAGGTTCCACGGCCACGATGCGGTATTGTTTCTTCCCGCCGATTTTCCGTTGCACGAACGGGAAGGCGATGCCGGCAAAATTGCTCCCCCCGCCGCAGCAGGCGATGATGGAATCCGGTTCCTCACCCGCGAGTTCCATCTGTTTGATGGCTTCCTGTCCAATTACTGTCTGGTGCAGACAAACGTGATTCAACACGCTGCCGAGTGAGTATTTGGTGTTCGGATGTTTGACCGTGTCCTCAATTGCCTCGCTGATGGCGATGCCGAGACTGCCGGGACAATCCGGGTCGTCGTGCAGCAATTTGCGGCCGTATTCAGTTTGGTCGCTCGGACTCGGATGCACCGTGGCGCCCCAGGTGTGCATTAACATCCGGCGATACGGTTTGTGCTGGTAGCTCACCTTGACCATATAGACGTTGCATTCCAGTCCGAACTGGCTGCACGCAAACGAGAGCGCCGCGCCCCACTGGCCCGCGCCGGTTTCGGTGGCGAGGCGTTTGGTGCCGGCGACCTTGTTGTAATAGGCTTGGGCGACCGCCGTGTTGGGTTTGTGACTGCCGGCGGGGCTGACACCTTCATATTTATAGTAAATATGGGCCGGCGTTTGCAGCGCCTTTTCCAACCGCACCGCACGGATCAGCGGCGAAGGCCGCCAGAGCGCGTAGATTTCGCGGATCGGTTCGGGAATTTCCACCCACTGTTCGGGACTCATTTCCTGCTGCACGAGATTTTCCGGGAAAATCGCCAGCAACGCCTCCGGCGGGATCGGTTGTTTGGTGCCTGGATGCAGCGGCGGCGGCAGCGGCTCGGGAAAATCGGCCAGCAAATTGTACCAATGTGTGGGAATGTTCTGCTCGCGCAAGGCGAAGTTGATTTTTGTGCTCATGATGCCAAAAGGATGTTGGATGATAACTACGCGCCACCAGGCGGGTTGTCATCACATAATGGGAAAATCGCCAAAAATGTGCTAATAAAAACAAGATAAAGTCACTCAAAGCCTTCGTAAGCGGCGGCGCATTATCTCGCGCCCGACACGGAGTCCTTCCCTTTGCCATTTGGCGTCTCTGCGTGATTCCCCGTTTTGGGATTTGCCAGTCCCGTTGAATTCAGAGATAATGCCCGCCGTTTTCTCACGGGCCATTTATGAAATCCCAGGTTGAAATCTATGACACGACCCTGCGCGACGGTTCGCAGGGTGAAGGCATCAATTTCTCGGTCGCGGACAAGCTCCGCATCGCGGAGAGGCTGGACTCATTCGGGGTCCATTATATTGAAGGCGGCTGGCCCGGCAGCAATCCCAAGGATTTGGCATTCTTCCAACAAGCCGCGCGCCGGAAATGGAGAACCGCGAAAATTGCCGCGTTCAGCATGACGCGTCGCAAGGGTGTGGCCGTCGAAAAAGACGAATTGATGCGGCAGATTCTCGACGCGGAAACGCCGGTCGTCACCATTGTCGGCAAAACCTGGCTGTTGCACGTGACCGAAGTTCTCCGCGCCAAACCGGATGAAAATCTCGCCATGATTGGCGATACGGTTCGTTTTCTTAAAGACCATGGCAAGGCGGTCATCTACGACGCGGAGCACAGCTTCGACGGTTACAAGGACGAACCCGAATACGCACTCGCTACCTGGCAGGCGGCAGAAAAGGCCGGCGCGGATTGTGTCGTGCTGTGCGACACGAACGGCGGCTGTCTGCCGGAGGAAATCGCGCGCATGACGGCATTCGCGAAAAGCCGGTTGAATGCGCGCATCGGCATTCACACGCACGACGATTGCGGCGTAGGCGTGGCGAATGCGCTGGCGGGCATCGCCGCCGGCGCGACGCAGGTGCAGGGCACCATTAACGGTTACGGCGAGCGCACGGGCAATTGCAATTTGATCAGCGTCATCCCGCTGCTGCATTTTAAGATGAAAAAAACGGGCGTGCCCGCGAAGTCACTGGCCAAGCTCAAGGAACTTTCCGAGTTTGTGGACGAAATCGCGAACATGCGCCACAATCCGCGGCAGCCGTGGGTCGGCCAGACGGCGTTCGCGCACAAGGGCGGGATGCACGTGCATGCCATTGATCGTGTGGCGCGCAGCTACGAACACATCCAGCCCGAAGCTGTCGGGAATTCCCGGCGTGTGCTCATCAGCGACATGTCCGGCCGCACGAATATTTTGATGAAAGCCGCGGAACTCGGTTTCAAACTCACACCGGACATGCCGGAGGTGAAGACGATCACGGCGCGCGTCAAGGAACTGGAGAGCGAGGGCTACGAATACGAGGCGGCGGAAGGTTCGCTCGCCCTGCTCATCGGCAAAACGCTCAAGCATCGCGAACTGCCGTTTACCGTGGAGACGTATCACGTTTCCATGCGGCGCGACTCGCGCGAATCGGTTTGCGAAGCGACCGTGCGCGTGCGCGTCGGCAAAACCGTCCACCACGAAGTGGCGGAGGGTGACGGCCCGGTGAACGCGCTCGATGGCGCCTTGCGCGCCGCACTGGTCAAATCGTTTCCCCGGCTTAAAAATGTGACGCTGACGGATTACAAGGTGCGCATTCTCGATTCGGGCACCGGCACTGCGGCGAAAACGCGCGTGTTGATCCAGTCCAGCGACGGCAAGCACGAGTGGGGCACCGTGGGCGTTGATGAAAACATCATCGAAGCCAGCCTGCAGGCCCTCTTGGACAGCATGGAATACGCGCTGTTAAAAAAGTGAGACGCGAATTACGCGAATTGGCGCGAATTTTTTGAAACGGAACCATGAGCGAACTGCTTGATAAGGATGAAGTGTTCAAGCTCGTTGGTTTCTGTATGGAAATTCACCGCGAGTTGGGCAAAGGGCACGACGAGGTGATTTACAAGGACGCATTTGTCGTCGAGTTGCAGCGGGCCCAAATCCCTTTTAACCGCGAACTGAAATATAGAGTCAGTTACAAAGATGTGATCCTGCCACACCATTACCAGGCTGATTTTGTAGTGTGGGATAAAATCCTTTTTGAAGCCAAGGCTGTTGAGACGTTAACCGAGACGCACGTCAAACAGGTCTTGAATTATCTTGCCGCCTCGAAACTCGAACTTGGCTTGCTCGTCAATTTCGGTGCGGATTCTCTGGAATGGAAACGGGTTGTTTTGAGCCGACAAAAGCCGCAGCCGTTGCCGAAAGATTTTCGTTTATGAAACAAAAGGCCTTGACCCGAATTGCGCTAATTATCACGAATTTCACTTCGTGTTTACCCGTTTTTTTTAATTCGCGTCAATTCGCGTAATTCGCGTCAAAATTTGCCATGTCTGAAATTTCCAAAGCCTACGAACCGCAGTCCGTCGAGGACAGATGGTATGCTTTCTGGCTCAAACAGAATTGTTTCACCGCCGACCCGAAGTCGAGCAAGCCCGCGTATTCCATCGTCATCCCGCCGCCGAATGTTACTGGCGTACTTACGATGGGCCATGTCCTCAACAATACCATCCAGGATATCCTCGCTCGCAAGGCGCGCATGGACGGCAAGGAAGTCCTCTGGCTGCCCGGCACCGACCACGCTGGTATTGCTACGCAGACGGTCGTGGAACGCACGTTGAAGAAATCCGGCGAAATCCGGCACCGCGACGATTTGGGCCGCGAGAAATTCCTCGAACGCGTCTGGCAATGGAAGGAAAAGCACGGCGGCATCATCATCCAGCAATTGAAGAAACTCGGCGCGTCGTGCGATTGGACGCGCGAACGGTTCACCATGGACCCGGAATATTCCCGCTGTGTGCAGAAGGTTTTCGTCGAACTTTACAAGAAAGGACTCATCTACCGTGGCAAGCGCATGGTCAACTGGTGTCCGGCCACGCAAACGGCACTGTCCGATGAGGAAGTGGTGATGAAGGAGCAGAAAGGCTCGCTTTATTATTTCAAAGTCGAAGTGGTGGATGCGACGCCCTCGTCGCATGATGTGACCGCGACGCCTTCGTCGCCGGTTGCTTCTGCGAGTGAGGGCGCTCGCGCCACCCTCTGCGACGGAGGCGTCGCAGCTACGAAGCCGACCGGCCCGATATTCGAAAATGGCAAAGTTTATTTGCTCATCGCCACGACACGGCCGGAGACGATTCCCGGCGATACCGCCGTGGCCGTGAATCCGAAGGACCTGCGTTATGCGGAATTCATCGGCAAACATGTTGTTCGTCCGCTGCCGGCGGAACTGCCGCGCGAGCAGAAGCTCATTCCCATCATCGGCGACGAGCATGTGGATTTTGAGTTCGGCACCGGCGTGCTCAAGGTGACGCCGGCGCACGACAAGGCGGACTTTGAAATCGGCCAAAGGCATAAGCTGCCGGCGATTGACATCATGCACCCGAACGGCCACATGAACGAATTGGCCGGAAAGGATTTGAACGGTCTGGACCGGTTCAAGGCGCGCAAGGTCGCCACGGAAAAGCTCGGCGAACTCGGCGCGCTGGAAAAGGAGGAGCCTTACACCAACAACGTCGGTTTCAGCGAACGCGCCGACGTTCCCATTGAGCCGCGCTTGAGCGAGCAGTGGTTTTTGAAATATCCAAGTGAAGATAGGGCGATGTACGCCGTTCGAGGCGGAGATCTCATTAAATTTAGGCCCAGCCATTGGGCCGACGTTTACGTGCATTGGATGTTCCGCTTACAGGACTGGTGCATCAGCCGCCAACTTTGGTGGGGACACCGGATTCCGGTGTGGAGCAAAGGACATTCTGATTGGTCTGCGGCTTGTAACACCGACCACGCAAAAGTAAGCGCCATCGCAGGCCACCGAAAAGATTTCATTGTCCGCACCGATCCTGAATTGAAATCTGCCGAGGATTTTAAGAAACCAATTCGTATTTATGTTGCTGTCAAACCTGATGAGTCTGCGGATTCCGACCAAGCCAATTACATTAAAAAAATTGAGGAGTTAGGCTTCACCCAAGACCCCGACGTGCTCGACACCTGGTTCAGTTCCTGGCTCTGGCCGTTTGCGACGATGGGCTGGCCGGAGCAGACCGACACGTTGAAGAAATTTTATCCGACCACCGACCTGGTCACCGGGCCGGACATCATTTTCTTCTGGGTCGCGCGCATGATCATGGCCGGCTACGAATTCATGGGCGAAATGCCGTTCCGCAACGTCTATTTCACCGGCATCATCCGCGACAAGCAGGGGCGCAAGATGTCCAAGAGCCTCGGCAATTCGCCCGATCCGCTCGATCTCATCGGCAAATACGGCGCCGACGCGCTCCGGTTCGGCACGATGCGCAGCGCGCCGCTCGGCCAGGACATCTTGTTCGACGAACAGAACGTCGAGCTGGGCCGCAACTTCTGCAACAAGCTTTGGAACGCCTGCCGCTTCCGGCAAATGCAGGGCGGTGAGGTGCAGGCGAAAATCAATCCGCAATTGCTCACGAGCTATGACAAATGGATTTTGATCAAGCTCGACACGGCCATCTGTGAGATGAACACGGCATTCGCCGAATACAAATTCAGCGACGCGACGGCAACGCTCCACCGCTTTTTCTGGAGCGAGTATTGCGACTGGCATGTCGAGGCAAGCAAAGTCGTTTTGCAAAGCGATGACAATGCACGCAAGGCGAACACGCTCGCGGTCACCGACTTCGTGTTGAGCCACACGTTGCGATTATTCCATCCGTTCCTGCCGTTCATCACGGAGGAATTATGGCACGGCATGGGGTACAGCGACGACATGCCGGAAAATCAGGGCGGCCAAACCATAATGTTCGCCCCGTGGCCGAAGCCGCTGGATGAGGATTTCAAAACTTATTATAGGCTTTACGGTTCAGTGGAGAAACAATCGGAAGTAAACATTCAAATTGTTTCAACAATTCGCGAACTAAAAGCCGAATACAAACTCAATGCTGTAAAAAATGTTCCTGTAATTATTATTCCATCACAAGCGTCATTTCCCTCTTTTAGCGATCCAATTGAACTTGCTACGACACAAAGTCTTTCGGGTTCTGCGATTCAAATAAAAGACGACTTTGTTCCTTCGAAGGATACTGCTGCGCGAAGCACTTTGTCGGGCGAAAAAATTTATATGCCTTTGACGGGGTTAATTGATTTTGCTGCTGAGAAATCTCGGTTGAAAAAGGAACTGGAAAAAATCGAGGCCGAGATTGCAAAAATCGAACAGAAGCTGGCCAATCCGAACTTCACGCAAAAGGCCCCGGCGAATGTTTTGGCTGAACACAAGCAGCGTCTCACCGAATTGCAGGGCAAGCGAGAGCATGTGAAAGCCGCGCTCGCCGCGTTGCAAAGTTGACTTTGTAAACCGCAATCCGCGCGAACTGCGCAAAAAACTTTTTGGTGGTTGAGTTATTTCGCGGTTTATTCCGGCGCGCGCCCCGTTTAACTTCTTGCATGCATGGAGCACGGATTGGTCACCGACATTGCCGTTTGCATCATCGCCGCGTGGGTGGTGGCCGTCATTTCTCAAGTCGCGCGGCAACCGCTATTGCTTGCCTACCTCGCCGCTGGCTTTGCCATTGGTCCGCACGCCTTGGCGTGGGTTCATCAGGATTCCATTCAAACCATTTCCAGCATCGGACTGGCATTGCTGCTCTTTATGATTGGACTGGAAATTGACCTTAAAAAAATGCTGAACGCCGGCAAGGTCATCACCCTCACGGCGGCGTCTCAAATTCTCGGCTGCGCGCTTTTGGGGTGGTTGATTTTCGATTGGTTTGGGCCTGCGCAAAATCGGCTGGAGGCGCTTTACCTCGGTGTTGCGGCGGCGATGAGCAGCACGGTCATCATTGTCAAAATTCTTTACGACAAGCGCGAACTCGAAACACTCGCCGGCCACATCTCGTTGGGCGTGCTTGTGTCGCAGGATTTGTTCATCATTCTCTTTCTCGCCCTTCAGCCCAATTTCAAAAATCCCGCCGTTGGCGCGGTTGCGCTGGCGCTGGGCAAAGTGGTTCTGCTCGTTGCCGTCGCGTTTGTCGCGGGCCGCTTTTTGCTACCGCCGGTATTCAAACTGGTTGCGCGCCTGCCGGAACTGGTGCTCGTCGGCGCGCTGGCGTGGTGCTTTGCCATGGCCGGGTTGGCGGATTGGTTGGGCTTGTCGTACGAAATGGGCGCGCTGGTCGCGGGCGTTATGGTATCCACCTTTCCCTACACACTCGATGTCGTCGCCAAGGTCACGAGCATCCGCGATTTTTTTGTGACGCTGTTTTTTGTTGGTCTGGGCATGGAAATTCCGATGCCCACGTGGCATTTCATGTTGTGGACGCT
Organism: uncultured Verrucomicrobiae bacterium; assembly: GCA_963789335.1. GTDB lineage: Bacteria > Verrucomicrobiota > Verrucomicrobiia > Limisphaerales > UBA11358 > UBA11358. Next base: position 765,682 of record CAWBKH010000002.1, read on the forward strand.
GCTGTTCTGTCTGTTCATCGTCGGCAGCCGAATCGTCACCATTTTTCCGCCGCTGTATTTCATGCGACAGGGTTATCGCGTGAGTCTTCTTTCCACCGTCAACCTGTGCCAGATGAGCGAGCTTTCTCTCGTGCTGCTGGCGCTCGGCGCAACCAGCGGCCAGGTTTCAAAAGATTCCATCGGCATCGCGGCGTTTTCCTTTGCATTCCTCGCCGTCGGGTCAACTTACGCGATTCTCAAAAACGACGCGATCCTCCGCAAGATCGGGCCGCAATTAGACCGGCTCGGCTTGCGCGACCTCGCCCAGGCCGCGCCCGAAACCGGCGACAAGAAAAAATCCCGGCGTATTTGCCTGCTGGGCTTTTCCTGGACGGCCAGTTCGTTTATTGAAGAAATCAGCCGGGAATATCCCACGTTGCTGGAGGAGATCATTGTTGTGGATTTCAACCCGCGGGTTTATGAACGGTTGCGCCAGCGCGGTGTAGCCGTTGCCTACGGTGACATTACACAACGCGAAACTTTGCTCCACGCAGGTATTGCGAAATCCGAAATCATCATCTGTTCCCTGCCCAACACCGTGCTCAAGGGAGCCAGCAATATGAAGCTCCTTCAGCAATTGCGCGAACTGAATTCGCACGCGCAAATCGTCGTTCACGCTGAATTGCTCGAAGACGCGCCAAAACTTTACGCCGCCGGCGCCAGTTACGTCAGCGTGCCACGCCTGCTGGAAGCCGCTGATTTGCTGCGCGCCGTCGAAGCCGTTGAAAACCATCTCCTTGACGAAAAGCGCGCTGAACAGGCCAAACAATTGAAATCCCGGGACGAAGTCATTCCCTAAATTTAACTCAACAAATTTCCAGGAAGAACAAGCAATACTCTTCCAATTCGCTCACGAAACTGGACCCGCCAGAGTCGTTCTCTTCGCGATGCAAAATTGAATTTCAAACTCTAAACTGTATGAAAACCCCTTCACACATTTGACAGATTTCGGGATTTATTCCGGTTTACGCCCTGTTTAACTTTGCGCCCGCATGGAGCACGGACTTGTTACCGACATTGCCGTTTGCATCATCGCTGCCTGGGTGGTGGCCGTCCTTTCCCAGATTGTGCGGCAGCCGCTTTTGCTCGCCTACCTCGGTGCCGGATTTGCCATCGGCCCCAATGGATTCAAGCTGGTGACCGATCCGGTTTCCATCGAAACTATTTCCAGTCTCGGCCTGAGCCTGTTGCTGTTCATGATCGGGCTGGAAATTGACCTGAAGAAAATGGTCAGCGCCGGTCGGGTGATTACCATCACAGCCGTTTCCCAAATTCTCGGGTGCATCGCTCTGGGCTGGCTGTTTTTCGGTCTGCTGGGGCCGGCCAAAACCTGGCTGGAAGCGTTTTATCTTGGTATCGCGGCGGCGATGAGCAGCACGGTCATCATCGTTAAAATTCTTTACGACAAGCATGAACTCGAAACGCTGGCCGGCCGCATCACACTGGGAGTGCTCGTGCTTCAAGACATCGCCACCATTTTGTTCCTCGCGATTCAGCCAAATCTGAAAAATCCCGCCACCAGCGTGCTGGCGCTGGCGCTGGGCAAGGTGTTGTTGCTGATGGCGGTTGCTTACGTCGCCAGCCGTTTTTTACTGCCACCCGTTTTCAAATTCGTGGCGCGCCTGCCGGAGCTGATGCTGGTCGGCGCGCTGTCGTGGTGTTTCACCTTGGCGGGCTTCGCCGATTACCTGGGGCTTTCCCGGGAAATGGGCGCTCTGATCGCGGGAGTGATGCTTTCCACGTTCCCTTACGCCCTCGATGTGGTGGCCAGGGTCACCAGCATCCGCGATTTTTTCGTGACACTCTTTTTTGTCGGCCTGGGCATGACCATTCCCGTGCCTACATGGAGTTACATGATTTGGATGGTGATTTTTTGCATGTTCATCGTCGGCAGCAGGCTGCTGACCGTGTTCACTCCGCTTTACCTGATGAAGCAGGGTTATCGCATGAGTCTGTTGCCGGCCATCAACCTATGTCAAATGAGCGAACTTTCGCTGGTGTTGCTGGCGTTGGGCAAGGCCAGCGGCGATGTTTCGGATACGTCCATCAGCATCACCGCCTTTGTTTTCTCATTTCTCGCAGTGGACACGACCTACGCCATTCTGAAAAACGATTATGTTCTGCAAAAAACCGTTCCCTGGCTAGATCGGTTTGGTTTTCACGACCTTGCTCGTATTCCGGCGGAAAGCAAAGGCGCGGAACATTCCAAGCGCATTTGTTTGCTGGGGTTCTACTGGACGGCAAGTTCGTTGCTCGAGGAAATCACCCGCGAAAAACCCGCGCTGTTGCAGGACATTCTCGTCGTGGATTTCAATCCGCACGTTTACGAACGGTTGCGCCACCGCGGAGTGCAGGTGGTCTATGGCGATATCACCCAACGCAACGTGCTTGAACACGCCGGCGTGACCCACGCTGAAATCATCGTCTGTTCGCTGCCCAACACGGTTTTGAAGGGAGCGAACAATTTGAAATTGCTGCGTCAACTTCGCGAACTGAATCCCAAAGCGCAGATTGTCGTCCACGCCGAGCAATTGCATGATGTTCCCACGCTCTATGCGGCGGGCGCCAATTACGTGAGCGTCCCGCGCTTGTTGGAAGCCGCGGATTTATTGCGCGCCATTGACGCCGCCGAACAGAAGTTGCTCGGCGACAAACGCGGGGAACAGACCGAACAACTCGAAGAACGCAACGAGGTGATTCCGTAATCGAAACTAAATTGGCTCAACCAAAAATTCTCGACCGGCAGTCTTTCTGGTGGCATCACATTGATTTGTGAATTTGATTGCCGCACAAAAATCCGCCGTGAAAGCCGCGCGCGCCGCCGGCCAACTCATGCGCGCCAACTGGCATTTGCCCAAACGCGTCAAGGCCGTTGACGCCCACGACATCAAACTCGAACTCGACATGCGCTGCCAGAAACTCATCGAGAAAACCCTGCGCGCCGCGTTCCCCCAAATCCCGTTGCTGGGCGAGGAGGGCGATTCCGGCGACACGAACGCCGAATATCGCTGGGTGGTGGACCCGATTGACGGCACGGTGAATTACTTCTTCGGGATGCCGCACGCCGCCGTGTCCATCGCGTTGCAGAAACGGGTCGAGAGTCGAGAGTCGAGAGTCGAGAGCAACAAGCGGCCTCCTGTCACCCGTCACTCGTCACATGTCACTGTTTTGGGAGTGATTTACGATCCTTTCACTAACGAGCTCTGGACGGTGACGCGCGGCGGACCGACGCTGCTCAACGGATGCGTTGTTCGCGTCAGCCGCCGGGCGCGTCTGGAAGAAGCGGTCATCGCGATGGGCTTTTCCAAGAGCAGGGAAAATCTGGAGAAAAGCCTGCCGCATTTGAACCGGCTGGCGCGGCGCGCGAAGAAAATCCGCATCATGGGTTCGGCGGCGCTCGAACTGGCCTATGTGGCGTCCGGGCGGCTGGACGCCTACATTGAGCGAACCATCAATCTGTGGGACATCGCGGCGGGGGCGTTGATGGTGGAACGTTCCGGCGGCGAGTTTTATACCCAACCCGCACCGGGCGGAAAATTCCGGATGGTGGCCGACAACGGCCGGTTGCGCCGGAAACTGCAACTGGGAAGTATATTTAGATAAACCGGCAAATTGCGTACCTTTCCGGAGTATGATATAATTTCGCTCATATCGCGTTATGGTTGGCCGACGTATTCTTAGTGCCATTTTGTTTTTCGGAGTCTTGGCTTTTTCGGCTTCTGCTGTGCCGGTGATTGATCCCATTCCCAACGCCAACGTTCCCGCCGGCAAATCGCTGATCATTCCCGTGACGGCCACCTCGCCCAACGGCCGGCCCTTGACCTTCACGGCCGCCAGCAGCACGAATGGCATTGCCGTCATTGTCCATACGAATAATCCGTTCTGGAAAATGTCCGTGGCGCAGGCGGCGCCGGCCAATGCGCCGGGCGCGTTTCAAACGCCGTTTCGCGGCGGCACCGAGACCGTCACGAACGTCGGTGACATGACATTCATGCTATTTCGAGAATACGCGCCGCACACCGTGGACGTGATTCAAGGATTGACGGAGTCCGGCCTTTACACGAGCAACACGATTTTTCACCGCGTCATCGCCGGTTTCATGATTCAGGGCGGCGACCCGTCAACCAACGGCACCGGCGGCCCCGTGTTCCGCTACGACGACGAGTGGAATCCGCAGGCCATTTTCAGCGGTAGCGGCCAATTGGCGCTGGCCAACTCCGGCAAGGACACCGACGGCTCGCAGTTTTTCGTTACGGTGGCGCCTTACCGGTATGGCGATTTTAATTACACGATTTTCGGCCAGTTGCTGCGCGGGTTTAATGTGCTTTCCAACATCAACAACACCGCCACGGACACCAACAGCCGGCCGCTTGCCGACGTGATCATCACCAAGGCTTCGTTTGTGCCTGACACTTCGGATACGGTGCTAACTCTGATCAGTACGAATGTCACTGGTGTTGTCGGAACCATCAGCGTCATCGCGGATGACGGAGCAGGCGGGCGGGCGACAAATTCATTCACCGCGACGACCGTGGCCGATGGAAATTTCGATCAGGCCTTTATTTATCCCAATACGGTTACCAATCTGGTCGCGCCAGTGAACATTCCGTTGACCAACACCGTTACGGCAACCAATTTACAGGGCACCGCAAATTATTGGTTTGATTACTGGGTGGATTACAATTCCACAAACACCACCATCACAGCAACCAACGGCCAGTTCGTGGTCAGGCCGAACGCGAACTTTGTTGGCAGCACCAGCCATTACATCGTGGTCAGCACCAATTCCCAATGGAATTTGTATTACTACTACGGCTTGAGTTTGCCGCCTTACGATTTGCAGCTTTACACTTTCACCTTTGGCGACACGCCGATTTTCGCGCAGGGCACCAACTTTACCGCCTTTGCCCTCACGTCATTCACAAACCAGCTCTTGGCCACGTTCACCAACGGCGTGCCGAACAGCTCCACCAACAACTTCACCGCCTTCATCAACTGGGGCGATAATTCAACGAACAGCGGCGCCATTGCGCTCGGTTCCAATGGACAAAAGGAGGTGCTCGGCTCGCACACCTACACCAACGCGGGGGATTATCCGATTTATCTCACCATCCAAAGCACGGTCGGCGCCAGTGCAACAGTCGTATCCACTGCCCATGTTCCACCCAGCCTGGACCTGGCCCGGTCCGGCGCTCAGGAGGTCGTCAGTTGGCCAGCTTGGGCGACGGATTATCAATTGCAATCCAACCCCAACCTGTCTCCGGCCAACTGGCTGGCGGTCACCAATTTCCCAACATTGGCGGGTTATGAAAGTGTGGTTACCAATAACTTGACCGGAAGCAGTCTCTTCTTCCGGCTCAAACAATGATTGGTGGAGGAACCGTGTCGAACCACCTCAGCCAACACGGCTGAGGTATCTCTGTAGTTTTTGTAAAGCTTTTGCCCGGTGACTCAATTGGTTTTTTGCCTCATCGCCCAGTTCCGCAAACGTCTGCTCAAATCCATCCGGCACAAACAAGGGGTCGTAACCAAAACCGTTGTGGCCGCGCGGTTCAAAAATAATCCGGCCTTCACAAACGCCGTCGAACAATTCGGTCTGCATCTCCAATTCATCCGCGTAACAAACCGGCGAAGCGACCTCGACCCTGTCACCCGGCACCGGCGCAAGCGCGAGCACGCAATGAAACCGCGCGGTGCGTTTTTCCGGCGGAAGGTCTTTGAGGAGGCGCAAGAGCTTGGCGTTATTGTCGGCGTCCGGCGTGTTCGCGGACAAGCCAACCACGCTCCGATTCAATGCGGCGAACCGCGCAGAGTGCACGCCCGGCGCGCCGTTCAGCGCATCCACCTCAAGGCCGGAATCGTCGGCGAAGGCGAACTTCGGCGTTGAATGTTGAATGTTGATTGTTGATTGTTTCTCCGCCAGCCAGCGCGCCAGTTCAACGGCCTTCTTGGTTGCATTGCCCGCAAAGGTTTCCGCGTCTTCAACAACCTTGGGTGCATCGGGGAAATCGTTGAGCGTAAGCAGTTGCCACTGCCCGCCGAGAATGGCGCGGATTTCGGCGGTTTTGTGCGCGTTACGCGTGGCGATGAGCAACGTGATCACGCGCGCACGATAAACAGGCGGGCATTTAAGCGCAACCAGCGACCGATGTCGCTTGTAACATTTTGCAGACGGCGCAGCCGAAGCTGGTCAAATTAATCCGACTTGTTGTATTTTCCCGCAGTTCAGTGCTCAACCGGGCTTGAATGCAGGCAGCCGGTTCAATGGGTGAATTATGGCGAATTTCAAAAATCCAAACACGCGGCCAGGACCCGATGTTTTGCATGAAGCCGCGGTGGAGGAAGCGACCGCGACGCTTCAACGGCTAAACACATCGCTTTCCGGCTTGAGTGAGGAGGAAGCCGCCACCCGGCTGGAGCAATACGGTCCCAATGAGGTCGCCCACGAAAGAAGGCACGAGTGGCTGCACCGGCTTTGGATCGCCGTCCGCAACCCGCTAGTCGTCCTGCTGACGGTTTTGGCCGTCCTGACTTTTGCCACGGCGCAAAGTTCGAGCGATTACGCCGGCGGCGTGGTGATGCTGTCCATGGTTTTTCTAGGCGTGTCGCTGCGTTTCGTGCAGGAAACCCGCGCCGGCAACGCGGCGGCCAAACTCAAGGCCATGATCAAAGTCACCGCCACCGTCATTCGCGGCGGCCAGCCGGGGGAAATTCCCCTGCAACAACTTGTCCCCGGCGACGTGGTGAAGCTCTCCGCCGGCGACATGATTCCCGGCGACGTGCGACTGTTGACGGCGAAGGATTTGTTCATCATCCAAGCCACGCTGACCGGCGAATCCTTGCCGGTGGAGAAAACTGACGCCCGCGATCCGCGTACAAATGTTTCGTCCATCGAACGAACAAACATTTGTTTCCTCGGTACGAGCGTGGAGAGTGGCGCGGCCACCGCCGTCATCGTCGCCACCGGCGCACAAACCTATTTCGGCAAAATGGCCAGCAGCCTCGCCGGCCAGCAGCTCGAGACGGCCTTTGACAAGGGCGTGAAGAAATTCGTCTGGTTGATGCTCACCTTCATGCTGGTGATGGTGCCCATGGTTTTTTTGATCAACGGCCTCCTCAAGCACAATTGGAAGGATGCCTTCTTCTTTGCGATGGCCGTGGCCGTCGGCCTGACACCTGAAATGCTGCCGATGATTGTGTCGGTCTGCCTCTCCAAGGGCGCGCTCGCCATGTCGAGGAAGAAGGTCATCGTCAAGAAACTCAATTCGATCCAGAACTTCGGCGCGATGAACGTCCTTTGCACCGACAAGACCGGCACGCTCACGATTGACCGCGTCATCCTTGAATTGCACTGCGATGTGTTTAAAAACGAAAGCGAGGCCGTGCTGCGCGACGCCTACCTCATCAGCCATTTTCAAACCGGCCTGAAAAACCTCCTCGACCGCGCTGTGCTGCAATACAAGGAACTGCACCGGGAGCTGTCCATCGAAACCTACCGGATGGTGGATGAAATCCCGTTTGATTTCTCGCGGCGGATGATGTCCGTGGCCGTTCAGGGGCCGGATGGCGAACGGCAATTGCTGACCAAGGGTGCGCCGGAGGCCGTTTTTGCCCGATGTACGCATTTCGAAAGTGACGGCGAAATTTTCCCGATGGAACCGGTTTTGGTCGGCGATCTGGTGCAGCAAGTCAATGAATTGAGCGAAGACGGTTTCCGGGTGCTGGCCGTCGCCACCAAAAAATTGGGTAATCAGGCCGCCTTTACCAAAGCCGACGAACGCGAGCTGGTGTTGACCGGCTATCTCGCGTTCCTCGACCCGCCAAAGGACAGTGCCTCCAAAGCCATCACCGCCCTTCGCCAAAACGGCGTCACCGTCAAGGTACTTACCGGCGACAATGACCTCGTCACGCGCAAGGTTTGCAGCGAAGTCGGCATTCACGCCGAAAAAATCCTGCTCGGCAACCAGGTGGAAAATCTGACCGATGAACAACTCGCCGGGGAGGTGGAAACCACGGACGTTTTTGCGCGCCTTTCACCCGCGCACAAAAAACGCGTCGTCCAAGCGCTGCAACGCAACAAGCACGTCGTTGGTTTCTTGGGCGACGGCATTAACGACGCGCCCGCTTTGCGCGCCGCCGACGTGGGCATTTCCGTGGACAACGCTGTGGACATTGCCAAGGAATCCGCCGATATGATTCTCCTGGAAAAAAACCTGATGGTGCTGGAGGAAGGCGTGCTCGAAGGCCGCAAGGTGTTCGTGAACATCCTGAAATACATCCGGATGGGCGCAAGTTCCAACTTCGGCAACATGTTCAGCGTGCTGGGGGCGAGCGCGTGGCTGCCCTATCTGCCCATGCAACCCATCCAGGTCTTGACAAACAACCTGCTCTACGACTTTTCTCAAGTGCCGATTCCGACGGACAACGTTGGCCCGCAACAGATCACGAAGCCGCGTCCTTGGGCGATGGGCGAAATCGCCAAGTTCATCATGTTCATCGGCCCCATCAGTTCGATTTTTGACTATACGACCTACTGTCTGATGTGGTTTTTCTTCAAGTGCAGCAACCTGGGGCTGATGCCGCCGGCAGGGTTGGCTGCGCGTTTCGCCCATGCCGCCGATGCCGATCATACCTATGCCGCCGCGCTGTTCAGCACCGGCTGGTTTGTTGAGTCGCTGATGACCCAGACGCTCATTGTCCACGTCATCCGCACCAACTTGATTCCGTTCCTTCAATCGCGGGCGAGCTGGCAGTTGACCATGACCACCATTGGCGTCATGGGTGTCGGGGCGTATCTGCCCTTCTCACCCGTGGGGCGGTTTCTGGGTTTTGTGCCGCTGCCGTGGCAGTTCTGGCCGTTCCTGGCCATTACTTTGCTTTGCTATGTCGGCCTCACCCAAGTCATCAAGACCTGGCTCATCCGCAAATCGTGGGTGTGAAAAAGTGATAAGGGACCGGCCACACGTGACAAGACATTTACGGCGAGCGTGTGTTGGTTTTTTCTTTCACCCTTCAATAAAAAGCCGTTCCGCATCACACGGAACGGTGTTTACCGGCTTGCGCGGGTTGATCGGCTCCGCTCAAGCCTCAAAGGATTTTCCGCAACCGCAACTTTGTTTCGCGTTGGGATTCGAAATTTTGAAACCGCCGCCTGTCAGCGCGGCGCTGAAATCCACCACGGTGCCGCGCAGATATTGCGCGCTGAAGGCGTCCACCAGAACGGTCACGCCGTGCTGTTCGCCAATCTGGTCGCCGTCCCGCTTTTCATCGAAGACCATGCCGTATTGCATGCCGGAACAACCGCCTTGCTCCACAAAAATGCGCAGCGTTTTGCCGGCATTTTCCGGTTTTGCAAGCAGCGCTTTGGTTTCATCCGCTGCACTTGGGGTGAGCGAGACGACCGGTTCGGCTGTAATGATTTCACTCATTGTTTCCAGTGGAAACTAAACTTGGCGCGCGCGCGTGTCAAACCGCGCGTCAATTTTGGCCCAACCCGACGTGTGCCTGGGCGTTGGCAATTTTCTGTTCGAGCAGACCGCGCAACTGGGGCAGCAACTCCTCCAGCCGCCGATAAACGTTCACCGCCTGCGGCCATTCGCCCAGTTTTTCGGCGACGCTCGCGGCTTCGAGTCCGGCTTTCTTCACCCAAAACGGATCCGCCGTTTCGCCCTCGCGCAGGTTGTTTCCGTAGAGCACATCGAGATAATTCTGCAACGCCCGCTGCAACAACATGGTTTGCGCCTGGCCCGTCGTTTGCGCGGCGCGCTTTTCAAAAACCAGCCCGATGCCTGTTTGCGCCTGGCTGCGCGCGGCGGCATCTGCCAGGGCCGAATTGGTGACTTGGGCGTAGGCGTTGGTCGCATCGTCGTAATTGGTCAATTGCAAATCACAATCGCCGATTTCGCCCCAGGCGAGCGCCGCTTGTTCGGATTGGGGGTACGATTGGCAGACGACCTTGAACACTTGGACAGCCTGTTCAAAATTGGCCAGAGCATTGTTCGTGTCGCTGGAAGGTTCGAGCATCAACGCGCCGCCATAGGCGAACAGCGCCTGCACATACAGGTTTGCCGGGCAGTTTGTATCGCTTGTCAGCGTTGTGAAATAGTTAATCGCATCGGAATAGCCCTGGCGGCCCATGGCTGCGCGTCCGGCCATCAGCTTGGCCTCGTACGCCAGGTAGTTGGTGGGCCACTTTAGGTAGAGCAGTTCGTAATTTTTCTCGGCGTCAACATAATTGCTTCCGGTATCGTAATAAAAGCCGCCAATCCACCATTGCGCGATGGGCGCCCAGCCGCTCGTGGGAAATTGCGTGACAAAATTCGTGAACAACCTGAAGGCGTTCGTCTCGTTGCCGGCCTGATAATTCGCCAGCGCGCGGGCGTACTCCACCTGCGGCAGTAAACGCACGTCGTTTGTGTAATCTTCCACCCAGCGGTCATAAATGCCAATGGCAGCAGGCCAGTTGTTTTCCTGTTCATAAGTGCGGGCGAGCGCCAGTTCCGCCTCCGGCCGCAACGGCGAATCTGGAAAAAGTTCTTCAAATTTTTCAAACAGCGCCCGCGCTGCCGCCGGCTGCTGCAAATCCGACAGTCCCTCCCCGACCAGCAACACGCTGTTGTCAGCCAGATTGCTCGTCGGATAAATGGTCAGGATTCGCGCCAGCGCATTGGTCGAGCCCGCCATATCGCCCAATTTCATGCACGCGCGCAGCGTCTGATAGAGCGCCTGCGCATCGAGGGTTTTGTTCACGGCGGGAAAATTCGTAAAATCATTCACCACCGCCTCGTAATTGTCACGTGCGCCCGCGTAATCCTTTTGGGCGAACAAGGCGTCACCAATTTTAAATCGCGCCACGGCCAGGTCCACCGATGGTGACAGCATTTGCGCAGCGGTTTTGAAGGCCACCAGACTCTCCGGAATTTTTGCCGCCACCCAGAAACACCATCCTTGATCCAGATACGCCTTGCCCAGCAGCGGGCTGTTGGTGAATGCGCCAATGAACTGATCAAACCGCGCCTGCGCCCGGGCCAGTTGATTCGTGTCCAGCGGCTCGCTTGCGACGGCCTGTTTCAAATATAACTCACCCAAAGTCAATTGCGCCACGTCTGCCGAAGGCGAATCGGGAAATTGTGTCAGAAACTTCTCCAGCGATTGTTCGGCCTCTGGAAATTTCTTTTGCGCGGCGGCCAGTTCCGCAATTTTCAAAATTGCCTGCCGTAGCCAGGCAGAAGGCAGGTTCGTCGAAAGGTTTTGCTCGTACACCGCCAGCGCCTCCCCGGTCCGTCCCATCCGTTCAAAGACGCGGACCTGTTCGACCACACTTTCGGCGCGCATCCCGGCCTGGCCGGTCAAATCCGCCAGTTGGATCAGGTTGCTCGTCGAGGCCAGCGCCGCGTTCGTATCGCCACTCGCGAGCTGGGCGTGGCAAAGTAACTGGGTCTGTTGCCAGTTCAAATCCGGCGCGAGTTTCTGCGCGGCCAGCAAATGCAAGACCGTTGTGGCTTCGTCCAGTTTATCCTGCTTGAGCAACGCCCCGGCCAGCAGCAATTGACCGCGCACCACCCGGTCGTCGTCGGGATTTTTCTGTGCGGCCGCTTGGAACACCCCGGCCGGCTTCTGCAACAAGGCGCTCACCTGCGGCCATTGACCGAGCTTGGCGCGCGCCGCCGCTTCGTTCACCACGGCATCCAGTGTCCGGCTGGAATCCGGAAAATCGCGCGCGAGCCGGGAGAATGTCGCTGCGGCACCGGCATAATCCTCGTTTTGAAACTGCGCTTCACCAAGCCAGTAAACGTACTGGTCGGCCAGCTTGCCCGCTTGAGTTTCATGAGCGGTGAGCAGTTCAATGACCTCCAAATACTTCTGCTGTTTGAAATCCGCCTGGGCCTGTAGCAGAATTGCTTCGGCTACATGGTCGGACTTCGGGTATTTTTCAGAGAACTCGGCGAATTCCACTTCCGCGCGGCTCCACATGCCGTCCTGAAAGGCGCTCGCGGCGGCGGCGTAAGCGCGTTCTTCCCGCGAGCTGGCGGCAAGAACCTGTTCGCCACTCAGTGCCAGCGCCAAAATCATCAATATCCCACGGCACAACCAAAACATACCTGAACTCTAAACAACGGCGTGAAACGAAAAAAGCGCGAAATGCGCAGGCCGGAAATTCCCGTATCGCTGCTGGCGAATTCCGACAGTCAGCCTCGAGGAATGCCGAATGAGCTTGCCGGAAATCCAAACCTGCGCAAAATGTTTCTTTGCCGGCGCACGGAAGGGTGGCTGAGTGGTTAAAGGCACCTGACTCGAAATCAGGCGTACGGGCAACCGTACCGTGGGTTCGAATCCCACCCCTTCCGCCAATGTGAAAAAAAGCTGGTAAATTCAAGGCAAGGGTAAACATGTGGCAGGGTCGGAAAATGCAAAATATTTGCAAAAAACATGCGTGCCGGCTTGATTGTTCACTTTGTTCAAAGAAGTGAAGCTCTTCGCTGAAGGCTCCAGGAAGCGTCGGGACATAACATCGTACCCAAACCCGACGATGACGCGACGCTCCAGCGACTGCAGGACGCCGGCGAAGATTTCAACCCCGATGCAGGTGTCTTGGCGTTACCTCAAGATTGGTGAAGCTGGGCAAAAGAAAATTAGGGAACTGTCCAACAACCAGCGCAGGAAACCCGTGTCTGCTCTGGTTCCCTTTCTCGGACGGATGGCGGATTTGGATTGAACCGCCGCCCGCCGGATGGTTTGATGTGCCGACAAACCTCGCAACTTATGGAAATCGAAAAGAAAATCGCTGGCGACAGTCTCGAAATCATGGTGCCGGGCCGGATTGACGGCGCTGCGGCCAACCAACTGGAGGTCGAGCTCCTCGCTGCCATCAAACAGGGATTTAAAAGCATTTACGTGAACCTCGCGCAGGCCACGTTTCTCTGTTCGGCTGGCATTCGCGTGTTGCTGCAGTATCACCGCCAAATGAAAGGCAAAGGGCTCAAGCTGCTGGTTTCACGGCCTTCGCCGGAAGTGGCTTCAGCGCTGGAGATGACAGGTTTTCCGGAACTGGTGGAGAAATAGCGGCGCCGGTTACCGGCTATTGTCCTGTGTCGTTAACCCGGACGCATGAACGATCAACTTGAACTGACTCTGGCGAATCAGAGGTCAGAGGTTGCGCGTTTGCAGGATCAACTGGAAGCATTTGCCCGGCAGCACGGTCTCGCGGCGCGCGTGCTTCACGACGTGCAACTCGCGCTCGAAGAACATCTGACCAATATTCTCTCTTATGGCTACGGCGACAAGCTGGAGCATCAGATCCGGGTCCGCATTCAATTCAGCGCGCCCGAATTGCGCGTCGAAGTGGAGGACGACGGTCGCCCCTTCAATCCACTGGAACGTCCCGCGCCCGAACTCTCGAAGCCAATCGAGGAGCGGCCCGTGGGCGGATTGGGAATCCACATGATGCGGAAATCGCTCGACGGAATGGAATATCGCCGCGAGGGCGGAAAAAATATCCTTGTGATGATCAAACGGATTTGAGGCGTACTAAACCGGGGACAACCCTTCAGGTTCATAATTCGACCTCCAAAATGGACACATCATCTTTGAATGAGGATTGTCCTCCCGTCGCCTGAGCCCATTTTACCAGTTCGTCCAGTTTGGAGTGACCCGGTGGGGCGGGCAGGCTGAGTTGCTCAATCAAATCCGCGAGTTGCGCCGTGGTGCCATCAGGTCGCGCAATTTCGTATGCGCCGTCGCTGAAAACATACAATCGGTTGCCTGCTTTTACCTCGCAGGATTCACTGCGGAACTCCGCCGCCGGATCGCATCCCAGCAAACGTCCGCCAGTGCTGAGTTGCTGTATGGCTTCGTTGGAATCCCCTGTCAATACGGCTGGGGGATGCCCTCCCGACGAATAGGTTAGCCGCCGGCTGTTCCGCTCGAACACGCCATACCAGATGGTGAAAAGCAAATTGTTATGCCGTTCCATTGGAAACACGTGATTGAGTTGGTGCAACACGGCCGCCGGATTGCCGAAATCCGTTCCTTGGAGGGACTGCGTCCGCAGCACGTTGAAGACGGAAACCGAAAGCAGCGCGGCGCCGACTCCGTGGCCGGAAACGTCGAGCAGATAAATGGCCAGGCGATCGGGGTTGATCCAGTGATAACCAAAAATGTCGCCGCCCAGTTCGGCCGAAGGCTGGAAGCGCCACTGCGCCCGCACTTCGCCTTCGAGCGGTGCCGGGAGTAACGATCGGACATAACCCGCCGCGTCGGCCAGTTCAGCCGCGAGTCGTTTCTCGCTGGCGAGCAGAGCCACGTAAGTCTGCCGCTCCTTGTCACGCAGGCGTTTTTTTTCCAGCGAGGCCTCGATGCGCGCCCGGAGAAACACCGGGCTGAACGGTTTGGAGATGTAGTCTTCCGCGCCGAGTTCAATGCATCGCGCAATGCCTTCTTCCTGATCCAACGCTGAAAGCATGATGACCAGGATTTCGCGCAAGGCCGGGTCGCTCTTCATCTTCAACAATACCTGATAGCCATCCAAACCGGACATGATGAGGTCCAGCAATACGAGGTCGAACGGAGTGGAGCGGAGCAGGCGGAGCGCCTCCACGCCGTTCGCCGCCAATTGGACGGTGTAGCCATCACGTTGCAACCGTCGGCCGAGCATGTCCCGATTCGACTCGTCGTCGTCCACCACCAGCAGCCGGCCTTGAACACCTTTGGACCGCGCGGAGTTTCGGGCGGCAGGGGATTGAAACGTGATGCCCGGGGGCAGGATTCCGGCGCCGGCCAGATCGGAAGGGAACGCCGATGCGGCGTCCGTGCCGGCGCCCGCCGGCAGCAAATGTTCCTCCATCAACCCCAGCCAGGACGCGGCGGCGTCCCGGATTTTGCGCAGGTCGGGCAGATACTTTTTCCGGCCGCTTTCTTCGGCCTGCTCCTGGAGGATTTCGCTGTAGCCGATGATCTGGTTCACCGGCGTGCGCAAATCATGACAGAGCCGGTGAACATCGCCCCGCTTGGTCTCGAAAGTCTCCTCGTCGAAATACTCGGCAATCAACGCCAGCAATTGCCGCCCGCCGGCGTGAATCTTTTCCAGGTCGGGAGCAAACAGTGCGGGCAACTGCGCGTCTTCCTGCAGCATTTCGCAGTAGCCGAGGATGTGATTGATGGGTGTGCGCAGGTCGTGGCGAATCTTCGAAAGATCGAACTTCGGTCGGGCGATCTGGGGCCGGGCAGGAACCGCCGGCTTGGTAGCGCTGGATCGGCGGGACTGGCTGGCGCTCTTGACTGGCTTTGGTTTGGCGCGCTCTTTCATGTTTTGTCCGCATTACCCAGCAGTGCCTCCATTTTCTCCAGCAAACGGGGCAGTTCAATGGGCTTGGTATCGTAATCATCGCACCCGGCCTCACGCGACTTGCGCTCGTCTTCCGGCATCGCGTGCGCCGTCAAGGCGATGATCGGAATCTGCTTCGTCGCCTCGCCGGCTTTCAGTCGCCGGGTGGCATCCCACCCGTCCATCACCGGCAGGCTCATGTCCATGAGAATTAAGTCCGGCTTTTCGGCGGCGGCGAATTCAATCGCCTGCTGCCCGTCCACGGCAATGACAACCTGATGGCCCTTGCGCTCCAACCTCCGCGAGAGCATGTCACGGTTCATTTCGTTGTCTTCGACCAACAGGATTTTTGCCATAGGTTTCGGGTGTTAATGTTTCACACTTCGTAGTGAGATTTACCAGTCAGTAATGCGCGGACCAGGGCCAACACTTCGGTCTGGCTGGTGGCGCCTTTCTGAATGATGCGCTCCACCCCGCCGTTCAAGCGCCGACGGTCTTCGTCGGTCAAATCCTTCGCCGTAATGACAATCACGGGCAAGCGCTGGCTGTCCGGGCGCTTTCGCAACACGTCCATGAATTCAAACCCGTCCATCTCGGGCATCATCAGGTCCAGCAGAATCAGGGCGGGTGCGATTTCCTTCAACCGCTCCAGTCCGACTCTGCCATTCGGCGCCTCCGCCACCCGCCAGCCGTCCTTCTCCAAGGTCCGACGCAGCATCTCGCGCATGTTGCCGTCGTCTTCAATCACCAGCAGGGTCTGCTGATTCGCCGGCTTGCGATGCCTCTCCAGCACCTGATGCAACCGCTGAAAATCAATTGGCTTGGTGAAATAATCCGCTGCCCCGAGGGCAAAGCCCAGTTGCTTGTCATCTACAATCGTCAGCATGATCACCGGGATGTCCGCCGTGGCCGGGTCGGCCTTCAATGCCGTCAACACCGACCAGCCATCCATGTGCGGCATCATCACGTCCAGTGTGATCACGGCCGGCTTGAGTTCTTTGGCCAATTCGAAGCCGTTCTTGCCGTTCGTGGCGGCCTCCACCCGGAAGCCGTCCTTCTCGAGCGAACGCCGCATCAGATCATGCACCGCCTGATCGTCATCAATAACCAGTACGATGGAGTGCGAAGCGCGGAGTGCCGGGTGCGGAGTGGAGCTGATGGTGGTGGACGCCATCACCGGTTCGGCTTCCTTTACCTGGGCCGGCAGGATGACCGTAAAAGTGCTGCCTTTGCCGTGCTCGCTCTGGACGGTGATGTCGCCGCCCATCAACTGGCAGAACTTGCGGCTGATGGCGAGGCCCAGGCCGGTGCCGCCGTATTTTCGACTGGTGGAAGAATCGGCCTGCGTGAACGCCTGGAAAATCTTGGCCAGTTGCTCCGGCGTCATCCCGATGCCCGTGTCGGAAACTTGAAAGCTGAAGGCTGAAGGCTGAAGGCTAAAGTCAGCCTCCGCAGTTTCATGTTTCTCTCCTTTAGCATTTAGCCTTTGGCCTTCGGCCTTCCACACGTGCAGCGTGATGGTTCCCTTTTCCGTGAACTTGCTGGCGTTGCTCAACAAGTTGAACAAGGTCTGCCGGACTTTGGTCAGGTCCGCGTGCATCGTCCCGATGTCCGTGGGGCAGGAGACTTCGAGGCGATTGCCATTCTTTATCACCAACGGCTGAACCGTCGCGGCGACTTCCTTGATCAGCATGGCGACATTGAAATCCTCCAGGTAAAGCGACATCTTGCCGGCTTCAATTTTGGAGAGATCGAGGATGTCGTTGATGAGTCCGAGCAAATGTTTGCCCGCGCCGTGGATTTTTTGAAGATCGGGGACGAAATCCTTTTGCCCGACGTCTTCGGCTTCCTCCTGAAGCATTTCGCTGTAACCGATGATGGCGTTGAGCGGCGTGCGCAGTTCGTGGCTCATGCTGGCCAGGAACTGGCTCTTGGCCGTATTGGCGGCATCGGCGGCTTCGCGCGCCAGGTCAAGCTGCCGATTGGATTCGGCCAGCGCCGTCGCCTTGGCTTCGAGCGAGACATGGGCGGCGCGTTCCTGCTCGAGCATTTGCTCGCGCAATGTTTCGGCTTCGCGCCGTTTGCGCATATACAGCCCGCGTGCGACAAACGCCCAGCCAAACAAACCCAGGAACAGGCCGCCCGACGGCGCCATGATCAAGGCGTTCAGGTACCACGGCGGCACCACGGTCAGATGCGCTACGGTCGGTGTTGAATAATTGAGGTCCCGGTCAATCTCCTGCGCGAAAAATGTGTAGTTGCCCTGCGCCGGGGCCAGCCATTCGAATTGCGTCTCGCGCGTGGGCGCTTTCCAGATCGGGTCCGTTCGGGCGGGCGGGGTCTCGACCCGACCGGAAACCACGGCGTAGCGGTAGAGGCGCTTCGCCGGCTGCGTGCGGAAATCCACCGTATCGCACTTGAACGTCACGAGCCGTCCGTCCGTGATTTTCGGAAGCGCATTCAAGTCTCTGTAAGCCCGGTCAATTTGTACTACGACCGTTGGCGCCGGTGTCGTCGCGCGGGCAGGCTGGTAACGCGTCAAGCCCCGGTCGCTGCCGAACCACATTGCGCCCATGGCGTCCTGCGTGATCGCGGTCACCTCTTCCGGACAGCAAACCGTCACCCTCGTCCAGCGGGCACCAGGCAACGCCGTCGTAACGCGTGACGCCGGTCGGCGTGGCAAACCAGAGTACGCCTTGCGCGTCACAGAAAATTTTGCGGACATCGCTGGGAACCGTCAGTTCCCGGGTCTGCGCGACGGGGGACATGGTTTTGCCGTCGAACCGCGAGAGGCCGCCATCCCGCGAGCCAAACCAGACGCTGCCGTCCGGCCCGCTCGCAATGGCGCTAACCCATCGGCCCGGAGCGCCGTTGGTTTCGGTGAACTCCGTCCATCGGGTACCGTCGTAGCGAACGATCCCGCCCATCGTGCCGATCCACACCGTGCCCGACGCGGTGCAATGAATGGTAAAGACCCGATTGGTCAGCAGCCCGTTGGTGACCACCAGGGTTGGAACCGCGTTGGTTCCTTCAAAGCGGATCACGCCCCCACCCCCGCCGCCCGCCCACAGGGACCCGTCGGGACCACGCGCCAGACACGTAATCTGACCGCTCGGCAGACCGCTGAAATTCGTCAGCACCGAAACCATGCTCCCACCACGCATGAGCGCAATGCTTTGCTGAGAATTCTGGTTCCCGGTGAACGCCACCCAGATGTTCCCGTCCGGACCCGGAACCATGTCAGAGACCGTCATCTCATCGTTGACGGTCTCGAAGCGTTTGCCATCAAACGACACGATTCCGTTCGTGCCGACGCCCGCCACCAATCCGCCGCCGGGCGTGGCCAGCAGGGCATTCATGGACCCCTGAGGCAAACCGTTCCGGGTGGTGTATTGCTGGAACGATTTCTCCGCATAACGATACAGGCCATCATCCGTGCCGAACCAGACGGCACCGTCCGGTCCGGTCCGGATACTCCAGCAGACGCCGCCGGCGTAGCCGCTCTGGTTGCCGGAGAGATTGTCGGACCGGCCAAAGCACGTGAAGCTCTGGCCGTCGAAGCGGGCCACGATTTGTTCGGACGTTCCCAACCAGATGCTGCCGTCCGGCGCGGCGTAGATGCTGGTGATGACTCCGCCGGGTAGGCCGTCGCGCGTCGTGAGGTAACTGAAATGGGTGCCATCGAAGCGCGCCAGGCTGTGGTCGCCGTCGGCCAGCCAAACCGTCCCGTCCGGGGCCACCGCCACCGAGCCGGTATCTTCTGAACGCAACCCTTGTTGACGGGTGAACCGGAGTTCGTTCGTGCCCTCGAAACGAACCAGCCCCGCACCCGGCCCCGTGACCCACAAACGGTCCCCGGCTGCGGCCATTCGCTGCGGATAGGAGGCTGCGTCTGAGAACTCTTTGACGCGCCAGAGATTGGTGAACACCGCGCTCCGTTCACCATCGTAGCGGACCAGCGCGTCCGCCG
This sequence comes from uncultured Verrucomicrobiae bacterium, assembly GCA_963789335.1. Classification (GTDB taxonomy): domain Bacteria; phylum Verrucomicrobiota; class Verrucomicrobiia; order Limisphaerales; family UBA11358; genus UBA11358. The sequence continues at coordinate 785,013 of CAWBKH010000002.1, forward strand.
TGCGCCACCACACCGCGCCATCCGCAGTGGATGTGATTTCAAAAATGCGGCCGCTGGGCAAGTCAGGCGTGGGGAACGGGGCGGGTGGTTTGCCGTCATCCGGATTGTAGCGCCAGAGCCCTTCGGGCGTGCCCAGCCAGAATTCACCGTGCTCGTTCCGATTAACGGACAAGGGGGCGGACATCAAAAAAGAGCGGTTTTCGTAAGTGAGATTGAAAAAAGCACGGCCATCGAAACGCGACAACCCTTGTGACGTGTCGAGCCAAAGCCTGCCGTCCGGGGTGAAAATGAGGCGCCCGTCTCGTTCACCGGCAGCCCGTCGAGCACGCTGAACTTCGTCCAGCGGCCTTTTCTAAAAGGCTCGATGGCCCACTCCAACGATTTGAGTCTGGTCATCTCGGCCGCGGTCATGCCTTGCTCGACGCGGAAAGGCCGGCCGTCCTCGAACCAGGTGCGGCCGCCGGGCGTCTGGCAGCGCAGTTGATAAACGCCAGGCTTGAGATTGGCGAAATCAAACGAGCCGTCGCCCGCCGTGAGCACGGTCGCCACGACGGAACCAGGTTCAGGCCCCGTAGCAGCCGACGTAAGGAGGCTCTGACTGGAATTCTGACTTCCGACTTCTGACTTCTGGCTTTCTGATGGAGCCTCCTCGCGTCGGCTGCTAATGGATGCGGAGGCAGCGGCTCCCGTTTTCGTCAACACCCAGTCCAAACGTTGCTCCCGTTCGCCGCCGGGTTGGAAGCCGAGGCGATAGGCGGAACGCTTGCCGTCGGTGGCGAACAAGTCGGCGCGCTCGGAAGGTTGAATGGTGAAAGCGTAGTTGCCCTCCGCGTCCGTCGGCGAACGGGAAGTCTCACCGTCCGCCCGGCGCACCTCGATGTAGGCGTTGGCCAGCCCGTGACCGCTGGCGTCGGTGATCCGGCCCCTCACGACCACGGGCAGAACTTCGGGAACAGTCTGCGCCTCGCCGATGATTTTGCCGTCGAAACCGTTCGTGGACGAGTCCTTTCCCGGATGCGCGGGATCGTCAAAGTTCCAAAGACCAACCAGGCCCGGTTCGCGACCGGTCAGTTTTGTCAACATATCCGACCGAATCTCCTCGGCAGTGCGCGCCACGTTCCAGATCCAGAACTCGTCTATCTGGCCGGTCATGGGATGGGCAAGTGAATACGTGTCCCGCCCGACAAAATTCTTGACGCCAATCAGGTTGGTGATGGCCGCAAAGCTGCCGGAGAAAGGATCCGTCCCGGCCAGCACCCCATTGACAAATAACTTCATGCCACCAGGGCCGGTGACGAGCGCGAGGTGAAACCACTGATTTGTCCGGAGGATGTCAGGCACCAGGACGCTGCTGTAATGCCCCATCGTTCCAAAGCCCGCCTGGAGATCCGCAGGAGGGTTGCTGGCGGGACCTTGACCATTTAAAAGGTAAGCTCCGGGTGTAATCCACATGTCGCTTTGTCCACGGCTGAAGTCGAAGAAATCGGCAGGGCCTTGCAACTGGTCCCACCGGACCCAACCCTCGACGGTGGCCTCGGTGAACGGCTTGAGGAGGTTCGTCGGCAGGGACAGATAACCGTTGCCGTCAAGTTGCAACACGCGATTGGCAGGAGCCGACTTAAGGAGGCTCTGATTTGATTTCTGATTTCCGATTTCCGATTGCGGATTTTCAGATGGAGCCTCCTCACGTCGGCTGCGACTGGCGGCGGGCGCGGCGACTCCTGTCTCGGTCAGCACCCAGTCCAAACGCTGCTCCCGTTCGCCATTGGGTTGGAAGTCGAGCCGATAGGCGGAACGTTTGCCGTCGGTGGCGAACAGATCGGCGCGCTCGGAAGCTTGAATGGTGAAGGCATAGTTGCCCTCGGCATCGGTCGGCGCGCGGTAAGTCTCGCCATCCACCCGGCGCACCTCAACGTAGGCGTTGGCCAGTCCGCGGCCACTCGCGTCGGTAATCCGGCCCGTCACGACCACCGGCAGGCTTTCGGCAACCGTTTGGGCGGTGTTGGTTCCGGATGTTTCGACGATGAATTTGCCGTCGAATTCGTTGGGGGACGAATCCCTTCCTGGATGGGCGGGATCGTCAAAGTTCCAAAGACCCACTAGGCCCGGTTCATGGCCGGTCAGTTTTGTAATCATGTCCGAGCGAATCTCTTGGGCGGTGCGCGCCGTTTTCCAGACGCAGAACTCGTCCATCTGGCCGGTCATCGGTTGAGCACTGGGACCAATGTCCCGCCCGACCCAATTCTGGTTGTCAATTAGGTTGGTATTTGCCGCGAAGCTTCCGGTGTAGGCGTTGGTTCCCATCAGCACGCCGTTGACATACAACTTCATGCCGCCGGGGCCGGTGACGAGTGCGAGGTGAAACCATTGGTTCGTTCGGAGGATGTCAGGCACGCTGGCTATAAACCGTTGGTTTCTGATACGGAAGAACGCATAGAGAACCGACGTGGTGGTCTGGGTACCGGGCCAACCGCCGGGTGTTATCCACACATCGCCACTTTGATCTCCGAAGTCGAACATATCGGGCTGGTCAGATAGCTTGTCCCACTTGACCCAGCCTTCGATGGTGGCCGCCGTGAGATGGGCGACGATATTTGTCGGCAAGGCCAGATAAGTTTTGCCGTCGAGTTGCAGCACGCGATTAGTAGGAGCCGACGTAAGGAGGCTCTGACTGGAATTCGGAGTTCGGAGTTCAGAGTTCGGAGTTTCAGATGGAGCTTCCTCACGTCGGCTGCTACGGGATTCGGTTTCGGCGCCGGCCGGCTGGACCAGTTCCACAACCACGTTGGCCAGTGGGGTTTTGCCATCGAGCGCGGTGAGTTTGCCGGCGACGTGAAGTGAGGGCGTCAGCTTCCAGTCGAGGTTTTGCCAGTGGTTGGTGGGATTGAGTTCCACACGCCGCCAATCGGCCAGATCACCGGGGCCGATGACTTGCAAGTCCACCGCTGGAGCCGGCGTGTTCAGCGTCAGGGCGTAGCGGCCATCGTAGCCACTGGCTGCGCGTGTGATTTCCTCACCGTTGACTTCGGCGCGGATGGTGGCGTTCGCCAGAGTGTTACCAGCGGGGTCGGTGATGAGGCCATTGATGAACGTCAGGCTGTTGCCTTCGACCAAGCGGGGCAGCGAGGCGAATACGGTCGTGGCGTGGCCGAAGAACTTCCCATCGTGCCCGCCGGGCGAGTCGTCGCGGGCGGTGCCGTCGTTGAAATTCCACAGTCCCACCAATCCCGGTTCGGAGCCGGTGAGGCGCTTGAACATGTCTTCGCGGATTTGCTCCTCGGTGCGTTCGCCGCGCCAGACCCGCACTTCGGCCATCTGCCCGTGGAAATCTTCATCAATCTGGTTGGTGGCAACCGCTGTGGCGTGCCGCCAGTTGGAACGTCCCAGGTAGTTGTGATGCTCGACTCCGGCGGTGGGGAAGTCGCCATGCGCCAGATTGGTCGGCGCCAGCTCGCCATTGAGGTAGAGCTTGAGCGTTTCCGGCCCGACGATGGCGGCCAAGTGAACCCAGCGGTCGGTGGACAAAGCACCGGGCAACACCACGTAATCTTGGTGGTTTAACCCACCGCGTTCGAGGTAGAGGTCCGGGGTCAGGAAACGGTTTTGAACATTGAACTCCTGCCCACCGACAATGAAATCGAAGAAACGGGAGCACCAGCCAAAGCTTTTCCAGTTGATCCAACCTTCGATGGTGGCGGTGGTCAGATGGGTGAAGGCGTTGGTCGGCAATTCGACAAAACTGTTCGTGCCGTCGAGTTGCAGCACCCGTTCCAGCGCCATCGGCCCGGACTCCAGTGGAATCGGCTCCGCCACGACTTTCGCTCCGCCGACGAGTTGGCCGTCAAAACCGCCCGGCCCGAGGTCCTTGACCACGCCATTGGTGACATGGTTGAAGTTCCACAGGGACAGCAGCCCTTGCTCCCGGCCCGTAAGCGACTTAAACATGTCCTTCCGAATCTGCGCTTCCGTGCGGGCGACTTTCCAGATCCGGACTTCGTCCATCTGCCCGTCCAGGAAAGCGCCGCCGTTGGCCGTGGATCCCAGAATGTTTTCGGTGTTCTCTTTCACCATTGACAGGAGGAGGTTCGGGTTGGTGCCAGCCTCCTGGCCGTTGACAAACAGGGTCGCCCCGTTGGTCGTGAACACGCACGCGACGTGGACCCATTCGCCCGCCTTCATGGCATCGGGGGCCGGGATGGTTTGCCCGATCCATGGGCTGATTTGCTGGTCAAGGGTCAGGTTAATCTGATTGGTGTCGTTTCCGGCCATCAAACCAACCGCATTCTCCCCTTTTCCAAAGGTGAAAAAACGGGCCCAATCATCAAACCGACGCCATTTGACCCAGCCTTCGATGGTGGCCGTTTTCAGCCCGTCCAGGATGTGGGGCGGGAGGAGCACGTGACCGGTGAGTCCGTCAAGCTCGAGCACATTTTCCGGGCCAGCGGCGACTGGCTGGCTGGCGATTGGTGAAGCAGTTTGAGGCAACGTGGGTTGACCGATAACGGTGACGGCGTGACCGCGCAGGATTCCGTCATGACCGTGACCGGTCACGTCCCGGGCCGTGCCATCGTCAAAATTGTACAGCGCGACCAAACCCGGTTCCCTGCCGGTGAGCGATTTGTTCATGTCCGCTCGAATCTGCTTTTCCGTGCGAGCAACATTCCAGATACGGATTTCGTCCATTTCGCCATCCAGAGAGTTGGTTAAATCGAGACTGGTGCCCAGGAAATTCTCCGTGTTCTTTTCCACGGTTGAAAGCAGGAGGTTCGGGTTGGAGCCAACCTCCTGGCCGTTGACGAGTAACGTCGCCCCATTGGTTGTGAACACGCACGCCACGTGGACCCATTTGCCGGCGGACATGGCATCGGGTGCTGCGATGGTTTGCCCAACCCATGTGGGGGCGACTTGCTCGTCAACTACCAGGTCCATCTCATTAGTGTGATTTGCGGCTTCCAAGCAGACCAGATGCTCTCCTTTTCCAAACGAAAATAAGCGGGGCCAATTATCGAAACGACGCCACTTGACCCAGCCTTCGATGGTGGCCTCCTTCAGCCCGTCCAGGAGGTGGGGCGGCAACTCGACATAGCTGTTCGTGCCGTCAAGCTGAAGCACGCGATTTGGCTGCGGCAGTTCTTCCGCAACAATCCGGGCATGGCCCATCAGCCGGCCATCGTGACCGCCGGGCGAGGCGTCCTTGACCACGCCGTTGGTGACGTCCTCGAAATTCCATAATCCCAACAGACCCGGCTCGTGGCCGTTGAGCGAACGATACATGTTGTCGCGAATTTGCGCCGCGGTGCGTGCGCCGGCCCAGATGCGGATTTCATCCATCTGGCCGTTGAGATCGGTGTCACCACTGGTGTTGCTGGCGTTTTTGTTGAGGCTCCGACCCAGCAGGTTTTTCAGCGGCGGCAGCGGGTAGGGCTTCCAACTGAGCGGCTCTTGATTGGTGGCAACCAAAACGCCGTTCAAATACAGACGCACTCCGTTGGTGTAAGCCACCAGGGCAATGTGTTCCCACTGCCCCAGCCGCAAGGCGCCCGGCACTTCCGTCACCCGCAGGTCATCGAACGGGGGACGGTCGTATCGTTCCACCCGCAGCGTGTTGTTCGAAGAGGTGTTCAAGACGGTGAGATGCTGCGCGGCGCTGGCCAACTCGAAGAATCGGGAATAGGACCCGAAGGCGCGCCACTTCACCCAGCCCTCGACGGTGACGACCTGATTCGTAAACAGATTTGGCGGAAGTTCCATCCAACTGTTCTCGCCGTCCAGATCGAGGACATGGTTGGTGGCGGATGGGGAACCTGGAGCGGCATTCTGAGCGGAGCACGGGGCCGCAAATTGCACGCCCAAGGCCAACGCGACCCAGAGCAATCGGGCCATTGAAACAAAGCGGTTCAAGCGTCGCCGGTCGAGTGTGGCCGGCCTGCATGTCTCGTGGTTGCTCAAAATCTGTGTTGCATTGCGTGCTCGTGCCTGCCGCCCCGGTGCCGCTGCGGCTCCCCACTTCGTTACAGGCCGGCTATCACATCAATCAGCGCCGCTGAACTTCTCTGCGCCGACCCCATATCCTGCACATTCATTCTTAACCGGCTTTCGTGGGGCGACGAGCCAAGACTATGGCCTGCGCCGGCTCCATTCAACGCATTTTTTAAGCCTGTTACTGATATGAATAAGGAAGTAATGTCTTGGTTGGAGCTAAATAAACGGTTGGTCGCGAGGGTCTAATTTCGTTCACTATTTCAATCTCACCCACAACGTTCGCCATCCGCCGGTTTCAATTGTCCCTCCGCTTTTTTGATGTCTTCCAGCGTGCCGGTCTGGAACCAGCGACCGTGATGTGGCAGGCAGGACAGGCGGTTTTGCACGAGCGCCTGGCGCCAGAGAACTTTGACAGAGAATTTTCCGTCGGGTGCATGGAGCAAAATCCGGGGGTGTATGATTCCAATACCGGCGATAATGTAGGGCGCTTTCTCCGTGTTCCACTCGAAGGTGTTTTCGCGTTTGATGAAGAGATGGTCTTCACCTTTGTCATAGCCAACAGCCCTGGCTTTGGAGTGGGCGAGGAGTAGAACATCCATTTTCGTATCGTCCCAATAACGGGTCAGCCGGTCGAGCGCGCTTTCGCCTTCTTCTGTCCAGATGATGTCGCTGTTGATGGTGAAAACGGGTTCGTTGCCCAAAACCGGCGCCGCTTTTTTAGTCCGCCGCCCGTCTCCAACGGTTCGGCTTCCTCGGACAGTTTGACGTTCAGTTTTTTGTATCCCGCCAGCCAGGCGGTCAGTTGCTCCTTGAGATGCGAAACGTTGATGACAACCTCTTCAATGCCGTAGGCTTGCAGCTTGTCGAGCGCGTATTGAATCATCGGTTTGCCCGCGACGGGCACCAGGGGTTTGGGCACTCGGTCGGTCAACGGTTTCAGCCGAGTGCCGTAACCGGCGGCCAGCACCATCGCCTTTTTAATTTTGCCGCGCATATTCATCAAACCATCGTTTGACTCCGGTCAGCATGGGATGTCGCAACGCCGTTTGCAACAATCGCTCCACGCGCGGGGAATGAAACTGCTTGTAATCATGTTTTCCCTCGTGCCGACTCAACCGCTCAAAAATGGCCAGTACGCGGGTGTGCCGCAGCGCCGCCAGAATGGCCATGGAGGTTTCAAAGGCTTTCCGGTCGAGCGCCGGGAATTGTGCCAGATAACGGGCGATCATTTTTTGGTGCAATTCCTCCGGCACATCATGCCGCGCGTCTTCGAGCAATGACACCAGGTCATAGGTGATCGGGCCTTGATATGCGTCCTGAAAATCCAGCAGCCCGGCTTGCCGAACACCCGCGCGTCCAGCCAGCAGCATCAGATTGGCCACGTGATAATCACGGAGGAGCAGCGAAGCGGGCACCTGATGCGCCGCGGGCAGCGCCTCAAGCCAGACCTTTCGGAATTCCGCCCGGCCGGTTTCAGAAATTCCCGGCGTACACCAGTCCAAAAACAGTTCAACGTCTTCGAGCATTTTATCTGGATGATACGCACGCAGACCGCCGGGTATGGCCTGGGGATGTTTGTGCAGGGCAATCAGAAGGTCGGTCGCCAGAGTGAAAAGCTTTTCCGGTTCCGCCCCTTCCTCCAGTAGGCGCGCAAAGGTATCATCGCCAAAATCCTCCAGCAGCAGCAGGCCTTTCGCTTCATCCCGAGCCAGGATAGTCGGTGCGCTGAAGCCGAGCCGGAGCAGATGTTGGTCAATCTGGACGAATGGCGCGACGGATGCCAGCGCCTGCGAGGCATTCATAAGGACTGCGCTTTGCTTGTCTTTGCGCAGGCGGAAATATTTCCGGGTGGAGGCGTCTCCGGTGAGCAGCTCGGGGGTGGCGACGTTCCACCCGGCGGAGTTGAGAAACGCGCGGGTTTTATCGGTCAGAGTTGTGTCGGCCACGGACGACAGGGATTAACACGGATGTTGCCAGGAGGCGACAAAAAACCGGATTGGCTTTTATCACCCCTATTTTGCCTCGGGCCGGTTCGGGCTTTTCAACCGGGCGGTTTCATGTTAAGAAGCAATGGAATGAAAGGGTTGTTATGATTGAATTTGCGCTCGAAAAATTTCCCATGTCCCTGAAACTGCGCGATGGCACGGCGGTCGTCGTGCGCCCGCTCAACAAGCGGGACGAGGCCAGGCTTCATAAATTTTTTCTCGCCGTGCCGGAGGAGGAACGTTTGTTCATCAAACAGCCCATCTATGAGCGCAAAATGTTCCACGAATGGTGCCGCCACCCCGATTTCGAAAGCAACCTGCCGCTGTTGATGTTGCACGGGACCAAAATCATCGGCGAGGCGACGCTGCATCAACGGCCGGGCGGCTGGAAGCGGCACATCGGGTTGCTTGGCGTGTTGACGCATCCCGGTTATCGTGGTCGCGACGTGGCCAAAATTCTGGTGGAGGAACAGGTGCAAATCGCGCGAATTTTGGGACTGCGCAAATTGGAGTCGGAACTGAACGGCGAACGCAAGGTGGCCATCCAGGCGCTGGAGCAGATCGGTTTTTCCCGCCTCATGCGCCTGGAGGATTACGTGCTCGACATGAAAGCCGTCCCGCACGATTTGATTCTGATGGGCATGAACCTCAAGGTGGACGAGGAATACGCCGGCGTCGGCGGGTGATTGACACTAATAAAAAATGCTTGCCAGTCTAAGTATATGCAAGTATATGCAGTGTCGTGCCTAGAACGACGGAAAAGCATCTTTTAACTTCTGCCGATGTTGCCGAGCGAGCCGGCGTACACAAAGACACGCTATTGCGCTGGTTGCGGCAGGGCATTGTGCAGGAACCCAAGCGAAACCGTCACGGGTGGAGAATATTTACGTTCGAAGAAGCAGCAAATGTCGTCAAATTTGCCAAAGCTGAACACCTGCCGCCAGAGACCGGCATGATGCTGCGCGACACAGTGACAGCTCCTGCCACTGTTGAAAGATTAAAAAAAGTTGATTGGGATTTTCGTGAAGCAAAAACAAGTTACCTGACTCATGGGCTGCACCCATATCCGGCGAAATTCATTCCTCAAATTCCAAACGCACTCATTCAAGAATTATCCGATGTAGGCGGCACGGTCGGCGACATCTTTTGTGGAAGCGGCACAACATTGGTGGAAGGAATGTTGCTCAAGAGAAATGTTGTCGGCGTTGATGCTAATCCTTTGGCTTGCCTAATTTCGGCAGCAAAGACCACAAGATTGCAAGAAGGCGACAAGGATTTGCTGTTCCGACTTACCGAACGCGCATCCCATTTGGCAAACGAATTTGCCACGGATGGAAGCCCAACTCTTTTTCCGGCGGCAAAGTTCGGTTCAAACGCTTCTCGTCCGCAAGATGAAGCGATTGAGTTTTGGTTTGAGCCTTTCATTACGGAAGAACTGGCAGAAATGCTTTCTTGGTGTCGAAAACTGCCAACCGAATCTGCACGGAATGTTGCTCTTGCATCGTTTTCGGCAATCATCGTCAATGTGTCTCGGCAAGATTCAGACACACGCTACGTTCGCAGGGAAAAGAATTTTCGCCCCGGTGATGCATTCAAGCGTTTCGCACAAGTGCTAACCGAGAATGTGAGCGCGTCCGAAAAGTTCACAGAGCTTTTAGAGCCAAACATCACGTGTGAGATTATTCACGCCGACCTTTTAGCCGCACCGAACATTCCGCCGCTGGATTTGGTCGTCTGCTCTCCACCATATCCAAATGCTTTCAGCTACCACCTTTACCACATGACAAGAATGGTTTGGTTGGGAATGGATCAGCCCGAATTTAAAAAGAGAGAAATTGGGAGCCACCGAAAATTCAGCAGCAAAGGTAAGAACGGCGCAACCATTGAAACTTTTCAAAACGAAATGAAAACTATATTTAGTTGGTTGAAGAAATCGCTCCGACAGGGAGGATATGCGTGCTTTGTTGTAGGCAATTCAATCATCCGAGGACAAACATACGACAACGCAGAAGTATTGAGAAACGCCGCTGTCGCTGCTGGATTTACAGAAGTTGCTACGTTAGCTAGGAATCTCAAAGACACCGCAAAGACGTTCAACCCGAAGATTGGCAAAATCAAAACAGAGAAAATTGTCATCTTCCAAAACACCAGTGTAAGTTACTTATGAACTCGTCAATCACTTGCAGAGTCAAACCTTACATTCAGCCATTCGAGCGCAAGCTGGCGTTGCGGGAATTGGAGGTTTTAGCGCACGACCCACCTCGCGCTATGCCACTTGTCGGCGAAGAGCCTCAATGTTTCCACGTCAAGTCTCGAACCTCCGCGCGATTTCTTGCGCGTGAACTCGCGTTCTGGGAAGCAGTTTGCGATGAGAGAACGCTAAACACCACACAATCATTGCGCGAATCCACAGTTAATGTCGTCAGAAATGGAATTTCTCTTGAAGCGCTTACCTCACAACTTCCGTTCAAACAGGAAGTCCCATTGCCAAATCGCAGGTGTCTGCGTTATGGCACACATGGCCTCCATGAGTATCGCGGCAAATTTTTCCCACAGTTGGTTCGTTCTTTTATTAACATCGCGGGCGTGCCAGAGGGGGGGCTTGTTGCTGACCCGTTTTGTGGAAGCGGCACGACCGCTGTGGAGGCGATCTTGGCAAAACGAAGATCGATTGGTCTCGACATGAATCCGTTGTCGGTATTTATGGCACAAACCAAGTGTCAGTTACTCGGTGTTCAATTCAGTGAACTTGAAAAAGCATATCTTGAAGTCCGTACTGAATTGCTAACCCCACGAAAACGGAAGCGAGGCGACACATGGCTTTCAGGGCTGGCGGAAGTAGATCGTAGTTACTTGCAAGATTGGTTTGATGCGACAATTCTTGGCGAGCTTGACGAAATCGCAACGTGCGTGGATGTGCGAACAAGCGGAGTAATCCGAAATTTCATGTTGCTTTGCTTGAGCAATATTTTGCGCAGAGTTTCTTGGCAAAAGTTAGATGACTTGAGAGTTCGGCGAGAGTTGAAGCCGGTGGATGAAATTGATCCGCTCAAAGAATTCCTAGAAGAGCTTGGCCGTTCTGTTCGTTTGGTTCTTGCGTTTATACGGCAGGAGGGACGCCCGACGATGGTTCGTTCTGAAATTGCAGAAGCCGACAGTAAATGTTTGTCGGAGTGTTGGTCCAAATGGACTGGCAAGATTGACGTGGTGATAACTTCTCCGCCGTATGCAACCGCGCTGCCATATTTAGACACTGACCGATTGAGTCTTTGCTTTCTTGGGCTTTTACCACGCGACGAACATCGGGAACGAGACCAAGACATGATCGGGAATCGGGAGATTAGCGACAAAGCGAGGAAATCGTTCTGGCGTGATTTTTCTTCCGGACGTCACGACTTGCCAGATTCTGCGGCGGATTTAGTCTCTACGATTTATCGCCTCAACCAAAAGTCAGACGTTGGTTTCAGAAGACGGAATCTACCATCGCTGCTCTACAAATACTTCCATGACATGAAACAAGTCTTCGCTGGGATGCAGAATGTATTAAAGCCCGGCGCAAGTGCTTTCGTTGTCGTGGGCAATAACCACACGATAGCCGGAGGCCGGCGCGTGGACATCGCCACAGTTGATTTGCTTCAAGATGTCGCAACGAGCGTCGGTTTTAAAACTGTGGAGACATTCGAAATGGAGATGCTCGTCTCGCGGGACATTTTCAAAAAGAATGCGATCGATTCAGAAAGCATCCTTCACTTTCGCAAGAAACGTCAGTAGTAACCAAATTTCTTTTTGGAGTTTCGAACGGGTCGAGTGCAAAGCATTGCATATTGCTCGAAGAGAGATGTCCCTTGTGGGATGACTTCAACGTAATAATCGAAACCTGACTTTCCATCAGCGAATTCGATACGAAGAATGTCACCCACATTGCCCGCACTACGCAACACCTCATTTCGCAGCCTGTAATCTTTCTTCTTTGGGTTATACCACCAGTTCACAACGAGAGTCTGAATCCCGAGTCGCATCCGCACGCCGTTTCTGTCCATCTTAGTGAATCCTTCGCTATCCGTCGGACCATTCCATTCGGGATCAGCTTTGAAGAGTTTTGGCCATCCCCAAAAGCTAGGATTACTGCGAACGCAAATTTTTGGGATAAAAAGTTCAGCCGCGCGTCGCTGTGCCCCAGCAGTTTTTTGTCCAAATCCAACATCCGTATTTTGCAAAGTAATGACGAAGCCTTTGCCTTTAGTAGATGCGCCCGGCGAGCTTTTTAATCCGGCGACCGCACGGGTTGAATTTGAAGTGCGCGACTTCTTTTCGACAGGCACATGCGGGGCTGTTTTCACCTTTACTGACGCAAACAATTTCTTTGCTTGGGAAAGTGGTGGCCCTGTCGGCTTGGCGTTTTTGGCTTTGTTGCGCGCCGTGTTAATTTCGCTTTCGGTCGGAACATCACCGCTAGATTTCAATTCTTCGATGACTTCCCTCGTTAGTTTCAGCGCTATGCCGTTTTCGGGGGTTGACCAATTATCGAGAAGAGTTTCGAGATGGTTGAGAAATATTCTGTCGTCAGACTTGTTCCTGTCTAAACAAAGATGCACGAACGCTTCGTAATTGGTAAATAGTCCCCCTTCGGTGAGATTGCCCGAACCAACAAAACATTCTGCGGCGTTGTCATTCGAGAAAAGATAAACCTTCGGATGGAAAGTTGGATTGGTTGGCGCTTCGTTATGAAATACCCAAACCTCACCGGTTGGTTGAACTGCTGCTAACAAATCTGTCAACCCTTCCACACTTGTGACGCCCTGATCTATGCCGACCGAAATCTTCGGCACCCCATGAGCACTGAAAGATCTCAACGGCTTCGCCAGATGTTTTACTCCAGAACGCTTTACAAACGCGACCGCAGCGCGAAAAGTTTTCCATCCACCCTTCTTAAAATTTCGCAGAAGAAGGTCACCGAGTCTTGGTTCACCTTCTGGATGGTGGATGAATTTAATCATATTCTGAGACCTCTGCAAAAGGTCGTTTGAGTTGCTGATTTGATGTCAAAGTCATTATTCAACGAAAAATGGGTTTGGCGGCACGCCACGGTCGGCGATGTGAGCCACCGTTTTGAACTTTTTTGTCCGCCGCGCGGGCGTTCTGAATGTTTTGCTTCATGTTCCGGTCAAACTCACCAGCCGTTTCAAGTTCCAACAGATGCTCTTGAACTCCAACTCCAGCCGATTGGGATCGCGCCCCACATACCGCACTCGCCCGTAGCCCGTGCTGCGCTTCCACCAGCCAAAGATTTTCTCAATCCCACACCGCACCCGGCTCATCACCGCATTGAACAGCACCGTCGTCCGGTCCAAGGGCTGTCCCCGAAACGCTTTGCGCAAAATGCCGTTGCCGATTTTCCGGCGCTCACACCAACGAGCGCGTTGAGCGCTCCAATAGGCTTTGTCGGCCATGACCATTTCCTCATCCCCTTTGACCACGGTTTCAAATTCCTGACTGTCATGAACGCTGGCGTCCGTCAAGGTGACGCAACGAATCACCGTCTGATCCCGGTCAACGGCCACGTGCGCTTTGTAGCCGTAGTGGGGTTGACCGCCCTTGACGGTAAAGCCCGCGTCGTCATCGCCGCCTCCTTTATCTGCCCGGCTCGGGGCGCGACGCGCCGCCTGCAACAGCGTGGCGTCCACCAGGGTGCAGGTTTTCAGGATGAACCCTTTTTGTTCCAGTTGATGGTTGACCAGCGCCAGCAGTTTTTCCTGCAGACCGTAACGGATGAGCCGCTGGCGAAAGCGCACCAGCGTGGTTTCATCGGGCACGCTGTCCTGCAAACCCAGCCCCACAAACCGCCGCCAACTCATCCGGTCGGCGACCAACTCCTCGCATTGCGGATCCGACAGCCCGTAGCAATGCTGGAGCAGGCTCATTTTGAAGAGCACCAGCGGCGGGTGCGGCGGATGGCCGGTGGTGGCCGGATACATCCGGTGCAGCACCGCTTCAATCGGTTTGAAATCCAGCGCGTGATCCAGCCCTTCCAAGAAATCGTTGGTCGGCACCGCAGGCATGAGGCTGTCCAAAAGTCCCAATTGAGGATTGCTCATCGTTTCCATGTCTCTCTGACTTCGATTCAACCGCCCTGTTCAAATGAGTTTTGCAGAGGTCTCATTCTGCAACTAACGCCATGGAATGTTAAGGTCGTCGCTGCAATAAAGCGTACCCATACGGCAAGTATGCCTGGTAAATTTATCAGCGTCAATTCTGTGTCTGCCCATGGTTGAAATAAAAAAGGCGCGCCGGTCGAAGTTCGACTTCCCCAGCGCGCCATTGAATAATTTGTTTTGCAGTTATTTCGCCACCAATTCGTCTATTCGCGGCACCGATGGTTTTGAACCGTTCTCTTCCGCTGCTGGTTTGTCCGCCGGGATGCGCATGGCGTAGAAGGAGCGATAGACGAAGGTCAGGGCCAGCAGGAAGAAGAAGATGCCGATGCCCGTCTTCAAGCCCTGGCTCTTCATCGTCACGGCGATTTCCGCCGCCAGCAAACCGAACAGCGTGGTGAACTTGATGATCGGGTTCATCGCCACCGAACTGGTGTCCTTGAAGGGATCGCCCACCGTGTCGCCGACCACCGTCGCGGCGTGCAGTTCCGTGCCCTTTTGTTTCAGTTCCACTTCCACGATTTTCTTGGCGTTGTCCCACGCCCCGCCCGCGTTGGCCATGAAAATGGCCTGGAACAAGCCGAAGAACGCGATGCCGACCAGATAGCCGACGAAGAAGTAAGGATCGAAAAAGGCCAGTGCCAGCGCCATCGAAAAGACCACGATGAAGATGTTGATCATGCCCTTTTGCGCGTAGATGGTGCAGATTTCCACCACCCGTTTGCTGTCGGCGATGGAGGCCTCGGCCTTGTTGAGGTTGAGGTGTTCCTTGATGTAAACAACCGCGCGATAGGCGCCGGTGGCCACCGCCTGTGTGCTGGCGCCCGTGAACCAGTAAATCACCGCCCCGCCCATGAGCAGGCCGAGGATGACCTGCGGATGCACGAGGCTCAACATGGAGATGATGCTGAAGGCGGGGTCTTTTTGGATGCCGATGTTTTGTAGCAACATGATGATGCCAAAGATCATCGTGGTCGCGCCGACGACGGCGGTGCCGATCAGCACCGGCTTGGCCGTCGCCTTGAAGGTGTTGCCCGCGCCGTCGCCCTTTTCCAGTTCCAGCTTGGAATTTTCGAAGTCAGGGGTGAACCCGAAGGTCCGTTCGATTTCCGCGCTGACGTTCGGCACGGATTCAATGCGGCTCAATTCATAGATGGACTGGGCGTTGTCGGTGACCGGGCCGAAGCTATCCACGGCGATGATGACCGGCGCCATCGCCAGGAAGCCGAAGGCCACGAGACCGAAGGCGAAGATGGGCGCGGCGAAGACGAATTGTGCCGGCATGAGCGTGAGCACCGCCGCATTTTGCGAGAACAGATAGGCCCCGAACATCAGCGCGATGATGACCAGGCCCATCCAGAACGCGCAGAAGTTGCCCGTGACGAAGCCGGACAGGATGTTCAGCGACGCGCCGCCCTGGCCCGAGGCGGTGACGATTTCCTTCACGTGCCGCGACTGGGTGCTGACGAAGATTTTCGTGAATTCCATGATCAGCGGCCCGGCCAGCGTGCCGCAGGAGATGATGCCGGAAAGCACCCACCAGAGATTCGGGTCGGTTGCGCCGGTGACATCGGTGAAGTCACGCAGCAGCAGCCAGCTCGCGACAAAGGTGCAAACGATGGACACAATGGAAGTCAGCCAGACCAGATTGGTCAGCGGCTGTTCCCAGTTGAAATCCTTTTTGTTGCTGTAAAGCGAGTTGCTGGCGGCCTTGTTAACATAGAACGAAAACAGCGAGGCCAGCACCATCAGGCTTTGAATCGCAAAAATCCAGACGATGAGCTTGGCGCCAATGGCCGGCGCCGCCGCCAGCGACAGACACAGGAACGCGATCAACGCCACGCCCGTCACGCCATAGGTTTCAAAACCATCCGCCGTCGGGCCGACCGAGTCGCCCGCGTTGTCGCCGGTGCAGTCGGCGATGACACCGGGATTCTTCGGGTCATCTTCCGGCAGGTTGAAGACAATCTTCATCAGGTCCGAGCCGATGTCGGCAATCTTGGTGAAGATGCCCCCGCCGATGCGCAGCGCGGCCGCGCCAAGAGATTCGCCGATGGCGAAGCCGATGAAGCACGCGCCGGCCAGCGTGGGCGGCATGAACAGCAGGATGCCGATCATGCAGACCAGTTCCACGCAAACCAGCAGCAGGCCGATGCTCATGCCCGAACGCAGCGGGATGAGGAGCGTTTGCAGCGAATTACCCTTGAGCGAGGCGAACGCGGCGCGGCTGTTGGCCAGCGTGTTGATGCGGATGCCGAACCACGCGACGCCGTAACTGCCCAGGATGCCCAGCACCGAGCACGCCAGGATGACGCCCACCGAGCCGATGGTTTTGCCCTGCAGGAAGTAGAAGTAATAAACGATGCACGCGGCAATCAACGCCCAGAGCAGCACCAGGAATTTCCCCTGCTGACCCAGGTAGGTTTTGCACGTCTCCCAAATCATGTTGGAGACGCTGCTCATGGACTTGTGGACGGGCAGCGCGCGGCACCGCCCGTATTCATAGAAGCCGAACAGCGCGCCGACCACGCAGCAAGCCAGCCCCAGAAACAACAGGGCGTGGCCGCTCAACGCGCCGTTGAAAAACGTCACGTTCTGCAACGGCGGCAGGTTGATGTCCGCGTCACCGGCAAAGGCGTTCGCCGCCCCGAACAACGCGGCCAGCACGATTCCGGTCCGGAAGAGTAATTTGGTTCTTTGCATAGATTTATGGTATTTGGTTACTTTTTAGCTTTTTTGGCAGCTTCTTCTTCGAGGGCGGCCTGGGCGGCGGCCAACCGGGCCACCGGCACGCGGTAGGGCGAGCAACTGACGTAGTTGAGTCCCAGGCGATGACAGAATTTCACGGATTCGGGGTCACCGCCGTGCTCACCACAAATTCCCAGCTTAATGTTGGGCCGTGTTGAGCGGCCTTTTTCAACGGCAATCTGCATCAACTGGCCGACGCCGGTCTGGTCAATCGTGGCGAAAGGATTCTTCTTCACAATTTCCAGCTCGGTGTACGGCGGCAGAAAACTGCCGGAATCGTCGCGGCTCATGCCGAGGCAGGTTTGCGTCAGGTCGTTCGTACCGAAGCTGAAGAATTCCGCTGTCTGTGCGATTTCGTCGGCGGTCAGCGCGCCGCGTGGTATTTCAATCATCGTGCCGGCGAGGTAATCGAGTTTCACTTTTTGCTCGGCCATGACTTCCTTCGCGACGCGATGGACGACTTCAACCTGGAGGTCGAGTTCCTTCTTGAAACCGACGAGCGGGATCATGACTTCCGGTTTTACTTTGATGCCGGATTTCTGGACTTCCGCCGCCGCTTCAAACACGGCCCGTGCCTGCATCTCGGAAATTTCCGAATAGACGATGCCGAGCCGACAGCCACGGAAGCCGAGCATGGGGTTGAACTCGTGCAGTTCCTTGACGCGCTGTTTGATCTTTTCAACCGGCACGCCCATTTTCGCCGCGAGGTCCTGTTGCGCCTTGTCCTCGTGCGGGAGGAATTCATGCAGCGGCGGGTCGAGGAAACGAATCGTCGCCGGCAGACCTTTCAACACCTTGAAGATGCCGACAAAGTCGCCCTTCTGATAGGGCAGGATCTTCGCGAGCGCCTTTTTGCGGTCCTCGACGTTGTCGGCGAGGATCATTTCGCGCATGGCGTCAATGCGGTTGCCTTCAAAGAACATGTGCTCGGTGCGGCACAGGCCGATGCCCGTGGCGCCGAACGCGAGGGCGTTCTCGGTTTGTTCCGGCGTGTCGGCGTTGGTGCGGACCTGGAGCTTGCTGACTTTCGCGCACCAGTCCATGAGCTGCTTGAACATCTGATACGTCGCGCTCTCCTTGCCTGCGAGCGATTTTTCGACGAGCACCTGGACGATTTCGGACGCGGCGGTCCGCAACTCGCCGGGATAAACTTCGCCGGCGGTGCCACTGATGGACAGATAATCGCCTTCGCTGAATTTGTCGCCGTTCACGGCCATCGTCTTGGTGTTATAATCAATCTGCAATGCGCCGGCGCCGCAGACGCAAACCTTGCCCATCTGCCGCGCGACGAGCGCGGCGTGCGAACTGACGCCGCCTTTCGCCGTCAAAATGCCTTCGGCAGCAATCATGCCGCGCAGGTCTTCCGGCGTGGTTTCGTTGCGGACGAGCAGAACCTTTTCGCCCTTGGCGGCTGCCGCCGCACAGCGATCGGCATTCAAATAAATTTTGCCGGAGGCCGCGCCGGGACCGGCGGGCAGGCCGCGCGCGATGCACTTCGCCGCTTTGACGGCCTTGCGATCGAACACGGGCGCGAGCACCTGGTCAAGCTGGTCGGCGGGCACGCGGCGGATGGCCGTCTTCCAATCAATCAATTTTTCCTTCTCCATCTCGATGGCGAAACGGACGGCGGCGAGGCCAGTGCGTTTGCCGTTGCGGGTCTGGAGCATAAACAACTGGCCATCTTGGATCGTGAATTCGAAGTCCTGTACGTCTTTGAAATGCGATTCCAAGGTTTTGCGGACCTTTTCGAGTTCGGCAAATGCCTCGGGCAAATGGCTCTTGAGTTGTGCCACCGGTTCCGGCGTGCGGATGCCGGCCACCACGTCTTCGCCCTGCGCGTTGATGAGAAATTCGCCGTAGAACACCTTTTCACCGGTCGCCGGGTCGCGCGTGAACGCCACGCCGGAACCGGACTGGTCGCCGGTGTTGCCATAAACCATCGCCTGGACGTTGACGGCCGTTCCCCATTCGGCAGGGATGCCGTATTTGCGGCGATAGACAATGGCGCGGTCGTTCATCCACGAGCCAAACACAGCGCCAATGGAACCCCACAACTGCTTCCACGGGTCCTGCGGAAACTCACTGTTGGTGCGTTCTTTGATCAACGCCTTGAATCGTTTCACCAGTTCCTTCAGATCGGCCACCGTAAGCTTGGTGTCCTCAATTTCAGCGTGGTGCCGGTCATGTTTGAGTTTGTGAATGACCACTTCGAACGGCTCGTGATCTTCATTGGCGCTCTTTTGCACGCCCATGACCACGTCGCCGTACATCTGGATGAAGCGGCGGTAGCAATCCCACGCGAACCGCTCGTTCCGGGTCGCCTTGACCAGCGCGAGCACAGTTTGATCGTTAAGGCCGAGATTCAAAATTGTGTCCATCATGCCGGGCATCGAGTCGCGGGCGCCGGAGCGGACCGAGACCAGCAACGGCATGGCCGTCTGGTCACCGAATTTGGTGCCCATGATTTTTTCAATCTGGGCGACGCCGGCCTGGACCATGGGCGTAAGCGCCTTGGGATAGGTCTGCTTGTTGGCGTAATAATAAGTGCAGACTTCGGTGGTGATGGTGAAGCCCGGCGGCACCGGCAGCCCGATGCGGGCCATTTCGGCGAGGTTCGCGCCCTTGCCGCCCAACAACGGCTTCATCCCGCCGTTCCCGTCGGCCGTCTTGTTCCCAAATTGATATACGTACTTTGATGTCTTCGATGCTTTAGCCATAAATTTACAATCAGTCGTTTGTGTGATTTGCTCAGGCGAAATAAAAACCGAATCTCGCTTACTGAATTAAGTTTTGCACATCCGCCGGGCGGCTCTCCACATATCTTGGCAATACCTTCACTTTTTCTGACGGCACCTTATCGTGCCATCGTAGAGCATGGAGACCACTTATTAAAACCGGCAGCGTTCTGCCAACGCCGGATATGGACTCAGTACGAACCTGAATAAGACCTGAAGCGAAACAGACACGAACACCGGTCAGGGACAGAATGACGCTGGCCGGTTGAGCAGCACTCCCCATCATGTTGTTTCCAACAACTGTTTTTCCTGGTTGCTTTGGGATTCAATCGGGTTTTGACTCCGGCTGCCCTGATCTAGAATGCGAAGAGCTGGAAATGTTTCAGGCAAATTTGTTCTCAATCCGTCTAATGAACATGCCATTGAATTTTAAGTCAAAGCTGCATTGGCCATGAAACTCAAATTCCTCCTGGGCCTCGCGCTCGTTTTGATTGGTGGTTTGCTGCTGCTTTACGCTTTGAGTTTTGGCCCGGTACTTCGCTTTTACGGTGCAAACGGACACACTGGCGGAGCCTTCCTGCCGGCGTGGGTGCGCACGGTTTATCAACCGCTCATGAGGACGCCGGAACCGCTGGCGGGAGTTCTAAATCGTTACGAGGAATGGTGGACTGAAAATGTTCCAGATTCAACCAATGCCGTACCCTGGAAAACTATTATTGACGCCTCGTTATTCAAAACTTCGGATTTGGTTGTCGTTGGCCGGGTGATGGCCACGAAAAATTTGACAGAAACAAATCAATTAAACGGTGTTCCAGGCACTTATTGCGAGGTTGAAACCATTTTCAAAATCACCGATGTCCTCAAGGGAATGCCCGCCAACGACAGGATCGTGCTGCATCATTATCAATTCGAGAACGGCTTAAAACAGCCGCCGAATCTGCCAAAGCTTGCCAATCTCAATCCAAAAAGCACAAATGATTATTTGCTCTACTTGGTGAAAGACGGACCCAACCGATATGCTCCCGCCTCCGGACAGTCGGAGGCTTTGTCCTCAATTAGGCCAGCGCCGGACCTTTTCCCACTGTTTGATTTTCCCGTCCTTGCGCCAATCGCAGATGCTGATCCTTCAATTCGCCATCCGATTTCTGTCCGCGTTCCCACCAAATTAAGAATTGAACGGACGATGGGCATGCTTTCCGTTGAAATTGACACCAACTCATTTGAATCCACAAACCTTATGGTGGGAACAAATATGGTGACCGGCTCCGATAATTGCCTTTATGTTTATCCCTTCGGTGCCCCTCGGCCTTCACAAGCGAAAGTCGAAAGTATGAGCGGGATAGATTGTTTTATAGGAGGGATTTTCCACGAAACCGATCTGGATGGTATTCCAGCGCCTGGAAAAAAATATGAAGTCGAGGCAGATTTGACCATCTTTGAAACAGACATCCCGCCCCAGCATATGTGGTGTCCATCGGGCGGTAAAAAATACAAGGTACTTTGGCGTCAAACTTTGAAGCAAACAGTTGAATAATTTATGAGCCACAAACTCCTCCTCTGCCTCGCGTTGGTTTTGGGTGGCTCTTTAACGGGCTGCGTTTCAACTCGATTGCCGCAAACTAACGCCGTCACAAATGTGACGAATTATCAAAACAGTGTCGTTGTCTCGGAAACCCCTTCAGATACGGACACCCAGCTTGAAATCCCTTTAGGTCTTTGGAAGCGGCAAGTCACTGTAAATTACCCATCGTCCATGAAATTATCTGTAACGTGTCGGGTTTACCGGAACGGAGTGCTCGATAAGGCAATATCTTCACGACAGATTCGCGGTACGACGCTGGCCGTCGGCACTGATTTTTTTCAACTTGGTATGGTTGATCCGGATGCGATAAATCCAGACAAGCCACAGGGCAAAGTGAAGATCTTCGGAAGTCTCGGTCCCCTGTGGATCGACAAGGCACCGCGGGGGTCAAGTTCAGGCTGCGATATTAGGGTCCCCACAACAGGCAAACTTGAAAGCGGGAAGGAATACCTGGTCATGGAATTACGCTATGGCACCGCAATTCCGATTGCTGGCTCAGCTACATATCTGCCAACGAACGCAGAATTCAGAGTGACGTTGCATATTCGCGCGGACCCGCTGAATCCCCAGGAACAGCAGGTATTACGTTGACAGTCAAACTTCAATAAGGTGTTCAAAGTTGGGGACTAACCATGAACTCTAAACTCCTCCTCGGTCTCGCGCTCGGCTTGAGCGGCGGTTTGGTTGGCTGCTCGACGGTTCAATTATCACGACAAGATGCCGTCTCATACTCCCCGCCTTCCTCTGACAGTTTGCAGAAAATAAAAATCGAACACGTTTCCTTGACGAGTGAGCAGTCGGCCCGGTTGGATTTGTTGCCTGAGGACAAAACGGAATTTGGTTCCCGGTGGCTGGTCGAAGAGAAGCTGGACACGATGCGCGGCGGGCCATGGAATACGCAGCTCTATGTCTTTGACTCCACCGATACCAATCGGTGTGTTCGCGTGGAGTTACTTGATCACGCGGGTTACGACATCCACCACTCCTGGTTGAATGAAAAGCTCCTGTTTGTCAGAGTCCCCTGGGGGCGGATCGCGTGGACTGATTTTGTTCTCAACACCGAGACGCTGCATTTTGCCTACATTGAGGATGGCATGTTTACCGAAACACTTGAGCAGCAGGAAGAAGCCGAATCATTTAATGGATATGGATTGAATCAAATCACTTCGCACATTTTCGGCATCGAAGGAAAAATTGTCCACGTTCACGAGACGCCTGAGGTGCTGAAATCCATCACGGTGGAACTAATCAAGCCATTGCCGACAGCCCTTGGCTGGATTCCTTACGACAAACCCGGAGAAAGTATAGTCATTCATTTTGACGAATCTCTTTCCAGGTTGGGCAAACTTCATTTGGCGACCGGGGACACTGTCAAAGTCGCCTTTGGCAATGGGATTCAAAGCTTGAAGCCGGGCGATTGGGGAAGCAATTTTTCGTGGCTCTATGTCGGGAAAAACGGACACTTCTACAATACAAAAGGCGAGGTTGTAGATTCAGACCCAGATGAAAATCTTTGATTTATGAAACCAAAACTCCTCCTCTGCCTCGCGCTCGGTTTGAGCGGCGCGGTGACGGGACGCGTCACGATTGAACTCTAGCTCCCTACACCCGACCAAATTCCCGGTTTGATTCGTCTTTCGTACGCCATCGATCCCACCGGCGCGCGTGTTTTGCGGTAGGTAGCACAATGCGATTTCCGCGAAAATCCGCCGGAACGGAGAAATCCGTTCCGGCGGTCTTTGTCTATCTAAACAGCTGAGCGTAAAAGTCCGGTCATTTCCTTCCGGCAAGAAATGTTCACACAAAACCAAATTGCGGGAAGAGTCGTTGACCGGCGGACCTTACATTAATTTTGGTGAAAGTCGTTGTGTGGTCAAGTAGTTGATTGAATCTATGAAACGGCAGGTCGGGTTTTATGTTACCAACTCTCTTACACGAAAAACAGAAGGCGGCTGACCGGGTGATGCAGCATGCCAGCGGCGACAAGCGTTTCAAGATCCTTGAAGCGCACATGAAGAAGCACCAGTTCAAGCATGACGCGCTCATCGAGGTGTTGCACAAGGCGCAGGAATTGTTCGGCTATCTGGACGATGATTTGCTCCTCTTCGTCGCTTACAAACTGAAACTGCCCGCCAGCCGCGTTTATGGCGTGGCGACCTTTTATCATTTCTTCACGCTCAAACCGCAGGGCAAACACACCTGTGTTGTCTGCCTCGGCACGGCCTGTTACGTGAAAGGCTCGGCCAAGGTGCTCGCGGCGGTTGAGGCGAAGGCGAACATCAAGGCCGGTGAAACCACGCCCGACAACCAGCTTTCCCTGCTGACCGCCCGCTGCATCGGGGCATGCGGCATTGCGCCGGCGGTCGTCTATGACGGCACGGTCACACCGCGCCAAACCCCTGAAACCGCACTCGAACACGTGAAAGGATGGATTTCAAATGGTAATTGATGATCTCAACGAGATTGCCGAGAAGGAGCGGGCCGCCTGCAAAAAGACGGTCATCCGCTGCTGCTTGGCCGCCGGCTGCATGTCCTCCAATTCCGAAGCCGTCAAAAAGAACCTGGAACAGGCGGTCAAGGATGCCGGCCTGAGCGACGAAGTGGAAGTGCGCGGCGTGGGTTGCATGAAGCTTTGTTGCGAAGGCCCGCTGGTAAGTGTGGATACGCAGGATGCACTTTACGAAAAAGTCACGCCGGAAGACGCCCTCGAGTTGGTCAAAACTTTGAAGGGCGGCACGACCAAGGTCAAGCGTGGGGACTTTAATCATCCGTTTTTCAAAAAGCAATTGTCCATCGTCCTGGCGAACAGCGGCGAGATTGATCCGGATCGCATTGAATCCTACATCGCCGCCGACGGTTATCAGGCCTTGCACGACGTGCTCCGTGAAATGACGCCCAAGGACGTGGTGGACGCCGTGGTCAAGAGTGGCTTGCGTGGGCGCGGCGGCGCGGGTTTCCCCACCGGCCTCAAGTGGGGCACGGTCGCCAAAACGCAGAGCGCGCAGAAATACGTCATCTGCAACGCCGACGAAGGCGACCCGGGCGCGTTCATGGACCGCAGCGTTTTGGAAAGCGACCCGCACGCCGTGCTCGAAGGCATGGCCGTCGCGGCGTATGCCGTCGGCGCGAACCAGGGTTTCATTTATGTCCGCGCCGAATATCCGCTGGCCATCAAGCGGTTGCAAACGGCCATCAAACAGGCCAAGACCCTTGGCCTGCTCGGCAGCGGCGTTTTTGAATCTCCATTCAATTTCAATATAGACATCCGCATCGGAGCGGGCGCATTCGTTTGCGGCGAGGAAACCGCTTTGATGGCTTCCGTCGAAGGCAAGCGCGGCACGCCGCGTCCGCGTCCGCCGTTTCCCGCCGAAAGCGGATTATGGGGCTGCCCCACGCTCATCAACAACGTGGAGACGTTTGCCAATATCCCGCCCATTATTCGCAAGGGCGCGGATTGGTTCGCTGGCATCGGCACGGAAAAGAGCAAGGGCACAAAGGTATTTGCGCTCGCGGGCAAAATCACCAACACCGGCCTCATCGAAGTGCCGATGGGCACGCCGTTGCGGCAGATCGTCGAGGAAATGGGCGGCGGCGCGCCCGACGGCGGCAAAATCAAGGCTGTCCAGACCGGCGGGCCGTCCGGTGGTTGCATTCCCGCCGACGCGCTCGACACGCCGGTGGATTACGACTCGCTCACCAAGCTCGGTTCCATCATGGGTTCAGGCGGCATGATCGTGATGGACGATACCACCCGGATGGTGGATGTCGCCCGGTATTTCATGGAGTTTTGCGTGGACGAATCGTGCGGCAAATGCATTCCCTGCCGCGCCGGCACGGCGCAGATGCTTCATTTGCTCGAAAAAATTTTAAATCGCCAAGCCACCGCGCGCGACCTGTCGAAACTCGAGGAACTTTGCGATATGGTCAAAAACACGAGCCTCTGCGGCCTCGGCCAGACCGCGCCGAATCCGACGTTGAGCACGCTGCGTTTTTTCCGGAACGAATACGAGGAATTACTCCAGCCGGACACTGGCGGCCCACAGGGCAATGGCGAAGCGAACAAGGCGAAAACGGCAACGAAACGATAACTCAAGAATTTTATGGCCGCCAAAACTTTAACCATTGACGGAAAACAGGTCAGCGCCGAGGAAGGCGCGACCATTTTGGAAGCCGCCACCGACGCCGGCATCAAAATCCCGACGCTCTGCCACCTTGACGGGGTATATGACGCGGGCGCCTGCCGCCTGTGTCTCGTGGAGGTCACCGGAATTGCCAAATTGCTGCCCGCCTGCACCACCAAGGTTGCCGAAGACATGGACATCAAGACCGACAGCGAGCGCCTTCGCAAATACCGCCGGATGACGCTCGAATTGCTCTTCGCCGAACGCAATCACGTCTGCGCCGTGTGTGTGGCCAACGGTCATTGCGAGCTGCAAACGCTCGCTTACAACCAGGGGATGGATCACGTGCGCTATGATTATTGTTTCCCGAAATGGAGCCTGGACGCGACGCATCGGCTTTTCGGCATGGATCACAACCGATGCATTCTTTGCACTCGTTGCGTGCGCGTTTGCTGGCACATTGAAGGCGCCGGCACCAAAAATATCGCCGGGCGCGGCGACCGGGCCAATATCATCAGCGATTTAAACCAGCCGTGGGGCGATTCTGAGACCTGCACGTCCTGCGGCAAATGCGTGCAGGCTTGTCCGACCGGCGCGCTGTTCCACAAGGGTTCGACGGTGTCCGAAATGGAACGCGATCGCACGAAACTCGAATTCATCGTCATCGCCCGGGAGAAAAAATTATGGAACCCTTGAGAGTAGCGACAGTCTGGTTCGGCGGCTGTTCCGGCTGCCACATGTCCTTTCTCGATCTTGACGAGTTTCTCATCGAACTGGCCGGCAAGATTGACCTTGTTTACAGCCCGGTTGTGGACGTGAAGGAGTATCCCGAAAATGTGGATGTCTGCCTCATCGAAGGCGCCATTTGCAATGAGGACAATCTGGAACTGCTGCACAAAATCCGCGCACGGACCAAGGTGCTGGTCTCCTTTGGTGATTGTGCCGTCACTGGCAACGTCCCGGCCATCCGCAATCAACTTGGCCTGGGCAATGCGGAAAATGTCTTGCAGCGCGCCTACATCGAAAACGCCCAGGACAATCCCGGCGTGCCGAAGGCCGACGGCATCGTGCCGGCATTGCTCGAACGCGTGATGCCCGTGCATGAAGTCGTTCACGTCGAATATTTTCTGCCCGGCTGCCCGCCGCCGTCCGACCGCATCAAGGCGGTGATGGTTCAAGTGCTGAACGGTGAAACGCCAAAACTGGAAGGTATGAATTTGAAATTTGGCTGAACGGTGGGGCGCGTCACTCCGTGCGCGCCGGCGGCGGGCAGGGGACTGCCCGCCCTACCGGAAAGAATTTATAGTTATGTCAAAACGCATTGTTATTGATCCGGTGACCCGCATTGAGGGTCATGCCAAGATCAGCATTTACCTGGACGACGAGGGCAACGTGTCGGACGCCGAGTTTCACGTCGTGGAATTCCGGGGCTTCGAGAAATTTTGCGAAGGCCGTCCTTACAGTGAAATGCCCGGCATCACGCCGCGCATCTGCGGTATCTGCCCGGTCAGCCATTTGCTGGCGTCGGCCAAGGCCGGCGATGCCATCATGGCCGTTCACATTCCGCCCGCCGCTGACAAGCTGCGCCGGCTGATGAACCTCGGCCAGATCATCCAGAGCCATGCGCTGAGCTTTTTCCATTTGAGCGCGCCGGACTTCTTGCTCGGTTGGGACACGCCGCAGGCGAAGCGAAACGTTTTTGGCCTCATCGCCTCGAACGCCGATCTTGCGCGCGCGGGCATCCGCTTGCGCCAGTTCGGCCAGGAAATCATCGAAGTTCTCGGCGGCAAAAAAATTCATCCGGCGTGGGCCGTGCCCGGTGGCGTGCGCCATCCACTGACCGAGGAGGGCCGGGCGAAAATCGGCGGGTGGCTGCCGGAGGCATTCGCCACCACGCAGGTGGCGTTCGATCTTTTTAAAAAGACCCTCACCAGCCATCGGCGCGAGGTTCAAATTTTTGGCAATTTTCCGTCGTTGTTCATGGGCCTCGTCGCGCCCGACGGCACGTGGGAGCATCACGGCGGCAAATTGCGGTTCAGCGACAGCAGTGGGAGCATCATCGCCGATCAGCTCGACCCGCAAAAATATTACGAATTCATTGGTGAGTCAGTGCAGACCTCGTCGTATCTTAAATCGCCGTATTACCTGCCGCTGGGTTTGCCGGACGGCATGTATCGCGTCGGGCCGCTCGCGCGCCTCAACGTGTGCGAACAAATGGGCGTGCCCAAGGCGGATGCCGAGTTAAAGAACTTCAAGCAGATGGGCCGCGGCGCGGTCACGTCGTCATTCCTCTATCATTATGCCCGGCTGATCGAGATTCTGGCCTCGTTGGAATACGTTGAGCGTTGCCTGGACGATCCCGATTTGTTCAGCACCAATCTGCGCGCGGACGCCGGCATCAACAGTTTGCGCGGCGTGGGCGTGAGCGAAGCCCCGCGCGGAACGTTGTTCCATGATTACACCGTGGACGGCAACGGCCTGCTTCAGAAGGTCAATCTCATCGTTGCCACCGGCCAGAACAACCTGGCCATGAACCAGACCGTGGCGCAAATCGCGCGGCATTACGTGCGCGGCAATGGAGAAATTCCCGAGCCGATGCTCAACCGCATCGAGCACGGCATCCGATGCTATGATCCGTGTTTGAGTTGTTCCACGCATGCCGTCGGCCAGATGCCGTTGCTGGTGCGGCTTGTCGCGCCCGATGGCACGGTGCTCAACGAAGTGGCGCGCGGTTAGGCTGTGATTCACAGCGGGGCTTTTCTTGGAACGCAAAAGAGGTGGATGAAAAGCCAAATTGCGGAGAGACGAATTACTTGCGCCGGACCGAAACTGGAAATTGGCGCTTCGTGCCGGCAGGTGAAATGAAAACGCTGCGAATTTGCGAGTCATGCAAGACAGAGCTTCCTGCGGATTCAACGCAGAGGTTGTGTCCCAAATGCCTTGAGGCGGGAATGACCGTCGAATCGCCGCCGCGTCCGGGCGCGGGCTTTTCTCCGCCGCATCCGCTCGCGCTGAAAAGTCTTTTCCCCCAGCTTGAGATTCTCGAATTGTTGGGCCACGGCGGCATGGGCGCGGTCTATAAGGCACGCCAGCGCGGCTTGGATCGGCTGGTGGCGCTCAAAATTCTGCCGCCGCAAATTTCCGCCGAACCCGGCTTTGCCGAACGCTTCGCCCGCGAAGCCCGTGCCCTGGCCCGACTCAGTCATCCGAACATCGTCACGGTTTATGACCTGGGCAAATCCGGCTCGCTGTATTATTTCCTGATGGAGTTCGTGGATGGAATGAACCTGCGACAACTGCTCGAATCGCACCGTCTGACACCGCAGGAATCGCTGGGCATGATGCCGCAGATTTGCGAGGCGCTCGAATATGCACATGGCGAGGGCGTCGTTCACCGTGACATCAAGCCGGAAAACGTTTTGCTGGACCGGAAAGGCCGGGTGAAGATTGCCGATTTTGGACTGTCCAAGTTGCTGGAGCCGCGACCGCAGGACATTCAGTTGACGCAATCCAGCCATGTGCTGGGCACGATGCACTACATGGCGCCCGAACAGATTGAAAAACCGCTGGAAGTGGACGAGCGCGCGGATATTTATTCCCTCGGCGTCCTGCTTTACGAAATGCTCACCGGCGAATTGCCGCTGGGCCGGTTCGAATTGCCTTCCAAAAAAGCGGCGGTGGATTCACGGCTGGACGAACTGATATTACGCGCCATGGAACGAAATCCTCAACGGCGCTGCCAAAGTGCCAGTGAAATGAGGCTGCAATTGGAGGCCATCGCGGGTGTGGCTTCAAAACTTTCGCCCGAGGCCAGTCGCAAAATGAGTTATGAATACCGGTCCAAGGCCACATTATTTGGCTGGCCGCTGCTGCACGTGGCCATCGGCGTAAATCCGGCAACCGGCCGCAAGCGGCCCGCGAGAGGAATTATCGCTCTAGGATGCCACCCATGTGGCGTGATTGCCTTTGGCGACGTGGCTGTGGGAGTAATTGCCTGTGGCATTTTCGGCTATGGCTTGATTTCCTTTTCGGTCATCGCGGTAGGCGTCTTCGCGATGGGCAGCGTGGCGGTGGGACTGTTGCTGGCCATGGGCGGCGTGGCCGTCGCGCCCGTGGCGATGGGCGGGGCCGCGTTCGGCTGGTTTGCCAACGGCGCCATCGCCTGGGGAAAACACGCGCTCGCGCCGAATGTTTACGACCCCGTCGCCGACAAGTTTTTCAATCCTTACGCTTGGAAGTTTACGACTTGGGTGTTCCGCGGAATGCTCGTTGCGGTGCCGCTGTTTCTGGCGCTGGGATTTGTCCCGTCGCTGATGGCGAGAATTTCCGAGCGGCGCAGGCAAAAGCGTTTTCACGAGGGCAAATCCAAATCAGTTTAAATATGGTCAAGTACGTCGGGAAAATCCTTCTGTGCGCATTGAGCATGGTGATTGGAACCATGGGTGGCGGCATGGTTTCGACGATGTTACACTTGGAACAACCTGCGCTTCCCGAGCCGGTGGATATGCAACTGATGGGCATCCTCTGTTTCATCTCCGGAGTGGCGGTTTCCATCGCGCTGGCCGAATTATCGCGATCGCTTCAGGGAAACGGCTGGGCTCGTTTTGCGGCGATAGCCTGGTTTACCTATGCCTGGCTGGGCATCAACAACACTATCGAAGCGTCCATCTTCACGACGATGGGCGGTGGACCTTTGGTCCTGGTTACGATGCTGTTTTCAAGTTTGTTTCCGGCGGGCGCTGTTGTGTGGCTGTTTGACAGCCGGGAGTCGGCGATTTCATTTTTCAGCAACGTTCGCGAACTCTGTGTCAATCGAACACCGGCGCAATGGATCGTCCGGCTGTTGGCGGGTGTGCTCGCTTTTCCGGTTGTCTATTTCTTCTTTGGCATGCCTGTCGGCATGATCGTCGGGAAGTTTTATCGAGGCCATGAATTTGGCCTTCAGATGCCATCCTCTCTCGGCGTGCTCCTCGGCGTGCAAATCATCCGCAGCCTCATTTCCCTGCTTGCTGCATTGCCCATTTTGGTTGGCTGGCCAGGGTCGCGGCAGCGTTTTGCCTGGACCTTTGGCTTGAGCCTGTTTGTGGTTTCGGGGCTTTATGGGTTGATTCAGGCCTACTGGATGCCGTGGACGCTGCGAAGCATTCACAGTGTCGAACTGCTCTTGGATTCCCTGACCTATGGTTGGCTGCTCGCCGTATTGCTGTTGCCGCGCTGGAGCCGCCGATTTCATGTAACCTCGCCCGACACTTTCCTCAGGAAACGGGCAGTATGAATACCGAAAAGATTCCCAATCACTGTCCGAAATGTGGAGCGCCTTTGCCCGCTGATGCGCCGCAAGGGCTGTGCGCCAAGTGTCTGCTCGCCGTGGCTGCCACGCCCACTGAAGCCGGCCAGCCGCACGGAGAGCGCTGGACGCCACCACCATTGGGAGCCATCGCCGTCGCTTTCCCGAATATCGAGCTCCTCCAACTCATTGGCGCCGGCGGAATGGGCGCGGTTTATAAAGCGCGTCAGCCGAAACTGGATCGCTTTGTCGCGCTGAAAATCCTGCCGCAAGCGCTGGCCAAAGATGCCGGCTTCGCCGAACGGTTCAGCCGCGAAGCCCGCCTGCTGGCGCGATTGAATCACCCGGGCATCGTCAGCGTTTATGACTACGGCGAGACCGGCGGTTTCTTTTACCTCTTGATGGAGTTTGTGGATGGCGTGAATCTGCGCCAGGCGATGCGGGCGGGCCGCTTCAGTCCGCAGCAAGCGCTTTTCGTGGTGCCGAAGATTTGCGAGGCATTGCAGTTCGCCCACGACGAAGGAATTCTCCACCGGGACATCAAACCGGAAAACATCCTGCTGGACACGCGCGGTCGGGTGAAGATTGCGGATTTCGGCATCGCCAAGCTTATCGGCGACAAAATCAAGGGCGCCACACTGACCGCCAGCGGCATGGTGGTGGGCACGCCGCATTACATGGCACCGGAGCAACTGGAGCATCCGCAGGACGTTGACCAGCGCGCGGACATTTACTCGTTAGGCGTGGTTTTTTACGAGATGCTGACCGGTGAACTGCCCCTCGGCCGCTTTGCGCCGCCGTCGCAAAAGACGCCGGTGGATCCGCGTGTAGATGCAGTCGTGCTTCAATCTTTGGAAAAAGAGCGTGAGCGTCGCCAGCACAACGCCGCCGAGGTCAAGACCGAGATCGAACAGATCACCGCAACATCGGCCGTGCCAGTAGGGATCGGGAGCGCGGATCGGACTGCTCAACCTCCGTCCGCAGCGCCGAAGACCTCGAAATGCTACATCAGCACTCTCGAGCATCTGCGCACGTTACGCGGCCAATTGCTCCACATCTACCAGGGTGCTGGCACGCTGCGGCTGGACAGCAGGACACTCAACTTCAGCAGCGGTTGGCAGGTGGTCAACATCCCGCTTGGATCCATCAGCGCACTGGCGGTGGGGGACTATCCGGCTTCGGCCAAGCCCTCGCCCTTGAGCTACCTCAGCGTGAAGTTCACGGAATACGGCGTTTCGCGCACGCTCCTGTTCACGCCAGTCCAGAACCGCCTGGCAGCCGTCCGGGAGATCAATAAAGTCGTGGAGGAATGGACATCCGCTTTGCGTCAGGCCATTCAAAATGCCACCGGCCGTGCGCTGCCGATTGACCGTTCGCGACTGGTCCAGAACTGGCCTTGGGGCGAGTTGGTAAAGACTTACCTTCTGACGGCGGCGGCCGTCACTGGTGTGTTTGTCCTGGTTCCGCTGATCCTGCAACAACGCCTGCCCAGGTGGCCGGTTGATTGGATCCAAGGCCCGATAGTGGCGGCGGCAGTGCTGGGCGGGCTTCTTATAAGCCGCTGGAAACGGCGGCGGCGGGCGGAAGCGGAGGGCAACCTTGACGCGCTGGTGTCCCGGAAGACGGCGCGCACCTCCGCCGAACCAGAGCCTTTCACTCCGCCTCAATCCGGCAGTTCCGACTCCGCTGGCACCGAAGGTAGTTCCGGCGGGACGTCGCCCTCGGACTCGGTTGTCGCAGACCAACTGACCACGCCGGGAAAACATCCCGACCGGCGCGCAGCCTGTTATTTCTCCACGCCGGGAGGGATGCGAAAAGCTTTCCCAGGCCCATGGGCGCAGGTTTTTCAGTGCAGAGGGGATTTGCATTTGGAATCCGGCAACCTCACCTTCACCAGTCCATGGAGAACGCGAGTAGTGATTCCTTTAATAGAGATTTGCGATTTGAGTATTGGTCAGTTCCGGATGTGGAAGGGGCCTTGGGCATTGAGTTGGTTTCCAATGTTGTTAGGGCCGGGAGCGATGAATTACGAACCGCTCAGTTTTCTTTCCGTTACATTTGGAGCGGGTGATTGGCAGCGGACGGTTCATTTCACTCCGGTTCTGAACAACTCGGCACCCGTGAGCCTGATCAACAAGCATGTTGCCGCCTGGTTTGATGCGATTCGGAATGCCGTTTTGGCCGTAACGGGTGTTCCGCCGCATGTCGCCGAACCCGGTAAAGTGTCAATCGGCTCGCGGCGGGTGTGGAATCCAAAAGCCGTTCTGTTGTTTGCACCGCTGATTGCATGGCTGGTGGCGATAAAGAACATCTGGCCGGTGGACGGGCCGGCCTCCGCAACGGCTTGGGCGTCGGCATTTGCCCTTTCGCTGCTCCTGTGCTTGGCCATCGCGTGGTATTTCCTAGGCTTTTTCAAAGCCCACCAAGCGCTGAGATCCGGCAATCTCGACGCGGTAACAGGTAATGAAGATCCGGCGGAGGCCGGTCCATCCGTTTTACCACGCGCCGAATCTGACACCAGTAAACGCAAGCGGCCATTCTGGTGGACAGCGAGCGCCTGGGTCTTCATTGCGATTGGTCTGCTGGCGGTGATTGACAGTTTGGCCGGCCTCTACGAGCGACCAGTGCATCCAAGCTTCTACCCCGGATTGGCCCATCTGTTTGCCGGTATCGCTTTGCTGACCCTCAGCCGGCGCTGGCGCATTATCGCGCTGGTGGCTTTATCTCTCGCGGTGCTGGCCGGTGCTTTCGTCGGTGTCATGATGGCCATTTCACCGGAACATGGTTTAGTCAGCTTTCCCGCTTTGAACCTTACCATACCGGCCAGCGAAAAACCTTCGTTGGCTGCGGCCCCCGCTGTTTTCCTGGCGCTGGTGCTTTTCTGGCCCTGTTATCTATTACTGAGCGCGAAAGCCAAGGCTCTCTTCGGCCTTGCCAAACCCAAATGAACGGCAAACAGGTTACCGGCTCCACGATCCGAATTTCCGCCAGTCAATTCGTCCCGACCCGCTGGACCCAGGTCCTCCGGGCGCGGGGCGAATCGGCGGAAGCCAAAGCCGCCTTGGGCGAGCTTTGCGCGGCTTATTGGCAACCGGTGTTTGCTTTCATCCGTCGCGAGGGGCGCGACGAAGAAACTGCGCGTGATCTGACTCAAGCCTTTTTCACCCGACTCCTCGCTTCGCAAGGTTTAAAAAGCGTCGAGCTTGGCCATGGACGTTTCCGTTCCTACTTGCTTGGCGCGGTGAAGCACTTCCTCGCCGATGAACGGCAATTGGCGAACGCCGCCAAGCGCGGGGGCGGCCAGGCGCCGGTTTCCATCGAGGCCGGCGCCAGCGCGGACACGACGACCGGCTTGCAGATTCCTGATCCGGCTGGCGCGGTGCCGGAAACTTTCTTCGATCGCCAATGGGCGGCAACGTTGGTAGATCGCGGCGTGACCGCGCTGGCCGTTGAGGCCGAAGCCGAGGGGAAGCGCGAGCAATTCGCCACGCTCAAGCCGTGGCTGGTGGGCGAACTGCCTTCGCTCTCCCAAGCCGATGCTGCACGCGAACTCGGATTGACTGAAGGCGCCGTGAAGGTGGCCATTCACCGGTTGCGCAAACGGTTTCGCGAACTGATCAAGGCCGAAATCGGCCACACGGTTGGCGACAAGGAACTGGTGCAGGAGGAACTGCGGTATTTGGTCGAAGTGCTATGTGCCGGTCATTGACAAGGCGTGGAGACAACTGGATTTGCCGACCTCCGGCAATTAGACTGGCAACATGAGCAACAGCCGGACACCAGTTCAGGGCGGAAATTTTCTGGTCATCGGCTACGGCAACACGTTGCGCGGCGACGACGGCGTCGGCCCGCGCGTTGCCGAGGCCATTGAGAAGTTGAACCTGCCCGGCGTGCGCACGCTCGTCTGCCAGCAACTCTCGCCCGAATACGCCGACCCGGTTTCGCGGGCGCACACCGTGGTGTTCGTGGACGCCGCTGTGGACGCCCCGCGCGAGGTGCAATTGCGGAAACTTGAACCCGGCGAAACGTCGCAGCTCTTGGCGCACGCCGCCGACCCGCGCACGCTGCTGGCGCTGGCGCGCGACGTTTTCGGCCACGCGCCGCAGGCCTGGTGGCTGACCATTCCCGCCGTGAAACTCGGTTTCGGCGAAGACCTTTCGTGCGAGACGCAATGCGGTTTTGAAAAGGCCGTGCAGGAAATCAAAAACCTTTGTTCCTCGTGAATTGACAATTACAGCCAAACGTCGGCACACTCATTTATGCACGAAGTTCATCTCGTCCGCGCCATTTTGGAAGCCGTTGAAAAAAAAGCGGTTGAGCAAAAGGCCAGACGCGTGAAATCGGTCAAAATCCGTTTCAACGCCCTGACCAGCCACAGCAGCGACCACATGCAATTCAGCTTCGACATTGTCAAAAAGGAAATTCCGCTCCTTCAGGACGCCGCGCTCCAGCTCACCGAGGTCGAACCGACGCTGCTGTGCCATCAATGCGGCCACAAATTCCACGGCCATCATCTGCCCGATGTCTGCCCCAAATGCGCCTCGGTGGACGTCAGGGCCGTCAACCCAACGGACATGGTGCTCGAAAGCTTCGAGATTGAGCGCTGAGGGTTTGGCTGTGAATGCGCCGCCAGTAACGCGATTAAAGATCGTCGTTCGTGGCGCGGTGCAGGGCGTCGGGTTCCGTCCGTTCGTCTTTCGTCTTGCGTCCAAACTGGGATTGCACGGTTGGGTTAACAACTCTCCCCAAGGAGTTTTTATCGAAGCAGAGGGTCCGCGCGCCGTGCTTGAAAAATTTCTCCTCCAACTCGAATTGGAAAAGCCACCCCGCAGTTCCGTCCAAAGTCTCGAACCTTCGTGGCTTGACGCGGTTGGGTTCAAGGCGTTTGAAATCCGTGCCAGCGAAACCGGCGGTGACAAGACCGCGCTGGTCTTGCCAGACATCGCGACCTGTCCCGATTGCCTGCGCGAAATTTTCGAGCCGAAAAACCGCCGTTTCCACTATCCGTTCACGAACTGCACAAATTGCGGCCCGCGCTTCAGCATCATCGAATCATTGCCCTATGATCGCGCGAACACCTCAATGAAGCAATTCACGATGTGCCCGGAATGCCAGGCGGAATATAACGATCCAACCA
Organism: uncultured Verrucomicrobiae bacterium; assembly: GCA_963789335.1. GTDB lineage: Bacteria > Verrucomicrobiota > Verrucomicrobiia > Limisphaerales > UBA11358 > UBA11358. The sequence continues at coordinate 820,742 of CAWBKH010000002.1, forward strand.
ATCGGCGCTTCCACGCCCAGCCGAATGCCTGTCCGGTTTGCGGCCCGCATCTGGAACTTTGGGAGTGCGGCGACATGTCGCCGCTTTCAAAGCGCGGACACGTCCGCACAATTCAAAATGACGACGCCTTACGCGCCGCCGCCCAAGCGATTCGTGCCGGCAAAATAGTCGCCGTTAAAGGGCTTGGTGGTTTTCATCTGCTGGCCGACGCGCACAATGACCGGGCCGTGCGGCGGTTGCGTGAGCGCAAGCATCGCGAGGAAAAACCGTTCGCACTGATGTTTTTATCATTGGAAACCATCAAAGCTGCCTGTGAAGTTTCACCGTTGGAAGATCGTTTATTGCGCTCGTCCGAATCGCCCATCGTCCTGCTGAGAAAAATCGCAAATCGCAAATCGCAAATCGTAAATGCCGTGGCTCCCGGCAATCCCAATCTCGGCGTTATGTTGCCCTACACACCGCTACACCACTTGCTGATGGCTGAGCTTGGTTTTCCAGTTGTCGCCACCAGCGGCAACCTGAGCGACGAACCGATTTGTACGGACGAAGGTGAGGCCCTGGAACGGCTCGGCGGTATTGCCGATGTTTTTCTCGTCCACAACCGCCCCATCGTCCGGCACGTGGACGATTCGATTGTGCGCCTCATGCTCGACCGGGAAATGATTTTGCGTCGCGCCCGCGGCTACGCGCCGCTGCCGATTCAAATCAATGTCCCTTTCCTGTCCTGCGGACACCCTCTCCCCGCAAAGCGAGGAGTGAGTCGGGGTGGGGGAATTGTTTTAGCCGTTGGTGCGCACCTGAAGAATGCCGTGGCGCTTTCGGTCGGCAATCAGGTTTTCATCAGCCAGCATATCGGTGATTTGGAAACGGAGCAGGCACATACAGCGTTTCGCCGCGTCATTGCGGATTTTGAAAAACTTTACGACACCAGACCGCAAATCATCGCCGCCGATCTGCACCCGGATTATCTCTCGACGAAGTTTGCCCTGGAGATTGGTAGGGCCGGGCTGCCGCTCGGCCAGGAGGCGCAGCAACGCGTCCCTGCCACGATAGGCGTCCAACACCACATCGCCCACATTTTGTCCTGCATGGCGGAAAATGAAATCGAGCCACCCACACTTGGCATTTCGTGGGACGGCACGGGTTATGGCTTGGACGGCACAATCTGGGGTGGCGAATTTTTCCTCGTCACCAACAAGAGCATCGAACGCATCGCACATTTACGTCCATTTCATCTTCCCGGCGGTGATCAGGCCGTCAAGGAACCGCGCCGCGCCGCGCTCGGATTGCTTTATGAAATTCTTGGCGCCGCCATTTTTGAGCGGAAAAGTCTCCCGTCCGTTGCCGCTTTTTCCAGAACGGAGTTGACTGCGTTGAAGACGATGCTGGCAAAAAGATTGAATTCACCGGTGACTACCAGCGTGGGCCGGCTGTTCGACGTGGTTGCCTCGCTTGTCAGTCTTCGCCAGCAAATGCGGTTTGAAGGCCAGGCGGCGATGGAACTGGAATTCGCCTTGGAAGGCGTGAACACAGAGGAAACTTATTCCTTGTCACTCGTCACTCGTCACCCGCCATTGGTTTTGGATTGGTCGCCGATGATTGAAGCGATCCTGTTGGAAGTGAAAGACGGCGTTGCCATCGGCGAGATTTCCGCAAAATTTCACAACACACTGGTCGAGGCCATCGTCGCCGTTGCCAAACACTGCGGCCAAAACCGCATCGTACTTTCCGGCGGCTGCTTTCAAAATCGTTATCTCACCGAACGCGCGGTGTGGCGATTGCAGGCGGAAGGTTTCCGGCCGTATTGGCATCAGCGTGTGCCGCCTAACGACGGCGGAATTGCACTGGGACAAGTCATTGCTGCACTGCGCCTAAGCGGTTAGATTAAAGACGCATGTGTTTGGCCATTCCAGGAAAGATAGAGAGCATCAGTGGCGATGAGCCATTGACGCGCATGGGCAAGATCAATTTCGGCGGCATCCACAAGGAAGCCAGCCTCGCTTATGTGCCGGAGGCCAAAGTCGGCGATTACGTCATTGTCCACGTCGGCTTTGCCCTGAGCCGGCTGGATGAGGACGAGGCGCAAAAAGTTTTCGAGTATTTGAAGCAGATAGAGGAATTGGGCGAACTGGAAGAACACAGCGCGGGTATCCCGCCTGCAAAGAGTGGCTGATAATTTAAACCGGTGGGGCGAGCGTCCTCGCGAGCCGGCTCGTCAGCAGCCTTGCCCACCAAATAATGCATGAAGTATCTCGACGAATACCGTGACGGCGAACTGGCGCAAAAAATCGCGCGCGAAGTGCATCACGTCACGACGCGGCCTTGGCACATCATGGAAGTCTGCGGCGGTCAGACGCACGCCATCGTCAAGTTTGGCATTGATGAACTCCTACCCAAGCAAATCACGCTCATCCACGGTCCCGGCTGCCCGGTCTGCGTGACGCCGCTGGAAATCATAGAAAAGGCGCTCGACATCGCCGCGCGGCCCAACGTCGTCTTCACGTCGTTCGGCGACATGCTCCGCGTGCCCGGCAGCACGACCGATTTGCTTTCAGTCAAAGCCAAAGGCGGCGACGTGCGCATTGTTTATTCGCCGCTGGACGCCGTGAAAATCGCGGAGCAAAATCCGGCGAGGGAAGTGGTTTTCTTCGGTGTCGGTTTTGAAACCACCGCGCCCGCCACGGCGATGGCGGTTTATCAGGCCGCGCAAAAGCGGCTCAAAAACTTTTTCCTGCTCACTTCGCACGTGCTGGTACCGCCCGCGATGGAGGCGCTGCTGTCATCGCCGAATTGCAAAGTGCAGGGCTTTCTCGCCGCCGGGCACGTCTGCACCGTGATGGGCTTCGAGGAGTATTTTCCCGTCGCGGCAAAATTTCGCGTGCCGATTGTCGTGACCGGCTTTGAGCCGCTTGACATTTTGCAGGGCGTGTTGATGGTCGTGCAGCAACTGGAATCCGGCCGGGCCGAGGTCGAAAACCAATACGCGCGGGCGGTGCGCCGCGAAGGCAATCAGCCAGCGCAGAAATTGATTCGCGAGGTGTTCCGCGTCGTCCCGCGCAAATGGCGCGGCGTCGGCGAAATCCCGCAGAGCGGCCTCGGCTTGAACGAGGCATACGCGGCATTCGATGCCGAGAAAAAATTTGGCGTGATGGAACATCGCGTGGAAGAACCAGCCGAATGCATCAGTGGTCTGGTGTTGCAGGGCTTGAAGAAACCGCACGAGTGTTCCGCCTTCGGCACGAAATGCACGCCGGAACATCCACTGGGCGCGACGATGGTTTCCAGCGAAGGCGCCTGCGCGGCATATTACCGCTACCGGCGGCAGCCGGCTGAATTGACGGGTACAAAATGAGCACAGCAGATTTTACTCCCGCTTGTCCCATTCCCATCTCGCAATACCCGCACGTGCTGCTGGCGCATGGCGGCGGTGGCCGGCTGATGCACCAGCTCATCGGCAAAATGTTCCTGACGGCGTTCCGCAACCCATTGCTTGAGACACAGCACGATTCGACGGTGATGGAATTGACCGGCAAGAAGCTCGCGTTCACGACGGATTCCTACGTCGTGCGTCCGTTGTTTTTTCCCGGCGGCGACATCGGTTCGATGGCGGTTCACGGCACTGTCAACGACCTCGCCATGGCCGGCGCGCGACCGCTTTATTTGAGCAGCGCATTCATCATTGAGGAGGGATTGCCGATGGAAATGCTTTGGAAGGTCGTCTGCTCGATGCGTGACGCGGCAAAAAGGTGCGGCGTGCAAATCGTGACCGGCGACACGAAGGTGGTGGACAAGGGCAAGGGCGACGGGCTGTTCATCAACACCGCCGGCATCGGCGTTATCGAGCATGACCAAAAAATCGCGCCGCAAAACGTCCAGCCCGGCGACGCTGTCCTGGTGAGCGGCGATCTGGGCCGGCACGGCATGGCCATCATGGCCGTACGTGAAGGGCTGCAATTCGAGAGTGCCATCGAAAGCGACTCAGCGCCCGTACACGAAATCGTCCTGGAATTGCTCAAAGCTGGAATCGAAATTCATTGTCTGCGCGACCTCACGCGCGGCGGGCTGGCCAGCGCACTCAACGAAATCGCCGAAGCTTCACGCGTGCGCATTGAAATCGTGGAAAAATCCGTGCCGGTGCGGGAAGACGTTCACGCTGCGTGTGAAATGCTCGGCCTCGACCCGTTGCACGTTGCGTGCGAGGGACGGTTTGTTGCGTTTATCTCGGCCAAAGATGCGGAGCGCGCGTTGAAAATCATGCGCGACCATGCGATGAGCGCGGGATCAGCGGCAATCGGCAGGGTCGCCGAGAGTTCCACGCCGCTGGTCACGTTGAAAAGCGCGATCGGCGCGAGCCGCATTCTCGACATGCCCAGTGGCGAACAACTGCCGAGAATTTGCTAATCCGTCAGGATGCCTTCGAGCGCCACCAATGTGCGCCGGAAGGTCTCCTCCGGAGTTCCGCCGGCAACGATGGGCACCAGCAGGCCGCGCTGCCGGTAAAAATAAATCAGCGGCCGGGTGCTTTTTTCGTAAGCTTCCATGCGCACGCGGACGGATTCGGGGCGGTCGTCTTCGCGCTGGAAGAGTTTTCCGCCGCAATTGTCGCAAACGCCTTCCACGCGCGGCGGACGCGATGCGATGTGATAGACTGCTTTGCAGTTGGAACAGGTGCGCCGGCCGCTGATGCGTGCCACGACTTCCTCCAGCGGCAACTCGTAATTAAGCACCGCCGTCAATGCCAGTTCCTCCCGCTGCAGCAATTGTTCCAATGCTTCGGCCTGGGCGACGGTGCGCGGAAAGCCGTCGAGCAAAAATCCGCCGCCGCAATGCAAACAGCGCAGGCGTTCGCCCACCATATCCAGCACCGTTTTGTCCGGCACCAATTCGCCGCGCCGCATGAAATCCAACGCACGGTCCATGGCGGGACTTCTCCGCCCGTCCGGCAGGCCCTTGGCCGCGCGAAAAACGTCACCGGTGGACAGATGACAGGCCCCCAATCGTTCGTGGATCAATTCCGCCTGGGTTCCCTTGCCGACGCCCGGCGCACCCAACAGCACCAGCCGCCAGACCTTGGCCGGCAAATGGCTCGGCGGATTTGAGCAAACCGCGGTGCCAGCTTGCAGCCAGGCCGCCCGATCATTGATGGCATTCATATCATCAGATTACTTCAAATAACTATATCGTACAATAAGCATGACGATATTCGCAAAAGATGATTCTTCTTTGCCAAAATCCGCGAAACAACGGCTCGTATCATATTGATATGCAAACAAACGCCGCATGGTTGACCGGCGCAAATCGTCCCGTTGCTGGTTCCCTCCGGACGGGAGCGGGTGACACACTGGTTGGTGAGGGTTTCCGATTCGGACAGCCACGTCACTTTTACGTAAATTCATGACAAACCCGGCGGGGTTGAATCATTCCCCTAAACCTCCCCATTAACTCCTGCAAGGTATGGCGAAATTTTGACAATAACCGTGTAGTGCGCGGCGCCACCCAGTTTTAGAGTGCGTTGTGAGAATTGTGGAAGAAGCAAATGCCAAAACCCTGACGGGATCAGCCGGGCAGCCGGAAAAGAAAACGCACGCCCCGGCGCGCGAAGCCGCGTTCGATCGGCCACGTGATTTTCTCAACAACCGCTTTGTCTATGCAGTCATCTCGTCCCGCGCGCATGGGCTGTCATTGGGCGTGAACATGAACCCCGACAAGCTCTGCAACTTTGACTGTCTGTACTGCGAAGTGGATCGCCGCACGCCATCCGTTGAAACCACCTTGGACGTGGGCGTCATGGGAGCGGAACTTCAGCGGACCCTCACCTATGTGTTACAAGGCCGGTTGAATGAACGCCCGCAATACCAGTCGTTGCCGGCCGAATTGTTGCAATTGCGTCACGTGGCGTTGAGCGGCGACGGCGAGCCGACCCTGGCGCCGAATTTTGCCGAAGCCTTGCAGGAAGTGATTCATGTCCGGGCGCTCGGCGGGTTTCCCTTTTTCAAAATCGTTCTGATCACCAACGCCACCGCCCTGGATCGGCCGCAGGTGCAGGAAAGTCTGAAACGCCTCACCAAATCGGACGAGATTTGGGCAAAGCTTGACGGTGGCACGCAGGAATACTTGAACAAAGTGGACCGGCCCAACGTTCCGTTGGAGAAGGTGCTGGCGAACATTCTGGCGCTGGGTCGCCAGCGTCCGGTGGTCATTCAAAGCCTGTTCCCCGCCATCAACGACGAGGAACCGTCATCCGAAGAAATCGAACAATTCGCGCAACGGCTCAAGGAATTGAAAGCCGGCGGCGCGCAGATTTCACTCGTGCAAATTTACTCCGCCGCGCGCCCCATGTCCCACACCGAATGCGGCCATCTGCCGTTGAAGACGCTCTCGCACATCGCGCAAATCGTCCGCCAGGGCACCGGTCTCAAAGCGGAAGTGTTTTAAGCCGGGACGCAAGATCCGATTTAACCGCGATGCCGCTGATTTGTTTTTGGTAGCAACGGATCGCCGGCCCGTCCGGTCTTTCAACCCTCACCCCTCAACTCTCAACTTTTAGACGTCTTCGCCTGCTCCAGCGCCTCGTCGTGTCCCAAGGCCAGGGCGGCCTCGATGCGTTTCTGCTCGACGGTGAAGGAGCCGACCGGGAGCGGACGGAGCGGGCTGAACACCTGGATGCGCACGCCCGCCGGCGGATGCTTCATCAGTTCAATGGCATTGTTGTAGTTCACATTTTGCCGGGCCGTCCAAACCCGGGCCACTTGGGGAAATTCCGGGTAGGCAATTCGCCCCAGCCACCGCGGTATCGGTTTGAGCTGGAAATTCAGTTTGTGCGTGAGCACCACGGTTATGTCCGTCGCGCCATCCGCAATCGCGCGCCGGATGGGAATGGGGTCCGACACCCCGCCGTCGGCGAACGGCTGGCCGTCCACGAAATCAAACCCGCGCGTCGCCAGGGCCAGGGACGCAGTGGCGCGGAGGGCGGCAAAGACCCGGTCATCACAAACGTGGAAGTAAACCGGCCCGCCGGTATGACAATCCGTCAGCACGATGAAAAAGCGGGTGGGCGTCTTTTGCAGCGCCTCGACCGAAAGCGGAACGTGTTGTCGGATGACATGGTCCACCAGGTACGCCAGATCAACGATGGGTTTGTGGTGGAGAAAATTGGTTCTGCGCACCGCCTTGCTGGCCAGTTCGCGCCAGATGCTCAGGCCCGGCTCCCACAGGCCGGCGACAAAATAAGCCGCCGAGCAGGCGCCGGAAGAAGCCGCATAAACGAGGTCGTATTGCCGCCGTCCGGTTTCATGCAGAAAGGCCAGCACCCCGGCCGCCCACGCCCCGCGCATGGCTCCGCCCTCCACAATCAACGCCGTCTTGGGCTGACTTCCCGGCCCGGTGATTTCCTTTGAATGCTCGATGTTCAATGTATTTCCGCCCTCAATTCCAGTACTACCGTAATTCGTCCGCATTCCTCATTCCACATTCACTGTCGCACCGGCTTATCGCAGCGATTTGCCGTGTCGAATTCCGCCTTGCGGGAAAGGACGGGAGCCTCGGCGAAGGCGGAATTCCTCGATTTGCAACCGAACAGCCTTTTACGCGGCCCTCAACTGCTGTTCAGCCTGGAACCAATGTTCCTGGTCATGGCCCGGTTGCTGCCCCTGCGCGAGCCAGATTTCGTAGGCCTTCAGGCTGATTTCCGTCTCGGATGGAGCCGCTTTGGCCTTCTTTGGCGGGTTGTGCAAAAAAGCGGGAGCCGCCGCAGTTTGCGTTGGTTTCGCGACTACCGGTTCGCGGGAACCGGGGAACGGATACTTTCCTGTGTTTGTTGTCATAACTATGTTCTTTCTGGACCTACCTTGGTCGGTTCCGGGCCGCTGATGCGGCTCGGGCCTTGCAGTGCAGGGAATAAGAGGAGAGGGAAAACCCCCAAACGGGGGGCAGTCGGACACCTGGTAAACGATGCTCCGTTAGCAATTCAACCTTATACCCGCACCCGGGGTGTACAAGCTAAATCGGGATAAATCGCATGTCCCAAATTGGGCCAACTTTTCGTGCCGCCCGTCGCGTGAGGCAACGCCTTTTACGCGACCAACTTCCTGCTGGCCGCCAAACCTTGACCGGTGCAAAATCGCGTCATGGCAACCCGCAGAAAGATTTCTCCAACGGAAATGCGGAAGCGTATCAATTCGTTTCGCGGCGTCTTCAAACAAAAGCCTGGCGAGAAATCCGTCGTGCAGGAGTTGATCGAGGAACGCCGTGCCGAAAGAGGATTGGAAGAACGAAACGCTTTGGGTAAAAAATCAGTCATTCGCCAATGAACTGGCTCAAATCATTTTGGAAAAAGCTGACAGCGCCGACTCCGGGCGTGCATGTCCAAACTCAGAGTGTAAAAATTACGGACCTGTTTGGGGCGCCCTCCGATGTTGAACCCAAGGACAATTTCACCCCGCGCGCCCGGCAGGCGCTGGGGCTTGCACGCAAGGAAGCCGAGCGTCTAAATCACAAATTTGTCGGCACGGAACACTTGCTCCTTGGGCTAATTAAACTTGGAAAAGGCGTGAGCGTGAACGTCCTTCAAAAACAGGGAGTTGACCTGGAAACAGCCCGCGCTGAAGTCGAAAAACGAGTTGGCACCGGCCCGGATCAAAAGACAATCGCCAACATTCCTTACACGCCGCGTGTAATGAAGGTTCTGGACTTCGCCAAAAAGGAAGCCAGGGCGCTGAATCATACCTACGTCGGCACCGAGCACATTCTCCTTGGCTTGCTCCGCGAAGGGGACGGAGTCGCCGGCGTGTTACTGAAAAATCTGGGGCTGGACATCGAAAAGACGCGCCAGGAAATCCTGAAAGAACTCGATCCTAATTTCGAACCCGCCGCGGGCGGGCAAACCGCTCGTTCCCAACTCCGAACTCCAAACTCCGAACTCCGAACTGCGCCGCAGCCGCAGGGCGAACCGGTGGACACCAGCAAGCGTTACGACGTTTATTGCACTGACTGGAGTCAGGGAGTGACGGTCTATCGCAATGTCCGGTTCAAGGGCACCAGGCAATTATTTCAAAGGTCTCAATACGACCCCCTGTCAGGCTTCGTGGAACTGGAACAGGAGAACGGCCAAAGGGTCTTTGTTTCCCGAGGTTCCATCATCAAGTTCACTGAGCCGGGCGCGGAGTAAGGTTATGTTCAGCCCTCGACCCTCGTCTATCGCCTCTCGACCGCGGCTTTTACCCTCAACCCTGAACTCTCATCTCCCAACCGTTCCTCAATAGTTGATCAGGTAGTCGAGTTGATAGAAATAGCCATAGATCAGGCCGAGTATGGCCACGATGGATACGCCCCAATAACAATACCTGTTTAACTCCTTGTCCCGTTCGTAGGTGATAAAAAACGAGTCCAACGCAATGATCGCGATCAGAACAACCACGGCGACCATGTCAAACCAGAGCCATTCGCGAGGTACGGCCGTTCCATGCAATTTTTCCATCAGCGCCCAGGCGAAATCAATGGACAACAATACAATGATGGTGGCGTAAAATTGCTGCCATCGGCGTGCCGACAGGGAGCGAGCCATGACAAAGAACAGTCCGGCTTCCAGCGAAAAAATCAGGCAATCAAAGTTCAGCCAGAGGGCGCTGATGCTCTTGGGCGGGTTGAGTTGATGTAACGGTTCAATGTATTGCTGATACAGATATTTTTGGTTCCCCTGAAAAAAAGGCGCGGCCAGCAGCAAAAAAACAATCAGGGATACGCACCTCGACGGGTGGACACAATCGAACCAGTTGACAAATCTGGCCGCGTGCTTTTCCGTCTCCGGTTTGTTTTCCTTGATCGCCTGGTTGAACGCCTCGGCGATGGCCAGGGCCAGTACGATGGTGTATATCGACTGAACGTTCTCCACGATCTGGGTCATCGAGTCAACCGTCATACGCCGGCATTCTAACAAACCGGACCATGTTGTCATCGAATAAATCCTGACGCCTTCCGCCCTCTGGCGTGTCACACGCCACTTGCCTGCGGTGGGGCGAGCGCCTGTCCCGCTCTGCGGTGATCCTGACGAGCCGCTAATACCGGGAGCGCCGGCATCCCTGCCGGCATTGGCCTTGGATGTTCGGCGTTCGATGTTGAATGTTGAATGTTTCAGCTTTTGGCTCTCGACCCTCGACTCTGGTCCTTCGACCGTCTTTTCATCTTGTAGCCGATAGTCCACAGACGACCGTCGCGCAAAATGGCATAACATCGCCGTTATGCCTAAGCGCAATTCAACACTCGTTCAATTCGGGCGTAACGTCGCCCGCTTCCGAAACGAAGCCGGGCTGTCTCAGGACAAACTGGCCGAGAAAGCCGAACTCGACCGCACTTATCTGAGTGGCATCGAACGCGGCGTTCGCAACCCGGGAATTAAGACCGTAATCCGGCTCGCCCGCGCCCTCCGAGTCACAGTGGACCAACTCTGCAAAGGAGTCACCGCGTGACCAAGCGCCGCAAACCCAAAGCATTAGTTTTGCGTGAAGAAGCGCCCGCCTACCACACGAACGGCAACGGCTCTCCCCGCAAACTGACGTTTATTGATTTGTTCTGCGGGATCGGTGGGTTCCGCATCGCGTTTGAGCGCGCCGGATGCGAGTGCGTGTTCTCATCCGACTGGAATGAGAAGGCGCAGGACACCTACGAAGTCAATTTTGCTGAACGCCCGCACGGCGACATCTATTCCGTGCCGGACAACGTCATCCCGCCGCACAACATCCTTTGCGCCGGTTTTCCCTGCCAGCCGTTCAGCATCGCGGGCGTCTCCAAGAAATTGAGCCTCGGCCGGAAACACGGCTTCGAGGACAGGGAACAAGGCAACCTTTTCTTCAAATTGGCGGATTTGATTGACCGCCACCGGCCTGACGCCTTCGTGCTGGAAAACGTCAAACACCTGCTCCGCCACGACAAGGGCCAGACCTTCCGTATCATCTGGGAAACGCTGACCGAACATCTGAAATACCACGTCTTTCAACGGGTGATAGACGCGCAAAGCGTCGTGCCGCAACACCGCGAACGCATCTTTCTTGTGGGCTTCCGGGAACGCCGTCATTTCGAATTCCCGGATTTCCCAACCGAAGGGCCGAAGCTTGAAACCATCCTCGCAGCGGAAGTCCCGGAGAAATACACGCTCACCGATCATCTATGGGAATATCTTCAGAATTATGCGGCAAAGCACAAGGCTGCAGGCAATGGCTTCGGCTTCGGCTTGTTTTCAGGCAAAGACGTGGCGCGGACATTGAGTGCTCGCTACTACAAAGACGGCTCTGAAATTTTAATTTCGCAAGGCGCGCGAAAAACCCCGCGCCGTCTCACGCCGCGCGAATGTGCAAAACTGATGGGTTTCCCGCCTGATTTCCAAATTCCGGTTTCAGACACGCAAGCCTACAAACAATTCGGGAATTCCGTCGTCGTTCCTGTTGTGGAACGAATTGCCAAGTCAGTTGTGGAAACACTAAACCGTCCCGTTAACTACGCACCAAACCTCACACTCGTATGCCAAGAACGAAAGCAAGTACCGCCAACACCCCGCGTGGTCAAGCCAGTATCCTATTTGAAAAGCTCAAAGAAAAAATCGGCAGCACCGATGAAATAGGCGACGAAGCTGCGAAGCGGCTTGCCTCCGAGCAAAAATTGACACCAAAGGAAATAAGGCGGCGATTTAGCGAGCTTTTACAACGCACGGAAAAACTCTGCTACACAATTTATCTCGAAAGACAGAATAAATTTGGGGAGGAAGTCTTGCGTGAATTCTTACCTTCGGTTGGGAACCAGCATTTATTTGAAATTCTGGACCGCTTTTATCTCTCCATCGGGCAATCGCGCAAAACACGAGCCGGGTCAACATTTGAAGCAACGATACGCGGTTTGTTCCGTCGGTGCGACTACCCGTTTCAAGAGCAGTGCATCGTGAATGGCAAACCAGATTTCCTGATGCCAAACGAGGCGCATTACCGGAAGTTCGCCACAGACTGCATTATCTTCACCGCCAAGCGAACCATTCGTGAACGCTGGCGGCAAATTGCGACGGAGGGCACGCGCGGCAAGGCGCTTTATCTGGCCACGTTGGATGAAAAGGTTTCATCCAAGCAGACAGGAGAAATGCTGCAGAATCGGATTTATCTGGTCGTGCCGCGTGAATTGAAACGTGCGGTTCAAGCCTACCTGCCCGCGCCCAATGTCATTTCGTTCGAGGATTTCTTCACCGACCATCTGAATCCGGCAATGGAACGCTGGCGGCGTGCCGGAGTCGTCCCCAATGCCTGACGTTTTCACCAAGGCGAAGCGGGAAACGAAGGCTAAATTCTAAAGGCTGAAAGCTGAAATATGGCTGATGTCTTTTCCAAGGCGAAACGTTCCCAAGTCATGTCGCGGATTCGCGGGCGCGGCAACAAAGACACGGAACTGACGCTGGCGCATTTGCTCCGCGCACACAAGATTTCAGGGTGGAGGAGACATGTGCGCGTCGCGGTCGAGGGTCGAAAGTCGAAGATCGAGGGCAAGCGCACCTCACCCCGGCCCTCTCCCCAGCGCGGAGAGGGGGATGTAATTTCCGGCTCTCGACACTCGTCCCTCGTCTCTCGTGTCACAGTGCGGCCGGATTTTGTTTTCAGACAGTTGCGGCTCGCAATCTTCGTGGATGGCTGTTTCTGGCACGGCTGTCCCAAGCATGCGACCAAACCGGCAAACAATCGGGCTTTTTGGAAAAAGAAGCTGGCCGGCAACAAAAAGCGTGACCGGCTGGTGAACCTGGCGTTGCGTCGGGCCGGCTGGCGGGTGATGCGGATTTGGGAATGTACCCTGGCCAAACATCCGGAAACCTGCATTCACCGGGTTCAGCGGGAGCTGAACTGTCCGTAGCGCAGGCAGTAAATGTCGGCCGACACATCACTTTTGCCTTGACATATTCCGGCGGTGCGATAAATTCACCTTATCAAAGGAATCAGCCTATGAAAACGCGCGTTAAAACTCAATGCCTCCTGGCGGCGCTGCTGGCCGGTCTCGGCTTGACGCTGGCCAGCTCCGCGACGGCGCAACTGACAATCACTCTTTCCGGAACAAATGTTGTCTTGACGTGGCCAACCAATAATACCGCTGGGCTGGCTTTGCAATCCACCCCTAATCCCGGCTCGGCGGCGGTTTGGAGTCCCGTTTCTCCCGCACCTGTCATTGTCAATGGGCCATACACCGTGACCAATCCCATTTCCGGCATACAGCAGTTTTACCGGTTAATCCCTCCGGGCATGGCACTCATTCCGGCAGGGTCGTTCACGATAGGGGACACTTTGGATGGCGAGACCGATGCGATTCCCGGGACCGTTTATGTGTCGGCCTTTTACATGGACACGAATCTGGTGAGTTCCAATCAATGGCAGTCGGTCTACACCTACGCCACGAACCAAGGGTATACTTTTGTGAATGCCGGTTCAGGCAAGGCGACGAACTATCCAGTGGAACTGGTGGACTGGTATGACTGTGTGAAGTGGTGCAATGCGCGGTCAGCGCAGGCACATTTGACGCCGGTATATTACACGGATGCGGGTTTTACGCAGATATTCACCTATGGGGACGAAGGCACGACGGTGTATGCGAACTGGGGAGCGAACGGTTATCGGCTGCCGACGGAAGCGGAGTGGGAGAAGGCGGCGCGTGGCGGGTTGAACGGGCAGCGGTTTCCGTGGGGGAACACGATTTCGGAAAGCCAGGCCAACTATTATCCTGGCTCCGGCGAACCCTACGATTTAGGCGGGACGCAGATTTATGGAACCGGGGCGTCTCCTTGGACGAATCCGGTGGGGACGTTTCCGGCAAACGGGTATGGCTTGAATGACATGGCTGGGAATGTGTGGGAGTGGTGTTGGGACTGGTATGCAGAGCCGGCTTATCCGGCCGGCAGTCCGTATTTGGGAGGCACCGATCCACGCGGGCCGGTCGGACCGTTGAGCGACCGTGTGCGGCGCGGCGGCAGTTATTTCAACGTCGCCTCCTTCGCGCGGTGCGCGTATCGCAACGACGCCGTCCCGTACGTCGCCAGCACCAGCATTGGCTTTCGGTGTGTGAGGGTGCCTTAGTTTTTTGGTTTCTTTTGCTTCAAACGAAACCCCTGCCGATTGAGGCGGTGTGTTGGTGGTCGCCGGACAATTCCGAAACCTGGCGGAGCATCGTGGTTTGGCGACGGAAAGGAGCATCCGCGTTGTATACATTCGATTTCACTGATGGCGACAATCCCGAGGCGGCGCTGGTGCAGGGCAAAGACGGCAATCTCTATGGCACGACCACAAGCGGCGGCACCTACACCAATGGCACCGTGTTCGGGATCGGCGCCAATGGTCCGCCGACCAGCTTATATTCATTCGGCAAGCCAACGGCTTTGGTTTTATACCGCTTGGAGCATAAAGCGGATGATGTCAATGCGTGGCCCTTCAGCCGGATATTCCACAGCGATCTGCGTCGTCCGCATATTAAAGCCCAGACCCGCCCCATCATTTTGGCTGAAAAATGAGGCCGGTACCGGACATTTCGTCCAATCACGAGACAGTTTTGGACAATTTGGCGATTTTTTACCACGGAAGTCTGAACTTTCCTCACGGAATCAGGTAATTCCGTCCCGGACTTGGGAACTTCCTTCACGGACTTAGGAACTTCCGTCAGGGAAGTCTGAGCTTCCGTCTTCGCTGTACTACGCCGCGACGAGCAAACCATTGTGCCCTTTGCGTTTTCTGTAGTTCAATTTTCCGCCTGACAATTTCGCCCGGCCCGGTTAAATTATGAACATGAGCGCGCAGGAAATCATCAGGGAATTGCCCAAGCTTACCGAAGCTGATCGGCGGGCTGTACGGGATGTGCTTCTGGCCATCGCCAACGAAAATCCGGACGTAGCGCTCTGCAATCAAACCGCGCAGGAAGGCGCCATGATGTTCGACCGCATGGAGGACGAAGATGCCCGCCGTCAATCCCGGTGAGGTCTGGCTGGTGGATTTTGGCATGGCGGCAAAGGTCCGGCCGGCTTTGCTGCTGACCGGCAACCCGGCTGATGACGAACTCGATCTCGTAACTGTCCTGCTTCACACGACTGCACTGCGCGGCAATCGCTGGGAATTGAATGTCCCCAAATCGTTTCTAAAGCCTGGAGTATTCCATTTGCAACAGATTCAGACGATTTCCACGGTTAAGTTGGAACGCAAACTGGGCACTCTTACTGCCGAGGAAATGAGCCGAGTTCGGGAGGGCCTGAGTAAACGCTTTTATTTCTGACTTCGGTGCCCTTTGCATTTTCAGTGGTTAAATCAATCCGCGTCCACCCGCCGTCCTGCGCCCGTCGCGGCAGGTTCTTGGTTAAGGTTCCATGTCTTCCGCGCTCTCACGACGCAGCCGCGCATCTGCCAGATCAATGTCGCGTTGGATGTGGCGCAGGACTTCATCGCTGATGGCGCCGGTTGGGGGGGTTGAATCAGGTTACCGGGGGCAGGGGATAGGTGGAAATCGCCCGCATGTATTGCGCCCGTTCGAACGTGGCGGGGTCGGCGCAGTTTTTCTGGCTCAGACTGCCTTTGAGCTGGGTCACGGATTCGTATTCGTGTTCTTCCATCCACGCGACCATCTCCCGCTCGATGACGCTGATTTGCTGGACACCGTGCCGGATGAGCGCGGAACAGAGCATCGTCACGTCCGCCCCGGCCATGAGCATCTTCAGCACGTCGCTCGCGCGGTGCAGGCCGCTGGTGGCCGCCAGGCTGGCGTTAAGACGCAGATAAAGAATCGCAATCCAGCGCAGCGGCAGGCGCATGGCCATGGGCGTGCTGAGCAGGATGTTCGGTTTCACCTCCAGCGCTTCCAGATCAATATCCGGCTGATAAAACCGGTTGAACAGCACCAAACCGTCCGCACCCGCTTCGTCGAGCCGTTTGGCCATGTTCGCAAAATTGCTGAAGAACGGACCGAGTTTGACAGCCACGGGAATCTTCACCTCGGATTTCACGGCCTTGAGAATATCAAGATAAGTTTGCTCCACCTTTGCGCCCGTCAACTCGAAATCCGTGGGGATGTAATAGATGTTCAATTCCAGCGCGTCGGCGCCGGTCTGCTCAATCTGTCTGGCATATTTCGTCCAGCCGCCGCTCGAGGAACAGTTCAGGCTCGCAATAATCGGAATGCGCGTCGCTCTCTTGGCTTTGGCGATGTGCTGGAGATATTCCTCCGGTCCGAGACAAAATTCCTCCGGCTCGGGAAAATAGGTAAGGGCTTCCGCGAAACTTTCGGTGCCCTGTTCAAGATGATGCACCAGTTCGGCACGGTCCTGGCGCAGTTGCTCCTCGAACAGGGAATGCAGCACCACCGCCGACGCGCCGGCGTCTTCCATCCGTTTGATGTTGTCAATTTCCTCCGACAGCGGCGACGCCGAAGGCACCAGCGGCGTCCGCAGTTTCAGGCCGAGATAAGTGGTGTTCAGGTTCATAATCTCATTTATGATTTTCGATTTATGATTTACGCGCCGGTCCGCCGTTTGCGGCGTCAATCGGCAATCGTAAATCGTAAATCGTCAATGGCTTCAAGGTTGTTGGTCCGCCGTGGCGGCCGATTTGGGCGTCGCGGTGATGGTCGCGCCGTTGCCGTTGGTCTTCAAATCCCGCCCGCTCAGATATTGGTAAAATTTCCAGCGGCGGTCGGAATCGTCCTGGGCCTGGGCAAAAAGCTGTTTGGCCGCGTCCGGTTTGCTCTTGGTGAGCATCTTGAAGCGGTTTTCCGACAGCAGGAAGTCCTGGATTTTCGCCTTCGCCGCCAAGGAATCGAGCTGCAACGGGTTCTCGCCGCGTACGGTGCGGCGCGGGTCGAACCGGTAGAGCAGCCATTGGCCGGAATCCACCGCGAGCTTTTGTTGACGCGCACCGACGCCCATGTCGAGCGCGATGCCGTGCGCGATGCAGTGGCTGTACGCGATGATGAGCGACGGGCCGGGATACGCTTCGGCCTCCACGAACGCCTTGAGTGCCTGTTCGTCCTTCGCGCCCAGCGCCACGCTGGCCACGTAGATATGGCCGTAAGTCATCGCGATGAGGCCGAGGTCTTTCTTGCCCATCGCCTTGCCGCCGGCGGCAAATTTCGCCACCGCGCCGCGCGGAGTGGATTTGGACATCTGCCCGCCGGTGTTGGAATAAACTTCCGTGTCGAGCACGAGCACGTTCACGTCGCGGCCGGTGGCCAGCACGTGATCCAGCCCGCCGTAGCCGATGTCGTAGGCCCAACCGTCGCCGCCGACAATCCAGACGCTTTTCTTCACCAATTGATCGGCCAGGCCGAGCAGCAATTTCGCCTCCGGCAAATCGAGGTTCTGCAATTTCGCCTTCAACGCGGCCACGCGCTCGCGCTGATCGTAAATGCCGGCTTCATCGGATTGATTGGCGTTGATGATGCCGCTCACGAGGTCGTCACCCAGTTGCGGCGCAAGCTGCTTGACCAGTTCGGTGGCAAATTCCTTTTGCTTGTCAATCGAGACGCGGAAGCCGAGGCCGAACTCCGCGTTGTCTTCGAACAGCGAATTGCACCAGGCCGGGCCGCGGCCTTCGGCGTTTTTCGTGTAAGGCGTCGTCGGCAGGTTGCCGCCGTAAATGGAGGAACAACCGGTGGCATTGGCGATGATGGCGCGGTCGCCGAAAAGCTGCGACAGCATTTTGAGGTAGGGCGTTTCGCCGCAGCCGGCACACGCGCCACTGAATTCGAACAGGGGCCGCATGAGCTGTTGCTGGCGCAGTTGCGTGGTCTTGACCTTGCGCCGGTCCAGTTCGGGCAGGTTAAGGAAGAAATTCCAGTTGTCGCGCTCCGGTAATCGCAGCGGCGCTTGTGGCCGCATGTTGATGGCCTTGAGTTTGGTCTCCGTTTTGTTGCGCGCTGGGCAGACGTCCACGCACAACGAGCAGCCGGTGCAATCCTCCGCCGCGACCTGCAGCGTGAACTTCCAGCCCTTGAAATCCGGGTTGCGGCTGTCCGCAGACTTGAACGTCGCCGGTGCGTTGGCGAGGGCTGCCGGTTCATAAACCTTGGCGCGGATGGTTGCGTGCGGGCAGATCGCCACGCACTTCGCGCATTGGATGCAGATTTTTTCGTCCCACACCGGAATGTCCAGCGCGAGGTTGCGTTTTTCGTACTGGGCGGTGCCGGTGGGGAACGTGCCGTCGGCCGGAAACGCGCTCACGGGCAGTTCGTCACCCTCACCGGCGGTGAGGCGGCCCAGGACGTTTTTCACAAACGCCGGCGCGTTGGGCGAGATCGGCGGGAGCAGATCGCCGCTGCCGTTGACACTTCTGGTCACCGGCACCTCGTGCAGATGTTCGAGCGTGTGGTCCACCGCCTTGAGGTTCTTGGCCACGACTTCCTCGCCTTTTTTGCCGTAGGTTTTTTTAATGGAATACTTGATGGATTCGATGGCCTTGTCGCGCGGCAACACACCGGACAGCGCGAAGAAACAAACCTGCATGATGGTGTTGATGCGCCCGCCCATGCCGCTGTCGCGCGCCACCTTGGTCGCGTCAATCACGTAAAATTTCGCCTTCTTGGCAATGAGCGATTCCTGCACCGGCGTCGGCAACTTCGACCAGACTTCGTCCGGGGAATAGGGCGTGTTCAACAGAAACGTGCCGCCGGGCACCAGGGGTTTGACCATGTCGAACTTTTCCAAAAACGTTGGCAGGTGGCAGGCCACGAAATTCGCGCGCGAAATCAGATACGTGGAACGAATCGGTTCCGGCCCGAACCGCAGATGCGACACGGTCATGCTGCCGGATTTCTTGGAATCATAGACGAAATAACCTTGCGCATAGTTGGCGGTGCCTTCACCGATGATTTTGATGGAATTTTTGTTTGCGCCTACCGTGCCGTCCGCGCCCAGACCGTAGAACAACGCGCGAATCACGTCATCCGGCTCGGTTGAAAAATTGTGGTCCACCGGCAGGCTGGTATGGGAGACGTCGTCGGTGATGCCGACCGTGAAATGATTTTTGGGTTTGGCGGCGGCGAGATTGTCGAAGACGGCCTTGACCATGGCCGGCGTGAATTCCTTGGAGGACAAACCGTAGCGTCCGCCGACCACCTTCGGCAGCCATTTCAAATTGCCCCAGCCGTTGGCCATGCCTTCGAGAATCGCCGCGACGCAATCCTGATACAGCGGTTCGCCCGCCGCGCCCGGTTCCTTGGTGCGATCCAGAACCGCGAGGCTTTTGATCGACCGCGGCAATGCTTCGACAAATCGTTTGGCGTCAAATGGCCGGTACAATCGCACCTTGATCAGGCCGAGCTTGGCGCCATGTTCATTGAGATACTCAACGGTTTCGTGCGCCGCTTCGCAGCCCGAACCCATCAGCACGATGACGTGTTCCGCGTCCGGCGCGCCGAGGTAATCGAACAGATGATACTTGCGCCCGGTCTGCGCGGCGAATTCGTCCATGACCTTTTGCACGGTGTCCGGGCAATTGGCATAGAATGGATTGGCCGCCTCGCGCCCCTGGAAGAACGCATCGGGATTTTGCGCCGTGCCGCGCAGCACCGGCCGATCCGGCGTCATGGCCCGGGCGCGGATTTCGGCGATCAAATTGTCATCCACCATCGCCCGCATGGCATTTTCGCCGGGCAATTCAATCTTGGAGACTTCGTGTGACGTGCGGAAGCCGTCGAAGAAATGGATGAACGGCAGCCGGGCACGCAGGGTGGCCACCTGCGAAATGAGCGCGAAATCCGCCGCTTCCTGCACGGATGCCGCACCGAGCATCGCCCAGCCGGTGGAACGCGCGGCCATGATGTCACTATGATCGCCGAAGATGGAAAGTCCCTGGGTGGCCACGGTACGGGCCGTGACGTGAAAAACCGATGGCAGCAATTCACCCGCGATTTTGAACATGTTCGGAATCATCAACAGCAGCCCCTGGGAGGCGGTGAATGTGGTGCTGATGGAACCGGTTTGCAACGAACCATGCACGGCGCCCGCCGCGCCGCCTTCGCTTTGCATTTCCACGATGGACGGCACAGTGCCCCAAAGATTTTTTTTGCCCTCGGACGCCCATTGATCGCACCATTCGGCGATGGGCGAGGAAGGGGTGATGGGATAAATTACCATGACTTCGTTGAGGCGATAGGCTACGTGGGCAACCGCTTCATTGCCGTCCACGGTCAGTAACGTCGGTTTGTCATTCATTTTGATAGAAAAGTTAAAATTCGATGACGCCGTGAAACCGCACTGGCCATCGCGGCGGCTAAAATTAAAATAGGCCGCCGGGGTGCGGCAGCCCTCACCTTTTTTGCCAAAGAAGCAACATCGCTTGCTTCAAGCGCGCAAAAGCGTGAGAAACGGGAAAGGTCTTTGTTTTAACCGCCGATTACACGGATGACCGCAGATTGGCAGGCTGCTTCTACAGAAGAAAGCGAAGGAAACAAAGGCGGGAAACAAAGATGGCTTCTTCGCTCATTTGTTGAACCGGAAGTTCACCACGTCGTAATCCTGCATCACGTACGTTTTGAGTTCCAATCGCAGTTTGCCCGCGCGCTTGGCCTGCGTCTCGCCGCCCGCCGCCGCCAAATCCGCAAAGCTGATGATCTCGGCGCGGATGAAACCATGTTGGATGTCCGTGTGGATCGTGCCCGCCGCGTCCCACGCCGTCAGGCCGGCGCGGAGCGGCCACGCGCGGTTCTCCTTGCCGCCCACCGTCAGAAAGCTGATGTAACCGCTTTCGGCAAAGGCCCGCACCAGCAACGCATCCGGAGCCGCCAGTTCGGCCTCGGTGGTCACCACCACCGGCTTGTTCGAATAAAAATTGTGCGCCGAAACGACTGCCAGCTCATCCACGGTAAGGCCCGCGGCGGAAACGGGCCGCTCACTGACCAACGCCTCGGCGAGCTTCTGTAACACTACCTTCTCCGCCGCGCCCGCATCCCGGCCCAAGCGCGTTTCCACGAAATCGAGGTCCTTCATCAACAAGTCGCTCAACGCGGCATGGCTGGTGAGAATGGCGTCACAAGTGAGCAACTCCTTTTCCTCCACCACGTCCACTTGAGCGCAGGTTTTTTTCTGCGCCTCCACCAACTGGTCGGCCTGGTCCAGCCGCGGATCCTTTAGATTATGTTTGCCCGGGGCGATGCTCGAAATGCCGAAGAGGCCGATCTTCATGCACATTGCTTAGGCCCGGACGGGCGCGCGGTCAAGGTTGGAAACCGGCGGAATTCGGCTTCAATTGGCCACAAAAAGCGCAAACGGGGCAAAGAATGAAATGCTGATGACGTGAATGGACGCGGATGCGATTTAACCCCAAAGAACACAGAGAACACAAAGAACCCTTCAACCCTCAATCTTCGACTCGCAACCGTTCCAGAATCCTCAGCATGGGCCAGTTCGGTTTGCCCACCGCGTGAAGCTGAATGTTTTTACGTTGCCTTCCAGTTTCAGGCGGGAGCGAACTCGGCGATCGCCGCCCGCAGGGTGTCCAGTTCGAAAGGCTTGCCGATAAAGGAATCAACGCTACCGCGGGCGCAATCGGAAGACTGAAATTTTTCCAGAAAGGCCGTGAGCATCACGACCGGCTGCTTGGGTGAACGCTGTTTGATGGCCGCGGCCAACTGGTCGCCACTCATCTCCGGCATCAGGTAGTCAACGAAAATCATGTCGAACTTGCCGGGCTCAAACAGGGCCAGCGCCTCGGCGCCGTTCCTGGCTGTGTCAACGAGATAACCGTCGCCCTGGAGAAGTATATGGACGCTCCGGCGGACGAGAGATTCGTCGTCCACAACCAGTATGTGTCTCTGCCGGCCAGTACGTTTAATCATAATCGGCATAAAGGGCATATTCCATGCCAGTTCTTTTGCTTTTTTACAGGGTGGCTTGGGCATCGGCCATCGCTTTTGGACGTATTGCCGTGTGCCATTCCTTCAACCCTCCAACCTTCAACTGGTTTTAGTGCAAAAATGCGCAAAGGACGCAAACGCTTACAGAAGGCAATCGAGAAAACAAAAACAAAAGCTATCTCCGTTAACGAAGGTTCTTTCAATCTTTGTTCCCTTGATTTCCTTTTGTAAAAATCTACGTTCTTCTGCGTCATTTGCGGTTGAAAAGTTTTCGCGTCATCATCAGGTTTCGAGGAAGTTGCCCGGTTTTTATCCACAATTTATTTGGGCGGATAGTCGCCGAAATCCAGACCAAAACGGTGATCGGGCACGCTGGGTTTAAACTCCCGGTAAGCATCGCCCTGCCAGACAATCAAATCCAGCTCAGGCGCGCTCTTCAGTTCCCGGCCATAGGAATATTGTTTGAAGTTGTGCACGCGCACGCCGTAAACGGCGACAATCACGTCGCCCCGTTTCATGCCATCGGACTTAAGCAGGTCGTTCTCCTGTTCAATCAACACACCATCTTTCGGACGGCCGTGAAAGTCATGCAGGGCCACCTTTTCAATGCCGTCCGGGAACAGCTTGCGGATGCGCTTTTGCACTTCGGGTTCAAAGCGCCGGTCACCGGTCTGCGCCCGGTAGCGCGCACAGAATCCGAGCACAGGACCCGGGTCGTCGTACCGCTCGTCAATTTTCGCATACCATTCAAAGGCGCCGTCGTAGTTGGAGGTCGTCTCGAAAAAGATCGCCTTGGACTCCAACCCATCATAGGAATAAACCTCGCCGGCAAAGTCCGCAATCTGCCGCGCCTTTTCCGGCTGCCCCTTTTTCAAATAGTAGCGCACTCGCCAAATGGCTTGGTTGGCGACGCGGACGCTGTCCGGATCGGTATCACAGGCTTTATCTATATAAAATGCGGCCTTGTTCTCGTTGGTGCGGTTCAGGAAATAATCACCGAGCGTGTAGTAGCAGGCCGGGTTCAACTCCGCCGCCTGAACCATCAATTTTTCATACCGGCCGGGCTGGTCATAGACCGTGCCGGCGACGGTTTGCAGGGCCGTCACCGAGTACGGCAGCATGGCGCCATACAAGGCCATCGCCTGGTCATACGTCGGGTGATTGTGGTATTTTTTGTTCAGGATGAAGTTCGCAATGCGACAATCATAAGGGGCCAGTTGGTGGAGTTGCTCGAATTTCGCAACGGCATCGGGACGGTCAATCAAACTGGGATGATTGAGGCGCGGATTCAGATCATACACCGTTCCCGGCGGGGGATTGTGATTGTGCCATTCGTTGATGTGGGGGTTTGGATTCGGCCGGTACCAGGGGGCGAACCTGACCTTGTAACAGAGCCAATTCCAGCAGTCCGCCGGGACCAGTTGTGGGGTGGCAACCGTCACTTTGAATCCATCGTCCACCGACTTGTGGTAACTTTCCTCGTCCGTGCAATCGAACCGCTCGACGAAGGGGTACAACCGGAGTCCGCCAAAGGCCTGGTCGCACTTGGCCGCGAATTCCTTCGCGTCGTCCGGGACACCCCAATCGTATTGCAGGAAATAAAAATTCTGTTGGATGGCATGGCAGAGGTGTCGTTGCAGGAAGTCCGCCCATTGTCCCCAGCCGATGATGCACACGTGAACGGCGCCGTTGGAATCCGTGGTGAAACAACGTTCCGGCAATGCGTTCAGGGCCGTCACCAGCCCGTCCCGTGACAGTTTCTCATGGTGCGAAAGTGCGTAAACGCTTTGTATCTCTGCGAATTCCAGCGGGAGGGAAACTCTCAGCAGTTGGTGTCCCATTTCAACCGAATAACTCTCCTGATTGGCCACGCGGACAAAATCAATGGTTCGTTGTTCCACGTCGTTGAGTTTCGGCCAGGCTATCGGAGCGGAAACGTAATCGGCCAGGGCGGAGAACCAAGCCACGCTCTCGATTCGGGTAAGACCCTCTGCTTTGTCCAAGGGCCGGTAATCGCCGGTGTTCCGCGCCCGCAAGGCGCGAATCATCGGAAGCACGGCGGGCTTATTGGTGCCGACGGCATTCAACTGGTCCAGCGCCGGGGCCTGGTCGCCAATCAGGGTTAGCAGGATTGCCTCCGCCATCTGGCCGTTGAGCCCGTAGGTGTTGGTGCCCTCAAAGAAGGCGGCCATGGTCAAGTGGGCGGTGATGCGGGAGAGCGGCGATCGGATTTCAAAGAAATGTCCCGAATGGTCACGGAGCAGGAACGCACCCAGCAGCAGCGCCGCCTTTTCGTGCAATACCGGATTACCAAAATCCGCCTCCAACCCCGCCGACAGGCTCAGGTTTGCCCGCTCGATGGTTTCCGCCGTGCTGTCGGTCAGGCTTGACAGAAGTGACGTGTCCTCCAACCCGCCCGGGTTGCCGGTGCTCAACCCAACCGTCCGGGCCAGTTCCGCGGCCACGTTCCGATAAACTGCCGGCGACCAGATCGGGCCGTTGACGGCCACTTCCGTGTTCAGGTCGCCTTGTTTCGGATCCAGTCGGATGTGCAATTCATAGACGGGTGAGTCCTGAGGCGAACCAGGTTTCTCCGTAGCAATGACGGAAAAATGCCGTTGATCCGGCAGCCGGTGGAACTTCGCGTAAAACATCTGCTCGGCCAGGTCGGACACGATCGCATCCACGATGAATTCCGATTCGGTTTGAAACGGAGTCTTAAAATAGGCCGGGGCACTGGACGACGCGGCCGGCGGTTTTGGTTTGCAGCCGGCAACAAACCCAACCGCCAACAAGAGGCAGATCAGTCCAGGATTCCTCAACATGTTGGAAACAAGGTTAAATCCGAAATCAATTCCTGCTATCGCCTTCACCTCGCTGTGTCAACCTCAATCGGGAGGCGGTTGACGGTTGGTTTGCGTTTCTTTGCGCAAAATAAAAAACCGCGTTCATCCGCGCAAACTGCGATTAAAAACGGACGCCGCAACGCCGCGTCCCGGTTAGATGCTGACTCCAGGTGTTAGCCGGGAGCGTACCGAGCGATCGTCGCCCGCAAGGTCTCAAGGTCGAAAGGTTTGCAGATAAAGGATTCGACACCGCCGAGGGGGCAATCGGAAGACTGAAGTTTTTCAGGAAAGGCCGTGATCATCACGACCGGCTGCTTGGGTGCGAGCTGTTTGATGGCCGCAGCCAACTGATCACCTTTCATCTCCGGCATCAGGTAGTCGGTGAAAACCATATCGAACTTGCCGGGCTGAAACATGGCAAGCGCCTCGACGCCGCTTCCGGCCTCATCAACCAGATAGCCGTCGCCGCGGAGCAGCATCTGGAAGCTCTGGCGGACGAAAGGTTCGTCATCCACGACCAGTATGTGTTTTTGCCGGCGAAGTTGTTTGTTCATCAACATCATATATTCGCATATCCCATGCCAGTTTTTTGTTTTTTTTATCGCTGGCGTTGGGCGTCGGTCATCGCTTTTGGGTGTGTTGCCGTGTGCCGCTTCGTGAGAGCAAATGCGCAGCCAACCGCGGTTCAAATCCAATTGATGACCGGATGTTCCCGCTTAAAACACGTATTTCACCGCCAAAGAGACGAGGTCTCGGGTGAATTCACGGCCGTCGCCATAAGTGACGCCGGATGCCTGATTTTTGACCCAATCATGGGAGTAAGCAAGTTCTGCGCTCAAATGTTGGTTGTAAGCATAGGTCAGCCCCGCGCTGGGTGTGTAAATCCAGTCATCGCGATTCACCGGCGCCTCCCAATCACCGATGTAAAGCTGCATCCCCGCGTTGGCGCTGAAGTGGTCGTTGAATTTGTGCCGCCACGTCGCGCTGGAAGTGATGTCCTGATACATGCTCTGGCTCGCAAAGGCGGGCTGCTCGTAGCTGCGTTCAAGCAGAACCACGGTGTCGTTTTTGGTGGGCAGTAAAGTGACTGTGCCGTCCACCCAATAAGAGAGTTTATTGCGGTCAAAGCCGGGCTGCGTGCTGCCCCTCCAGTCGCGGACTTCCGGGCCGCCCAGCACGGCCAGCTTGATCCAAGACGCGGGACTGCCTTCCACGCCGAACAGAATCCGGTTATAGGAACTGTCGTAGGGACTGTCCACGCCGAGAAGCTCGCCCTGATCCTGCCGTCCGTAACGATAGCCGAGAATGACAAACGTTTTTTTGCCGACGTCGTAGCCGATGTCCACGCCGCCGTTCACATCCTGCCGGTCAATGTAATTTTCATAGACACTGTTGGGGCCGTAATACGAAGCGGGAAGCTGGACGGTTTGGAAATTATGGACGTAGGCGCTCGCCACCGGACGGATGAAAAAACGGTCCAGCGTCCAGGTCAGCTTGAGCCCGCCGCGATAGATGAACGCGTCGCGGCGGTCGCGCAGCGGGATGCCGCCGATGGCCGGCACGTCTTGTGGATGGACAAAGGTGGGACCGTAACGGTTGCCATCAATGTCCGTGAAGGAATTCGCCTGTTCCCAAACGACATCATCCGCCGATCCGCCGAAAGTCGCGACGCCACGATGCGTGGTGTTGTTCTCCGAAGGAGCGTTGTGATACGTCGTAATGTCCGGCGCATAGGACAGCGACGCCTTGAAGCCGGTGCAGAACTTGTAATCCAAGCCGACATGCGGCGTGACCGTCGTCACCCATGAATCCTTTTTGGCCGTCTCGGCGGTAGGCACTCCCGGCCCGGGCGCGAGGTCCTCCAGATACACGTTGTCGTCGTAGGTTTCCTTCAACGCGAGATCCGCCTTCCACGTCAGGTTGGTGGTGGTCGCCAGCGCGGGTCCGGCCAGAAATGATATGGCGAGCATGACAGACCCAATTCGGTTGTTTTTTACGGTGTGAGAAATTCCGGTTTTGTCAGTCATGGTTTGTGTTTTTTGCGCGGTCAATGGGCAAGTTTGATTCCCGCAAGTTTGGTCACGGTTTCGATGTCTTTTCCCTCCTTGATTTCAATCCGTACGCCAATCCCTTCAGCGTACCGTTTGGCTGCGTTGATGATTTTAATCGCACTTGCAGGAAGGCCGCTTTGGCGCGCCGCCTGCACCGCCTTGTCGCCGAGGGCGAACGACACAAAAAAGCAACCCTGACGCGGTGCGAGATACAGAATGTTCCGGTCCCTGAGTTTCAATCGCAACGACCACCCGGCCTTGAGCGAGTAGGAGTTCCACTCCTGGACGGTCAAATGGTGTTCATCGGCTAGCCTGGCCAGCAATTGATCCCAAAGCGCCTTGGCAAGGCCCAGCGCGGCAGCCAATTCAATGGCCGTGGGCTGATGAGGTTTTCCTATGAACGCATTGGGTGGCATTGAAGTCGGAAATAGCTGATGGCTGCCGCAGCAGGCGGCCCCGGCAGCACGGCTTCCGATTTTACTGTTTCCCTTTGACCAGAAGCTCCACGACGTGCGGATCGGCCAGCGTCGAGACGTCCCCGATCTGGTCCGGGGCGTTCTCGGCAATCTTACGCAGGATGCGCCTCATGATTTTGCCCGAACGCGTCTTGGGCAGGGCGGGCGCGAACTGGATTTTGTCCGGGACGGCAATCGGTCCAATTTCCTTGCGGACGTGGTTGCTCAATTCCTTTTTGAGTTCATCGCTTTCCGGCACGCCGTCCTTGAGCGTGACAAAGGCGTAAAGGCCCTGACCCTTGATGTCGTGCGGCATCGGCGCCACGGCGGCCTCGGCCACTTTCGGATGACTGACCAGCGCGCTCTCGACTTCGGCGGTGCCGATGCGGTGGCCGGAGACATTGACGACGTCGTCAATGCGGCCCATCAACCAGTAATCGCCGTCCTCGTCAATGCGACAACCATCGCCGGTGAAGTAGATGTTGGGATACATTGTGAAATAGGTTTCGATAAACCGGCTGTGGTCGCCCCAGGTGGTGCGCAACATGCCCGGCCAGGGTTTGGTGATGCAAAGCTTGCCGCCTTCGTTCACACCGCATGGCTTGCCGTCGTCGCGCAGGACAACCGGTTCGACGCCGAAGAACGGACGGTTGGCGCTGCCGGGTTTGAGCGTGTGTGCGCCGGGCAGCGGCGTGATGAGAATGCCGCCGGTCTCCGTCTGCCACCACGTGTCCACGATGGGGCAGCGGTCTTTGCCGATGACGCGGTGATACCACATCCACGCTTCGGGATTGATCGGCTCGCCTACGGAGCCGAGCACCCGCAGAGTGCCCAAGTCATATTTATTCGGCCATTCTTCGCCGAGCCGGATGAGCGAGCGGATGGCCGTCGGCGCGGTGTAAAAAATCGTGACCTTGAACTTGTCCACGACTTTCCAAAAGCGCCCGGCGTCCGGAAACGTGGGCACGCCTTCAAACATCAGGCTGGTCGCGCCGTTGCAAAGCGGGCCGTAGCAGATGTAGCTGTGGCCGGTGACCCAACCGATGTCGGCGGTACACCAAAAGATGTCATCATCGTGAACGTCAAAGATATATTTGTGCGTGAGTGCGGTTTGCAGGAGGTAACCGGCGGTGGAATGGACGACGCCCTTGGGTTTGCCGGTGGAACCGGACGTGTACAGGATGAACAGCGGGTCCTCGGCGTTGTTGACCGCTGGCGGGCAATCGGCGTTCGCCTTGGCCATGAGGTCGTGATACCAGACGTCGCGTTCCGGCGTCATGTCACACGGCTGCGCGTTGCGTTTGACGACGACGACCTTCTTGATGCTTTTCGTGTGTTTGAGCGCCTCGTCGGCGATGCCCTTGAGCGGAATGCTCTTGCCGGAGCGCAGGGACACGTTCGACGTGATGAGCAAACGGCAGGTGGCGTCGTTGATGCGCCCGGCCAGCGCTTCGGCGCTGAACCCGCCGAACACCACCGAATGGATGATGCCCAGCCGCGCGCAGGCGAGCATGGAGATGGGCAATTCCGGAATCATTGGCAGATAAATGGAAACGCGGTCGCCCTTTTTCAGACCAAACGATTTCAGCACGTTGGCGAATTTGCAGACTTCAGCGTGCAACTGCGCGTAGGTGAACGTCCGGACATCCTCCTCCGGCTCGCCTTGCCAGATGATGGCGGTTTTGTCGCGGGTCTTCGTTTTCAAATGGCGGTCGAGGCAGTTCACCGTCACGTTGAGCTGGCCGTCCTCGAACCAGGTATGCTCGATGATTTTCGCGGCGGTGTTCCAAACGTATTTGCGGCCCTTGGTCGGCGGTTTGAACCAATCGAGCGTGGCGGCCTGTTCGAGCCAGAATCCATCCGGGTCCTTGAGCGAGCGCGCGTACATGCTTC
Source organism: uncultured Verrucomicrobiae bacterium (assembly GCA_963789335.1). Taxonomy (GTDB): domain Bacteria; phylum Verrucomicrobiota; class Verrucomicrobiia; order Limisphaerales; family UBA11358; genus UBA11358. The sequence goes on from CAWBKH010000002.1 coordinate 849,824, forward strand.
GGTATTGCCCATTGTTGAGATAAGCGCGCCGGACCACTTCCGGTTTTGGGGGGAAAGTTCGGCTTTCCTGCATAAGCGAGCTGGTTGAAACGGTGCTGGTTGGAGCAGTTTGAGTGGATGCTGTCATAATATGGTTCGGTTTGGTTTGGTGTGATTGTCGGTTGAGAGGAACCGGTCGGACGCCCTCACCGTCCGCTGGGAACCGGCGCGAAGCCCGTGAAATTGAAAGACGTGGTTGCGGAGGTATCGAATCGTGGCTTGCAGTTCCGCTTCGACGGCCCGGCGCTGTTCCGCCGTCACCGCCAAGGTCCGGTCCCGCAGGCCGCCGGCCCATTCTGTGTTGGCCAGCATGACGCCGCCCATGCCCATCCCGAAATCTTCCGCGTCCTCGCCGCAGCACGTGCGCCACGCCAGCGCCCAGCCGCGAACGGTGTTCTCGACATGATACCCGCCGCCGCCCGCCACCAGCAGGGGACAGCCAAATTGCAGCAGGGGTTCGAGGATTTCCACGACGATGTTGTTGGTCATGCGCAGATGCGTCAGCGGATCGCCCGCCAGCGTGTCCATTCCGAGTTCGAGGACGATGATGTCGGGGGCATAAGCTTCCATCAGCGGCAACACGACGCGTTCGAACGCCGTTAAAAAAGCCTCATCATAGCTCTGCGGCGGCAACGGGACGTTCACGTTGAATCCCAAGCCCAGTCCTTCGCCGATTTCATTTTCGAAACCGCCCCACGGGAAAAGCGTCCGGCCGGTTTCATGCAGGGAAATGGTCAGCACATCGTCGCGCCGGTAGAATGCCGATTGCGTTCCGTCGCCATGATGCGCGTCCACGTCCAAACACAAAACCCGCCGGCCGGCCCCGGCGAGTTTCAGGCAGACGAGCACCACGTCGTTGAGGTAACAAAACCCCGCCGCGTGCTCGGTCATCGCATGATGGAAACCGCCCAGCAGGTTGAAGGCGATGTCCGCCTTGCGTTGGAGCAACAAATCGGCAGCCATCAGTCCCGCGCCGCACGCCCACGCGCCCCATTCAAACATGTCCTTGAATACCGGGGTGTCCGGCCCACCCAAACCCATGTTCAAACCCGTCACCGTCAAATCCCCACTGGCGGCCCGCTGCATTTCCTCCAAATAACGGGCCGAATGAAACCATTGCAACTGGTTCAAGGTGGCGGGGCGGGGCGCAACCTCGGTGCGTCCTTCGCTGCCAAGCAGGCCGAAGGATTTCAATCGCTCGCGCGTCAACTCCGCGCGCTGCGTTTTGAACGGGCAATCCGGCGGGTAACTTAGCCGTTCAACTTCAGGCGAGTAGAGAAAGGCGAGCGTGCGGTTATTGCGGTTATTCATGCGGAAAGCAGGGAAGTGCGAACCCGACACAGGTTCGGAGCATGGGGATTTCCCAAGAGCGTTTGAAGCGCTTCATCGCCAGAGTGGCCTTTGAATGTTCGCGTCTCACGGTCATCTCATCCTGTCCGGCGCTGGACTGTTCCTCTGGCGAGGAACGTCTTCCGGCGACCAGTTGTGATGCCATTTCGCCCGGCGGTGGGCACATCTCCGCCGACAAACTCACGACGCACCGTCAAGCGAGACCCGCTCGCGCCAGTGTCGGTTTTGCGGTGGAGACCCAATTCCGCAAACGGAATCAGTCCACTTCATGCGCTCCGACGCTGCAAACGGCGCTTTCTATCCGAGTTTGCACAAATAAGTTAATCTCTGGAACACAGTATTGCTCAACCATTTTTGCTAATTGTTTGATTTTTTTTGGGTGGAGTCAGGCAACAAGATTCAGGGAATCAACCTTGGCCTTGTTGAAAAGGTCTTCGCTCGCTATTACTTTCGAACCATGAAAATCAGCTAGTCGGGCGGCCGCACGGGCGAAGGCCGACTTCCCGCCACGCGCCTTTGGGTTTGGCCAGGAAGGAATCCTTGCGGCGGCGGCGGAATTTGCGAACATGAATCGCAAAATGAAACTGCCGAATGTCGAGCGCGCCGTCGTGCCGGGCAGGAAAATCACACATTACCTGCTTTCAACCACGCACCGCGACGGTCGGCACAAGGCTGAATTCTTTCGCGGTTTCGGATTCAAACTAGCAACTGCTTGTTATTCATATAGATTGAGACCTCTGCAAAACTCATTTGAACAGGGCGGTTGAATCGAAGTCAGAGAGACATGGAAACGATGAGCAATCCTCAATTGGGACTTTTGGACAGCCTCATGCCTGCGGTGCCGACCAACGATTTCTTGGAAGGGCTGGATCACGCGCTGGATTTCAAACCGATTGAAGCGGTGCTGCACCGGATGTATCCGGCCACCACCGGCCATCCGCCGCACCCGCCGCTGGTGCTCTTCAAAATGAGCCTGCTCCAGCATTGCTACGGGCTGTCGGATCCGCAATGCGAGGAGTTGGTCGCCGACCGGATGAGTTGGCGGCGGTTTGTGGGGCTGGGTTTGCAGGACAGCGTGCCCGATGAAACCACGCTGGTGCGCTTTCGCCAGCGGCTCATCCGTTACGGTCTGCAGGAAAAACTGCTGGCGCTGGTCAACCATCAACTGGAACAAAAAGGGTTCATCCTGAAAACCTGCACCCTGGTGGACGCCACGCTGTTGCAGGCGGCGCGTCGCGCCCCGAGCCGGGCAGATAAAGGAGGCGGCGATGACGACGCGGGCTTTACCGTCAAGGGCGGTCAACCCCACTACGGCTACAAAGCGCACGTGGCCGTTGACCGGGATCAGACGGTGATTCGTTGCGTCACCTTGACGGACGCCAGCGTTCATGACAGTCAGGAATTTGAAACCGTGGTCAAAGGGGATGAGGAAATGGTCATGGCCGACAAAGCCTATTGGAGCGCTCAACGCGCTCGTTGGTGTGAGCGCCGGAAAATCGGCAACGGCATTTTGCGCAAAGCGTTTCGGGGACAGCCCTTGGACCGGACGACGGTGCTGTTCAATGCGGTGATGAGCCGGGTGCGGTGTGGGATTGAGAAAATCTTTGGCTGGTGGAAGCGCAGCACGGGCTACGGGCGAGTGCGGTATGTGGGGCGCGATCCCAATCGGCTGGAGTTGGAGTTCAAGAGCATCTGTTGGAACTTGAAACGGCTGGTGAGTTTGACCGGAACATGAAGCAAAACATTCAGAACGCCCGCGCGGCGGACAAAAAAGTTCAAAACGGTGGCTCACATCGCCGACCGTGGCGTGCCGCCAAACCCATTTTTCGTTGAATAATGACTTTGACATCAAATCAGCAACTCAAACGACCTTTTGCAGAGGTCTCAGATTGTGTAAAATCAATATTATGAAGAGCACAACCCGCTTGGTGCTGGAATTATTGCGTCAGGGAGCCGATCCGGCACAGATTGTTGTCAAGTTGGCCTTGCGCAACGCCTTGCGGGGCTGTGAGAGCGTACTGGACGTGGGATGCGGGGCTTCTTCGGCAATGCGCATGCTAGGCATTCCACGCCTTGTCGGATTCGAGGGATACAAACCCGCAGTGGAGCAAGCCCGGGAACTCAAAACCCACGACGAAATAATTCACGGCAACGTGCAGGAACTCGACCGGTATTTTCAGCCCAAACAGTTCGACGCCTGCGTCGCCCTGGATGTGATTGAGCATCTGGTCAAGCCCGATGGCGTGAAGATGATGGGAGGTTTGGAACGGATTACGAAAAAAAGAGTCGTTCTTTTCACTCCTAGTGGCTTTCTGCCCCAAAGGCACGCGGCAAACGACGATCTTCAGGAACATCTTTCGGGATGGGAAGCCGCTGAGATGGCCGGTTATGGCTACCAAGTCATCGGTCTGCTGGGCCCCAAAACCTTGCGTGGTGAATATCATGTAATCAAGGGGAAACCCCGTGCTTTCTGGGGTGTTGTTTCGTTGTTGAGTCATTTTTTGTGGACCCGCACCCGCCCGGAAAAGGCGGCGGCAATATTGTGCGTAAAAGAATTGTCAGATTCGTCAGCACGCACTCAATTTCGGGTGATCTGTTAGGACGGTGCGGCAGTTTTTGACACATCACGCATATCAAAGACTTGGTTGCAGGATTCCTTTCATTTGCGGATTTTGATCTGCGAGGCCAGTCGTTGGAGTTCGTAGTTTAGCGGTTGTCGCCGGGGTTGGAATTGTTCTCCGGCAGTTCGCCAGACTTGCTCCAGATGACGAGTGAGTTGAACCGGGCGGCAACCCGGTATTTGTTTTGTTCGATGACTTTTTGAATGGCGGAGTTATTGTCATAAATGTCCGCTTTGGAAGCGTAAACGATCACATCCGGTGGCGGAAAGCGGCTGGCGTCGCCGGGTCCGGGACAGAATGCTTTGCCGGGTTCGGGCTGCCCAGAAGTGAATTCGAGGTGATAATAAGTCGCGCAATCTTTGCTGGCCGCCCACCAGACGGATTTGTGTTCCACCAGGGCGTGGCGGGCAAATTGCGCCGCCGACCGGTAGTCGTCCTTCCGCCACGACGGGGCCAGACGCAGGTTTAATACCGACAGGACCAGCAGACCACACAACATAAATGGCATCCATCTAACCGCCGGTTTACGGAAATCTTTTACACCGGCGAATGCGATGCCCAGCAATGTTACATAAAATGGAAAGACGGGGGCAAAATACCGTGCCCAAAACGTCTTCTGAAGCGCCAGACTCACGGAAATAAATACCAAAGAGGTCACTCCAAAAACCATCACCAGCCCGACTGGCATTCCGGGAGCAGCGCTAAATGGCCGCCGCAATCCCCAAACCATCACCGCCAGTATCAGGGCAAATCCGGGCGCGGGCAGCGCGAATTGAAATCCGTGCGCGGCGAGCATGTTTTAAAAATGCGTTGATTTGCCCAGCGCCCGCATTTTTTCAGTGGAGGGGCCGAGGCCGTTTACGCCGGTCAGTTCATAAAGCACGTAGCCGAAAAACTTCAAATTCACATGCCAGAGTTGTGCCCCTTTGGCTCCCCGAAACAGGGTGGAAACGTAATAAATGGCTGTAGGAACGTCGGCCACCGCACCGCCCAGCAGGATGAGGACTGCCTTACGGCTGGGTTTCCAACGTCCCCGCCAGGCCGCCAACCCGCCGGCGGCGACGGTTGCGGCCACCGGCAATGGCGCCAGCAAGGTCGAGAGGAACAGAAAAAACGCAGCGATCGCCAGCAGCCAGGCTTAGGATTCGCCGGACACCCTGCGGTTGTGAAATTCCACCAACGCGGCCAGCAGCCACGAGCCGCAGGCAATTTCCAAGGCATACGGTCTCGCTTCGTTCATGTAAAACCAGAAGTAAGGCTGGATGGCCAGCAGCAGGGGAAGCCAGGGCAGTTTCAGCCGCCGGCCAACCCGATACATTGCCCCCAAGGCCAGAGCGCCCCAGAGCAAATTGCCCGCTCGCATCTGCCATTCCTGTGTTCCCAGCACTCGCCCCCAATCCACGCGAAGAACATGCAAAGTGGCATCTGACATTCGGTTTGCAGATCCTGCCGGAGATGATGCCACCCGGAATGAAAATCCGGTTGCATTGCATACATGGCCGTGGCTCCTTCATCTATCCAGAGGCTGTCATTGGTCAGCATGAAGGGGAGCAACAGCAGCCCTGCCAGCAGCCAGAAGCGCGGGTTCAAAAAAATTGTTCGTGGCGGGAGGCTCATCGCTTTTTGTAGTCTCCGCGGCTGAAGTATTTTTCCAGCCAGAGGTAGAGGCAGATAAAGAAGTAGCGGCTGCCCATTTCCTTGATTTTCAACTTCGGCGTGCCGGAACGGCGGTTGCGCCACGTGATCGGAACCACCGTCCAGGAATATCCGCGCACAATGGCTTTGAGCGGCATTTCCACCGTCAGGTTGAAATGCGGCGCGATGAGCGGTTCGCAACCCTGGATCACCGTCCGGCGATACGCCTTGAACGCGTTCGTGGTGTCATTGAGCGGAATGCGGAACAACAGGCGGATGAACAGGTTCGCCAGCCGGTTCACGAACAGTTTCACCCCGGGATAATCAATCACCCCGCCGCCCTTGACGAACCGGCTGCCAAACACGCAATCCCAGCCCTCATTCAGCAATTTCCAATAGCGCACCGCGTCGCGCGCGTCGTCGGATTCGTCAGCCATCATGATCACTACGGCGTCCCCCTGGCTGTGGCGCAGGCCGAGCACGACCGCGCGGCCAAAACCGTGCTCCCCGGTGTTCTGGATGGGACGCAGCACGGGAATTTTTGCCTTTAACTTTTGCAACACTTCCCAAGTGCGGTCTTGGCTGCCGTCGTCCACCACCACAATTTCGTGCGGCACCTGGTTTAAATCCAATTCCAGGTGCAAATGCTCGATCGTCGCCGGCAGCGATTTTGCCTCCTCGCGCGCGGGGATGACCACCGAAAATAATTTTAGCGGCGGCGCGGCGGGATTGGGCACAGGCGATTTCATCAGGTCAACTGGGTTTGACGGCAATGATCAGAAATTGCCGGCCTTTTATCCGCCACAACCACGGCGCGGCCAGATAAATTCGCAGCAGAAGCAGCGGATACTCCGGAGCATTTACCAAAGTGTAGGGCAGGAAACGGGGAGTGCTTTGTTCCAGCCGGAACCCTTCCATTTCCAAAACTTCACCGAGGGACGCCTCGGTCAAAGCCGTGTGATGGTCAAAAAAATCCCAATACAAACCCGGCAGATACTTGATGTTTGGACCCATCGCAATCAACCGCCCGCCCGGTTTCAAACAGCGGAAGGCCTGTTGCAGCGTCTGCTTCAGGCATTGCTTGTCCGGCAGATGCTCAAAAAAATTGCTGGTGAATATCGTGTCCAGCGCGTTGTCAGGCAACGCCCACGATCGGGAGCAGTCCTGTTCAAAAAAATGGACTGCCGCCGCGAGATGCTTTGGGGCGTCTGGATTCAAATCCATGGCATACTTTTTCCCCGCCGCGATGTTGTTGATGAACTCACCGTAACCACAACCAAGATCCAAAACCGCCGCGTCTGACGGAATCCAACGATTAAAAAACGAAGTGGCAAGCACCTGCCAGACCCGGTTGCGGTATTCAGAGGTCCGGCTGAATCGCTGTTGGTAAATCTGCTGCAATTCTTTGGGGCTTTCTGACATATCTACACAGGGGGTAAAACAGGGCGGCTTCAACAGTTTGAAATCTCCAGCCAATCTGGATGTTGCTCCGCGTGCCGGGCGATTTCGTCCAGAATCTTTTCCAGCGGAATTTTCGGCGACCAGTTCCAGACTTTCGCCGCGAGCGCCGAATCCAAAACCATCCACGGAACGTCGAACGGACGCGGCTTTGGGTCGCTCGCCACCGCCTGTTGGCTGAAACGCGCATTGCACCAATCCGTCAACTGCGCAAGCGACACGGAATTTGCCGCGCCGCCGCTGAAGTTGGCAACGCGCGGCCGGTCGTGGCCAGGATGTTTCATTTGCGCGAGCAGCGCCGGCGCGAGGTCGCGCGGATGCAGGCAGTCCCGGACTTGATGGCCTTGTCCGTCGAAGCCGATGTATTTCAGCGGGCGGCGGCGAAAATGTGAATGGATCCAGAACGAAAAAACTCCCTGGTCCGGTTTCCCAAATTGTCCCGCGCCCGCCAGCACGCCGCAGCGGTTGATCCAGACGGGAAAATCAAACGTCTCCGCGTATTCGAGCGCGACGGCTTCGCTTGCCAGTTTGCTTGCGCCGTAAAGCGAAACTGGCGGCGCGGTGGAAAATTTCTCATTGATGCCGGCAGCGGTCAATCCGTCGGGCAACGGCGCGCCGGATTTGGGCCGGAACGCGCGCCGATGGATTTCCACCGGCAGCGCGGCGAGCGGCGGCACGGAATAAACGCGGCTGGTGCTCAACAAAATCAGCCCGGCGCGACGCGCTTGGCAGTATTCAAGAACGTTGACCGTGCCCCAAAGATTGTGTTCGAGCAACTGGCGCGAACTGGTCCGGCCGTCCACGCCCGCCAGCACGCTGGGATTCGCAGCGGCATCAATCACCCAGTCGGCGGCGGGCAGCGTTTCAAAATCCGCGGCGTCGCGGACGTCGGCGTGGAAAACTTTCACGCCGAGTTTGGCGAGTTCGCGGCGGTTCAGTTCGCTGCCGGGACGGATGAAATTGTCCACGCCCGCGATTTGAAGATTTTCCGCCGATTCCAACAGCGCGCGCGCCAGTGTGCTGCCCGCAAATCCGCAAATGCCTGTGATGAAAATTCGCATGAGGGAATTTATTTGGCCATTCGCTGACGCCAGGCGTCGGCGATTTCCTCGAAAATTTGCGACAGGTTGCGGGTCAGTTTCCAGCCAGGATAGTGCGCCTGCATTTTGGAAAGATCGCTGTAGTAGCAAATGTGGTCGCCGCTGCGGGCCAGGTCAACGTAGGTGGAAATCTGCTTTTTGCCGGTGCACGCTTCGGCCATTTCAAACGCCTCGAAAATCGAGCAGGAATTGTCCTTCCCGCCGCCGAGATTATAGACTTCGCCGCGGCGCGGCGCCTGGTAAAACTCGAACATGAAACCCGCCACGTCCGTGGAATGGATGTTGTCGCGGACTTGCTTGCCCTTGTAGCCGTAAATCTTGTATTCGCGGCCTTCCAGGTTGCATTTCACCAGATAGCTGAGGAAACCGTGCAGCTCGACGCCCGAATGGTTGGGCCCGGTCAGGCAGCCGCCGCGCAGGCAGCAGGTGGGCATGTCAAAATACCGGCCGTATTCCTGGACCATGATGTCGCCCGCCACCTTCGACGCGCCGAACAGCGAGTGCTTGGATTGGTCAATTGAGAAGGTTTCCGGGATGCCCCGCGCGAATTCCGCGTCGTCGTAATCCCAGCGTTTGTCCAGCTCCTTCAGTTTGATGGTGTTGGGCCGGTCGCCGTAAACCTTGTTGGTGGACATATGGATGAACGGCGATTCGGGGCAGTAACGTCGCGCGGCTTCGAGCAGATTGAGCGTGCCGACGGCATTCACGTCGAAATCGTCGAAGGGAATCTTTGCCGCCAGGTCATGGGATGGCTGCGCTGCGGCATGGACAATGACGGCGGGCTTGAGGGTTTCCATGAGCTGAAGCACCCCGGGGCGGTCGCGGATGTCCAGTTCGTGGTGGGTAAAACGGGGGAGCGCCTTTTGGAGTCGCCGTTCGTTCCAGCGGGTGTTGCCCTGCGGGCCGAAGAAAATCTCCCGCTGGTTGTTGTCCACGCCATGCACGGCGAAACCGCGCTCATGAAAAAAAACGCTGACTTCCGACCCAATGAGGCCGGACGAGCCGGTGACCAGACAGGTTTGCATCAATTTTCGGTTTTGTGTGACAACCAGGGTTGCCAGCGGGTTGCTGCGGAAAGAGGGTGTCAGATGGCCACGCATTTGCCAAGTTTTAACCCGCCGAGTTCCTCGGCGAGGCACCCTACTCTTGCTGGGGACGCATGGCCCCATGCGTCTGGTCGTCCCGGCGGAACGACCCTACCCTCCGCCCTCACAAAGTCCGCCGCCCGCCCGCGAACTTTTTTTGCTTTCGCCGGATTTTTCTGATAACCTTCCCGGTTAATCGAATCGAAAAATTCCAGACCATGAGCAAGACAGCCATCCGCATTGGCGGCGCGCGTGAGCACAATCTCAAGAATCTCACGCTGGAAATCCCGCGTGACCGGCTGGTGGTCATCACCGGCCTGAGCGGCAGCGGCAAATCGTCGCTCGCGTTCGACACGATTTACGCCGAGGGCCAGCGCAAATACGTCGAGAGCCTGTCCGCCTACGCGCGGCAGTTCCTCGACCAGATGCAAAAGCCGGACGTGGATTACATCGAGGGGCTGTCGCCGGCCATTGCCATTGAACAGCGCAGTTCCGGCAGCAGCCCGCGCTCCATCATCGCCACGACCACGGAGATTTACGATCATCTCCGGCTGTTGTACGCGCACGTCGGCCAGGCGCATTGTCCGGACACCGGCGTGCCCATCGTCACCCAGAGCACGAGCGACATCGTGGATAAAATCCTCGCCCTGCCGCCCAAGACCCGCGTGATGTTGCTCGCGCCGGTGGTGCGCCGGCAAAAGGGCGAGTTCCGCGACGTGATCGAACGCCTAGCGCACGAAGGCTTTGTGCGCGCCCGCGTAGACGGCGAATTTGTCGAACTGGAAGCCGACAAGCGCGTGAAGCTGGACAAAAAGAAATTTCACAACATCGAGGCGGTGGTGGACCGGCTGGTAATTGACGAAAAAATCCGGGTGCGGCTGGGCGATTCGGTGGAAACCGCGCTGCGTTGGGGCAACGGCGTCATGTTTGCGCTGCATCAATTGCCCGGTGGAACAGGCGTCGCGCCTGTCGTTTCGGGCGTCGCGCCCGAAACATCGTCCGATACCACTCGACCATCCGGCGCAATGCGCGCGCCCACCCTCGGCGCGACGCCGAGGGCAACAGGCCGGAGGCCTGTTCCACACGACGAATGGATCGAAACTCTGCACTCGAGCAAAATGTGCTCGCCAGCGACGGGCAAAAGCTTTGATCCGCCCACGCCGAAGCATTTTTCCTTCAATGCCCCGGCGGGCGCGTGCCCGGTCTGCCACGGTCTCGGCCAGAAAATGATTTTTGACGAAAGCCTCGTCGTGCCTGATCCGGAACAGCCGCTCGAAAGCGCGGTCCAGCCGTGGCGCCGTGCCGGCAAGCGGATGAACATTTATTACAAGGCTATGCTTCGGTCGGTCGCGGCGCATTTCAACGTCGGGCTGGAAACACCCTGGAAAAGCCTGCCGGACGATTTCAAAAAGGTGTTGCTGCACGGTTCGGGCGAAGCCGACGTTGATTTTCATTTCTGGCGCGCGGGCAGCCAGCACACGGTCAGCCGTCCCTTTGAAGGCGTGCTGCCGAATCTGGAACGGCTCTTCACCGAGAGCGAGAGCGAGTTCGTCCGCAACCGCATCAAGCCCTACATGAGCCCGCAATTTTGCGACACCTGCAAAGGCAAACGATTGAAACCGGAAATCCTGGCGGTAACTCTGGGTGGCACAGGCGTCCCGCCTGTGGTTTCGGGCGCGACGCCCGAAACGGCAACGAATCGGACGAATCGTTCCGGTTCAACTGTCTCCACTGCGGCAATCTCTCCCAAAGAAATCCGGCGGGACGCCGAATTTGACCCGCGGGACGCGGGTGCTACCACAACAACTTCAAATCGCAAACCGCAAACCGCAAATCGGAAATTGAAGATTCCCGGCCTGTCCATCATGGACGTTTGCGCGTTGTCGGTGGAAAAGGCGGATGAATTTTTCGCGTACCTCAAACTCACGGAGTTTCAGGAAAAAATCGCGCACGACGTCATCAAGGAAATTCGCGCCCGGCTGGGTTTTCTGAAGAACGTCGGCCTCGGCTATCTCACGCTGGACCGCGAGAGCGGCACGCTGTCCGGCGGCGAGGCGCAGCGCATCCGGCTGGCCACGCAGATCGGCGCGGGGCTGGTCGGCGTGCTGTACATCCTGGACGAGCCGAGCATCGGCCTGCACCAGCGCGACAACGACCGCCTGCTCGCCACCCTCAAGGGCCTGCGCGATCTCGGCAACACCGTGCTGGTGGTGGAACACGACGCCGAGACCATCCGGCAGGCGGATTACATTGTGGATCTGGGACCGGGGGCGGGCGTGCATGGCGGCGAATTGGTGGCGGCCGGGCCGTTGCCGGACATTTTACGGAATCAACATTCGCTCACGGCGAAATATCTCACCGGCGAACTTTCAATTCCCGTCCCCAAAAAACGCATCGCGCCGTCGGAAGACCGCGGCTGGCTGGAGGTGCTCGGCGCAAAGGAGAACAACCTGCGCAATATTGACGCGCGGATTCCGCTGGGAACGTTCACGGCCATCACTGGCGTGAGCGGCTCGGGCAAAAGCACGCTGGTGGACGACATCTTGCGCCGCGCGCTGTTCCGCAAATATTACGGCTCGAAAGAAACACCCGGCTCGCACCGGGCGCTGCGCGGTTATGAAAATCTGGACAAGGTGATTGTGATTGACCAGACGCCGATTGGCCGCACACCGCGTTCCAATCCGGCCACGTACACCGGCATGTTCAACCACATCCGCGACCTGTTCGCCAAATTGCCCGCGGCCAAGGTGCGCGGCTACGCGCCGGGGCGGTTCAGCTTTAACGTCAAGGGCGGGCGCTGCGAAAAATGCGAGGGCGACGGCGTGCTCAAAATTGAAATGAATTTTCTGCCGCCGGTCTATGTGACCTGCGAGGCCTGCGGCGGCCGGCGTTACAACCGCGAGACGCTGGAAATCACCTACAAGGGCAAGAACATCGCCGACGTGCTGGCCATGACGGTGGACGAGGCGGTGACTTTTTTCCGCGCCGTGCCGCAGATTTATCAGCCGCTGCTGACGCTGGCGGAGGTGGGTCTGGGCTACATCGGGCTGGGCCAGGCGGCGACGACGTTGAGCGGTGGCGAGGCGCAACGGGTGAAGCTGGCGGCCGAACTGAGCCGCAAGGCGACCGGTCGCACGCTGTACATTCTGGACGAGCCTACCACCGGCCTGCATTTTCAAGACGTGGCCAAGCTGCTGGAAGTGTTGTTCAAACTCCGCAACACGGGCAACACGCTGGTCGTCATCGAGCACAACCTCGACGTGATCAAGACGGCGGACTGGATCATTGACCTTGGCCCGGAGGGCGGCGCGGCGGGCGGGAAAATCGTGGCGGAAGGCCCGCCGGAGGAAATCGCCGCACACGCCGGCAGCCACACGGGGCGTTATCTGAGAAGCGTTTTGGATGGCGTCACGCTTTCACGGTAATGGGCAATTCGGATTTTGGCGGAGCGGCGGATGCCGAATTTTTAGAGACGACTGGGCATGGCTCAAGTTTTCGTCGAACGGCAATGTAAGATTTTGGAATGAGCCAAAACAATCGTTCGGTTAATATTTCGCAATCAGGAAACAGGGATTGCATTTCCGACTTCCGCAGCAGTCTCGTGGTTTCCACCATCTCGTTGACCTGTCTGGAATCCGGGCGTTCGATCCATCCCCAAACCGTGCACCAGGGAACGAGTCTTCTCTGCCATGCACGCGGGAGATAATGAATCAGTGGTGTCATATAATGCGGCTCAATGGGGCACTCGTAGGCGGGGGTCTGTACCCACAACGCTTTCGCCACCCGGCGGATTTCCAGCGCGAACTGCTGCTGGCGTTCCCAGGAACCGACGTGCTCAATCACACTGTTGGAAAAGGCGATATCGTAGTTTTTGTCCGGCATTTCGAGAGCGCAACCATCGCCAACCAAAGTCCTGATGTTATGGTTGGGAAAGTGCGCGTTGTTCCACAACACTTCATGAACATTCAGTGTGTCAATGTGCTTCACCCGCTGGGGATAGGGTGTCCAAAACTCAGGATAACCGCCGATGTCAATCAAGCGATCCGAAGAGGCCGGGTTGATGAGACAAAGAAACCACTTGAAGCGCCGTGCGCGCCACAACTTGAAAACTTGTCTATAAATTGTGTGACTGCTGAATGGCATAAGCGTTCAGAAGTCTGACTGGCAGGATTACCCTAATCACACAATAGCTATAATGTCAATAAGAATGTCAATTAAAGTTACCGGCGCAGACTAAATTATTTGCAGCGCTCAGAAGGTGGTGCGGCGGGCGGGAAAATCGTGGCGGAAGGCCCGCCCGAGAAAATCACGGAATCCGCCGGCTGCCACACGCGACAATACTTGAAAAGTGTTTTGGAGAACCCGGTTCTTTCACGGTAGCTGCCCGTTGAAAAAACAGCCGACAAGACAACAAAGCTGTCAGCACGTTAATGGTCAGTGGACTTTTTCCATTTCGACGCTACCAGTATGACGCGGATTGGCGCGGAACATCGGCCAGGAGCTTTTCGCCAGAGGCGCAAGGTGGTTCGTCGAGTTGATGGCCTCCAGCCATTCATTTTCCGCGATGTAAATGGTGCCATCCCTGCCAATAACCGGTGAAGCAATGATATTGCCAAGCTCGCGGTTAGTGTCGGTGTTGATCCGCCATACTTGGCTGCCATCCTCGGTGACGGCCATCAAATCCCGCCACGGCGCGGAAAAATAAATTTCGCCGTTCGCGGCGACGGCCGGCGACGCGTCAATCAAACAGGGAGAACCCAAGTCCCAGCGTTTTTTTCCATTGCTGCTGACGGACACGTTGTCTTGATTCACCGACAAATAAAGGTTGCCGTTTGTGTCCAGCACAGGCGAGGACTCCGTCGCGCCGCCGGTGTGCAGGCGCCAGCGTTGTGTGCCGTCCGGGCGCAGCGCGTAAAGATTGCCGTCCGTCGAGGTGAAATAAACAGTACCATCGGCGGCAATGGCTGGCGAAGAAACGATTGGTCCGCCGGTCGGAAAGCTCCAGCGCAACGTGCCGTCCGGGTTCAACGCATAAAGCTTTTGGTCATGCGAACCAAAATAAATGGTGCCGTCGGCGCCGATGGCGGGTGACGAATCAATGATGCCGCCGGTCGGGAAAACCCATTTCAAGGCGCCGTCGGGATGCAGCGCGTAAAAATTGGTGTCCCACGCGCCGAAATAGATCGTTTCGTCCGCGGCGATGGCCGGGGACGAATCCACCCACGCGCCGGTTTGAAAGGTCCATTTGAGTTTACCGTTCGGCGCGACGGCGTAAAACTTCCAGTCGCGCGAACCGAAATAAATCGTCCCGTTGTCCGCAATGGCCGGAGATGACCTGATTTCGCGGCCCGCCTTGAAAATCCACTTCAATTTTCCCTCCGGTGTGACCGCCAGCAGTTTGCCAGTGAACGTTGCCTGATAAATCGTGCCGTCCGGGGCGATGGCCGGGGAGGAGGTGGTATAGAAATCCGGCAGTTGGAGCGTCCAGAAATTGGTTGGGATGGACTGGGCGGGGCAGACGAATTGCACGCCGAGCCAAAATAAGCAGGCGCACAACCCTGAAAATCCGAATGGCGGCGATTTCATTTTTTCGCTTCAAATAGACCGTCAAAACGCTCAACCGGCAAATACAAACCGCTTTTTTGCCTTCATACCGGAGGCGTGACGGAATCCTCGCCCGTGCTGGATACAGATGGCAATCTCTATCTGGCGGTGAACCAGGACAATGTGTCGGTCAGCCCCGACGGAAAGGAACGCTGGGAGATTGCCTCACCAGTTCCGATTGAGGCCTCGCCCGCGGTTGCGGTGAACGATGTGATTTATTTTTCTGCGCCGTGGCGGAGTCTGGCGGCTGTCACCGGGGCTGGCCGGCGGATATGGCTGATCAACACTTGCACAAATCTCAATTTCGGCAACATCATCGCCTCTCCTGTCATTGCCAGGAACGGAACCATATACATCGCTGAAGAGGATTTGCTGGAAGCGATCAATTCGACGAACGGGTTGGCGCCGCTGGCGCACAGTTCCTGGCCCATGTTCCGCGCCAATCCGCGACACACCGGCCGCGTTCAAGTGGAAAACAACCACTGACTTTGAGGCAACGCAGCGGTTTTGTCTCGGGAGTGAAGCTCGATTTTTGCTGTCCCCACCGTTTGGGGAAGGGTGACATGCCGATCGGCCGGACGTGCGCCAGCGTGTCGTGCCCCCATATTTTACCGCCCCATTCCCGGCCGGCAGGCTGAAACGCGGCTACGAGCGAGGCTGGTTCCGCCAAAACCGCTTGACAAGCCCAGCCATTTTTTGACATTTTTTTATGGTGAGAAAGTTGATAACCAAAAGTCTGGCGCCTCTGCGCTGGGCCATTCGGTTTGAGCTTGAGCGGCGGAGGAGCATAGATGTGCATGACCTTGAAGGAGAGTTGCAGCGCCAATCGTTGGTAGATACTGCCGATTTTATCCAGCAGAACTTGACGCGGGTTGATTCCATGGATTTAGACTTGGATATTTTGACCGGGGGTATCGAGCATGTCGGAGACCGGCATGGTCTCTATCTCGAATTTGGTGTTTTTTCCGGGCGTACAATAAACCATATCGCACGACAGGTATCCTAGCCAGTTTACGGCTTTGACTCTTTTGAAGGACTGCCGACGCGATGGCGTGACCGGTGGGGTGCCGGACATTTCAAAGTCATGAAGTTGCCGCGGGTCGTCCAAAATGTGCGCTTGATAAAGGGCTGGTTTGATAAAACCCTTCCAGAGTTTCTCACAACACACCCAGAGAAGGTCGTTTTTTTGCATATTGACTGTGATTTGTATTCCTCAACCCACACGATTTTCACCTGCCTTGCGCCTCGCATCAAAGAAGGAACTGTGATTGTTTTTGATGAATATTTCAACTATCCGGGCTGGCGGGAAGGTGAATTCAAAGCGTTCTCAGAGTTTATTGCGCATGAAGGACTGAAGTTCGAGTATTTGAATTATAACCGGAAGGGCGAACAAGTATCTGTTAAAATCACTCACGGTTAGCTCGATCAGTTGATGCTCGCCGTAATGGTGGTATCGGTTTAGCAATTACCTACCGGCCGGTTCCCGGCAGGCGGCGCTGAAAAGCAGGCGTAGGAGAGGTTGTCGCCGGGACAAAGCCCCGGGGACGCTGGGCTGCGCGGAAAGGCTGCACGACCCGCACCCGGCGTGCCACGCCGCCATTGAAGGCAATGCTCAAACCGAGAAATCCGGAGATGTTCATCATGTCGTAGCTTAGATCGCCGCCGATGAAAAGGAATACGATCAGACGGGTGGCGAAGGCCGCCAGCAGAAATGCATTGATGGTTTTCAAGTCCACGTCTCCGTAACGGTAATTGCGGCGAAGCGCCCACATTCCCACGGCGCCAATCCATAGAAAGGCGATGGCGCCCCAGATGCCGAAGGGAATCAGGATGGAAATCGGCCCGTTATGAAAGTCTTCCGCCAGCATCAGTGGGTCGTTCTGCGCCAGGGTGGAATGAACGGCCGCTTCCGGTCCCATCACAAACTCATAATCCCGCGGATTAATGTTGTAACCCTTGCCGAGAAGGAGGTATTTGGGAATTTGTGGCAGCAAGGCGCTCCACATGCCCAGCCGCCAGTCCAAGCTCTCTTGGGCATTCAGTTTCGCCGCCGTGCTCACCTTGTAAGGCAGAAAGGAAATCGCCCGCTGGAACGTGTAAGGCAATTGGTCTGAAAAAGGAATCAGCGCCAGCGCAACGAGCATGCCGGTCGCCATAAAGACCGCCATCAGCCTGGTCCGGTGCAACCCTTCCAGGAAGAACAGTATCGCGAAAAGCACCACAAAAATCAGAAGCAGACTGCGGAAGCCGCCGAGCTGCCCGTAGGCCATTGCCAGCAGCAGAACCATCCACCGCCACGGCTTGCCGGAAAGAAAAATGCCCCGAATGCCATACCGGACCAGCATGAAAGAGAAGACCGCTAGCGCGACAAAGTAAGCGCCTTGAAAGCGCGTCATATTCAAACCGATGTCCTGTGCTGATTGGGCGGCGAAGGCGTAGAAATTGTAATTAAAGAACGTATAAATGAAATAAAACGGGCGGGGCAGAAAGCCAACCAGGTCCTCAACGGCCGCCGAAATGCCCCCCAGAAAGAACAATGCCAGGTAGAGGTTTCTGCGCCTGGGCGGGATCCGTTGGGCGGTCAGAGCAAAATAACCCAGAATGCCGCCCATCAGATAGAAGTACTTGTGCCCGCCATACACGTTGCTGCCGAAGATGTGAAACCCGAACCCGGTCAGCCTGGCCGTGACCGCAACCACCGCGAGCAGGAAGAACAACGGCAGGGTGAGCTGCGGCACGCGGACGAAGTGATGCTCCCGGCTGATCATCCGCTGCATTACCGAGATGCCCAAGCTTAAAAAAACAATGGTAATCCCCAAAGGCGGGCGGCCCGGCATGAAGGGAACCACTGCGGCAAAGTTCCAGCACAGCAATAGCAGCGGATAGTGCCATTTGAGCAGCAGCGGAGAAACCAGGACGAACGCAATCAGGCCATAGACAAGCATTGACGAATACGTCAGCGGTCCGGCCAGCATGAAACCCAGCCAGACGGCCAACACGATGCAGATCCCAAAAACGATGAGGGACCGAAAGAGAGCGTTGTTCATCTACTACAAACCGAGGCAAAGCGCCACCAGGCCATATTGCCTAATGGAATCCACTATATTCCAATTCCTGCGGCACTGGCAACAGATTCTTGCATTTGGAGAACGAGGCGCGCTCAGCGCAATTGGCAGGCATCGCATTTGCGATATTCCGCCCGCTCCAAATACGAGGCCGTTACGGAAGACTCAGCACAGTGTCCTCCACAAAAATTGTCCAGGATGCACCATCCACTATCCTGTTCCGAGGCTGTCATTGACCAATTATGCCACATCCCCCACTTTACGGGAATGGGCGAAACTGGCAGCCCGAACAGTCAACCATGAAAATCAGACGATATCTAACTCAAATCTGCGTGATAGGAGTATTGATGTCGGCTGTTTCGACCCGTCGTGTGCTTGCACAGGTCTTGTTCTTCGATAATTTCCAGCCCTTTGCCAACGGCACAATTTTGACCAGCACCAATTACATGCCCCTTTTCGGGCCGGCGACCGCCTCGGTTTTTACGTCAGTCCAGAATGGGTCGCCCACGATAACCGTGAGTAATTTCCTGGGATATAACTGGGCGCTTTTTAATAATGCAGTCCCGGCCAACCAAAACCAGTACAAGTGCAGTTTGTCTTCCATTCAAACTAATCAATCGCTCCTGCTAACCTGGGACATGTGGATTCAGGCGACGAACACCGGCCCTGGAATGTTTCAACTTTCCATACCCGCTTCCAGTCCCAATACGAATTCCAATCCGCTCATCCTTTTTACAGATACCGGCGACATCATGGCGTTGACGAACGGAACCAATGCACAAGTTCCCATCGGCAACTGGGGTCACCTGGCCAGGACCGTCATGACCAACTCGCTGCTCCTGGATTATCCTGATGGGACTTTTTCCTATTCCCTCAACGGCCAGACCCTCGCCACCCTGCCCTTGGGGCCTTATTTCACCAATGTGGTCGGGGCAGTTTCTTTCAACGGCTATGAGCGTTCCCCCGGTTCTTTAGGCAATCGTTTCGCCCTGACAGATGTGGAGGTCGAAGCTTTCACACCTTCGGACGATTTCAGTTATATCACCAGCAACAACACCATTACCATCACCGGATACACCGGCGCCAACAGCACTGTAATCATCCCTGACACAATCAATGGCCTGCCCGTGACCAGTATTGGGAACTATGCCTTCGAAAACGAAACCAGCGTCACCAGTGTGACGATTCCCGGCAGCGTTACGAGCATAGGTGCCGATGCGTTTTTGGGCAGCGGCCTGACCAGTCTTGCAATTGGCGGCGCTGTCACCAACATCAAGAGTGCCGCATTCGCCTACTGTAGCAGCCTGACCAATGTGACGATCTCCAGCGGCGTCGCCAGTATCGGGGGAAATGCGTTCATCTTGGACACCAGGCTGACGGGGATTTATATCCTGGGCAATGCGCCGGCTGCTGATCCCACAGTGTTCTCAGGAGCTTCGGGGACGGTTTATTATGTGCCGGGCACCGCTGGCTGGACGAATACTTTTGGAGGTTTACCCGCAGCGCCCTGGTATCTGCCAAATCCTGTGATTTTGGGCAGCACCTATGGCTTGGGCGTAAAAAGCAACGGATTTGGTTTCACAGTCTCCTGGGCAACCAATCTTTCTATCATCGTGGAAGCTACCACCAATCCCGCCGATCTTTTCTGGACTCCCGTAGCCACCAACACCTTGTC
Organism: uncultured Verrucomicrobiae bacterium; assembly: GCA_963789335.1. Classification (GTDB taxonomy): domain Bacteria; phylum Verrucomicrobiota; class Verrucomicrobiia; order Limisphaerales; family UBA11358; genus UBA11358. The sequence continues at coordinate 869,456 of CAWBKH010000002.1, forward strand.
CAACGGCTTTTTCCACTTTAGCGACCCACAGTGGACCAATTATTCCAGCCGTTTCTACCGCCTGGCCAGTACCAATGTGTTCACTTTTTTTACCGCCAGTCCAACCAACGGACTGGTGTCTCTGGCCGTTCAATTCAGTCCTTCCAACATTGACAGTCTGGGCAACACCATCGTCGGTTGGCACTGGAATTTCGGCGACGGCGCCACCAGCACCGCCCAAAATCCGTCGCATATTTACACCAACCCCGGCATCTTCAATCCCAGTCTTGTCGCCACCAACAGTCACGGGGGCATCGTGACCGGCTATGGACCGCAGATCGCAACCTTTTCATTCCTCACCACCACCAACAATGGCGCGATTGCCATTACTGGCTTTGCCGGCACCCTGGTCAGTGACCTGACGATACCCGGCACACTTAGCGGCTTGCCCGTAACCGGCATTGGCCCGCGCGCGTTCTATTTCTGTCCCGGGCTGACGGACGTTACAATTCCCGACAGCATCACCAGCATCGGAGATTATGCATTTGATTCCTGCGGAAGCCTGAGCAGTGTCGCGCTCGGCATTGGCGTCGCCAATATTGGAAATTTTGCCTTCACTTTCGACTCCAGCCTGACCGGCCTGACTCTGCCGGACAGCGTTACCACTATTGGGAGCAACGCGTTTGAGTATTGCACCGGCCTGACCAGCATCACCATCCCCGACAGCGTCACCAGCATCGGAGATGTTGCGTTCGGTTCGTGCGGGGGACTGACCAATGTCGTGCTCGGCAACGGCATCACCAATATCGGGAATTTGGCCTTTATTTTCTGTACCAACCTGGCAAGCATCGCCGTGCCCCAAAATGTCGCCTGCCTCGGAAACTCCGTGTTCTGTTCCTGCAGCAATCTCACCGATGCGATGATTGACTGTGGCAACATTGGAGATTTTGCGTTCGGTTATTGCGGCAACCTGAGCAACGTCGCGATCGGCTCCGGTGTCACCAATATTGGAAATTTTGCCTTCGCCAATTGCAACAGTCTGACCAGCGTCTCCATTCCCGGCCAGGTCACCGACATCGGGGTTAATGCATTCTATTCCTGCGCCAACCTCGCCAATCTCATAATTGACGGGGGCAACATCGGAGACTACGCGTTCAGCGACTGCGGGAGCTTGACCAACGTGGTGATTGGTGATGGCGTCCCAAGCATTGGTGTCGGCGCCTTTTCCGGTTGCAGCAATCTTCCCAGCCTGGCGATCCCCGGCAGTGTCACCGACATCGGCGGAAATGCGTTTAGCGGGTGTGAAAGCCTCGCCAGCGTGACGATTGGCAGCGGCGTACGTCGCATCGGTTCCGGCGCCTTCTGCAACGACAACAACCTGCAAGCGGCTTATTTCATGGGTAATCCGCCATCCCTCGCGGGGGTCGAACAGTTGTTCCCAGGCACAAACGCGGCTCAGACGAAAATCTACTACCTGTCGGAAACCACGGGTTGGGACCCGCAAATACAAAGTGGTGACAGCAGCTTTGGGGTGCACTCGAATCGGTTTGGATTTAACATCAGCGGCAACAACAACTTGTCCGTGATTGTGGAAGCATCCACAAACCTGGCTTATCCCTTTTGGTCGCCCGTGGCGACCAATACCGGCTCGTCTTATTTCAGCGATCCACAGTGGTTGAATTATCCCGTCCGTTTCTACCGCTTGCAAACACCCACCTTTGTCGGCTTGCCGGTCGTATTTTGGGATCCCGAGATCCAAGTCGGAAACGGCAGCTTCGGCATGCGGTCCAATCAGTTTGGCGTCACCATTACCGGAACTGCAAACATCCCCATCGTCATCGAGGCTTGCACGAACCTGGCGCATCCTGTGTGGACTCCTTTGCTAACAGCTACGCTTACCAACGGCTTTCTCTATTTCAGCGATCCGGCGTGGACTAATTTTCCTGCCCGCTTTTACCGCATCGGCGCTGAATAGGTTGGCACCGCCGCTGGATCATTTTTTCTTCGTTAGCAGCACTTCCTGGTAAACCTGCAAATGCTGGTCCAGATAGACTTGGGGATGGTAACGCTGACGCATGAGTTCGGACGCGCCCGTCACGCATGGATGGCCAGCCTTAATCCAACGCGCGATGGCCTCCGTCAACCCCGGCCAGTCATCTGGCACGAACATTTCGGCCTCAGGCGCGCCTTCGGCGATTTCGATCATGCCTCCCGTCCGGGCGCCGAAGAATTTCAGGTTCCGCGCAAAACCTTCTGCCACCACGCTGCCAAAGGCCTCCTCACTGGGGAAATGGACCAACCCCGAGACCGCGTCGAAGCACTCCACCATGCCAGAATGAGAGGGGCATCCCAGATAGCGGGCATAACCCGCCGCCGTCGCGGACTGAATCCGGTCCAGGAACGCCGCCACATAAGAATCCTCGCGATCGTAAATGGGACCTACAAATCGAAACTCGAATTTCAACCCATCGCGATGGAGAGCCTCGGCCACCTGCAACAATTCAATCTGGCGCTTGCGCGGGCTGATGACGCCGGCAATCACGAGCGCGCTATCCCGCGGCCCGGCATGCCTGGAGGGCTGAAGAAAAAGGCCGCGCAGGCCCGGATAGATCAGCCATGTCTTTTTGGCGCGCGGCTGGATCACCCGTTGCGAATAGAGCGAATTGCAGATCACACCACCGGTGCGGGGTAGAAGGAAATTCTCCAGCCGCGCTGTCAGCCAAAGATAGCTGCCGATGCGCGCCCCGTTGAGTCGCGCGATTTCGGCCATGTTGCCCGCGATGGCGACGACATTGGGAAAGCCGGAAAACACGGCGCTGATGGCCCCTTCCCGTTCGGTTCCCACGCCATGCACGATGTCCGGTTGGATTTCCTGGAACTTCCGACGCATGGCGCGGACGCAGCCCTGGTAACCGGTCCGCAACCAACCAAGTTTGGGCACGTGCAGGCTGTGGAACCAAATGTTCTCCGCCAGCTTCTCCGGCGACTGCATCGGCTGTTGCGTGCAGGAGAGCACGTGGAGCTCCAATTCCGGCCGGGCCGCCACCGCTTCAATCATGGAATCCACCCCTGTGCCAAAGCGGGGCGTGGTTTCATGGTAGGTGCGCTCGTTGTGGCGGCTGTCAATCGAAATCAACGCAATCTTCATGCGGCCCGAAGTGAATAACAGAATCCGTCACGGCTCTGAAAGCTTAAACTGAAAGGAGAACCCGTAGTGGCAGCGCCTTCGCCGCTGGAAATGCCGCCTTCGTCAATGATTTCCATGGCCGTCCAAGCGACGAGGCGTCGCTCCTGCCTTTTTATGACAGAATCACTGTTGGCTCACAGTCTGGATCCCGGCGACGTTGGTCAAACCGGGATGTCCGTATGCGGTTGCAAAGTTGGTTCCATTCAGCGGTATGTTGCCACTGGCGTACAGATTCACATAGTTGCTGGCAAATTCGATCGGCAGCCTCGCGTCTATTTGATTGTCAACGATGGAGATGTTTTTATTTAGTTGACCGGAGCCAGCCGCATGAATGTAAATGGCCCCCTGGCTTCCGTCGCCAATCGCCCCTGTAATTGGATTCGTCACCGACCAAAGCTGGTTCTTGTATAAACCGATGACGTTCCCATCAATGACGACGTTTTGATTGGTTTGACCCGGGTATAAGGTTCCCAGATCAATTCCGAACTCCTGGAGGTAAGGTCTTAGATAATTGGTCTGCATCAGTATTACGTTATGGGAGACGGTGACGTGATTGTAGGGCTTTTCGTCGCCTGACAAATCAAGACCTTCACAAACGTTCTCGAACACATTGTTGGCGATAATCAGATTTGTGTCCCCGCCGGTGTCATTGTGAAATCCATCCCCCCCGCCATACACATAATTGTTGATGACCAGGCTTCCATCCGAAGAGTCACACACGTTGATCCCAAAAAGGGGGTTCCACCATTTCTCGGTCAATGGAACCGGTTGCACCGGAAAATAAACCTTATTGCCTTCCACCAGGCAATCCCCCGTCGGCGCAATGCCGTCCCCGTAATTTCCCAGAAAGTTGGACACCGTGCAGCCTATGACCTTGTTGTGGTTCTGGCCATAGTTTCCCACTATCAATTGAAAACCCTCCTCCAGGTACCCAACACCTGTCCCGTTGATGTCAGTGACGTGCTCGATCGTTTCCCCGCTTCCCATTAGCGAGACCCCGCCAATAGCATTGGTCGAGTCAAGGTTGTGAAAGTCAAAGGCGTTGCAATCCACGGTCAAATTACGAACCTTCACATTCGAGGACCCCGAATGCAAGAGCACCAGGTTTTGCGGGAGATAATATCCACTGTAATTCGTGGCCCGCCGCACAATCGTCTCTTCCTCGCCATCTCCTTCGACGGTTACGCCGGCGGGGATGATGGAATTTTCCGTCCCGGACTCGCCCACGCCCGTCGTCCAAAAGACGCCACTGCCCAAGTGTACAATGGCGTTGGGCTGAACATCATGGCCCATGATATAATCAAAATCCCCATAGTACGGATTGGCCATCGTTCCGCTGCCCAGGTTGATTTGGGTTTTGACGTAGGACAGACTGTTCGTGGACGACAGCCAGATCTCGTTTGCAGCAACGCCACTGGTCACGGCGGCTGCCAGGAGCGACGCCAGCACCAGCCTAGCTTTTGTCTGCTTGCCCGGAATTTTCAATTTGAATTTTTGCTTTTAAATAGCGGGAAGGCGTAAGAGCTTCCCCGCCACCCTGAACCATTTGAGACGCCGTTGCTACGCTTGCATCTGAACGCCCGGAGAAGTTTAAGAACATCCGGATGTCGTCGCAAGACGTTTCGCTGGTCATTCACTAAAACGTTTAAGGATTGATTTGTGAGCAACTCCTTTGAAAGAATGCTTTGCCGTGATTCGGTCTCAACAAATCGTGCTCGTCAGTCCCAGCGCGCATTATCCCTCGCACAACTGGCCCATCACTATAGCTTTGTTGCGCGCCCTGCGGAAAAAAGGTCAAAATGTCCGGATCGTTACTTTCAGCACCACCACCGAGCCAGTCCCGCCAGATTTGAAAGACACCGTTGAACCAGTGTTTGCCTGCCTGCCGCCGGGCTGGAGGCACGTGGCCCAAGGTCAATGGCAGCAACGCCGATTTGGGCCGCTGATGAACTTGTGCGAAACTCTCGCCGGCTTGTTCAAGGCATTGCGGCTGGTAGGGACATTGCGCCGCGATGTCCGCGCCCGGGTTGAACAAGCGGAACAAATGTCTCCAGAGGCCGGCGAAACCGACACCGCCGGGCACGGCACGGACGGCGCAGTGCGCCGTCCCTACCAGGAACAACGTCAAATTGTGCCCCCCAACCCCGTCCTGCATTTCATTGGCGGCTCCTATTGGGCGGTTGTCTTGGCTACATTGTGGTTAAAGCGAATCCGTTTTGTTTATTCTCTCTACGGCGGCATATTGTCCGGTCCGGCCACCGGGCTGAAGGCCCGGCTGCGATCATACCTGAAGAGCCTGTTACAAAGGGCCGCCGCCACGGGCCGCCTTGACTTCACCTGCGAGAACGAGTTCCTGCACAGGGAAATCAGTCCTTTGCTTGGCAGTCATATCCGTATTGTCCACAACGCGATCGATGACTCCATAACGCTGCCCGCCCGGGAGGAAGCCCGGCGGCGGCTAGACCTGCCCGCGGCGGAAAGGATCGTTCTTTTTTTTGGAACGCACCGCTTGGAAAAAGATTACCACACTCCGTTGATAGGTTGCCTCACCCTGCCTCAACCTCCGCTGGCGTTGTTTGTCGGCAAGGTCATCTCCGCCAATGATCCTCGGCAGGTGGTGGCGGATTGCGGCTATCCAAAGGCGCGGATCGTGGATGAATTTGTGCCGGGGGAAATGACACGATACTATTTTGCGGCGGCAGATGCGGTCGTCTTGCCATACGAAGCCAATTTTTCACGCGGCTCCGGGGTCCTGATTGAATGCTGCCAGCACCTGCGGCCAGTGATTGCCTCCGCCACACCATATTTTTCCGCATTCCTGAGCCGTTACCCTTGCGGCGTCACTTATACGGCGGGCGACAGCGCCTCGTTTGCCGAAGTTACGCGCAAGCTGCTGGCTGATGCTGCTGTTTTTCAGCCGGCGCTGGCGCGGGCCAGACATGAGCATTCCTGGACGGTGATGGTGAACCAATACATCAAATTGTATGACCAGCCGCCTGATGCAGTTTAATCTGAATCCATGCAAGTGAATGTAACTTTTGATGGTGGGTCGGGTCGCGCTGCGACCCGACACGCCTCGCAGCGCGAGGCGTGCCACCTGAACGACTCGTTACCCCGCCGCCGGCCACGCAGGGCGCCGCCGACTTTTGAGCTTTTTTGCGGCTGCGTGTATGTTTAGTTTGCCCCAGCAATGAAGAAAGTTTTGGTTCTGGTTCTGGGCTTTGACAAGGAGCCGTGGTGCAGTATCGAGAGGTTGGGCCAGCGCGCCACTTGGGCCGCGAAGCCTCCAGATGATGTCCCGGTCTATTTTTATTATGGCGTGATTGGCGGACCGCGTTACTGGGCATACGCAGCCATCTCAAACGGGCTTCATAAATTGGGCCGGCATGGATTGCGGCGGGCCTTCCTGCGTTTCATTGGTCCCCGCCATACCTTTCGGTCCAGGCAATCGGGTGACCGCATTGACGTGGATGTTCCAGATTTTTGGGGCAATCTCCCGGCCAAGACAGCGGCTGCTTTCCGGCATGTGCTCAAGGAACATTCCTTCGATTATCTTTTCCGAACCAATACCTCGTCCTACAACTATCTGCCCTTGCTTCGCCAATTTGTCCAAACCCTGCCCGCCACCCGGTATTATGGTGGGCCGATTCACCCCATGCCCGATGTGTGCCATGTCAACGGAGCCGGCATTTTAATGAGCCGGGACATGGTGGAACTTGCGGCTTACGACCCAGCCCTCGATTGGTCAGTAGGGGACGATGACGCCATCGCGCACTCGCTGGACCGGATTGGAGTCCATCCGCACGCCATCCCGCGAATGCTCGTGACATCCACGCCTGCGGTCCAATCGGTGCCTCCGGATCGGTGGCGCAACTGCTTTCATGTCCGTTGCAAGACGGAAGGCAATCGTTATGACGACATCAGTACGATGAAAGCGGTCCATGCGGCTTATTTGAAGGCGTGGGGAGATGCATGACTGCGGGAGGGATCGGGAAACTGCGGGGGCCGCCACCCAGACCCGTTATTTCACTGCCAATCTTTTTAAAACCGTCAATCCACTGCTATGCGGATAATGGGCAACCAGAAATCCTTTGGCGACATCGGTGAAGAAACGGCGTTCGTCGTAGGTTGTCCCCAAAAATTCTTCCACCGCGCGGATCACGCCCCGACGATTATTCCAACCATACCGATTGACAGAACGGTCAAGTCGGCCGTAAGCGCCCAAACCCATGTTCGTATCATGAAAAATCATCGCTCCGGTGCTGGATAGAAATGGACTCCATGTCTGAATTTCCTGTTTCGTGTGCTCATAAAGGTGAGAGGTGTCTATGAACAGCAAATCAATCCGGGGCTGGAGATGGGCCGCCTCGCACCATTTGGCAAAACTGTGCAAACCGAACTCGATATCGTTAGATTTCACGAAGCTCCACCGTTCGCGGTGGGGCAATTCCACTCCGCTGCAATCATCAAGGTCCACGCTCAAAACCCTGGCGTCACTCAAAGCGGCGGCGGCCAAAAAAGCCCGCGTGCTCTCGCCGCCGCGTGTGCCCAATTCAACAATTAATCGCGGTTTGACATCCATGGCGAAGAAAAAGAGCGTGTTCAAATGCTCCGAAATATCGGTGATTGTCACGCCGCCTAGGAAACTGGCAATCATCTCAGGATGCTGCAAACGCTGGCGGAAGCGAAGTCCCCCCGACAGGCGAAACAGCAGTTCCTTAATCCAAGGCTTGGGATTTAATGCCGAGTTGGCTTTCATGTAAAATCGAAGTGAACAAAATGCGAAGCTCCTTGTAACACTCCTCGGTTCCTATGTCGAGTAATCTTTGGTAGTGGTACGTTCAATCCTGAAATCTCACTTTGGCCTTGAATCTTTTCTGTTTAGGCGCAAAGTTGCAAGATGCCTAAACGCTCAAGCAGTGACCTGAACCAGACGGCGGCTCGTATTGTTGCACGATCAACAGGTCAATCTTTACCAGTCATCAGCAAAACAGGCAAGAATCCTGCTGCCGTAGCTTTAGGCAGGCTTGGTGGCCTCAAAGGCGGAAAAGCGCGGGCAAATGCCCTTACCGCCAGAAAACGCAAAGAAATAGCCCGAAAGGCAGCCGAGTCTAGGTGGTTGAAGGACAGATAAGTATAAACAATTGGTCTTAAATAATAAAAATGGGGAAAAATAGTTTGACATTGTGGTATCAATTGATACATTTGCGTCATGAAACGACGCTGGTCACGTCTCAATACATGGGATTCACATGTTTTTCAAAAGAAGAACCTGCGTCATCCCACAACGTTGGATTTCCAGCGTTGTGGAAAAACTTAGGCGCGGAAGTGATAGTGAAATTGAATGGACGCACGAAGCTTTTGAGCGCTGGCACATCTATGGCAGCCGCTATCAGGCATACGACGCAATGGTTAAGGCACTCATACCGGGGGTAAGTGGAAAACGAATAAAAATGCCAATAGACGAAGGGGAAACTTATGCGTTCTTTTTTACAACAAATAACGAACCCATGTACGGAAAAATCTGTCTCACGAATGATGGACGCTTGATAGTAATTTATTCAGCACATGAACCAGAAAGGGATGAACTATGAAAAAGCAAAGCAGTGACAGCATAGAACTGATTGATTTTGAAGTTCGGATACCAAATCTCGATGGGGATGGGGTGTCTGATATTCACACAATCAAAGTTCCGGCGCGCCGATCAAGCAGTGGAAAATGGATACTCACCAGTGAGGCATTAGAGCAAATTGAGCGGACACAGTCCCGTTATATGGGATTGATGACGCCAAAAGAAATTAAAGAGTTGAGAATCCGGTTCCAACTGACTCAGGTCCAAATGTCAAAACTGATTCAAGCCGGAGAAAAAAGCTACACGCGGTGGGAAAATGGGAGGGTAAGACTATCGCGTTTAGTCAATATAATTCTCTGCGCTATTCGGGACGGTTTGCTGCCGTTGACCTATTTACAGACCCTCTACGAAGAAGGCTGTGATTGGTATAAAAAGGTAAAAGCCTATGAGGCTGTAGCAGAAAGACCAGTCTCATATAAAATATCTGTCCCGGCTGCAATCGAAATGGTTCAGCCGGTTGTTTCTGCAAACCATTATTGGGTTTCGGCTTATAGAAACAACCGGCTGACTTTTAGTTCGGCAGTTTGAATTTTAATAGTACGCATTAAATGACTATAGAAAATCGGCAATTGAAGGCTTCCAACTTGCAATTAAGGCGATATTTCGTCACTCAACTAAATATAATCGCCAATCCGTCGTTCGACGCAGCAAGGGGCGTGGTTCAAAAAGATTCCGACCTATGTTTATCCGGCGAAATGTCCAGAAACAGTGATGATCCCGCTTTGTTTCAGATTACACTGAATATAAGGATTCAGCCTAGCGCTGAATCAAATCTGCCCTATTCAGTCATTGTTGAAATTGTGGGGATTTTAAAAAGCACATTCACCGGCACCATCGAAAACATTGAGCGAGTGGTTTATGTTAATGGCAGCAGCATGTTGTACGGGACAGCACGCGAGATCGTGCGAGCCTGCACCGCCTTTGGACCATATTCCCAAATAATGATACCGTCTATTGTGTTTTCTGAACCAGAAAAAGCGAAAGCGCCGCCGACAGAATCGCCTGCCGTATCCGCAAAACAGTAAGATCAATTCTTGCCTTTTTACCGCTCAACATTGTGGTTGACAATGCTTGAGCGCTCAAGTATATTTGAGGCATGAATAAATTAAACATTGAAGAAAAGGTCAAAGTGGTTGCCTGTCTAGTCGAGGGTAATTCTCTCCGCGCAACGACTCGCATGACCGGCACTCACCGCACCGCGATTCAAAAGTTGTTGGTGGAACTTGGTGCGGCGTGTTCAGCGTATCAGGACAAGGTTTTTCGCAACCTGAAATGCCAGCGAATCCAATGCGATGAAATTTGGAGTTTCTGTTACGCGAAAGACAAAAACGTGCCAGACGCAATGCGTGGCAAACAGGGAGTTGGCAGTGTTTGGACTTGGGTTGCGCTCGACCCCGACACGAAACTTGTCCCCTGCTGGTTTGTCAGCAGCCGCGATGCTGGCGCAGCGTATCATTTCATGCATGACTTGTCGGGACGGCTGGCAAATCGCGTCCAGTTGACCACGGACGGCCACAAGGCATATCTGACAGCCGTTGAAGATGCCTTTGGTGCGGACATTGATTACGCGATGCTGCAAAAGATTTACGGCGTTGCACCGCAGGAAGGTGAAGTCCGATATTCGCCAGCGCAGTGTATGGGCGCAAGGCGAGCCGTGATTTCAGGGATGCCAGATTTCCGCCACATTTCCACCAGCCACACAGAACGGCAAAACTTGACGATGCGGATGCAGATGCGCCGATTCACCCGGCTGACGAACGCCTTTTCAAAGAAAATTGAAAACCACGAAGCGGCAATCGCGCTGCATTACATGCACTACAATTTTTGCTGGATTCACCAGACTTTGCGCGTCACGCCAGCGATGGAGGCTGGAATTACCGATCACGTTTGGAGCTTGGAGGAAATCGTTGGATTACTTGGTTAAGGTAAATATATCAACGAATCGGGATGAATTGATGTGTTGACATTGGCACGTTTCAGGTTCATGTTGGATGTATGGCCGATTTGAAAGCCGATATTGCTGCATATACTAAGATGCAGGCAGAGTTAGAGGAAAAGCACATGAACAAATGGGTGCTATTCCACAACGAGGCTTTTATTGCCGCTTATGATTCATTTGAAAAAACGGCTGAAGATGCGGTGCTTCGTTTTGGCCGTGGGCCATATCTTATCAAGCAGGTCGGTGCACCTCCATTAACATTGCCTGCGTCGGTGATGTTTAAGCCGGTCTATGCCTAAAACTGAATGTGGTTTTATTACCATTGAAGGGGGCGCTCTCGCAAAAGATTTACTTGTTTCTTACGGCCCCACGCTATTTGTTGACATCGGTTTTGATCCCGCATTTAAACCAGGTCAAGGTCGCACACCGAAGCCGGGTATGACTCAAATCCGCGCTCTCGTTGATAGTGGAGCGACAGAAAGCTGTATTGATAGCGTGCTTGCGTCACAGCTTAATTTGCCGATTATTGACCGCCGAATCTTTTCTGGAATTGGCGGAAAACATGAGGTGAATATACATTTGGCACAAGTACATATCCCATCATTAAACTTTACACTTTATGGCGCTTTTGCCGGGGTTCATTTGGAAGCGGGCGGACAATGGCATAAAGCTTTAATCGGCAGAACCTTTCTTCTGCACTATACGATGATTTACAATGGCCGCACGGGAGTTGTTACATTGTCGTCAGAGTGATTCTGATTCAAAACGTACCACTACCTAATCTTTCACATGGGCCATCCTAACTGTACGGTGGTGAAGTCTTGCGGTTGGCCGATTGCTTTCATAACCTGAGAGAACAATTAAGTGCCGACCGAACGCAGTATGAATTCTTCTGAGCCGCTGCAAACGTACAGCTATCCCGATGTGGTGCCGAAGGGCAGGCTGCGGAAACTTGCCTTGCATAGTGTCAATGGGTTGCTTCTTGTGCGGGGGCTGAAATTACCGCCGTATTTCAGGCTGCGCGACAGACTGAGATACTTGATCAGAGAGATGGAGCCGGACATCCAGCATCTTTGTAAACGACTTTTGGGGCCGGGGAAGACGGTGGTGGATATCGGCGCAAACGTGGGTCTGCTCACTCGTCAATTCTGCCGGCAAGTCGGCAAAAACGGTCGGGTGTTTGCCTTCGAACCTGACCCAATGACGTTTCAATATCTGCAATTCAACACGCGCTCCTTTCAGAGCAAGGAGTTGACCCAGTGCGCCATTTCAGACAACCACGAGCCGGCATTTCTCCATCTCAACTTCACCAGCGGCACTGGCAATAGCCTGCTGAATAGAAGCCATTCCAAGGAATCCGTGCCGGTCGCCTGTATCAGCCTTGATGAATTTCTTAAACAACGAGGCAATCCCGCGGTGGATGTTGTCAAAATTGACGTGGAAGGGGCGGAACTCAGCGTGCTGCGGGGCATGAGACAGACGGCGGCGCGGTTGCCCGGATTGAAAATCATCATTGAATACTGTCCGGTGAATCTAAAGGGAGCAGGAGTCCAACCGCGCCAAGTCTTTGACGAGCTTCGTTCGCAATCCTTCACCTTGCAGGTCATTCAACCGGACGGCGGCGTCAAGGCGATTGGCCAATTTGAGGAGCTTGACGCCCATTTGAACCCAGCTGGTTATGTTAATCTGCTTTGTGCCCGGTAACGGTCGGCCATGAAATTGCTTCGCGAACGCTTCGATTAGGCAACGAATGTTCAAACGCTTTAACAATTCCGCCGTGGTCTGGTCCTGGATCTTTAACGGCATTCGGCTCATATCCGGGCTCGTGCTTTTGCCGTTGATCGTTCATGTCCTGTCCATCGCCGATTTGGGGATGTATTATGTGTTATTAAGCCTGGTGGGGCTGGCGCCGATTATTGATTTCGGATTTGGACCGACCATGAGCCGGTTCGTCAGTTATGCCGTAGGAGGGGCCGAGGCGTTGCACGCTTATGGACCGCCCACTCCGGGAACGAGCGGGACGCCCAATTATGACTTGCTCTGGCAACTGCTCCACACTATGCGGCGGCTTTACCGTTATGTTGCGTTGATCCTTCTGGTCATCATGGGCATCTGGGGCACCTGGCTGGTGGAGTTGCGCATTGGTGAAACCTCCTCGCCATTGATTACCCGGCTGGCTTGGGCCGTGACGCTGGTCTCCACTGTTTTCGACATCTATTGGAACTGGTGGACAAACTATCTGACCGGCTTGAACGAGGTAAGAGCGGCGGCACGGATCAGCGTGCTGGCCGCAACGGTTAAAGTAGTCATTTCGGCGGCACTGTTGCTGGGCGGGGCTGGCTTGCTGAGTGTTCCCGTCGCCACGCTGTTCAGTTGTGCGCTCCAGCGATGGCTGGCGTGCCGGCTATGCCTGGCGCGCTTGCAGGGACATCCGCCGCCCGCGGTGATTGAGGCCAAAAAATATCTTGGCATTCTTTGGCCGAACAGTTGGCGGCTGGGAGTGCAGTCCGTGAGCAGCTATCTCACGGTAAATGCCAATACTGCCATTTGTCTGGCCGCCTTCGGACTTGCCGCCAACGCACGCTACGGGCTTTCGCTCCAGCTCATGGCTATTGCCGTCGGCATGGCGAATGTTTGGTTCAGCACCAAACTGCCATTGATTAATCAGTGCCATGCCCGGCATGACTTTGCCGGATTGCGGCGCATTCTTTGGCCACGGCTCTGGCTGCAAATCTTCACCTTCCTGCTGCTGGCGGGCATGGTCGTGCTCCTCGGTCCTGCCCTGCTGAAATGGTCCGGTAGCCACAAGGAAATGCTCCCCCGACTCTGGCTGGCAGTTTTGATGTTGTGCACTTTTCTCGACATGCACTTCTCCATCTGGGGCACCCTGATCGCCACGGGAAACCGCCTCACCTATCTTTGGCCGACGGTGGCCACAAATATACTCAGCTTGATTTTGTCATTGACGCTGGTGCATTTCACGACCTTGGGCCTGGGCGCGCTGGTTCTGGGACCTCTTCTGGCCGGTTCCATTTTTAATTACTGGTATTGGCCGGGGTTCGCCGCCCGGGGGATTGGGACAACGCAATTCCGTTTTCTATTCTTCGGCCCCGCATCACACCAGCAATCCGCTGCCACTGAATGAGAGCAGGGTTTGGCGCGTGGTATTACCGGATCAATCTTTCAAAATGGTTTCGTCCTCAAGGCGCCTCGTCCCGGAAGCAGGCGTTTGTGGTGATGGTCGTTTAATGCTCATGCCGATGCTGTGCCAGACTACGGAAGGCGGTTCGTTAGTCAGATCGAAGCCGCTGTTCGGCATTTCGACGCGGACTTCTTTGAAAACAGCCGGGGCGAATTGCGCCAAAAGTTTTGTTACCCTGGGAGGGGCAGAAAGACGGTCTGAGGGATACGTTGTGCCAGAAGTCGGGTTACCGTGGCCGGAATGGATAAAATGATCAGTCAACCGACACGGGAAGAGGTATTGAGGAAGCTGCGGCGGCGTTACGAAACGGCTGGCGCGGAACACAAACGCAAGCTGCTGGATCAAGCGCAGGAGTTGCTGGGCTATCATCGCAAGTCAGCGATTCGGGCATTAGGCGCGCCCGCGCTCAGGAGAGGTCCCGTGATTCTGAGCGGTCGTCCTGTGGAGTATGAGCCGCAGTTGCTGGTGCCATGGCTGAGGCCGATCTGGCAAGCGACGGACTATGCGTGTGGGCGGCGCCTGGTGGCGATGTTACCGGAGTGGATTCCGGCCTACGAGCAATACGAGCGGCCCATGCCCGGAGAGGTGCGGGACAAGCTGTTGCTGGCCAGCGGGCGAACCCTGGACCGACTGCTGGCACCGTTGCGTGCACAAAGGCCGAGGCCGGTCGCTGACGCGACCCGGAACGTTGTTGCGCCAGCAGATTCCCATTCGCGGCAGTCTGTGGGAGGAAGGCAAAGCGGGGTGGTTGGAGGTCGATACAGTGGCGCTGTGCGGCGGCAGTGTGGCCGGGGAATTTGTGTGGATGGTTGATGGGGTGGATTACGCCACGACGTGGGTGGAAGTGCGGGCGATGTGGGGACGGGGCCAGGCTGGAACGCTGGTGGCATTGCAGGATGTGGAAGCCAGCCTGCCTTTTTCGTTATTGGGTTTGGACAGCGACAACGGAGGAGAGTTTATAAACCATCATGTGCTTAAGTGGCTGCAGAAGCGGCCGCAGCCGGTGTTCATGACGCGCAGCCGGCCGAACAAGAAAGACGACAATGCGCATGTGGAGCAGAAGAACTGGACCCATGTTCGACAGTGCTTTGGGTATGAACGGCATGACAATCCGGAGGTGGTGGAGCCGATCAATGCGCTGGTCAAGGGAGCTTATGGACAGTTGCTCAATTACTTTCATGCGAGCCTCAAACTTGATCACCAGGAGCGCGAAGCGGGGAAGGTGCGGCGCGTTTACCGACAGGCTCAAACGCCCCTGGCGCGCGTGCTGGCCAGCGCTGAGGTGGCCGAAACCACCAAGCAACGGCTGCGACAGCACAAGGCCCGGTTGAACCCCTTTGCCTTGAAAGAAACGGTGGAGCGTAGTCTCAAGCAGATCTCGGCGATCCGTCGAAACCCCAACTAAGAAAACCGGTGCTCTCGATCCAAAAAAACCAGGGACGCAAGTCCAACGAACCTTCGACCGCAGGGGGGCGCGAGCTGAGGCTCAAAGCTCGCCCCCCTGCTCGTTTTAGCTCGCTTCGAAGCGCCGGAACAGTTAACCAAAAACAAGAGCCATCGGGTAACACCCTTTTGGCACAACGATACCTGCTCTCGGGTAACAGTTACTTTTGGCGCAAGGGGCGGGGTTCGGCAGTCATGTGCTGCCACCGGTCGGCTCAAGTTTTTGGCGAGGCATCGGGCGGCAATTGCAAATCGTCTCCGGCCTCCCCGCGCACCGCGAGCCATTGGATGATGCGGCCGATGGCAAAACCCAAGACTTCATTCGATATCCGTGGCAGCGAGAAGCCCGCCTTTCGGAGCTTCGTGGAATCCATTCTCGATTGCGGAACGTCTCCGGGCCAGTCGACAATGGTGTCGCCATGGGAGATTTTTGTGCGCCCTTTGAATCCAAGCTGGCGAATCAGTTCGTTGGCAATGAACCGCACCGAAGTGGCGGCGTCAGGCGCGACATTGAAAACGTCAAACCTTGACGCGTCCAGCTCCGCGCGGCGCTTGGGGAAGGAAAAATCGCCTTTAGTAAAACCGCCGACTCTGCAAAAACAAGCAGGAAAGCCAAAACTATCCGGGGTGCGTCCGAATTTGAGATCCGCCTTTACTTTTCAGCGCAAAGTTTCCAAATTTTGGCTTGACGATGGAAACTGTCTAAATGCGGCATGAAAAAAACGCTCATCACCGGCATCACCGGCCAGGACGGTTCATATCTTGCGGAATTGTTGCTCGCAAAGGGCTATGAAGTGCATGGTGTCATTCGCCGCGCTTCGACGTTCAACACCAGCCGCATTGACCATATTTATCAAGATCCGCGTGCGAGAGGCACGAAGCTGTTTCTCCATTACGGCGACCTCGCGGACTCCGTGCAAATGGTCAAATTGCTTTACGAACTTCAGCCCGACGAAATTTACAATCTGGGTGCGCAATCGCACGTGCGCGTATCCTTCGACATCCCGCAATACACCGGTGATGTGGATGGCCTTGGCGCGCAGCGCATCCTCGAAGCCATCCGCGAGGCAGGCCTCGTGAAAAGGGTGCGTTACTATCAGGCTTCATCCTCTGAGATGTTTGGCAAAGTGCAGGAGGTGCCCCAGACGGAGAAGACGCCGTTTTGGCCGCGTTCGCCCTATGGTTGCGCGAAGGTTTACGCCTACTGGCTCACGGTGAACTACCGGGAAAGCTACAATCTGCACTCGAGCAATGGCATCCTTTTCAACCATGAGTCGCCGCGGCGCGGTGAAACCTTCGTCACGCGCAAAATCACCCGCGCCGCCACCCGCATCAAAGTCGGCCTGCAGCATTCGCTTTACCTTGGTAATCTGGACGCACGCCGCGACTGGGGTTATGCCAAAGAATATGTCGAAGTGATGTGGCTCATGCTGCAGCAGGACCAACCCGGCGATTTCGTGGTTGCAACCAACGAGACGCACAGCGTGCGCGAATTTTGCGAGGAAGCCTTCGGATTGCTCGGCCTGGACTGGCAGAAATACGTGAAACACGAAGCGCGCTACGAGCGTCCCGCCGAAGTGGACCTGCTGATCGGCAACCCGGCCAAGGCGCACAAACAGCTCGGCTGGTCGCCAAAAGTACGTTTCAAGGAATTGGTAAAAATCATGGTCGAACACGATCTTGAGCTGGCAAAACACGAATCGCAGGTTGGCCAACTGTCCAAATCGCCATGAAGCTTTTCATCGCAGGTCACAAGGGCATGGTCGGCTCGGCTCTGGTCCGGCGTTTCCAGGGCGAGCCGGGCGTCTCGCTCACGCTGCGCTCACGGCGCGAACTCGACCTCGCCAACCAAGGCGCCGTCGAGGCTTTCTACGCTTCGGAAAAACCGGACGTCGCCATCATCGCGGCGGCCAAAGTCGGCGGCATTCACGCCAACAACACCTATCCGGCCGAATTTATTTATTCCAATCTCCTCATCGCGGCGAACAACGTCCATGCCGCGTACAAGACCGGGGTGGAACGGCTGCTTCTACTGGGCAGTTCGTGCATCTACCCCAAGCTTGCGCCGCAACCGATGCCCGAAGATTGTCTGCTCACCGGCCCGTTGGAGCCGACCAACGAAGCTTATTCCATTGCAAAAATCAGCGGACTCAAGCTTTGCCAGCATTACCGCAGGCAATATGGTGTGCTCTTTCATTCCGCCATGCCGACCAACCTTTATGGGCCGGGCGACAATTACGATCTCGAAAACTCGCATGCCCTGCCCGCGCTCATCCGCAAGTTTCATGAGGCCAAGACCGCCGATCGCACCGAAGTCGTGGCTTGGGGCACGGGCAGTCCCAAGCGGGAATTTTTGCACGTTGATGACCTTGCCGACGCTTGCGCGTTTCTCCTCAAGCTCGAAAACCCGCCAGACTGGATTAACGTCGGCACCGGTACCGACGTGACCATCAAGGAACTGACCGAAACCATCGCCGCCGTAACCGGCTTCAATGGCCGCATCGTGTGGGACGCGAGCAAACCTGACGGCACGCCGCGCAAGCTCCTGGACATATCGAAGCTGACCGCGCTGGGCTGGAAGGCGAGGATTGGCTTGCTTGAAGGTT
Source organism: uncultured Verrucomicrobiae bacterium (assembly GCA_963789335.1). Taxonomy (GTDB): domain Bacteria; phylum Verrucomicrobiota; class Verrucomicrobiia; order Limisphaerales; family UBA11358; genus UBA11358. Next base: position 887,444 of record CAWBKH010000002.1, read on the forward strand.
TGAAAAAGACCTACGCATCGTTCCTCGCCGAACGAGCCGCGGGCACGCTACGCGCCTAAAGCGCCTGAATTTCCCGACATCAACGGGAAAATCCCGCGGTAACCTTTTAGAAGGACAATCTTCTTCGATTTTTAATTTGGCTGCCCATAGGCAGTTTTGTCCTGAGGTGGGTTATACCAAAAGCATTCAAATAATCAGCACCAGGTACGCGCTGATTAATCAGTGCCACCCCCGCCATGATTATGCCGAGCTCGGACGCAGTATTCAATTATTGGTATTAGCCGGGGTTGGCCGCCCGTGGAATCGGGACGACGCTGTTCCGCTTTCTTTTTCTGGGGCCGTCCTTACATGGGCACTCAGCGGTATGCAATGAGCAAAGCGCGTGACTTGCTGTGTCAGTGGTTCTTTCTATGAAGCATCCGCTTCACCGCTAGGTCTTGGACTGCGGCGGGAATCCCGAAAGCTTTCGGGACACGCCGCCTTTGAATGCGGTTCCGCAACCACACCGTCCATCGGAAAAGCGGTGTCACCGCCACCGCATTCGAAGACGCTTTCGCCGTTGTGCTGCGGACGATGATGAATTTACTCAAATCGCAAAGTCGCTCAGACAGTCCTGCACCAGTTCCAGGACCGAGTTGGAACAGCCTTCCACGTTTTGCGCGACGGTGTCCACGAAGTTTTCCCGCTCCTGTGGGCGGGGCACGTCAAAAGGAAAATCCAGCAGTTTGTCCACCTTGCCGGCTTGGGCGCGGCGGTAGAGGCCCTTGGGGTCGCGCTGGATGCAGACGTCCAGCGGCGCATGGACGTAAATCCAGACCAGCCGCTCACCCAGTACTTGGACGGCGACGTCCCGATGGCTGTGCTGGGGGGCCATGGTGGAAACCACCACGTTGAACCCCTGCTCCGCTGCCAATTTTGATACTTCGGCAATCCGGCGGTGATTTTCCAAGCGGGCTTCGCTGGAAAATCCCAAATCGGCACACAGGCCGTGCCGCAGGTCGTCGCCGTCCAAAATAAAAACCGGGATTTTCCGGTCCATCAAGGCCTGGTGCAGTCGCTGGGCCAGGGTGGTTTTCCCGGCACCGGAACGCCCAAAGAGCCAGAATACTTTCGTCATATTGATTGGAGAAATGATTACCGGGACGGCGGTGTTAATTGTTATGTCATGCAACATCGCCCGGCGGAATATAACTTATTTAGAGGGATCCGTCCGGGTCAAGGATTATGTCAAGCTGGTAGCGTCTGAACGTGTAGGCGATGAGGTGACAAATCGCAGGGACAAGCACTTCTTACGTCGTGCCCTACTGTCGAATTAGGATATTGCTTCAAATCTCCACCACCTGTTGGTATTCCGGCACGAGGACTTCGGCCTTCGGTTTCATGGTCCGCAGCGTTTCGGCGTGGGCGAGGCATTGCGATTCCTCGCCGTGGATGCAGAATGATCTTTCTGAGGTTGCCGGTGATTTTCTGGACGTATTGCTTCAATTCATTTTTGTCCGCGTGGCCGGAATAGGTGTCGAGCGAAACGACTTTTGCGCGGACCTCGTGCGGTTCGCCGAAAATGTTGACGGGCGTTTTGCCCGCCGTGATTTGTTGCCGAGCGTGCCTTCGGCGCAGTAGCCGATGAACAGAATCAGATTGTTCGCAGTCGCCGATGTTGTTCTTCAAATGATGCCGGATGCGGCCCGCCTTCGCACATGCCCGACGCGCTGATGATGATCATCGGCTCCTTGCGGTCGTTGAGCTTCTTGGAATCCTCGGCGTCGCTGATGTAGGTGAGGTTCGCCATGCCGAACGGATTTTCGTTGTTCGCACAGGAATGTCGCGATGCGTCGTTGCAACATTCGGGGTGCTTCCGGTAAATCTCCGTGGCGTTCACGCTCAACGGGCTGTCCACGAAAATCGGCGACGCGCGGCAGACTTGCCGGCGCAGCGTGAGCTCGTGCAGCACATAAACAATCTGCTGCGTGCGCCCGACGGAAAACGACGGGATGATGACCTTGCCCTTTTGGTTGAGCGCGCCGCCGACGAGCTGGCAGACGGTATCGTCGGCATCCTGGCGGACGGCGTGTTCGCGCCCGCCATAGGTGGATTCGATCTGGAGATAATCCACATTTTCAACGGCAACCGGGTCGCGCAGGATTTCGTCGCCGCCGCGGCCGACGTCGCCGCTGAAGAGCCAGCGGAATTTACGGCCCTTTTCCTGAACGTCCAGAATCGACCTGCGCGGAGCCGAGGATGTGGCCGGCGTCGCGGAACGTGACGGTCACGCCGTCCACGGGTGAAAAGGAATTTTCGTAAGGATGGCCGACGAGTTGTTTCACGGCCTTTTCGGCGTCCGGCACGCGATAGAGCGGCTCGACGGGCGGCTGATGTTTTTTGGCGCGCCATTTGGAGACGAACAGCGCGTCCTGCTCCTGGATGTGCGCGGAATCAATGAGCATGATGCCGCACAAATCGCGCGTGGCGTCGGTGCAATGGATGGGGCCGTCGTAGCCTTGCTTGACGAGGTTCGGCAGGTTGCCGGCGTGGTCAATGTGCGCGTGGCTCAAGACGACGGCGTCAATCTGTTTTGGGTCGAACGGAAAACAGCAGTTGCGGCGGGTGGTTTCCTCGCGGTGGCCCTGGAACAGGCCGCATTCGAGCAGCAGGCGTTTGCCGTTGACCTCGAGAGATACATCGAGCCGGTGGTGGTGCGCGTCGCGCCGAGGAAATGGATTTGCATGGGGATTTATGATTTACGATTTCTGGTTGATGGTTTAACCGGCATGGCGCCGCAAATACAGCTGAAAAATCACAAACCGGGAATCATAAATCAAAAGTGAATCAACTATGGCGGTAGGTGATGCGGGCCTTGTTCAAATCGTAAGGCGACATTTCAACGTTGACCTTGTCGCCGACGCTGATGCGAATGAAATTCTTCCGCATTTTGCCGGAAATGTGGGCGAGGACTTCATGACCGTTCGGCAGCGCGACCCGGAACATGGTGCCGGGCAGCACTTGCGTGACGCTGCCGCTTAATTCGATAGGCTCTTCTTTCGGCACAGTTGAATTTGCGCAACCTAATGCCCGTCGGTGACCCTGAAATCAAGCCCTTTTTCGCCACTAAAAACCACTAAAAAACATGTTGGACATTTGCGGCCAATTCGATAGATTCGGCGAAACCATTATGAAAAGTGGAGCCACGAATTCATTTTTAACCTTCATCCTGGCGCTGCTGGTACTGGCGGGTGTGCTGTTCGCGCTGCAAACGATATTCCGCACGCGCGAATTGCGCTCGATCAGTTCGCAGGCCAATCTGGCCAATAGCGGCCTGGTCCGGGAACAGGCTTTTTTCAACGACTGTCTGATCTATAGCAAAACGCATCCGGCCATCAATTCCATCCTCGAAAGCGTTGAAGCCAAACCCGCCAAACACTGATTGCCATGAACGAATCTGAAATGAATCTCCCCGAGCCAGCCGAATTGACGGATCAGATAGCAGTGTTGCACCGTCAAGTGACCACGCTGTTGCTGGCGCTGATCGTCGTCAGCGGCACGCTCGCCGTTTATTTGTGGTATCAATCCCACATCACCGAATCGGCCATTGTGATGCTTAAACCTGAAGCCATCCGGGTTACCAAAACGTACGAGCAAAACCGCCCCGGCATGGAAAAACTGGTCCGGCAACTCGTCGTTTACGGTCAATCGCACCCGGACTTCCAGCCAATCTTGAAAAAATACGGAATTCCACTGACACTGCCCGTTGCCACGAATTCCCCGCCTACGCAGTAGCTGTCGCCAACCGCGCGCCGCAGTTCGGACAGAAATTGGATTGCGGCGGACAGCTTTTCCCGCACGCCGGACAAGATGTGTGCGCCTTTTTGTGGCGGTAATGAATAATCAAATTGCGCGAGTAGGGTACCCAGGGAAACAGGTAGGCGTAAATAAAGACGGAGTCGGTCTGGCGCAGGGCATAAATCAACAGCAGCAGCGATCCCATCAGACTTAACCACCAAAATACAGTTGGCACCACAACCTGCTTCTTTTTTTCGGTGGCATACCACTGCACAAGAAAACGCGAGGAAAAAACGGCGTTGCCCATCCAGCCGACGACTTTCCAGACGCTCCACTCGATGCCTAAAAACTTGTTATCATGCCAGATCAGGTCGTTCCAGATGAGGTGGGTCAGCCAATCCATAATGCGCGCAGCTTAAACCGTCGCCGGGAGAATTGGGAGACAATTTTCCCCAACTGCCAACTCCCATCTCCCAACTCCGATTGAAGTCAGCCGCCCGCGACAATCTTGACAATTTCCAGGCGGTCGCCGGCGTTGAGCTTGCGTTGGGGGAATTCCGATGGGGCGACCGCCTCGCCATTGTGCTCCACGACGACGCTGCGCGGCAAAAGCTTCTGCGCCACCAGAAATTCCTCAAGTGAGCACGGCAGCCTTGCCTCGATGCGCTTTCCGTTGGCGACAACAACGCTCATTTTTTAAAATCGAACATCCAACGTCGAAGACTAAACATCGAATCCCGTCCAACGGGATGCCCAATATGCGACGTTAGATCTTGAATGTTCGGTATTCGATGTTTTTATTTCACGCCGTCAGCGCCGCGTCCCAATCCTTCCAGACCGGCTCGTAGCCGAGTTTGCGGATCAATTCCGCGACTTCGCCCGGCGACCGTTCGTCGGCGATGTCAAATTGTCCGGTTGCTTGCCGGTCGCTTCCGTTGGCCGCCCATTCGCTGGCCCCGAGTTCCACGATACGTCCGCGCACGGTTTGATGCAAATTCTGCCTGCCCGCGCCGGTGTAGCCACCCGGTTCGGTGTGGCTGCCGGCGCTCATCAGCGTGATGCCCAAGCGGAATCAAGCCGTCACGCAACTTCGAAGGTTCGCGGGTTGAAAGCACCAGACCGGCATCGGGAAACATCAGCCGGAAGGCGCAAACCAACTGCGCCAGGTCGCGGTCGCTCATGTGCGTGAGCGGCTGGAATTCTCCGGCGCACGGGCGCAGCCGCGGCAGGGAAATGGTCACCTGCGCCTTCCAGCAATTCCGCAACAGGTAATCCGCGTGTGCCGCGACGCTGATGGCTTCAAACCGCCAGTCCGCCAAACCGTAAAGCGGGCTGATGCCCAGCCGCCGGAAGCCCGCCGCGTAGGCCCGTTCCGGCGTTTCAAGCCGCCAGTCAAAATTTCGTTTCGGACCGGCGGTGTGCATTTGCGCGTAAACGCCGCGGTCATAGGTTTCCTGATAAACCACCAACCCGTCCGCGCCCGCCATGACGAGCGGACGGTACTCCGCCGTTTCCAGCGGCCCGACTTCCAGCGACACGCTCGGAATTTCCTCGTGCAACGCCCGGACGCAATTTTCGAGATAAGCCGGCGAAACAAATTTCGGATGCTCGCCCGCGACAAGCAGGACGTTGCGGAAGCCCTGTTCCTGGAGCGCCTTCGCCTCGCGTTTCACCTCATCCAGCGACAGCGTCACGCGCAGAATTGGATTGTCGCGGGAAAAGCCGCAGTACCGGCAGTTGTTGACGCATTCGTTGGAAAGGTACAGCGGCGCGAACAGCCGGATCACTTTGCCGAACCGCTGCTGGGTCAATTGCTGCGAACGTCGCGAGAGGACCGCGATAAGCTCGGAGGCCGCCGGGGAAATCAATTGCGCAAAATCCACCAGCGACAATCGGGGCTTGGACAAGCTTTCGCGCACCGCGGCAGTGCCAATCGTCAGCGATTTGCGCACCAGCGACGGCACGGGCAGTGAATTGAATTCAGCGACAAAACTCACGATTCAAACGTAGCAAATCGCTGGATAATGTCGAGTGAACGAAGATCCACGGGAATTTGTCTTTATTATTGAATCCTTCCAGCTGGGGACAGGTTTGAAAAACAAAGCGGGCCAACCGGCAATAAGTGACCGAACCTGAAATCGCCATAAAACGTGCCCGTGCGCGGGTCACACCGCACTAAACCGAAGAAAAGTAATATGAAGAATAAAATCTCCCGCCCAGCGGGTTTTACCCTGGTGGAAATCATGATTGTGGTGGCCATCATCGGCCTGTTGGCCGCTATCGCGATACCCAACTTCCTGAGAGCGCGTTCGACAGCGCAGCAGAACGCGTGCATCAACAACCTCCGTCAGATTGACGGCGCCGTCCAGCAATGGGCTTTGGAGAGCGGCGCCGGCCCAAGCGACTCTGTCACGCCTGCTGACATTCGCCCTTACATGGGGCGAGGCACTGCCGGAACATTGCCCTGGTGCCCGCTGGATTCGACAAAAACCTTCGCTAACAGCTATAAGATAGTTGACTCCTCAACGCCGCCGACGTGCCTAAAGGGTGGCGTGGGTACAACTCCATATCAGGACGGCTACGAACATGTGTTGCCCAGTGGCAACTAGAAAGAAAGGACCCCGGGCAAAGGGCAGGATATTCTCGTTTCCATGCAGTTGATTTTGATTCCGACACTGGCTAGTGTCTGCTAGCTACCAGATTTTTCGATTTTAGAACGTTGGGATGCTGTCCAGAAATGTTACAGAATGCCCCACAGCCGCAAGGCATTCAGGGAAATTCCATTAGAGATTTTGGGCAGCGAATACCGGCGGCGCAATAGGAATTGCCACATTTGCCTGATTCTGGCTCAATGGCGGCTGACAACGGGAAACAAGCGGCGATGTCTGGTGTTTAATAATTGGCATCGGGACTGCTAAGTTGGATTTAACGCGGTTGCGACAGGCAATAAGTGAACACAACTGAACTCATAGTAACCCGCCTGTCGCGTCGTTCACACCGCACTAAACAGAAAGCAAAGTAATATGAAGATTAAAACCTCCCGCAAAGCGGGTTTCACACTGGTGGAAATCATGATTGTGGTGGCCATTATCGGCCTCCTGGCTGCAATCGCGATTCCCAACTTCCTGAGGGCACGTTCGACTTCGCAACAGAACGCGTGCATTAACAACCTCCGTCAGATTGACGGCGCCATCCAGCAATGGGCTTTGGAAACGGATCAAGCCGGAACGGCTTCAGTAGCCGCTGATGGCACCGGCATCCAGCCGTACCTGGGCCGCGGAGCCAACGGCACGTTGCCATGGTGCCCGCTGGATTCGACGCACACTTTCTCGACCAGTTACGCTGTAGGTACCGTCGCCGATCCGCCGTCGTGCAATCTCGGCACCGATGCCAATTATCTCCATCAGTTGCCAACGGGTAAATAAGCCTGTTTGGCTGATAATTTAAATTCAGAGGGCCTGAAACTCCGGTTTCGGGCCTTTTTCATTTCAGCGGTCCAGCGGGGGTCGAAAGGTGGCATTTGGACTGCTGATTGGCATTTGACGCGGTTGCGGCAGGCAATAAGTGAACACAACTGAAATTATCATAATCCGTCTGCCGTGTCGTTCATGCCGCGCCAACAGAAAGAAAAGTAGCATGAAAACGAAAACCTTCCCCAGAGCAGGTTTCACACTGGTGGAAATCATGATAGTCGTGGCCATTATCGGCCTGTTGGCGGCCATCGCGATTCCCAACTTTCTGCGAGCGCGTTCGACTTCGCAGCAGAACGCGTGCATTGACAACCTGCATCACATTGACGCTGCCATCCAGGAATGGGCTTTGGAGAACGGCGCCGGTCCAGACCACGACCGTGAATCCGGGAGACATTCAACCTTACCTGGGTCGCGGTGCCAACGGCACGTTGCCGTGGTGCCCGCTGGATTCGACGCACGTCTTCACCACCAGTTATAAAATAGTGGACGCCTCAACCGCGCCGACGTGTAGGCTTGGCACGGATTCCAGCTATACTCACGTGTTGCCGAACTGATCGTGTTAGATTAACAGCGCAAATTCAGAAGGCTTGGAATCCCCGGTTTCAGGCCTTTTGAGTTTGGCGATCTGATGCGATTGGGATTTGAATGATTATTTTTCTGGAATGTCGCGTTATTTTTGGTATTTGGAGAACACATGGACGCGATTCTGCGAACGGAAAACCTTAGTGTTGAGTATCGCACACGCGGTTTGAAGCGGGAAACCAAGCCGGCTTTGAAGGATTTGAATCTTTCCGTTCGTGCCGGCGAAATCTTCGGCTTCCTCGGTCCCAATGGCGCGGGCAAGACCACGGCCATCAATGTATTGCTCGGCTTCATTCCGCCCACCAGCGGCACGGCCTACCTGTTTGGCATTGACGTCCGCCAGCCCATCGCCCGCCAGCGCATCGGGTATCTGCCGGAGATGACGTATTACTACAAATTTCTCACCGCCGAGGAGCTGTTGCGCTTTTACGCGCGTATTTTCAGCCTGCCACCGTTGGAAGCCGATAAACGGATTGATCGCCTGCTGAAGCTGGTCGAGTTGGAACCGGCCCGGCGGCGACTCATCAAGACCTATTCCAAAGGCATGCAACAACGCGTCGGCATCGCGCAGGCGCTCATCAACGATCCTGACCTGTTGGTGCTGGACGAACCCACCAGCGGGCTGGATCCGTTGGGCCGCATGAAGGTCCGCGAAATTATTCAACGCCTCAGAAATGATGGCAAAACCGTCTTCTTTTCCTCGCATGAATTGGGCGAAGTGGAAACCGTCTGCGACCGCGTGGCCATCATCAACCAGGGCGAGTTGAAGACGCTGGGGCGCGTGGATGACCTGGTGGCGCAACATCACGCCAATCTGGAACAGGTTTTTCTAAACATCATTGGCTATCAGCCGCAAACCGCGTTATGAACACCATCTGGGCATTGACCGGCGTCGTCATCAAGGAACTTTACCGTCGCAAGGATTTTTACGTGCTGTTTGTGCTCACCGCGCTGATCACCGTGGCGGCGGGCAGTGTGCAATTCTTCCATGATCCCAACATCGTGCGTTACATCAAGGACCTGTGCATGTTGCTCATCTGGATTTCCGCTCTGCTCATCACCATTGTGATGGCGGCGCGGCAAATCCCCGCGGAACGCGAAAACCGCACAATTTTTCCGCTGCTGGCCAAGCCGGTCACGCGCGGGCAGGTCATTCTCGGAAAATTCTTTGGCTGCTGGCTGGCCAGCGGCACCGCGTTGGCGGTGTTTTACGTCTTTTTTGCGATCATCACGGGTTCGCGCGAGCAGTACTGGCCGGTGCTGGATTATTTTCAGGCTTTTTTGCTGCAATGGATCATGCTGGGCATCGTGACGGCGATGACGTTGCTCGGCTCGATAGTTTTTGCCGCGCCGTCCTCCACGGTCACGATTCTGTTCATCGTGGTCGCCGGCATTTTGTTTCTGGGACGCCATTTGAACACGGTTGCGCTGCATAATCCCGAGCCGATGCGCAGTGTGATTTACACGATTTACTTCATCATTCCGCACCTGGAACTGTTTGACGTTCGCGAACGGGTGGTCAACGACTGGGGCTTGGTAAACTGGCTGGATTGCGGACTGGCGGCACTTTATGCGGCGGCTTACACCGGATTGTTTTTGCTGCTGACCTGGCTGGCGTTCCGCCGAAAAAGTTTGACCTGATGAAAAGAGCCTCGCCATGGTGGTTGCTGGCCTTGTTGTTGACAGTGTGTTTCACGCTGGCCACGCTGTTCGTGCCGCGCGCAGCGTGGTGGAACGCCGTGCCGCGCGCCGCCGACTGGAACAAGGGCCAGTCGCGATCGGACAACGTCTTCAAACTGCTGTTCGGCGAGGGGCGGAAGCTGTTTGCCAACGAATTTTTCGTGATGGCTGACGTGTATTTTCACAGCGGCTATTATCCGTCCATCTTTGACCGGCAGGACACGGGTTACGACGTGGCGGATCCCGCGCACGGAAAGGCTGAAGACTCGAATTCGACCAGTGATGATTTTTTGGGTCCGCCACCGGATTGGATTGCTGCCTTGGAGCGCCATTTTGTTCCCAACCGGCATACCCATTTAAGTTCAGGCGGCCCGTCGGGGCACGCGAAGTTTTCATCAACGGCGGAAATTCTGCCGTGGTTGAAGCTCGCCTCTGACATGAACCCGCAAATGATCGAAACCTACACGGTCGGGGCCTACTGGTTGCGCCGCCTCCACATGCCCGCGCAAGCCCGGGACTTTTTGTTCGAGGGATTGCACAACAACCCGGGCGACAGCGAACTCCTGTTCGATTTGGGCTCGCTTTACAAGGAGAACTTTCACGATGCCAACCGCGCCCGCAATGTCTGGATCGCGGGGTTGCGCTGCTGGGAGGCGCAAAGCGCCAATGTCAAAACGAACACGGAAAACCAGTTGATTTACGAAGAAACCGCCATGAACCTTGCGCAACTGGAGGAAAGCCAGGAACATTGGCCGCAGGTCATCAAGTATCTGAAAATGGTCAAGCAAGTGTCGCCCAACCCCGATGCCATCCAAAAGCAGATTGACGAAGCCGAACGGAAAATGACGAGTGAAAAGTGACGAGCGACGGAATTACACGTCATGCCACAAGCAAAATGATGAATCCGGCGCCGGAAGATCGCCCAAACGCCTCAGCGGAAGAACCGCTTGAGAGGGATACCTTATTGTGGCTGGACATGTTCACGCCGGGGCGGCTGGCCGGTTTGATTGTCCTGTTCGTGTTCGCCCTTTATCCAGGTGTCATCCTGGGCACACACAGTTTCTTTGTTCGTGACTTCGGGCTTTTCACTTATCCGGTTGCTTATTACGCCCACGAAAGTTTCTGGCATTGGCAGGTGCCGCTTTGGAATCCGTTGAACAATTGCGGCGTGCCGTTTCTGGCGCAGTGGAACACGTCGGTTTGTTATCCGTTGTCACTGCTCTACATGATTTTTCCTTTGCCGTGGTCGCTGAGTTTCTTTTGTCTCGCTCATCTTGTGCTCGCGGGGGTGGGCATGTACTGGCTGGCCTATCGCTGGACGCAAAACCGGCTGGCCGCCAGCATCGCCGGGCTGATCTTTGCGCTGAACGGACTCATGCTCAACAATCTACTGTGGACCAGCAATCTTGCCGCATTAAGCTGGCAGCCGCTGGTTACGCTGTGGGCGGAACAGGCCTGGCGGTCTGGGGGAGGCCGTCGTCTAGTGATCGCGGCGCTGGCCGGGGCGATGCAAATGTTGGCGGGCGCACCGGAAATCATTGTGTTTACTTGGACCATCTTGGGAGCACTTTGGCTCGGTCAGGCGTGGCAAAGGAAAATTCCATTTTGGCCAACGTCGCGGAGGTTCGCCCTCGTGGTTGGGTTGATCGCGGGGCTTTCAGCGATTCAACTGCTTCCCTTTTTTGACTTGTTGAAGCATTCGGAACGCAGCATCGCCTTTACCTTTGCGGACAAATCTCCAATGCCGATTTGGGGATGGGCCGATTTCGTATTGCCCTCGTTTCACTGCCTTCATGCCGCCTTCGGACCTTGGAAGCAGCCGGGACAAGTTTGGACGTCTTCCTATTACTGCGGCATCGGAGCGCTGGCGTTGATGACCGTGGCCGTCTGGCGGCGGCATCAGATCATCGTCTGGATGCTGGCCCTCTTCACTTTCGTGGGGCTGGTACTGGCGTTGGGCAACGGCGGTTTCGCGTACGCCGGACTCAAACACATCTTCCCGTGGATCGGTTTCGCTCGTTTTCCGGTTAAATTTGTCTCGATACCGGTTTTCACCATTCCGCTGCTGGCGGCTTATGGTTTTGATCATTTGCAATCCGCGCCAGCCGGAAACTGGAAAAGAGAGGAACGTCGTTTGTTTCAGACCGGTTTTTTTTGGCTGCTGGTTCTGCTGCTGTTGCTGGTGATGGCGTGGCGGCTGCGTTCTCCCTTTTATCCTTGGTATCCCGTCTGGCACGATGGAGTGCTGCGCGTGCTTTTTTTGGTGGGCACCGTGCTGACCGTCAGCGCCATGAAACGCCTGCCGCCAATGCGGGTGCGCGGATTTGTGGGGCTTGCCGTACTGGCCCTGGTCGGTTTTGATTTGGTCACGTCCGGTTTGAATATCAGCCCCACGGTCGTCACCAAAGCCTTTGGCCCGCTTCAATTGAACATGACCTTCAAGCCGAAATACGGAGAATCGCGCGCCATGGTGACCCAGCAAGCCGAGTCGTATGCGCTACTGGGTTGGACAGAGAATCCGCTTTATTATTACGCTGATCTTCGCGGAGCGCTCATGGAAAACTGCAACATTCCCGAGAACGTTCCCAAAGTGGACGGCTTCTGTTCACTTCACCTGAAACATGAATGGGACATTGACGGGATTTTTTACAGCATATACTTGTACAACCACAAAACCAACGCTCCGCCGGCGCCGTTGCTGGATTTCCTCGGCGTCTCCCAGATTTCCGCGTCCAATACCATTTTTGCCTGGCAGGAGCGCAAATCTTTCCTGCCGCTGGCCACCGCCGGACAAAGGCCGATTTTCGCCAGCGGCCCGGAAACGATGGAAAGATTGCAAAGTCCTGGCTTTGACCCGCGTCACACCGTGTACCTGCCTTTCTCCGCACAGAGTCTCGTTAGCGTAACTAACGCTTCCAAGGCGAAAATCGTCTCCCAACAATTCGGGGTGCAACAGGCCCATCTGACGGTGGAAGCCCCTGCGCCAGCCCTGGTGGTCATTGCGCAGGCCTATTATCACGACTGGCACGCGTACGTGGACGGCAAACCCGTCCCTCTGTTGCGAGCCAACCACGCCTTCCAGGCGCTGGAAGTCCCTGCCGGGCAGCACGAGATCACCCTGCGCTATGAAGATTGGAGGTTCCGCCTCGGCGCAACCATTTCGGCGCTGACGCTGCTCGGCTGTCTGACGGGCTTGTTCATGGAACCGAAGCAGCGAACGCCGTGCAAATCGGGGAAACACCCCCCTCGGAAAAATGAACTTTGCCCGGTAAAGATTAATTTGCCGACAACATGAGGCCATCGCTTAAAGACCAGTCAACCGCCACGGAAGCGCCGCTGCAAAATGAGGCCTCGTTGTGGGCAGAGGCGTTTACACCGGGGCGGCTGGCCGCTGTGATTGCGCTGTTTTTGTTCGTGCTTTATCCAGGCGTGGTTCTGGGCACCCAGAGTTTCTTCTTTCGCGACTTTGGGGCCTTTACATATCCGGCCGCTTATTATGCACACGAAAGTTTCTGGCAGGGGCGGGCGCCGCTGTGGAATCCGCTGAATAACTGCGGCGTGCCGTTTCTGGCGCAGTGGAACACTTCGGTTTGCTATCCCTTGTCGCTCATCTATCTGATTTTCCCTCTGCCCCAATCGTTGAATTATTTCTGTCTGGGCCATTTGGTGCTTGCGGGCGTGGGCATGTACTGGCTGGCTTATCGCTGGACCCAAAACCGGCTGGCCGCGAGCATCGCGGGGCTGGTTTTCGCGCTGAACGGACTCATGCTCAACAATCTGATGTGGACCAGCAATCTCGCAGCGCTCAGTTGGCAGCCGCTGGTCATGCTTTGGACCGAACAGGCTTGGCGGACGGGCGGAGGCCGCCGCACCGCGATTGCCGCTCTCGCTGGCGCGATGCAGATGCTGGCGGGCGCGCCGGAAATCATTGTGTTCACCTGGGCCATGCTGGGGATGCTCTGGGTTGGACAGGCGTGGCGGAAGCAAATCCCCTTCGGGTTGAGTTTGCGAAGGTTCGTAATCGTGGTCGTTTTGATCGCGGGCCTTTCGGCGATTCAACTTCTGCCATTTTTTGATTTGTTGAAACATTCGGAACGCAATGCCTCATATTCCACCACTGTTGCGGACGCCTGGCCAATGCCGGTTTGGGGTTGGGCAAACTTCGTTGTGCCAGTTTTTCATTGCCTGCAAGGATTTTTCGAAACTTGCGCGCAACCGAATCAACCTTGGGTTTCCTCTTACTATCTTGGAATTGGAACCCTGGCGCTGGCGGCTTTGGCAGTCTGGCGGCTGCGACAGCGGCTTGGAATCTGGGGGCTGGCGGGAATGACGCTGGCCGGGCTGTTGTTGGCGCTGGGCGATGGCGGTTACTTTTACGCCCGGCTCAGACATCTCGTGCCATGGATTGGCTTTGCCCGTTACCCCATCAAGTTTGTTTCGATTCCCGTCTTCACAATTCCGTTGCTCGCAGCCTGCGGTTTCAGCAGCCTGCGAAGCGCAACTTCCCAAAACTTGAAGCGGAGTGAGCAGTTCTTGTTCTTCGCCGCGGCTTTTCTCTTGTCAACGGCTGTGTTCCTGCTCGCAATGACCCGCTGGGGGCTGCCGCCCGTCTATAACTGGCGGTGGGTGTGGGGTGATGGCATGCTTCGCGCACTCTTTTTGGTCGCCACGATAGGAGCCATTTATGCTTTGAATCGTGTGCCCAGGATGAGATTGCGCAAGTTGCTGGGGCTGGCAATTTTGGCGTTGATTGGTTTTGACCTAGTCAGCTCCGGGATGCACGAGAATCCATTGGTTGTCACCAAAGCCTTCGGTCCACTGGAATTGAACATGACCTCCCGGCCGAAGCTTGGAGAGTCGCGCGCCATGGTGAGCCGGCAAGTCCTGTCTTATATCGATCTCGGTTCGGCCGGGACAACGAATCCGCTTTATTATTTTGTGGGACTTCGCGATACGCTTATTGAGAATTGCAACATCCCCGAAAATATCCCCAAAGTGGACGGTTTTTGCTCGCTTCATCTCAAGGATGAATGGGATGTTGATGGAATTTTTTATAGCGTATATCGCAACATTGACGACGGCGGATATCACTTTGGAACAAATGCCATGCCTGCGCCGCTCTTGGATTTCCTCGGCGTCTCCCAGATTTCCGCGTCCAATACCATTTTTGCCTGGCAGGAGCGCAAATCTTTCCTGCCACTGGCCACCGCCGGACAAAGGCCGATTTTCGCCAGCGGCCCGGAAACGATGGAAAGATTGCAAAGTCCTGGCTTTGACCCACGCCACACCGTATACCTGCCTTTCTCCGCACAGAGTCTCGTTAGCGTAACCAACGCTTCCAACGCGAAAGTTCTTTCCCAACAATTCAGTGCGCAATCGGCGCATCTCAAGGTTGAAGCCCCCGCGCCGGCCTTGGTGGTCATTGCGCAGGCGTATTATCACGACTGGCACGCTTATGTGGATGGCAAACCGGCTCCCCTTTTGCGCGCCAATCACGCGTTCCAGGCGCTTGAGGTTCCCGCCGGGCAACATGAAATTACGCTGCGCTATGAAGATTGGATGTTTCGCCTCGGCGCAACCATTTCGGCCTTGACGTTGCTCGGCTGTTTGACGGGCTTGTTCGTGCAACCAAGACCGTGAACATTATGAAATCGCGGAAACACCCCCGGAAAAAATGAACTTTGCCCGGTAAAGATTAATTTGCCGACAACATGAGGCCAACGCTTAAAGATCAGTCAAATGTTTCAACTGAAGAACCACTTCTGGATGGCTCCCGCGCATGGATGGATGCCTTCACCCCCGGACGGCTGGCGGGATTGATTGTTCTGTTTCTGTTCGCCCTTTATCCAGGCGTGGTCTTAGGCACGCACAGTTTCTTCTTTCGCGACTTTGGGCTTTTCACTTATCCGGTCGCGTATTACGCACACGAATGTTTCTGGCATGGCCAAGTGCCGCTTTGGAACCCGTTGAACAATTGCGGCGTGCCATTTCTGGCCCAGTGGAACACGTCGGTTTGCTATCCGCTGTCGCTCGTCTTCATGGTGTTTCCGTTGCCATGGTCGCTGGATTATTTTTGCCTCGGCCATTTGGTGCTTGCGGGCGTGGGCATGTACTGGCTGGCTTATCGCTGGACCCAAAACCGGTTGGCCGCAAGCATCGCCGGGCTGGTCTTCGCGCTGAACGGACTGATGCTCAACAGCCTGATGTGGACGAGCAATCTCGCGGCGTTGAGCTGGCAGCCATTAGTCATGCTGTGGGCCGAGCGAGCCTGGCGGGACGGCGGACGCTGGCTGGTTATCACCGCCTTGGCCGGGGCGATGCAGATGCTGTCGGGCGCGCCCGAAATCATCGTGTTCACCTGGACCATGCTGGGCATGCTCTGGCTCGGGCAGGCGTGGCGGAAGCAAATTCCATTTTGGCTGGCATTGCGAAGATTCGTCGTTGCCGTTGCATTGATTGCGGGACTTTCAGCGGTTCAACTGCTCCCGTTTTTTGATTTGTTGAAACACTCGGAGCGCAATTCGTCGTACATCATTGCCGACGCCTCGCCGATGCCACTGTGGGGCTGGGCCAATTTGGTTGTGCCGTTTTTCCGTTGCCTGCAAACAATCTTTGGAACTTGCTTGCAATTTAACCAACCTTGGACTGCCTCGTATTATCTGGGCACGGTTACGCTGGCACTGGCGGCCGTCGCGATCTGGCGGTTGCGACGGGTGCCGGGCATTTGCGCTCTCGCCGGGACGACGCTGGCGGGATTGGTATTGGCACTGGGCGACAGGGGTTATGCCTATGCCTGGCTCAGGCACCTTCTCCCGTGGATTGGTTTCGCCCGTTACCCAATCAAATTTGTATCGATACCGATCTTCACCCTGCCACTGCTCGCGGCGTGCGGTTTCAACGCCTTTCAAAACGCAACCGATCCGAACCGGAAAAAAAATCAGCGCGATCTGTTATTCATCTCGGCTGTCCTGTTATTAACGACCATCGTCTTGCTGGCCGTGGCTCGCTGGTTGCCCTACCCCGGATATCACGACTGGGAGTTGGCATGGCGCGACGGCGCCGCGCGGGCGCTTTTTTTGATCGCTATGGTTGGGGTCATGATGGCTTTGATCCGCATTCGGAAGACGAGATTGCGCGGGCTTTTGGGGCTGGCCTTCCTGGCCTTGCTCGGGTTCGATCTGGTCACGTCCGGAATGCGGGAAAGTCCCACCGTCGTCACCAAAGCCTTCGGCCCGTTGGAACTGAACATGACCTCCCGGCCGAAATACGGAGAATCACGCGCCATGTTGAGCCAGCAAGTCACGTCATATCTGAGTTTGGCTTGGACGAAAAATCCGCTTTATTACTGTGTCGGCCTCCGCGGAGCGCAGCGGGAAAATTTGAACATTCCCGAAAACATTCCCAAAGTGGACGGTTTCTGGTCGCTTCATCTCAAGGACGAATGGGACATTGATGGAATTTTTTACGGCCTCTTCCTCGACAAAGCCATAACCAATACCCCGCCCGCGCCGCTGCTGGATTTCCTGGGCGTCTCCCAGATTTCCGCAACCAATACTATTTTTGCCTGGCAGGGACGAAAATCCTATCTGCCGCTGGCCACCGCCGGACAACGGCCGATTTTCGCCAGCGACTCGGAAACGATGAAACAATTGCAAAGCGCCGACTTTGATCCAAGCCATGTGGTTTACCTGCCATTGTCCGAGCGAAACAAGGTTACTGTGACTAACGCTTCCGAGGCAAAAGTCATCTTTCAACAGTTCGGCGCCCAACAAGCGCATCTCACGATCGCAGCTCCCGCTCCGGCCTTGGTGGTTATTGCGCAGGCTTATTATCACGACTGGCACGCCTACGTGGACGGCAAACCGGTTCCGCTTTTGCGCGCCAACCACGCATTCCAAGCAGTGGAAGTTCCCGCCGGGCAACACGCAATCACACTGCGTTATCAGGATTGGATGTTTCGACTCGGCGCGGCGATTTCGGCGCTGACGTTGCTCGGCTGTCTGACGGGCTTGTTGATGAAACCAAAACAATGAACGCCGCGCAATTGGTAAAAGAGCGGCCGAACCAAGGCTGGTTCCCGTAGAATCGGCGTTGCAATTGCGCTTTGTTTTTCGCGGGTGGCTTTGGTTTAATGACCGCGATGAAACCCCGGCAGGCAAAAATCGCGCGGAAGACCAAAGAAACCCGCATCGCCGTCAGCCTCAACCTTGATGGAAAAGGCAAATCCTCGGTCCAGACCGGTGTTCCCTTTTTTGACCACATGCTCACGCTGTTTGCGAAACACGCGGTGGTGGACTTGAAGCTGCGTTGCAACGGCGATTTGGAAGTGGACGCGCACCACACCGTCGAGGACTGCGGTCTGGCGCTCGGCCAGGCGTTCGTGCTGGCACTCGGCGACAAACGCGGCCTTCGCCGTTACGGCGCTGGTTTTCATCCAAGGAATCCGTTCACTGGCGAAGCCTACGTGCCGATGGACGAATGCCTCGCGCGTTGCGTCATTGATTTTGGCGGACGGCCGCATCTAGTCTGGCGCGGATTAAATCAATTTTCTCAAAAGCGGGTCAGCCGTTCCGAAAAATTGCAGGACATGTCGAGCGCGTTCCGCTTCGGCCTCGCGCGCGAATTTTTTCAGGCTTTCGCCAACGAAGCCCGCTGCAATCTGCACTTGGAACTGCTTTATGGCGACGAACCGCATCACATCGTCGAGGCCTTGTTCAAGGCGTTCGCCCGCGCGACGGACGCCGCCTGCCAGCGCGATCCGCGCATCGCCGGCCAGTTGCCGAGCACGAAGGGCAGATTGTAAAAGCAAAAACGCCCCGCAGTTTCCCGTGAGGCGTTTTGTGTTTTTAGAATTTGTCAGGCGCCGACGCTGGCCAGTTCCTCGTTGTTTTCGACGTTCACAATCTTGAACTGTTCGGCATGCATGGCCGGATCGGCGCGGAACGACAGCTTGCCGAAGTACCGTTTCTCCATCTCGATGAGATGTTTTTCGTCCTCGGTGCGCAACCGGTCCAGTACGGTCGGATGAACGACAATGCGCAGTTGAAAATCCGATTCGTCACGCGTGCGTTTCTTCAGGATTTCCTGGAGCTTGCGCTGGATTTCGACGCTCATGGTCAGCACGCTTTTCACCTTGCCGCGTCCTTTGCAGTAGGGACAGTCGTCATAAACTGCCGCACGCACGCTTTCCGTATGGCGCTGGCGTGTCATTTCCATGAGGCCGAGCTGCGAAATCGGCAGGATGTGCGTCTTGGCCTTGTCACGGCGCAACCCTTCCTTCATACGCTGATAAACCTGTTGCTGATCGCGACGGCCTTTCATATCAATGAAATCCAGCACGATGAGTCCGCCCATGTTGCGCAGGCGCAGTTGCCGGCAAATTTCCTCGGCGGATTCGAGATTCACCCTCAAAATCGTGGATTCTTGATCGCGACCGCCCTTGTGCCGGCCCGTGTTCACATCAATCGCCACCAGCGCCTCGGTTTCATCAATGACGATGTAACCGCCGCCCTTTAAATGCACCTGGCGTGAAAACGTGTTTTCCAGTTGCTTGGTGATGTTGAACCGGTCAAAAACCGGCTGCGCGTCGGCGTAAAGTTTCACCTTGTCGGCGGCGCGCCTCGAGATTTTTGAAATCATGTCACGCATCTGGGTGTAGGCCTTTTGCTGGTCCACCACGATGCGTTCCACGTCCTCGGTCAAAAAGTCGCGCACGGTGCGCTCGATCAAGTCTGGCTCTTGGAACACGCACGTTGCGAGCGGCTGGTTTTTGATTTTTTCCTGCACGCCGCGCCATTCCTCCAACAGCAGGGCGAGGTCGCGCACGAAATAACGCTTCTGCTGGTCTTCACCGGCCGTGCGCATGATGACGCCCATGCCGTCCGGAATGGCCAGTTCGCGCAGGATTTTTTTGAGGCGCCTGCGCTCCTCCTGATTTTCAATTTTGCGGGAAATGCCGCTTTGATCCGAATTCGGCAGCAGGACGAGGTAACGTCCCGGCAGCACCAGATTGGTCGTGACGCGCGGGCCTTTGGTGCCAATCGGCCCCTTGGTGACCTGCACAATGATTTCACTGCCGGGCGGATAAAGCCGGGGAATGTCCTTTTGGGTAATCTTCGGCTTGTCGCGTTTGCGGCCTTCGCGTTCGACGATTTCCACGCCGCTGTCGAATTGATTGGGCACGATGTCCCAGTAATGCAGAAACGCATTTTTCTCGAAGCCAATGTCCACAAACGCGGCTTTGAGGCCGTCTTCGAGGTTGCGGACTTTGCCCTTGAAAATGCTGCCCACGAGGCGTTCCTCGGTGGTGCGCTCGATGTTGAATTCTTCCAGCTTGCCCTCTTCCAGCACGGCCACGCGTGTTTCGAGCGTCTCGGCGTTGATGACGACTTCCTTGTGAATCTTGTGCTCCGGGCGGATGAGTCGCTGGACTCTTTTCACGAGATTCGTCGCGGCCAATTTGATCGTATCCAGGACACCTTTGGGCTGTTCAGCCACGGGTACCGGCTCGAACGGTTTTTCTTCTTCCACGTGCGCAGGGGTGTCGAGATGGGGTTTGCGGAAATCTTTTTTGTCCGGGCCGGCTGGCGGCGCGATGGGTTCAGCGGCCGCGTGCGGGGGCAGCCCGGCGGCCAGATTTTCCGCGCGTTCGATTTCGTGCGCATGCCGTTTTTCAAATACGTGCTCGGCGCCGCCCTGTTCGCTGACCACCTCGGCCCGCGCCTGAACGGCTTCGCGGTCGGTTTTCTGCGCATTTTGGCCAAGCCCGCCCTTGGGGCGGAACCGCATTCCGCGGCGTCGCCGCGAAAAGTTGTTGTTACTCATATAATCAGTATCCTTTCCGATGGATGTGTACGTTTTGCATCAAGCCCACGGCGATTAACGAGCCCAGCACTGAAGACCCGCCGTAGGAAAGCAGCGGCAGTGGTACGCCCGTCACGGGCATGATGCGGATGTTCATGCCGATATTGATGAATACATGGCTGAAAATGAGCGTCACCACGCCCACCGCCACCAGTCGGCTCAGACGATCGCGCGCCTGGCCGGCGATTCTCAACCCGGTGAAGAGAACCACCGCATACAGCGCGAGCACAATCACGCTGCCGACAAATCCTTCCTCCTCGGCAATCACGGAGAAAATGAAATCATTGTGTGCCACCGCCCGCGGCAAATAACCCAGGGCATTTTGCGTGCCCCGCCGCCAGCCCTTGCCCGTCAGCCCGCCGGAACCGACGGAAATCAGCGCCTGCCGGACGTTGTATTCATCATTCAATTGTTGTTGCCGGAGGCGTTGCAGATCCGCCTGCGTGGCGTTCGGCGGGGCGAAATCCGTGTAATCCCGTCCAAAATAGACCAGCAGCCGGTCGCGTTGATACGGCTCCATGGAAATTTGCCAACAACCCGGCGGCACGAAAAGCACGTCCACCAAAAACAGCGCGGCCAGCAAACCCACCACCCCGACCAGATTCAGCAAATAGCGTTTCGGTGTGCCGGCCACAAACATCATCACCAGGCCCGTCGGCAACAAGACCAGCGCCGAGCCCAAATCCGGTTCCTTCAAGGTCAGGGCAAACGGCAACAGCAAAAGCCCGATGCCCTTCCAGAAATTGCCCGGCAGTCGCAATTCATCCGGCGGCCGGCTGAGAAAATGCGCCAAGGCCAGAATGAATGCGAGTTTCGCAAATTCGGACGGTTGAAATTGGAACGGGCCGAAATCAATCCAGCGCCGCGCCCCGAAGCGCATCGAGCCAATGTGCGGAATCAGCACGACGACCAGAAAGAAAATCGTCGCCCAATACGCCACGAACGACCAGCGGGCGAGGATGTGATAATCCAACACGCAAAGGGTCGCGCCCGCACCTATACCGAGCGCATACCAGACGATCTGCCGCAGCCAGCTTTGGTCATACCACGGCAGCGCGGCCATCGCCGGATTAGCCATAGTGGCGCTGTACACAAACGCCGTGCCGATGAGCATCAAACCTGCCAGCGCGGCCAGTTGCAACCGGTCGAACCGTTCGTGACGTTCTTGATTGAGCAAAGTGGTGGACATCAATTTATCCGCGCAAAAGATGCGGGGGCATCCGCGTTTCCATGTTTCACAATTTCCTCATAAATATCGTGTGCGATCGGCGCGCAGGTGGTGCCCCCGAACACACCGCCTTCGACCATCACCACCACCGCGTAATGAGGGTCTTCATAAGGCGCAAAGGAGATAAACCAGGTGGTGCGGCTGATTTCCTGGTTGTTTTGATTCATGACCTGGGCCGTGCCGGTCTTGCCGCAGATACGCAGGCCGGGCACCTCCGCCGCGCGCCCCGTGCCTCCCGGTTCTTCCGTCTCCGCCAGCATGGCCTCGCGCAGAATTTGCAGATCATGCTGCGGCACGTCCAAGACACCACGCACCACGCCCGATGGAAAAACCGATGGTTTTTCAGCCGAGTCCTGGTCTTGGGGTTCGATGCGTTCAACCAGCCGTGGCCAGAGCACTCGGCCGCCGTTGGCAATGGCTGAAACCACGACGGCCATTTGAATGGGCGTAACGGCGATTTTGGCCTGGCCGATGCACAAGTTGGCCGTGTCTCCGTCGTGCCAGCCGGGACTGCGCACGTCGGCAAGCGTCGGGAAAATACCAGGCGTTTCCTGTCGGGTTGGCAGGTCGGTGCATTCGCCCAAATGGAATTCTTCACCTAGCCGGACGATTCTTTCGGCGCCCGCCCACACCCCGTTGGTAATGAAATACGTATTGCAGGAGTGCATGATGGCCTTCTTGAAATCGTATTCGCCCGGCGGCGCCAAATCCCCGATGCGCCGGCGTCCGATATAGATGTAGCCGGGATTGTAAATGGTGGCGTCAGGATTCATACCCGCCTTGAGGCAGGCCAACCCGACAATCGGTTTGAAGACCGAACCGGGCGCGTAATTTTGCTGCGTCGCGCGGTTGATTTGCGGGCGCAATGCAGGATCATTCAGGCGCTCGGGATCATTGGCGGAGTAATCCGGGTTCATAACTGGCGAAGAAACCATGGCCAGCACGTCCCCCGAGTGCACGTCCATGACGACCACTGCAGCCGTGGCGTTGGTGCCCAATCGGCGCTCAATGGAATCGGTAGCTGCTTCCTCCAGGCCGAGGTCCAGTGTCAGTACGACATTGTGTCCCGGCTGGGGCGGGCTTAAAACAGTGGTGGCCTGGCGGTAGCCGAGATTGTTCACCAACACTTCTTCCGCGCCCGCCCGTCCTCGCAATTCCGTGTCAAAACCGCCTTCAATGCCCACCACCCCCCGGTAATCGGGCAGACGATAGGAGAAGAAGGCATCCTCGCCCTGCTCCGAGCGATTGTCGCGCACCAGATAACCCAGCACATGGCCGGCCACCGTGCCGTGTGGATAAAAGCGGTCGGACTGCACGGTCAGGTCCACGCCCAATCCACCGGTATATTGCTCTTCAAACCGCGCTATCTGTGCTTCGTTCAAATCAGCCAGCACGGTCACCGGCAACGCCAGCCGGGTTTCGTAGTCGCGCGTGAATTTGGCCGCGTCGAGCCTCAGGGGCTGTCCCAGTTTTTGGCCAACCTGGGCTACCATGTCGTTGGCCACGCGGAAACGGGCCTGATCGCGGATTTGCTCGCGTTGCGCCGTTGAAAGCTCGAATTGTCGGTGCTCGTCCTTGGTCAGCGTGCGGCCCAGTTTTTTCTCCTCGGTCGCGATGGCTTTTCTTTGGTTGGCATATGCTTGCGCCAACGCCCGGTTACAGGCGGCATTAAACTGCTCGCGCAGGTCGCCGAGGTAAAGATCGAGATCATAACGCGGCAGATTTTCCGCCAGCACGTGGCCATGACGATCGAGAATTTTTCCGCGCACGGCTGGAATCCGCACCGTGCGGTACGACTGCGTCTCCAGATGGCTCTCATACTCGCGCGCGGAAACGACCTGCACCCACCACAAGCCGGCCAGCAAAACAAAGAAACCACCTGCCAGCACCGCCGCCACGAGGCGGAGGGCCGGATCGTTCTTTTTCAGTTCGTCAAAAAAGAGCATCGTTTTATTTGCGTCCGCGGCGGATTTCGCGGTCGGGACGGAAACTGGTTTCGGTGCGCGGCTGATAACCGAGCGCGCGCTGGCACCAGTTGAAAAGCTCAAACAAGATCGGAGTTGCCACCGCGCCCCCCGCCGTCATGACCAGCCATTGCCAGAGTGAACCCCAGCCCAGCAACGGCGACTGCCCGCCCGAGAGCAGCAATAACACGGTCAATGCGGGCATCACGGCGCTGGCAACAGCGCCCAGTACAAATTGCGCGAACGCCACTTCGCGCAGAATCAAATCGCGCCTCAGATAAATCGCAAAGCCAATGGCAAAGAGCGGCAGGATGCTGACGCCGAGCGGGTTTGCCGACAGCGAGTCAAACCATAACCCGCCCAACGTGGCCAACAGCGAGACGGTTGCAATGTCCGCGCACAGTGCCGCGTAAACCATGAGCGCGGGCAGCAAATCCACCTGCGCGCCAAGCCAATGATGCAGCAAAGGGAAGGCCGCCTCGCCGAACACGGCGAGAAACGCGACCGCCAGGATTAAAACTGTGTTGAACATGTTCATGGGAAAAGTAACCACACCTGCTCCAGTGCTCCGAGATCGGCGGATAGTTTCACCCGGGCTTCGGTGTAAAGGCCGAATTCAACCGGCCTTGAGTCCACAATCTGGCCTATCGGAATGCCGCGCGGGAAGATTCCGCCCTCGCCACTGGTGACGACGCTTTCGCCGGGTTTCAAATCGGCGTTGCCGGACAAATAAGTCAAATCTACGAGCGAGCTATCCAGCGGTCCGCTCGGGCTGATGATGCCAATATCATGCGCCGGGTTTTCCACCAACGCCGAGACTCGGCAGTTTGGGTCGCCGAGTAAAACGACCTGCGAACGAGTGAAGCCAACGGAGGAAACACGCCCCACCAAGCCGTCGGAAGTGAGCACGGGCATATCGGCGTGCACGCCGTCCCGGCTGCCGAGATCAATCTGCACGGTGCGCCACCAGTTGGCCGGGTCGCGCATGACCACGTTGGCGAGTTTGAGCTTCCAGGGCGCCTGCCGCTGCCAGCCGATCAGGGCGCGTAATTGATCATTTTCCTGCGCGATGGCGGCGGCCTGTGCACTTTGGATGCGGAGCTGTTGGTTTTCGCGCTGGAGCTCGCCGATTTCCTTGAGTAATGTGCGGCGGGGCGTGACCGCGTCCGCGGCGTCAATGGGCAGTTGTTGCGCAGTTTTGAGCAAGCCAAACAGCGGCAGAAACAGACTACCGACGGCAAGTCTCAGGCGGCTGGTCGCGCGTTGCGGCAGGCTGAAAATCAGCAATGCCGCCAGCACCACCGCGCCGAGCGCGAGATATTGTTTTTTTCTAAGCATCCTGCTACTGCGGCTGGATTTACTCAGCCGCGCGCAGGCGAACCTGGGCGGGAAATCAATTTAATACTTGGCGTTGGTCGCAACGCGCTTGAGGAACTCAATTTCCTGCAAAACGCGACCGGTGCCTTCGGCCACGGCGCTCATGGGATCGTCCGCGAGGTGCACCGGCAAGCCGGTTTCCTCGGCCACGAGACGGTCTATTCCGCGCAACAACGAACCGCCGCCCGCCATCACCAAGCCGCGGTCCACAAGGTCGGCGGCGAGTTCGGGGGGACAACGTTCCAATGTCAGTCGGACGGACTCCAAAATGCTCGAAAGCGGTTCTTGCAACGCTTCGCGAATTTCCTCGGAACGGATGGTCAAGGTCTTGGGCAGGCCGGAACTCAGGTCGCGGCCCTTGACATCCATGGTCAATTCCTGTTCCAAGGGAAATGCGGAGCCGATGCGTATCTTGATTTCTTCCGCAGTACGTTCACCTATCATCATGTTGTAGGCACGTTTCATGTGGGCAGTGATCGTTTCGTCAAATTCGTCCCCGCCCACCCTCAGGCTGCGGCTGAAGACGATGCCGGCGAGGGAGATGATTGCGATTTCGCAAGTCCCGCCGCCGATGTCCACGATCATGTTGCCCGCCGGCTCATGCACCGGCAAACCGACGCCAATGGCCGACGCCATCGGTTGTTCGATCAAATACACTTCACGCGCTCCGGCGTGAGTGGCGGAATCCTTGACCGCCCGTTTTTCCACCTCGGTGATGCCCGACGGCACCGCCACCACGACACGTGGCGCAATGAGTTTGCGATGGTGAACCTTCTGGATGAAGTGGCGCAGCATGGCTTCGGTGATTTCGAAGTCGGCAATCACGCCGTCTTTCATCGGGCGGATGGCCACGATGTTGCCGGGCGTGCGGCCCAGCATTCGTTTGGCTTCTTCACCGACGGCCAGCACGTTGGTCGTGCCCGCTTGAATGGCCACCACAGAAGGTTCGCGCAGGACGATTCCGCGATCCCGCACATAGACAAGAGAATTTGCCGTCCCCAAGTCTATTCCAATATCGTTGGAAAACAGGCTTTTAAGTTGCGCAAGCATGAATGTGCCTAACGCATCCAGTTAATCGGCTGGCCGGCCAAACGTCAAGCGGATTACTGAAATCGTTAAAACCGCAATTTGGGGCTAATTTTTAGCAACCGGCCACATGCTTGGCCTCCTCTGGTCTGTTAAGTTTTTCAAATTGTAATATGAAGCAAGGTTTGCCGTCAGCCACCGCAACTTCGTCGTTCGCCATGAATGAGGAAGGCATTCCGTCTCGTGCTGCCGTGTCGTTCGCCAGCGGGTCGGCACGTTGGGTGTTTCGGGTGATTCTGTTCGTCGCAGCGGCGTTGGTAATCAGCCTGTTGGTCTGGCAAGGCGTGACGGCAGCCGGCGCGCCCAATCCCACCGCGTCGCGCACCAGCCCCGCCGTGGCGATGCTCGACATTGCAGTGCTCGTCTTTCGTGAAGGTCTGGAATGCGTTTTGGTGCTCTCGGCCATCACCGCCAGCATGGTGGGCCGGAATGAATCCCACCGGCGGCCGGTCGCTGCGGGCGCGGCGATCGCCTTTGTTGCGACTTGGGTTACCTGGTTCATCGCCGTGGGCATCGTCAGCAGTTTGGGCGAAAACGTTTCGGCGCTGAATCTTCAGGCGGCCACCGGCCTGCTGGCCGTGGTGGTTTTGCTCGTCGTGATGAACTGGTTCTTCCATAAAATTTACTGGGGCGGCTGGATTGCCATGCATCATCGGCGGAAGAAATCGCTCATCAACGAAGCCAACGACGCGGAAATTTCCCAACGCCGGCTCCTCTGGGGACTCGGTCTGCTCGGCTTCGCCTCCCTTTATCGCGAAGGTTTCGAGGTCGTGCTATTCTTGCAAACTTACTTCCTGCAAATGGGCGGGAAAATTGTGCTGGCCGGCGCGATGCTCGGCTTGTTCTGCTCCGGCATCGTGGCAGTGCTCACCTTTGTTGCCCATCGCCGGTTGCCCTACCGGAAAATGCTGGTGCTCACCGGCATCATGCTCGGCTTTGTCTTGCTGGTGATGGTGGGCGAACAGGCCCAGGAAATGCAACTGGCCCATTGGATTTCAACGACGCCCATTGCCTGGCTGAAAATCCCCGACTGGGCCGGTTTGTGGTTCTCCGTTTTCCCGACAGTGGAAACGTTGGCCGCTCAAGCCCTCGCCGCCGTTTTGGTCATCGGCTCTTATTTTCTGGCACGGCGACGGACAGCTTCCATGTTGTCGGAACCGGCGAATGTTTGAATTGGTTGCCCAGCTTTCGGCTTCTAGCTCTACGCTTGACTTTCGACGGCTGCGGTTCAGCTTGGGAATGTTAGGTATTTTTGTGCCATGCCAACATGCTTCGTTATCCAACCTTTCGACGCTGGTAAGTTTGACAAGCGATTCGCGGATGTTTTTGCTCCAGCGATCAAAGCTGCGGGCCTAGAGCCATATCGTGTCGATCAAGACCCGAATGTTGAAATTCCGATAGACGCGATAGAGACCGGAATTTCCGGCGCGAGTGTTTGCTTGGCAGATATCACTACAGATAATCCAAACGTTTGGTATGAATTGGGATATGCGTTCGCGTCCGGCAGGCCCGTGGTGATGGTTTGTTCTGATGAACGGACCGGCAGGAAATACCCGTTCGATATACAGCATCGGACGATCATTCCATATCTCTCTGATTCGACTCAAGATTTTGAAAAGCTGAAAAGAGAGATTACAAAGCGGATACAGGCTCTTACACAACGCGGTGAAGCTATGCGCCGACTAGCAGAGACCGAACAAGTCGCGCCCGTTGAGGGCTTATCTCAGCCCGAGCTTGTGGTGCTTGCTTCGGTTGCAGGAGCTAGGACTCAACCAGATGGTGGCCTGTCAGTATTTATTGCAAAGCAAGACGCAGAACGTGCCGGATTTACGCCAGTCGGGGTTGCTTTGGGTCTTCGCCGTCTTCAGAAAAAAGGCTTCATTGCCCTGTACGACGTTCAAGACTTAAACGACACATATCAAGCAGTGAAGTTGACAGATGTAGGCTGGGATTGGGTTGAAAGGAATGAGTCAAAGTTCATATTGCGCAAGCAAGAGGTGGATGAAGAGGGAGTTCCATTTTGACTTCGGACGAAGGCTGGTGCCAGAGGAGGGAATTGAACCCCCGACCAAAGGCTTATGAGTCCTCTGCTCTACCCCTGAGCTACTCTGGCAACCGAAGGCAGTGTTACATTTTGCGGACAATTCCCGCGCTGTCAAACCGAGAATCATGGTCTGTTGGCAAAGCAACACGTCAAAAAACGCACCAGTTGGCAATCATTCTAACTGCCCCGCCGCAGTCACGATTGGTTGGCTAATTGGGGAGCCGACCGCGGCCATTTCCGTCATTGGTTGAAAGCTTCTCCAATTCTTCGCGCAACAATTTCGTCAGTGGCTGAATCGTCTTTGTGCTGAATTCAAATTTGCAGCCGGCAGCGGAAAATAGTTCCGGCAACGGACGTGAACCACCGAGCGCCAGGGCTTTTTTATAATGGTTCAACGCTTTCGCCCGGTCGCGTTTTGAATTGGCCCAGACTTGCAGCGCGCCCAGTTGCGCGATGCCGTATTCGATGTAGTAAAACGGATGGAGGAAAATATGAAGCTGCCGGTGCCAGAGATTGGCGCGGGGGGCCTCGTATCCGCTCCAATCCACCTCGCCGCCAAAACGATCCATCAATTCCAGCCACGCCGTTGCGCGTTCGTCGCGCGTGTGGTTCGGATGCGTGTAAATCCAGTGCTGGAACGCATCCACCGTCGCAATCCACGGGAAAACCCCGACCACACCTTCGAGGTGAACGCGCCGCGCCCGGTTCGCGTCGGCGGCGGAATAGAATTCCTCAATGAACTCGTTGCCGAGCAATTCCATGCTCATCGAGGCGACCTCGCAGAATTCAATCGGCGCGTGACGATACGCGTGCAAATTCTCCTCACGCGCGGCCAACGAATGAAAAGCATGGCCGGCTTCATGTAAAATTGTCTCGACGTCGCGCTGCAAACCGACCGCATTCATGAAAATAAATGGCAGTCGCGCCTCGGCGAGCGTGGATTGATAGCCGCCCGGCGCCTTGCCCTTGCGATTGTCCAAATCGAGCAAATGCAAATCCTGCATTTGCTGAAAACCGCCGCCAAGCCCGCCATCCAGCCGGTTGAAAATTTTCTGCGTGCGCGAAACCATTTCGCCGACCTCGTTGAACGGTTTCAGCGGCGGACGATGCAACGGGTCAACGGCCAAATCCCACGGACGCAGTTTTTCCAGTTTCAATTGCCGCCGGCGCTGCGCCTGCAATTCGCGCAGGACCGGTATGACGTGTTTTTCCACCGCGTCGTGGAATTTTTCGCAATCTTCCGGCGTGTAATCGAAACGGCCCAGCCAGCGAAAGGCATAGTCGCGGTAATTTTTGAAGCCGGAGTTCTTCGCGATTTGCTGACGCAGCTTGATTTGCCGGTCCAAAATGCGGTCGAATTTGTCGGCTTCCTGCAAACGGCGCCGGGCCACGAGCTGCCACGCCTCCTGTCGCAGGGAACGGTCCGGTTCTTCGAGGTAACGGCTCATTTGGACGAGCGTCTTTTCCTCGCCGCGAAAATTCACGGTAAGCACGCCGCTCAATTTTTGGTATTGCTGGCAAAGTTTGGCCTCCTCCGTTTCGAGCGCGATGTTTTCAAGACGGAATATTTCGACGCGGTTTTTGGTGTCACGCTCAAGGACGTAAAAGCGTTCCAGCGGCAATTTTTCGCGCAACGGATGAGCGACATAAATCTTTTCGAGCGTGAACTGGCGCGGCTTGAACTGCGGCTCGATGTTTTCAACGAAATGCAGGTAAGCCTTTTCCGCGTCAGCGTTGTCGGTATGGCAGGTCATGGCGATGTAGCGGCGCGAGGTTTCCTCGTCGAGGGCGGCGCTGAGTTCGCTCCAGTCAATCAGCCAGCGTTCAAGTTCGGAGGCGGTTTTGCAGTCGGCTGCGCGCAGTTCCAGTTGGTCGAACAGCGGCGCGATTTGCGACCAATCGCCGAGATCAATGTCTTGCGGGACAAATTTTCGCGGCTTAAACGCGGGTAGTTTTCCAAACGGCAATAAGTTCATGAAAATACATTGACGGAAAACATGCGAGGGAAAAAGCCCAAATCATCTGCGCCAATTTTCAGAAATCTTCCCTCAATCGCAGGGTCCGGCCCAAATCAATCGGAGTTCGTTCCTGGCAATCTTCCAATCCAGATGTCACCCACGGCGCGGTGCCATTCCAGTTGCGGCAGATCGGGCTGGCTGGGGCTGTAAATCACCAGCCGGTCAATGGGCCGCATCTTTTGGATCCACGGCTCGTAAGCTTCAAGCGCGCCGTGGCTCAATTGAATCGAGCGGAGAATTTTCAGGTCCGCCTTCGGCATGATGGCGGGTTCGTAACCGAGAATGTAGCGCCAGTCTGCGGTCGGATTTTTATAGAAGGTGTCGTAATAAAATGCCATTTGGGCGCAGTAAAAAATGCCGCCCCTGCCCGGCAGCCAACCACACAAAGTCGTGTCATGGGCATCCACGAATTGTTCACCCGCTGATTGGGAGTAGCGCTGGTCCAAATCATTCGTACTTTGAAAGAAAAGCGGGAAAGCGATGAGCGTGCACATCAGCAACCGCTTGAGCGACGTGGCATCGCACAAAGTTGTGAATGTTTCCTCAAATTGCAGGGTTAGCCAGACGAGCGCGGCAGGCATGCCCCAGTCGGCCCAGCAACGATCCGCCCTCAAGCCAAGTATCCAACAGACGATAATGAGCCAGAACACCGGCGTATCCAAGAGAGCGGACGCAGTCCGGCCTTGATGTGTGCGCCAAAGAAAAACGAGGGCCAGCAACACCAGCGTCTCGAACTCGCCGTGGCTGGGAGTGAATTCGCCGACCAGCACCCATTGTGGAACGTGCTCATGAGCAACCGCCCAAGCCATGGCGACGGCTTCTTCAAGAAAACGAATGGGACTGCCGGTCAAGCTGGCGCCGATGAAAGTTCCGACCAGCCAGCAAACGGCCAGCCAGAAGAAGGCGCGCCACGCGCGTGCCAGGAAAAATGCCGCCAAAAGGAACACCCACAAATACCATGCGCCGTGCATCCATGCTGAGAGGCAAAAGCCGACGACGGTAAGGATGACTTTCAGCCACGATGGATTTTTTGAATTGTCTTTTGACCATGTGAATAATAACGCAATGAGAACACTTTCGGAAATTAATAGCGGCCTGCTTTGCACGAGCCTGTCCATCAAATAGGGCAGCGCAACCAATTCCGCAAGCAACGCAGCCAGCCAAGCTTCGGGCCGTCGCAACCACGGCAAGGCGGAACAAAACAAGCCAAACAACAGGGTGACGACGGCAAACACGGTCATTTGCCCGATATTCCAACCGGTCGCCTTGTGCACGCGACGCAAGACCCATTCCCAGCCCGGATTGTGATCCAGTGTGAACTCCGGCCGCAGCACGACAATCTGGTTGTCGGACTTATCCGTGAATGCCTTGGCGATGTGTTTTTGGGCATCGCCGCTCGGCACAAAACCGTAGCTCAAAATTTTCAGCGGAATTAAAAACAGGGTTGCGAGAACAAGCACCCAAACGATCAAAGGCACATAGCGTTGAAAACGCGAAACCCCGATAGCCGTTGGGTCTTGCACAATCAAAACCTGGTTTTGATGCCGCAAGCGCGCAGAAGACACCAGCCGCGGATGGATTCAAAAATGGCGAACAATCCCGCCACCACCAAAATCAATCCCCACAATGTGTAATCGCCCGCAACAATGATGCCCGCAATGAGGCACAACGCACCAATGACACCGCGCGCCAAGCGCCCGCGATGACTGAGGTTGGGATGAAAAAACCGATTCACGCGGAGCAATCTAGCACGTCACGTGCCTAAAAAACAAGTTGATTGCAAGGGAGACTGGCCGTCCATTATAAAATGTGCCATCATCGTCCATAATGAATTGGTTAAATGGAAATTTTTTGATTGCCTCGCTGATTTGGAGTTCGATCGGCCTGGGTTATTGGATTTACGGAAAACGGCAGCAGTCCATAACGCCCATGATCGGTGGCGCAGCGATGATTCTTGTGTCCACTTTCGTCGCCAGCATTTTATGGATGTCAGCCCTGTGCGTTGGGTTGATGGCGGTCGTTTACCTGCTGGTCAGGCAGGGGTATTGATTGGTCGCGGCAGATGAAGACCAAAAAAATCCTTCTTCTTGGGCTTGCGCTGTTGGCGCTTAACTCCTGCATAGCCGGGCCAAGTCCGGCCACGACGCGGGAAGCTTCCTCAAAATCAACCGCGCCAGCGCTTCAGGCCGACCGTGTGACGCTGCGGATTCCGGCAGCGGACGCGCGCTTCCACTACGAAAGCCAGATTGATTTCACAGAGACAAATGCTCCGGTCATTATCTGGCAGGCGAGCCGGATCAGCATTGATTTCGAAGGCCAGACCATCCGGCTGCTGTTCGATGACGCCAAAGGCCAGAATTATTTCAACGCCCAGGTGGACGGCTCAAATACGATTGTTGCCGCCGACGAGGGAATGCCGGTCAGTCCCGCAACGCTCTCCGGCTTTGGACCAGGACGACATCATTTGGTACTGTTCAAGCGCAGTGAAGCTGCCGCGGGCACCGTGCGTTTTCAGGGAATTGAAATCGCGCCACAGTCAATAGTCCTGGCACCCGCACCGGTCCATTACCAGCTGGCGATGGAATTCATCGGCGATTCCATCACCGTCGGGGCGTGCAACGAGGACGGCCCCGCCGATCAATGGGAAAACCGCCGCACGCACGACTGCGCCCTGAGTTACGCCACGTTGACCGCCGAGGCGTTCGATGCCGATTATCGCAACATCGCCGTCAGCGGGATGGGCATTGCCACCGGCTGGGTGCCGATGAAGGCCGGCCAGATTTGGAACCGGCTTTATCCGGAAACCAATTCGCCGATTGTCAACTTGCGCGCCTGGACACCTGATGTTGTCCTGGTCAATTTCGGTGAGAATGACGGTTCCTATTCGAGTGCCCATCATCAACCGTTTCCCACCAATAATTTTACCGCCGGTTATATTGCACTCATCCACGCCATCCGGGCCGCTTACCCTAAAGCTCAGATTGTTCTTTTACGGGGCGGCATGTACAACGGTGCGCGGAATAAATCGTTACGCCAAGCATGGGAGGCTGCCGTCATGCGGTTGGAAGCCACTGACAAGAGTATCAGTGATTTCGTCTTCAAACACTGGACGTTAACGCATCCGCGTGTAGCCGACGATCGTATCATGGCCAAGGAATTAATCGCGTGGCTAAAGCGACAGAATTTCATGCATCCGTATCGGTAGTCGTCCCTCTGCGCTTGCTGCCATCTGCCGACAAAGTTTAGGGCTGCCAGACGGCGCGATAGAACCGCGAACTGGACGAAATGAAATTGGTGAGGTTGAGGGTGCCGTCCACTGGCGTGTTGGTGGAAATTGCCATCCAATCCGGCACGGCCAAATTTGCAGTGCTTTGAATCACGTAAGGCACGCCGGGTTGCCCCTGAAGCTGGAAGGCAAATTGACCGGACGTTTGTTGTGGCGAGGGCAGCGGGACGAGGGATGGTGCCGCCGGCGCAAATACAAGCACCGTTGCCGAGCAAGGTGGAAACGTGTAGTTGAAGTTCGTACCAACGCCGGAAAAATTCGTCTGGGCAATATCGGGCGAGCCGATGCCGGTGCGCGCCGCGTCGTCCTGCGGAATGCCGTAGGAGTAAACGGTCGCGTCGGCGGACGGCACGTAACCGGCAAGGTTGATGGCGGCGTTGAGGCTGGCGTAGGAGCTTTTGTTGACCACCAGCATGGTCAAAGCCCCGTTCGTGCGCCGCACGGCGTAGGTGCCGAGCAGTTCATAATCATTGGTCGCCGTAACCACCGTATCGCCGCCGCGGGCGAAGTACTGCATCAGTTTCATGCAGTAATAGCTCGGGTAGAAGTTGGAGTTGGGCGGCAAAACATTGCCATTCACAATACCCTCGTCGGTGATAAAACTGCCGGAACTGTTGGTGCGCCAGCCATACAAGGCATTGTCCGAATCCGTCACGGCTGCCTGACCATTGCGCAGGTCCCACCAGAGCAACGCGTTGAATTCGGTCTGCAGGACCTGGCCGATGGCGTCGGCCGCAAACAACCCGCCCACCAAACTGATCCATTGTTTGTCGCCTTCCGGACCAAACTCGGTGTCCACCAGCTCGATGTTGGCGGCCACGTTGGTGCCCAGATAGTCATTCAGGATCTGCCGCAAATTGGCCGCATCACTCGCCCAGGACTTGGTCCAAAGGAGATTATAAGTGTCTCCATCGCCGGGTGCGTAATTGTGTTCAATCAGAAAATCCGGCGTCACACCGTTGGTCCTCATCGTATCAAGCATGACCGCCGTCCAACCGTAGTTCGTCGTCCCGGTGACCGGATTAATCGCCGGGTGGTTGGTGTTGTTGGCATAGGAAACCTCATCCGGCACGGCCACGGCGCCGATTTTAATAGTCGGGTCCACCGCCTTCATCGCGGCATAGTATTCCTTGAACCGCATCGCATAGGTCCAGGGATCGTGCGCGACTTCTTGGCCGAAATCCGCCAGGTTGGTATTGATGTCCTCCTCCCAACTGCCGTAGTTTTCGTTGCCGACCTCCCAGTACTTAAAATTGCAATGGTTGGTCACATTGCACATCGCGACCCCGTAAGCTGCTTCCTGGGGAGTGCTGCTGCCATAGTTGACGATCATAAAGACCTGAGCATGCGTATTGGTGGCCACATACATGAAGTTGGTCGTAAAGGATCCCCAATTACGCACACTGGTGGCGCCGGTGCTCCAAGCCTCGTTGGTCCAGTGATAAACGTCGCCCCAACTGCCGCCGGGCCAGCGCAGGGCCTGAGTCCCCATGTTCGTCAAAACGGAAATGGTATCAGGTGTATCGAGATCACCGTCCCAGGCGGCGGTGTTGATGCCGAACACCCTAGAGTCCACCATACGCACCAGGTCTGTGGCGTTAATCCCGACATGAACGACTGTGGGCGGCGGTGCAGCTACCAGCGTGATGCCACCAATATAAAAGTTGGGCTGCAAGGTGCCGCCATTCCAAATCTCGATACCGTTCAGATTGTTGGTATTGGCCACACCCAGGGAAGCCAGGGAGAAAGTGAACTGTTGCCACTTGTTGGTTGAGGCCTTCACCTGTATCTGGGGCCCCCAGGTTGAGCCTGCCTCTGCCTGGACCCCAACCGATTGTCCGCCTTTGGTGCCACCGTTCAACCAGAGCGTCAAATTGGTATATAAAGTCGTATCAATCGGATCATGTTCCAGGTGCAACGCCTGATAACTACTGCTGGCGGCGAACACAATGGAGTTGGTGCCGTTAAAACTGGGATTGTTGGTGACATAATTCGGCACCCAGCCCCAATTTTGCCACCCGTTGTTGTAGTTCATCGTGCCGTAAAGGACATTGGTATAACCCGAATAAATGAGCTGGTCGTCATTGGCCAAAGCTGGCGGGATCAGGGCGAGAAATGCCAGGCTTGCCAATGCCAGCAACCGACGTGCCGGCAAAATTTTCAGGGCGTTCCCAAAGAAATGTTGAAACCAACCGCGAGAAAAACAGTTGAGGCTTAAACCACGACTTTGACGCATCATGATATTTTAGTATAACCCAAAAACCCCACTTATAAATCAAAAATGATTCAGACGATGTCGTTAATTTCAATGACGCCGTTGGAGGCAATCTTGGAAGATGCAACCCAAAACGAGCGAACCAATCTGGCTCACCTTTACAGGAATCGAATTGACCGCGCCGGCATCAATGACCTGCTTGAGGAACATTACATTCGTCATGAACTGATCGCCTCCGTGAGACAGCCAGTCGGCGTTTAATTTTCAAAAGCAGCAGGTCTGAAATCGTGCTTTGGGCCTGAGTTTAACCTTGTTCCAGCGGTGTCTCGGGCGTAGAATAATACTTAGGCGTTTAGAAAGGCCGATAAATCATTGCAACGAAAGGCCTGCGCATGTGCTTCTATTGTTGCTTCCCACTTCGCCTGCCAACTGCAATTTTGTCGGGCCTTGACGCTGGCGAAACGTCTCAAGGAAAGGAAAATTCTCTCCCCTCGTCCGAGGACACACCAAGCCCGTTAACGAAGGGTTCACGTTCTACTCGCGACCCGCCTTGCATGGCATTGAAAGGAAATCCATGAAAACCAAAATCAATTCTCTTCACGCGATGACGCTGGTGTTGCTGGTAACGACAGCAAGCGCCAACGGCACGACACGTTACGTGAACGTGGCCGGCACCAACGCCACGCCGCCCTACACCAACTGGGCCACTGCCGCCACGAACATCCAGGCCGCGGTGGATGTGGCGGTCGCGTACGATACGGTGTTGGTCACCAATGGCATCTACGCCACCGGCGGGCGAACGCTGGGAACAAACGTGTTGGTCAACCGCGTGACGGTGGACAAACCGCTGACAGTGCGGAGCGTCAACGGACCGCAGGTCACGGTGGTCCAAGGCTCCCAAGTGCCCGGCACCACCAACGGCGATGGAGCGGTCCGGTGCGTGTATCTCACCAACGGCGCCAGCCTGTCCGGCTTCACCTTGACGAACGGGGCCACCAGAATTTCAGTTCCAGCACACACCTACGAACAAGTCGGCGGCGGCCTCTGG
This sequence comes from uncultured Verrucomicrobiae bacterium, assembly GCA_963789335.1. Classification (GTDB taxonomy): domain Bacteria; phylum Verrucomicrobiota; class Verrucomicrobiia; order Limisphaerales; family UBA11358; genus UBA11358. The sequence goes on from CAWBKH010000002.1 coordinate 924,085, forward strand.
TGCTGGGGCGCGGTCGTGAGCAACTGCACGCTCATTGGAAACTCGGCCTACAACAGCGGCGGCGGGGCGTATGAAGGTACGCTCTGCAACTGCACACTCATCGGCAACTCGGCCATTTATGGCGGCGGGGCGTTTTACAGCACGCTCAACGACTGCGTGCTCAGCGGCAACTCGGCCTACGAAGGTGGAGGCACGTATCAGAGCACGCTTGCCAATGGCACGCTCACTGGCAATTCGGCCAGCTATGACGGCGGGGGCGCTTATTCTGGCACGCTGAACAACTGTATTGTGTATTACAACACTGGCGGCAATTTTTCGGGCAGCACGCTGAATTATTGTTGCACGACGCCCCTGCCCACCAACGGTTTTGGCAACATCACCAATGAACCGGCGTTCGCGGATTGGGCGAACGGCAATTTCCATCTGCAAAGCAACTCCCCGTGCATCAACGCCGGCAACAATGACTATGTCACCGTGGCAGAGGATCTCGACGGCAACCCGCGCATTGCCGGCAGCACCGTGGACGTGGGCGCTTACGAATTCCAATCGCCGGTCAGCCTGATTTCCTACGCCTGGCTCCAACAATACGGCCTGCCCATCAACACCAATACTGATGCTTCGGACCCAGACGGCGACGGCATGAACAACTGGCAGGAATGGATGGCGGACACCAGCCCGATTGATGCCAGTGACTACCTGCGCATCACCAGCTTCACCCGCAGCGGCACTTATAACACGCTCTGGTGGACGAGCAAACCCACGCGTCTCTATCAGGTGGAACGCTGCGCGGCGCTCGAGCCTTCTTCCCTGTGGGAAACCATTATTACCAACGCTACGCCGGGCTGGAACAATGCCGGGTTCGACAATACGGGTCCGCAGTATTTCTACCGTATCCGGGCAGTTCAGCCTTAGTCATCCTGAACGTCCACTAAAGAACATAGAACCCGGAAGCCCAGTACCTGGCTTCCGGGTTTGAAGCTGTTGGTAGGGATGCGCTGCTGCGCGTCCGGCTGACCGGCAGGTCAACCCTACCTATTAATGCCCCTTCGGCAGCGCGCTGGTGCCGGCGTAAACCGCGTTCTTGCCGAGCAACTGCTCGATGCGCAAAAGTTGGTTGTATTTCGCCAGACGATCCGAGCGACTGAGCGAGCCGGTCTTGATCTGGCCGCAGTTGGTCGCCACGGTGACATCGGCAATGGTCGCGTCCTCGGTTTCGCCGGAGCGATGCGAGACGACAGCGGTGTAGGCGTGCGTCTTGGCCAGCTCAATACAATCTAACGTTTCGGTGAGCGAACCGATTTGATTCAATTTGATGAGAATCGAATTTGCCGCGCCGATTTCAAATCCTTTGCGCAGGAATTTCGGGTTGGTCACGAAATTATCATCACCAACCAATTGAATTTTGTCGCCGAGTTTGTCCGTGAGCTTTTTCCACGTCGCCCAATCGCTTTCCGCGCAACCATCTTCGAGGCTGACAATCGGATATTTTGCCACGAGCTTGGCATAAAAGCTCACGAGGTCGTCGCCGCTCACGGTTTCGCCAGTGCTTTTCTTGAAGGTGTATTTGGCGTTGCCGGAATAAAATTCCGATGCCGCCGGATCGAGCGTCAGGTAAATGTCCTTGCCCGGCTTGTAACCGGCGTCCTTGATGGCCTGAATGATGGTTTCAAGTGCTTCTTCGACGCTGCCGAGTTTGGGCGCGAATCCACCTTCGTCGCCGACAGCGGTGCTGCAACCCTTCTTTTTCAAAACGGACTTCAGCGCATGAAACGTTTCCACAATCGCCCGCAGCCCCTCGCTAAATGTTGGCAAGCCCAGTGGCATGATCATGAATTCCTGAAAATCAATCGGCGCATCCGAATGCGCGCCGCCATTGATGACGTTGGCCATCGGTACGGGCAGGACTTTCGCGTTCGGTCCGCCGAGGTATTTGAACAAGGGCAGATTCAGCGAAGCGGCGGCGGCTTTGGCGTTCGCCAAGGAAACGGCGAGGATGGCGTTCGCGCCGAGCTTGGACTTCGTTTCCGTGCCGTCCAGTTTGAGCATGGTGCCATCCACCGTCAGTTGATCGCAGGCGTCGAGACCGAGGAGCTTGGGCGCAATGACGGCGGTGACATTTTTTACGGCCTTTTGCACGCCCTTGCCCTGAAACCGTTTCTTGTCGCCGTCGCGGAGTTCGATGGCTTCGTTTTCGCCGGTGCTGGCGCCGCTGGGCACCGCCGCGCGCCCAAAAGCGCCGCAACACAACGTCACATCTACTTCTACCGTCGGATTACCGCGCGAATCAAAGATTTCACGCGCTTGAATTTCATGGATTTTGCTCATTTTTCCTTTATTTCCTGTGTTTTTTGTTTATTCCAAAGCCTAACTTGGGTGGAATAATAGACTTGGGAGCCAATGAGTCAAGGAATGCGTTCTTTCGCGCAATTGCGGTAAGATTAATGGCAAAAATTGCTTGACAAGTGCCTCAACCTGGTGCACTATCATATCAAAGTTAGACAGCGAAATGACTATGCGCGGAATGAGATTTGCCTGAAGCAAAAAGTAAAGTATATGGGACCGTATGCTTTCGATTCGTTCCGAGTTGAAATAATTTCTTAGGCAGTAAACAAATTAAGACGTAAAAGGCAATAATATGTTCGCGTTGCAAAATCCTAGTTGTCACCTGAAGCAGGTTGTCGTGGGTGCAATGGGGATGTTAATTGTTAGTTTAACGGCTCAAGCTCAAATTTTCTCGGGTCAGATTAGCTTCGTTGGCGGTGCTAACATTGATAACGCGGTGCCCAACGCTACGACCTTTACCAGCTTCATTGGACCCAGCGGCAGCGGCGATCCGGTGGTTCAAGGGGGCATGGAGTCCGGAGCTTATGGCAGTGTGCCCGGAGGTACGGATGTGGCATTTACAGCGCCGTTTACGTTTAGCCCGGCGCCTGTTTCGCCCTTTCAGTTGTGGACTTTTACAATTAACAACACGACAACCTATAGCTTTGATGTAACTTCTGTAACAACTGACAGCCAACAAATCTTTGGAGGGAGCATTGCCTTTTTGAATGTTGGTGGTGATGGCTTGGCATATATCACTGGCTACGCCGCCACCCCAGCGACATGGTCTATCACCGGCACCTCGGCCAACAGTGCTGCGGTAACAATTACCATTGGCTCCGCCATCAACGCGGTGCCCGAGCCATCTACAGTATCTCTGATGGTAGCTGGGCTGCTTATTTGCGGTGCGGTTTTCAGGCAGCACCTGAAACGCACCTCCCAGTTGCAAAGAAGCGTGGTCAAAGCCTGAGAAGATTGAATTTGGATTCAGGGCCGTTCGTTTAAGGAACGGCCCTGAATCATTCTAAGTTCCAAGCAAGGATGCGGCTTCAGTTCTCCCACTCTGTTATTTCTGGTTGCGGGGAGGGTTCCGATTTCATAAGAAACAGGCAATCAGTTTATGCCCATCGGTCCCGTCACCACTCCACCACGGGAAATCAGCGTGGCCGAGCCAGTCAGCCCGGCGTTGGAACGGGTCAAGCGTGTCCTGTTCCAACCTTTCGATTTGGGTAAATGGTTTACCATCGGCTTTTGCGCGTGGCTGGCCCAATTGGGTGAAGGCGGGTTCAGGGGAAATTACAATTTTGGCCAGCATCACGGTACAAATTCCGGAGAAAACTTCCATCGCGATTTTGACCGGGCGAGGGAGTATGTTTTGGACAATCTCAACTGGATTGTGCCGCTGGCCGCGGGGTTGGTGGTGATTGGTCTGGCGTTATGGCTCCTCTTTTTATGGCTCAACAGCCGCGGCAAGTTCATGTTCCTGCACTGTGTGGCCCTGGACAAAGCCGAAGTGGCGGAACCCTGGCATAAATTTGCCTACGAAGGAAACAGCCTCTTTTTATTCCGGCTCGGGCTCGGGCTGGCGGCAATGATTTGTACACTGCCGTTGCTTATCATTGCCATCGTCATCGTCAGCAAAATGTTTCTCAGCGGCCACTTTTTGCCGCATGGCATCATCAGCGCGATCGGTTTTGGGATTTTATTTTTTGTCTTAGCGATCGTGTTTGCCATCATCCAAAAACTGACATTGGATTTCGTGGTGCCCATCATGTTTCTGCGCCGCCACCGTTGTCTGTCAGCCTGGAAGGAATTGGGAGCCTTGATATCGGGCCACGTGGGAGCTTTCATCCTGTATTTTCTGTTCCAGATTGTGCTGGCGCTGGCCATCGGCGTGATTGTCTTCAGCGCGGTGATTATCACGTGTTGCCTCGCCGGATGCCTGATGATGCTTCCTTACGTGGGCACGGTTCTGTTGTTGCCGGTCTTGATGTTCAAACGCTGCTACTCGCTCTATTTTCTGGCCCAGTTCGGCCGGGAGTACGACGTGTTCCCGCCCGAACCTCCACTTCAACCCGGTGCGCTGCCGTTGATGTGATTGGCGCGTCAAATTAAAACAAATGACTACGCAATTGAATATCTCTGGCCAAATCCCACAAATATCCGGCGCAAATTTTCAGATGTCTCCGTGATCACGCTGAATGAACAAATTTCGTCGCTGCTGAAAAGCAGTGGCCTGCGCGAGGCCGTTTTGGAAGAAATTTTGCGGGAAGTGCTCAAACATTTTCATTCCGAGACCGGCACGATTCACCGGCTCGACACGGAAAAACAATTGCTTCATCTCGTTGCCCAAGCCGGTCTGCCGCCGCAAATGCTTGAGGTGGTGAAAACGATTCCCGTTGGCAAGGGCATTGCCGGGCAGGTCATCGCGCGCGGCGGACCGGTCACCATTTGCAATTTGCAAACCGACACCAGCGGCGTGGCCAGGCCCGGCGCGCGGCAAACCAGTGTCGGCGGCGCGCTGTGTGTGCCATTGCGTAACGGCGACAAAATCGTGGGCGCGATTGGCATCGGTACCATGCGCCAATATGAATACACGCTAGACGAAACCCGACTTTTGGAGGAAATTGGCCGAGTGATTGGGGCGCACGTTCGACGCCGCCATAACGTACCCGAACAGTGATTGCAGAGAAGGAACCAAGTTGGCTCTGCCGTTCCCATGCACCCGGGAAACGTTCCGCGCTTGATGCCCATGCAAAATCAAGCAATTCTGAGGCGATATGAAAAACACCGTTCATCATTTATTCCGGTGTAGTGCCCTGCTCGGCTTGGTTCTGGCATTTTGTTTTTCCAGCCGGTCGGGCCTTGCGGACGCCCAACCCCCTCAAACGTCCGCCGAATCGCAATTGCCGCCTGTTCGCGTCGCGTGCGTGGGCGACAGTATTACTTATGGCTTCGGCCTGCAGAACCGGGCGCTCAATTCCTATCCCGCCCACCTGGGTCGCTGGTTGGGCCGGGCTGGGACGTTCGCAACTTCGGCGTCAACGGCGCGACACTGCTGAAGAAAGGCGACTTGCCGTACTTCAAACAAAAAGCACATGCCGAGGCGCTGGCGTTCAAACCGGACATCGTTGTCATCATGCTGGGCACCAACGACAGCAAACATCGCGACGACGGCAGCCTGGACGCCGACCACGCCGTCAACAACTGGCAGTATCGGGCTGACTATGTTCCTGACTATGAAGCGCTCATCGCCAGGTTTCGCCAGGCAAATCCGGCGGTGAAAGTTTACGTCTGTCTGCCGACACCGTGCTTTCCGGGACGTTGGGGCATCAATGACAAAACCATCCACGACGAAATCATCCCGATGGTCCGGCAGGTCGCGCAAGAAACCCACGCGACCATCATTGACCTCTACGCGGCCTTGTCGGGCAAGGGCGATTTGTTTCCCGACACCGTGCATCCGAACAAGGAAGGCGCCCGACTGATGGCCGCCGCGATTTATCACGCCCTGACGGGCAGGACACCACCAGCCGCCGCAGCTTGGATGGCGCCGCAACGGGAAAAACTGAAGGCGGAAATCGTTGAATCGTTGTACCGTGGCAGCGGTTTTGGATTCGACGGTTCAACGCTCTAACGCCTTTGTGAAATTCCGCTGGCTGAATCGCACCGTGCTCGGCATCGGGCTGGCGTCGCTCTTCAGCGATTGGTCGCACGAAATCGCGACCGCAGTGTTGCCCGCGTTTCTGGCCACCTTTGGCGCGGCGGCGGCGTGGCTGGGCTTGATCGAGGGAGTTTCCGACGGGCTCTCCAGCTTTGCCAAAATGGCGTCCGGCTTTTACACGGACAAATTGCAACGCCGCAAGCCCATCGCCGTGGCCGGTTATGTAGTCACCGCGTTAGGCACCGCTTCCGTCGGTCTCGCCACCGCCGCGTGGCACATTTTGCTTTCGCGTTCGCTGGCCTGGTTTGGACGCGGCGTGCGTACGCCGGTGCGCAAGGCACTGCTGGCCGCCGCCGTCACCAGGGAAACCTACGGGCGCGCCTTCGGTTTCGAGCGCATGATGGACACCTGTGGGGCGATCGTCGGTCCGGCTACGGCGTTCCTGCTGCTGCCCTTGTTCCATCATCATTATCCATCCCTGTTCGCCGCGACGCTCATCCCGGGCTTGCTGGCCGCCGTGGTCATCGCATTTCTGGTCAAAGAAAGGGAGCGCAAACCGGTTTCTCACATTTCCTTTGGGCAACGGCTGCGAACACTGCCAAAATCGTATCGCCGATTTTTGGTCGGCGTCGGCTTTTTCGGGGCGGGCGATTTTGCGCATTCAATGCTGATTTTGCTCGCCGCACAAAAATTGAAGCCCGCGTTTGGCGCCACCGGGGCGGCCAGCATCGCTGTGGGATTTTACCTCCTGCACAATGTGTTCTACGCGGCTTTTGCGCCCGTTGCCGGCTGGTTGGCCGACCGTTTCAAAAAACATCTTGTGCTGGCGGTGGCTTACGCGCTGGCGGCAGTCATGGCCGTGTGTGTCATTGTTTTGCCGGCAAACGTTGGGACGCTGGGCCTGGTGTTCGTGTTGGCCGGGACGTTCATCGGCATCGCCGAAACGCTGGAAGATTCGTTGTGCGCCGAACTGGTGGGCGAGGAACATCACGGCATGGCGTTCGGCGTGCTGGCGACTGTCAATGGCGTGGGTGATTCGCTGTCGAGCATCATCGTCGGCGTGCTCTGGACGGTGGCGGGAACATCCGTGGCGTTTGGTTACAGCGCGATTTTGTTCGCGCTGGGCGCGCTGCTGGTATTGAGAACCATTCCATTTCGGAACGGCAAATGAGACAATCTTAACCCAGTACCGCGTCGCACCGTTTCATCCATTCGTCGCCCAGGCTGGAAAGTGTTTTGGCCTTTAACACCCGTTCCGCGAGCGGGAAAACGATGCGTTCTTCCTTGTCGAAATGTTCGCGCGAACGCAGGACGACCCGCAACAACAACTCGCGCGCCTGTTTCGCGCCCCGCGCCTTTTGCACCTCCGCCAGCCGGGCGTCGATTTCGTCGTGCTCCTCATGGAATGTCTCGCTCTGCCCGATCTGCGCGAGACAGTGCTCCAGCGGTTCCACCAGCAAATCGTCCTCGGTCTTGGCGTGGGCGCGCATGAGCACCTCCAGCGCGGCGGACGACGATCTGACCTCAGCCAGCGACCTGAGGCGCGGCGCGGTCTGTTCGAGATGATCGAACAAATTGTGGAACACCACATGTTCCGCCACCAGAATTTCCGTGATTTTCATCGCTATGAATAGATTCTTTTACTCTATATCCTAGCATCACGCCAGTGCTTCTGGCACACCAACCCTTTCTTGGCTTTCTTTTTACCACACGTTCAGAGAATGGAACAATCCCTTCGTCCTTTTGTCGTATTCGCCGAGCAAGCACTTGAAATATAGCCGCGCGGCCCTTATGCTCGCCTTCCACCAATCATGAAGAAAACGTCATTTGCCTCATCGGGCGTCCAGCCGTGAAAATTCGCAAAGCTGTCATTACCGCCGCGGGCCGCAACCAGCGGAACCTGCCGTTGCAAACGCTGGTGGACCGCGATGGCCAGTCCAAATCCGCGCTCACCATCCTGCTGGAGGAAGTGTTGCAAGCCGGCATTGAGGAAATTGGCCTGGTGATTTGCCCCGGCGACCAAGGCGCTTTTGCCGCCGCTGCCGGGCCGCACGCCAATCGCGTTCAATTCATTGTGCAACCCGTGCCGCTGGGCTATGGCCACGCGGTGTCATGTGCGCGCCAGTTTACTCGCGACGAGTCTTTTATGCTTTTGGTAGGCGACCATCTTTATGTCAGCAAAAATAAAAATTCCTGCGCCCATCAACTGCTCGAGATTGCGTCCGCCGAAGCCTGCGCGGTTTCCTCGGTGCAGGCCACACATGAAAGCAAGCTGCCCTACTACGGTGCGGTCGGCGCGCGGCGGCTGCCTGGCCGTGCCGGTTTGTACCAGGTGGACCGCGTGTTGGAAAAACCCACTCCCACGGTAGCCGAACAAAAACTCATCGTGCCCGGTCTGCGCACCGGCCATTACCTCTGCTTTTTCGGCATGCATGTGCTGACATCCGGGGTTATGAATATTCTGCAACAACTCGTGAAGGCGGCCGGCGACGCCGGCGGCGTGCATCTCGCCGATGCCCTAGCCAAGGTGGCCGAAAGCGAGCGCTACCTCGCCTGCGAATTGCAAGGACGCCGTTACGATATTGGCGTTCAATACGGCCTGCTCACAGCCCAACTGGCGCTGGCGCTGCACGGAAAAGACCGTGACGAAGTCCTCACATTGCTCGTCGAATTACTGGCGCAAACGTGAGGAACGTTCGCGGGAAAATAACGGCTGAAATTCGCAACGCTTAACATGCCCGTCAAACTCGTCCAAATCATCACCTCGCCTGACCCAGCGGTGCGCAACCAATCCCTGGATGCGTTTTGCGGTGCGGCGACGCTGCCGGAGTTGCTTGCCGAATGCGCCGAACTCGAGTCGTTCCGCCGTCGCAGCGAAAACCTTTATGAACGCGTCCGGGCATTGCTTTTCCTTTACGCCATCCACCGGTTTCATCTGCCGCTCAAACCGGGTATTGGCACGCGGACTTTGATTCCATTCCACGGTTACACGCACCTGCTGGAGCGCCGTTTTGAAGAAGCCATTGCCGCGTTTCTGAAAGTGCAAAACCAGGAAGGGCCGTCCGATCCCATCTCGAGTGCTTTGGCGGTGATGTATTACCGGCTGGCAATTCAAACGCTCGCCAATCAGGTCCGCAGCAGCGTGCGTTCGGTGCGCGGCAATCAATGGATGTTCCGCATGGGCCATCCCGCTGATCATCCCTTGCGCATCCGCAAGGAAATGCTGCGTCCTGGCGCGGACGGCACCTATCCGATTCTTCGCGAATGCACGCCGGTGCGCATGGACCTTACGCATTGCGGCTGGAGCGACATTTTCTTCCTCGGCATGGATTATCCCGAAGGCGCCAAGGTCCTGAACGTCTCGATTGACCTCGGCGTACACGGACGCGACGCCAGCGCCGGCCCGCCAGTGGAAACCTATCTGCGCGTGATTGACGAGCCGCTGCTGCGTTTGACCAGCGTGGACCTCGGCGCGACCGCGGACATCACCAGCCTCGCGGACGTGTTTGATTTCGCGAAGGATTACCTCGGCCTGCTCAAAGCCGCCATCATCGCCAGCGGCATTGTGCCGCCTGGCGTCGAAGGTTCGGGCCAAAGCCTGGTGGATTTGCTCGCGTGCGTGGTCGGCAGCGGACGCGGCCTGGAACTGGTCAGTTACGTGAACGGCATTCCGAAAGGCTCGCGCCTTGCCGTGTCCACCAACCTGCTCGCCTCGATGATTTCACTCTGTATGAGGGCGACTGGCCAAGCGACTTCACTGCACGGTGCGTTGCAGGAAGACGAACGCCGGCTGGTGCTGGCCCGCGCGATCCTCGGCGAATGGCTGGGCGGCTCCGGCGGTGGCTGGCAGGATTCCGGCGGCGTCTGGCCCGGCATCAAACTGATTCAAGGCGTGCTGGCTGCGGAGGGCGATCCAGAATTCGGCATCAGCCGCGGACGGTTGATGCCGCAACATCGCATTCTGGATTCCAACGAAGCCTCGCCCGCCGCGCGCCAGAAATTGCAGGACAGCCTCGTGCTCGTCCACGGCGGCATGGCTCAGAACGTCGGCCCCATCCTCGAAATGGTGACCGAAAAATACCTGCTCCGCTCCGGCGACGAATGGAAGGCGCGCTTGAGCATGTTGGCCATTCTGGATGAAGTCCTTTCCGCATTGCGCCGTGAGGACGTGGCGTCGTTGGGCGGCGCCGCCACCCGGAATTTTTCCGGCCCGATTCAAACCATCATTCCTTGGGCCACGAATCTGTTCACCGAAACCCTCATCCAGCGCGTGCAAGGCGAGTTTGGTAAAAACTTCCTCGGCTTTTGGATGCTCGGCGGCATGTCCGGCGGCGGCATGGGTTTCATCTTCGACGCCGCGCACAAGGCCAAAGGGCAGACGCGCCTTCAGGAAATCATGTCGCAAGCCAAGCGCGAACTCGAACATGCCCTGCCCTTCGCCATGGAACCGGTCGTGTACGATTTCGCCATCAACGAAAAAGGCACCTGGTCGGATTTGCTGGACGGCGCGTCGGCGTTGTTGCCGCAAGGTTATTACGCGCTGGTCATGCCGCAATTGCTCCGGCAGGACGCCTACAAACTGCCGCCGTTGCGCCGGGCCGAACTCGACAAATTCGGCGCCGCCTGCCGTACCCAGCCCGAACTGCGCGGCATGGTCCAAACCTTGTTCGACCGGCTGCTGCCGAGGCTGAAAACCGATGACGCCGGCGAAACCTCGCTGCCCGCGTTACTGGAACGTTACGGCTTCGACCGCACGCAACACGAACAAATCCGCGCCGACCTCAAAGGCGGCCGCATCGGCCTAGCGCAAAATCGTTTGCCCGTCAGCACGCAAATTCAGGATGTGGCCGACGGCGACGTGTTCGACGCCACGCGCGGTTTATGGAAGGAATATCGCGACGCCGGCCTGGCCGCGCTGAAGGCGGGCGAAGTGGCCGTGGTCACGCTGGCCGCCGGCGCCGGCAGCCGCTGGACGCAGGGCGCGGGCACCGTCAAGGCGCTGCATCCGTTCTGCAAACTCGGCGGGCGGCACCGTACCTTTCTGGAAGTGCACCTGGCCAAGAGCCGTCGCATCGGCAAACTGGCCGGCCATCCGCTGGCCCACATCATCACCACCAGCTACGTTTCGCACCAGCCGACCGAGGAATTTCTCTCGCGCGAAAAATTTTACGGCTACGACGGCCCGCTGTTTTTGTCCGAAGGCCGCTCCGTCGGCCTGCGCCTGATTCCGATGGAACGCGACCTGCGGTTCATGTGGGAGGAATTGCCGCAGCAAATCCTCGACGAACAGGCGCAAAAAGTCCGCGACAGCCTGCGGCACGCGCTCATCGGCTGGGCCGAACAGGCCGGCGAAGGCAGCGATTACACCGACAACGTCCCGCTGCAATGCCTGCATCCCGTCGGCCACTGGTTTGAAATTCCGAACCTGCTCCGCAACGGCACGCTGGCCCGGTTGCTGAAGGAACGCCCGCAGTTGAAGCACATGATGTTGCACAACATTGACACGGTGGGCGCGGACGCCGACCCGGCCACGCTCGGCCTGCACCTGAAACTCGGCGGCGGCCTGACGTTTGAAGTCATCACGCGGCGGATTGAAGACCGCGGCGGCGGCCTCGCCCGCGTGAACGGCCAGACCCGCATGGTCGAGGGCCTGGCCATGCCGCGCGAGGAGGACGAATTCGCGCTGTCCTATTACAACTCCAACACGTGCTGGATTGACGTGGAAAAACTGCTCGCCGCGTTTCAACTCACCCGCGCTGACATGGCCGACGCGAACAAGGTGACCGACGCCGTTCGCGCGCTGGCGTTAAAACTGCCGACCTACATCACGCTCAAAGACGTAAAAAAAACGCTGGGGCCACGGCCAGGAAGACATCTTTCCGGTGGCGCAATTTGAAAAGCTGTGGACCGACATGACCGCCCTGCCGGAAATCAACTGCCAATACATCGCCGTGCCGCGCCTGCGCGGCCAGCAACTCAAAGATCAATCGCACCTCGACGGCTGGCTGCGTGACGGTTCGGCCGGTTATGTCGAGAGCCTGTGCGAGTGGAAGTAGTCACCCCGGATTTGGCCACAGATTCGCACAGATGAGCACCTTGAACGATAATCTGCTCCAAGCGGTTGAACTGGCTCTGGCCGGTAAGTGGGATGCCGCGCATGAACTGGTCCAGCAATACGAAGACAATGCCACGGCAGCGTGGATTCATGCCGTGTTGCATAAGATGGAAGGCGACCTGGGCAACAGCCGCTATTGGTATCGCCGCGCCGACCGGCTCGACCGCGTCGCCGAAGAACCGCGCGCCGAATTGGCCGCCATCCAGGCCGAGCTCCGCTCACGCCGGGATGAACACCGCTGAACAAGGATTCAATTCAACCTTCCTTGATTTGTGCAATTCGTGCAATATCGTCAATCAGCGTTGAAACTTGGTCCGGCGCGGTTACTTCAAACAAATGAACGCCCATCCTTTTGCAAGCTGCGCGCTTCAACGCATCACGTTTCTTTGTCGCCTCTAACGCCTCTGCGCCACCGTAGTGTTCCATCACTTCAAAGTGCTGTGGGCCGTGATATTCGACTGCAATCTTCAATGCAGGCATCCACACATCAAAGTGCATTTGTCCGAGCCAGTCTGGTCGGCCATGATGAATGACTTGGAACCGTGGAAAAGCTTTTTTGACCGCGTAAAACAAATCTGTTTCATCCGACCATTGCTCTCCGACTTTCTTTTCGCCGAGATGTTGGCGAAGACGGTTTTCAGCCTCACGAAACGCATCGCTGATTCGGCTTCTAACGGTGTCCGAGCAATGATAGAAACAATAGTTTGGAATTTTAGAGTCGCGCGCAAAATGAAGCATGGCAAACAAGTGAATCCCATAGTCCGTCCGATCCGAACCAGCGAGGATTTGCTCGAACCAAGGGCCGCCTGATTTTTCGCCTTCTGTGAAAACCATCTCAACAAATTGTTCAAACTCTTGGGGGTGCTTTCGCGTCATCTTGGTAATTCGTGCGCCATACATTTGAAGCAGGTCAATTCCACTTGCTGGCAGCCCGAGATAATAGCGGAGGCTGCATTTCAAATTCGCGAAGTGCGTTCTGATGGAAAATATGTTGGCTGGCCGCGTTGCATCGAAGAATTTGCCGTATGCCTCCAGTGCAAGCAGGCAGTCAAGACTCCATTCGACCGGTCTCCAATAAATTCCCACCTCGTTTTTGTAGGCTTCTCCAAGCCGCGACAATTCCGCATATAGCCGTTCAAGTGTTTGACTGTCGAAACTTCGGAAATTGTCCCTGATATAAAAGTTGAGGTATGCGGATTGGCCGTAGACCGGCGGGAACAAATTCTCTTCAATTGATTTTTTCAGCTGACGATAAAACGCGCGCTGCTCGGTATTCATTTCGGCTAGGACGCCGTTCGTGAAACACATCTCGTAAGGAGGAATCGGGCACGGGCAAGGAATCGCTTCAACTGAGCGCACGGGGAAGGCTCGTGTTTCGCGGATCAAATCCTCATCCCATTTCAATTCAGGGATGTCAGGCAGAAAACTGTCCGATTGTTCTTCCTCGGCCGCATAGATATTGCATTTCAGCAATTTGGCGTTCCAATCCGTGCCGACCCAACCTTCTTGCGACGCGCGTTTGCACAGAGCGACGACCTCGCGGTGTCTCTTTTCCTTTTCAAGCAATATTGCTAGGCGGCAATAGCCCTCGTGCCAAATTGTCGCGTGGCGATTGGAGGAGCCGATGACGGTGGGGATTCCATTGGCCATGCAAAGCAGTTCTTTGACTTGCGGCGCGATTTCAATCTGCTTCAAGCAAGCCCAAATGGTCCTTTGCATGGCGTGCTGATCGAATTTCCGCTCTTTGAAGAACCTCTTAACCATCCACCCGAAAGCGTGATGTTTGTCTATCAAATCACCGCCAGTCTTAACACGCTCGATAAGTTTTTTGATGATTTTTACACTCAAAGGGTAGTCGGAATTTTTGTCGAGCCTGTCCGCCATCTTCATCAAGAAGTCAGCGCCAGACCCAAGATAGAAACTCAGCCCGCTTGAATGTTCGACATAACCGTATCCGAATCTCAAGATCGGTTTGATTACTCCTTCGGTCAAAGTCCTGGCTTCGTCTTCTGAATAAAGTGAAACGATATAAGCTCTCTCCTCATCGGAAAATTCGGTCAGCCACCAATTTGTGAGATTCAAATATCCAATTGACCCAGTTTCGGTTTGCGCTTCATCCGGTCGTCTTGGCTCGTTCTCATCCTGTGGGATTGATGAGTTATGCGAGGGAAATTCATCGTTTGTGAAGTCGTCTACAGTTGCGGCCTGCGCCAATTGCAATTCGAGGAAATCTTCCAATAATACTACATACTCCCTGACCACATCACGTCTCGCGCCAGACGCATTCCCATCCGCTACACAAGCGTTGTTTCCGATGAATTGGATTTGACACAACATGGCGCGAGCAATGTTTGATTCGTGAGCCAAGTCGTGACGGACGGCGGCAGCAAAAAACTGCGGGACATGCTTTGCTGTTTCCGCCCATCTGGTTGCATATTCGTTAAGATAGCGGGCTTCTCCGCCAGGCTTGTCTTGCCAGTTCACGAGAAGCGATAGAAATGACCGTTCTTCTGGTCTGTATTCTCGACTGGCCAGAACGATCGCAGCTATGAACATCAGGATCGTTTTCTCGGCTTCTTCTCGAAACGACTCCTGTTTTTCAGGGTTGTCCTCGCGCGTAATTTCCCCGGTCAATTCCAACAGTTCAAGAAAGGCGGACTGAACCGCGACGACAAATGTGTTCGGATCGTGTCCATGTGTCTTCACCAATAGTTCTCCATCCCTGCGCAGGTGCAGACGGGATTACGGTCGCCATAGACGTTGTCAATGCGGCCGACGACGGGCCAGAATTTGTGGTCGCGCAGGCCCGGCACCGGAAACGCCGCCTGTTCGCGCGGGTAAGGACGGTTCCAATTGTCCGACGCCACCATGTCCGCAGTGTGCGGCGCGTTCTTGAGCAGATTGTTCTTCGCGCCCGCCGCGCCGGTTTCCACTGCGGTCATTTCCGCGTGAATGGCAATCATCGCATCGCAGAACCGGTCGAGTTCGTATTTTGATTCGCTTTCGGTCGGTTCCACCATCAGCGTGCCGGCAACCGGGAACGAGAGCGTCGGCGCGTGAAAGCCGTAATCCATCAGGCGTTTCGCCACGTCCTCGGCGGTGGTGGCGTGGAACGCGCGCAAGTCCAGAATGCATTCGTGCGCGACGAGGCCGTTGCGGCGGTAGAGCGTCGGGAAATAACTTTCCAACCGCTTGGAAATGTAATTCGCGTTGAGGATGGCGTATTTCGTCGCCTCAGTCAGGCCGTAGGCACCCATCATGGCAATATACATCCAGGAAATCGGCAAAATGCCCGCGCTGCCCCACGGCGCGGCGGCCACGGGGCCAATCGGGCTCTCGCCACCAAGATTGACGACCGGATGGCCGGGCAAAAAATCAACCAGATGTTCCGCCACGCCTATTGGGCCAACGCCTGGACCGCCGCCGCCGTGTGGAATGCAAAACGTTTTGTGCAAATTCAAATGGCAGACATCCGCGCCGATGTCCGCGGGCCGGCAAAGCCCGACCTGCGCGTTCATGTTCGCGCCATCCATATAGACCTGTCCGCCATTGGCGTGAACGATTTCGCAAATTTCCTTGATGGTTCCCTCAAACACACCGTGTGTGGAAGGATACGTAACCATTAGGCAGGCAAGGTCTTGTTTGTGCGCCTCGGCCTTGGCGCGAAGGTCGGCCACGTCAATGTTGCCTTCGGAATCGCACGCGACCGCAACGACTTTCAATCCGGCCATGACGGCGCTGGCGGGGTTGGTGCCGTGCGCGGAAGTGGGAATCAGACACACCTTCCGGTGGGGCTCCATGCGCGATTCGTGGTAGGCA
Organism: uncultured Verrucomicrobiae bacterium; assembly: GCA_963789335.1. GTDB lineage: Bacteria > Verrucomicrobiota > Verrucomicrobiia > Limisphaerales > UBA11358 > UBA11358. The sequence goes on from CAWBKH010000002.1 coordinate 940,005, forward strand.
TGGATGACGAGCAGGCCGGTGTATTCGCCCTGCGCGCCGGCATTCGGCTGCAACGAGATGCCTGAAAAGCCGGTGATTTCCGCGAGCCAGTCTTCGAGCTGCTGAAAAAGCATTTGATAACCGCGCGTCTGTTTCAACGGGGCAAACGGATGAATCTTCGCGAACTCCGGCCAGGAAATCGGAAACATCTCCGCCGCCGCGTTCAGTTTCATGGTGCAGGAGCCAAGCGGAATCATCGAAGCCGTGAGCGACAGGTCGCGCGCTTCGAGCCGCTTGAGATAACGGAGCATCTCGGTTTCGGAGTGACAGGAATTGAAAACCTTGTGAGTCAGGAACGGCGAGGTGCGGATATGTAGGGCAGACATTCCTGTCTGCCGGTTTCCCGGGCTTTCCAGCCCGGTGTTCCCGGAACTGGCGACTGGAAAGTCGCCAGAACCCGCACGCCGGGAAGCCTGCGCTACGTCACCGAAAGTAAATAGCGCGGACTTGTCTCCATTGAATACCTGCCAGATTTCGGTCACGTCGGATTCGTTAGTGGTTTCGTCGAGCGAGATGCCGAGCGTACGTTCATCAATCACTCGGAAGTTCATCCGATGAGTCTCGGCGGTCTTCAAAATGCCGGCGGCAAGCGTGTCGCCGAGTGAAATGGTGAGCGTGTCAAAGTAGGGCAGGCTTCCAGCCTGCCCCTTCAGGGATTCAGACGCGGCTTCGCCGTTGGGCAGGCGAGACGCCTGCCCTACATTAAAGCTGAGATTTGCCAGTCCCGCTGCCAAAACTTTCGTCAACGCATGTACTCGCCGCGCGATTTTCTTCAAACCGTCCGGCCCGTGATACACGGCGTACATCGAGGCCATGTTCGCCAGCAACGCTTGGGCGGTGCAGATGTTGCTGGTGGCCTTTTCGCGGCGGATGTGTTGCTCGCGCGTGCCGAGCGCGAGGCGCAAGGCGGGTTTGCCGCGTGAATCTTTGGAGACGCCGACAAGACGCCCGGGCATCTGGCGTTTAAACTCATCGCGCGTGGCGAAAAACGCCGCGTGCGGACCGCCGTAGCCCAACGGCACACCAAAGCGTTGCGCGCTGCCGACGGCAATGTCGGCGCCGAATTCACCGGGCGGCTTGATGAGCGTCAGTGCCAGTAAATCGGTGGCCACGGTGACGAGCGCGCCAGCGGTATGGGCTTTCTCCGCAAACGCGGAGTAATCGTGAATCGTGCCAAATGTGTCGGGATATTGCACGAGCGCGCCGAAAAGTTTGTCCGTGAACTGAAAGCTTTCAGGATTGCCAATGACGGTCTCGATTCCGAGTGCTTTGGCGCGAGTCCGGACAACCTCGATGTTTTGTGGATGGCACGTTTCAGAAATAAAGAAGAGGTTCCGATCATCTTTGAGGCGATGGCACATGGTCATGGCTTCGGCGCAGGCCGTGGCTTCATCGAGCAGCGACGCGTTGGCGATGTCGAACGCCGTGAGATCGGCGACCATCGTCTGGAAATTCAGGAGCGCTTCGAGGCGGCCCTGGGAAATCTCGGCCTGATACGGTGTGTATTGTGTGTACCAGCCGGGATTCTCCAGGACGTTGCGCTGGATGACCGCGGGCGTGATGCAATCGTAATAGCCCATGCCGATGTAGGACCGAAAAACCCGGTTCTGCGACGCGATTTCCTTCAGTCCGGCCAAGGCTCCATGCTCGGTCCGGGCAGCGGGCAATTGAAGCGGCCGGTGCAAGCGGATGTTTTCCGGCACGGCAGCGGCGATCAGTTCGTCCAGATTCTGGAAGCCGGTTTGCCCGAGCATTTTGCGCGCTTCAGCGGCATTCGGTCCGATATGACGGCGGACAAATTGGTCAGGGTGTTCAGTCAGAGTATCTGCCAAAGACATTGGGCGAAAATAAGGTTCGCGGTTGGAAAAAGCGAGTTGATTTGAATTCGCGCCAGGTAGGAATGGCACGCAGCGCGGCGTCGCTACCTTTGCAGTGCCGCCCGGACGACGCGGCACTCGCCATAGCCGTATTTGCCGGCGAGCGATTCGACCACGACACCGAGGCTGACGAAACCGTGTTTGGCAAACGCGTCCGCAATGTCGCGTTGGGCGTCGGCTGAAACCAGAGAATTCACGTCAATGGCCTCGCCCGCGAGCATGGCTTCTTCAAGATGGCTGTAAATTGTGCCATCCTTCACCCTGCGAATTTTTGCGATTTCCGAAACCGTCCGGCCTTGCCGGAAAAAATGCAGCGTCTCGCGGACGGTGTCCGTCAGCCGTGAACGGCGCGGTGTTAAAGCAGGCGGCAGCCCGCTTTGCGGGAAATCGTCCGCAAAAATCTGGCGCGGATTGGCCCGCACATGCGCCGCGATTTCGCGGAGGAAAACCTCGCCGAATTCACGCAATTTCCTTTCGCCCACGCCGCTGATGCGCGAAAAATCCTTTTCGGTCGCCGGATAGAACCGCGCCATCTGCCGCAGCGATACGTCGGAAAAGATGATGTACGGCGGCACGGCGCGTTCGTCGGCAAGTTGCTTGCGGAGCGCGCGCAATTTCTCAAACAACATTTCGTCGCAGGCGATTTCTCCCATGCGGTGTTTGGCGGGTTCGGTCGGTGCCATCGGTTTGGTCAATATGATTTTCTGCCGGGATTTCAACACGGCGCGACCGGAGTCGGTCATCTCGACGATGTTGAACTTTTCCGCATTCTGGAACAGCAGGCCAAGCCGCACCAGTTCGCGACCAATCGTGCCCCACTCGGCGCGCGAATGTTCGCCGCCGATGTTGTAGGTTGAAAGATTTTGATGGCCAAACTTGCGGATTTTTTCCGTGTCCGCGCCGCAGAGCACCTCGATGACGTGTTGGATGCCGACGCCAAAACCGCTTTTCTCGCGGATGCGATAGACGCAGGAGAGAAATTTTTGCGCGGCCAGCGTGCCGTCCCAGGTTGCGCGCGGGGCGAGGCAATTGTCGCAGCCGCCGCAATTTAAGGGTTCGGTAGAACTGACGTGCCGGCCGGCCGGAACGCGCGGCAGCGCGTCCTTACCCAGTTGGCCGGGTGAAAATGTTTCTCCAAAATATCCCAGCAAAAATTCGCGGCGGCAGGTTGCGATTTCGGCGTAGTGAATCATTTGTTCCAGTTGCGCACGGGCGATTTCCCGTTCCTGCGGATTTGGTTTTTCATCAATAAACCGCATCTGCTTCACACGGTCGCCGGGACTGAACAACAGCAGGCATTCGCCGGGCAGACCATCGCGGCCGGCGCGGCCCGTTTCCTGATAGTAACCCTCGATGTTCTTCGGCAAATCGTAATGAATCACAAAACGTACGTTCGGCTTGTTGATGCCCATGCCGAAAGCAATCGTCGCGCAAATCACGCGCGCTTCATCGCGAAGAAATTTTTCCTGATTGCCGGAACGTTCATTGGCGGTGAGACCTGCGTGATACGGCAGCGCCCTCACGCCATCGGCGGAAAGTTTGGACGCCAGGCTCTCGGCCGTTTTCCGCGCCTGGACGTAAATGATGCCGCTTTCCTTTGGCCGCTTGTTAAGGAACGAATAAAGAAACCACGCGCAAAGCGCGTGGTTTTGAATCTGCCCCCTATAAGGGGGCAAAGCCCAGCCCCCACAGGGGGCTGGGCCACGCGCGTCATCCCCGGTTTTGTCGTTATCGGCTAAACCGAAACTCTTCCTGTCTCTGTTCCTGCTGTTCTTGATATTTTACATACTTCCGTATCTTTTCTTCATCCAACCCCACCGTGCCCACACAGTAACCCTCCACCCAGAAGTGGTTGCCCCAATACGGTCGCCGCCGCAGGTCGCGGAACGCCCCAAACAGTCGGATTGCGCTTTTGCCCTTCAACCGCCCCATGTAATCCGAGATCCGCACCTTCGGCGGAATCATCACCACCAAATGCACGTGATCGGCCTGCACATTCAACTCCACCACCTCACACTCCATTTGCCGACTCTGCTCCCGAATACACAACTCCGCCTCCTCTTTTATCTTCCCTGCCAACACCCGATACCTATACTTCGGACACCAAACAATGTGATATTCGCAATACCAGATCGTATGCGATTGCTTTCGGAATCTGCTCATGTGTTCTTCCTTTCTCGTTCGTTGTGGGGACAACGCGAGAACCGAATTACCATGAGCAGTTCCTTTGGCCTAGCCTTTGCCTCTAACCATGTCCACAGGACATGGTTTCTGAATCATCAATGAATTTGTTCGTAAGCGCCGGTTTTTGCGGCGACGCGATAAGTCAAATTTGGCCGGTTGAAACTGGCAACGTAACACGCGGCATTTTTCAGGTGCAATTGCCGCACGATGTCGCCGCGCACGCGCTCGGTGGCGGTGGCGGTGAGCGCCATCATCGGCACGGCGGGAAAAATTTTCCGCAGCGACGACAATTGCCGGTATTCCGGGCGGAAATCATGTCCCCATTCGCTGATGCAATGCGCCTCGTCAATCGCAAATAAATTCACGTTCCATTTTTTCAAATCATCGAGAAAGCCGGACAACATCAGCCGCTCCGGCGCGACGTAAAGCAGACGAAATTCGCCATTGTGCAAACCGCGCAGCCGCGGACGCGATTCGCCGGCGGCGAGCGACGAATTCAAAAATGTCGCCGCAACGCCGGCGGCTTGCAGCGCGTCCACCTGGTCCTTCATCAGCGCGATGAGCGGCGAAACGACGACGGTGAGGCCGGGTCGCAAGAGCGCCGGCAATTGGAAGCAGAGCGACTTGCCGCCGCCGGTCGGCAGCACGGCGAAAACGTCTTTGTCCGCGAGCGCGTCGCGAATGATTTCTTCCTGCAACGGGCGGAACGAACTGAAGCCGAAGAATTGTTTCAGCGGTAAAAACAGGGCAGGCGTCTCGCCTGCCCGCGCCGACAAAGTCGGCACAAGATGGTTTTGTTCTTCACCGCTTGCGCTGGCGCGCTCGCCGGGGAGGCGGGACGCCTGCCCTACGTTTTGCGGCGTGAAGAGGTGGTTGTGGCGAAGACTCACAGGCCGAGAATAAAACGCTCCGGCGCGACTGGAAAGCGGAAGTTTTGATACTCGACCACGCGACGACCACACAACTGTTCCAGGCTTGTCCCGGGCATGAAAATGTGATTTTTATGGGTTTTCCACAACCACAACATATCTGGTTGGCGGGCAAACATCTGCCCAACTAATAGCGTTTTTTGTTCAAAAAATCCGCAATTTCTCATTGTCCCAACGGGCGGATTTTCATATAATTTTTCCACTAGGAATTTGACGCTCACAAACGAGCTTTCTGAATTTATTATGCCGAAAAAAGCTGAAGCAACGGAGCCACAAAACAAGTCGGTAACAAGTGCCACCGAGAAATATGACGCATCCAAAATTGACAAACTTGAAGGTCTGGAGGCGGTGCGGAAGCGGCCGGGCATGTACATCGGCGACCCGGATGAACGCGGCTTGCACCACAGCGTGTTTGAGGTGCTTGACAACTCGATTGACGAGCATCTCGCCGGCTTCTGCGATAAGATTGAGGTGACGGTTAACGTGGACGGCTCAGTGTCCATCCGCGACAACGGCCGCGGCATCCCGGTGGACATGCATCCCAAGTGGAAGATGCCCGCCGTCGAACTGGTGCTGACGAATCTCCACGCCGGCGGAAAATTCGGGCAGGGCGCCTACAAGTATTCCGGCGGACTGCACGGCGTCGGCGCAAAATGCGTCAATGCGCTTTCCGACTGGTTCCGCGTCGAAGTCTCGCGCGACGAAAAAGTTTATTCCATGGAATTCGAGCGCGGCAAAACGACCCAGAAACTCGAAGTCATCGGCAAATCAAAAAAAACGGGCACGTTGATCACGTTCAAACCCGACCCGACGATTTTCACCATCACGACCGAATTCAAGTTTGACATTCTGGCGAATCGTCTTCGCGAGCTGGCCTTTTTGAATCCGGGCATTGAAATCGTGCTGAAAGACGAGCGCGACGAGAAGACGGAGACGTTTTTTTACCGTGACGGCATTGAACAGTTCGTCCGCCAGCTGGGCCGCAGCAAGCAACCGTTGCATCCCAAGCCCATCGTGCTCACCGGCAAACGCCCAAGCAAAATTGAGGGCAAGGATGAGGACGTGTTCGTGGATTGTGTGATGCAATATACCGACAGTTACAGCGACCAGATTCTTTGCTTTGCCAATTCCATCCCGAACACAGATGGCGGCACGCATTTGACCGGCTTTCGCTCGGCGCTGACCCGCGCCATCAACCAGTACGCCAAGCAGAATAATCTGCTGAAGGAAAAGGACCCGACGATTTCCGGCGACGACGTGCGCGAAGGTCTGGTGTGCGTGTTAAGCGTGAAACTGCCGAATCCGCGTTTCGAGTCACAGACGAAGGTGAAGCTGGTGAACACGGAAATTGACGGCATTGTTTCGTCCATTGTCTATGACGGGCTGATGACGCACTTCGACGCGAACCCGAGTGTCGCCAAAAAAATCATTGAGAAAGGCCTGCTGGCGGCGCGGGCACGCGAGGCGGCCCGCAAGGCCCGCGAAACTGTGCGCAAAGGCGCGCTGACGGGTGGCGGCCTGCCGGGCAAGCTGGCTGATTGTTCCGACCGCGACCCGGCCAACACCGAATTGTTCATTGTCGAGGGAGACTCCGCCGGCGGCTCGGCCAAGCAGGGCCGCGACCGGAAATTCCAGGCCATCCTGCCGATTCGCGGCAAACTCATCAACGTTGAGAAGGCGCGTCTGGACAAGGTGCTCCAGAACAACGAAATCCGTACGATGATCACCGCCGTGGGCACGGGCATCGGCGACGGCGAGGGCGAGGGCGAAGGCGCCTTCAACCTCGAAAAACTCCGCTACCACAAGGTTATCATCATGACCGACGCGGACGTGGACGGCTCACACATCCGCACGTTGCTGCTCACGTTTTTTTACCGGCAGATGCCGCAGCTCGTCCGACAGGGTTTCGTCTATATCGCGCAGCCGCCGCTTTATCAAATCGCGCGCAAGAAACGTGTGGAATACGTGGATGACGACGCGCGGCTGAACAAGATTCTGATTGAACTGGGCACCGAGGAAGTCCGGTTGAAAAATCTTTCCGACGAGAAGGAGCTTCCGCAAAAGCAGCTTGCGGAAATTCTGGAGTTGCTTGAATCGCTCGATAAATACGCCAACGCCATCAAACGGCATGGTGGCGATTTCGAGAATTACGTCGAACATCGCCACAAAAAAACCGGTGACTTGCCGCGGCACCTCGTCAAAGTGCGCGAAGGCAACGATGAAACGGTTCATTACTTCCACACCGAGGAGGAACTGGCCCAGTTCGGCGCAAAAAACCCCGACTTGAAGTTGTTCGGCGGCGAGGAAGAAGGCGACACGACGGCGTTTGTGGAAAAATCAAAGAACGGCTCGACGCGGCGGGCGCGGCACGTGGAGTTGCACGAAAGCAAGGCCATCGCCGAATTGCTGGGCAAGCTGGCCAAGAAAGGTTTCAGCGTCGAACACTACGCCGGCCAGGATAAACCGTTGTTTGAAATTCTTGAGGGCGAAGGCGAACGGGAAACCGTCAAACCGCTGTTCTCGATCCCGGAAATTCTGGCGGCGGTCAAGGAAGTCGGCCGGCGCGGGCTATCCATCAAACGTTTCAAGGGCCTCGGTGAAATGAATCCCAAGGAACTGTTTGAGACGACCATGGACCCGACCCGGCGCAAGCTGCTGCGCATTGACCTGACCAATGCGGTGGATGCCGAGGAAATGTTCACCAAGCTGATGGGCGAGGAAGTCGAGCCGCGCCGCCAGTTCATCGAGGACAACGCGCTGAACGTTAGGAACTTGGACATTTAGAAAAAAACTTGCAAATGTAGTCACGTGTGACTACATTGACGGCATGAAAGTGAAAATGATCAAAAAATACCCGCCGATAAAATCGAAGCCGATGGTGCTCAAGGAAGTCACCGTCGCGCCGGGCATTGGCGAAGTCATCAGCGTTCGTTCGGCCAAGGCGCACTTGTCGGCACTGCTGGATTTGGTCGCGGGCGGGCGCGAAATCACGATTACCAGCGATGGCAAGCCGAAGGCCAAATTGGTCAGCGTCGAAGATCTCAAGCCCCAAAAAATTTTTCAGGGCATGGGTGAGTATTTGTCGAAGCAGCCGATTCATCGTGGCATGTCAGCCGAGGAAGCCGTCAACCTGGACCGCGATGCGCGGGGCTGGTGATGTATCTCGACACGGCCATCATTGTGAAATTGCTTGTGCGCGAAGCCGACAGCGAATGGTTCGGTCATCATTTGTCAGGATCCAGTTTTGAATCGTCGGAACTGGCTCTGGCAGAGGTTTGCGCAGCACTGTTATTCAAAGAACGCGCGGGAGACATCACACCGCGCGAGCGCGAAAGCGCCGTGGAAAAATTTTCCCCAATGGTTGAAAGCGAAGTTATTATGTTGTTCCCGCTGAATCGCAAAGTGATCGAACGCGCTCGCGGGATTCAATTGGCCTGTCATCCGCAGATCCCGTTGCGGACCTTGGACGCCTTGCATGTTGCGACCTGCGATTTGCATTACTGTGGCGCAATGTCGGCGACTGACCGGCGGATTCGGGCTGCGTGCAAACAATTGGGCATCGCCTTGATGCCAAAAGCAATCGAGGACATGGCCATCGCCAAATAATTTTTATGCCTGACGAAGACAAACCAAAAAAGTCAAATGATTTGCCGGTAAGCAATACGCCCCTGTTCGCCTCGGGCGAAAAAATTGCCAAGGTCAATGTCGCCGACGAAATCAAGAACTCGTTTCTGGATTATTCGATGTCGGTGATCATTTCGCGCGCGCTGCCGGATGCGCGCGACGGCCTCAAGCCGTCGCAACGCCGCATCCTTTACGCGATGAACGACCTCGGCGTGATGCCGAATCGCAAGCATCTCAAGTGCGCCAAAATCGTCGGCGAGACGATGGGGAATTACCATCCGCACGGAGACCAAGCGATTTATCCCACGCTGGTGCACATGGCGCAGCCGTGGGCGATGCGCGAGCGGCTCGTGGACGGCCAGGGCAATTTCGGCTCCGTCGAAGGCGACCCGCCGGCATCCATGCGGTACACCGAGGCGCGGCTGGCGCATCTCGGCGCGGTGCTGATGGAGGACATGGACCAGGACACGGTGGATTTTGTCCCCAATTACGACGAGACCCGCACCGAGCCGACCGTTTTCCCTGCCGCGTTTCCGAACCTGCTCGTCAACGGCGGTACGGGCATCGCCGTCGGCATGGCCACGAACATCCCGCCGCACAATCTCGGCGAAATCATTGACGGCGTTTGCGCGCAGATTGACGACCCGGAGATCACGGTGAAGGGCCTGATGAAATTCATCAAAGGCCCGGACTTCCCGACCGGCTGCATGGTCTGCGGCTTGGAGGTCATCAAGGAATATTTCACGAGCGGCCGCGGCAGCGTCAAAATCCGCGGCAAGGTCGGCGTCGAACAGCTCAAGGGCGGCAAGGAACAAATCGTCATCACGGAAATCCCCTACAACGTCAACCGCGCGGTACTCGTCGAGCGCGTCGCCGACCTCGTCAACGAAAAGGTCACGGGCTTCACGGACATCACGGCCATCCGCGATGAGTCGGACGAAAACACGCGCGTCGTTGTTGAACTCAAGCGCGACGCGATTCCGAAAGTCGTCATCAACAATCTTTACAAGCAGACCGCACTGGAGACGAGTTTTGCGGTGAACATGCTGGCCATTGACCATGGCCGGCCCAAAACGCTCGGGCTTAAGGAACTCATCAACTGCTACATCGAGCACCGCCGTGAAGTCGTGCTGCGCCGCACGCGGTTCCAGTTGAACAAGGCCGAAGAACGCGCGGAAATCCTGGAAGGCTACCTCTGCGCGCTGGCCAATCTGGATGAATTCATCCGCATCATCCGTGGCAGCAAGAACCGTGATGAAGCCCGCATCAAGCTGCTGGCGTTCGAGTGGACGCAAAAGCAGGTTGAACGCTGGGGCATTTTGATCCGTAACGAGGCACGTCTGACCAAAGGCCGCTACGCGTTGACTGAACGGCAGGTGGACGCCATTCTGGAACTGCGCCTCTACCAGTTGACGGGCTTGGAAATTGACAAGGTCGAGACCGAGTACAAGGAACTGCTCGCGCGCATCAAGGATTTGATGGACATTTTGGCCAAGGAAGCGCGAGTGTTGACCATCATCAAGGCCGAGCTGAAGGCCATCAAAGAAAAATACGCCACGTCGCGCCTGACCGATCTCGTGCCGGATGAAGGCGAAATCAACATCGAAGACCTCATCGCCAACGAAGGCGTCATCATCACGCTCACGCACAACGGCCTCATCAAGCGCACGAATATTTCGAGCTATCGTGCCCAGCGGCGCGGTGGCAAGGGTGTCATCGGCATGACGACCAAGGAAGGCGCTACTGACGAGGAACACGATTTCATCGAGCACCTGTTCAGCGCCAGCACGCACGATTACCTGATGTTTTTCACGAACACGGGCCGCGTCTATGTCGAGCGCGTGCATGAAATTCCCGACATGGGCCGCGCCGCCAAAGGCCGGAGCATCGCCAATTTGCTCGAACTGAAAGCCGGCGAAACCATCGCCGCGTTGATTCGGGTTTTGTCCAAGACCAATGCGAACAAGGAAGACGTGACGTGGGAACAGCCCGGCTTTCTTTTCTTCGCCACCCAACAAGGCACGGTGAAGAAAACCGCGCTCGCCGATTTTGCCAATGTCCGCAAAGGCGGCATCATCGCCATTAGTATTGAGCCGGGCGACACGTTGATTGATGTCAAACTGACGACCGGCCAGAACGAAGTCATTCTCATCACGCGCGACGGCATGAGCATCCGCTTCAACGAGGAAGACGCTCGTTCGATGGGCCGGCCCGCCGGCGGCGTGCGTGGCATCAAACTGGACAAAGGCGACGCCGTGGTTGCGCAGGCGGTGGTGGTGCCGGACGCAAAACTGTTGGTTGCTGGTGAGCACGGCATCGGCAAGCGCACGGACTTCGAGGAATACCGCGTTCAATCGCGCGGCGGCAAAGGCATTATCACGATGAAGACCACCGAAAAAACCGGCGCGGTCATCGGCGCGCTGACCGTGCGCGACAACGACGAAATCATGCTGATTACCTTTAAGGGCCAGATGGTTCGCATTTCGGTGAACGGTATTCGCGCAGCCGGCCGCAATACGCAGGGCGTGAAGCTGATTGAACTGGAATCCGGCGACAAATTACAGGCCATCGCCCCGGTCATTGGCGAGGACAAAGAAGACGCCGCTGGTGAAACCGAGCCGGAAAAATAATTTTTCCTTGAACGACGCTTGCTTGTTTACAGTCTTGGATTAAAATCTCCGCATCCGATTTGTTTCGAAGGTTGCAAGAAGTTGTCTCTTCTGCCGGTCGGTTCCTCGTTCGATTCAAACTATCGGCAAGAAGAACAATGAAAAAACAGATCTTAATCGCATGGGTTCTGGCCGTTTTGACCGCGTGTGGTCGGGCCAGCGAAACCAACCAAATGGTTGTGGCGCAAACCGATAATCCGGCGATGGACAGTAACGACGCTCTGTCGCTGCTGGCCACGGCGAGTGACACCAGTCCGCCTGCGCCCACCGCGGCGGTCTCCACCAATAAACCGCGTTGGGAAAGCAGCGTCTCCTTCGGCCTCACGGCCACTGCAGGCAACGTCAATAGCACGCTGGTTACGGGCAAATTTCAAACGCACAAAAAGACATTGCGGGACGAATGGAATCTGGGCGCGGATGGGGCCTACGCCGAGATCAGTTCCGTCAAGAATGCCGAAACCCTGCATGGCTACGTCCAATACAACCACCTCTTCAGCGAACGTTGGTACGGCTATGCCCGCGCTGATGCGTTGCACGATGGCATTGCGGACGTGGATTACCGCCTGACGTTCAGTCCCGGCACCGGTTATTATTTCCTGAAAAACAAGGCCACGTCGCTGGCGGGCGAATGCGGCCCGGCCGTTTTGTATGAAAAGCTGGATGACGAGTATCACACTTATCCGGTCCTGCGCCTGGCCGAGAATTTTGAGCACAAATTCGACGCTCACGCCCGTCTCTGGCAAAACGTGGAGTTTCTGCCGCCGATGGACAACCCGCGGTATTTTCTCGTCAACGCCACAATCGGCATGGACACCCCCCTCAACACGCATCTCAGCCTGCAGACCTACGTGCAGGACAACTATGCGAACGAGCCAGCGCCGGGATTCAAGGACAACGACGTCAAAGTGGTCAGCGCCCTGGCCATCAAATTTTAGGGCGCGATCCGCTCCAGCTTCCACGAACCAGTCGTCGTGCGCGAATAGCGAAAACGGTCGTGCAACCGGCTGGGCCGGCCCTGCCAGAATTCAATCCATTCCGGTTTCAAGACGAACCCACCCCAGTTGGGCGGCAACGGCACGTCGTTGCCGGGAAAGCGCGCCGCCATTTCGTTCCATTTTTTTTCCAGCGCGGCGCGGTCGGCAACCACGTCGTGTTGATTCGACGCCCAAGCCGCGAGTTTACTGCCACGCGGACGCCTTCTGAAATACGCCTCCGATTCTTCGCGCGTCAACTTGCTTACCGTGCCCCTGACACAAACCTGTCGTTCCAAATCCGCCCAATAAAAAGTCAGCGCCGCATTGGGATTGTCGGCCAGTTCGCGGCCCTTGCGGCTGTCGTAATTCGTGTAAAAAATGAAGCCGCGCTCATCCACGCCTTTGAGCAAAACGGCCCGCGCCGAAGGTTTGCCATCCTTGTTCACTGTGGCCAGCACCATTGCGGTCGGATCTGCGGGCGCGTGACCGAGAATCGCATGCCAGAGTTTGAAAAGCGCGATGCCGATTTTGCGCCAGCGGCTGCCGGACGATCCACCCGCCGCCTGGGCGAACCATTTTTGAAATTGCGTCACCGGTTTGTTGTCCAAATCCGCGCGCCGCAAACTGCCGTGTGAGTATTCCCGTCTGATGTCCGCCACGTCCATATTCGTACGAACTTTACAACGACAAAACGTTTTCAGCGAATCAATTTTGCCAACCCACTTCCGAGAACGCTGCCGGCATGTTTATAGTGATTAGCCTTCGTGATAAAATTGAATGGACTTCTGACATATTTTCACGACCCTGTTTCAACCATGTTTTCGCTGCAAATGCTCTTCGGAAAGGCTGACCGGTTTTATCAACTGTTGGAGGACGCCGCGCAGGAAGCCCACGCCAGCGTCCGTCTGGTCATTGAAATGCTCAAAGCGTCGGCTCCCGCCAAAAACCTCGACGACCTCGCGCTCTCGCGGCGCAAGGAGAAGAAAATCGGCGAGCAAATCACCGCCGAACTGGTGAAAACGTTTGTGACCGGCTTGGAACGCGAGGACATCGAGGCGCTGGCGCTGGCGCTGCGTAAAATTCCCAAGACGGTCGAGAAACTGGCGGAGCGCATCAACCTCGGCCGTCAACACATTCAAGGTGTGGATTTTACCCGTCAGATTGAAATCTTGGAACAGTCCACCGACGTGGTGCTCGCCATGGTAAGACAGTTACGTGACATGAAGCGCCTGGAAATCATCCACGAACTGAACACCAAGTTGCAGTATCTCGAAGGCGAGGCGGACCGCCTGATGTTGAATTTGCTGGAAGACCTTTATAGCGGCCGCCACGACGCCACCAAAGCCATGGTCATTCGCGATCTGTATGAATTGATGGAAAAGGCCATTGACCGCTGCCGCGACGCCGGCAACGTGGTCATGCACATCGTGCTGAAAAATTCCTGACCGGCGCGATGCTCCTTATCTTCACCGTCATTTTCGCGGCGTTGGTGTTTACCTACATCAACGGCTTTCATGACACGGCCAATTCCATCGCCACGGTCATCGCCACCAAGGTATTGACGCCGCGTCAGGCCGTGCTCTTGGCCGCCGTCACCAACCTGCTCGGCGCGTTTGCCGGCACCGCCGTCGCCGCCACCATCGCGTCCGGCCTCGTGGACCCGCAGGTCGCCACGTCCGAAGTGCTTATATGCGCGCTGCTGGCCGGCATTGCCTGGAACCTGCTGACGTGGTGGTTCGGCATGCCGGCAAGCTCCTCACATTCACTAATCGGCGGTTTATGCGGCGCATGTCTCGCCGCTGCGCACAACAACTGGAGTGTGTTGGTATGGTCCGTGCCCAACCACGAACACTGGTGGGAAGGCAAAGGGCTTTTGTGGAAAGTCATCGTGCCGATGATCTCCTCGCCGGTGTTGGGATTGGTGATGGGATTTTTCGTGATGGGCACGCTGTATTTTTTGCTCCGCAATTGGCGACCTGCCAACGTCAACAAAACGTTCGGCAAACTGCAATTGCTCAGCTCGGCCTACATGGGGTTCAGTCACGGCACCAATGACGCGCAAAAAACCATGGGTATCATCGCGCTGGCTTTGCTCACCGGCACGAGCAGCGGACTGTTCAATCATCTGCCTGGCTGGCTGTCGTTTTTGCACACGGCCTCACGAATCCCGGGACAACCGCTGGAAATCGCTGCGTGGATCAAGGTGCTTTGCGCGCTGACGATGTGCGCCGGCACGGCGGCCGGCGGCTGGCGCATCATCAAGACGCTTGGCCACAAAATGGTCCGGCTCCATCCTGTCCATGGTTTTGCCGCGGAAACGACCGCCGCCACGGTGCTTGTCACCGCCGCACATTTCGGCATGCCGGTGTCCACCACGCACGCCGTCACTACTTCGATCATGGGCGTCGGTTGCGCGAAGGGGTTGAATCATCTCAGGCTGGACGTGGCCGAACGCATCGTCTGGGCCTGGATTATGACGCTGCCGGCAAGCGGCGGGCTGGCCTACCTGTTGGTGTGCCTCGCGCAACTGGCCGGCTGGATTCACTGAATCTCCAGCTCGAACCGTCAAATATAAAACGGAATTATCCGGCGTTTTCAACCGGCATTGCCGAAATTTCGAGCATCCGTTCAATCGGCAGCCGCGCGCGCTTCAGGACTTTCGCCGGCAATTCAACGCGCGGCGCGAGGCGTTTCATACAGTCGCGCACCTTTTCGAGCGTGTTCATCTTCATGTATTTGCACTCGCTGCAACGGCAGTGGTCCGACGGCAGCCGCATCACGTCAAAGACCGGCGCGCACAGGAATTCCTTGCCCGGACATTCCTTGTGCATCCGGTGGATGATGCCCGATTCCGTCACAACGACGAACCGTTTGGCCGGACTCGTTTTGCAGTAGGAAATCATCTTCTCCGTCGAGCAAACCGCGTCCGCCAGATCCCGCACCTCGTGCAGACTTTCGGGATGAACCACCACTTTGGCGTCCGGAAACTTCTCTCGCAGTTTCAGCACCTGCTCGCGGCGAAACTCGATGTGCGCGTAACAATTGCCCTTCCACAAAGTCATTGGACGGCCGGTTTGCTCCATCACCCATTGGCCAAGATTTTCGTCCGGGACGAACAGGATGTCCTTGTCCCTCGGCGCGGCCTGAACGATTTTCACCGCATTGCCGCTGGTGCAAATCACGTCGGTCAGCGCCTTCACCGCCGCGCTGCAATTGATGTAGGCAATCGTCCAGAAATTTGGATTGGTCTTCTGCAATTCGGCCAATTTGTCCGCCGGACAGCTTTCCTCCAGCGAACAACCCGCATTCTTGTCCGGCAGCACGACGATTTTGTTCGGATTCAAAATCTTTGCCGTCTCGGCCATGAAATGCACGCCACAGAACACAATCACGTCCGCGCTGGTTTTGGCCGCCTGCTGCGAGAGGCCAAGCGAATCCCCCACGAAATCCGCCACGTCCTGGATTTCCGGCACCTGATAATTGTGCGCGAGAATTATGGCGTTCAGTTGTTTCTTGAGCGCAAAAATTTCCTTTGCCAGCGGCTCAAACCGCGACGGCGGCATCGCGGGGCGGACTTGCAGGTCGTCCATGGCCAAAGAAGGATTGTCAGCAACATCAATCATACCAAGAAGCTACCGCTGCAAATCGGCGGCGTCAATGAGCGCGCGTTCTGAGTAGTTGTTCAGTTTGGATTGCCAATCGTTTCCGAAATCCGTGGAATATTACCAATCATTCCAGAAAACACTCCACCCAATAATTGCAGAAGAAATCACGTTGTGGCAGCTTCGGCCTCGAATTGCGCCAGTTCCGTTCCGGCCTCTTCCCATTCCGCATTCGCCCCGGCCAGCCGACCGTGAACCTCCATCAATTCGCGATTGACCTGTACCGCACGTCCACCGGTTGCGTAGGTCTCCGGCTTCTCCAATTCCTCCGTCAATTCCTTTTCACGCGCTTCCAGTTCTGCGATTTCCATTTCAAGCACGGTGATGCGATCCTGAATTTCACGCCTCTTCCGCGAACGCGCCTGCCGCCGCTCGGCCGCCATCCGTTTCTGCTCCTTGCGGTCAACGATAGGGCTGACCTGCCGGTCAGCCTGGATGCGCGGCAGCGCGTCCCTACCGGATGATGTCAACGCCGCGCGGGCGGATTGCGAGGTCTTGTCGAGGTAATACTGGTAACCACCGGTAAAATGCCGGAGCCGGCCGTTCTCGACCCTCACGACATGGTTCGCTAGCACGCGGATGAAATGCACATCGTGGCTGATGAAAATCAATGTGCCTTCGTAAGGCTGCAATGCCTCGATGAGCGCGTCCACGCTCGCCAAGTCGAGATGCGTCGTCGGCTCATCCATCAGCAGCAGGTTCGGTGGATCAAGCAAAAGCTTCACGAGCGCCAGCCGGCTTTTCTCGCCGCCGCTCAACACGCTCACCGGCTTGAACACATCATCGCCGCGAAACAGAAAACTGCCAAGCACGGTGCGGACGAATTGCTCCGTCACGCGCTGCGGCGTCTCCATCGCCTCCTGCAAGACGGTGTGTTTCGGATTGAGCATTTGCGCGCGATGCTGCGCGAAATAGCCGGATTTCGCGTTGTGACCAAGCTGGCGCACGCCGGATTGCGGCTGCAACACACCGGCGAGCAGCTTGAGCAGCGTGGATTTTCCCGCGCCATTCGGCCCGACCAGCACGATGCGTTGCCCGCGCTCGGCTTCAAAATGAAGATTTTCGTAAATGAGTTTGGTAGGGCCGAGCTGCTGCTCGGCCAAGGCACGCGGCTCGTCGCGTCGAAGCACTGCGGAGACGGACAGCGCGTCCCTACCATCGGGTTTTGCATCATACCCAAACCTCACATGCTTCAGCGTAATGACACGATGACCGCTGCGTTGTGGTTGTGGAAAACGGAATCCCACCGTCGGACCCGGCCCGTCGGGCGTTTCGACCATGTCCTCCTTGAGCCGCTCGATTTGCTTGAGCTTGCTCTGCGCCTGTGCGGCTTTGGTGTTCTTGGCGCGGAACCGGTCCACGAACAGTTGCATCCGGTCAATCTCGCGTTGTTGCGCCTTGGCTGTGGCAATCATCGTTACCTCGGCCGCCGCGCGTTGTTCGAGGTATTGGTCATAATTGCCCATGTAACGCAATAGACGCGACTGCCGCAATTCGGTGATATGTGTGCAAAGGTTGTTGAGAAACTCGCGGTCGTGCGAGATGAGCAGGATCGCGCCGGGATAATGCCGCAGGTAATCTTGAAACCACAGGAGCGTTTCGAGGTCGAGATGGTTCGTCGGCTCGTCGAGCAACAACAAATCCGGCTCTTCCGCCAGCAACCGCGCGAGATGCGCGCGCATCACCCAGCCGCCGGAAAGCTCGCGCGCCGGACGCATGAAATCCGACTGTTTAAAACCGAGGCTGGCAAGGATTTGTTTCGCCTTGGCGACGAACTGGCCGTCGTGCTCATGCTCGTGCGGCACGGCGATGTCGAGAACGGTCTCGTTGCCGGCGGGTTCGCTCTCCTGCGGCAGGTAGCCGAACCGCGTGCCGCGGATGAATGTGACCTCGCCCGCGTCCGGCGGTTCCTGGCCGAGGATGATCTTGAGCAAGGTGGATTTGCCCGCGCCGTTCGGCCCGACCAGTCCGATACGCTCGCCGGACAGGAGCGTGAGCGAGACGTCGTCAAATAGAACGCGTCCGCCAAAGGCCTTGCTTAATCCGGCAATGGTGAGCATGGGGAATGGATTATTGCCAGAATGACGCAATGCGTCATCTTGATTTGTCCTTCAATGGCGGAAACAGAAAGGTCAGCGCGCGCCAAGCGCGCAGCCGCCAGTAAAATTCGTTATGTTGACTCGTTTGCGCCTCGGCCCACTTGTCGCGTCGCAGGCCGGACTTCTCCAACTCCGCCGCCGTCAACGGCTTCCCGTCCACGAACCATTGCAGGTCATTCGTCGTCCAACCGATGCGCCGCAACTCGGCGGCAACTCGCCGGGTCAGCGCGTGGTTGTCATCGCCACCCATGAAGTCCACCACGCCGGAATCGAGATAGATGCGGAACGGTTTGGGCGGTCCGTGATAATTCTTCAGCACGTTGTCCAGAAAATTCGTCCCGTCAACCTGGAAGGCGCCGGACAGGCAGGCCGCGCCGCCAAAAATCTCCGGATGATCCCACGCCAGTGCCAGGCTGCAAAGGCCGCCCAGCGAGGACCCCAGCACGGCGGTGTGCGCCGGCCCAGACATCGTACGATAATCGCGGTCAATCTGCGGTTTCAGGTCCGCGATGAGAAAGGCCTCGTAATTTTCAAATGCCGTGTTCGTTGCCGTTTCGTCGGGGACGTGATGACGGCCGTTGTATTCCTCAAGGCGCGCGAAACTGTTGTCCACCGCGACCATGATGATCTCCTGCATTTTCCCGGCGCCGGAAAGTTTATCCACCGTTTTATCCAGTTCCCAACTGCCCCAGCCGAACGCGGCGTTTGTCCCGGCGGAACTGAAGACGTTCTCGCCGTCCTGCAAATACAAAACCGGATAACGGCGCTGCGGCTGCGTTGGGTAGGACGGCGGGAGATAAATATGAATACCCCGGTTCCAACTGTAAAAAGGCGACGCCAAGCTCGTATCCAGCAACGAACCGCTTTGACCCAAAGCCTCTTGCAAGGTTGCCAGCGACAGGAGCAATACAAACAGGCGGTTCATTTCGGTTTCAACTATGGGAACACAATCACAATCACGACAAAATCAAAACCGATTCAGGTGAAGATTCAAAAACAAGAATCGCCTGCTCGCGCCGACGAATTGGCGAAAGCAAATCGTCACGGGTGCAATTTCCAAGGCGGAGCCAGATGAATTTCGGCGGAGTGCCATAAAGCAAGGCGCGCTGATAAAAATCCTTGTCCTTGGAAATGATCGTAAAGCCGTTGGCTTTGGCATAATCCCAGATTTGCTCGTCAGTCTGGCCTTTCAAGCCAAGCTCGCGAATATGCCGGCTGTTGGGAAAAGATGCGGCAACCAGAAGCGACAGTTTGTGCGAGAGATTTTCGTCGAACAGCAGCTTCATGCAGCCACCGTGAGACGACGTTCACGTTCCGCTGCAAAAGTCAGGCAGGCCTGGATGTCCTCGGCCTTCAGGTCGGGAAAATCGTCAAGGATTTCCGCCGCCGTCATGCCGCCGCCGAGATAATCCAGCACATCCGCCACCGCGATGCGCGTGCCCTTGATGCAGGGCTTGCCGCTGCGGATGCGCGGGTCAATCGTGATGCGGTCTTGGTCAACCATGATTTCAAGTTAAGGCCGCGACCGCGATAGTCAAGCCGCGTTGTTTCGGCTTCAACTGCGGGAACAGAATCACGTCGCGGATGCTTTCCTGGCCGAGCAGCATCATGCACAGGCGGTCAATGCCGATGCCGATGCCGCCGGCGGGCGGCATGCCGTGCTCCAGCGCAACCAGAAAATCCTCGTCCAGCTTTTGCTGCTCGCCGCCAGCCTGATGTTCAAGGCGTTCGCGCTGCTCGATGGGGTCGTTCTGCTCGGTGTAGGCGGGCGCGATTTCCTGCCCATTGATGCAGCACTCGAAGACTTCGACAGTCGTCGGGTCGTCGGGTCCCGCGCCTGCGGGATTTGGCGAGCGGCACAAGTTCCTTCGGCAGATGCGTGACGAATGTCGGCTCGATTCAATTTCTACGCTTCCGATGGATGACATACTTCACTTTCCTCGTAATGGAGCGCTTCGGCTTTTCAAATTTTGGCGACGAGCTTTCGGCCAGTTGCAGGAGCTTTTTTTCGCCCGCCCATTCGCTCCATTCTTGAAGCGCCGCTTTTAGTTCGCCCTGATATGGCTCTTGCGCAAACAATGTGAAATCGCTGATCAGATGATGTTGTCTTAAAACTTTCTGGAGTTGAGCTTCGGTTCGTTGAAACAGCGGAAGGATGGTTGCGGAAGGCTCGTCTTCGTCGGGTTCCGTGAAACTGGGCTTGTTGACAAAATCACCCATCGGCTCAAGTCCTTTGCCGAAACGACGGAGCGTTGCAGCAATCGCCTCGCGGCTGTTGTCCACGCCAATCCAATGCCGGCCAAGATGCGAAGCGACATTTAAGGTGGTTCCCGAACCGGAAAAACAATCCAGCACCAAATCATCTTGGTTTGACGAAGCTTCGGTGATTCGCGTCAGCAACGCGGAATTTTTTTCGGTAGGATAGCCGGAGACGGCGATGTTCTGGTTGTGGGCATCCCGATAATCCAGCCAGATGTCCTGCACGGCCACGCCGTTACTTTCGTCGAGATAAATTTTCCGGCGGGGATTGCCAGTCGGCGACCAATAAATTTCCCCACGCGCGTCCATTTCATCCAGCACCCGCGGCGGATATTGCCAGTGCTTGCCCGGCGGCGGCTTCATGCCCCGCCAAAGCTGGCCGGTCTCGCCGTTGCGAACTCCCGGCGCATGGACTGGAACTTTTTTGTAGCGGCGGCCGGTTTCCGCCTCGACATACTGATACTCCTTGTTCGCCTTTTCTTCGCTCCACGATTCCACCGGACGATGCCAGACGTAATTTTCTGTCTTGGAATAAAACAAAATGTAGTCGGCAACATTGCCATAAGTTTTGCGGGTGTAATTTTTGGGATTGCACTTTTTCCGCGTGATCCAGTTTCGGAAATTTGACCGGCCAAAAATTTCATCCATCAGTGCCTTGGCGTGGAATGCCATGTTCTCGTCCAAGTGGACATAAATTGAACCGTCGTCTGCCATCAGTTCACGGAGAAAAATCAGGCGCTCACGCAAAAATTCGAGGTAATGCGCGCCTTCCAGCAAGTCCATGTAAGCGTCGGTTTGATTGCGCGACTGAAAGACGCTCTTGGTGGCGTAGGGCGGGTCAATATAAACCAACCGAACTTTGCCACGAACGGTTGCATCGTTTGCCAGCGCGGCGAGAATGGAAAGATTATCTCCGAAATAAAGACGGTTCGATTCGTGGCTGGGATGCTCCGGCCAAAGCTGCCGACACTCCGCGCCGGGAGTCTGCAAAATTTCGCGTTCGGATTTTTTGCCGTCGTAATCCAGCCTGACATCCGTGCTGCCACTATTGACGTCATTGGCGTGTGTCGGACTTTGCCATTGGGTCTTTGGAATTCCGGTTGCCATGGCAATTACGACAGCAGCCACTCCCGCGTGATGCGCTCTGGAATCATTCGCAAAGTGGCGACAAGAATTTTACCCCGGCAGCTGCGTTCCAAATGAGCGTAGTCATTCCACATCGAACCCAACAAAAGTCCCGGTCCGTCGTTGATGAAGATGACTTTGGTTGGTAGTCCGTGCTTCTTTGCGTAGTTCAAAATTTCATCGGCGCAATTCTGATAGCCACCGGTGCGATCATCTTCTTGGGCGCCGCCCCGATCAGAATCGTAGCGTGCCAGACCAATTGCCAGCACTTCCTTCTTTGCATCGCCGTAAATGACAAAATCAACTGGGCGATCCGGCTTGGGATAATTCTCAAAAACTTGTCCCAGCAAAATGTCTTTGCCCGCGCGTTCCGGGCCGGTGATTTGCAAATCGGGAAAAGTGGAGCGGAACAATGAGAAAAATCGTTCGGTCAAATCATAGCCCTTTTTGCCCCGGTCCTTGTATTCCCACAAAACCACGCACAATGCTTCATCCGGCAACGGACGCGACAGAAAAGCTGCCTGAACTTTTTGAATCGGTCGAAAGCCTTTGCCAAATTCATCGCAAATTTTCTGGGCTTTTGATTTCTGCTTTAACATCTCCACCGGCGTTTCGGGGCTGACATATTTCCGAAAGACTCGTGCAAGCTGAACGCGCATCCAGCCGTCAGTCTGCTCTGCGATTTGCAGAAAAAGCCGCTTGGAAGACTCGGAAGATTTTAACAACTGGCCGAAAAGAACCAGAACCGGTTTGTATAATTCACAGGCATCTTTGAGGATGTCAGGATAATACTCGCCGGTGGCCAGCGTAATCCAATTCCTCGCGTCGGCTTTGTAATCGGCGAAGGTCTTGGGTTTTTCTTTAGCCGCTGGCTTCATTGGTTCCGAGTATTTCAGCAACTTGCTGGTGAATCAAGCAGTGCGATTTCATTTCGGCTTCAACTGGGGAAACAAAATCACGTCGCGGATGCTTTCCTGGCCAAGCAGCATCATGCACAAACGGTCAATGCCGATGCCGATGCCGCCGGAGGGAGGCATGCCGTGTTCGAGCGCCACGAGAAAATCTTCGTCCAATTTTTGCTGTTCGCCGCCGGCTTGATGTTCCAACCGCTCGCGCTGTTCAATCGGATCGTTTTGCTCGGTGTAACCGGGTGAAATTTCCTGACCGTTGATGCAGCACTCGAAGACTTCAACGGTCGTCGGGTCGTGGGGCGACAGTTTGGCGAGCGGCACGAGTTCCTTCGGCAAATGCGTGACGAACGTCGGCTGAATCAGCGTCGGCTCGATCAATTTTTCAAAGACCGCGCCGGTGACTTCAAAATCTTCGTAGTCTTTGGTGATTTCCGCGCCGAGGTCGTGCGCACGCTGGCGGCGAACTTCCGGTGAAACGTCAAACCAATCGGCTCCGGCTTTTTCGCGGATTAAATCTTTGTATTTTGCTCGTCGCCACGGTGAAGCCAAATTGATTTCTCCGCGCTCAATGCAGCGAGCTAATCGCTTCTGGATGACATCTAAGGGGGCTGTTGCCTTATCAGCCCTTCTTGCTGAACCTTCTTTTCCAAACATTGCAACATAACCTGCCATAGAGTCTGCGATTTCCTGTTCCTTTTTCTTGTCGGGCGGAAGGCGTTTGAAGCTTTCTAAAAGGTATCTTGCCTCATCTTCAAAGGCTGCTAGGGTCTTCGCGTCCGATTCTGCGCTTTCTTTTTTGAACACCACGACGAAGTCCTGCAAAGCATTGGTTGCACGCAAAATCAACTCTTCAATGTTCTCGGAAACCGAAAGGAGCTTTTTACATTCCTCGATTTCAGTTACGCACCTTGCATAATCACTGCATTCGTTTGAGGTGAAGCCTGCCAGAAGAGCCAAAGCTGTTTCAAGTAATCGGCCAACAAAATTCGGCTTTGGGCGATATCGTATTACCTGTGTCCCTAAAACTTTTTGCGTGACATGACAAATCATGGATTGCACCAGTTCCATCATGCTTTCGTAATCGCCAAACGCCTGATAAGCTTCGAGCATTGTGAATTCAGGGTTGTGTTTGTAGGAGAGGCCTTCGTTGCGGAAGTTGCGGCCAATCTCGAACACCTTGTCCAAGCCGCCGACCAGCAGCCGCTTTAGATAGAGCTCCAGCGCGATGCGTAGATAAAGATCACTACCAAGTGCATTTGAGGGCGTCTTGAACGGTTGCGCCGCCGCGCCGCCGGGAATCGCCTGCATCATCGGCGTCTCCACTTCCACGTAGCCGCGCGCGTGCAGAAAATTCCGGATCTCGCGGATGATTTCGCTGCGCTTGAGCATCACGTCCTTCACGTCCGGGTTTGCCATCAAATCGAGATAGCGCTGACGGTAGCGGATTTCGGTGTCGGCGAGGCCATGCCATTTTTCCGGCGGCGGGCGCAGCGCCTTGGCGAGAATCACGAACGAATCGAGCTTGATGGAAATCTCGCCGGTCTTGGTGGTGAACAATTTTCCGCGCGCGCCGATGAAATCACCGAGGTCGAGGTGCGTGAAAATTTCCCAACTGCCGGGCGCGGTTTCTTCGAGGTGATTTTTCTGGGCGTAAATCTGGAGGCGACCGGACTGGTCGCGCACGTCAATGAACTGGCTTTTGCCCATTTCGCGGTGCGCAGTGATGCGGCCGGCCAGAGCCACCTCGCGGCCTTCAGTGTAATTCTTCCGTGCGTCAGAGCACGATTCCGTCGGCATGAATTTGTTCTTGAACGGGTCAATGCCTTTGGCGCGCAACGCGGCAAGTTTGGCCTTGCGCTGTTCAATCAATGAATTTGTGTCGTCCATCAGAGTTTGTGGATTAAACCACAAACCTCTTTTCGGCGCACGCAAAAGGTGAGCTGGTCCGGCAACCTGGGGAAAGAACTGGAAATAGTTGCTTTAACCCGCGAGGCGGTCTGGGTAAGATTGAATAAAATGAATTACATTTCGTTCGTCGCGCTGACTGCCGCGTTGGTCTGCTACAGCCGCAGTGTTTACGCTTCTGAAACGGTGTCTGATTCGGTTCATTCGGTTCAGGGCACGGTTCCTGATTTTGGCCCGAACGTTCTGATATTTGACCCGTCCATGACCAATATTCAAAGCCGGCTTGACGCGATATTCAGGCAGCAAGCGCGCAGCGAATTCGGCTCCAACCGCTATGCGTATCTCTTCAAACCGGGAAATTACAATCTGGACGTGCAGGTGGGTTACTACATGCAAGTTCTGGGGCTGGGAAAATCGCCCGACAACGTTGCCATCACTGGCGCGGTACGCTCCAAGGCGCCTTGGCGGAACGGGAATGCCACGATTAATTTCTGGCGCGCGGTTGAAAATCTCTCGGTGATTCCGACGCTGGACCAGCATACCAACATCTGGGCGGTGTCGCAGGGCACCGCCTTGCGCCGCGTGCATGTCAAAGGGAATCTGCTCTTCTCCGATGGCGGATGGTCCAGCGGCGGTTTCATGGCGGATTGCAAAATTGATGGCCAGGTTAATTCGGGCACCCAGCAGCAATGGCTCTCCCGAAACGATGACTGGGGCAGTTGGACGGGCGGCGCGTGGAACATGGTTTTCGTAGGCGTGGTCAACCCGCCGGCAGGAACCTGGCCCAACCCGCCGTACACAGTCATCGCGCAAACGCCATTGATCCGGGAGAAACCGTACCTCTTTATTGACGGCCAAGGGCGCTACTTTGCCATGGTTCCCAATCTTGAGACCAACGGCACGCAGGGAATTACCTGGTCGAACAGCGCAACTCCCGGAACACCCCTGCCAATAAACCGATTCTATCTGGCCCATCCCGAAACGGACAATGCGGCCAGCATCAACGCGGCACTGAGCCAGGGGAAGAATTTGTTGTTAACACCGGGTGTTTATCATTTGGAAAGCAGCATCCGGGTAGCTCGGCCAGACACGGTGGTGCTGGGACTCGGCTACCCGACGCTGGTGCCGGACCAAGGAATTCCGGCGATGGTGATTTCCGACGTGGATGGTGTGAAAGTCGGAGGCATCCTTTTCCAAGCGGGAACAAACAACTCGCCCACGCTGTTGCAGGTCGGAACGCCGGGCAGTTCAGCATCTCACGCGATGGACCCGCTGTTTATTTACGACATCTTCTGCCGGGTTGGCGGTGCGGCGGCTGGAAGCGCTATTGACATGGTGACCGTCAATTGCAACAACGTCGTGGGCGACAACTTTTGGCTCTGGCGCGCCGACCACGGCCGCGGCGTGGGCTGGAACTTGAATAAATGCGCCACCGGCCTGATTGTAAACGGGAATAACGTCACCCTCTACGGATTGTTTGTTGAACATTGTCAGGGGTATCAGACCGTCTGGAACGGCAACGGCGGCCGCGTCTATTTCTACCAATCCGAAATGCCCTACGATCCGCCGAGCCAGGCAGCCTGGCGGCATGGAGACGTTGATGGCTATGCTTCGTACAAAGTGGCGGACGGCGTAAAGACGCATGAAGCCTGGGGGCTTGGCGTCTATTCCGTGTTTCGCGCCGGTGGCATTTTCGCTGACAACGCCATCGAAACCCCGACCGTTCCCGGCGTGAAAATGCATCACATGGTCACGCTCCGGCTCGGCTGGCGGCGTGACAGCGGCATCAGGCATGTGATTAACGGCACCGGCGGTTCCGTGATCTCGAATAAACAGGCGACAGTGAACTAAATGGCGGGGCCCTTTTCGTCTGCTCGGAATATTTTCTCCGTTTCCCGGTTCTGTAATTGTTAATTTGCAGGCGGCCTGTTCGTCACCGATTGCGCGTCCTTCGGTTTGTACAGGCCGGCCTTGATGAAAGGTTCGAGGCAGGCGCCGTAGCCTTCCGCCTGCATTTTGTCCAACGGAATAAATCGCAGCGACGCGGAGTTGATGCAGTAGCGCAATCCGCCTTTGTCGGGCGGACCGTCGTCGAACACGTGTCCGAGATGCGAATCGGCCACGGTGGAACGGACCTCGGTGCGGTCCATGCCGTAAGAATGGTCAGAATGTTCGGTCACGTCCTTGCCCGAAAGGGGCTTTGTGAAACTCGGCCAGCCGCAGCCGGAATCGAACTTGTCCAGCGAGCTGAACAACGGCTGGCCCGACACCACGTCCACGTAAATGCCTGGTTTGCGGTTGTCCCAATACTCATTGTGGAACGCCGGCTCGGTGGCGGCTTTTTGAGTGACCGCAAACTGTTCCGGGGTCAGTTCTTTTTTCAACTGTGCCTCGCTGGGCTTCTTAAAATCTTTCATATTCATGGGGCGATTGGTTGCAATGGCCATCGGCTGCGCTGGGCTGCTTCGTTGCGTCAATACCACGACGCCCGCCGCCAGCAAGAAGGCTGTCGCGAAGTTAATGACCTCAGCTGATCGCATGTCGGTTCGACGAGTCCGGTCCCATCGGCGTTCAAAGTTCCCTACTTACAATGCCTGCCGCAGCGTTCCAGCCAATTCGTCGGGCGTGAGCCCAATTGGATTTGCTTTCATGCTGCTGGCTTGCGTGGCTTTCTTCACCAATTCCGCAACGTGCTCCGATTTGATGCCATAAACTCCGAGGCGCGGGATTTTCAAATCGCTCACCAGTCGGCGAATCCAGTTTACACCATCATCCGCCGTTGCTGACGGGTTGTTGGTGAGCAATCGGGCCACTTCGTGGTAACGTTGCAACGACCCGCTGTCCGGCGCACGCTGGCGCAGTGCGCGAAGGTTTGTGCTCATGACGTGCGGCAACAGCGCCGCGCAAATCCCACCGTGCGGCGCGGGAAAACTGCCGCCAATCGGTCCGGCAAATCCATGAACTGCGCCAAGGCCCGCGTTGGCCAGAGCCAACCCGCCGAACAGGCTCGCCACCGCCATGTCTGCGCGCGCCTGTTTGTTTTGGCCATCGCCAAATGCCACGCGTAGTGACCGTGCCGCACGGCGGATGCCCTCCACGCACAAACCATCCGTCATCGGGTTCGCGCGGAGGCAAACGTACGGTTCGATAAGTTGCGTGAGCGCGTCGAGACCGGTGCGGGCGGTAATGGCCGGGGGCAAATCATAAGTCAGTTCGGGGTCAACCAGCGCGACCTTCGCCAGCATCAACGGGCTGCGCAGGCTCACTTTGACTTTATGTTCCGGCGAGGCCAGCACCGCGTTGCGGGTGACTTCCGCGCCGGTGCCGGCCGTCGTCGGAATCGCGATGAACGGCACGGACGGTTTGGTCAGCGGTTTGCCGCGTCCGATGATTTCGACGTAATCCAGCAGCTCGCCGCTGTTTGCCAGCATTGCGGCGATGGCCTTGGCGGCATCCAGTGCGCTGCCGCCGCCAAAGCCGATCACCAACTCACAATTTTCCTGTTTAGCCAGTGCCGTGCCTCGTTCGATGGTGGAAATCTCCGGTTCACCGGTAACGGAAAAGATCACCGCACTGACGCCAGCCTCGCGGAGCAGTGCCAGCAATTGTTCCGCCCGCGACGAATCGTGTCCGGTCACCACCAATGTGCGTGAACCAAGTCCCCTGGCCAAGGCACCGATTTCCCTCAGCGCGCCTGCACCAAAAATAATTCGTGTCGCCGTTGCAAATTCAAAGCGCATACAAACGTTCATTGGCAGGGCGCGATGTCCTCATCGCGCCGCAATATACAACGTCTTTCCAGCTGCGGGCTGGGGACAGCCCGCCCTACCTGATTTCACCAATCTTTATCTTTGGGAAAAATATTATTGAACTTCACGCTGCGGCGCGGCTCGGCCATCATCGGCGCCACGGCGTCGCGCCAGATTGGATAATGCGCCGTTTCCTTGTGCGCCACGGCGGCGGCGGTGTCGCGATAGACCTCCACAAAAACGAACCGCGCGGGATCATCCTGTTGCTGGATGACGTCGAAGCGTGCAACTCCCGCCTCCTGCACGCTCGCACGGGCGTTTGCCAGCGTTGCCTGATTGAAAGCCTCAACGCATTCCGGTTTGACATGAACATGAACGTGAACAATCAGCATGAGAGACGGATACGCTAAACTGCCGGAAATCTCAAGTGTTGCTGCTCATCGTAAAAATTGGGGCGGAAGATTTACGCGGCGGCGGACATCCCTGCACCACACCGAATGCTGTTACTTGGTTTCAAAAACCACCACCGCCGTTTGAACTGGATTGGGGCCGGAACGAATCACTTCCGGCGCCGGCATGATTTCTACGCTGAACTGGCGGGTCTTCGGGTCGAAAGTGATGTCACCGGCCGAACCGCGTTGGGCGATGACTTGGGGAGCGTGCTTCGCGTAACCGAACAGGCGGACGGATTTTTCGCCCATCGCGAAGTCAATTGTCGCCGTCAATTTTCCATTGCTGTCGTCCAGCGCGGCAATCCGCTGGTGGCCATTGGAGACATATTTTCCTGCATCGCCAAAAAACGCCAGACCCGACCGGCCAACGAGTGTGATCTCATAATAAGCCGTGCCTCCGGGCTTGAACGAAAGTTCGACGCGTTTGCGGGCGGGCTGGAAAACCGCATTGCCCGAAAGCGCGTCCAAGACACACACTTTTCCACTTAAACCAAATTTCGCCGGGACAAAACTGGCCTCGGCATCGGTCGGCTGGCGATTGTAGGCAAACACGTAAGCCGTGCGCAGCGCGCCGTGATCGCTGTAGGTCCAGGCAA
The DNA here is from genome assembly GCA_963789335.1 of uncultured Verrucomicrobiae bacterium. GTDB lineage: Bacteria > Verrucomicrobiota > Verrucomicrobiia > Limisphaerales > UBA11358 > UBA11358. The sequence continues at coordinate 969,059 of CAWBKH010000002.1, forward strand.
CCATCGGAGTTTTGTGGCCGTTGGCCTGGGCCACATAAACGGAATCCAAAGGCAAAAGAGATTCATCAGGTTTCACCAAGACACCGTCCGGCCGGGCCACGCGCAGAAGATTTTCCCTGTTTTCCCGTCCGATGGCGTCCCCGGTGCCCACCATGCCGGCGGACAGCACGCTGATCAGCAGATTGTTGGTTTCGCCGCTCATGAACACATCCGTCCAAGGCCAAATGCCCACCGCCCGCGCCAGTTGTGAAACGTACAAAAAATTATCCCAGCGGCTTCGGCCAAAGCGGTCGTCACTCGTGCGGATGCTGGTGAGATTGGCATAACGCGAGCCTTGCAGGAAAAAGCGCGGCAACGCCATGCAATACTGGACGCTGAGGCCGCGCTCCCGCGCCGCCCGCGCCATGTTGTCCGCGAACGCGTCGCCGAGACCCGGCGTGGTCTGAAGTTCCGGCGAGTGATAATAGATTTCGCTGAGCCAATCCTGTTCGTAACAAAAAACCCCGCCCGCCGCGAGATAATCCATGACATGGTCCCAACATTTCGGATCCACCGCCGCTATTCCGGCAACTTTGTAGTCCTTGTGGTAAGGACTGGCGGGATCAATCCAGCGGCTATGCGTGATCAAACCCAAGCCGGTTTTCTGGTGCAGACCCGCCAGCCCGTCGGGCAGGATCGCCGGGTCCGCCACGAGTTTCAGGAGGCCGCCGTAGCGGTTCCATTCGCCCGCGGGCAGCCGGGGATTTTTTGTTGTCCCAACTTTGCCGTCCGGGCCGGTAAACGTCTTCTCATACCACCAGCTATCGAGTTGAAGATAACGGATCGGAATGCCTTCCTCGTGATAACGCGCCACGAGATTCTCCAGCGTCCCGGCATAGCCGAGCGCCGGATCGTAATTGTAATAATAATAAGCTCCGTTGTCGGTCCAATAGCCGAGATAGCGCAGGCCCGTGTCAGCGTCGTTTGCCGGCGGCGTCTTACCTTGGAGTGCCATCAGCGCGTTGCCCCAGGTTTGCCAAACGGCGTGAATGCCCGGCGCAAAAGCCATCAACGTGCTGTGGGAAAAATGCGCCGGCAAATCATGCACTCCAGGATTTAGGGTGCTGGCGATTTCATGGATGCCGTCGCCGGCCATCGTCGCCGACAGGAAATCATCCGCCGGCGAAATCAGCGCGGCGTTCGCGTGATTGTCGAACAAAAGCCACGGCGTGCCGTTGGTTTCGAGGTCGAAATGCGGAGGCGCAAAGGGTTTCTCGCCGAAACTGAAATGATGCAGCTTCGCGGGAAACGTCGTGAATCGCGGAAAAGCCACCGGCCATTTTTCGGCGGCCTGATCGCACGTCAACGTGAAGAGGGCCACGGCGCGCTGGTCATAGACGCGAATGGAACCGGTCACCGGCACGTCCGCCGGCCACGAAAAATGAATTTCCTGAAATGCCCCAATGCGATCGGTGCCGTGGCTGACGCCGGCCGCTTTGACCGGCCCGGCGGTTTCGCCCGTAAATTTCCAATCCGGCTGGCGTGAAGTAATTTCATAATGCCCGGAGGCCTCGTCGAATCTCACGATGATGCCGGAAGCGGATTTGACGTCAAAAGATTTGGCGACCAAAGCCGGCGACAGGAGCAGGCCAAGACCGGCAACAAAGGCAAAATTGAGCTTCATAGGAAAAGCGCTGACGGCAGAATTGTGTCTGAATTATATTTTGTCAACGCCAGCATCACGAAGAATGCTGCGGTGGATTCCCCCGTTGTTCCCGCCGGACGCGGATTAATGCCACTTCCTCGCGGATGTTCAGAAGCGAAAGCTGGGTCGCATGGAACAAATGCACGCAGCCGCCGATCAATCCGCCCACACCGACAAAGCCCAGCATCAAACCAGCGCCGATGATGACCCGGATGAGTGTTTTATGTTCCAATTCCCCAAGCAATGCGCCGAGCAGCGTCACCAGAGCGGCGGCCGCGAACGCGCCCAAGGCCACGTAAATCCAGCGCAAAGCGCCGAGCAAAAGCACGGCCTGTTGTTCGACCCGGTTGGCCTTTTCAACGAATTGGGTTTCCTGTGCCGTGGCCGGGTCGGCGGATTCCTTGAGCAGCTCGTGCATCCGGTCGCGCGTGCGCAACATGCGGTTGATGGTGCTCAACGCCAGCACGCTGGTGGCGTTCGTCAAAATCGCCGGCGCGGCGATAAAGGTGAGAACCGCGAACGGATTGTTCGTCAGCAAATTGCTGCCCATAATTTTCAGTTTCCGAAATCCTGCCGCCCGTTTAATACCGCGACTCGCGCGGCCAGGTCAAATCCTCAGATTCCGGCGGCCCGATGGGTGAGTCGAAACTTACCCGAAACCGCCGGCACCAAAACCGGCATCGCTTCGGTCTTGATCGTGTGATGCAGACGAAGCAACGTGCCGAGACGTGAACCAACAAGGCCCAATTCCTTTTGACCCGGCCCGCTGCCGTCCGGAACAAAACGAAAAATGCAATTGCCGTTTTCATCCTGCCGCAATTCGTAATGCGCAATGCCTTCCACTCCGGCAAAACACTGGTCCACGTCCCAAGTCGTGATACGACGCCCGTTGCCCGCCACCAATGCGTCGCGCACCCGGCCGTGAATCACATAGTCACTGGCGTAGGGGCGTTCGATCCGTTGCGCGAGATCGCCGATGCGGTAGCGGAGCAGCGGCATGTAATCGTTGGTCAAGGTCGTAACCACCAGTTCGCCGATGCCGCGCGCGTCCGCGTTTATGACTTCGAGAAACGCCGTGTCATAGCTGGGTTTCATTTCGCCGCGCTCGTTTTCCATGAGCAGATGGCCGGTCTCCGTCGAGCCGTAAAGGTTGAATACCGGCACGCCAAAGGCGCGCGCCAGAATCCGCCGATGCACCACGCTGACAAATTCATAGCTGCACAACACAAACTGTAGCGAAGGAAAGCAAATGCCGTGCTGCTCGCAGTAAAGCGCAAAGCGCGTGCCATGCACCGGGTCCAGGTCGAGAAATTGCGGCGACCATTCGGAAATTTCCGTCGCCATGCGCGCCAGGTCGGCGTCGCTCAACAGAAATGGAATGCGCGCGAGATTCACAAATAGGGTATTGCCCAGTGTCCGTTGTTCGCGCGACATCCAGACTGTCGGACACGTCAGGCCGTTACAGGCGGGCGGTACCAACGTGGCGCGGCGGACGTTGGGATGCTCGTCCAGGACGTTTGCGACAAAAGAGTTCAACCGCAGGGCGCGTTCCTCCTGCGCGTTCCACCAGCCGCGGCCGAAAATCACCGGCAGCCGTTCCTCGGAGGTGCCGGAGGTGTGTTCCAACTCCACCAGATTTTTCTCCAGCAATGATTCGAGCAATTGCTCATTGGAAAGGAAATTTCGCGGAAATCCGTTGCGCATGTCGCGCTTGGCCAACAGCGGCAAACCTTTGAAACTGTCAAAATTGGGGCGCTCACACTCCGCCCGTGCGAGTGAATTGCGATAAAGCGGCACCTCCCGCCAGCGTGGAAGAAGTCCTTCCAACTGCGGGATTTGCGCGGCTTCACGAATCAATTCCGGCGTCGCAAGCATGGGCGCAATATACACGTTTTTTACGGAATGCAAATTCAGCAGATGGGGACATGCGAATTTTGCCGCGCCATGGCTGGGGAGCGCGCCTGGCAGATGCCGCGGTAAAATTCGCCGACGCGCGTCATTTTGCGCGGCAGTTTCTCGTCGGCGAAATCCACGGCCAGCAACCCGAATTTTTTCGAGTAACCGAATTGCCATTCAAAATTGTCCAGCAGCGACCAGTAGAAGAAGCCGCGCACGTCCACACCACCGTTCACCGCGCCGTGCAGCTCGCGCAGATGCTCCGTCAGGTCGAGGATGCGGAAATCCTCGTTGCTCGATGCCGCGCCGTGTTCGGTGATGTACAGCGGCAGGCCGTACCGCCGGTGAAAATTCCGCAGGATGGTTCCCAGTCCGCCGGGATGCCGTTCAAACATGTCATCGCAGACCACACCCATTTGCGCGAGCCGCTGGGAGCAGACGCCACTGGCCGGAACCATGGGTTCAAAATTCTTGAACCGCGCCAGTCCGTAATAGTTTACACCCAGGAACGTGGAAGCCGCCCGGCGTTGCCCGCACAGAAATGCGTCCAGCACGAAATGATTGAACGCATGATGGGAGATTCCGGCGAGTAAATGGTCCCACAGCGCATGCTTTTGGAATGGCCCGAAAAAGGTCCAGTTTTTGGCGATGCCGATTTCCGGTGTCCGGCCGCCGTTGCCGGAGCGCCGGATGACCTCGCTGGCTCGCACATGCGCCTCCGCCATGTGCCGGATGGTCTTCCGATAGGACAAAAGCCGCCATTTGTGGAATGGCGGAAATCCGCCCAGCAAATATGTCAATGACGCATACGTGTCCGGTTCATTGAACGTGTTCCACAAATAAACCCGCTCCTTCAAGGCCGACACCAGTTTTGCCACGTAATCCACAAACGCCGGGACGGTGGCCGGATTCGGCCAGCCGCCCGCCGACGTGATCCACGGCGGATTGGAAAAGTGATGCAACACGATCATCGGTGTGATGCCCACCGCTTTGAGCCGATCCAGCAGGTCCACGTACCGTTCCAGTTCCCGGCCATTGAGCGGCGCGAACGGCGCGGCCTGGAGGCGCGACCATTCGATGCCCATACGGTAGGCGTTCACACCGAGATGCGCCATCCATTCAACGTCCTCGGCGTAGCGATGGTAATGATTGCACGCGACGCGGCAGTGTCCGCCGTCCGCCGCCACATAATCCGTCCATTCGTTGGCGACGTGGCCTTCCACCTGCGTTGGCGATGTGGCCGTACCCCAGAGAAAATTTTCCGGAAACTTCAAAGCGCCTGACATTTTTATGGACAATGTGAGACAAAGTTAACGAAATGAACAGCCTTGAGTCTTGGGCGAAGTGGCGAAGGGAATTTGTTGAAGCCGAAGGTCCGCAAAACAATTGATGGACTTTCCCGCCGCCATGAACGATAATGAGCTTGCTCCCGCCTAGCGAGCCGGACCAAGGTTCATTTCGACCCAAGATTTTTATGGCCAAGAAACCAGCAATCAGCACGCCATCGCCTGACCCAACACCGGTCGGCGAAACGGTGCAGCAACATTTCGACCGCATCCTGGCGCGCGACCAGTTCAAAACCTTGAAGGCCGTCCTCGACCAGTTGCAAAAAGACGCCACAGCGATGCATGCCGCGATTGTCACCACTAATTCCTATCAGAATTTTTTGAGCAAGCTGGGCTATTGCGTTATTCTCCTGCCGCAGATTCATGAGCAGGACTGCTACTCGCGGCTGGGACCGGCCGGCGGCATCCGCGCCGTGCTGCCGGTTCACGACATCGCCACCTACAGCACCCTGATGACGCTCGTGAATTACGATTCGACGGTGACCACCACCGCCAAATCCGTGGACTTCTATGACGAACGACTGGCCGAATTCAAAACCCAGTTGATGAAATAGTTCAGCACTGGCGGAAGACAAGGCTTCGTTACGCCATCGCCCGTCCGGCAATCCAGCCGGTCGTCCAAGCCGACTGAAAATTAAAGCCGCCGGTGAGGCCGTCAATGTCCAGCAGTTCGCCGGCAAAAAACAGTCCGGGACACAGGCGGCTCTCCATCGTTTTGAAATTCACCTCGCTCAACCGAACCCCGCCGCACGTCACGAATTCATCCTTGTTCAGGCTCTTTCCGCTCACGGGGAATTCCGTGTGTCGCAACTGTTGGACGAGCTGGTGTTGCGCGGCACGCGAGAGCGCCGCCCACCTCGTCTCACGGGCGACGCCTGACGCCAGGACGAGTTGTTCCCAAAGGCGCGCCGGCAGTAGCGGGACGGGCGAATTCACGATCCGCTTTGCCGGCTGAGAATTGCGCCGCGCGTTCAATTCCGCTGCGAGCTTCTCCGCGTTCAGATGCGGCAGCCAATTTACGTGCAGGGAAAAGGAGTAGTTCATTTCGTGCAATTTCCGAGCGCCCCACGCCGACAACCGGAGGATTGCCGGACCGCTCAAGCCCCAATGCGTCACCAAGAGCGCGCCGCGTTCGGATAGACCCGTGCCCGATACCGAGACCTCCGCCGATTCCACCGAAATCCCCGCCAACGCTCGTAACCACGGTGTTTCAATGTGAAACGTGAACAGCGAGGGCACTGGCGGTTCCAGTGTGTGGCCGAGCGAAACAGCCGGTTGTCCCAACGCAGCTGTCCGGCATCCGCCCGTGGCCAAAAGCAGTTTATTACAAGTCAACACGGTAGGGACGCGCTGCTGTGTGTCCTGGCCGACCGGCAGGTCGGCACTACCTTTACCGTGATTCGAAAGCGTGAGTTCAAAACCGCCGTCCGGCTTTTTTAAGACGCTTTCCACGCCGCAATTCGTCATCAATTTCACGCCCGCCTGGCGTGCCGCACCGAGCAGGCAGCCAATGATGGTCTGCGACGAGTCCGTGGTGGGAAACATCCGGCCGTCAACTTCGGTTTTCAGTTTTACGCCATGGGCGGCGAACCACGCCACGGTGTCACGCGCTTGGAATTGCTTGAACGGTCCAATCAATGCCCGTTCGCCCCGGGGAAAGTGCGCGGCGAATTCGCGTTCGTCAAAACAGGCATGTGTGACGTTGCATCGGCCGCCGCCGGAAATTTTGACCTTGGACAGAAATTGCGAAGTTTTTTCGAGGATGAAAATTTCCGCGCCGTCTTGCGTTTCCGCACACGCCAACGCGGCGAAGAATCCGGCCGCGCCTCCGCCCACGATGCCGATGCGCTTTGAATGCATTCGTCCGACGATAACGTATCGCCTGCCCGGTTGACAAACCACGAGCGACCGTGCTCAAGGCCGTTGCCTTGGCCCGTCCAATTCGTGTAGCTTCCCAGCAGATGAAGACCAAAATCCCTGAAGAGTTAGCCAGAGAGGTGTCACAGGCCAAATGGGGCAAAATCCTCCTTGCCACGCCCGTGGTGATGACGGTCATTGCGACCTTGCTCGCCGGACTGGCATCGAGCGAGATGACCCGCGCCCAATACGACCGTGCCCTCGGCGCGCAGCTCCAGTCCAAGGCCGGCGACCAATGGGCTTACTTTCAGGCAAAGAAACTCCGGGGCGCGCTGCAACAAAACTCACTTGAACTCCTCACCGCCACCACCGACATCCAGCCAACCGTGAACCCCGCGCTGGACAAAGTTCCCGTTCCCGCCGCGCCCACCATGGACCCGAAAGTCGAAGCTGCGCTGAAAGCCGTCGAAAATGAAAAACCTGAAACCGAGATTGCCGGCCTTTTGAAATCAGTGGACGACAAGTCTTTGACGGCAGCGTTGCAAGCCGCCCAGGACCGCGCCCTCGCTTTTGACACCGCCCTTGCCCCGGCCAATCAGATCCTCGCTCAACTGAAAAAAAATCTGCCCGCCGGCGACAAAGCCGCCACCCGCGACCTTATCGCCACCAGGATGCAGTTCAACGCGGCGCGCTACGACGCGGAAGCGAACCTGAACCAATCCATCGCCTACCTCTACGAATTACAGGTGCGCAAAGCCAACCTCTCAGCGGAGCGCCATCACAAACGCAGCGGGAAGTTTTTCTTCGGCATGTTGGCCGCGCAAGCCGCGGTCATCGTTTCCACCTTCGCCATCGCGGCGCAGAAACGGAGCTTCCTTTGGATGCTCGCAGCGGCGGCCGGCCTTGCCGCCGTCATCTTCGCCATCTACGTCTATCTGCGGGTGTAAGACCACCGCACGCGAAAAACGAGGGGGGTTGCTGACGACGTGATCAACGCTCGGCTCGACGCTACAGGAGCGCGGCGTTCACGCCGCTTCAATGTCCGCAAAAACAGAACGCTCGAAATTTTCCAGAGTCTCATTACCATCGGGCATTGAAGCGGCATAAATGCCGCGCTCTTTTGCGTAATGGATTCGCCGCAACCAATTCGCCGCACGCTTCCGAAGAATCTCGGTCTGCTCGAACTCATCCGCGCCAAACGTGAACGGGATTGGAAACCGTGCGCCGCCGAATTGAAGCAAGGCTTTCGCGGCCGGCATCAACGCGGTTACCTGCCGCACTTCGATGCGCCGGGCGTCACGCAGTTCGTCACGTTTCAGCTTCACGATTCCTTTCCCGTCACACGCCGCGCTGAGTTTGAAGCAATCTTGAAAGAACCGGATGATTCTGTGAAGTGCAGAAAACTCGAAATCTGGCTGGATCGCGGTCACGGCGAGTGCTGGTTGCGCCGCCCTGACGTGGCGGGACTCGCCGAGAAAATTTTGCTCGAAGCCGATGGACGCGAGTATGGGATGCAGGCATGGGTGATCATGCCGAATCACGTTCATCTGGTCGTGGACGTTTGGGACGTGCCGCTGGCGAAGTTGATCAATGGCTGGAAAGGCAGGTCTTCACGCGCGGCGAATGCGCTTCTGAATCGCACCGGGAAATTCTGGCAGGAGGATTATTACGAGACGCTCGTTCGCGACGAGGCGCATTTGCAACGCACCGTCCGTTACACCCAGCAGAATCCCGTGAAAGCATTTCTGGCAAGAGCCGCGCTCGACTGGCCGTGGAGCAGCGCCCGCCATCGAGATGAATACGAACGCCTGCCGTGGGAATGCGGCGAATAGGTGCGTGGCCTGCCACTTCAGCGCACAAAATCCGGCAGGCTCCCGGACCAATCGTAGGCATTGAGCTAGCGGATATCGAAGCGGCGTGAACGCCGCGCTCCCATGCACGGCGCAGACAAACGGAAGACGTTTTGTCGCTTGCTCCGGCAATGTGGGTGTTGCAATTTCGCGCCAACAAAAAGACATTGGCATGAACGCGTATCTTTTTACCGCCGTTGCCACCCGCTCTCAGGTTCGCCCGGCCATGGGACGTTATGGCGAAGCCAAAACGATTCAGACCTGGGATTCCTGCGCGACTCAAATTGTTTTCGGCGACTCGCCGGACGAGGCGCAACGGCGGTTTGAAGACTGGCTGCGCGCGACGCCGGGAGGAGAAGAACCGGCGGAAGTCCAAATCCGAAAAATCGCGGCGGCTCAATTCGTGGATCAATTGTTCACCGAATCGGGAAGCGCACCGCTTAACTGGCCGGAAATTCTGAAGCAGGTGGAATCGGAGGCTGAATCCATATCGGTGGATGACTTTGAACAAGGTTATTGGGTGGACGTGGATCAGGTCGTTCGCCCGAACAAATTGAGCTTCAGCGCCAACACGCTGCAATCGGATGTGCCGGAAGACATCCGCTCCGGTTTGAATTGGTTATCCGACAAGAAATTCCTTTTTATCCTGAGTGTTCTTAGCCCGCCGCCGCAGGCAGAGCCCTTGGACGAACCAGCGACGGACACGCCCGATTCGGTTGAATCATTGGACGAAGACGCTGAAAAATCCGAGCCGATTGGGATTGGCGAGTTGTACGGAACATTTCCGCAGGCACTGGACAAGGAAGCCGCCGCGTTGATTCAAGCCCGAAACTCGGTGGTGGCCGCGTGGCTCTGGCGCCGCTATGTTGCCAACACGCGACTGGCCGCAAACGCCATCCGGATTGATCCTTGGTGCGGCGCGATTGGCCTCGACGGTAAATGAGATTCAACTATATGAAGATTGCCGAAATGATCCGGAACGCCGCGTTGCTCTGCGCGGTGTTGTATTTGATGGCTGGCATAAATCCCGCGGCGGGTGCGCCGGGACGCCCGGCGCCTCCCACCCGCGATCCGAACACACCCGGTTATGTCACCGCCAAGGAGCTGCCCGACGGTGCCATTCCGCCGGTGAATGCCGACGGAAATTTTATCATCGGCCCGACTCACCGTCGCGCGCCGGAGACGATTGTGCAGACGAACGTGCCGCAAGGAACCGTGTATGACTTCACCATGAGTTCCGCGGACAGCAAAATTTATCCCGGCATCGCGCGCGACCGCGGTACGTTCGGCAAACCCGATCCCAACGATCCCGCCAAGCTTATTGTGACAACCAGCCACGCAGCTCCCTATACCCGCCGTGTCGCGGTTTATGTCCCTAAACAATACGTCCCTGGCACCGTTGCGCCCTTCATTGTTGGGGCGGACGGACCCGACCGCGCGTTGTTCACGGCTTTGAACAATCTCATCGCGGAACGCCGGGTGCCGGTGATGATTGCCATCTCCATCGGCAACGGCGGCGGCGACGCCCAAGGCAGCGAACGCGGACTGGAATACGACACCATGTCCGGCCGGTATGCTGAGTTCGTGGAGAGAGAGATGTTGCCGCTCGTGGAAAAAAATTGCCATGTAAAATTGACTAAAGACCCAGACGGCCGAGCTACGATGGGCGGCAGTTCCGGCGGCTCGTGCGCCTTGATCATGGCGTGGTATCATCCTGAACTCTACCACCGTGTGCTGACGTATTCCGGCACCTTTGTCAACCAGCAGTGGCCGTATAATGCCGAAACCCCTCACGGCGCATGGGAATTCCATGAACACCTCATCCCGGACAGTCCCACCAAACCGCTGCGTATCTGGATGGAAGTTGGTGACCGGGACCTTTTGAATCCGAATGTCATGCGCGACAATATGCACGACTGGGTGCTTGCCAACGAGCGCATGGCCCAGGTGCTGGCGGCGAAGGCCTATCATTACCAGTTTGTTTTCGCTCGCAACGCCGGGCATGTGGACAACCGGGTGAAACAACAAACTCTGCCCGAAGCCCTGGAATGGCTGTGGCACGATTATCAGCCTGCGGCAAAGTGAAACCAAATCGTCACAAACAAGTGATTGTCAATCACGGCATTATTAGTTAATTAGTTACGACTCACGTTAAGTACGGGAAAGAAATCTTCTTCTATGAAAACAAAAACTGTGGCGGTCTCAATCGCCTGGGCTTTGATTCTACTTGCCGGACGAGCCCAAGCCCAAATCTACGATACCAACAATGTCATGGTTTCGACGTTCGCCGGCTACGGCATACCGGGCTATGTTGACGGGCAGGGTCTGCTCACGGCTTTTAACGACCCTACGCAAATCGTTTCCGACACCGCCAGCAACCTGTATGTCTGGGACAACGGGAACCAGAGAATCCGAAAGATCACCCCCGATGGTACGGTCTCCACGTTTGCCGGCGGCGGCTCCTATCTGGATGGCTACGGCACCAATGTTTCACTCGCCTGGGGCCAGGTCAGCGCGATGGCGATAGACCACAACGATCTGATTTGGCTGGTCATGGCCAACAGCTACTATGGCGGCGTTAATTATCTTCTGAACGTGGACACCAATGGCTACGTGTCCCTCGTCAACGGCGGCTTGACCAACCTGACTTCTTCCAGCGGCATCTGTTTCGATTCGGCAAACAATCTTTACTATTCGGGCGGAAATCGCATCTACCGTTACAACCCCGGCAGTGGGACGGTCGCGCCCTTTGCCGGAAGCGGCGTCGCAGGATATTTCGACGGACAGGGAACGCTCCTCACTGCCTTTTCCAATCCCACGGCCCTGGCGTGCGATCAGGCAGATAATATTTACATCTGGGATTCCAGCAACTATCGCATCCGTCACGTGGATCAATCACAGAACGTGACGACTGTTGCGGGAAATGGGAGCTATTATTACTACTCTCAGTCTGACGGTGTCGGCACCAACGCCACCTTCAATGTGATCAATTCCATGTCCTTCGATCATGCGGGCAATCTCTATTTGGACTGCGGCAGCAGCGTCCGCAAGGTGGATGCCCAAACGAACGTAACCACACTGGCAGGTTCCTTTAACCAGACGGGCTTCAACAACGGTCCGGGCAATACCGCGCTTTTCTACTCCGCTAACGGGGGCTGTTTCTCGCAAGGCATGGTTTTTGTCGCCGACAGCGGCAACAACCGGATTCGCAACATCACCTTCAACGCGCAGGGACAACCCGTGGCCCCGGCGAACCTGCAATTGAACACCTATCCCGGCGTGCAGATTAGCGGCGCCATCGGGCGCGCCTATCAAATTCAATCCTCGCCCGACATGACCAACTGGAATGCCGTCGCCACCGTGCTGCTCAACTCCAGTCCCTTCCTGTGGATTGACCAGAATCCGATTGCCGGAAATAAATTCTACCGTGCCGTGATGTTGCCGTAATCGTTGAGAATCGCCGGACTGTTTTCATTCTTTCTGCCGGGACGAAAGGCGGCGCAAACAACTCCGACGGAGTTGTGTCATTCAGCCCGTTGGGATTCATTTTCAGCGCCGTCAGGCGCGGCATAGTTGTAGCAGCCAAAACCGAACAAAGTTTCAAGCTCCGTCAGGAGAGGAATATGCCACCCCGACGGGGCTGGGGAATGGGGTGGCGTGGGTGGCTACAAAGATTTCGCTCCTAACGGAGCTGCGTCTCGGCACGCCGAAAGAAAATGTAGCCAGAAGCCAAGCACAGGCGGCAGTGCTGGGAAAACGGGTGACGGCGGGAAAGAATGGGTGCGGACAGCGGTCCTGGCAATTCAGAAGATTGGTGAGATAACTAACTTGACTTAGCGAGCATACTTGAGTAACCATTATTCACGATTTGCAGATGAATAAAACTTTTCCGATTGAACTCAGCGAAGGCCTTCACAAGAGGCTCAAGATCGCTGCCATCCACGAGGGACTTACGCTTCACGATTTGATTGTGAAGACGTTGGATGAAAAAGTTGGCGACACAGATTTAGCTGAAGCACGACCGCCCTACAGGGTTGAGAATTCAGGTGGCCGAACAGCCAAACGAACCAATTAAAGCGCCTCGAAGCCATGCCAAAGATTCCGCCACCCAATATCGCAACCGCTCAAACTTGGAACGCGATCCAGTCGCAGAGTTCGATGATTGGAACGAACTACGCCTTGCTTGTCGGCGATGCGGCCAACTCGCTAAGGAAATTGCCATCGGGATGCATAAATACCTGCGTCACGTCGCCGCCCTACTGGGGCGCACGCGACTACGAACATGATTTGCAAATCGGATTGGAAGATTCCCTTAAGGAATACGTCGCGAAACTCGTGGGCGTCTTTCGAGAGGTTCGGCGGGTTCTGACTGCGGACGGGACGATGTGGTTGAACTTGGGGGACTGTTACTGTCACGGCGCGAGTTCAACGACTCAAAACAAAAGGGAATTGGCTTGGGCGAAGAACAAGCAGCTTGGTTTAATTCCGTTTCGGATGGCGATGGCTCTGCAAGAGGATGGTTGGTGGCTTCGGAACACTGTCGTTTGGCATAAGCCGAACGCCATGCCAGCGAGTGTCCGCGATCGCCTTGCAAACTCTTGGGAACCAGTATTTCTCTTCGCAAAGGCCGAGCAATACTATTTCAACTTGGATGCCATCCGTGTTCCCCACAAGACAGACGACGAGATTGAAAGGCAGCGAGCAGAACTCGGTGCCGCTCAAGGGAAGGCTAAAGGCAAGCAACAATTGCGGCAGTGGCTAAACTCGCCTCGACATCGCAGCACAATCAACGGGCTACGGGAGATTCGGCGTCGGCCCAATGCGCCAAACCCAACCGAGCTTGCGGCGTATCTTCGTGAGGGCGCCGCCGAACGTGGCGTCGCTATCCACTGGGTCGCGAAACAGCTTCGTCAGCCCTTCGAGCGAGTCCGGCATTACTTCCGAACGGATCAAATTGGCTCGAGGCTTCCTCCAGAGGAAACTTGGGAGGCTTTGAAAGATCTTCTTGAGTTGGGAACAGAGTTTGATGACGCAATGGCCGTAGAGGTTGGGGACAACGTGTTCCGAAATCATCCCAACGGTCGCAATCCGGGAGACTTTGTTTCCCAGGCCATCAAGGGAAATGCGGAGGGTCACTTTGCGATGATGCCTCTCGGTCTCGCTCGTTGGGCCTTGAAGGCAACTCTCCCTCCCAACGGAGTGTGCCTTGACCCGTTCATGGGGGTTGGCACGACTGGCATCGCTGCGTCCGAACTACACGGGCGTTTTGTTGGCGTTGACGTTCGCAAGGATTTCGCCACGACCTTTTGCGAATCCCTTGGTGAACGGCAGAAGACAAGGAACGGAAACGGGAACGGACACATTCCATCCTCAGCTCAACGACCAATGAAATTGAAACGCTCCGAAGTTTCGTCTCCGCTTGTCGGGTCAAAGTCTTTCCAAATCGCCTCGGCATAGTCGGAGCCATCACTAAACCGCAACTCTTGAAGTCGCCATGCGCACATTTTTCGAAGTCGCGTAAAGTAAACACGAATGCGCGGCTCCTCGCTTCGCTTCGGAGAATGCTTTCCTTGACCGAAAAAGGTCGTCGCTGAGTTGGGGTTGTATTTGCCCTTCAGTCGTTGGTGAGGAAGTGAAAGAACGAAGATCGATTTCAGCTTCCGATAGGGCGCGGTGTTCCGGCCGAGGTCTTCATAGAAAAAATGGATGAACGCTGATGTGGTTATGGCTGGAAGGCTTGTTCCACTCTCGGTGGTCACGACCAGATGTGGCGGAACCCCGGCAGCCAAATGCACGGAAATCCCGTTTGACACGAAATCTGCGTCCATCGGGAGCTGCGACTGCTGAAGCGTTTCGCGGTTGTTTTCCGTTGATGCCTTCGCGTCAACGAGCAAGACTTGCGGAAAAATCCCAAAAGGCGTTGAAAGCCACCGCACGCGTTTATAGTCGATAAATCCTGCGAATCGCTTGTTGATTGGATAACACTCGGCAACTTCCAGGGCGTATTGAACCAAGTCCTCGGCCAGAACGATGATCTCGCTCTCACGGGGTGCCTGAGTGTTCTCAAAAATTTGGCGAGCTTCACGGGAATACTCCTGAACCGCTTGGACGATGACGCGCAGCGTTTGCTTCTCGATTTGCTCGGTCTGCTCAGGAGTGAGCTGTTGGTAGTCCTGATTCATCGAAAATTAATGGCGCTGTTTGTTTCAATTCTTCGCCCCCGCCAACTCCTCCTCAAAATCCACAATCTCCTTGATCTGCACCAGAAACCAGCGGTCAATTTTCGTGAGGTTGAAAATCTCCTCGATGGTGAAGCCGGCGCGCAGGGCGTGGCGGATGAAGAAGATGCGCTCGGCGTTGGGCACGCTCAGTTTGCGGCTGATGACGTCGCGCGGCAGAATGTCGCGGTCGCCATAGACTTCCGTGCCGATGCGCCAGGGTTTGCCGTCGCCACCCAGGCCGCTGCGGCCAATCTCCAACGAGCGCAGGCATTTTTGCAGACTTTCCTTGAACGTGCGGCCGATGGCCATCGCTTCACCGACGCTTTTCATCTGCGTGGTGAGCGTGGGGTCGGCTTGCGCGAATTTCTCGAAGGCAAACCGCGGAATCTTGGTGACGACGTAATCAATGGTCGGCTCGAAGCTGGCTGGCGTTTCGCGGGTGATGTCGTTGCGGATTTCGTCGAGCAGATAGCCGACGGCGAGTTTGGCAGCGATCTTGGCGATGGGAAAACCGGTGGCCTTGGACGCGAGCGCGGAACTGCGGCTGACGCGCGGGTTCATCTCGATGATGACCATGCGGCCATTGTCCGGGTTGACGGCGAACTGGATGTTCGAGCCGCCGGTCTCCACGCCCACGGCGCGGATCACGGCGAAGCTGGCGTCGCGCATGATTTGAAATTCCTTGTCGGTGAGCGTCTGGATGGGCGCGACGGTGATGCTGTCGCCGGTGTGAACGCCCATCGGGTCGAAGTTTTCAATGGAGCAGATGATGACGCAGTTGTCGGCCTTGTCGCGCATCACTTCCATTTCGTATTCCTTCCAGCCGAGCAGAGATTCCTCAACGAGGATTTCGCTGACGGGCGAGAGGTCCATGCCGCGTTTGGCGAGTTCCTCAAATTCTTCGCGGTTGTAGGCGATGCCGCCGCCAGTGCCGCCAAGCGTGAAGGCGGGCCGGATGATGACGGGAAACTGGCCGATCTTCTCCGCCACGGCGCGGGCCTCCTCCATGTTGTGCGCAGTGCCGGAAACCGGCACGTCGAGGCCGATGGACAGCATCAAGTCCTTGAACGCCTGCCGGTCCTCGCCTTTATGGATGGCCTCGGCTTTGGCGCCGATCATTTCGATGTCGTGTTTCTCCAGCACGCCGGAACGATGCAGGGTCATGGCGGTGTTGAGCGCAGTCTGGCCGCCGAGCGTGGGAAGCAAAACGAGCTTGTGCGGGGTCTTGGTTCCGGCGTCTGGGTTCTGGGGAATGCCCATTGTGCGCATTTCCTGCAACTCGCGAATGATGATTTTTTCGACGCACTCCGGCGTAATCGGCTCGATGTAAGTGCGGTCGGCGAACTCCGGGTCGGTCATGATGGTGGCCGGATTGGAGTTGATGAGGATGACGCGGTAACCTTCCTCCTTGAGCGCCTTGCAAGCCTGGGTGCCGGAATAATCGAACTCGCACGCCTGGCCGATGATGATCGGGCCGGCACCGATGATGAGGACGGAATGAATGTCAGTGCGCTTGGGCATCTTTTGATTTTCGATTTGCGATTGCCGATGTACGATTTGAAAACAGTCCAAACCGCCGCTCGTTTGGTTGCCGAAATTCCGGCTCACCCAATCGCCTTGCAAAACGGCCATGAATTCAACACGGAGCGGGCGTAAAAGGGAAGGGAAAACTGTAACCGTTCAATCAATATGGCCATCTCAAAACTGCGTGGGCGTTTTGATTCTTGACCCGATACCTCGCGATTACTACCCTTTTCGGGTCTGCATAAATCGGTTCAGTTTCTTCGCAAGCATGCAGGGGCATTCCCCGAGTCAAATTCGCGAATCGCCGCCGCAGATTTGTTGGCCGAAGTGAGTTGCAACAAACATGATTAACAAACGTTGGTTCAAACAACTTCCCGATATCGGCGAGGAAGCAAGTTTCCTCCGCAAATGGGGATTTATCGGCATATTAGTCGGCATCGGCGCGGGAGTGGGAGCTTTGGCGTTGATTTGGTTGATCCAACTGATTTCCCACTATCTGCTCGGCAATCTGGTCGGTTACACGCCACCGGCGCCGGGCGGCGAAGGCGGCGCTGGCCAATATGTTTTTAAAATGACCCGGCCCTGGCTGCTGCCGTTGATCACGGGCGCGTCCGGTTTGGTCAGCGGTTTTCTTGTCTGGAAATTTGCCCCGGAAACGGCGGGCATCGGCACCAATGCAGCCATCCGCGCGTTTCATGCCAATGAGAAAATCAAGCTCCGGACCTCGCTCTTCAAACTGGTCACCTCCGCCATCACCATCGGGGGCGGTTTGACGTCCGGGCGCGAAGGTCCCGTGGCGCAAATCGGGGCCGCGACCGGCGCCTGCATCGCTGACGCCCTCAAGCTCACGGTACGGGAACGCAACATCGCGCTGGCGGCGGGACTGGGGGCAGGCATCGCTGCGATTTTCAAGGCGCCGCTGGCCGGTGCCATCATTGGCGCGGAGATTTTTTACACCGAGGATTTCGAGGTGGAAGCGCTGGTGCCGGGTCTGATTGCCTCGGTGATTGGTTACACCATTGTTGGCTCGGTCATGGGATTTCAGCCCATCTTCAACCCGCCCGCCGAAATGATGCAATTCGATCATCCCTGGTCGCTGGTCTTGTTTGCCCTGTTGGGCGTGGGCTGTGCCCTGCTGGCAAGGTTTTTGTTCGGCTTTTATTTTCGCACCGAACGCTTTTTCAAGCGGTTTCCCTTGTGGCTCGCGACCACCATCGGCGGCGTTTGCACGGGTGTGATTGGTCTGGCGATTCCGTCCGTGATCGGGACCGGATACGGCTGGGCGCAATTCGCCATCACTCAGAACACCGTCTTGCTGCCGCCGCTCATGTTGTTCCTGGCGGCGTTCGCTGAAATCATTGGCGCTTCGTTGACGCTGGGTTCGGGCAATTCCGGCGGCGTATTCGGCCCCAGCGTGGTGACGGGCGGAATGTTCGGCGGCGCCTTCGGCTGCGCGGTGGTTCACTTCTTTCCGTCGCTGCACGCGCATGTTGGCGACTTTGCCATCGTGGGCATGGTGGCGTTTTTTGCCGCCGCCGCCAAGGCGCCGATTTCCACCATCATTATGATTTCGGAAATGACCGGCGGTTATGCGCTTCTGGCGCCGGCCATGTTTGCGGTCGTTACGGCTTTTATCCTGTCGGGCAAGCGCACGATTTTTCCGGCCCAAGTCCACAGCCGGATTGATTCGCCCTTTCACGCTGATGAATTTGAGCCGATTGTTCTTCACCACGTCAAGACCAGCGACGTTATGATTCATCTGCCGGTTTGCCTTAATATCAACACCTCCGTCGCCGATGCCATCAGTTTGATGGGCGATTATGGTCTCAGCGGATTGCCCGTGGTGGAGCAGCACAAGTTATGCGGCCGCGTGACCTTGCTGGCGTCCCATCGGGTCCCGGAAGAAAAACGGCAGAGCGTCCAGATCAGGGAGATCATGACCTCCGAGTTGTATCGGGCCTACCCGGATGAAGACCTGTTCACCATCCTCAAACGGTTTGCGGCCCACGATGTCGGCCATCTCCCGGTGGTGACACGGAAACGACCGGATTATCCCGTTGGCTTGATTACCCGTTCCGGACTCTGGACGGCTCTGGAAACCGCCAGGGAACTGCGTGCTGCGCGGAAGGAAAGGGCGGATGCAACGCAGGGAATAATTTCGTAAATCCCCACCGGGCTGCGCTCAGGCGATTAAAGCAATCGCGCTTGATTTCCTGCCGTCGGATTCAAGCCGAGTTTTTTATAGCTCAATTCCGTCGCGACGCGGCCCTGCGGCGTGCGATTTAAGTAGCCTTCCATGATGAGATACGGCTCATAAACTTCCTCAATCGTGTCCGGTTCCTCGCCCACGGCCACAGCGAGGGAATTGACTCCGACCGGTCCGCCGCCGAATTTCAGGATGACGGCTTCGAGAATGCGTTTGTCCATTTCGTCGAGACCACTTTGGTCAATTTCCAGCATCGCCAGTGCTTTGTCCGCGACCTCGGCGGTGATGCGGCCGTCGTGCCGGACCTGCGCGTAATCGCGGACGCGCCGGAGCAGATTGTTAGCGATGCGCGGCGTGCCGCGACTGCGCCGGGCGATTTCATGCGCGCCGGCCGGCTCGATTTCCACCTTCAACAGGTGCGCGGAGCGCACAATAATCGTCTCCAAATCCGCGGCGACGTAATAGTCCAGCCGTTCACGCACGGCAAAACGCGTGAGCAACGGCGCGGTAAGCAGGCCGCTACGCGTGGTCGCGCCGATAAGGGTGAACCGGGGTAGATTCAACCGAACGCTGCGCGCGTTCGGTCCCTGGTCAATGATGATGTCCAGTTTGAAATCTTCCATCGCCGGATAAAGGTATTCCTCGATGGTTTTTTGCAGACGATGGATTTCGTCAATGAACAGCACGTCGCCTTCTTCGAGATTCGTCAGCAGGCCGGCGAGGTCACCCGCTTTTTCAATCGTCGGGCCGCTGGTGCTTTTGAGATTCGCGCCCATCGCCTTGGCGAGAATGTTGGCGAGCGTGGTTTTGCCGAGGCCGGGCGGGCCGTTCAGCAAAATGTGATCCAGCGCTTCTTTGCGTTTCTTTGCGGCGGCTACGGCGATTTCGAGCCGCTCTTTCACCTTGGGCTGCCCGGTGAATTCGGAAAAGAGCAACGGGCGCAGCGTCAACTCCAAAGCCGCGTCGGGTTTGTTCAAAGTGGAAATCGGCCGTTCAGACATTGCGTTGAGAATGGAAAATGCGCCGCCCAGCGGCAAGCGCGATTCCATCCCCATCCCAAACGCGAGGGCTTGGAAGTACATATTTTCGCAGTTTTTGGCAAAAAATGCTGGAAAATCTTGATGAATCTATGCAAGCTGCGCAGCCTTATGGGACAAAGGAAAATATTCTTACTATTCGCATTAACGCTGGCCGCGTTGTTCGGGGCGGCGAACGCCTTTGCCGGTGACGCGGACATCAACCTGCCGCCGTTGCAGAACGTGACGTTTTTCAACGGCGCGTTGAGCGGCCACGCCCTGTTGTTTCTGGGGCTGGCTTGCTGCGTGGTCGGCGCGCTGTTCGGCTTCTATGAATACGGGCGGTGCCGCGCGCTGCCCGTCCACAAGTCCATGAGCAGCGTCTCCAACATGATTTGGGAGACGTGCAAAACCTACCTGGGTCAGCAGGGGAAATTCCTGGTGCTGCTCTGGGCGTTGATTGCCGCGTGCATCGTTTATTACTTCTACTTCCTGCAGGGCAAAACCATCGGCTCGGTGGGCGTCATCCTGGCGTGCTCGGTGCTGGGCATCCTGGGCAGTTACGGCGTCGCGTGGTTCGGCATCCGCATCAACACGCTGGCCAACAGCCGCGCCGCGTTCGCCTCGCTCAAGGGTAATTCGCTGCAAACGCTCCTCATCCCGCTGCGTTCGGGCATGAGCATCGGCCTGCTGCTGGTTTGCGTGGAACTGGTCTGCATGATCGGCATCCTGCTGTTCATGCCGCCCACGCTGGCCGGCGCGTGCTTCATCGGCTTCGCCATCGGCGAATCTCTTGGCGCGGCCGCGCTGCGCATCGGCGGGGGCATCTTCACCAAGATTGCCGACATCGGCTCGGACCTGATGAAGATTGTCTTCAACCTGCCGGAAGATGACCCGAAGAATCCCGGTGTCATCGCCGACTGCACCGGCGACAACGCGGGCGACTCGGTCGGCCCGACGGCGGATGGTTTTGAAACCTATGGCGTGACGGGCGTGGCGTTGATCGCGTTCCTGTGTCTGTCGCTGGCGGCGGCGCCGGCCATTGGCGCCAAGCTCATCGTCTGGATTTTTGCGATTCAAAGCCTGATGGTGCTGGCCTCGCTGTTTTCGTTCTATGTTAACAAGGCCGCCAGCAACTCGCTTTACAGCAACAAAAAGGATTTCAACTGGGAACAGCCGCTGACCAATCTGGTCTGGCTGACTTCCATTGTGTCCATCGTTTGCACCTTTGTCGCGAGCTGGCTGCTGCTGCGTGACTTCACCGATGTCACCGGCGCAACCGACCCGAATCTCTGGTGGGTGCTTTCCGGCATCATCTCCTGCGGCACGCTGGCCGGGCCGCTGATCATGGAATTCACGAAAATCTTCGTCAGCACCCAGTCGCGGCACGTGAAGGAAATCGTCACCGCCTCGGGCCAGGGCGGCGCGTCGCTGAACATCCTGTCCGGCTTCGTCACGGGCAACTTCTGCGCGTTCTGGATGGGCCTGGTCATCATCGCGCTGATGTTCGGGGCCTATCTGTTCTCGCAAAATGCGGCGGTGCTCACGCTCATGCCGGCACAATTCGTCTTCGCCGCGCCCATCTTCGCCTTCGGTCTCGTGGCCTTCGGCTTCCTGGCGATGGCGCCGGTCATCATCGCCGTGGATAGCTTCGGCCCGGTCACCGACAACGCCCAGTCCATCTATGAATTGAGCCGCATTGAATCCGTGCCGAACGTCAGCGCGGAAATCGAACGGACCTTCGGGTTCACCCCTGACTTCGAAAATTCCAAGCTGGAACTGGAAAAGGGCGACGGCGCGGGCAACACCTTCAAGGCGACGGCCAAGCCGGTGCTGATCGGCACCGCCGTCGTCGGCGCGACCACGATGATCTTTGGCATCATCATGTTGCTACAAAACATCGGCATCCAAAAAGACCCCGCCTTCAGCATCATCTCCATGTTGAGCCTCGTGCATCCGCAGGTCATCCTCGGCCTGCTCATGGGCGGGGCGGTGATTTACTGGTTCACGGGCGCCAGCACACAGGCGGTGGCCACCGGCGCCTATCGCGCGGTTGTTTACATCAAGGAACACCTCAACCTCAACAAGGCCGAGGCCTCCATCGCCGACAGCAAACGGGTGGTGGAAATCTGCACCATCTACGCGCAAAAGGGCATGATCAACATCTTCATCGTGGTCTTTTCGATGGCGCTGGCACTGGCCTTTTTCGATCCTTACTTCTTCGTCGGCTATCTGGTCGGCATCGCGTTCTTCGGCTTGTTCCAGGCCATTTTCATGGCCAACGCGGGCGGGGCGTGGGACAACGCCAAGAAAATCGTGGAAGTGGAACTGAAACAAAAGGGCACGGAACTGCACGCCGCGACGGTGGTCGGCGACACGGTGGGCGATCCCTTCAAGGACACCAGTTCGGTGGCGATGAACCCGATCATCAAGTTCACCACGCTGTTCGGTTTGCTGGCGGCGGAAATCGCCGTGACGATGAAGAGCCAGGGCTTGAAGACGGGCATCGGCATCTTCTTCTTCCTGCTGGCCCTGACCTTCGTCTATCGCTCCTTCTACGCCATGCGCATCCCCGTGGACAAGAAGATGAAACAATAACCGTTGAATCTTCAGACTCCCTCCGGGTTCGCGCCGGGAGGGAGTTTTGCTTTTTGCCAAATAAGGCTCGAAAAGCGCCGGTCAAGCTCCCAGATTGGAAGCGATGGATTTGATTCAGCGCTCCATTCAACTTGGCTGGCAACTGCGCGTCTTTTTCACCGAAGACGTTTTCGCCCCCGCCAATCTGGTTTTGAAAGAGGTGCTGGCCGATGGCGCACCGCGCAAAGTCTTGCTTGTTCTCGATGAAGGTTTGACCCGCCATCACCGGAACGCCGGATTGCCTTCAAAAATTGCCTCTTATTTTCAAACGCATAGCGCCGCACTTCAATTGGTTTGTCCGCCGCTCATCATTCCCGGTGGAGAAGCTGCCAAAAATTCCAGCGCGTGCGTTTCGCAAATTCACTTGGCCATCAACCAATTCCACATTGACCGGCATTCCTACTTGATTGCCGTTGGTGGCGGCGCGTTGCTGGACGTCGCCGGCTTTTCCGCCGCCACCGCGCACCGCGGCGTGCGCCACGTGCGCATCCCTACGACCGTTTTGAGCCAGGCTGATTCCGGCGTCGGTGTCAAGAATGGCCTCAATGCCTTCGGCAAAAAGAATTTCCTCGGCACGTTCGCGCCGCCGCACGCGGTCATCAACGATTTCAACTTGCTCGCCACGTTGGCAGCGCGCGACAAATGCGCTGGCTACGTTGAAGCCGTGAAAGTCGCCTGCATCCGCGACAAACATTTCTTTGACGAACTCGAACGCGAGGCGGAGAAACTGGTGGCATTTGAGCCTGATGCGATGAAGCGGCTCATTTATCGCTCCGCCGAATTGCATCTGCACCACATCGCCGCCAACGGCGACCCATTTGAGCGTGGCTCGGCGCGTCCGCTCGATTTCGGCCATTGGGCGGCGCACAAGCTGGAACAGCTCTCCAACTTTCAGATCCGTCACGGCGAGGCCGTCGCCATAGGTATCGCAATTGATGTGCTTTACTCGCGCAACGTCGGCCTGCTCGATGCTGTGTCCGCCGAACGCATTCTGGCCTTGCTGCAAAAACTGGAACTGCCACTGTCCACTTGCGATATGACCCGGCGAAGTTATCCCGAAGGCTCGCCGTTCGTCGAAAAGGTCGCGGACGCCTTTGACAAACTGGATTTGCAGAAATTGGACGCTGAAGTAAAAGTGCGTCCAGACAAGTTCCCGGAGGCGATGAGTGAACTGGATGAGTTATTCAGGAGCGCCCCGCCGTTCCGTCTCGAACTGGTGAATGGCCTGGAAGAGTTTCGCGAACACCTTGGAGGTGAATTAACCATCACATTGTTGAAAAACATCGGCGAAGGTGTGGAAGTGCATGCGATGAATCCGGCCCAAATTGACGAAGCGGTCGAGGAACTGTGGAAGCGCTGCCACCAGCAGGTCTGATATGAACCGCCTTGCCGTTATCAACGTTGTCGGCTTGGTCGAAGCGCTCATCAGCGAACACACGCCGCGCATCGCGGAATTTCGCCAGCACGGCGCGCTGGCCCAAATCGTGCCGGCATTCCCGGCGGTCACCTGCCCCGCGCAATCGAATTACCTCACCGGCAAATTGCCGTCGCAGCACGGCGTCGTCGGCAACGGCTGGTACGATCGCGAGCTGTCTGAAGTCCAATTCTGGAAACAATCGAACCATCTGGTGCAAAGCCCAAAAATCTGGGATGAACTCCGAAAGCAATCTGAATTAGTAAATCGTAAATCATCAATCGTAAATCTGTTCTGGTGGTTCAACATGTATTCGAGCGTGGATTATTCCCTCACGCCGCGCCCGATGTATCCTGCCGATGGCCGGAAGGTTTTCGATGTATATTCCCGGCCGTATTCAATTCGCACGGAAATCAAGCGCGACCTCGGCGAATTCCCGTTCTTCGGTTTCTGGGGCCCAGCGGCAGGGATCAAATCCCCGCAAGGTTCCGCTGATTGCGCGACGCGCTGGATTGCCGAGTCCGCGAAGTGGATTGAAAACAAATATCAACCGACGCTAAACCTGATTTATCTGCCACATCTCGATTACAATTTGCAGCGATATGGACCGTTCGGAGTTCCGCCTTCAGGCGGCAAGGTTGAAGCGCATCCACCCGCGAACCGCCTGAAGGCGGAACTCCAAACCAAAATCAATCCCGCCATCATTCCTGACCTGCACGCGATTGATGCCATCGTCGGCGACCTGATTAATTTCTTCAACAAATGCGGCGTGCAAGTCGTGTTGCTCTCCGAATACGGCATCACGAACGTGGACACGCCGGTTCATCTCAACCGGATTTTCCGCGAGCAAGGCTGGCTGGCGGTGAAGGATGAACTCGGCCTGGAAATTCTCGACGCAGGCGCAAGCAAGGTTTTCGCCGTAACGGATCATCAGGTTGCACATATTTACCTCAATGATGCGTCGCTGGAAAAATCTGTGCGCGAACTGCTGGAGAAGACCGAAGGCGTGGAAAGCGTTTTAGGCAAAACGGAAAAAATCACGGCGGGTATTGACCATCCGCGCGCCGGTGATTTGATGGTCGTGGCGAAGGAAAACGCGTGGTTCACCTATTATTACTGGCTGGACAACGTCCGCGCGCCGGATTTCGCGCGGACGGTGGACATCCACCGCAAGCCGGGCTTCGACCCGGTGGAACTGTTTCTCGACCCGACGATTCCGCTGCCGAAATTGAAAATCGCCTGGCGCTTGCTGCAAAAGAAACTTGGTTTCCGAATGTTGATGGACGTGGTCCCGCTCGACGCAACGCTCGTGAAAGGCTCGCACGGCCGGCGACCGATGGACAAAATAGACTGGCCGGTGTTCATTACAGAACGACCGGAAACGTTGGACACAAAGCAGATTGAATCAACGGATGTGTTTCACGTCTTACAGCAGCATCTTTAATCCGTCGGCGTGACAAAAAAGAAACTCAAATCTTCGCTTGTTCCCCACATCTTCGACCATAAACTCC
Organism: uncultured Verrucomicrobiae bacterium; assembly: GCA_963789335.1. Classification (GTDB taxonomy): domain Bacteria; phylum Verrucomicrobiota; class Verrucomicrobiia; order Limisphaerales; family UBA11358; genus UBA11358. Next base: position 994,221 of record CAWBKH010000002.1, read on the forward strand.
CCTCATGCCGGAAGTGATGCGAACGCGCGGGTTTCGGTTCTTCTTTTTCAGCCGCGAAGGTCACGAACCGCCGCACATCCACGTGGAGCGCGCGGAGAAATACGCGAAATTCTGGCTGGAGCCGATGGTCGAACTGGCCGAGTCCCGCGCCTTCCGCAGCCATGAGTTGACGGCCTTGCGCGAAATGGTTGAAGAATATCGGGAACAGTTTATACTGGCTTGGAATGAATACCACAACCGCCAAACCGGTGGCTGACGCGGTGAACGTAACGTTCACCGGTGATGCGCTGGTGGTGACGCTGGCCGACGGGCGGCAGGTGTCCGCCCCGCTGGAATGGTTTCCGCGTTTGCGCGCGGCCACGGCCCGGCAACGCAAAAACTGGCGGCTCATTGGCGGCGGTGTCGGCATTCATTGGGAAGACCTTGACGAGGACATTTCCGTCCGCAGTTTGCTGGCGCAATAACCTTAATGCCCAACCGGTAGGTTGAGCAAACTACACAAGCGTTCGTAGAAAAGCCAACGTCCGCTCGCAGACTCTTGGTTTCACCCAACGGGGAGTGCTTCGTTGAATTGCATTCAGTTCTGTGAACGTTCCAAAATGACGCTGCATTTTTGAATCGAGGACAAATATTGGATGTCCCCCGCTGTCAGTTCCTTTCTCATCGGCGCTGATTTTTACGGCTTTCTTCAGCAATCGGCTGCCGCGCCCGCCTTTCACCAAGATGAGTTTAGCGAAACGTTCCGGTTCCTTTTCGTTGAGGATGTGCCAGTTCTTGGAATATAGATTGAGCAAGCCTTTCTGCTTCATGTCCGCGTAAGTGCCAGCACACTCGATGATAAAGTGGCCGACGATGAAAAGTCCCGGCGGCGTTTTACAGCCGCCCCAGCCCTGTAGGCCCGCGTAAAAGACAAGCGCATCTCCACGGTTGAGGCTTTTCAGACTTTGTTTTGGGGCAGTCGGGTCGCCATAGGTAAAGGTGTCGAATTCCGGGTCGAAATGCATAAAAGCATTTCGCATCTTTTGTTTGCGTCCGTCGGGGAAATACTCAACTAACTTTCTTCCGTGCCGGCCCTGGGTGTTGCCATAAGTCCGCCCCAAAAGGTCGCGGTCGGCATCAATTGGAATGAATTCGAAAGAACCATCAGCAAAAATCGGCCCAAGCATTCCGCCAGAGCCCGAATCTATGCCAACGCGAAGCAAGACAACCTGAGACTTTTGATTTTTAACATCCCGCGCAATGCTTTCTGTTCTTGCCATAATCGTGACGTTTGGTTTGTGATTCCAGTTCTTTCACTTTGTTACGCAGCTTGTTCAGAATGTTTTTGGTTTTTTGAAGATGTGAACGAATCTGTTCGGTCTCCTTTTCGGTGGCGAGATATTTCCACCTGCCATTTTTTACATCGTTCAAGACGTATGCGTCGTCTGCTGAAACAAAATGCGATTTAGTTTCATCGCCAACAAAGAAGCCACATTGTTGTGGATTTTCGGGATCAAAGGGTGAAGCGGCTGACTGAATGGACTCGCTCAACTCGCGCCAAACTTTTTCCTTCGCGCGATATAAAAAACCGACGACGAGAAGTTTGCCGTTTCTTGGATGGCCTTTTTTGAAATAGCGGGTTATCAGAAATAGATATTTTACTTGTCGCCGGTTTGCCGATTTTATTCGGCCATTCATGCACTTGCTGCACCAATTCTCTGTGAGGTTTTCGTAGTGCGGTTCTGTCTTGTGTCCTTGACGTTGGGTGTTAATCACGTCACGGACTGGTAATACCTCACCGGCGCAGTGGTAAAAATATTGAAAGACACCGGCGATTTTCGGGTTCGGTATTTTCATGGGTTAATTAAACCGCTTCTGTTATTCCAAACCACTACAAACTCCGTTGCTTCAATTTACCTTCTCCGTCTCGCCATGCCGAAGTGGTAGCCGCCGTGGACGCGCGAGCCGCGCGCTTTGCCCGGGAACCCGCCGGGTTTCTGGCCGGCTTTGCCTTCCTCGAACAGTGCGGTGTAGCGATAATCGAAATTCTCCATTTTCACGCGCGGGATTTTCTGGCTGATGAAGCGTTCGATGGCAAAAACGTGGCTCGCATCCTCGGCGGTCATGATGGTAAAGGCGTCGCCGCTCGCCTCGGCGCGGCCCGTGCGCCCGATGCGATGGATGTAATCCTCCGGATGTTGCGGCACGTCGTAGTTGATGACATGGCTCACGTCCGCGATGTCCAGCCCCCGCGCGGCAATGTCGGTGGCCACGAGCGCTTCAAATCGTCCGTCGCGAAAACCCTTAAGTGCCTGCTCGCGTTCGCGTTGGGTGCGGTTCGAATGCAGCACAGCCACGGCGTGATTGTTGCGCTTGAGCAGGCCCGCGACGCGGTCGGCACCGTGCTTGGTCCGGCAAAAGACCAGCACCGAATTGTAATCCACCCGCTTCAGCAGTTCGAGCACCAGATCGGCTTTTTGCGAATCGGCCACGGGATAAATGACGTGCTTGACCGTTTCGGCGGGCGTCCGGCGCGCGCCGATTTCGATCGTTTCCGGATTGCGCATCGCCCACTGGATGAGCGTTTCAATCTGCGGTGGAATGGTTGCGGAAAACAGCGCCGTGTGCCGCTGGCGCGGGCAGCGTTCGACGATGCGGCGCACGTCAGGAAGAAATCCCATGTCGAGCATCCGGTCGGCCTCGTCGAGCACCAAAAACTGGACCTTGTCCAACCGCACCGTGCCGCGTTCAAGATGATCCAGCAAACGACCGGGCGTGGCGACAATAATGTCCGTGCCCGCCCGCAAGGCATCGTTCTGGCGTCCGTAACCCACGCCGCCAAACACGACGGCGATTTTCAAATTGGTGAAGCGCGCGTAATCGCGAAAGGCCGTTTCCACCTGCGCGGCAAGTTCGCGCGTCGGCTCGAGGATGAGTGCGCGGGGGCCGGTGGAAAGATGCTGGCCAAGCTTCGAAAGAATGGGCAGGGCGAACGCAGCGGTCTTGCCGGTCCCGGTCTGCGCGCTGCCAATGACGTCGCGCCCGGCGAGCACGAGCGGAATGGCGCGGAGCTGGATGGGCGTCGGTTCAACATAACCAGCGGCGCGCACGCCGTCGAGAACTGTCGGGACCAGACCTAATTTACTGAAAGGCATGAGTAATATTAGCAGGGCGGCAAATTAAAGGAAGCAATGAATTTACAGCAGCCGACATGTGCCGGCTCACTTTTTTGGACAAGTCGGGCGCACCTGCCCCACGGTTGCGATTATGACGGCGACTCAACTGCCTCCTCGTTCGGTTCTTCAGGCGGCGTAACGAGGGATTCGGCCGGGGCGGGTTCGGCCGCCGCAATGGATTCTGCGGTTGGCGACGGAGCCTCGGCTGGCGCTTGAATTTCCGGCGCAGGTTCGGGCGGCGTTTGAACTTCCGTGCCCGGCACAACGGTGGTCTCAGCTTGCCGTCCAAGCTCCGTTGCCGACGCGGTTTCAGCTTCGGCCGCCGTTTTTTTCTCCGGTTTCGGCGGCCGGGGCGCGGGTTTCTTGGCGGTTTCCAGCCGCCCGTCGGCGAACTCAATGACGTGGCCTTGATGCACCAGCCAGTGCAAATCGGCGATGATGGCGTTTTGCTCCGCTGTCGGTTCGGCGGTTGGAGTGCCGCTCTTAGGCGGTTCTTGGGCACCGACCGCCTGAAGGCGGGACTCCGAACCCGGTGCCTCCGCTTCAGGTTTGATTTCGATAACCGCCGGCTGCGGCGTCGGCGCGAGCGTTTCGATCAACTGCCGCCGGCTGCATTTCGGATGCGCGTTAACGTGGGCGATGATGCGCTTGATGCTTTCCGACACCGGCGTGGTTTCGAGGTCGAGAAACTGCGGGCGCGCGACGGAAACGTGGGTGAAAGTCTTGTTGACCTTGAAAAACTGCAGGCCATGCGTGGCCAGTTGCCGGCTGAGTTCGGTGGCCAGTTGCAGCGGAAAATGTCTTTGCTGCTCCCATTCCATGCGCACCAACCGTTGCAATTCGCGGCTGCGCAAATTGCGGCTCGGCACGCCGACGACCGTGTGCGACTCGACGGATTTGATGATCGTCTCCTTGTGGACGGCGCGGAAATGTTTTCCCACCTCTTCCAGACTCGGCAGTTTGAGCGGTTCGGGCACATTAAGCACCACGTATTCGGTCTTGAAACTCTGTTCCTCGACCCACTTCTTGACGACCGCCTCGTCCTTCACGATTTTCACGCGCGCCTTGAAGGCGTCGAACGGCATTCGGGCGAACCGCTCGACGTGCAATTTGCGCAACCGGTTCTGGTAATCGTGATGGTTCGGCGGGCCGAGAATCACGCCGCTCATGCCGCATTGTGCGACAAACGTGTAGGTGCCCTTCGGCGGCTCGGTGGCCGTGCGTTCGGCCTGATAAAACGTGGTGAAATGGCTTTTCAGGACGTGCGCCACTGCCTCGTCCTCGCTCAGCCACGGCGTGTCGTCGAGCGCACACACAAACAGCGGTTGCGCAACGGCGCCTTCGGGCTTTTTCTTCACCGCCAACCGGACGGCATAGCGTTCCGGCTTTTGCAAAACGAGCTGGGCAATCTGGAAAAGCGGATACGCCCGTCCGGTCATCTTGATCTGGCGCGCGAGCGATTCAACGCCCCTCTCGTCCGGCAGAAAAACCACGGCGATTTCCGGCAGCGGCGCAGGCGGTTCGCGGTGTTCGCGTTCGCTCCGGTCATCGCGCCGGTCGAAACCCCTTTTACGATCGCGGTCGCCAGATTTCGGGCCGGAGCGCGGCGGACGGGGACCGCGACGTTCGCCGAATGATTCACCGCGCGGCTCTCCGCGACGGCCTTCACGCCGGCGATCGCCGCGTTCCGCTGGCTCGCCGGCAAACTTTTCGTAGCGATTGGCCTCCGGCTTTTCTTGAGCCCACGCGGGCTGGAACAAATTTTCCAGATCCAAATCCATGTCGGGAATGCTGCTCATGGGAAACAACTTTGCAACGGTCAGGCTGCCGCGCGCTGGGTGAGGATGGCGCTCACGATTTTTTGGGCGAGCGCGGGGTTTTCAGTAAGCGCCTTTTGTGCGGCGTCCTTGCCCTGGCCGATCAACTCGCCCTCAAACTGCAACCAGGCGCCTTTCTTGGCCACGACATTGGCCTCGACCCCAACGTCGAGGATGCTGCCTTCCTTGTTGATGCCGTGATTGTAAAGGATGTCAAACTCGGCCTCGGCGAACGGCGGCGCGACCTTGTTTTTGACGATCTTGACGCGGACGTGATTGCCGATGGCGTTCCCGGCGGCGTCCTTGAGCGTGTCCTTGCGGCGGATGTCAATGCGCACGCTGGCGTAGAATTTCAGCGCCTTGCCGCCGGGCGTCGTCTCGGGATTGCCAAACATCACGCCGACTTTTTCGCGCAATTGATTGGTGAAAATGCAGGTGGTTTTGGACTTGGCCAGAATCGCCGTGAGTTTGCGCAAGGCCTGACTCATGAGCCGCGCCTGCATGCCCATGGTCGCCATGCCCATCTCGCCTTCGAGTTCCGCCCGGGGCACCAGCGCGGCGACGGAATCAATGACGATGACGTCCAGCGCATTTGAGCGCGCGAGGGTTTCGCAAATTGTCAGCGCCTCCTCGCCGGAATCCGGTTGGGACACGAGCAAATCATCCAGGTTCACGCCAAGTCTTTTCGCGTAACCCGGATCCAGCGCGTGCTCGGCGTCAATGAAAGCCGCCAGCCCGCCACCCTTTTGCGCGTTCGCGATGACGTGCAGCATGAGCGTGGTTTTGCCGGACGATTCCGGCCCGAAAATTTCCACCACGCGCCCGCGCGGAATGCCGCCCACGCCGAGCGCCAAATCCATCGCCAGCGAACCGGTCGGAATGACATCAATTTTTACCTGCGCCCGGGCGTCGCCGAGGCGCATGATGCTGCCTTCGCCGTAACTCTTGGTGATGGTGGCGATGGCAGCCTCCAGTTCGCGTGTGTGCGGCGCGGTGGCTTTCGGTTCGACGGCGGATTTGTCGGCGGCTTTCGGAGGCATAAATTTCGGGGCAACTTTTGTTGTTGGTCTTCCGAACTGAGACATTAGTCAATTGGCTTGAAATAGTCAAATGCCAGATGAAGCCGTGAAAAATCGGGGAATCGTTTCCAGGTTGAAAATTGCCGCCATCTGCGGCAGTTTGCCACGGTGAAATTTGCAAAGCATTTCGCGTTGGTCCTGGTCGTGGCTTTGGTTGCCGGCTGCAAAAAGGCCGAAACCACCGCCCAACCGCTCTCCATTGAGAATTCGCTGCCCACCCAGGCGCAGCCGAAATTGCCGACCATTAAAATTTATCTCGGCCCGGAAACGTTGGACGCCGAACTGGCGACCACCCCGCGCGAGGAGGAGACCGGCCTGATGTATCGCACCAACATCACCGACCAGACGGCCATGCTGTTCGTCCTGCCGCAGCAGATGCGCGCGTCGTTCTGGATGACGAATTGCCCCGTCTCGCTCTCCGCTGCTTACATCGGCCCAGACGGCGTCATTGAGGAGATTCATCATCTCGAAAAGAACGACAACGTGCCGGTGGTGGCGTCCGCCGACAACATCCAATACGTTCTGGAAGTCAATGACGGCTGGTTTCAACGGCATCACGTCAGCACCGGCACGCTGATCCGCACGGAAATCGGCTCGTTGCCGCAGACGTTTTTTCGAAACCGGCAATGAGGCAAAGCTTATCGCGGTACGGCGCGGAAATACTTGGCCGGGTTATCCGAGCCTTCATGGTACCATTCAGTAACTGAACCGACATTCGTCACCGTGGCGAGTGAAGTCCAATCGCTTTCGTCGGTGGAAATCTGCAAGGACGCCTGTCCTCCGATGGGAACCCGCAAATGCCAGGTGATATTGGTTAATTGGACAGCAGGAGAAAAATCGGTGTCGAAAAAGCGGAGCCGGATGGTAAACCCGGTGTGGACTGAATCAGCGGCTAACGGATAAACGATAGGCAGATTTGTTGAATCATCAAAGGATGCCCAGCCTGTATTGCTGAAAAAAGTTCCATAGATTCCGGTTTCGACTGCCGGACCGAGTTTGTGAAAAGTGATTTTGATGGGACCTTGAATTACGCCTGGCCCTTCGTCGTTGGTATTTCCATTAACCACGGCATTGTTCAACCAACTGGCTGTGCCGGTACGCACAAAAAGCGGCGTTCGTGGTTTGTTTTCCCCCGTGTCGGCGGCGCAGAAAAGGATGTCCGGTCGGGTTACATGGCGTTCCACTTCCTGCCACGTTACCGTGTTATGGTTGATATAAATATCCTTGAATCGGCAGGAGGTCGGTAGAAAACGACCGTTCTTGGAATTAACCGGCTGCGGCGCCAACGTGATTTTGTCAATACCCGGCCGCCACGCCCCTTTCACGAACGAATGTCCGCGTCGGTCATATAATCCATGCCCGATGGGATGCACCGACCGCAGCAGTGTTTCATAATTGATATTCTCCGGCGAGTACAGATAACGAAGCCCGCCAACATCGTCACGAGTCAGTCCATTAAAAAAATGTCCGGCACTTGGAGTCCAAACCCAATCAGCGACCGCAAGGAGGTTTACAAGTGGATCTACAGGAAGAGAAAGTGGAATTGCATAATCCAAGCTCTGGTCCGGCCAAAGCTGAATGTCCAAATAACCACCGTAGAGTTCATCATTCACAGAAGTGCTTGGCTCGAGCGTTTCGGGATCAAAATTCCGCAAGATAATTTGATTGGAAATTGCGTCGCCCGGCCCCCAGAATTGGGAGTTGAGAAAAGGGCTGTTCGGATAAATAACCGCCGGATCGAGTCGCCGCAGCACGTAAATGAAACGAGTTGGCTGCGCCAAGCCCATGTGTTCCAATAAAAGAGCAAGCGCCATGGACTTCAAGTCATAAAGATTTTCAGCTTGGGCTTGAAAATTTTCATACTGGCCCACGGTAGGATAGTTGGTCAGGACGATGGTTGAAGCCGGTGGCAAATCGTTGAGGGTTTGAATCGCGTCTTCCACCGCAGTCACGCCATTGCTGCCGAAATAATCCAGAAACGATTTATCAAATCCGTAAGTCACCACCGGAACGTTCCAGCGATAACCGTCACCGATGTTCATTGGGCCGCCGATGTCGCCAAAGGGATCGGCAAACGTGGTTTGGGGCGGACCAAAACCGTTGGTCGTAGTCATCCACGGTGTAAATGGCCCGAGCAGCGAAAAAGCGCCGGTTCGAACCGCGAACAGGGATAAAAGGCAAAGCATTCCCAAAGTCAAAAGAGAGGTTCGTTTCATAAGTCGGTCTCTATTTTTGATTCTGCTTGATTGTATCATGGCTCCAAACGCTGTCAAGCAAACATTATTCCGCTTTGTGTGGTTGCGCATTCGTTGCTAATTTCCAGCCATGGTTCACATCGAATCGGAAAAACTATTTGCCGAGGCACTAAAATTCATTCCCGGCGGCGTGAACTCACCGGTGCGCGCCTTTCGCGCCGTCGGCGGCCAGCCGTTCTTTGTCAATGAAGCCAAGGGCGCGCACGTCTGGGACGTGGACGGCAACGAATATATTGATTACGTCTGCACCTGGGGCCCGGCGATTCTCGGCCACGCGCATCCGAAAATCGTTTCCGCCGTCAAAGCCGCCGCCGACCGCGGCACGAGCTTCGGCATTCCCAATCCATTTGAAGTGACGATGGCAAGGCTGATTTGCTCACTCGTGCCGAGCGTGCAAAAGGTGCGCATGACCAATTCCGGCACCGAGGCGTGCATGAGCGCCATCCGCCTCGCGCGCGGTTTTACCCGCCGCGACAAAATCATCAAGTTCGACGGCTGTTATCACGGCCACGCGGATTCGCTGCTCGTCAAAGCCGGCTCCGGCGCGCTGACGTTTGGTAATCCCGACAGCGCGGGCGTGCCGGCGGCGTTCACGCAGCACACCATCGTTTTGCCGTTCAACGATATTGACGCAGTGAAGGCCGTGTTCGATGCGAATAAAAATCAAATCGCTGGAATCATTGTCGAGCCGGTGCCGGGCAATGCCGGAGTTTATCTGCCAAAACCGGGCTACTTGGAATTTCTCGGTGAAATCACCAGTGCCAACGGCGCGCTGTTAATTTTCGATGAGGTAATGACGGGCTTCCGGCTTGCGCCCGGCGGCGCGCAGGAACGATTCGGGATCGCGCCGGATTTGACGTGCTTCGGTAAAATCATCGGCGGTGGCCTGCCGGTGGGCGCGTTTGGCGGGCGCGCGGACATCATGGATTTGCTCGCGCCGCTGGGACCGGTTTATCAAGCCGGCACGTTAAGCGGCAATCCACTCGCGATGGCAGCGGGCATCGCGGCGTTGGAGGAACTGAACGTTGGTAGGGACGCTGCGCTGCGGCGTCCGGACAGCGCAGCACGCTGTCCCTACCAACAGCTTGAAGAACTCGGCGCGCAACTGGAAGCCGGCCTGAAAGACGCCGCGAAGGCCGCAAACGTTCCGGTCCAATTTAACCGCTGCGGTTCGATGTTTTGCGCATACTTTACGAGCGAGCCGGTTCACAATCTGGCCGATGCGATGAAAAGCGACCGTGCGCGGTTCGCCAAATTCTTTCATGGGATGGTTGATGCAGGTGTTTACCTCGCGCCATCGCAATTCGAGGCCGGCTTTATTTCCACCGCCCATGCAGAGACGGACATTGATCAAACGGTGAAAGCAGCGGCCACCGTTTTGCGGAGGCTGTAACCTTTATCCTCCGGAGCCGTCTCACAGGCTATGACGCAGCGTCATATCGGCGCGGCGTAAAACAAACCAACCTAACGAAAGACAAAAGCTTATGAAAGCCACCAAATTGGTGCTAATCACGGCGTTGGCGATGGGCAGTTTGCTGGCGCTGAGTCCGGCCTTGCGCGCGGATGACGCCACGAACACCCCGTCGGTCACGCCACCGGCGGGCGGGCCGCCGCCCGGCGACCGCGGACCGGGCATGAGGGGTCGAGGCCCCAACTTCGACATGATCGCGCAACGACTCAACTTGACTGACGACCAGAAACCGCAGGTCCAGGCGATTCTCGGCGATCAGCGGAAACAGATGCGGGACGTATGGCAGAACCAGGACCTGTCGCGTGAAGACCGCATGGCAAAAATGAAGTCTATCCGCGAAGACACTGATACGAAATTGAAAGCCGTTCTCACGGCTGATCAATTTGAGCAATGGCAAAAAATGGAATCTCGAAGAATGCGCGACCGACGAAACGGCCCGCCCGGAGGTCCGCCTCCGGAAAACGGCGGCACCAACACCCCGCCAGCCACACCGCCGCAAACATGATTCGTGGGGACATCCGTTTCGTGGGGACATCCGTTGACAGAGGGACGGCTTAGGCCGTCCCTTTTCATTTTGATTGTAACATTTCTGCCCCACCGTTGTATTCAAAATCAGTGTAAAAGCATCAGAATTACCTTGGCCACCGCGCTGAACTTCCGCGGAAGGCTGATGACACCTTCACTGGCGGGCGCGACACCGCCGCGCCGGACGCCCGCGCAGATTCCATTTGAGCAAAACCGTCGGAACCGGTATTTTGGGCGTTGCCTTGCGCGCGTAGCTCAATTGGATAGAGCGTCGGCCTCCGGAGCCGAAGGTTGTGGGTTCGACCCCCGCCGCGCGTACCAGTGGAGAATTTAGTTTGATCGTTGAGTCTTGATGGAAACACTGGCTGCTTCCAAGCCGTCTGACACGGCTTTAAGTTTAATAGTGCCGGTTTGTCCTGCCTTGGAGCGAACGATGGCAAGGCAATGACCATTGAAGGCGTTGCGGACATGTGATGGAAACGAGGTCAAATCCGTCGGGTCGCCGTTGTCGGTGGCCACGATTTCGCCCGGGCCGGAAATTTCGAAATGAACCAGATTATCCGCCCGCGGCACCATCAAGTCATTCCTGTCTTCAACCGTCAATGTGACGAAGGATAGGTCTTTCCCATCCGCCCGGATTTTGTCGCGGTCGGCGTTCAAAGCGAGTTTTGCCGCCGGGCCAGTCGTTTGCACGACATCGGTCGCCCATTGCTTGCCGCCTTTGTAGGCGACGACTTTGACTTTGCCCGGTTCGTATTTCACGTCATTCCAGCACAGGCGGTATTGGTATTCTCCTTTTTTCTTCAATCCAAGGGATTTGCCGTTGAGGAACAGTTCGGCGGAGTCGCCGGAGGTATAGACAAACACCGGTGTGACCTGTCCCACGCGGTCCGGCCAGTTCCAACATTGAGGAACGATGTGCGCCATCGGCAAATCGGGCCGCCAGTGCGCCTGATATAGATAGAAACGGTCTTTCTTGAAACCAGCGAGGTCAACGATTCCGAAGTAAGAACTGCGGGAAGGGTCATTGTAAGCGTCGAATGGCGTCGGCTCGCCGAGATAGTCAAAGCCGGTCCAGACAAATTCGCCCGCGACGAACGGATTTTCATCCTGGCCTTTGAATTCGGTGTCGGGAATCGTCGCCCACGGCGGCGCGGAAAGGTCGTAGGAACTCATCTGGAAATCGCGTTTGCCATCGTTCTTGTTGGTGCTGACGGGATAAAAGTATTCGCCGCGCGAGCTGATGCAGGAGGCGGTTTCACTGCCGAAAATCGGCAAACCAGGATTCGCCGCATGCACCTTGGCATACAGGAAAGGTTTGTAGTTATAGCCGAAAACGTCGAGGTTTGTCTGAAAACCGTCGAAGCCGGATGCAATGTGGTCGCAGGCGGCAGTGGTTGGGCGCGTTGGGTCTTCCTCGTGGGCGATGCGGGTCAGTTCGGCCGCAATCCGCGGCCCGGCATGCGTTCCCTGGTCGGGCACTTCGTTGCCGATGCTCCAGAGAATGATGCTGGGATGATTGCGGTCGCGTTCCAATTCCGCCCGCCAGTCCTTCTCATGCCAGTCGTCGAACAGCAGATGATAATCGTTTGGCCGCTTCCCGCGCTCCCAGCAATCAAAGGATTCGTCCATTACCAACATGCCCATCCGGTCGCACAAATCCAGCAACTCCGGCGCGGGGGGGTTGTGGCTGGTGCGGATAGCGTTGCAGCCCATCTCTTGAAGAATCTGAATCTGACGCTGCAACGCGCGAACGTTGACCGCCGTGCCCAGCGCGCCCAGGTCGGCATGGTCGCAGACACCGTTAATTTTAACGTGTTCGCCATTTAAGAAGAAACCGTGGTCGGGATCGAACTTGATGGTGCGGATGCCGAAGGGCGTTTGATATTGGTCAACCAGTTTGCCGTCTCGTTCGATTGAAGTTACAACGACATACTCCTGCGGTTTCTTCAGGCTCCATAGTTGCGGATCTTTGATTTTAATTTGCGTTTCATTCGACTGGTTTCCATGGGCGGGCAACTTTACCCCATCCACGGTGATTGAAGCCACGCTCCTGCCGGTGTCACCGTCTGTATTGAGTTCGTAAATCTCATTTTTCACGGACACGGTGGCGTCGGCATTCGCGTCGTTGTCCACGGTGACTTGGATTTTCACCGTGGCGGCGGAAGAAGTGACTTCCGGTGTGGTGACATAAGTGCCCCAGTGTCCCACATGCACCGGTCCGGTTTTCATCAGCCAGACGTTGCGGTAAATGCCGCCGCCCGGATACCAGCGCGAGGAATCGGGTGGATTGTCGAGTCGGATGGCAAGGACGTTCTCGGCGCCGGCATTGATATATGGCGTCAGGTCACGTTCCCATGAGGAATAACCGTAGGGCCAGCCACCGATGTAATGACCATTAAGCCAGACATTCGCGTAAGACATCGCGCCATCCACGTCCAGGTAAATGCGGCGGCCTTGGTCGGAGGCGGGAACGACGAAGTGCTTGCGATACCAGCCGACGCCTTCCCAAGGCAGCTTGCCGGTTTCGCCGGGAGCTTCCTGATTAAACGGACCTTCGATAGCCCAGTCATGAGGAAGGTTCAACTGCTGCCAGCCGTCGTCGTTGCAGTCTGGTTGAACGTAGGAAACATCGGCACCGAGGTTGCCGGATGGACGCGCCGTTGGTTTGCCGTCCTTGACAAACTCATTGCCGGTGGCCATCACCCAGGGTTTGATGTTCGTGTAACTCAGTTCGTCGCCGATGCCGGGCGGATCATTCTTTGTGAAACGCCAATCTGAATCAAACGACAGCCGTTCGCGCACGGGGACTGACGCTGAAACGGCGGCGGTCAACAGGTTCAAGGCAAATAGGACAGCGATAATCAGATTCCACCAGCCAATTTGAAATGATTTGAAAGACATGGTTGTTTTCATAAGGATCGCGTTGACAGCCTTTTAATTACGAGGAAGGAGATTTCGTTTCAATACTTTACTGACTTCAATGGCAGCCGTTTAGCCGGACTTTGCATAGCCTCACAAATGTATAGTTTTGATGCCTTGGCGAATTTCCTGATGCAACAATACATTTCGCAAGTGTAACATCGGCCCATGCGCACAATTTTCCCTGTCTGGCGACGCGCGTGGACGCATGCCGCCGTCTTTTCATTTCTGGCCGTTGGATGCGTGGGTTCCCTTCACGCCGCGTCCGAAACCAATTCACGACCATTCTATCTGGGCGCGGACATTTCCACCCTCCTGCAGGTCGAGCAACGCGGCGGCATTTACATGGACGGCGACAAGCCCGGCGACGCGCTGGCCATTTTCATGAAGCACGGCTGGACTTGTTTCCGGTTGCGCATTTGGGTGGACCCCACCAATGGCGTGAACGGACTGGAATACACGATCAAGCTGGCCAAACGCATCAAGGACGTCGGCGGAACGTTCATGCTGGATTTCCATTATTCCGACTGGTGGGCCGATCCGCAAAAGCAGAACAAGCCCGCCGCCTGGGCCAATCTGGATTTTGACGCGCTGGTCCAGCGAATGCAAACCTACACCGCCCACGTCATCAAAACGCTAAAGGACGCCGGTGCCACGCCGGATTTCGTTCAGATCGGCAACGAAATTACCGGCGGTATGTTGTGGCCCGACGGCCAGGTGAAAGTTCCGCTTTCCACCGTCAAGGTGTTCCAAGGCGATGTAAAGGTAATCAAACCGCCTGAACCCTACAACGACGCCAAACAATGGAGCCATCTTATTCGTCTCATCAACGCGGGCATCGCCGGCGTTCGCTCGGTCACCACGCCCCGGGACCACGTTCGCATCATCATTCACATTGATTGCGGCGGCGACTGGCCGGTCACCAAGTGGTACTTTGATCATCTTGCCAAAGCCGGGGTGGACTACGATATTATCGGCCAGAGCTATTATCCGAACTGGCACGGCAGCTTGCAGGATGTCCGCGACAATCTGCGAAACACAATTGAGCGTTACCATAAAGACGTGATGATCGTCGAGACCGCATATCCCTCACGGGATGTTCATCCCTCACCGGCTGCGGCCAAGTACATGGTCTGGCCCATGACGCCAGCCGGACAAAGGCAATTTCTGTCTGACTTGATCAAAACGGTCAAGGCCGCGCCTGATGGCCGTGGGATTGGCGTCATCTACTGGCATCCGGAAGCAACCTATATTCCGGGAGCCACCGGCTGGTGGAGCCGGCCCGACGCGAATTCGCTTTTCAATGACCGCGGTTATCCGCTTCCGGCAATGAATGTGCTTGCCCCGTGGAGTAACGCGCCGAGTGCAGACGAGAGCCAGATGGGGAAATACTCCACGGGGCAAGGTCTTCAGCCCGAACCAAACTCCGGAATGGTCAATGCAAAAAATCCAGCCGAGTCTCATGATTGAATTCCTGCGGTCGTACCCACGGCGCTCGGGCGGAAGTTCCCCAAGCCGGTTGGGGTACGCCAAGAGCTTGAGTTGCTTGATGCTCTGGACTGGTTTGCTGGCGCTGGTTGCGCTTCCAGCGGCGGGCCAAACTCCGGTTGCATCGGTTCTTCAGCAGGTGACCAATGTTGTTCAGGTTTCCAGGCTCGCTTCTCAAAATCCAGACACCGCCTATTCAATCCATCTGGAGGGTAACATTTTGTGGGCAAATCCGGCGCGCGGAAAATTTGTTTTGCAGGACGCCTCTGGCACCGAGGAATTGGAGATGAATTTACATGGACAATCCGTGCAACCGGGTCAGCGGGTGCGACTGGATGGCGAGGGCACCATCGCGAGACGAGGAGCGGGTTTTCAGCTCGGCGTCATGGGGCCAGTAGTGGATGACGATGGCATCCATACGATGATTGAAAAGTCCGGGTCTGTTTATTTGCGGGCCGGTCGGCATCCGTTTTGCGTGGACTGGTTTAATGGCCTCGAAAAATACGGGTTGGAGGTGGAGTATCAGGGACCCAATCTACCCCGTCAAAAAATTCCCGATTCGGCGCTCTTCCGGGTCCAAACGAACGCCGCCGGCGCCACCAATTTTGTAAACGGATTGGATTACGCCTGCTATGCAGTTACCGGCGAAGTTTTGTCTGACTTCAGTCTGTTGACGCCGCTTAAAACCGGGACCGTCTCCAATTTTGACCTCAGTGTCATGACCCGCAACGATAACGTGGGACTGCAATTTACCGGCTTGCTTCAAGTGCCAAGTGAAGGCCTCTATACTTTTTATCTCAAATCAGACGATGGCAGTCAATTATACATTGATGACCGGTCGCTCCAGTTGGAAGTAATCGGGCAGGTGGAACTCCCGAAAGCGCGCAAGATGATTATCGGGCAGATGCTGGACAAGAACTGTGATTATCAAAGCGTTGTGGTTGAAGGGAGGATAACGTTTGTGAGCCAACGAAAGGATGGCTGGGAACTGGAATTAGCTTCCGAAACCGGCCGCCTCCAACTGGAGTTGGCCGATGGCACCGGCCTGTCGGCGGAACACCTGTTGAACAGCCTGGTCCGGGTGGTTGGGGTTTGTCAAAGCGCCTACGACGCCAATGGGGAGAAAGTTGGCGGCATCCTGTTGGTATCAAATAAACGCGCAATAACAATTCTCCAAGCAAACAGCCCGACAATCAAAAATCTGGATGCCAAGCAGGGAATGCTTCCGGTACTGACTACCGCCAGCGAAGTCCATCAGTTAACCCGGGAAGAGGCACAGCGTGGATATCCCGTCAAAATCCAAGGTGTGGTTACCTGTGTCCTGCCGGAACGCCAGGCCTTTACCATTCAAGATACCACCCGCGGGCTCTATGTGGTTGATTCCTCCGAGAGCCGATCCGTGCCGCCCAAAATCGGCGAGTATTTGGAGGTCGAAGGCAAAACGGATCCGAGCCTGTTCGCTCCGATCGTTGACGCGGATCGTGTGAGAGAACTGGGTGTGGGGCGTTTGCCCCAGCCGGTGCATCCCGCCTGGGATCAACTGATGAATGGAAGCCTGGATGCCCAGTATGTCGAGTTGCAAGGCATTGTCACAACGGTCAGCACCAATAGTGCGACTCTGTTTACCGGGGACGGTCGAATCAAATTGGAGTTGCGGGTCATCGGGATGAAAACGGCGCAAATGGAACGTTTTGAGGACGCCGTCGTTCGCGTGCGGGGATGTTTGTTCGCGTCTTGGGATTATGTGACGCATCAGGTAAAAGTGGGTGAGATTCGGGTTTATGGTGCGGAAATATCGGTTGATCAACCCGCCCCGGCGGATTTATTTTCACTTCCCCTGAAAACCGTTGCGGAATTGCTGCAGTTTAATCCGCAAGCCGGTGTGTTCCAGCGGGTTAAAGTCTCCGGACAAATTATTCATGCACAAGCCCCGGAATATTACATGATGGACGGTAAAAATGGTCTGCAATTTGTTCTAAAGAAGCCAGTTCCGGAACTGGAACCTGGCGACCTGGTGGAAGTTGTTGGTTTTCCAGGATTGAGCGGCGCTTCTCCCCTTTTGCACGAAGCGGTGGCGCGCAAGATCGGTCACGCTGCTTTGCCCGAAGCAAGAAAGTTGTCCCCTAACAATTTAATCCAGGAGGAGTATGACTCGACCCGCGTGAAGGTGGACGGGTTGCTGATGAGTGTGAGAGAAACACCGGTCGGCCAGGCGCTGGAGATGCGGAACGGCGTCCGCACCTTTATGGCCCGACTGAACATGAAGGATTATTCGGCACACTCGCTCGCCCCGGGCAGTCGTTTGGAATTGGTTGGAGTCTATCTTGGCGAAGGCGGAAACCGGGCCATCGGCCAAGACATCACTTCCTTCGAGCTGTTGCTTAATTCCCCTGCGGACATCACAGTGCTGGCGCGGCCCCCATGGTGGACGCTCGAACGATTGCTGATCATCGTTGGAGTACTGGTGTGCGTGCTGGCCGCCGCCGCCCTGTGGATTACTCAACTGCATCGGCAGGTGGAACAACGTACCACGGAACTTGGAGCGCAAATCCAGCAACGCCAGAACGTCGAGCACCAGCGGGCCATGGAACAGGAACGCGCCCGAATTGCCCAGGATCTGCACGATGAACTCGGCTCGGGCATCACGGAAATCAGCATGCTGGCCGCCCGGGCGAAATTTGCGACCGCCCCCGACGAAAAACGAAACCGATATCTGGAACAGGCACGCGAGAAAGCGCGGGAGATGGTCACCGCCCTGGACGAAATTGTTTGGGCGATGAACCCGAGGCACGATTCCCTGGCATCATTGGTCAGTTATTTTTGTCTTTACGCGGATCGTTTCCTAGGTTTGGCCAATATTGGCTGGCGCCTGGAAGGTATGCCCGGAACATCCGATCCCATGGTGGATTCACGGCATCGGCACCAATTATTTCTAGCTTTCAAGGAAGCGCTGACCAATGTGGTGCGTCACTCCGGCGCTTCTGAAGTGCGCTTCAGCATCCGGGTTGAACAGGAACAATTGCGGTTGACCATTGCCGACAATGGACATGGGTTCTCTTCGGAGGGCCACACCGAAGAAATGGACGGCGTGGTCAATATGCAGACGCGCATCGAGAAATTGGGCGGAAGATTTGAAATAACCAGTGAAACCGGGCATGGTACTACGGTTCGGTTTTACATGCCTTTAGATTCATGACCAAAATTGCCATTGTAGAAGACAATCGGGTAATTCGTGAAAGCCTCATGGAATTCGTTCATGCCGACCCGGAATGTCGTTGTGTCTGTGCCTGTGCGACGGCGGAGGAGGCCTTGAAAGTAATTCCCAAACACGAGCCCGAAATCGTGTTGATGGATATTCAATTGCCCAATATGTCGGGCATTGACTGCATCGCTCAACTCAAACAGATACTGCCATCGGTCCACATCATCATGGTAACCGTGT
The DNA here is from genome assembly GCA_963789335.1 of uncultured Verrucomicrobiae bacterium. Taxonomy (GTDB): domain Bacteria; phylum Verrucomicrobiota; class Verrucomicrobiia; order Limisphaerales; family UBA11358; genus UBA11358. The sequence goes on from CAWBKH010000002.1 coordinate 1,012,375, forward strand.
ATGAAGACACCGAGCGGATATTCAAGGCCTTGCGCATGGGTGCCTGCGGTTATTTATTGAAACGTTGCGCGCCCGAGGAACTTATTGCCGCAATCCGCGAGGTGCGGCAGGGCGGCGCGCCCATGTCGCGGGAGATCGCGCGCAAGGTTATCGCTTCATTTCAAGAACCGCTGACGACAGCCATGGAGGTGGAGGACCTCACGTCCCGCGAACGGGAGATTCTGGAATTGCTGGCCGACGGATTCCCCAACAAGGAAATTGCGGACCGCGTCGGACTGACCGATGGCACGGTGCGCTGGCATCTTCGGCACGTTTACAACAAATTGCACGTCCGCTCCCGCACTGAAGCTGCGCTCAAATTCCGTTCCACCAAACAGGATAAATAGGATAGTCGTTGAGCTAAAACAAGTTACACTATTTTGACTAGACTAAAGGCAGGCCTCGCAATACTCTACATTTGTGAGGCTAGGCAATTTCAGGGGTTGGGGCATAATCAAAGCAATTAGCAAACCCGTAACTCAATAATCTATGAAAGCTGTTTCTTATATTACTTCGGTAGTTGCCGCGTTAACATTGGCCACGCTGCCCGCCAAAGCGCAAGTCACTTATACTGGCACCGGCACCGCGAACGGCGGCGGCGCGAATGGAGAAGGCATTAGCAGTGTGGTGATCAACAACACCGCAAGTGATATCACTTTTACGATTAATTCGAGTGCGGCGCAGAGTGCATACGTTCAGTATTATGTGCTGATGCAGTATGTTGGTCAGGGGGCCAGTGGAAGTTCAGCACTTTTCAACTCGGCGGGGGCCTTAAACGGTTGGGGCCCCAGTCTTGGCATCAGTACTGGTGAAAACGCCTTCGCCGCCACTTGGAACACTGGTGCCAGTGCAGAAACATATAGCGGTGGTGTTTGGACGCAAAATGCATCAGTGAGCTATGATGCTGGCGGCACGGGAGATAATCTCCTCACGTTCACCGTACCGTTAAGCAGCCTCGGGTTGAGTGTCGGCAGCCAGTTCTACTTCGACGTTGTATCATCGTATCCCAATGCTGAAGGGCAATCTGCTTATGGTTCATTGGACAGCACGAGTGGTTATCCCGCCGAAACAGATGGTCTTTATACACCTTGGAACGGGACCTCAGCTTATGACGCTGCTACGGATGCCGGTGGTACGACCTTCGGTACGGCGGCGAGCATGTACACCGTCGTACCCGAACCGGCCACGTACGCTTTGTTTGGATTGGGTGGTTTGCTCATGATCATGCGCCGCCGGGTACTCGCTACTCGCCAGTCTTGATCCAGGTCATTGTGAAAGAGAAAAGTGCTGCTTGTGGAAACGAGTGGCACTTTTGTTGTGTTGTCGTGGGAGTCGGCTTTCCAGATCAAAATTCGACGCTTTCGTTAGCTCGGGTGACCAGCCTGTGCGTTGGAAAGATTCACCTGTATGCCTCCAATATCGCAACAGATGTCCCGTAACCACCAGCCCAAAGCGTTCCCGGCTTTCGCTCTGATTGAATTATTGGTGGTGATAGCCATTATTGCCGTCTTGGCAGCCTTGCTCCTGCCTGCGCTGTCGGCGGCCAAATTCCGCGCCAAGTGCATTAGTTGCACGTCGAACTACCGTCAGTGGGGCATTGTGGCCAACATGTATGCCGGCGACAACTCGAGTGGGATGCTGCCATCTTTCTCCCTGCCCGGCAACGTCAGCGGCCATAACGCGTGGGATGTATCCTTGGACATGGTTCCGGGGTTGGCGCCTTATGGTCTGACCATACCGATGTGGTTTTGTCCGGTGCGGCCCAATGAGTATGATGCAGCCAATGCTCAATTCAGCCACTACTACAATCGCCCGATTTCCAATCTGACGGATCTGAATCGGGAATTGCAATTACGTAATGGCAATACCGGTAGCTTCGTGGTCTTATACCATGCCTGGTGGGTGCCGCGCGCGCTCGGCGATCCCCGGTTCCAGTTTCCTTCACCCGATTTGGCAGGCACGTACTGTCGCACCACCAATGGCTGGCCAAGCCGGGTGACAGATCGGATCACCAGCACACAACCGATCATCAGCGATTATTGTTACGCGTCGGGCTTTAATACGAATACGGCGGCAATGCTCGCGGGTCATTCCATTGGGAACAGGGTGGTCAACGTCAACCTGGCGTTCGCCGATGGCCACGTGGAGACCCATCAGCGTTCCATCATCCAATGGCAGTACACCGGCGTGGACTCAGCCTTTTATTGAAGGAATGACAACGACAATCTGTCATCATAAGAAGCGACAAATAAGAACCATACATTTGTGAGGCTGGATAAATCCCCAAAATCGCTCATAGTTGTACACACCATCATAGAAAACGACAACCAAAGTGCGTTCGTACAAACCAATTCAACGTATGAAATTCTTTAAAACTTCGGCCCAAAAGTGCGGCTGCTGGTCAGCTATTTTCACACTCTCCGCCTTCACAGCGGCAGCAGACATTCAGGTAACCTATAATGTGGACATGTCGGTCCAAGAACAGCTTGGAAACTTCAATCCGGCGAATGGGGACACGGTTTTTGTCAGTGGCAATTTTGCGACAACGAACGGTGTGTGGTTGCAAACGGCCACGGATGGATCAACCAACTACATATTGACGTTGGTGCCGGGCACGACCAACTATACTGGTACTTTTACCATCACCAACGGGGTTGGAACTGAGGAGAATCACCAGTTTGTGATAAATCCGGGAGGCAATTTCGCCGGCACCTTGATATGGGAACCCAACGTCATCGGCGGTCCAAACCGATATTTCCCTGTGCCTGCTGTGAACACCAATTTGCCTCTGGTGTTTTTCAATGACGTTTCAAATGCAAATCAGTTGGTCACCATTCCCGTGACCTTTTCGGTGGACATGTCGGTTCAAAGCGCCTTGGGAAACTTCGATGAGGCCAATGATATTGTTTTGGTCAGCGGCGATTTCAACGGTTTCACCGCCAATTCCGCAACCGTTATGACGGATAACGGTGCCAATGTCTGGTCTGCGACTTTTGACGTTACCAACTCGATCGGCGCCACCGAAAACTATAAATTTCTCTTTCTACCCTTTAGCGGCAATCCTTCGAGTGTGTGGGAGGTGGACGGGGTCGGACCTAACGGTGCCAATAACCGCCAATTTGTACTTCCAGACACGGCTACCAATCTGCCGATTGCTTACTTTAACAACCTTACCAATGCGAACAGTCTGGTCAGCATCCCTGTGACCTTCCAAGTAAACTTGGGTGTAAAGGACGCCTTGGGGACTTTCACGCCGGGTGTGGACACGGTCACAGTGTCCGGCGACATCTCGCTTAATGATTGGAGTGCCACAAGTTATCCATTGACGAATACTGTGGCCAACCCTGACCTTTATACTGGCACTTATAATGTGGCCAACACGGTGGGTGCCACTACAAGTTATAAATTTGTGGTGGATGGCGGCAGCGGTTTGGGTTGGGAAGCCAACAATGTAGGGCCGGGGGGCGCTCAAAACCGTCAGCTTGTAGTGCCCAATTCCGCCACCAATTTGCCCATGGTGTATTGGAATAACATTGGCGATCTTGGGAAGCTGTCCGTCAGCAACAACGCGGGTAACGCGGTCTTGAAGTGGACTGCGGGCACGCGGGTTCGCCTCCAGAGTTCCACCAGCCTGACCAGTGGCAGCGGCTGGCAGGATGTTCCCAACACCCAGGGATCAAATTCGGCGTCAATCAACATAAATGGAAAACAATTTTTCCGGTTGACTGGGCCGTGAGTCTCGGTGCAAACCGGCCACGCTGACGTTTTGTCAGCTTGGAATCGCAAACTGGAGCACGAAGCTGGAGCTGTTGAAAACGAAACCTGAAATAGCTCCAGCTTTGAGTTAATGTAAAAGAACTAAATCGAAAGCAGCATTTTGAAATTGAAGTTTATAAATCTGATATTATGCGCGGCGGCGCTTTTTGCCCCTTGGCAGTCGCCCGCGCAGAATAATTTTATCGCAGGCGCGGATCTTTCGCTCCTGGCCTATTTTGAAACGAACGGAATTGTGTACAAAGACAATGGTCAGACGGGAGACGCAATTCAAATTCTAAAAAATCACGGCATTAACTGCGTACGTTTGCGACTGTTCACGAGCAGCGCCGCGCAGGCGCAGGCCGATCCGTACAATTACATCAACAATCTCACGTATACCGTCCCGTTGGCAGTGCGCGTCAAAAATGCCGGGTTGCAGTTCTGTCTTGATTTTCATTACTCGGACACCTGGGCCGATCCCGGTCACCAGGCCATCCCTGACGCTTGGACAAACCTGGACTTCATCCAGCTTGTTCAACAGATGCGCACCTACAACAGCAACAGCATTGCCGCCTTTGCCGGCGCGGGAGCGATGCCTGATTATGTGCAGATCGGCAATGAGATCACCGCTGGCATGTTGTGGCCGTATGGATATGTTTCGGGCAGCTACAACACGTCATGGTCGCAACTCGGTCAATTAATGAAAGCAGCAGTTCAGGGCATCCACGACGCGGTGAATGCGACGGGCGCTCAAATGCCAAAAATTATTGTTCACATTGACCGCGGTGGAGATTGGAGCACCACGGAATGGTTTTTTGATAACCTGACCTATCAAGGGGTTCCTTTTGACATCATCGGCGAGAGCTATTACCCATTTTATCACGGACCGTTGACGAATGTAACCACCTGTCTCAATAACGCCGCTCAACGCTACGGCAAGCCAATCTTCATAGCCGAGACAGATTTCCCCTGGATTTACTCGACGAACATTTACGGCATTCCGGCCACCACCAATGGTCAGGTTCAATTTGTGGTCGCACTGGCCCAAGTTGTGAAGATCGTGCCAAACAATTTAGGAGCCGGAATTTTTTGGTGGGGAGCGGAATATCAATACCCCAACGCAAACGAGGCTGGAGTTGGCACCCGATCGCTCTTCGATAACAACGGCAACGTTCTGCCAGCGGCGGACGCCTTGGGCCAGCTCTCAGCTCCGATTGATTTAAACGTCAGCTTCAGCGGCTCCGATTTGATGCTGCAATGGCCATTGAGTGGAGCGGGAATGGACTTGATGACGACAACAAATCTGGCGCCGCCAATGGTTTGGCAGTCTGTGACCAACCCCATTCAAAGTACGGGAACGGTGTATAATGTAACCCTGCCCTTGGATTCCGTGCAGAGTCGTTTTTACCGTCTGCAATCAAATTGACCATGTCGCAAGCAACAAAGATCAGAACAGAAAAATGACGACCGAAAAGCGATTGAAATGTTCTGCAACACTGTTGGGGTTCACCCTCATTGAATTGCTGGTGGTGATCGCAATTATCGCCATACTTGCAGCGATGCTGTTGCCGGCGCTGGCCGCGGCCAAAAAGCGCGGCCAAATGGCTGTTGATATCAGCAATAACCGGCAAATTTTGCTGGCAATGACCATGTATGCCGGAGACTACAACGATCGTATGCCCCAGCCCGGCTGGGGTACGTTTGATGATTGCTGGGCGTCCTCGTCGAATATAAACAATCATCTTGGCGGGAGCTATAGCCTTTATCAGCAAAATTACACTAATCAATTGGCGGACTTCCAAAATGGCCAGCTCTATCCCTACCTCAAGGATCCAAAGATCATGCTGTCTCCGGCTGATGTACAGAATCAGCAATTCTACCTGCGTCCAATCTATATTACCAGCTACGTTTGGAATGGTGCGGTCATCGGGTACGATAACGGGGCTTTCCCCACTTCCAGTGGCCACGTGCCCGTCCCCTTCAAACTGGGCCAGTTCAAGTCAAGCGCGATCCTGATCTGGGAAGCCGACGAGACACAACCTTTCTTTTTTAATGACTTTGCCAATTATCCTGACCAAGGGATTTCAGGCCGTTATGGCAAGGGGGCGATAGTCGGATACTTCGATGGCAGTGCCGGGCGGATAAGTATCGGTGACTTTTCAGCCTGGGCTGGCTGCGCGAACGGTGTCTGGGACGTACAAGGTGGATCACGATGGCGATTTGTAAAAAATCTTCCCAATCAACTGTGGTGCAGCCCCATCAATAACGGTGCCCCGTGACCCATTCGAAGACGATCTTCGCCATTTTGTCAGCCGGGCCAATTTGCTCATGAAGATAAGCAACAAGCAGATTATTCAAACGCCGCTAACGGCCAACGAGATCAGCAAGCGAATATCGGATGTGAAGCTTAAGCCGGTCGGACAAAGACACGGATGAACGCTACAGTTTGATAGCCTAAAAAGCGCGGCTCGGACATTGGACTTATCAAAACCGGATAACTTATCAGTGAAGCCATAGAATCATATCCGATTCTTTGCCATCTGGTTACAATGACACTTTTACGCTTGACGTTTTTCTCAAACCAGCTACCTTGTTAAAAAAAGGTAGCTTGCGGTATATTTAATGATGAGTGTGAACGAAAAATTTTCGGCGATCCGGAAGGGCCTGCTCGAATTCCTCGTGCTGCAGATTATCGCGGCGGAAAAGGTCTATGTGGCGGACATTTTGAAGCAGTTGAGCACGACTCAATTCGCCACCCAGGAAGGCACGCTGTATCCGTTGTTGAGCAAAATGCGCCGCGAAGGGCTTCTGGATTACGAGTGGAAGGAGTCCGAAGCCGGCCCGCCTCGCAAATATTACCAACTGACCGCGAAAGGCCGCGAGCAGTTGCGAGAAACGCTGGAGTATTGGATTGAGATCAACGGGACGGTGAAAAAACTGGGGCAAAAATAGAAAGGAAACAACCTGTCATGAATAAGGTCATTACCATCAATCTGGGCGGCAACGCCTATCAACTCGAGGAAGGCGGCTATGACGCCCTGCGCGCCTATCTGGAAACCGCAACCGCCCGGCTGCAAGGCAATCCCGACCGGGACGAAATCCTCTCGGACATCGAACGGGCCATCGCGGAGAAGTTCCGCGCGCTTCTGTCCAGTCATAAAACGGTCGTCGAAACCAAGGAAGTCGCCGCTGTTCTCGCGCAGATGGGGCCGATTGAAGTGGAACCGGGCGAAACCACAGGCACGGGCGCAAGGAGTACCGGCAGCCAGAGCAGCGCGAGCGGACAGAAGACGGCGGGAGAGGAACGGGCGGCAGGGAGTAGTGGAGCGCCAAGGCGGCTCTACAGGATTCAGGAGGGCGCGATGATTGCCGGCGTGTGCAATGGAATCGCCGCCTATCTGAACATCGATCCCACTCTCGTGCGGATTGCCTTCGTTCTTTTGACGATATTTTGGGGCATGGGCTTGATTGTCTATGTGGTGATGGCGATTGTGGTGCCCGAGGCGCGGTCGCCGGAAGAAAAGGCGGCGGCGTCCGGTTTCCCCTCGACGGCGCAGGAATTCATTCGGCGCGCGAAAGAAGGATATTACGAGGCGATGAGGGGCTTTCCGGACCGCAAGGCCCGCCACGAATGGCATCGCCGGTTTAAGCGGGAAATGCGCACGCATGCGGATCAGTGGCGGTACAACTGGCACAGCTATTGGGCGCGACATGCACCGTATCATCCCGGAATGGGTTTTGCGCTGCCCTTGCTCTCGTTGCTGCAAGGCGCGGCGACGGTTCTGTTAATCTGCGCCCTAATCTCACTTCTGGCGACGGGCACCGTGTTCGGGCTGGTGCTCTCGGCCAGCGTGCCGGTGTGGGTCGCGGCGTTGCTGTTGCTCATCGCCTACGGCATTCTCGTGGGACCGCTGAAATTTGCGCGGCGCTCGTGTTATTGGGGCTTGGGCCAATCGCAATGGGCTTGGTCGTTCGCTTCCTTTTTGGATGCAGCGATCTGGCTCGCGGTGGTCGTCGCCCTGCTGTGGCTGGCCGTCCATTATTTTCCGGAACTGCGCGACGCAATTCGCGGTATCCCTTCAGTCCTGCATCAAGCTGCGGACGACATCCGCACGTGGTGGCATGGGAAGTGAGATGGGCGCACAGCCGTACAGAATGCTGAAAAAACCTTATTCATTATAAACCAGATTGGCGAAAATCTCTGAGCGTTTGTCGCCAAGGTCTTATCCAGCGACCAGCATTCCGATGCTCCTCGAACAAAACGTCCTTTGCGTCGAGTTGTTCCCAGCACTGTTCTGCTTCTTTCAACCAACTGCCGACAATGGCGGGTGTTTGTGGGATTTCCGTTTTTACGCTGCCGAATTCGGGGATGTTCGGCACGCCGTTCGGCGTCGTCTCGATGCGCAGCACGTCCAGGCAACCGACTTGAATGATGGCCGCGCCGAAAAGGTCGGGCTGTGCGGTAATGGCCCGGCCAATCAGGATGCCGCCGGCGCTGCCGCCTTTGCCGGCCAGCTTGGCAGGCGACGTGTATTTGGGCTGAACCAAGTATTCCGGCGCGGCTGTTTGTAACATTCTTGTATGTGTCCTCTCCACTTTCCGCCGCGAGTCAAAAGCAAACGATACCGACTTTTCACCGTGCTCCCAATTTACCCATCATTTCACTCTTGGCTTTCGCCGCCTCTCGCGTAAACTATGGGTTCCATGATTGATACTGATATTGAATTATTGAAGGGCATTGCGAACCAGTTGCGGATTCATTCGATCACCGCAACCACCGCGGCCGGCAGCGGTCACCCGACCTCGTGCTGCTCGGCGGCGGACTTGGTGTCGGCGTTGTTTTTCGGCCACATGCGTTATGACGCGAAGAATCCCCATTACCACAACAACGACCGTTTTATTCTCTCCAAGGGTCACGCCGCACCGTTGCTTTACGCCGCGTGGGCGGAAACCGGTTTGTTCCCGACGGAAGAATTGTTGAAGCTCCGCAAATTTGGCAGCGACCTTGAAGGCCATCCGACACCGCGGCTCGCATTTGTGGATGTGGCCACAGGTTCGCTCGGCCAAGGTTTGAGCGTCGGGGCCGGCATGGCGCTGGCCGCGCGGCTCGACAAGCTTGATTACAACACCTATGTCCTGCTTGGCGACGGCGAAATTGCCGAAGGTTCCGTCTGGGAGGCCGCGTCGTTCGCCGGCGTTTACAAACTCAATAATCTTATCGCCCTCGTGGACGCGAATCGCCTCGGCCAGAGCGAGGCCACAGCCTTCGGCCATGACATCGGTGTTTATCGCAAACGGTTTGAAGCCTTCGGCTGGCGGGTGGAAGATATTGATGGCCATGATCTTGAAGAAATTTCGGAGGTACTCGGCGGCGTCGGCCTGAACGATCAACCGCTGGCCATCATCGCCAAGACCTACAAGGGCGCGGGCGTTTCCTTTTTGCAGGACAAGGATGGCTGGCATGGCAAACCGTTGAACCAGGAAGAAGCGGCCAAGGCCATCGCCGAACTTCAGCCGAGTTCGAAATCCGGCGTCGGCGTGGCCATTCCCGCGCCGCATCAACTGCCCGCGCCGAGCAATGCCGCGCCCGCGAGTTACCCGCCGCTCAATTACAAAATTGGCGACTCGGTCGCCACGCGTGAAGCCTACGGCAACGCGCTCGCCCGCATCGGCGAAGTGGATCAACGCATCGTTGCCGTGGACGGTGACACGAAAAATTCCACCTACGCCGATAAATTCTTCAAAAAATTCCCGGATCGTTCCATTGAAGGTTACATCGCCGAACAAAACATGGTCGGCGTGGCCACGGGCTTCGGCGCGCGCGGCAAGGTGCCATTCGCCTCCACGTTTGCGTGCTTCTTCACGCGCGCGTTCGATCAGATTCGTGTCGCGGGCATTTCGCAGGCGAACTTGAAACTCGCCGGCTCGCATGTCGGCGTGAGCATCGGCGAGGACGGCCCGTCGCAGATGGGTTTGGAGGATCTGGCGATGATGCGTGCGATTGCCGGCAGCACGGTGTTGTATCCGGGCGACGCGGTTGCCGCTGAAAAACTGGTCGAACAGATGTCGCAAACCAAGGGCATCTTTTACCTGCGCACGTCGCGTCCCAAATCGCCGGTGATTTACAACAACGACGAGTCATTTCCCATCGGCGGCGCGAAGGTGTTGCGCCAAAATGCGGGTGACAAAGTCACGGTCGTCGCCGCCGGCGTCACCTTGCTTGAAGCGCTCAAAGCCGCCGACACTTTGAAGAACGAAGGCGTCGGCATCACGGTTATTGACGCTTATAGCGTCAAACCACTCGGCAAGGACGCAATTCTAGCCGCCGCGCAAAAGACGAACAACACCGTCATCACCGTCGAAGACCACTATACGGAAGGCGGTTTGGGTGACGCGGTCGCGGGCGAGTTGAGCACGGACGGAATCAAAGTCCACAAGCTCGCCGTAACGGCGTTACCGCGCTCCGGCAAGCCGGAGGAATTGCTGGCGCACTTCGGCATTGACGCCGCAGGGATTGTGAAAAGGGTCAAGGCGTTATAAACGCGGAAAATTTCCGAAATTCCAGAAGCGCGGAGAACTTTCTCCGCGCTTTTCTTTGGGTTTTCGGCATTCGCAAGGTTATTTTTTGCCAATTTGGCGAAAGTGAGGCAAATTGTTGCGGGATATGAGCGCGAATGGGAAATCCCTCAAAGGCCAGTTGCTGCTGGACGGCGGTGATTTGAACGGCTCCTTTTTTCATCGCACGGTCGTGTTGATTTGCCAGCATGACACCGACGGAGCGTTTGGCCTCGTGCTCAATCACTCGCTCGGCAAAACGGTGGGCGAGATGATTGTTGCCGACCTGCCCGAAACGCTCAAGGAAGCGCCGCTGTATCTCGGCGGACCGGTGCAGCCCGCCGCCCTGAGCTTTTTGCACACGGACAATTTCATTCCCAACGCCGACGTGCTGCCCAATCTGGCGCTCGGACATTCGCTTGATGAACTGGTGGACATTGGTGAATCATTTTCGTCGGAGAAAAAAGTCAGAATGTTCGCGGGCTACGCCGGGTGGTCGCCCGGCCAGTTGGAGACCGAAATGAAGCGCAAGGCGTGGCTCACATTTCCCGCTTCCTTGGAACTGGTCTTCGAGACGCCGCCCGAACAGCTCTGGCAAAAAATCCTGAAAAGCAAGGGTGGCTGGCGCAACAAACTGCTCTCGGCAATGCCGGAAGATTTGTCGTCGAATTGAATTCAATCTTCGTAGCAGCCGCCGTGAGTCGGCTCTGAATTTTGTAGGAGTCGAGGTAACGAGACTGATTTTTGAAAGTCAGAGACTCCTTACGTCGTCTCCTACAATCCGCCTGCATCCGCTTTCATGCGATTTCAGCGCGACCAGTCTGATTTCCGTCATCGCCCAGCCTCGTGCGTAAGCCACGCGACCCGTCACCCCTGCGGCATTCGGATTTCGATCGGTTCACCACTTCCCTCATCCCGGCCTTCTCCCCAAGGAGAAGGAGAATCCTCCGCCGTCTGCTTGAAAATTCGTGTGGCTGGTTTTGCCGGACGACCATCCGCCAAACCAGAACCGGACGCCTGCTATTTTCTCTCCTGGGGGAGAGGAAACAGGTGAGGGCGAGCGTCAAAACAAAATTCATTCCGACAATCGTTCATCCCAAAATGAAGAGTTCCCGTCCGCCTGCATCTGATTTCCGTCTTCGCCAAGCTTCGTGCGTGAGCCACGCGTCCCGTTGCCCCTGCGGAATACGGCTTTGGCGTGCGCGGACATATCCGCTTTCATTTTGCGTAGCAGCGGATGTGAGTCCGCTCCATCTAAAAATCACCCCGCAAAATAATGAGCCGACTCACGTCGGCTGCTACATTTCAATTCGCCTCGACGCGCAATAATATCACCGTTGATTTCGTCAAAATTTTCGTCCGTTCCAAGGAAGCCGGTACCAGGCAAAACTGCCCTGCAGCGAGATTTACAGACACCGGAGCGCTCTTGACTTCAAGCTCACCGCATACCGCGACAATGATTTGAAGTTTGCGCGGTTTCAAATTCAGACTCGCGCCGGGTTTCATTTCGAGCGCTTCGACGTTGAAAAGCCGACCATTCACCAACAGGCGTGATTTGACTTCGCTGCCGGCAAACCTGCTTTGAATCAGCGCCGGTTCAAAATCCTCAAAATTGATGCTGGCCAGTGATTCCGCAACGTGAAGTTCGCGCGGTTTGCCGTCCAGGCCCACGCGGTTCCAATCGAACACGCGGTACGTTGTGTCTGAATTTTGCTGGATTTCAAAAATCACAAGGCCCGCGCCGATGGCATGAACGCGCCCGCTCGGCAGAAACATGGCGTCACCCGCACGAACCGGAATCCGGTGAAAACATCCGACTACTTCGCCGGTCTGGATTTTCTTCTCGAATTCCGCGCCCGTGACGCCGCGCTTAAGCCCGACATATAATTCCGCGCCGGGCGCTGCGTCGGCTATAAACCACATTTCAGTTTTCGGTTCGCCGCCAAGTTTGGCGGCCTTGTCCACCGGCGGATGAACCTGCAAAGAAAGTTTTTCCCGTGCGTCGAGAATTTTGCACAGGAGTGGGAAACGATTTCCGCCGGCAGGTTTCGCGTCACCAAGCAGTTCGGGCGCGTGATTCTCCATGAGCCAGCGCAAGTCCTTGCCCGCCAGCGGGCCGTTGGCGATAACGCTGGCGTCGCCGGGCCGGTCGCTGATTTCCCATGATTCGCCGACGGGCACGCCGGACGGGAGTTTCTTGCCGTAGAGCCGTCCGATTTCGTGTCCGCCCCAGACACGTTCTTTGAAAATCGGGTGAAAAATGAACGGATAGAGCACGGGGATCACGCCGTGGCGGCCGCGCGAACCATGACATTGGAGGCCGGGTTGGCAACCACCCTTGCCTCCTTGACGGGAGGCTGGGCTTTTTCGAGAAATTGCCCGTGGGCGCGGAATTTTTCGTAACGCTTTTTCAACCGCTCGGTGATTGGCAGCGCCAGGGTTTTCTCAAGATGTTTGAGCAAATGCCCCTTCAAATTTTCCGCGGTGGCCGCCAGATCCGTGTGCGCGCCGCCGAGCGGTTCGGGCACGATTTCGTCCACGAGTTTGAGTTCGAGCAAATCCTTGGCGGTGATTTTGAGGGCGGCGGCGGCCCTGGCGGCGTTCGCCCGATCTTTCCACAAAATCGCGGCGCAACCCTCGGGACTGATGACCGAATAATAGGCGTTCTCCAAAATCAGCACGCTGTCGGCCACCCCGATGCCGAGCGCGCCGCCGGAGCCGCCTTCGCCGATGACGGCGGCGATGATGGGCACTTCAAAGAGCGTCATTTCGCGGAGGTTGACGGCGATGGCCTCGGCGATGTGGCGTTCTTCCGCGCCAATGCCGGGATACGCGCCCGCCGTGTCAATGAGCGTGATGATGGGCAGGCCGAATTTGTTCGCCAGCCGCATCAGACGGAGCGCCTTGCGGTAGCCTTCGGGATGGGCGGAGCCGAAATTGCGCAAAATGTTTTCCTTGGTATCCCGGCCTTTTTGCGTGCCCACGACAACGACGCGATGGTCGCCCAATTTAGCAAAGCCGCCAACCATGGCGCGATCCTCGGCAAAGAGGCGGTCGCCGTGCAGTTCGTGAAAATCGGAAAAGGTCGTTGCCAGGTAATCCAGCGTGTAAGGACGCTTGGGGTGCCGTGCCACTTGCACGCGCTGCCACGCGGTAAGGTTGGAGAAAATCTGCCGCCGGGTTTCTTCCAGCTTCTTTTCAATAAGCTGAATTTCCTCCTCAAAGTTGACGCCCAGCGAATGCTTCTCCGGGTGTTCACGGAGGTCATCAAGCTTGCCCTGCAGTTCGATAATCGGTTTCTCGAAATCGAGCTGATGTTTCATGTGTCCGAAAACTATATCTTTTTGGCCTGACAATCAATGGCGAATTCCGTAAATGCGAAAGGCCGGACTTTCGTCCGGCCTCCGCGGTGACGAGGCTTATACGCCTTCACCCAGGCGCTCAGAAGGGTGACGCGGCCAACTTGGGGTCGCTGTTCGAGCCGCGCCACGAGCAAAACCTCTATGCCAACCCTAAACGAACAGCGAAATCTTCATTCGTCACTGATTAATGGACGCGGAGTAACATAAAACGGTTCAAAAAAAATTCAAATTATTTTACCAGCCTCAATTTGGCTGAAAATCCACGTTTTTTGGCGTAATTGAATGACCCGGCCCAAAGGTGTTTTACCTGAAAAATCGAGCGACTCGCGGAGGGCCTTTTCCTTGCCCGCGCCTGAAATCAGGACCCAAACCTGTTTTGCCGCCGCAATGGCGGCGTAACTCAACGAAATGCGCCGGGGCGGCGGCTTGGGCGAATTGTCAACCGCTAGAAAGGGGGCTGTACAATGGACGATTTCCGCCGGAGCGTCCGGAAACAGCGAAGCCACATGGCCATCTTCGCCCATGCCGAGAAAAATCAAATCCAGAATCGGCCAGCCGGCTTGGTCGGAGGGTGCGATTTGGCGAAGTTCCGACTCGGCATTTTTCACGGCGTCTGCAGGCGAATCTTCGCCGTGAACTCGGTGAATCTGATTTTCAGGGACTTTCAGTGGTGCGAACAATAGTTCGCTGGCCATCTTGAAGTTGCTTTCCGGATCATCTGGCGGCACGCAGCGTTCGTCCGCCCAGAAAAAATGCACGTGGGCGAACGAAACCGTGCGCACCTCGGCCTGTTCGACGACCGATGCGAAAAATGTTCGCGTGATGCGCCCGCCGGACAAGGCGACACAATGCGATTTGCCCGCACGATGGGCCGTTTCAATTTCATCCAGCCACGAGCTGGCGGCTACGCGAGCCAGTTCGTCGGCAGCGGCGAAGGAAAACAGTTCAAAGTTATTTCTGGGCGAGGTCATGGTGGGCTGGGGCAAACGACAAGCGCCGTTTTAATTGAATTGGCGATATAACACTGCTCGTGCGCCAGATGATGCAACTGTTCTTGGTCAGCGGGCGTGGGTAATTTCCCGCCGCCAAAAGCTATCTTTGGATTGAGTTTGACCAAACTGACCCAAGACACACCTTTTTCGTTTTTGGCCATTACGCCAACCGCCTCATCGTCATAGCTGTCAACCTGGAATCCGGACTTGGAGGCCAGATGGAGAAACGTAAGCATGTGACAACTCGAAATCGCCGCCACAAAAGCTTCCTCCGGATCGACATGTGCCGGATTCGAGTAGGGGACGGGCACAACGAACGGCGAAGGAGACGCCGGAACGGTGAAGCCGCCATCAAATACCCAGGTGTGCTCCCGCGAATACCTGCCCTTGAGAAACTCCGGGCTGGTTCGGCGCCATTTGATCGTTGCCTTGTGTTCAGACACGGATTGGTTCCCGCACGATTACTTTATCATCTGTGGCTCATGCCAAGCGTGGCCGCTTTGCGCCAGCATGTCATCCGAGGCCACCGGTCCCCAAGTCCCGGCGGCGTAAAACTCCCGGTTCGTCAACGATTTGCCGTCCCAGCCTTTGCGAATGGAGTCCACGATTTGCCACGCGGTTTCCACCTCGTCGCGGCGGATGAAGAGCGTCGCATCCCCAACGATGGCTTCGAGCAACAACCGCTCGTAGGCTTCGGGCGTGTACGCGCCGAACTCGGCGTCGTAGCTGAAGTGCATCCGGACAGGCCGCACGCCGAGGCTCATGCCAGGCACCTTGCCATTGAACCGCAGATAAATGCCTTCGTTCGGCTGCAAGCGCAACGCGATGGCGTTGGGATCCAGCTTGTTGCCGCCCGCGGCGAACAAAACGTTGGGCACGGGGCGAAACTGCACACGCACTTCGCTGGCGCTCATCGGCAAATATTTGCCGGTGCGCAAGTAAAACGGCACGTCGGACCAACGCCAGTTGTCAATAAACAGCTTCAGAGCGACGTAGGTTTCGACGTTGGAATCCGGTTTGACCTTCGGTTCCTGCCGGTAGCCGGGCACGGGCTTGCCATTGACCGCGCCGGCGAAGTATTGACCGCGCACAATCTGCCGCGCGACGTCGTCGGGCGTCAGCTCGCGGATGGATTTAAGCAGCTTGACTTTTTCGTCGCGGATACATTCGGCGGCGAGCGAGACGGGCGGCTCCATGGCAATGAGCGCCAGCACCTGAAGCATGTGGTTTTGCACCATGTCGCGCAACGCCCCGGCTTCCTCGTAATAACCGCCGCGGTCGCCCACGCCGATTTTTTCGCTCACGGTGATTTGCACGTGGTCAATCAGGTTCCGGTTCCAGAGCCGTTCAAAAATCGAATTGGAGAACCGGAACATCAAAATATTCTGCACCGTCTCCTTGCCGAGGTAATGGTCAATTCGGCAAACCTGTTCTTCATGGGCGTAGCGCGTCAATTCGCGATTGAGCGCCTGCGCGGAGGCAAGATCATGGCCGAACGGCTTCTCCACGACGATGCGCTGCCAGCCCGCGCCGTCCTTGTGCAACAAGCCGGCGCGATGGATTTGCTCAATCACCTCGGCAAACTGGCTCGGCTGGGTGGCGAGATAAAACATCAGGTTTTCCCGCAACGGACCGCTGCCGAACGAAGTCAGCATTTCTTCGAGCCTTTTGTAGGCCGCGGCATCGGTGAGATCGCCCCGGCAGTAATACAAATTTCTGGCAAATTCCTTCCAGACCGCATCGTCCACCGGCTGGGTGCGCGAGAACTGGTTAAGTTCCTCGCGCAACTCGTTTCGCCACGACTCGTCCGTCTTGTCGCGCCGGGCAAAACCGATGACACGGAACGAGGCCGGCATTTGCTGGTCCTTGCAGAGATGGTAAAACGCCGGGATGAGCTTGCGCGCCGTGAGGTCGCCGCTCGCGCCAAAAATGACGATGGAACAAGGTTCGAGCGGTTTGCGCTCGGCATTGATATTGTCATTGGCCGATTCTTCCGTGGAATTCGAGGTATTCACGGCCGCAACAATGGCGCAACGGACAAACAAATTCAACGCTTCTTCTAACGCGCGCTCAAAAAATGTCCGGCGTTCAGAAATTGCTCGCCCGGCAAGGTTGTTTTTCACAACATTCCTCCATTAGCCCCAAGGTTCTTGGGGCGCGAAGATGAAAGCGAAAATTGTTATTACGCCAAAGAAGGCCGTTGTGGATCCCCAGGGCAAAACCGTCAAAAACGCGCTTGAGCAAATGGGCTACCAGGGCGTGGCCGCCGTCCACGTCGGGAAATACATCGAAATCGAACTCGCGCCCGGCACGGACAAAACCGCTGCGCAAGCCGCGCTGAACGACGCGGCGCACAAGTTTTTGAGCAACCCAATCATTGAGGATTACAAACTGGAAATAGAATAACGGGATTTGTGATATACGATTTACCAACCGCTTGCCGGTTTGCGCGTAAATCGTAAATCGGAAATCGTGAATCAAAATGAACTTTGCCGTTCTCCAATTCCCCGCCTCCAATTGCGACCAGGACGCCATTCACGCCCTGCGCGATGTGCTCGGCCAGTCGGCGCGCTACGTCTGGCACAAGGAAACCTCGCTGGGCGACGCCAACGCTGTCATCGTGCCCGGCGGTTTCAGTTACGGCGATTATTTGCGTTGCGGCGCGGTTGCGCGGTTCAGCCCGGTGACGCAGGCGGTGAAACAATTCGCCGACAACGGCGGTCTGGTGCTCGGCATCTGCAACGGCTTTCAAGTGCTCACAGAAGCCGGCCTGCTGCCCGGCGCGCTCGTCCGCAACCGCGACCTGCAATTCCATTGCGAACACATTTTCCTGAAGACCGTCACGCCCGACTCGCCGTTTACGAACAAAATCCCCGCGGGCAAATTGCTGAAAATTCCCATCGCCCACGGTGAAGGCTGCTATTTCGCCGACGAGGAAACCTTGGCAAAGCTCAAGGCGAACAACCAGATTTTGTGGCAATATTGCGACGCGGACAGCAACCTGACTGACACGGCGAACCCGAATGGTTCGCTGCTGAACATTGCCGGCATCTGCAACGAGCGCCGCAACGTGGCCGGCCTCATGCCGCATCCCGAACGCGCCAGCGAACTCGCGCTCGGCAGCGACGACGGCAAATGGATTTTGGAGAGCATGATCACCGCGCTCAAAAACAAAAACGTCGCGCAAGTCGCTTAATCCAAACGATCATGCAAGATGACGGGTCACTTTCGCTTTTTTATGAAGTGCAGAAACAACTGCAAGGCGAAATTGCACTGGCAGGTCACGAGATAAAGACGGCACAGAACAACTTACTGGCTCTCAAAAAAACCGAAAACTTGGCATCTTGCTTTTTGGTTGATTACAAAAACGCTCCTCCGACTCAAGAATTTCAGTCCGGTTTAAAATTGACGCTTGCGCCAACCGGATTGCTGGTTTCGGGAATGGTCAATAATTATAGTTCCGTCCCAACTCTGACAGAAAAATCGGTTTTGGCGGCGCAAATGCAAACAACCGTTTTGAGCGGTGTAGCTGCGTTTCTTTCCGAAATACCAATGGAATCGAGAGGTCTGTTTGTCAAAGTCGGGACAAGTTTGGCAGCTGACGCAACTGCGATTCAATCATATGAAGAACAGCTTTCGGTTATTCTGGAAAAACTAAAGCCAAGTTTACGCATTCAGTTAACTGGTGCGGTTGCTAGCTTGCGCGACGCCAACAATCCGGCACGATTTACGAACACGGCCAATAATCTGCGCGAATTGCTTCGAGAGTTGCTGGCTGTTATCGCTCCTAATGACCAGATAAAAACCAGCCAATGGTTTGTCCCAGATAAAACTTCCAAAACCGGTGTCACACGCCGACACCGAATTCAGTTTGCAGTTTATGGTTTCCTTTCAGAAGAGTCTTTTCCGAACAATCTAGCTGAAAAAGTTGATGACTTAACTGCTGATTTGCTCGAAAAAGTTGACAAGCTTTCTGAATTCACTCACACAACAGAAGCTGTTTTGAACAGCGACGAAAACGAGGCCTTGGGTTTATTTCAGGCAACGCTGCAATTATTTATTTTGCTTTTTGATACAATTAAAGCTGCCAAAGATTGTATTCAGGATGATTTACAGATTGCTGTCCAAGATGCCCTAGCGCATTTGTTTATTTCGGACTTTTTTGACGAACTCGACTGTCTTTCATCTCACACTCGTCCTCAAGATGCTGAAGACGTGGAAGTCGCAGTGGAAGAAATTGACGCAGAACGAATACATTTCAGCGGAAGCGGAAGCGTTTTATGCGAATTGCAATATGGTTCTGATTCCGATGTAAGGAATGGAGACGGACTTGAAATGACTGATTCGTATCCGTTCACCTTTCATGGTTGGGCATCCACAACCAATCCAAATGAGGTTAATGTGGAACGTGAATCGATTGAAATTGATACGAGTTCGTTTTACGGCGAGCCTGAAGAGGCGAACGAAAAAGAGATTTTGAAAAGCATAGATTCTTTAATTGAGATTCCCATGACCGAACCCGCCATCACCCCAGAGTTGGTTGCCAAACACAACCTCACGCCGGACGAGTATAAGAAAATTCTCGATCTGTTGGGCCGCGAGCCGAGCTATACCGAGTTGGGCATTTTTTCGGTGATGTGGAGCGAGCATTGCAGTTACAAAAACACCCGCCCGCTCCTCAAAACCTTTCCGACCAAATCTAAAAAAATCCTCGTTGGCGCGGGCGAGGAAAATGCCGGCATCATTGACATCGGCGACGGCCTGGCCATCGCGTTCAAGATTGAGTCGCACAATCATCCGAGCGCGGTTGAGCCGTTTCAAGGCGCGGCCACCGGCGTCGGCGGCATCGTGCGTGATATTTTCACGATGGGCGCAAGGCCGATTTGCTCGGTCAACTCGCTAAGATTCGGGCCAATCACAAACGGGGAGCCGGAAAATGCAAACAATCGCAGATTGTTTGTGGGCGTTGTGGCCGGCATCGCACATTACGGCAATTGCTTCGGCATCCCGACCATCGCGGGCGAGGTTTATTTTGACAAATCCTATGAAGGCAATCCACTGGTGAACGCCTTCTGCCTCGGCGTGCTGCGGCACGAACAAATCGCGCGCGGCGCGGCCAAGGGCATCGGCAATCCGGTTTTTTATGTCGGTCCGCCAACTGGCCGCGACGGGCTGGCCGGCGCGGCGTTCGCGTCGCAGGATTTGACCGAGGAATCCGCCGAACAACAACGCGGCGCGGTGCAGGTAGGCGATCCGTTCATGGAAAAACTCGTGTGCGAGGCGTGCCTGGAACTGCTCGCCACCGGCGCGGTCGCGGGAATTCAGGACATGGGCGCGGCAGGTTTGACCTGTTCGACCTGCGAAACCGCCGCGCGCGCCGGCACCGGAATTGAGATTGAGCTGGACAAAGTTCCCCAACGTGTCCCGAATATGACGAGCTACGAGCTCATGTTGTCCGAATCGCAGGAGCGGATGCTCATCATCGTCCACAAGGGCCGCGAAGAGGAAGTGAAACGGATTTTCGACAAATGGGATTTGCCGTGGTCGGAAATCGGTTTTGTCACCGATACGGGCCGGATGGTGGTTAAGCATCACGGTCAAGTGGTCGCCGACATTCCAGCGAAGAAAATCGCCGACGAATCGCCGGTCTATCAGCGCGAGGCGACGGAACCGGAGTATTTGAAGCAAGTTCGCGCGATTCGGTTGGAAGAAATTCCCCAGACCCAAGACGCCAAATCCGATCTCCTGAAATTGCTGGCGTGGCCGACGATTGCGTCGAAGAACTGGGTTTACCGCCAATACGACCACATGGTGCGCGACGGTTCGGCAGTTTGTCCCGGCAGCGACGCGGCGGTGCTGCGCATCAAGCCGGATTCGTTGCCGGAAGTTTCGCGCGAAGACCGCGAAGTCGGCGAAGTAAATTCTGTGGCATCGCAACCTTTGCGTCCTTCGCGCAACAATTTTTCGGAAAAACTTATTGCGCTGACGGTGGATGGCAATGGCGCTTATGTCTATCTCAATCCCTACGAAGGCGGAAAAATTGTCGTGGCTGAGGCCGCGCGGAATCTCGCCTGCACTGGCGCGGTGCCGTTGGGTGTGACGGATAATTTGAACTACGGCAATCCGATGAAACCGGAGTTGTTCTGGCAGCTCAAGGAATCCGTGCGCGGACTGGCGGAAGCGTGCCAAGCGTTCAACGCGCCAGTGACCGGCGGCAATTGCTCGCTCTACAACCAAAGCCCCGCCGGCCCGATTGACCCGACGCCCACGGTGGCAATGGTCGGCATCATCGAAAAACCGGAGCACATCACAACGCAATGGTTCAAGGACGAAGGTGACGCGATTGTTTTGCTCGGCGAACCGGTTGACAGAGACGATCCGTTGCTGGGCCTCGGCGGCTCTGCTTACTTGCAGGTTGTGCATGGAATGAAGACCGGCACGCCGCCGCGTTGCGATTTGGAACAGGCAAGGATCCTGCACACCACGCTGCTGGGTTTGATTCAATCCGGCCTCATCAAGAGCGCGCATGATTGCAGCGAAGGCGGGCTGGCGGTCTGCCTGGCGGAAAGCTGCATCAGTCAATTGATCGCCCGCGCCACGCCAAGGTTGATTGGGGCAACGATTGATCTCACTCCGGTTGGGCGAGCATCCTCGCGAGCCGATGGAACTGCGGGCGACGGCTCGTCAGTAGCCTCCCCCCACCAGATTCACGCATTACTGTTTGGTGAAACGCAATCTCGTATCGTCGTCACCTGCAAACCGCTTGAAGCAGTGAAAGTGGTGGAACGCGCAAAATTGCTCGGCGTCCCGGCGGTTCAGATCGGCAAAGTCGGTGGCGACCAATTGACCGTCAAAACCAGTGCCGGTGAATTCAGTGTGCCCGCGGCGGAACTGCACGACCAGTGGTGGAACGCCATCGCGCGGGCGATGGCTTGAGTTTTCTGAATCAGCCGGGAGCGTTTTTTGAACGTAAAATTCACCTCACGACTCTCACTTTCAATGATTTCATCTATGAGTGGATTAACCACTGGTAATTTGCCACCGGCAGCGTAACCTCAGCGAAATCCTGCATGCGACAGTTTTTCACCATCGCCGCCAACGCCTTCATGGAATTAATCCGGCAGCCGGTGTTTTTGCTGCTGATGACGGGGTCGGTGGCGTTTGAACTTTTTCTGGCGGTGCCGTATTACTTCGCGTTCGGTGACGAGCCAAAACTGGTCAAGAACAGCGCGCTGGCGGTGATGTTGCTATCGGGATTGTTTGGGGCGGTGTTGAGCGCTTCCGCGTCGCTGGCGCGCGAAATCCGCGTGGGTACCGCGCTGGCGGTGTTGTCCAAACCGATCGGGCGCGCGCAGTTTCTGCTGGCCAAGTACGCCGGACTGGCGGCGGCATTGACACTGCTGACGTACGTGAACCTGGTCGGGGTGCTGCTGGCCGGCTGGATGTCGTTTGACGCCTATGGCAAAACCGATGTGACTGCGCTCGGCATTTTCTCGCTGGCGGTGGCCGCGGCTTACGCGCTGGGCGGGTTCAGCAATTTTTTCCTGCGCCGGCCGTTCGTGAGCGACGCGGTCTGCGCGCTGGTGGTGACGGTGACGGTGGCGACATTTCTGATTTTGCGGTTCACGCATCAGGAAGAGAGCCTGGGTACTGCGGCGACAGTGGATTGGCGGCTGGTCCCGGCGGGGATTCTCATTTTGTTCGCGTTATGGATTTTGGCGGCGCTGGCCCTGGCGTGTTCGACGCGGCTGGACACCATTCCGACGTTGGCGGTCTGCTCGGCGTTTTTTTTGATCGGGCTGATGTCGGATTATTTCTTCGGCCAGCGCGCGGAGGCGGGCGATTGGTGGGCTTCAACGCTTTACACGGTCATCCCAAACTGGCAGCTTTTCTGGTTCGCCGACGCCATTGACATGGGCAAAAGCACATTCCAATGGGGTTATGTGGCCAAGGCTTTCGCCTACACCGTCGGCTACGCGGGCGCGGCGCTGGCCATTGGCACGGCGCTGTTTGAGGAACGGGAATTGAGTTGAAAATGAATTTTGAAGCGTAGAAGGGTGATACGTTGAAGCGGCAAAACGCTTCAATGTTTCGCCCCTTTAACGATGGAACGAAGCGTTCAAAAACATGGTCTGGTGAATCTGGCCGCCACGGTGGTGATTTTCATCGCCGCGCTGGGCGCAGCCGCCTATGCGAATTCGCTGGCGGGGCAGGCCGCTTCGATCTTCCTCGGGTTGGGGATGCTGGTGGCGTTCGCCAGTTGGTTCCAGATGCGGCTCGAGGAGAACGAACGGCTGGAACGGCTGGAGGTGGAGGAACTCGCACGCACCCGGGGCGAAACGACGCTGTTCGAATCGAAGAGCGCGGAGGTTTTTCCGGCGCAGCGCGCGCGGGAACAGTTTGAGAAATTTTTCGCGCCGGGTTTCAGCGTGTTGTTGTTGTTGCTCGAAGGCGGCAGCGCCTATCTGCTCTGGCGCTGGATTTCCAGGACAACCGAAGGCATCGCGCCCGATCGCGCCATGCCGGCGCTCGCCTTCTTCAGTATTTTTGCGCTGCTGCTGTTTCTGATTGGCCGCTTTTCGGTAACCATTGCGCGGCTGGAAAATCACCGGTTGCTGAGGCCCAGCGCGAGTTTTTTGCTGCTGGGCGCATACGTCTGCTTCGTCACCGCCTTGGGGATTGCGGGGGTGCGAATGGGGTTTCCCAGCAGCGATGCCTACGTGGCGCGCGGGCTGACCGTGGTGCTGGGCTTGGTGGCGGTGGAAACCCTCGTCATGCTGCTGCTCGAAATTTACCGCCCGCGGGTGAAGGGCAAGATCGCCCGCCCGCTGTTCGACAGCCGGATTGTCGGGTTGCTTGCCCAGCCGGAAAGCTTGTTCACCACGGCGGCGCAGGCGCTGGATTATCAATTCGGGTTCAAGGTTTCGGAGACATGGTTTTTCCTGTTATTGCGAAAAAGTCTGCCCGTTCTGTTTCTGGCACAACTGGCGGCACTGCTGCTGTCCACGTGCGTGGTGTTCATTGAGCCGGGCGAACAGGGCGTGCTGGAGCAATTTGGCCGGCTGGACCAAGCGCGCCCGGTTTTGAATCCCGGCGGGCATTTGATTTGGCCGTGGCCCATTGACAAAGTCTATCGGTATCGCACTGACCAAGTCCGGAGATTTGATGTCGGCTTCCAACCCACAGCGGAGAGTGAGAGGATGCAGACCATTTTGTGGACTGTCGTCCACACCAAAGAGATCAATTTTCTCGTTGGCAACGTGCCCCCGGCGACCATCACCAACAATCTGGCCAATGCCGTTCCGGGCAACGTCGCTGAAAACCCGCTATTCTCAAAGGTCGCCCCGGTGGGATTGATTGACATCAGCATTCCGGTGCAATACCGCATCACCAACGTCCTGGACTGGGCTTACATCAACGCCGATCCGACGAACCTGCTCAACGACCTGGCCACGCGGACAGCGATCCATTACCTCGCGGGCCGCGATTTGAACGCGGTGCTCTCGCACGAGCGCAGCCAGATGGCGCAGTTGTTGCAACGGCGGATTCAGGCCGACGCCACCCGGCATCAACTCGGCGTGGAAATCCTTTTTGCCGGCGTGCAGGACATTCACCCACCGGTCAAAGTGGCGGGCGACTACGAACAAGTCGTCTCCGCCGGCCAACAGCAGGTTGCCGACACCAACGCCGCCGAGGCCGAGGCCATCCGCACTAATGCCATGGCGGGTGCGCAGGCGTTTGCCGACGTGAATCAGGCCCGAGCGACGCGGTTGCAGACGGAACTATCCGCCTGGGCGCGCGCAGGGCTGTTCACCAACCAGATTGCCGCCTACGACGCCGCGCCGTCGGTCTATCGGCAGCGAGCCTATTATGGCATGTTTCCCGCCGCCACGGCCAACGCCCGCAAGTACATTTTGCTGGTGACCAACACGCACAACGTGCTCATGTTTGACCTGGAAGATAAAATCCGCGAAAGCCTTTTGAACCTGAACGTGTCATCCACCAATTCGCCATGAAAAAACGAAATCTGATAACCATCCTTACCGCCGCAGTGCTGGTCGTGATTTTCGTGCTGCTGCTGTTTACCTTTCAAGTCCGGCAATCCCAAGTGGCCGTCGTTACGACGTTCGGCAAGACGACCGGCGTTTATCATCCCGGATTGCATTTGCGCTGGCCGTGGCCGGTTCAGCAGGTTTACAAATTTGACCAGCGCATTCAGACCTTCTCGGACAAATTCGAAGAATGCCTCACCAAGGACAGCATTACTTTGTTGACCAGCGTCTATGTGGGTTGGAAAATCTCCAATCCAACGAACTTTCTCAACAGCTTTCCCAATGGCTCCATTGAAGCGGCGCAAAGCCAGCTTCAAAGCATCTTGACCAGCGCCAAACTGTCCGAGGTGGGCAGCAACACGCTCTCCGACTTTGTGAATGCAGACCCGAAGCAATTGAGGTTCGACGAGATTCAAAGCAACATTGAAGAGATGGTCCAATCCCAGTTGCAGACCAACGACTACGGCATTCAAGTCGAATTTCTGGGCATTGAAAAGCTCGGGCTGCCCGAAGGCGTCACCGAGGCCGTTTTTACCCGGATGAAATCGGAGCGCCAGGTGCTCATTAGTCAGGCGCAAAACGAAGGCAAGGCGGAGGCCATCAAAATCAAGGCCAATGCCGACCGTCAGGCCAACGAAACACTGGCCAATGCCGAGGCCCAAGCCAAGCAGATTGAAGGCCAGGGCGTGGCGGAAGCCGCCAAGACGCTGCCCATCTTTCAGGAAAACCCCGGGCTGGCGGTTTTCATGCTGCGGATCAAGGCGCTCCAGGACTCGCTCAACCAAAAGTCCGTCCTGATCTTTGACCAGCGCACCCCGCCGTTTGATTTGTTCAGCGGCACTTGGACCAATCTGCCGGCAAAATGAATTTGCAGACGTGAAACATCGAACATCAAACATCGAACACCTGCCGCGACGGTGCGCGAGCACGGCGAGTCAAACGCCGAATGAAGCTGGCGCTCGCCACATTTTCGTTCGATGTTCGGTGTTCGATGTCCGGTGTTCGATGTTTTTCCATTCCATCCCATGAGCGACGAGCACGATCATCCTCACGATCACGAGCACGAACCTCGCGCGCCGAGCCGGCGCCGGTAGCCCAGGACGATGCCGGTTCGCAGGCCATGGCCGAGGCCATGCGCAGCAGCTTTGCGATTGTTAAATTCGTCATGGTGGCGCTGGTGATTCTGTTTCTCGCCTCGGGTATTTTCCAGGTCGGACCGCAGGAACAGGCCATAATCCTCCGCTTCGGCAAGCCCGTCGGCACAGGTGAGCAAGCCCTGCTGGGTCCCGGATTGCACTGGGCCTTTCCGTACCCGATTGATGAAGTGGTCAAAATCCCCATCCGGCAAATCCAAAGCGTCCAATCCACGGTCGGCTGGTTTGCGGAAACGCCGGAACAGGAATTGAGCGGCAACCTGCCCCCGCCCGGGCCTTCCCTGGTTCCGGGCGTGGACGGTTATGCGATTACCGCGGACCACAACATCATTCACACGCAGGCGACGGTTTACTATCAGGTGGACAATCCGATCCGGGCGGTATTTGATTTTTCCGGCGGCACCAACTCTCCGCTCGGCATGGCGGGGGTTTCCAACGCGGTGTTGAATGTTTTGAACAACGCCCTGCTCTATACCGCCGCGCATTACAACGTGGACCAGGTGCTCTACAGCGACGTGGGCGGGTTTCAGGACGATGTTGGACGGCGGGTGATTCAACTGGCGGATCAGGAAAACCTGGGCATTACCATCCGGCAATGCAGCGTGCGTAGCATCCCGCCACGGCAGTTGCAGCAGATTTTTGATCAGGTCACCGAAGCGCGTCAAAACCAAGCCAAGGTACTCGACGATGCGCACAGCTACGAAAATCAGGTCACCAACAATGCCGACGCGCAGGCGGCGGCCATCCTCAATGAAGCCAAGAGCGCCAGTGTGCTTTACGTTCAATCTGTGCAAGCCGACGCGAAGGCGTTCAGCGACTTGTTGCCGAATTACAAAATCAATCCGGATTTGTTCGAGCAGGAGCAATTGGTGCAGGTGATGGGACAGTCGCTGACAAACGTGCAGTTCAAGGGTTATATGCCGACAACTGCCAATGGAAAACCGTCGGATTTGTGGCTATTGTTGAATCGTGAGCCGCCGGAGCCGCAAACCGGCGCGTCGGCCCAACAGTAATTCAACATTCGCCTTTTAAATTTGTCATAATGTTATGCAAGTCACATCGCTATTGAGCCATCACGAACACGAGCATCACCATGACCATGAGCATTCCGTGGTGCATCTGTGGCAGGCCGTCGCCGGAGTGGTGCTCGTCCTCAACGCCTACGTGGTGGATTGGCTGTTTACACAGGGCAGCGGCGTGGCCAGCGCCAGCGCCTGCGTGGGGGCGCTCATTCTCACCTATCCCATTGTCGTCACGGCCATCAAGGATTTGCGCGTCGGCCGTCTCAGCATCAATGAACTGGTCGCCATCGCCGTCCTTGCCGCATTCGCGTCCGGCAATTACAAGACCGCCGGCATCGTCGCTTTTTTCATGCTCACCGGCGAAATCATCGAGACCCGCACCGCCGAGGGCGCGCGGATGTCCGTCGAATCGCTCATCAAACTCACGCCCACCAAGGCGCGCCGCGTCAAAGCCGACGGCAGCGAGGAGGAAGTTGCCGCCAGTGAATTGGCCGTCGGCGACGTGATTCGCATTCGCCCCGGCGACAACGTCGCGGCGGACGGCGTCATTCTCAGCGGCCAGGGTTCGTTCAACCAGGCGACCATCACCGGTGAATCACTGCCGGCGGACAAGAAAACCGGCGATGAAGTTTTCGCCGGCACGCAAAATCTGACCGGCTTGCTGGAAATCAAGGTCAGCCGCGCCGGCCAGGACACGACGCTGGGCCGCGTGCGCGAACTGATCCTCGCGGCGGAAAAAACCAAGCTGCCCATTATGAAAATCGTGGACCAATACATGGGCTTTTACACGCCGCTCGTGCTGGTCATCGGCGCGCTCGTCTGGGCCTTCACCCACGATTTGAACCGCGTCATCGCCGTGTTCGTCGTGTCCTGCCCATGCGCGTTCATTCTGGCAACGCCGACCGCGATGGTCGCCGCGCTGTCCGCCGCCGCCCGCCTCGGCATTTTGATCAAGAACGTCGCCGACATCGAACTCGCCGCCAAAATCAACGCCTTCATTTTTGACAAAACCGGCACGCTGACGACCGGCCAACTGGCAGTCAGTCGCCTGGCCCCGGCGGGTGAAATCAAACCCGCCGAACTTCTGCGTTTGGCGGCCTCCGCCGAAAAATACAGCAACCACCCGACGGCCAAAGCACTGGCGCAGCTGGCGACCGAAGCCAGTGTGCCGCTGATCGAACCAAAAGATTTCAGCGAAGCCGCCGGGCGCGGCGTCAAGGCGCGGATCAATGGCGCGACCGTGCTGGTGGGCCGTGCGCAATGGCTCCGGGACAACGGCGTGGACTCGAATTTCGAGAAGTCCGTGGATTTGAACGAAACCGAAGGCTGGAGCTTGATTTTTGTCGCGCGTGACCATCAATGCGTCGGCTGGGTCGGTTTGCAGGACCAGACCCGCGCCGAGGCGAAGGAATCGCTCGCCGAACTGAAGGAGAATGGCGTCCGGCGCGTGGCAATGATTTCCGGCGACCGCCAACCGGTGGTGACGCGGGTGGCGGCCCAAATTGGCTGCGAAGAGGCCAAGGGCGATTGCCTGCCGCAGAACAAGGTCGAATTTGTCCGCGCCGTGAAAGCGAAAGGCTATCGCGTGGCGGTGGTGGGCGACGGCGTGAATGACGCGCCGGCGCTGGCCGCAGGCGACATCGGCATCGCCATGGGCGCGGCGGGCAGCGAAGTGGCCATTCATACCGCGACGATTGCGCTGATGAACAACGACCTGCGCCGGCTGCCGTTTCTGGTGAAGCTCTCGCGCAACACCCGCGCCGTCATCAACCAGAATTTCCTTTTTGGCGGGCTGTTCATTGTCATCGGTTTGACGGTCACGTCACTCGGCTACATCGGCCCGATTCCCGCGGCCATTCTGCATAACGTCGGTTCGTTGATTGTGATTTTCAACAGCGCCCGGCTCGTGCGCAAAGGCGAGGAACTGGAACATTTTCACCCCGAACCGGTTGAATCGCCGCGCGCCGCGACCGGACAATTGACGCCAAAACCGGCGTAATGGCGGCACGCCCGCTCTTTGCTTATGCCCGTCGCTGAATTAAATCCACCATCGCCAACCGCCAACCCAAAATCCGCCGAGGTCGTCGTGTCCGTCCGCGGGCTGACGAAAATCTTCAAGGATTTTTGGAACCGCCCGAAGGCACGCGCCGTGGACAAGGTGGACTTTGAAGTGCGGCGAGGCGAGGTGTTTGGGCTGCTCGGGCCAAACGGCTCCGGCAAGTCCACGACGGTGAAGCTGATTCTGGGCCTGCTGTATCCAACGAAAGGACACATCGAAGTCTTCGGGCATTCGCCGCGGCACGTGCAGACGAAATCGCGCATCGGTTATCTGCCGGAGGAATCGTACCTTTACCGCTACCTCAATTCGCGGGAAACATTGGATTTTTTCGGGAACCTTTTTCACCTGTCCCGGGACGAACGCCACAACCGCACGGAACAATTGCTCGAAATGGTCGGGCTGGGCAAAACCCAGACGCGGGTCATCGGGGAATTTTCCAAGGGCATGCAGCGCCGCATCGGCCTGGCCCAGGCACTGATCAACGACCCCGATCTGGTGATTCTCGACGAGCCGACTTCCGGCCTCGATCCCATCGGCTGCCGCGAGGTGAAGGATTTGATTCTCGCGCTGGCGCGCCGCGGCAAGACGGTGATTTTGAGCAGCCATCTGCTCGCGGACGTGGAGGACGTCTGTGACCGCGTGGTGATTTATTACGGCGGCAAAATTCAGGCGATGGGCACGCTCAAGGAACTGCTCGCCACGCCGGACACGCTGCGCATCACGACGCCGGTATTGCCGCGTGAAACGCTCGAACGCGTGCTGGAAATCATCCGTCATGACGCGGCCGCCGACCAGGTGCGCGTGGACAATCCGACGCAAAATCTGGAAAGTTACTTTCTCGACGTGGTGCAGCGGGCACGCCAGGCCGCAGCTGAAACGAGTGGCGCGGTTTCCGGCGCGCGCGTGGCGGCATATTTGCGCGCGGACGTTCAAGAGCAACCCGCTGCGGAAAAAATCCTGGAACGCCTGGCTTTGCCGGAAGCCGCCCGGCGGGTGGCCGCGCCGCAGCCCGTCCCGTCGGCAGAACCCGCGATCAACGAACAGAAGCTCGAAACTTTGACAAAAGCAACGGAACCGACGGCATCACCGGCCGAATCCATTCCCGCTGCCGAGGAAGTCCCGGCGGATTTGGCGAAAGCGGATGAGAAGCTTTCGTCGTTGCTGAACAAGCCCAAATAGTAACGGTTCGACGGCGTTCCGGCCCCGCCGAGACTGATTGATAAATGCAACGATTATTTGCTATTGCCTGGTTGACATGGAAGGCCGCGCTTCGATTCCGGCTCTTTCTGGTCGTTGCCGTGCTGTTGCTGGCGGCGGTCGTTGGCTTACCCGTTTTGATCAAGAGCGACGGCACGGCGCGCGGGTTCACGGAAATTTTGATCACCTACACCCTGAGCGCCATCACTGCCTTGCTCGGACTTTCGACGCTCTGGCTCTCCTGCGGCACGCTGGCGCGGGACATTGAGGAATGCCAGATCCAGGTCGTCGCGACCAAACCCGTGGCGCGCTGGCAAATCTGGCTGGGCAAATGGCTGGGCATCGTGTCGCTCAACGCGGCGTTGCTGGCGCTGTCGGGCGCGAGCGTTTACGGCTTGCTGCAATGGCGTGCCACCCGGCTGCCGGCGGCGGAGCAGGAGATTTTACGCACCCAGGTGCTCGTGGCGCGCGGCGCCGCGCGACCGCCGGACTACAGCGCAGAAATTGACACCCAGACCGAGCAACTGTTGCGGGCGCGCTTGAAACAAACTCCCCTTTCGGGTGCGAATCTGGCGACAGTACGGCAGCAAATCCGCGAGCAGGTCAAGGCCACCTATCAACTCGTGCCGCCCGGGTACACCCGCGAATGGCAAATTGACCTCGGTTTCGCCAAAAATTTCCTGCGCGGCAAGCCGCTGCAATTGCGCGTGAAATTTGACACCGCGCAGGTCGGCCTGTCCGGCACCTTTGTCGGCCAGTGGCGGGTCGGCGAACCGGAAACGGCCAACGCCTGGTACAGCGGACCGATGAGTCTGTCGCCGAACACCTACCACGAGATTGACATCCCGCCGGATCTTTACGACCGCCAAGGCGTGCTGACGATTGATTTTTTAAATGCCAACAACACGTCCCTGTTGTTCCCGATGAACGACGGGATGGAGGTATTGTATCCCACGGGCGGGTTCGCGCTGAATTTTGTCCGCGGGCTGGGAATCCTTTTTTGCTGGATGGCGCTGCTGGCGGCCATCGGACTGGCTTCGGCGAGTTTCCTGTCGTTTCCGGTCGCCACTTTTTTTTCGCTGGCCATGCTGGTGGTGGTGTTCTCCAGCGGGACGCTGGCCAACGCGGTGTCTCTGGGCACGCTCGGCCTCGGCAACCCGGGCACCGGCCCTTCCCCGGCGGACGAGGTGCTGCTGCCCCTTTACAAGGGCATCTTGATGGTGGTCAATTTGGTGAAAAATTTCTCGCCGATTGATGCGTTGAGCAGCGGGCGCGCCATTCCATGGG
Source organism: uncultured Verrucomicrobiae bacterium (assembly GCA_963789335.1). Classification (GTDB taxonomy): domain Bacteria; phylum Verrucomicrobiota; class Verrucomicrobiia; order Limisphaerales; family UBA11358; genus UBA11358. Next base: position 1,043,850 of record CAWBKH010000002.1, read on the forward strand.
GCGAACTGGGCGCCGCGTTTGGGCAAATTGTCTTGCTGTTCGGCGGCGTCATCGGACTGATTGGCATCGGTCTGTTCGCACGGCGTGAACTGGCCACGGCACAGGGAAATCAATGAAGCCGCGCGCGAAGAAAGTCCTGTTGCTATTGCTGGCGGCGGCCTTGCTCGCTGGTTCCGGCCAGATGCAAAAGTCGTTAAACCAGGACCGGAACAAGCTGGACCTGACGCGCATGACACCGCTCAAAGACGCGCCGCCGTTGCTGGCGTTTACGACCGTGGCGCTGGGTGGTTTTCGCGGATTGATCTCCAATCTCCTCTGGATTCGCGCCAATGAGCTGCAGCAGGAGGATAAATTTTTTGAAATGGTGCAACTCTCCGACTGGATCACCGACCTCGAGCCGCATTTCCCGCAGGTCTGGGCGTTTGAAGCCTGGAACATGGCTTGGAACATCTCCGTGAAGTTCAAGGATTTTTCGGACCGTTGGCGCTGGGTGCAGGCGGGCATGAGGCTGTTGCGGGACGACGGCCTGCGCTACAACCCCGACAACATTCTCATCTTCCAGCAGTTGAGCTGGATCTTCCAAAGCAAGATGGGACAAAACATGGACGACGCCAATCAATACTATAAGGAACAATGGGCCAACGACATGATGCCGTTCTTCGGCCCATACGGGACGAATTTTGTCGAACTGCTCCATCCGCAAACCGCCGAAGCCAGAACGCGCGTCCAGGAGTTCCGTTACAAATATAAAATGGATCCCGCTTTTGCGGAAAAAGTGAACGAACAATGGGGACCGCTCGACTGGCGCGTGCCGGAAGCCAGCGCGATTTACTGGGCCGCGCTCGGTTTGGAACGGGCGAAGGAAAATCCGAGCAAAGTAAAGGAATCCGATTTAATCCAGCTCCGCCGCTCCATTTACCAATCCATGCTACAAGCATTTTATCATGGTCGGCTGGTCATCAATCCCTTTGACAAATCGTATGATTTTTATCCAGATCTCGATCTGGTCTCCAAGGTCAATGACGCCTACGAAACCGAGTATGCCGAGGAATCTGATCCCAATCAGAAAAACGGCATCAAACATGCCCAGCGGAATTTCCTGCGCGACGCCGTTTATTTTCTCTACGAAGACAACCAGATTGCCGAGGCCGCGAAATGGTTCACTTATCTCTGCCGGAAATTTCCAGACCAGCCTCTCCTCGACAACGACACCAATTCCCTCCCGTCGCAAATGACCCTCGACGAATACGCCGTCGCGTGCGTACAGGAAGATGTCGGTGGCACGGACCAGGACCGCACCACGGCTGCGGTCCAAGGCTTGCTTGCCAACTATTACGAGTACCTCGCCATTGGCCAGGATGACCGGGCTACCATTGCCAAACTGCTGGCCGCCAAAATTTACCAGAATTATGTCGCCAAAACCGCCCATTTCGACAACACCAAGCGGATCGCTTTGCCGCCGTTTGCCGATCTCAATCGCACGGTGCTCAACCGGTTGCTGGATTCCAAACAGGGGTTGCCCTATGCCGCGCGTGCCGTGTTGCGCACCCAGCTCAGGCTGCCGCCGGAATCCGTTTCCACCAACGTGCCGCCCGCTGCTGCCATTTCCACCAACGCGCCCGAAGTCGTGGGCACGAACACCTCCAGTTCCGTCACCAAATAATTTTCGACGCCGCCCGGCGTCTCGCGTAGTTTAATTCGCCTGTGACGAAAAAACATTCCAGTGGCCGCCCGCTGCGCGTCGGCCTGATTTCGCTCGGCTGCGCCAAAAATCTCGTGGACGCCGAAATCATGCTCGGTTCGCTCCTTAAAAGCGGCGTGGAAATCACCAATGACGCCGCGCAGGCCGACGCCGTCATCGTCAACACCTGCTCGTTCATTGACTTTGCGCAGGAGGAGAGCGTGGACACCATCCTCGAATCCGCCGAGGTTCGCGAAGCGAAAAATCGCGGCCAAAGCCTGATTGTTTCCGGCTGCCTGCCGCAGCGGTTCCGCGACGAATTGCCAAAACTCCTGCCCGAAGTGGATGCGTTCATGGGCATTGACCAGGTCGCGCAGGTTTCGGAAATTGTCCGCAAGGCTGTGGCAAGTCGGGCAGCAAAAATCGAGAAACATCGAACAGCAAACATTGAACGCCGAAAATCCAAGGAAAAAATCACCGGCCAGTTTGCAGAATTGGAGAAAAGCCGCACTGCCGGCGAACGTGAAAAATCCGAGTCCGTTCGCGGCGCGGAAAAATTTGGCAAAACAAAAACTGTTGTGGCTCCGTCCTCAACTCTCGACCCTCGGTCCTCGACCATTCTGAATGTCACCCAACGCCCGACGTTCATCCCCGACTTTGCCACGCCGCGCTTCCGACTGACGCCGAGACATTTCGCCTACGTCAAAATCGCCGAGGGCTGCAACCATCCGTGCAGCTTTTGCATCATCCCGCGGATGCGCGGTTCGCATCGCAGCCGGCAACAAACGGACATTGTGGCCGAAGCGAAGGCGTTGATTGCTGATGGCGTGAAGGAAATCAATCTGATTTCACAGGACTCGACTTACTACGGATTGGATTTGCGCCCAAACCAATCGCGCGCGATTTCGTCACCGGAGAAATTTTCCGCCGCGGCCAAATCGCTTGCCGCCGATGCCACGACCATTTGCACACTGCTGCGTGAATTGAATGCGCTGCCCGGCGATTTCTGGATTCGCCTGCTGTACACGCATCCGGCGCATTGGACGGATGAACTCATCCAGACCATCGCCGAATGCCCGAAGGTGGCGCGCTACGTGGACATTCCGCTCCAGCACATCCAGGAAAACATGCTCGAACGGATGCGCCGCGAAACTTCACAACAATACATCGTGGATTTAATTAAGAAAATCCGCGCAGGCGTGCCGGGCATCGCGCTGCGGACGACCTTCATCGTCGGTTTTCCCGGTGAAACTGAGGCGAGCTTCAACACGCTCCTCGATTTCATCTGCGGAACAAAATTCGAGCGGCTCGGCGTGTTTACTTATTCCAAGGAAGACGGTACCCGCGCCGGCGCCATGGCCGGGCACATTCCCGATAAAATCAAAAAACACCGACGCGAACTCGCCATGGCCGAGCAGCACAAAATCGCCCGGCAGATTTCTGAATCCTTCGTCGGCCGCGAAATCAAAGTGCTCATCGAAGGCAAGGCGGACGCAAAACAACTGCAAACCGCGAACGTCAGTTCCTGGGAACACGGCTTCGTCCGCGAATCCGAAACTCTCAACCCTCAATTTTCAACCCTCAACTATTTGATTGGCCGCAGCGAGGCAGATGCGCCGGACATTGACGGTCGGGTTTATGTTCGCGGCGAACTTCCGATTGGCGAATTTGCCCGTGTCAAAATCGTCGGCCACACCGATTACGATTTGATGGCCGAAACAACAAGAATTGGCGAAACAAGTTCGACCGACATGACAAATCGAGGCAAGTCCAGATGAGCAAACCGCCAAAATCGCAATGGGACTTCGGCGAATTGTTTCCGACGGAAGCAACGCGGAAAGTTTTGTCGGTCTCGGAATTGACGGCACAGGTCAAGCAGCTGCTGGAAAAACAGGTTGGCTCGGTGTGGGTGAGCGGTGAGATCACCAATTTGCGGACGCAATCTTCGGGGCACCTGTATTTCACGCTCAAAGACGCCGGAGCGCAGTTGAGTTGCGTGCTGTTCCGGGGCGAGGCGGTCAGGAACCGCAGCGTGTTGCAGGACGGCCAGAAGGTTCTCCTGCAAGGCGACGTGACGGTTTATGAAGCGCGCGGACAATATCAGCTCATCGTGCGCGCGGTGGAGTTGCAGGGTGTGGGCGCGCTGCAAATCGCCTTTGAGAAGCTCAAACAAAAGCTCGCGGCGGAAGGATTGTTTGCAACGGAACAGAAACGTCCGTTGCCTGAATATCCACAACGCGTCGGCCTAGTGACGTCGCCCACCGGCGCGGCGATTCGCGATGTGCTGCATGTCCTGCAACGGCGGAATCCGGCGCTGGAAATCATTCTTGCGCCGTGCCGCGTGCAAGGCGACGGCGCGGCGGAGGAAATCGCAGCCGCCATCCGGCTGCTGAATGAGTGGCATGCATCACAGGTAGGGTCGTCGCGCTGCAACGACCGGACGGCGCAGCGCGCCGTCCCTACCGAAAATGGATTGGACTTGATTTTAGTAACTCGCGGCGGTGGCTCGCTGGAGGATTTATGGGCGTTCAACGAAGAAGCCGTGGCGCGGGCGATTTTTGAATCGGCAGTTCCGGTGATGTCGGCGGTAGGACACGAGATTGATTTTACCGTCAGCGACTTTGTCGCGGACGTCCGAGCTGCCACGCCGAGCGCCGCCGCGGAAATCATCACCGAGGGCGTGTTCGCCAGCCGTGAGTTTGTGGCCGAAGCGCCGGGCCTGCTGCGGCGAAGGGTCCGCCAACGGCTGGAAAGTGCCACCGCGGAATTCGAGCAACTCAAAGCGCGCTTGACCCGATCCCATCCGCGTCGGCAGTTGAATGAATTTCTGCAACGGCTGGACGACCTGCAAAACGGTTTGCTGCGCTGTGCGAAGCAGGGAACAAAAGAACGGCAGGTAGCTTGGCACAATCTGGCAACGCGGCTCCTGCGTGTGCGTCCGACGCAGTTGTTGAAGCAGCGGCAAGAACTTTTGAAAACGAGCCGGCATCGGTTGCGGGAGCTGGCGTTGGTTAGCCTGCGGAATTGGCGGAATCGTTTTGGTGCAACGGAAGCCAAATTGCGTTTGCTCAGTCCGGGGCAGGTTTTAGCGCGTGGTTATTCCATCACCACGGACGCCGCAACCGGAACGGTTTTGCGCGAGGCTGCTGAAGTGGAAACCGGTCAGCGTTTGAAAACGCGGCTAAAAACTGGCGAAATCTTCAGCCGGACCGAGAAGTGAAGGCCACGATTGCAAGCATCTGACTCTGTACTGGACGGGCATAGCGGTTTTCCTTATCTTGTTTTCATGTCAAAATCAGCCAAGGCCGACACGGTCAAGGGCAGCCTTCCGTTTGAAGAGGCCTTGAAGAAACTGGAAGGCATCGTTGAGGCGATGGAGTCCGAGGATTTGCCGCTCGAAGCCTTGCTGGCCCAATATGAAGAAGGCACCCGGCTCGTGAAAATCTGCCAGGAAAAACTGGCCGAGGCGGAATTGAAGATCCGGCAGTTGGAGAAGAACGCCGCCGGCGAAATGAAATTAAAATCCTTTGAAGAAAACGCGAATGCGTGATTGGTTAACTGAGTTAAATAAGTTAAATCTGGCGAACGCGCCGAAACTGATTTAACTCATTTAGCTTATTTAACCCGCTTGAACAACAATATGAGCCGATATCTCGACATGGTGGACGGACCGGAGCACGTCAAAAAGCTGACGGCCTCGCAACTGTTGCAACTCGCCGACGAAATCCGGCAGGAACTCATCTCGGTGCTGGCCAGAAACGGGGGGCACCTCGGTCCAAACCTTGGCGTCGTTGAATTGACGCTCGCGCTGCACCGTGTCTTCAACACGCCCAAGGACAAATTTGTCTGGGACGTGAGCCATCAATGCTACGTCCATAAACTGCTGACCGGCCGTAAAAACCGTTTCCAGGCAATCCGCCAGACGGGTGGCCTGAACGGATTCGCGTTGCGCACGGAAAGCGAGCACGATTGTTACGGCGCAGGCCACGCGGGCACGGCACTATCGGCGGCGCTCGGCATGGCGGCCGCGCGCGATAAGCGCGGCTCGAATGAAAACATCGTCTGCATCTTCGGTGACGCGGCACTGACCAACGGCATTTCCTACGAGGCGCTCAACAACATCGGCCATACGACGAAAAAGTTCATCGGCATTCTCAACGACAACGAGTGGAGCATCGCCAAAAACGTCGGTGCGATTTCGAACTACCTCAACAAGCTCATCACCAATCCGCGCTATAACAAGCTCGCGCGGGATTTTGAAAATTTCGTGCGCCGCCTGCCCAAAGGCGAACTGGCACTCAAACTCGCGCACCGGGCCGAGGGTGGATTCAAGGGCGCCATCGCGGAGGTCGGGCTGCGCCCGAAAAGCGACGTGCCGGATTCGGATGGCCGCGGCGGATACGGCAGCCCGATTATCTTCGAGGAAATGGGTCTGCGTTATCTCGGCCCGATTGACGGACACGATTTGCCGCTGCTCATCAGCACATTGGAATTTGCCAAGGCGTCCGACCATCCCATCGTCATCCATATTCTCACCCAAAAGGGCAAGGGCTTTGATGCGGCCATCAAGTTTCCCGAAAAATTCCACGGCACCGGCCCTTATGACGTGAGGACCGGCGATTCCCCGCCGGCCAAGACCGGCGCGCCGCCGAACTATCAGGACGTGATGGGGCAAACGCTGGTGAAGCTTTGCCAGAAGGACAACACGCTCGTCGGCATCACCGCCGCCATGCCCAGCGGCACCGGCTTGAAACATCTGGAAAAGGCGATGCCCGACCGTTACTACGACGTGGGCATCGCAGAGGAACACGCCGTCATTTTCGCCGCCGGCATGGCGACGATGGGATTCCATCCCGTTTGCGCAATTTATTCGACGTTCCTGCAACGCGCCTACGATTGCCTGCATCACGATATTTGTTTGCAAAATTTGCCGGTGATTTTCTGCATGGACCGCGCCGGGCTTTCTGCCAATGACGGCCCGACGCATCACGGTTTGTTTGACATCGCCTACCTGCGCTGCCTGCCAAACGTGATTGCCATGGCGCCGGCCAACGAAGACGAACTGGTGGACATGATGTTCACCGCCACGCATCAAAATCATCCTGCTTTCATCCGCTACCCGCGCGGTGCGGCGGAAGGCGTCCCCATCAAAGAGCAACCGAAGCTGCTGGAAATCGGCAAAGCGGAAGTTGTCCAAAATTTCTCCAGCAACGGCAAGCACAAGGTCGCACTGTTCGGGCTTGGCCCGCTGAACACACTGGCACGCCAAGCGGCGGAACAACTAACGACGGAAGGTTTTGATTGCGCCGTCATCAACCCGCGCTTTACGAAACCGCTTGATACCGGCACGCACGAGTTTTTCGGGAACGCGGCGGATGTGGTGGTAACGCTGGAAGACCACGTGCTGATGGGCGGTTATGGCTCCACGGTGCTGGAACTGTTCAGTGAAAAAGGCGTGACCACGCCGGTTGTCCGCATCGGCTGGCCCGATCAGTTCATCGAACACGCCACAACGCAGGACGAACTCCGCAAGAAATACGGCCTGTCTGTGGAGAACACCGTGGCCAAGGTAAAGGCACAATTCGGTGATACCGTGACGAAAGTGACGAGGCTGATTGGGGTGGCATAAAATTCTCAGCGCGTCAATGCGTCGGAATACAGTAAGCGTCACGCGGAGCACCTCTATTCAATGAAGTCCTAGGCGTCGTAGCATAGGGGCTACGATGAATACGACACCCACCGATGAAATGATCTTGAAAACCGATGTGCTGGGGCGAGTGAAGATGCCCTTGGCGCGGCGCGAGCAGTTACTGGACGAGTTTGAGCGGAGTGGATTGAGCGGGCAGAAGTTTGCGGAGTTGGTCGGCGTCAAATATCCAACGTTTGCGACCTGGGCGCAGAAACGGCGGCGGGTACGCGGCGTGTATCCGGTAAAAGCGCCGGCCCCGAGAACGAACCAGGTGAAGTGGCTAGAAGCGGTGGTGGAAGAGGCGCGAAGCCGTGATGATAAAAATCTGTTGTCGCTGGTGTTAGAGTTGCCTGGTGGAGCGAAGACGCAAATCAACGATGCCAAACAGGCAGCCTTAGCGGCAGTGCTGCTGCGGGCGCTGCAAAATGCATGTTAAGCTTTTCGGGCAGCCTGAAAGTGTTCGTGGCGGTGGAAGCCTGCGACATGCGCAAAGGGTTCAACGGTCTGCACGCTGTGGTGACGGAGCGATTGGGTGAAGAGCCGCGCGCCGGGGCGCTCTTTGTATTTTGCAATCGGCGGCGCACCCGGATCAAAATCCTGTGCTGGGACGGAACGGGTTTGTGGGTGTTGACCAAGCGGTTGGAGCAAGGGACTTTTTCCTGGCCCCGGAACGTGGAGCCGGGGACAACCAAGTTGAAGCTGACGCCGCAGGCGCTGGCGATGCTGACCGACGGAGTGGATTTGCGTGGAGCCAAACTGCGGCCCTGGTACGAGCGCGAGATGTAAAAAACCTTGCGCGAAAATTTCCCCGCAAAGTTTGAACAAGCAGCGGGCTAGAGCGTCAGAGAACGCAACCGATGATGCCGCGCGAAAAAGAACTCGCCCGCCAGTTGGCAGAATGCCAGGAGGCATTGGCACAGAGCCGTCGGGAGAATGAACTGCTGCGGCAGAAGATCGACTTGCTCATTCGGCGTGTGTTTGGTTCCAGCAGCGAACGGTTGGATCGGGCACAACTGGAACTCCTCTTACAGGAACTGCCGGAAAGTTCGGTCATCACTCTGGAAGAAACTCCGCCGCCGGCGGTTGTCTCTCCAAAACGTTCTTGCCGGCAACGCACGCTTCGTCTGCCGGCGAACCTGCCGGTGGTGGAAGCAGTGATTGACCCGGAGCCGGTGAAGCAAACGCCCCAAGACTGGCGTTGTATCGGCCAGGAAGTCAGCGAGCAACTGGACTTTGAGCCGGCGCGTTTTCTGCGCCGCCGGACCATTCGCCGCAAATACGTTCACCGCGTCAACTCGGACTGCGCGCCAATAATTGCGCCCTTGCCCGAACGGCTGTTGGATCGCAGCCTGCCCGCGCCGGGACTGCTGGCGCAGATTTTGGTCGGCAAATACTGCGACCACTTGCCGTTGTATCGGCAGGAACAAATCTTTCTGCAACGCCACCGGGTTCACCTGCCCCGGCAAACGCTGGCGCGGTGGGTGGCGTTGGCCGCCGACTGGCTCAAGCCGATTTATGAACACATCCGCACCGGCGTGATGGCGGGCGGCTATGTGCAGGTGGATGAAACACCGATTGATTATTTGGAGCCGGGCAACGGCAAGACCAAGCAAGGTTATCTCTGGACGGGCAGTCGTCCTGGCGGCGACGTGTTTTACCGCTGGGAAACCAGTCGTGCTGCGGCCTGCCTGGATAACGTCATCCCTTTGAATTTTAGCGGTACGCTGCAATGCGATGGTTACTCGGCTTATCGCACCTTTGCCAACGGACGCGCTGGAACGATTGAATTGGCCGGCTGCTGGGCACATGTGCGGCGGAAGTTTTATGAAGCGATGGAACAAGCGCCCCGAACCGCGGCTTGGCTCGTGCGGCAAATCCAACACCTTTACCGGATCGAAGCTGCTTTGCGCGAACACCGCACCGGTCCCCGGCTGCGCCAGGCCGTGCGCGCCAGCCAAAGCCGCCCCATCGTTGAACGCCTCCAACGCGCCTTGGGCCGGCTCAAAGCCAGCGGACGTTACCTGCCGCAGAGCTTGCTGGGCCAAGCCATTGATTACACGCTGGGCCAATGGCCAACGCTGAAAGTGTATCTGCAAAACGGTCGCGTGGAGTTGGACAACAACTTGGTCGAAAACGCCATCCGCCCCACCGCCATCGGCAAGAAAAACTGGCTCTTCATCGGCGATGCCGATGCCGGTCAACGCAGCGCCATTATCTACACGGTCATCGAAAGTTGCCGTCGGCGCGGCCTTGATCCTTACACCTACCTGCGCGAAGTCCTCACGCGGCTGCCCAGCATGACCAACTGGCAAATCCCGGAAGTGACGCCCCAAACCTGGGCCAAAGCACAACTGCCGGTGCAACGGCTCGCATCATAAACGTCATACCGTATATGGTATGACACTTACGACTCCACTACAGTTGCTCTGTCAAGAAGGTGCTCCACGTGACGCTTACGGAATACACCACTCGATAAAAATAATTCGAGCAAGAAACCACAGGCGTGGCGCAGAGCAGCCGCGCCAGCGCCGCAGTAAATAAAATCCTCGGCCAAACAATTTTCGACGAACCTCCCAAACTTATTGCGCCCGGACCATGTCGCCGGTCTTGATACCCGTCAAAGGCGTGTCTGACCTGGCCACGGCGTATTTCTCCTCAACTTTGGTCACTTTGACCATGCCCTTTTTGGTCACCTCGGCGCCAAGCTGTTCGCCCGTGTCGGGATCCACCAGGTTTTCGCCAACACTGTACACGGCGAACACATCACCTTCGGCCTCCCCTACCTTGCTGCCGCCACTGATAAGGAGTGAGCCGTCGTCCTCGGCCTTGATCACATGTGCTTCAAAGGGAACGTCCTTTAATTTATCCGCGATGAGGGACACAGCGTTGTCAATGGCCATCTGCACAGCCTTGCCCATGGGCGTCTTTTTGAAGTCGGACGTGCCGAACTGCGCGCCTTCCACGTTCGCCCCCAACTTGAAACCGCCTGCTTCGGCTTTCCCTTCGACGCGTTGCGAGGCCAGCACCTCGCCCGTGGTGGTGTCTATCAGGCGGATGATCAATCCGACGTGCGCCTCTTGGTGGCTGTTGCCGACATGAAAGCCGCCAAAGCCAATGCCATTGGCATTGCCGCTGCTGGAGCTTTCATATTCTGTGATGGTGCCCTGAACGAGAATTTGCGCGCTGACGAGTTTGCCGGTTTGCGCGGATTTCGATTTCTGGACGCGTCCGCTGTTGGCAAAATCCTCCTCGGTCATCACATCCTTGATGTTCTCGCGCTCCATCACGGTGAACTGGCCGCTTTGCATCAGCGCGTCGGTCAATTGATCCGCCATGCCGTTGCCGATGGTCGCCTGGCTATACGCGGTCTTGTTGTCGAAACGCGACACCGCCACAATCTTTTTCAAGACGAGCGCTCCGGCGGCCGGGAAGGGCATGGCGGTGCATGCGGCGAGTGAGGTGAGTGCTATGAAGGTTCGTAAGTTCATAATGTTTTCCTTTTTAGTGGATTGGTTAATAATTGATTTGTTGTTTTAATGCGACAGTTTCACGGTTGATGGCTGGTTTGAGTTTGAATCTGAATGCGCGCATCGGCTTGTTTGACGAGGGCCGCGTTGATGGACAAACCGTCCTGAACGAGCACCTTTTTTGACCAGTCTTCATATCCCGGCAGACTGATCTTCACGAGATGCAGACCGGAGGGAAGTTTCACTTCGCTGCCGGCGTTTCCATAGAAAACCCCGTCCACTTCCACGTCGGCATGGTCAGGCTCGGACGTGATTTTTACCGAAACCAACGCGTTGGCCGATGCATCCGGCGCCTTGAAAGAATCATTGTTCTCCAGTGCGGTGATGAGCTTGTCGGACACTTCCTCCGCCAGCTTCGTGTCCATGGTCGTGTCGGTCACGCTCACGCCCCCGCCTTCATTGACGGTTTCCTGAGCATCGGCCCGGTGGGAAAAGAGCACCCTGCCGGTTTGAACGTCAATAACCTTGACGGCGGCCGTCAGCCGGTAAGTCGTTGACCGGGTGCTGACGCCATAACCGTTGAACGTGTGGCTCTCGTGTCCGTAGTCAATGATCTCGCCGGTCAGGATGTAATGCACGCCGGCCACTTTTCCGAGCGCCACAGCGGTTTGCGGATCAGTGAAGCCCGAAGTCTGCAAGCCCTGCTCGCGCATGACCGTGTTCAATTTTTCCCGCTCATACACGTCAAACCGGCCGGAGTTGACCAAGGCGTCCGAGATAATGTCGGGCAAGCCGTGGGTCAGCGTCGTGTGCCACCGGTCGGACGTGAAATCCGCCACGGCAATGGACGGAAGGTCCGCGCCAAAGACTGATGACAAACTGAACAGGAGTGGGAGTAATATGAGTTTTTTCATGGTACGTTTATTTTTTGCATTTTCGTTCGTGAGAATCACGGCACAAGGAAACGGAAAAACTGTTGAGGTTGGCTGGGGTCGTAGAGGTTGGTAATATCGAACGCGCCTGAGGCGTTGAAGTGGTTGGTTAGAATCGGCGTCCATAGATCAAAAGGTTGCGCCAAGTTCGTGGTGGCGTAGAGGACGAAAAGGAGGTTGGATCCCCCGCCGCTGCCGGAAAGATACAGGTTCGTTCCCGATAGGGTTGGCGAAAGCAGTTGCAAACCAGCCGTTAGTCCAGTGCCGCTCAACTGGTAGGTGCCGGTGCCACCGGCGGAATAGCTGCTGACCAGCACGGTGAAGGTGCCGCAGTTGGTCGCCGTGTAGGCAATGCTCAAAGCCGTGCTGTTTCCGGCCACTTTCAACAGCGCACCATTTGACCCGTATAGCTCCAGATAGCCGTTGAAACCCGTCGTATGCAAGCTCAGATTAAGCAAGTCACCCGTGCAGGCGGTGAAACTCCAAGCGTCCAGATCGCCAATCGTGATCGTGCCCGCGTAAAGCGCTCCGTTGGTCATCGGACCGCCTTGGTCGCCCGGAGAGACCACAAAGCTGTCGGGCGCGTCCACGTAATTCACTTGGTAGGTTCCAGTATTCCCATAACCATCCTGGCTTCCATCACTGACCAACACCGTGAATGTTCCGCTGTTGGTCGCCGTCAGCGCAATCTCCGAGGCGATGCCGCTGCCTGAATCAACCGAACCCAGCAGGGTGCCGTCCGGCCCGTAAACCCGCAGCCACGGATTGAAATAGCTGCCCGTCAATGCGCCAACCCGCACCACCACGCTGTCTCCGGCATTGGCCGTGAAACTCCAGGCGTCCAGATCGCCAACCGTGATCGTGCCCGCATACAATGCTCCGTTGGTCATCGGACCGCCCTGGTCACCCGGAGAAACCACAAAGCTCTGCGCCGCGTCCACGTAATTCAATTGGTAGGTTCCAGTATTCCCATAACCATCCTGGCTTCCATCACTGACCAACACCGTGAATGTTCCGCTGTTGGTCGCCGTCAGCGCAATCTCCGAGGCGATGCCGCTGCCTGAATCAACCGAACCCAGCAGGGTGCCGTCCGGCCCGTAAACCCGCAGCCACGGATTGAAATAGCTGCCCGTCAATGCGCCAACCCGCACCACCACGCTGTCTCCGGCATTGGCCGTGAAACTCCAGGCGTCCAGATCGCCAACCGTGATCGTGCCCGCATACAATGCTCCGTTGGTCATCGGACCGCCCTGGTCACCCGGAGAAACCACAAAGCTCTGCGCCGCGTCCACGTAATTCAATTGGTAGGTTCCAGTATTCCCATAACCATCCTGGCTTCCATCACTGACCAACACCGTGAATGTTCCGCTGTTGGTCGCCGTCAGCGCAATCTCCGAGGCGATGCCGCTGCCTGAATCAACCGAACCCAGCAGGGTGCCGTCCGGCCCGTAAACCCGCAGCCACGGATTGAAATAGCTGCCCGTCAATGCGCCAACCCGCACCACCACGCTGTCTCCGGCATTGGCCGTGAAACTCCAGGCGTCCAGATCGCCAACCGTGATCGTGCCCGCATACAATGCTCCGTTGGTCATCGGACCGCCCTGGTCACCCGGAGAAACCACAAAGCTCTGCGCCGCGTCCACGTAATTCAATTGGTAGGTTCCAGTATTCCCATAACCATCCTGGCTTCCATCACTGACCAACACCGTGAATGTTCCGCTGTTGGTCGCCGTCAGCGCAATCTCCGAGGCGATGCCGCTGCCTGAATCAACCGAACCCAGCAGGGTGCCGTCCGGCCCGTAAACCCGCAGCCATGGATTGAAATAGCTGCCCGTCAATGCGCCAACCCGCACCACCACGCTGTCTCCGGCGTTGGCCGTGAAACTCCAGGTATCCAGATCGCCAATCGTGATGGTGCCCTGATACAGCGCTCCGTTGGTCATCGGACCGCCTTGATCGCCCGTCGGCACAATAAAAGGTTCTGGCATCTGCGCCAAATTCAATACATACGTGCCGGTGCCGCCGGAATTGTAGGCGCTGACCAACACCGTGAAGCTGCCACTATTGGTCGCCGTGTAGGTGATGAGGTCAGCCGTGCTGTTTTGACCTGTGGCCAGCAACGCGCCGTTTGGCCCATACAGTTGAAGACTGCCATTGAAACCGCTCGTGCCCAGCCCCAAATTGATGCTGTCGCCCGCGTTGCCAGTGAACGACCACATATCCAGATCACCCAACGTGATCGTTCCGGTCGCGTCGGCACCGTTGGTCAGCGGCCCGCCTTCGTCACCCGCCGGCACAATAAATGGTTCAGGCATCTGGGCCAGATGCAAAACGTAAGTGCCGGTGCCGCCGGCGGAATAGCTGCTGACCAGCACGGTGAAGGTGCCGTTATTGGTCGCCGTGTAGGCGATGAGGTCATCCGTGCTGTTTTGAGCTGTGCCCAGCAACGCGCCGTTCGGCCCATACAATTGGAGCCTGCCGTTAAAACCGCTCGTGCCTATCCGCAAATTGATGCTGTCCCCCGCGTTGGCGGTGAACGACCACATATCCAGATCGCCTAAAGTGATGGTTCCAGTCGCGTCGGCACCGTTGGCTAGTGGACCGCCTTCGTCACCCACCGGCACAATAAACGGTTCAGGCATCTGGGCCAGATGCAAAACATAAGTGCCGGTGCCGCTGGCGGAATAGCTGCTGACGATCACGGTGAAGGTGCCGCTATTGGTCGCCGTGTAGGCGATGAGCTGATCCGTGCTTGCCGCAACAGCATCGCTCAACAATGCCCCGTCCGGCCCATACAAATAGAGAACGCCATCGAAACCGCTCGAGCCAATCCGCAAATTGATGCTATCCCCCGCGTTGGCCGTGAAATCGTAAAAATTTGTTCCGCCCACTGGAATCGTTCCGGTCGCGTTGCCGCCGTTGGTCAAGCCCAGACCGAAAACCGCGGTAATCGTCATGTTACTTTCCATCACCAGATTCTCCGTCGGGTTCGCGCTGACCAAATTCCCGGACCAAAAGACAAAGAAGTTCCCCGGATCCGGTATCGCGGTGATTTGCACCGGATCACCCAAGGCATAATTCTGCTGGACAGGTGAGACCGTCACCAACCCGCCTGGCGTGGCCAGCAGGTTCAGGCTAGGGCTGAACGACGCGGGATTGGTTGGGTCCGTGCCATCCTGATATTCTTGCCCGTTGGAGACGCCGTCCGCGTCACTGTCTGCATTGGGATTCTGGCCAATCGAACCGAAATATGTCCGCTCCCACGAATCCGGCAGCCCGTTGCCATCTATGTCGAACTCCACCTGCGCCACGGCGCTGGTGACACTGCCGTAGGCGTTGCTGATGATGACGCTATAATCGGCGGGCGGCGGCGGAACCGCTTCCAGAATCACTTGATCCAAAGCGGGGCCGTAGTCGCCGGAATTCAGACTGACAAATTGGACGCGGGTTGTGGTGCCAGTGGCCGTGACGAGATATTCGAGATTGGTCCAGCCCATCGCCGTCACGGAGTGGCCGGTGATGTTGAAAGTCACCGTGTCCAGCAGGCTGCCGTTCCACCAAACCTGGTTGGTCTTGATGGTCTGACCGCCGCTCGGATTGCCCGCCAATGCGAAATGCAGATAATATTGCTGGCCCGGAACAGTCGCCACATCCTGATAAATCGCGCCGGCTGAGGTGCCGCTCATATCCACCGATTGCACGCCGTCGGCGGCTTGCCAGAGCGTGCCAACCAAATCCACTGTATTTGATGCCACCGTCCATCCGCCAAAGGTTTGCCCCGCAGAAAACGTTAAAACCGTTAGATTGGATTCGCCGAGGAACGGCGTCTCGAAGCTGCCGTGGCTGACCGCATTGGTGGGCACAACCACGTCCGAGACCGCCAGCGTGTCGCCGGTGGCGCCGGGAATGGGCACACCATTCGAGAGCCATTGATAGGAAAATGATCCAGGACCGTAAGCGTCACGTGGAGCACCTTCTTGACAGAGCAACTGTAGTGGAGTCGTAAGTGTCATACCATATACGGTATGACGTTTATGATGCGAGCCGTTGCACCGGCAGTTGTGCTTTGGCCCAGGTTTGGGGCGTCACTTCCGGGATTTGCCAGTTGGTCATGCTGGGCAGCCGCGTGAGGACTTCGCGCAGGTAGGTGTAAGGATCAAGGCCGCGCCGACGGCAACTTTCGATGACCGTGTAGATAATGGCGCTGCGTTGACCGGCATCGGCATCGCCGATGAAGAGCCAGTTTTTCTTGCCGATGGCGGTGGGGCGGATGGCGTTTTCGACCAAGTTGTTGTCCAACTCCACGCGACCGTTTTGCAGATACACTTTCAGCGTTGGCCATTGGCCCAGCGTGTAATCAATGGCTTGGCCCAGCAAGCTCTGCGGCAGGTAACGTCCGCTGGCTTTGAGCCGGCCCAAGGCGCGTTGGAGGCGTTCAACGATGGGGCGGCTTTGGCTGGCGCGCACGGCCTGGCGCAGCCGGGGACCGGTGCGGTGTTCGCGCAAAGCAGCTTCGATCCGGTAAAGGTGTTGGATTTGCCGCACGAGCCAAGCCGCGGTTCGGGGCGCTTGTTCCATCGCTTCATAAAACTTCCGCCGCACATGTGCCCAGCAGCCGGCCAATTCAATCGTTCCAGCGCGTCCGTTGGCAAAGGTGCGATAAGCCGAGTAACCATCGCATTGCAGCGTACCGCTAAAATTCAAAGGGATGACGTTATCCAGGCAGGCCGCAGCACGACTGGTTTCCCAGCGGTAAAACACGTCGCCGCCAGGACGACTGCCCGTCCAGAGATAACCTTGCTTGGTCTTGCCGTTGCCCGGCTCCAAATAATCAATCGGTGTTTCATCCACCTGCACATAGCCGCCCGCCATCACGCCGGTGCGGATGTGTTCATAAATCGGCTTGAGCCAGTCGGCGGCCAACGCCACCCACCGCGCCAGCGTTTGCCGGGGCAGGTGAACCCGGTGGCGTTGCAGAAAGATTTGTTCCTGCCGATACAACGGCAAGTGGTCGCAGTATTTGCCGACCAAAATCTGCGCCAGCAGTCCCGGCGCGGGCAGGCTGCGATCCAACAGCCGTTCGGGCAAGGGCGCAATTATTGGCGCGCAGTCCGAGTTGACGCGGTGAACGTATTTGCGGCGAATGGTCCGGCGGCGCAGAAAACGCGCCGGCTCAAAGTCCAGTTGCTCGCTGACTTCCTGGCCGATACAACGCCAGTCTTGGGGCGTTTGCTTCACCGGCTCCGGGTCAATCACTGCTTCCACCACCGGCAGGTTCGCCGGCAGACGAAGCGTGCGTTGCCGGCAAGAACGTTTTGGAGAGACAACCGCCGGCGGCGGAGTTTCTTCCAGAGTGATGACCGAACTTTCCGGCAGTTCCTGTAAGAGGAGTTCCAGTTGTGCCCGATCCAACCGTTCGCTGCTGGAACCAAACACACGCCGAATGAGCAAGTCGATCTTCTGCCGCAGCAGTTCATTCTCCCGACGGCTCTGTGCCAATGCCTCCTGGCATTCTGCCAACTGGCGGGCGAGTTCTTTTTCGCGCGGCATCATCGGTTGCGTTCTCTGACGCTCTAGCCCGCTGCTTGTTCAAACTTTGCGGGGAAATTTTCGCGCAAGGTTTTTTACATCTCGCGCTCGTACCAGGGCCGCAGTTTGGCTCCACGCAAATCCACTCCGTCGGTCAGCATCGCCAGCGCCTGCGGCGTCAGCTTCAACTTGGTTGTCCCCGGCTCCACGTTCCGGGGCCAGGAAAAAGTCCCTTGCTCCAACCGCTTGGTCAACACCCACAAACCCGTTCCGTCCCAGCACAGGATTTTGATCCGGGTGCGCCGCCGATTGCAAAATACAAAGAGCGCCCCGGCGCGCGGCTCTTCACCCAATCGCTCCGTCACCACAGCGTGCAGACCGTTGAACCCTTTGCGCATGTCGCAGGCTTCCACCGCCACGAACACTTTCAGGCTGCCCGAAAAGCTTAACATGCATTTTGCAGCGCCCGCAGCAGCACTGCCGCTAAGGCTGCCTGTTTGGCATCGTTGATTTGCGTCTTCGCTCCACCAGGCAACTCTAACACCAGCGACAACAGATTTTTATCATCACGGCTTCGCGCCTCTTCCACCACCGCTTCTAGCCACTTCACCTGGTTCGTTCTCGGGGCCGGCGCTTTTACCGGATACACGCCGCGTACCCGCCGCCGTTTCTGCGCCCAGGTCGCAAACGTTGGATATTTGACGCCGACCAACTCCGCAAACTTCTGCCCGCTCAATCCACTCCGCTCAAACTCGTCCAGTAACTGCTCGCGCCGCGCCAAGGGCATCTTCACTCGCCCCAGCACATCGGTTTTCAAGATCATTTCATCGGTGGGTGTCGTATTCATCGTAGCCCCTATGCTACGACGCCTAGGACTTCATTGAATAGAGGTGCTCCGCGTGACGCTTACCCAGGACCGGCCGCCACAAACGAAAAATAAACCGTGCCGTTTTGCGAAATGATCTGGCTGGAGGGTTGAACCGCGAACGCTGGGGCGGAGGCAACGGATTGCGTGATGTTGGTCAGGTTGCCGGGCGGGTCATACAAATAGACAGATTGTTGAGCTTGGGCATGCGAGAGGAAAACCACAAAAAGAAACAATGCAGCTTTCGTCGTGCAACAGATAGTTTTGATTTGCGTATTCATTTAGCCGACATACGTCAAGCAGACCATCGTATTGTAGTTGTGTTGGACAGCCTGTGCTGTCAATACAAGTGAAGATATGAGAACCAGGAATCCAAAAGCGAATCGAGCCAATCCCACCCAACCCGACAGGAACATCCGCTCAACACGAGCAATCGAGATTTCATGCTTAATGCTCATAATTCCGTGTGCCGAGAGAGTTGGTGCTTGAGGGGATCCTCAACAAAGTCGGTCGTGTCTTGGAGCTATTATTTATCATTTTAATGAGATCCTTCTTTTAGTGGACAACTAAGAGCAGGAGGTTGTGCAGGGTGGAGGTGAGCTGCTACCCACTCGTCCTCCCCCTCTCCTGCAGGAGTTGACCAAAACAGGACAGTTAAAAAAGCTTGCAACGGGTTGATCAATTTAGCTCCAACTGCTACTACAGATTCTAGCCCTCCTATCTCGACTGAACTCGAAACCACAACCCTTCCGGCGTTAGCCTCGGTTACAGCTTCTCCAGATACTTCTTCCATCTCAATCGGTTCTTTTAGTTCAATAGGGTGTTGCCCGAATTCGACAGTCTTAGTCATCTCAGTCATTGCCGCCGTTGATGTGACCAAGTTATCCAAATACTCTGTGTTGGCTGGATTAATAAGAGCCCACGTGAAGAATAAGACTCGAGCAAGGTTTGAGACGTTTGGCAGATTCCCTAACGGATCAACTAAGGAAATCGGCTGATTTCCCACATAATTGTAAACATTGACCCCACCCGCCTCCGTGATTGGATCTCTACACAGCCAACGCCCCAGCCTGCTGTCATAGGGACGGTAAAGCGATAACCAGAGCCCGGTTTTCTGGTGGACCGGGAAGCCTGTGAAACCGAACGTCGAATCCACTGTCCCGCTCAGCTTTGTCCTGTTTCCAAAAGCATCGTAGGAATAGGCGGTTTGAACTTGGCCGCTCGAATCAATCAACTCCCGCACAGAACCCAAACGGTCGCGGGTGTAAAAGTAATTTGCGCCTCCGCTGACAAAGCCCTGGTTAAAGAAACGTTGGACAACCGCGTCGTTCGTGTCGCGGTCCTCGCATATTTCCGTCCCGCACCAGACGTAACGCGTTTCAGATTGAACCACTCCGTTGGTCAATTCAACGTCGCGGCAGCGCCGTCCAAGGCTGTCGTAATAAAACTCCGAGCTGTTTGATCCCTGGTTCACCGCCGCGAGACGGTGCTCGGCATCCCACTCGTAAGTGACGTTGGTAAGCGTTGTATCCGAGGAGGAAGCCAATTGATTCAAAGCGTTATACTGATAAGTCTGATTTGTGGTTCCAACCGTTTCGGAAAGCCGGTTGCCCGCCGGATCGTAACCGTATGCATTGTTGATGGTTGTTTCTCCCTGATTGTTTAGAACACTCACCAATTGGTCGGCGGCATCATAACCGATGTTCCAGTTGTTCGTCACGGCACCCAGTTCCTGCAGCCAGTTCGTGATTTCACCAACGGGGTTGTAAGCATAAGTGAAGCGGGAGATGAGCGAAGTGTCCGGTTTGAGGTTGGTGATGCTTTGCAGACGGCGGTCGCCGAGATTGCCGAAATAAGCGTAGTGGGTCGTCTGGCCGTTGGGATAAGACGAATCCAACAACCGCGCCGTTGGGCCGTCGTAGTCGTAGTTGAAACTGCCGAGGGCGTTCAGGACATTGGTCGTGCGGCCCAGCACATCGTAAGCAGCAGTCTGCGCCACGCCGTTGATGGCGCGGCTGACCACCCGGCCGAGGGCGTCATATTGATAGGTGACCGTGTCATTCGCCCAAGGCCCGTTCACCGTTGCCGTTTGCAGCGCGCCCAATGAACCCACCGGATAATAGGAGTAGGTCGTGGTGCCGATGCCATCCTGCATGGAAAGAAGCCGGTTGTAGTTGGGGTCGTAGGTGAAAGTGACAGCGGGGGTAGCAACCTGCGCGTTCAAATAGGAAACGCTGTTCAGATCGTCGTCAAGGTTGTAATTGTAAGATTTGATCTGCCCGGTTTCGTCCTCGACGGTTTTCAAGCGGCTGGTGGTGTTTTCGTAGGTGTAGAGCGCGCGCGAGCCGTCCACATATTGCTTGGAAGTCACACGCCCTTCGAGGTCGTAGTCCCAACGGGTCGGACGGCCCATGGGATCAATCAAGGCGGACAGCGCACCGCAGTCGCAGTATTGAAATTGCACAACCCGGTTGAGCGGGTCCTGAACGGAGGTGAGGCGGCGCAGGGCGTCATAGGTTGAAAACGTTTCACGACCCAGGCGGTCGCGGACCGTGACGAGGTCTAGTTTATTGTAAGTGAACGCCGCGAAGGTGCCGTCGGGATATGTGACATTGGTCAGGCGATCCAGATTGTCGTAGCTGTTGGTGATGGTGTAGCCGTCAGGATCGGTGGCGGTCCAGACACGGCCGGCGGAGTCGTAAGTGAAGGAGAATGTGTCGCTGGGACCAGGGAGCGGCCCGTCAACCGAGAGCAGGTAGCCGTTGGTATCGTAAGCAAAGGTCGTGGTTTCACCTTTGGGATCGGTGGTGGTGAGCAGTTGGCCGCGTGCGTTGTAGGTGTTGGTGGTCAACTGGCCCGCCGCATCATAAACGGCCACGGGCAGGTGCTGGGAATTATAGGCGTATTGGGCCAGCAAATCGTTGTTCGTGCCGGTGGTCTGGCGCACTTGGAGTAAATCCACCCCGTTCGTGGAATAAAGGTAAGTCATGCTGCGGCCAACGGGATCAATCGAATTGGTGACGTTGCCAAAGGAATCGTATTTGAAGCGGGTCAACTGGGTGGTGCCGTCATCGAGCACCCGGCCAGTGGCATTCGGCTGGGTCGTGGTGCCGACGTGAATGGTGTCAGGCTGACCGTCATACGTATGCCAAACACGGTTCTCGAGCGGGGCTTTTTCGCTTTCGAGGACGCCACTGCAGATGGTGTCAGCCGCATTCAGATGCAGCCAATGGTAGAGGTGGGCCTTTGTGTAATCGTTGGGCGCTTCCGCATACGCCTTGCGGTCCCAGAAAAACGTGTTGCGATACTCATGATAATTGTTTAACAGCCCCATGCCAGCGGGAACGGTGGCGGCGGGGTCTGATGCGGCCACGGTGTTGGCCGCGCTTTCGTTGTATTCCAGGCGCTCTTGCGCCCCGTCGGGGTAGGTCCGGACCAGCCAGGTGGTGCGTCCGTCCGCGCCCTGCGCGAAGGAGTTGGTGCCGTAGGGCGTGATCATGGTTTGGATGAAATCCCCGGAATCGTATTGAAATTGCGACGTGAGGCCGATCTGGTCGGTGATTGATGCCAGACGGTTGCTTGAGTCATAGGTAAAGGTGGCGAAACGGCCAAAGGGGTCGGTCACTTTGGTGATTTTCAATGGGTCGCTCGGATCGTTATAGGACAACGTAGTGACCTGGCCAATGGCGTCGGTGATGGCCACCACCCGGAAGCTGGCGTCATAGGTGATATTCACCGTGTTGCCCGCCGGGTCCACCACTTGAGTCATGAAAACTTGCCGGGAAGTGCCCCCGACGCTGCCGGGTTGAGCAAAAATGATTTTTGCGCCGGTGCGGAATGACATGACGTAACTGTTGGTGGAGGTGCGCGTCAGCATAGCCTGGCACTCTATTTGAGGCGCGAAGGTCTGATTGGTCGTGTTGAAGCCGGTGAATGGCAGCGTGCCGCCGCCATCCACATAGTAACTTACATCCGCCGAAGGGCTGCTCGGGTTGTCCGTAATGTAAGCAAGCCAGTTAAACGTCCATTTCGGCCCAAGATTGGAATAGGTGAAATTAGCCGGCTGATTGGCTTCGCGCTGGCTATAGGTGGCGATGAAGCCGGTCGGCGGGCCGACCGGTGCCGAGTAACTGACAGGCATGTCCTGGATGCTCAAACTCACCAGCATCAAATGGGCGTTTGCCACCGCCATGCCGCGGATGCCGAGACTCCCGACATCATTGTCCTCTACAGGAGTAAGAGGAGTAGGCTTTTGCATCAATCCAGACAGCCACATGAACACCCCTTGGAACGCGTCGCAGATGATACATCGTTGATCCAAACCAGTGTTCGCATTGGGATCACTTTCGGCCGTGACGCCTTTGCCAAAGATGGTCCTCCCTTCGGCAGCGGATACGCTTCGCCAGCCGGGCGGCAGTTTGCCGGGCGGAACCAAAAAGTATCCGCTGGTTTCGTCCTCCATCACGCGCCGGGAAACCCAGACATCGTTGCCAAAGGTCGGGTCCTGCAAAAGATACTGGCCGTTCTCCTCTTTGATTAGCGCGGCGTAATGGCCCACTTTCCAGTTCACCACGGCGGGCAGAATCAACGACGCTCCTGGCCTTCGATAGGCCATTTGATAGTTCAAGCCCACCTTCCGCGACAGCTCCGCGACCTGGTCAAGTGAGCAGCCGTTGGTCGTGGATTGGGCATCCCGGATGAGCGGGTTGTCCGCCTTCATCGGGTCTTCATAGGCCAGAATGCGATCCAACGCGTATGGTCCACATTTGAATGAGACACTCGGCCGGTGTTGCATGTTCCAGAGACCTTGCTTGGTTCCGGAAATTCTTTCGGTTGCCGAGCCGATGATGTTGCGGTTCTTGACGGAATCGAGCAGGGCTTCCAATGCCCCCACGCGACCCAGCCGCGCATACATATAAGCAAGCTCGCCCGCCGCGCGGTCGCCCAGCGCCTTGGCATCCGGGGCGGTGGCATTTTTCAGCGCCAGCCACGCTTTCTCCCAAGTATGGAGACATTTGGAATACCAACCGGTGTTGTAGTATTCCGTCGCCAGATCGAACAGCAACGCCGGTGTCCAGGCGGAATCGGGATTTTGGCCGACAAACTGTTCCAGCGACGAAAAATCGTCCGGCACGGAGCGCTGGACGTAACCTCGAAGGGCGAGCGCGACTTGACGGTTCTCTTGAGCAGTTGGCGTATGACCAACCGGGATGAGCGGCTCTGAAAAAATGCGCGCCGACTTGATTTGATCTTCCGTCGGATCATCAGAAAGCACCAAACCGAGTTGCGGGGTGGAGTGCTCCGGCACCGAACGGTTGGCGGTCGGCGACGCCATAACCAAACCGGGCAGGCTGGCAAGCGCGGTCAGCAAAAATCTCCAACCGATGGTGAAGGTTGATCTAATTCTTATTTGATGGCACCAGATGGTCATGGCTTTGGTCTTTGAATATCAAGACTGTTCGAGGGGTATATTTTTGTCGCCCGCAACCGCGTAAAGCTGTGGGTATTGCCCGTCCTATTCATTGAATTACATTTGGATTTCATAATAGCTCCTTGCGGTGAACGGTTGGGTTGTATTTGGTTGGGAAACTGGCTGCAACAAGCAAGACGCCAGCCCTGTTCACCATGAATGAATGGTTAAACAGGCGAATCGTGTTACTCACTGACGAGGAATCATGGAATTGGAACTCGGGAAGAGGCGGGGCAGTGCAGAAATGCGGGGCCGGGCGGACTAGCGCGTGGTCAAACAGATAGAGACTCTGATCGCCAGACCACGGAGGCCCTCTTGCGGTCGCGGCCCTGAGAAACATGACCGGTTGCGCGGCATCGTGCGTGGCGACTACAACGCCAGAGGAGTTCGGTGGGAAGCGGCCGTTGCGAGCAACACAGAAATCGTTCTGGAAATTGCTGTCGAACCGGCTTCGGGTCCGTATTCGGTGGTGGCCCAACAGGTCATTGGTCCCCAGCATTGCATAATCTTCCGGGAACTTGGTGTCGGTGCGGCAGGAACTGGGAGGGACCGACGGGGAAACTGTGGCACCCGGCCCTAAGGCGGCAGTCTGGCCATTGATAATCGCCAGCGTGCCACCTCGTACCACCATCAGCGACATTTCCGAGCTGCCGCAAATGAGGCAAAACAGCATTAAGGGTACAATGCGTTTTTTCACAATTCTGCCAATAAGAAACTCCTCGGGTTTACAGGGCTTCGCTCGCGCAAGTGATTTAAAGCCCATTTATTGGTATTGTCAAGCTAAATTATGATTAGGATAGAAGTTTTTCATCATCAAACTTTCAGCCAGAAGCGAAAAAATGGCCCGCCGCTCCAACCGCTGTTCCTTCGTTCCCAGCAGCCGCAATCACAACTCGTAAACCAGCGCAGTCGCTTGGAGGGTTTGGCCGTGAAGTTCGAGAGCCAGTTTATTAGTTTTTCGCAAGGCAGACTTTGCTAATTTTGCGGGGATTTTGAACCCGATCGGCTTTTCTTTCCTTGATTTTTTCGCCTTTCGATTTAATCCTGCGAGTATTAAGGTTTTGAAAATCGCAAATCCAAAATCGCATCATGGCCTATAAAGACCTAACGCCGCCTGCGGGCGGAAAAATTTCGATCCAAAACGGCAAGCTCAATGTGCCGGACAACCCCATACTGCCGTTTATCCGCGGCGACGGCACCGGCCCGGACATTTGGGCGGCCAGCGTGCGCGTGTTTGACGCGGCGGTGCAAAAGGCCTACGGCGGCAAGCGTAAGGTGGCGTGGTTTGAGGTGTTCGCCGGCGAAGCAGCCAAGAACAAATTCGACAATTGGCTGCCGGATGACACGGTCGAGGCGTTCAAGGAATACCTGGTTGGCATCAAAGGCCCGCTCACCACGCCGGTCGGCGGCGGTATCCGCTCGCTCAATGTCGCGCTCCGGCAGATGCTCGACCTCTACGTCTGCCTGCGTCCGGTGCAGTATTTTCAAGGCGTGCCGTCGCCGGTGAAACACCCGGAGAAGGTGAACATGGTCATCTTCCGCGAAAACACGGAGGACATTTACGCGGGCATTGACTACCAGGCCGGGTCGGTCGAAGCGGCGAAGATTCTGAACTTCATCCAGAAGGAACTGCCCGCCGCGTTCAAGAAAATCCGCTTCAACTCGAAGGAAAAGGCCGAGGAATTCTGGAACGCCGTCGGCGTGAAGGATTTTCCGACCGACGTGGCGGTGGGCCTCGGCATCAAGCCGGTGAGTTATTCCGGCAGCGTGCGGCTGATTCACAGCGCCATTGCCTACGCCATCAAGAACCAGCGCAAGTCCGTCACCATTGTCCACAAGGGCAACATCATGAAGTTCACCGAGGGCGCGTTCCGCGACTGGGGCTATGAGACGGCGAAGAAGTATTTCGGCGCGGTGGAGATGGACGGTGGCCCGTGGTGCAAAATCCCCGAGGGCAAACCCGGGGCCGGCATCATCATCAAGGACGCCATCGCCGACATTACCCTGCAGCAGGCACTCACGCGCCCGACCGATTTCGACGTGATTGCCACGCTCAACTTGAACGGCGATTATTTGAGCGACGCGCTGGCGGCACAAGTCGGCGGCATCGGCATCGCGCCCGGCGGCAATATCAATTACATCTCCGGCCACGCGATTTTTGAAGCGACGCACGGCACCGCGCCGAAATACGCGAACAAGGACGTGGTGAACCCCGGCTCGGTGGTGTTGAGCGGTGAAATGATGTTCCGTTATCTTGGCTGGGTGGAAGTCGCCGATCTGATTCTCAAAGGTTTGAACGGCGCGATTGGCAGCAAACGTGTCACCTATGACTTCGCCCGTTTGATGGAAGGCGCGACGGAAATCAAATGTTCACAGTTCGGCGACAATATCATTTCGCACACGTAACCCTTCAGCCAGGACAACGCGCTTTATTTATCCGCTGAATTTCCGTTGCCGGATTGGAGTTTTTCAAACTGTTTCGCCAAGTCATTGTATTTATTCACGATGTCGTTTCGGCCCTTGATGCTGTCGTTCAGTTTCTGGACGAAATCGTCACGTTGAGCGGTGAGTTCTTTGATGGCGGCATTTTGTTTCTTGATGCCGTCGTAGGCTTCGTTCAACTTTCCCTCCAGCTTGCTCAAGGCATTTGTATATTGGGCAACTTGGTTGGTCAGCATTTCGTTTTCGAGTCCGAGCCGGCTGAGGTCGCGCTTTTGGTTCACCACCAGTTGTTCGCTGGCTTGGGCGGTTGCCCTGAGTTGAGTGAGGCGCGAATCCATTTCGGCAATTTGTTGATTCATGGTGGCAATGGAATTGGTGTAGCCTTGAATGTCTTTGTCCCTTTCGTAAAGGTGTTGGTTCAGGCTTTCAATCCGGTCGCGCTGGAGCGTCTGGCCGTACCATTGCCAGGCGCACAACGCGCACAGGCCGAGCGCCAGAACGATGAGCATATTTTGTTGGAAGTTCTTCATGGTGATTCGGAGTTGCCCGCATCAGTTTTGACCGCGATGGCGATACGCCGGATGCCGGCACGTTTCACGAGATCCAGAACGTAAATGACTGACCCGTGTGTGGCATCCCGGTCGCCGGAGATATAGACCGGCAGATTGGTGTTGAGATCGTATCGGTTGGTCAGGGAAGTGAATAAAGCAGGGAAGGAAATCGGCTTTTTATCCATGGAAACTTGCCCGTATTTGTCCACGTTCAGATTGATGATGTCTGGTTTGGTGGCGGACGTGGCAATTGTTGCGGTGGGCAGACTGGCCCGGAGCGCCCGGACTTTTTGCATCTGCAGGCTGACCATCATGAAGGACGCCAGCAGGAAAAACATGATGTCAATCAGCGGAATGATTTCCAGTCGTGTCTGCCGGCGTGGCAATGGTGAGCGAATTTTCATGGGCGGATCTGGTTTTTGTCCTCGCTCACCGTGAACGCCACCTTCTGAATCCCCGCGCGGCGAACGACGTCCAGTACCTTGTCCATCGTGCCTTCGAGCGTAGCGCGGTCACCACTGATATAGACCGGCAGATTGGTATTGAGTTGAAAGCGGTTGCTCACCATGAGACCCAACTCCGGAAGCGACACTGGTTTCTTTTCCAGCCAGACCCTGCCGGCCTGGTCCACAGCGATGTTCATCATGTCCGGCTTGAAGTCCTGCCGTGCCTGCGCGGACGGCGGCAGACGGACCTTGATGTTCTGGGTTTGCTCCATTTGCAGACTCACCATCATAAACGACGCGAGCAGAAAGAACATGATGTCTATCAACGGAATGATGACAATCCGCGAGCGGCGGCGCTGAATGGGCGAAGTGATTTTCATGGTGGAAATTCAATGACCCGGAGTCCGATGCGGCTGCGGCGCCGCCGGCAAATGAGTGGTATCTCCCGGTTTTACACCGCCTCCGGTCATCACCTCGACATTCGTCGCCGCCGTTTCGAGTTCAAATTGCAACTGTGCCACCTTGGCGGAAAAAAAGTTGAATGGAATCAGCGAGAAAATGGCGACGCCCAGGCCGCACGCCGTGGCAATCAGCGCTTCGCCGATGCCGCCGGTGACGCCCTGCACCGACAGTTCGGCGCTGCCGACGTTGAGGAACGCCCGCATGAGGCCAGTCACCGTACCAAGCAAGCCAAGCAACGGCGCCAAGGTCACCAGCGTATCCATCACCGTCAGAAAACGCCCGGCGCGTTTCAGCTCTATTCCCGCCGCCAGTTGCAGCGCGCCGAGCAGCGAGGTGTGAACATGACCAACGTGACTGAGGCCGCGACGGGTCATGCGGAGGACCGGGTCTTCCGAGTCTTCGGCGATTTTTCTCGCTGTCGCGACGTCGGAATTTTCCAGCGCGGCCAGCAGTTGCTCGAGCTTTTGCGGATCGCGCCTCCGGCTTTCGCGCCACCACCAGAAGGAGCGTTCGCCCACGACGGCGACGGCCACGAGGGCGCAGATCAACATCGGCCACATGACCGGGCCGCCTTTGAGAAAGAATTCAAAAATGATGTTTGCCAGCATAAGGATCAGGAGTTGAGGTTGACGATGTGTTTAATTTTAACTTCGGTTAATTCAAAGCGAGCTTGTAATTGATGGTTGCTTCATAAATCCGGGTTCCGTTTCCCGACGGGAGGGTCCAATGCAGTCGTATAAATTCCAAAGTGCTGCGATCCAGGACCGGGTAGCCGGAGGATTCCTTCACCTGAACGTCCGTGATGGCGCCCGTTGCGTCAGCGGTCATGGAGATGGTCACTGAGCCTTGTTCCGCGTCTTCGAGGGCAATTTTGGGATAGGGAGGTTCCGGGCGCTGGCCGCCGGCTCCGGTGCTGTTGATGCGAATGGGTGATGGTTTCAACAGCACGGTAGGCGGCGCTTGGGCCAGGGCTTCAGGCACCACCAGATTGCCGACGGTCGGTACGGCAAAATCAATGGCCGGGGAATTGATGGTGACCGCCACCACTCGCGGTGCGGGTTTGTTCTGGTCAGGCTGTTCCTGTTTTTGATTTTCAGTGGTGGCTGGCGGCGAGAGCAGCGGCTCAATGACCGTTGGCACGACCTGCGGCGCGGGTGGTGGCGGCGCGACAAAACCGGGTGCCCGGCTGGCTCCCAGCAATCCAATCACAAGAAAGAGGATGCAAATCGAATTTACCCAGGCGAGCCGCTGATTGCGGTCCCGATTCGCTGAGGGAAGGCAAAGCCTGGCCAGTTCGTCTTTCAACTCGTAGCCGGGCGGAATTCGATTTGCATCAGTGTTGTTCATTGGAGGAACATTTCAGAAGACATAGCTCAATGAACTGAAGAAGCCAAGCTGTTCGCCATATTGGGTGGGTGGCGCGGCCAATCGCTGATAAGCCAGAATGCCTTTGACGATGGCTTCCGCTATCCGGCGGCGATACGCGGCGGAGTATATTTTTTTACTCTCGACGGGGTGGGTCATAAAACCGCCTTCAATCAAAATCGCGGGCATCGTTGTGTCGCGCAGCACCTCAAACCGCGCGCGCTTTACGCCCCGATCGTTTGCGTCCAGGTTTTGCACAAGGGATTTTTCGACTTGATAGGCCAGCAACAAGCTTTTGTCTTCATTGCGATTGCCAATCGTCGGGCCGGTGCCAATGGCGGGGCCGAACTCGCTGCGTTCGATGTACTGGTTGCTGGAATTCGCGCCGACGGGCGTGATGCAATACGTCTCCGGCCCTTCCGCCACGTCACGCCCGGTCGGGGTTGCATTGAAATGCAGGCTCACAAACAATTCCGCTTCGTGCCCATTTGCCAGCGCCGCACGGTCGGACAACGACACATACTTATCCGCAGTGCGAGTCATAATCACGCCAAACCCGGCCTTCTGCAATTGTTTGCGCAATTCCAAAGCGAGGGGCAGAGTGTAATTTTTCTCAAAATGCCAGCCGACACGATTGCCGGAATCTTTGCCGCCATGACCGGGATCGAGGCAAATGGTTTTGATCGGTTTGGCGTCGGCAAAATGCGGTGGAAACAGCAACGGGTCTATGGCCGTGCTAAGATCGAGTTGCGCGATGAGCGGAATTCCTGTCGCAACGGCAAAAGGAAACGAGAGCCTCACCCGGACCCCATTGATTTCCGCCTCCGCTGAATTTACCTCAAGCTCCAGCCGGGTTGCACGATTGCTCACCTCGACCTTTTTGCCATTATCAAACCAGAACCATTTCAAATCGTTCGCACGCGCCCAGTCGGCCAGTGGGACATAATCCTGGCCATCAAGGCGGACAGCTTCAGTTTTTGGTTGAGCGGCTGCTGCGAGCGTCAGTCCAAACACAAGAAACAGCGCAAAAAAATTACGCCACACGGGCAAACGGAAGTATCTTTGTGGTTTCATGTTTCCGGGCAGGAGCGGTAAAGCAACGATCTCCAAACGAACGATGGTTTTGTTTTCATTTTAGTTTGGTTGGAGAGCCGCGCCGGAGGAAGAACGCGACTCTCCAACTTATCTTTGGCTCAGAATGTCAGGCTCAACGAGCCGAAGAACCCGAGGCGCTCGCCATATTGCGCAGCGTTGACGCCAACGCCGCTGCCGCTGCGGAGTTGGTAAATATTGTCCGTGAGGTTCACCACATCAATCCGCGCTATCAGCGTCCGGTTGCTGGGGAGTTTGAAACTCTGCGCCGCGCCGAGGTTGATCGAGTAGTATTGCGGCACGCTCGCGCCATTCGGAATGGGATCGCCCGCGGCATCATCCGCGCCGCCGCCGTCCTGTCTTAAACCGCTGCCGTAAAGTGCGTCGGCATAAACACGGGTGCTGTAATGCTGTGATTCATTCCATGTGTAAGACACGCCGAACGAGCCGGTGACGCGCTGATCGTGGTCCAGAAAAATCCAATGATTCTGGACGTAAGCCGCATCGTTCGGAGCGAACAGGAATTGCGCCGAGCTCCAATCTTTGCCATAGGCCTGCGACCACGCAACGTTGGCATAGCTGGAAAACCCGCCGTGGTTGTATGAGCCGGTGAATTCCACTCCATAAACCTTGCCCTTGTCGTAATTGAACGCCGAGAGAACAAGCGTTTGTCCGAACAAGCCGTCGTCGAGCTGGTTCTTGGCGGTTTTGTAGTAGCCGTCCACGCCCACCTGCAACCCGGGTGCGAGCTTCTGCGTGAAGCCAGCGTCGAAATAATTCGCGCGCTCGGCTTGGACGACGTTGTTCGGCGCGTTAGGGCCGGCGGGAGATTCATTCGCCGTGCCATCGAATTGATTCACATCCCCCGAGGGCACGTTTTCCAGTGGCGGCGGGGTGAAGTAACGCGCGTAACCGGCGTGCAGCGTTGTCGTGTCCATGGGTTGCCAGATGATGTTCGCGCGCGGACTGGGCTGGTTCCCCTTGTAAAAGGAGGAATAATATTCGTCAAAACGCGCGCCGTAGTTGATCGTGACCTCCGGCAGGATTTTCCATTCATCCTGCAAATACACGCCCGCAAACAGCGCGTGCTGCACGCCGTTTTGAATGATGGTCGTGGTCGGCGAACCGGGTTGCGGGTTGAAATCAGGACTGCTCGGATTGTTGGTCTGCATCAAAATGGCCGTCGTGGTTGAGTCGGCCGACAGGTATTCATCCATCAGCATGAAGCCGGCGCGAATGGTATGCTTGTCGCCAAGCGCGTAACTGGCGTCGGTTTGGATTCCGCCGGAATAGAGATTTCGATCCACATCGCTGGCCACGCCGTTGAAAAACAAATCACCGACGGAGTCCGGCGTGAAATGCACGCTGCTGTTGCGGCCAAAAACGGAGGATTGATAATTCAAATCGCCCGCCGACTTTTGGTAGGTCGCCACGCCATAATAATTCTGCTCGTTTTGATTTTCGTTCAACGCGGTTGAATCATACGTTGTTCCCGCTTGCCAAGGGTCGCCGCCAGGCGCGGAGTAATTGGCCGGATCATTTTGCAGACCCGGCGTGTTGGGCACCTGAAAATCAGCGTAGGACGCGCTGCCCATCAGACTGACGCGGCTCGTGTCGCTCAAAATCCGCGACCCATACAGGAACGTCTTGTATTGATCCGTCTGGTCATGGATGGCGTTCTTGCTGGGCGTGGGATTTTCGATGCCGAGACTGTTCTGGTCGTAGCTGCCATCCACGAAGAAATCCCATTTTCCCTGCGTGCCGCCATATTCAAAGCTCGGACGAAAGGTATCGTAGCTGCCGCCGTACAGGGACATCTCACCGCCCGGCTCAAAGGCGCCGCTCTTCGTGCGAATGTCCACAATGCCCGCGGTGCGGAATCCGTATTCCGCCGGCAGCGAGCCGGTGATGAGCTGCATGGAATCCACGAATCGCGGGTCAAGCTCCAAGCCAAAGCCGGTGATGCCTTCCGGCAGCAATACGTCGTTGATGCGGTATTGCAGGTTCGCGTGCTCGCCGCGAACGTGCAGGTCCCCGTTCGCCGCCGAATCCTGCGCCACGCCCGGCGCGCGCAAGACAATCTGATTGAATGGGGCGTTGGCGCCCTGTGACGCGGATTCAATCTGCTTTTGGTTGATGGTATAGGCTGTCGCTCCCAGATCCGGCACAATCTGGCTGCGCGCCTGATTCAGTTTGCCAATGACGGTGATGTTGCCGAGGTTGGTGACATTGGTTGAACTGCCCGACTCGTCGGCCTTGGCCGCCGACACCATATTGGTTTGGGCCAAAGCCGTCCCGCCACAGGACAGGGCCACCATTGAGATGACCGCCCAATAAACTCCGCTCTTTCTACGCTTAATTTCTTTTTGCTCTCTAAAAGTCTTCATAAATTTAATCGGTTAAAATTTTCAAAACATTTCCGCGAATCTCCACGGACCCGCGCTTTACGAAATGCCCCACGGCACCACGCAAAGATTTGGCTTAAGGAAAAACACTTTCAGACAAGGCGACCGGCCAATATCTGAATCCGACACGAATCAGGAAACGGACAAGAGGGCGGGCGGGGCGCGGCCTTGGGGGAGATTTTCAATGGCCGGGCGAAAAACGGAAAAAGTGAAATGCTGGGCTTTCTCAATTACAACAGTTGGTTCGGGGATGATGATTTCGCAGGTTGCAGATTCGATTTTGCCGTGGGCCAGCGTCGTGACCGCACAATGATGATCCGCTTCGTCCGCGTCGTGGTGAATCATTTCGTGCAGCGCCGGGCACGCGGCCATCGCGTCCAACAACAGGACGATGCCCACCAGCAAGGCGGCCAGGGCCGATTTGCCCATCTGGAAACAATGGCTCTTCACGTATTGCAAATCATTTGCAAGTTAGCAAACGGCGTGCCGCCAGCAACACTTATTTTTAGGACAAGTTTTCTTGGGGATTCGTTCACTTGACTTTGCACTCCGTACGATATTGCAAAATCTCTTCCGCACCTTGTCCGGATTCAGTTCCTTTTTTAGCTGGTTCGTTCAAAGCCCAATTCACCACTTGCCATTTCAACCGCATTTTGCGCAAAGACCTTCGATTTGCAAAAAATGGCTCTCCACCTTCGCTTTGAGATGGCGTCTGACGTATTTCGACACGTCCTCCATCAGACACAAATTGACTTCCTCAACTTTGCCGCATTTGCGGCAGATGAAATGGTGATGATGTCCCGCCTCAATGTCCCGGCAAATATAATAGCGCAAATGTCGTTCTTCATTCGCGGCGGTCAGAAGAATCCCACAACCGGCGAGACTTTCCAGTATGCGGTAGATGGTGGGAAGCCCAACGCCTTTGAATTGTCGCTGCAATCTTGCCCGCACTTCAAACGGATCGAGAAGTGATTCGCACTTAAGGAACAGTTCTATAACAGCGCGGACTTTGGGCGTGATGCGATGGCGATTTTCCTTCAATCGCGCAATGTAGATGTCAATGGACATAGTTGGTTTAGTAAATCTCTTTGATTTTGGCTCCAAAATAGCCGAATGGCAAATCGCTTTCGCACCCGGCCGATTATTTTTCCCCAGTCGTATCACAGTTGAAACTCTGCCTGTTTTAGGGAGGTAGTGGCACGCCGCCTGCTTTCTTTAATAGAAATGATTTGCATTTAATTATTGCAAATCATATGCGTTTATGAAAAATAGTCTCGTGCGCGACTTTCGAAAAGCCGCTGTAGCCGGCTGAATGTATCAATTGCTTATGAAAGATTTAATGCCAACAATTTTGGGCATCCAAAACCTGCGAGTCGAATTTCCGACCCGGTTGCCCGGCCAACCCGTCAAAGTCGCTGTCAAGAACTTGACGCTGTCTGTCAATGCGGGCGAGGTTTTTGGTTTTATCGGGCCGAACGGCGCAGGCAAAACCACGGCGATTAATGTGCTGCTTAGCTTTATCCCACCCACCAGCGGCACGGCGTGTCTGTTTGGCATTGATGTGCGCCAGCCTATTGCGCGTCAGCGCATCGGGTATCTGCCGGAGATGACGTATTATTACAAGTTTCTCACCGCCGAGGAACTGCTGCGCTTTTACGCGCGCATTTTTAAGCTGCCACCATTGGAGGCGGACAAACGGATTGATCAATTGCTGAAGCTCGTTGATCTGGAACCGGCGCGGAAGCGGCTCATTAAAACCTATTCCAAGGGCATGCAACAGCGGGTCGGCATCGCGCAGGCGCTCATTAACGATCCCGACCTGCTGGTACTGGACGAACCCACTAGCGGACTGGACCCATTGGGCCGCATGAAAGTCCGGGAGATTATCCAACGCCTGAAAAACGACGGTAAAACCGTTTTCTTTTCATCGCATGAACTGGGCGAGGTGGAAACTGTCTGCGACCGCATGGCCATTTTGCACGAAGGCGAATTACGTGCCGAAGGCAAAGTGAAAGATTTGGTCGCCAAGCACCAATGCAATCTGGAGCAGGTTTTCCTGCGTGTGATCGGCTTTCAAAATTAACTCTACGAACTTATGAACACCATCTGGGCATTGACCGGCGTCGTCATCAAGGAACTTTACCGTCGCAAGGATTTTTATGTTTTGTTTGTGCTGACGGCGGTGATCACCGTGGCGGCGGGCAGTGTGCGGTTCTTCCACGACCCCAATATCGTCCGTTACGTAAAGGACCTTTGCATGTTGCTTATTTGGCTTTCCGCCCTGCTTATCACGATTGTGATGGCCGCGCGGCAAATTCCCGCCGAGCGCGAAAGTCGCACGATTTTTCCGCTGCTGGCCAAGCCGGTCACGCGCGGACAGGTCATTCTCGGAAAATTCCTTGGCTGCTGGCTGGCCAGCGGCACCGCCTTGGCCGTGTTTTACGTCTTTTTTGCGATTATCACTGGTTCGCGCGAGCAATACTGGCCGGTGCTGGATTATTTGCAGGCCTTTTTGCTGCAATGGATCATGCTCGGCATCGTGACGGCGATGACGCTGCTCGGCTCGATCATCTTTGCCGCGCCGTCATCCACTGTCACGATTCTGTTCATCGTCGTCGCGGGCATTCTATTTTTAGGACGCCATCTCAATACGATCGCGCTGCACAATCCCGAGCCGATGCGCGGCATCATCTACACGATTTACTTCATCATTCCGCACCTGGAATTGTTTGACGTTCGCGAACGGGTGGTCAACGACTGGGGTTTGGTGAACTGGCTGGATTGCGGACTGGCAACACTCTACGCGGCGGCTTACGCTGGATTGTTCTTGCTGTTGAGCTGGCTGGGCTTCCGCCGAAAAAGTTTGACCTGATGAAAAGAGCCTCGCCCACCTGGTTGCTGGCCTTGCTGTTGACAGTGTGTTTCACGCTGGCAACGCTGTTCGTGCCGCGTGCGGCCTGGTGGAACGACGTACCGCGTGCCGCCGATTGGAATAAGGGCCAGTCGCAGTCGGACAATGTTTTCAAACTTCTCTTCGGCGAAGGGCGAAAGCTGTTTGCCAACGAGTTTTTTGTGATGGCCGACGTGTATTTTCACAGCGGCTATTATCCGTCCATCTTTGACCGGCAGGACACCGATCGTGACGTCGCGGATCCGGCGCACGGAAAAGCTGACGACTCAAATTCGACCAGCGATGATTTTCTGGGTCCACCTCCGGATTGGATCGCGGCCTTGGAGCGTCATTTTATTCCCAACCGGCATACGCACCTGAGCGCGGGCGGTCCGTCGGGACATGTGAAGTTTTCGACGACGGAGGAAATCCTGCCCTGGCTGAAACTTGCCACAGATATGAACCCGCAATATATCGAATCCTACACGGTCGGAGCTTACTGGTTACGCCGCCTCCACATGCCCCAGCAGGCCCGGGACTTTTTGTTTGAGGGACTGCACAACAACCCAGGCAACAGTGAACTCCTGTTCGATCTGGGCTGGCTATACAAGGAGAACCTTCATGATCCGAACCGTGCAGGCAACGTTTGGGTGGCGGCGTTGCGCTGCTGGGAGGCACAAAGTGCCGATGCTAAAACAAACACCGAAAGCCAATTGGTTTGCGAAGAGATCGCGATGAACCTCGCGCACTTGGAGGAAAACGAAGGACATTGGCCACAAGCCATTAAATACCTGAAAATAGTCAAGCAAGTCTC
The DNA here is from genome assembly GCA_963789335.1 of uncultured Verrucomicrobiae bacterium. Classification (GTDB taxonomy): domain Bacteria; phylum Verrucomicrobiota; class Verrucomicrobiia; order Limisphaerales; family UBA11358; genus UBA11358. The sequence continues at coordinate 1,079,950 of CAWBKH010000002.1, forward strand.
GCCCAACCCCGACGCCATTCAAAAGCAGATTGACGAAGCTCGGAAAAACCAGACTGCAAAGCCTTCGCCCTTGGCGGCCCGGACTCATTAACCTTCCGATGGGGCTGTAGGCGACCTGTTTGTTTTAACAAAAAACGTTTTCAATTGTTTATTGCGAATGATTTGCGGTTGTGTAAATTATTCCATGCCTGACTTTGAAAAAGTGAAGACGGCCGGACGAATCTGTCCATTGTTTATGAAAGATTTTATGCCAACTCGCCTTCGCGGCGCGATGACACAAGGCGTGTTGAACTATCATACCCTGCTCTAAAACAAGTAATGAACATGCAACCCCTGCTTGGCTTCCATCCATTGCCACACAAATTGGCGTTTCTGGGCGTCTGTCTGCTCGTTTGTCTTGCGACGGGTTGCGGCAAAGAAGAAACGGCCAAATCGGAAACGGCCAAAGTGAGCATCGTCGCCGCCGAAAATTTTTACGGCGGAGTAGCCCAACAGATTGCCGGGAATTCGGCGAACGTCACCAGCATTTTGAACAATCCCAACCAGGATCCGCACGAGTTCGTCACCGACGCCGCGACGGCCAGGACGGTGGCGGATGCGGACATCGTGATTTACAACGGCATTGGGTATGACGACTGGATGAACAAGCTCCTCGGCGTTCAAGGCAAGCCGGGGCGAATCGTCATCCGGGTTGCCGATTTGCTTGGCGCCAAGGCAGGCGACAATCCGCACATCTGGTATGATCCGCGCACGATGCCCGCGCTGGCGGCAAAACTCGCGGACATTTTGAAACAACCGGAAAACCTCGCGGCCTTTCAAAAACAGATGGCGGCGGTCACGTCAAAAATCGCCGAAATCAAGTCGGCTTACAGCGGAACAGTCGTCACGGCCACGGAGCCGGTGTTTGGCTACATGGCGAGCGCGCTGGGTTTCAAAATGGAAAATTATCAATTCCAGCTTGCGGTGATGAACGATACGGAAATCAGCTTTCAACAAGCGGCTGATTTCGAGAAAAATCTGCATGACAAATCAATGAAGATTCTTTTTTATAACAGCCAGGTCACGGACCCGGTGACTCAACGCGAGCGAGAAATCGCCCAAAAGCTAGGGGTCGCCGTAATCGGCGTCACGGAGACGCAGCCGCCCGACGCCAAAAATTACGCGGATTGGATGCTCGCGGAATTAAACCAGGTCGAGGCCGTTTTGGAGACAAAACATTGACCCCCGCGCTTTCCATAACGAACGCCGGCGTACGTCTCGGCGGGCGCGACATTCTGCAAGGAGTGAATGCGGAAATCGCCACGGGTGAATTCGTCGGCGTCTTTGGGCCGAACGGCGCGGGCAAATCCACTCTCATGCGATGCATTCTCGGCTTGACGCCGCTTTGTTCGGGGTCCATCTCCGTATTTGGCGAACCCCCCGGGCAGGTAAACAAAGTCATCGGTTATCTGCCGCAATCGCGAGCCAGCCTTGAAAGCACGGCTTTGACCGCGCGCTCGCTGATCTGTGCGGTGGAGGGCGGAAATCGCTGGGGAATGCCATGGAATACCCGGGCCGCGCGCGCCGAAGTCAAGCGCGCCATTGAATTGGCGGGCACGGAAGAATGTGCCGATCGCCCTTTCTGCGTGCTTTCTGGCGGGGAAAAACAGCGCGTTGCGCTGGCTCAAGCCCTGCTCGGCAAGCCGCGCCTGCTCATTCTCGACGAGCCGCTGGCCAGCCTTGACCCGCGAAATCAAATGCGGATGGTCGAGTCCATCGCTAAAATCAAGGCGACGACTGGCGCCACAATTCTTTTCATCGCGCACGATGTCAATCCGCTCCTCGGTGTGATGGATCGCGTGATTTACCTCGCGGGCGGCGGGGCGGTCATCGGCTCAACGGACGACATTATTTCCAGCGCGACTTTGAGCAAACTCTACGGCGCTGAAATCAACGTCGTTCGCGCCGAGGGAAAAATATTCATCGTCGCCGCCGAGGGCAATGTCACGGAGGCCGCGCACCATGATTGAACAAATCCATTATTATTTGTCCTACGACTTCGTGCGCAACGCGCTCATCGCCGGTTCGCTGGCGGCAGTCTTGGGCGCGGTGGTCGGCTATTTTGTGGTCATCCGCAAAGCCAGTTTCGCCGCCCACGCTTTGGCGCATGTCGGATTCACCGGGGCGACGGGCGCCGCTTTGTTCGCCTTAAGCCCGTTGGAGGGAATGCTGGTCATTTCAGTGCTGGCGGGCTTGATGATGGGGGCTTACGGGAATCGGTTGCAACGCAGCGATGTGGCCATTGGCATGACGCTCGCGTTTTGCCTGGGCGTGGGCACGTTGTTTCTCATTCTCTACAAAGGTTTCGCGGGCCAGGCGACCGCCATTCTCTTCGGCAATATTTTTGGCGTCTCGCATCACCAAATTGTTCAAACGCTGGTTCTCTCCGCGATTAGTTTGGGGGCTTTGCTGCTGCTTTCGCGGAAACTTCTCTTTGTCAGCGTCCAGCCCAATCTGGCGGAAGCGCGGGGCGTCTCGTTATCCGCGTTGTCCATTGTTTTCATGGCGATTCTGGCAATTTCCGTCAGCCTTGCCAGCCAAGTGGTCGGCATCCTGCTGGTTTTCACACTGATCATTGGCCCGGCGGGCATTGCCACCCGATTTTGCCGGAATTTTTGGACCGGGCTGATCACTTCGGTCGTCATCGGGCTGTTCGCCGTTTGGACCGGAATTCTGCTGGCCTGCATCACAAGCTGGCCTCCCAGTTTCTGGATTACGACCATCCTTTTCGTTCTGTACCTGATTACCGAAACCATCTGCCGCTTTATTTTTAGAATGGAATAACCACTGACATTGAGCTTCCCGCAATTCCACGCCCATTTTGAGGAAAATGTAGTATTCGCTTTTCAAAAATGATAATACAGGGAACCAAAGTGAGTAAAATTTCCATTGTTAAAGAAGCTGCGGAAAAAGCCATCGCTGCCGAATCTGATAGAACCGCGTATTTGCTGCGGAAGGCGGACACATTTGCGGCCGGAATAATCGTCGTAACCGGTTTTCAATTGCTGGACGCAAACAATCTGCTGGGATCGTCTCTGCAATGGATGAATGTTTTATATTATCTGTCGCTGGCGGTTTTAAGCGTTTCCCTGTTTTTCGCCTTTCGTGGAATGCGTGTCAAAGGTTATGCAGGGTATCCGCGTGGCAACAAACTTTGGGACAATTTGAAGCCGGAGAGTGTGTCGGAAGGAGCGGCGCAAGAGGCGCTCCTACAAATGCTCTTGCAAAGCCGGGAACAGAACGCGCGGTTGAACGACGCCAAAGTCAATTCGCTGTTTTGGTGTGGCTGGCTCCTCTTTGCCGGCTTCCTGCTAGTTGCAGGCAGTCAATTGCTAAGTGCTGTCCTGAATTTGTCGGTTACTGTCACTCCGCCGGGTTGACAAAACGCGGTGTGTATAAACAATTGGCAGGCTGGGAGCCACCCGACTTTATCGTCCACAGCAGTGCTTGAATTTCTTGCCGCTGCCGCAGGGGCAAGGATCGTTGCGGCCAACCTTTGGCCCGGTGCGGACCGGTTTGGCTTTTTCCGCCACCGCCGCCGCCGCTTCGCTGACGACATCGCTGGGTTTGCCGTTCACCCCGCCGGAACCGGCGGTTGCGGTCGTTGTGCCGCCAAAAGCGCTGGCAGTCTGGTGCAAGGTTTGTTGCGGAACGTTTCTAAGGAAATTTTCAAACGCCATCATGGAGGACGCGCTGCGGAAGATGTTGTGGCAGATTTCGCTTTTGATGTTGACCATCAATTCGTCGAAAATTTTATAGGCTTCAGCCTTGTATTCGACAAGCGGATCGCGCTGGCCGTAACCCCGCAGGCCGATGCTGTAACGCAAGCTGTCCATTTCGTAAAGATGCTCCTGCCAGAGCTTGTCAATTGCGCTCAGAATCGTGTAGCGCTCGACCACCGCGAGTTTTTCGGGGTCCTCGAAACTGATTTTCACCTCGTACGCGTCGCGGATTTTCTCGCTGATGAAATTGCAGACGGCAAATTGCGCCGGGCTGAGATTCTCAAAAACCGAGCCGGACACGGGTGTTTCCGTGCCGGAATTGGCGGCCTTGATGATTTCGGCTTCGGGCATGCCGAGCGGGAAATTCAGATTCACCCAGTCGGCCAGTGGCCGCACCTGCCATTCGCCCGGCTCGGCGTCGGTATCGGTCAATTGCTCGACTTTCAGAATGACGACCTCCTCAATGATGTCCATCAGGCGGTCGCGCACGTCGGCGGCGTTGATGATTTCATTGCGGAAACCGTAGATCACCTCACGCTGCTTGTTCATCACGTCGTCGTATTCGAGCGTGCGTTTGCGAATCTGGAAGTTGTGTTCTTCGACGCGCTTTTGCGCCTGTTGGATGGAGCGGTTTAAAAGCGGATGGGAGAGTTCCTGGCCTTCTTCCAAGCCCATTTTTTCCATCATTTTCACAATGCGGTCCGAGCCGAACAGCCGCATCAAATCGTCCTCCAGCGAGATGAAAAAATGAGACGAGCCGGGATCGCCCTGGCGCGAACAGCGGCCGCGCAACTGGCGGTCAATGCGCCGCGATTCGTGGCGTTCGGTGCCGAGCACATGCAGACCACCGACTTCGGTGACGCCGGGACCCAGTTTGATGTCCGTGCCGCGGCCGGCCATGTTGGTGGCAATCGTGACCGCGCCGCGCTGGCCCGCGCGTGAGACGATTTCGGCCTCCTGCTCGTGGTATTTCGCGTTAAGGACGGAGTGAATCAAACCTTCGCGTTTCAACATCCGGGAAAGCATTTCACTGGCTTCCACGCTGACGGTGCCCACCAAAATCGGCCGGCCCTTTGCGTGAAGTTCCTTGATTTCTGCGACGACGGCATTGAATTTCTCACGCCGGGTTTTATAGACCGAATCGTGGCCGTCCTTGCGGATGTTGGGCTTGTTCGTCGGAATCGTCAGCACGCCGAGTTTGTAAATGTCGAGAAATTCCGTCGCCTCGGTTTCCGCCGTGCCAGTCATGCCCGCGAGTTTTTTATAAAGACGGAAATAGTTTTGGATCGTAATAGTCGCAAGCGTCTGGGTTTCGCGCTCGATCTCGACGCCTTCCTTGGCTTCAACGGCCTGGTGCAAACCGTCGCTCCATCGGCGGCCGGTCATGAGCCGGCCGGTGTGTTCATCCACAATGATGACCTTGTTTTCCTGCACGACATATTCCACGTCCTTTTGATAAAGACTGTACGCCTTGAGCAACTGCGAGATGGAGTGGATTTTCTGGGCCTTCGTTTCGAACTCCTGCTGCAATTTGGTCTTGGCCTCCATGCGTTTGCGCGCGTCGGTCTCCGGCCCTGTATCAATCTCGTGCAGCAGCGTCGTCAAATCAGGCAGCACAAAGGCTTCCGGGTCCTGGGGGCTGACGACGTTGCGGCCTTTTTCGGTGAGGTCGGCGTCGTGGCTCTTTTCGTCCATGGCAAACAGCAACTCCTCTTTTTCCCGGTAAAGGTCCACTTTCTTTTGGTCCCGGTGCAAATCCAGTTCCGCCTGGTTCATCAGCCGCAAATTTTCAGGATTTTCCAGAAGCTTCAACAGGCCCTCGGATTTCGGCTGGCCGGTTTTGACGCGGAAGAGGAGCCGGCCGATTTCGCTTTCCAGTTCAGCGGCGTTTTGCACGTTGGAACCGTCGGCGGGATTTAATTTTTTAATCAGCGCCCCGGCTTCGGACAAAAAGCGGGCGCACAGCCGTTCCTGCGCGCGGACCAGCGATTCCACCGTCGGCTTCCATTGCGCGTATTGCTCGTCAAACGTGTGCAGGGACGGACCGCTGATGATGAGCGGCGTGCGCGCTTCATCTATGAGGATCGAATCCACCTCGTCCACAATGGCGTAGAAATGCCCCCGCTGAACCTGATCTTCCTTGCGTACCGCCATGCCATTGTCACGGAGATAGTCGAAACCGAATTCAGCGTTCGTACCGTAGGTAATGTCACAATAATATTGCTCGCGACGGACTTGTGGTGATTGGTCATGCAGGATGCAGCCGACGGTGAGCCCGAGAAATTTGTAAATTGCGCCCATCCATTCCGAGTCGCGTGCAGCCAGATAATCGTTCACCGTGACCACGTGCGCACCGCGCCCGGTAAGCGCATTGAGATAAAGCGGCATCGTAGCGACGAGAGTTTTGCCTTCGCCAGTGGCCATTTCGGCGATTTTACCTTTGTGCAGCGCCATCCCGCCGATGAGCTGGACGTCAAACGGAATCATCTCCCAGACCACGGGATGTCCGCGCACGATCACCTCCGCTTTGCGCTCAGTCAGGCGGCGGCACGTGTTTTTGACGGCAGCGAAAGCTTCGGGTAAAATTTCGTCGAGCGCGGTGGCCAGTTCCTTCTTGTCCTGAATTTGCGCCAGGCGCGCCTTCCAATCGGTGGTTTTCTGACGCAACTCGTCGTCGGAAAGCTGGTGGAGTCCGGCTTCAATCTCATTGATGCGGCGGACGAGCGGCCAGAATTTTTTAACTTCGCGGTCATTCCTAGACCCGAAGATCATTTTTATAAGCCCAATCATGACAATTTGCGAAAATAGCAGATGTAACGCTACGCGAGGAATCACCAACCGTCAAAACGAATCGCTTGGCGTAAATGGACCGGGCGCATCTCAATTTTGTTGGGGCGGCTCACGGGTTTCATTAACCCCGCCAAAGCAGAAGTTTATTGGAAAAGTTGCAAATATTGGGCTTTCCTTTCACAGACATCCGCTCGAAAATCAAGATGCGCCTGAAGTGGTGGCGGCTTGATTTCTGACTTGCGTTGAAGCGGGTTAACTTACAGGCTCGACACTCAAAATTGACGACGTAATTTTAATGAGCAATTCAGAAGAACTCAAAAGGCAAATCAAACGCATGTTGGTGGAAAACCTCATGCTTCAGAGTACGGCAGATGAAATCGAAGACGACCAGCCGCTCTTCGGCCCGGGCGGGCTGGGATTGGATTCAGTGGACGCGCTCCAGGTGGTAGTTGCGCTTGACAAAAATTACAGCTTGAAAATTCCCGATCCCGACACCGCGCGAAAGATCATTTACAGCGTCAACACCATCGCCGCCGCCGTCGAAAACCATAAACTCCCCTGTCCATAAAACGTGTACGTTCCGGCAGCAATTCGGAAATACGTTGCTCTTGGTGCCGTCGCCGAATTAAGCTAATCTGGCATCTGCGTCGCCTGTCACGCCATTCAGACGGCGGGGACTAAACCCATTCCATGACCTCACGCTCGGCTTGCAGCCAGTCGTCCAATTCATGGCCTGGTTCAGAACCGCGCGCGAGGTAAATTTCATGGGCGCGCGCTTCAATTTCTTCGCGGAGAGGAATGGCCCCAAGTGTACCGTTCGTCGTTCGGTTTGGCGATTTTTTTGCGTTCTTCTTATTGATCGTTTGCATTTATTTGCCTTTTGGTCTGGTTTAAGTGTTGTTGTAAATATTCGTCACGAACAGGATGAAGTTTTAAGCACCTTCCGTGCCGTCATAGACCAAAGATTTGCAGGCTGTTGATTGCTCTTGATAGTGCAGAGCCTTGCAGGCGAAGATCCATTTCATCCCAAATAAGAGAAGCACATGACATGTGGCATGAGTGGTGCTTTTCGGAACATAAGAGCCGGGATTTACGACGTGTGTTTGCGCCGGGTTAGCGCCGTTGATAAATCGCAGAACTGGTGCGCTGAAATGCATTTGGAGCCATGATGAACAATAAGACAATTCTCTTTGTTGATAACGACTCGGTTTCACAGACCAAGTACCAAAAGCGTCTGGAGTCGGAGGGGTTTCACCTTGAATGCGCGCAAGACGGCCAAGTCGCGCTTGATATTCTTTCCGAGCGCAGTCCGGATCTGGTCTTGCTGGACCCGATGTTGCCCAAGGTCAGCGGCGCCGACGTGCTCAAATTCATGAACGCCGATCCGCGGTTGACCACGGTTCCGGTAATTATTTTCTCCAACACGCCGATGACGGAGGTGCCACCGGATAGCCCCCTGGCGTGGGGCGCGAAACGTTTGCTCAAAAGCGATTGCACCTTTCCGAAGCTGCTCGAAACCATTCAGGAAACCTTGGTAGCCACCCCTGAATTTGTAGTGGTTGAAACTGAAAAAACACCTTCCACTCAGCAGTCGGTGACCAGCACCGGGGAGGGCAAAAGGAACGGCGCCGACGCGGTTGCAACCCCTAATCCTGAAATCGTGGCCACGAAAGGACGCGTGGAATTTCCAAAGGAAGCCCTGGGAGTCATGCCAAAGATTCGTGAGCACAGCATGGGATACCTTAAAGCGCCGAGTTCAAAAGCCGGCCAGGATCATCTGTCCGGACTTCATCAGCGCGTGCAATTGCTGAATGCCAGCGCTGCTCAAGCCGGCTGCGCCCGCGTAGCTCTGTTGACGAACGCGTTGGAGGCGTTGCTCTCCGGGATCTTGGATAAGCCTGCGGCGGCAACCCAATCGGTGCCGCAAACAGTTGCCCAAGCGGTGGACTGTCTTGATGGGTTGTTGAAAAGCAACGACGGATACTCGCTTGGGCCGCCGATCCAAGCCAAAGTATTGGTCGTGGACGATGACACTGTTTGCAACCATGTCAACGTGACTTCCCTCAAACGGGCTAGTTTCAACGCCGTCGGCGTCAAGGACCCGGCCGCGGCGCTGAACTTGATGGAAAGCACGCCATTCGACCTCGTGCTGCTTGACGTCAACATGCCTGGCCTAACCGGTTTTGATGTCTGTGAGAAGTTGCGTCGTCTGCCGAAGTGCAGGAAGACCCCGGTAATTTTTGTCACAGCTTTCAACAGTTTTGACAACCGCAAGCAAAGCGTGCTCAGCGGCGGGAATGACTTCGTTTCCAAACCGATTTTCCCCTTGGAACTGGCGCTCAAGGTAACTGTCAATCTGATCAAGACGCGGGTGGAAGGCACTCGCACTCCGCAATTGGAAACGAATTCTGCTACAACCAGTGACTCCCAAGACGTGCTTCAACCCACGGCTTCAACTCGAATCAATCGGCCAGTCAATGCGGAGGGGCAACCGCCGGAATCCCCCGCCAAATTAATACCGACTGGCGAGCCGGACACCGAGAACGCCAAAACTGCGGATATTCCCATTGAGACGAAACAACCGGGAACTGAAGCGCTCCCGACCAACAGTATCCCCCAACACGTGCTTCAACCGAGCGCTTTAGCCCTGAACGGCCAGCAGAAAAACGGTGATGCACCAAGCGCGGAAATTCACAACCGGCTGCGCCAGAGCACCGCAGAATTGGAGCGTGCCAAAACTGGCTTGGAACAGGAATCGGCTGAACGGGCACGGGTGGAATCGCAATGGCGCGAACAACTGAGCACCGCGAGGGCTCTCGTCGAACAGACCGAAACCGTTCTAAAGGAAAAAGAAGCGCGGTGCAGCCAGTTGGAAAAAGATTTGACCGGACTCAAACATGATCGAGAGGAACTTCAAAATAAGTTCGCGGCCGAGCAACAGGCGGCGGCAAAGTCCCAACAGGAAATCAAGGAGCTCCAAGAGCGGTTGCGTCAGGGCACGGCGGAGTTGGAACGCGCCAAAACCACCACGGAACGGCAGTCTGCCGAACATACCCGCTTGGAATCGGAATTGCGCGAGCAACTGAATGCGGCAAAGGCAGCGGCTGGCAAGACGGAAACAACTCTCAAGGAAAGGGAAACCCGGTGCGGTGAGTTGGAAATGGAACTGGCCGGATTGCAACAGGAGCGCGATGAACTTCAGAAGAAGTTGACAACCGAACAGCAGGCGGTCGGGAAATCTCAACGGGAGTTCAAGGAACTTCATGAGCGCCTGAGTCAGAGCAATGCGGAGCTGGAACGAACCAAAGCGGGTCTGGAGCAGCAGTCGGCTGAACGGATGCGGTTGGAATCGGAATGGCGTGAGCAATTGAATATGGCGAAGGCGGCGGCCGGCAAGACGGAAACAGTTCTCAAGGAAAAGGAGACCCGGTGCGGTGAGTTGGAAAAGGAACTGACCGGATTGCAACAATTACGGGATGAACTTCAAAACAAGTTCGCAACCGAACAGCAGGCGTTTGCGAAGTCACAGCAGGAAATCAAAGAACTTCAAGCGCACCTGCGTCAGGGCGGTGCCGAATTGGAGTGCGCCAAGGCCAGCTTGGAACAGGAGTCCGCAAAACGGTTGCGCTTGGAATCGGAATATCAAAACCTGGCGGATGCCAAGGAGGCGCTCAAATTAGAATTGGCTGGTCTGCGGGAAAGCCAGGCTGGGCGGGAAGCCGAACGGCGGGACAAACAGAAAAAACTGGTCGAAGGCTTGCGCGAAAACATTCAACATTTGCAGTTGAGATTGCAGGAGGCGGAAGCCTTCAATGGCGACTCTGAGGAAGGTTCCAACAGCAAGCCGCGCTAAACGAACTTCCTGTCTCGATTTGCGTCTAAAAATCGCAACGCGATTGCCAACGACCTCCAACCCTCGATGATATCGGATAAATGGAAAATGGTGCAGGCTTAATGGATGACAGCTTTCAAAGAAAGCGTGGTACTCCCGCCCGGAATTGAACCGGGATAAGCAGTTTAGGAAACTGCGGCTCTATCCATTTGAGCTACGGGAGCAACTCTTTCCGCCGTCAAAATAGCGGGCTCCTAATTCCCTTACAAGTTTATCGGTTGCGGATGATTTGCCAGCGTCAACCCCGTTTCTGGTTGCCCGAATTTCTTCATTTCAGCACTCGACAAGCTTTTCGTCTTTGGCGGCTGCCCCATATTCTTTGGGCATAACCGCTACACTCTACAGCGAGCCATACCACTCACCGATGCTACTGTTAAATGACACCTGGCAATGATTCCAGATCCAAACTCCAGCCGAATATGCCAAAATCTTGAAAAGCTGAAAATTTCATCCGGGATAATTTTTCATCAACTGCAGCATGTCTCTGACGGCTGTTTTCAACCCGACCATCATCGCCCGGCTGATAATGCTGTGGCCGATGTTCAATTCTACCAGGTGCGGCACGCGATGCAGCAACGGCAGGTTCTCGTAATTCAATCCGTGCCCGGCGTTCACTTTCAATCCGAGCGCGTGCGCCTGTTCCGCGCCGGAAATCAGTCGCTGCAACTCCAGTAAATCAGCAGGGACCGCGCGGCGCGATGATCCTGCCATTTTATGAAATTCTTCCGCGAATCCACCGGTGTGCAATTCGATGAACTGGCTACCGGTGCGCGCGCTGGCTTCGATCTGTCTTTCATCCGGTGCGATGAATAAACTGACTTCGATGCCTGCATCGTTCATTTTCTTGCGCGTCTCGGTCAAAGATTTCGCGGCGGCAGCAACATCGAGTCCGCCTTCGGTCGTCACTTCCAGCCGCCGTTCGGGCACGAGGCAGACGATGTCCGGTTTTAATTTCAGCGCGATGCCAACGATTTCCGGCACATTGGCCATTTCGAGATTCAAGCGGGTTTTGACGGTTTCACGAAGTTTCCAAACATCGCGATCCTGGATGTGCCGGCGGTCTTCGCGCAGGTGCGCGGTGATGCCGTGGGCGCCGGCGGCTTCGCAAATCCGCGCGGCCTCGACCGGATCCGGCTCGCCGAATCCGCGCCCGCGATAGCGCGCTTCGCGGAGCGTCGCGACGTGATCAATGTTGACACCAAGCTTGAGCATAAAATCAACCTGCCAGCCATGCTTATGGCACAGCAAAATGTTTCCTCTGCCAAAAACGTCTCCGTTTGGCAAATTCAATTACATTCTAATTGCCACATCCCGCCAAACCCGCTTTCATCCATTATGCACAAGCTGCGCGGATTTCTCAAATACTGGCTGCCGGTGGTGATATGGATGGCGGTGATTTTCACGGCCTCCAGCGACACGCATTCCTATGAACATTCATCACGGCTCATCGCGCCGTTGTTGTACTGGTTGTTCCCGCACATTTCCGCGAACACTGTGGACTGGGTCGTCTTCATCGCCCGCAAATGCGCGCATCTGACCGAATACTCCGTGTTTGCGCTGCTGCTTTGGCGCGCTCTTCGCCAATTTTTCCGAAACGATTCACGCAATTGGTCCTGGCGGCAGGCTGGTACGACCCTGCTGATCGTGGCGTTTTACGCCGCAACCGATGAATTTCATCAACGCTTTGTGGCCGGGCGCACGCCAGCGGTCCATGATGTGTTGATAGACACGCTGGGCGGGGCAACAGGATTATTCTTACTTTGGCTGGTTGGCCGCTGGCGAAAATGCTGGTAATCTCGCGGCATGAAACGTCCGCTGGTTGCTGTCGTTTCGTGTTACGTCATCGGCTTGCTGCTCGCCACATTTTTGAAGCCGCCTCTTGGCGCGCTGTTTGCCGTCTCATTTCTCGTTCTCACCTTCGTCCTCGTCCTCGAAAAACTCCGCTCGTGGCTGATTTGGCCGCTCATTGCGCTGGCCGGCTGGACGAATCTCGCCAGCCGCACCGCCGTCGTTTCGCCGAACGACTTGCGCGCATTGCTTGGCGACACCGCTGCCATCGTGACGGTGCGCGGCACTTTGCTCGAAACGCCGCACATCAAAATTATCGAGCGCGACGACCAGGAAACCGAACACTCGCTTGCCCAGGTCCGGGTGACGGAACTGCTCCGGGGAGAAAACCGGCAAGCCGCCGCCGGCGAAATTGTTGTCACCACGCCAAGCGCGCTGCCCGCTGATTTTTTTGCCGGACAGCCGGTGGAGGTCACCGGCGTCATCTCCCGGCCGCTGTTGCCGCTGGCCGAAGGACTTTTTGACTACCGTGATTATCTTGAGACGCGCGGCATTTTTTACCAGCTCAAGACCAGTTCCACCAATGACTGGCAATTGCGCTCGCCGTCACTGACGAAGCCGCCGCTGACCGACCGGTTTTTGGCCTGGTCAAAGCGCACGCTGGCGCTCGGTTTGCCGGTAGAGGATGAGCCGCTGCGATTGCTGTGGGCGATGACGCTCGGCTGGCGGACGGCATTCACCGGCGACATCAGCGAACCGTTCCTGCGTGCCGGCACGATGCATCTGTTCGCCATTGACGGTCTGCGCATCGCGCTGATTTCCGGGATGCTCGTGGCGCTGCTCCGCGTGCTGCAAGTTTCGCGCGGCTGGTGCGGCGCCGTGGCCATCCCGGTCATCTGGTTCTACACCGCCGCCACCGGCTGGGAGTCCTCCGCCGTCCGCGCTTCGGTGATGATGACCATCATCCTTGGCGGCTGGGCGTTGAAACGGCCGGGCGACACCATCAATTCGCTCGCCGCCGCCGCGTTCATCATTTTGCTTTGGGAACCGCGCCAGCTTTTCGAGGCGAGCTTCCAGCTTTCATTTTTCGTCGTGCTTGTCATCGCGCTCATGCTGCCGCCGCTGAACCGAGTCATTGACCGCTGGCTGCGGCACGATCCGCTTGTGCCGGATGAATTACTTTCCCGTTGGCGGCGCGCGCTCAACGCCGTGTTGCGAATGTTCGGGCGATATTGCGCGCTTTCATTTGCGGCATGGGCCGGCTCCATCCCACTGGCGGCAAAGTATTTTCACCTGTTCAGCCCGGTTTCGACGCCGGCGAACATCGTCGCCGTGCCGCTCGGCACGCTGGCGCTGATGAGCAACCTCGGCGCGCTTGTTTGCGGCGCGTGGCTGCCGTGGGTGACAACCTTGTTCAATCATGCCGCCTGGTTTTTCATGGTGGCGATGACGTGGGTGAGCGAAGTTGCCACCAAAATTCCCGGCGCGTTTTTCTACGTGCCTGAACCGTCGTGGCTGGAAATCGGAATTTATTACGCCGTGCTGATCGGCGTTTTGAGCGGCTGGTTGTTCGCGCCGAAACGAAGGATTTGGAGCGCGGTGGCATTGGTTCTTATCGCCGCCGTTTCCGCTTGGTACTGGCAAACCACGCGCGACGAGATCAAGCTGACGGTCCTGCCGCTCAATGGCGGCCATTCGGTGTTCGTGGACGCGCCGGGGTGGAAAAATGACTGGCTGGTGGATTGCGGCAACGACAACGCCGTTGCGTTCACGCTCAAACCGTTTCTCCGGGCGCAGGGCGTGAATAAAATCCGGCGGCTGGTTTTGACGCATGGCGATTTGAAAAACGTCGGCGGCGCGGAACGACTCGACCAGCTTTTCAGTGTCGGCGAGCTTTGGACAAGCTCCGCAAATTTCCGCTCGGCGGCTTACCGCGACGCCGTTGCCGGATTTGAAAAACCGCCGTCACGCCACCAGATATTTCATCGCGGCGACCAAACCGGCTGTTGGCGGATTCTCTCGCCGGCGCCGGATGGTCATTTTCCGCGTGCGGACGACAACGCGCTGGTGCTGCACGGTGATTTTTCCAGTGCAAAAATCCTGCTGCTGTCCGACTTGGGCCGGGCCGGCCAAAGCGAATTGCTTTCCCAAACCAATGATTTGCGTGCGGACATTGTCATCGCCGGCTTGCCGGACGAAGGCGAACCGCTGGGCGACAAACTGCTGGATGCGGTTCAGCCGAAGGTCGTTGTGGTGGCGGACTCGGAGTTTCCGGCGACCCGGCGCGCGAGCCGTGAATTGAAGAAACGGCTGTCGCAAAGAAAAATTCCAGTGATTTACACGCGCGCGGCCGGTGCTGCGACAATTCTCGCGCGTTCGAACGGTTGGGAACTGCGGACGATGGACGGGCAAAATTTTAGATCTCCGTAGCAGCGGACGTGAGTCCGCTGATTCGTTGCATCGGAAAAATCAGAGCCGACTCGCGTCGGCCGGCACGATTTTTTTGGTGACGACGACTGAAACATGCCGCACCTGTGGGATTGGAAATTTTTTGACCTCGACCGTGACGCTTTGCGGTTTGAACCCGGCCAGAACCAGGTCGGCAATGTCAGCGGCGAGTTTCTCAACGAGCTTCCATTCACGCCCGTCACCAAACTTCAATAACCGTTGAGAAACGGTGAAATAATCAATCGTATCCTCAATGCCGTCGGACTTCGCCGCTTTCGAGAAATCGAAATCCATTTCCACCGTCAGCAACAACCGCTGCGGCTGGGCGCGCTCCGTTTCCGGCACGCCGACACGATAAAACACTTCAAGGTCAACTATAGAGATTCTGGACATTCTTGTTTTTCTTGTGCGCGGCGGCGCGTTGCAGAGAACGCGCCCTGCTTCTTTTGTTTCATCATGGCTTCCAGCAAAATCCGCGTCGGCGTATTCAGCGGCATCTCCCGCGCTTCAGCGGTGGTGGCCCAGCGGGATTCACGCGCTTCGTCGTTGAGTTTCACGTGCGGTTTGCCGACACAGTTGCAGGTGTAGTTCAGCAATACGAAATGCGCGTCGCGATAGAATTCCTTTGAGTGAATGCAATCCTGCACGAGCACAAACTCGATGTCAGCCACGTCGAGTCCGGTTTCCTCCTTGATTTCGCGGCGGAGCGCGTCCACCGAAGGCTCGCCCCATTTGATTTTGCCGCCGGGGATGCCCCAGAGGTTCGACCATTTGTGCGTACGAATCATCAGCACCTCGCCCGCGTCATTGAAGATGAGAGCGCCGACGGTAGCCAGCGGCGGATGAATTTCCTCAAACTTTTCCGTCTCCGGCTTCAGGCGCAAATCGTTCTGTTCCAATACGTGGCGCAATTCGCCGAGATGCTCGACGATCAAATCCGGTCTCACTTCGCGCAACTGTTCCAGCGTGTTGTAACCGGTCAGGACGGCGCAGGAATGAATGCCGCCATGTTTGGCGGTCTCGATATCGTGCTGCATGTCGCCGATGAAAAGCGTTTCGTCGGGCGCGAGCTGGTTTTCATCAAGGATTTCGTGGATTTTCTCCCGTTTGTCCAAAACATCGGTATAAGGGCGGTCGAGAAAGGCATCGAAGCCGGTGACTTGGCATTGTGCGTCAAAATGTTCGCGCTGGATCGTGCTCAGAAGAAACGTGCGCAGGCCGCGGGCACGGCAAAATTCAAGAAACTCGCGCGCATAAGGCAGTTCCGAAACCGAATCCTGAATCTCGCGGTAATGGGTGTGAAACCAGTCTTCCAATTGCGGCAGCGGCACGTGCGGCGTGTGGCGTTGGTAAAAATTCGTGAACGGCAGGGAAAATTCCGCGCGGAATTCCTCCAGCGACATCTCCGGGCGGTCGGCTTGGGCAAGAACGAAATTGGTCGCTTTCCAGACGGCGGGCAAATCGTCCACCAGCGTGCCCGACCAGTCGAAAATGATGTTGCGAATCACGTGCATAGTCTAGCGAAGGGAAGATTTGAGGCAATAGAATCAAAGTTTCTGGTTGCGCCGGACGCAGGCAAGTTGCATAACCACGTTATCGAGCTATAATGGCGATGAGTATGAGCCGAACGATACCAGGTTCCCGGCTTTTATCAACCCAGCCGCCACTCAAGGGCGGCTTTACGTTGATTGAACTTCTTGTCGTGATCGCCATCATTGCGATTCTGGCGGCTATGTTGTTGCTGGCTTTGACCCTGGCGAAACAGAAGGCGCAGGGACTGCAATGTATGTCCAATCACCGGCAATTGTGCCTGGCTTGGCGGATGTATTCGGATGACCACCAGGACCGGTTGTTGTTTGCCAGCGAATTCCCGGAAGTCCCGTCCACGACCAATGAAGCATGGATTACCGGCACGCTGAACTTCGATCCCGCAAATCCAATAAATTGGGATCCGTCGCTCACCATCGAGCGCAGCCCGATGTGGCCTTATTGCGGCCATAACTTGACGATCTGGAAATGCCCGGCGGACAAATCGTTCGTGGTGGTCAACGGGCAGGATCTGCCGCGCGTGCGCAGCATGTCCATGAACGTCTATCTCGGCGGCTGGGGCGGCACTTATGGCAATTGGGACCTGGTGATGGGTGCCGTCTGGAGCGCTTTCAAAATTTACCTGAAACAATCGGACTTGGTCAATCCCGGTCCCTCCCGCACTTTTGTGTTTCTCGACATGCGTCAGGACAGCATTGACATGGGGAATTTCGCCACCGACATGGCGGGCTGGTTCAATCAGCCGGCCAGTTACGGGTTCTTTGATCTACCGGGCTCATATCATGGTCGCGCGGGTGGTTTTTCGTTTGCCGACGGTCATGCCGAAATACACTCCTGGCAGGATAATCGCACCATGCCGCCACTCGTGCCCGAAGGTTCCGTCAACGACTGGTTTGCATCGCCAAACAATCCCGACGTCGCCTGGCTGCAGCAACATGCCACTTGGCCAAAGTGATGAAACAACTGTCTTGGCCGGCGGTTGAATTCAATTAATTCCGTCACCGCGCTTTGCCTCATGCTCATTGCCTTCCACAAGCCATTCGGTGTCATCTCGCAATTTACCAGTGACGGTTCGGTGAACCGCACGCTCGCGGAATTCGGGTTTCCGAAGAACGTATATTCCATCGGCCGGCTCGACGCGGATTCGGAAGGCCTGTTGCTTTTGAGCGATGAACCGGAATGGAACGAACGCCTGCTCCATCCGCATCACGCGCACGAACGCGAGTATTGGGCACAGGTGGAACGCATCCCGACGCCGGAGGCGCTGAAGAAATTGGAGCGCGGCGTTTCCATTCAAGGCCGAAAAACGTTGCCCTGTCGCGCGTGGCTTCTGGAGCCGCAACCGGAGATATCGGTTGTAGCAGCCGACGTGAGTCGGCTCCATAATTCAAGCAGTCGGAGCGGACTGACGTCCGCTGCTACGGTTATTAACATCCCCCCGCGCGATCCGCCCATCCGTTTCCGCAAAAACGTGCCGACGTGCTGGCTCGGTCTGGAATTGATTGAAGGTAAAAACCGCCAGGTGCGGCGCATGACCGCCGCCATCGGCCATCCGACGTTGCGGCTGCTGCGCGTCCGCATCGGGAATTTCTGGCTGGCTGATTTGCCGCCGGGCCGGTGGCGCGAGCTGACGACCGTCGAAATTAATTTGGCAAATCCCGGTGTTTTGGCGCAGGCAAATATCCGATTCGAGGGGCAACATTGATCCATTTTGACCGGATTCGCCCTCCAAGTGGGCAAAAAAAGCCATTTTCCGGCGCTGGAAAATCTATGACCGGAGTCAGTCGAAGAGCGACCGGCGCTGGAAATCATTTGACCGGCGCTGGAAAATGTCCGACCGAGGCCGGTCGAAGCCTAACCGGCGCTGGAAAACCTCTGACCGGGGCCAGTCGAAGTCTGACCGGCGCTGGAAAGTCTCTGACCGAGGCTGGAAAATGACCGACCGGAGCCGGTCAAAGCTTGATTTTGGCCATTCCAAGAGCGATTTGGCCCGTTTTGACACGAAAGCGCCTCTTTGGTTGGAGAAATTGTGGCTGTTGGTCTTTGGGCGGGCAATTGATCGGAAAAGGTGGGGACACTGTGGTGCGGCATCGGGGTGGAGTTTGGCCCGCTGCGGGCAATGGTAACCGTCTGCAAGGACCTCGCGGTGCGAAGAGCACCACCATGGACGGACCCGCTCCCCCTTCCCATCGTAGCAGCGGACGTCAGTCCGCTCATTATTCCGGCGGGAGAGAAGTTTGAGCCGACTCACGTCGGCTGCCGCACATTCCGAATGCCGTCGGGGCAACGGGGCGCGTGGCTCACGCACGATGCTGGGCGACGACGGAAATCTGACTGGTCGCGTTGAAATCACGTGAAAGCGGATGCAGGCGGATTGGTCGCGCACTCCGCAATTCGAAATTCACAATTCGAAATTGTCATGGCTCTTTTCCGGTATTCAGTTTGGGATAGACGATTGGGGTAAGTGGTAGTAAAATGTCTAAACTGCGTGAAGGTGAATCTATGAAAATCAAATCTTTAATCGGTCTTGTGGCAATCGCTGTGATGCTTGGCTGGCAAGCTGGAGCGCAAACTTACGATACGAACGGCGATTATGTGCAAACATTCGCTGGTTCGGGTTTCGCCGGCTATGTGGACGGCGTTGGGCAGTTGACCATGTTTAACAATCCAAACGCAATTGTCGCTGATTCTCACAGTAACCTTTTTGTTTGGGATTCCAACAATAACAGAATCAGAAAAATCGCGCCGGATTCAACCGTCACAACTTTTGCCGGTGGTGGGAATCAATTTCCTGGAGGTGTTGGCACAAACGCCAGTCTTTCCTTCTCTCTCGGCATGGACGGAATGGCAATAGATAACAACGGTACAATTTGGATAGCGGCTAATGGTGGAACTAGCGGAACGGAACTCTGCGAAATCACAACCGGCGCTGCCGTCACGAACACATATCTTCCGCTCTTTTACCCTGGTGGCATCTGCATTGATTCTGCTAGAAACATTTACATTTCATCTGACGAGCAAATTTACAAATACACAACCAACGGAGTTTTGACTGTTTTTGCTGGGTCAGGACATTTAGGTTACGCAGACGGAAACGGAATTTTCACGGCCTTCTGGGGACCTAGTGCTTTGGCGTGTGACAGTGCCAATAACATTTACGTTTGGGATTCAGGGAATTATTTGATTCGCAGCATTGACCAAAACCAAAACGTCACGACATTTGCCGGAAAATATCAAAACAGTTCCATTGTGGATGGAATCGGCACGAACGCCGCGTTCAATTCCATTTCTCAAATGTGGGTTGACGGTTCTGGAAATCTCTATCTCGCTTGCGGGAGTTGCATCCGAAAAATTGACGCACAAACAAACGTGGTGACTATGGCGGGAAGCTTCACACAATCCGGCTACACCAACGGCGCGGGCGATCTGGCGCGGTTCAATGGCGCAGACGGCGTTTGTATAGCTGGCGGCACGATTTACGTTGCCGATTCTGGCAATCAACGGATTCGAGACATTACTTTCAACCCTCAGCCACAAGTCGTTTCAGGCGCAAATCTTGGCATCGGCACCTTTGCAGGTGTGACCATCACCGGAGTTGTCGGGCGCACGTATCAGATTCAGGCATCACCTGACATGAATACGTGGAGCACGGTTGCGACTGTGCTTCTCAATTCAAGTCCCTATCTGTGGATTGACCAGAATCCGGTGAACGGGAATAAATTTTATCGGGCTATTCTGCTGCCATAAAGGTGCTGGTAAGGTGAATATGGAAATTGAAAACGACCCGACAGCTTCGGAGTCGCAAGCCGCATTCGCGGCAGCACTCAAGGAATTAAGCACTAAAGTCGCAGCCGCAACCCGCCAATGCACGCTGGTGTTCAAAGCGATTGATTGGGATAAAACAGCGGAATCAATTCGACGAATCAACGCCAAACTCGCAGCCGATTCAGCTAAAATTGCAGAGTCATTTCACCGGTTCAGAACCGGTTTGCCAAACAAGCTAAAAAGTTTGGCAATGCAGGGTTGGTTCATCTACGGCTTTAGGACACCGAGTAGAGCTATCTATCCAATCGCGTCATTGATTGAGGCCGGTCGGATTGATGAAGCAAATCAGGCAATGTGCTCGCATTTCAACAATGTATTGTCCGACATTGAATCTGATTTGATGAAACGTTTTCCAAAGCGTGCGGCCATTCTAAAGAAAGCATTTGCAGCGCACAGGGCAGGAGATTACGAACTTTCGATTCCGGTGATGTTAGCCCAAGCGGATGGAATTGCTCACGACACGATTGGCAAAAACATTCCGAGATTTTCGATTTACACGCAATTTGAACCAAAAAAGAAGGAAATCAAAAAAGCAATTGATCAATTTGGAGGTGAGGCTTTATTGGGAAGTGCAATTGTGGATGTTTTGCTAATTAAAATGCCGCTCAATGCTTCCGAAAGCGATGCGGAATTAATCAAAGGAGTGCTAAATCGCAACCAAATCCTTCATGGCGTAGATACCGACTACGCCACTTTAACTGACTCTTGTCGCGCCATTTCATGGCTAGATTATGTGTCATACATTCATAGATTGAGTAGTAAGCGTAGGAATAAATTAAGCCAAAGTGGTTCAGGTGGATGCGGCCAATGATCTGGCTTTGTTGAAGGCGGACGGGCGGTTTACGTGCTTGCCCATTGCCGCCAGTCGCACGGCGGCTCTGGGCGGCACGGTGGCGACGGTCGGTTTTCCCGACATCGGTTTGCAGGGGTTCGCGCCCAAGCTGGCCAAGGGGGAAATCGCGTCGCTGTCCGGCGCGGGGGATGACGCGCGGTATTTCCAGATCAGCGTGCCGGTGCAGCCGGGCAATTCGGGCGGGGCGCTGGTGGATGAGCGGGGCAACGTGATCGGCATCGTGTCGGCCAAGCTGGATGCGGGGGCGGCGCTGGCGGCGAGCGGGGCGTTGCCGGAGAATGTGAATTACGCTGTCAAGAGCAGCTTTTTATTGAGCTTCCTGGAATCGGTCCCGGATGTGGATGCCAAACTCAAAACGCCCAACACGAAGGAGGAGAAGTTTGAGGACGTGGTGAAGCAGGCGCAGGATGCGGCGGTGCTCGTGCTGGTTTATTGAGTACGACGTGAGGAGTCTCTAATCAAAACGAGTCTCGTGACCTCGACTCCTACAATTGCGGCGGTGCTAGTGCTGGTTCATTAAGTAAGTAGCAGCGGATGTGAATAGGCTCATTCTTTTGGCCGGCAGATTTTTTAGATGGAGCGAACTGACGTTCGCTGCTACGGGCCACGGCGTTTCGGTTTTGCGTCAAGCTTCTTTTCCAATTTCGCCACGCGCCTGAGCAGATCGGGCAAGTGCTGAATGGCGATGAGCTGGCGTTTGGATTGTTTGTCAGGTTGTGCGGGGATGCCCAGCCATTTTTCGCCGTCGGGAATGTCGTGCATCACGCCGGACTTCGCCGTAACGGTGACTTGATTTCCAATTTTCAAGTGGCCCGCGATGCCGGCCTGGCCGGCCAGCACGACGTAATTGCCAATTTTCGAACTGCCGGCGATGCCGACCTGCGCGATCAGCAGACAGCCCTCGCCAATTTCCACATTGTGGGCGATTTGCACGAGGTTATCAATCTTCGTTCCTTTGCCGATGATGGTCGAACCGAGCGCGCCGCGGTCAATCATCACGCCCGCGCCGATTTCCACATCGTCACCGATGACGACATTGCCAATCTGCGGTACTTTGCGGTGGATGCTGCCATCCTGCACGTAACCAAAACCATCCGAACCAATCACCGTGTTGGCATGAATGCGCACGCGCCGGCCGATTTCCGTGCGCGGATAAACCGTCACGTTCGGGAACAAATTCACGTCCTCGCCGAGTTTGGAGTCCTCGCCGATAAAATTGCCGCCCTGCAAAATGGTTCGCGCGCCAATGCACACGCGTTCGCCGATGACGCAATGCGGACCGACATGCGCGGTCGAATCAATTTGTGCGCCTGGCGCGATGACGGTCGTTGGATGTATGCCGTCGGCGTAGGTTCGTTCCGGAAAGAACAACGCGAGCGCCTTGGCGAAGGCGACGCGCGCGTTGGCCACGCGAATCACGATCTTTTTCGTCGAGGTGAAACGTTTGTCCGCGATGATGGCGGTGGCGGCGCTGTTTTCGGCGCGGGCAAAAAAGTCATCATTTTCGGCAAAAGTAAGGTCACCCGCCTTGGCGGAATCCGCCGGAGCGAAGCCTTTTAGCATTGCGAAAGTGTCTCCAAGCACTTCAGCTTCAAGGTGTTTTGCGATTTCTCCTGTGGTAAAGGCCATTTAGTTGACTTGTCTGTCGCGGCTCACTATAAAGACATGCGTATTCAGTTCAACCCCAACTTTCTATGGCGAGAACTTTTCGCGTCGGGCTGATCGGCTACCGTTTCATGGGCAAGGCGCACTCGAATGCCTGGCGGCAGGCGCCGCGTTTCTTCAACCTCAAGGCCAACATCGAACTGCACACCATTTGCGGGCGCAATGCCGCGGGCGTGCAGGCGGCCCGCTCGCAACTTGGCTGGCAACACGCCGCGACGGACTGGCGCGAAGTCGTTGAATCGCCGTTGATTGACATCGTGGACATCGTCACACCGACGAACTTTCACGCCGAAATGGCGATTGCCGCCGTGAAAAACGGGAAGCACGTCTTGTGCGAAAAGCCCATGGCGCTGAACGTCAAGCAGGCGGAGGGCATGTTCGCCGCGGCGCAAAAGGCGAAGGTCATCCACATGGTCTGCCACAATTACCGGCGCATCCCGGCCATCGCGCTGGCGAAAAAAATCATCGGCGAAGGCGCGCTCGGCCGGATTTATCACTTTCACGCGCGGTATGCGCAGGATCGGCTGGCGGACCCGGAATTTCCGCTGGACTGGCGTTTGCAAAAGGAGACCAGTGGCTGCGGCGTCCACAGCGACATTAATTCGCACATCATTGATCTGGGGCGGTATCTGGTCGGCGAATTCAAGGAAGTGTGCGGCTGGCTGAACACGTTTGTGCCGGAGCGCCCGCTGGCCGACGCGCTGGCCAAAGGCACGCGCAAGCTGGGCAAGGTCAATGTACCGGACTCGGTGGTTTTCTTCGGCCGGATGGAAAACGGGGTGCTGGCGAATCTGGAGGCGACACGCTACGCCCTCGGCCGCAAGAACCATATCACCATTGAAATCAACGGCAGCAAAGGCTCGCTCTATTTTGATTTCGAGGACATGAACCGGCTGAAATTTTACAACGGCGGCGATCCGGCGGACCGGCGCGGCTTCCGCGACATTTTGGTGACGGAACGCGACGGCGTTCAGCCGTATGTGGGCAACTGGTGGCCGCCGGGTCATGGCATCGGCTATGAGCACACGTTCATCCACACGGTCGTGGATTTTGTGAACGCCTGCGTGGAAGGCAAACCGGCGCCGCCGACGTTTGAGGACGGCTTGAAAAACCAGCGCGTGCTGGCAGCAGTCGAGGAATCTCATCAAGAGGGCCGGCGGGTGAAATTGCCATGATGGTGCCGGACTAATTCGACTTGCCCATGCGAGTAATGGCGTGTATTGAAAAAGCTGCCACTCATTGTGCCCGCGTGGCGGAATTGGCAGACGCGCTAGATTCAGGTTCTAGTGAATAACATCGTACAGGTTCAAGTCCTGTCGCGGGCACCAGCTTTTACTGGGGGTTTTCAACGCTTTTTGATTTTCCAGACAATTTCCAGACAGCAAGTCACATTTCTGGTTACGTTGAATCTGGGTGGATTCGCAGGATGTGCAGGGCGAAAGCCCTGAAATAAACATCTCCAACGGAAAATTAACCGTCCCAGTGTGGGCGGTCATTCTTTTTGTCACGTTCCCGATCTGCCTTGAAAGGCGCATCAATGAGCAACCGCAAAAGTCGAAACGGCCGGAAATATCCGGTCGTAATCTAGCGGGGTTCTGCCGCAGTTAGAATCTATCGAACTCCATCGCATGAGTAAAAGAATGCTTCAGAAAACCCCCGGCCTCGTCTTTTCCCGGAAGGACCTAGCTAACAACGAAAGTCACTGCCGAAGAATTTGTACGCGGTAAAAGCGACTGCCGGGCAAGACCGGGGAGGCGTCC
Source organism: uncultured Verrucomicrobiae bacterium (assembly GCA_963789335.1). Classification (GTDB taxonomy): domain Bacteria; phylum Verrucomicrobiota; class Verrucomicrobiia; order Limisphaerales; family UBA11358; genus UBA11358. The sequence continues at coordinate 1,104,280 of CAWBKH010000002.1, forward strand.
ATCAACGGCTGCCCACCTGAATTGGTTGAAAGACAAGTCCAATCCACCAAGTTCGTCGAGCATTGCAGGACGTAACTCATGTTGCTGTCACAGTTCGACATCTGTATTTCAAACGACCCGTTGGTGCAAAACCCGATGGGGCAGAGAATTGGCGTGGGTGGCGTGGAATTTGCCGGAATGGTGAAGGTGTTGGTCGCGACTGGCACACCCCAAGAGGTTGTGGTCAAGGTGTAGGTGCCCGGAGCCAAGGTGCCCAAAACGGCGGTGGTGGTTACACGTGCGATAAACTGGGGGCAAGCCACCCAGGTTGTCTCCGCGAGGTCGAAATCATACCAGAAGTTGTTGCCGTTGCGTATCAGGGGACCCGTACTAACCAAGTGCTCGCACTCGTAGCCCAACAGCAACCACGAGTATTCGGCATAGGTAACATTACCGGTGGTGACCAAACTAACCGTCCCCTGCCAGGCAACGTTCGTCTCCCCGACCTGAGCATGAAGCAAGCCAGCACACCCAATGCCTGCGCACAATCCAAGAAACGTGGAACCAAAAAGCTTGGAACCAATCTTCATGTAATCACGTTACGGAAATGGAGGTAAAAGTCAATTAATAGAGTTATTTCGCACTGTGGAACAACAGCCATAGATAACGCCTTTAAACGAGGTCTGAACGACAGGACCAAATCCCACTACTGGGATTCAGTTCCCGAGGCCTGTGCCTTGTGTAAAATGCCTGCCCCCGACTCTGCCCAAACCTTATGTCGCATTGGCCAGAAAATTGCTTTAGCAATGCACGTCAGGGCTTGCGGCTGCGCTTTATATCGGCTGCCCAGCCTTGCGGTCGCAAGCGCCTGACGTTTCCCGTTTCGCTAATCCAGCGCGGATATAGCCGGTGGCGTCTGTTTCCAAAATCCGGCTGTGAACAACCGGCGGATAAGAAAAAACAACTTTTGTTTGTGCAAAAAGCTTTAAGCTGGAAAGTGGCAGGATTGTGACCCATAATGGCGGCTGGTTTCGCTCATGCTTAAACAAAAGCATCCTGCATAAAAGTGCCTTTACAATGCGCGAGCTGTTGCCGGATACGGCTGCGTTCGGTTCGGCATTCCGTGGAATCATTGAGAGATTACGAAATGCCGCAAGGATTGAGATACCAGCCGGTTATCAAGACGAAACAGGATTCCACAGGGGCGTCAAACCGGCAGAGGAAGAGATCAAGTGGCCGTCGTTTTGGTAAAACGGGGCCGGTGAGGGTGCGCTGCGCCTCAATCTTGCCGCTCGTCTCAAGGCCATTTTGATCGCCGGTGATTTTGCTTTTCAGGTGGAAGGCACCCAAGGAACACCAAGCCATATTGAATGCCTGTTCCATTGTTTCACCGATGGTTGGCCGAGAAGCAACCCTCCCAACGTGGGGTGAACACGAGCAGCATGTTGTATGGATTGAGCCGGGATGCGGACCTTCTGGGTTTTGAGATTACAGGAATCGGTGAAGGGCAAGTGACCGCGTGAGTGAAAGAAGCCGCTGTCTGGCGGCAACGTAATCGAAACCGATGTTCGTGCGGGGTTCGGCGGTTTCGTTCGGGTTGATTCGCGCGAACTGGACGGACCAATCATTTACGGACTTTTCAGTCTGGACCACGGCCAGCGCTTGAATCGCGGCGCCTAATGCCGCGCCTTCCACCTCAGCCAAAGTGACCACGCGGCAATTAAAAATGTCGGCGCAGATCTGCCGCCAGACGACACTCCGGCTGGCACCGCCCGTAAGGCGGATTTCCGCCGGCCGGATTCCCAGTTCGCACATGCGTTCCAAGCCGTAGGCCATGCCCAAGGTCACACCTTCCATGACCGCGCGGGCCATCAGCGCCGGTTGCAGGTTGCGGAGGGTCAAGCCATGAAAAACTCCGCTTCCACCCGGCAGGTTGGGCGTGCGTTCGCCCTGAAGATAAGGAAGAAACACAAGCCCGTCCGCGCCGGCGGGCGCGCTTTCCACCGCCACATCCAGTTGGGCGACGGACCACCCAAAAAGGTTCCGAACGGCCTCGGTCGCCACGGTTACATTCATGGTGCAAAGCAACGGGAGCCAGGCATCGGTGCTGTCGCAAAAGCCGGCAATTTCACCCTTGGGATCAACCACTGGTTTCCCGCTGTAGGCGTAAATGGTGCCGGAGGTTCCAAGGCTGGCTGTAACCCGTCCAGGAACAACGTTCGCGGTGCCGATGGCGCCCATCATGTTGTCGCCACCACCGGCGCTCACCAGAACATCCCGGGACACATTCCAGCGTTCGACCAATTCCGGCCTCAGCCTGCCGATGGCTTCCCGGGAGGAACCCACTGCGGGCATTTTTTCCGGCAGCGCCCGGTCAATGAATTCCAGAATATCCCGCTCCCAGTTGCGATTGCGAACATTCAGCAAAGCGGTGCCCGACGCATCGCCGTATTCCATGCGCAACTTTCCCGTCAGGTGAAAATTCAGGTAGTCATGTGGCAGCAATACAGTCGCCAGCCTGGCAAAGTTTTCCGGCTCGTGCCGTTTGAGCCACAAAATCTTGGGCGCGGTAAAACCCGGAAGCATGTCCAGCCCAGTCTTTTCAATCAAACACTGCGAGCCTCCAAAGTGGGCCCGGATGAGTTCGCATTCTTCAACCGTCGAGGTGTCGCACCAGAGCTTGGCGGGACGAATCACCTGCGCCTGCTTGTCCAAGGCGACAAATCCGTGTTGTTGGCCCGAAACTCCAATACCGCGAACCTCCTTGCGCCGGGCACCCAAGCTCTCCAGAACTTGGCCGACGGTGGATTCCATCGCCTGAACCCAGATTCCCGGATGCTGCTCCATGTGGCCCGGCGGCAAGCCGGGCAAAACATCATAGCGTTGGGCGAAGGAGGTGAGTATTTCCCCCGTCTCACCATCCATCGCGATGGTTTTGGTACTTTGCGTGCCGCAATCTATTCCCAGGTAAATCATGCCCGGTCGGGTCGGCGTCTCAATAGAGACACTTGGCCAAATATCCGGCCAACGCCGTGTATCTTTGGCTTGAACGAAACTCCGCGATCTTCTTCCGATCCACTTTGAGCGCGCGGGCCCACAGACGCTGCAAGTTGGCGGCGCTGGTGTGCAAAATGTCGGCAATGTCCTCCTGCCGGTCGGTGCGCGGCGCTTTGACATCGAAGGCCAGGATGCCTTCCCATTTTGCGTCTTGCAGCACCACACACAAGGCCAGATCCTTCAACGGTTCCGTGTAGCCAAAAGGCAGATCCTGGTCATAACGGGTGGTGTCCTGCGAATTCAGATGGATATGAAATAGTTTTCCGGCTTCCAAGCACAATTCCACGTCCCAAACATAATCCAGCCCGGCCATCCGACTGTGCGCGGTTTCGGGATTGACCCCGAACAGCGGTCGTACGGCGGGGTCGAGCCGGCTGATAAGGTAAAGCACTTCGCCCACATTGCCCAGATACATGTTGGCGCGCGGTTCGTTGGGCTTCGGTTCGAGGGCGAAGCGCGGCGATTTCCGGCCGTATTTCTCCAAGGCGTAGGCGCCCACCGCATTGAAGCCCTCGATCAAACGCCGGATCGAGTCCTGGCCATTCTTGGCCAGCATAAAGTCAAAGCCTTCACGACCGTTCCAGAACACCATGACTTCCGCGCCCAGTTCCACAGTAACATCCACGGCTTGGAGGGCGTTTTGCAGGGCCTGTTTGCGAACCATACGGTCATTGCTGGTCATGGCGCCATCCTTGAAAACCGGGTCGGCAAAAAACGACGGCGTGTACATGCCCATCTTCAGACCGTATTGTTTCAGCAGCTTTTTCGTCTGAGGCACGTCGCTTCGGGCAATCTCGACGTCGTGCGCTTCGACGTAGGTAATGCCCGCCTCCGCCAGCAAAGGGATGCGGTCCAAAATAGGAATTTCGTCACGGGTCGGGCCGCCGAAGGGATCGCGACCCGGGCCCAGGTTCCAAACTCCCGCTCCAATGCCTTGTTTGCCCCTTTTATTTGAGATGATGATTTTGCTCATACTTGAACTTCTCCAGTTTTACCAGTGTTATGAGATTTAAGCAAAACTTGAGGGAAATGGCTTGCCCGCATTCCCGACGGTAAAAAATGCACAACGTGCCGGACACCCTTGACGTGGAAACCGTCAGCCCGCTAGATTTCCACACATGATCCCGGTCCGACAGCTTCCCTGCCAGCCGCGCCATTGCGCTGATCTGTTTGAAGAGTATGGCAGCGGCAGCATTGCGCGCCTGCCGGAACATCAAAACGGCGGCTTTGAGGTCCATTATATCGCCCAAGGCTACCTCCATTGGGAAATTGAAGGTCACCCATTTCTGGTTCCGCCGCGCTCGGTCTTTTTCACATTTCCATGGGAAAGGCACGGAAGCTGTCTGGATTTTGAGCCGGGACATTTTTTCCATTTCATCGTCTTTCGCTTGCGAACTCTACGGAAAGACCAGCCAGAAAAACTGCGACTGGTTGACGGATTTGGGCTTTCGGAATCGGAGCAGAAGGGGATTTTCTGCAAACTTTCATCCGCGCGCCGCCGGTGCTTTGCGGCCAATCCGGATTTCGCCTGGATCATGGCCCGATTGACCCGGGAGTTGGCTGAACCGGGGCTGATGGCGCGCACTCAGGTCATCGCGTTATCCCGGGCGATGCTTTGCGAATTGGCCAGGAGCGTTCATTTGTCTGAAACTCAGGATCAAAAAAATTCCTTGAGTGAGCAGCGGGTGCTCCAATTCGTGGCTGAACTGCGGGCGCGTTGCGCCGAACCCTGGAGTTTGGACTCCATGTCGGCGGCCTGCCGTCTCAAACGCACGCAATTTGAAATCCTGACCAGGGAACTGACCGGCGACGCGCCTTCGCTTTTACTGAACCGCTTCCGCGTCAGGCAATCGCAATCGTCTTTGAAAAACAGCGACAAGACCATCACCGAAATCGCGCTCGATGCGGGGTTTGGCTCGAGCCAGTATTTTTCACGTGTCTTCAAGAGCTTGGTGGGAACCACACCATCTGAATACCGCCGACGGCAAGGCGGTCTGGCCGCCTACGACCAGCGATTTCTCAAAGCTTTGGCCCGACTCAGGACTGTCAAAGCCACGGGGAATATCTTTTCTGTCTCCGGCCGGACCGATCGTGGCAAGGAACAAGTGCTTGTTCTTTGCGGCAAAAAAACAGCCGCGGTTGTTGACAGCGGCTGTTCGTAATCAACGAAGACCTGTTATGATGTTTTGCGGCGGCGGATCAACACTCCTATAAGAGCAATACCCGCTCCAAAGAGGGACATTGTAGCCGGCTCAGGAACCGAGGTAACTGTGATGGCAAAACCGAAATCACGGATGGCACCATTAATGGCACCCATGTCGCCGGAGCTAAATTGGTTCATGCGATAAGCCTGGCCGTTGACCGTCTGCACACCATCCCGTGCCCAATACGACGCGGTTGAAGTTGTCGGATCAATTTGAAACGCGTAGAGCTCACCAGCGTTCAGGGTAATCGCATCGGCGCCCGAGAAAGTCAATTCCGCGACGTTTTGCGCCCCTGAAGCTCCACCATTGTAGGTGAACTGGGCGCCCACCGGAAGCAAATCGGTCAGACTGCCCGGCGTGTAACTGGCTGAAGTAGCCGGGTATCCAGAAGCCGGATACGCCCCCAAGTCATAAATCTCAATGTCGTAGGTCTGCACGCCTCCTGCCAAAACCATTTGGATATTATTCAACATGCCTCCGCTACTGAGTTCAAAAGATTGTGCTAACGCGCCAAAACCGCCCGCCCCACCGGTGCTCCCAAAATTACCTTCCGATGTGGTAAAAACAGTGGGCGCGCCCGTTTGGAATGTTGGAGTGCCAAGCCAACTGGTTCCGAGACCGTCCGACTCGCTGACTTGGGCTTGCGCCTGCTGACACAAAATCAGCACCCCAGCCACACTGGATAAAAACACGAAAGCTTTAACGTAACTTTTCATAGGATTTACTTCGTTCTTGTTGTTTATTTTGCTTACTGAATCTGTTATGCGAAGATTACCATTTCCTTCCATTTTAGGGAATGGACGAAACCATGTTTTTGATGGAGTATCCCCTTGCTATAGCGAAATCTTCTAAACCAAACTGAACAATTGCAACCATCAGCACAAGAGCGGGTTAGCTGTTTATCGTAGTCATGTTTAATCCGTTACAAGCTAAAATGTGCTGCGCAATTTTTCTATGGTCCGATCTGGATGCGATAGCATCGCGCTGGAACAGCAGGTCTGCTTTCCATCACCATGAACATGGTCAGCGGCGATTTGTCGTCCCCCGATACCTAGGTTGCTCAGATTAAGATATGAAATTCGGCTCCGCTTCAGCCAAATCACGGACTACTCACGCGGTAAAAGGCCGGACTAACAGTGGCCGTTGTGTCCGTGTAGGAAAGCGGACCGCCTGCTGCCCCTCCTTCAGGGTAACCCGTTACAATCGCCGGCCAATTGGTGGCAGAACCATTCAAGACATTGGTCTTAAGCACGGAGTAAGTTGCGCTGGCCGTCGCATTCCAGGTGAGAACAAAAGAAGGTTCACCCGGAATATAGGAAGCGCTGGAAATTGTGATGTTGGTGGAGGCCACTTCGTCCTGTCCCACAAATGTCACCACGCTCATGGCCGGCAGTGGGTAAGTAAACAACGAACCGGCAACGCCAACGACCGGTTCGCTGGCTAATGAAAGGTTGCTGGAAGTAATCCAAGGCGTCACGGAACCGGCTGTGAAATTCGCCAGATTGAAAACTTGGGTCACGACGACTGGATCCGGGTTGACGGCAACAATGGCAAATTTGCCGGAGCCCGGATCCTGATACGCACTGATTGATGTAAAAAGATTGTTGTTGGACACACCGATGCGGTAATAGTTCGGCCGCACGAACCGGCTGTAGTTACCGACGGTAAACAAACGTTTGGTAATGGCGGCATTGATATCCAACAATCCCTCGTTTCCCGAGCCGTTGAGGGCGGTGAGCCACCAATAATGCCAGGCGTTGACCTGTGCCACGGTCATGAAGAGGAAAATTCGTTGGGCATAATAGACCCCGTTGGCAATGCTGCTGTCGCTGCCCGATAGCAAGGCGACTTCTGTCTCCCACAGCGCCTTGCCATAACTGTTCTTCGTCAGGTTCGCCGGCCCGTTGGCGCCGTCATAATTGTGATCGGCAATAATGCCCACATCCGCAGCCACCACCGGGTCGCTCATGGCCGTGACGGCGAGATTGGAAGGATCCTGCCAATTCTCACTTTCGGGAAGCGTGATCTGCGTGGAAGCCACATTGCTGGCCACCAGCGCGTTGTAAAGGTAAGGGACAAAATCGTGAATTTGCTGCGCGTTCCAGTTGCAGGATTCGTAGGTGGTCACGTTCGCGTCCGGTTCGTTCTGGATGGAGATCGCATAGAGGTTGATGCCATACTGACTTTTCATCTTGGCCACGTAACCGGCCAGTTGCGCGGCGTATGCCTGATAGTTAGCAGTGGAGCTGACAAACGAGCCTCCGTCAACATTGCCATTGCTCTTGAATTGCGCCGCCGGGCTCCAAGGCGTGCTCCACACACGGGCGCCACGGGCTTGCGCCATTTGCATGGCACTGTTTTCCACCGTGGTTCCGCCGGGCACAATCCGAGAGCGCAGCAAGGAAAGCCCGATGCCGTTGTTGGTGGTGGTATGACCCAGATTGTCGGTGTAAACGATGCCGTTGTTGGTCGAGTACAACAAATCGGCTTTGGCCGCGCTCCAAGTGCTGCTGTCCCAAGCCGAGGACGCCCCAAACCCGTCTATTCTCTGGTGCACGTCGTTCCAATTCACCACGCAATTGGTGGTGATAGGCGGCACGCCTGTGAATTCAATGTTATCCACCCACAAGGTTGAAGTTCCACTCATGGCAGGCCCGTAAATATGGATTAGCACGTCATTGATGTTCTGTAAATTCATGTCCGCCATTGCGTCAAGATTGATACTGACATGCACCCAGTTGGTGTTGCTGGAAGGAACGCTGATGCCGCCGAAGTAGTCCTGACTATAACCGACGGCGATGCCGAATTGCAAATAGCCGAAGGTACCGTTGGTGGTGGCCGAGCCTTGGGCAAAGCGAACATCGCATTGGAAATTGGTGTATTGCAAGCCGTTGATCGTCGGTAAAATGCCGTTAAACCCGTTATACACTTCGAATTGATTTGGGGTTGAGCCAGAATTGTTGAAGTTGGCAATGATTTTCAGGGATCCTGAATTGGGATTGTTGTTGGCATCGCTGGTCGAATCCCAAGCCAGTGACTGAAAGGCATTGCCGAACCAATTGCCCCAGACACTGCCGATTTGGCCGGCGGAGTAGCTGTTTCCTTGGGTTCCCGACGGGTCAAATTGATCCACTACAAAAACCATCTGTGCCCGGGCCGGCACGCTGAACCCTGAGGCCACCAGAAAAAGGAGAATGATTCCACGAACGGAACATAATTGTGCCAAAGGAATGTGTTTCATTTGCTAAAGTGCCAGATGTTTGCTTGAAATCAAATCGAACTGGCTTTTGTTTATAATAATTTTCAACAAAAAACGGCGCCGATGTCTATCCGGCGCCGTTATTGTGGTTATAACTTGCGCGAGTCAGCCGTAATCATGGTGTCGGTCCCGGAAGGGAGAGGCGGAAGTAGCCGTTGGCCGACTTCGCACCGTTGATTGTACCATCCACTGTGGGCAGGCCCCCGTTGGGAACCAGCGACCACCTGTCGTTGGCTTCCAATGCCTGGAAGACAGTGTTGCTGTTGTTGTAGTAGTACGGTGTCTTCCAAGGGACTGCGCCGTTCAAGGCCGGTTCGGTGCCTAAGCCCACACCGTAGTCGGGATACGTCCAGTACACCCACCATGCCGAGGTACTCGGAACGAATACCACATCATTTGCATAGGTGGAATTACTCGTGTCCCAAACATTCGTGTTCAGACTTGTGTCGGTTGTGAAGTCGTCGTTGATGGGACCTCCCGGTGACGCCACGCCGCTTGTGGAGATCTTGCCTACATCGGCATATTGGCCGACGCCCCAACCGGAATTAGGCTGGATGCCGAAGATTGCAACCAGTGGATTGCCGAAATCGGTCGTAATCGTCGCCGCATTCGACAGGGTGAAGCTCGAGCCGACCCCTCCCGGAGGGGTCAAAGTACCGTTGGTGGCGTTGTTAAATGTCAATGTCCAAGTGCCAAGGGCCGTTGGGTTCGTAACCATCAACACCGTTTGATCCGGGTTGGCATTGGGCAGGTTGGTTTTCCAAGCCACGTCCGCCACCACATTGCTCGTGCTGTTGGCCTGAATCTCCAACCACAAGTCGTTGCCCGCTTGATAGTCAATGTATTGATTATTGCTGAAGCTGTTGCCGCCGGCAGCATTCACTGGGAGCAGGAACATATGGTAAACGAAATTCTCATTCGTGGCACCAGGCCGAGGGAAGCTATTAAACGTGACGGAATAGGAAACCGGGTATGTCCCGCCAACCCATGACTGATTCTGGTCAAGTGCGGTTATTTCTGAACGATCATATAAGCCTGTTGAACCAGCAAAAAATCGCAGACCCGCTATAGGCTTTTGCATGGACATCGTCGGCGGAACAATTGGAACCGCAGCCGTGGTGAATGTAATGTTGTCAATGTACATTCCCAGATAAGCCGCATCGCCAGCCGGGAAGGCCGTCGTGTAATACTTGAAATAAAGGTTCGGGATGTTGGTCCAGATCGCGTTGGCGGCGATCGGAATGACCTCATGAACCCAGTTCGTCTGGGTTATCGGGATGGTGAAAGTGCCAAAGTCATTCTGGCCATAGTTGGTACCCCGCGTGCCAACCTCAATGGTTGGCCAGTTCGTGCTGACGCCTGCGTTCGTGACACCAAATGACGCGGGATCGAAACGGACGTCGAACTGAACATTGGTCGCCAAGGCAGCGCCCGGAGGACCACCGTTGCCGACGAGCGGCGGGTTGATGCCGTTGTTGCCGTCGTAGAGTACGAATTGCGGGCCGCAACAGCCGCCGATGCCGGAATCGGGATAATAGGCCTGCAGCAACATCGAGCCGGAACTCGGGTTGTTGCTGGCATCGGACTGGTCCCAAACCACCTGGTAATAGGCCGTGCCAAACCAATTGCCCCAACCCGAAGCAGTCAGTTCAGAGGAACTATCAAAGGCGTTGATGAGGACGGAGGTCTGCGCCCGGGCGGCGAGGATCGCGAACGACAGCACAGCGGCGGCCGTCATCCATTTGAGGGCGAAGGATTGTTTGATTTTCATACGGGAACTCCTGTTTTAGTTATTGGTTGTTTGTTGTTCGATTGGTTATTTGGTTATTAATAGTTGTTTCTCATTATTAGTTTGTTTTGCGATCAAATTGAAATATCCTATACCCCGTAATCAGTACCAGCAGACATAGACCGCTTTCCACCGCCATTGCATCACACTGGCTTGATGCGTCTCCACATGCCCATCGCCGTAGAGCAGATTTTCTTCAGCCACCTTGCCATTTGGGCTGGCGCCGGCGGGAATGCCCGTGCCATTAAACACGACGTTCTGATCACCGACGGCCCGGTCGGTCATAATGGGCACTTGGGAGGCATGCAAATCGGACGGTCTTCTTAGCCATTGATAGGGTGAATTCGCCGCTATATTCGGTTGGTTTAACACGCTGTTCCAGTTGTTTGGCCACAGGCTATGCGAGGGATCGCTCGCATTGTATCGCTGGATCCACACACTATGATAGATGATGGCATAACCTGGATAGGAATGGGTGACTGCCTGATACAGATCCGCCAAGGTGCTCTCCGCATGACCCAGATTCGTTACGCACCAACCATTGTCTGCTTGGAAATCCCAAGGGCGGACCGGACAATACCACATGGGCAAAGTCATCCCGTAAGGCGCCATGTTGGAAATCAAGTCGGAGGGCACATCCCACGCATCTTTGCCGGGACTGCCTGCTATCGGCGACATGGGATAAAAGCCGTTGGCGTTGTCATCCGAAGCTGCGGTCCAAGCCACTCCCCACTGACGATAGTTGGAGGTATCCTGGGTTACAATGGCCCGGAATTTTGCCGCTGCCAAGGCCGGCAACAACATGGCCGCCAGGATGGCAATAATGGCAATCACAACCAGCAATTCAATCAGCGTGAAGGCTTTCACTGAAAAACCGGCTCTTTTTTTCAGCCTTCGGCACATTTGGATATCTTTACTCATTATGACAGAAATTTTGTCCGGTGGAATGGAGGATATGATGTTTTTCATGATTTCGTTAAGAACGTCCATTTGAATGGTTCTTTTTCATGGTTTCTAAATCGGGCAGCGGCAGCGGCACCCCCCCCGCCTGGGTTCTGTCAGCCGGGTAACCTGCACCGGACGGCCAAACATTCCCTGGACTGTGCCGCCATTTTCATGGTTGGCGGAAACAAAAGGCAAGACCGCCTTCTTGACGTTGCTCCTTAATTTTTCCGGCATCACCCGATATTCACTCGGCGCAATCCGATTTACCGATTTGAAGGTTCGGGAGAAATAAAAGGGGTCATCATATCCGAGCGCCGCCGCAACCTCTCTGACTTTCATGGACGTATTGTCCAACAACCAGCAGGCATGCTGCATTCGCAAATGGATAAAATAGTCAATGGGCGGACACCCCGTCCAACTTTTGAACAATGCGGAAAAGTGCGATGGAGAAAAGTTCACGGCCGCGGCTAGGTTGGCCACGTGCAGCGGTTGGTCGAGGCGTTGCAACATATAAGCAATGCTCTGCTCGATTTTCCGCGCAATTTCCAGCTCGCCATTGCCATCAGACCGTTCACCACGCCTGGCCAAAATCCCTGGCGCCCCCCGGCCATTCGCCTGCAACTGCTCAATGCCGTTTCTTTTCATCTCTCTTACATCGTCTTTTGAATTTGATTAGTTCGGACAGCGAACAATATTGGCAACCTAAACCACATTTGATTTCATGCGATCGAAGGCGCGCTAAAGTGTTTGTGCAAAACCAAGGCAACCGTGCCCCGCAACCGGGGTTGCGCCTCGGAACCGGCGGGCACGATTCGGGTGGCCGCACGAGTGAACGAACGGTGTTTGACCGCCTCGGCCACAATTGGCCCGACTTTATCCCAAGCACGGGTCACTTCGCCCACCACCAACAATACATCCGGCGCGAGGCCGGTGACCAGCATCGCAATGCCAACCCCCAAATGATGCGCCATTTGATTCAGCGCCTTGATGGCCCTAGAATCGCCCTGCTCCACCAATCGTAAAATGTCGCCGAACGGCACCGTAGCCATATCACTTTTGGAACCGATCGCGCCCTTTGGAACCGAGGCGGATTCGGCATAATAACGCACGGCGGCGGCATTGGAGGCCAGCACTTCCCAGCACCCGCTGTTGCCGCAACGGCATTTGGGACCTTCCGACACTTGGGACACATGGCCAAATTCTCCCGCCACGCCCGTTGAACCGCGCACCAACTGGCCATTCATAATCATCCCCACGCTGATGTCATCCGACACTGTTACCGCCACGAGGTTGTTCACCCCATCCATGTGCTGCCCCGACCACAATTCAGCCAAAGCGCAAGCGTTAGCAGCATTTTCCAGCATCACTGGCAGGCCGGTTTCACGCTCAATGGGCGTCTTGAGATCCAAATCACTCCATCCCAAGGTCGGGGCAAAGATCAGCCGCTCTGAACCAACCTCAATCCGTCCCGGCAAACTGATGCCGACGCCTTCATACGATTTTTTGGGGTGCGCCCGGATTAAGTCCGTGATCCGATGGCTCAAACGGGTAATAAATTCGGCTGGATCCTTGGCGGTGGGCATGGATTCCAGCGCTGAAAACTGGCTGTCCATGTTGGATACTGCCAGCACGGTTCTGGCCGGCTGAACATCAACGCCGATGACTCCGCACCGATCGGAATTGAGGTGAAGGAACGTCGGTTTGCGTCCGCGCGGCAAATTACCGACCGCCCCTTCCTTTAACCAACGTTCAGCGATCAGCCGCCCGGCAATCACCGACACCGTGCTGCGTTGCAAACCCGAATAACGCATCAAATCCGCCCGCGAAACCGGCTGATGCCGCCGCACCAGATTCAACATGATGCGGCTGTTGATGTCGCGGACGGTTTCGTTGTTCGCCGACTGAAAATTGTTTAGATTAATTTTTCGCACAAAATGTCATCAGTGACAGACAGTGGTTGCTTTGTTAGCCAAACTTTATCCTTTATTAGCACACTGTCAAGAATAAAGTTCGGGCTTCGAACAAATAAATTCAGTCAGGACGGCTTTGGCGGGCCGAGGTCAAAGAGACGGAATGTCAGAAAGTTATTAGTGTTTGATTTTCAAGCACTAAAACCGATATCTGTGAAATGCCAAACGGTACGGCAAATGGGCAGATCCGTGGTTTTGTTGTTCAGCTAAACGCTCCGCCCCGCCAGAAATAAGGCTGCTCACTGGTAATTAAACACAATTTTACCTCTGATGAAAATGGAGTGATTATTCCCTTTCAATCACCTGCAATGCTGCACGCATGTAACCCATGGCGTAAGCCATGCCTGCGTGCCACGGCGCGCCACACAACATCTGCGGCGTATGGTCGGGAATCAAGAGCCCGTTGAATTTGTTCTTCTTTAAAATGCGCAGCACGCGAATCATGTCAATGTCGCCATCGTCCACAAACGTTTCCTTGTAAAACGGAACCTTGCCGCGAACATTTCGAAAATGAATGTACGCCAGCCGGCCTTGCGAGCTGTAGCGTTCCGTTGCTTCATAAACGTCGTCGCGTCCCTGTGGACGCATCTCGGCGAGCGTGCCCAAGCAAAATTCCAGTGCGTTCGCCGGGCTGGGATTCAAGTCAATCACCTTTTGATAAAGGTGCGGCTGATAGACCAGCCGGGGCTGGCCGCGCATGGTCGGCATCGGCGGGTCGTCGGGATGCAAAGCGAGTTTGACATCCGCCTCCTCGGCTACCGGCAAAACTTCCCGCAGGAAATTCTCCAGTCGCCGCCAAAGCTCGGCAACTGTGACAGGCGGCGCAAAGCCTTTTGGCGCGCTCGGATCAAAAACCATGTTCCAGACCATGCCGTTGGGCATCGGTTCATCAAGCGGGCCTTCCATGCCGACGGACATCGCCCCGCCGCGCGCGTAGGGACCGGTCGTACGTCCGCAAACTCCGGCGATGCTGAAGTTGTAACCCATGATCGGGATCTCCGCCTTGCCTAAATTGCGGATGATGGTTTTTACGTTTTCGAGCTGCTGATTTCTTTTCGGCCCGTCGAGCAGCACGTCATGCCAGTGAGCGGGATCAAAATTTTCGATGGCTTCAAGTTTCAGCCCTTCCGCTTCGACAGCCTTGCGTAAATCGCGTAATTCTTCGGCGCTCCACAATTTGTCCGGATCGCCAGCTCGCCCCCAGCCCTGCTCTGTGCCGGTCGGCTGGCTGTCGTTGGGGTTGTGGGCGCCGCCTTTGAAATAATCCACGAGATGGGCCACGATGTGCGTGGCGCCGACCTGCCGCGCGAATTGGAAATTCTCCCGCTTGAGCAGATGGCGATAAAGTCCCAATCCGAGTTTCATGATTTAAAAACGGACAAGAGTTGCCCGGCCCGACAAAAACAGCAACGAGAAACAGACCTTCCGGTAAAATTCATCGTTTCATCCATTACCTCGCAAGGTATGTTTTCCGCGACCATGAATGGATTGACCAAGACTGCGGTTCCTCAAGACTTTGGAAACGGGATTCAAGGACTTAAATCCCGAATATCCATTAACCGCCTTCCGCCAACGCGTGGCAAAGTATTCATCGCGTTGCTTGCCTTGGTTGGCCTGTCGGAGGTTGCTCACGGTACTGGTTCGCTCGTGGCCAACGCCGGCGCTCTTGGCAACGACAGCAACGGCAGGGGCGCTTTCGCGACCGGCCACTACCGCAATTTGTTTGTCGAAGCAGGTCTCTCGCCCGTGGCGGTGAAGACCAGAATTAACGCCGTTTTTGAACAATTATTTCACGGCGATCCGAACACCCAGGCGGTCTATTACGCCGCCGGCACGAATGCCAACGGCCCGCTCGCCTACGTCACCGACATCAACCACCACGACGTCCGCACCGAAGGTTTGTCCTATGGCATGATGATCGCCGTCCAACTGGACAAGCAGTCCGAGTTCAACGCGATTTGGAATTGGTCAAAAACCGACCTGTATCACGATTCCCCAAGGAGTCCGTCTTATGGTTTTTTTTCGTGGGAAGCCAAAACGAACGGCGAGGTGATGAGCCAATTCGTCGCGCCGGACGGCGAGGAATACTATGTCACGGCGCTGTACTTTGCCGCCAACCGATGGGGCAACGGCGAAGGCATTTACAATTACAAAGCCGAAGCTGACCAGTTGTTGACCAACATGCGGCATCGGCGGCTGATCAAGGGACAACTTTTCCTGACCCAGGGAAGTACCATCACCAATTTGCCTCTGACCGCCGGGCCGCTGTTTGATGCCAAACACAAACTGGTTCTTTTCTCTCCCAGTTCCGAACGCGGGGCTTTCACCGATCCTTCGTATCATTTGCCCGCGTTTTATGAACTGTGGTCGCGCTGGGGACCGCCGGCCGACCGCTCCTTTTGGCGGCAAGCCGCCGCGGCCAGCCGGAATTTCTTTCCGCGTGCCGCCGATCCCCGAACCGGCCTGACCCCGAATTACGCGCATTTCGACGGGACGCCGACCTCTACGCCTTGGGATCAAGGCGCGGCGGAATTTCGGTTCGACGCCTGGCGCACGGCGATGAATTGGTCGGTGGACTGGTCTTGGTGGGGCAAGGACCAGCAGGAACGCGAATTGAGCGACCGGCTTCAGGCATTTTTTGCCACCCAAGGCATGTCGGATTACGGTTGCCAGTTCACGCTGGCAGGCAAACCACTGGATGATCGCCATGCGCCCGGCCTGGTCGCCATGAACGCTGTCGCCAGCCTCGCGGCCACAAATCCGCTTTCCAAGGAATTCGTCCAAGCGCTGTGGAACACGCCGACGCCGGAGGGGATCCAGCGTTACTACGACGGTTTGTTGTATCTGATGGCCATGATGCACTGCGGCGGAGAGTTCCGCGTCTGGTCGCCACGATAGGCGTGGCGCTCCGGAACGGCAGAAATCATAGTATTGTCTATTCCGTCGCGGGTCTCACGTTGAAATACTGGCCGCGAAAGTGAGTCTTAAAAATGGTTTATGACCAACCGTGTTGATTTTTTTAGCTGTTGCCGCCAATCGCTTCTGCCGGCTTCAACGTTCAATGGAATAATCCTGCTGATTCTCTGTGTTCTCGGCTCGCCTCACACCGGTTTTGCACTCGAACCGCTTCAATACGTTGAAAATGTTTATCAGTCGGGCGACTTTACCACCGCTCAGGGAGGCAACATCGCAAACATTTACGTGGATACGAATGACTACGACGGCGTCCTTATCGCCGCGAACAACCTATGTGCCGATGTCAACCGCGTCACCGGACACGTGCCGGATTTGGTTCACGCGGAGGCGGACCTGGGAACAAATGTTATCATCATCGGCACGATTGGCGAAAGTCAGATTATTGACGAGCTGATCCAAGCGGGAAAAATTGACGTCTCTTCCATCACGAACAAATGGGAATCGTATTTCACGGAAGTCGTGCCAAATCCGCTGCCTGGTGTTGCCAGCGGACTGGTCATCGTTGGCAGCGACAAGCGCGGGACGATTTACGGGATTTACGATTTGTCCGCGGAGATGGGCGTCTCGCCGTGGTATTGGTGGGCCGACGTGCCAGTCCGGCACCAGGACGCCGTGTTCGTCAAGGCCGGGAAATACGAGCAAGGGCCGCCCGCCGTCAAATATCGCGGGATTTTTCTGAACGACGAAGCGCCGGACCTGACCGGCTGGGTCAACAAAAGGTTCGGCAACTACAACCACGCCTTTTACACGAACATCTTTGAATTGATGCTCCGGTTGAAGGCCAACTATCTCTGGCCGGCGATGTGGAACAATTGTTTCAACGAAGACGATCCACTGAATCCCAAACTTGCCGACGAATACGGCATCGTCATGGGCACCTCGCACGTCGAGCCGATGATGCGGGCGGACAAGGAATGGAGCCGGCTAGGCTATACCGCCAAGGAATGGAATTACCTGACTCACTCGAACTTGCTCGACTCGTTCTGGAAAGCCGGCCTTGAGCGGAATAAAAATTACGAGAACATCATCACCATCGCCATGCGCGGGAAAATTGACACGCCGATGTCGCCCACCGCCAATATCAATTTGCTGGAGGAAATCGTGGCGGCCCAGCGGAAAATTATCTCCGAGGTTTATCACACGAACGCCGCCGACGTGCCGCAGGATTGGGCGCTCTACAAGGAAGTCCAGGAATACTATGAAAAGGGAATGCGCGTGCCGGACGACGTCACGCTGCTATGGTGCGACGACAATTGGGGCGACATCCGACGTCTGCCGACGCCGGGAAGCCGGTATCGCAGCGGCGGCGCGGGGATTTATTACCACTTCGATTACGTCGGCGGGCCGCGCAACTACAAATGGGTCAACACGAATCCGACCGCCAAAATCTGGGAGCAGATGAATCTGGCGTATCGTTACCACGCGCGGCGGATTTGGATCGTGAACGTGGGCCACCTCAAGGGTTATGAACTGCCGATCCAGTTCTTCATGAACCTGGCTTGGAACCCGCAGCAATGGCCAAAGGAAAAAATTTCCGAATTCACACAGCTTTGGGCAGAACAGCAATTTGGCCCCGAATACGCGGCGCAAATCGCAGACATCCTGACCAAATACACCAAGTACAACGGTCGGCGGAAACCTGAACTGTTGTCTCCAGACAACTTCAGTCTGGTAAATTATCGGGAAGCGAACACGGTGCTCGCCGAGTGGAAAGCCATCACCGCCGAGGCGGAGGAGATTTACAAAAAACTGCCGGCGGACGAGCGCGACGCCTTCTTTGAACTGGTCCTTTACCCGACCAAAGCCTGCGAACAGGTCAACGACCTTTACATTACGACGGCAAAAAATCGGCTGTACGCCGCCCAAGGCCGCGCCAGCGCAAACGATTATGCGGCACAGGCGCGGGCATTGTTTAAGGACGATGCGGACTTGTCGTATTATTACAATCATACTTTGGCCGGCGGCAAATGGGACCACATGATGGACCAGACGCACATCGGCTACACCTCCTGGCAGCAGCCGCCGGAAAACCGAATGCCCAAGGTCGAGGAAATCGAAAATCCGACGAACGCTGAAATGGGCGTTGCCATCGAAGGCTCAACCAACGCGTGGCCGGACAGTTCGAGCGAAGCCGTGTTGTTAGAGTTTGATAAATTTAACCAGCAATCGTGTTACATTGATGTCTTCAACCGGGGCCAAACGCCGTTTGAATTCTCAGCCAAACCGAGCAGATCATGGATTAAATTGAGCACCACCGGCGGCACGGTTGAAAAACAACAGCGCCTGTGGGTGACCGTGGATTGGGCCAAAGCGCCGAAAGGCTCCCGGCATGGTTCTGTGAAAATCACAGGTTTCCTTTTAGCCGGTTCAAGCGACGCAGGAGCGCAGAACCGAGTGCTAAAAGGCCGCGCCGGCAAAACTGTTGTTGTCAGAGTGGATGAATTCAATCCCCGAATTCCGACGCGCGAATCATTGAACGGTTTTGTGGAAAGCGACGGCTATGTTTCCATCGAAGCCGCGCATTACACGAAGAAAATTGACGCCGGTTCCGCGCGCTGGGAGGAAATTCCCAATCTTGGCCGGACGCTCTCGGCTATGAGCGTTTTCCCCGTCACGGCGCCGAGCGTGACGCCGCCAAAAGATTCGCCGTGCCTGGAATATCAAATGTACTTGTTCCATCCGGGGAAAGTCGAAGTTGAGGCTATCATTGATCCGACGCTGAATTTTATCCAGGGCCGCGGCTTGCGTTATGCGCTGTCCTTCGATGATCAGCCGCCGCAAATCGTCACTGCCGTTCCCGCCGATTACACCGCCATGGACGGCAATCGCGACTGGGAAAAAACCGTGGAAAACAGCGTCCGCGAAGTTGTGACTGGTTTCACGCTGTCGCACACCGGCTATCACACGCTGAAATTCTGGATGGTGGATCCGGGCGTCGTGCTGCAAAAGCTTGTGGTCAACCTCGGTGGTGTCAAACCGAGCTATCTTGGCCCGCCCGAAAGTTATCATTCCGGTTTCGCGACGGCAGACCGCGCCGCGCCGGACCTTAACGGCGCGCCGCAAACGGAGGCTGGTCGAGTCCAAGACGATCATTGGGTGGGCACTTGGGGAACGTCGCCGCAGTTGGTCGAGCCGTACAATCTGCCGCCGGCTCCAGGTTTGACGAGCAACACGCTGCGCCAAGTGGTGCAGGTGTCCATCGGCGGAAAGGAATTGCGCCTCCGGTTTTCCAACGCGTTCGGCACAACGCCGGTGACAATGAGTTCCGTTCACCTGGCCGACTCGGCGGGTGGCAGCGCGATTCAACCAAACACCGACGTGGCGCTGACGTTTCACGGCCAACCGTCGGTGACGATTCCCGCAGGTGAATCCGTGATTTCCGATCCTTTTGATTTTGATTTGGCACCCTTGTCCGACTTGGCCGTAACCATAGATTTTGGCAGCACCTCGCCGGCGGTGACCGGCCATCCCGGGTCCAGGACCACGTCTTATCTGCAACCGGGCGATGAAGTTTCGTCGTCAGATTTGCTCGAAGCGGACAAAACCCAACACTGGTACATTCTGACCGGCATTGACGTGGAAGCCAAAAATTCCAGCGCGGCCATTGTGGCGCTCGGTGATTCTATAACGGATGGAAGAGGTTCAGGCACGGACAAGAACGACCGCTGGCCGGACGATCTGGCGCGCCGTTTGCAGATGGACAAGGACTCGGCGGACATTGCGGTGCTGAACGAAGGCATCGGCGGGAACTGCATCTTGCACGGCGGCTTGGGGCCGCCGGCGCTGTCGCGCTTCCATCGGGACGTGCTTATGCAGAACGGCGTGCGCTGGCTGATTATCCTGGAAGGCGTCAATGACATTGGCACAAGCCGCGGCCCGGCGTCGGCGACGGTGGCGACGAATTTAATCAGCGCCTACGAGCGGATGATTGACCAGGCTCATACCCATCACATCCGTGTTTATGGCGCGACCATCACGCCGTTCGGAGGGTCATTTTATGACAGCCCGGCTCACGAAGCGGCGCGCCAGACCGTAAATCATTGGGTCCGGACCAGCGGCAAGTTTGACGCGGTCATTGACTTTGACGCGGTAATGCGTGATCCGCAAAATCCTTTGCATCTTTTGCCTGCATTGGACAGCGGCGATCACCTGCACCCGAACGAAGCCGGTTACAAGGTGATGGCTGGCGCGATTGACTTGAAATTGTTCGAGAAATGAAAATCCTGGGAGGCTGTACCATTAAATTGTTTGGTAGGGACGGCGCGCTGCGCCGTCCGCGCCGCGTCCAGCGGCGCAACGCTCCGCGCGAACATTGCTTGCTCGTTCCGCCCGCTCTGCGCGGGCGGGGACATCGCAGCGCGATGTCCCTCCCAGTGGCGTGGCCAAAACCTCCAAGTTATGCAACTTAGAAATTATTCCGCTTTCGCGTTAGCCGCGTTGACTGCGACGAGCTTCTGCCGAGCGGAGCCATCGGCAGCCCAAACCATCTCCACCAACCTGCCGCCGCCAATGAATTGGACTTCGGAACAAGACCATCAAAACATGATGGAGCAACTGGGCATCAAATCGTTGCGGCCCGGCGCAGACGGCATGAATCCCAAGGCAGCCAATTACCAAAACACCGATGAAGCCAAGGCCAACCCATATCCGAATCTGCCCGATCCGCTCACACTAAATGACGGCAAGAAAGTAACCACGCCGGAAATGTGGTGGAAGCAGCGGCGGCCGGAAATCGTCGAGGACTTTGACGAGGACGTCTATGGCCGGGTTCCGAAAAATGTGCCGAAAGTGACCTGGAAGGTCGTCAGCATCATCCATACAAACAATGGTGCCATTCCGGTTATCACCAAGAAACTGGTCGGCCTCGTGGACAATTCTTCCTATCCGCTCATCACCGTGAACATCCCGTTGACATTGACCACGCCCGCCAACGCTTCCGGACCGGTGCCAGTGATGTTGCACTTTGGTTTTGACTGGAGCCGCTTCTTCCACGGCACGAACAGCTTCAAGGGTTTTCCCGGACTGAACGGGCCCGATTGGGAGCAACTGGTTTTGTCCAATGGTTGGGGTTACGCCGTCATCATTCCCACCGATTATCAGGCGGACAACGGCGCCGGCTTGACGCGCGGCATCATCGGCCTGTGCAACAAGGGCCAGCCGCGCAAACCGGATGACTGGGGCGCACTGCGCGCGTGGGCCTGGGGCGCGGGCCGCGCGCTGGATTATTTTGAAACCGATCCGGCGGTAAACGCGAGGGAAGTTGGCATCGAAGGGCTTTCGCGCTTCGGAAAGGCGGCCTTGGTCACGATGGCTTTTGACCAACGTTTCGCCATCGCGTTGATCGGTTCCTCCGGCAAAGGCGGCGCGGCGCTGTTCCGCCGCAACTTTGGCGAAGAGGTGGAAAATCTCACCGGCACCGGCGAATACCACTGGATGGCGGGAAATTTTCTCAAGTACGGCGGCCCGCTGACGCCTGGCGATTTGCCGGTGGACTCGCATGAATTGATCGCCCTTTGCGCGCCGCGCCCTGTATTCATCAGTTACGGCGCCACGTCCGGCACTCCTCATGCGGAGGGCACTTGGGTGGATCAACACGGCAGTTTCATGGCCGCCGTCGCCGCCCAGCCGGTCTATCGGTTGCTGGGAGAAAAGGCGCTGGGCGTTCACGGCGATTATCTCACGGTTAAAATGCCGCCGCTCAATACCGCCTTGACCAATGGCGCGATAGCTTGGCGGCAGCACGACGGCGGACATACCGATGCCCCGAACTGGCCGGCCTTTTTGAAATGGGCGGATCGCTACATCCACGCCCCGCCGACGATGAACCAAACCGCAACCAAATAGTTCACGAATCGCATGCTCAACTTAAAACTTATTGTTCAAACGATCCCAATCAAACCATTTTCCAGGAGCGCGGACAGCCATGTCCGCGAGGCAATCGCGTCGGCAAAGAAACGCGCGGACAAGGCTGTCCGCGCTCCTGGGGTTGCGGGCTGGTTGAGTTGCGCCCTTTTCTTTGCCGCGCTGATAAACGCCGCTGCGGCCGACAAGCCGTCCGTGCCGTTCGTCAGCCCGATGTTCAGCGATAACATGGTTCTCCAGCGGGGAAAGCCGGATCCGATTTGGGGCTGGGCGAAACCCGGGGATGTCATCCAAGTGGAATTTGCCGGGCACACCGCAAAGGCCGTGGCGGACGCGGATGGCCGCTGGCAGGCGGAGATTAAACCGCCAGCACCCGGCGGACCTTACACGCTTAAAATTATCGGGCCGGACCAGACCGTCGAATTTCATGAAGTGATGGTGGGCGATGTCTGGTTGTGCGGCGGCCAATCCAACATGCAGCTTGGCATAAGTCTCGTGGACAATGGCGAGGAGGAAATCAAAAACGCCAGCCATCCGGAAATCCGGCTTTTTTTGATGAACCAAAAGGTTTCCTATTCCCCCGCGAAGCTTCCGGACGCGGATGGCTGGAAAATTTGCTCACCACAAACGATCGGCGAAGGCGGCTGGGGCGGATTCTCAGCCGTCGCCTATTTCTTCGGTCGCCGATTGCAACAGGACATTCACGTCCCGGTCGGTTTGATTGAAGACTGCGTGGGCGGCAGTCTGGTGGAGAGTTGGATGAGTCCCAAGACGCTGCGCAAAGTGGGTGGATACGACCAGAAATTGGATGCCATAAACCGTCTGAGTGCCGAACGCGCGCCGCAGTACGGCAGTTTTCTGATGCACTGGCTGGATAAATACGACGTGGGATTGAAAGGCCGCTGGGCGGCTCCTGACTTGAATGATTCGGACTGGCAAACCGTCCACATTCCCGGCGCATTCGAGGAAATGGGTCTGGCCGAGGTGCCCTGCGTCGTTTGGTTCCGCAAGGAAATCGTGCTGCCAGATCCGTTGCCCGCCGGCCAGGCCTCCATCCACCTCGGCTGGATTGAGAAGATGGACACCACCTACATCAACGGCCATTGGGTTGGAGCCAGCTCCTGGGTGGAACACAATCGCGATTACGATGTGCCGATGAACGATCTGAAACCCGGCACGAATCTGGTGACCCTCAGCATCTTCAAATGGAAATCGAAGGACGGTTTTCTGTCCAAGCCCGACCAGATGCGCCTGTTAGTCGGCGACACAGTGGTTCCGCTTGCGGGCGAATGGAAAGGCAAACTCAGTTTCAACGCCAAACCGCCGCATCCCATGCCGTTGGATTTTGAAAATTATCCAACCATGCCTGCCGTGCTGTATCTGGGCATGATTGATCCCGTCGAGCCACTGGCCATCAAGGGCGCCATCTGGTATCAAGGCGAAGCGAACTTCACGCAGGCTTACCGCTACCGCACCTTGCTTCCAGCGATGATTGATAACTGGCGTGACCAGTTCGGCCAGGGTGATTTTCCATTTTATATTGTCGGTCTGCCCGCCTTCATGCAGCGTCGCAGCGAGCCGGGGACCGATGGCTGGGCGGAATTGCGCGAGGCGCAGGCGTTGACCGCGGAAAAAGTTCCCAATTGCGCGCTGGCAACCACGGTGGATACAGGCGCCGCGGATAACATTCATCCGAAAAACAAGGTTCCCGTCGGCGATCGCCTGGCCTACTGCGCGCTGGCTCAAACCTACGGCGAAAAGATTCCCTATCAGGGGCCAACCTATACTTCAATGAAACACCTGCCCGGGGCGCTGAAGCTAAACTTCGCCCACACCGATGGCGGCTTGGTGGTCAAAGGCGGCAAGCTGGGCGAATTCTCCATCGCCGGCAAAGACCAGAAATGGTATTGGGCCAACGCCAGAATTGAAGGCGACTCGATTGTGGTTTCATCGCCGGAGGTGCCCGACCCGGTGGCGGCCCGCTATGCCTGGCAGGCCAATCCGCTGGCCACCCTCTATAACAAAGCCGGTCTGCCAGCCGTGCCGTTCCGCACAGATGATTGGCCGGAAAGCACCCGGAGCAAATAGCGACGCCGACGCCGGTTTTGTGTCAATACTGCGGACCCTTTACTTTATGCGCTGGGTGCGCTGGTGGAAAAATATGCGAAATGGGCGAACGTCAAAAAACACGTCACTTGCCACCTGTGGCGGCACACCTGCGCGACACACCTGGTGAAAAATCAGGCCAACCTGCGCCACGTTCAGGAAATCCTCGGCCACCGTTCGCTGGCCACCACCGAGCGTTACCTGCACCTGACCATCACCGACTTGAAGGCGGCGCACCGCAAGCACCATCCGCGTGAAAAGGGCATTGCGGGTTCGTGAGAAAAAGCGCACAATCCGGCCTGTGATCGCCGCCGAGCCGGAACACATTTTTCCCCTTAGCCGTTCGAGAGAACAGCTAAAAGAAAGACCTGTCGCCATCCGCATCCCCCTGCAAGTCCTCGACGTTTACGAAGCCACCGGCCAGCCGCGTATTGGGCTTTTTGTCGCCAATAATCCCATTGACCTTTACGACCTCCTCGGCCTAACTGGTTTTTGGAGTTCGCTTGGACAGAATTTTAACCCATTCAACTCGCAAGGCTCTTTTTACCAGACAGCGAATTCGATCGGTGCCTCATTAGGTGGTGGGCTGGCTTGGTTATACGATGAGAATCCGCTTACGGGTGATTCTGAATTAACACAGTATGAACAAGACTATATTGCCGATCAATATAATGAAAGTGTCTTGGGACAAACGCAGTGTGACCCGACTGCACACGCTCTCGTTGAAGCATCGCTGGGAGTTTCGAGTGTGGCGGTCATAACTACTAGCGCGCTAATTGCTGCGGAGGCGGCTGGTATTTATGAACCTGGGTATTATAATTCATTGTTCGGTCGCGGCGGCACAGGCTTGTTTAATAGTAACGATTATCTTCGTTTAGGATATGGTTGGAACAATAATATAAAACAACAGGTTTTTCGTTTAGCCGTCGGAAGTAAGAGGCTTCCTTTTCATTGGCACTATGATCTTTGGTAAACATGAAATCATCAACAGTTGAAATTGCGGATATAGTTGAGGCCTTTTTGCTTAACAAGGATGGCCCTTGGGATTGGGATGACTTTATATCAATAAGACAGTCAGACCCTGATATGGATAAGATCCGAAAAATGTGCGCTGACTTGCCCGATTGTTTTCCACCAAATGCATCTGGTCAGTATTGCAATGAAGAAGGGATGGAATTTTTGCGGAAGCTAGTGGTTGATTTACGGAGTGGGAAATATAAACGGTAAGCAAACAATACCAGATTTTTGGCCAGTTGCTTAAGCTAATTCAAATGTTGGCCCATGCATTTAACGAACCGATTCACCAGCAGCGTGCCGGTGGACGGCTCGCCATCCGCATTGTCCTGCCGCCGGTAATATTGGACGTTCACGAAGTCAGCGGCGAAGTGCGTATTGGGCTTTTTGTCGCCAATAATCCCATCAACTACGTTGACCCGTTGGGTCTTTTCTCTTGCGCCGAACTCAAGGCGCTGATCGCAAATTTGACGCAACAGTATCAAGCCTCAATAGGTAGCGCTGCTGATGCTCAAAATGCCCTAACACAGATTGCCAACGCTGACCGCGCACAAGGTGCCCTTCTATGGTCTAGCACTGTATTGAGCACAGGTGGGCTTGCCTTGGGAGGAGCACCAGCAATTGGTTTTGCAGGTTTTGGAAGTAGTGCGGCAGTTGTAGGTCGAGGAACTTTTACGCTTGTGGTGAGCACAAGCGCAGGTGAACAGGTAATTGCGACTGGCGAAGGGTCCACCGTCGGCTCCACAGCATTAACTTCTAGCGGGGTGAGCGGATCGTTAGCGGCGGGCCGTTTTGCGGAACATTTCTTAGATCCAAGATTTAATAGCCGCGCACAAGCTGCAACCGAACAACTAAATTCAGCACTTGCAGCCGAACAATCGCTATTGGCGGCTTTGCGCGATGCGTATCAAGCTTTAGGGAGTTGTGGGTGCAAGTAATGAACCGACTTATAGCAATCAAATGTATCGTAGCCAGCTTAGTGGGTTTTGCTGGAGGTTTTTTCTTTATTTACGGGTTCTTCAATTATGATCACGAAGCGGGAATATGGTTTCCTTTCGTTATTGGCATTTGGGCAACGCTTCTCATTGTTGGTTTTGTTCTGAGGGGTGGATTTTTATGAGAGTTATTGATGCAAGTATCGCGCTGTTAATCGCACTTGTAGCTTTAGCATATTGGTGGCGTAGAGTTCGTCTTAATGAGCGTGTTACCAGTGAGCGCTTATTAATGCTGAAAGGCCTAATTCTTGGAGTTCTAATTGGCATGATTTTCGCGTTACTAGGCGCGGGCAACATTTGGACAAGTATCCATCTCAAATAGCCGTAACACGCGCCATTCCAGACGGCACGCCTTACGTCTAACGCTGGGTGATTTTGCGGACGAGAATTATCCGAATCCTGGACGAAATCCGTTCGAGACTTGGACGATTGTTATCCGGGATCGTTCAGCCTGCTGAACTCATCGCGGTATCTTGTCGCCTCGTCCATCCGCGTGAAAAGGGCGTTGCCAATGCGTAGGAAAAAGCGCACGCTTTGAGCCGTGCTCGCGGTGGAACAACCTCGTTTGACGCCCAGCCGTCAGTCCAGACGTGCCGATGGACGGCTCGCCCTCCCCATTGTCCTGCTGCCGGTGATCCTGGACGTTCACGAGGTCACAGGCAGAATGCGGACTGGGCTTTTTGTCGCCAATAATCCCATTGACTATGTTGACCCTCTGGGACTGGCGCTGGGTGATTGGTGGGATGTTGGTGCGACGCAAGGTTATCTCAACAACGCCTCGGCTAATGGTTTGAGCGCAGGCGGTTTCGAGGGTTATTTGCAGGTCGCCGGCGCGCAGTTGGCAGAGGATTTGATTGACCTTTCAGGAGCGAGCACTACAGCATCGCTGGCGCAGGGGTGGGGGGCGGCTTCAGGCAATCCATGCGACCACGGAAACGCTTGGCTACTGGGTGCAGCGACAATTGGGGAAATTGGATTGAATGCGATTCCGGGGGAAGGCGAAGTAGCGGGTCAATTTGGGAAAGACGCCAATGCACTGATACAATTGGCAAAAGAGGCTAAGAGAACTGGTATTTCACCGGAGGATGCCCAAACCTTGTTAGAATGGGCCGAAGAAATTAACGCCAACGAAGCTACAAAGGTGCTGCCAATTCGAGGGCCAGAAATTCATCCCAATCGGAATTACAATTTGCCACATATCCAAATTGGTCCAGTCAATCATATTACCATAAATCCATGAGACAAATATATGATATTTTGCAAGAACCGAGGGGCGATGACTATCGAAAGCTTCTTGAATTATGTTCCCCTCATAGCGGATCATTTTTACTGGTAATTCGTGAGGAGAACTGGCTCGATTCTACCGCACATAAGATTTTGAAGGATTTGAAGGAATTTGAACTAAAAAAGGCGCTTGCTTCGGAGTGGCCTGGAACAAAGCTCCTTAGTGATAAAGCTTCAATTTATCATTATCGTCTTACGGCTGAAAGCCTTCAGGTATTGGAGCAATCCGCAGATGGCCTTTATGAATGGCAACAGCCGAAACGCCCAGAGGATTTGTGCCTTTTCGATAAAGACGGAGATGCGTTTCTTGTTACGATAGCACACGAAAATGACTCGTTCCTTAAACTTTCACAAGACGAGAAGGAGAAGCTGTGTTCCCGCATTCCGGGTCTAAAGCTAAAAAAGAGAATCGACAGTGTAAGCAGTTGATGGGCGGCTTACTGGCGGCACTTCGTCTGACCAGTGGCCGTGCGCCTTCTTTCAACCGGTGGCAATACCGGATTTGTCCCCGGGACGCAACCGCCGTGTGCATCACTGCCGTCAGGTTGGTCGCTCCAGTGTTACGCCCGCCCCCTGCCATGATAAGGAGAATGGCGTCCACCCTGAAATCGGCTCGGCTCGGTACATTTTCGCGCCGCTTAAACCGCCCGTTGGTGACAGGTTTTCGGCACGCAAATGGGAAAGGGGCGGACAAACAAACTACGGCGGGCTTACAAACTTTGCGTCACTGATTGCGGTATTCGTCAAGCACTGTCTTGCATGTGAATTGGTGGTCGTCCCCACTTCAAAAGTATTTTGCGGGCATTTATCCGTATAGCGCACGATAATTAAGTGGGCAGAATTGTAATTGTTTATTAAATTGGATGAATTAAATTCATTTTTTGGTAAAAAAATGAAACACGATAAATTATAATCGCCTCGTTTTGTCCAACTTCTAGTCGAACTTAAGCAGGTCAAGTCAGAGGTTAATTGTTTTTGCGCTGCATATTCTTCAGCAACAGATTGTGCGGCACGAAATTCCTTTGAGTGATAAACAAAGACTCTTGCAGCCACTATAAAAGCACAAATCAGTGTGAAGATAATTAATGCTCTAAAAAGGTTTCTTCGAACTTCATAGTGGATAGAGATTGAGCTTTCCGCAGAAAAACAGGATGCGTATCCGGTAATTCTGGAAGTTGCGGAAGCCGCGGGCCGCCGATTTGATGCTCTGGATTTTCGAGTTCAACCCCTCCGTCACGGCGTTGGTGATGTGATGACGCAAATACGTCAGCAGGTTTTCCAAATGCCGCTTGAGCAGATGGGCCACGTCGGCCATCGGTTTGAGTTGGCTGCGGCTCACCCAACCAAACCAGTCCTTGAAAAATCGTCGCGCCCAGCCCGCCTCCTGATATTCCCAGAACTTGCTGAACAGTTCCTTCATCGCCCACGCCCGCGCTACTTTCAGTTGTTGATCCTTCAACCCGGAAAATTCCTCCCGTTGCTCCTGATTAAAATGCCGCGGATTATACAACCACAGTTGCCGCGTCCCTTTGAGTGTCTCGTCCCCCTCGGCCAGCAATTCCTTGTGTTCCTGGCGCCGCACCTTGTCCACCGACTCGTTCAAGTATTTGCTGACATGAAACCGGTCATGCACGATGTCCGCTTCAGGCACCTGCTTGGCAATCGTCTGGATGAATGGCTCCCACATGTCCACCGCCACCGCTTCCACCGCCGACTTCTGTTGGGGTGTCAGCGTCGCCCACAACTGGTCGGCCGCCTCGCAGGTTCGTTCCTCCACCACCTCCAGCACCCGCGACTGGTCCAAGTCCGTCAACAACGTGATATAGGAGTGCCCGCGCTTGAAACTCTTTTCATCCATCCCCAGATGCGCGAGTTGATCCAGCTGCCGCCGCTCCAATCCGCGCCCCACAGCTCGTTTCATAATCTCATGCGCTGCGTCCCAGCCAATGCCCAACAGTTCGCAAGCCTGACTCACACTCGCGCAGGCCAGCAGCACGTCCACCGCAAACCGTTCAAAGAGCAGCGTGAACCGTCCCTGCGGCACCGCCCACGGCACCTGCATGGTCTTGACCCCGTGTGCCGGACACTCTGCCCGCGGCGTCCGGGCCCGAATCAACGTCGTGAACTGCATCGTGTCCAAGTGCCGCCACGTCCGCTCCGGTGCGCTGTCATGGATCGAACATTCGCACCCGCATTCCGGGCATTTGGCCGCCGATCCCCATTGCCAGCCAAGCTCGATTTCAACTTTTTTTTCGGCCAGTTTCAATTCCACGGTTTTAACTTCCCACGGGCTGCCAATGCCCAAAAGCAACGCGTAATGTTTCTGCAGTTCGTTGTCCATGCTCATGCCAAAAGCCTGCCAACCACCGCCGTCAAGGCCAACCCAAAACACCGGCCCGGCAGAGCGCAGCGGAGCGAAGCTCTGTCCGGCGCGAAGCGATGGAAGCCAACTCCAACCCGCCCGCCGACAATTTGAAACCACGTCGCTCATTTATGCTTCAGCTAAATGCCTCCTTTGTTAGCCATGAAATTCCCGGAATATTCCTAAAAATACTTCTCATTGGAATACATGTTACCAGTATATAGTTCCGCCAATACCAACAAATTCTCCTGCTCCCCAACCGCTCGTTGGCGTCAATGATGGTCCTTCTGAAGATAATCCTTCTCCATTAAGTGTAAAACCATAATTTACGTCCATTCCCGTTCCTTCGTATGAATGGCTAACGGAACCGCTAATTTCGTATAGGTCGCCTTCGGCGTTATATTCTGCATTTAACACGTCACCCAGTCCTCCCTTGGCTTTCCATCCTGGGTCAATGCCCTTATTGTGGCAACCGGAATCAGAAGCGTTGAAATCCCAATATAAGCCACCTCCTTCTCCGCCATACACACCAGTATTCCATTGTCCGTTGTGCCAATTACTGCCACCATTATTTCCAAAAGTGATTAATAAACCGCCAAGCCATCCGCCGCCAATTGTAAATTGCCATAACCCAAGCGGATCAACCTGGTTAATGGGATTATTGGCGACAAAAAGCCCAATACGCACTTCGCCGCTGACTTCGTAAACGTCCAACACGACCAGGGGCAGGGCGATGGGGACGGTCCGCCGTTGAACGACACGACCGGGACTCAATCGAGGCCGTTCCACAGTAAGCAGATTGGAAAACATTTACACCTTTGCAAATTCGCGATATTGGTTTACCAATTCACTGGCAAAAGAATGTCCCTTTAGCCATTCGAAGACTTGTTGTTGAACCTGAAGGCGGGTTGCAGTAGATTTGCTAAATGGTGATTGCTCCAGAGAGGAAGCCATAATAGATTGGACAAAACAGGTGACTATGCCTTCATTTCCCCATAGTAAAAAATTGTTACTCAACGCAAAATACTCATAACAACGCATATAGCGATGCTTGGTATACCAAAAGACATACCGCTGTTTTGTGGTCAGCCTCTGAAACATTTCAGGGTCAAGTGTTCGCAAATAGGCGATCCCCTGCATAATTGTTTCCATCTGTTTTGGAGGCGCCAAAATAGTGCAAGTTCCTACGATGGTCCGTTTGAACCCCGTTAAAGGCAATGCCGGTCCGAGTGCAAATTTAACAAGCCAATACACCGGATAAGTGAGTACATGGGTTACAATTTGAATTAACTTAAGCACCATAGGTTTCAATATCCGTACCACCAATTCCAAAATGGAACGAGTTCGTTTCGAACATTGTCATTTATTGTTCCACCGCATGGATAAGGAGTCCAGTTACCAAGTGTAAGTCCTCCCAGGACACCTGCTGCTCCTGATGCAGCAATAAGACCAGCTCCTAATGTAATCGCTGCACCACCTCCTATCACGGGGGCCGGTGTTTCAAATGGTGGAAACGGTTCTGGTGCTCCCGTTGGGGTTGTCTGGTTCCAAGGTTGTCCCGGCGGAGTGTATGGTTGAGAACCCGTAGGCGGATTCGCCGAATTGCCTGGCTGCGACTGCGTAGGCGGGGCGGTTGGCTGTGTTGGTGGTTTTGGGGTAGGCAACCCTTGTGATGGATGAGCAGCACTCCAGATGAGACCTCTGCAAAAGGTCGTTTGAGTTGCTGATTTGATGTCAAAGTCATTATTCAACGAAAAATGGGTTTGGCGGCACGCCACGGTCGGCGATGTGAGCCACCGTTTTGAACTTTTTTGTCCGCCGCGCGGGCGTTCTGAATGTTTTGCTTCATGTTCCGGTCAAACTCACCAGCCGTTTCAAGTTCCAACAGATGCTCTTGAACTCCAACTCCAGCCGATTGGGATCGCGCCCCACATACCGCACTCGCCCGTAGCCCGTGCTGCGCTTCCACCAGCCAAAGATTTTCTCAATCCCACACCGCACCCGGCTCATCACCGCATTGAACAGCACCGTCGTCCGGTCCAAGGGCTGTCCCCGAAACGCTTTGCGCAAAATGCCGTTGCCGATTTTCCGGCGCTCACACCAACGAGCGCGTTGAGCGCTCCAATAGGCTTTGTCGGCCATGACCATTTCCTCATCCCCTTTGACCACGGTTTCAAATTCCTGACTGTCATGAACGCTGGCGTCCGTCAAGGTGACGCAACGAATCACCGTCTGATCCCGGTCAACGGCCACGTGCGCTTTGTAGCCGTAGTGGGGTTGACCGCCCTTGACGGTAAAGCCCGCGTCGTCATCGCCGCCTCCTTTATCTGCCCGGCTCGGGGCGCGACGCGCCGCCTGCAACAGCGTGGCGTCCACCAGGGTGCAGGTTTTCAGGATGAACCCTTTTTGTTCCAGTTGATGGTTGACCAGCGCCAGCAGTTTTTCCTGCAGACCGTAACGGATGAGCCGCTGGCGAAAGCGCACCAGCGTGGTTTCATCGGGCACGCTGTCCTGCAAACCCAGCCCCACAAACCGCCGCCAACTCATCCGGTCGGCGACCAACTCCTCGCATTGCGGATCCGACAGCCCGTAGCAATGCTGGAGCAGGCTCATTTTGAAGAGCACCAGCGGCGGGTGCGGCGGATGGCCGGTGGTGGCCGGATACATCCGGTGCAGCACCGCTTCAATCGGTTTGAAATCCAGCGCGTGATCCAGCCCTTCCAAGAAATCGTTGGTCGGCACCGCAGGCATGAGGCTGTCCAAAAGTCCCAATTGAGGATTGCTCATCGTTTCCATGTCTCTCTGACTTCGATTCAACCGCCCTGTTCAAATGAGTTTTGCAGAGGTCTCCAGATGTATAGAAAAACGGCAAGCGTTTCGGAAAGCCAGCTTTCTCCCAAATCCCCATAAGGATCCAAAAGGTTAATGGGATTATTGGCGACATAGGCGTAAAGATTCAGCCCTGCTGCTTCCGCCAAAGGATCGCGTGACAACCACCGCCCCAAGTCAGGGTCGTAGGCGCGATAAAGTGTCAAATTCAATCCACTCGGCTGATGAACATACATCCCCGCGTAGCCAAAGTCCGCACTCATCGTGCCTGCAATCAAGGTTTGCCGCCCGTACGGATCATAATCATATCTGGCCTGAATCGTTCCGCTGCCGTCCGTCATTTCCCTTACTGAGCCAAGATGATCTCTTGTGAAATAATAATTCGCTCCTGAAATCTGTTCACCCTCGCCAAAGAATCGCTTGACCACCGTTCCGCCGGTCGAATCTCGTTCTTCAACCAGCGTCTGTCCGTCCCACAGGAACGTGTTGGTGCTCACCGATACGCCGTTTTGCAATTCAATATCCTGCACCCTTCTTCCCAAACCATCGTATGCAAACACGCTTTGATTTGTTGGACTTGTAATTGAAACAAGCCGATTCGCCGCATCCCACTGATACGAATTCGTGCTTATCGCAGTGACAACATTTGTCAAATTCCCATCGGCATCATACATCAACTTTTCGGCCACTCCATTATTCGTCACCACCACCTGATACTGGTTGGTCGTCGAAACGTTGTTATAATCCGTCGCCACAACGGGAACGACATTGGTGCCGTTGCTGGCACTGGTGTAAACCACAAAATTAGACGTGAAATGATTAAATATCGCCGCGTTGCCTGCAATCGTCACCGTCGCCTGTTTGCTGACGCTGCCGGCAAACATTAAAGGCCCGCTGTTGCTGACGCGATTGGTCACTTGATTGTCGTTGTTATAGAACGATTGGCTCACCGCCACCAGCATATTCGTCGTCGTGCTGATTTGTTCGCTCGTCCGGTTGCCGGCCAAATCGTAACCATAGGCATATTGTCTCAGGACCGCTCCGGCCACCACGAATGGGCCCGCAGTAATTATAGCAGTTACAGTTCATTTTGGCTCACAAGTGTCCGGTTATTGATTGAACAGCAGCAACTGGTTATGGGAATCATTCGACAAGGTTTGCAGTTCTGCCTGCGCAAGCAGTTGTGGCAACGGGGTTTTGTCGAACGCGCTGACACTCAGGATTTGGAGAATCGTGAACATGCTCGCCTCAATTTTGAGTTGCTTGCGGATGATCGCCACCAATACATAAACGCTCACCGCGATCCACAGTTGTGTGCGCACCGCATTGGGCGACGTGCCGTAAAACGCCTTGATCCGCAGATGCTGTTTGATCCATTTGAAGAACAACTCCACCCGCCAACGCAGGCAGTAGAGCCGCGACACCGTCAACGCGGGCAGGCCAAAGTGATTGGTCAAAAAGACCAGCGCCCGTTCCTGCTGCCCGTCGTAGAAACGCACCCGCCGGAGTTTGTCGGGATACGATCGGCGCGGATAAAAGCCGGTCAACGAAATGGTTTGGTCGCTGCGCAGTCCGGTATCCCTGGCCACGGGATGCGAATGCAGCCGGCAATAGTTGAGCCGTTCCTTGGCGCGGATGACGAAGAAGGCTTGGGCCTGTTCGATAGTGTGCAGGCGCGCGAAGTCCAGATAGCCCCGGTCCATGATGTAAATCGAGTTGGCTTCGAAGGCCAGTGCGTCGAGCCAGTTGACCTCGTGAGTGCGGCCATCGCTCACGCTGACGGTGGTGGGAATGGTGCCGCGCAGATCCAGCAGCGTGTGCATTTTGACTGCGCCCTTGGTACGGCGGAAGCGCGCCCAGGGAAACAAGCTCAAACACAAATCGATGGTCGTGGCATCCAACGCATAAGCCGTCTGCTCCAGTTCGATGCCCAAATCGTCGTGGGCGTAAAGCTGCCGGGCTTGACGGATCAAGCCGTGCGCCAGGTCGGCGTAGATGCGCCAGTCGCGGGCTTCGTTGGCGTCGGCCAACGTGGTCCGGGAAATCTCGCCGCGCAGTCCCAGATGGTAGAGCTGCGGGCGACGCGAACGCAGGCAGGCTTCGATGTCGCGCAAACTTTCGCGATAAGTCAGTTGGGCGAAAGCCAGGCAGAAGAACTGATCCCAACAGGAGAAACGACGGACTTTGTAGTTGCCGCCATAGCGGGCGACACAGCGTTGGAACTGCTGCGGATGAATCCAGTCGAGGAGTTGAGCCAGAACGAACTTGCCAGAGTGCATGGCCGCAAAATAGCGGCCAACCCCGCAGCAGCAGAGTCGGCGGATTCAAATCGCTCACACTCTCGGACTGTCGTTTCATCCTCATGGAACAATGATTTTATGACTTTCCATCAACCGTTAACCGGACACTTGTGATTTTGGCTATCTAACTCTCTTTCTGTTTATTGTGTGTTGCAGTCGGTTGGCCACGTGCGTCCAAGTGTCTCTTTTCCAACCAGTTTCAGCCCCAATTTTGCCAACTCATTGATAAACAAGGAAAATTCGTTTCAGACAAGGGAACTTTGGCCCCTGACTCTGGCTTTTCCGTTTCCGACCCGCGAACTCTGGTCTCCGACTTTGGCTTGTTCGTCATTAAAAAGGGAACTTCCATCTCCGACTTTGGCTTGTCGGTCATGGAAAAGGGAACTTTCGCCACCGACTTTGGCTCGTCCGTCTCTGACTTTAACTTGTCCGTCTCCGACTTTGGCTTCTTTGCCTTGGATTTTGGCTTGTCGGTGTCCAACAAGCGAACTTGGGTCTCCGACTTTGCCTTGTCCGTTTCAAACAAGGGAACTTTGAGTTCCAAGTTTGTTATTGAACACAACTTGCTGGGGTTCAAAAACTTTGGGCAAGAACGATTATGCTAACTAATGTTGCTGTCTCTATCCAATTAGAATTGGCATTCCTCATGCTTAAAGCGATTGCGATAGGACAGAACGCGAGACCGTGTGGTCCCCTCCGAGATTTTCTATCGGTTCAAGTCTCATCGTCTCACAGGAAGAAATGTTGTTTCAACAGAAAGGCATATTATTATGACTAAGAACTACAAGGTCTATCTTGGATACGCCCAAGCGCCGGATTCCGCGATAGATGAATTCACCAGTGGCATCATTGACGGTTTGACCGGCAATGCCGCCTATCCCACTCCGCCAGTGACGACGGCGGACCTGGGCAAACTACAGGATGCGTTCCGCGCCGCTATATCGGCGGCGCTGGATGGCGGCGTGACATTGACCGCCGTCAAAAACGCGGCGCGCGAGGACTTGCTGGATGGCCTGCATAAGGACGCCATGTACGTGCAAACCATCGCCCGCCATGACCTGGCGATGCTGTTGTCCTCGGGGTTCGAGGCCGCCAGCACCAATCGGTCGCGCTCACCGCTGCCCAAGCCGGCAATTCAGGCCGTGGTGAACGAGGTCAGCGGAAAATTGCTGATGCGCGGCGAGTCGCTGCTCAACGCCCATTCGTATCAGGCCCAAATGATGGCCGCCAACAACGGCAACGTGTGGGTGGATGCGGGCGATTTTACCGGGGCACGCCGGATGGAGATCGGACCGGTGACGCCCGGAACGACCTATAGTCTGCGCTATCGCGCCGTCGGCGGCACCACCGGCCACAGCGAATGGAGCGATCCGGTCTCCCACATGGCGATGTAAGCGGAAACGTTGTCGGAAAGCTGAAATCAACCGCCGGAATGCAAAATCATTCCGGCGGTTTTTATACGATTTTCGGCAATTGGAAAATTTTGCGCAAATCGTAGCATTCTCCATTCCCGCAGGAAATGGCGGCTGAAATACTGGCGAAGACAATTGACTTCCATTATTACCATTGGCCAGCTTTCGTAAGACCGTGATATGAACAAACCATCCGCCGCCCTGCCGATTTATAAAAACCGCGCCGTGCGCGCCGCCCGGCGCGTCAAGGATCTGCTGTCGTGCATGACCCTTGAAGACAAGGCCGCACAAATGATGTGCGTCTGGCAAAAAAAATCCGAGACGTTGCTGGATGCCGACGGGAATTTTGATCTCAAGAAGGCCAGGGCCGCGTTCAAGCACGGCCACGGTCTTGGCCAGGTGGGCCGGCCCAGCGATGCTGGCAAGGGCAAGAACGCGCGCGAAATGGCCGTGCTGACCAACGCCATCCAGAAGTTTTTCATCGAAAACAGCCGGCTTGGCATTCCGGTGATGTTTCACGAGGAATGCCTTCACGGCCACGCGGGCGTCGGGAGCACCAGCTTTCCGCAACCCATTGGATTGGGCGCAACGTTTAATCCCGAACTGGTTGAATCGCTGTATGCCATGACCGCGGAGGAGACGCGGGCGCGCGGCGCGCATCAGGCGCTCACACCGGTCGTGGATGTGGCGCGCGACCCGCGTTGGGGCCGCGTCGAGGAATGCTTTGGCGAAGATCCGTATCTGGTGACGCAACTGGGCCTGGCCGCCGTGCGCGGATTTCAGGGCGACGCGTCGTTTGCGGACAAGAAACGCGTGATCGCCACGCTCAAGCATTTCGCGGCGCACGGCCAGCCGGAATCGGGCATCAACTGCGCGCCGGCGAACTTTTCGATGCGGCTGCTGCGCGAAACCTTTTTGTCTCCGTTCAAGGAGGCCATCCAAAAGGCCGGCGCCATCAGCGTGATGGCCTCCTATAATGAGATTGACGGCGTGCCGTCGCACGCGAGCGAATGGCTGTTGCGCGATGTGCTCCGCAAGGAATGGGGATTCAAAGGCTTCGTCGTCTCGGATTACTATGCGGTTTGGGAATTGAGCTACCGCCCCGACACGCACGGTCATTTTGTCGCCAAGGATAAAAAGGAGGCGTGCGCGCTGGCGGTGCGCGCGGGCGTGAACATTGATTTTCCGGAACCGGATTGCTATTTGCACTTGGTCGGGCTGGTCCGCAAAGGCGTGTTGAAGGAATCGCAGCTCGACTCGCTGGTGGCGCCGATGCTGTTTTGGAAATTCAAGATGGGATTGTTCGACGATCCTTACGTGGATCCCGAGGAAGCTGAACGGATCGTGGGCAGCGAAAAAAATTCCCGGCTGGCGCTGCAAGCCGCTTGCGAAACCATCACGCTGCTTAAAAACTCCAACGGCCTGCTGCCGTTGAACCCGAGCAAAATCAAAACGCTCGCTGTCATCGGACCGAATGCGGACCGCGAGATGCTGGGCGGCTACAGCGGCAAACCGAAATTGTACACCTCGTTATTGGAAGGCATCCGCGCCAAGGTCGGTGATCGGGTGCAGGTGCCCTATAGCGAAGGTTGCAAAATCACGGTGGGTGGTTCATGGAACCAGGACCTTGTCACCCTCAGCCACCCTGAGGATGACCGCCGGCAAATTCAGGAGGCGGTCAAGGTGGCGCAACACGCGGACGCCATCGTGCTGGCCATTGGCGGCAACGAACAGACCTCGCGCGAAGCCTGGTCGCTCAAACACATGGGCGACCGCACCCGGCTCGGTTTGCTGGGCCGGCAGCAGGAACTGGTCACCGCCATGCTCTCGACCGGCAAACCGGTGATTGTGTTTCTTTTCAACGGCAGCCCATTGTCCGTCCAGTTTCTTCAGGACAGCGTGCCGGCGATTTTTGAATGCTGGTATCTCGGCCAGGAAACCGGCCATGCCGTCGCGGACGTTTTGTTCGGGGATTACAATCCTGGCGGAAAATTACCCCTCACAATTCCCCGCTCGGTGGGCCACATCCCCGCGTTTTACAATTACAAACCATCCGCGCGGCGTGGTTACATCTTCGAAACCGCCAAGCCGCTTTATCCCTTCGGTTTCGGCCTGAGCTATACGACCTTTGCCTTCAAAAATGTCCGTCTGGCGAAGAAAAGAATCCGCATCGGCCAATCCGCGCGCGTCCTCGTGGACGTGAAGAACACCGGCAAACGCGCCGGGACCGAAGTCGTGCAAATGTATATTCGTGATTACGTCAGTTCCGTCACGCGCCCGGTCAAGGAACTGAAGGGGTTTCAGAAAATTACGTTGCGCCCCGACGAAAGCCAGACGGTCGCGCTCGACATTACGCCGGAGTCACTCGCGTTTTACGACATCCACATGAAATACGTCGTGGAACCCGGCGAGTTTGAAATCATGGCCGGCAACTCCTCGCACGACGCCGATTTGCAGAAGGTGATTTTGACCGTGACGAAGTAAACCGCATCGCACACAACTATGGCCGAACAACAACACTTCCACCAGAAGCTCTCATTCATCGAGAATGCCGGCTACGCCGGTGGTGATGCCGCCGCAAATTTCGTCTTCATGACGATGATTCTTTTTCAGGGAAATTTCTATACGGAGGTGTTCGGGTTGAGCGCCGGCGCAGCGGCAGCGATTCTCCTGTGGCCGCGATTGTGGGACGCGGTCGCCGATCCGATTGTGGGTATTCTCTCCGATCGCACGGACACGCGCTGGGGCAAATTCCGGCCCTGGATATTGTTCACCGCCGTGCCGTGGTGCGTCATTATGATCCTCGCCTACACCGCGCCCAAGGGCTGGAGCATGGGCGCGCTGATCGCCTACGCCGCGATCACCAACATGCTGCTGATGTCCATTTATTCAATGAACAACATGCCTTACGCAGCGTTAGGCGGCGTGATGACCGGCGGGGTCGTGGAACGCGCGAAATTGAATTCCTACCGCTTCATCGCGGTGAACGCCGCGCAATTCATCGTGGGCGGCTTCACACTGCCGCTGGTCGCCAAATTCGCCGCCAGCCACGCGCACAGGACTGGCAGCGCTCTGGTTGGCCTCGCGGACAAACAATACGGCTGGCAAATGACGATGACCATTTGGGCCGTTCTGTGCCTCGTCCTGTTCCTCATCACTTTCACGACGACAAGGGAACGTATTAAGCCGGTTACCAAAGAGAAAACGTCGCCAAAACAAGATTTTGCCAAACTGATCAAAAACAATCCGTGGAAGATCATGTTTTTAATGACCCTCTGCCATTTTTGCATCCTTTCTTTCCGCGGCACTGCGCTCTACGATTATTATCTACATTACGCTAATAAAGGCGCGCTGTTTGACTGGGTGCAAAAGCTTGGCCTCGTCGTTCCGGCAGGCGTGTCTGTCTCCGGTTGGTTTTGGAGACTTTTAGATACGCTCGGCTACATCGTTCATGGTAGCAGGTCTGATGTGGCAAATTCAAACGCCGCCGCCGTCGCTTACAGCATCATCAACATGATTGGCACCGGCGTCACCATTGTTGTCATTCTGCTTTCAGCGCCGCTGGCGAAAAAATTTGGGAAGAAAGCCGTCGCGGTCACCGGTTTTGGATTGGCGAGCCTCGGTTCCCTGGCGTTTTATTTCCTTTCTCCCACCAATGTCAACGGCATGGTTGCGCTGACGGTGTTCGTCGCCATTGTCTATGCTCCGACTATTCCATTGATCTGGGCCATTTACGCGGACGTGGCGGATTATTCCGAATGGAAAACGGGCTACCGTTTTACGGGCATCGTTTTTGCGACGATTGGGTTTGCCTTGAAAAGTGGTCTGGCCATTGGCGGGGCTTCATTCTTTTGGATCATGGAGTGGTTTTTTAACTACAACACCAAACTGGCTGACGCGCCCCAGGCCTTGCAAGGATACCGCACGTGCAGCGGCATCGTGGTCGGCTTGCTCTTTGCCGTCTGCACCGTCCTGTTGATTTGTTATCAACTTAACAAACGCACAACCATCCAAATGGCGGATGAATTGGCCGAACGCCGGAAACAATTTACACCCCAAACCGCATAACCTGAAACCGCATGAAAAAACGTGTCATCTCAATATCTCGCGTATCAATCGGCATCCTTATGACGTTGGCCAGTGTCCATGCCCAAACCACCTTGAAAAAAGCTTTCAAAAATGACTTCCTCATCGGCGCGGCGCTCAATGAATCTCAGTTTACCGGTCAGAACGCCCGGGAGGCGGCGCTCGTCGAGCAACAGTTCGATTCCATCAGCCCCGAAAATTGTTTGAAATGGGGATCCGTTCATCCTGAACCGGGCCATTACAATTTTGGGCCGGCGGATGCGTACGTCGAGTTTGGTTTGAAGAACCACATGTTCATCGTCGGCCATAATTTGATCTGGCACGAACAGACGCCGAAATGGGTTTTTCAGGACGACCAAGGCAAGCCCATCAGCCGGGAGGCGCTGATCAGGCGGATGAAGAACCACATCTTCACCGTCGTCGGCCGATACAAGGGCAAAATTGGCGGCTGGGACGTGGTGAACGAGGCGTTGAATGAGGACGGCACTTTGCACGAGTCACCGTGGGGAAAAATTATCGGCCCGGATTACATCGTCATGGCCTATCAATTCGCGCATGAAGCCGACCCGCACGTTCAATTGTATTACAACGATTATTCACTGGAAAACGGCCCCAAGCGCGAAGGCGCGATCAAGTTGATCAAACAACTTCAGGCCGCCGGAATCCCGGTCGCCGGTGTTGGTTTGCAGGGCCATTACAAAATGGATTGGCCGTCAACGGCGCAGCTTGACGAAACCGTCAAAGCATTTGCAGGTTTGGGAATCAAAGTCATGATCACCGAGTTGGACATGGACGTGCTGCCATCGGCGACCCGCTCGCAAGCGGCGGAAGTCTCGATGAATTTCGCGCTACAGGCCAAATTAAATCCTTACACCAATGGACTTCCAGCCTCCGTGGAGCGGGCGGAAGCGCAACGCTACGCAAATTTGTTCAAGGTGTTGGTGGCGAATCGTGGCGTCGTCACCCGCGTCACTTTTTGGGGCGTGACCGACGGCGATTCGTGG
Organism: uncultured Verrucomicrobiae bacterium; assembly: GCA_963789335.1. GTDB lineage: Bacteria > Verrucomicrobiota > Verrucomicrobiia > Limisphaerales > UBA11358 > UBA11358. The sequence continues at coordinate 1,145,713 of CAWBKH010000002.1, forward strand.
TTGAACAACTGGCCGGTCAGAGGACGCACGGCGTATCCGCTTTTGTTTGACCGCGAGTGCCGGCCCAAGCCCGCGTTTTACTCGGTCATCCGGGTTGCGCAGGAACAGCCGGCGACAAAATAAAATTTGCTACACCTTCCGCAGTGTGTGTAATCATGCAGCCATGAACCGGACCATCCTTTGCGCGCTGGTGGTGTTAGCCGGCAGCGTTTCAACTCTCACGTCCATGGGCAATGAGGAAGCCTGCGTTGCCTGCAACCGGAGCGTCTGGGTCAACGGCCAGTTTGGACATGGCTGGGTACATGGACCCGTCGTCATTGAAGGCGCGCCGCCCGGCACAGCGGAGGCGTTCCGCGAGTCCATCTACGGCCCGCATTTCACGCTCACGGTGTCCAATCTGCCTCCGGGCAAATACGCCGCCCGGATGGGCATGGTGGAAACCATGTACACCAACACCGGTGAACGGGTCTTCGACATCGCCTGTGGCCGGCAGATCATCGCCAGCAACCTCGATCTTGTTGCCGCCGCCGGCGCCGGAAAAGTTTATTTCGTCACCGGCCAAGTGGGACAGGCCAGCGACACCATCGGCTCGCTTGCGTTCGACTTTATTGGCCGCACCAATGATGCCGAATTGAACACGTTTGAACTTGAGGACGCTTCCGGCACCGCGCTGATCTCCATGCGCGCGGCGGATTTGTTGCAGGTGGAAGATGCCGCTGCCTTAAAGCCGCCCGTGGTTGAAGGCCCGGTCCTCTGGCGGGATGCTTCACTGCCCATGACCATACGGGTGAACGACCTCATCCGCCGGATGTCGCTGGCGGAAAAAGTGCTGCAATTGCGCAATAACGCTCCGGCGATTCCGCGGCTCGGTCTTCCCGCCTATAATTATTGGAATGAATGTCTTCACGGCGTCGCGCGCGCCGGTATGGCCACGGTTTTCCCACAGGCCATCGGCATGGCGTCCACATGGGATACGACGTTGATTCATCAGGAAGCGCAGGTCATCGCGGTCGAGGCGCGGGCCAAGCACAATGAATATGTTCGAACCCACGATGGCAACAGCGCACAGTATTACGGCCTCACCTTTTGGACGCCGAATATTAATATTTTTCGCGACCCTCGATGGGGCCGTGGCCAGGAGACCTACGGCGAAGACCCGTTCCTGACGGGGCGTCTGGCGGTTGCATTCATTCGCGGATTACAAGGTGACAATTCCAAATATCTGGAGGCCATAGCCTGCGCCAAACATTTCGCCGTGCATAGCGGCCCGGAACCGGAACGCCACCGTTTCGACGTCTATCCGCCGCAGCGTGATCTTTACGAAACCTATCTGCCGCAATTCGAGGCGGCCGTGCGCGAGGGCCACGTCGGCGGCGTGATGGGCGCCTACAACGCCCTCAACGGTGTGCCGGACTGTGCAAGTTCCTTCCTGCTCACCGACCTGCTGCGCAAACAATGGGGATTCGACGGTTATGTGACGTCAGACTGTGGCGCGATTTACGACATTTGGGCCAATCATAAATATGTCCAAACGCCCGAAGAGGCGGCGGCGGCTGCGGTCAAGGCCGGTGATGACCTTTGCTGCGGCACCGACTACGACGCGTTGGCGCGCGCCGTCCGGCAAGGTTTGATTTCGGAACAGCAAATTGATGAGGCGCTCAGGTATGTGTTGGAAACGCGGTTTCGCTTGGGCTTGTTCGATCCGCCTGCGATGGTGCCCTATGCGCAAATTCCATTGTCGGAAAACAACAGTCCCGCGCACCGGGCTTTGGCGCTGAAGGTCGCGGATGAATCCATGGTGCTCCTGAAAAACGACGGCCTGTTGCCGCTCGACCGCGCCAGGATCAAACGCATCGCCGTTATCGGCATGAACGCGGATTCGGTGCCGGTGTTACTTGGTAATTACAACGGCACGCCGTCCGATCCGGTGACGATTCTCGATGGCATCCGGAAGGTTGCGGGCAAAGAAATTGACGTGGTTTATGAACCCGGCTGTTCTCTGGCGTTTCGCCGCGACGAGCCGGAAAGACTCAATGCGAAAATGTTGTCTCAAGCGCTTGCCGCCGCGCGGTCAGCGGACGTGGTCATTTATGTCGGCGGCATCAGCGCACAGCTTGAAGGCGAGGAAATGTTTGTGGACTACGACGGTTTTCGCGGTGGCGACCGGACGCGCATCGAACTGCCGTCTGTGCAGCTGGATTTGCTCAAGGCGCTTTATGCGACCGGCAAACCGATTGTGTTTGTGAATTGCAGCGGCAGCGCCATCGCCATGCCGTGGGCGGCCGAAAACCTGCCCGCAATTTTGCAGGCGTGGTATCCCGGCGAGCAAGGCGGACGCGCGGTAGCGGAAGTGCTGTTTGGGGACGTGAATCCTGGCGGACGATTGCCCGTCACTTTTTACAGTTCAACGAGCGACCTGCCGCCGTTTGACGATTACTCCATGTCCAATCGCACGTACCGCTATTACACCGGCCAGCCGTTGTTTGCCTTTGGTCATGGCCTGAGTTACACGCGATTTCAGTACAGCGACGCCCGACTCGATGCCACCAATGTCAGCGCAGGCGACACGTTGAAGCTGGTGTTCAATCTGAAAAACGCCGGCGCGCATGACGGCGACGAGGTGGCGCAGGTTTATTTCCGGCACGTGAACTCTGCCGTGCCGCAGGCAAAGCTCGCCCTCTGCGGCTTTGCCAGAATTCACCTGCCGCAAGGCCAGACCGCCAAGGTCGCTCTGGAGATTCCGGTGGAACGATTCCGCTACTGGAACACGGCTCACCAACAATACATCGTCGAACCGGGTGATTATGAACTGCTCGTGGGCGCGGCCTCAGATGACATCCGGCTGCGCGTGCCATTCAAAGTTTCTCCATCCACACCTGGCACGATCCCGTGACCAAGACGGTCTCGAGGCAAAACGAATTGGCCGACATTACCTCGCACAAACAATAATCTTCTATCCCGGGCGCAACTTGAAACTGTTTCCGGAAAACAGGCGGCTGGAAGCCGCTTGAACCTGCAACATTGCATCAAGCTGCGAATATAACGACGGGCTAGAGCGGTTTCAATAGAACTGTGGCCGGAGCGCGGCGTTCACGCCGCTTCAAGGTCGTCATGCAAATTCAAGTTGAAGCGGGCTGAAGCCCGCGCTCCGCCGGCTGTTTGCCTGACAAAGAACGGCTACAGTTTTACTAGAACCGCTCTAAATGGGTGTTCAGCGCTTCGGAGTGTTTCCTGGGAGGGATGTCGTGGCCCGGTCAAGCCGGCTGCCGCGTTTTTCATAGCTTCCGGCAGTAATGGCGTTTACGATTTATGGCCATCATGAAGTTGAAACGACCGTCGCTGGTTTCCCAAGGCTCCGTGTACCGAATGATTCAGACAGCGGATGAAGCCTGGAAACGGCGTGATTTCCAGCAATGCTTTGAGTGGCTGGAACGCGCCAGCCGTCTGGACCCGGCCAATCCCAGTCTCCTGTTCATCCTGGGTCAGCGTTATGGATTGCGTTACGATTATGCTGCGGCCGAGCGCCATTTTGACAAGGCCGTGCGCCTGGCGACAAGAAAATCCGAGGCATTGGCGATCGCGGGCCAATTGTCCACCGATTTTGCCAGCCATCAAGTGGCTGAACATTATTTTCAGCAGGCCTTGGAACAGAAGGATGCCCAGCCAGAAACCTTCGCCCGATTGGCAGAACTCTACGAACGCCTGCACCGCCTGGAAGATGCCTCCAAACTGGCGGAGCAGGCATTGCAATTGGACGCCAACTGTGCCTTGGCCCGCCTGACCCAAGCCAGGTTAAGCCGTCAGGCCGGACATTTCGAAGAAGCAGAGAAGATTCTTCGTCCCGTCCTAGGGTCAGCGCAGCGCGAGATGCGGATACGCGGTTACTATGAACTGGGCGCCATTCTGGATCGGCAAGGGCGCTACGATGAAGCCATGACGGCGTTTCTGGAGGCCAAGGCGATGTTGCGCGCGGAAGCCCAACCGTTGCTGGCCCAGGTGCAAGCAAACCGCATTGTCGCAATAAAGACGCTAGCTGACTTTACGGCGGAAACCATGCACCGCTGGTTTGATTTTGGTCCTCAACTCCAGCCTCTCCGGCGGCTGGCGTTTTTGGGCGGCCATCCGCGTTCGGGAACAACCCTGCTGGAACAAGTGCTGGATTCGCATCCGGAAATCGTCTCGGCCGAGGAAACACAGGTTTTTGTGGACGATGTGTTCAACCCTCTGAAGGCCAATCTGCCGGGAGGCGCGCCGTTAGCCATTCTGGACGCAGCGCGGGCCGATGCCTTGCAACAGTCCCGCGCGAGGTATTTCCACTCCATGGAACTCTGCCTGAACAACGCGATTGGCGACCGGCTGCTGATTGACAAAAATCCTCCGACAACGCATCTCCTCCCGGCCTTTATTCGGATATTTCCTGAAATCAAAATTCTGATTGCCTTGCGGGACCCCCGGGATGTGGTCCTGAGTTGTTTCATGCAATGTTATGTGCCCGTCACCTCCGGCAACGTAACCTATCTGAGTCTGGAAGAGACAACTGAAGGCTACGCCCACTTGGCGGAGAACTGGAAGATTCTTTCGTCCTTGATAAAAAACCCGTGGCTGGAAGTGCGCTACGAGGACGTGGTGGCCGATTTGGAATCAGTGTCCCGGCGCGTATTGGATTTTCTGGGCGTGTCCTGGGATGCGTCTGTGTTGCGCTTTGATGAACACGCGCGGAGCAAAAGAGTGCGCTCTCCCACCTATGCTGACGTGACGCAGCCTGTCTATAAACGCGCCCTGGGCCGCTGGCGGAACTACCGGAAATATCTGGAGCCGTGTCTGCATCGGCTGGAGCCGTTCGTCAAGGCTCTCGGATATGAGTAACCGGATTGATGATTGGGGACTAAGAATTGAAAGTTGAAGGATCGTGACAAGTGCATTCGGTCCCAATCCTTTCGCGCGCACCACTGTTCAGGTCCGGGCGAGGCGCGCGTGGCGCCAAGCACCCAAGCTCTCACTGGACAATCCGCTCACGATAAGGCCGGTGGGCTTTGAAAAGTTCCAGCAACTTCTGGCTATGGAGCGCCAGCGCTTGTTGCCCAAGAGCCAGCGCCAATTCGTGGGCTTTTCCCGATGCCGCCACCGCATCTTCAAAGCGTCCCGTCTCAGCATAAGCGGCGGCCAAGGTACAAATCAACTGCGGCTGCTCGTAATCGGTCAATTGACAAACCCTTTCGGCCAATTGGACGGCCTGCTGGCCATTGCGAACGCGCGCCTCGGGACACGTCGCCAAAAGCCATGCAAGATTGTTCAAAAAGGATGGATTGTTTGGTTCCAGCTTAATCGCAGCTTGATAGTGCGCGATGGACTGTTCGAAATGTCCTTGGCGCGACAAAGCGTTGCCGAGGTTATTGTAGAGGTTCGCATTGTGGGGACTGAGTTGCAGGGCCTTTTGGTAGCAGGCAATCGCCTCGTCCACTTTGCCTTCCTGGAGCATTACGTTGCCGAGGTTGCCGCGGGCCTCCACGGAGTCAGGATCGATCAGCAGGGCTTTTTGGAATTGAGCAATCGCTTGGTCCACTTTGCCTTCCTGGAGCAGTGCGCTGCCCAAGTTGTTGCGGGCTTCCACGTAATTAGGATTGACTTGCAACGCCTTTTGGAAATACGGAATCGCCTCATTCACCTTGCCCCAATGGAGCAGCACATTGCCGACGTTGTTCCAGGAGGGCGGGTCTTTGGGATTGATTTGCAGGGCCTTTTGGAATTGGGCCATCGCTTCGTCCACTTCGCCTTTGTGGATCAGTATAAAACCGAGGTTGTTGCGGGCCATCCAACAGTCCGGATTCCTGGCGAGTGTGACGCGCCAGAGTGTTTCCTGGTTCGCATACATGCCACATTGAAGCCAGGTCAATCCGCCCAGCACTAATAGCAGCGTTCCGCAAAATTTTGGCTCCCAGAATTCCCGCTCGTTTCTCAAATGGCGGAATAATTTGTCAATTCCTGCCACAGCCAGCGTGAGTGGGCCGATCATGGCCAGGTACTGAAAATGATCGGCCACGAACGAATAGCGGAACGGATAGACATTGAAAAACCCCAGCGCCGGGAACAAGGTTCCAACGAAAAAAAGCCATGCCGCCAGCGGTCCGCGGTTCCGGCGCGATAGCAACCACAACCCGAGGGTGATCAACAGTGCCGTCGCCGGGAAGAGATATTGCCACCATATCACCTGGCTGACATGCCAGCGAGGGTAGATAAAAATCAAGTCCACCGGCCAGATCAGTTTGCCCAGGTAGAACCAAATGACGCGCCCGGCAATGAGTGTCCGCTCGATGAAGGTAAAATCATATCCTGAACCCCTGGCGCCAACGAATGCCCACTCCATCCACGCGGTGAACAAACCGGCGCCCACCCCCGCCACAAAGAACGGAATCAAGGGCAACACATCCTGTTTCCAAGACAATTTTCCACGTTGCCACCAGAACACCAACAACAACGCCGCCGGCAACGTCGCAATGACGGTCTTGGACATTAATCCCAACACGAACAACCCCAAAGCCAAGAAGTAAAGCCTCCAGTTTCTGGTCCGGTCAAATCTCAAGTAAACCAATGCTGCGCTTAGATAAAATGCCCCCGACAAGACGTTCTTGATTTCCGAGACCCATGCCACCGACTCCACGCAGACCGGATGCAGGGCAAAGATGGCCGCCGCGAGCCAGGCGCCAGGCACGTCTAACCGACGCAGGACAGTCCACAGCAGAATGGCATTCAGCGCCTGCAGCAGGACGTTCGTCAGGTGGTAGCCCAACGGATTCAGTTGCCAAAGGTGATATTCCACCCAGAAACCGGTGAACGCCATCGGGTAGTATTGCGGGGTGGCGCCGGGCACGAACCAGATTTGCCAAAGACCTTTCAGAGAGTGCAACGTCAGGTTGCCGGTCACGTAATGATCATCGTCCCAAATATATCCCGCGTGCCAAATCGGCTGGTAGGCGAGTAGTGTGGCAAATACCAGAAAGAGGCCAAACAGCCAACCCCGGTGCGGCGCAGAAGTTAGAAAATCAACCACCTTGTCTGTTTCCCGCCCGTGGCCCCGTGCGGTGGCCGCCTTGGCACTGGATGCGGTCGGGACGCTTCCGTTGTTCGGTTTGGATTCCGGCACGGGCTTCATTCCGTGCAGATTAAACGAACTCGGAAATCGGCTCAAGCTTGCTGGCCACACGTTTGTTCCTTTTTCTCATCCAATTCAGCTTGAAGCTTCTTGCGTTCGGCAACCGAAGTGTCGTTTTCACGAAGGTTCGCGAAGCGCCTAAAAATCGGGTTCAACTCCAACTACCCACTTCACCTGCTCTACTTCTCCTAAAACAAAAAAGAACCCCGGCCTTTGCCGGGGTCCCTATGAGAATTAAAAGATTTTTACTCTTAGCTGGTACGGCGACGCAGCGCGAGCAAACCGCCGAGCAAACCCATTCCGCACATAGCCAGCGTGGCCGGTTCGGGAACAACCTGGGTGATGGCGATATCGGTATAGTCCACGTTAACGCCTGTACCATCCCCATTTAAAACGAGTCCCAGTCGGGCATAAGTTTCTGCGTTCGGGTCGGTACCGTACGCAGTGAAGGGAACCGTCACGCTGCCAGTGAACACATCGCCGCTCTGCACCTGATCGCCATTGAATTGGGGTTCGTAAGCGCTAGGGGTTCCAGTCGATCCGTAGAAGCCGCTGCCCCCGTTGACATACGTGGCAAGCTGGAGGTAAGTACCGGGGGTCTCAAATGTTCCCGTATCAATGTAATAGTTATAAGTAAGCTCGTAGCCGGCCGGGTTCGCAAAGGCGGCAACCATCGCAGCGGTGAAGCTGGCGGCAGGGGCACCACTAACAGTGCTGGAATTCACATTTGCTACTTGGTAACCGCCAAGAGCCTCTTGGACGTAATTGTTGACACCGATGGTAACGACTGTAGAGGCCGGGCTAGAACTGAATCCTCCGTTCACCCAACCGTCAGCGGTGCTGTCGGCGAAATTGAAAGTAACCGATTGACCTTGCGCTTGAATCACACCAAGAGTTACGGTAACTGCCGCTACCCCCAAACCGATTAGTATATTTTTTTTCATAAGACTATTGTTGCTTGTTATTTGATCCGATATTAGTGTTAGCTTAACAGAATTTATCCTCTTGTCATGTCCCCAAAATTAGTGACAAATTACTATTAGAGGGACAAGTATTCTTTTCATAGCTCATTTAGGTTTTAAAGTTTGTTTTGGGCTAACTCTGCTTAAATATTTAACATATTTCCATCTTTTGGCAATGGACAATCCTACGAATTTAACAACAAAAACACAAACGTATTGCTAGAAAAGAGTGCCTTTCGGAGCCTCTACCACGGCCTGAAATGAATGAATTTAATTGATCCACAATGAGTTACAACATTGAATCCAATGTCAAGGCGATCCCGATGTGAAAGGCCACACCCTCCGCGCAACTTGCCAAACGCCGACTGAGACGGGGAAGCCACCTATGGAAGACGGGCGGAAACCCTTCGGCTGGGAGCACAGGGACTCGGCGGTCGGGAATGGGCAACGTCCAGCTCGAAGAAGCAACGGAAGCGGAGTTTGAGTGTCGGCGGCAAAATCGGATTTAGGTCGTCCAAGCGTCAAGGTTGCGGGGATCACTCCTCGTTTGTATGACTCTGAGACGTTTCATTCTGCTGTTCTGGGAAAGGAGCTTTTCCGCATTGCTCTTCAATTCAAAATTTGCCAGTTTTGAATACGAAGTTTGGTGCGGTATCTAGCGTTTCGAATACATAACCACTACTAAAAGAGGAACTACAATGCACAGGCGCGATTTCTGCAAACTCATGGCTGCCAGCGCCGGCCTGGCTGCTTCCTTCCCACTATCATTCGACCTCGGACAAGCGGCGGAAGTTCCGGCGACGGCTGATACCGGTACGCCCACCAGTTTCCCCGTGTCTGACTGGCAGGCGGTGGTAAACGAAGGCTGGGGAACCGCCCACAGCAAAGCCGGGCCGGACACGTGGGACGGCGTGCCGCTGCAATCACCGTCCATCCCGGGATTGGCGGGAGACGGACCGTTCAAGCCGGACTGGCAATCGTTGCTCGAATATGAAGCGCCCGAATGGTATCGCGATGCCAAGTTCGCCATCTGGGCGCACTGGAGCCCCCAATGTGTTCCCGAGGACAGCGACTGGTATGCCCGCAACATGTATATTCAGGGCCAGAGGCAGTATGATTATCAACTGCGGCATTACAATCATCCCTCGAAATCCGGCTACAAGGATTTATGCGCCCAATGGACACTGTTGAACTGGGAACCGGAGGCCTCGATCGAACGTTACCAGCGCGCAGGCGCCCGGTTGTTTCTGGCCTTGGCCGATCACCACGATGGTTTTGATACCTGGAACTCCAAGCATCACGCCTGGAACGCGCAGAACATCGGTCCGCACCGGGACGTTATCGGTGGTTGGGCGGCAGCGGCCCGCAACCGGGGCCTCCGCTTCGGCGTGACCGTTCACGCAGCCCGCAACTGGTGGTGGTTTCAGGTGGCGCATCTGTGTGACAAGACCGGCCCGCTGGCCGGCGTGCCTTACGACGGCCATCTGACGCTGAGCGACGGCAATGGCCAATGGTGGGAGGGCTACGATCCGCAGGAACTTTATTGCCGCAAACACGGTATTCACGAAAACCCTGACGAGGCGTACGTCCGCAACTTTTACGACCGTGTCCGGGACCTGGTTGATCAACACGATCCCGACCTGCTCTATTTCGACAACGACCTGCTGCCACTGGGTTGGGCGGGCATGAACCTCGGCGCGTATTTTTACAATCACAACCTCAAGACGCATGGCGGTAAAATGGAGGCGGTGCTGAACATCAAAGGCGTGCCGGACAAACTGGCCAAGGCGGTCGTGGCCGATTACGAGCGCGGCGTGACCAATCGCATCATGCCATATCCCTGGCAATCCGAAACCTGTATTGGCGACTGGCATTACAACCGGGAGCGATTCCTCCGCCACTCCTACATGAAACCGGCGCAGGTCATCCATTGGATGGTGGACGCCGTCAGCAAGAACGGAACTTTCATTCTCAACATTCCCGGCAAACCGGATGGAACCAACGACGCCGACGAAATTGCCATCCTCGGGGCCATCGGAAACTGGATGTACATCAACGGTGAGGCGATCTACGCCACGCGGCCCTGGAAGGTTTTCGGGGAAGGCGCACATGAGGCCAAGGGCGGGAGTTTCGCCGGGCGCAGCACAGCCGAGCTGGACGCGCGGGACATTCGCTTTACCCGCAATAAGCGCGGCGACGTGGTGTACGCCATCGTCCTCGGGTGGCCCGAAGGCGACATCGTAATTAAAAGCCTCGGCCTCGCGTCCCCGGTGCAGCCCGGCAAGGTGCAACATGTGCAAATGTTCGGCTGCGAACAAAAGCTTGTCTGGACTCAGTCAGCTGAATCGCTCACGGTCCAAAGGCCAACTTCGAATCCTTGCGACTTTGCCTGCGCGCTCAAGCTCAACATGGCCTGAGCGACTTACATCGCGCGCGGGCGATGCGCCCCAGCGATATTCATCGGACGAGGGAACAGGGTTTAGTTTTTCCTGCCATGCACCTGCCAGAGTGCTTCCATCTGTTCCAATGTGCGTCCCTTGGTTTCGGGAACCAGTTTCCACATGAAGACGGCCGCCAAGACGCTCATGACGCCGTAAATCCAGTAGGCGAATCCATGATTGAAGGCTTTCACCAGGGTGGGATTGTCGTTGAGGATGGGGAAGGTCCAACTGACCAGGAAATTAGCGATCCATTGGGCGGCCACCGCCACCGCCATGGCCTTGCCACGGACCTGGTTGGGAAAAATTTCGCTTAACAGAACCCAGACCACCGGCCCCCAGGACACGGCAAATCCGGCGATGTAAAGCAGCATGCAAAGCAGCGCCGTTACTCCTTTGATCTGGAGCGCGAATGCGCCGCCCAAGGCGATCATGGCCACCGCCATGACCAGAGCCCCAATGATCTGAAGGGGTTTTCGGCCAAGTTTGTCCACGGTAACGATGGCGACCACGGTAAAGATCAGGTTGACCGCGCCGACAATGATGGTCTGGAACAGCGAGGCATTGGTGTCAAAGCCGACGTTCTTGAAAATTTCCGGTGCGTAATACAGAACGACGTTGATGCCGACGAATTGCTGAAAGACCGACAACATGATGCCGATGAAGATGAGGAGTGCGCCGAAGGAAAAGAGGCGGCCGGAATGATGTTCGGCCAGGGAAGCGCGGATGTCGGCGATTTCCTTTTCGCCTTCCTCCGCCGTCGTCAATTTGGCCAGCACCGCGCGGGCGCCCGGTTCATTGCCCTTCAACATCAGATACCGCGGGGTTTCGGGCACGAAAAACAGCAGGAGCAGAAATGCAATCGAAGGGATGGCACCGGACAGGAACATGTAACGCCAGCCGATGGTGTTGAGCCAGGTATCGCCACTGCCCGCCATGGAAATGCCGTAATTGACGAAGTAAATCACCAACATGCCGAAGATGATGGCGAACTGGTTCCAGGCCACCAGATTGCCCCGGATTTTCGCCGGCGCGATTTCCGCGATGTACATGGGCGAAAGCATGGAAGCCAGCCCCACGCCAATGCCGCTGAGAATGCGGTAAAAGACGAAATTCCACATGTATCCCGGCCCACCGTGGCCGATCGGGGCAAAGGGAAATTCCGGCGCGGCGGCTCCCAAGGCGGAAACCAAAAAAAGCACGGCGGCCACAATGAGTCCGCGCTTGCGGCCGATACGGGTGCTGACCCAGCCGCCGATGACACCGCCGATGATGCAACCGATGAGCGCGCTGGAATTGACGATGCCCCACAGCGAGTTGGCGACATTGGGATCGCTGAGGTGCCGGGGTTCAATAAAATAAGCTTTCAGGCTGCCCACTGCTCCCGAGATGACGGCGGTGTCATATCCAAAAAGCAATCCGCCGAGGGTGGCGATCAGGGTTAGCAGAATGACGTAGGGGTTTAGCTTTCGTGACATAGGATTGGCCTTGATTCCCGTTCAGGAATTGCGTGGGTACATTCCGAATTCTTGGAGCAACATGCGATTGAGTCAAACTCGTTTTTTTGACCGGGAATTTTTGACCGCAAATTTACCATACGAGCCGGCTCCGCCCCGCGTCATGAAAACAGGTGACAAGCCCTTTGGAGAGTTCAGAAGCGAATAACGCACTTCTCCGGAACATCACGCCTGATTTGCCGCATGCGAACGAACAGGGGTTACCAAAACTTGGGCTAAAGCCTTGCAAGCCGTTCTGGTCGGCGTAATAAATGAAATACGGGAGAAAAAGCCGGCGCGTGTCCTCAAAATTAGTGACGAAAATTGCGCTCGAAAAGCGGAATCAAACTTGGCAGGCTTGGACAGTGCAATTACCGTTCCGCTCAACCAACGCCGTGGTTTCGCCTCTGGCGTTTTTTGGGCGGATAGTTGGAGCAAAAGCATAGGTCCTTGAACATTTCTCATGAAGCTGCATTCCATTGATATCGCCATCGTGCTGGTTTACTTTCTGACGGCCCTGCTGATCGGTTTTTGGGTTTCGCGGCGCGGGGCTAAAGATCTCAATTCCTATTTTTTGGGTGGCAAATCGCTGCCGTGGTATCTGCTGGGTGTTTCCAACGCGTCGGGCATGTTCGACATTTCCGGGACCATGTGGCTGGTGTATGTGCTGTTCATTTATGGGCTGAAGAGCATCTGGTTGCCGTGGGTTTGGCCGACGTTCAACCAGATTTTCCTGATGATATTTCTAAGCGCCTGGTTGCGGCGTTCCAACGTCCTGACCGGCGCGGAATGGATTCAAACCCGGTTCGGCCGCGGCCGGGGCGCAAATCTGGCGCACCTCAGCGTGGTGCTTTTCGCGCTCATCAGCGTGGTGGGCATGTTGGCCTATCTTTTCAAAGGGATTGGCAAATTCGCGGTGGTCATTCTGCCGTGGCATTTTACCCGGGCAACCACAGGCCCGTTCAGCAACGAAAATATTTACGCCATTATCATCCTGGTGCTGACCTCGTTTTATGTGATCAAGGGCGGCATGTTCAGCGTGGTCATCACCGAGGTCTTGCAGTTTGTCATTCTGACGGTGACGGCCATCATTATCGGCGTGGTGGCCATGCATGAGGTGTCGCCGGCAATGATTCAAGCTGCGGTTCCGGCCGGCTGGACCAGCCCGTTTTTCGGCTGGAAACTGGGTTTGAATTGGTCGGGGATATTGAAACAGGCGAATGATGCCATCAAGCAGGACGATAACGGGCTGTTCGGCATTATTTTTGGTCTGATGTTTTTCAAGGGCGTGCTGGCCAGCCTTGCCGGCCCGATGCCGAACTACGATATGCAGCGGATTCTGGCCACCCGCAACACACGCGAGGCCTGCCTGATGAGCGGCTGGGTCAACGTGGTGTTGTGTTTTCCGCGCTATTTCATGGTCACGGGCATCACGGTTTTGGCGCTGGGCTTTTTCATGCCCACCTTGCAGGCCATGCCCAAGCCGGATTTTGAAAAATTGCTGCCGGACATTCTCAGCCAATATGTTCCCGTCGGCGTCGTCGGCCTGCTCCTGGCGGGTTTGATTGCGGCGTTCATGTCCAATTTCGCCGCCACCATCAATGCCGCGCCCGCTTATATCGTGAACGACATTTACAAACGATTCATCAATCCCAATTCTTTGCCCAAGACCGACGTGTTCCTGAGTCGCGTCGCCTCAGTGGTGGTGCTGGTCGTCGGCATTGCCTTCGGTCTCGTGACCAATCGCATCACCGACGTGATGATGTGGATTGTCGGCGCGCTGGGCGGCGCCTACGTCATGGCCAACGTGCTCAAGTGGATTTGGTGGCGGTTCAACGGCTATGGCTATTTCGCCGGCATGTTGGCCGGCATCGTCAGCGCCATGTTTGTGCCGATCATCATGGACCGGATGGCGGGCTACACCGTCAACCCGCTGTACGCCTTTCCGATTATTTTCGCCTTCTCCATCGTCGGTTGCTTGCTCGGAACCTATTTGAGCCAGCCGGAAGAAGACGCCATCTTGAAAAGCTTTTACAAGACCGTCCGGCCTTGGGGCTTCTGGGGGCCAATCCGGGACAAGGTCATGCAGGAAGACCCTTCGTTCCTGCCCAACCCCGATTTTTGGCGCGACTGCCTCAACGTCATCGTTGGTATCCTCTGGCAGTTGTCGCTCGTGGCGCTGCCCATTTACATTGTCATCCGCCAATGGAACTGGGTCATCGGAATCCTGATCGCACTCGTGCTGACCACTGTGTTCCTTAAATTCAACTGGTATGACAAGCTGGAGAAGGCACCGGCAGAATCCAAAGACGACGCGGTGCCCGCCGGATCGCTGACCACCGCCAAATAGCCCGAATCCACATGTTGAAAACTTTTTCTTTTGCCCTAACCCTTGCGCTGCTCACTGCCACTTTGACCCGCGCCGAATCCGCCTTCCACCATTTCATCACCGCGCGCGGCGATCAGTTGATGGCGGGTGACCAGCCGTTTCGTTTTATTTCCTTCAACATCCCCAACCTCCTGATCATCGAAGACAACTTCCCGTTCGATGGCACAAACCCTTGGCGTCTGCCCGATCAATTCGAGCTTCAGGACGCCTTGGCGACGGTGCAGCAGATGGGCGGCACCGTCGTGCGCACCTATTCCATCCCGGTCTGGAGAGACAACGATCCCCCGGCGGAATGTTCCTATGTGCTGGGGCCGGACAAATTCAACGAAAACGCCTTTCGTACGCTCGACCTCGCGCTCAAGCTGGCCAACGAAGATGGCGTCCGGCTCATCATTCCGCTGGTGAACAATTGGAAATGGCAGGGTGGCCGCGGCGAATACGCCGCCTTCCGCGGCAAGACCGCCGACGAATTTTGGACGGACCCGCAGCTCATTGCCGATTTCGAGAAAACCATCCGGTTCGTTCTGTTGCGGACCAACACGCTGACGGGGGTGCGCTACTGCGATGACAAGGCCCTTCTTTGCTGGGAAACCGGCAATGAACTGTCGTGCCCTCCTTCCTGGACGCACGAAATCGCGCGCTACATCAAGAGCTTGGATCATAATCATCTGGTCATGGACGGTGTGAATGGCGGACTTCTCCGCCCCGATTCGCTCAACGACCCGTACGTGGATATTGTCACGACGCACGAGTATCCCGGTTCATGGACGAAGCAGACCTTTACCCAGCTCATCCGCGAAAATTGGGAAATGGCGAAAGGCAAAAAGCCCTACGTGGTTGGCGAGTTTGGTTTTGTCAGCACTGCCGAAATGGAGGACGCCATGCACGCCATCATGGATACCGGGACGGCTGGCGGCTTGCTCTGGAGCCTGCGCTTTCACGACCGCGACGGTGGTTTCTACTGGCACAGCGAGCCGTCAGGCGACAATCTCTACAAGGCGTTCCACTGGCCCGGCTCGCCCGTGGGTAATGCCTATGACGAAATCCCGCTCATGGCCTTGGTTCGCAGCAATGCCTTTGAAATCCGCGGGCTGACGCCGCCTCTGATTCCGGCGCCGGCGCCGCCGACATTATTACCGATCAGCGACCCCGGTGAAATTTCCTGGCAAGGCTCGGTGGGCGCCGCCAGTTACAATGTTGAACGCGCGCCAAAACCGGGCGGTCCTTGGCAAGTCGTTGGCGATGGCATTGACGAAAGTTCAGTGCAATACTATCCGCTCTTTGCCGATGAAACAGTGCCCGGCGGCGAATGGTTTTATCGCGTCCTCGCGAAAAATGGGTCGGGCATTTCAAAGCCATCCAATGTCGTCGGCCCGGTCATAGTCACGCACGATACCTTGGTGGACAATCTCGCTGATTTCTCAAAAGTTTATGCCCGCCAGGGCGGCATGGAGATAAAGACGCGCGATTGCCGCCAAGCGAAGGAAGACGCGGCCCGCGCCGGCGGCGGTACCGGGGACGCGCTCATTTACCGGCTGCCGACTCCAATCACCGGTTTTCGTGTCTTCACCTTCTTTCCGCGGGCGGTTGCCGACCTGAAGTTCTCGATTTCGGCGGACGGCCAGACCTACCATGAGATTGCCGCAAAGAAGAAAACTTATTTCGAAGGCGCCGGCGATTACGGTTACTGGAAACCCGTGCTGTACCACGCGGAGAACCTGAGCGGCGCCGGCCTTTTCCTGAAAATCGAGATGACCGGTGAAACTCAAATCGGCCGGGTGGAAATCACCCACGCCCCCGGCCCGCAGTAGCTTTCCACCGCGCGTCGCATGAAATCGAGCGAACTGCAAAACTTCTCCCGGCGCGTCGGCGATCAATTATTCAATCATATCATGCCGTTCTGGTGCGGGCCGGCCTTGGACCACGAGCAAGGCGGCTGGATGGGCTGGTTGTCCAACGACCTCAAACCCGATCGGACGCAACCCAAGGGACTGATCGTCCACAGCCGGATTCTCTGGGCTTTCTCTGCGGTTCACCAGGCACGTCCTGAAAAGCTCTTCCGGCAGATGGCCGACCGCGCGTTTGATTACGTGATGAACCGGTTCTGGGACGCGCAACACGGCGGCGCCTTCTGGCGCTTGGACGATGCCGGTCGCGTCCTGGACGATTCCAAGAAAATCTACGGCCAGGCATTTTATATCTACGCGCTTTCGGAATATCACCGGGCCTTTGCCGCCCCGGCGGCGCTGGCCCGCGCCCAGGAACTCTTTGAACTGATTGAACGTCATGCGCACGATCCTAAGTTTGGCGGCTATCTGGAAGTCCGCCGCCGCGATTGGTCGGAAGCCGATGCCGACGCCCGGCTCAGCGACAAGGACATGAACGAGAAGAAGTCCATGAACAATCACCTGCATGTCCTGGAGGCGTACACCAATCTTTACCGGGTCTGGAAAGAGCCGCGCGTCGCCCAACGCTTGCGCGAACTCATCCAGCTTTTCCAGCAGCGCATTCTCGACCCCCGCACAAAACACTTGAACCACTTTTTCGACGAGGAATGGCACGTGCGCTCCGATTCCTACACCTTCGGTCACGACATAGAAGCCACTTGGCTGCTTTGCGAAGCCGCCGAGGTTTTGGAAGACGCCGCGCTGCTCAGGCAAGTCAAGACGATGTCGCTGCCGATGGCCGAGGTCGTGCTCGGGGAAGGAATTGATGCCGACGGCGCGCTTCGTTACGAGGGCAGGGCCGGAAAGATCATTGACGGCGGCAAGGAATGCTGGCCGCAGGCGGAGGCCGTAATCGGCTTCCTCAACGCTTTTCAAATCTCCCGCGACGAAAAATATCTCAACGCCGCGCGGCGCGCCTGGGATTTCATCGAAAATCATCTTATGGACCGCGTTCATGGTGAATGGTTCTGGCGCATCACGCCCAAAGGCAGCGTGGACGCGACGCTGCCGAAAGTCAGCGAATGGAAAGGCCCGTATCATGGAACACGAGCATGTCTGGAAACACTCCGCCGATTGCGCGCTGTGTCTGAGAGCAAGGAGCCACACCACCACTGAAGTTATGAAAAAAATCGTCTTCGTTTTACTCTGCACCGCGTTGTTAACCGTCGGAGCCTTGGCGCAACCCGGCCACATCAGCGTGCAAGGCAACCATTTTGTGACCGCCGACGGCAAAACCATCATCTTCCGCGGATTGGACACGAGCGATCCTGACAAACTCCAGCGCAACGGCGAGTGGAACAAACATTATTTCGAAATGGCCAAATCATGGGGCGCGAACATCGTGAGAATTCCCGTGCATCCCGCGGCGTGGCGCATCCACGGAAAAAAGAACTATCTCAAACTGCTGGACCAGGGCGTCGAATGGGCGCGGGAGGAAGGATTGTACGTCATCATTGACTGGCACAGCATCGGCAATTTGTATGAGGAGAAATTTTTTCCCGCAACGTCCGAACTTTATCCGCCCACAGCTTACCACACGACCAAAAAAGAGACATTTGATTTCTGGCGGATGATGGCCAGACATTATCACGGCAACAACACCGTCGCGTTTTTTGAATTGTTCAACGAGCCGACCGTCAATCCGGACTTGGACCTCGGCACCTGTACCTGGCCGCAATGGAAAGGATTGATGGAAGACCTCATCAAAACCATCCGCGCCAACGGCGGCACGGCGGTCCCGCTCGTCGCCGGCTTCAATTTCGCCTATGACCTGACCCCAGTGGCTACCGACCCGATTGACGCCAAAGGCATCGGTTACGTCGCCCATCCGTATCCGATGAAAGCCAAACAGCCGCGGGATGAGAACTGGACCCATGATTGGGGCTTTGTCGCGGAGAAATATCCCATGATTTTGACTGAAATCGGTTTTCTGCCAGCGGACGACCCGCGCACTTACAATCCCATCACCGGCGATGAAACTTACGGTGAAGCCATCACCTCGTATTGCGCCAAACACGGCATTTCCTACACGGTCTGGTGTTTCGACCCGCATTGGACGCCTTGCCTGATCAAGGATTGGAATTTCACCCCGACCCGGGCCGGCGTCTTTTTCAAAAAGGCCCTGCAAACGCCCCTGCCTTGATCACCGTCGCAATGGTCAACTGCGATTATTATGAAAACAACGCAAAAACCAAATCTGCCTCCAGTTCCGGGTGGTGGAGCGCGATTCGCCGGGTTGACCACTCTGTGTTCGCTGTTGCTCTTCGCCACGATTGGCGCTCATGCGGCGGACAACGGCATTTTTAATGTCCTCGACTTTGGCGCGCGCGGCGACGGCACGAACAATGACACCGCCGCCATCCAAAAAGCGTTGGACGCCTGCGCGGCGCAGGGAGGTGGACAAGTTTTGTTGCCATCCGGAAAGACTTTTTTGAGCGGCGCGCTCACGCTGCACAACGGGATTGATTTTCATCTGGCCAACGGCGCAGTGCTCAAGGGCAGCGCGAATTGGCGCGATTACGGCCATCCCGGCGCGTTGTTGTTTGCCAAGGACGCCACAAATATCACGGTTTCCGGCAATGGCGTCATTGACGGCAACGACCGCGCCGTGTGGCGGGAACTCGCCAATGAAGAAGCCGGCGGCAACGTGAACAAGGCAGGCTGGTGGCCGCAGTCCTTCACCGGCGATTGGTGGCCTTTTGGCAAAACGTCCGGCGAACCGCAAAAGGGCGGCGGACGGCCAATGATGATGATTCTCATCGGCTGCCGGCAGGTCCACCTGCACGACTTTACTTTGCGCAACGCCCCAAGCTGGACGGTGCATCTCGTCGGTTGCGAAGACGTGGCCATTGACGCCATCAGCATTCACAACGGCTGGGACGTGGCCAACGACGACGGCATTGACATTGACCATTCCCGCGATGTGCGTATTGCCAACTGTTTCATCACAGCCGGCGACGACGGCATTGTCATCAAGGACACGCCGAACTTTGCCGCCTACGGTGGTTCCTCCCATATCACGGTGACGGGTTGCGTGATCGAATCGCGAAGCAGCGCGTTGAAGATTGACGAGGTTTACACTTTGCCGGGCGCGAGCGACATCGTGTTTGCCGATTGCGTGGTGGCCCGCAGCAACCGCGGGCTTTCGATTCAAAGCCTGGATGAAGGCAATATCGAAAATGTGCTGTTCGCCAACATCACCGTCGAAACCGGTTTTCAACCGCACAAATGGTGGGGCGCGGCGGAGCCGATTCATATCAGCCATTTTCCCCGCACGCCAGCAACGAAGCTGGGGCATGTCCGCAACATCCGTTTCAGCAACATCCTTTGCCACAGTGAAAATGGAATCTTCCTGATGGGCTGGACCAATTCCCCGCTGGAAAACATCGTGTTGGACAATGTCCGAGCGGAGATTGCCAAGACCAGCAACGTGCCGGGCGGCTTTTACGATGAACGACCCGTCGGCGTGTTCACGAACGGCATTTTTGAGCGCAAGCTGGCCGGGATTTACGCCCGCGACATCAACGGATTGACACTCACTCACACCGAGGTGGCTTGGGGCAAACCTTCGGACAAAACCTACGGCAAAGGGCTGGATGAAAAGAACGTCAAGAACCTCGATTTGGATCACGTTTCTCTTCCGGCATCGCCGGACGCATTCGAGAGAACAGGCAATTAAGCCGTTTCTCTATTATTTGTTGCGTCGCGTGCCAATCGGATTTTGACTTGTAGGATTCATCCTTCCCGAAAATAGCGGATATGGCATGTTGGGCGGAAATATGCCGATAATCCGTCTAATAAAGAAACCACGCGCAAAGCGCGTGGTTTTGAATCTGCCCCCTATAAGGGGGCAAAGCCCAGCCCCCACAGGGGGCTGGGCCACGCGCGTCATCCCCGGTTTTGTCGTTATCGGCTAAACCGAAACTCTTCCTGTCTCTGTTCCTGCTGTTCTTGATATTTTACATACTTCCGTATCTTTTCTTCATCCAACCCCACCGTGCCCACACAGTAACCCTCCACCCAGAAGTGGTTGCCCCAATACGGTCGCCGCCGCAGGTCGCGGAACGCCCCAAACGGTCGGATTGCGCTTTTGCCCTTCAACCGCCCCATGTAATCCGAGATCCGCACCTTCGGCGGAATCATCACCACCAAATGCACGTGATCGGCCTGCACATTCAACTCCACCACCTCACACTCCATTTGCCGACTCTGCTCCCGAATACACAACTCCGCCTCCTCTTTTATCTTCCCTGCCAACACCCGATACCTATACTTCGGACACCAAACAATGTGATATTCGCAATACCAGATCGTATGCGATTGCTTTCGGAATCTGCTCATGTGTTCTTCCTTTCTCGTTCGTTGTGGGGACAACGCGAGAACCGAATTACCATGAGCAGTTCCTTTGGCCTAGCCTTTGCCTCTAACCATGTCCACAGGACATGGTTTCTGAATCATCAATGAACAGGTCATTGAATTTTGAGTCAAATTTACATTGGCCATGAAACCCAAACTCCTCCTTTGCCTCGCGCTCGTTTTGAGCGGCGGTTTGGTCGGCTGCGCCACCAAGCCGAATGCAATTGACCTATTCGTTGCCAATCTTAACGCAACTCATGGCGTCTGGGAAAATGGCGCAGACATGGGGCGTGGGACGCCTGCTTCTTCTTCTCCGGAAGAATTGGTTTCAGAGGCTTTTCGAATGGACAGGTTTGAGACGGGCTATGTGACGAATTATCAGATTTTGAAGATTCGAAAAGTTCATATTGCCAACAGTTCTCAAGAACCCTACACAGCGATTTTTGTGGATACTAATTTTGGCAGGATGATTTTTCTTGCGCAATATACCAAAGGCAAAGACTCAAATACAGGACATTGGTGGTATCGAATTTATGATGCAAATCCACAGATAAAGCGCCTTTATTAAATAGCCATGAAACCCAGACTCCTCCTCTGCCTTGCGCTTGTTTTGAGCGGAATTTTCATTGTCTGGCTGCTGGAGCACGTGAATCTCAGAATTTCCACTACCCGGCAACCGGAAAAGTTGAACCTCACAAATTCCGAGTTCTATGATGACCGTGCCGCTGCGGAAGGCAAGAAGGGTGAGGTGGAGAAGACGATTAGTGATCTAACCGAAGCCATTAAGCTTGATCCCAAGGATGCTTACGCACACGAGCATCGCGCGCTGGGCCTGATGCTCAAGGGCCAATACGACCAAGCCCTCGCTGACATAGATGCAGCCATCCAACTCAAGCCCGATGAAGCCGAATACTACTTCGTCCGCGCTGGCATTGATGTATTCAAGAGCGATTCCAAGGCGGAAATTCGTGACTACAACCAGGCGATTAAACTCAATCCCAAGGTGGCCGACTATTATGCACACCGTGGGGCCGGGTATGTGGAGTTAGGTCAATATGAGCAAGCGATTAGCGATTGTAGTGAAGCCATTAAACTCAAGCCTGATCTGGCAGATGCCTATGCAATTCGGGCCGTCGCGTATGTCAACACGAGCGAAACGAACAAGGCAATGGATGATTTGAATGAAGCCACGAATTGCGCCAAAAGTTTTGTTACCCTGGGAGGGGCAGAAAGACGGTCTGAGGGATACGTTGTGCCAGAAGTCGGGTTACCGTGGCCGGAATGGATAAAATGATCAGTCAACCGACACGGGAAGAGGTATTGAGGAAGCTGCGGCGGCGTTACGAAACGGCTGGCGCGGAACACAAACGCAAGCTGCTGGATCAAGCGCAGGAGTTGCTGGGCTATCATCGCAAGTCAGCGATTCGGGCATTAGGCGCGCCCGCGCTCAGGAGAGGTCCCGTGATTCTGAGCGGTCGTCCTGTGGAGTATGAGCCGCAGTTGCTGGTGCCATGGCTGAGGCCGATCTGG
The DNA here is from genome assembly GCA_963789335.1 of uncultured Verrucomicrobiae bacterium. Taxonomy (GTDB): domain Bacteria; phylum Verrucomicrobiota; class Verrucomicrobiia; order Limisphaerales; family UBA11358; genus UBA11358. Next base: position 1,167,980 of record CAWBKH010000002.1, read on the forward strand.
CAAGCGACGGACTATGCGTGTGGGCGGCGCCTGGTGGCGATGTTACCGGAGTGGATTCCGGCCTACGAGCAATACGAGCGGCCCATGCCCGGAGAGGTGCGGGACAAGCTGTTGCTGGCCAGCGGGCGAACCCTGGACCGACTGCTGGCACCGTTGCGTGCACAAAGGCCGAGGCCGGTCGCTGACGCGACCCGGAACGTTGTTGCGCCAGCAGATTCCCATTCGCGGCAGTCTGTGGGAGGAAGGCAAAGCGGGGTGGTTGGAGGTCGATACAGTGGCGCTGTGCGGCGGCAGTGTGGCCGGGGAATTTGTGTGGATGGTCGATGGGGTGGATTACGCCACGACGTGGGTGGAAGTGCGGGCGATGTGGGGACGGGGCCAGGCTGGAACGCTGGTGGCATTGCAGGATGTGGAAGCCAGCCTGCCTTTTTCGTTATTGGGTTTGGACAGCGACAACGGAGGAGAGTTTATAAACCATCATGTGCTTAAGTGGCTGCAGAAGCGGCCGCAGCCGGTGTTCATGACGCGCAGCCGGCCGAACAAGAAAGACGACAATGCGCATGTGGAGCAGAAGAACTGGACCCATGTTCGACAGTGCTTTGGGTATGAACGGCATGACAATCCGGAGGTGGTGGAGCCGATCAATGCGCTGGTCAAGGGAGCTTATGGACAGTTGCTCAATTACTTTCATGCGAGCCTCAAACTTGATCACCAGGAGCGCGAAGCGGGGAAGGTGCGGCGCGTTTACCGACAGGCTCAAACGCCCCTGGCGCGCGTGCTGGCCAGCGCTGAGGTGGCCGAAACCACCAAGCAACGGCTGCGACAGCACAAGGCCCGGTTGAACCCCTTTGCCTTGAAAGAAACGGTGGAGCGTAGTCTCAAGCAGATCTCGGCGATCCGTCGAAACCCCAACTAAGAAAACCGGTGCTCTCGATCCAAAAAAACCAGGGACGCAAGTCCAACGAACCTTCGACCGCAGGGGGGCGCGAGCTGAGGCTCAAAGCTCGCCCCCCTGCTCGTTTTAGCTCGCTTCGAAGCGCCGGAACAGTTAACCAAAAACAAGAGCCATCGGGTAACACCCTTTTGGCACAACGATACCTGCTCTCGGGTAACAGTTACTTTTGGCGCAAGGGGAGCCATCCGGCTTGATCCAAAAAATGTGGAGGCACATCGCAACCGCGCCGTTCTGTTCATGAAGAAAGGCGATGTTGATGCTGCCATTGGCGACTTCAGTGATGTCATTCGGCTGGACCCGAAGGCGGCGGAGGCTTATCGAATGCGCGGTATGCTGTATTTGTCCAAAGACGATTTTGGTCCTGCCATCAACGACTTCACCGTTCTGCTCAAATTCAATTCAACAAACAGCGTTGCCTATGCAAATCGCATGGGCGCGTATTGGCTCAAGGGCGATTACCAAAACGCAGTTGCCGATTGCAAGACGCTCGTCCGGCTCAATCCCGGCGATGGCGACTACTGGAACAAACTGGCCATGATGCTTGCCACCTGTCCGGCGGCTACGGCCCGTAACGGGAAGGAGGCGGTCGAGGCTGCCACGAAAGCCTGCGGACTGTCCGCGTGGCAGATGCCGCCCTACATCGCCACTCTCGCCGCGGCGTATGCCGAGTCGGGCGATTTCAAACAGGCGGTCAATTATCAGCAGCAAGCCCTGGCGATGCTTGGCTGGCCGGCGTCTGCGCGTGACGCGATGAAGAAGCGCCTGGAACTTTACCAGCAAGGAAAGCCGTTCCATGACGTGCCGTTTAGTGGAGATCAGTCCAGTCAGAATTTGCCCCAGCAATCGTTGCCAACCGCCGCGTCCGGAGCGGACGAACCGGCTTCCATGGTAAAGACGAACGCCCATTCGATATTGACCAATTCGGTGCTGCTTGAAATAGACGCGGCGGCGACATATTTGAAGGACTTGAAAAAGCAAGGCCAGTTGCCCGGAGTCTCAACAAACAGCCCTGAAGATGTGACCACCAGCGGTCTGCACGTCTCGGACCTCAAAGAGCTTAAATATCCTTTCGCCATGACGTTTCTCGCGACCTTCGCCGGCGATTCATTCACAAATCACTACACCGCGATGCAACCGGCGGCGGATGCGGCATGGCAATTGGAAAGGGCATGGCAAACCGACCCGCAAGGCCGGACGGTCAAAGAATGGCCGGTCAGTTCAGTTCCCAAGCTTCACGCAACCGGTTCAGTGGATGACCTCGGAACTTTGGCCGCGATGGAAAAGGACATTTCGTCTCAATCCACGAGGGAAGCTTTGATGCGCGAGTTGCGCGCGGCGGCAACGTTTTTGGCGGAATTGGGAAAGCACGGCAGTTTGCCCGGAATCCCGAAAAATGGCCGCGAAAGCGTCACCACCGGCGCCTTGCCCCGGCTGGAGTTCTCCAAAGGGGTCACATATCCCTTCGCGGTGACATTTTACGTGAACGTGGTCGGCGAACCGTTCACGAACCATTACACTCTGATGCAACCGGCGAAGGATGCGGCGTGGCAATTCGAAAAGGCATGGCGGACGGATTCGGAGGGCCGGACGGTCAAGGAATGGCCAGTCAAATGAATTTTATGAACTCCAAACTCCTTCTCTGCCTCGCGCTCGTTTTGAGTGGTTTACCCGACCACAATTGCCCTGCGGCCATCATTTATCCCAAAGCCCCGGACGGCGGACGACAGATTATTTATGAAACGGTAAGAGGGATGTCTCGAAGCATTTCCCGTTACCTCGGAGGTTTTCAAATCGAAGATTTGACCATCGCCGATCCCTTCCGGGATTATTCGGTTGAACCGACGAATCTGGTTTCCGGTCAATTGCTCTCTGCTGCCAAACGCGGCACCTGGCGGTATCTGCTGACGCACGGAACCAACGCCGTCGGCGCGGCAGAATTGATCGCTGACACAACAAATGGAACGACGCTGAAATTTGCCAATCTGGACACAACTGATTTTTCCAAGGAAACGCTGGAGGCGCTGCGAAAAGCGGAACAATTGCCCCAAATCCAAAAGCAGGATTATGAACTTCGCCGTTTGGATTGCCCATCCATCCTTTTCGTGGCCGTCTGGCTGCATGGAAAGTCGGACGACATCATCATACCCTTGCCTCCTACTTTTGGGCGATGGAACGCCTACCAACCTTATTCAGAGCGCCAGATGCTTAAACTTTTGAAGCCTGAGGCAAAGAAGAAGCTTAAAGAACCTGCCGGAACCTTTGATTAGCCACGAACTCCAAACTCGTCCTCTGCCCGCGCGTTTTGAACGGAACCAAACAAAACAAGTTCGAACAGGTATGGACGCATCTATACACTATTCTTGGTAGGGACGGCGCGCTGCGCCGTCCGCGCCGCGTTCAGCCGCGCAACTTCCCACGTGGGCTGGGCATTTGTTCCGCCCGCTCTGCGCTGGCGGGGACATCGCAGCGCGAAGTCCCTACCAAAATAAGGAACGATATCAAAAAGCGCCCAACAGATGTCGTCAAGCAATGGCCGCCAGTTTTTCATTGGCTTGGGCAATAACCGCGAGCGTGCCCTTATCAGTGTCAAACACGGAATTCAATCCCTGCGGTTCGCTGAACGGATCGCCGATCAACTCGGCGGCTGAATCCATCGGTCCGGTTCCGGCACGGCCTTCGCCGCCCCACGCCCAGAAGTTGGCGCCTTGCAACGCGCGGCCCGTCTGGCACGAATCCGCCACCTGATCGAACATGCGCCGGTAATAATCATCCCGCGCGGTTGTGGGGCTGTCGGGTGAATACTTTTCGTGGTCGCGCGGCAGGCCGAATTCCTCCAGCACCAGCGGCTTGTGCAGCGTATCGGTCGCCAGAACATTGTGTTCCTCCACGTGCGCCTTGGCGCGAGCCGCGGCCTGCTCATAATCGGGTCCAAGGACAAAATCCTTCAGCCATCCCCAATTCTTCAGCCACATGTGAACGGTCACGTAATCAATCGCGGGGGATTTGTGCACTTCAACAAACACCTCCGGCTTCTTCAAACAACCAACGAGCCCCTCGGAACCCGTGCAGACCAGATGGTTCGGGTCCTGGTCATGGATGAACCGCGCGGTTTCATCCACCCATTTGACAAATGCTTGCACACTGGCCTCGTTGGCATCGTCCGTGCCCGGACGCGGTTCGTTGGCGAGTTCCCAGGTCATGACGGCCGGGTCGTCGCGATAGAGCCGGCCATTGACCGTGTTGCGGCGCTGGATCATTTTCGTGACATAGCCGAGATAAAGCTCATTCGCCGCCGGCGTCGTGTACAGACGGGCGGAGAATTTCATGAATCCGCTCCAATCGCCTTTTCCCATGGCCGGCAGGTCCGGGTCGGGAATCGTGTCGCCGGTCGCCCAGCGGACATACTGCGCGAAGCCGCCGGACCATTGCCAGTAGTTGGACAGGAAAAGAATGCCGCGCATGTCGCGCTTGGCCATTTCAGCGAGGCAAAAGTCCAGCCCGGCAAGAAGGGATTCATCATAATCGTGTGGCGCACGGGTGATGCCTCGCGGGATGGAGCCGGCCAGCGGCGAGGTTTCCGAGCCGGCCAGCAGGCGGATGTTTTTCACGCCGATGCCCTGGAGCCGATCCAGTTCGCGGACCATGCGCGCGCGACCACCCGGAAGTCCGGCGTCGCTGAGGTAACAGCCGCACCAGAAATTGGTCCCCACATAGAAATAAGGCCGGCCGCGCAGTTCGAATCGTCTGTTGCGGACGGTGACGAAATCGCCGCCGGGCTTGCGGCGGCGGGCGGTACTGGTTTGGGAGCTGGCACAGCCGGCCGCGATAAGCGGCATCGCCAGGGCCGTGCTTTTGATGAAGTCTCTCCGCGTGAATTCACGATTGCTCATAATCTGTCTGTTTCCAGGTTAATCTGCATAAAGGTCCTGCCCTCGCCAACGAAGGGTCCGCAACCTGCCATAATTGTGTTGGACACGGGAAAGGTTAGCAGATGCACAGCCGGTGTGCTGTAGCAATTTTAGGTGACAAGACCGATTCTCATCGTCATCGTAATCTTTCCGATGTGAAACACGGCCACGGCCAGATGACCAAACAATCCTTCCAAAGAAAATTGGAACAGTTGCAGCGGGCACATGAAAAGCTTCTGAAACGTCCCAACTGCAGGCAGCGGCAAGGCAACGGCATTTTTGACCGCTACGAATTTCCGGTCCTGACCGCCGAACACACGCCGTTGTTTTGGCGTTATGATTTCAACTACGCCGATAATCCGCATCTGATGACCCGGCTCGGCATCAACAGCGTTTTCAACGTCGGGGCCATCGAATGGAACGGAAACATCGTGCTCTTGACGCGCACGGAGGGGTGGGACCGCAAATCATTTTTTGCCGTGGCCGAAAGTCGGAACGGCGTGGATAACTTCAAATTCTGGGACTACCCGGTGCGGATGCCGGATTACGAGCCGCAGGAAACGAATTTGTACGACCTGCGCCTTGTGCGCCACGAGGACGGCTGGATCTACGGCCTGTTCTGCGCGGAACGGCATGATGATGCGAAGCCGGGCGATCTTTCCGCCGCCATTGCGCGTTGCGGCATCGCACGCACCAAAGACCTGGTGCAATGGCAGCGGCTGGCCGATTTGAAAACGGCGGGATCGCTGCACCAGCGCAACTGCGTTCTACATCCCGAATTTATCAACGGCAAATACGCCTTTTACACTAGGCCCATGGCGGATTTTGCCGCCACGGGCACTGGCGACGGCATCGGCTGGGGTTTGTGCGACGACATCAAGCGTGCGGTCATTGACAAGGAGCAGATCCTTGACCCGCGTTTTTATCACACCATCAAGGAAGGCAAGAACGGTCTCGGACCGGCGCCCATCAAGACCAAGAAAGGCTGGTTGCATCTCGCGCATGGCGTGCGCAACACCGCCGCCGGGATGCGCTACGTGCTTTACCTGTTCCTGTGCGATTTGAACAATCCGGCCAGGCTCATCAAAGCGCCCGGCGGCTACTTCATGGCGCCGGAAGGCAAGGAGCGGGTCGGCGACGTTTCCAATGTGCTCTTTGCCAACGGCTGGGTGGCACGTGCCAACGGCGACGTGTTCATTTACTACGGTTCTTCGGACACGCGCACCCACGTGGCGACGAGCACGGTGGACAAACTGTTGGATTACGTTATGAACACGCCGGAAGACGGGAGGCACTCGAAAATCTGCGTTGAGCAACGCTGCCGGTTGATTGAGAAAAACCTCCGACTGGCCCGGCGGAAAGTCGCCGGTGGTCAATCCATTTAGGGAAAGGCTTGTTCCAACATGAAAATCAAAATCGCCTTGTGCTTGTTGTTGGGCGGCTTGTTATCGGGCAGGTGCAGTTCAGTCAGGCCGGTGACGCCCAATGCCTCGCCGGAAGCGGTGGCGCTGCTGGAATATCTTCACAGCATTTCCGGCAAACACACGCTCACCGGCCAGCATAATTATCCGAACACAGGCGACACTTCCACCCAGCAGGCCACCGAGGCCTGGGGCAAAACCCCGGTCATTTTCGGCCAGGACTTCGGCTTCGCCGCGCCCGGCGACAAGGATGCCGTGGCCGCCCGTCCCGCAATCATCGCCGAGTGCAAACGCCAGTACGCGCAGGGTGCGATTATTGCGTTGTGCTGGCACGCGGTCCCACCGACGGCGGATGAGCCGGTCACGTTCCTGCCAAAACCGGGAACGCCAACGAACAAACTTACGAGTGTCCAGGGTCATTTGACCGACGAACAGTGGAACGAGTTGCTCACGCCCGGCACCAAACTGTACAACCATTGGTGCGCTCAGGTGGATGTGATTGCCGGTTATCTCAAACAATTGCAGGCCGCGCACGTCCCCGTGCTTTGGCGTCCGTACCATGAAATGAACGGTGACTGGTTCTGGTGGGGTGGACGACCGGGAGAACGCGGCACCATCGCGCTTTATCGCCAGTTGTTTGACCGGCTCGTGAATTATCACCACCTGAACAATCTGATCTGGGTCTGGAGCATGGACCGGCCCACCACGCCCCAACGGCAGTTCGCCGATTACTTTCCCGGCCGGAACTATTTTGATATCGCAGCGCTGGATGTTTATCACAGCGATTTTCAGCAATCGTACTACGACGGTTTACTGAAGCTGGCGGGGGGAAAACCGATCGCGCTGGCCGAAGTCGGACCGCCGCCCACCTTGGACGTGCTGGAACGACAGCCGTTGTGGACCTGGTGGATGCTCTGGGCGGGCATGGTTGATACCAGTCCGGCTGCCATCGAAGCCATGCATACCCTGGTCAACAATCCCCGTTCGTTAAGCCGGGAGGATCAAGGGCATCGCTCCGATTCGTGCCGCGTCCGGCCTGCCACCATTACCGCTGCCACAGGTATCCTGGCCCGCGCAAAATTGATTGCGAGGTCAGGGCTGCCAGACCGCCCGCCAAAACTCTTGCGGGGAACCGGGGGAAACCAGGTTGGTAATATTCAATGAGCTTTCACTGAGCGTATTCGTGGAGACGGGCGTCCAAGTCATCAAATCCGGCGAGCTTTGCAGGACGTAAGGCGCACCGGGCTGACCTTGGAGTTGAAGCACCACCTGGTCCGGTTGCACACTGAGCACGGACAGCGCCGAAGGTGCCGGCACAAACGTGAAGAGCGTCAGCGATAATGGTGGAAACGTGTAGGTAAAGTTCGTGCCAGCCGTCGGGAAGTTTGTCGTCGCGATGTCCTGCAAGGTGGCGCTCTCGTTGTTTTCCGTCGCTTGATCCTGCGGGATGCCGTAGGATTGAATCGTCGCATTTGTCCACGGCACAAAGTTGGTCAGCGTGATTTGGGCGTTAAAGTTCGCCGTCGTGTCTTTGTTCAAGACGAGCACCGTCAGCGCGCCGTTGGTGCGTTGAACGGCGTAGGCGGACAGCAAAAGATAGTCGCTGGTCGCATTGAGCACCGAATCGCCGGGCCGCGCGAAGTATTGAAGCAATTTCTCGGCATAAAAGGCGGGATAGGGATTGTTTGAACCATCGAGCACCCCATAATCACCATTTGACCTCCAGCCGTAAAGCGTCGGATCGAAGTCGCCGCTGGTGTCCGCGCCATTGTGCAAATCCCACCAGATGTAGGACTTGAATTCGGTCTTCATCAGTTCACAAGTGCTGTCGGCCAGATAAAGCGCATTGACCAGACTGGTGGACTGCCGCCCCATGGAGCCGGCGTCGCAATTGTTTTCCGTCACGCACAACTCGATGTTTGAGCCAGCCGGCCCAAGGTAATCGGTGAGTTGCTGGCGCAGGTCGGCGGCGGCGCTGGCCCAGTCGGTCCAGGTGGCAGGACTGGAATTACCGGCCACCTGCAACAGCAAGGGGTCGCTCTCCGGCGAGTTGGGCTTCCAATTTGAGGAGGTGTATTGGGGGTAAAAATGGTAGATGAGAAAGTCAGGCAGAACGCCCAAACTTTTCATCGTGGCCAGCACGATGGGCGTCCAGCCATAGTTCGTCGTGCCGGTGACGGGATTGACGGCAAAATGGGTTGCGTTGTTGGAGTAACTGCCTTCGCCGGGCACGACGACGACCCCCACTTTGATGGGCACGGCCGGGTAAGCCACCTTCATCTGCTGGATGTAAGCCACGGCATTGGTGGCGTAGGTGTACGGGTCGTGTTGAATGGCGTGCGTGTCGTTTTCCCAGGAGCCGTAACATTCGTTGCCGACCTCCCAATAGATGAAATTGCAATGGTTGGTTTTGTTGGCCGCGAGCACCCAGGCGGCGGCCTCGCTTGCAGTGCCGCTGCCGTAATTGACGGTCGTAAAAACCTGGGCTCCGAGGTTGGTGGCGACATTTCTGAACCGGGCGTTTCCGGACGGGTCATTTGCCCAATGATAGGTGTCGGACGTCGAGCCGCCGGGCCAGCGCAGGGTCAGGCAACCGCTCTCTTCAAGCAGCGGAATGGTTTGCGAATTGCCCAGGCTGCCGTCCCACGTGGCGGTGTTCAGTCCGAACTGCCGCGCGTCCACTGTGCGCAACGCCTGTCCGGCGTCCAAGCCCAGGTGCACCAACGCGGGCGCGGGTGCGGCCACCAGTTGAATGTCGTCCACATAAAAAGTTGGTTGCGCCGCGGAGCCGCCCTGAATCCAGATGCCGCTGCAATTCGGCTTCCCGGCCACGCCCAGCGCCGAAAGCGGGATGGTGATCTGCTCCCAGGTGTTGGTCGGCAACGCGCCCAGCGAATAGGACCCTTGACCGGTGCCATCCAGCAAGGCCTGAACCTGCAATTTTTGTCCGCCACTGGCCCCGCCGTTGATCCAAAAGCTCAAGCTGGCGTAGGGACTGGTGTTGAAATCCGCATGTTCCAGATAAAGCGCCTGGTAGTTGGCGCCCGCGGTAACACTGATGGAATCGCTGCTGCCGGCATAAGTCGGTGAAGTGTTTTCCGTGTTGACCGTGGCCCAACTCCAATTTTGAAAACCGTTGACCAGGTTGTCGGTGTAAATCGGGAGATTGGCCTGCGCCATGGCGGATCGGACTGCCAGCAATAAAAGCACGGAGATAGCCGGTAAAAAAATGATTCTCATTTTCATGATCAACAACCGCGAAGTTTTTCAAATAAACCGAGTGTGAGGCGCAAGGCGCAACTGGGATACAACCTTGCAATCATCGTGGTGCGGAGGTGATGGGGGCCAGATAGAAGCAGTCCGGATCGTCCGGGGATTGATGGCTCGAACTGGTGCTGCCCATGCCGGGTTGAATAATGCCCTGGGGGGTGTACGTGCGTTTATCCTGCCATTTCTGAATGATCGAGTGCCCATCCGCAAAGGAAATCCCTCCCGCTCCGCCGTGCAGGCCGGACGGATAGTCAATCAGATAAGTGTTGCCCGGCGTCGCATTGGCGGAGATGGCCATGGAGCCATCGTTAATAGAATACGGATTCTCATCTATAATCACCCAAGTCTTGGACGGGCCAGGATGTACGAATGACGACAGCTTGCCATAGGTCAGCCATGTTGGATTCACCCCGTTGACATAGCTAGATCCGCTCAACCAGCCGCCGCCAACTGGAGAGCCGACCGGGCGGGGGTCCGTTCCCACCATGGCTGTGGAGGAACCGTAGATGGTCCCCACGGCCGAATTCATCGAATAGCTGCGGACATTTAGCCGATTTGATCTCGGGTTGACGTACTGGTCGGCGGGACAATGCCAGATTTTGGTATTGGGAAGGTAAGGGGACAGCACGCTGTTGGGGTCGGTCAACTCAGTGGCATTATACGCGTCCAGCGGCTCTTCCATAGTGCCCACCACCCAGTTCTTCATCTTGTCCTGATTGGCACCAGCCGTGTAGTAACAAGTCGTATAGGGATAATCATTCGGCGCCAAAACATCGTTGTTGTCATTGCCATACATCATCCACGCCAGCAGAATCTGGTGGGTGTTGCTCATGCAGCCCGCCGCCTGGGCGCGCTGTTTGGCCGCCGCCAGCGCCGGCAACAGCATGGCCGCCAAAATGGCGATGATCGCAATCACCACCAGCAACTCGATCAAGGTGAACCCGGCCTCCTGCGACCCGCCGGTTTGGGTCCGGCGAAACCGCCTTACGTTCGAAGAATCAATTCCGTTCTGCTCATTGCAATTAAAAATCATATTTAATCAACACCGTTGTCCCCTTTCCAGCGGGCGCCAGTGTTCAGCCTGGCACCCGCCGTATTTAATCTAAACTATCATTACGCTACTTGCCACTGCCATCACGGGCCAACCGTGATGGTCGAAACACTGGTGGCCACTGGAATGTTGGTTTTGGTGGTGTCCCAGGCATCAATCGTCCAAGAGCCTTGATCTGTGAACGCCATCGCCTCTTGCACCGTCCCGTTGGCCAGTGGGGCAGCATTCGGCAAAACGCCGTACGGATCAGACCCCGAGACGCTGTTGGTGAGCACTATCGAGTCGCCCGAAATGGGAATGATGTGCCAGTTGGGATCACACGCATTGATGGTCACGACTGCCACGGGGTTATTGCCAATGCTTACCGGCGTGGCGGTTCCCGTATAACCGCTTACGGTGCCCGGCGCATTGGTCTGGCCCGGCCACAACACTTGCAACTGGGTGAAGGCGCGCTCGAGCAAGCGGTAGTAACCTTGATTGGCGCTCGGCAGCGCATTAGTGCCCAGCAAGGCTTGTCGGTTGGTATTATTCTGAATTAGCTGCAAGGCAACCGCGTCATTCCAGGTGGAGGCGTTGGCCAGGTTTGCATTCGTTTGCAGGATGAACCCGGAATCAGGCAACGTCCACGGCAGCCAGTAGGCTGCACTCGGCGGGACCAGCACCACACCGTTGGGGTCGTTGGCAAGAACGCTCCAAATATTTGTGTTCAATTGCGTGTCATTGGTGAAAATGTCGGTGAAAGGACTGTCGTTGCCAGTGATGGAAAACCAATTGTACACGACGGCTTCTCCAAGAACAAACGTGTCGTTGGGTTGCGCTCCCAGAATCGCTGTGGCCGGGTCGGCAAACAGCGCCGCGGAAGCGGGGTCAATCACAAAGCTCGTAGTCTGTCCGTGAGGCGCCGTCAATGTGACGTTGGTGTGATTGTTGAACGTGACACTCCAGGTGCCCAGCGGACTATAATTGGACGTGTACAGGTAGCCAACCGGCTCCACGGGCCAGCCGTTGGCATTATTGGTGGCGGTATTGTAAATCATGCCGTTGCCGGTCGGTTCGTTGGTTTTGTATCGGAAAGACATATAAGCAAAATTATTGCTGTCTGCCTGGACCGTGATGAAGATGCAATCTGCCAGATTCCAATCCGCCGCCTGGTCATACTGACCGGGCGTTCCGTTCACGAAGAAAAAGTGTTGTTGGTAGCCGTTGGGTGAATTCGTAGGAAATGACTTGATGTTCCACGAATAAGTCACGTTCGGCTTGTCCACAAAGCCATAACCGGTGGAAGTCGCCGTCATGACTTGATAACGATTGTCATTGTTGCCAGTTACCTGGGTATCAATCATGTTCAAGCCGGACACCGGTTTCTGGAAGCTCAACAACCTCGGCGGCCCGATCGACAAGGTTGGATTATAGTGCATGACCACATGGCCAATCCAAAAAACGAAATCATTGGTCGGATACCCAAGATAGTTGTTGTAGTCGAACGCAATCCCGCCGATGCTTTGGAGATTGCCCATGGCGTGATTGATTGGCATTTCCAAAGACACCCAGCCATTGCTCGCGCTGCCAGGGATAGTCACCGTGCCAAAAAAAGTGGGTGTCGGACCAATGGAGCTGATGACACCTACCTCGAGACCGCCGAAATTCCCGTCAGTATTTGTCTTTTGAACCAGGCCGGTGTTGGGATCTATGGGCTTCACGTACACATCAAACTTGATGTAATCAAATTGGTTCAGGTTGGAAATTGTCTGGGTCCAATCATAGCCAGCCGTGTTGTTAAAAGTTCCAAAGAACAGATTTTGATTGTTGTTGGTGAAAGGGCAGTCCACCATTAACGAGCCGGCGGTGGGGCCGGCACCGGTGTCGGGTGTGTTCACGTCATTGGTCAACTGTGAGTTGCCGCCGGGCGTATCGTACCAGGAAATCCATGAGGCCACGCTGCCACTGCCGGCAAAGGGCGCGGTGTTGGTGCCGATATCAAAGGTATTGGCATAAGAACCGGCCGGGAACGCCGCAGCCCACGTCCGGGTGGTTAAACCCGCGAGCGTCAATGCAATCAGCGCAAGAAACAAACGCATGTTGAAGACAATTTTTTTCATATTTTTATGTGGTTTGGGGTTGGTTCATCTTTGGGCTAGTTCATTTTATCAGGGACATCATACTATTCACCGTCTGGCTCCAAAGGCATGGGGATGTCCCGCGCCAAAGGAGAGTTCTACAAAGCCATTTCGTTCAGGCGTGTGTAACATTTTTGCGATAATGTACTCTAGCACCAGCGTGGCGAATGTCATGTCATCAAAAATGGGTACAGACGCTGATGATACATGGGTAATTGATGCGATTTTAGCCGAACCCGCTCCCATGATGAAATCGGGCCGGTCAATCACCCGTTCTTACAGTCCACATGCCGGCGGGAGCGGCTAGCGTGCCCGTGCCGATGGTTTGTTCAATGGAAAGGGCTTGAACGTGACCATCACAAAAAACGTAGTTAAACTTCTGGCCATGCGCCTGATATAATAGCTTCCCCTGATTGACGCCGCCGGAGACGGACGGATTTTGCGGCGGAGCGGTTGTGTCAATCTGGTAAAGATTCCCATTTGCGCCGCCATTTTGTGAGGTCTGTGGGCCAGCGCAAGCACACGTCCAGATGTTCCCTTCGGCCTGTTGGCCGCCGGTTTCCTCCACCAACAGAATCGTACCGGACGTGTCACGAACGACTGAAGTCGGGTAACCCCGTGCGTTCCAATCGGGAAGTGGAGAAGCCGTGGACCCAGAGGTTGCCCACCAGATTCCCACGCCGTGGAAGCCCGGTTGGTTGAGGTTTGGCAAAGGGTATCCGGGTTGCGCGGTAATCTGATACTGAGTCCCCCAATTGGGACCCAGGCCGTTCATGGCATACGATCTGAGGCCAAACACCGGGGGGCCGCTCACCCAACTGCATTTTGTAAACCGGTCTGCCGGACAAGTCACCAACTTGAGTGCCGTAGCCACACCAACGGCGGAAGCGTCCGCGGGGTCTTCCAGACAGTAGCCCAGTTGCAGTTGGGCGTGTGTCGCGCGACCGCCGAGGTAGTTGTAGATAAAAGAGTCCCAGGAAATCACATCGTTGCCGCTGGACTGAACGCCTGCCGGTGGATACATGTCACGGTTGTCGCTGGCAAAATAATTCATGCCCAGGCCGAGCTGCCGCATATTGGAGGCGCATTGGATTCTTAAAGCCTTGGCCTTGGCGGCGGCCAGCGCGGGCAGCAACATCGCCGCCAGGATGGCAATAATCGCAATGACTACCAGCAGTTCTATCAACGTAAACCCCCGAGATGCCTTCGCTGTGTGGCGCCCGGTGAATGTTTTGCTGGGATCCAAGCTGGCAGCTTTCATTGGGTTAACGGGTCAACGGTTTACCAGACTGATAAGCCCATGACCGTTAAGGACGTATTTTTTCCCCGGTGGCGGCGGCGGAATCTGAATATTCGCGCTGGCGGCAAATTCCTCGAAACTCGCGGGGTGGCGGCGGTTCTGGATAATCCATCCGATGAGCGCCTGGTTCAGCGGGCGCAAGTCCGGCACGGCGTTGGTCGCATTGGCCGCCACCTCGGGTTGGGAATTCGCCATGGCCAGCTGCATCGCCGGCGCGGAGGCTGATACGTTTGATTGCGGTGGCGACAGCGTGTCAGTTGTGGCGCTTCCATTTTTCTTGCTGCATCCGGCCGCCAGTGTGGCGATTGCGCAGACAAACACGACATATAAAATCTGTCCCGACCTTGATGTGCGCCCGGTAAAGCGGGCGAAGCCGGAAAACATTTTCATGCCATTGTTAAGTGGTCGTTGAATGATTGTCGTCATAAAGCATAGCCCATGCCCGCCACAAAAAAAAGTAATGAAAATTGGGGACAAGCTGTTTCGGCCAACCTGCATCCATTGCTCCAATAGCTCCACACCAAGCCACTTAGCGGCATGTAATTCATAGTGACATTAGCCCGCTTTGCCACCGATCCTGGCTTCAGGCGCCAAGCCAAAAGCTTTGCTGGGATGCTCAACTTACCGCTGTCAACAAAGTAATGACGCGGACGGCACTGGCCAGCCAAGGTGAAGTGATGGAATATTTGCGTCCGACTTCGGGTGCGGCCAGCGCGATGAGCGTCAGTCGTTTGCCCCGAATCTGACTATCATGGCAAGCACTTCATGATCGCGAAAAATCAGAGAGTCCCCCTTCAGCAAAAGCCCGCAGACCTAAGTGATCGTACGCGGTCCGTCCGGGCCTGTTGCCCCCGGAACCCGCGTGAATTTCGCCACGGCCTGAGACCGCGAGCGGACATGCAATTTCTCGTAAATGCGCCGGATGTAAGTGTTGACGGTTGCCACGCTGATGCGAAGCGCTTCGGCAATTTCCTTGTAGAGATAGCCGCGGGCCAGCAATTCCAAGACCTCCCGTTCGCGCGGGGAAAGGTCCTCGGCCTCCGACAACTGCGGACCCGATCGCTGAAAGGATTGCACGACCTTCCGGGCGATGTTGCTGGTCATGGGCGACCCCCCGGCGTGGACGTCTTTGAGCGCCGCCAGCAGTTCGGTGCGGGGCATCCGCTTCAACAGGTAGCCGCTCGCGCCGGCCACCAAGGCGTTGAATATGTGTTCTGCATCTTCATACACCGTCAACATGACAAATTGCGTGTCCGGCAGCAATGGTTTGAGCCGCCGCACGCATTCGACGCCGCTCATGCCCGGCAGGTTGATGTCCATCAGGACCACCGCCGGCTTCTCTGCCGGCAACAGGGCCAAAGCGGTTTCGCCGCTGCCATGTGCGCTCGCGCAACGAAAGCCGGGCGCCCGTCGGACCCAGTTCGACAGCATCTCCCGTGCAGGCGCATCATCTTCAACGATCGAAACGGCTATGCTCATGCCATCATTTGAATTCATAACATTAACAGTGATGAGGTTGGGTTGCAACCTGGCTTCCATTTTCTTTCAGAAGCTGTGCGCCGGCTGTGGTTCCCAGTTGATGACATCGCCTCTTTATACACCAATATCCCTCGCAGCGAATGTCCTCAATACTCGCGACACGCACGATGCATCCTTGCAATGGACAGCCTTCTACTCCGCAAGAATTTTGAGCGGCACGGTGAAATTTACCTTGGTGCCCTGTCCCGGCGTTGACTGGATGTCACAGAGGCCATGAATTTCGGCCAGTCGCCGCGTCATGTTTTCCAGTCCGTTGCCCGAGGAAAGGCGGACAGAATCATCCGGCGGATTTTTTCCCCTCGCACCCGGCGTAAATCCACGGCCATTGTCTTCAATAGACAGTTCGAAAGAGGTGGTCCGGACGGAAAGCCGAATGTACGTTTCCGATGCGGCGGAATGCTTGACGACGTTGTGCATGGCTTCTTTGAAGGCGAGAAACAAATTGTGACGCACGTCGGCCGTCAGCCGCCATTCGGGAAATTCGAGGGGCATGTCCAGCCGGCAGCGAATGCCGGCGGCCGCCAGCAAATCCTGGGCGAATTTTTCCAGATAACTGGCCAGACCTTCCAAGGTGTCGTGACGGGGATTTAGCGCCCAGACAATTTCGTCCATGGCTCGCGTCAACTCGCGCGCGGTGTCGTAAATCTGATTCAGGTCGGCGGCTGCCCGTTCCGGGTTGTCCAACTCGCCGCGGGCCGATTCGCTCAACATGCTGATGCGCGTCAGGTGGGCGCCGAGGTCGTCGTGAATGTCATGCGCAATGCGCGCGCGTTCGTGTTCAATGGCCCGCTGCGCTTCGAGGCGTTCAAGTTTTTGCCGCATCCGGCGTCGCGTGTCGAACCAGACCAAACCTCCGCTTGCGGCAACGATCATGGTCCAAGACGAGATGCGGAACCACAAGGTTTGCCAGAAGTATGGCAGCACCCGGAAAGGCAAGCTCGCGCCGGTCTCGTTCCAAACGCCGTCGTTGTTGCAGGCGATGACTTGAAAGGCGTAGCTGCCCGGCGGAATGTAATTGTAATCCACCGTCCGCTGGGCACCCGCGCTGACCCATTCGGTTTCGAATCCGCCCAACCGGTATTTGAATCGCACTTTCTCCGGGTCAACAAAACTCAAGCCGGTGTATTGAAACTCAAACCGGTGCCGGCCCGGCGGAATCTTCAGGGCTGTGGGGAAAGTCCCGTTGGCGACCAGCCGGTCATCCACCCGTATGGCTTCAATCTCGACCGGCGGTGGCAGGGGATTGGTGACTATGTCCAGAGGATTGACGGCCACCAGTCCTTTGCTGGTGGGAAACCACAAACGGCCATCCGCCGTTTTGCATCCCGCCGGCTGCAGCCCGTCCGAGCATTCGATGGTCGGCATGCCGTCATTGATGCCGTAAGCTTGGCAATACACCTCATTGGTTTTCCCATCCGCGCAACTATTCAATCCCGCTTCGCTGGCCCGGATGATGCCGTCATGCGAACTCATCCAAAAAAAGCCCCGCCCGTCCTCCTCAATGTCGCCGATGACACTGTTGGGCAATCCCTGCTTGCGATTGATCACGGAGAAATGCCCGTTTTTAAGCCGATCCAATCCTCCGCCAAACGTTCCGATCCAAAGCGCGCCCGCCGGATCGAAGTGGAGGCATTCGATGAAATCACTGGACAGCCCGTCGGCGGTCTTGAATTGCTGGAGGTGATCGTCTTTCAGGCAGGCGAGACCGTCCCCGGCCATGCCAAACCAGACGGTGCCGTGTTGATCTTCTGCAATCGTGCGCACATCGCGCAATGGCTGTCCGTCGCACTCAGAGTACCAAGTGGTTTTGCCCGCCTCATAACGCAACAGTCCCGCCGCGGTGCCAATCCATAAGTCGCCGTCGCGCGCGCGCAACAGGGCGGGCATGGGCATCGTGATGCTCTCCATGCCCGGCGCAAGCTCGAAGCGATCCCCATTTTGCACAAACAGGCCGCCGCCCCAGGTGCCCGCCCACAATCGGCCTGGTGGGTCTTCAGCAAGCGACCAGACGTAGGCATGTTGAAGTCCTTGGGCAGCACCAAAATTGGTCCAGTTGCCGTTTTGAAAACGGTATAAACCCGCGCCTTCGGTTCCGATCCACAATGCGCCATTCTGGCCGGGGCAGACCGACAACACCGCGCGGCCCTGCCACTGGTCCGGAGGCGCGACGATCTGAATGTTGTTCGGACGCAGCATCACCAAACCGCCGCCGCCGGTACCGGCCCAAAAATTCCCCTCGCGGTCTTCGCACAGCGAAAGCACCCAATCGGACGGAAGACGGTTGGCGCGATCGAAGTGCAGCGGCTTTTCAGTGCTGCCGGGGAAAATCAGGTAAAGACCCTGAACCGAAGTGCCCGCCAGCAATATCCCTTGCCGGGTCTCCACCAAACGGGTCAGAGCGGTCACACCCCAGGGAGCTTCTCCCAAATCCTGCACCCATTTGCCCTGCTTCCACTTTCGGATTCGGCCATCACCGACCACCCAAAGCCCGCCGTCCCGGCTGGCGCCAATTCCCAGAACATACGTATTGGTTTCGGCTTCGTTGAACTGAAGCGGATGCAATTGACCATGTTCCAGTGCCGACACCCGCCCATCCCGCGCGACCCAAATCATGCCATTGGGGGAGCGGGTCATGAACACCAGTTTGACGGCCGCACCGGCCTGAGGCGTCAACACCCGTCCGTCCCTCACGCGCGCCAGTTCGCCGGATTCATTCATCAGCCAGATGTCACCGGATTCATCGGCGGCAATGTCGTAAATCTTGCCGCCGCTCCATGCGGCGTGGAACGGCACGGCCTGAAATCGTCCATTCTGATAACGGGTGACCTGGCCGCTTTCATCCCCGATCCAAAGTGTGCCGTCTGCCGCTTCAAACAAACTGGTCACACGGCTGCTGCGCAACTCCGGTGTGTTGTTCTCGTCAAAAACGGTAAAGTGCACTCCATCAAAACGCGCCAGACCGCTGTAAGTGGCCACCCATAAATATCCGTCATGGGTTTGTATGACCGCCGAGACGTTGTTTTGTGGCAACCCTTGTTCAATCTGCCACGCGCGGACAAAATAGTTGGGCGACGCGGAAACCAGTGTGGAAAAATCCCCCGCTCCCAACAGCCAGACCAGTGTCAGAATGATCCAACGAGGGAAACAGGCGAAAACATTCCGGCACAGCATGAGCGAATTTTGTCCGCTTGGCCGGATGGCGCGCAAGGACAATTTGTCCAAGCAAACGCTCAAAAGCTGGACGTTGCCGGAACAGTCCGGTAAACAGCTTGCCAAAAAGTTGCAGTCCTTTGGACTCGTTGATTTTGATGACAAGACAGACGGATAAAAAAACCGCAATATTTCAAAAAGTGGACAAAACTCCCGAACTTGCGACCACGCAGCAGTTGTGTGAGCGGGCAGGGTTGAATCGCATCGAACAGATTTGTTTCCGCGAATTGCCGTTGAATCAAGATAAACACTCAAAATGAAAGCGCTCATGAAAAACAAACAAAAACGCATGGTGATGCTTGTCTGCCTTTGCGCAGGTCTTTGGAGCAGTGGAACCCAGGCGGTGGCTGCCGCCAATCCACCGCCACTGCTCAATGACCCGGTGGACATCAGCGGCGATTTCCATAATTTCGCCAACCTGTATTATCTCGCGGACCACCTCGCCAATTTCGATCCGGCCACCGGCAAGGGAGACCTCACCTACCAGCGCGCCGAATATTTTACGCGCCAGGCGTTTGACAACATGCTGGCCGTGATCAAACCGGTCGGGCCGAATGAATTTCCGGAGAACGAATATGCGGCCAATCCCAACCTGCCCTTTTCGATTGATTTTGTTTCGCCGCGAACGGTACGGATTCGGCTTCAGACCGGACCGGAATTCGCTCGGCCGCAACAGGAGTTGATGCTGGCTGGACCGGTGCCGGAGGACCATTCGTGGCAATATAGCAAAATTGCCGGTGGTTACCGTTACACAGGTCCTTATGGCTCCATCTCCATCATGGAAAATCCCTGGTGCATCGAAATCCGCGACGCACAGGGCCGGTTGCTGACCCGGACGGTGACCCAGGCGGATCTGCCGCAGACTTACACACCGATCCTGCCGTTCTGTTTCGTCCGGCGCGCGTCGGATTATTCGCGCAGCGTGGACGCGGCGTTTACACTCTCGCCCGGTGAGAGAATTTTCGGTTGCGGCGAATCGTTCACCGGCCTGGACAAACGCGGCCAGAAACTTGTGCTCTGGGCGGACGACGCGAACGGCATTCAAAACCAGGGGATGTACAAACCGATTCCGTTTTTCATGAGCAGCCGCGGCTACGGCATGTTCATGCACACCAGCACGCCGATCACCTGCGATTTCGGACACGATTTCAGCGGCGTCAATTCGCTCATGATCGGGGACGACGAGTTGGACCTCTTTGTGTTCTTGGGTTCGCCGAAGGAAATTTTGAACCAATATACCGATCTCACCGGCAAACCGCCGTTGCCGCCGCTTTGGTCGTTCGGGTTGTGGATGAGCCGCTGCACTTACAACAGCGAAACGCAGGTCGTGGACGTGGCCAATGAGCTGCGCCAATACAAGATTCCCTGCGATGTCATCCACATTGACACCGGCTGGTTCGAAACGGACTGGCGCTGTGACTACCAATTCTCCCACACGCGCTTCCCCACACCGGAGAAGATGATTGACGACCTGAAGCAAGAGGGATTTCACATCTCGCTCTGGCAACTCCCGTATTTCGTGCCCAAGAACACTCTCTTCCCAGAGATCATCCGGAAAGGACTTTTTGTCCGCGACGGCAAGGGCAATTCGCCCCGCGAAGATGCCATCCTGGATTTCTCCAATCCGGCCACCGTCAAATGGTATCAGGATCATCTGGCCCCGCTCCTGCAGATGGGCGTGGGCGCCATCAAGGTTGACTTCGGCGAGGCGGCGCCGGAGGACGGCTTGTATGCCGACGGCCGCACCGGCTTCTACGAGCACAATTTATATCCACTCCGCTATAACAAGGCCGTGGCTGACATCACCGAAAAAATCACCGGCGAACACCTGATTTGGGCGCGCAGCGCCTGGGCCGGCAGCCAGCGTTATCCAATCCACTGGGGCGGCGACGCCGAAAGCACCGACGACGGCATGGCCGCCGAGTTGCGCGGCGGTTTGTCCTTCGGCCTTTCCGGTTTTTCCTTTTGGAGTCATGACGTAGGCGGCTTCGTGTCGCGTCCGTCGAACGACCTTTACGCGCGCTGGCTGGCATTTGGCGTATTGAGTTCGCACACCCGCTGTCACGGCACGGCGCCCAAGGAACCGTGGCATTACGGCCCGGCCTTCGTGAACGAGTTCCGCACGATTGACGATTTGAAATACGAACTAATGCCCTACGTTTACGCGCAGGCCAAGGATTGTTCCGAACACGGCCTGCCGATGGTGCGCGCGCTGTTCATCGAATATCCGGGCGACCCCGGCTCGTGGCTGGTGGACGATGAATATATGTACGGCTCCAGCATTCTAGCTGCACCGCTGTTCCATGAGAATGCGACTGGACGCGATGTTTATCTGCCGCCGGGAACGTGGATTGATTACCAGACCGGCAAAGCCTACGACGGCGGCTGGCACCACATCGAGGCGGGACCGATTCCCATCGTGATGCTCGTGCGCGATGGCACCGTGATTCCCAAGATCGCGCTCGCGCAATCCACCATGCAGATGGACTGGTCTAAACTTGAACTGGTCGTTTTCGCCAAGAACGCGCAAACGGCCAAAGGTCTGGTTTGCCTGCCTTCGGACAACGTGCTGCATGAACTGACGCTCAAGAAGGAAGGGAACACCTTCAAACTCGTGAACGATCCGCTGGCGGGAAAGGTTGCGTGGCAGGTCCGCCCGTACTCAGATCCCGAATCCAAGTAAAAGAATTGCTCAATCAACCATGGTTCTCAGCGGCCTTAGATTTTCGACGCATGAAAAGCACAAGGAAGCAACCCAAAATCATTCCCGCGGCGGCGACGCGGCCGGGCGCGGCGTCGTTATCCCGCCGTAAGAAAGTCGGGGGCCGCGAGCGTGGTCGTCGTTTCGCGGTTCCGGCGCTTTCCTTGTTTCTGACCTTTGCTACTGCTCTCGTCCACGCCCAGTACACGTACCCTTTTCAAAATCCGAACCTGCCGGTTGAACAACGCGTGGACAACATTGTTTCGCTGATGACCCTGCAGGAAAAGGTCGCGTTCCTGAGTTCGCGACCGGGCGTGCCGCGGCTGGGCATCGAACCGATGGGCCATTGCGAGGGACTGCACGGTATGGCGCAGGGCGGACCGAGCGATTGGGGCCGCCGCAATCCCGCGTCCACCACCATTTTCCCGCAAGCCTACGGCATGGCCGAGACTTGGGACACCGAGGCCATTCACGACGCGGGCGCCGTGGAGGGCTACGAGGTCCGTTACATGGTGCAAAGCCCGAAGTACCATCGCGGCGGCCTCATCGTGCTCGCCCCCAACGCGGACCTCGGCCGCGACCCGCGCTGGGGCCGGACCGAGGAATGTTACGGCGAAGACCCGTTTTTCAACGGCACAATGGCGGTGGCCTTCATCAAAGGCCTCCAGGGCGACAACCCGAAATACTGGCAGACCGCCTCGCTGTTGAAACATTTCTTCGCGAACAGCAACGAAGACCACCGCATGAGTTCGTCCTCGGATTTCGACGAACAGCTTTTCCGCGAATATTATTCGGCTCCCTTCCGCATGGGCTTTGAAGAAGGCGGTGCGCGCTGCTTCATGACCTCCTACAACGAGTGGAATCACATCCCCTGCACCGTGCAACCGGTAATCCGCAACGTGGCCATGAAGGAATGGGGCGTGGACGGAATCATCTACACCGATGCCGGCGCTTCCGGCAACCTCGTCACCAGCCAGCACTACTATCCGAACGGGGTCGAGGCCGCCGCCGGAGAAATCAAGGCGGGCATTAATCAATTCCTGGACCGGACCTCGACCGCTGATGCTGGGAAAGCGCTGAAAGAAGGGCTGTTGACCGAAGCAGATGTGGATCAGGCCATCAAAGGCACGCTGCGCGTTTTCATCCGGCTCGGCTTGCTGGATCCAACGAACCTGGTGCCTTACGCCAGCATCGGCCGGGACGGACAATCTGAACCTTGGCTCGGCGAAAAAGACAAGGCCGTTGCGCTCCGGGTCACACAGGAATCCATTGTCCTGCTGAAGAATTCAAAAAATCTGCTTCCGCTGGAACGGACGAAACTCAAGTCCATTGCCGTCGTGGGTCCGCGAGCGAACGAGGTGCTGCTGGATTGGTACAGCGGCACGCCGCCGTTCACCGTCACGCCGTTGGAAGGCATCCGGAATGAAGCCGGCCCCGGCATCACGGTGACTTGCGCCACGAACAACGATCACGGTGAGGCGGTCAAACTCGCGCGCGCGGCGGACGTGGTGATCGTCTGCGTCGGCAACAATCCCATCGGCGTTCCGGATGGCGAGTGGGAGAAGGTCTCCGAACCGAGTTACGGCCGCGAAGCAGTGGATCGGCAATCCATCGCGCTGGAACAGGAGCCTCTCATTAAGCAGGTGTACGCCGCCAACCCCAAAACCGTTGTCGTACTGATTTCCAGTTTTCCGTATGCGATCAACTGGACGCAAAAACACGTACCCACGATTGTTCACATGACGCAGAGCAGCGAGGAATTGGGCAAAGCCCTGGCCAGCGTATTGTTCGGCGATTACGACCCGGCGGGCCGGTTGGTGCAGACCTGGCCGCGCTCGCTCAAGCAATTGCCGCCGATGATGGACTTCAACATCCGCGATGGCCGGACCTACATGTATTTCAAAGGCAAACCGCTGTATCCGTTTGGCTATGGATTGAGCTACACAACCTTCAAATATTCCAATCTGAAAACCAGTTCGCCCGTGCTCGCCAGGAGCGGCTCCCTCACCGTGAGCGTGAACGTGAAAAACACCGGCCAACGCGTGGGCGATGAAGTCGTGCAAATGTATGTGAAACATCTGCACTCCAAAGTGCCGCGGCCGCTCAAACAACTCCGCGGCTTTCGACGCATCAGGCTTCAACCGGGTGAAACCAGGACGGTGGAGTTGCCGTTGAAAGCCGAATCGCTGGCTTACTGGGACATGACGCAACACGCCTGGGTTGTGGAGCCGGACGAAGTGCAAATCAGCGTCGGCGGTTCCTCCGCCAGCGACCGTTTGAAAACCGGAATCACAGTCCAGTAATTCATGCAGAAAATCATTTGTTGGTTCAGTGCGCTGGCAACGATGGTGTCTTTGGCGCTCGGCACGTCGTCGCGCGCCGCCGATTCCGCGCCGCCATCAGAAGCATACACTTGGCACAACGTTGTCATCGGCGGCGGCGGGTTCGTCACCGGCATCATCTTTCATCCCCGCCAAAAGGGGTTGATTTATGCCCGCACGGACGTCGGCGGGGCCTACCGTTGGGACGACATCGCGCAACGTTGGATTCCTCTCACGGATTGGGTTGGCCCGGCGGACGTGAACCTGACCGGCATTGAGAGCATTGCCGTGGATCCTTCGGATCCAAACCGGGTTTATCTGGCGGCAGGCACCTACACCTGGGCCGAAGCGACAATCCTGCGGTCAGATGACCAGGGCCGTACATTTCAGGTGACCGAGATACCATTCCGAATGGGTGGAAATGAGATGGGGAGCTTCAGCGGCGAACGTCTTGCCGTGGATCCCAATCAGGGCAAAATCCTGTTTTTCGGTTCACGTCAGGACGGCTTGTGGAAAAGCATGGATCGGGGAACGACCTGGGAAAAAGTGAAAGGCTTTCCGAACATCAGTTTTGTACCGGAACCGGAACCGACCAACAACTCACGCCCCTGGTTCCGCTTCCGCCAGCAACCCGTTGGCATCGTATGCGTGTTGTTCGACCCTGCAAGCGGTCACGCCGGCCTTCTCACGCCGGTGATTTACGCGGCGGTGTCCACCACCGAAACCAATCTCTATCGCAGCTCCGATATGGGCCTCACCTGGCAGCCGGTGCCCGGCCAGCCGGTTGGCTTGCGACCGAACCACCTCGTACTCGCGCCGGACGGAATGCTTTATGCCAGTTACGGCAATGAACCCGGTCCAAACGGCATGACCGATGGCGCTGTGTGGAAATTCAATCCGGCAACAGATGTCTGGACAAACATCACTCCCCTCGATCCGAAAAATTCCGACCACGGTTTCGGCTACGGCGCGGTGACGGTGGACGCGCAGCATCCATCGGTCATCATGGCCTCCACCCTGGACCGCTGGCAGCCGCACGATGAAATTTTCCGCAGCACAAATGGCGGCATGACCTGGACGCCGTTGCTGGCCGGCGCCCGGTTCGATCATGCATTTGCGCCTTACACCAAAGCCATCAAGCCGCACTGGATGGGCAGCCTGCAAATTGATCCGTTTAATTCAAATCACGCCTTGTTCAGCACCGGTTACGGCCTTTGGAGTTGCGACAACTTGACAGCCGCCGATTCAAAAGAACCTACCCGTTGGTCGTTTACGGATGCAGGTCTGGAGGAGACCGTGCCGCTCGCGCTCATCAGTCCGCCGGCGGGCGCGCACTTGTTGACTGGTTTGGGCGACATTGACGGGTTTCGCCACGATGATTTGGACGTTTCGCCGCCGAACGGAGCTTTTGCGGGACCACGCTTTACCACCACCGAAGACATCGCTTTTGCCGGTCAACAACCCAACCTCATCGTGCGCACTGGCACCGGTGGGAATAGTCCCGTGCTGGCGGCCATTTCGATGGATGGCGGCCAAACCTGGAATGCGCTGGCCAGCGCGCCGCCGGAAGGCCGCGGCGGTGGCACGATTGCGATTTCTGCGAACGGCGCGACAATCGTGTGGACTCCTCGGCGCGGCATTCCTTGCCGCTCTGAAAATCGCGGAACCAACTGGGCGGCTTGCTTGGGAATCGGATTAGGCACGCGCGTAGTCGCCGACACGGTCATCTCAAGCCGCTTTTACGCTTTTGATCCGCAGGCCGGAAAACTTTTTGCCAGCACCAATGGCGCGGTCAGCTTTGCGGCTACGAAAGCGATGCTTCCACCAGAGGCAAAGTTCGGGCGCGAATCCGGCTTTGGTGGTCTCGCCCTGTTGTCCGCCACTCCGAACCGCGACGGCGATTTGTGGCTGACCTTGCGCGCCAACGGACTTTACCACTCGACCGATGGCGGCGTGACTTTCTCAAAATTGGCGCAGGTGTCGGAAGCTTACTCGCTCGGTTTCGGCCGGGCGGCCCCCGGCCAAACGTTTCCGGCATTGTATCTGGCCGGCATAATCGGACCCGCCCAAGGTCTTTTTCGTTCCGACGACATCGGAGCCGCCTGGGCGCGCATTAACGACGATCAACATCAATTTGGTTCGATCAGCTATGTCACCGGCGATCCGCGCATCCGCGGCCGGGTGTATTTCGCCACCGGCGGGCGCGGCATTATTTACGGCGATCCAACTTCCAATCCCAGGTAACTTTATGAAACAATGCGCGCCTCACATTTTACTGGTTCTCGTCATGGCGATTGCACTGCTGCCGGGCCGCCCTTGTCGGGCGGGTCAATACACGAACTTTGATGTGGCGATTTACATTCCCGTTGGTGTCGTGCGGAGCTTTGAAAACCCGCAAAAACTGCAGGACGACTGGAATGTCATCAGCCATCAATTGAAAGTGGACAAGGTTTACATTGAAGTGCAACGCGACCGGCAGCGGGCGAGCGGTGAACTTTTGGAACGGGTAAAAAAATTCTTCCTCGACCACGGTGTGCAAGTGGCCGGCGGGATGGCGTTGTCGGATGGCAGCATCGGAGGACAGTTCAAATCATTTTGTTACACCGACCCGGAGGACCGCGAATTCATAAAGGAAGGTGCGGAACTGGCGGCCCGGCATTTCAACGAAGTGATCCAGGACGACTTCTTTTTTGACAACACCAAAACCGCTTCCGACATCGCCGCCAAGGGCACGGACAGTTGGACGCAATTCCGGCTCGCGTTGATGGATAATGCCGCAGAAAACCTCATCATCAAACCGGCGCGCGCAATCAATCCCCACATCAAGCTCATCATCAAGTTCCCCAACTGGTACGAGCATTTTCAGGGACTCGGCTATGACCTTGAGCGCGAACCCAAATTGTTCGACGGCATTTACACCGGCACCGAAACGCGCGACCCCATCATCACCGACCAGCATTTGCAGCAATACGAGAGCTACGAAATCATCCGCTACTTCGACAACATCGCACCGGGCCGCAACGGCGGCGGCTGGGTGGACACGTTCAGCATCCGGTACATTGACCGCTATGCCGAGCAGCTTTGGGACACGATGTTCGCCAAGGCGCCGCAAATCATGCTGTTCGAATGGTCGGCGATGAGCCGGCCCATTGTTTTGGGCGACCGCGCTGCCTGGCAGGACCTGCCCACCAGTTTCAATTACCAGCAAATGGTCAAAGAATTTCATCCCGATCCGGCCATCGGTTTGACGAATCCCACCATCGCCTCGGTTGCGAGTTACAGTTTGAAACAAGTGGATCCGTTCCTCGGCCAACTCGGCAACCCGATTGGCATCGCCAGTTACAAACCCTATCAATCCAACGGCGAGGATTTTCTCCAGAATTATCTGGGCATGATTGGCATTCCGATTGAGATGCACCCGTATTTTCCCACCAACGCCGACATGGTGCTGCTGACCAAAGAGGCGAGCTTCGATCCCGACATCGTCGCCAAAATCAAACAACAACTCGTCGCCGGCAAATCCGTCGTCATCACCTCCGGCCTCCTGCACGCGCTGGAACACCGGGGCATCAACGACATTGTGGAGCTGCGCTACACTGACCGCCAATTGCTGGCGCATGAGTTTTACGGCGGGTTCGGCGCCGGCAACGGAGCCGACCTCGGGTCCGACCCCAATTCAGCCATCCTGCTGCCGGTGATTGAATTTCTGACCAACGACGCGTGGCCGTTGGTGCGCGCGATGGCCAACGGCGGCGCTTGTCCGCTGTTACTGATGGACCGTTATTCCAAAGGGGTGCTTTACGTGTTGACGATTCCGGAGAACTTTGCCGATTTATACCGGCTGCCGCCCGCCGTCACGAGCGCCATCAAAGGCTATTTGATGCGCGATTTTCCCGTCCGCCTGGACGGCCCCAGCCAGGTCGCGCTGTTTGCCTACGACAACCACACGTTCATTGTTGAATCCTATTCACCCAAGGAGACCGATGTGCAGGTGTCCGTGAACGGCGATTACACCAAACTGCGAAACTTGGTGACTGGAGAAGAAATTGCCGGCCAAGCGCCGGAAGAACCGATGTGGTTTGGCCGCCGCCGACAGGCTCCCGCTGAAAACCGCGAATCCTTCAACCTGCATCTGCTACCGCACAGCTACGAGGTTTTTGAGATGGAGAAATAAGCCGCTTTGCCGACCTTGATTTAATGAGGACTCGCCAGACGATAAAAACCACTGCCGTTGGAAGGCGAAAGAATAACCTGATTTTGCAAGTTCGTTAAATTGAGTAACGGCGTGTTTGTCACGTCCGCCCACGAAATCAAGTCAAAACTTTGTTGCAGTGCAAAATTTGTCGAAGGAACGATCCAGGAAATGTTCAAGTTGTTGCTCGAAACTGCGAGGCTCAGTTGCGGTGACGGCACAGTTCGTGAGGTGTAAACCCAACTCCCATAAGCGGTCGCCGCCAGGCTGTTTCCATCTGCGGACGACGCGACGGACGACCAATAGAAATCAAATGGAGCGCTATTTGATATCCAAGTGCTCCCCGAGTTGGTTGAGGTGTAAATCGGACAGAAAGCAAATTGGCCATCACCCACTGCTACCAATTTAGTCCCATCCGCTGAGGAAGCAACCGAAGTCCAATAATTTGTCGGCGCCATAGTCACATCCCAAGTGACACCAGAGTTTGTTGAGGTGTAAATACTACCCCCATCGTCCGTCGCGACTAGCTTGGTCCCGTCTGCCGAAGAAGCAACCGAAGTCCAATAATCGCTAGCTGAGAAAAACTGCGGCTGCCAATCCATACCTGAATTTGTCGAAGTATAAATCTGACCGGTGACCGCTACTGCCACCAGTTTGTCGCCATCTGCTGACGAAGCAATCCCTTGCCATGACAAAGCACTCACATTATTTGTTGACCATGTTATGCCGGAATCGTCCGAAGTATAAATTGGGCCCATGCCGGGATGCCCCTCTTCTGCGGCTAATTTAGTTCCATCCGCCGATGAGGCTATAGCAGTCCAGAATATGGTAGGCGTGAGGGTTGGCGTCCAGGATATACCACCGTTAGTCGAAGTGTAAATCGGCCCATAATTGGGACCCGCCGCCAATTTGGTTCCGTCCGCTGAGGAAGCAACAGAATACCAGCTCAAATTTGGGGCGTTGGTCTGTTGCGTCCATGTAGTCCCTGAATTTGTCGAGGTATAAATCTCGTCAGTCGCCGCCACTGCCACCAGTTTTGTTCCGTCCGCCGAAGAAGCAATTGAATACCAGTTACCACCTTGTGTGGTCGGCGTCCAGATTTGGCCAAACGCAAAATTAGTAGCAGCAACCAGACTGCAAACGACTATCAGTGCTAACCAAGTGTGGCGCATTGTATGCGATGATGTTTTCATAAGTACAGGGCCGTCCAGCGAACTTAGATTGCTAGAATCACTGGCGAGAATGCATAGTTCGAGACCTCTGCAAAACTCATTTGAACAGGGCGGTTGAATCGAAGTCAGAGAGACATGGAAACGATGAGCAATCCTCAATTGGGACTTTTGGACAGCCTCATGCCTGCGGTGCCGACCAACGATTTCTTGGAAGGGCTGGATCACGCGCTGGATTTCAAACCGATTGAAGCGGTGCTGCACCGGATGTATCCGGCCACCACCGGCCATCCGCCGCACCCGCCGCTGGTGCTCTTCAAAATGAGCCTGCTCCAGCATTGCTACGGGCTGTCGGATCCGCAATGCGAGGAGTTGGTCGCCGACCGGATGAGTTGGCGGCGGTTTGTGGGGCTGGGTTTGCAGGACAGCGTGCCCGATGAAACCACGCTGGTGCGCTTTCGCCAGCGGCTCATCCGTTACGGTCTGCAGGAAAAACTGCTGGCGCTGGTCAACCATCAACTGGAACAAAAAGGGTTCATCCTGAAAACCTGCACCCTGGTGGACGCCACGCTGTTGCAGGCGGCGCGTCGCGCCCCGAGCCGGGCAGATAAAGGAGGCGGCGATGACGACGCGGGCTTTACCGTCAAGGGCGGTCAACCCCACTACGGCTACAAAGCGCACGTGGCCGTTGACCGGGATCAGACGGTGATTCGTTGCGTCACCTTGACGGACGCCAGCGTTCATGACAGTCAGGAATTTGAAACCGTGGTCAAAGGGGATGAGGAAATGGTCATGGCCGACAAAGCCTATTGGAGCGCTCAACGCGCTCGTTGGTGTGAGCGCCGGAAAATCGGCAACGGCATTTTGCGCAAAGCGTTTCGGGGACAGCCCTTGGACCGGACGACGGTGCTGTTCAATGCGGTGATGAGCCGGGTGCGGTGTGGGATTGAGAAAATCTTTGGCTGGTGGAAGCGCAGCACGGGCTACGGGCGAGTGCGGTATGTGGGGCGCGATCCCAATCGGCTGGAGTTGGAGTTCAAGAGCATCTGTTGGAACTTGAAACGGCTGGTGAGTTTGACCGGAACATGAAGCAAAACATTCAGAACGCCCGCGCGGCGGACAAAAAAGTTCAAAACGGTGGCTCACATCGCCGACCGTGGCGTGCCGCCAAACCCATTTTTCGTTGAATAATGACTTTGACATCAAATCAGCAACTCAAACGACCTTTTGCAGAGGTCTCAGTTCATATTCATGTTGCTCGCCGGACAGCAAGAACTACGCCACGCCACAATTTCAATCCTGATACGACGAAAGACGAACAGACTAGGCTCCCATTGAAAACTGAGAATCGTTCAGGGCGCATATGCTGCTGCACAGCCCCGATAAAGCCAGCACAGCGTCAGGCTTCGTACAACTCCCGAACGGAATCACGGACGAGAACGACTATCGTAAAAACGCCCAGAACGGTGCCCAGTGGGAGGTGCAGGCAATTGATACCGGCGACAACCAATGAAAATGTCCGGTGCTTTCTGGCCCGAAGACAGAAACCCGAAATCACATTCAGAACTCCCGAAGCCAGGAACCACGCTCCAAACACCAAATAGAACCATTTGAATATTGCAAAAAGCTGCGCCGGTGGTGGTCCCTGCTTTTGGTCTTCCCATAATTTCGGATTGTTAAAAACCGCGTGCATAATCGCGTAATGGGCGAGAAGAAACAGGATGCCGAACAGCGCCAGAACCGCCCCGACGAAATGAAAAATCGAGAGTATGCCCAAGTGTTTTGCGTCAATCTTGCGTTGGTCTGTTGGCACGGGCGATAATTCACTCATAATCAGGCTTAAAATCTGATGAGTTGAAACTGAGCCATTTCAGGAGTGCCATGTCAATCCTGGTTTATCGAGATGGGAAACAGCCGGCGGTTTTGGCCATAGCGACAACGTCATCCCATTTCCACGACGACGCTGTGCGGCCTGCCGTCGCCCGCCGGACGCAAAAGCTGGTCCGGAACTTCAATACCGTCCATCACGATGCGGCGCACGCCTTTCATGACGCCATGCGGGTTGCGAACTTCGATGTCGAATTTCTCGCCGCGGAAAATGCGGGAAACTTTGAAGCCCTTCCACTCCGCCGGGATGCAGGGGTCAATCAGCAGGCCGTCGTAATCGGTGCGGATGCCCAAAATCCATTGCGTGGCGGTGTAATAAGTCCACGCCGCCGTGCCGGTGAGCCAGGAATTTTTGGCTTCGCCATGCGTGGGTGCATCTTTGCCGGCAATCATCTGCGCAAAAACATACGGCTCGCAGCGGTGCAACTCGCCGATCTTCTCGCGCGCGGAGGAATTGATGCGCGTGTAATAGTCGAAGGCGCGGTCGCCGTTGCCGACCATCGTTTCGGCAATGATAATCCACGGGTTGTTGTGGCAGAAGATGCCGGCGTTCTCCTTGTAGCCCGGCGGATATGAGGAAATTTCACCCAGGTGAAGGTAATATTTTGTAAACGCGGGCTGCAAAAGAACGATACCGTGCTTGGTGGCCAGATGTTTGTTCACCGAATCCAGCGTCCGTTTGGCCTTTCCGTCTTGCAGGCCAATCCCGGCCATGATGCAGATGCCTTGTGACTCGATGAAAATTTTTCCTTCCTCACAGGACTTCGAACCAACAGGGTTGCCGAGGTCGTCATAAGCACGCACAAACCATCCGCCGTCCCAGCCGTGTTTGAGAATGATCTTCTCCATCTTGGCGGCTTCAGCAAGACAACGCACGGCTTCCTGGTTCTGGTTCCGTTTTTTGGCGATGGACGCCAGCTCCTTGCCCGCCAGCACGAACAACCCGGCAATGAAGACCGACTCCGCCACCTTGCCGTCCTTGTTGGTAGTGGTTTGAAATGACTGGCCCGGCGTGTCTGAGAAGCAGTTAAGGTTGAGGCAATCATTCCAATCGGCGCGACCGATGAGCGGCAAGTCATGCGGACCTAGCCGTTCCAACGTGTAATTGAAACTTCGGCGCAAGTGCTCATACAACGGCTGCTCGGAACCGGGCTGGTTCTCAAATTGAACTTGTTCATCCAGAATCTCCCAGTCGCCGGTTTCCTTTAAATAGGCGGCGACGCCGAGGATGAGCCAGTGCGGGTCGTCGTTGAAGCCGCTGCCAATGTCGTTGTTGCCGCGCTTGGTGAGCGGCTGATATTGGTGAAACGCGCCGCCGCTCTTGAGTTGTGTGGCCGCGATGTCGAGGATGCGTTCGCGGGCGCGGGCCGGAACCATGTGGACAAAGCCAAGCAAGTCCTGGTTCGAATCACGGAATCCAAGCCCGCGACCGATGCCGGATTCATAGAACGACGCTGAACGCGACATGTTGAACGTAGCCATGCACTGGTAGGCGTTCCAGATGTTGACCATGCGATTGGCGTGGACGTCGGGCGATTGCACCTGGTAAACGCCGAGCAACTTGTCCCAGTACACCCGCAACGCCTCGAACGCGGCGTCCACGTTTTTGCCGTCGAGGTATTTGGCGATAACCGGCTTGACGGTTTTTTTGTTAATCGTCTGGGAATTCGGCGGGTCGAATTTTTTGTCCACCGGATTTTCGTGGTAGCCGAGGACGAAGATGATTTCCCTCGTTTCGCCAGGCTTCAAATTCACTTTGACGTGATGCGAGCCGTGCGGCGCCCAGCCATGCGCGACGGAATTGAAAGATTTGCCGCGCTCGACCGCCGCCGGGTTGTCCCAACTGCGGTAGGCACCGAGGAACGTGTCGCGCTGCGTGTCAAAACCGGCGAGCTTCTGTGAGCAGGCGAAGTAGGCGAAGTGGTTGCGGCGCTCGCGATACTCGGTCTTGTGATAAATGACTTCGTCCGCGATCTCGACCTGGCCGGTGCTGAAATTGCGCTGAAAATTCGTCGCGTCGTCCTGCGCGTCCCAGAGGCAGAACTCGATGCTGGAAAAAACGGAAAGCTTCGACGGTTTCCGGCGGCGGTTGGTCACCTGGAATTTCCAAATTTCCAGATTCTCGCCCAGCGGCACGAAATAACAGGTCTGCGCTTCGATCTTCCGGCAGGTCGAGCCGATGGTGGTGTAGCCCATGCCGTGGCGGCATTCGTATTGGTCCAGCTTGGAGCGCGTGGGCTGCCAGGAAGGCGACCAAAACTCACTGCTTTCGTTGTCGCGGATGTAAAGGTAGCGCCCGCCGAAATCAAACGGGGCGTTGTTGTAGCGGTAGCGAGTCAAGCGTCGCAGGCGCGCGTCCCGATAAAAGGAATAGCCGCCGGCGGTGTTGGAGATGAGTCCGAAATAGGCCTCGCAACCGAGGTAATTAATCCACGGCAACGGCGTGTCAGGCCGGGTGATGATGTATTCGCGGTGTTGATCGTCAAAATATCCGTAACGCATATTTCAAAGTGATTGATTGGTGATTCGCAAAAACCGCAAGGGATCAAAACGGAGCCGCCGCCGCTTATTCCAGGTTCTCCTCGTTGGCAGCGAAGTTACTGTTGGCGGCGTTTACAAGTCTGTTGTAAATAAGCCTCATCGCGAGGCAACTCGTGGGGCGCCACAAAAGCAGATTGCGGCAAGCGGCTCTGGTTCCAATCATGTCACGTTCAAGTTTGCGTTTGTGATTTATTTGCCCCGGTTAAATGCGGCGACGATCTGATGAATCGCGCGGGTGTGTTCGGGGGTGCTGCCACAACAGGAACCGATGATGTTCGCGCCAGCCGCCAGCGCTCCCGCCACTCCGCTGGCCATGTCGGCGGGTGATTGTTTGTAAACCGCTCTTCCCTTTTCCAGCACCGGCAGACCGGCGTTGGGCTGCACCATCACCGGCAACGGGCAGTGCTGACGGTAGATTGCTGCTACTTTCGCCGCACCGGCCATGTCCATGCCGGTGCCACAGTTTAAGGCCACCACGTTCGCGCCGCGTTCTTCGACAAACTCGGCGGCTTGCGCGGGTTGAACGCCCATCATCGTCACGTAGAACGTTTTGTCCTGGGATAAATCGTAGGCCAGTGAAGCAATGATGCACGGAGCTTTGGTGGCTTTGGCGGCGTCAATGGCGAGGCCGATTTCGTCCAGCGACGTTTGCGTCTCGATGATGATCGCGTCCGCGCCGGCTTCGATCAGTGCCCGAGCCTGTTCCTCATAAGCGGCGCGGGCCTCGTCCTGCGACAGGTCGCCGTACGGTTCCAGAATCGCGCCGAGCGGCCCAAGGTCGCCCAGCACAAATCCCTCACGCCCGCCAAACGCTTCGCGCGCGATACGGACGCCTGCCTGGTTGATGGCGCGCAAGTCGTCAACGTGGTTGTGCCGTTTCAACATGATGCGGCTGCCGCCAAAGGTGTTGGTGATAAGGCAATCCGCGCCCGCGTCAGCGTAACGTCGTTGAATGGCGAGCACGCGGTCGGGGTGCGTAAGGTTCCAAAGCTCGCCACAACCGCCACTTTCAAGACCCGCGAGCATGAGTTGCGTGCCCATTGCGCCGTCGCAAACCAGACGGCGTTCCAGCAGGGTTTCTTGAAGAGTCTTTTTCATTGTTTGAGCACGGATCCGGGCTGTGTAAGGGCGTATGGTTAAGGCAGCCGAGGATTATGTTCAAGGCCCGAATTTAATGCTAGAGTATGGTCAACGACGCACTTTATGCTGTTGAATCGCAAAGGAAAGTCCAAAGCATTTGCATGAGTGTTGAGTTACATTTCAACCAGCAACGCCGCAGGGTCGCGCCCGGTGCTTCGTTGTTCGACTACGCCGAGACACTGGGCATCAATGTCCCAACTTCCTGCCGCAAGCATGGCAAATGCAAGGAATGCGTGGTCGAAATCGTCGAAGGGATGAATCTGCTTTCCAAACGTGTCCCGGCGGAGAAACATCTGAAAGGCAACTTCCGATTGTCCTGTTCCTGCAAAATTGTTGCGGATTCCGGCGTCGTCCGCTGCCACACCATGCGGCGCGGCGAAATGCGCATTGAACGCGATGCACTGCATCTTCCCGGTGGCAATCAAAAACTGAAACTCGATCCGGCGGTGACCCGCGACAGCGGCCGGATTTTGTTGGACGGCGAGGAAATTACCCGCTCGACCGCACCGATTCACGGGCTGGCCATGGATTTGGGCACCACCACCGTCGTCCTCCGGCTGCTGAATCTGGAAACGGGCGAGGTCATCGCCGACGCCTCCTTTGAAAATCCGCAGCGGTTCGGCGGGTCGGACGTGATGTCGCGGATTCATTACGACACGGAGGAGGGCGGTCACCTGCTGCAAAGGACGCTGGCCGGATATCTCACTCATGCCATCGAGGAGTTTCCGGCGGACCCAAAGTCAATTTACGAAATGGTCGTGGCGGGAAATTCGACCATGCGCGACATGTTCTTTCGCCTGAACGTGCATTCCATCGGGCAAAGTCCTTACCGTTCCATCACCGAACTGGAGATGACGGATGGCCGCCGAAGCACGACCAGTCTGGCCGAACCGGCAAAAAAGCTGTTGCTGCCGCTGCATCCCAAGGCGCGGGTTTATGGGCTGCCGATCATCAGCGGCCACGTTGGCGCCGACGCCGCTGCGTGCATGTTGGCAATTGATTTGGCGCATGAAGAACGCCTGGTCGCGATCATGGACATCGGCACGAACACAGAATTGATTCTCGGCAACAAAAATAAAATCGTCGCGGCGTCGTGCCCAGCCGGCCCCGCCTTTGAAGGTGGCAAAATTTCCTGCGGCATGCCGGGACTGCCCGGCGCGATTGAAAAAGTGAAAATCAACGCCGACGGCGCGATTTTCACAGAAGTGATTGGCGGTGGCCCGCCGGAAGGCATTTGTGGCTCCGGCCTGATAGATTTATTGAGCGAGTTGCTGAAACACAACCGGATTAATGCCTTGGGACGCTTGGAAAGCGGTGAGGATCGTATCGTCGTGGACGCGCGCGGTGAACAGCCGGTTTATTTCACCGAAGGCGACATCAATGAACTGGCTCAAGCCAAAGGCGCCAATGTCGCCGGTCTGCACATTGTTTTCCAGCAATATGGAATCCGGTTTGACGACTTGGACATTTTTTACCTCGCCGGCGGTTTTGGCCGGCACCTGAACGTGGAATCCGCCAAACGGATCGGGCTGATTCCGAACCTTGCCGAATCCCAAATCCTGCAGGTGGGCAACGCCGCGATTGAAGGCGCCTGCCTGGCGTTGCTGTCGCGCACGAAGCGCAGGGAAGTGGAAGACCTCGTCAAACGCGTGACCCATTGCCGTCTGGAAGCGCACCCGCACTTTTTTGATTACTTTGTCGAAGGTTGCCAGTTCAACCCCGTCGAATCCACGCCCACGCCGGCAGCCATTTCCTGACATGCTCGAATTATTTGAAACAAATCCGAACGTCAACGTTCAGGAAACCGAGTATCAGCGATTGCTCGGGTTTCCTAAAAATCATTCGATAGAGAAGCGCGCCCGCGAACTCGCGGACGCCGCGCGGCAGTGGTATGCGGACAACGGCCGACCGTGGTTTTACACGCGGCAAATAAACGCATTGGACCTGGCAGACGGGAGACTGCGCGTCGGCGGAACGGAATTTTCCTCGAAGCAACTTCACGATCAATTCGCCGAGGCGCAGGCGGACAGCGCGATACTGGTCGCGGTGAGCGCAGGCCCGGAGTGCGAGGAGTATGCACAACGGCTTTGGCGGGAGTCGAAGCCGGATGAGTATTTCTTCCTGGAAATCTTCGGCTCGGCGGTTGTCGAACATCTGGTCACGGTGGCCAGTGGTCACATTTGCGGCTGGGCGGACCAAAACGGTGCAGCGGCCTTGCCGCATTACAGTCCGGGCTATTCGGGCTGGGACATTTCGGACCAGATCAAATTGTGGAACTTAATCCGGCAGACCGGCGCGCGCCATTTCGACGGGAAACTGGCTGTCTTGGAAAGCGGAATGCTCCGGCCCAAAAAATCGTTATTGGCCGTGTTTGGCCTGACGCATCATCTGGAAAAGGCGCGGAGCCTTGCCAAATTGATCCCCTGCGAAACCTGTTCGCTGCCCGGCTGCCAGTATCGCCGCGCGGCTTACAAACGTGCCCGGTCCCAACTTGAGGACGTTCGCCGCTGGCGGCTTCGACCCGGAGTCCAGCAGATGGGTTCACCGTAAGATTCTCCATGCGATTTCTGGCGGGCGCAGGTGGACAAAGCGGAAAGCGTTGGCAATAATTTCGTGCAACCACATGACCAAGCTGTGTGACATCAATCGGGCGGCCACGGAAAAACTGCCGCCGAAATTTGCCGACAAGTCGGGCATTGGCGTGCATTACACGGACGCCTTTATCAAGCCGATGAACACCAAGTTGCCGGACGGCACGCGCGTAGGGTGTAAGCGCAAGGGTCTGAAACTGACACTCACGGTCGGCACAAAGAAGGGCGAAGGCTTGATGCGCCGGCTCGACGTGAGCAAAGACCTGGTGGCGATGTTGAACGCCGCGCTTCAGGACGCTGCCAAAGCCGCGGGCGTGGAGCTGAAGATCACAGAGAACGAAATCCTGCTGGCTGTCTGAGTTGCCGGGAAGTTGTCAGCTACCTCCGGCAAAGCCGGCGCGTGAGCCGGTGACCGGGTAAGGAATTTCGCTCAACAGCGGCAACATCACTCACATCCGCAACTTGACGGCGCGCTCGCCAAGTCATGTCAACGAGAGCGGCCAATGATGCCCACTACTGCGCCAACACGGCCCGGTAAAATTGCTGCGAGTTCGTCGCGGAATGGTCATCAATGTAAAGATAAGGCTGCGACGGCAGCGCCAAATTCGTCAGCGTCGTCCAGTTAACCGTCATATTGGAGGCAGCCTGAATGAGATAATTCGAGCCGTGCGGACCGTCCACCACGACGCCGGCGAATGTTCCCGCAGTTGGTAGAATCGTGGCTCGCGCCGTCCAAATCCCGCTCTCATAAGCCACCGCCGTCAGTTTGATGCCATCCGATGAGGAGGCGATGGATAACCAATTCTTAGCGGGCGCACTGGTCTGAATCCAAGTCACGCCGGCATTAACCGAGGTCCAAATCCCGACGTCAACAACAAACGCCGCCAGTTTAGTTCCATCGGATGAGGAGGCGATGGAATACCACGATTCACTCGGCGCGCTGGTCTGAGTCCAGATCACGCCGGCATTGGTTGAGGTGTAAATCCCGCCGCCATCCACCACTGCTGCCAGTTCGGCGCCATCCGACGAGGAGGCGATGGAATACCACAATTCATTTGGCGCGCCGGTCTGAGTCCAAGTCGCGCCGGTATTGGTCGAAGTCCAAATCCCGCCGTCTAAAACCACCGCCGCCAGTCGGGTGCCATCCGATGAGGAGGCGATGGACTCCCAAAACTCAGCCGGCGCACTGGTCTGGGTCCAAGTCCCGCCGCCATTGGTTGAAGTGTAAATCCCGCCGCCTTTCCAAACCACTGCCGCCAGCTTGGTGCCGTCTGACGAAGAGGCGATGCAATACCACGATTCATTCGACGCGCTGGTCTGGGTCCAGGTTCCGCCGGCATTGGTCGAGGTCCAAATCCCGCCTCCATCAACCACCGCCGCCTGTTTGGTGCCATCCGATGAGGACGCGATGGACTCCCAATACTCATCCGGCGCGCTGCTCTGGATCCAAGTCGCGCCGGCATTGGTCGAGGTGTAAATCCCGCCGTTATAAACCCCCGCCGCCAGTTTGGTGCCATCGTCCGAGGAGGCCATGGACCACCACCCTAGACCATTCGGCGCGGTAGTCTGGGTCCAATTGGTCATGGTACTCCAAGTGATCACACCTTGAAACATCTCAATAGTCGCGCTGGCGACGCTGGCCGCCTGGCTGGTAACACTGCCGCCAAGATTGCTGACCGTGACCGTGTAACTGCCCACGTTAGCCGAAGAAAGGTTCGTGATGATCAAGGTGGCGTTGGTTGCGTCGGTGATATTCGTTCCATTGAACGCCCATTGATAACTCAAATCACCGCCGCTGGCGCTGGCCCTCAAGGTGACGCTCCCGCCGGGCGAGACCGTCGTGCTGATCGGATTGGTCGAGATGGTGGGCGGCGACACCACCGTCAAAACCGTATCGCCGACGAGATTGCTGTAGGTAGCCGAGATGGTGGTGGTGCCGGCGCTCAAGCCCGTCGCCAGCCCGTTAGTGTCAATGCTGGCCACCGTTGGATCGCTACTGCTCCAAACTATGCCGTTTGCTGAACTCAAATTCGTATCAGAACCATCGGAAAAATTGCCCGTCGCCGTAAAAGTTAGGTTGCTGCCGGTGACAATAACGAGATTGGCCGGGGTAACGACGATGTCAGTCAAGCTCGTGTTCGTTGTCTCAATCGTGGCATGTGCCGTCCAAATTCCCCCGCCCTCAACCACCGCCGCCAGCTTGGTGCCATCGGATGAGGAGGCGATGGATCCCCACTCTGCGTTCGTCGGTGCGCTGGTTTGCGTCCAGCTTAGGCCGGCATTGGTCGAGGCGTAAATCCCGCCGTCAAAATAAATCCCCGCCGCCAGATGGGTCCCATCCGACGAGGAGGCGACGCACAACCAACGACTAGCAGTCGGCGCGCTGGTCTAGGTCCAAGTCGCGCCGGAATCGGTCGAGATCCAAATCCCGCCCCCACTGGCATTGATCACCGCCGCCAGTTTTGTTCCATCAGCCGAGGAGGCAATGGACCACCACCCTTGAACGGGCGCGCTGGTCTGGGTCCAAGTTGCGCCGGCATTGATTGAGGTATAAATCCCGCCGTCATAAGCCACCGCCGCCAGTTTTGTTGCATCAGCCGAGGAGGCGATGGAGTTCCAATTCTCAATCGGCGCGCTGGTCTGGGTCCAGGCCAGGCCGGCATTGGTCGAGGTCCAAATCCCACCGGCATAAGCCACCGCCGCCAGTTTTGTTCCATCAGCCGAGGAGGCGATGGAGCGCCAGCCCCCACTTGGCGCGCTAGTCTGGGACCAATCCAGACCGCCATTTGTCGAAGTCCAAATCCCGCCATTATAAGCCACCGCCGCCAGTTGGGTGCCATCGGACGAAGAGGCGACGGAATACCAATTCTCACCGGGCGCGCTGGTCTGGACCCAGGTCAGGCCGCTATTGGTCGAAGTCCAAATCCCGTTGATATTGGCCGCAGCCGCCAGTTTGCTGCCATCGGATGAGGAGGCGATGGAATACCAATTTATGTAAGTCGGTGCGCTGGATTGGACCCAATTAGTCACTAGATCGTTCCAGTTGGTGGAAATCATACCTTGCGCGCAGGCGTTTGACAATTGAGCGATAAGTGTGGCCAGCGCCAGCAGTGCCAGCCCCCACGTCATTTGACGGCTCGTTTTCATAATTTCACTCCATGAGATTGAAGGTGCATCCCAGACGCACCGGCCCTTCCACTGGCAACTCAAAACCTACCAGACCATACTGGCAAGTCAATCGAAAAGTTAATATTCTTATCATAATATCTAACAATCGCCAATCGGTCAGGCCCGGCGCATCGCGGGCAAAACTGAGCCGTTTCCAAAACCAAGCTCCGCAGCGTTCTATCTCGGAAACTTCTTCTCCAGTTCATCTTTTATCGCTTGGGCAACTTCTTCAGCCGTGCCATCACGTTCCTGTTCATCGCTCCATTTCCACTGCGCGAGAAAATCATCCGTGCTGGTCAGGCCCTTGGATTGTGCCAGCGAATCAATGCGCACCGTGAAACGCTGCGGGAGTTCGACTTTGACTTCGTTGAAATCGTCCCAAGCCTTGATTTGGGACGGAATGTCCTGCCAATAGAGGATTTGGAATTTTGACTTTGCGTTTGCCGGACGGGCGGCTGCTCGCGATTGTTCGCGCTCGGCTTTGACTTCTTCGATTGTTTCGATTTTGGACTTGGCCTTGGGAGGAGGGTCTCTTGCCGACAAAATACAGAAATAAATCCACCGCGCTCGACGCGTCCGCGCCGTAACCGTCGGCGCCGATTTCGTCCGCGTACACCTGGCTGATGGGCGCGCCGCCGATGGCAAACTTGATGTTGGTGATGCCGCGTTCCTTGTAACCGTCAATCACGGTCTTCATGTAAGTCATCGTCGTGGTGAGCAGCGCGCTCATGCCAATGATGTTGGGCTTGAATTGTTCAGTCGCGGCCAGAAATTTATCTATGTTCTGGTCCACGCCGATGTCGTGCACTTCAAAGCCCGCGCCCTCGGCCATCATGCACACCAGGTTTTTGCCGATGTCATGCAGATCGCCGCGCACGGTGCCCATCAAAAGAACTCCGGCGGGCTGAACGTTGGAATCTTTGCCACTCAACAACGGTTTCAAAACCGCCATGCCTGCTTTCATCGCGCGCGCGGCGATGAGCACTTCGGGGACGTAAAGAATGTTATACTTGAAGTCCTCGCCCACAACACTCATCCCGGCAATCAGCCCGTCGGTAAGGACTTCCTGCGCCGACCGGCCTTCCGCCAAGGCGTCCCTGGTCATTTGCTCAACTTCCCTGGCCTTGCCTTCGTAAAGGCATTGGTTCATCAAAGCGTAATCAGGCATTCAACTCCTTTCAGGCAGCGGCGCGCTTTGAATTGAATTCGTCCAGCGCTTTCAGCATGGCTTCGATGTTTTGCTTCGGCATGCCCGGACTCGTGCCGCCGCCGACGGACAAAATCATTCCCCGGTCGCCGCCTTTGTCGAGAACGTCCAAAGTCGCCTCACGAACTTCCTCCGGAGTACCACGCACACCGATCTCCAGCGGATTTACATTCCCCATCAGGCACATCCGGTCGCCGACGCGCTCCTTCACTTCGGCAATATCCGTTTGCTTGCCCCAGTTCAAAACGTTGAAGCCGCAATCGGGCAAATGGTCGAGGCACGCCTGCACCTCCGCGTCGTTGTGATAAATCTTCACCCAGTCCTTCGGAAAGGCGTCGCAGATGCGTTTCAGGTACGGATGCGCGAATTCCTTGTAATGCTCCTCATTCACGAAGCCGACAATGTCGTCCAAAACGAAAATGCTTTCCACTGTGTTGCCCATCGCCTTGTGCTGGGCCTTGAGCCAGTCAATGACCAGGCGCGTGCACAGGTCGAGCAGCTTGTGCGCCCACTCCGGCTTTTCCACAAGATCAATCATCAGGTCGGTCGTGCCGCGCACAAAGCCCGCCGTGCACATCGGTCCGCGCGACGTGACCAGCGGCAGGATTTCGCCTGTGTCCAGGATGCGCTGCCGTTCCTTGCGGATGCGGTG
Source organism: uncultured Verrucomicrobiae bacterium (assembly GCA_963789335.1). Classification (GTDB taxonomy): domain Bacteria; phylum Verrucomicrobiota; class Verrucomicrobiia; order Limisphaerales; family UBA11358; genus UBA11358. The sequence continues at coordinate 1,210,320 of CAWBKH010000002.1, forward strand.
CAACGTCATGCCCATGAACGCGTCGGCTTCGACTTCGTATTCGGGGAAATTTTCAATGTCCTCGATGTGGTAAAGCGTGTGGTATTCGCTGGGGGTGTTGTCCTGCCAGAATTTGATTTTCGCGCCGAGCGCGGACGGTTCGGCCGCCATGCCATATTCAGTCCACCAAGAGGGAACAAAGATAATGTCGGGAAATTCCCGGTGGATCTTTAGATTGGATTGGAACCACAATTCCGGGTCGAGAAAATAATCCATGTGGTTCAATCCGAGATAGCCGGGAATCCACGGGCTGTCAATGATCAGGGCCATCGGGACTTTGTCCAGTTTTTCCAGCCGCGCGGCTTTCTTGAAAATCTGCCATTGCTCGGGTTTCATATTAGATTATTTTCCCATTCAAATACGTTACACTTCAAGTCGAAAAATGCGATTTACGCCTGTTGCAAGAATCTCATGCCAAACCCGAAGAAGAAATGAACCACCCGGAAAAATGAATCAGGGTCTTATCCCAACTGGCGTGTCAAAGAAATTACGATTCCAATCAACCCCGCTAGGGGAAAAGTTGAACGCGATAAAATCTGACTGAATCGGACGAGTTGTTGGTGCTTTGGGTTGTCGGTTTGGAAGCAGTAATGATCCCGCCAACAGGCGTGAACGGAATCTCCAAGTTGGTGGTGGACCAGACTTGGTAGGTCTTGCCGGGAACGCTGGTCCAACTCAGCACATTATTACCTTGCAGGCTTAAAATCGGAATCCAGGTCGGATCCACCAAAGTCACACCAGTGCTGCTGGCACTTGCCGTCCCTGGTATGCCAGCGTTGTTAATCGCACTTACTTCCGCGTAAAGCGTCGCACCATAGACATTCGTCACGGTCAAGGTCGTTCCTTGGACAATACCGCTAAAGACATTGGATGCGCCCGGCGAAGTTCCAACAATGACCTGATAACCGGACACGCCGCCCTCCGGATCATTCAGCGCGAGCCAACTGAAGGTTACAGCGTTCCCAATCACATAAGCGTCTGTCGTCGTTGGCGCGGCGAGGGTTGCCGGCGGGGTAACGTCGTAAAGTTTCAAATATTGTGCTTCGAAAGGGGCATTGGTCCAACCGACACTGTTGGTCGGCACAGGATTGAGCGAAACAGACACACCGTTAGCCAACAGATTGCTGCCAGCGATTCCGTTTGTGCCCCAAAGCCAATAACTGCGGCGGTTCGGATCAGCACCCAGGTAAGCAGCAATGTTCTTCACATTATACATGCGGCCAGGATCAATGCCGAAAAGGTTTGTGCCGTTCTGCGAGATATTGATGTCAAAATCGCCTGCTTCGCTGTTAGTACAGGCAAGGTTTACAAAGGCGAACACCACGTCGTTAAAATTCGGGGAGCCGTTGGTGGCTGTGAACTTGGCCACCGCATAAATATTGGGCTGCGGCGCGGTCGGACTAAGGAAAACGCGGTTGTCGCCTTGCAGTGCGGGGCTGGATTGGCGGGCCTGCGCCACGGCCGCGTATAGCGGGTAGAGTTGATCCACTCTCAAATTGCCAACGGCTGCCGTAATGGCGGGCGCCAGGGAATTAAACGTGTACATGCTCGGAACATCGCCCGCGTAAACGGAGAAACCAAATGACTCCGTGGCACCCAGTTCCTGGCCATAGAGAATCTGGGGCATCCCCTCAATGGTTCCACCCACCATAAACCGGATCAGGGCCTGGTAGGGATCCGTGTAATAAAAACCCGCATCGTGGGAAGCGGCGTTCCACAACATCAAGCACTGGCCATAACTGCTTTGTTCCGAATTGAAAATGTTCTGATAAGCGGTGGCCGTGGTGGCCGTTTGGAAGGCGCTGTAAACACTATCACACAGTATGTCAAACTCACGACCGGCGCGATAGGTGGTCGCACTGGGGGGCGGCCAACTCAGAGATTCGGCCAGAAAAACAAAATCCCATTTCCGCGAACGCACCGTGTTAATGATGTATTCCCAAGCTTGCGGCGGCAATCCATCCGCGAAGTCCGCGCGAATGCCGTCTATGCCCACGGAAGTCTGACTGGCCGGCGTGCCGTTGGTACAACCCGTCTGGTTGAGCCAATACAGGATGGAGTCGGCAAAGTATCGCCAGACGTTTTGAGTGATTTGGTCGAAATTCCCCGTTTTGGTGCTGTAATCAAACCAGTCGTCGGCACTCAAGTCGTTGTTGTCGTCCTGGGGATTTGCGCAAACCAGCGCGGCATAATCGCCGAAAAAAACATCGTTCACGTCGGTCCATTTCGCAATATCAATGTCGGGTGCTATGGCGATGTCGCTGGAACTGGACGCGCGGCTGCACCAGGCGTTGGTCGCCGAAAAAAACTGGGGGACACGCATGGGGATCAGATCGGTGGGCTGCCAGTTGCCGGGATTCCCGGAGCCGCCGAAGTTAGTAACTCCTTCATTGTCCAGCTCAACATCATGCGCGGTGTGATCAAACGGTTCATCCATCATCACATTCACGCCGGTGGCATCCGCCGCCGCAACGAAGCCTTGAAATTCCGTCATGGCGGCAGGTCGCGTGTTTGCCTTGCTCATCCAGGGTGACACTTGAAAATAGTTTTTCACGCAGTAGGGACTGTTGATGCTGTCCACGATGCCACGGGGATGGATTGGCTCAAGCCAGAGCCAGTTCACGCCAAGGTTGGTCACATAATTGAGGTTAAAGCGGCTGGCGGCGTTGGTGAGGTCGCTGAATGTGCTGCGCTGGGAACCATCACTTGCCGCGCCCGACGCATCAATATTATTGACAGCCAGCTCATAAACTACCGCGCTCAGCGCCTTCTTGGGTGAAACGACAACCATAAAGTCACGCCGGTTGCCGGTAATGTAGGGAGAATTGGTGCTGTACCAGTTCCAGTTCGTGGAACCGGAAACCTTCCAACGCGCCGTCAAACGATAGACACCGGTCTTTTGCGCGTAGAGTGTCAGCGAATACTGTCCCGGCGTGCCGGTCGGCGCCATCGCGTACGCTTCGTAATAATTGTTGGTGTCGCCGGTGGCGATGGTGTTGCCATCCGGCGGCACAATGCCGTCCTCGATGCCATCGCCGTTGGCATCATTGGTTGCATAGTCGCGGCGGTTCAGATTGGAAAAAACGTCAGCCTCCACTACGTTTGATGTGTTGGGCGAAAGCAAAATCGTCAGTGGCACAGCATCATTCGACAATTCGTTGACGAACACATGCGCCATGCCGTAATCGGCGTTGACCCCATTGACGGTCAGAACCGGTGGTAAAACCGAGGCTCCGCCTCCTGATCCTGACACCGGCACGGTCAAATATTCACTGGAGGTTGATCCAAAATTAAACACCCCTCTGCCGGGACCGTAACCTGTTCCTCCCGCACCCAGGTTGCCGGTGCCAACGGCCAACCCGGGAAGGAATTGATTTGAAAGGTAAACGAATTGCGCCCCGTTGATATCAACCAGCACCTCAACGGAGTTTGTCGGATTACCAAGCACAGAGAGCGGGATGCCCAACTCAAGACCCGTTGTCACGGCAGCAGCGGCAGTTTGATTCGCGCCAGTCCCGCTGTTTCCATTCACGCCCGCGATGTTCAAATTGTTAAAGCCAACGGCGATGCCGGTGCCACCGACGCTCTGGTTATTGCCAACACCGCCGGTCAATGTAACGCTGCCAAGGTGTGACTCGGTGCCGGAACTGCCTGATAAAACAGCTTCGTCAACCGAAAGAATGGTGGCGCTATTTGTGAAAGTGAACATGAGATTGGCATTAAAACCCGGGCTGAAGGTCGAGCCGTTCATGGCCGCCTCGCCCGGGGAGCCGCCAATTTCCAGAATATGCTGGCCCCCCGCTTGTCCGTCGGCGATGAAAACATTAATGTTGTTGCCGTTGGCTTGAACGTTGCCTGCTATGAAGAGGTATAGATAGCCATTGGTCGCCACACTATAGACGGCATCCAGTTCCGAGCCGGCATTTGAGTTGCCACTTGAATCCGAGCTGTTGTCGCCAAAACCAGTGTTAATTGTTTGAGTGGCCAAGGGACCGCCGTATCCTTCTGAACTATTCAAAGTTCCGTCAATGGTTACTTGAGCACAGGCAGATGCCGCCAGCCCTCCGATAATCATCAGAAAAAATAAAATCCAAACTCTTTGGGAGTTTTTAATTCTCACGATATTTAATTCTTGCCAGCGGCAAGGCCTGGCGCAGGATGTGATAACTTGGACGCACGATGATAGATCCGCCATTCAAAGCCATTCAGGTGAAACTCCGGCAACGGGCCGCCACCAGAGCTCTTCACGCCTGAGATTTTCACCGGCGCAAAACCGCCCACGTCTTTCAGGTCCACCTTGCCGGTGAGCGGGCGATTGGAGAAATTGATCACGACGAGCAGTTCATCCTTGTCGTCGGCACGCAGAAAGGTGAGGAGCCTGGTTTCGTCCGAGTTGTGCAGCCAGTCCACACTCGAATTGCGGAGCGCGGCGTATTGATGACGCAACTGAATCAAGTCGTGATAAATTCCGGCCAAAGGAGGACGGTCCTTGGGTGACCAGAAGACGGGCAGCTTGACGAAGAGCGCGCCGCCGCCGGATTCAGTGGCATCGCCAACTTCCATGCCGTTGTAAATCAGCGGCACACCATTGAGTGTGAACATGAGCGCAGACGCGGCGAGCGCCCCATTGAGACCATAGCGGGCCACGGCTCGAGCTTCGTCGTGGTCGTCCGAAATTTGCATGTGGAGCGCACCACGGGGAAATTCCCGCCGCATTTTCTCCCAGGTGGCCTCCAGATCCGAAGCGGGAGCGCTGTCAGTCAAGACATCGTTCAGACTGGCCATCAAAGGCCAGTCATAATCAATATCAAAAGCCTGCACGAGCAACTCCGGTTTGCTGGCCTCGGCCAGCAGCATGATGCCCGGCTTGACCTTGGTGAGTTCGGCGCGGGCCTGTATCCAGAAATTCGTCGGCACCATGGCGGCCGCGTCGCAGCGGAATCCGTCCACGTCACACGTTTGAATCCAGTATTTGAGCATGGCAATCATGTATTCGCGGAGTTGGGGGTTGGCGAAATTCAGCGCCGCCACGTCCGTCCAGTCCGGCACCGGCGAAATTATCTTTCCACGGGCGTCGTGTTTGTAAAATTCCGGGTGCTTCATCATCACACTGTCCCATGCGGTGTGGTCCGCGACCAAGTCCATGATTACTTTCATCCCCCGCTTGTGCGCCTCGGAAACCAGTCGCTTGAAATCGTCCAGCGTGCCATAGTTGGGATCAACGGTGTAATAATCCTTGATCGAATAGGGGCTGCCAAATTCGCCCTTGCGAAATTTTTCACCAATCGGGTGAATGGGCATGATCCAAAGAATCGTCACGCCTAAATCCTGCAACCGGTCGAGTTGCGCGGTAACGCCGTTGAGATCACCGGCAGGAGAAAAGTCGCGCGGAAAAACTTCATAAATCACGCCGTCACGAAGCCAGCCGGGCGAAGGCCGGGCGGTGACGCCGGAAACATCCGCCCCGGCCCAGGCGCACGCTGAAACCAAAAGGAGCGCGGCGGCGAATGGGATGGAGATCTTTCTCAAAGGCTGAAATTTCATAATTGGAAATGGACGTTCAGAGGACATTGCGCAACCGCCCAAACTGGCAAAAAATTAAGGACGACAACATGCAGCGGAGGATTATTTTTGCGGCGTGTGCAGCGCCAGCCAGCCCATGTCCGGGTCGGTGATGGAGCAGGCAATCTGGTCCGCTGTCGTGTAGTGCACGGTCTTGTGTGAGGTCATGACCGGCCCCGTCCACAGATGAATTTCGGCGTGGCCATCGGCAAACGCCAGCCCGCACGCGCCGCCATGCAGGTTGCCGGGCAGTTCGGTGAAGGAGGTCGTTGGATAAGAGGAGCAATACAGCAGGGCGTCGTCAATGCTGTCTGGAAACTCATCGCAGTAAACCCAACTCCGGCTGGGTCCCGGATTGATAAAATCCGACGATTTCTTGGCCACAAACCACTGGCTCCAGCCAAACGGATTGCCGGGTTCTTGATACTTATCCCCGTCTCCAACCGCACCACTCTCAGAAACACTCCGCATGCGTTGCGTCCAGCCCCGTGAGCCTTGCACCGCGCTGACATAACGATCAGCCGGACACTGGAAAACATTGAAGTTCTTGGCCAGATAACTGCCCAGCAGGGAATATTTGGGGTTTATCAAATAATCCGTATTGGTGTTGTTCGCGCCGGTGGTCCAGTCCAGCGTGCCGGTAATCCAGGAGGGGCTGCCCTTGAAAAGATAGGAGGGAATTACGTGGGGATCGCTGTTGTAGGGCATATTTTCGCTGTTGTCACCCGTGTACATGATGGTGGCCAGCATGAGCTGTTTTTTGTTGCTCATGCACTCGGTAGCCAGCGCCTTCTGCTTGGCGGCGCTCAATGCCGGCAACAGCATGGCGGCCAGGATGGCGATGATGGCGATCACCACCAGCAATTCAATCAGCGTGAACCCCGCCCGACAGGGCCTCAACTCCCTTGATGGTTGAAATCGTTTCAATTTCATATTGCAAATCACCCGCCCAACCGCCTGTTGCGGCTGGGCGGGTGTTGATTTAATCGAGCAGGTCACTACGGTTTAACCAAACGGAAGTACGTCGTTCCGCCGGTGATTGGGTAGTTGGTTTGGCTGACCAAACCGTTGACCCCGTAAGTGCCCGCGTTCCAATTCGTGCCATCAGTCGCCCAAAGGTCCTGCCAGGAGCCGCTTGACAGACTTGACTTGGTCTGCAAATGGGCGCCTGGCCGGCCCAGCCATGACACGGGAACCGTGCCGCCCGAGGCCGCGCCAACGGTTAGATTGCCCCCCGCAAGGGTCCCCATGCCCTCATAAATGTTTCCAAGGGCGAAAAGCGGCTCTTGATATGGCTGATTGGTAAACGTATCCGCAGGCATTGTATAAAGATTGCCGGCGGTTGAACGAACCACGCGAAAGTGATTGGCTCCCGTAGCAGCTTCGTCCTCCAAAGGACCGCCGTAAACGCTGCCCGGATCCATACCATATTGGTAGCTTACCGCCACCGGCGTTCCCGGAGGAATGATAATAGTGTTGGTATAAATGGTCGTTGAGCCTTCCCTTATCATTTGATAACCCGGCGGAGCCGTAAGCGGGTTGGCGCCGCCCGACCAAGGATACCAAGCTTGAGGATAAGGAGTCCCACCGCCATTGGCAAACATGCCGTTGATATAGACCGAGTCTGACGATGGATTAAACGCAGTTCCATTGGTCGCTACCGCACCATTCATGTCCACGCTGAAAAGCACCGGGGTGGCTTGCAGCAAATAGTCGTCCGGAGCGAGGTCGAGGAAGTAAAAACTCGGCATGTTGGTGGTAAGGGCAGTAGCCGTCAACGGTAGTGTAATGGTGCGTCGGGCATTATCGTTATACACCGAGTCGTTGGCATAGTCATAAACCCAGGGTTGTGTCGGATTATTTGCAGCAACAACAGAGTTGGTATATCGTACTTGGATAATAACCGGCACGTCCTCCGGCATGCTAATTGACGGGCTGGTGAAGATATTGGTGTTGGGGGCGGGATTACTGGTCATCGTGATATTGGTCGCCCAGCCGTTGAAGGATCCCCAAACCTGGACGCTATTGGGAACGTAATCAGGGTCGTACTTAATAGGGCCTGACATGTCCACGTTCAGAGTTACGTTGGCAACCGGAAGATAGGGTAAGTCGCTAAAGCTTACCAACGGCAGAGTTTGGTCGCCGCTCATAGTGTAAAATCGGTTGCCACTATAGACATCCATATTGGGAAATTGTGGACTATCCCAATCGCCTTCCGGCTCAATCACATATTTAAATTGCTGGTTGCAACCGACTGTCGCTATTGGCTTCGCCGAATCCGTGTAGATTGCACCAGTTCCGACCCAGACGTTGGACTCGACCACTGGTGGAGAGAAATTATTATTCGTTATTAGAATGTTTGGGTTGTTGGTTAACGACACCAGAAATGGGCTGGGAGTACCCGGGGGCACGACAAAGTTCTCATAGCTACCCGCGACGACAACATTGTCGCCACTGCTTGGGTGAAATGCGCCAAGCTCAATCTGTTCGGACATGTCAACTTGAAACGTTATGTTGTTTGTCGTAGCGGGTCCACTATCATTAAAAAATGAAGTTGGCACTACAACGACGCCATTGTTGGTTGTCGGCAAATATACCGATCGGTTTGCCCAACCTGACCCCGATCCATCTTCATCGGTGAGAGTGCCGTTCTCATAACAAGCATATTGAAAATTCGCGTTCCCGTCACTTAAGTCCTGGGTAGCGGTGTCATCCACAGTGTTTGTGTAAACCCCGCTGGTGCCGACTTGAACCAACTGGAACCCCGGATTAGCCCATGCGTCAAAAATCCCGCGGGCATAAACTGTATCCGTTCCAGTCCCGCCGTATGAAATCCCCCCAATTATCGCTGGCGTTGGCGGATTGAAGGTTCCAGCGACGAGGTTCGAAGACATATCCACGCGGAAGCTGATATAGGCGTTGGTGATTGCACCTTGAGCTGTCATTATTCCGGCTGTGCAAAGCAAAAGCCCGGCACAAATGGAGATTAGCAGGTTTTTTTTCATAGGATTCATACTGTTCATTTTTTAGCGACTTTTTTCAAAACAACCCACCACACGCGATCTACGGGCCGTTGAGCCGACTAATCATCGAGTGGAGTCACTTGTGAGGATATCACAGGGAAACCTTGGCCGCCATCGCATGAATTGTGCATCCCGATCACACTTATTGCGCCATGCTGGTTCGTTGCTGCAACCACATGATGTCATCGGGTGAATACTGCTCGTTATCCGGACAACCCATCCCCACCTTATGCCTGACCGGCGCCAGAGTATTACCGTCCAGCCATTTTTTTATTTCCGCGTGCCCGTCAGCGAAGGAAAAACCACCGGCGCCGTTGTGAGTAGAGGCCGGCACGTCGGTCCACTTGGCACTGGTATCAGGCTGCATTCGCACGGAAAAGAAACCGTCGTTGATGCTATCCGGGCATTCGTCCAGCAAAACCCACAATTTCGACGCGCCCATCGGCGCGATGTCGCTGCTTTTCAAAAACCTCCTCCAGTTATGTGTGGTCTGCCCATTGATCCAGTTGGCAACGTTGGCGACGTCACCCACAAATCCATTCATCGAATAGCTGCGGACGCGCGGCCCTCTTGCGCCGGGGTAAATGTCGGCCGGACATTTGAACACAGCGGCGTTTTTTGCCACATAAGAACCGATCTCGCCGGAGGTTAACAGGGCGGTATTCGTGTTTTGAGGATTGGTTCCCATGAGACTATCCCAAGTCATTTTGCCGTATATCCAATTGGGCGGGCCGATGGGCGGGGGGTAGAAGGTGCCGGGATTATCAGGCAACTTTTGCTGGTTATCATCTGTGTACATTATTACTGCCACCTGCAACTGTTTGAGATTGTTCATACAGTAAATTCCCTGCGCCTTCAGCTTGGCCTTGGCCAACGCCGGCAGCAACATCGCCGCCAGGATGGCGATGATGGCAATCACGACGAGGAGTTCAATGAGTGTAAAACCTGCCCCCGAATTCACATTCCGAGCGCGACTGGTGTTTCCATCGTTAGGTTGTGTTGGCATAAACCTGCAAGGCGTTCAGCCGAATTAGCTAATCGCCAAAAAGAGTTTAGTTACCAAGAATATCACGGGAAAACTCGCGCGGGTATCGCATAAATTGTTCAGGGACACGCAAGCGGCTGCGGCAACGACAAATTCCGTCTTTACCTTCTGTTCACAGAACGGGCCAGTCTTCCAAACCGGAAATCCAAGCGGACAAGTTGGATGGAGATTGCAGTTACAGGGAAGATTCCAAATTTGGCCCGACCACCGGATTGCTGATCACAGGCGGAGATACTTCGCGACAGCTTCCGTTCGCGACTGGACATGCAGCTTCTCGTAGATGTGCCGGAGATGGGTGCGGATGGTGTTGATGCTGATGCCAAGTTGATCGCCGATTTGCTTGTAAGCCAACCCTTGGGCCAGGCAATCGAGCACCGCCTGTTCACGCGGTGAAAGCAGGTTCAGCTTCTCCCCGGCCCGGTTGGCCTCTCGAAATGAAGCCACCACTTTGCGGGCGATGGAGTTGGACATCGGAGAACCGCCCGCGTGAACGTCCCGGATGGCCTGTAGCAACTCGTCCGGATCAACCCGCTTTAAGAGGTAGCCCGTTGCACCAGCCGCCAAGGCCTTAAAAATCTGCTCGGGATCCTCATAAACCGTAAGCATCACGATCTGCACTTGCGGCACCAGCATTTTGAGGCGCCTGACGCATTCAATCCCGTTCATGCCGGCCATGTTGATATCCATCAGCACGACCTCCGGTTTTTCCTCGGGCAGGTGTTGTAGTGCTGCTTCGCCACTCCCATACATACTGACGCAGCGAAATCCCGGCGAGCCATTCAGAAAAGTGGCGATGGATTTACAGAGCTTTTTTTCGTCATCAACGATGGATACCGAAATCATTTGATTGGCTTTACTTTAACGCGCCGTTGAAAGAAAGGACAAACCGGATTGTCGTCCCGTGTCCCGGTTGGGATTCAATCAGGCAACGCCCGCCCAACTCCGTCAGGCGCCGGCGCATGTTGCCCAATCCGTTGCAAAAGCCGGCGGCTGAACTCGCAGAATTGGATTCGCTGGACACCGGATCAAAACCGGTGCCGTTGTCCGAAACGGCGATTTCGAATTCCGCGTCGCGACAGGCCATAACGATTCTGGCCCGGCCCGCTTTCGAGTGCTTGAGGATGTTGGTCAGCGCTTCGTGAACTGCCAGAAACAGGTGATGCCGCGATTGCGACGAAAGCGGCTGCACCGGCAACCGGGCGGGGACTTCCAATTCGCACTCGATGCCGGTGCGCCGGAAATATTCCTGGGCGTACTGCCCAATGTAAGACACGAGATGGTCAAGCGTGTCTTTCTGAGGATTGACCGCCCAGACAATTTCGTCGAGCGACTGAAGCACTTCGCGCGAATCGTCGGACATCGAACGGATCTCCTCTTGAAGGTCGAGAGGCACTGACTCGCAACGCCGGGCATGCTCGCTTAAAAAGGAAATCCGGCAGAGCTTGGCACCCATGATATCGTGCAGGTCTTGGGCTATGCGCGTGCGTTCCCGCTCCAATGCCCGCTCCTGTTCCAAACGTTTGACACGCTGCCGCAACCGGCGTTTTTCCACGACACGAACGCTTCCCACGCCCACAATGCACATTCCCAGAACTCCGCCTCCGACAAACCACCATGTCTGCCAGAAATGTGGAAGCACCGTCAGTGAGAGATCGGCCCCGTCCTGATTCCAAACCCCGTCTCCATTGCAGGCAACCACCTGAAAACGATAGTTGCCCGGAGGCACGAAGCTATAAAAGGCCACGCGCCGGGTTCCTGCGTCCACCCAGTCCGGATCCAGTCCTTCCAGCCGGTAACGGAAGCGCACTCGTTCTGGAGCATCGAAACTCAAGCCGGTGTAGCGGAATTCAAGGGTGTGCCGGCCGGGAGCGAGGCGAAGAGATTCGGTCGGTGCAGTTCCCATTTCGGGCTTGGCGTTCACGCCGCTACTGGCCTGAGTGGGAATGGGTAGATTGGGCACCCCATCCACCAGCACCTGTTCCAGCGCCACGGCGGGAGCGGGCGAACTGAGGATGTGATGAGGGTCAACGACCACAATGCCTTTGAGTGTTGGAAACCAAAGCAACCCGGCCTTGGTTCTCAGCCCGGCGGGAAAAAAGCCGCTCGTGCATTCCTCGGACAACATGCCATCAGCGCGACCGTAAATCTGCGGATACACCGCCGGAATCTTATGAGCCGCCAAGTCTTCGAGGTCGCGTTTCTTTACCCGGAAGATTCCCCGGTCGCCGCCCAACCACAGATTGCCGTCGTCATCTTCGAGAATTTGTGAAATCGTATTATCCGGCAGGCCTTCGCGCATGGTAAAGGTTGCGATGTGCCTGTCCCGCAACCGGCTCAAGCCGTCGCCGTCGGTGCCGATCCAGAGCGTGCCTTGGGCGTCCAAAAATAGCGTTCGGATCCAGCCACCGGGCAAGCCGCTCAACTTTTCACACTGAGAGTGCTTCCCTTCGCCAATCTGGTACAACCCATCACCCTCTGTGCCAACCCACAGGGCACCGTCCGCGTCGGGCGCAATTGCCGTAATCGCGTGACTGCGCGGGCAATTGGTTTGAGCCTGCCATTTTCCATCCACAAAATGCCAGAGTGAGCCCTCGCGCGTGCCTGCCCACACCCCGCCTTTGAGGTCCTCCACCAGCGCGCTGATGCTCAGATTCGTCAAGGCCGGCACTCCGCCCAATTCCTCGGCAGCCTGCGGATTTTTGAAATGAAACAATCCACGTGTTCCCGCCACCCAGCAACTGCCATCCCGAGTTGCCAACAGTGCGCTCACTGAAGGTTCCTGCGGTGTTGAAGCGTTGAGCGCCAGATGCCTGAACATCCGGCCATCCCATTGATACACACCATCGGGCTGGGCGGCCCACATCACCCCTGGCCTGACCTCCGCCAACCCTTGCACGACGCCGTAGTCCAACCCTTCATTGTGACTCAGAACGGACACTTTCTTGGGACAAATACGATTCAGTCCCCCATGTGTGCCGACCCAGAGTTTTCCTTCCCGATCCACCAACAGTGCTTCTACTAGGTTGTCGGACAATCCGCTGCTGGCGTTGACTGCCACCAACTTGCCGGACTTGAACTCAAACAGCCCTTCGCCCACCGAGCCCGCCCAGACCGTTCCATCCGGCGTCTCCGCCAGGCCGCTGATGTAATGCGTTGCCAGGTGCCGGGGGACGCCAAAGCGTCGCCACTGGTCGCCATCCCGGCACAGAACGAAAGCGTCTCCCGCCCCAATCCAGATTCGCCCCTGTTGGTCCACCAACAGGCAGTGGGGATCCTGGAGCAGGCGGTCCAAGGATGGATCCCGAAGTTCAACGAACTTTTTTCCATGCCAGGAAAAAATTCCCACGCCGGCCGCTCCCACCCACATCGTGCCATTGTGGTCACAATAAAGCGTCGTGATAGGGTTGCCTGAGAACATTCCGGCGCCACTTAGCGGAGTCAAATCCCCGTCCTGCCAGACGACCAAGCCGGCTTGCGTCCCCACCCAGATTCGCCCGTCACTGTCTTCCGCCAGCGCAGTCACCGAGTCGGATGGCAGCCCATCATGCACCGTGAACCTGCGGAGTTTCCCGGCCTGCCAACAGCTTAGTCCACCGCCTACACTTCCAATCCACAGCGCGCCGCGGCTGTCACCGAACAAAGTCTGCACAGGTCCGCCCTGAAATCCTTCCTGCGGACCAAGGGAGAAAAAGTTCACGCCGTCAAACCGGCTCACGCCTTCATCAGTGCCCACCCAGATATACCCGTCGCGCGTTTGAGCCAGCGCGCGCACGTAGTTCTCCGGCAACCCCTGCTCCCGCTGCCACGCACGAAATGTGAACGGTGTTTCCCCGCCCGCCCCCGATCCATTCGCATTGACAAAGTCGCTGAACGAAGTAGCGATGGCCATTTCGCTGAATATCCAACCGCCCCCTCCGCCGCCGTGGCGAAGCCGAATCTGATCGAACGAGGCGTTGGCCTTGAACCGCGTGGTCAGGCTCTGTGGTTGACTGGCTTCGGTGGCGCCCGGACCCAAATCCGGGTTCAACCAGACCGTGACAAGATCATCGCCACCCGGAACATATTGGACCTTGAAGACAATCGTTCGTTCGATGCCTGAATGCACCAGTTCGTAGTTGTGAAAGGTCCCGATGCCGGACGGCTCAGGATTGGCGGAGTTCAAGTCAATACCATACCCCGCTGCCTGATTGGACGACCCGGTCTGTCCCGTATCAAAGGCACTATAGGCCCAGGCATTCAGCGCATTCCCCACCGCCAGCCGTTCGTGGTTTCCTTGAAACAACTGGAATGCCGCAAAGTAAAGTTCGGTGTTGGCGTCCGACACCGGATCCACATGAAACTTGAAATAGAGCGTGTCGGTGGACGAATCGTTCCGCTGCAAAAGCCCATCCAAGATGTCGGTGCCTATTCCGGTATCATGAACCTGAGTGGCGCCCAAGTCGGTCCACAAAAGAACTGCCCGGCTCGAATTTGTCCAAGTCAACATGGCCACGATCACCAGCGCGAAGGCCCACCCGCGGCAACTTTTGCGGATGCAGATGCGGGAATTCGCCCCGGCTTGTTTCTTACGCAGGCCAGTCGGACAGACGCCAAGTGAATTCCGAGCCATGCTATAAATTAATAGGCAAGTCTCTTCGCTAACACAAGCACGAGTCCAACAAAGCAGCGATATTCCGCAGGAGAAGATCGGCATGTCACGGGAACGGGCCGGGGCTTTGCGAATGGAAGCCGGGATTTCGCGGAAGTTTGGGCGGACTGACGGTGTTGCTACAATTTCCGCATCAAACTTTTCGCGCGCCAAACCCACACGCGGTCGCGCTTGCGTTGGAAGGCGGGCGCGTGGACGTCATCGCTCAATACGTCGTTGAGTTCCGTCCGTGCGAGATCCGGCTGATTTTTCGCAAGGTAAAGTTCGGCCAGTTGCACTTTGGCCCTGGCGTAGGAATGTTCGGCGGTGACCTGCTGCCAGATTTTGAGCGCGGCATCGGTTTCGCCGAGTGCGATGAGGGTTTCGGCCAGCGCCATCATCGTGTAGCCGTAATCATGTTTTGGATTTTCAGTGACGACGCCCTCGAGCAGCGAGCGCGCCTGGGCAGGGCGTTTCTGGCGAAGCAGGCACTGGCCGAGATGGGCGCGCGTATCAATGTCCTGCGAATCGCGTTGGAGGACGGCGCGGTAGCAGCCTTCGGCCTTGTCCAATTTGCCTTGTTGAAAATAAATGTCGCCAAGCTGGAAATAATGGTGCGCCTTGTCGAGATGGTGAATTTGCGCCTGTAATTCCTTGATGCGTCGGCGGTCGTGCGCGCCGGGCAGTTCAAATCCACGTGTGACTGACGACGTGGAGGCGCGATAAACCAGCAGGTAGTAAAGCAACGCCGACAGGCCGAACCCGATGAAAATGAAGATGGCCCAGATCCATTCGCCACGGCGCACGGCGTCAATGAACATCCAGATTTGAAACGCTGTCAGGAGTAACCAAATCGGACTGCTGACCAAATAATTCCAATGAGTGGCGACACTCAGCAACGAAGCGAACATGCTCCAAAATTAGGTCAGAAGCGCCGACGAGGCAATCTTGCTCTCCGGGTGTGGGCAAAAAGAAGCCGCGCTAGGTCTTGCCGGAATCCGCTTGGTTGTGAATGTTGTTGGGTGCCATGACCGGACGTTCCCACGAACGAAACAAACAGACCGCTCAATTGCGCCGCGCCTATCAACTCATGCGCGCGCGGTTCGGTCATCTGCGCTGGTGGCCGGGTGAAACGCCATTTGAAGTGTGCGTCGGCGCGATTCTCACGCAAAATACCGCGTGGACAAACGTCGAGCGCGCCATCGCCAATCTCAAGGCGGCGCATGTGCTGGAACCGAAAAAGCTCTTTGCATTGCCCGAATCGGAGCTGGCGGAATTGATCCGCCCCGCCGGCTATTTCAATGTGAAGGCGCGTCGGTTGCGGTCTTTTTTACGCGTGCTGGTGGAGAATTTCGGCGGCGATTTGAAACGATTGTTTGCCGGTGACACTTCCGCCGTCCGCGCGCGCCTGCTGGCCATCAACGGCATCGGGCCGGAGACGGCAGATAGTATGTTGCTCTATGCGGGCGGGCACTACAGTTTTGTGATTGATGCCTACACGAAGCGGATTTTTCAACGGCACGGGTGGAATCCAAAGTCCAAGGTCCAAAGTCCAAAGTCATCGGCGGATTACGACGAATTAAAATTGCTTTGCGAGTCGGCGTTGAATCAAAAAACTGGCGCGGCGCGGCTGGATTACTGGCAGGATTATCATGCGCAACTGGTGATGGTGGGCAAGCATTTCTGCCGGACGCGGGCGCCGCTTTGCGAGCAATGCCCGCTCAAGCCGCTGCTCCCTTGAAAATTGAATAAAAAAAACGTCACGGTGTCCATTCCTGCGAGCGAACTGTTCACTTGTTTTTGGGGCGGTTCGCGTTAATTATCTGCGGGAGTGCCAGCATGAATCCAACACTCATTGTCGTACCAACATATAATGAACGGGAAAATCTGACCCGACTGGCGCAACGGCTTCTAAACCTTCCCTCGCCGGTGGATTTGCTGGTGGTGGACGGCAATTCGCCCGATGGCACGGGTAAAATTGCCGATGAACTGGCGGCGAAACACCCGGAAATCCATGTCCTGCATCAGGAGGGAAAGAACGGCTTGGGCCGCGCCTACCTTGCCGGGTTTAAATGGGCGTTGGAACGCAACTATGAATTCATTTTTGAAATGGACTGCGACCTGTCGCATGACCCGGATGACGTGCCGTCGTTTCTTGCCGCCGCCACAAACGCCGATCTGGTGCTCGGCTCGCGTTATTTGGGCGGCATCCGCGTCATCAATTGGCCACTGAAACGGTTGATGTTGAGCCGGAGCGCGGGGAAGTACGTGCAATGGGTTACCGGCATGCCGTTTACCGATCCGACAGGCGGCTACAAATGTTTTCGCCGTCGTGCCTTGCAGGCGGTCCAGCTCGATGACATCCGGTCAAACGGTTACAGTTTTCAGATTGAAATGACGCATAAACTCTGGGGGCAGGGATTCAAAATCATCGAAGTGCCAATTGTCTTCACCGAACGCGCCGAAGGCCGTTCGAAAATGGCCGGTCACATTGTGAGCGAGGCGTTTTGGATGGTCTGGAGGCTGTGGTGGCAAAATGGTTTGCGCCGCCAGCCGCGAAAGCGCGATTGAAAATTTGCCAATCGCGCGCTGTAAACTAAATTGCCGCCATGATTTCTCTGATTGTTGGCACGAACCGGCCGGGCAGCAATACGCGCAAAGTGGCAGCGCACGTTGAAGAAATTTACGCCGAACTGAAAGTGCCGCTGACGGTGCTTGACCTCGCGAAGCTGCCGCCGGAAATTTTTTCGCCGACGTCTTACGGCGAGAAGCCGAAATTGTTCCAACCCTTCGCGGATGCCGTTTTGCAATCCGCCGGCCTTCACGTCGTGACGCCGGAATATAACGGCAGTCTGCCCGGCGTGTTGAAGTATTTCATAGACATGCTGAAATTTCCGGAGAGTTTCGAGCATCGCCCGGTGTGTTTCACCGGCCTGGCGGCGGGCATCTGGGGTGCGCTGCGGCCGGTTGAGCAGCTTCAGGCCATTTTCGGCTACCGCAACGCGCATATCTTTCCCATGCGTGTTTTCCTGCCGCAAATCAACGACCTGCTCGACGCGTCAGGCCGGTTGAACGACGCCGATTTGCTCGGTCGTCTGAAGAAACAGGCCGAAGATTTCACAGAGTTTGTCGAAAAGTTGAAGAATGTAAAGTTGCGCCGCGTAAAAACCTGAACGTTTGTAAAGCAAACTCGTCGAATACTAAAAATAAAGACAAATCACCATGAAAACAAACCTCATTACGACACTTGCCGTTGCCGGCCTGGCCTTGTTGGCTGTTCCCGCTCACGCCGCCATGCCCAACGTCGGCGACACTGCGCCGCTTTTTTCCGGTCAGGACCAAGACGGCAAGACGATTAAATTGGCCGATTTGATCGGCAAAAAGATCGTGCTGCTGTATTTTTATCCCAAGTCGTTTACGCCCGGTTGCACGAAGGAGGCCTGCGGTTTTCGCGATCGGATGGGCGAATTGCAGAAGGACAATGTCGAGGTGATTGGCGTGAGTTTTGATACCGTCGCCCGCCAGAAGGAATTCACCGAGAAATACAAATTGAACTTCCCGCTCATCGGCGATCCGGACGGGAAGATTGTGGACCTTTACGGCGTGCGGATGGATCACATGCACATGGCGCATCGTGTCAGTTTTCTCATCGGCCTGGACGGCAAAATCGTCCACGTCACCGACTCGGGCAATCCCGAGGTTCATTTTGAACAAATGAATGCGGCCATCTCCGCTCTCAAAGCGAAATGAACCGGCGGTAAAAAATCTTTCCACCCGCGCCGCACCTCCTAATCTGCCTTCGTGCCACTGCAAATCGGCGACCGGCTTGGATTGACCATTGATGACATTGCGTTTGGCGGCGAAGGCGTCGGACGCGTGAACGATTTCGTCGTGTTTGTCCCGTTCGTACTCGTTGGCGAAGTCGCTGAAGTCGAGATCATCGAGGTCAAAAAGCATTTTGCGCGGGCGAAATTGCTGCGGGTCGAAAAACCTTCACCGGAACGGGTTGAACCGGCGTGCCGTTACTTCAGCAAATGCGGCGGCTGCCAGTACCAGCACATCGCCTATCCGGCGCAGCTGCAGTTGAAGCACAAGCAGATTTCAGATTTGTTCGAGCGCGTCGGGAAAATTCCTTCCGACAAAATCGCGCCGGTCATTCCGTGTCCGCAGCCTTATGGCTATCGCAACCGCATCATGATTCGCAGCCAGTGGAACAAACCGGAACAAAAACTGAATATCGGCTTCGTGCGCTGGGACTGCGGTTTGGTCGAAGACATCGAGGAATGCAAAATCGCCGAGCCAGCGTTGAACGAACAAATTCGGCATGTCCGCGCCCATCCACCGCCGCGCGGCGGTTTGAAGGTCGTGCTGCGCACGCTGCCGGAAGACTGGGACGTTCCACCCGACTCCTTTTTTCAGAATAATTTTTTCCTGTTGCCAAAACTTGTGGAAGTGGTGCGCGAGTTTCATTGCGCCAGCGGCTCACGGCATCTGGTGGATTTGTATTGCGGGGTCGGTTTTTTTGGAATCGAGCTGTCGCACGCGGTCAAATCCTTCATCGGCGTGGAATATGACCAGCGCGCGATCAAATCGGCGTGGCGCAACGCCGCGGCCCGCAACCTCAGCAACGGGGAGTTTGTGGCGAAGGCGGTCGAGGAGGTTTTGCCGGAAGTTTGGCAGCGATTTTCACCCCAAGCGACAACAGTTTTGCTCGATCCGCCGCGCAAGGGTTGTCTGCCGCACACGCTGAAAATGCTGCGCGAAACCCGGCCGGCGCAGGTCATTTATGTTTCGTGCCATCCGGCGACCATGGCCCGGGATTTGAACATTTTATGTGCGGACGGTGTCTTTGACTTGGCGCACGTACAGCCGCTGGATATGTTTCCGCAAACTCAGCATGTCGAGTGTGTGGCGGATTTGCGCGCCGGGGAAAAACTTGCCAAGCTGCCCGACATGGATTCAACTGAACAAACCTAATGGCGATGGACGCGCAAACAGACCCACGGAAAAAATTTGTTTTACGGTTATTGCCGTGGCTGCTCGGCGCGGCGGCTCTGGTGGTTTATTTGTTGACCCTTAACCCTTGGGTGTCGCTGCTTAATCTCAATGCGGTCGCCAGGACGTCCGGCTGGCTGTGGCAGCCGGAATTTTTCAACCCCGTTTCCTTTGCCGTCACTTATCCATTTCGTTGGCTGACGGCGCCAGAGATTCCGCTGGCGTTAAATGTGTTCTCCGCTGTATGCGCGGCGTTAACCCTTGGGTTGTTGGCGCGCTCGGTTGCGCTTTTGCCACATGACCGGACGGACGCCCAGCGAAAGCGCGAACAAAGCCCTTTTTCATTATTGACCATCCGTAGTGCGTGGTTGCCACCGGTTTTCGCCGTGCTCGGGTGCGGCTTGCAGCTTACGTTCTGGGAATACGCAACGAATCACACGGGCGAAATGTTTAACCTGCTGCTGTTCGCCTTCGTGATTTGGTCGCTGCTCGAATACCGGCTCGACGAACGTGACTGGCGGCTGTTTCTGACCGCGTTCGTGTATGGCGCGGGCATGACCAATGATTGGGCCATGGTGTGCTATTTCCCTGCGTTCCTGACGGCCCTCATCTGGATTCGCGGATTGGGCTTTTTCCAGCCGCGATTTCTCGAACGAATGACATTATGCGGGCTGGCGGGAATATTGTTTTACCTCCTGTTGCCATGCATAGCGGCGGTTTCCGGCAAAGTGCCAGTGACCTTCTGGGAGGTATTGCGATTAAATCTGTCTTCGCAGTTTTCCGTGGTGGGAGCCTTTTTTACCAACGGGGACCTGCGAAAGACACTGGCACTGATGTCATTAAGTTCGTTGGCGCCGGTGTTGATGCTGGCCATCCGTTGGCCGGCGTCCTTCGGCGACGCCAGTCACATTGGCCGGGCATTGACGACGCTGTTGTTTCACTTCGTGCATGCGATCTTTCTGATCATCTGCATTTGGGTTGCCTTCGATCCGCCCTTCAGCCCGAGGGAAAAAGGTTTGGGACTGAGTCTTTACTATTTGAGCGCGTTGGGTGTGGGCTATTACAGTGGGTACTTTTTGCTGGTGTTTCGAAAAGAACTTGGCACGCGTTTTCAGCAACTCGGCAAATCCCAGTTTAATTTTCTAAATTTCCTGGCGGTTGCTGGCGTGTGCCTGCTTTTCATTGCGGCCGGTGCGGGATTGATTTATAAAAACGCGCCGCTAATCCGCGAAGTGAACGACGACACGTTTCAGCGCTACACTTCGCTGGTGGTGGAAAACCTGCCGCGCGCGGGCTGCATAGTGTTGAGCGACGACCCGCAGCGCTTGTATCTGACGGAGGCGGCACTCACCCGCGACGGTCGGGCGAAGGATTTTGTTTTCCTGGACACCCAATTCTTGGTTTGGCCGGCCTACCACAAGATTCTTCACGAAAAATATCCAAACAAATTTCCGGACACAATCGGCGCCGCCGAAACCAACAGCGTCAGTCGCTTGCATCTTTTTGTTCTGATAGGGACGCTGGCCAGGACCAACGAACTTTATTACCTGCATCCGAGCTTCGGCGATTACTTTGAAGAATTTTATCTGGAACCGCACGGGTTGGTTTACCGGCTCAAAACGCTTCCCAAGGACACGCTGTTGCCGCCGCTGCCGGATAAGGATGAAATTGCTGAAAACGAGTTTTTTTGGTCGCGAGCGGAAGTGCAAGCATTTGCTCCCATCGAACGTGCCTTGGCTGCTCCCAAGCCCGAGTCGTCCCCGCCGTGGGGTCAAGAAATGCTTAATTTGTTGCACGCACCGCAAGAGCGGAATCTGAACGCCCTCGTCGCCGGCAGCTTTTACTCGCGCAGTCTGGATTATTGGGGGGTCCAATTGCAACGCGCCGGGGATCTCGGCATCGCCGCCGCGCATTTCGAAATGGCACAAAAACTTAATCCTGACAATGCCGTCGCGCAGATCAACCTCCAGTGCAACCACAGCCTTCAGGCGGGCGAAAACGTGCCCGTGGATCTGGCCAAAACCGCGCTCGATCAATTTGGAAAATACGATTCATGGAACAAATTGCTGGACGCCGATGGGCCGTTCGATGAGCCGAGTTTTTGTTTCGCGAATGGCCTCGTCTGGGTACGAAATGTGTTCTTCCGCCAGGCCTTGGCGATGTTTACGCGCGTGTGCCAGTTGGCACCGGATAATCTGCCCGCGCGACTCTGGCTTGCCCAGCTTTATGATTCCAACCGTTTGCCTGATCGCGCCTTGGAAGTGATTCAAAACGTGCGCCAACAGCCGGAAAAATTCCCGCTCGACGAGACCAACAAAATACAGCTCGCGGTCTTGGGAGCCGCCGCCTATTTTCAGAAGAACGACCTTGCCCGCGGCACGCAATTGCTCGAAACTGAAATCGCGCGCAATCCGACCAACGACGCCTTCCTGGCCACGGCCGTCCAGCTATACATGGCCAAAGGCCTTTTCACCAACGCGCTCGCGGTCATTGACTCCCGGTTGCGGGATGCGCCCGACGACCCAAACTGGCTTTTCAGCAAGAGTTACGTTTACCTCCAGCTTAAAGACTATGGCAAGGCGATCCCGGCGCTGACCAGCGTCCTGTCCCAGCAAACCAACAACAGCACCGCGTTGTTCAATCGCGCCATTGCCTATCTCAGTAGCGGCAAACTTGACGACGCCCGCGCCGATTACGAAAAATTGAACCAGACCTACACCAACTCATTCCGGATTGAATACGGACTAGGTGAAATCGCCTGGCGCCAGCACGAGACCAATGACGCGATAAAATATTACAAACTCTATCTGGCCAACGCGAATACCAACACCGCCGAAGCGACCAACGTCATCCAGCGGCTTCGCCAACTCGAAGGTGAACCAACTTTAACCAGACCATTGCCTCTGCTGTCCAAATAAAAAACCGGCCGAGAGATCATGCGGAAGGCCTTCGCGGTTGACTTGTTCCCATGCGCAAGTCGTTTTCGTTCGTGTGCTTCGCGTATTTTACGGTTAAAATCGGCTCGTGAAACTGCTTTTCATCGGCGACATTGTGGGGCAACTCGGCCGGCGCGCGGTCAAGGAACTCCTGCCCAAACTTCGCGAACAACACGCGCTCGATTTTGTCATCGCCAACGGCGAAAATTCCGCCGGCGGGTCCGGCATCACACCCAAAACCGCGGAAGAGATTTTTTCCGCCGGCGTGGACGTCATCACCAGCGGCGACCATTTGTGGGACCAGAAGGAAGTCATGGAACTGCTCGCCAACGAAAAACGTTTTCTCCGCCCCCTCAATTATCCTGCCGACGTTCCCGGACGCGGCAGCGGCGTCTTTGAAGTCCAAAGTCCGAAGTCCAAGGTCCAACGCCGGCTTTCAATTGCCGTGCTGAATGCACAAGGCCGCACGTTCATGCCTCCGCTGGAAAATCCGTTTCTCCTTGCGCTCGATGAATCGAAACGACTGCGCGAGCAAACCAAAATTATTTTCGTGGATTTTCACGCCGAGGCGACCTCGGAAAAAATTGCGTTTGCGCGCTTTCTTGACGGGCAGGTTAGCGCGGTGATTGGCACGCACACCCATGTGCAGACGGCGGACGAGCAGATTTTCCCCGGCGGCACGGCGTATTTGAGCGACGCCGGGTTCACCGGACCGCACGAAAGCGTTTTGGGCCGTGAAATCGCGCCGGTCGTCAAGCGTTTCCTTACCGGTATGCCCCAGCGATTTGAAGTGGCAAAAGAGCGCGTGCTCCTTCACGGCGCAGTGATTGAAATTGACGCAGCCAGCGGCAAGGCAATTAAAATTCAGCGCGTCTCGGAGCCACTGCCAACGAATTGACCTGGCGGAGAATTGTTTCCGCCGGAAGCAACAGGACGTATTTTGCCCGTCAGCAGATTTATGGCGCAGTCAGGCTCTCATGGGTTCGTGCTGCCCGTGGTCGTGAATGGATTCAACAGATTGGGAACGGTTGGCCGGCGCGGGTTGATCGCGATGGCTGCGTTGTTCCGCGTCATACTCGGCAACCTCTTTCTGCAACATGCGGCAAATCAAAAACATGCCGTAAAAAATCGCGGTCAGCGGGAAGACCACATCAAGGCCGGGGAACTTGCTGACATTGACGATATTGCCCAGGATTAACACTGATCCAATCGCATTGACGATCATCAGTCCGAACATGATTTTTGTCAGCCTGCTCATACACAATAACACTCCTTTTATTTTGACAGTAATGGTTTTGGGAACGCTCAAAAGGACAGATGATTTTCCCTTCTCACTTGTTGCTCCGACACGGCAGGCCCGGGCTTGGTGATTTTGAGTTCGGTGAGCAAACCAGCCAGGTCACGGTAGGCTTCGGCGAATTGCTTGTGCCGGAGTTCTACAATATAAGACGATGCGGGCTGAGGTTTACTTGGCTTTTTGAATGTCGCTCGTTGTTTCGCGGTAATCCATGATGCGATTGACAATCACTTCGCGGCCTTCCAGATGCCAGTACACTTCGAGCGGGAACCAGAGTCCGTCGGCGGTCCGCTCGCGTTCAAACCCATAATGGAATTTCCACACCGCGCCGATAAGTCCCCAGCCGACATTTACCTGTTGCGTCAAATGCAAATCGGCCTTCACCAGACTGTAATCGGTTGCGTCAATCCAGACCCGGCCCGCGGCTTTGTTGATGAAACGCTCCTTGAGGTTCCGCTCCGGTAATTTTTTGTTTGCCGGAACAAAATCAATTATCAGTGCCGGCCGGCCATGTAAAAGTTCGCGCCCGACAATGGTGAAGTCAAATCGGTTGACCAAATCTTCGTTCAACAAGAGGTCCTTCTTCTTGAATTGCTGTCCGCGGACGTTGGAATGAGTGTCAGAGACGGCCTCGGTTTTTTCCGGAGCCGGCTTGGGGTCGGCCTTGGTTTCGGGCGCAGAAGTCGCTGCGATTGGGACATGGGCCTCGGTTTTCACTTCGCGCTTTTTCAACTGGCCGGCTGAATTTCGGTATTCAGTGACTTTGGTGCGGACGTAGCGATAGCGCTCGTCGAAAGTGCGGTCATTATTACCTTCGTCCTTTGCTCGCTGTAGTACGTGCCGAAGCACCGAGTCAAAGCCCGGCAACGGTGCATTTGTCTTCGCCGCGAATGATGAAACCGGCGCCGCCAGCAAGATGGCGATGACTATTTTTTGCCAAAATCCTTTTACCGCGTGCATTGGGCCAAACTCATTCTACGACGATTCTGTTGCGGGCCTGTTTAATCACCGTGCCCAATTTATGCTTTCGTTTGACTGTGCGCCAGCTTCGGCGAGACAAACCGGCGCGGCAAGCTTGGAAATAGTTTGCCAGCCGGCGCGTTAATTTTTACAACGGTTGCAACGGTTCAACATGGCCACCATCATTTTCGACATCGAGACTTCCGCGTTGCCACTCGAAAATTTTGACGAGACGCAGCAGGAGTACCTTTTCCGCGAAACCGAAAAACTCGCCGACGAAACCGCCAAGACCGCCAAACGCGAGGAAATCACGCGATTCATGAGCCTCTGGCCGTTCACGTCGCAGGTGGTCTGCATCGCCATGCTCAACGCCGAGACGCCGCGCGGACAGGTGCTGTTCACGGCGGAGGATGTTGAGGAAGGCGACGAGAGCGGTCCGGTTGAGTTCATGCCGTGCGCGGACGAGGCCGAACTGCTTACGGCGTTTTGGGACGTGGCAAAACATTATGATTCCGTCGTGACTTTTAACGGGCGCGGCTTCGACGTGCCGTTTCTTTACCTGCGCTCGGCGATTTTGAACGTGCCGATCTCAAAGAAAAACTGGCTCGGCTACCGTTACGCCACCGAACCGCACTGCGACCTGGCGGAGCAATTGACGTTTTACAGCGTGAGCGGGCGCGACGGCGCGGCGTGGCGGTTCAACTTGGATTTTTATTGCAAGGCCTTCGGCATCGAATCGCCCAAAAGCCACGGCGTCACCGGTATGGACGTGGGCACACTGCTGGCTGAAAAAAAATTCCGCGAGATTGCCGAATACTGCCTGCGCGACGTGAAAGCCACCGTGGAGCTTTACAAAATCTGGAAGGAAAGGCTGGCGGGAATAAAATGAAAATAATTTCTGAAATTCAAATTCTGAACCGCGACAACTCTTTTGCCGCACTTGAAGGAACTTGGGAAAAGAAAAGAAATTGGGATTGGAATGGAACAATTACTGCCGAAAAACCAATTGTCGCAGTTAGCCTCTTGCGCGTCGGAAATCGAATCGAATGGTCAAGGTCAGAAAAAAAAACAACAGAGAAATTAGATATTCGCTTTTTGCTTGGAATTTACGATTCAGACCCCAAGGACGTTCAAGTTACATTTTTCATCGGTGGAAATGGTCCGCGTTGGAGAACATTGCTCGAAGATCCTAAACAGCCGCCGGAGGTTTTCTCGCCGGAGAAAATTGCGATCGGAAAACCATTTTCTTTTTGTAAACCATTCGGCAATCCCACAATAGAACTTTTTGGACTTATAATTTTGCGCGAACAAGTCATCGGCGCACGAAAAGGACTCTGGCACATAAAACAAATTTACAGAGAATCGCTGTCCAACGAATGGCTTCGGATTTTAACTTTTGGCCGTGCCGGTTCGTTTAACATTGAAAAGTAAATGCCAACACTCGTTTGCTTCGCCCTGAAAGGAGAGGCCTCGCCGTTTCGGAAAATCGCGGCGGGCAATTCCGGCTTTGCCATCCTCATCACCGGCATCGGACGCCGGAATGCTGGAAAATCCGTGCGTGAATTTCTGGCTGGTGGGGCGAGCGTCCCCGCGAGCCGGCTCGTCAGTAGCCTCGCCCTCCCTGAGTTGGTGCTGTCCTGCGGTTTCGCTGGCGGATTGAACCCGGATTTGAAACTGGGCGACGTGGTTTTTGAAA
Organism: uncultured Verrucomicrobiae bacterium; assembly: GCA_963789335.1. Lineage (GTDB taxonomy): Bacteria > Verrucomicrobiota > Verrucomicrobiia > Limisphaerales > UBA11358 > UBA11358. The sequence continues at coordinate 1,236,500 of CAWBKH010000002.1, forward strand.
TCAGTGGGAGTCGAGGTAACGAGACTCAAATTAAGAGCGGAAAGCAGTCGGAGACTCCTTACGTCGTCTCCTACGAAAAACTGGTTGCCGCTGGAGCGAAACCGGCAAAGTTTTTCTCCGCCGACCACGTCGCGGTGACCGGCGCGGAAAAGAAAAAACTGCGCGACGAAACCGGCGCCGACGCCGTCGAGATGGAATCGGCGGCGATTCATGCGGTTTGCCGAGAGCGCGGGATTCCTTGCATCACTGTCCGCGTGATTTCCGACACGGCCAACGAGGATTTGCCTCTGGATTTCAATGCGGTGGCCAAGCCGGACAAAAGTCTGGATTGCGGAAAACTGTTTCTGGCGATTGCCAAATCGCCTGGGAAAATCGCTGCGTTGATGAAATTGCAAAAGCAAACCCGGTTCGCGGCGGAGCGGCTGGCGCAAGTTCTCGCCAAAATCACTTGTCCGTAAGATGCGATTGTGCCGAGGATGGCGGCGCGGGTTTTTCCTTTGTTTGCTGACTGTAGCTGATAAACGCCGCGCCGATGACAATGAGCACCACTCCAATCCAACGCACTGCCGAGACACGTTCGTTCAGGAACCAGATGGCAGCGAACGTGGCGAAGACAAAACTCAAGCCCGTCAGCGGCCAGAGGAAACTGATGTCGCTTTTCGACATCAAAATGAGCAGGCAGAGGAAAAACAATGCTTCAAAGAAAACGCCGAGCAGAATCTGCGGATTGATGGCTCCGGCTTTGCAAACGCGGAGGATTTCGCCGGCGGTAATGCCGTTCATGTCGCCAATGTGCGTCATGCCTTTCTTCAGCAATACGACGCCGGTGGATTCAAAAGCGAGGCCAACGAGCAAAATCAGAAGCAGTTTTACCATATTTTTGAGCCACAGATGAGCACAGATTGAACTCAGATTCAAAGAAACAATTATCGGTGTTTCATCTGTGAAAATCTGGGGCTAAATCCTGATACCGAATCAGTTCAATGCCCAGTTTTCCAACCAGTTCCTTCACACGCGGACTGACGAGGGCGCCAAATTCATGCCTAAATTCGTCGAGCGATGGATGTGAGTAAAGCTCCGAATCGCCCGGAGGCAATTCGGGCAGCAGATTCAATATGTATTCCTCGTCCACGCGCGCGTGTTGCAGCAGACCGAATGTGATCTGCGGGTGACGGATGCCGCGCTGCTGGAGCGGCCGGCGCGCGCGGCGGGAAAGCCATTCGTAAATCGCCGCGTGCGAAACGCGATAAAACCAACGCCCGTGTGTCATCCGGCGGCTGCGGGAGAGGCAGTCGCGAGTAAGCCGCAGGTGTTGGATGCCGAGTTGGTCCGCATCGTCCATCAAAATGCTGAAGACGGTCGGATGCAGATGCAGGTGCAGGTGGCCGTTGACGTGGTCGAGCGGCAGGCCGGCCGCACGGAACTTTGCACATTGCGCGTGGATTTCAGCGCGCAGTTGTTCGCGCAAGCCACGTTGAAAAAAATAGCGGAAGCCGGTGGCGACGGGCTGGTTGCTGAATTCACCGCGCGCGTTGACCAAGCCGCGGATTTGTTCCGGAGGCAGTGCGGATTTGCCGCAGAGCAACGTCAAGTGCAGACCAACGCCCAATTTTGGATTTTCCCGCGCCAACGCGACGGCTTCGCCGCAAGCGGGCTCATTCACCATCAAACTGGCGGTGGTCAAGATGCCTTCACGGTGCGCGCGCACCACCGCTTCATTAATGGAGTGCGAACGGCCAAAATCGTCCGCGTTGACGACGAGACGACATTCGGAGTTCGGAGTTCGGAGTTCGGATTTCGGAATTGAGGAAACCGATGACATAACCTGAAGTTTGGCGGAATATTCCTTACGGCACTCCGTAGTTTGGAGTCGCTGCCCCGAAGGCGAGACGGAGCCAAGCCTGAACAATCAGCATGGTTTTCTGGATTTTGTTCAGGTGGGTGGGCTCCGGACCAAAAACATTGAACTGCTGCTGTTCCAGTTTTTGCAGCAGCCGCCAGTAAACCGAGCCCATCAACTCGGCGGCGACCATCGCGCGGCGGTCCTCGGCGGGCAAGGTTTGCCGCGCCCGCCGGTAAAACATTTTTGCCCGTTCGGCGACGTCGGTGGCCAATCGTGCAAAACGGTCGGAGTATTCGTGCCGCAAAATTTCCTCGGGCGTGACGCCAAATCTTGTCAGTTCGTCCAGCGGCAAATAGATTCTCCCGCGCCCGGCATCCGTGCGCACGTCGCGCAAAATGTTCGTAAGCTGGAGCGCTTTGCCCAGATGCACCGCATAGTTGCGGCAGGCGGGATTTTGGTAGCCAAAAATTTCGATGCTCAGGAGGCCAACCACGGAAGCGACGCGATAGCAGTAAAGTTCAAGCTGCTCGAGATTCGCATAACGCTTGATGTCGAAATCCATCTCGCACCCTTTGAGCAGTTCATCGAACAGCGGGAAGAGGAGACGGTATTCGCGGATGACCGGCTGAAGTTCGCGATTGACGGTGAATTGTGGTGTTTCACCGGCGCACGCGCGGCGGATGTCGGCGTGCCAAGCGGCCAGTTGCTCGCGGCGTTTCTCAGCAGGCGCGGACTCATTGTCCGTGACATCATCCACTTCGCGGCAGAAGGCGTAAAGGGCGGACATGGCGTCACGTTTGGCGCGCGGTAGCAACAGGAAGGCCAGCGCGAGATTGGAGGCGCTTTTACGGGTGATTACACGGCTGTGCATCACGATTGGGATGTTAGCGTGGGTGGCGGCTGCTCGGAAAGCTTCTCATCCTTTCGCGCGGGCGGCAGACCGCCGATTCGCGCAAGCGTGGGATTAACCTGCTGACGGCTGCTGTGTTGACGCCGGCGTCTGCGCCGGTGTCGTTCGCCTTTGCGGAAAAAAATGATCCACACCACCGCCACCAGCGTCACCAAAAAGGCCGCGCCTACAACGATCACAAAACCCGCCCATGCTGATATCAAGTCACTCATCGCGCCTATCCAGTCAGGTTCCGGAACCTTTTTGTTCGGTGGCGCCGGGGAATTCACTGGCCACACCGTCACCCGGGTTCAGGTTCAGCCGCTGCATTCGATAACGAAGCGAATGGCGGGTCAGTTTAAGCTGTTCGGCGGCGCGCGTCAGGTTAAAACTGTTTTGCTCCAGCGCGCTATTGATTAGCTCCCGCTCAATACGCGCCAGCGCGTCGTCGAGCGATTCGCCGGGAGCTGCATGAAGCGTTGGTGCTTTTTGCAGGCGCGCTTCAATCTGAAAGTCCGGCAGGTTGGACGGCTGGATCTCGGTCGTCGTCTCCAGAATCAGCGCCCGCTCAATGACGTTGCGAAGTTCGCGTACGTTCCCGGGCCAGTGGTGCGAAAGCAGCTTCTGCCGCGCGGCGGGGCTGATGCCCCGGACGTTTTTATTCATGGCCGCGCGGAATACTTCCAAAAAGTGTTCCGCCAGCAGCAAGATGTCCTCGCCCCGCTCGCGCAGCGGCGGCAGGCGGAATTGGACGACGTTCAGCCGGTGAAACAGGTCTTCGCGGAATTGTTCCGCCGCGATGGCCTGGGCAATGTCACGATTGGTGGCGGCGATCAAACGCACGTTGACGTGCAATTCTTGCGTGCCGCCGACGCGCACAAAGGAGCCGTCTTCCAGAAAGCGCAACAACTTAGCCTGGAGCGGCTTGCTCATGTCCGCGATTTCGTCGAGGAAAATCGTCCCACCGTCGGCTTCCTCCACGCGGCCGGGTTTTTGTCTTAACGCGCCGGTGAACGCGCCTTTTTCGTGGCCGAACAATTCGCTTTCGAGCAGCGTTTCGGGAATGGCGGCGCAATTGATGCGAATGTAATGCGCCTCGCGCCGCAGACTCAAACCGTGCAGCGCGCCCGCGACCAACTCCTTGCCCGTGCCGCTTTCGCCGAGGACGAGCACCCGCGTATCGGTGGGCGCGACGGTTTGAATCAATTTCCGTAAATCGCCCATTCTTGGCGATTCCCCAATGATTTGGTCGAGACTGAAGATTTCGCCGGCACGCACACGCAGCGCGGCGTTTTCCTGTAGAAGTTGATAGCGTTCGGCGCAGCGCGAGACCGCATGGAGCAGTTCCTCGGGCGCGAACGGTTTGGCCAGATAATCAATCGCGCCAGCTTTGATAGCTTCGACAGCCAGCTTGGGTGTCGCGTAAGCCGTGAGCATGAGCACGGGCAAATTGGGCCATTGCCGGCGGACCTTGGCCAAAAAATCGTAACCGCTCATGCCGCCCAGGCGCGCGTCGGTGATGACCATGAAGAATTCCTCGCGCCCGAGCAATTCCAGTCCTTCCTCGGCGGATTCGACCGTGCGCGCGGCATAGCCCTCGTCCTCCAGCACCGTTTGCAATGAGCGGCGCATATTTTTTTCGTCGTCCACGACGAGGACGGGTGGCATGGAATCGCTCATTTGTTGAGTTTCATCAGCGTCTTTGCCGGAAAGACTAAGGTGAAAGTCGCCCCTTTTCCAAGCCCGGATTCGACGCGCACGGCTCCGCCGTAAAGTTCAACGTTGTGTTTCACTATGGCCAGACCGAGGCCGGTGCCGTGTTCCTTCGTACTGTAATAAGCTTCAAAAATGCGCTCGATTTTGTCGGGTGGAACGCCCGGACCGTCGTCGCGCACGGAAATTTCCACCGAATGGTCGCGTTTGGGGTTGGCGGTGACGTAAACGTTTCCACTTTCACCGACTGCTTCCCGCGCGTTTTTCAGCAGATTGAGAATAATTTCGGACAAATGGTGTCGTTGCATCAGCAAGGGCGGGAAGGTCTGGCCAAACTCGCGGTGAACATGGATGCCCATCGGCATAGCGGGAGGGAAAACCTGCGCGATGGCGTGATTGAGTTCCTCGATCACATCCAATTTCTCAACGCGGCCCTCGGTCAGTTGCGCGTAACCCATGATTTCAGTGACAATCCGGTCGGCGCGGGAAACTTCCTCCTGAATAATCTCGATTTGTTGCGCAGCCTCGGTTTTGCCATTCCGCAAGGCGCGCCGGAGCGAGAAGGCGGCATTGTTGATGACGGCGAGGGGATTTTTGATTTGATGAGCGAATTCAGCGGCGAGCCGTCCGGCGGAACGCAACTGTCCTTCGCGGGCTGCAAATTCCCCGGCTTCCTCGGCGGCAAGCCGCTGCCGTTCGAGCAGCACCTGCGCGCCGTAACAGCAAATCGCCGTCAGCCACAAGACCGTCAGCCGCAGCACGAACGGTTGGCCCAATTCCCCGTGCGGCGTTACATTCAGGATGCGCTGCATGCTCGGATCAAGATTGCTCAACACCGAAACATCCAGCACGCCCACCAGGATGTAGCAGAGGCTCATGGTAAAATTCAAAATGAGTTGCGAAAAACCGGGCGGCACACTCACGGCGTTACGAATGATCAAACCCACAAACAGCCAGAACAAGATGCTGTCCAAGCCGCCGGTCAGCAGCGTCATGCCCGCAATGAAAAGACCGTCCACCAGGCTGCTGGTCACCACCGTCCATTGCACAATCGCCAGCGGCCATCGCGCTGGATTCAGCATCAACAAGGCAAACGCCGCGCTGGCCAGCACATAAAACCAGAGGAGGTATTGAACTGTTTCGACGGCAATATCCAGCATGCTCGACGCCAGCCCAAACCACGGCGTGGAAACGAAGGAGTAAAGGATCATCCCAATGGCAAACCCCTTGAGCGGTAACATGATGTCCCGCTCCATAACTTCGATGCGACGGAGCAAACGCGGCGGGTCCGGCGCAGGAATTTCCATCAACGCAAGCACCCGCTTCAGCCATTGCCGATGGCCTGGTTTCATAAAAATTGTCGTGAACGAAATCTTAGCGCAACAGTTTCAGGGCGCGTGCGGCAATGGCGTCCACCGGCCACAACCGGCCAATGCCTTCGTAACCGCAGGAAAGCATCCCCTCGTCCGGCCCAATGAATTCCGCGCCGCGCGCTTTGAGCGTGGCCGCATTTTGCTGCGTGGCCGGGTGCAACCACATTTTTCCGTTCATCGCCGGAGCAATTAGAATTTTCGCCTTCGGATTTAATGCCAGTGCAACGCACGTTAACGCGTCGTCCGCCAGGCCGTGCGCCAGTTTCGCCATCACGTTCGCTGTTGCCGGCGCAATCAACAAAAGGTCCGCCTCGTCCGCGAGCCGGATGTGCGCCGGCTGCCAGGCCTCCACCTCGTCGTACAAATCGGTCACGACCGGCTGGCGCGTGAGCACCTTGAATGGCAGCGGCGTGATGAAGCGCTGCGCGTCGGCCGTCATCACCACGCGCACGCGGCATTTCTGCTTGGTCAAGAGGCTCGCCAAATCCGCCGCCTTGTGCGCGGCAATCGAACCGGTCACCCCCAGAACGATGTTTCGTGAAACACTCATATTTTGAATCTGACTCTAAATCCGCAATCCGCAATCGCAAATCGGCAACCTTAAAACGCCGGCGCCATTGCCCGCGCCGCGCGCAATTTCTCCGCCTCAACTATCGTCAGCATGCGCCGCAAATCTTCCGGGATGGTCGCGCTGATCAAAAGGTAGTCGAAATCTTTCCACTGCGCGATTTCCTGCCGCGCGCGACTGAGGCGATTTTGAATTTCTTCCGGCCCGTCGGTGTTGCGCTTTTTCAAACGTTCCTCGAGCATGGCGACTGACGGCGGCGTCAGAAACACCGTCACCAGCGCGCGTTTCAATTCCGGCTCGGCCTGCGAGCGTTCGCGAATGGCCGCCGCGCCTTGCACGTCCACGTTGAGCAAAACGTCCCGGCCCGCCCGTAATTTGCCCAGCAGTTCGGAACGCAACGTGCCATAATTCCGGCCAAACACGGTTGCGTACTCGATGAATTCGCCCGCTTGCACGCGTTTTTGAAATTCCACCGCATCAAGAAAATTATAATCCACGCCGTCCTGTTCCCCTGGCCGCGGCGGACGGGTGGTGCAGGTGATCGCGCGGGCCATGTCCGGACGCGCCGCGAGCAATTGCTGGCACAACGTCGTCTTGCCGGCACCCGACGGCGCGGAAATGAGAATGAGAAGGGGATTGGTCTTCATTCCACGTTCTGCGCCTGTTCGCGAAATTTTTCCAATTCCGCCTTCAGGGTGACCACCTCGCGCGAGATGACGGCGTCGTTGGCTTTCGAGCCGATGGTGTTGACTTCGCGGTTCATCTCCTGTGCCAGAAAATCCAGCGTGCGCCCGACCGGCTCCTTCGATTTCTGACAATCCTCGAATTGCTTGAAATGACTTTGCAATCGCGTCAATTCCTCCGAAATATCCGAGCGGTCGGCGTACAGGACGACTTCCTTCAAAAGCCGTTCGTCATCCGGCGGTGGCGATTCCAGCCCGGCGCTCTTGATGCGTTCGATGAGTTGGCGGCGATAATTTTCCGCCGTCTGCGGCGCCTGTTTCTGAATTTTTTCGGCGGCTTTCCGCATGATGGCAACGCGCGCGGACAAATCCTGCGCGAGGTGCGCGCCCTCGCGTTCGCGCATTTTGACCAGCGCGGCCAGCGCCTGTTTCAGCGCCTTTTCAATGACCGGCCAGATTTTTTCGGCTTCCACCAGTTCCTCATCCGTCTGAAGGACACCCGGTGCGCGAATCAGTTGGTCCAGTGTCACTTCGCCCCCGAGTTTGAGTTGTTTGGCGAGGTGATTGAGTTCCGTCGTGTAAGCCTTGGCGAGCGGCAGATTGATGTGCATGCGCGCGGACAACTTTCCCGTACCCGCATGAACCGAAACGCGCGCCATCACGCGCCCGCGCGCGATTTTGCCGTTGATGGCGTCGCGAATGGGCGCTTCCAGCATCTCCAGTTCGCGCGGCAGGTTCAGGGAAATCTCGGATTGCCGGCGGTTCACCGCGCTCAACTCGACGGTGATTTTGAAGCCGTTTTGGGCGCATCCGCCGCGACCGTAGCCCGTCATGGATTTCATCCGGCGTACTATGCGAAAATTCCCCGCCGCAAGCGAATCAATTTTCCGGCAACCGACCGGACGAATATACCTTGCAAGTCCCCAATTTCAGGATTTCATGGAGCCTGACTCTCAAAATTATTTGGCGGACAAAAACTTAAGCGCGTCGCGAAAATCCCCTGGCAAGGGCGCTTCAAAGCTCATTGGCTTTTCGGTGCGCGGATGAACGAATGAAAGTTCGCGCGCGTGCAGCATCACGCGCGGCGCTTTGTAGCCGGTCAATTCCGTGAGTTTTTTATTTTGCCGCGCTCCGTAGGTTTCGTCGCCCACGAGCGGATGGCCGAGGAACTGGAAATGCACGCGGACTTGGTGGGTACGGCCCGTGTGCAGTTGCGCCTCGACAAACGTGGCGGAATTCAACCGTTCGAGCGCGCGCCAACTCGTGTGCGCCGCGCGGCCGGAATCGTCGTCGCGCGCGGCCATGCGTTTGCGATGCGACGGATGCCGGGCGATGGCGGCGCGGATTTCACCCGCATCGCGCATGAGTTCGCCGCACACGATGGCGTTGTAGATTTTTTTGACTTTCCGTCCGGCGAACTGCGCCGAAAGCGCCACGTGCGTTTCGTCATTTTTGGCGATGACCAGGCAGCCGCTGGTTTCCTTGTCGAGCCGGTGCACGATGCCGGGCCGCGCTACGCCGCCGATGCCGCTGAGCTGGCCGCGACAGTGATGCAACAACGCGTTCACGAGCGTGTGTTCCTCGTGTCCGGCGGCGGGATGCACCACCAGCCCGGCGGGTTTGTTCAGCACCAGCAGCGATTGGTCCTCGAAAAGAACTTCGAGTGGAATTCCCTCCGGTTGCGCGCTGGCGGGTCTGGGTTCCGGCCAGTGAATTTCAATTTGCTCACCGGCGCGCGGCGCGTGCGTGGGTTTGACCGTCCGGCCATTGACGCGGATGTGACCTTGTTCAATCAACCGCTTGCATGTGGCCCGTGAAACTGCGGGAAATTTCCGACGCAAAAACGCGTCCAGTCGCTCGGACGGGAGCGATGTTTCAACCATGAAACTTTCCGTGCGCGGGGTCACGACGACGTTTCCGCCGTTTTCTTCGGCGCGTGCTCGCTTTTCCAGGTGATGAGGAAAATGAGCGCCACGCCGGAGCAAATGGCGGTGTCGGCGACGTTGAAGGCAGGAAACCCAATTTCACCGCCGCCGCGCTGTTGCAAATAGAAACGAAGGAAATCCACGACTTCGTGGCGTATCAAACGGTCGGCAAGATTGCCGGCGATGCCGCCGAAAATCAGCCCGAATGCGATTTGGCCGGCAAAGGTGTCCGAACCGAAATGATGCCGCGTGAGAAACAGCGCGACCAGGGCGAGCACGGCGACCAACACGAGCGTGTTGTTGTTGCCGCTGAAAATGTTCCAGGCCGCGCCGGTGTTTTCCCAACGAACAAATTTAAAAAAGCCATCAATGATGATTTTTTCGTGGTAGGCGGGCAACAGGCGCAGCACCAGCCATTTGGTGAATTGGTCGAGGGCGAAAACGGCCAGCGCGACGACGGCAATGCGACGGTTCGAGATCCGAAAAATGGATTTGTCCGGGGCCATGGCAAATTACAACCGTTCATTTAATCACCCGCCGTTTAAAAAGACAATTCGTTTCGATTGCCGGGAATTTCCATTTCCTCATGGCATTGAAATAGCTACGATGCATTCATGGCGTTGGCGCGCATCCTGGTGGACGGCTACAGCCTGTTGCACAACTGGCCGGAACTGGCTCCGGGCCGGCCGCGGCATTCGGCGCGCGCACGCGACGAACTGGTCCATGTCCTGACGCGTTATCAGGACGCGACCGGCGAGCGCATCACGGTTTTTTTTGACGGCGCAGGCGTGCCCGCCGGCGTCCCGGCGCACGAACCGAGCGCAACGGTGGGGGTGTTATTTTCGCGTGCGGGGCAGACCGCCGATCAAATGATTGAACGCGCGGCGCATCGGTTTCAAGCCTACGGCGAAGTGCTCGCGGTGACGGACGATCATGCCGAACGCGACACGGTCGCGGGAATGGGCGGTATGACGGCGAGTTGCGCGAATTTCATTCGCATGGTGGAAAGCGCCTTGACGGAGTTGCGGGACGAATTGCGAAGTCACAACCGGACGGAGCGGAATCGTTTCAGCCGGCCACATAAAAGTAAAAGCTAATGAATAGTCAAATTTCTTCAAACTGGTTTGCTCCGTTTGCGCGAATTATCGCCGCGCTGGCCGCCGGATTTTTTTTGATTTCAGCCGTGCATGCGCAACCGGCCGTGGGCGTGACGAACAGTCGTTATCTGTTCATTTTTGACACGTCGTCGGCGATGAAAAAGCGCCTGCCGGCGACGCAAAACGCGGTCGAGCGGCTGTTCTTTTCCATGATGAACGGGCAATTGCAGCCGGGCAACACCATCGGCGTATGGGCATTTGATCGCAAACTACGCGCCGGGGAATTTCCCCTGCAACATTGGTTGCCGCAAAATGCGGCGGTAATTGCATCCAATATTACCAACTTTGCGAAAATCCAACGCTACCGGGGAAGCACGCGCTTTGACGCGATCATGCCGGACGTGAACAATCTGGTGCGGAATTCCGAGCGCCTGACCGTGCTGATCTTTTGCAACGGCGAGGAAGCAATCAAAGGGACGCCGTTCGACGACGCGATCAACACCATTTTCAAGCGAAACGAGCGCGCGTTGAAGAAGGCGGACCAGACGTTCATTGTGGTTCTGCGTTCACAACTTGGCCAATACGTCGGCTATACAGTTAATTCCTCGGCTATTGGGGTAAATTTTCCTGAATTTCCACCCTTGCCGCCGCCACCTCAGCCTGTTGCGCCCGTCAAAACCAATCCACCGCCGCCGCCAGCCCCGCCGCCGCGGGTTGTTGAAGCCCTGCCGCTCGTGATTATTGGCACAAATGTCAGCACCAACCTGATGCCGTTGACCCCGCCAACAGTCGCGCCAACCAACCCGCCGCCGGCCAAAGTCGAATCAAATCCGCCTCCACTCGCCGAATCATTTTCAAGCCCGACAAACTCTACTCCGCCTGAAATTGGGGAAACGCAAACGAACGCCCCGGGGTCGCCGGAAGACAACACCGGTTTGACTCGTAACGTTGCGCTGACGATTGGCGTGGGGTTGCTGGTTGTGGCGGTGGCACTGATAATGTTCGCATTGTTCCGCTCGCGCAGAACCGGCCGCGGCAGTCTCATCACGCGCTCCATGAAAAAGGATTGAATTCCGGCGTGACTTTTCGCCGCACGCGTGGACAATTCTCCGACGATGAAAACAATCAATTTACTCTGTGCGTTCAGCCTGTTTGCCGCCGTTTTCGCGACCCAAGCCCAAGACACCAAGCCAGCGGCGAACAAGGAGAAGCCTTCGACCACTTCGCCGGGCTTCGCTGATCCCGCCAAGCTCACCGCAAAGGCGCCTGAAACATATAAGGTGCAGTTCGACACGACCAAGGGGAAGTTCACCATCGAAGTCACCCGCTCGCTTGCGCCCAATGGTGCGGACCGCTTTTACAATCTTGTTCGTTCCGGCTACTTTACGGATGTTGCCTTCTTCCGCGTGGTCCCCGGCTTTATGTGCCAGTTCGGCATTAACGGTGACCCGAAGGTTTCCACGAAATGGCTTGAAGCGACGATTCCAGACGACCCCGTGAAGGGCAGCAACACACGCGGCACCATTACCTTTGCCACCGCTGGTCCCAACACACGCACTACCCAGTTGTTCATCAACTTCGGCAACAACACCAGTCTCGACGGGCAGGGTTTCGCGCCTTTCGGCAAAGTGATCGAAGGAATGGACGTGGTGGACAAGATTAATGGCGAGTATGGCGATGGCCCGCCCGGTGGTCATGGACCGGATCAAGGCCGCATTCAATTGGAAGGCAACGCCTATCTGAAAAAAGATTTTCCGAATCTCGATTACATTAAGTCTGCGACCATCTTATCGTGGGAATTGCCCGCAAAGAACGAAATAATCCCGTAATTATTTATGAGCGACGTTGCGCGCATCTCCACCACCGAAGGCGAAATGATCGTTGAATTTTGGTCCGACGTTGCACCCAAGACCGTTGAGAATTTCAAAACGCTCGCCCAAAAGGGCTTTTACGATGGCACCTGCTTTCATCGCATAATCAAGGGCTTCATGATTCAGGGCGGCGACCCGCTGACCAAGGACTCGGCCGCTGAAAATCGTTGGGGCACAGGCGGGCCAGGTTATCAGATCAAGGCCGAGTTCAACGACCGATCCCACCAGCGCGGGGTCATTTCCATGGCGCGCAGTTCGAACCCCGATTCCGCCGGCAGCCAGTTTTTCATCTGCGACGGCGACGCCTCGTTTCTCGACCGGCAATACACCGCGTTCGGCAAGTTGATCCAGGGTGACGACGTGCTCGCCAAAATCGCCGGCACGCCGGTTAGCGCCAGCGGTTCTGGAGAACCGAGCAAGCCGCAGAAACGCGTCGGGGTCGTCTGCATCAAGATTGTTCCAGCCGACGCAGTGAAGTGAGTTTGGGCGCAGGTAGCCACTGGTTGACCCAGATTTTTTCAGACCGTTGGGTTCGATGTCTTTTATCTGTGTTCATCTGTGAAAATCTGTGGCAACTTTTTTAGCATGGAAATCGCCGAACTCGCCCAAGTCCTCGTCGCGCTTGGTTGTCCCGCGGAAACATCCGCCGGGATGGCTGCGCAACTGGACAAGCGCGCACACCAGCTTGCCGAACAAAAAGGCCGTTCCTATGAAGAGGCCTTGCAGCATTTGCTCAACTTGATGAAGCAAGGATGGGCGGCACCCAAAGGCCGTTAGGGGTCATCAAATGGGGGTTGGGCAACGCACGACTCTCGTAAGAATGAGCCGGTTGGGCGGGGAATCCTTGGCCATACAAACCGAAGGTTGGCGTAAACTCATTTTGCCAAACGCAGGATTTCTGTTAATCGTATTGTGTGAATTTTTTCGTTCAACGCAGCGAACTGCGCGACCTTTACGACAAGGTCGCCGCCGGCGAACGCATTTCCGAGGCCGACGCGCTCCGGTTGTTTGAATCGAAGGACTTAAATGCCGTTGGCGCCATCGCGGACCTGGCCCGCCAGAAAAAAGTTGGCAACCGCGCCAGCTACATCATCAACCGCTACATCAACTACTCGAACTACTGCATCCTGTCGTGCCAGTTCTGCTCGTTCGCGCGCAAGAAGCGCGACGCCGACGGATTCCAGTTCGCTGTCGAGGAGATCGTCCAGAAGGCCCGCGAGGCGCTGGCCATCGGCATTACGGAATTGCACATCGTCGGCGGCCTGCATCCATCGCTGCCGTTCAGTTATTACACGGACATGCTGAAAGCATTGCGGGCGTTGAATGATGAAATGGTAGGGTCGTCGCGCTGCGACGACCGGACGGCGCAGCGCGCCGTCCCTACCCAACGCCTCCAATTGAAATGCTTCACCGCCATTGAGATTCTCCATCTCGCCTGGCTCGCGAAAAAATCCGTCGAGCAGACGCTGATTGAATTGAAGGCCGCCGGGCTGGATTCGCTCACCGGTGGTGGCGCGGAAATTTTCCGCAAGGAAGTCCGTTCGACGATTGCGCGCGGCAAGGAATCCGCCGAGGAATATCTGGACGTGCACCGCACGTGGCACCGGCTCGGCCAGCGCAGCACCTGCACAATGCTTTACGGCCACGTCGAGACACTCGCCGACCGCGTGGACCATCTCCGGCAATTGCGCGCGTTACAGGACGAAACGCATGGTTTCTGCGGCTTTGTGCCGCTTGCCTATCAGCCGCAGGACAACGACGTTCCAGTTGAAAATCCGCCGACCGGCTTCGATTCGCTGCGCACCATCGCCGTGAGCCGCATCTACCTCGACAACTTTGATCACATCACCGCGTATTGGGTCGGCCTCGGGCTGAAGCTGGCACAGGTGGCGTTGAGCTATGGCGCGGACGATTTGCACGGCACCATCATCGAGGAGCACATCTTCCACATGGCTGGCGCGACCTCGCCGCAATTGCAGACCGAGGCGGCCATGCTCAAGGCCATCCGCGAAGCTGGCCGCACGCCCGTCCAGCGCAATACGTTTTACGAACCGATCAAGGTTCTGGAAAACCCAACACCAACGGAAGCGGTTGAAAATTCCACGCGTTCGAAAGTACTCGAAGAAAATCTGGCTACGGCATGATCAAGGATGCGCTAAAATCTCGCATTGGTCCAGCGCATTTTTTCAGCCCGGCGCCAGTCCGTCTTCTGACGCTGTTTCTTTATTTAATTTTCATGCTGACCGGTTGTTCAACCGTGGTGACCTACAAATCCAATCTGCCCGCCGCCTTGCCCGCGAAGCCGGTTGGCTATCCCATTCCCGTTTATACCGAGAACATGACGGTTCCCCGGCCATGTGAAGTAATCGGCACTGTGTTTATTCGCGGCGGCCACTTTACGATGTTCGGCGGATCGGTCGAAAGTGAGATGGCAAAAGTGATCCAGAAAGCCTGGGAAAAGGGTGCGGACGCGGTGCAGGTGACCTCCGTTGGGGAACCGGATTTTTCGCGATCGAGTTTTCGTCTGACGGCCAACCTGCTTCGCTACAAGGACACCTGGGAAACGGTTCCCGTGTCGGCGGCGGAGTTTGCCGCGTACCTCAAAGGGAACCGGCAGCACCTTGACCCGATTGAAGGCGTCTGGAACGGTTACGATGAAGCGCCGCTTCGCATCGGCATCATGCGGAACACTTCAAAACCCGGCCGGGATTTTGTCGGATTCATCCTGAACACGGCAGATCCGGCCTGGCGCGAAGGCTACAAGAAAATTGACATCCAACATGGGATTCGTCCAGGAAGTTACGTCTTCGACTACTACCTCGACAATTTCAGCAGACGGGAAACCACCGTGATTTTGGGCCAAAACATAAAGTTCTCGTTGATGATTCCAACCTCCGAAGAAAAATCGGACTTCATCACTTATTCCAAGAGCCAGTAGAGCAATATAAATCTTTTGAAACATTTACCGAATTAAATGCCTGCTGCCGAAACTCCAAAATTCCGCATTGGCTCGGTGGCCTATCTCAACGCCGTGCCGCTCACGCGCGGCATGGAAGACAAGGTCATTTTCGCCACGCCCGCCCGGCTTGCCGAACTGCTCCGGCGCGATGAACTCGATGCCGCGCTCGTCAGCACGGCGGAGGTTCTGCTCACCGACCGTTATGACGTTCTCGATGGCATTGCCGTCGCCTCGCTCGGTGAGGTTTACAGCGTTATCCTGGCGCATCGCCGTCCGCTGACCGAGTTGGAGGAGGTCTATTGTCACACCGCTTCGTTGTCAGGCTTGAACCTTTTGAAAGTTTTGATGGCGGAACGCGGGCTGAAGCTGGAGTACAAGCCATTGGTCCATCCCCGGAATGCGGCAGAGCACGACGCTGTGCTGCTCATCGGCGATCCGGCGATTGATTTTCAGCGCGCACCCCACGAGCACGAAATTCTCGACCTCGGCTCGGCGTGGCTTGAACTGACGAATCTGCCGTTCGTGTTTGCCGTCTGGGCCTTGCGTCGGGGAATTGAAAATTCAGAGCTGCGCCAGCAGCTTCGTGACGCAAGGGATTTTGGCGTGGACACGCTGGATTGGATTATTCGCAACCGGTCCGAATACGACTATGATTTTCGCAAAGATTACTTCGACTGGCACATTCATTATCACCTGGCGGCGGACGAGAAGCGCGCCATCGCCAAATTTGCCGAATTGCTTCGCAAGCATGGACTCGGTCCGGTGTTTGGGCCGAAGTTTGTCTCGTAGCTTTCGGCAGAAAGACGCGCTCTTCAATTTTCTCGAATTGGCGGCGTTCTTCCGAAACGCCGCTACGACGAATTGGGGTTTTGCAGAAGACTCAAAATATGATCAGGGAAGCCGATAAGCCGAACCTTTGGGTTCGGAATTCCAACAGCACGACAGTTGAAATTCACCTGTCCACCGCATTGGAACACAGGCGCTTACGGAGCCAAGGCTCCGAACTGATGGCTTGGTCGGAAACATACCGGTCATTAGTTTCCATTTTTCGATTGACCTCAGCCACGAAATATGCTAGAAGGCCAATAGGTAGTAAAAAGCATGAAAACAGAACTCAAATCAACCATTCGTGTCGTAGTCCATTCAATCGGCGGAGCCGTTTGTACAGGAGCAATTCTGCTGGTCGCCGCCAAGGCGCAATCGCAAAATCTGTTTGAGGCGGATTATCTTAGCGACAACATTTATGAATTCACGCCGGGCGGAGTGCAAAGCACCTTTGCCTCCGGGTTGGATGGCCCTCGTGCACTGGCCTTTAACAACGCGGGCGATTTGTTTGTGGCGAATGGTTCCAGCGGCGACATTACTGAAATCACGCCGGGTGGAGTGCAAAGCACCTTTGCCTCCGAGTTGGACCGTCCGATTGGACTGGCCTTCCAAGGCGTAGCCCTCCCTGTGCCTGAACCCTCGGCTTTGGGGTTGCTGGCCTTTGGTGCCTCCGCACTTTTCATTCGCCGCCGCAAGTTTGGCAAATAAACGGAGACCTGCAAAACAGGCGTAGCTTTCGGCGGATCGCCGCTAAAGTTGGCGGCGCTTTGCCAATTGCCGCGACGATTCCCGCTCCAGTCTCGCCAGCACCTCTGGATCGCGCACATCCACCCAACGGCCCTGGATTTCCAACCCGGCTAATTTCTGTCCGCTGGCGACCATCGCGCTGATGGCGTCGGTTAATTCATATTCGCCGCGCGGCGATTTTTGCAGACGGGCCGTGAAATCAAACAACGACGGGCGGAAAATGTAAATGCCAGCGTTATACCACGCCGGAGCGCCGGGCTTGAGCCAACCTTCGAGGCGCAACTGCTCCAATTGTTCCGGTGACGGCTTTTCCACCAGCCGCTTCAGGCAAAATTGCTCGTCGAAAAAATTTAACCCGCCCTTGGTTACGTCCTGACCGCGCGTGACGGTAACAACCCCGGCAAAATCGCCTCCGCTAAAACGATCAATCATCTGGCGATAGATCTCGGGCGGAACCAGAATATCGCCGTAAGTCAGCAGAAACGGCGAATCACCGACGAATGCCTTCGCCAGTTCCGGCGCCTTGCCCGTGCCGTCCTGCGGGATCTGCCGGCCAAACGCGATGCGCGCTCCCAATTTTTTGCCGTCGCCAAAATGATTTTCGATCACGTCAGCACGCCAGCCAGTAACAATGAAAATGTCGCGGATGCCCGCCGCAACAATTCCCCCGACGATGTGTTCGAGGATGGGTTTGTCCTGCACACGGAGCATGGGCTTGGGCAACTCATTGGTGAGTTCCCTCATGCGCGTGCCCTTGCCGGCGGCCAGAATGACGGCTTTCATTTTCGCCACAGGTGAACATAACCGAACGCGGATGAAAAAGAAAAATTCACGCGTGCCAGTCGCCGGTGCGCAAATACGGCTTGAGTTTTTGCTTGAGCGTTTCGCGCCCGCGATGGATGAGTGATTTGGTGGCGGAGAGCGAACAGCCCAAAATTTCAGCGATTTCTTCGTAGCTCAAATCCTCCTGCCGGCAGAGCAAAATGGCGGTGCGCTGATTTTCCGGCAACCCGGCGAGCGCCTCCTCGATTTTTTGCGCGAGTTCGCCGTGCAATAATTTTTCGGGCGGCGCAATGATTTTTTTGTCCTCGAACTGCTGGCGTGGCTGGTCTTCGCGTTCAGCGTGCGCCTCTTCCAGCGAATCGGCAGGATGGCGCGAGCGGCGGCGGATTTCGTTCAGGCAAAGATTGCGCGCAATGGTGAACAGCCAGGTGGAAAATTTCGCGCGGGATTCGTAGCGCTTCGCGGATTTGTAAACCTGCAAGAAGACAGTTTGCGCGAGATCCTCGGCTTCGGTCTCGTCGCGCAGGGTGCGGTAAACGAGGTTCATGACCGGCTGTTTGTATTTTTCCACCAGCTCGACGAATGCCGCCCGGTCGCCGCGCTTGACGCGCAGCATCAGGATGGCATCGGGATCAGGATTGGCCGGCACTGACGAACTTTAGAATAGTCGTACGGTATGCGACAAGGTTTTCGCTGGCGGCGGGCTTGCTTTCAAATCATTTTGTTCGCAATTTGTGCGCTCGTGCAGGATTTAATCAGAAAAATCGAAGGAGATGCCGAGACGCGTTTGGCCTTTCCAGCCAATACCGACCCTGCGGAAAGACTTTTGGGTTACAAGGGTTTTCTCAAGGTGGAAACGCACCGGCTCAAGCTGTGGCACCGTGGCGGCGCGAGTGGACATGAAATCTGTCAGGCGCGCGCAGCGATGCTCGACGCGCTGTTGCGACATCTTTGGATGTCCGCGCGCAGCAGCCTGTCGCCTCAGGCGCAAAAGGAATTCCCACCGTTGGCGCTGGTCGCCATCGGCGGTTACGGTCGCGCGGAACTGAATCCCTACAGCGACGTTGATTTCATGTTTCTGCATGATGGACAAGTCGCGGCGGGCAAGCCGCTCCCCTATTTGTCCCGGTTGATTGACGGCGTGCTGTATCCGCTTTGGGACATCGGCCTGAAGGTCGGCTACGCGGTTCGCAACATTGACGATTGCGTGAAAGTAGCCAACACCGACATGCAGTCCAAGACCTCACTCATCGAATCGCGGTTGATTATCGGCGACGAAAAGTTGTTCAAAAAATTCCAGCGGATGATCATTGGCAAGTGTGTTGACGGTTTTGAGAAGAAGTACATCGCCGCACGGGTCGAAGACCAGCGGGCGCGCCACGCCAAATTCGGCAACTCCGCCTGCATGCAGGAGCCGAATGTCAAAAACGGCTGCGGTGGGCTGCGCGATTTTCAAAACCTGTTGTGGATGGCGTTTTTCAAATATCGCACCCGTTCGCTGGACGAATTGGAGAAGCGTGAATTCGTCGGCAAATTCGAGCGCAAGCAACTCGAAGCCGCCTACGACTTTTTGCTCCGGGCGCGGACGGAGTTGCATTATCAAACCGATCGCGCAGTGGACGTGCTTGGCAAAAATCTGCAACCCGCCGTGGCGCTCAACCTGGGCTACAGCGACCGTTCACCCAGCAAACGGATCGAAAAATTCATGCGCGACCTTTACACGCACATGCGCAACGTTTTCCTCATCACGCGTACGCTGGAACAGCGCATGGCCTTGCTGCCGCCGAGCCAGCGAAAACTCTCGCTCCGCGCGTGGCTGCCGAAACGCCCGGCGCCGGAACCAGTGGACGGTTTTTTGTTTGCGGACGGAGAAATTCGCGCCGCTTCCAACCGCATTTTCCGGGAACAGCCTGAACGCCTGATGCGCATTTTTCTGTACGCGCAACAGCGGCAAGTGCAATTGCACCCCGATTTGGTACAGCTTATTCGCAACGAGCTTTCGCTGGTAAACCGTGGTTTTTTGAACGACGAGCACGTGCGGGAGACGTTTTTGACCATCCTCGAACAGCGCGGCAGTGTCGCTCCCTCTGTGCGCGCCATGCACGAGGTGAATCTGCTCGGCAAATACATCCCCGAGTTCGGCAAGCTCACCTGTCTGGTGCAACACGAATTTTACCATCAATACGCCGCCGATGAACACACGCTGGTCTGCCTCGAACAACTTGATCGCGTGTGGGAAGCCGAAGACCCGCCGTATAAGAACTATGCGCCGCTGTTCCAAGGCCTCGAACGCCCCGGTTTGCTTTATCTGGCGCTGCTGCTGCATGACGTGGGCAAGGCGGGACATCACAAAAGAGGCCGCCATCCTGAGGTCAGCGCCGAGATGGCTATGCGGGTGGCCAAACGGCTCCGGCTCGATGGCACGGTGGCTCATACATTACGGGTCATCATCGAAAATCATCTGCTCATGGCCAGCGTCTCACAACGGCGCGACCTGGATGATGCCGCGGTCATCCGCAATTTTGCCCGAAAAATTGAAACACCCGAAGCGCTCAACCTGCTCACGTTGCTGACGTTTGCTGACTCGCAAGGCACAAGCGACAAGCTTTGGAATGGTTTCAAGGATGCGCTTCTGTGGCAGTTGCATGACCGCGCGATCGTCCTGCTCACCGGCGGCACGGAATTCATCCGAGCCGAGGCGGAACAGCGCGAATCACTTTTAGAGGAAGTGCGTCAACTGGCCGCCAAGTCGCTGACGGACGAGGAGATCAACACGCATTTTGCCACGCTGCCGCCCCGTTATTTTCAAGTCCGAACCGCCGGGGAAATCATTGACGACCTGGAACTTGCGCACCGGTTCATGCGCCGGCTCATTCTTGAAGACGACCGCGTGCTCTCGCCGATCACAGCCTGGCGGGACGAGGCCGACCGTGGCTACAATGCCGTCAAAATCTGCACGTGGGACCGGGCCGGGTTGTTCAGCAAAATTACTGGCTCGCTCAGCGCCGTCGGACTGAACATTCTGGGCGCGCAGATTTTCACCCGCGCCGACAGCATCGTGCTCGACACTTTTTTCGTCAACGATGGGCGCACGAGCAATCTCGCCACGCGCCAGCAACACGATAAATTTGCCGAGTTGTTGGAAAAAGTCCTGACGGGTGAAGAAATTGATCTGCCCGCGCTCATCGCGCGCCAAATCACCCAACAACCGCTGTATCCACCCTACACTGGCGAACACATGGAAACCCAAATTCACCTTGATAATGAGGTTTCCGAAACGCGCACGCTCATTGAAATTGAAACCGAAGATCAGCTTGGTTTGCTTTACATGATTTCCCAGACCCTTTCCAAATTGGCGGTGGACATTGTCAGCGCCCGCATTATGACCGAGCGCGGCGCAGCCATTGACAGTTTTTACGTTTGCGAACTCGACGGCGGCAAAATCATTTCAGTCGAGCGACAGGCCTCCATTGAGCGCCGGCTGCGCGAAGCCATCAACCGCCTTCGCGCCGCGTCATAACGCTGCCGCAAAGCTGTTGCCACCCCGCAAATAGTCTGGTAGAAAGAGACAGCAAGGCGTGCCGTAGATTTGCCGCGCTGAAGCGTACGCAAGCGGGTGTGGTTCAGTGGTAGAATGCGGGCTTCCCAAGCCTGAGATGAGGGTTCGATTCCCTTCACCCGCTCCAACGTTAAAAACAACCAATAAAATCAAGCATTTTGTACGTTTTTGCGATTCTCGACATAGGCTAGTGCTAAAGTCCAGTGCTAAAAAGTCCACGGATGTTCGCCGATGTCAGATTTCCATTTTAGGCATTTTCGTTTCTTTGGTCGGCGACAGCTTCCGATCCTCTTTTCGTCGGAACTAGACTGTCTCACCGCCACCGCCATAAGGATTCTTTTGAATGGTTTCCCCGTGCCGCTGGGTACGGACCCCCGACGAGAAGGTGTGACTGACATTTTTCATGTATTTACACCTAAAACGATAAAGTAAGGGATAATACTCACAAAATGGCTTGGTGACTGGCTGGCATAGGCAATGGAATCGGTTTATTTCACGGTCAAGGCTGACACATCGGTTTTGGAGAGGATTATTCCAGAGCTTCTGGCGCTTGGCCGCCGGACGATGCGGCAGCAATGCGTGACCAGCGCGGTGTTCACTGCGTTCCGGGCGCAAAAGCTGACACCAGCGGCGGAGATGGAAGCCATTGACGCCGAACTGGAAGTGTCGGCGACACCGAGGTTTCGGACGCTCCCCGCACGCTGGCGAAGCATTTCAGCGTGTCCGCCGACTTGTTCCTTCCGTAAAAGCAATGGCCGGACTGCCTGACGCCAGCGTGACAGACGTGACACTCGCCGGTCGTCTGTCACGAGTGTCACGAGTGTCACCGGGTAGCTTGTCGTTTTTCATGCTCGCGCCAAGGTGAATGTCCGCGTGATGTGGCCGCCGGTTTCGGGCTGTGAATCCTTGCCCGTCAATTCCCCGTCCGCTTCCATCTGGGCGAGCAAGGCGCGGGCTTCATCCGCGCTTCCGACAATCCGCGCCCGGAGAACATCCCGCGCCGTGATGCCCTTGGGATTGTCCGCCAGCAATGCCAAGACTTCATCAAACTTGGCACGGCGGGCCGCTTGGCGTCCACGGGCAAGGATGCGTAGCTGTTCGCCTGCAAACCAGTCTGCAATGGCAATTGCGCTTGCCGCCGTGTCCGCTGTCAGCATCCTCTTGCCCGCGTGTTCACCGTGGAACCCGGCGTGGAGACAGACGGCAATCCGCCAAGCCTGTTCGTTCCACCGGGCCGCGTATGTTTCCACGTCTCGCAAGTCCGTCTTCATGCGTTCCACAATCCGATTGCAATGGGCGTCCATCAAATGCAGGACTTCCGGCACGGGTTCAATCGTCACGGGTTCGGATGCGAAGCGGAAGGTTTTAATCAGCTTGCCCACAAGCAAAGCCCAAGCGTTCACCGTGGCCGCCGGAATGCCTTCCGCCCCGCGCACAATGGGCCGATGTTCGGCGCGTGAGTGACAACTCAGGATGCGTGGAATCAGTCCGCCGTCTGTCAATTCAGTTTTCGCCAGCAACGTATCCACCTTGTCAGGTTGCACCAGCCACAAGGCCGCAAGGCAAGGCCGCTGAAGCAAGACGGATTCGCGCCCCATGCGATCAACGCTGACCCGATCTCCGCTCCATGCCTTCAAATAAATGTTTTCATCCGTGCGGTCATTTTTGGAATACCTGCCCAGCAAAATGTTGACGATGTTGCCCGCGTCAGGTGACAGGCTGGCGATTTGCTCCTGATTATGCCCCAGCATCACGGCAAGTTTTTCCGAAGGCACGTCTTCGCAAGACAAGCGCGGATGGTTTAATCCAGCTTCCACGTCCGCCAGCGCCTTTTTCTTCGCCTGCAATTCATCACGAATTTCTTCCCGCTCCACGCCGGATTTGCCTTTGCCAACTTTTTTTAACAGCATTTCAATTTCCTTTTTCAGCAAGTCCATTTCCGCTTGAAGACCGGGCAAAGTTTCTGACTGCCACTGTTCCACCATGTCCCGCTCATAAGCTAAAAACGGTTCCACCACTGGCCGGAAGGTTTCACTTTTGCCGATGCCGGATTTTGCGCTGGCCATGATGTGAAGATTTCCCCGCGCCCGTTTGTTTGGATGGCTTGGGACTTCAAGCCCCGCGCCGATGGACGCGGACAAAACAGCCAAGACGCAACATCCGGCCAAAGGTTCGGGCGTCCGCGCTACACGGGCGACGGCTTCCGCCATTGCCCGTGCTGCCGGCGGAAGATGCTGAAGCGGGAAAGGCGGAATTTTTTCTTCGCCGCCATCATCACTAGGACTGCCCGCTTTGCCCGCCGCTGCCACGCTGCCGGGCTTGTAAATGTGGTTTGGATTCATGGCAACATCCTCTCAGCTTCGGCAAAACTCGCCGCGTCCATCAAAAGCGAATCATTCAAATCCGTTACGGGTTGGCCGTCCGCTTGCCGAAGTCCCGCGAAGCTGAAGGCGTCCACGTCCGCGCCCACGGCTTCCAGTTGCCCGGCCCAGCGTTCCACCGCGCCCTGGCCCGCTTCATCATCATGCCCGAAAATGCGGACACGTTTGCCGGTGAACAGTGGCAAGGCATCCGCGTGAATCCGCTGGGAAGCCCCCAGCATCGCCACAGGCGCGCATTGCGCGTCTCGCTTGGCGTGATGCGAAGCCTGTTCCCACAAGGCGAGATAATGCGCGGCCAAAAAGTCCGGCCCGCCTTCGCAAAGCGCGATGGCTGGGAACGGCTGGGCTTCTGTGATGCCAATGGGCCACGATGCCCACGCACCCGGCAGCGTCCATGCCTTCTTCCCGCCGATATGTTCCCATGTCTGCCCGTCCATCCGCCGCGCCTGTGCGTTCACCCGCGCCGAATCCGTGACGATCCAGGCGGGGCAATCCTTCAGCATGGCGAACCAAAGCAAGCCGCGTTCACCGGCCCACTCCAATCCTTCGCGGGAGATGTTCCGACGGCTGGCAAGCTGTTTGAAATCCGCTGCCGTCCCCTTGATGAAATCTGGGAAAACGGGTTTTGATTTGGCGTCCGCCGTCCGGGGTGGTGCCATGCGCGGCGCGGACGTGAAATGTCCGCCCGCGAGTTCAATGAATTTTCGGCACGCTTCTTTTCGGGATAGGCCGCTGGCGAGCCGGAAAAAATCCACAACGTCACCGGATTCGCCCGTGGCGAAATCGTTGAATAAACTTCCGTCCACGTTCACGCTGAAGCTGGGCTTGTAGTCATCACGGAAGGGTGAATGACAGGATGCCTTCGGTTCAGCGGGGAACATGAAATGGTGCCAAAGGCCGTGAATGTTAAGCCGCGCCTTTGCGTCCGCCAAAGTTGACCGCCCCGAACGGCTGGGGTAAGATGTTCTCATAGGTTTGACATTCCGCCGCGTTTTTCCTGTCACGGAGCGCGGCGGATTTTTTATGCTTTAACGGTTTCCTCGGCTGTGGTTTTGGTCGCATCACCCGCCGCGCTTTGCTCGCATTTCTCAATGAAGGCGAGTATTGACGCGAGATTGAAAAGCCGCGTGCCTTTGGTTTGCCCTGGTTCGCGGATGGACACGGAGCGGATTGCCGCTTTGCCCGCCAGCTCGTAAAGTTTGGCGCGGGTGAATCCAGAATAATGTTCCGGGCCTGTTTTTGGACTCCGCACCCAGCAGGGGAGATTGTTTGCGCGGTCTTGAAGTAATTCCGTTACCCGTGAGGACAACGGCCTTGCGTTGTGACCCAGCGCGACCGGGCTGGGAGCCGGGGCAGAATTGCCATTTTGATTTGTTTTCATCGTCAATGGCGGGAAGTCAACTTATCTGACTTCTCCGCATGACAATGACTTTAGGCGGGACGACGGTTTAGGTATTGTCCAACAGGAAAAATCTGCGGGCTTGTTGGTCCCTGAGAAGCTTTCGTGTTTAGGCGGGATTTCTGGCGAATGGGAAATTGGTTTCGTATGGTAAGCCGTCCACGTCCGCTAGGGGCGCACCTACCATTTTGGACTCGCCGTCCGGCATAACCCGCAAGACCCTGACAACCTTCCCGTGGTAGAGCCACCGCGCCGCGTCTCCGGGTTTCAGAAAATGAATATGGAGTTCCTTCATTACGGCATAAATGGTCGAGTCGTCGGCGAACAGTTTGCAGTTGGGGTGGGTGTCAAACTTTTTAAGCGCGGCTTTCACCGTTTGAATGTTCAACAGGTCGTCCGGCTGTAGATTCAGCAACGCGAGCCGCTGGCGTCGGCCCTTTTCTTTCTTTGACAGCGGTTTTTTGGACGCTTCAGTTTCGCGGCGAACGAACTCATCCATTGAAACCAATCTCCTCCGCAAGTCCCAAACCTCTCGTATCAATTCCTCAAAGGGCACCGTGTCTCCCTTCACTAATGATGGAAAGAGCAAGTCGGCAAATGTTTTTTTCAATCGCTCCTTGGCCTTCGCTTCCCACGCCGCGAACTGAACTGAAGGTGTCCGAAAGCCAGCCGCAGAACGGGCGAGGCTTTGAATGGATGTCGGCGGGGGCCCACCGAGTAAGGCAAGCTCCCATTTTCGCGCACGAGTGGGGGCGGCGGCGATTTGCTTGTTCAAGGTATGCCGAGTGCGCTTGGGAGCCTGTTTTTTTGATTTCACGGCCTGAATTTGTCTTCAACAGCGCAACGGGCGCGGCCAAGTGTTTCGATGGCTTCAAGTTTCATGGCGCTGAATTTGTTGGGCCATCCTTGTTAAAATAGCCAACGGGATCGGCATGGAAAGCAGCCAGAGTGTTGGAAGCAAAAGCCAGAATGTTGGAACCCACAATCGGGCTAAAGTTTGTGAAGTAGCCAACTGGGTTGGCATTGATGTCGGCCATGATGTTGGAAGCCTCAACCAGATTCCATTGTTTGAAGTAACGAGTGGGATTGGTATGGAAAGCGGTCATAATGTTAGAGGCTTGGGCCAGATTGTTGGAAGCTTTAGTCGATCCCCATATTTTGCAATAACCAACGGAATCGGCTTTGTAATCGGCCAGAGTGTTTGAAGCCGAAAGTAGAATCCAGTCTCTTTGGTAGCCAATGGGATCGGCTTTGAGATAAGCCAAGTCAGCTTGGGACACTTCCAAGTTCTTTTGGGCGACGGCTGCGACTTCATTTGCCTGCTCACTTTCTGCTTTGGCAAGGGCTTGTGCCATTTGCAAGACTCTCACGCTGGCTTTGAGGTCCAGTCTCTCAATGTTTCTAATCTCAGGGCCGTTGACACCGTCCATTTCAGCGAGTATGGCTCTTTGCAAAGAATGTATGTTCATCGTGGCAATAATCACGTAGCATAGATCACTTGGATCAGAGCTGGCTGCCAATTGCTTCTGGACGGAACTGAAAAAGTCATCACTCGTATCGCCTGTTTGAGCAGCCGCGAAGATATTCGCACTAGGGAAATTCGCTTGCTGTGCTCGCTCTTTGCATGTTAGGTAGGCCATTGGGTTGGCATTGAAATCGGCCAAGTCTTTATTAGCATCATCGAACTTCTTTTTGTAAATGGCCTCGGCCTGCCTATCCTTAACCGCCTCATCAGCATTATCCAACTCCGTTGCGTGTCTAGCCGAGTCCAGCGTATCCTTAATGGCTCGATCCAACAGGCAGGGCATTGCCATCAGCCAAATCCTTAATTCTTTCATCCGCTCCATTTGCTCTACGTTGCGGATCACATCTTGGCTGACATCGAGGTCACTGCCGACAGCTACTATGCGTCGCATCGAATATTCGTCCATCGTGTTCACAATATCCTGAGATAGACCGAATGGATCATCGCTTGCTGCCAATTGCTTCTGGACGGAACTGAAAAAGTCACCACCCGTGTCGCCTGTTTGAGCAGCCGCCATAATTTTCTCATCAATGGACTTCGTTTGCTCTGAATCCAATTGGCTGGCGTTGAGATTAAGCCTGGTTAAAACATTGGAATTGAGGACATCGGCACCGAACCCTTCATAGCCATCTTCGTTCTTGAAAAAAATCCGATTGCCGGTGATGCAGCGGAATTCGGCATTGGTCATCAACACCGTGTTGCTGGCCGAAAGCAGCCGCTCGAAAATGATCACATTTGTTGAAAGCGAAGTAGTAGCCACTGAAGAATCGGTTTGTGCCGCGACTGGCAGCGCAGTGAGTATTGCCGCAAGAGCAATTGTTGCAGTGATGATTTTAGTTTTCACGGTTTGAAGTTGCCTCCTTGTCAAGCGCAGCGGACTGTTTGTTAAGAAGACTACTCCGCTGCGCAAGGACAGTCGCCTCCTCCTCCAGTCGGTTTGCTTCGGCGTCTGATTGGTTCATATATTCACCTTCATGCGGCAAGACATTCAAACCCCGTTGGCCCGGCAGCTTCGCTTGGGAAGGCAATATATTCCCCGCAATGCTGGCAGGTGCATTTGGCTTCGGTATTCATGGCGTCTTGGACTGATTGATTCTCCGTAGTTGCCGGATGATTTCGGCGAGCGCCTTGAACACGGTTTGGACGATCCAGCCTTGCGCCAGTGACACAAGCCCAAATATAAACCCAGCAAGTAACAATTCCGTGTCTTCATTTCTCACGGCCACAACTACACAAAACACTCCAATGGCAAAACCAACAACTCCGCAAACTCCAAAAATGTTGCCGATGGTTTCCAGCGTGTGTTCAATCGGGGCGCGAGGTCTTGGGTGGGCGGGTGCAGGCGCCAACAATGCCGTTGGAGCTATTGGGGCTTGCGGCTTGGAGGTTTGGTGAATAAGTGATATGGAAGTTACCTTGCCGCAATGGGGACAGAGCGCATTTTTTTCGAGAATTTCGTCCTCAAAAATTCCCCCGCAATGTGCGCATTTGATTTCAGCTATCATGGCGTTTTCATTTTCGGAGGCTGGCGAGTTTATTGGACGCTTCAAGGTCGCCTTGCGCTGCGGCTTTTTGCAGCCAATAAATAGCTTTCACTAGGTTGGTTTCGCAGCCTTGCCCGTTCAAATAATGGAGTCCAAGACAGCATTGCGCGGACGCGTCGCCATTGGTCGCTTGGGTTTGGAGCCAAAGTACAGCTCTTGCTTGTGCAGCATAAAGTTTAGCCTGCTCCGCTTTTGTAGCGGCGATTTTTTGGTTTTCGACCAGTTCATCCGCCGCTGCCAGTTCTTTTGCTTCGTCCTGTTTCATTTCGTACATTTGTGTCGGCGGCGTGGTATTTTCTGTCCCAGCTAAATCCGCCTTAATTCGTTCCGGTGTTTGCGGCGGCGGGAGATTTTCTCGTTCTTCTAAATTTTCTTCCCAATCTTGGTTGTCACTGCCAATTTTTGCAGCGTCCATTGCCACTGTGTAGTTTATCATGTAATCTTTCAGCGGTTTTCCATCAAACCACCCCCAAACTCCGCTACTGTCCATATTGTCATTGCTCAAAATATAGTCGGCTATTTTTTTGCCATTCAGATGAACATCTACCATCCACCAGTAAAATTCGGCTGTTTTGCGCCCGTTCAGAGTCACATTTCCCATCGTGTACCAATTTTCTTTCTCATCGTCACTTAACTGTCGTTCAGCCTTCGCAAATAACGTCAAGTCTGAATCCACATACGATTTCGGAACGACGAACTTGAAACGACCCTCACTATCTGTGGTGGTGATTTCAATGCTCGGCCAAAAATGGGCGGCAGATGGCCAGTTGATTCCATCCCACAGATCAGCCTGTGCCTCGATAATATCCACAAGTTGCTTTTTGGCATCAGTTGATTCCTTAGCTTTGTGCAAGTCGCGGATATACCCCTCTAATTGTTGTGACCTTTCAAACGCATCATCCCATTCCTGCGTGCCAGTAGGAATGGACTGCATTGCGTCATCATCGTACTTTTTGTTTCTTCGAACTTCATAGTGGATAGAGATTGAGCTTTCCGCAGAAAAACAGGATGCGTATCCGGTAATTCTGGAAGTTGCGGAAGCCGCGGGCCGCCGATTTGATGCTCTGGATTTTCGAGTTCAACCCCTCCGTCACGGCGTTGGTGATGTGATGACGCAAATACGTCAGCAGGTTTTCCAAATGCCGCTTGAGCAGATGGGCCACGTCGGCCATCGGTTTGAGTTGGCTGCGGCTCACCCAACCAAACCAGTCCTTGAAAAATCGTCGCGCCCAGCCCGCCTCCTGATATTCCCAGAACTTGCTGAACAGTTCCTTCATCGCCCACGCCCGCGCTACTTTCAGTTGTTGATCCTTCAACCCGGAAAATTCCTCCCGTTGCTCCTGATTAAAATGCCGCGGATTATACAACCACAGTTGCCGCGTCCCTTTGAGTGTCTCGTCCCCCTCGGCCAGCAATTCCTTGTGTTCCTGGCGCCGCACCTTGTCCACCGACTCGTTCAAGTATTTGCTGACATGAAACCGGTCATGCACGATGTCCGCTTCAGGCACCTGCTTGGCAATCGTCTGGATGAATGGCTCCCACATGTCCACCGCCACCGCTTCCACCGCCGACTTCTGTTGGGGTGTCAGCGTCGCCCACAACTGGTCGGCCGCCTCGCAGGTTCGTTCCTCCACCACCTCCAGCACCCGCGACTGGTCCAAGTCCGTCAACAACGTGATATAGGAGTGCCCGCGCTTGAAACTCTTTTCATCCATCCCCAGATGCGCGAGTTGATCCAGCTGCCGCCGCTCCAATCCGCGCCCCACAGCTCGTTTCATAATCTCATGCGCTGCGTCCCAGCCAATGCCCAACAGTTCGCAAGCCTGACTCACACTCGCGCAGGCCAGCAGCACGTCCACCGCAAACCGTTCAAAGAGCAGCGTGAACCGTCCCTGCGGCACCGCCCACGGCACCTGCATGGTCTTGACCCCGTGTGCCGGACACTCTGCCCGCAGCGTCCGGGCCCGAATCAACGTCGTGAACTGCATCGTGTCCAAGTGCCGCCACGTCCGCTCCGGTGCGCTGTCATGGATCGAACATTCGCACCCGCATTCCGGGCATTTGGCCGCCGATCCCCATTGCCAGCCAAGCTCGATTTCAACTTTTTTTTCGGCCAGTTTCAATTCCACGGTTTTAACTTCCCACGGGCTGCCAATGCCCAAAAGCAACGCGTAATGTTTCTGCAGTTCGTTGTCCATGCTCATGCCAAAAGCCTGCCAACCACCGCCGTCAAGGCCAACCCAAAACACCGGCCCGGCAGAGCGCAGCGGAGCGAAGCTCTGTCCGGCGCGAAGCGATGGAAGCCAACTCCAACCCGCCCGCCGACAATTTGAAACCACGTCGCTCATTTATGCTTCAGCTAAATGCCTCCTTTGTTAGCCATGAAATTCCCGGAATATTCTACTTTTTAAGAGCGGCGAGTTTTACCAATTCGTCTTCGTAAATCGCATCGTAGTTTGCAGTTGCTTGGTCAACTTTTGCCTGTGCTGTTGCTAGAGCGTTTGACCATTCAAAGGCTTTGGAATTGAAATACGTTCGGGTTGCGCCCGCGTCCAGAAGAGCGATTTTTACATCGCCAAGCACAACATTTCCTCCTCCTTTGGTGACGATAAAAATTTGGCCGGTAATCAACGCCTGCCCTGATTCTACAACTGTATCCGCTATGACCTGCCCCTTCGGTTTGCATCCGGCGACTGCAAAGACAAGAAATAGGACCAAGCAAAGGTATTTCATCTGCCCCGCGTTTTGCGCGGCAAATTTCAATTTACCAGTGTCCGCGCTCACGATGCGATTAGGCACCCAAATGTCCCCCCGTGTCAACTACGTTTGCGGGCGTTTCACTTTGAACCGAGGGCCGGGATTTTTTCCCACGGCGGCGCGGAGTGGCGGGCGTCACGTTTATCCGTCAGAGGCCGATTTCCGAAAGTTGCTGTTGCGTGCGTTGCGCGTGCCGGATGTCGCGCACGGTTTTCTTGTCCGCCCAGCCCTGTTTCCACGGCTTGCACAGGCCGCACGCGGACGCTTTGCGCGCCTTGATGCGCCGTTGTGTGAGATTGGTTTTCACTCGCCTTACTGTTCACGCCATTGCCGGTTCAAGCGCGGCCAGCGGTTCAACGTCGCGCTCGATCTGCTTTTGCTTTTCGTAACGGGCCAGCCGCAAATCGTAATCGGCCTGCAAGCCCGTCCACATTTCCGCGCTGGTGCCAAAATACCGCGCCAACCGCAAGGCGGTGTCCGCCGTGATGCCGCGCTTTTCCAAGACAATTTCATTGATGCGGCGCGGCGGCACGTTCAATGCCCGTGCCAGCGCGTTTTGCGACAGGTTGCGCGGCTTCATAAATTCTTCGCGGAGAATTTCGCCCGGATGAATCGGTGCCAGTTTGTTCGTTTTCATAATCGTCAATGATAGTCCACAATTTCCACGTCAAACGCATCTTGGCCCTGCCAGCGGAAGCAAATCCGCCACTGGTCGTTCACGCGGATGCTGTGCTGGCCTTTGCGGTCGTCTTTCAAGGCTTCCAAGTGGTTGCCATACGGCACGCGCAAATCATTCAGGCTGCGCGCCTGATGCATCAGCAGCAATTTCCGCCGCGCCACCCGCTGAATCTGTCCCGGCAAA
Source organism: uncultured Verrucomicrobiae bacterium (assembly GCA_963789335.1). Classification (GTDB taxonomy): domain Bacteria; phylum Verrucomicrobiota; class Verrucomicrobiia; order Limisphaerales; family UBA11358; genus UBA11358. The sequence goes on from CAWBKH010000002.1 coordinate 1,267,803, forward strand.
CGCCGGGAAGATTCGTCATTGAACAGCTTTTCAGTTTCGTGGCAGGCAAAGCTGCGTATCATGTGAGGAGACTATAACGCCGGACGTTATAGAAGTCAAGCAGGTTTGAAGATGTCCGGCGCGTGGTTCAATGGAGCGACGGGATTTTTTCCACGGCGGCGCGGAGTTTTTCAAGTTCGTGGTGAGTGTATTTCCTATGCTCGGCTTCCGTCTTGTGGCCGGTGAGTTTCATCCGCAATTCTGCCGCAACGCCCTGATTCGCAAGCGCGCTTGTAAAGCTGTGCCGCAACGCATGGAACGTGCGCTTGGAAATTTTCCGAACGCCCTTGCCTTGCACTGTCCCCAAATCCAAGCCCGCTTTTCGCATGATGCGTTTGAAACTTTCGGAAAGCCCGTGCCGCCCGCCGGATTTCAAATTTGCCATGTGCGGCATGACGAACACTTCCGGCTTGTCCGTGCTGGCGAGCTTTTCCAAGTGGGCCAGCAATTCGCTATGAAGCGGCACAATGACCTTTTCCCCTGTCTTGGTTTGGGTGAATGTCAGCGTGGCTTCGCTGAAATCCACGTCCGGCCATGCCATGCGGCAGCAATCGCCAAGCCGTGCGCCAGTGTAGTAGGCGAGCAAAATCAGGGTTTGCCATTCCCCCTCTGCCGCGTCCACCAGCATTTTCACTTCCGCCGGGGTGAACGTTCCGCGCTCAATGCCCTTCGCCTTTGGCAGTTCAACGGCTTCCGCCGGGTTCGTCGGGATGATGCCCTGCCGCCGCGCATGGTTCAAAGCCGTGCGGATGATTTTCACGTCCAAGATCACGGTTTTGGGCGCAAGCCCTCTTTGCGTGCGGTGATTCAAAAAACGCTCCACATCACCGGCTACAAGGCTTGTAAGCGGTTTGGTAGCGCGGTTGCCAAGCAATTCAATAAAACCGTTCACGGCCACGCCGTAACGCTCCGCCGTGCCTTCAGAACTGCGCCCCTCTTTGTTGGCAAGCCATTGGCTTAAGAAATCTTTCACCGTAGGCGCACGTAGCGTTTCTTCCCCGCCTGCCCGTTCCATAATGTCCGCCAGAATCTTCCGCGCCTGGGCCTCGACAAGATTCCCCCCTCTGGCGAGCTTGGCCGCACGCTCAAACTCCATTGCGGCGGCGAGTGCCTTGTTGCGGTCTGTTTGTTTTGTGGAACGCAATGTCCATCGGCCATCCGGCGCGAGAAACGAAGCGTGCCAGTAAGGTGAACGCGGGCGTTTGTGAATGCTTGCCATAACAGTGCTAAATATAATGCTAAAGTCCACCTATGTCAACGACGTTTTAATATGTTGATTTTATTGGTATTTTTGCGAATCCGCCTTACGGAATAGAGATGAGGGTTCGATTCCCTTCACCCGCTCCACCACACGACTTGTCAATTCCTGCGCCAAAAGTGGTAATGGCCGATACCCGCCGCCGGCAACTGGAAATATTGCCACTAGGTACCGACCTGTTAACTATTTCTCGTATTGCTGTCGTATTTCGACGGGAAGATCCTGAAAATAAACCTTCGTCATCGCCCAGCCATCGTGTGCGGGTGTGTAGCTGATGACTATTCCATCCGCCATCACTCTCTCCACCTCCACATTTTTGTAGATTGCTCCAGTGGTCGTCACCAGTTTATTGGTCGGCCTCAAGGGCCTTGGTGAACTGGATGGCAATGTTGCAGCATGGAGCGCCAAGTTTGGCTTGTGCATTCCCGGTGCCGAAGCTGGTTGAGTACCGGTTGGCACTGCAACCGGTTCAGCGGTGGCAACCGGAACGATGGCAACCGAAGCTGCAGCCGCTTGAGTAGTGGAAACTTCGGGAGCAGGAGCGACTACCGCAGGACCAGCGGAAAGCGGAGCGACCACCGACGGAGCAATCCCCGGAGATTTTGCCCCGGGAGCCTCAGCCGTTGGGGTTTCGGTTACTGGCTGGGCTTGCGGATTCAACCCGCGCATTTTTTGTTCCAAAGCCGCGAGGGCGGCGGCTTGGGCTGAAGGGTTGGCAGCGGGAATTTCCGCGGCAAAAGCGGCATCAGCCGGAGCGGTTGAACTAGGTGCGGCTTCAGCGTGAGCAGCCACCGGAATCGTTTCCGTCGGAGCAATTCGGGGAGCCGCCGCTGTGGCGGAGACGGCGTTGGTAGCAGATTCAGCGGACTGTGGCTGCCGGGCATCCGTTTGGACCAACTCGTAGAACTTTTGTTCCAACGCCGCGCGCGCGCCGGCTTGGTCGGCAGTGTCGTCCGCACGGATGGAAACGCAACTCGCAACCAAGGCGGCGCACAAAACAACAAAGATTCCGGCTTTCATGAAATGACCTGTCTTCACCCGCGTCTGCGTGCGTATTCAACGCTAATACAATTTGTGACCCGCTTCAAGCAGTGTGTTCCAACGGATCGGGCTGCGAGGAATTTGAAGGCACAGGGCTTGCCAGCGCGCCAAGACTAATTAGGATGCTGACGTGAAAGTAAAACAGTTGATTTTGTTTTTGATGTTGTGCGTTGCGCTTGTTCCACAAGCCATTGCTTCGGCTGGTGTCACGAATAGCGGGAAGACCGAAGTATCAAAAGATAAAGCCATCACACTCAATCCGGATGACGCGGATGCCTACGTCCTTCGCAGCGCTGCGAAGGTGGACAAAGGCGATCTGGATGGTGCCATCGCGGACGACACCAAAGCCATCGCACTCAATCCGAATGACGCGGATGCCTACGTTAATCGGGGCATTGCGAAACGAGCCAAAGGCGACCTGAGCGGCGCCATTGCCGACAGCACCAGAGCCATCGCACTCAAACCGCAGGATGCAGATGCCTATGTCCTTCGCAGTGCTGCGAGGGTGGACAAAGGTGACTGGGACGGCGCCATCGCGGACAGCACCAAAGCCATCAAACTCAAACCGGATGATGCGAATGCGTATGTGAACCGGGGCATTGCGAAGAAAGCCAAAGGCGACTGGGACGGCGCCATCGCGGACGGCACCAAAGCCATCAAACTCCAACCGGATGATGTGAATGCTTACGTCCTGCGCAGCGCTGCGAAGGTCGCCAAAGGCGATCTGGACAGCGCCATCACCGACAGCACCAAAGCCATCAAACTTCAACCGGATAATGCCGAGGCCTACGTCAATCGCGGCGTCGCGAAATTAGCCAAAGGCGACTGGGACGGCGCCATCGCGGACTTCACCAAAGCCATCCAACTCAAACCGGATGATTTGAATGCCTACGTCAATCGCGGCATTGCGAAGCGAGCCAAGGGCGACTGGGACGGCGCTATTGCCGACAGCACCAAAGTCATCGAACTCAAACGGCAGGCTGCAGAACCCAAAAGCAATGGGGTCGTTGCGAATGGATCCAAAGGCGGTTTGCACGGCGCTATTACAAACAGTACCAAGGCCATCGAACTCAAACCGAAGAATGCGCAAGTCAACGGAAATCGGAACATTGCGAAGGGGGGCGAAGGCGGGTTGGAAGTCGCCATTGCAAACAACGCCAAGGCTATTGCACCCAAACCGGATGATGCAGGAACCAACACCAATCGGGATATTGCGAAGGAAGGCGAAAGCGAGTTGGACGGCACCATTTCCGACAGAACCAAAGCGATCGCGCTCAAACCAGATAATGCGGAAGTTTACGTGAATCGCGGCCGGGCGAAATTAGCCAAAGGTGAATTGGACGGCGCCATCGCCGATAGCACCAAGGCGATTGAACTCAATCCTGACGATCCGGAGGCCTACATTAACCGGGGCCTTGCGGAGGGGGCCAAAGGAGATGTGGACGGCGCCATCGCGGACAGCACCAAAGCTATCGAACTCAAACCGAATAGTGCGGAGGCTCACGACAATCGCGGAGTTGCGAGATTAGCGAAAGGCGAAGCGGACGCCGCAATCCTGGACTTCACCAAAGCCATCGAAATCAAACCCAATGATGCGATTGGCCACTATTATCTGGGCATCTGTTATGCCAACGGCGAAGGTGTGAAGCAAGATGCAGTGGAGGCGGTGATCATGTATCGCAAAGCCGCCGAGCAGAATATCGCTCAGGCTCAACGGCAGCTCGGACTCTGTTACTTCAAGGGCGAAGGTGTGGCCAAGGATGTGGTAGAGGCGTATGCGTGGTTTAGCATCGCTGCCAAGGCAGATTCAGATGCCGCCAAGAACCGCGACCTTCTCAGGAAAGAGTTGACTCCTCGACAATTCATAGACGCTCAAAGGCGTACAAAAGAGTTGCAATCACAAATCGAGGCCGAGTTCAAACTTTGACTTGTAGGGCCATGAAATTTCTTAGTTCTCCCCCCCAGCAAACCCCGCGAAAAAATTCGAGCATAGTCATAAAGGCACTCCCAATGCGGTTGCCCTCAAGGGAAAGCGTCCTGAAGCGATTTCTCTTCGTCCATCGCAGCCGGAATAATTTACAGCCACGACTTCAATCGTTCGCGCAGAATCTGTCGGGCGCGATACAATCGGGATTCCACCGCCTTGGGCGTGACTTCCAAAATGGCCGCCGCTTCAGCCATGCTGCACTCCTCCCATTCGCAGAGTACAATCGCCTCGCGCAAATCCTCGGGCAACCTGCCCACGGCAGCGCGCACGGCGGCGGCGCGTTCGGCGGCCAGCGCCTGTTCGTTCGGCGCGGGATCGTCCGCGGGAATCGTACTACCGAGCGTTTGCTCCGTTTCCGGCGATTCAGCCTCAAGTGAAACTTTGGGATGGCGGGAGCGCCAGCGGAAATGGTTCCGCGCCAGATTCGCGGCAATGGTGTAGAGCCAGGCGGAAAATTTTTCGCTTGTCCGAAAACTCGCGCGGGCGCGGAAGACCCGGACGAAAGTCTCCTGTGCCAGATCATTCGCATCGCTCTCGTTGCCAAGCATCCGGCAGAGAAAATGAAACACCGGCATTGCGTGGCGCTCCATCAAATCATTGAGCGCCGCATCATGGCCGGCCGCCAACCGCTCCATGTCAGCCCGGTCACGAGCGTCGGCCTCAGGGCTGTTCATGCTCATGGCCGACAGAATCCGAAATGGGTTGCCCATTTACCCCTTGGAAACCGAGGGTCAAACCTTGCATTTCAGCAAGGTAACGGCGGCCTTCCGCCGGCGGCATCGCCTGGCTGACTTCAAAGAAATACTGAAGCATTCGCGACTGGCATTGGGCGCGGCAGGCGGCCAGTTCGGCCAGTTTCTGTTTGGCAACGGAATTGACGTTGGTCGTGTTGTTCAAGGCCTCCGCCACTTCCTGTTTTTTGGCAGCGACCATCCGGCACATCGCGTTGCATTGGGTCAGGTAATTTTCGTGCAATTTTTGGATGCGCGCCATTTCGGCGTTGTTCAGGTGAAATTCCGTTTGCAACCAATCAAGGCTGCCTGGCGGTTCCGCAACGCAAACCTGGCAAATACGCTGGCTCACCGCATAGGAGCCAGCGAACAGCGCGGCGCCCAATGCCAGCGCACCCAGCACAATGACCAGCGAGCGGTTCATAGTTCAACGCAGGGCCGCCGGCGCGACTTCCGTGAGGTATTGCAGCTGCGCGGCCTGTTTCACGGCCAGATTGCCTTCGCGCACGCCGAGCAAGGCGCCCGCAACCACTAACGCGGCGGCCGTCACCAGCGCAAATCGCGGACGCAACACCAATGCCGCCAGCGCATCCAGCCAGGACAGATCGGGTTTGGACGGAGGCGGTGCTTCGGCGTCTTCAATCCGCTGCCAGACATTTTCCTGGAAACGCGGCGGCAGGGCCGGAGAAACGCGCGCCTCGCGCAGCAACGCGGAAAGCTTCGTGTCGTCGGGATTCATGTTTGCCTTCATCAGTTCAACGGGCGGCGGCAATTTCTCCGCCGCCCGTAATTTACCGTTTTGGTGGTGCCGGCACAATCCGGCTGACATCAATTTTACTTTGCCGCGACAGCGCAGCAGGGCATGTTCGCGGGATTCGCGGCGCAGGCTTGAATCGCCTTTGGGCTGGCGGTCATATTGCGGCTGCATTGCGTGGCCGGATTCACCTCGTTCGACACGCTCGCGACGGTGGCAATCTGATTGCCCGCGGCGCGCGGAGAGACGGTGATTCCCGTGTTGGCCGGATTCACGGTGTTGGCCGCGCTGGAAACCTGCTGGATCTGGTTGCCTGCGGCGCGCGGCGAGAGCAGGGCGTTGCTGGCAGTGGCGTTGATGGTGATGGCGGCGAATGCGGCCGCGCCGAGGGTGAGGAGGAGATTAAGAGTTTTCATTTTTATTTTTCTTTCAGTTTGGGCGGCGCTTCATGCTCCACCCGGTTGTTGTATCTGTTCTACCCCGGCAAATGGGAAACCCCTCAAAAATCTGCAAGCCCGTCCCCGTCCTTGGCGTGGCAAATCGCGAAACCGGCGACATCCGCGTTTTACCCTGTTCAATGACTGATTTGATTTGGCTTGGACGGGTTTGTCCCGCGGCGCATCTTACTTTCACCAGTAAAACGGGTCGCGGCTCTTAATCTTCTGAATACTGAATCTGAAATCTCCAGTCTGAAACAACAAGTCACCCGCCTCCGCCGCGAAATGGACGAATTGACACAGTTCATCCATTACAACCCCCAGACAAGGATGACGACGGGAACGACGCGCCTGCCTACCTGACGATCCGGTGTTCCATTTTAACCGTGGTCAATCCGTCCCAGCCGAACGAGACGCAAATCTACTTGGTTGGTTCGCGGCTTGGGCCGTTTTTGTCCGTGCTGGGCAAGGACGAAAAGACGCGGGTGTTGTTGCAGGTGGAGAAGGACGTGCCGGAGGTGAGCCTGTTCGGCAAGGACGGCCAGCACGGGGCCACGATGCGGCTGGAAAAAGGCGAGTCGGAACTGGATTTGTACGGCAAGAAGGGCAAGCTCGGCGTGTTGCTCAAGGTGGAGGGCGACGACGAACGAGGCCAGGTGGGCGTGTGCGAGGCGGGCAAGCCGCGCGCCGGTGATGGCCGGCCCGGCCAAGGGCGGCGGCGGTGGCGTCAGCGTGGTGCACGATGACGGCCACGCCCGCGTCGCCATGACCAGCGAAGTGGCCAGCGGTGATTTGATGGTGGTGACGCCGGACATGCAGGTGGGGGTGACAATCTCCTCCAACGGCATGGAAGGCGGATTCATCACCGTCAACCGCGCCAATGGCAAGCTCGGCGTGATTTTGTCCAACGTCGAGCCGGGCGCCGCGGTGATCGTGAACGACAAACGTGGGAAAAGACTGACCGGATAAAATATTAGAATTGCTTCCAAAATCGGTTGGGGTTAGATTCGCTTTGCCGCGGCATGGTTGAAACCCGACAACGCAGGTCGCAGGAGCAGAACAATGGCGTGCCTTCCGCGCCGCGGATTCTGGAAGAAATGGTGCGTCAAGCCGAACGCGCCGGAGCCAGCGACATCCACCTGCAAATGCGCGGCAAATCTGCCGAAGTCGGTTTCCGGCTCGACGGCCTCATTGTTCCCGGCAGCAAACTTCCCGCCGGCGTTGCCGAACGCGTTTTAGGCCGAATCAAATTCCTGGCGCGTTTGAAAACGTATCAGGAATCGCTGCCGCAGGACGGCCGTATTTCGCACGACGAGCTTGGAATCCAAAATGACATTCGCGTTGCCACTTACCCGACTGTCACCGGCGAAAAAATCGTTCTACGCTTGTTTAATTCCGCCTCGGCGAAATCGCTCCGCGAATTGTCCCTGCCTGACGTCGCCGCCGCTGAACTGGAGCATTTTCTCCGGCAATCCACCGGTTTGCTGCTCCTTACCGGGCCGGCGGGCAGCGGCAAGACGACAACGATCTACGCCTGCCTTCGCCATCTGGTTGAACTTGGCGGACGCCACATCATCACCGTCGAAGACCCGGTCGAGCAGATTATTCCCAGCACGATGCAAACCGAGGTCAATGACGCCGTTGGCCTCGATTTTGCCCGCGCCGCACGGCATTTGCTGCGACAAGATCCGCAGGCACTTATCATCGGCGAAATCAGGGACGAAGCCACCGCCCAACTCGCCGTCCGCGCCGGACTGACCGGCCATCTTGTGATTTCCACGTTGCATGCCGGTTCGTGCCGCGGCGTCTTTGAACGCCTGCTCGTGATGTGCGCGGATCATTCCGCCGTGGCGAGCGCGATTGAACTGGTTTTGAACCAACGGCTCATCCGCAAACTTTGCTCCGCGTGCGGCGGTGCGGGTTGCGAAACCTGTTTGCACACCGGTTATCAAGGCCGCGTACCACTGGTGGAATGGCTGCGCGTGAATGAAACCGTCCGCGAAAAAATCCGCCGGCGCGAATTGACCTCGCTCGTTTCGGCGCAAACATTGGAGTCCTCGGCCCGCGCGCTCGTGGAAGAGGGCGTGACAAACGATGCAGAATTCCAACGACTTTTCAGCCTATGAAATACGACGAATTTGCCTTCTTTAACCAGCAGCTCGCCGCGATGTTGCGCGACGGCATTCCGCTCGAAGGCGCGCTGCAACGACTTTGCGCAGAAATGCGCCGAGGCTCACTGCGCGCCGAATTGCAGGCGCTCGAAGCCGACCTCGCCAAAGGCGCCCCGCTCGCGGAGGCGCTCAAGGCGCGCCAGTTGCCCGAACTTTACAAACGCATGATTCTGGTCGGAGTCAAAAGTGGCGACCTGCCCGGCGCGTTGACCATGCTGGCGGATTATTTCCAGCGCCAGAGCAATCTGTGGACGAGATTAAAAGGCTTGATGGTTTATCCCCTCATTGTTTTGTTCGCCGCATTTTTGCTGTCGTGCTTCTTGTCATTCATCCTCGGCACATTTATTTGGAACAACCTCGAATCCCTCGTGGGCAAACCTGCGCTTCCGGTGGTGTCAGCCGGCTTGTGGATGTCACCGGTGTTTATTGGGATAACGCTGGTTGTGGTTTTGATCGCCCTCGTCATTTCGCCGGCTCGCCGGATATTGCGCTGGCGGCTGCCCGCCTTCCGGGAGGCGAGCCTGGCCCAGGTTGCGTCCGCCATGTGGTTGATGCTGAAAAATAATGTGCCGCTCGATGACGCTCTGGCGCTGGTGGAAAAACTGGAAAAGGGAACCAGTGCGGAAAGGGAAATTGCCCAATGGCGGCAGCGGCTGGCTTCCGGCCAGGGGAAATTTTCCGAAATGGCAACCGCGAGCAAAACGTTTCCGGCCCTCTTCATCTGGACCGTTGCGCAATCTGGCGAGGATCTGACGGCCGGTTTTCAGCGCGCCGCCGAGATGTTCCATGCCCGTGCCATGTATCGCTCTGAACTGCTGCTTTACTCGGCACTGCCGTGTTCCATCCTTGCGCTGGCGGCTATGATCATGTCCCAAATTGAACCCGTATTCGCGGCGTTGATCACCTTTCTCAACGCGATAGGCGGTGCTGGAGGTTAAAGAAATGACGATGAACGCCGAAATAATTTTCCAGCCGCTGCTGGGGCAGATATTCAACTCTGCCACCCAGGCTTCCGGCGTTGAAGTGCTGGTCAGACTGGTATGGGGAGCGATTTCCTTTCTTTTTTGGGTGGGCAGCATCGCGGGCACGATTGCTTTGATTCATTTTCCCCTCACCTTGCCGATGCGGCGGGTGGAACGCGCACGGTTGTTTCTCGATTTGCTTGAAAGCGCGCTCAAACGCGGCCAGTCCGTTGAGGAAATGATACTTTCCATCGCTCAAAGCCGCGACCGGATTGTCGGCGTGCGTTTCCATCTGCTCGCGGCGCACATCGAAAGCGGATTGCGCTTCGTTGCCGCACTGGAAAAAGTGCCGCGTTTCCTGCCGCCGCAAATTTCCGCGATGCTCCGCACCGGAGAAAAGCTGGGCGACTTCCGGCGCGTGTTGCCGGCCTGTCGCGAAATTTTGCAGGACCGCCCCGCTGCCGTCCGCAGCGCGGTACATTATATGATTTTGGTCATCCTGTTTTTCTCGCCGGTCTTTGTTTTCGTGGTCACGATGACGATGACTTTTACCGTTCCCAGATTCAAAGCCGTCGCTGCCGGAAGTAATGCCCCATTGTGGCCGCTGACGCAATTCGTCTTCGCCAACACGGGCTGGCTGATCGGCTTTGAAATCATTCTCTTCCTGCTGCTGGCCGCTGCAACGCTGCTTTACATTGGCGGTCCGCAGTTTGCCCGCTGGTTTCAATTTCGGGGATTCCCGTTTGTGGACTGGATTGCGTGGAAGATTCCGTGGAAACAAAAACGGTTGCAACGGACGTTTTCAGCCATGCTGTCCGTGCTGCTCGATGGCGGCGTGCCGGAAGCCGAAGCCGTCCGGCTGGCGGGTGATTGCACAGCCAATGAAATCTGCCGCCGTTTCGCCGCACGCATTGTTGCCGCCATTGAGCAAGGCGCAAAACTCGATGTCGCCGTCCGCGCGTTTGACGACAGCGGCGAATTTCACTGGCGGCTTGCCAACGCGATCCCGCAGAGCGGGACACGCGGCGGGTTCCTGGCGGCGTTGCGCGCCTGGCATGAGGCGCTCGATGCCAAGGCGTTCCAGCAGGAAGAAGCCACCGCTCATGCCGTCACCAGCGGCCTGGTAATTTTGAACGGTCTGGCTGTGGCACTGATTACGACGGCTTTGTTCGGTGTGTTGGTGGCAATTTTGGACCGGATGTTGTCATCTTCATGAAAACAACAGTGTCACAGCCATTCCCTGTTCTGATGCGCCGCGAGCGTGGATTTCTCATGGTGGATTTGATGGTGGGCATGGCGATTCTCATGCTGGCCATCCTGCCGCTGGCCTTTTCGTTTGTGCATGAAAGGCAATTGCTCCGCGCCGAATATTTTCGCGCCGTCGCCGTGGAAATCGTTGATGGCGAAATGGAGATTCTGGCCGCTGGCGAATGGCGGAATTTCCCTGACGGCTCCCAGGTTTACGCGGTTCATGCCCAGGCCGCCGCCCAACTGCCATCCGGCCAGTTTCGCCTGACCAAGGCAGGAAAACATTTGCGCTTGGAATGGAAAGCGGATGAATACCGCGGCATCGGCCCGGTCGTCCGTGAAATCAATGTCAAATGAAACTGCCGCCGTCCATCTCCCGCGCCCGTGACGCCGCCGGCATCCTGCTGGTGGAATGCCTGGTCTATATCGCCGTGTTTGCCATCCTGATCGGTGTTGGCACCGCGGCGTTTTATGTTTGCTGGGACTGGTCGAAGGCGCTGCTCTACGCGACGGACGACATCTCTGCCACCTTGCGCGCCGGCGAACGCTGGCGCGCAGATGTCCGCGGTGCCACGGGAAAAATCACTGTCGAGACCACGGCGGCGGGCGAACTGCTACGGATTCCTCGCGGAACAAACGCGGTCCTTTACCGTTTCAAGGCCGGTAAAATCTGCCGCCAATTGGCATCTTCGGATTATTCAGAGCCGTTGCTGCGGACGGTCAAGGCATCGCAAATGGTGATGGATTCGCGGGGACCGGTCACCGCGTGGCGTTGGGAGCTGGAATTGAAACAGCGCCGCCAGGAAACACATTTGCCACTGCGCTTCACGTTTGAAGCCGCAGCCAAAACCACACCATGAACATCATTCTTTCCCACCTCGCTGAACGTCGCAGGCGGAGCGGTTCGGCCGTTTTGTTTTTCATCATCCTGCTGGCGATCATGGTGATTCTGATCACTGCCAACGGCAAAGCTCTTTTTTATCTGCACCAGGAAACCAAACTGCTGGAGCAGCGACAGGTTACACGTTTGAACGCCTCGCAAACCAACACCATTACCATTGTAGAATCGCCAGTGAAACAGCAATCAAAATGAACGACGACATTCCCAGAGCCAAAATCCAGATGCTCAAAAGCTCGCTGCGATGCTTTGAGTTCGGACTGTTGGGTTTGATCCCGCTGGTTGGGCTGCCGTTCGCACTCATTGCGCTGTGGATTTCCGGCCATGTGCGCGTCAAAGAAAAGCAATTGTGGAATGCGGGGCGGCCTTATCGGATCTGGGGCATGGTCATCGCAACTGCGGGAGCTTTGTTTTGGTTCCTCATCGTAGTGCTGATCGCATACAACTCGATCAGCAACGGTGACTCGTAAGACGTTTAGCGTGTTGGTGAAGAATAAATCCTACGCCTTGGGCAGTTTTACCTCGACGATCTCGCAGAGGACGTGCATGAGCAGCTTGTGCCCTTCCTGAATCCGCGCCGTTTTGTCGCCCGGCACCAGCAAATCGAGCGTCGCCACGCCTTTTGTGAAGCCGCCGTCGCGACCGAGAAAACAAATGCTTTCAATTTCCTTGCGCCTGGCTTCTTCAAGCGCGCGCAGCACGTTTTTGGATTTGCCACTGGTTGTAAACGCGATGAGCAGGTCGCCCTTTACGCCCAGACCCCAAATCTGACGCGCAAAAATTTCGTCGGCACTGTAGTCGTTGCAGACGGCGGTCATGAATTCGCCGTTGGCGGTGAGGGAAATGGCCGGATATGGCCGCCGGTCTTCCACAAAGCGGCAGAGGAACTCCGAGGCAAAGTGCGTGGCGTCCGAGGCGCTGCCGCCGTTGCCGCAGGTGAACAGCTTGTGGCCGGAGGTCAGACAACGCAGAACCATCTGCGCGGCGCGGTTTAGCGGCTCTTCCAAGTCCGCCAGTCCACGGGATGTCGTAATGGAATCTTCAATCGCCCGTTGCAAGAGAGTCATAGGCGCAAAGTTAATGGTTGGCCGTTGAAAGAAAAGGCGAAATGAAGTATGGCTTTGATATGCCCGGCCAAAGCCAACGCGAAAAATCGGCGTTCACCTTGGTCGAATTGTTGACAGTCTTGGGCATCATCGGAGTTTTGGCCGCACTGCTGCTGGCGGCAACTTCTCAAGCCAGAGCGAGAGCACAACGAATCCAATGCGCCAGCAATTTGCGTCAACTCGGTGTAGGCCTGAGCGTCATCCTTGGGAACGATCATGCCTATCCTCTGTATCGAAACATGAAACACTATGCGAAAGAGTTTTGGTGGAAAGAATTTTGGTTTTACCAACTGGAAGTTGAGGGGCTTGGAGTTTCAAATCCGACGATGAATAGTTTTGCGACGGGTGTGTGGCATTGCCCGACGACATTTCCGGCGAATAACATCTCTTACGGCTATAATGCCTTCGGCTATGTGCCTGCCGGCACGCCATACACGAATACTCTTAAACTCGTCAACGGTTTTGGACTGATGGGACATTTTCGGGATAGCTCGAACGGATGGGTCACACTTGCTCCCATTGCCGAATCAGAAGTGGTTGATCCTAGCGACATGATGGCGATTGGTGACTCTTTCGACGGCACCCTCAGTTTTGATCATTGGGATAATTTCGCCGCTAAAAACCAAGAGCATCAATGGCACGCCTATTCTCGTCATCAAGGCCATGCCAATGTGGTGTTTTGCGACGGCCATGTCGAATCACCCACGTTGAAATCTCTGTTTGATGACACAAACGATGCCGCTCTGGTTCGCTGGAACCGCGACCATCTGCCGCACCGCGAACAGTTGTCGCCATGAACGAACACGGCCCGAAAATAGATTCAGCGTTCACCTTGGTCGAATTGCTGACAGTCGTGGCCATCATCGCCATTCTGGCGGCGCTGCTGCTTCCGGCGTTGTCCATAGCCAGAGAAAAGGCACAAAGCGCCGCGTGCAAAAACCACCTGAGACAGACCGGCCTTGCGCTGCAAATGTATGTTCAGGAAAACGGCTGGTATCCCCCCTTGGCGGAGCGAGGCACCACAACCTTGTGCTTTGACAGATTGTATCCTTATTACCCGGTTGGCTGGACCAATGCGTCATGGAACTGCCCGACGTATATTGCCGATAATGGCGTCGTTTCCAGAGATATGGTTATGACCAATTCTGCTGGCATAAGCTACTCCTATAACTTCATGGGGATTGCGACCGGCTTTCCAAACTGTCCCAAATCCGTTTTCGGATTACGATTGGGCTTGGGCGGCCTGCCGAAGTATATCGCGAACGAGCCTGGAGTTCGAGCACCCAGCAGGATGTATGCTGTTGCGGATGCGCGATCCGTTCGGATTGCAGGGCTGGGCATTGCCGGGCGCATTAAGATGTATCCTGGTCCATTTCTTATGCGAGTGAAGTGGCGCCACCACATCAGCACGGTTACAACATCCTATTCTGCGACGGCCATGTAGTTTGGGTGAAGCGCAGCGATTATTTATATCCGCCGCGAACCGCATCCAACTGGGACAGTGACAATCAGCCACATCCGGAGGCATGGGCTCCCATGAGTTTGTGGGCGGTGCAAAATTAGTGTGTGCCGGCCAATGGTAATAGTTTGGAATGGGACACGACGAGCAAGCCTAGTGGCCGGCAATTGATTGGTTCACTGAAGTCGGGATCATCTGCCGCATCGTGAATTGTTCACACCTTGAATTTTCCGCAGCGTCTGTTATTTTTCGTTCATGCCGATTTACGAATTTCATTGCGAAAAATGCAAGCGCGACAGCGAAATGCTTGTCCGCTCCAGTGATTGGAAAGGGACCGAATGTCCGCATTGCGGCTCGACCAAGCTGACCAAGAAGCTTTCCGTCTTCGCCTCCGCCGGTGCCGAGAGTCATAGCGCATCATCGTTTGGCGGCGGGAATGGCAACGGGCATTGTTGCGGTGGCGGCTGTCACTGCCATTGAAATTTGTGGTAGCACCCGCGTCCCGCGGGTGGTTTCGGGCGTCGCGCCCGAAACTCGCAGGTCAAGAAAGCGACTTCTCTTTACTGCAAGCTCCGGTCATTTCACATCTTCCGCCGTTCGCAATTTCGGCGGGACGCCGAACTGAACCCGCCGGAGGCGGGTGCTACCACGAAAATTTTCTATCGCGCGCAAACTTCCCGTGCACTGACCTGCGTCAAATCTTCTACGGCCCAATTGGGCTGATGCTGGTTTAGCTCGTCCAGCTTCGCGCCGCCGGTGGCCACGGCCAGCGTTTTCGCGCCGATGAACTGCCCGCAGCGGATGTCATGCGGCGTGTCGCCGACCACGACGATTTCTTCACCGCGGAGCGGTTGGCCCACCACGCGGCTGCCGCGCGCGAGCGCGGCGGCGGCGATTTGATTGCGATCTTCATGGTCCTCGGCAAATGCGCCGGTCACAAAAACATCCCACAGGTCATAGCGGCGCAGCTTGATTTCGGCGCCCAGGCGAATATTGCCGGTGAGCAGGCCGAGCATCGGCGGGTTGGGCAGAGCAAGCAAATCCTCCATAAATTTCAGCACGCCCTGGCAAGCGCCTCCATTGCTCTGCGCGACAGTCTGGTCAAGCCAGAAGACGTAACTATCAAAGAAGCGCCGGAAATTTTCGGGCGTCGCCGCAATCTGGTGGAGGCCGAAAAATTCACGCACCAGATTCACATCCGTCCGCCCGGCAAAGTTGATTTTTTCAACACCATCGAGGGCGTTGAACTCCGTGGCGAAAGTCTTGGCAAACGCCTTGATGCCCGCGCCGCCGGTATGGACGAGCGTGCCGTCAATGTCGAACAATACGAGTTGCACCATGTGCCTGAAAGTTAACCGTTGCCGTGACAGCGGGCAACGCAGCATTGGAATGTGAATAAGTTTTACTGGACTGTTGTTCAATGTTTGAGGCAAACATTTAATTAAACCGTAAGCGTTGGATGACATTATGCTGCGAAGCCGCGCATTCACAATCATCGAACTGCTGGTGGTAATGGCCATTATTGCCATCCTTGCCTCGCTTTTGTTGTCTGTCATCGGCCATGCCAAAGCTTCGGCACAAGCTGCCACGTGCCGGAACAATCTCAGGCAGTGGGGAACGGCGACGCAGCTTTACGCGGCAGATCATGGTGATTACCTCCCCAAAGACGGCGCGTTCGATGGCGGCTCCAAGGATGAGGGCTGGTATGTTGATTTACCCCGGACTCTGGGCCTACCCACTTATAGGGAAATGCCATGGGGCACAAATCCGAGCGTTCCCGTGGGGCATTGCATCTGGATTTGTCCTTCGAATCCCCGTCGCAGCAACAGCAACGAGTTGTTTCATTACTGTTTAAACAAGAACATAAATGGTAATGGCACGGGCAACCAAATCAGGCTGGTTTCCATTCCGCACCCCTCAGTTACAGTCTGGCTGTTTGATAACGGAGGAATTGCTGCGGTGGCGGAATGGAACAACGTTCACTCCAATTTACACAACCATGGCGCGCAGTTCGTCTTTCTGGACGGCCACGCGGCCTGGTTCAGAAGCACGGCATATTGGGATTCCAAACACAACAAAGGCATTACCAACAACCCGGAACTGGTTTGGTGTCCGCAGTGATCTCACGGCGCGCGATAAATGCGGAAGAACCGGACGCCGCCCAGCGTGCTGGTGGTGAACGTGAGATCATCGCCGCTGGCCACCAAGTTGGTCGCCAGCGCCTGCCAGACGTTGAGGTTGGTGGACATGTCCACGTTGTAAACGCGATTTCTGGCGGATTCCCATTTCAGCGTGACGATCTGGTTGGTCACACCGATGGAGAGCAAGTGAAACGGCGCATTGAAAGGGTTGTCAAAAATCATCATCACGGGCAGATGGTCGGATGCGGTTTTGTCATCATCGCGGTTCAGATCGGGCGGCAACGGATCCAACAAATCAGTGCGGAAGACCTCGCTGCCAGCAATGTTTGAAAAAAGAAAACCGCACGGCAAAATGTAATCAAACCGCATGTCGAGCCGGGTTTGAATGGATTCGGTCAAATCGGCGTGTGTGATGGGATTGACCGGCGTCGTGAGTTCCAATCCGGTCGGCGGACTGGTCAACCGCCGGATCGGATGGCCGCTGGCATAGCCGTTGTCCGGGAAAAAGACATCCTCGTTCATGTCGCCAACCAAAATATAGGGATGGGTTTTGTTCGAGCCTGTTAAAAAAACCGTGGCCAGATAATTTGAGAGGGCCGACGCTTCCGCCGCCCGTTTGTCAGCGTCGTCCTGCGCCGTGTCAGAACTGGTGGCTTTCAATTGTGCGACAAAAACATGGAGTGGCAAAGGCCAGTTTGACACGCCGATCTCCGCTTCAAACAAATCGCGGGTGAAGCTGTTTCCGTTGTAGCCATAAGCACTCAGGTTTGACGCGTGCAAATGGCTGGATGAACTTAAAATCGGGAACCGGCTGGCGACGCAGCTTTGAATGTAGCCATCCCCGATGGAATTGGTCGCCAGATGGTAACCCGGGAAAAACGCCTTTACCCAGTTAGTCATTTCCAACACGCCATTGGTGGGAATTTCATTGAACGCAATGACATCAGGTTTGAGATATTTTAATTCCCGCCCAATGGCCTGCGCCTGTGCGGTGTTCGTGCTCCAATCAGCGACCCCGTTGCCATGCACATTGTAAGTCAAAATCTTTATTGCACCAGGCGGGCCGGACAACGACACCGGCGTAACCATCAGTGTGGCCGCGATGCTGTTGGTTGAACCGAGAACATTGGTTGCCACCACAGAGTAATCACCCGCCCGATTGGTCATCACTCCAGACAGTGTGAGCGTGGAATCCGTCTCACCGGCGAGGTTGGTTCCATTAAACCGCCATTGATAATCCGGCAATGGATTGCCTATCGCGCTGGCAGTGAACATCACGGTGCCGCCTTCGCCGACCGCCTGGCTTTGAGGCGGGACGGCGATATACGGCGCGAACTGCGGACTGTTGGTGGCTTGAAATGCAATAGTGAGATCATCCACTGCCAGACCGTGGTCGTTTCCGGAATCATTGGCGTCAAACCAGCGGAAAAAGATTTCCTGGCCGGGCTGAACGACCACACCAGCCAAGGCCACATTTGTGAAAACTTCCCGGTTGGCCGGGTCGTTTCCATCCAACGCGGCCGCCGTTGAGCCGACCGTGGGCGTCACGAAATCCAAGGCAGCGAACGGCGTCCACAAGCTTGGGTTCGCCGCCGCGGAACTGGTGATGGCGGAGTTGCTGATGCGGTACGAAAACGCGAGCTTCTGCGCATTGGTGTTGCCGCCGTTCCGCCATTGTTCGCCGGTGAAAGAAATGAGGAAATTCGTCTCGGCGAAACTCGTGTCGTTTGTGAAACATACGCCGTAGGCAAAATTTTCCGGCGTACCGGACGCCACCGAGCCGAATGCCCGGTCCGTCGAACCATCCGCGCCAAAACTGTAAAGCGAGCCTTTGTTTCTTGAACCCGTACCAGCATCGTAATTGGTCACAACATTCGGCGGCGCGCTTTGGGACGCATACCAGCCGGGCAACGTGACGTCATCCGTCCAACTGGTTGCACCACTGCCAGCCAGTGAATCAAAATTCTGCGAATACGTTCCGCCGCTCATCAAAATTTGCGCGGCAACGGAATCTACCAGCAAACTTGCTGCAAGTGCGCCAGCGGCGACGCGCGGAACCAAAACCGCCGGACGAAAACGTTTCGCAATAAAGACGAAAAGCAACATGACTTTCCTCTGATTTGATTCTGAATGTCCCGACCAAGAATTACACAAAAGCTAATTCTACACTAGCGTTTTTGAGTAAAACTGTTCTGAGAAAACTTTCCCCGCATTAACCTCTCGGCGCGTTCGCTTAATTCTTCCGCCAAGGCGAACTCAGTCCATTGGACGCCAAATGCCCCCTGCGCCACTTTACACATAGCCTGTTCCCATGCGGCGCGTGCCAACGACGGGGACGGCTGGATTGAGCCTTGAATCAGCAAGCCAAGCTTGTTTCGGCGCTGGGCCGCGCCCGCAATTTTTTTGCCGTTCCAAAGCAAATCAAATTTTTCATGGCCCGCAAAACACTGGCCTAGCGCAGATTTTTTGCCACAAGCCGCGAGGCTGGTTTTAATTTTCAATTCTGTAAATGCACTTTGAATCCACTCGTGTATGCGCCGATAGCTCTCTTCCGCTTTCAACGAATGCCATTCGTGACCCGCAGGAACGGCGAAACTGTAAGTCCAGTCCGCATCATGCGGCACAATGCCACCACCGGTAGGACGGCGGATGAGCGGGCGCAGCAATGTCGTACGTTCCACCTCCGCATATTTCTGGAAATAACCAAAAGTAGCAGCCGGCCCGGTCCAGCCGTAAAAGCGCAGGACTGGTTTTTGCAGGCTGGGCATTGCTTCCAGCAACGCCTCGTCCAGCGCCATGTTGAAGGCCGGAACTCCGGCGCCGGAATTAAGAATCAGCCAAGTCATTTCTTCACGCCAATTTGCGGGCAAAGTTTTTGAATTTCACAATTCCCGCAGTCCGGCTTGCGCGCAAAACAACGGCGGCGGCCATGCCAGATGAGCCAGTGACTGAACAACGTCCATTGCTTTTGGGGCACCAGGGCCATTAAGTCCGGCTCGATTTTTTCCGGCGTCTTCTGCTTCGTCAATCCGAGCCGGTAGGACAACCGTGCGACATGCGTGTCCACAACAACCCCGACGTTGATGCCAAAGGCGTTCCCCAAAACGACGTTGGCCGTTTTGCGCCCGACCCCATCGAGTTCAAGCAATTCTTCCATTGTGCATGGAACTTTGTTGCTGTGTTTCTCAACAAGGTCAAGGCAAGCGGCCTTGATACTGCGCGCTTTGTTCCGGAAGAAGCCAGTCGTTTTAATGGCCCGCTCCAATTCTACAATCGGCGCATCTGCATAGTCCGTCGCCGAACGATATTCCCTGAACAGTTCCGCCGTGACGATGTTGACGCGTTTGTCGGTGCATTGCGCGGAAAGAATCGTGGCGATGAGCAGTTCCAACGGATTTGAGAAATTCAACTCGCAGTGCGCGGTCGGATACGTCTTTTCGAGCGCTGCGATGATTTTCATCGTGCGTTCCTTTTTGGCGGTGGTGCGTTCGCGGGCCATCAAAAGGATTCTGTCAGAAGGTGGAAAAATAAAAAGCCCGGATGCGAAAGTCCGGGCCTGCGTCGTCGTTAAAAACTACTTTGCCGGCGGCAGGTTGGTGGAAGCCACGGGCGGAACCGAATTGGTATAAGGCCGCGGCGGCACATAGGCCGGCGCATTGGTGCCGAGGACTTTTGTGCTGGTGACTTTGGCCGGCAGCAGATTGTCGAGCTTGCCGTAATACCAGCAGCCGCCAATCACCGCGAGGATGACGAGCACGAGAATGACTTTCGGCCAGGGACTTTTCTTTTCCGCAAAGGGGTCAACTACGTCGCATTCCGAACCCGGTGGCAGCACGGCGACCTGCGTGAGCGATCTCCCAAAGGGCACATTGATCTTGGCTTTGGAATTCACCGCCCAGTCGTTGGCGTCGAGCAGCGGGCCGAGGTTGCGTTTGCGCAGCTTCATGTAGGCGAGAATCATCGAAGGGCCGGAAATCAGCAGGATGAGGCCAATGAACACGCCAATGAGCGCGGGAATTGCCATGAAGCCCAAGGTGAACAGGCCGGTTACCTTGGCCAGAATTGTGGTGATGATGCCGGCAATAGCGGTGAACGCCGTGGTCAGCAGGGCGATGGTGCCCAGATCCATTTTCTTCGGTCCCGCGGGACTGGCGGCTCCAGCACCTGCGGTGACGGCGGCGGCATCCTGCATTTTCGTAGTGGAGGCGGCATCGGCGGCGGCGGCGCGCTTGGCGATCTGTTCCTCGATCATGCGGACGAGCTTTTTGTAGGGCAGCCAGAACGCCTGCCGGATGCTGATGGGATTGTCAATCAGCTTGGTGATGGTGGCGTCCCAGTCGCGGCCCTTGCGGTCGTAAAAAATGCCGTTGCGGCCGACCATCAAATTGTCCGAGTCGCCGTCGGTAAACGCGGCGACGATGTGCATGGTTTCGCCCGTGCCTTTGCGCGCGCAATCACAGTAAGCCAGATAGCTGCCCGCGAGCGCGGCCATCGTGCCGTGCTTTGCCACGTCTTCCACCGTTAGAACGAGGTCGCAGGCGCGCTGATCCAGATACAGCCGTCCGGCCTGGAAAATCGCTGGAATCTTGCGACTGTAAAAATTCCGGAAACTGACGAAGTTGACGCACAGCAAATGCAGGTCGCGATGCAGGCGCACCAGTTTTTCCACGCTTGCAATCGCGTTCGCCTCCGGCTCCAGCAACTTGTCTTTGGCGATGAGCGCGGTGATTTTTTCCTTCGCATCGCCCGCGAGAATTTCCCGGACGCGCTTGAGACCGAGCTTTTCCACCGCGGCGCCGACCTTGCCGGCGGACCAGGCTTCAAATGGCGCAAGTTTGGCGAGCAGCAAATTCCAATCGGCTTCGGTCAGCGATTTTTTATCGCCGAGCAACGGCTTCACGGCGGCGGTCTGCAACGCCGCCAGTGCGCCGGCCCACGCGGGGTTTACGCCTTCCGCCAGCGGCAAGTCTTTTCCGGCAGCGATGTGCGCGAGTGGAAGGCTGGCGATTTCAGCGGCGTTGACGGTCAAATCTTTCGTCGCGAGCGCGACGTATTCCGACTCCGGCCGGTTCAGCGGCACGCTGGCGCGGGCGTCAAACGCGGCCAGCCGGCAGCGCGCGAAGAAATCGTTCACTTTCACCTTCACCGTGTTCACGGCGGCGGACGCGACGGCAGTGGCTTCGCCGAGTGGCAGAATGGTCTGATCACCCTCGGACCGCTTCCACCAGTCGGAGTGCGCCTGTGCTTCGATGAAGAACGCATCCGTTTTGGTCTGACTGACGCCGGGCTTGCCGCTGCGGTCGTTCTCAATGCCCATGCATGCCATGATGTCGGCGATGGCAGCCTTGGTCGCGTCGTCGTCCGCGGAGTCGGCGGGAATGATGCCGTCGCCGTTGAAGGTGGTGGCGGCGAAAATTTTTACGGTGTCCATCGCCTCGGCGAGTTCAATGGCGGCCGCGTCGGGCTTGCCCAGGTTGATCAGAATCTGTTTCGCCGAAGCGAGAATCTGTTTGCCGTCCGGCGCAGCGTCGTTGATGGAGGCCAGCGGCAACGCCGGCAGTCCTTTGATCAAATCGTCGGGGTTTTTGAGCAGGCCAGTTGCCCATTTCGCGGCGGCAATAAGTTCTGGCGCGCGGATGCGTCCGTCCTTGTCCGTATCAATCAAGTCGAGCGTGCGGCTGTCGAACTCCAGCCCGCGCGTTGGGCAGGCAAGGGCGACCCATAGTTTCTGATCAAGCTGGTCGAGGTTGGCGAGGTCGGTGCCGGTTTCGAGTTTGACCTGGTCGAAACCGCCGGCCCGGAAGAATCGCCAGCGACGCGCAGACGTTGTGGCATTTTGCATAAATCACCTCAAGGGTTTTGTTGATTTAAACTGGGCACCACACTGATTCAGGGTTAAACGCGGCGCAGCCAATCTTCGGTCCGATTCAAACAAATCACCGCCATTCGGGACGGAAGGATTGCAGCCGGCGCCTTCCGCGGCAAGCCCATAACGCGGCTTAAAAATTGTACGCAATCGCCGTCACCCAGGTCAGATCGTTCTGCTTGCGGCCCGTCGCCGGTTCGTTGTTAAACGTGTCGGTGACGTAGCTGCGCAAGCGGAATTTCTTGTCCTTGGTGAGATCGGCCTCAATGCCAAGTTCGGCGTTGATGATGTAATTATTCAACTGGTCCACTTGCGGCAGAAATTCGGCTGTTTGCCAAAGACGGGCACGGTCGCTCAGGGCTTGATGGAATTTCTCACCCACGCGCAGCGTGGCATAACTGCTGGACGTCGCCCAGCTTTTGAAATACAAAGCCAGGGCCGACTTCCGCGCTGAGATCGGTGTTGGTGGTCTTGATCAAATAATAACCAGCGCCGGCGCTCAACGTGGCGCGATACCTAATGTCGGCAACCCCGTCATGCAATCCTTCGACCCGGCCATAGCCATAAAAACGGTCGCTGAACAAGTAGTTGTACTGGGTGAATCCATGAAGCAACTCCGCAGTTGTCGTCGTGTTCGCCTGCCCTTGGATTTTGGACTGGCCGTATGCGCCGTCAGCCCCGATGTTCAACTCACTATCGTCCCATTTCCCGTCGGTGCCGGCAGTCAACGTGGCCAGCGTCGTTTCGCTGTTACCACTGGTCAACGTTAACCCGGCAGCGACACTGCTTTTCCACACGGCCTTTGGTTTTGCCGGGACCGTATTGGTCTGAACCTGTGCTTGAATGGACACTGCGCCGGCCACCGACAGCAGTACCGGCGCAAACAATTGGATGCGCTTATTTATGAGTGTTTTGATTGCGATTCCCCGCAAACCGGACAAGTCGGATTACGCCATCGTCAGATGGACATCTATTTGCCCAGCAGGTTGCCAACGCTGTTAACTGCGTTGGATACCGTCTGATTCGACATGAGATTCTGGACCTGCGTCTTGAGATCATCCGCCAGCTTTTGCTGGTCGGGCGATAGCTTCATGGTGTTGAGCTGGTTGATGATGTTCAACGCGTCCTGATACTTCTTTTGGTCAACCAAGCTCTTGGCTTGATCAATCAAACCCTGAACTTGAGTTGCCTCGGCCGCCGTCTGCGTTGAGGCAACCGCAGCCGCCTGCGATACCGCCTGGGTCGTCTGCGTGACCGCCGTGGCCGCAGTCGTTTCGGCCGTGGTCGCAGCGGTGGCGGCTTCCGGAGCGTTCGTCATTGCGCTTTCGGCAGGTGTTGGGGCTTCCGAGGTCGAAGGAGGAGCGGTTTGCTTGTTTCCACACCCGCCGAGCGACGCGATTATCAGACACGACACAAAGCCAACACCAATAATTTTAAGTTTCATTTTTTTCCTTTCCTGGTTTTTTGCACGGACTCCGGCCCAGAGTCATTATCGGCAAATCCCATCAATACTGCCAAAATAACATTCTTAAATGGCGAGAGGTAGGGAGTATAAGTTGGATAACCTTTAGCGCAAGTGAAAATTTTACCTCATCATGGACAATACAGGCTTGCCCGCCAACCACGGTCCGGCCGGGTATCAGGCCAATTCCGGCTCTTCAATTTCCTTTGGCGCTTCGACCAGCGGTGTGCCATCGGGCGCTTCAGGATACTCAAAAATCCTGCCCTCATAATTGCGGATGAGCACGCGGCCTGCGTTGCGGCAAAGGACGTATTCCGGATTAATGGGCACCTTGCCGCCGCCACCGGGCGCATCAATCACGTATTGCGGCACGGCGTAACCGGTCGTGTGCCCGCGCAGTTGCTCCATAATTTCCAAACCCTTGCTGACGCTCGCCCGCAGGTGCGCCGAGCCGGAAATCAAATCGCACTGGTAAAGGTAGTACGGCTTCACGCGGCACATGAGCAGTTTCTGGACGAGCGCCTTCATCACCATCGCGTCGTCGTTGACGCCGTTGAGCAGCACGGACTGGTTGCCGAGCGGAATGCCGGCGTCGGCCAGACGCCCGGTCGCGTCGCGGACTTCTGTTGTCAGTTCGCGCGGATGATTCGAATGAATGCTCATGAAGAGCGGATGGAATTTTTTGAGCATCGCGCACAATTCCGGCGTGATGCGTTGCGGCAGGAACGTCGGAATGCGCGAGCCGATTCGCAAAAATTCGACATGCGGAATCGCCCGCAGCCGGCGCAAAAGATTTTCCAGTTTGTCGTCACTCAACAGCAGCGGGTCGCCGCCACTCAACAACACGTCGCGGATTTCGGGGTGTTGTTCGATGTAGGCAATTTGCCGGTCAAATTCCGGATGAAAATCGTAGCCGGCGGCGTTGCTGACCAGCCGCGAACGCGTGCAATAGCGGCAATACGCCGCGCATCGGTCCGTGACCAAAAACAAAACACGGTCGGGGTAACGATGCACGAGGCCGGGCACCGGTGAATGCGAATCCTCACCGCACGGGTCGCTCATTTCCCAGGGCGCGGTGCGTGTCTCCTCGACGCGCGGAATGACCTGCCGCCGAATGGGACAATGTTCATCCGCCGGATCAATCAGGTTGAAAAAATACGGCGTGATGGCCAGCGCAAGCTTGTGGTTCGCAAGCTTCGCACCCGCGAACTCCTCCGGCGTGAGCGTGGGCATCAGCCGCTGCAATTGCTCCGGCGTGGTAATGCGATGTTTAAGCTGCCAGCGCCAATCGTTCCAATCAGCGTCCGAAACGTCATGCCAGAAACCGCGGCCAGCGGAGTGAAATTCCTTCAGACCCTGAATCCGGCAGGACGATGGCGGCTCCTCACCATTCGCTGGTAAACTGTTATCCTTCATTATTTCTGTGCGAACTATAAGTTGGAAACGCGCCCTGTCAAGTTGACCATTTTCCTGCCGTCCGCGTTCAAGCGGATGAAGCTCACGGGTGCCATATTTCCGGTTTAATGGTGGATTCGATGGCGCGTCTTTGCACGTCGAGCGCGTCCAATTTTTTCAACGTATCGCGGGCGCTGGCCTTACGCGGCGCGGTTAGTGAATGCCTGCCCAAATGCGGCGCGGGCACGGACTCGCGACGCTGGCCGAGATAATCGGCAAGCGCGGTGCGATATCCGGCGGTCAGGACGGCCAATGGCTTGGCCATGCGGAGTTGCGCCAGTTCCAGGTCGCGCAATTTGGCCTGGAGAATCGCCGTTTGCCGCCCGGAATCGAAATTGCGGATCACAGCCTGCAACGAAACCTGCGCATGCACCGGCAGCGCATTCGAGGTCGTGCGAAAGTCCACCGCCACGCTGAGAATCTGGTCGAGCTTTTCGCGGCTGACCGCCGGGGTCCACACCGGACCGGGACTGTGCGCTACAAAGTTGATGACCTGTAACGCCCACCATTTTTCCACGTCGAGCGGCTGCGCGAAATCGGCGCGGAAGGCGTTTTGAAAGGCCGTCTGCCAGTTGTAACAACGCGGCGACATTTGCAGCATCGCCCGCAGGTGCGCCGGGCCGTGTTTCAATTTCAACAATTCGCTGACGAACAACTGAGCGCTGGCGCGATAGACACCCCCGTCAGTGCCGGACACCTCGGCGTCCGTCGGCCAGCTTAATTGCTCAAATGTCAACGCCGGATGGTCGCGCAATACGCGTCGCGCATTGGCGAGCGGATCGAGGCCGCGTTCGGTGGCAATCGTCCGGCTTTCCAACAAGCCACCCACAGTTCGGCTGGGCAAAGACAAAACAACTTCGACCGTACCCGTCGCAAGCAACTGCTGCGACAAACCATCGGTCAGCCATGCGGGAATTTGCGCCGAGCGCGCGCCGGCGCCACGGTTGGCAAATTCGAGCAACACCACGCTGGTCATGGCGCGCAGGAAACGGGTGCGGGGCAAAACATCCGGCAGCGCCACGTGATAATCCCAACCGTCCGCAAAATGCTCGGAAATGATGGTGACGTTTTCGTCCAGCGACCGGGCCGGGTGCAGCGCGAGAAAAATTTTACCGCGCCACGGCAAGGCCGGATTGATGTCAAGGTCGCGCCACAAAGTTTGTTTGATCCGCTCGGCGGACACGGCCACCAGCGCGGAGTCCAGCCGGACAAAATTGTCATTGGTCGCAACTGCGGGAGAGGCAACCAACGGCGAAACCTGCTGGCCGCCGGTGACAATGAACTGGCCCGAAACACTGCGTGTCAAATTTACATCTGGCAACGATAGTTGGGCAGACGCGTTCCCGCAGAACATGCCGAGCACAACGGCGCAACCACCGAAGTGGCGCAGGCAACGCTCACGAAACATGATCAGGCTTTGGCCGATGCCGGCTTGACGGGTTTGCTTTCCGGCTTGGCAGCGGGTTTGGCGTCACCGCCAGCCGGTTTGGCCGGCGCGGAATCTTTTTTAGCCGCCTGTTTATAACCCTCGCTGCGATAGTCGGTAATATAAAAACCACTGCCTTTGAACAAGAGTCCCGCACCGGCGCTGATTTTGCGTTTCACCCGGCCGCGACCCCATTTTTTTTGCCGGCAAAGGTCTTTCGGGCAAATTTGCAACGGCTGGGCGGAAATGGACTGGAACGCCTCAAACTCGCGGCCGCATTTTTGACAGTGGTATTCGTACGTCGGCATGGGCAATCATCACACCACCAGGAACCGAACCGTCACGGCGACGACACATTGGTCGCTGCCGGCGCATTGGTCAACGTCGGCACGACTTGCACCGAACCATCCGAGCCGACTTCAACATTCAAATTGTAGTGCGCCGGTCCGACATTCCGGTTGCTTTCAGGCGCGCGCGCCATAAGCAACTCCGCGCCTTTGCGGTGTTGGCTGGGGTCGGTGCCTTCGCGCATCCATTGCAACCGGCGTGCGACCAGCAAATCGTCCCGCAGTTTTCGCACCTGTGCCCGGACTTGGGACAGATTATTGAACTTCTGTTCCAGTTCCGCCCTTTCGGCCACTTGCCGTTTCAGTTCACCTTCAAGAAACGCGTTGTTCGTTTCGGATTCGACCAGCTTCATCTGAGTCTCCTCAATCTGCGTGGAAAGATTGGAGATGGTATTGGTCATCTTCGCGGC
The DNA here is from genome assembly GCA_963789335.1 of uncultured Verrucomicrobiae bacterium. GTDB lineage: Bacteria > Verrucomicrobiota > Verrucomicrobiia > Limisphaerales > UBA11358 > UBA11358. The sequence goes on from CAWBKH010000002.1 coordinate 1,295,001, forward strand.
TTGTTGATCGAGCGCCTGGTTCTGGGCCTCCAAATCGGCGATTTGATCCTGCGCGGTTTTGAGCGCGGTTTCGCTATTTGAAAGAGAGGCGGAGGTCGCGACATATTGGTTGCTGAACGTCATCAGCGTCTGCCGGCTGGCATCCAGATCGTTGGTCAACATGAGGTTGACCTGACGCAATTCGTCAAGGTTGGCGCTGGTGGTCGTCAACTGGTTGGAAAAGTCGAGGATCGTGTCGACGTTCTTTTTCTGCTGGCTGTCCGCGCTTTTTTTCCCCGCAACCAGGGCGACAACCAACCCCACACAGACCACAACGAGAAGGCCAATTCCTAGCTGTGTTTTCATATCGCTTCCCAACATGGCGTGACGCAATTACTTTTGCAAGCACGCTAATCCAAGCGCATCATTGGGCGGGCGGCACGGCGTTGGTCTCGGCATTGGCGTCGGCTTCGGCCTGCAATTCCTTCAATTCCGGATCGAGAATCTGAACATCGGCTTCCTTTCTCAGTCCCAGCAGATATTTGGGCGTGCCAGCCTGGATGGCTTGGGAGGTCATAACGTCGCTTATGGTCAAATTCTGATTGCTGGCAAGCTTTGTGTCGAGTCCCGTAAACGGTATGGTCTTGGCCGGGATTTTTTCCAGCAATTTAATGATGTGATAACCGTAGGCGGTCTTGATGACATCGCTGATTTGGTTGGTTTCCAAGGAAAACGCCGCGGATTCAAACTCCGGCACCATCTGGCCGCGGGCAAAAGGAGGCAACTCGCCGCCATCGTCCTTGGAACCAGGGTCTTCGGAATACTGAGACGCGAGCTTTGCGAAATCTTCACCGGCCCGCGCGCGCTTGAGGATGTCTTCAATCTCCTTGTGTTTGGCCGCTTGTTGATCTGCGGACAACGGCTCGCGGGTGGCGGGATCAATGGTCATCAACAGAATATGCCGGACTTGTACCATCTCCGGCTGTTCAAAATACGCCGGATGTTCGTCATAAAATTTTTTGGCTTCAGCCTCCGTCACCTTGATGTTTAACTCACTTTTCAACACCGCGATGGACGTGGCCTGATCAATGTTTTGTTTGTTCCACTTTTCCCTGGTCATGTTTTGCAATTGAAGCTGCGCGCCCAGTTTTTGGTCAAACTCCGCGTCGCTGAGCTTTTGACTGGTTTTAAGCTCCTGCAAGGATTTTTCAAAATCCTGTTTGCCCGCGGCCTTGTCCGCAGGCGTGGCTTTTTGCAGCAAAAGCTGAAGATCAATCAGCCGGTCGAGCATGCCGATTTCAACCATCTTCAATCGTTCCGGCGGAATCACCTGGCCGCGCGCGGCGGCGGAGGCTTTGATACTGGTCATCACCTCGTCCAAATCACTCTGCTTGATTTCAAACCCCTTGCCCTTGGCGATCACCGGATCGCCGAACAACGACGCCATAGTGGCGTTAAGGTTGTTTGTGTCCGGGCCGGTCATCGCGGTGTTTGTTGCCGCGCCGGCGGTGGCGGCGGGCGCGTAGTTGGCCGCCAACAAAAGTACGCCCAGCGCGGAAGAAAAAATCATTTTGGTTGTCGTTTTCATATTTGTTTGTTCTATCAAGATTACAATTTTACCACTTTCACGTTGCTGATGTCAGTGTCTTTCTCAAGTTCTTCCAGCACCGGCGGCGGCGGCACGCTGTCCAGATTCAACACCGTCAACGCCAGCCCGCCCGCAGTGTCGCGAGTCAGGCTCATGTTGGCAATGTTCACTTTGTGTTTGCCCAACAAGGTGCCGAGATAGCCGACGATGCCCGGCCGGTCTTTGTTGTTGAGCAGCAACAACGTACCACTGACCGGAATCTCCACCGGCGTGCTGTACAATCGCACGATGCGCGGATTGTTCGGGGAACCGAAAAACGTGCCGCCCGCCGAAATCAGTTTTTGTCCGTTGCTGAAAACCTGCACGTGCAGCCATTCGTTGAACGTGACCGGCTCGTCGGATTTTTTTTCCTCGACGGTGATGCCGATGCTGGCGGCGGCGGCGCGGACATTGACGTTGTTCACGTCCTTGATCGCGCTGTTGGCCAGAAATCCCTGCAACACCGAGCGTGTGACTGGATCCGTGTTTGGCAATTCCCGCGCGTGGCCACCGTACGTAACGTAGATGCGATCCGCGCTGGCAGGTGAAAGTTGCGCCAGCAATTTGCCAAGCGCCTCGCCGAGCGGCAGGTAAGGCTTCACCTGCTCATAAGTCTTGGCATCGAGATACGGCAGATTGATGGCATTGCGGACCTCGCCGGTCAGCAGATAACCCGTAATGACTTCGGCAACTTCGATGCCGCACTTTTCCTGCGCCTCCTGCGTGCTCGCGCCGAGATGCGGGGTCAAAATTAAATTCGGCTGCTTGCGGAATGGGTGGTCGGCGGGCAATGGTTCGGTGGAATAAACGTCCAACGCCGCCGCGGCCACCTTGCCCGATTCAAGCGCGGCAATGAGATCATTTTCAACAATGATTTCGCCGCGCGCACAATTTACAATCCGAACGCCGGGCTTCATTTTCGTGAAGGCGGCAGTGTTGAGCATGTGCTTCGTTTCCGGCGTGACCGGCATGTGAACCGTGATGAAATCCGCCACGCGATAAACGTCGTCCACCTCCGCCGCGAATTCCGCGCCAACAGCCTTGGCGCGGTCCTCGGTGAGATAAGGATCGTAGGCGACGACGCGCATTCCAAACGCCAAAGCGCGTTTGGCGACCTCCGAACCAATGCGGCCCATGCCAAGAATGCCGAGCGTCTTGCCCTGAAGCTCCATGCCTTGAAACAGTTTGCGATCCCATTTGCCCGCGGCCATGGATGTGTGCGCCTGCGGCACTTTGCGCGCGAGCGACAGCAACATGGCAAAGCTTAATTCCGCCGTGGTCACGGTGTTGCCGCCGGGTGTGTTCATCACCACGATGCCGTGTTGCGTTGCCGCCTCAACGTCCACGTTGTCCACGCCGACGCCCGCGCGGCCGACGACCCGCAATTTCGGGGCGGCTTCGATGACCTTGCGCGTGACTTTGGTTTCGGAACGCACCAGCAGCGCCACAGCGTCCGCCACCACCGGCAACAGTTCCGGCTCGGGCAGCCGTTTGGAGAGCACGACGACTTCAAATTCAGGCCGCTGCTGAAGCAGCGCAATGCCTTTGGGCGAGATTGGATCGCAAACTACAATTTTCATTTTCAAAAGGAATGTGAGTTTATGTCATGATTCACGCCAGGTCAATCAATGAAAATCACGTTCCGGCGCAGCGTCGAATTTACTCGACTTTCAATCAAAGATTATGCTATTTAGCTAAAGGGCTTATGAAACAGTTTACTCGGACAATTTCTGGTGGTGTTTGGGGCGCGTTTCTTCTCTTTTGCATTTTGCTTCCACGTTCGGCCAATGGCGCTGGAGTGACCATCATTACGCACGGTTACAACAGTGACGCAAATGGCTGGGTCGCAGGAATGGCTGACGCGATTCCGAACTATTACTCATTTCCGGGCGCCAATTTTACCACCTATAAAATGACCATTACTTACACCAATGGCTACTACTTCACCGTAACCCGCACGAACGGCAGCCCGCCTTCGGTTACCGACTCGGGAGAGATTATTGTTAAACTTGATTGGAGCCAGATGGCTGGCGGCCCTTCTGCACCTTATGATTTCAGCACTTCCAACGTGGCCTGGGCGGTAAGCCAGGTGCTGATGCTCACCAATGCAATTTCTGAACTCAACGGCCATTCACTGGTGGAATTTCCCATTCATTTGATTGGCCACAGTCGTGGCGGTTCATTGATGTCTGAAATCAGCCGCCTGCTGGGAACAAACGGCATTTGGATTGATCACCTGACAACCCTTGATCCTCATCCGCTGAATAACGATGGCTTTAGTGATAGCCTTGCAGGCAGCGCGGTGGACGCGTCCGCCAGCAATACCTACGCCAACGTTTTGTTTGCCGATAATTATTGGGAAGATTTGGGGAACAACAACATTTTTGGTCAGCTTGATCCCAATGGCGAACCGGTGGCGGGCGCCTATAGACGACAACTAACGGAACTAGACGGCGGGTACCCTCCCGTCCCTCTTTCTGGTGATTCATACGGATATCATTCCAACGTGCATCTTTGGTATCATGGCACGATCAACACCAACACTCCGGCCAGCGACACAGAGGCAACAATCACCAGCGCCGAACGAACAACCTGGTGGGCTCCCTACGAAAATTATGGTGTCCAAGCCGGCTTCTATTACAGCTTGATTGGCGGAGGCGATCGCACGAGCATGGATCGTCCCCTTGGTCTTCCCAGCGATCCCGCCGTTCGTGATGGCTACAATCAATGGTGGGATTTGGGCGTGGGCATCAGCGCGAATCGCACTCCACTGCCCTCCAACAACGGAACGTGGCCGAACCTCATCAGATTCAACATCACCGGGACCAATGCGGTCATGGCGGGCAATTTGATCAACACCAGTTTGTACTACCAATACGCCGGGAGTTCCAACGTGACCCTCTCAATTTATTTTGACCAGGACTTTAATCCCTACAACACAAACAGCACGCTCATTTATCAAGGCCCGGTAACAAATACCGGCGCGAACTTGGTGGGCTACTATTCAAATCTTGGTTTAACCACGACGAATGTGCCGCCGGGCGTTTATGCCATTTATGGGCAAATTTCCGACGGCGTGCATACACGCTACCTTTACACGCCACAATTGGTGGAAATCGTTTCCAGCCAGGAACCGCCGGTTTTGGACATCGCACAATTAAATGCCACCCAATTTCGCATCGGCGTCAATGGCGTTTCCGGCCAAACCTTCGTGCTTCAATCCTCGCCTGACCTGCTCAACTGGCTGCCTATAACCACAAATACCCTGACTTCAAGCCGCTGGACTTACACGAACAGTTTGCCGGCCAGCGAGCAGTTTTATCGCACAGTGCTCAATCCGTAACTTTATCGGTTTCTCCGTCCGCAAAATTCGCTGTCGGTCCGGCGAAAACCGGCTATGCTGCGCCACAAAAATGAGCAAACTGCTGCTGATAGATGACGAAGAGGACGTGCGGTATTCATTCCAGCGGATTTTTGATTCGCCGGAAATCGAACTGGCCACCGCCGCGAGCGGCGAGGAAGGGTTGAAGGTCATTCCGAAATTCAAGCCCGACCTCGTGCTCATGGACGTGCGCATGGGCGGCATGAATGGCCTGGAGACGCTTCGCCGCATCCGTGCCGCCAATCCCAAGCAGTTGGTCATTTTGATGACCGCCTATGGCACGACGCAAACGGCCATCGAGGCGATGAAGTTGGGCGCCTACGATTATCTGCTCAAGCCATTCGACGCGTTGAAAATCAAGGAAATCGTTGCCAACGCCCTCAAGGCCGCGCGCGATATGAAACAGGTTGTTTCCTATCAACCCTTGCTCGAATCGGAAGATTATGAACTAGGTATTGTCGGCCGCAGCGAACCGATGCAGCAGGTGTTCAAACTCATCGGCCAGGTCGCAGCGAGCGACGCGACCGCGCTCATCACCGGCGAAAGCGGCACTGGCAAGGAACTCGTTGCCCGCGCCATTTATCATCACAGCGACCGCAGCCAGCAGCCGTTTCTCGCGGTGAACTGCGCCGCCATTCCGGAACAGTTGCTTGAAAGCGAACTCTTCGGCCACGAACGAGGCGCTTTCACCGGCGCAACCTTGCAGCGCATCGGCAAATTCGAGCAATGCAACAAAGGCACGATTTTCCTCGACGAAATCGGCGACATGACACCGGCCACGCAGACAAAAATCCTGCGCGTGCTGCAATCAGGCACGTTCGAACGCGTGGGCGGCAACCAGCCGATCCAGGTGGATGTGCGCGTCATCGCCGCCACCAACAAGCCATTGGAAGCAGCCGTGGCGGCGCGGCAATTTCGCGAGGATTTGTTCTATCGTCTGAACGTCGTCCGCATTCACATTCCGCCATTGCGTGAAAGGCGCGACGATATTCCGCTACTGGTGAATTATTTTCTGGAAAAAATCGCGCGCGAACAACAGCACCCGCCGAAATCCATCGCTGCCAGCGTCATCAAGACACTCGAAAAATATCACTGGCCCGGCAACGTGCGTGAATTGGAAAACGCCCTCCGCCGCGCGCACGTCATGGCCAAAAGCGATGCGATTCTGCTGAGCGACCTGCCGCCGGAAATCACCGGCCAAAACGGGGCCGGTGCGTTAATTCCAGTCACTGCCGGGGACGCCGCAACAACGGATGCCGCCGCTTTGGCGCGACAACTCTTTCAATGGGCCAAACGCGATCCGAAATTGAAAGTCATCCCCGTCGTGGAACGCGAACTGGTCATCCAGGCACTCAAGGAAACAGGCAACAATCAGGTTCACGCCGCGAAACTGCTCGGCATTACGCGAGCAACGCTTCGCAAGCGCATTGAAAAATTCGGCATCCAACGCGAGTTGAATGTCAAATAAAGAAACCACGCGCAAAGCGCGTGGTTTTGAATCTGCCCCCTATAAGGGGGCAAAGCCCAGCCCCCACAGGGGGCTGGGCCACGCGCGTCATCCCCGGTTTTGTCGTTATCGGCTAAACCGAAACTCTTCCTGTCTCTGTTCCTGCTGTTCTTGATATTTTACATACTTCCGTATCTTTTCTTCATCCAACCCCACCGTGCCCACACAGTAACCCTCCACCCAGAAGTGGTTGCCCCAATACGGTCGCCGCCGCAGGTCGCGGAACGCCCCAAACAGTCGGATTGCGCTTTTGCCCTTCAACCGCCCCATGTAATCCGAGATCCGCACCTTCGGCGGAATCATCACCACCAAATGCACGTGATCGGCCTGCACATTCAACTCCACCACCTCACACTCCATTTGCCGACTCTGCTCCCGAATACACAACTCCGCCTCCTCTTTTATCTTCCCTGCCAACACCCGATACCTATACTTCGGACACCAAACAATGTGATATTCGCAATACCAGATCGTATGCGATTGCTTTCGGAATCTGCTCATGTGTTCTTCCTTTCTCGTTCGTTGTGGGGACAACGCGAGAACCGAATTACCATGAGCAGTTCCTTTGGCCTAGCCTTTGCCTCTAACCATGTCCACAGGACATGGTTTCTGAATCATCAATGAATGCTTCCCCAACACCCTCAGGCAAACAACCGTCTTCTTATCTCAACATTGTAATTTCTGAGAAAGGGCTTTCTGAGTTCAGCGGTGGCCGGCGGATAATTTTTATTCCGAAAGAGCAGGTTCAGAGCATTGAAGTAAGATTTGGTCCCCAGGCAGAAAGACCTCTGATTCAGGGAATTTTCGGCTTTCTGCTCGTCGGGTTGGGTTGCGTTGGTTTGCTTCTCATGTTCGCAGGCGGACTATACGGGCTTCGTTGGGGACTCGGTTTTATTGTCTTTGGCGGTTTGGGAGGATACTCATTGTATGAAACCTTCAAAAAAGGACATTATCTCCAAGTGATCTGTTCAAATGATACACGCAAACTTGTATTTAGAGGTGCGATTCAAAAAGCGGAATTTTCCAAATTCCTCCAAACTGCCGCACAGTTCGGCTATATCTTCAAAAATTGTTTAAACGACCGGGACATTATCTAACTACCACCACCGGTGCCTTGCGCTCGCGCCGATTGCAGTATTAATAGTCCGCACGACCGATGCGAATGACCCCTCACCGTCCGCGGGAGGAAGACACTTGCAGTGAGTTGGCCACACGGCGGAAATGGTAGCCGAGAATGGCGAGTTCGATGGCATTCGGGAACTGGCGAGGATGTCGGAGGAGCGTGCCCCAGAACAGCCGCCAATAGCTCACGCGCCCCCGATGCCAAACGCCCAGCACCCAGAAGGATTTCAGAAACGCAATGATATCGGCACGGGATAGGCGCAGCCGCGGCCCGGCCGGACGATGGCTCTTCAGAAAGGTCCGGATGCGCTGATAATAATTCCGCGGCTCGTAAAGCTTTTTCACCAGTTCGCGGTAACCGGCTTGCAGGAAGTCGCGGTTTAATTTGGGTTTGAAGTTCAGCGCGGCGTCGGTGTTGTTGCCGGTGCTTGCGGTTTCCAGCCGGCCCTCGCGTTTCAACCGCTGCCATAAGCGCGTCTGCGGCAGCGCGTTCAGCAATCCCACCATTGCGGTCGCCACGCCGGAACGCTGGATGAATTCAAATTGCCGCTTGAAGATGTCGCTCTGGTCGCTATCGAAACCGACGATGAAACCGGCCATCACTTCCAGCCCGGCGCGTTGCAATGTGTGCACCGAGGCCACGAGGTCGCGGTTCCGGTTCTGGAGCTTGTGACATTCCTCCAATGACTCGACGGACGGCGTCTCGATGCCGACGAAAACCTTTTTGAAACCAGCCTCCACCATCAGCGCGCACAATTCCGGGTCATCGGCGAGGTTCATGGACGCCTCAGTGAGAAACCCGATGCGGGTCCGCGTGCGCCGCCGCCATTCGATCATTTCTCGCAGCAGCGCCTTGGTCTTTTGTCTGTTGCCAATGAAATTGTCATCCACGACAAAGACCATGTCCTTCCACCCTCGTTGGCGCAACGCCTCCAGTTCGGCAATCAATTGCGCCGGAGTTTTCGTGCGGGGCACACGGCCGTTCATCACGATGATGTCGCAAAACTCGCAATCGAACGGGCAGCCGCGCGAGAATTGCACCGACATTGTGACGTAATGCCGGAAATTGATTAGGTCCCAGCGTGGCGCGGGAGTGCGGGTGATGTCCGGCCGGTTGGTGGCTTGATAAATGGATTGCAACCGGCCGCTCGTCAGGTCGTCCACGACTTGCGGCATCACTTCCTCGGCCTCGCCCAGAACAAAGTGTTGAATCTCCGGAAAAGTTTCGTGTCCGGTTGTGAACAAAGGCCCGCCCGCGATGACGGTTTTCTTCAAGACCGCGCAGCGCGCGACGATTTCGCGCACCGAATCCTTGTGAACAATCATCGCGCCCACCATTACGTAATCCGCCCAACGCAGATCCTCGTCCTTGAGCCGTTTTACATTGAGGTCCACCAGTTTGAGTTCCCATCCCGGCGGGAGCATCGCCGCCACCGTCAGCAACCCCAGCGGCGCCATGGCGGCCTTCCGGGAAACAAACCGCAGGGCGTGCTTGAAACTCCAGAACGTATCGGGCGTCTTCGGACTGACGAGAAGTATTTTCATTAGAAACAGTGGCACTCGCCATGTTGACTGTAAGTCAGACCGGAAGCATTTACGAACAAAATAATCAAATTCTTATTCACACCAGTTCAATGCCAACAGGACAGTGATCCGAGCCTTCGATTTTCGGCTGAATGAAGGCGCGCTTGAGCCGCGGGCGCAGTGATTTTGAAATGAGAAAGTAATCAATGCGCCAGCCGACGTTTCGGGAGCGCGCGCCGCCCATCTGGCTCCACCAGGTGTAATGTCCCCCGCCTTTTTCAAACTCGCGGTAGGTGTCGAGAAAACCGGCCCGCACAAAAGCGTCAAAACCCGCGCGTTCCTCCGGCGTGAAACCGTGGTTGTGGACGTTGGCCTTCGGATTTGCGAGATCAATTTCCGTGTGCGCCACGTTCAGATCGCCGCAAAAAATCACCGGCTTCTTCTTTTCCAGTTTTTTGAGATAACGCAGAAAATCGGCATCCCAGCGCTGGCGATAGGCCAGCCGCGAGAGATCGCGTTTGGAGTTGGGCACATAGACGTTCACCAGAAAGAAATCTGCGAATTCGGCGGCCAGGACGCGGCCTTCCTGGTCGTGCTCGGCAATGTCAATGTGCGGCACCACCTTGAGCGGGCGCGTCCGGGTGAAAATGGCCGTGCCGGAGTACCCCTTTTTTTCCGCGCTGTTCCAGAACGTCGTGTAGCTGGCCGGCCAAAGCTGCTCGACATCGTTTGGGCTGCATTTGGTCTCCTGCAGGCAAAGTACGTCGGGCTTCTCGGCATCGAGAAAATCGAGAAAATTCTTCTTCAGCACGGCGCGCAGGCCGTTGACGTTCCACGAAATCAGTTTCACGCGCGGAAAAATAAACCACGAATGGGCATAGATAAACAAGATTGGAGCGCGGCGTTCACGCCGCTTTCCCATCCAAAGTTGCGTTGCCAAAATTCACGCGTCGAGCCATATGAACGGTGAAGCGGGCTGAAGCCCGCGTCCATCGCTTGTTGCCAACGCGCGTTGACGCTGACGACACCGGCGGTTAACTTGTTGCAAAACGAATGATTGCCAAAATCGCCAACCCACAAACCGCCGCGTCAAATTTTCGCGTCGGCGATGAGCGGCTGGTCAAGCTCACGCCAGCCGCGGCGCAAAAGGTATCGTCGCTGCTCGCAAAGCAAGGCCGGTCCAACGGCGTGTTGCGCGTGGCGGTCCTTGGCGGCGGCTGCTCCGGATTGCAATATAAAATGGATCTGCAGGACAGCCCGGCCAATCGCGACATCCTGGTTGAAAGCGGCGGCGTGCGGGTGGTGGTGGACCCCAAAAGCGCGCTCTATGTGACTGGCAGCGAGTTGGATTACCTGGATGCGCTCGACGGCGGGTTCAAGGTGAAAAATCCGAACGCCGCGACGACGTGTTCCTGCGGCGAAAGTTTCAGCGCGTGACCGATTATTTCGTTCTACTTAATGAACCGCGCCGGCCGTGGCTTGAGCCGGAAGCGCTTAAATCAAAATTCCTGGCACTGGCAGCGGAGGCGCATCCCGACAAACAAAGTCGCGCGAGCGAAGCGGAAAAACTTGGGGCCAACCGGCGTTATGCGGAGCTAAACGCCGCCTACAAGTGTCTCGCCGGACCCAAATCACGGTTATTGCATTTGCTGGAACTGGAACTCGGAGCGAAGCCCAAGGATATCCAGCAAATCCCATCCATGCTCGCCGACCTGTTCGCCGAAGTGGCAGCGACCTGTCGAGACACCGATGATTTTCTCACTGAAAAAAACAGGGTGGCTTCGCCGTTGTTGCAGGTCCAACTGTTTGAACGGGCGCAGGAATGGATTGAGCGGTTGCGCACGCTGCAAGCCAAACTTGCCGGGCTGCACAGCAAGCTGGTTGCAGAATTGAAATCGCTCGACGTTTCGTGGACCGCCGAATCCCAATCCCGCGAACGAATGGCCTTGTTGAACCGGCTGGAGGAGCTTTACCGTTTATTCGGCTATTTTAATCGCTGGAGCAGCCAGGTTCAGGAACGAATTGTCCAATTGTCACTGTGAAAATCGCGACGCTTTTGGGTCCGCACATGACTGGCGCAACCGTTCTGACCCAGGAAACCGCCAAAGCGCGTTAAGCCGGGAATCAGAAATCTCCCCACTCCCTAACTTTCGGGCTGGAAAACCAAAACGCTCAAGGGCGGCAGACACAATTCCGCCGAGCAGGCTTGATTGTGGCAAGGAATGTTCACCGCCGCAACGACGCCGAGGTTTCCCTGATTGCTTCCGCCGTAAACAGCCGCGTCACTGTTCAACCTTTCGCGCCATTGACCGGCGCGGGGCAGTCCAACGCGATATTTTTCCCGCAACACCGGCGTGAGATTCAGAATCACCGCTAACTGACTGGAACCGTCGGGCGTCTGGCGGACAAAGGACAGAACGCTGTTGTCGCGGTCGGCGCAATCAATCCAGTAAAAACCGCCGTGGTCATAGTCGGATTGCCACAGTCCCGGCGCGGCCAGGTAAAGCTTGTTCAAATCCTCAACAAATTTTTGCAAGCCGCGATGATACGGACCGGCGTCGAGCAACCACCAATCGAGCTGGCCGTTTTCATTCCACTCGGCGCGCTGGCCGAATTCACCGCCCATGAACAACAGCTTCTTGCCGGGGAACAGCCATTGGTAGGCGAGCAGCGCGCGGAGGTTGGCGAACTTCTGCCAGTCGTCTCCCGGCATCCGTCCGATCAAGGAACCCTTGCCGTGAACGACCTCGTCGTGCGACAGCGGCAAAATGAAGTTCTCGTGATGGTGATAGAGCATCGCGAACGTCAGGTCGTTCTGGTGATATTTCCGGTGAACCGGTTCGCGACTGAAGTAGCCCAGTGTGTCGTGCATCCAGCCCATGTTCCATTTGAAGGAAAAGCCGAGGCCGCCGAGATAGGGCGGGCGCGTGACCAGCGGCCAGGCAGTGGATTCCTCGGCAATCGTCATCACGCCGGGAAACTCCGTGTACGTGAGATGATTGAATTTTTTCAGGAATTCAATCGCCTCGATGTTTTCGCGACCGCCGAATTGATTGGGAATCCATTCGCCCGCCTTGCGCGAGTAATCGAGATAAAGCATCGAAGCCACGGCGTCCACGCGCAAGCCGTCCACGTGGAAGCGGTGGCACCAGAACAGGGCGTTGGCGACGAGAAAATTGTTCACCTCATGTCGGCCATAATTGAAAATCAGCGTGCCCCAATCCTGATGCGCGCCCTTGCGTGGGTCCTCGTGTTCGTAGAGCGCCGTGCCGTCGAAGCGCGCCAGCGCCCATTCGTCGCGCGGAAAATGCGCCGGCACCCAGTCAATGATGATGCCAATGCCCGCCTCGTGCAGTGCGTTGACGAGAAATTGAAAATCGTCCGGCGTGCCATAGCGGCTGGTCGGCGCGTAAAAGCCGGTCACCTGGTAACCCCACGATGGATAAAAGGCGTGTTCGGCCGGCGGCATCAATTCGACGTGCGTGAACCCCATGCGCTTGACGTATTCCACCAGCGGCGCGGCAAGTTCACGGTAGCTGAACGATTCGCCCAGGGATTTTTTCCGCCACGAACCGGGATGCACTTCGTAAACGCTCACCGGCGAGCGGAGCGGGACGTGTTCCCGGCGGCGTTTCATCCAGGCATCGTCCGTCCATTTGAATTTTTTGGTGTTCCAGACGATGGCGGCGTTTTTCGGCGCCACCTCGAAGAAAAATCCATAGGGGTCGGTCTTGAGCGAAATCTTTCCGTGGGCGTCGCGAATCTCAAATTTATAATGCGCGCCTTCCCCTGCGCCGGGTACGAAAATTTCCCAGACGCCGGACGCGCCGAGCAACCGCATGGGGTGAAAGCGGCCGTCCCAATGGTTGAAATCGCCGACGACGCTCACGCGCTGTGCATTCGGCGCCCAAACGGCAAAACTGACGCCAGGAACCCCGTCTATTGTGCGTAACTGTGAACCGAGTTTCTCGTAAATGCGCCGCTCGTCGCCCTTGCCGAACAGGAACAAATCCGATTCGCCCAAGGTTGGCAGAAAGGAAAACGCGTCGCGCGTCCGGCGCACACGGCCTTGATGATTGGTGATGACCAAGTCGTAGGCATAAACCTTGTCCACCGATTGGGTGACGGCCTCAAAGACATCGGTTTTGGGAATCCGCTTCAGCTCAAACTTCGGTTTGTCCTTTTCGTGCGTGGGATGCACTTCGACTTTGGCGGCGTCCGGAAGCAAGGCGCGGACGACGAGGCCCGAACCGTCGCCGAGCGGGTGCATGCCGAGCAGTGTGTGCGGCGATTGATGGATTAACTCAACCAGGCTGCGGAGTTCGTCTTTGGTCAGCAACATGACGAAGAAAGACTAACAGAGTTTTTTCGCCAAGACACGAAATTCATAAATCGAAAACGGCGTAGCGGCTTTCGGCAGAAAGCCGGATTATTTATTTCACTTTCCGAAGAAATGCGGCGGTCTGCCGACACGCCGCTACGAGGAATTTGACGTTTCACAATTCCAACGCTTTTTGCTCGTGTTGCTTCTTTTTTGATTCGGGCGCTTTTTTGAAGGTGTCGTCCAAGCTCGCGGCGCTGGTGGGACGCTCGATGCCTTTGCCTTCCATCAGTTCTTTGACCGTGCGAAGTTGCAGGCGCGGAAACTTTTGCTTGTTCGTTTTGTGCTCGTAAAAACCGGCACTGGCAGCCTCGGTTTCCATCGGGCTGGTGGGCGGTTGCAGGGAAATCAAAATGCCGATGGCGGCTTTTTCGCGGTCCAGCACTCCGCGCAAATCGCGCACGTCTTTCACGCCTGTCTTGCCGCCTTTGACTTGAATGATGCTTTGCTCCGGCTTGGCAGCCTTCGGGTCGTCGCGGAAAAGGATTTTGCCGTCAATGCCGTGGTCGGCGCCTTTCTTCTGCTCGACGGGACGCGCGCCGACGAGGCCGAGCGCCCACCATTGGAATTGATATTTGTCGTCCTCGGCAAGCGTGGCAGCTTCGTTGGGCGTGGTCGGCTCGCCGATGATGCGGACAAGGGAAATGTTTTCCGTGGTAGGGACGGCGCGCTGCGCCGTCCCACCCGCGTCCAGCGGGCGCTCCGATTCCGCGCTTTCAGCGCGGCGTCCCTACCTTCTGGACCGCTCACAAATTTCAGGCGGGGCCGTAGGTGTCTTGCAGGCGGTTCTTGATGAGGGAAATGGCCAGTTGCGTCACGTCTATGCCGATCCAGTCGCGGCCGAGTTTCTCGGCGGCGTCAATCGTCGTGCCGCAGCCGCAGAACGGGTCCAGCACCACGTCGCCGGGATTGCTGCTGGCTTGAATGATCCGCTCCAGCAACGCCACGGGCTTTTGCGTCGGGTAACCGAGGCGTTCATTCGCGCGCAAGCGTCCACAAGTCCCGCACCAGAAAACTTTGAAAATCTCGAATCTGCTCACGCAGTCGCTCGTTTGTCAGCATGTCCGGTCGGGGATCAACATAATAAACACCGTCCAGTTTGTTCAATGCAACCGTATAGCCAAGGAAGTGGTTGGTCTTAAATGTGGAATTGATGCCAAAAATGCTTTCACCACGTTTAGCGCGTTGAACATCGTGAAGAAAAATTGCGATGACGGGAATGTCGCGGCCAAGCAGTTTGGTCAGGAGAAACTTGTCGAGAAAAACTTTATCAATCCGGTCTTTGCTGGTTGTCTTCACCGATCCGACCACTTCCGCTGCGTGGATATGCTTCGTTTCGGAGGCAATGATAGCCTTGTTACGCGAGAACACCAAATCCAGTTCATAGGACATTTCGCGACCGGGGTATCCCAGAATCGGAATACTGATGACACGGGGTTCGCAAGTGACGCCGATTTCCTTGATGATGAGTTTCACCAATGACTCAAAAAGCTGGCCGATGCGTTTGCGTGATTGATTCTCGTTCTCGAACGAATCCCCGACGCAGCCAACCGACTGCTGCAACGTATAAACCACACGATTGATTTCGTTGGATTTCAAATACTGCTTGCGGGCCTTTGCCACCGGCTGCGGCCTGCTTGTGTTTTTTCAAATCACCCAAGAATTGAATGAAACGGTCAAATGCAGCCGACAATTCATCACGCGACTCAAAATACAACCGCGTATTCAGCGGGGCGGGTGATTTTATTTCGATTAGCCTTGCCGTATTGGTAAAAAACGTAGTGCTCATTGGAAGGCGAAGGGGAAACGATTCGCGTGGGCCGTTCCATCTCCAGCAGCGCGAGAAATGCCGAACAGAACTTGGCGTAGTCAGCCAGTTGTGTGAAGCCCGACTTGTCCGCCAGACTTTCCTGCAAGTCACCCAAGGTTGCTTTTCTCATCGGATGGATTTTCTCCTTTCGGAATTTTGCTCATCATAACGCAGCCACTTTTCAACCGGCCAATCCTCAACCAACTCGATTCGATCCGCCGCATACCGGCAAAATTCGGCGCTTAAATCGCAGCCCTTCCACTGCCGTTTCAACTGCTCCGCTACCACCACCGTCGTGCCGGACCCAAGGAATGGATCAACTACCACGTCGCCGGGACTGGACGACGCCAGCACGATCTTCCGCAGCAATTCCTCCGGCTTTTGCGTCGGGTGCGGCGTCTTCTCGTGCATACCGTTGCAAGTCGTCGGGATTTCCAGCACATCCTTAGGCTTCGCGCCACGAGGATGCGGATGCCAGATGCGGTCTTTGTTCGCGGCCTTGCCATATTGACTCGTCTCGGCTTGCGGATGCTCCGGATATTTCAGCGTATGTTCGCCGTAAGGAATCCGCACATCGTCCACGTTGAACGTATATTTATGGCTCTTGCGGAAATGCAAAATGCTTTCATGTGAACGCCCCCAATCATCACCCAAGTTTGCCTTGTTCTTGTAATGCCAGACGAGCCAGCGGCAACCTTTGAAAAAACGTGACGCTGGCAACCGCAGGTCAGCGAGGATTTCCGAAAAACCACAGACGTAAAGCGTGCCTTCTGGTTTCAAAACACGCGCCGCCTGTTCAATCCAACGGACTGACCACGACACATATTCCTGTTGAGACTCGAACGTATCCCATTCCGCTTTCTTGATGTTGTAGGGCGGGTCAGCAAAGACGAGATCAACCGAGCCTGTTTCGAGGCTGCGCAGCCATTCAATCGAATCACCCAGCCAGATTTCACCGTGCTCATGAGAATAAAACAAGCGTGGCGAATTATTTTCAACCGATGAATCAACCGGCAGCCTTTCACCTTTGTTGAACCGTTGGCCGAAGAATTCCGGGATTTCGGTATTGCGAGCAAAATAACTTGCCGAAGGTTCTTTCAATTCCAACGCGGGCGCGGGCGAGACAACCGATCGCGTTTGCCTTTTTAGGCGAACCTTTGGCTTCAGCTTTGTTTTGTAATTCGTAGGCATGAGCAATTAATTTACACCAAAGGAGGTGAGGTAGGTAATCATGTCGTTGCCGCCGAGAAAGGTGTAGAAGGCCTGCATCACGTCGGAGACCTTGCCGGGCTGCTTGGTCACGGCGTCGTAGGCTTTCCTGGTCTCGATGTCCCAATGCCAGGTGTCCTCGAAGGCGTGAATCTGGCTGGCGGCGGCGGAGCCGTCCTTTTCCTGAAAAAAGGCGTTGTAGTTCTGGGCGGAGTTGAAGGGCGGATCGAGATAGACGAGGTCAACGGATTCGTCCTTGAGGTAACGCCGGAGGATGTCGAGGTTGTCGCCGTAATAGAGCGTGCCCATGATTGGTTGAAGGTTGAAAGTTGAGGGTTGAAAGTCAAGCGCAAGACATGGGCGGCGTCAATTCTGCCCGCGTCGGTGTAGTGTCCTGATTTAAAGTTTGGAGTTCCGCGTTTACGCGGTTCCGGGCCGCCTGAAGGCGGAACTCCGAGCTGATTTAGGACACTACCCGCGTCGGGTCTGAAACCTCATTCCGAACCAGGACAGCTCGGCGAGCTGTCCCTACCCGGATTTTGTTGGCAGGGACATCTCTCCGGACGTGCTGCCTGGAAATCCAGTTGCAGAAGCGCCGGATGGCAATACATTTCCACCAACAGCCATGGGCCATCAAACGACAGGCCATCGCCGAGGATGGGTTTTCGCCGACGCGTTCACTCTGATTGAACTGTTGGTGGTAATCGCCATTATTGCCATCCTGGCGGCGCTGCTGTTGCCCGCGTTGAGCCGGGCCAAAATCCAGGCGCAAAGCATCGCCTGTATGAACAACCTGAACCAGCTTGAAATTTGCCTCCAGCTTTACGTCACCGACCACAATGATTATTTCGCACCGAACGATTCCATCGCGCTGGCCGGCGATCCCAACGCGAGCCTCAGCACCGGCCTGTCCTGGCTCCCGGATCTGAATGCGGTCACGGAGATTGACCCTTCCAACATCATCAACGGCCTGTTGTTTCCCTACAACCGGTCGCTGGCCATTTATCATTGCCCGGCGGACCATTCCACGCTGGAAACGCCCGATGGCCAGCCGCTGTCGCAATTGCGCTGGCGGAGCTACAATATGAGCCAGTCGGTGAACGGTTACCCGCAGGGCGAACCGTATTATCAATACCTCCCGGCTTGGGCGAGGTCCACCGACATCCGCCAACCCCCGCCAAGCCGGCTTTTTGTGTTCATTGATGAAAGTGCCGACACGATTGAAGACGCGGAATTCGGCAACCCTCCCATCGGCTCGATCTTTCCCCAGAACCAGTGGTGGGACATGCCGTCCGACCGGCACGGCCAGGGCGCGAACCTTTCTTTTGCCGACGGCCACGTTGAACATTGGAAGTGGGCAGTGCCAAAAAAATTTTCCGCCTGGATTCAAGCCGTTCCACCCGATGAAATGCCCGACTACCAACGCATCCAGAATGCCATGAAACAACCCTACGATGATTAAACATCATTCTGCCGTCATAATCGGAACATTCACGGCGGCAGGGCAGGCGCGCCCAGCCGGAGCGACCAGCGGACAAGCGGTCCACGCTCCAAGCGGTCAGAATTTGGAAAGTATTCGTTCGATTTGTTCCGCGTGGGCGTCCAGCGTGCCGTCGGTCCAGACCACGAAATCGGCGCGGGGGATTTTTTGCTCAATCGGCCATTGCGCGGCGAGGCGTTGCTGGATTTGCTCCGGCGTCCAGCCGCGTTCCACAAGCCGTTGGCGCTGGTTCGCGGCCGAACAGGCGACGCAGATGGTTTTGTCGAAGTTCGATTCGGCTTTGGTTTCAAAAAGCAGCGGGATGGCGACCACGGCCAGCAGGTGATTTTCCCCGCGCCAGGCTTCAATTTGCGCGAGCCAGCCTTCGCGGATGCGTGGATGGAGGATGGCTTCGAGTTTTTTGCGGGCAGCGGGATCGCTGAAAACGATTTGCGCCAGTTCCTCGCGGCGCAGCCGGCCATCCGATGCGATGATGCTTTTGCCGAAAGCGGCCTGAATTTCCGCCAGCGCGGGCTGGCCGGGTTCGACCAGTTGGTGCGCCAGTTCGTCCGTGTCCACCACCTGCGCGCCGCGCTCGCGGAAGAATTGGGCGGCCACCGATTTGCCCATGCCGATGCCGCCGGTCAAGCCAAGAGTTTTCATTTGACGGCGGCTTTCGCCAGCGCCGTGGGACATTGTTGAGCCGAAATTTTGAAAATCAAGGCGCAACCGCGCGATAGAACTGCGCCTGGTTGGTAAGATTGGCCGGCAGCGGAATGCTGAGGGACCCGCCGACGGCGATGTTGGTGGAAATATTCTGCCAGTGGACCAAATCGGTTGAGGTCTGGATGACGTACGGTTGGCCACTCTGTCCCGTCAAATTCATTATGAATCCGCCGCCTGCCTGCTGTTGTAATTGGAGCTGTGCCGGAGTGGGGCTAGGGGTGCCTATCGGCAGTTCCACGTCGTCAAGGAACGCGGCGTCCAAGCCATCACTGATGGTCGCATCTTTGGCATAGGTCCATTCCAAGGTGTTGGTTCCCGCGGGCAGCGAGAAGGAGTAGTTGGCCCAGCCGACTTCTCCCGACCACTGGGCAAGCGCCGTGCCGTTTACGGAAAAAGTGAGAATATCAAAATTTGGTTCGGAACTGACCTTGAAGTCAAAAGAGCCGACACCGTTGGTAAAGCTGGTGGTTAGCATCAAGGAACTGCTCTGGCTGTCAGGCAAATTGGTGTACGATTGGGCGGCGTATTGCCCCACGTCCACCACCTTGGATTGAACAAACCACGGGTATTCAGTTGCATTGGTTATCCACGGAAGCGTCGAGAAATCTCCGGATTCAAATCCGTCGGTGAACTGCCGGGCGATGAATTCGGCGGTGACGTTCTTGTTGCCGTTTATCGGCACCGTCCAAGGATTGCTCGACGAAACGGCGTCATTGGTCCAAAAAGCAAACTGGTGGCTGTGGTCGGGAAAGGCCGTGAGCACCACCGGGGTGCCGTTTGCAAAATCTCCCGAGGCCGACGGCAGGATCAAGGTGCCGCCCAGAACGTTGGTGGTCAACAATTGAACAGCGCCGCCGCCAGAGTTGGTCGCGGTCAAGTCGAAGCTGTTCACCGTCAAATGATAGACCGTCGCCGGCGCAAACGAATAGGTCAACGAAATTTTGCCCGAGGCGCCATTGTAACCGTCCACGAGGATGTAGTACGTCTGGCCGTTCGTGACGGCCTGGGAAATGTAGCTGAACCCGCCGGGCGCACCGCTGTAAGCATCATCGTTGTCGGCAATCGTCGTCAGGTTGGCAACATTGGCGCCGGTGTAAAGGCCCATGATGATGTCAAACGTGGAATTGATCGTGTTGAGTGTGAGCACGCCGTTTGTGGGCGGGGTGAAAGTCCACCAAAGCGATTTGCCTCCGGGGTTCCCGGCTGGATTCGGTTCGCCGACTTCCTTGGAGGCGAGAGTGTTAGTGGCCGAAATCGGGCTTGGTTCGTTGGTCAACGAAATGGCG
This sequence comes from uncultured Verrucomicrobiae bacterium, assembly GCA_963789335.1. Lineage (GTDB taxonomy): Bacteria > Verrucomicrobiota > Verrucomicrobiia > Limisphaerales > UBA11358 > UBA11358. Next base: position 1,315,034 of record CAWBKH010000002.1, read on the forward strand.
TGGGCAAAAAAGTCATTGGCCGGGGGGAGAACGAGATAATTGAGTTCGATCGTTTTCGTGGCGGAAAAATTGCCTGCCTCGTCCACCGCAGTGACCTGAATGACGTTCAAGTTGGGTTGCAATGCAACCAAGCTCGTCCAGTTGGATGTGCCAATGGCCGTCAGGGGTGGCTGTCCGTTGAAGCTCACGAAGACCTGACTGACTCCGCTGGGATTTGATCCCGGATCGGAAGCCGTGCCAGCAACGTTCGTGATATTGTTATAAACCGTCAAACCGCTTTGCGGACTGGTGATTGACACCACGGGCGGGCTGATGTCGGGCTGGCCCCCGGGCGTGACGTGAAACTCCAAGGAACCCAACGAGTTTGAACTCGCGCTGGCAACGGCAATATAATAAGTCGTGTAGGCTTGGGCATTGAAACTGAGTTGCGCCGGCTGGTACAGCGCCAAGTCGCTGTTCGTGGCCGCCACCGATTGGAGGCTGGCCAAAGTGCCGCCGGTGTAAACGGCCAGGACATTCTCGACCTTGCTGCCAACGGTGTCAATGAACACATTCGTATTGGAGGTTGGCGTCCAAGCCCACCAGAGGGAGGCTGCCTTGTTTGCGTCGCCATCATGATTCGGTTCATCAGGTTCAATGGTGGCGAACCGGTTATTCGCGACGTACGAGCCACCCGCGACAGGCACTTTGGTCGCGTTGGTAAAATTGTCATTGGCCGGCAACGGAATAACGGAGTAATACAACACATTGGTGACTCCAATCTCATTGGTCGCCGTCGCGCCAACCGTCAGCGTCAGCGGACCGGCCGAGGGGATCGTGAACGTGCTGCTGTAAATGCCGTCGAGCGCGCTATCTTCCATGAATGTATTGGTGCCAACTCCGGGGATTGCTCCCGTGACCGTCGCGTTGGTCACCGCATAGTTATCATCAACAGTCACATAAAATGTCTGATTAGCTGAGGCAATGAGGGCCGCGCCTGACGGTGGATTCACACTGAAGGTTAAAAACCCATATCTGGCCTGCGGGGCAAGGGCGTTAATTAAGTTGGCTCCGTTGGGCGTGCCCAATCCCGTGCAGAGGTCGTAGCCGGGAACGGCCAAATAATTCATCGGGCTGAGGCTGTTGGTGTTGCCGCCCGTGGCGATGTCATGGAAATCGGCGGTATAATTTGGTCCTTTGCCGATCGCGTAGAGCGCGGGATTGACGAAGCCGACGGATGGCAGGCCACTCGCCGCCGACTGCTGATTGACCAGCGCCGTGAAACCCGCCCACAGGGGGGCCGCCGAACTGGTGCCACCGCCATAGGGACCAGACACGCCGTTATCAAAGATGATCCAGATGTTGTCCGCGAGCAAAGCCACGTCCGGCATGTTGCGATTGGTGGTCGAGCCGTGGTTGGCAACCATGCTGATCCCCTGCTGCCACGTGGGAATTGCGTAATAGAGGCTGACTCCGCCACTGCTGCCCTGATAAGTGTTCTCGCGAGGAATGTCGGGGGTGTTCCAAACTGTTTCAGATGAATAATCGCCGCTTGAACTCGTAGTCAAAACCGTCCCGCCAACCTGCGTGATGTTCGGGCTGTCCGATGGAAAGGCAGGCGGATTTATGTTCGGAATAAATGCAGCGGTATCACCCACCGCATTGTAAAACGACTGCCCCTGCGCCGCCATCTGCTGGAAAATCTGTTCGGCCGACGGATTCGGCTCCTCGCCACCGCCCCAAGAACAGCTCAGTTGCTTGGCAGAATTGTTGTTAGCCATGCTGTTTAAGAGATCAACCCACAAACCTGTTGAGTTAGGCGCTTCATAGACATAAATCGTCGAAACTCCGGGAGCCATCGCCATGGTCATTTCGATGTCCATGGCCACCTCCTCATTGCCGGGACCGGGCGTTGCGACGCCGCCATCCACCGGGACGACCACCACCTGGGGGGGATTTTTGATATTATTCGCCGTAACATATTGCGCCACATCAGCCGCATAGAAGCCATCAAACTGGAGCAAGCCGACATTCTGACCCGCGCCGGTCAATGACGTGCCCGGCACGTAAGCCTCGCGTATATCGCTTGCCGAATAACCTCCGCCTGGGCCAGAGCCAGCTTGCGGCAACGACCCCGTCGGCATGGTAATAATCTGGGGATGGGGCAGATCATAATTCTCCAAGCCGCTGACCTGCAAAATCGGCAGTGCCGAGGGGACTGACGGTTCGACATCCGGCGCATAGAAGTAGCGATTTTCCGTCGGGTGGCGATACAGGCGCATCGTGACATGGAAGGCTTTTTGAATGTCGGCCACCTTCCCGCTGACATCCACCAAGGTGCGATTTGAACAAGTGCCGGTCACGGTGAAACCACTGGTTTTCGCGAAGGCAATCACGGCCTGATAATCCTGCTCCGACGGACCAAACATCTCCGTGAATCGTTCCGGCGTCAGAAAGTGGTGGTAATTGGGGCTGGCCGGATCGTAGAGCTGTTGAAGCAGATTGGTCAGCGCCTCCCGGTTGCGCAAGGGCAACCCGATGGCCAGATGCAAATTTGTCGAACCAGATAGATTCCCCAGCGGTTGCAAATGCAGACGGCTTATCGCCGCCGGCACATGACTGTACAAGGTCTTCCATCCCGCCGCCTGAACCAGCCCGGCGGATAAAACAAACAGGAACAGGCTCTGCGCGATCAACCGTTGCGTGCGGCGGACCCTAAACCCAGCCATTGTAAATTTGTCTTTCACGGCATCAGGGTTGGTTCACTGTATTGGTAGGTATAAGCGCGCGATAAAACCGCTGGCCGGGCAACACGTTGGTGTCCCAGACCGTAACCATTCGATTCGTGGGCGCCGTGTTGGTATAGTTCAACAGCGGCTGCCAGTTGGTACCCAGCATGTTCGCGTTATACTGGACCTGATACGGCACGTTGGGCTGCGCCGTCCACGAAATGGCAAACGCCTTGGCCGGCGGCGGGTTGGTCTGGACCAGCGAGCCGGTCAAGACCAGGGGCACGGTGTTAAACGGATTGGGATCATAATAATTCGGAATGCCATTGTCATTCGAGTCAATGATGAGGCTGTACCGCAACGCCCGATTGACCGCGTACGTCTGGCCATTGATGATCACGTCCACCGAGCTGTTTGGCCCGGCGTAGTTGGTGACCCACAGCAGATGGCCGTTGAGCTGGCCGTTCAAGACTTCTTCCGGCTCCTGCGGAACTTGTCCGCTGCCGCCGTTGGCGCGAACGTAGAAGGCCAGGCCGCCAATATTCGTTTCCACTTCCTGTTGCGGCTGTCCGTCGCTTCCGAACACGGTGACCGTGGCGGGCAGCTTCGCGGCGGCATAGTAGATGTTGAGGTTCGGAGCCGTTCCCAACATCTGCGTCAAATCGGAAATCTTCGAAAGGTCGAGCAGGTCCACATACAAGCCATTGGTGGTGCCATCGGTGCTGGTGCCCCAGAAGTAGAACAGTGTGTTACCTGAAGACCCTCCGGGCGGTGACAGGATCAACTGGCCGAGAGCCACATTGTTGGAATAACCGGCAGTCGTAGCCGCCCCGCGATCTTCGCCCGCCCAATAATAGTCCACCTCGTTGTTCGGGGCCTCAGCCGTGACCGCGGTTCCCAGCAAATCGCCCGTGGGCGGCTTGACCTGCAAAGTAAAGCCGTTGCCGCAAATCAGCGAGTTGCCGGCGGACCCGCCCGAGTCGTACAGCGAATTGGTCATGGCAAAGGTCAACCGGTTTCCGGCGTAGAGCGTGGAATGGTCCAGTTTCAAGATGCTGCCGGAGAAACTCATATACTGGCCGGAGGTAATGCTGCCATTCTCAATCTTGCCGTTGGGCGTGGTCACCGAGTACCCACCCGGGGCATTTTCGTTCCCGCTGCTTTGGTAGTAAACGCTGTTAATCGTCTCACTGCCGCCAACACTGATGGCGCCATTGTTGACAAACGCGGCATAGTTCGTTGGCCCATCGTCGCCAAAATGAGCGTCCTGGGGAACGGAGAGCGTCCCGTTGTTGGTGAAAGCAAGCCAGGTGGGCGTGATAAAACTGTTCCAATCCTGGAGATTGTCGGAAAGGTCAAGCGTGCCTTGCAGGGTCAGGCTTTGGCCGTTGAAGAGCAGCGTATTCGCCACGGTCATGGAATCGCTGACCAGCATGTTGGTGGTTTGCAAAATCAAATCCTGGACCGTCTCGGGCACCGTGGAGGAAAGCCCCTGGGCATTCACCAACAGGACATTAAAATCCACTTCGGCGATGTTGGTGATTACATTGTTGGTCTGGGTGGGGACGGAATTGGTACCGACGGTATTAGTGACGTAATACCAATTCGTAAAAATGCCCGTGATCAAGCCGTTGGTCCAAACGGCGCTCCAAGCGTAAAGCGGTCCGTTCAATCCAGGAACGGACGTGTTGTTGGCGAGATTGGTCACGTTCAAATGGCCGACCGCAGAACCAAGGTTGTAGCTCAAGTTTTCACAGGACACGACCGCCCCTGTGCTGCCCAGGAAATTATCTGATTGGATCTGGACCAGTGCGCCTTGATTTTTAATGGTCGTCCTGGTCAAATCCAGATTGGTCGCGGTAATGACAATTTTGCCGGGCAGATTCGACACCGCGCCGCCGACCGGATCTCGCGTCACATTGTCAACATAGGCCGAATAAGCGCTATAACCGGTCTGGACCAGGGCATTGGAGAAATTCTGGTCGTAGAAAAAGTTATTAGTCGGCACGCCGAAGCCGGTAGAGCCACGGGCAAAATCCTCCTGGCAATCGGCGCGGTCCAAATAGTAATTCCCCGGGCGGTAAGTCGGGTCGGTGCAGGGAGACACCGGGCTGGTGCCCGGAGTTACGCTGACATTTTGCAGATAGTCATGATTGGTGGAAGACGCAAAGGTGTCCACCAAAAAGAGCGTGCCGACCGAGTTGGTGGCAGTCAGACTCACCGTGATGGTCTGGAACAAATTTGAGATGTTGGCCCGGTTGGGGTCGAGATAAAATCGGTCATCCGGGTTGATGGCGTAAGGGTTGTTGACCCCCACAAAAACCGCCTGCCGGAATATCTGGACCGGATTCGTGGCGATCATCATACCCCCGCTCATGTTCGTATAAACGATGTTGGTGTAGCTCGCCACGATGTTCATCGAGTCGGCCCAAACCGGATTAAAGGTTATTTGCGCGGGCAGGTTTGATATTCCGCACGGCTCGTTGACCACGAAATTTGGCGAGGCGACGCTGTCGTTTGCTTCATTCCACAGATTCGAACTGTTCATGGTCACGCCGTTGGTCTCCCATTGATAGTCGTAAATGGCCCCGGCCGCGCTGTAGTTCGTCAGGACGTAATCATTTGCGCTGCACTGAGGCGTGATGGAAGCGGCGCCGGACCCAATCTGCAGTGTGCTGCGGGCCAGGGTGACGTTGACGCCCGTCAACCGCATATCGCCGCCCACGTCGCTGACCAGCGTGCCCTTGTTCACGAGATTGGTGGCCGATATCCACAGGTGACTTAGTATCGGCGGATAGATAGTGTTGATTGGATTAGCAACCGCGCCGTCCACGGCCGTAATCGTCCCGTAGCTGTCATTGAAAAAGCTGGCCGCCATGCCCCGCCCCCCGAGCGGCAGGGGGCCGTAATCGAATTCCCAACCGACCGAACCGGTCATGGTGCTGGTGTTGGTATAATACAGCGTGTGATCGGTGATATAGGGATAGGTCACGCCGAGCGCGTAGTCTTCCAAGGGAAACTCGGTATAGACGTCCCAATGGCCGGAGTTGTAAAAGACAGTCGCATCAATGTTCGGCAAATAAGGCACCGTGTTGGGGCCCAGATCCGAGTAATAGTAGTTGGTGCTGGAGTTGCTGTAACTGGGATCCGTGCCCGCTGCCAGGAGCGGAGACAACATCAAACCAGCCAGAAGCGGCAGAGTTTTTGCCCCCAGCCGCCCGGTGGATTTGGAAAAAATTGCTTTCATTCGCCAGTCGCTGTTTAGTGAATCGTCATCACATAATTCCGCTGCACCGAGTGTCCCGCGGAGTCGTTCATTTGCACGGTGAATTGGAACGTCCCGCTGCCGCTCGGTATGCCTGAGATTACTCCATTCGCGGACAAGGTCAAATTGGCCGGCAACGACGGGGAGAAGGAGGCCAATTGCCAGGTGTAAGGAGCCTGCCCTCCCGTGACGGACAGCGTGACGCTGTACGACACGCCCCGGATGCCGTCCGGCAACGTCGGCGACGTTGGAGCAATCTGGATGAGCGTATCGCCTTCCAGCGTGGCTATGCTCGTGCCGTTGGGATAAACAATCGGGTCGTTGGTCGAGCCGTCAAAGGAACCCCAGATAAAACCAAGGAAAAGCGACGCTGACTGACTCAAAAATGAGAAGGTATAGTTGTAGAGGACCGGACCGACCTTATTGTAAGTGATGATCGTGGGAGATTCGATGGTTCCCGGTCCGGCCAGCCCGTTTGGTATATTGCTCATGTTGAAATTAATGTTCCTGGCATCCACCGGAACGGTTGAATTGACCGCAGCCGGTCCGGGCAATAGATCCGCCGCGTCGAAGAGAATATCAGGCCGGGTCAGCACCCTTTGAAATGTCTGAACCACAGGCCGACTGCTCCCCGGCGGCACGTAAACCTCGGTATAAACATTGGTGATTGGCTGGAGGAAATTGCCGGTGAGCGAGTCAACATTGTTGTCGGGCACGCGCACGAATTGGATGCGCTCGATGCCTTCATAGTCGCCATTCGTGGGCGTGGCGGTGCTGCCGTTCAGGAATTCGCAGGGCGCCACCAGCAAGGTGTAATTGGTGGAGGCATAAATGAGATTGGTCGTGATATAATTGGTGAAAGTGGCCGTGAAATTGGTGACGGTGGCCAGTGTGTTGGTGACGGACGCGACGTTCGTCCCCAGGACCTGGAGAACATCCAGGCCGCACGTGTTGGTGGGAATGAGAAAGAAGTCACCCGACGCAATGTTGGTATAGACAATCGTGGTGTTGGTGGTCACATTCGTGACGATGGTGCCGTAAGGGGCGCCAATCAGCGGGCCGATATTGGTGCTGACCACCTGGGTCAATACCGCGGTGTTGGTAAAATAGGTGTTGGTATAGATGTTGCCAAACGTGTAAGTATAGGTGCCGCTGAATAGATTGGTTCGGACGCTGGTAATCACCAGACCCGGATAAAGCGTTTGGAGCGCGGTAGGATTGTTGGTGGTTGACGCCAGAATCAAGGCCGTCAGGTTCGAGGTGACCAGCTCGAACTCGTCATCGTAATTGGTGGTGCCCGTGCCGCCACTGCCGCTGACCAGAGTGCTTCCCGGAGCGATGCTTTCCAGATTTATGGTGTTTGAACTCATGAGCGTCCGCAAGCCCCCCACGTCATCGCGAGTCAGGCCGGTGTAAAAAAATCCATTGGCCAGCGAGCCCTCAGCCATCGGACCACCTGACGCAACGGGCGCGGTCAGATTCAGGGGATCCGCGGCCAACTCCAGCGCGTCCACGTCGGGCGGAGCCGGAATCTGGTCGCAAAGGTCAATCGGAATGTAATAGGTGTACAGCTCGCCGTTGACGTATTCCGAATATTGAAGCTGGTTCAGCGGAGTGGGACTGATGGCGTAATTTCGCATGACCACCTGATAATATTGGTCGGCGGGACAGGGCGGAGTTCCCAAATGAAAGCGATTGTGCAAAACCCACACATAGCGGACGGCGTCGGCCAGCCCCATCTGTTCCATCATCAGGGTCAGCGTGGTTGATTTCAAATCGCGCAATCCCAAAATCGTCGCCTGATGATTCTGCTCCTGCGATTGCAACGGAAACTCCGTCAAATTGGTGCTGTAACTGTCCACGTTGGTCAGCGCGTTCAAAATGGCAAACGCCTGAACGACCGCCTGCTCGCCGTCTGCGCCGAAAAATTTGACGAAAGTCCCGTCGCTGCCGTCGAAAGCGTAATACATCACCGGCGTGTTCCGGCGATAGCCCTCGCCGATATTTTTCGGGCCGATGGCGAGCGGGTCAGCCCCCAAGTATGGCGGGGCGCCACTTGCGGAAGGAATCGGATTGAAGCCAATGGTCTCCACCTCCCAGGCGTCACCGAAATTGGCGGGAATCCCTGTGTACCCATCGCTTGGCCCGATCAATGAGAAGGCCCCGGCGGTCTGGAGACCCAAGGCCAGACAACCAATTCCCAGAAAATATTTTATCACTTGCCTCATAGACATTTCACTGGCGCAGGAGCAAAACCCGGTAATAGCCGGCGGGGGAGCCTCCGACGTTGATTTGATCGTCCGGCCCGGCCGCAAACCGCGGCGCGTCCAAATTGATCCAGGCATCGCCCAGGTTCGTCTTCGTCTGCACCTGGTAGGTGAAGCCCGGCTGGGTGTTCCAAGTAAGAAACATGCCTTGCGACGTTTTCGTCAGGGCCGTTTGCAGCCAGGTGCTGGAGTCCAGCGGGCTGCCGCCGCTCAAAAAGACCTGCAACAGCGTCGGCCCGCCCGGCGCCAGCACCATGCTGGCAGCCGGCCAGAAAGTGGTGTGGTAGGCGCCGCTGATATGGCCTCCGAAAAATTCCGCCATCCACTCATAGGGGATGCCGCCCCAGTTCTGCCCGCTCCACGCCGCGCCGCCGGCCGCCGGCGACAAGGGTGAGCGGCGGCCATCCGCCGTCACATAGTCCACCTGGAAGTAATTGCTGCTGCTGGCGGCCAGTCCGTTGGCCGCCGTCATGGTCCACGCATTGCTCGTGGTCACCGCCGCCGGCGTCGCCGCGCCATTCACATAGACTTCGTAGTTGGAAATCGAAAGTCCCGACATCAGCGGCCAGGACACCACCAATTGCGGCTGATAAACGTTGTTGCTGATTACGAACGGCGCATAAACGAACGGCGCGGCCATCGGCTGCAACGCGGCGTTGACGTTGAGATAACGCTGCGCGAACAAATCAAAACTGCTGGGAGTGCCGGTGTAACTCGTCCACACCACGAGGAACTGGCTGACGCCATCCGAAGCCACCGCCGGTTCCATTTGCGAACTGATGGTGGTGGTATTGACCCGGAATTCGCCCCCGAGAACCGAGCCGTTCCCATGCAGAAACTGTCCATAAACACCTTCCCTGGAACCGTCCTGCCCCAGACTCGTCCACGTGATCAAATAATCGGTCCCCAAGGCGCTGATGCGTGGCGCGTATTGATCGCCGTACAGATACGAATTGATCCGCATCACCGTGCCAATGACCGTACCGCCGCTGCTAAACGGACAGGCGTAAATATCCAGGCTGTTGGAAGTCGGACTGGTCAAGTCGTGCGCGTCCCAGGTAATGACGAAACCGCCGTCGGTGCCTGCGGCCACACTGGGGTGGGCGCACGGATTGGAATCGGCATTGACCAAAAATTCATTGCTCTGCCCGCTCTGCGGATTCCCATTTGCGTCGTAAAGTCGCGCGTAAATGTCAATGCTTGGATAGGCTTCCTGGTTCGGCGGCACCGCATTGGGATTGGGCGTTCCAACCACGCGTTCCTGTTCGGAAACCCAAGTTACCACGAAGCCGCCGTTGGCCAATGCCGCCACTGCCGGCGTACGCTGGTTATAGGAGGTAAATTGATTGATCAGGAACTCGCCGGTGACGGGCGCGCCCGACGGTGAAAAAATCCGGCCATAAACATCCTGCATGCTGTCGGGCGCGGCCTCATCGAAACTCGCCCAAATGATGACGACGTTGCCGTTGGCCAGGGTGGCCACGGCGGGAGTGATTTGAAAGTTATTGGTGAAGGTGTCAACCAACACGTCGTTGGTGGCGCTGCCCGGCTGCCAAGTGCCGCCGGCAGAAAGAAACCGCGCGTAGATGTGCTGATTCCATCCTTCCACGCCGCCCTGCCAGACAAATACCGCCCCGCCGCCTTGCAGCAACGCCACCCGCGGATTTTCCTGGTCGCCGGCGCCCTGCACATTCACCCGGAAAGAACCGCCCGGACCCGACAGGTTTATCGCGCTCACTCCCAGCCCGTCGCCGTCAGTGGCGTTGTCCTGCCAGACAAGAAATCCCCCGCCATTGGTGGTCACGGCCACATCGGGCATCACCTGATCGCCCGGCAATGAGCCGGCGATGGCGTACTCCGTGCCGTTGGCGGTGTAATAGTTTGTCTGTCCGAAAACCACAGCGGGAATTCCGGCCAGCAACACGCCGCACAGCACCATCCTGCGAACAAACAGCGACAACATAAAAGGCTCGCGCGAGTGTAATCCGCTGGCGGCGTCTTGTCCAAATTTTGTTTGGGCAAAACGCGCCGGGCCATCGCCCGCCACGAATCTTTGCTTCCAATGTTTCAAATTCATGGTTCTAAATCAAAACCGCCTGACAATCGCACGCGGATTCCTCCAGCGCCGCCAGCAGCGTCCGGAAGCCCCAGCGCCGGTACAGTTCCCGCAACCGGCCGGTGTCCGCGGGCGTTTCCACCAGTTCAGCCAGCGAAAATTCACACGGCAACTCCTCGCGCAGCCGCACCAACTCGCGGTTGCGCCGGACGGCGTCCGTCGCGGCGCGCAGGTTTGCGCGGAGTTTTTCCGACTTCACTTCGTCCAGCCGCTCATACAAACCGTGAACCGACCCAAACTGATTCAACAATTCAGCGGCGGTCTTGGGGCCAACCCCGGGAACGCCCGGAATGTTGTCCACGCTGTCACCGGTCAGGCTCAACCAATCCACGATTTGCGAAGGCGCCACACCGGTCTTGGCGCGAACCTGTTCCTGCGTCCAGATTTTCTCGGTCTTGTCATTCGGATTCAACAATCCGATTCGCTCCGAGACCAATTGCATAAAATCCTTGTCGGAACTGGCAATAACCACTTCCAGGCCCGCGTCCGCCGCCCGCCGCGCCAGGCAGGCGATATAATCGTCGGCCTCCACGCCTTCCCGGCAAATCGAAGCAACTCCAGCCGCCTTCAAATAACCGGCCATTTCGTCAAGCTGCGGCTTCAAATCGTCCGGCATTTCAGGTCGTTGCGCCTTGTATTCGGGCAGCGCCGCCATGCGCTCCGCGCTCAATCCGCCGTCCCAGACCACCACCGAATGGGTCGGCTCAAGTGTTGCGCGCATCTTTGCCAGCATTTTAACAAAGCCGTAAATGGCATTTGTTGGCCGGCCCTCCGGCGACCGCAAACCGCAGATCGCGTGAAACGCGCGATACGCATAGGCATGTCCGTCAACAATCAGCAACCGGTCCATAAATTCATCCGGCATTCAGGGATTGCGTTTTCTTGCTTGCATGCGGCGGAGCGGGGTGGTTTTGAACCGGTTTATTGCGGAGGCAGCGTCACGGTTTTGTCCGTTTCCTTCATCTGCCCGGCGCCTGGCGGCTGGGGCGGAATGGAATTTTGCGCGAAAGGCAGTTCATCCTCCGAATGAACGCGGTTGCCCGCCGGATCCACGATGGTCGCGGTGACAAAAATCATCAAATTATTTTTGACGGTGGATTTGGACTGGCTTTGAAAGAGCCGGCCCAGCACCGGCAAATCGCCAATCACCGGCACCTTGTCATTCTCGCTCTGGGTGGTCGAACTGACCAATCCGCCCAGAACAACTGTCTGGCCGTCCCAAACATTCACCGTGGTAATCACCTGTCGCACGGTGAAATCCGGCAAAATAACAGGCAACTGCACCACATTCAGACCGCTGGTGACATTGGGGATGCTTGGCGGCGTGGCATAACCGGCGAATTCAGTTATTGACGGAATCAAGGTCAGATTAATCGTGTAGCCATCGGACAGAACAACCGGCACCACGTCCAGTATCGGGCCGGTTTCAATGGCCTGGGTTATCGGCGTAATGGCCGAGACCCCGGGTTGATTGTTAACGACCTGTGCGCGAACAGTTTCAACGGCACCCACGCCCATCAATAACAATATCAAGAGCGCCGCTTTGGAAAGCCAATTTGCTTTATGTGTTTTCATTTTCGGTTGCCAAAGATGTGTTGGTTTATGGGGTGGTCGTGCCGGTGGTGGTTGACGGCGTGCCCTGCTGGAAGTTAAAGCCCGTTTCGATGGTCTGAATCTCAGTCGCCTTCATCTCCGTCTGCCGTCCACTGACGGTGGTGACTTCCGGCTCGGCCAATTCTTCAGTGCCAAGACGTTGCTCCAAGGCATGGATCACCACGCGGAAGTTGGGATCGGTCAAGATGCCGGTAATCGTGCCGATGGTGGGAATGCCGGAATTGTTAAGACCGCTGGTGATTTGCTGGTCGGTAGCGGAACCGGGAATGATGTTAGCCGTTGTGTTGCCCGGAAACGCCCCCAGCGGATTGGCTGCTGAAACGGGCACATTGAGCGACGGCGCGCTGCCACCGTTGGCGACAACGGAACCGCCACCCACGCTGAACTGTCCCAAATACCAGTCGAAGCCCAGACCCTCGTTGTCGCTCTGTTGCACCTGAATGAACCGGGATTTGATGTGGACCTCGGGAGCCACCTGGTTCAACGCCTGAATGGCGCTTTCAATGGTGTCCAAGTCCTGCATCGTGGCACGCACAAACAACAGGCCCAGCCGGTCGTTGAAGAAAATGCTTTTCGGCGGAAACAAATCCACCCCCAAAGTCGAGAAGAAATTCCGGGCGGTCAAACTGACGTCCACCATGGCGTTTGTTTGTGTCACGAAATCCAGTCCGCCGTTGCCAACTCCTTGGCCTTGACCACCGCCGCCGCCACCGCCACCACCGGTGCCGCCAGTCCCGCTGTTGCGGCTACTCGCTTCACCCGGCGCGGCATTGACAATTGCCACCAGGCCGACTGACGTATTTTGACCACTTCCCCCACTACTGCTACTACTGCCGCCGGTACTGCCACTGCCGCTGCCACTGGTGCTGTTGTTGTTATAAAAAGCCAGCGAACTGACGCTTTCCAAGCCCTGGACAAAGGTGTTGGGATCTACCCTGAAGGTCCGCGAATAAAGTTGGGGTGAATTTGGCCCCTTGGCCGAAAATACAACGGCGTAATCGTTGATGGTGTATTCGATGGGATGATCCGCCACCTGCACAATCGCATCCAGCGCATCCGCCAGACGCACATCCGTGAGCGCCGGATTGATCCTGATAATGACGGAGTTTATATCCACCGGCTGATTTCCAACCGTCGGTGTTGTGGAAATGGGCAGGCCGGTGGCGGCATCAATCTGCTGCCCCCCGCCTTGGGGACCCACTTGACCGGGCGCCCCGCCAAACGGCGAACCCCCACCGGTAGTGGGAGCAACCGTCGTAACCGACGCGGACAAGTCCGGATTGGGATTAATCAGGAAATTGATGCCCACCTTGTCCGGATCGCGCAGTTTGGCCTGCTCACTCAAGTCGCGAATGACTTCGCTTAACGGCAAGCCATCGTAAAATACCCGGTCGAGCCGTATGCGGTTAAGTTTGTTCATAATCACCTCACGCCCGGGGCCGGTATGAATGAGCGTGTTTGTCGCATACGGATTGGGCACCGACAACTGGGCACTGTTTCGCATGGGTGATTCCCACGCCTTGGTCACTTCCACGATGCGAGTTTGGTCATCCAACGAATGCATCCGTTCCTCGCGGGCATAAATACCCTGCTTGACCAGATTCATGTAATAAAAAGCGCCTTCATTAGCCGGGTCCAGTTTCAATGCCTGTTGCAACTTGGCCTCGGCCTCTTCAAATTTACCCATCTCGTAAAGCAGTTTGCCGTCGCGCACCAGCGTGTCGGCTTCCGTTTTCTCGTTGGCAATCGTTGGGACCTGTTGAAGTGTCGCGGCGTCGGGTATCTTGCCGCGCAGAGAGGCGATCTTCTGGTCAATTTGCTTTTTGAAGGCGATCGCGGCGGGATTTTGCGGGTCCACTTTCAAAGCGCGGGTGACCTGCAGGTTCGCAGCCTGCAAATCGCCAGCGTCCTGGGCCTCGCGCGCCAATTCAAGTCTGACCGAAACCAGTCCGGACACCGTCTGCGAAGTTTCGTCCGGAATGCCGGAGCCAATCTGCTGCACGAGCGCGTAAGCATCCTCGTAGAGCTGTGCGGCGACAACCAAATCCCCATGTGCCACCGCGTCCCTGGCCTGCAGCAGTTTTTGGCGCAAAAGAATGGTGTTGGCCTGCCGCAACACGGCTTCGGTGACGGCCATGTTGGCGGGGCTGTTGGTTTGGGCCGGCAACACAGCCGGGCCGGCCAAGATCAGAATTAAACCGAGTGAAACTGAAACTGCTTTTATCATGGATTGATTCAGGTTTGTCGGAATCAGCGCCACTGGACGGAGGCGTTGTTGCGAGCATGTTTCATTTGGGCTTGTAAATTAACGCTGTTTTTTTCTGGTTCGATTTGGCCAAAATTACCACCTCGCGCGGGTTGATGGCAACGATAATGTAATCATCGCCCGCAAATTTTAAATTGTCACCCACCCGCTGGTCCTGCCAACTCTTTCTCTCGGGACTGTATTTCAAACCCGCCATGTAACCGTCCGCACGGCGAAACGGTTTATTTTTGGATACGGTCGCCGTCTCGCCCGAATCCGTTAATTGCAAAACTAATTCGGTGGGATTGGCCGGCGGACCTTTGACAGCGGTGATGGTAAATGCATCGTTCTTTTCACCAATGGAAGCATAATGCTGCCGCTTGGCCCGCTGCCACGGCACCTGCGCCGCTTGACGTTCCACACCAATGATGTAGCGCACGCCAAATTCATTGGTCTCAACCGAATCCAGCGTCAATGTGAAATACAATGGCGTAATGCTGGTGACCACAACTGCCCTCGGACCCACTTCATTGCCACTTTCAATCTTGATGAGGGTGCCATCCACGGCCCGTTCCCACTCCACGGGATTGAACAGCCGGTTGGTCGTCTCAAATTCGAGCTGGTAGGGCAATTGCAGGCGCGCGATGGCGCTGCTTTCTTCCGCCAAATCGAGCGTAGGAAGCGGTTTGACAGGATGTGAAATGATTCCCATTCGGGTGTCATTCAGGACGGTGCGATCGTGCAAAATCAAGAATGGCAAAAACACCACTGCGCCAACCAAACCCAGCAAAACGACGCCGAGCAAAATCTTTTCGTAATGTTTTTTGACGAAATTCATGCGCTTACTTCCCCGGCAACAGTTTGACGACATCAATCTCCAAGGTGATGCTCAAAAGCTGCTCGTTGAGCACCACCGGCAGCCCCCCCAGACCGATGACCGTGGGTGTTTGGGCAGGCGCGTATCGTGGTGCATACGGACTCGCAATAGGCGCTGGCTGGCCAAATTCGCCCATGGCCTGCGGGCCGGCAGGCGATGGCGTGGTCGTGGCGCTTGCCGCGGGTTGCACATTGATGCCGGTTATAATAATGCAATGCGGCGACGACGCAAAACTCGACAGCACGTTGGCCAGGTCCTGGCTGAAACCCCGGAATGTCACTTCGTAAGGCATGAAAACGGCAAGGTCATTCGTCGTCGCCGTCCCATCGAGATAATCCGACTGCGGGCCGCTGACATCATCCTGCGAAACCCGCACGCGGCGAATGCCGTCCAAAGAATTGATTTTGGCCGCATAAAGAATCTCACAAATCGTCTTCACTTCACCAAGCTGCTGAGCCAGCGAAGCAAGGCTGCCGGGGGCGAATTTCACCAGCGTTCGCTCCGCTTCAAACGAGAAACCGTATTGTGGCGGCAAGGTGACGCTGGTGTTCCCTGCCTCAAGTTGCAACTGATTGAGGGTATGGTCGCGCGCGGAGGCAAATTTGGCATCCGTTATCACACCGTTGGTGGGATTAGGTATTGGCGGAATCGGTTGAAAGTACACCGCCGCCTGCTGAATCCATTCGTGCAACTGCCGTTCTTGTTCGTGGGCGGCCTGGATGTTATTAATTTTGTCGTTGCCGGGCGACGGATTTTGACTGTTTAACCTCTGCAACGCGGCGTAGGTTTGATTCAGCGCGTCCAACGCCACGTTATTGCGTCGCCAGTTTTTGTAGTCATAAACGCCGGCGGCCGCCAGCAACCCCACGGCAATGACGGCGCCGATGACGAAAAATAAATTTCTCTTAATCCAAGCCATGCTACAAATTCAATGGGTTTTTAAGCACCGCCGTAATCCCGAAGGTGAATGTCCCCGAGGCGTCCTCGGGGTTGATTTGCCCGGTAAGTTGCGTGGCTTTGGGATCAAAGTACGGGCTGGCTTGCAATTCATTCTCCAAGGTGTAGGCGATGTCGCTGTTGGCCGCTGGATCCACCTTGGCTAAACTCACCGCGCGACAGGTCAGGGAAATGGCGCCGACCTGATTGGTCTGAGCCTGCGCGGTGTTCGCCATGTTCCCCGGCATTCCGGGGTTGTAGGCCGGCGGCGGTGCTCCAGGGTTATAGGCTGGCGCCGGTGCTCCAGGACTATAATTATAAGACCCTGGCGGACCGCCCGCGCGCGGCGGAACGCCCGGCATGTTTCCCGCCCCGGTGGGCATCATCGTGGTCATCTGTTCGATCCAGATGCCGGTCTGCACACCCGCCCTCTCCGCAGACAGTTTTTTTTGAACATCGTTTTCCGCGCGAATGAGGACGCGTCGCAATTCAACCAGCACGTTGCCCCAATAATACCGATCGTTCATCCAGGTCGCGATTTGAAGGGCCTCCTTCTGGGCCGCGCCAACCCTCGTGTAAACCTGGTTAAACTGATTCGCCTTCGCCTGGCGTTGCTGCACCTCCGGCTGGAGTCGTTCCAGTTCGTCCTCCTTCGACGTGGCGAGTTTTTGAAAGAGGAATCCCACCGCAAACGCAACCGCCACGAGGCTGAACACGGTCGCAGTGAAATAGGGTTTTTTTTCATTGAAGGCACGCCAGCGCAGCGTGCTTTCGGGCATCAGATTCATCTCCACCGGGCAATTCGCGAGATTGCGCAAGCCCAAACCAACGACTTCGCCCAGAGAATGGGCCACGCGCGCCAACTCCTCCAGGTTCACCGCCGGATCAATCTGCACGTTGCGGAACGGATTGAAGTATTCCACCGGCGCGTTGAGCTTTTCCGCGAAAAATTGCGCTGTGTAAGGCATGATGGAGGCGCCACCGGCCAGGAAGAGCCGTTGCGGCGCCGCCCCACCCATCTGGCCGCGGTAAAATTGGATCGTCTGGTTGACTTGAATGTGCAGCTTCGTCATGAACTGCCGCGCAATCTTGGAAATGGCCGCCTGGTTCGGGTTCTCCGGTTCTTCATACGCGCCACCGAGACTGACGAAGCCCTCGGCCACCTTGATTTGTTCCGCAATTTCAAATTTTAACTTCGCTTCGCTCGCAAAATCCTGCGTGATGGAATTTGCTCCGAGGCTGATGCTGCGGGAAAAAACCTTGCCCTTCTCGAAAAACAGGAGATTGCTCGTCTTCGCGCCAATGTCCAGCAACATCGTGCAATCTTCCAAATCACCGTAGTTGTAGCGAAACGCGTTGCACAGCGCCGCGGGCGACACGTCGCACAACTGCAACCGCAGCTTCGCCTCCTCGGCGAGGCGGAACAATCCCTCGACAATTTCGGATTTGATCGCGACCAGCAGCACTTCCAGTTCGCCCGTCGAACTGGACCCCAGAATTTGATAATCCCACACGACTTCCGCCAGCGGGAACGGCACGTTTTGCTGCGCCTCGTACTGGATGATCTGCGTCACCTTGCCCGCATCCACCGGCGGCAATTTGACGAATTTGGAAAAGACCTGAAAACCCGGCGCGCAGACATTGATGTTCCGCGCAGCCCCGCCGGTTTCGGTGAGCGTCTCGCGCAATGACTTGAGCAAGGTGGCTTCGCGCGTGGCTTCCGCCGCCCCGTCCGGCCCCAGCGGCTTCAGCTTGAAGTCTTTCAGGCACAAGGCGCCGACTTCGTTGATTTCAAAGGTTGCCAGCTTGAGGCTGCCCGCCCCAAAATCAACGGCCAAAAATGATTTTGTATTCAGCATTGCTGTGTTTGCGCCGTACGCTGCCGACAAAAGACGCTTGGACTTTTACCACTATGCAAGTGCAGTCCGTGCTGGTTACTGTAAATTTTCTGGACGGTCAAATACAAAACTTGGAAAAATCTTTATCGCAAATCTTGTAATAAAATATTGCGTCCTGTCGCAAGCTTTGGCTTTATCCCGTTGTGCCGGGTCAAATGTGGGTCAACGGGTTTAGCATGAAACGTTGTCGCATGCGTATTTTTTACTCGGGGAACGTACAGGGCGTTGGGTTTCGTTACACCGCGAAGACCGTGGCCGCCGGGTTTGAAGTGACCGGCACAGTGTGTAATTTGCCGGACGGTCGCGTGGAATTGATTGCTGAAGGCGCGCGCGCGGAACTGGAAGCCTTTCGCGCGGCCATTCGCGACGCGGGTCTTTCCGGATTGATACGCGATGAAAATGTCGCGTGGAGCGACGCGCAAAATCAATTACATGGATTTGAGATAGTTCGATAGACGCAAATGAAATTCGCCATCATCGCTGACATTCACGGGAATCTGGAAGCGTTCAAAACCGTCTTGGCGGACGCCGAACAACAGAAGCCCTCGCATTACGTCTGTCTCGGCGACGTCGTCGGATACAATGCGAATCCCAAGGAATGCCTCGAAATCGTCCGCAACATGGATATTCCCTGCGTGAAGGGTAATCATGATGAATATTGCTCCACCGACGACCACCTGGAAGGATTCAACCCCAACGCCGCCGAAGCCGTCCGCTGGACGCGCGCCCAGCTTTCCACTGAAGAGCGCCAGTGGCTCCGCGACCTGAAATACACCAAACTGGTCCACAATTTCACCATCGTCCACGCCACCCTCGACGCGCCCCAGCGCTGGGGTTACGTCTTTGACAAACTCGCCGCCGCCGCCAGTTTTCCCTACCAGAACACCCAGCTCTGTTTCTTTGGCCACACCCATGTGCCCGTTGCCTTCATGCGCGACACCGTCGTGCGCGGCGGCACCTATTCCAAATTTAAAATTGACCCGTCCAAAAAATATTTCATCAACGTCGGCGCCGTCGGCCAGCCGCGCGACAACAATCCCAAGGCCGCCTACGTCATTTATGACGTGGAGGCTGGCACCATCGAGCTGCGCCGGCTCGAATACGACATCCCCACCGCCCAGAAAAAAATCCGGGCCGCCGGCCTGCCCGAACGCCTCGCCGAACGGCTGGAAGTGGGAAGGTGATTCCAACGTGATGCGTGACAAGTGACACGTGACATGATCGAGCGCGTGTGAACAAAAATCCTGCCACTTGTCACCCGTCACTTGTCACCCGCTTGAAAATCCTCATTCTCAAACCCAGTTCGCTGGGCGACGTGGTCCAGGCGCTGCCCGTGTTGCGGCTGCTCAAGCGCCATCTGCCCGCCAGTGAAATTTTTTGGTGGATTGATTCCAATCTCGCGCCGCTGCTCGAAGACGATCCCGACCTGACTGGCATCGTCCGCTTCGAGCGCCAGCGCTGGGCCGCGCCCCGACACTGGCCGGAAATGTTCCGCAGCGTCCGCTGGCTGCGCGAACAAAATTTTGATTGGGTGATTGATCTCCAATGCCTCGCACGCAGCGGCGCGTTCGCTTGGCTTGCCAACGGGAAATTTCTCATCGGTCTCGACGAAGTCCGCGAGGGGGCGCGCGGTTTTTACGATTTTGCCGTCCGCCGCGCGTCGTTTCACACGCACGCCGTGGATTGGTATCTGGCCGTGCTGCCTCACCTCGGCGTGCCGGTTCACAACCATTTTGAATGGCTGCCGGAACAGCCACTTGTCGCCAGCACCGTCAAATCGAAATGGCAAACCAATGGCGCCCGCTGGATTGCGATTCAACCCGGCGCGCGCTGGCCCAACAAACGCTGGCCGGTTGAATTCTTTGCTGAACTTGTCCGGCGCCTGACTCAAAAATTCTCCGCCGCGCGTTTCGCCATTCTGGGCGGTGCGGAAGACAAATCGCTTGGCGGAATTATCTCGCGAGTTGAACCGGAACGCTGTTTCAACCTGTGCGGCCAGACTTCATTGCCGGAAATGGTCGAGTGGGTGCGGCTCTGTGATTTGATGATTACCAATGACACCGGCCCGATGCACGTGGCGGCCGCGCTCGGCAAACCGCTCGTCGCACTTTTTGGCCCCACCGAACCGCGCCGCACCGGCCCTTACCACCAACTCGAAAGCGTTTTGCGAGTCGAACTTCCTTGTTCTCCTTGTCTCAAATCACACTGCCATTACGAAAAACGGAACGAATGTCTGAACGCGCTTTCACCGGCAACAGTCTTTGAGTTCGCGCAAAAGAACTTCAAGGTTAAGCAGGCTTGCGCTTTGGCAGGTTCGCGCTAGGCTCGCCGCGGGTGAGCACTTCAACCCAAGCGACACCGTCGGGAACAACTTCTCCCGGAAAGCAGGCGCCTCAACGGTCTGTGTTTGTCACCACACATTGGTCGGTGGTGCTGACCGCCGCACGCAGCGACACCACCCGCGCCCGCGCCGCACTCGAAAATCTTTGCCAGGCCTACTGGCCGCCGCTTTACGCCTACGTGCGGCGGCGCGGTTATTCGCCCGAAGACGCCCAGGACCTCACGCAGGAATTTTTTGCGCGGTTGCTGGAGCATAACGCCGTCGCTACGGTCGCGCCTGAGAAAGGCCGGTTTCGTTCCTTCCTGCTGGCCAGCCTGAACCACTTCCTCGCCGACGAATGGGACAAGGCGCGTGCGCAAAAACGCGGCGGCGGAAAAGTAATCTCGCTTGATCTGCAAAACGCCGAAATGCGACTGGGTGAAATTCCGGTGGAAAATTTCACGCCGGAAAAAGCGTTTGAACATCGCTGGGCCATCACGCTGCTCGAAGAGGTTTATCAACGGCTGGGTGAGGAATATCGCACGCAGGACAAGGCTGCGTTGTTCGATACGCTGCGCGTTACGCTGGCCGGAAAGAGCGACGCCGCGCCTTACGCAGAACTTGCACGGCAATTGAACATGAACGAAGGCACGGTGAAAGTAGCCGTGCACCGGCTGCGTCAGCGTTACCGCGCGCTGCTGCGTGACACCATTGCCGACACCGTGTCGGGTCCGGACGAAGTCGAGGATGAATTGCGGTATCTGTTTCGGACGTTGGCTGGAACATGAAACGTGATTCGTGAATCCATACGCAATCACGTTTCACGTTTCACGCATCACGATTTGCTGTAACCTTTGGCCAATTCTTCCTTTGTAAGTGTGAAAGCAGAATTATGGCCGACGAAAACACATGTCCACATTGCGGGAAGCCAGTACCACCCACGGCGCTCGGCGGTATTTGCCCCGAATGCATGCTAAAGGCTGGTCTCGCCGCCCAAACCGAGGGACCGGGTGGCACCGGACCGCATGGAACCAAGGTCCTCCATCCTCCGCCCGCGCCAGCGGAAATCGCAGCGCTGTTTCCACAACTGGAAATTGTTGAATGCCTCGGACGCGGCGGCATGGGCGTCGTTTACAAGGCGCGCCAGCCGCGCTTGAACCGTCTCGTCGCGCTCAAAATCCTGGCGCGGGAAAAGGAGCAGGACACTCAGTTCGCCGAGCGGTTCACGCGCGAGGCCCAGGCGCTGGCCCGGTTGAATCATCCGAACATCGTCACCGTGTACGATTTCGGTGAGACGGCGGGGCATTGCTACCTTGTGATGGAATTCGTGGACGGCCTGAATCTGCGGCAGTTGTTGCAGACCGGAAAAATACCGCCGGAGCAGGCGCTGACGATTGTGCCGAAAATCTGCGAGGCACTGCAATACGCCCACAACGAAGGCATCGTCCACCGCGACATCAAGCCGGAGAACATCCTGCTGGACATATCGGGCCGCGTGAAAATCGCTGACTTCGGCATTGCGAAGATGATGGGCGATGAAGCCGGACGGCAAACCCTCACCGGCGCCAAGGACGCGGTGGGCACGCCGCATTACATGGCGCCGGAGCAGATTGAAAAACCGCACACCGTGGACCATCGCGCGGATATTTATTCACTCGGCGTCGTGTTTTACGAAATGCTCACCGGTGAACTGCCGCTGGGCAAGTTTGCGCCACCATCACAAAAAGTGCAGGTGGACGTGCGGCTGGACGAGGTGGTGTTGCACGCTTTGGAAAAAGAACCGTCGCGGCGCTACCAGCAGGTAAGCCAGGTGAAGACGGACGTGGAAACCATTGCCAGCACCAGCGCGCCGGCGGCGGCTCCCGCAGTGCCGGTCGAAGAAATTCTGGCCCGGGATTATACTTTGAACATTCGTAACTGCCTGCGACGTGGCTGGGCTTTGATGCGAAATCATTTCTGGCCGCTGGTCGGCATGTCGGCGTTCGTATTGGCGGTGTTGGCCGGCGCCTCGTCGTCAGGGTTTGTGATCTCGAACGGGCACTCCGAAAGAAGCACATCCATCCTTGGAATTCTCTTGGCCGGTCCGCTGCTGGGCGGGCTATTTCTGTATTTCCTGAAAAAAATCCGGGGCGAGGCCGCGAGCGTGGAAACCGCCTTCACCGGCTTCCGCCAGCCGCTGCCGCATCTGGTGCTTGCCAGTTTTGTGGTGGCTTTGCTGACGGTGCTGGGATTTTTGTGTCTGATTTTGCCGGGCATTTATCTGCTGGTCGCCTGGAAATTCACCTACCCGCTGATCGTGGACAAGGGATTGGATTTTTGGACGGCGATGCGGGTCAGCCGCAAAGTCATCTCCAAGCACTGGTGGAAATTCTTCGGCCTGGTGATCGTTTGTGCGTTGATCAATCTGGCCGGACTGCTGGCGCTGATTGTCGGCATTTTTATCACAAGCCCCATCACCATCGCCGCGCTGATGTATGCCTACGAAGACGTCATTGGCGCGGTGAAGATTCCATCCGGCGTCTCGCCGTCCGTTCCCCCAATCGCGACTCCTGTGCCGCCGGTTGTGCCACCTTTGAAATCCGGCTTCCCGCGTGTGCCCCCCGGAAACAGGCCGTTTTTTCGTCGCGGAGTATTGGCAGGCCTTTCGGTTTTCGTTCTGGTTGTCATAGTGGCATCAATAATCACTTTTCTGCTGCCGAAGGTTTATGTCGGTGATACGCGAGTGAGAGTTTTATCTCCCCCACCTTTACAGTATTACAATCCCTACCTTGTTCAGAATGAATTTCAAGTCATTCAATCCACAGTGGTCCCTAAGGTCGCGGCATCTTTGAATCTGGCCGAACGATGGGGAAAAGAATATGCGGGTGGTCACACGCTAACGGACTTGGAGACGTACAACCTGATGCTGCGAAGCCTCGATCTTGAGCCGGTACGGAACACCATTTTTATTGATATTCGCTTCTACAGCCGATCCCCGACCGAGGCAGCTGAAATTGCGAACAAGATTGCTGAAACCTACTGTGCGCTTCCGCCGGGGCATCGCGGAGAAATTGTCCGTCTTGCGGAACCTGCATCCCGACCCGTCAGACCGAATGTTCCTAAGAACATTTTCGCCGGCGTCCTAGCTGGCGGTGTCGTCGGAATTCTTACAGGACTCGCGGTTGGGCTGTTTTCATTTTGGCGGTTGCGCGCAGCTCAATCCACGACTTCACCGCCTGCGCCAGAACCGGACCGTTTTTGGCGGCGGTTTGCCGTAACGGTGTTGGCTTTGATTATTTTAATCCCGACCGCCATTTACATTCTCGCCATCCTATTGCCCATCGGCGCACATTTTGCCTTTGACCGACGTACACAGGAACAAGAACAGCCTGTGAACGAATCAATTCGTTCCGACTACATCGGCCAAACCTGGTTTCCTCAAGACGATTCGATTGAAATTACTTCCGTCGAGCGAAGTGAAAATCAGATGACCGTCAAAGGCCATTACAACCTCGTCAGTCACGACAATGCGCTGCTGGCGCTTTACATCACCACCATGACGAACATCGCCGTTCCCGTCGGCCCGAATGAACGGATGCAGATTTCCAAAGGCCAAGGTGAGTTTGAATTGACCGATCCGCATTTGGTTCCCGGTCTGCCGCATGTTTCGATGTATGCCAACGGCCATCCCTTTGCCAGCCTCTATTTTGGTACCGAGGCCGAAGCGTTGGAAGAAAGCAAGGCGAGTTGGATTACAAACACGTCCCCCGCTGCAACAAAGCAACCGGAACACGCCGTTGACTTTGCGTCACTGCTCAATGACGACCAACGAGCGGTTCTCGCCTGGACAGGTCGCCAGTTCCGCAATTATTTGGACACGCGCACCTTCGAGGATTGGTCCGACCAGGAGCGCGCCGAGCTGGAAGCGCGTTCGCTGGACGCGCTTCACGGGCCGATCAGCGACGAATATTACCAGGCCATAAATACGCTGGCCGCCCTGCACTCCACCAAGGCGCTGCCCACGTTGCGCGAAATCGCTTTCGATCACGCCGAGAAGGACAACCGCGACCGTTGGACGGCGACCCGCGCGTTGGGAATCATCGGCGACAAGGCATCCGTACCGGACTTGATTCACCTCCTATATCACTACAACGTCAACACGCGCTGGTGGGCGCAAATTTCGCTCGTGCGTTTGACCGGAACGAATTTTGGCACAGACTGGAATGCGTGGGGCAAGTGGTGGAACGACCAAAACGGCCAGCCGCCGTTCAACCCCGGAATCATTCGCTGGCGGAGCGAACAGCCGGAACCGGACAAGCTCGCAGAAAGCCTCAACGAAAGTGACAACCGGTGGCTGGCCAACATCCGCGATCAGGCGCAAACCGGAGAAAAGTATCTCCAGCAGCAACTCAAACTGGCCAATGCCGGAAATTATTGGGCCAAGTTCCAACTCTGGCAGGCCTTTTCGCAAGGTGAAGTCCCAGTATTTGATTTGCATGGAAACCGCACAGGTAAACACGAGGTAACCAAGGACCTCGCAAAAGCCGACAAATGGCTTGCGGAATTGGTCAAAGGAGCCTATTTGGCAAAATTCGAGCCGGTCAACGGATTCAACCCAAGCACTCCAAAGGAGATGCTGGACCAGTTCGATGGGTATTGCCATTTGTATTCTGGTCGGGACAGCCTTGGCGGAGCCAGCTTCTTCAGGACCACGAAGCAAGACGGCAAACTCATCGGCTCGTTTCTCACCGAGTTTCCTGACCAGTTCAAGACAGCGATTGAGAAGGACCCTAACCTCAAGCTGATTTCGATTGAAAAGGTGACGCCAGAAATGTTCTTGGAGCACGAAGCGTCCAGTCAGGAGTCACTATAGCGCAAAAAGGAGCGGAGATTTACAACGCACTTTCTGATTTTTCAAACCAAACCAAACTGAAATATGAAAACAAAAACACTGCTCACCACACTCGTCATCGGCGCGGCTTGCCAGTTTGCGCCGCAAATCGGCCGTGCGCAGTCCGTGGATTCCATCGCGCCGGTCGTCGTCAAAACCGTGCCGGAGGCCGGAACCAAGAACGTTGCCCCCGGCGAAACGGAGATCAAAGTCACCTTCAGCAAGGAAATGACGGATCAATCCTGGAGCTGGTCCACCGCCTGGCAGGATTCCACGCCGGAAAGCATCGGGAAACCGCATTACGAGGCCGACCACAAGACCTGCGTGTTGAAGGTGAAACTCGAACCCAACAAGACCTACGGCTGGTGGATCAACAGCCAGCGCTTCCATGGTTTTCGAGACACGCAAGGCCATCCGGCAGTGCCTTATTTACTCGTGTTCCAAACCAAAGGAAATTAAGCCGCTAACGGCCCGCCATTCGCCGCGCCCGACTTGAAACAGGTGCGGCATCAATTTTAGCGCCGGCAAATCAGCGTCGTGTTCATGCTGAAAAATATGGACATTGGAAGCCTGCCGGATATTACATTAATTGATTGAACACCCAAAACCAACAACCAATATGAAAACTCCCCTGCTCAGCTTATTTGTTATCGTGATCATCCTCGTGGCGATCTGGGACGGTGTCTGGAAGCTGATCGCCCTATGGAAAAGCGCGCGACACGACCAGTTGGCGTGGTTCATCTGTCTCGCCATCTTCAACACCGCCGGCATCCTGCCCATCCTCTACATTCTGTGTTTCCAGAAGTCCGCAGCGCCCGCGTCGGCCAAAATATGAGCCAGGTTGAAAGATGAACGATACGTCCATCTACACCTCGAAAAGAACCGGTAAAAACCTGTGGCAGGAATACCGCGTTCACCCGGACCGGCTTGAGTTACAAAGCTGGCCTCTGCTCCACACCATCGTCATTCCCGCCAATGAAATTGTGGAAATTGAGATCCGTTCGCCGGAAATCTTTTGGGGCATCAACCTCGACAACTGCAATTTTACCCGTCACGTCTCGCTCAAAAGAACCTCGGGGCTTTTCAAACGCATTGGCTTTTCGCCGGACGACCCGGACAAGTTCGCCGAAATTTGCAAATCAATCCTGCCGAACAGGTGAAACCACCGCCGGATCAAGCTGCTCTTGACATGCGACTGGCATGTCACAATTCTGGGTTTGTGAAAAGCGCCGCCGTTTGGCTTTGCCTCGCATTTGCGCTTGTTGGAATTGCCGCTGCGCAGGAAATCATCGCACCAGCCAATTCTATCGAGCTTTTCAACGGCAGGGATTTTTCGGGTTGGACGTTTTGCATGAAAAATCACGCCGACCCGATGAAAACCTGGAGCATCACCAACGGCGTCATTCACTGCTCTGGCCGCCCGATTGGCTATATGCGGACTAAACAAGCTTACAGCGATTACGTCGTCACCGTCGTCTGGCGCTTCGTGAAAGCCACGCCCAAAGCCGACAACACCGGCGTGCTCGTCCACATTCAGCCGCCGGACAAGGTCTGGCCGATGTGCATCCAGAATCAAGGCAAGTCTGGCCGGCAGGGTGATTTGTTTTTGATGGAAGGTGCGGAAGCAAAAGAACACAAAGGCATGAGCCAGAACTCGCCCGTCCCGATGCGCGGGCCGCCAAATGAGAATCCCCTCGGCGAATGGAATACCAATGTGACGGTCTGCGCTGGCAACGATGTCAAAGCCGTCATCAACGGCAAGTTCGAGAACGAAATCACCAAATGCACCGTTTCGTCCGGCTTCTTTGGCATCCAAAGCGAAGGCGGCGACATCGAAATCCGCCGGATTTACTTGGAGCCGCTGAAAACAAATTAGAAAAGCCGGAAGCCGGGAAAATAAATTTCATGCCTTTCGGTTTTCCTAATTCGATTCCCCGTCCTGTTTCCGCAATCGCACCAGCGTTGCACCCCAGCCGCCGAATTGCGGATAATCGAGCGTGAAGGAAATCACCGCCGGATGCTTTTTCAAAATCGCGTGTACCGTGCGCCGCAGGTTGCCGACGCCCTTGCCATGAATGATGCGCACCTGAAGGATGCCGCGCGCCTGACACGCCGCCAGGTAATCTGGAACCAGGTCCTTCACTTCGCCTGGCTTGAACGTGTACAAATCCAGCACGCCGTCAATCGGCAGTTCAATCGGTTCATCATTCATTTGCCGGCAATCGTTTCTTCACCCAAGCTTTGGCCTGACGCGGGGTTTTCAACTCGTCCTGCAATTGCTTCTCGCGGATTTCTTCCAGCAACGACCCCATCGCCGGGCCGGGTTTCATGCCCAGTTTGATCAAATCCCTGCCGGTCAGCAGCGGCGGACGGATCGTCGGTTTCCTTTTCAATTCCTCCGCCTGCTTTAGCAAAAAATTGTAATGGTCCAGATTGCCGTGCGAGCCGAGGCAATCGAGCCGGTGCAATTCCAGTTCCAGCGGAAACGTCTCGCGCAGCAACAACCGCCGCAACGTCGCCTTGCGCATCTGCTTCACGTCCTTGAACTGCATGTGCTGACGCACACACGCGACGATTTCCTCGATCTGCTTTTTTGGAAAACGCAGCCGTTGCAGAATTCTCTGAGCCATCGCCGCGCCGACCTTTTCATGGCCGTAAAAATGAATCGCGCCGGTCGTGGAGTCGCGCTCGGCTGTGGCCGGCTTGGCGATGTCATGCAAAATCACTGCCCACGGCAGTGAGGAAGACGCGCACGGCGGCAGCTTTTCGAGCATCAACCGGATGTGCTCGAACACGTTACCTTCAGGATGATAATCCGGCGATTGCTGGCAGAGCATAGTGGCAATGAGTTCCGGCAAAACACCGGGAAGAAGCCGGCTGTCGCGCAGCAGAGCCAGCCCGCGCGCGGCGTGCGGCGGGGAAAACAACTTGATGAGTTCGTCCCGAATCCGTTCCGCGCTAATGAGTTCGATCTTCGGCGCCAGTTTTTTGACCGCGGCAAACGTTTGCGGTTCGATTTCAAAACCTAGCTGCGCGGCAAATCGTATCGCGCGCAGCAGGCGCAAATGATCCTCGGCAAACCGCTCCTCCGGCGCGCCGATGGTGCGGATGATTTTCGCCTGTAAATCCTTCTTTCCGCCGACCCAGTCATGAAGCTTTTCGGCGATCGGATCGTAAAAAAGTCCGTTGACGGTGAAATCACGCCGTCGCGCATCGGCTTTGGCATCGGCAAAACGAACTGTTTCCGGTCTGCGTCCGTCTTGGTAATCCGCCTCGGCACGAAACGTGGCGACTTGAAATTGGTGTTTGCCCTCGACAACAATCATCACGCCGAACTTGCGCCCGACGGCGAGGGTGCGTTTGAACAGCTTCTCAATCTGTTCGGGGCGGGCGTCCGTGGCGATGTCGTAATCCTGCGGCTCGCGCCCCAGCAAAAAATCGCGCACGCAACCGCCGACCCAGAACGCGCTGAAACCCGACTGCTGCAAGCGCAGGACAATGCTTGCAGCCAGTTCGCTTGATGAAATGCCAGCCGTGTTGGTCATTTACGATTTACGATATACGATTTACGGGCCGGTTCACCAGCAATCACGTCAATCGTATATCGTAAATCATCCGGCGCCCCAGATTTTTCTGACATGCGCGATGCCGGATTTTACGGCTTCGACCGGCAGCGCCGGGTTGAGCTCAAACACCTTGATGTGTTCCGGTTTCACGAACGGTTTGAGCACGGCATAATCAATCATGCCAGTGCCGGGCGTGGCGTGGTCGCGGTCGGGAAATTGCACATCATGAATGTGAAAACCAACCAGGCGGGCGGCAAGTGATTCAAGGTGCGGCACGTGCCGGATGAGGCCGAGGTTTTCCTTGATCTGCGCATGACCCACGTCATGCCAATAGCCAACACTCGGACTGGCAAACTCTCGGAAGAAGGACGCAAAATCACTCTCGAGCGGAATCTCCTCAAGCGCCTGACGGTTTTCGCAGCCGAGCTTCAGGCCGCGTTTCTCGGCTTCTGGAAGAAGCTTGCGGAGCGTTTCATTGGTATGTGCGATAAATTTTTCCTTGGCAGCCTCGCGTTTGGCAATGGCCTCGGCGAGGAGTTTTTCAAATTTGGGCGATTTGGTTCCGTTGCGTTCGAGCAGGTCGCACAACCGGCCGGTGTAATCCTTCAGTTCCATGCTGCCAAGATGCAGGACGACAGCCGGCGCCTGGACGCGTTCGGCGAATTCAAACGTCTTGAGCGTGTACCGGATGGCCAGTTCGCGTTCGTAGTCCTTTTCGGCGGAAAACTCGTAAAGGTTTGGCGCGGCATGGGTCACGCCCATCGGCAGCGGACAGAAATTGTGGAGGCTGGAAATTTTGATCTCGCCCGCGCCCACGGCGGCCAAGATGCCGGGCATGAGGCTGATGGAAACGCCGTGGCTGAGTTCGGCGTATTCAAAACCCAGCTCGCGGATTTCGCGCAACATGGCGCGACCGTCGGTGTGACGGTGGGAATTCCAGCAGGTGGAAAACGAATACATAAAAATGCCGGGCGCATCCTAATGGGACGCACCCGGCTTGGGAAATCGCAAATTACAGGTCCGCGTAGCGAGCGGTCAGCATCGCGGAAAACCGCGCGGCCTTTTCCTTGCGGCGGCGCTTTTCACTCGGCTTTTCGAAATGCCGGTGATTGCGCACGACCTTTAAAGTGCCCTCGCGGTCCACTTTTTTCTTCAGCCGGCGCAACGCCCGATCCACTGACTCGCCTTTTTTTAATTTAATTTCGGTCAACGCAACTCACTTCCTTTCTGTGCAGGATGCAAAATGGGGTGGAAATTTAGTTATTCCGCGCCTACCAGTCAACCAGCAAATCGGCGCCGTTGTGGGACCGAAGTAATCCTGCAAGTCGTTTTCTCCGGTTTGATATGAGAGGTTGCCTACAAACAGTCTGGTTGGATTCATAATACACTACGCCCGCTCAAGGAAATACGTGGGAGGACTGCACCCGCAGGTTCACTGAATGTCGCTTTCTAATCTGATTTTTGTTACGGACAATCTGTCTTGTTGACACCAGCAACGTTCATTCTTTGAACGAGGCGACAAATTTTTAACATAATCACCAGTAAAGTCAACAAAAAGCTGAACGTTTCAGACCTTTTCATCAATCAATTCCCGCCGGGCGCCGCCGAGCAATTGCTCGATGAAGCTGGTGGAATAGACGCCGCGCCGGAAATTCGGGTCCTGCATGATGGCCTGCTGGAAGGAAACATTGGTCTTGATGCCTGTAATCATATATTCCGAGAGAGCGCGATTCATGCGGTCCATCGCTTCACGCCGATCCTTGCCGGTCGTAATGAGCTTGCCAATCATGGAATCGTAGGTCGGCGGAATGCTGTACCCGGCATAAGCATGGGTATCCACGCGCACCCCGCGGCCTCCCGGCTGGAAATACATCTCAATGCGGCCGGGGCTGGGGCGAAAATCATCAAACGGGTCTTCGGCGTTGATGCGGCATTCGATGGCGTGACCCTTGATTTGAATGTCACCCTGTGAATGTTGCAGCGTCTCGCCCATGGCCAGCAGGATTTGATAACGCACCAGATCAATGCCGGTGACTTCCTCGGTGACGGGATGCTCGACTTGAATCCGTTTGTTGAACTCCAGGAAGTAATAATTGCCAAGGTTATCCACGATGAATTCAACCGTGCCGGCGCTGGTGTAGTGCGCGGCCTCGGCGATTTTCACGGCGGCCTTGCCGATTTTGTCCCGCAATTTGCGAAACTTGTGTTCCAGCAACGGCGACGGCGCCTCCTCGACGACTTTTTGATTCCGGCGTTGGATGGAACAATCCCGTTCACCCAAATGAATAATGTGACCCTTATGGTCGCCAAGGATTTGAATTTCAATGTGATGCGGATTCTCGATGTATTTCTCGATATAAACGCCCGAATTGCCAAACGCCTTTTCCGCTTCGGAACGCGCCGTGTGATAACCTTTTACCAAGGAAATATCATTATGCGCCACGCGCATCCCTCTCCCGCCGCCGCCCGCCACGGCCTTGATCATCACGGGATAGCCAATGCGTTTGGCGACGGCCAAGGCATCCTGCTCTTTTTCGACAGTGCTTTCCGAGCCTGGCGGCGTAGGCACACCGACCTTTTTAGCGAGTGTCCGGCTGACCGCCTTGTCTTCCAGCGATTGCATGGCACGGGGACTGGGGCCGATGAAGCGGATGTTGCAACTGTCACACACTTCAACGAAATGCGCGTTCTCGGCGAGAAAGCCGTATCCGGGATGAATCGCATCCACATCTGTGATTTCCGCCGCGCTTATGATTCGGTCAATCCGCAGATAACTTTCCGACGCGGGTGCCTGGCCGATGCAAATGGCTTCATCGGCCAGTTGCACATGCATCGAATTGGCATCCACCTCGGAATAGACGGCCACGGTCCGGATATTCAATTCCTTGCAGGCGCGAATAATCCGCACGGCAATTTCACCGCGGTTGGCGACCAAAACTTTTTCGAACATGAACTTTTAGTGAGGTTGAAAAGGATTCGACCGGCGCGGCTTTTTCAAGCTGGGCGTACCTTGAACATCGGTTGGCCAAATTCCACCGGTTTGGCATTCTCGACCAAAACTTGTGTGACAACGCCTTTGGTTTCCGCCTTGATTTCATTCATCACTTTCATCGCCTCGATGATGCAAACAACGGTGTCGGGATTCACCTCGCTGCCGACTTCAACATAGCTGCCGGCTTCAGGGGATGGCGCCCGATAGAAGGTGCCTATCATCGGGGATTTAATTTCAATTTCACCGGTTACGGGAGTTGCTCCAGCAGCCGGAACTGCTGAGGAAACAGGAACAATGGGTTGTGCCGGCGGCAGAGAGGATGGGTCGTCGTATTGTTGAATGTTTGAGGTCGAGGTGTTATTTGTTCCCCGCTTCAACCTGATCTTGGAATCCTGTCTTTCCAATTCAAACTCCGTAATGGAGTTCTTTTTCATCAGGTCAATTATAGCCTTGATATCTTTGAGATCCACGTTTCGATTTCGTTAAAGTTGTTCCAAAACCAAATTTCTAGCTATAATCAAAAAAGCAGCAGCCGTGTTACGACTCTGCTTAAACTGTTACGAATTTGAAACATCTTACATCTTGAACCTTTCAGCGTCAAGAACCAAAAATAAAGGTTCGCTCGAATAAAAATCAAGTGATATTTAGAATTTTACGGACTTTTATTGGAAACGTTAACGTCAACGCAAGCCTCAAGTGCCAATAAATAAGACCTTTGACCAAATCCAGATATTTGCCCCCAGCAAACGGGTGCGATGAGTGACTTTTGTCTGAACTTTTCTCTTGCGTGTATGTTGGAAAGATGAATTTCAATGGTAGGAACCCCCACTGCAGCAATGGCATCTCTTAACGCGATGCTGGTGTGAGTATAAGCAGCGGCATTGAGAACGATCACGTCAAATTCCCCCCTGGCCTGTTGAATCCAATCAACCAGTTCACCTTCCAGATTGGACTGGCGAAAATCCACCTCGACACCTAGATTTTCGGCACGTTTACGGACTTTTGCTTCAATATCAGCCAAAGTGGCGTGACCGTACACGTCCGGCTCACGCTGTCCCAGCAAATTCAAATTTGGCCCGTTCAAAAACAGAACTTTCATGCTTTGAAAGCAAGATTAGCCTGCGCTGTTTGCACTGTCGAATTGATTTAATGGCAATTTTAAGGCTTGGCACCGGCCAAACGCTATCCACTCCGGCGTTCAGTGCTTGCGACAGGACTTGAAAAACTACTTGAAAGCGCCAGAATCCGTTTAGTTTTCACAAACCGTTTTTCCGTTTTTGCCGGTCGCGGTTAAAATTCAGTTTTGACCGTTGTTTGTTCCAACGGCGGCATACGAGCACAGCTCCGGCGAGCGGGTAAGTTCCAAGTGTCCATTCTTCTGAGGCTTTAATTATCTTGAACAAACTGTGCGAAAATGCTAACGTCACACACAAACCGGAAAGGGAATTGTTGTGAAACATGCGAAGTGGTTGTGTTTGGCCCTCTTCTTCGGTGCGAGTGTGTCTGGCCACTGCCAGGTTTATTCGGGGAACACCGTAGGCTACATCAACCAACCGTTGTATGCAGGCGACAATCTCATGGCAAACCAGTTTAGCTATTCCAACAACACGTTGAACGCCATTTTCCAGCCGGGAGTTCCCGAGGGGGCAACGTTCACCGAGTGGAATCCGGCAACGCAGCAATACCTACCGACTTCTGTTTACGACATCAACACTGGTTGGAGCATCAACTATGAATTGGGTTACGGACAGTGCGGATTGTTTTATTCACCTTTGACTTTCACCAACACCTTTATCGGAGCAGTCTGGCTGGGATACAATGACAAGGGCCCGTTTGTGCCGCCATTGGTGACGGGCAGCGGTCCCCTCCTTCTTTCCTGTTTTATTCCCATTGCGGACGCGACGTTTTACGATGTCGTGGGCCGTGACCCGCAAAACGGCGAATCGGTCACTCTGTTGGATGCCGCATCACAAATCTACACCACCACCACGTTTGAGAATGGCTTCTGGGACAACGGTGTGCCGACACTGAATGTGGGGCAGGCCGCCTTTTTCGATCTGCAATCTGTTTCTGAACCAGCGGTTTACAGTCTGATCGGAGCCGGCTTGCTTCTTGTCGGCGCGGCCCGCAAACATGTCTTCAAGGAATCGTCGAACGGCGGATAAATCAAACCCGGATTTACTATGAAAACCAAACTGCATCCTTTGTTCATCCTGATGATGATGCTGGCTGGAATCAATTTATCCCATTCCCAAGAGGCGCGGTTCTTCCGGATTTCCGGTCCAGCGGCAACAACCATTATCGCGTTTCGTCCGGACGGCACGATGGTCTGGAGCAATGCGCTGCCAGGTGCGGCTTATACCATCCAGACCATCACATCCATTTCCGGCGGAACCGCTTGGGTGGATTATGTCAAGATTCCCGTCACCAATGGCATCAACACCAACCTGCTCATCGCTTTCAACCCGCCCTCCGGAATGACACTCATTCCCGCCGGATCGTTCACGATGGGAGACACGCTGGATGGTGAGAGCGACGCTATCCCCACCAATGTTTACGTGTCGGCGTTTTACATGGACACGAACCTGGTGAGTTACAGCCAATGGCAGACGGTCTATAATTGGGCCACGAACAACGGTTATGGCTTTGACAATGCGGGTGCGGGCAAGGCGCCGAATCATCCCGTGCAGACAAACGATTGGTATGACACGGTGAAGTGGTGCAATGCGCGGTCGCAGCAGTCGGGTTTGACGCCAGTCTATTACACGAATGAGGGGATGACGCAGGTTTATACCAACGGGCAAGTGACACCGTATGTAAATTGGGGTGCCAATGGGTATCGGTTGCCGACGGAAGCGGAGTGGGAGAAAGCTGCACGGGGCGGTTTGAGCGGAAAACGGTTTCCGTGGGGGAACACGATTTCCGAAAGCCAAGCCAACTACTTTGGAACCAACAACATTAGCTACGATTTGGGCCCGAACGGTCCCAACGCAGCCTTTGACACCGGAGCGGAACCCTACACGAGTCCGGTGGGATATTTTGAGGCGAACGGTTATGGGCTTTGCGACATGGCGGGGAATGTTTTTGAATGGTGTTGGGATTGGTATGGAACCTCGTATGCAGGTGGCAGTGATCCTCACGGACCGGCAAATGGGAGCGGCCGTGTGGTGCGTGGCGGCTATTGGGAGGGCCCCGCCAACTTCGCGCGGTGCGCTGATCGTTTTTTCCTCAGTCCAAACAACACCCTCAACGTCGTTGGCTTTCGGTGTGTGAGAGGACTCTAGGCCGTGAGTTTGGCTGGCCAGTGTCCTAAATCAGAATGATTCAATTTTTGCGGTGGCAGTGCAGCCTACCTCGCTTCAAGGTTGAATGGTATTTCCGACACAAGAATCTGCCTGCCTTGTTTCTATACGCAGAAATCTACGCTTTACAAACGCGGCTATGTTTCGATGCCGTAAGCTTTGATTTTGTTGTAAAGCGTCTGGCGGCCGATGCCGAGGCGTTTGGCGGCTTCCAGCTTGTTGCCATCCGTTTCCTTGAGCATCTGAATGATGGCGTTACGCTCGACGCCTTCCAGAAGTGTAAAATTCGTGTCAGCCCCGTCGGTCGGGCCTAACTTGACGCTGGTGATTGAAAGGTCGGCGGCTTCCACTTCGTTGCCTTCGCTTAACAACACGGTGCGTTGAACCTCGTTTTGCAACTGGCGGACGTTGCCCGGCCAGTCAAAGGCGGTTAGCCGTTCCGCAGCTTCCAGACTGAAACCGCGAATGTCGCGGTTGGCCTGCGCAGAGAATCGCTTCAAAAAAGCGTTGGCCAGCGGCATGATGTCCTCGCGCCGTTCGCGCAGAGGCGGCAAGTGGATGGAAATGGCGCTGATGCGATAATAAAGGTCTTCGCGCAGTTTGCCGTCCCGGATGGCATCCTCGGGCACGCGATTGGTGGCTGCAACTATGCGGCAATTGGTTTTGTAACTCGTTTTGCCGCCGACGGGCCGGACTTCCTGATCCTGCAACACGCGCAGCAGCTTGCTTTGGGTATCCACCGGCATCTCAGAAATTTCGTCGAGGAACAACGTGCCGCCCTCGGCTTGGCGGAAAAGGCCTTCGCGGTCGGAATGCGCCCCGGTGAATGCGCCTTTGACCGAGCCGAACAATTCGCTTTCGATCAATTCACGCGGGAGCGCCGCGCAATTGATTTTGATGATCCGGCTTTTGTTGCGCGTGCTGCGCGCGTGAATGAGGTCGGCGATGACTTCCTTGCCCGCGCCGCTTTCACCGGTGATGAGAACGGTTACGTCGCTCGGCGCGATGCGTTCGGCGGTGCGGACCACTTCGCGCATGAGCGAACTTTGATAAATGGGCGAGGCCACGCCGCTCATGGTTTCCAGAGCGCGGCGCAGCGTGCTGTTTTCCTGGTTTTGTTCCTTGCGCTCTATGGCGCATTTTACGTCGGCGAGCAATTTTTCGTTCTCGAACGGCTTCGACAAAAAGTTATACGCGCCGCGCCGCCCGGCCTCGACGGCCATTGTAATGGTTCCGTGGCCGGTGAGCACGATGACCTCCGTCTCGGGCCAGCGCTTTTTGACCTGCGGCAAAAGGTCGAGACCGTCGGCATCCGGCAATTTCACGTCGAGCAACACCACGTCCGGTGGGTCTTGCGGAAAGCATTTTTGCAGTGACGCGCCGCTGCTGGCCTGAGCCACGTCGTAGTTTTCCTCCAGCACCGAGCGGAGCAATTCCCGCACGTCGGCCTGGTCATCCACGATGAGAACTTTCGATTTCATTTTTTGGATTTCTGCGTGCACGCCCGGACAAACCGCGAAAAAATCGCCCGGTGTTTGGCGTGCCTTTCTGCCAGCCGCTCGGGATGGAATTGCACGCTCAACAGAAACGGCATTCGCTGCGGCGAATCTGACTTCAATTCCATCGCTTCCACAATTCCATCACGTGCTCGCGCCACGGCCATCAGCGGTTCGGCTGGCTGCAAAACAGCCTGATGATGCGAGCTGTTGACATCCAAAATCCGCTGGTTGACAATTCTGGCAAGCAACGAACCGCTTGTCAACGCCACTTCATGCACTAATTCATTCGTCCTGTCCAGACGTTGATGGTTGAGCGCGCCCGGCACCTGACGCCGAATATCGGCAATCAATCCACCCCCGAGCGCGATGTTTAACAATTGATGCCCGCGGCAAATGGCCAGCAACGGCTTGTGCTGGCGGAATGTCTCGTCAATCAACATCAGCTCGCGCAGATCGCGTCCGCCGCCGTCCGGCGTCGTGCCGACCGTTTTGCGAACCGCCCACGGCAGGTTTTCGGCGTAAAGATCGGGATTGATATCGTCGCCGCCGGTCAACAGCACGCCATTCACACGCCTTACCATTTCAGCCAGCGCCCGGCGGTCAATCGTCGTCGGCACGGTGACTGGAATGCCGCCGGCTTGAAGCACGGCATATTCGTATTTGACCGAAAGACTCACGGAAAGATCGTGAAACTCGACCCCGCGTTTTTCAATGCTGGGCGAGACGAGAATCAAGGGCATTCCGACCATCCGGTTCAATGTAAAGAAGCGCCGGTATGTTGTCAGCGCAAATCAATGGTAACGGTATATTACAATGCGTTGTATAATCCCCATCGGTTGTGTTTCTGTCATTTGCGGAAGCCAAGGTTGTCCGGGCCGGTGACAAGCTCGACACCCAAAACTCCATCGGGAAGGTTGTGGTAACGGATGCGCTTCGACTTACCTATCCTATCCAAGTGTGTGAGCGTGTCGTCGTAAGATTTCTGTGTTTCGTCTGCAATTTCCTGGACAGGCTTGGGCTTGAGAGCCCGAGCAAGTATTTGGACAATCTTTCTGTCCGTTTCTGCGGGGTCATTCTCGCTACTCATTGTCGTCAAAATTCTGGTGTTTCTTGGGCCGAAAAAAAAGGCTTGGCCAACCGTTGAAATTAACCCGCAAATCCCGCCGTAGGTCAACAAATGAAAGACTGGAATTGGCCATCAGGTTTAATTAGCGCTATCAGTGGGATCTAATACACCATGACCAAATCAATTCTCAGTTGCTGTAACTCTTTGAAACTGTTGCGATTTGCGCTTTCACGCTTGGCCTGATTTGTGCTGAAGGAATGTCGTGAAGTTTGTAGTAACAAAGACGAATCGAAGTGTTGTTTATCATTTGTTAAACACGATCAATCCCATTAATCACAAACTGAAAGCCGAATCCGATGCTTTGGGCATAGTGATTATAATCGGTTTGATTGTAGGGGTGGTGTCCGTGGTTCGCGTGATTTTAGATTGTACGCATTAATTACAGAATGCCGATTATAGGACACAGCTAAAGTATCGCTTCGGGAAACCGTTCGCGAATCCGGCGGCGCAGATGTTCCTCGTCATCCGGCTGATAACGTCGGCGCGGGATGAAGCGCCGCACCGCGTCCAGCAATTCCAGCCAATCTTCCAGCGGCGGTTCTTCCACCCGCTGCCACCGGTCGTAACGCCGTTCGCGTTGAAAAAAAATCCACTCCCGACCGACGCGTTGCGCATAAACTTGCAGCTTCACACCGTCCTGGGTTACCCGCTTCCAACTGATTTCAGCTTTGGGCATGGTGTAGGGGATTAGGCTTGGCGAGGGGACCTGCTTTTGCTTCAACGTTTGACTCCGAAAATGAGGAAATTCGTCCAACTGGTTTGCGGCATCGTTCCACGCCGGTACAACTCCAAGTCCTCGTCGAGTTTGCGCGCTTGTTTCGTGAAACTCGATGGCGGCGTATTGGACTTGACCATTTCCGTGATCGTTGCGGCATTGGTAAAATCCCCCGTGGCGGCATAGCTTAAAGCCAGAGTCTCGAGATAGGAAGGGACTTTATAATCAGTCAGATCGTTGGCGCGTTTTGCCAGAACGACAGCGTCTGATGGATTGTACCACCTTGTACCGCGGCACGCGGCGGTAAGAAAGGCCAGTTTATCCAGCGCCTGCGACCAGTTGGGGGCGAGGGCCAATGCCCGTCTGTAATTTGCAATCGCCGCTCCGGCCTTGCCCTGTTCTTGGAAAACCATACCCAAGTCCAGATACGGATTGGGGTAAATCGGATTGAGTTGAATGGCCTTTTTGAACTCACTGATGGCTGAGTCCAACTTGCCCTGTTGGGCGAAAACCACACCCAGATTGTTATGCAACTTCTCACTTTCGGGATCATACTTCAGCGCCTGGACAAATTGGAATTCCGCTTGGACGGGTTTGCCTTCGGAAGCCAGTTCAATCCCAAGGTTATAGTGGGCCTGCACGTCATTCGGCTCGGTACTTAGGACTGCTTGAAAATAGGAAATCGCCTCGTGCCCCCGCCCGGACCGCGAAAGCGCCACTCCCAGATTATTTTCCGCAACGGCATTATTCTGGGTTAGGGAATCGGCGCGAGTAAACAAGGTGATGCTATTGCGCCAATACGCCAGTTGCGCCCGTGTTGCCACCATGCACGCACAAAGAACCACGGCAGCGCCTGCAACCGCCATGGTTTTGGATGTTGGTCTTGACCTGATCCAATATAGAATGCTCCAAGCAACCATTATGAACAGGCCAATGTCAGGAATGTATGTGTAACGATCGGCCATGGCTTGCTTGCCCACTTGCACCAGTCCGATGACCGGAACCAGAGTGCCAAGGAACCACAACCAGCCGACGATGAGCCAGGGAAATTGGCGACACGTCTTAAAGGCAAGCCAGCTGATGGCGACCAGCACCAGCAAGGCGCAGATCACCTGAAGCACGGGAATGTGAGAAGGTAGTGGGTAATAGACGCAAAGGTTCACCGGCCAAATGGTGTCACTTACATACCGGGTGTACGCCACGAGAGCATTAAATATGCGCAGTGCAAATGGCACTTGTTGAATGGATTTGATGGCGCCACCCGAATTTTGGGCAATCACAGTCAATACACTGACCACACAAGAAAGGCCAAAGAAGGGAAGTTTTTCAACCAACAACCTGGCAAGTACGGTTCGTTGCTGGTCTCCTCTTGGCAATGCAAGTTTCGAGGGCATTCGATTTAAGGGCCAATAATCCAGGAGGAGTAAAAGACATGGCAGCGTCACTGCCATGGACTTGGACATCAAGGCCAAAGCGAACAAGACCAAAGCCGACAGATACCTTGGTAGCGTGGGCCGTTCCACATACCTGCAGTAAGTCCAGAGCGTGAAGAACAAAAAAAACGTGCAGAGAACGTCCTTTCGTTCAGCAACCCAAGCAACCGATTCCACGTGCAACGGGTGCCATCCAAAAAGGGCGGCGACCAGGGCGCTAGGCCAAAGGGCTTGGGTCAGACGCTTTAGCGTCAAAAACAACAACAGCGTGTTCACAGAATGCAGGATGATATTCGTAAGATGATAGCCTCCGGCAAAAGGCCCAAACATGGTGTAATCCAGCATGAGTGAAAGCCAAGTCAATGGATGCCAATTGGCTGCGTAGATGGTGGTGAACGCCCATTTGATGCTGGCTAAATCGAGGCCGGGCCGCAGCCAAGGATTATCATAGACGTAGGTATCGTCGTCCATAACCACAAAATGATACCCTGTGGCGGGCCAAAAAAGAGCCAAAGTGGCGATCAACAAAATCAGGCCCACCCAAAACGTATTATTATTATTTCCCAAAAATCTGACTTTCTTGAGCATCTCCTTTAGTATCTTAGAATCAAGGTCAAGGCAGATTCACGCCCGCCACCGCCATTGCCGCGATGCCTTCCTCGCGACCGATGAATCCCAACTTTTCGTTGGTCGTGGCTTTGAGGCCGATTTGTTTTTCAGTAATGTTGAGCGCGGCGGCGATGTTTTTTTTCATTTCTGCGATGTGCGGATAAAGTTTCGGCTCCTGTGCGATAAGAGTGGCGTCCACGTTTACAATTTTTCCTTTCCGCAGTGAAACGATGCGCGCGGCTTCCTCCAGAAAAATTCGGCTGGGCGCGTTTTTCCAGCGTGGGTCGGTGTTAGGAAAAAAGTGGCCGATGTCCGGTTCACCCAACGCACCGAGGAGCGCGTCGCAAATGGCGTGCATGAGCGCGTCGGCGTCCGAATGGCCGTCCAAGCCTTTGGGGTGCGGGATTTCGACGCCGCCGAGGATGAGTTTGCGTCCCGCGACCAGCGCGTGAACGTCGTAACCGATGCCAACATGAACCATTGCAGAACTATAAAACCCGCGCGTCCGCCGACCAAGATTATTTCTGACCCTGTGGCAGCGTGAAGAAAAACGTTGCGCCCTTGCCCAATTCGCTTTTCGCCCAGACTTCGCCGCCGTGGTTTTGAACGATGTGTTTTACAATCGAAAGCCCCAGGCCCGTTCCCCCTTGCTCGCGCGAACGCGCCTTGTCCACGCGATAAAACCGTTCGAACACACGGTCAAGTGCTTCGGGCGGAATGCCAGGCCCATCGTCCTGCACAAAAATTTCAATTTTCTCATCGTCGGCTTTTCGTCCTCCAACAATCACCCTGCCTTGCGCACGCCCGTATTTGATGGCGTTATCCACGAGATTGGCGAGGACTTGTTCGAGCCGGTTCACGTCCGCCGTCGCGGTCAAGTCAGGCAATTGGTTGATAAGTTCGACGTTTTTATTGTGTGCGGGTGGTTTCAGATCAGAGAAAATCTTTTCGATGAGCGGACGCAATTCAACCGGCTGCAAATTCAATTTTGTCCGGCCGGATTCGAGCGCGGAGATCGTGAGCAAATCCTGGATGAGCAAATCGAGCCGGTGGGTGTTGCGCTCGATGATTTTGAGAAAACGTTGCGCGACTTCGGGATTGTTGCGCGCGCCATCAAGCAGCGTTTCAACATAGCCTTTTATGAGCGAGAGCGGCGTGCGCAATTCGTGGCTGACGTTGGCGACAAATTCCTCGCGTGTGCGTTCGAGTTGCTTGAGCCGGGTCAAATCGTGAAAAACGAGGATCGTGCCTTCGCGTTCACCCGCCGAGTTGAAAATGGCGGCGGCGTTCACCTGCAACCAGCGCTCGCTCAACTCCGGCAGCTTGAGTTCGTAGTCGAAAACCTGCCCGTCGCTCTCGACACGCTCGACGAGGGCGGCGAGTTCATGCACGCGCAGCGCTTCCATAATGGTTTTACCGCGCAACTCGGCCTTCAAGCCGAACAGGTTCTTAAAGGCGCGGTTGGCGAGATAAATTCGGCGGTTGCGGTCAAGCAATAACAGGCCTTCCAACATGCTGTTGAAAAGGACTTGTTGCTGCGCCTTGGCGTCTACTGCGGTCTGCTGCTCCCGCCGCTGAAAATCCTCCATGTCAGCCTGCAATTGCCGTTGCTGATGCCGGAATTTTTGCCGCCACCAGAAATGAATTCCCAAGACGGCGGCGATGGCCAGGATGGTCAGGAACGGCCAC
This sequence comes from uncultured Verrucomicrobiae bacterium, assembly GCA_963789335.1. Classification (GTDB taxonomy): domain Bacteria; phylum Verrucomicrobiota; class Verrucomicrobiia; order Limisphaerales; family UBA11358; genus UBA11358. Next base: position 1,357,081 of record CAWBKH010000002.1, read on the forward strand.
ATAAGAAGACTGGTTGAAGTTTGAAAAACATCCAACGCTCAACATTCAACGTCCAACATCCAATGGCATCCTCGCGCTTACAATTGAGTGTTGGACGTTGGATGTTGAATGTTGAATGTTTCCTGCTCACTCCACAAACCGATAGCCGACCCCGCGCACCGTGTCCAGATGCTTCGAGGCCGGGCCGAGTTTTTCGCGGAGACGGCGCATGTGGGTGTCCACCGTGCGCGTATCAATGAGGCTGTCGTATTCCCAAACGTCGCGCAGCAGATGATCGCGCGATTGCACGCGCCCGGAGCGTTGCGCGAGCACGACGAGGAGTTTGAACTCGGTGGCCGTCAACTCGATCGTCCTGCCCTTCCAACTCGCCACGTGCCGCGGCAGGTCAATCAACAAATCGCCAAAGCGCATCTGGTCTCGAGGTTTTTCCCCGTTTTGACCACGCGACAGGATTTTTTTGATGCGCAGCAGAAGTTCGCGCGGGCTGAACGGCTTGGTCAGGTAATCATCGGCTCCGAGTTCAAGGCCGAGCACCCGGTCAATTTCCGCCGCCTTGGCCGTGACCATGATGACGGGCACGCGCGCGGTGACGGGTTCCAGCCGCAAGGTTTTGCAAATTTCGAAGCCGTCCATTTCCGGCAGCATCACGTCGAGCACGATCAGGTCCGGCGGTTGCGCGCGCGCCTTTTTCAACGCCTCCGCGCCGTCCGCCGCCGTGCTCACGGCGTAACCGGCCTGCTTGAGGTTGAACTCCACAAGCTCGACGGCTTCCGGTTCGTCATCCACCACTAGTATCTTGGGCTTCACCTTTGCCTGTCCATCCTGCACCAAATCGCCATCGTCACACAATTTCAAAACTGTGACAACCAGGTGACGATTGGGTGACGATTCGATTTGCGATTTGCGATTTCCGATTTACGATTTGTCCAACGTGCCCTCGATTGGGGAAAATCGTTAATCGTAAATCATACATCATAAATATCATGCCAGTTCCGGTCATTAACCTTGCCCAAATGCGCGAATGGGAAAACGCCACTTGGGCCGCCGGCCAAACCGAGGCCGGGGTCATCCGCCGCGTCGGCGAAAAAATCGCCCAACTCGCGTTACGAATGACACGTCCGGGCGACGGCATTTTGATTCTCGCCGGCAAGGGCCACAACGGCGACGACGCCCGTGCCGCAAACGAGTTTCTAAGTGGCCGCAGAATCTTTTTGCTGAACGTGACCGATCCGGCGGCGGCGTTCGCCGAATTCCAACGTAGGGCAGGCGTCCCGCCCGTCTTTGACTCTTCCGTTTCGGATGGATACAGGCGGGAAGCCTGTCCTGCGTTGATTATTGACGGTTTGTTCGGCATCGGTCTTGACCGTCCGCTTGACAACAACTGGAAAAAGTTAATCACGGTTGTCAACGAAAGAAAAATTCCGATTTTAGCCGTGGATGTACCGTCGGGTCTAAATGTGGACAGTGGTCAGCCACAAGGAGCGGCGATTGAGGCGGCGGTCACTCTGACCGTCGGCGCGCCCAAAACCGGGTTGCTTCAGCAAAGCGCCTGGCCGTTTGTCGGACGACTGGAAGTTGCGGAAGATGTCGGCTTGGTTCCCTGTCCGCACCAAAGCGAAATGCATTGGACGCTGCCGGACGATTTTGCCGATTTTCCACCGCGCCGAGGTGCTGCAAGTCACAAAGGTTCGTTCGGGCATTTGGCGATTATCGCCGGCAGTTTCGGTTTTCACGGGGCTGCGGTTTTGGCCGCGCGCGCCGCGCAACGCGCGCAACCCGGGCTCATCACGCTGTTTCCGCAGGAATCCGTTTATCACGTTGTCGCATCGCAATTGCAGGCGGTAATGGTCAATGTCTGGAAACCGGAAACAAAATTGCCGGAATCGGCCAGCGCCGTTTTGATTGGCCCGGGAATGGCCGCTCCGGAATCCGTTGAAGAATTGAAGACGCTCACACGACGATTGTGGCGGCGGCTGGGGCGCGATTCGTCGTTGCCCATGATTGTAGATGCAAGCGCACTGGACTGGCTGGCGCCACACGCCTTGTCCAGGAATGAAATTCGCGTCGTCACGCCGCATCCCGGCGAAGCGGCGCGAATGTTGGGCAAGACGGCACAGCAAGTACAGGCGAACCGTCCACAAGCGGTGCGGGAAATTTCGCGCCGCTTTGGCGATTGCTGGGTCGTGCTGAAAGGGCACCAAACACTAATGGGCCGGAGCGCGGGCGAAATTTTTGTGAACTCTTCGGGCAATCCCCATCTTGCCCAAGGCGGCAGCGGCGACGTGCTGGCCGGTTTCATCGCGGGATTGCTCGCGCAACCGGCGATGCAAGGCGATGTCGGCAAAACCCTTCGATTTGCCGTCTGGCTGCATGGAAGCACGGCGGACCGGCTGCAAACGGCAAAAAAAAATTGGGTCGTGGAGGATTTGGTGGCTGAACTGGGCGGACAAAGTTGAAAACTTTTTCTCCAAACTCATCGCAAGATGCGCGAGCCTGATGGATTGATGGCGTAAGAGAGGCGAATCAGGCCGGGAATTCCGACATTGAAAGGGGCAATCAAATCAATTTGGATTCGGCCAAAAAGCCTTCCATTTTCTAGCGTGATATAAAACGGCTTATCGCCAATCGAACCTCGCTGGCCTTCCCTAATTTGTTGCTGGAAGTTAAACGAAGGAACATAACCATCTGCCGGCGCCATATACATAGGTGTTCCAAGAGGTTCTTCTACAAGGCCTCCTTTGATTACATCAATCTCAGACAACCAATTATTTGTCTGGTCGGGAGAGGTTTGGGAGGGGTATTTAATCCACACTTTAAGATCGCCCCCGCCAGATTCAGCAATTGTGCCGTCCGTTAAATTTATGAAGTATGAGCGACCATCCGGTACAATCTGAAATTTCCTTTCTCCCGTTATCAGTTGCTCATGGATGTTCGTACTCCACATTTTGAAGATCACCGGATTTTCAATGCTGCCACTCGAGGCCCCAAAGGTTTTCGGCAGACCAGACTCAAATTCATAACCACTCTTTTGTATTGATTCTATTTGCAAGGCTCGTCCAGTGACGCCATGAATTTCAAACCTACCATCCATGTCAGTCTTCTGATCAATTGGAATATTCTCGTCTTGACCGCCCCAAGGGGCTGGAACGACTACTTTTACATGCAAAACCTCTCCTCTTATGCTCACATCAGCAAGAGAATTACTGTCTTGGTCAACCACTTTGCCATAGAAGTTGACCGGAACGTTTTGCGATTCCATGTATTTGCGAATCGATTCTGGATTGTTGCGATTCAGAGCAGGCTGTCCTTGCGGGTTAGAAAGCGCCGTAGAAGGAGTTGGCATAGGACGATTCCCGCCACTCTTCTCCAGCCCACCTGTAGATGAATTCGATTGCGCACCGGGTTTGACAGTTGATTCAAAAATCCTCTCTTGTGGGTTAGATCGGTGCCAAAGGGCGATTGCTATTATCATCAGCAATATAATCAGACTGGGTATTACAATTTTTGGTCTCATATCAATTTAACGCAAAATGCGAGAACCGGAGAAATTCTATTTCCTGATTCGTCTGCTACCACTCCAAAAATAGAAAACCAAACAGATAACAAAACAATACATCAGACCCCTTGCGACTTTGTAAGCACCTTGACCTCCGCTCGTGGCCGACCCGATTCCGGCAAACCACCTAATCACCAGGTATTCGAGCACGACCAGAACGGTCGCAACAACTGCTCCCGCAACCAAATGAGTCCAATTCTGGGAACAAAAATAAGAATAGGCCAAGATAATCAGGCTGGCCAAGCACAAGCCAAAGAAAATTAATATTCCAAAAACAATTCCCATAAGATGAACTTAGACAATAAAAACAACGTTTAGCGCAATACACGAGAGCCGGATGGATTGATGGCATACGAAATCCGGATCAGACCGGGGATTTGATTGTTGTAATACGCGTCAAGCTCAATCGAAATTCGCCCATATTTTTGTCCACCGTTTAATCTAATGTAAAACCGCTGCTCGCCAGTTGTATCTCCCCACCCATTGGCAGTCGCCGTTTCTCTATAACTGAAAGAATTCGTGTATCCGTCTGTTGGTGCTTCATACATTGCCGCATTTATATCGTTCTCCTGTAGGATTCCGCCGTTTATAGCATCTACTTCACACGACCAATCGTATCTTCGTGACGTGATCGGCTCCGGTCGTTTTATCCACACTGTCAAGTCGCCCGTGCCGGATTCGGAGATTGTATCATCGGTCAAATTGATGAAATAGGGCCTGCCATCAGGCACAATATCAAATGATTTTCTGCCAGTTATCAACTGCTCATGGATATTGGTGCTCCACATTCTGAAAATGATAGGATTATCATAGCTGCCGCCGACTGCGCCAAAACTACGTGAACCAGGTTCAGCTTCGTAGCCGTCCTTTTGAATAGATTTTATATCGAACCCATCTCCGGTTGCGCCGCTAAGTTCAAAACATCCGTCAGACCCTGATTTTTGTTCAAGTGGGATGTCCTTAGAGCCAGCAAATGGAACAGTCGGATCCGGCATAGTCCAGTGCCGGACAACCGCTTTTATTTCGACGCCAGCCAGAGCGTTGCTGTCTTGGTCAATAAACTTGCCCCAAAAATCAACTGGCACATTCGCGCTTTCAATCCTTTGCCTTGCCGCTTCTGGTGTTTCTGCTTTATGGGTCACGATTGATTGGTGATTGGCCGCCAGAGGCGGCGACACGTGAGAAGGGCTTTGAAAAGCCCCGCTTGCATTAACTGTCACCGATGAGCTAGTGGACTGATTGAATTCACCTTTTGGCAGAGGAAGAGTTGCATGATGCCTTGGCCGCAGCCAGAACATTACACCAAATGCCATTAACACGAAGATCGAAAGAAAGATTAAAAAGCGGGGTCTCATTGTAGTTTCAGTTTCATTTGTACGAGCACCTGATTCCAGAACTGCCAACGTTGAGTGTTATCGGAACGAAATTCGCCACTGTGATAGAGATGTTCGCGGCCAAAATTGTAAGGGGCAGCGTCTAATTCAACTTGCCGGGCGATTGTAAATGCTCCACCGACATTCTGCTGTGCGCCAAGAGCATAGCTCCAAGACGGATCGCAAAAGGCAAAAATTGTGTACCGATCGGCCGTGTATGATAATTCAGTGAGGCCAGAATACCAGAAATTGCCCGAGTTACTATAACCGTATCCCAAGTGCGGTTTCAAGTCTTGGTCTAACTGCCAGTTGTTTACATTCAGAGCGTAATCATTCGTATTGAAAAAGTTCACGAAAGTTCCGGCGCTGGCAATACCGTTGAAATAGCAGGGCGCGTTACTCGTCCAGTAGTGGGCATAATCGTCAGGCAAAACGGAAGTCGTACGATTCACAGTTGATGGATCATAAGCGTGCGCCGAGATTGCTGCCTGCATGGCGACATATGTATTTACGACTTGGTTTGTTCCTGCCAACCGTAAAGCTTCGCCTACCACAATATTACCTAAGCTGTGAGCCATAAGGTAAACCTGCCCTGGGTTCTCCGCATTAAGGGTTGTCAAGAGATTCGCCAAACCCGTTGCTGAGTTCCATCCGTTCAATTCACTATTGTCAAAATTGTTAAGGTCAATTGCTTGCCATTGAAAAGCTTCCAATAGGAAATTGTAATATGTCGGCCAGCGAAATTCGCCAAACCGCCCCTGATAACCCTGCCAGTAAAGACGTTTGAACGCGGTTTCTGCATAGCGGTCTTTTTCCCATGTCGGCATATTCCAGCCATGCACGAACAGAATATAAGGCGTGTTTGTAGTGACTGGACTCGTGTATTGAAACTTTGATTCCCCCGGAAACAAATTGTCCTCTGCGATATAAGCCGTGCTCGCTGGGGTGGCATACGGATTATCTCCCACCGTCCAACGCTCATACATTTGTTTGATGTCCATAATCTGAATGTAAACGGATGCTTGCCCTAAAAGATTTCCGCTTGCGTCCGCAAAAGTTAAATTCAACTTGCCACTGCCATTGCCAACACCACACCAGATAAAGTAATTCCCCGCCCAATTATTGAATTGAATCGTGTTCAATTGAAGACTTCCGCCCGGAGCCAATCTGCCGATATACGGGCATTGTGTGATGTTCGTTTGTTCTGCCGCAATTGTGCTGTTTGTCAAATAACCAATCCCGCCATCGGTGTCAGCAGCGGCAAACAGGTCAATCGTTGGGTTGCCGGAGTTCGGGTTGCCCACATCCCCCCAATTTAGTGTGATGGTGCTGCCGGAAGGTAATGCCGCGAGTAAATTTGAAGTCACACCGTTAATCCACAGTCTGGAAAAATCTTCCAAGTCACGAGTGCAGGGAATGACCCGGCTTCCACTGACCGTGTAATTGTAATCAGGATCGTTTGGATCAAGATTATACAGGCCAGCGTCACCTTGCTGCAAATCATCTTGTTCGGTATCCGTTGCGAAGTCCACAGCGTGCCAACGGTCGAAATTATTGTTGCACCAAAAAACATAGGGTTTGTTGGGCGAGGTCTGATCCTGTCCAAAATACGACAAATCCATCATTCCATCGTGGTTGGCATCCACGTTGAGCGAAACAATCTGAACGATGTTTGTTCCTTGTTGTCCGGTGTCAATGTCCTGCATGGTGATTAACTGCGCCCGTCCCGCTTGTGTCGGGAAAAATTCACCATAAGGCGACACAATACCGGCAAGGTTGGTGGTAGCATTGCCACTGGCATCCAGCAGAAAGGCATTCGTGACAAAATACTGGCCGAGATAGGCAAATTTTGTCGGGCTGCTGTTGGAAATTGAATACTTCGCCCATGCGCCGATAATCATTGGTTGGCCGACTGCGCCGACGATCAACGGCGTCTGGTTGGTGACGTTGAAAGTATCGTCAATCGGCAACGGACTCGGCTGTTGATTCACCGGGGGCAGGTTCATGGTATTCAGGTTCGGATTGATTAACGGCGCAAAATAATATCCCACATTGGCCAGACTCGGCGTTTGAACCTGGCTGTAGTAACCGTATATTGTCGCGGCGTAAATATTGATCGAGCCGCCTGCCTCTATTAAAGGCCCTTCCGGCGTAAAGGGAATACCGTTTGTAGGATTTATAGCCGTTGTGCCGCCCAATATGCAGTAGCCTGAAAGAATGTCCAACCCAAACAAGTTACTGATTCCGCCTTGAAGATACAAAGTCCATCTATTCGAGGAAAGAGACGCGCCCAATTCGGCCAATGTGGCCGATTCGCTTTGTGAACCGGGGGCCAAATAGCCTCCGACTTGGGAAACCCAATAGGGTTAGGCATTGGTCAACACTGGCGGCGCAGGGTTCGGGTCGAAATTGGTCGTGTAGGTGAAAGTGAATGGGCCGGGATTGTTGGTGTCCAAGATGTCGTTGCGCAATGAATAATTGACGTTGAACGGCCACAAGTCGTCCAAAGCAATGATATAACCGGAATAATCCATATCCCGGTGAATAAAACCAGATTCCTCCAAATTCGATGATGAACTAAAGCGGTAATCGCCGGACAAGTAAGGGTCATGCAAGGTCGCTCCACTGAGCAGGCAAATCAGATTTTGTTTCATGTGTTGGCGTCCATCAACAAAATACGGCGCGTCATTTGCCAAAACTCCGGCTTGAGAAATCGTGCCTGATTCACCGTTCGTTTGCATCCCTTGCACAGAAATCGTGTCGCCCAAGTGATTGACTGAATCGGTGTCGGGAATCTGGTATATTCCGTTGGTCAAACTACTGGCCGGAATGTTTGTCGTTGCGCCATTCCCCCAAATCAATTCAATCACCGGCGCATTGGCGGGCAGACCTGCAAACATCAATTGCCAGCGACCAGTTGCATTGCGGATGAGCGTGGCGGAAACATCAATGTTGTAAATTGGGGTCGGCGGAGTAGGCGGCGGTGGCGGGCTATCATAAACATACGAGGAAGCAGTTTGGGAAGAACCTCCCGCATAATCAGCCGTCAGTTGATAAACAAAGTCAGCCTCATCCCCACCACTAACGGCCCCAACGTCTGTGAAGGAAGTTGTGCTGCCGCTTACCGTACCAATGGAGGAATAATCATATTCAAACGTGTCAAAATTAAAAACGCCGCGCACGAGAGCATAATTTGCCACCGTTCCTTGTGCGGCATCCCATGAAAGCAAAACGCTTGTTCCATTCGTGCTTAAGACTGCAATAAAATTATTTGGCGCGGGCGGCGTCACAAAACTTGTCGGAGCTAGACCACTTTGGTATTTGGAGAAAACATCAAAACCGTCACCAGCGGGACTAGCGGCATAGGGGTCTATACCGACATAACCAAAGTATTGCAACTGCCACCAGTCAGGAATCCCCACATTATCACTATCAATCCACGAGCGGATTCTGAAAAATAAATTCGGATAAGTTGTCGCCGCTGCACTCGCCGGAGTCCAGTTCGCAATTTCCGAGCCATACACAAATCCTTCGGAAATCCATTGTGTATCAGTCAAGTTCGTCGTGACTTGAATTTCGTATTGGATGTCTCCCACTGTATTGCTGATGAGCAGGCCCGCCATATTGTCCGCTAGATTTGTTATCGCCACCCAAAGATTTGTGCCGTAATCAGGAGTGAGCGGGTTGTCTAACGGCGCATAGCCGTCGGCACCGCTCATCGTTGCCGCAGATTTTGTCTGGATGGCGGCATAGTCAAAATTAGTGTCATCAATGAGAAAGAGGTTGGTGTCAACAACCCATACCGGCAGCCCCAGCACGTCACCTGGCAGCGGCGGCCAATCGCTGATGTGTTGGGCGGAATAAAATGTCCCTTCCAGCCCTTGGTTGACCAAGTCCGCGGCCGAAATGGTCGGCATCGCTTCAATAGCTTTAAGTTCCACCTCGAAATCGGACATCGAATTCCAATCCACGTTCGTGTCGGTCAAAGAGGTTGTGTCATATTGGGCCATCGCGGCGTCTTGAGCGTGGAGAAAATGCAGTCCAACAATCAATCCTGCGCTCAAAAGTGTCCCGATAAGAAGATTTCTAATTTTCACTTATGCCTTTCCCGCGTTCCTTCTGCTCCCCAACAAAGAGGGCGTGATTACTCACGCTCACAACAGGCACTGGTATGCCTAAAACGAACGCTTTCGGCACGCCCAGCGCGGGCGTGCTTCAAAAGCTGTCGTTTAATTAAAATTACCAGTTTCGTTGTGACAGCAGCCGAAGCCGCAAATTTGTCGTTGTTGTTTTAAGTTTTACATTTGTTCTGGAACTTCTGTGTGACGTTTCGGTTCTACGCCCATCTTATGAAATTGCCAAGAATTATTTTTATCGCTCATTCGTTGAGAACGCCGGTTTGAAAGCTTTTCGTTCATGTTCATCTGTCAAATCCACGGGTGCGGGAATTACGGCGGGACAAAAAATGGGGAGCTTTTCCCAACATCGGGTTGGCAGGGGTTTTCAGTTCCCGGTAACAAACGACGAAGTTTGGAACACAGCATTCACATCCAACTAAAACCAAAAAATTATGCCAGCCACCAACACCTCGGACAACTCCGTCACCATCACCCTCAGCGCGGACGACAAGGCCGCCATTTTAGCCGACATTGCCGCGCTGTCCACTAAACTCAACTTCCTGGTCGGCCTGACCAACGATCAGCGCCGTCAGATGCTCAAGCTGGGCGAGAAATCCGTCGGCTTCGATGAGAAGTGCGCCAGCTACATGGCCAGCCGTCCAGAACTGATCCCCAGTTTCGTGGACATGACCGCCCTAGCCGCCGCCCGCGCCGCGCGCACCGATCTGGGCGACATCATGCGCGCCTTGGGCGAACTGGCCCAGCGCGCCGACGACACCGACATGGTGCTGGCGCATGAAGTCTTTCTGCCCGAATTGTCCTATTACCACAGCGTCCAGCAGGCGGCCAAACACGGCGTCCCCGGCGCGCAGGCCATTTACGATGACCTCAGCCAACGCTTTCCCGGCCATCGCAAAGTGGCGGTCACGCCCGCAAGGGCTTGAAGCGAGGCAACAAAGGTTGAAACCAGCGCAAGTTACTTTTAACGAGCAGCTTGGAACATCGAAGCCGACGTAAATAACGTCGGCTTCGACGTAAAAATGGTCGAATTCAGCGCAAATAAGGTCAGTTTTGAGGCAAAAGGGTCGGCTTTGATGGAAATAACGTCGGCTTCAAAGCAAAAAAGGTCGGATCCGACGAAAAGAGCCTCGACTTCGTCGCAAATAGGGTCGAGTTCAAGGCAAATAGCGTCGGCTCCGAGACAAAAAGGGTTGGCTTGTGAGTGAAAACAATCGGCGTGAATATTCCCCAATCTTCCTCTGAAACAATTTATCCTTCAACGCTTCAACACTTCAACGTTCAGCAATTTGATTACCGCTTCCCGGACCTGTTCCGCTGTCGCATCCGGCGGCAGGGGATGGCCGAAGGTGACTGTCACCGGACGCCGGAGTCGCCGCGGCCATTTCCAGAAAAACTTTCCCCGTTCAAAGCTGAAAATGCTGCCCCACACGCCCGTCAGCACCACCGGCACAATCGGCGCATCCACGTTTTTCATGATGCGTTCAAAACCGCGCTGGAACGGCCTTAATTCACCCGTGCGTGTGATGCCGCCTTCGGCAAAGACGCATACAACCTCGCCGTTGCGGATTACATCGCCGCAGCACTGCAGCGCGTGAGTCACCTCGCGCGGGCGAACACCGGGCGGGATGGGAATGACGCGCGCGACGCGTACGAAAGGGCCAAGCCAGGGTGAGTCACAAAATTCTTTGCTGATAAGAAAGCGCACCGGCCGTTTCACCGCCGCCGTTAGCAACAGCCAATCCACGAAAGAAACATGATTACTGATGAGCAACGCGCCACTCCGACGGGGAACGTTTTCCAGCCCGCGCACGCGCAGGGGATAAAATAGGCGCGTAATCAGCCACACAAAGGCACGCACCAACGAATCGGAAAAGAACACGAGCAACTCGCGACGGGCGCGTGGACGAGACATGCGGCTGATTTCTAGCAGAACTTCCCCGCCGAACAAGGAGGAAGAGAAACCGGTGGCGGTCGAAATAGACAAGCTTGAACGTTTTAGGTCATTTATGTTTGTCCGTGTTCATCCTTAGTTGAGAATTTTTGGGCCAGTTCTTTCACTTTTCTTAAATCCAATTTGCCGGTGCCGAGCAGCGGAAAATTGTCCACGCGGAAAAACTGATCGGCGCGCGGCTTCCAGAGATTCGGCAGATCGCACTGCGCAAGCTTTTCCGCGCATGGCGCCAGCTTTTCGTCGGCCAGTTTGTGCAGAACGACAAGCCGTTCGCCCTTCTTTTCATCCGGCACGCCGGCGACAACGAAGGTCTGTTCAGTCGAGCCGGCCAGTTCGTGCAATTTTTCTTCGATCTTGATGTGCGGCACCATTTCGCCGCCGATTTTGCTGAAGCGGCTCAGGCGGTCGGTGATTTGCAGAAAACCGTCTTCGTCAATGGCTGCAATGTCGCCGGTGCTGTACCAGCCATCATGCAAAACCTCGGCGGTTTTTTCCGGCTTGCCGAGGTAGCCTTGCATCACGTTCGGTCCTCGTACAAGCATCAGACCCGGCTGGCCGACTGGCAGATTTTCACCGTTCCATGGATTTTCCGGACTGACGATGCGCACGCTCACTCCCGGCAGAGGATGGCCGATTTTCCCGCGCTTGGCGCCAATTTGCCGGAAGCCCGCGGAGCGAAAATCGGGCGTGCTCACCGCCACGGCTGGCGCGCATTCGGTGCAGCCGTAGCCTTCGAGCGGGCGGACGCCGAAATGTTCCTCGAACGCGGCAGCCAGCCGGTCGGGCAGCTTTTCCGCGCCGGTCATCACCACGCGCAGGCTGCCGAAAGCTTCCGCTGAACAGCCGCGCAGATAGATCTGCAAAAATGTCGGCGTGGCGAGCAGGAAAGTGAGTTTGTAATTGCGGACGAGCGGATTGATCGCCTTCGCCTCGAGCGGGTTTGGATAATATACCGCTTTCACACCCAATACTGCCGGCAAGCAAAGTGTTCCGGTGAAACCGAAGGAATGGAAAAAAGGCAGAATGCCCAGCACGCCATCCCGGCGATTTAATCCAAAAACCTGTTCGAGTTGTTCAACGTTCGAGCCGAGGTTGTAGTGGCTCAACATCACGCCCTTCGGATCGCCAGTGCTGCCGCTGGAGAAAATAATGGTGGCCAAATCATCCAACCGGGTATTTCTTTCCGCGCCCAGAAGTCGTTGCAAGAAGCGATCCGGCGCCAGCCATGCAATCAGCGTGGCAACGAGCTTCTCGCCCAAGCCGGGTTTGGCCGCCGCTTCCTCCAGCAAAACAGTTTTGCAAGGCAGCTTGAGCTTGAGCCTGTCGAGAAACATCTTCGAGGTGATGACGGTTTTGATTTCGCATTGCCGGATGCACGAGGCGAGGGTTTCTTCCGACACGGTGTAGTTCAAATTCACCGGCACCTTGCCGAGCAGCATGGCGGCGTGATTTACCAGTGCGCCTGGCACTGACGGCGGCAGCAACAGACCGACCATTTTTCGGCCCGACCAGAGTTTCCGCAGCCGCCGCGCGAGAAAAACGGACCGCACCAACGCCGCACCGAAACGGACCCTGGCGTTTTGCGCGTCGGCCATGGCGAAACGGAATGGGTGATTGCGGGCCGTTTTGACGAAGGCGATGGGAAGCGGACGCATTCGCGCTTTGCGGGCCTGCCAGGCTTCGACGAGGAGTTCCTGAACCGTCGAGCGCACCTGAAAAGGTGTCGCCGAGTGTGGTAGCGGTTTGCCGTAATTGATCGTAATGGGATACGGAAAACGCCGCGGCAGTTTCCAAAGAAAGCGGCCTTTGTGAAAACTGAAGATGCTGCCCCATACGCCGTCCATGGCCACCGGGATAATTGGAGCTACCACGTCTTTCATAATGCGCTCGAAGCCGCGCCGGAACGGCAGCAGATGGCCGATGCGCGTGATTTGCCCCTCGGCGAAGATACAGACCACTTCCCCATTCCGAATTGCTTCGCCGGCAGTCTGCAACGACTTGATCATCTCTCGCGGGCGTTGTTCGGAAGAAATCGGAATGATGCCGAGGATTTTGGCGAACGGTTTGACGTAAGGCAGTTCGTACGTGCCCTTGAACATCATAAACCGCACCTGCCTGTCGGTGGAAGCCAGCAACAGCACCGCGTCCACAAACGACACGTGATTGCAGACGAACAGCGCGCCGCCTTTTTCGGGAATGTGGTCACGGCCGAGGATGCGAATGCGATACAGCGAGTGCGTCGCGCACCAAAGCACGAAACGCAGCAGTGAATCCGGCATCAGCTTGATGCAGTAAACGGTTCCCCCCAGTGACAGCACCGCGCCAAAAAGGAAAATTTGCGGCGCCTTCAGATGCAACACCGCCGTGAGCAGGGAATAAACTTCCGACGCGAGCAGCATGCCAATCCAGCTCAACAGCGTGGAGGCGGCGATGACCTTGCCCTTGTTGTCGGCATCGGGGCGGTGCTGGATGATCGCGTTGACGGGCACGTTATAAAATCCGCCGAAGAAACCGAGCAGGCCAAGGCTCCACGCGAAGGCGGCAACGCCCAGCCCGGCGTGGGAGAGCAGTGCGGAAAAAATCGTCAAGCCGCCCATGCCCAGCGGTATCAAACCGTATTCGATTTTGCCACCGGACAAGAATCCGGCCGCCAGGCTGCCCGCGCCGACGCCTACGAGCATTCCGCCCTGGAGATAGGCGCTGTGCCGGTCGTCAAAATGAAACATGTCCTTGCCATAAAAAAGGATCGTGAATTGCAGCAGCATGGCGAGGAACCAGAGAAACGCATTGCCGATGACGCCGAGAAACAAAACGCGGTCCCGGCGGATCGCCTTCAATTGCGACCAAAAATCACCAAGAAAATTCGCGCGGAATTGTTTGTGCGGATCGGCGGCCGGCAAGCGCGTCACGCCGAGGCACAGGGACAGTCCGACAAGCGCCAGCGCGATGAGGATGACGCCGGAGAAAATCTGCCGTTTGCCGAAAACGTCGGAAAGCATTCCGGCGAAAATCGTTCCCGTGATGGCGGCGGAAAAGGTGCCGAGGCCGAAAATGCCGTTGCCCCACGACAGTTTTTTTTCCGGCAATAGTTCCGGCAACATGCCGTATTTCGTCGGACCGAAAATCGCGCTGTGCGTGCTCATCAAAAAAATGCCCGCCAGCATCAGGGGAATGTGGTTGAACCACAGGCCAAGCGCCGCGGCGGACATGATGCCGAGTTCGGCGCATTTGACGGCGATGGCGACGCTGCGTTTGCTGAAGCGGTCGGCAAAATATCCCCCGGCCATCGAAAACAGAACAAACGGCAGCGAGAAGACGGTGCCCACCAGCGGCACCAGCGAATCGCGTTTTTCCTGCGACAAACCCATGCCGACAATCAAAAACGAGACGAGCCACCGAAGGGTGTTGTCACTAAAGGCATTTTGAAACTCGACGACGAACATGAGCCAGAAACTGCGCAGATGGGAATTTGGAAGCCGGAGCTCCGAAGACTGATTTCCGCAGTCTGTCTTCGATCTTTCGGCTGCTGGAGTCTGGCTTTCGGTCACGCCGTAAGACTAGCCCTTTGCACGCCAAACTGTGAATTGAAAAACTTTTGCCGGCCATTGTTTGCAGCAATGAAGCAAGTCAACCGGAAGCCGGCGACATGTCGTGCGGCTTTGCGCCAATTCAAGCCATCCGTCTTCGCGGCGCGCCATAGCACCGTTACAGCGCTATGTTGTACAACCTCAGACACATCCTGAAATTCCTTGAACTGATTCTTGCGGGCGGGCATGATTTTATCAGATGTAAATCCACCGCTAAAAGAAACCCGGCGGTTTATGGCATTTCATTTCAAAAAAAAGGAATCACCGACCAAGGCGGCGCGGCGCTTGAGCCGCGAGCGGATCGCCAAGGCGCTGGATCATTTGCAAAAATGCGACCGGCTGGAGGCCGTCCACAGCGTGCGCAAAGAGATCAAAAAGGTGCGTGCGACCCTGGGACTCGTCCACGAAAAAATGGGCGGCGACGCTTATCGCAAATTCGCGAAGACATTGCGCGCGGCGGCAAAACACCTGACGGACCCTCGTGATGCGCATGTCAGACCCCGGACACTCGAGCGGCTGACGGTTCGTTTCAAAGACCGGCTTCCGGCGCATCCGTTTTCGGGAATCAAAACAGTTTTGCGCCAGAATTGTCTTGAGGAAACCCGCGAATTCATGAAAGGCGAATCTGCGGCGGCGGTGGACCGCATGTTGCGAAAAATAAGCCGGCGTGCCAGGGATTTGAAAGTCAAGGCGGACGGCTGGACGGCCATTCGATCAGGGTTGAGGGAAAGTTACAGCCGCGGGCGGGAGGCATTTGAGGTGGCGCTTAAAGAAACATCGCCGGAAAATCTTCATCAATGGCGGAAGCATGTACAAGACCTCTGGCATCAACTCCGCCTGCTGTGTCCCATCCGACCGGAAAACCTGCGTGCGGCGGTCAAAGAAATGAAAACGCTGAGCCAGTATCTTGGCGACTACCATGATTTGGTCATGTTAAGACGATTCGTCTCCCGCCGCTGCGCCCGCACGTGTCCCGGGGAAGTGAGATTGCTCAATGAAATAATCGAATTGCATCAAAAGGAATTGCGATCGGCCGCGCTCGCACTTGGCTCAGGTTTTTATGCGGAAAAACCCTCCCTGTTTTGTCGTCGGCACGAAAATTACTGGAAAACTTGGCGTACCGGAGAATAAAACACTTTGCGATGGCCTTTAACCTGATCCAGCACTGCGGGTCAAATCAATCGTGCTCCGCATAAAGTAATAATATCGGATGAAACGTATGACGTGAATCGCGTTGGCACAAACACGCTACCAATAAAGTCGGAAAAAACGCTGCGGTCAAAAGTCTTTTCATCTGAATGGGTTGCAAGGCAATCGGAGGGGCTTAACGGTTGAGAATATTTTTCTTATATTGGCATACACAGTGCTGTTTTCTTGGGCGAGCAAGGGCACTGTAACTTGCGCCTGTGGGCGCTTGCTGGTGGATACATGCGAAAATGAATACCGAAACCGCGAAGCCTAAAATCATCGTCTTCATCGAGGACAATCCCGTTGTGCTGACGGCATATCGGGCCCGTCTGCAACTGGAGGGATTTCACATTGAGCCGGCACATGATGGCTTGGAGGCAATGAAGATTCTTTCCCGGCTCGTGCCGGACGTGGTGATCCTCGACCTGATGTTGCCCAAGTTTAACGGTGTGGAGGTGCTCAAGTTCATCCGTTCAAATTCTCGTCTTGAAGCGGTTCCTATCATCATCCTCTCCACCAACTCCATTATAGATGCGGCGGAGGAATATGTGCTGGAACGCGCACACAAACGGCTCATCAAAGGCTCATGCACACCCGCGATCATGGTTCAAGCCATCCGGGAATTGCTTTCCAACGCTTCGGCAACTGATCAAACCAGCGCCTCTCAACCGGCTGAATCGAAGCCTGGCAACGTTCCTGCCGACACAACCGTCACCGCCTCATAAAGCCCGTCGGCTCAGTTGCGCCGGCGTCTGGTAAGGCCGCAACAAGTTCACTTTGTTTCATTCTTAATTGCTTCGGCGTAAGGTTTGCCGTCCACGAAAACTTCCTTGATTTTTGGATGGCCGGACGCAGGCACAACGGCCTGCACGGTGAGTTTGCCGGTCGGATTGCCCGTGCCTTCAGCGACGTAATAGCGTTCGAGACCATACTCGACATGAATCGAATTGGTGGCGTTCCACCACCACGTGCTTTTGCCTTTCAATAAAACCTCGCCCGGCGATGGCGTAAACTCATTTGTACCGGCCTTGACGATCTCGTAGAATTGGTTCGTACCGGGCGCGAGGGCGACGAAAATTTCCGTGCCCTGCGGCAAATTCGTCTTCACCGGCGGCGAAAACAGGTTCGTTGGCACGTCGCTGATTTTGTAATTCAACCTCAGATAATCGCCACGCAGCATGTCACGCGGATTAACCGGCCGGGTTTCGAGCGTGATGACCCGGCCATGGGCCAGCGCGCGTTCCTGCACAACGACCGTGCCGAGCAGCCATGCGGTTTGCATGGCAAGAACAAGGATGAGGAGTTTGAGTTTCATTGCGCCTCCGGTGTGGTTGAGGATTTGATTTGCTTCATCAGCTTGCGGCGCTTCTTTTCGAGATAGACGCCAAAGACGATGAGGAAGACGCCCGAAATCAGAAACATCACGCCCGTCCGCGCCATCGAGCCGAACAAATCAAAATAGGCGGCCAGGATGTCGAGCGCGATGAAAGTTACGCCAATATTGACGAGGAACGGCGCGCGCTCCTGAAGAGCGACTTGGATCTGCAACAGGCAAAAGACGAACAGCGCCAGCGTGCCCACGAGGTAGCTCCATGATCCACTCCAGTAGGAATAGTTTGAGCCGGCGGAAGGTTCGAGTTGCCACAAGCCGAACCAGACCGTCGCCATGAAAATCATCATGCCCAGCAGCGCGGTAAACCACGTACCGCGCCATTGACGGTTTAGCGCAAGGAGATTTTTTATTCCCACCGCCAGTGGCAAAAGCGCGACCAGACCAAGCACGGGAAAAACCCAGTTCCGGATTCCGGTATTTTCCCAATTGCCGGAAAAATCCTTCCAAGTCAGCGGATAGAAAAAAACCAGGAACGCGGACAAGCCGAATTTCTCCGTCACACCGGCGAATTCGGCGAACGCACCGCGCCGCAGCAGCCAGCCCGCGCCGAGATAAACCAGACCGAGCAGCGAGAAGAGCAGAAGTTGCCGCGCATCGTCTCCGCAATAAATCCAACTACCGCGCTCGTTGACTTCCAAGCCGAACCAGACGCCGAACGCCAGCAGCAGCAGGACGTGCTGCGCTTTTGACCGCAGCAGCCACGGCAGCGCCGCGATGCCAATCCACCAGAGCAGGAACGCGTTCGGCGGGCGCGAGACGATGTTGTAGATTTGGCCCAGCAGCGCGATGTTCGCCAGGAACAAACCGGAGCCGACGAGATGCAGCGCCTCGCCGGTTTTGCGATACTTCCCGTGGACTTCTCGCAACCACCAACCGCCGGCGTGCGCGCCGAGCATGAGCGCGAGGCCGCCGGCGATTTTCACGCCGCGCGGGATTTCATTCCAGTGCGCGGAAATGAGCAGGACGATGCCCGCCGTGATGAGCACCGCGCCGATGAAGGAAACGATGGCAAGGAATTTATTGCCGCCGTCTTCCTTGAGTCGGAAATGCTCGATGATTTTCTGCTGTTGCTCGCCGGTGATAAGCCCGGCGTCGTGGAGTTTCTGGATGTCGGCGTATTTCATGTTTTCAGCGAAGTGGCACGGGCGTCTGGCCCGTGAGTTTTTGCGATGAAAATGAATCAGTGGTTTTGCGACGCACAGGCGGGACGCCTGTGCCACAACCGCGCCGGCCAAAATGGGGCGATGTTTTCAACATGCGCTTGAATTTCGCGCGGCGCTCACGGGTCTCCTCGACGGAATAAAGTTCCTTCACGAGTTTCAGAAAGCCGCTCTGCAATTCGGCGATGCTCAGGTTTTTCGGCTGAAAATTGATGTCGAACAGCGTGCAAAGCTCCCACGCGCGGTCGCGGAGGATGCGGCCTTCGTTTTTCAACCGCGCGTAAAGCGGGGTGCCGGGAAACGCGGTCTGGAACGTCACCTGCACTTCGTAAAGGCCAGAGTCGCGCACAAAATCCAACACGTCGTCGAACACGGCGCGCGTGTCACCATCGAGGCCGAGGATGAAACAGCCGTTGACGGTGATGCCGTAGGATTGAATCTTCGCAATGGCTTCCTGATAAAAATCCCGCTGGCGCAATTTCCAGTTCGATTTCAACTCGACGCCATCGAGGCTTGCGCGGCGCGGGCTTTCGAGGCCAATGAGCACCTGCTGGCAGCCGGAATCCCGCATCAGTCCGAGTAGTTCGCTGTCTCCGGCCACGCTCACTTCGGCCTCGGTGAACCAGCGCAATTTTTCCTTCGCCAGTTCGCGCAACAGTTTTTTGTAATGTTCCCGGTGGACGAAGGTGTTGTCGTCGGCAAATTCGATGAACGGCTTGGGCCAGATTTTTTTGATCTCGCGGATTTCGGCGATGACCTTTTCCACCGGCTTCACCTTGTAACGCGTCGTGAGCAGGATTGAACTCGCGCAAAACTCGCAGCGGTGCGGGCAGCCGCGGCTGGTTTGCACGGTGAGGCGGTTGTATTTTTGCGGAGCAAGCAAATCAAAGCGCGGCACCGGCGCGTCAGCGAAATCAAACTCGCGGTTGGTGGTGTAAAATGGCTTCAACTCGCCGCGCTCGAAATCGGCGAGCACTTCCGGCCACAGCAATTCGCCCTCGCCGATGACGACGCTGGCACAATGCTCCTTCGCCGGTTTGCGCAGCGACGAAACCGTGATGCCGCCCATAACCACGGAGATTCCGCGTGCCCGGTAAAAATCGGCAACGTCGCACGCCTCGTAAAATTGCGCGGTGAAGGTGCTGATGGCGACGAGGTCAAAATCGGTCGGCAGTTCTGGCAGTTCTTTTAGATCGGCAATTTCGTGGTAAGCGATTTCGAATTTGTCCGGCGTCAGCCCGGCGAGCGTGAGCAGGCCAAGGCTCGGCAGCGAGGCGATGATTTTGTTGCGGTCCACGAAGCCGGGCAGGGTGAGACCCAGCTTGGTGAGCTCGTCGTTGTGGGCGCGCACGCCGCTCATGGCAATAAAGCCGATTTTGTTTGCTTTCATAATTTTATTACCTCCAACAAGGTCAAAACTCCGCCGGCAATGAGGCTCAAAACCGGCACGGCAAAAATCAGATGTGCCCGCGGAAAGCGCGCCATGACCACACAGCAAATCGGCATGGTGATGGCACCGACGATGAGCGCCCACGAAGCAACACCGGCCAGCGTTCCGGCGGGGTTAATTTGTTGCATCGTCAGCCAGAACAGCAGATTCACCGCACCGAGGCCAAAGAACGAAATGTGCCCAAGCCGATACATCCGACGTCTGAAACTGCCGTAGCCGCCGAGCCAGGTTTCGCCGTGAAAGAACATGCCGAGCATCATGCCGGAGACAAAACCGAGCAGAATCCAGAGCCAGGCAAGAAAGAGGTTTAGATTAGATTTCATTTGCTGTCTCTGAATCGGTCATTATAAACTAATGGCATGAAACCCGCCAAAGAAAAGTATTATCGGGGACTGTTCACCATCGCCGCTTTTTACGATCTTCTGCTCGGCATCACGTTTACCTTCTTTCCAGCGCGGGCTTTTGCCGCGCTGGGCATCAGCGACAAACTGCCGGCGTTTGGCGGTTACATCACGCTGCTGGGCGCGTTCGTGCTGGTGATTGGTATTGCCTACGCCTTGATCGCGCGTGGCAATCTGCTGCGGAACGCGGATTTGATCTTCGTCGGCACGCTTTACAAACTGGCCTATTCGGCGACGGCATTTTATTACTGGTCGGCGGGCAACCTGCCGCACGTCATTTTTGGCGCGCTGTTCGGCATGGCCGACGCGGTTTTTTTCATCTTGATGGCGGAGTGTTATTTTTCGCTGACCAAGGAAGTGAAAAGTTAAACCCATTTTCCCGGCTTGCTCGGTTCGGCGAAATGTTTTGACGGCGACGGCTTTCATACTTTCACTCGCAGGTTTAATTCGCCAATTTCGCGGAACCGGGCAAAGCGCCGCGCGTGAGTTGTTTCTGCAACTCTTCGCCTAATTTCCTGGCAAGTGCATCCCGGGCATGAACGCGCATTTCGGTGGTTTTGCCTGAGAAGAGACAATCGGGAGACAGCGCAGACTCCTTGTATTCCGCATTCACAAGGAACACGGGCTGCCCGGTTGCCGCTTCAATCAACGTGCCCGCGCCTTTGCCTTCAACGTTGATTCTGGTGCCCGGAATTATCCATCCGCCCACCAGCGTGATGTCGAACATGCCAAGGGAATTTTGCCTCGTCCATGAATCCACGGTGCCGCCGAACAAAAACACATAGTTGGCCCCGGCGGCCTCCGCCAGATTGCAGACGGCCTTGACGCGGGACGCATAATCCCAGGTCGCTTGACGATCGGGCTGTTTGCAGCCGAGGTTGTTTCCCGCATCTACTGGCAGCGGGAGGCTGACCACCGAAGCAATCAGGTTCGGTCTGGCCTCCAAACCATCCAGCATTGTTTGGGGCGGAGCAGTTTCTCCGATTTGGGCGACCGCCAGATGAACCGGCAGAACCGGTTTTTGCGGCGGCGCGTTTGTCCGGCCCATTTGCAGGTTCAAGACGTAGCCGGGGTAATCGAGGCCTGAATGTTCACGCGGTGAAAGGCAGCTTGTTTGGCAACCGGTCATCAAACCAACCATCGCCATCGCCATTGCTGATTGCATGATCTTTTTCATGATTTTTCCAGGTTGTGCCACGTTGAGTGCGCGTAGCGTTGCTTTCTCTGAAACTTTTATCATGGCTTGCCGTGGAAGTGTTAATTGATAAAATTTTGTCCGCCATTGCTTGGCTCAATGAACATTCATCACCTCGAACTGTTTTATTACGTCGCCCGGCACGGCGGCATCATGCCGGCGGTACACAACATTCCCTACGGCATCCAGCAGCCGGCGGTCAGTTCCCAGATTGCCCAGCTTGAAGAATTTCTCGGCGCGACGCTTTTTCACCGCCGGCCGTTTGCGCTGACGCCCGCGGGCCAGGAGCTTTATGATTACGTCAAGCCGTTCTTCGATAACCTGGACACGGTGGCCGAAAAAATCCGCGGCGGTGTTTCCCAACACCTGCGTATCGCCGCGTCGGAAACGGTGCTGCGCGAGCATCTGCCTGCGATGCTGCAGGAACTTCGGAAGCCCTTCCCGAAATTGAAAGTGACGTTGCGCGAAGGCTATCATCCGGAGATCGTTGCTTGGCTGCAACAACGTGAAATTGACGTGTCCCTTGGACTGATCGGCAACAAACCGCCCGCTGGCGTGAATGCCTTGCATCTGTTCAAACTGCCGCTGGTGCTGCTCGTTCCCAAAGCGAGCAAATTAAAGTCCGCGCAGGAACTCTGGGAGCGCGATCCCATCGGCGAATCGCTCATCACAGTGCCGAGCAACGAGTTCATCACCCGCGCGTTTCAGGCGGGGCTGGCGAAACTCGGAGTGGACTGGTTCAGCGGGATCGAAGTCAGTTCTGTCGAGCTGGTGCAAACGTATGTTGCCAACGGCTACGGCATCGGCGTGACCGTGGGGGTCCCGAAAATGAAACTCCATCCGCTGGTTCGTGTGCTGTCACTCGATGGATTTGAGCCACTCAAGTTTGGCGCGCTCTGGCAGGGTGGAAAAAATCCGCTGCTCGACACCTTTCTCAAGATTGTTCAGGCCGCAGCACACCGATTGGCGGCAGGGGAAAACCTGGCGTTGTGATTCTAAAAATGCAGGAGGTTTCCCGACAATCGGTCACTTCGGGGAGGTTTTAGACCACCTAGATACACCCTGAAAATCTCCGCAATCATACTGTTTCTCGCCTGATTTTAAAAAATGTTGAGTGTTTGCTTCTTCACGGTCGCGTTGGGGATGTGCTTGCTCCCGTTTAAAAAATTGTCCCCAAGACCGTCATGTTTGTTTGGATGCTAAACTGTAGAGCTTGGGAACATCTTGACTCCGGAGTGTTTGCGCACACTGACCGGCGGTGGACGATTTGCGGCTATTTCCAAGACAGCGCGCCTTGTGACAGGACAAATCAGCATTATTTGGCGCAACTTTTCCGCGCATTGGATTCTGGCGCGGCGATTGCTGAACTTGCGTGGAATCTGTTTGAAAGCTGGACTTAACTAAAACTAGACGACTAAAAATGCAAATGGGCTTGCCATTTCTAAACGGCGTCACCAGGAAACTGCGGAATCAGATGATTTCCGTTGATTTGGGGAGCCGCACGACCAAGGCTGTTCTGTTGGAGCGGAGAGGGGAGGTTTTGGCACTAAGCCGGTATGCGTTGCTGGATGCACCGATCTTTGAAAAGACGCTTTCTACAGAATTGCTGTCGGAGCATCTGAAAGCCGTTTGCGAAGCACTGGAAGCCAAAACCAAACTCGTCACACTGGCCATCGGCGTGAATGACGCGATCGTGCGGCCGGTGGAACTGCCACAGATACCGGTGGATGAGATGCGGCTGGTGTTGAAAAACAACACACGTGGTTATTTACAGCAGGATTTACCGAACCGCGTTTTCGATTGCCATATAATTCTAACAAAATCCTTGCCCCATTCTGCTGACGCCGGCGGAACCTTTGCCATCCCCAAATTGAAGGTGTTGGTGGCGGGCGCCAAAAAGGAATTGATGGAGGACTTTCAAACCGCAATAAGGGACGCCGGACTCGTGCCTGATCACGTTGTGCCGGGTCTGCTTGGTCCGGTGAACGCTTTTGAAATGGCCATGCCAGAGGCGTTTGCAAATGATTCGATTGCGCTGGTGGACATCGGTTTCAAAAATTCTTCGATTTGCATCCTGCACCAAGGTGAATTGGTATTGAGCCGGGTGGTCGCCATTGGCGGCGATAAATTGACGGCCGGACTGGCAGAAGTGATGAATATCAGCTACGCCGAAGCTGAAGGCATCAAAATAGGTATGGCCCCCGAAATCCAGTCCACACTGGAAACACAGGTGTTGCCACTGGGCCGGGAATTGCGAGCCCTGCTTGATTTCTTTGAACATCAACAAGACCGGCCTGTGACACATGTTTATATGAGCGGCGGCTCCGCCCGATCAGAACTCATCGTGCAAATGCTGCACAGCGAGCTAATGGTGGATTGCAAGGCTTGGAATCCGACGACTTTCCTGCAACTGGCATTGCCCGGGCAGCAGGCTGTCGAAATCGAACACGTTGCGTCGCAACTGACTGTGGCCATCGGCACCGCGTTGGCCGCCTTCTGAATTATGCCTATACGCATCAATCTGCTGGCAGAAGCCCAGGCCGCCGAGGATTTGCGGCGGCGGGATCCGACCAAACGCGCGATCTTCTGCGGGGTGTTGGTCGTGGCATTGGTGCTAGTGTGGTGGAGTTGGCTGCAACTTAGAGTCATGGTGGCCAATAAGGATCTGTCCCAAGTCGAAGGACAAATTCAATCGCACACCAACGCGTATCAGGTTGTGCTGGTCAGTCAGGGAAAGATTACCAAAGCAAAGGAAAGTCTGACGGCATTACAAAAATTGACCGGCTGCCGTTTTCTTCAAGGTGATTTGTTGAATGCCCTGCAACACGCCACTGTGCCCGGTGTGCAACTGATGAGGTTGCGGGTGGACCAAACCTGCCTCGCGACTGACCCAACAGCAGCCCAAACCAACGACACTATTATTAAGCCGGGCAACCCCGGCAACGTTACGGAAAAAATTGTCGTGTCACTCGACGCGCGCGATTTCAGCAGTAACCCCGGTGATCAAGTCAATAAATTCAAAGATGCCATCGCTGACGAGCCATACTTTCGAGCTGAACTGGATAAAACGAACGGTGTCCGTCTGACAAACCTCTCTCCACCACAGCTCGGTCAAGATGGCAAACCATCCGTCCTGTTCACCCTACAGTGTACTTATCCCGATCAAACCCGATGAAATTGTCCAAAGACAAGCGCAATCAGCTCCTCCTCGTAATCTTCTGCACCGTGGCGGTGCTGGCATTGATGTGGTTTGAATTGATTCTGCCCCAGTACGGGGCGCTGACCCGAGCTGCCGGGAGCGAACATGCGGCGGAAAAGAAACTCCAAGGCATTCAAAGCGCCATTGAACACGCCCACACCATAACCGCTGAATTGACTAATATAACAGAAACTCTGTCAAGTGCTGAAGGCGACGTGGCCTCAGGGGATCTTTATTCTTGGACCTATAACACCATTCGGCTTTTCAAAACCCCGTATCAAGTGGACATTCCAGATATTGGCCACCCGGATGTCGAGCCTGTGGATTTGTTGCCGTCTTTTCCGTTCAAGCAAGTCAAATTCACCATTACTGGCACGGCCTATTATCACAACTTGGGCAAATTCATTGCCGATTTTGAAAACACCTTTCCCCACATTCGGGTGGTTAATTTACAACTCCAACCAGCCCAAAACACCGACGGCGATGAAAGGCTTTCGTTTAAAATGGACGTCATTGCTTTGGTAAAATCTGCTTCCTCATGAACCGAAATCAAACAAAGCGGCCCATAGAGAATTTTTGTATGAATGCGATGGCAGTTTTCTTTTCGATCGGCTATGCGACGGTACTGGCAGTTAGCGCTGCGCCCACAATCCCTTCAAATAAAACCGAAACACCTCATTCCATATTTACCCTTCCGTCAAGGCCCTCGGAAGGCCGCGACCCATTTTTTCCCAACTCCACCCGGCCATATGAAGTTGCTGCAGCCGTTATTCCCCAGGTCGCTGACATAAAATCGCTCGTTTTGAGGGGCTTTTCCGGGACGTTGGATCACCGGCTGGTAATTATCAACAACCATACTTTTGCAGCCGGCGATGAAGGCGACGTTATCACTTCCACGGGCCACCTCCATCTGCGCTGCATCGAAATCAGGACGAATTCTGTCGTCGTTGAGGTTGGCGGCCAATTCCATGAGCTGTTTTATTCAAACCAGCTTTGAGGCCCGATATTGTTGGCTAGATTTTTGGAGGGTGTCTAAAAATCATGTACGGAGAATATCCCGACTTGTCGGCAGCCTGAGCTGATTGGGATGGCCGGGTTATCCACCAGCTATTTTCCGGACACACTCACAAAAAAGTGTCTATTCCCGGTTTACGAATTCAACCAATAACTTTTCGATATGGATACGATCGGAGGAGAAGCTTCTTTTTCCCAATTGGCCGGGAACAGACTTGCAATTCCACTACCAATAAAAGTCCAGACCCTCCGTTTGGTTGGCTCGTTACCTGCTAGATTGTGCTCATTGGACTAAAAACCAATAAAAACAAATAATATGAAATCGAAAATGTTAATTGCCACGCTGTGTGTGGGACTTGTCTCGCAACGGTGGGCTATGTCTCAAACTGATACCAACAGTGTCGCGACACACGAACCCGCGATGAGTGAGGCCACCCCCGTCGCTCCGCCCGCTGACTCTGCCGCCACTGCCGAAACCACGACGGGCGCCGCCACCAACACGGCAACCATGCCGGCCACCAGCACCGACACTTCTGCTGGTGCAACCAGCAGCAACGAAACCGCCAGTGTGACCGCCACCAACGCTCCGGCAATGACCACCACAGGCACGGAGGACACTAATGAAACAGCCAGTGCCTCAACCAACATGACCGCTGCGCCGGTGTTGCCAATTCAATTCCAGGACGTCCCAATCACGACGGCCATCGAGAATTTGGCCCGTCTGGCGAACATCAATTACCTGCTCGACCCGAAAATTGGCTACGGCCAGCCTGATCAAAATGGTCAGATCAAGCCGGAACCAACGATTTCCGTCCGCTGGGAAAACGTCTCCGCCCATCAGGCGCTGTTGGCGGTATTGGATAACTACGGTCTTCAGCTCGTCGTGGACCCGAAAACCAAAATCGATCGCATCACCATTAGAAATCCCAACGCGCCGCCGCCGCTGATAACCCGGGTTATTCAACTCAAATATGCCAGTGTCTCCAATATGGAAGCAGCGGTGCAAAGCACCCTTAGCGACAAACGAAGTCGGGTAATCGGTGATTCACGCACCAGCCAATTAGTTGTCGTCGCCACTGATAACGAACAAGACGCCGTGGATACACTGGTTGCGCAGCTCGACAAACCCACACGCCAGGTCTTGATTGAAACCCGCTTCATGGAAGTCTCGAGTTCGCCCACCACCTCCAAAGGCATAGATTGGTCGGGCACTCTGAGTGCGCAAAATATTGCGTTTGGTAACGACGCGTTGCCCGGACTACCAGCAACGCCAGCAAGCACTACCGTAAGTGCGACCGGAGCCATCTCCACCACTCCAGCATCGCAAGGCGCTATTGGCGGAATTCTTGGCAGTCCCGGCCTTTTGGGAAGCACAGCGACGAAAGGATTTTTTCAATCGCCATTCTTCCTGAATGCGGATGGCGTCAAAGCCGTGTTGTCTTTCCTGAACCAGGATGCTGACGCGCAAGTCATCGCCACTCCTCGTGTTGTGACGCTGGACAACGAACAAGCGCACATTGAGGTTACCCGCGCCCAGCCGATCTTCAACACCACCGCCGGCACTCAGGGTTCGCCCGGCGGTTCGCAAGTGGCCTATACCAACTTGGGAACCATCCTGGACGTAACCCCGCGCATTTCCGCCAACAATTACATCTGGCTCACCGTCGTGCCGGAAGTTTCCGACGACGCCGGCACCGTTACCAGGATCGTTGCCGGTGTGGAAAACCAGGCGGATTTTTATGACATCCGCAAGGTGACCACCCAGGTGTTAATTCCTAATGCGAACACCCTTGTCATGGGCGGTTTCATCAAAGATAACACCGTCAACAACTACACCAAGGTACCGTTCTTGGGTGACATTCCGGTGCTCGGATATGCTTTTCGGTCTGAAGATAAAAGTATCCAAAAGGACAATCTGCTGATTTTCATCACCCCGACTATTGTGCAAGACAATGACTTCCAGCCAACGACAACAACCTTCCTGCAATCCAGTCCTTTGGAGCCAAAATCTCCCATGAATGCGAACTCCGCGTGGAGCGGCTCCAAACCTTATGACTGGAGCAATCCGAAGAATACAGATCCCTATTATAACGCCGCCAGCGCGCCCGCAACCGACTGGCAAACAACGACCAATAGCGCGGACGGCTCTTCAACGACGCCGGATTCAACGACATCGGATAACCATTGAGAGAACTGACACTAAACGGCGCGCTCACCTGAGTGCGCCGTTTCTTTTTCAGTCAGTCGAATTCCCAGCCGCCACTTTTTTCAAATAATCAAAGGAATAAATCCCGGTTGCGTGTCCATCCGCCCAAACCGGCTGAATGGCGTAACCGCCCACACTGGAAAATCGAACCAGTTGAATAGCTGGCGGCGTCAATTGTCGTTCGGGATTTTTATAGAGGTTCCCCATAATGTCCGTCTCGCCCTTGCAACCGGCACAAGGACAGCATCGCCGCAGGACTTCAAGAGAAATGAAACTCTCGCTGCCGTCGTCCCATTTGATGGCCAGTTCATTGCCAATTTGCTGAATATCCAGTGGTCGCATCAGCGTCGTTTTAAACACCGCTCAAAAGCGGCCAAGGTTTCCGGGCTGACGTGATGTTCAATCCCTTCGGCATCCATTTCGGACACTTTCTCCGAAATGCCGAGCGACCGCAAAAACGCCACCACCGTTTCATGCCGCCTTTTGCATTCCGCCGCCAGCCGGAGTCCGGCTTCGCTAAGAAAGATGGATCGGTAGGGTTTGGTGTTCACGTAACCGGCCTGTTGCAGCCGGGAGAGGGTCCGATTGACGGTCACATGCGTAACGCCCAACCGGCGTGCCAGATCCACCACGCGAGCTTCGCCTAGAGCAGCCGATAAATCGGCGATGGCCTCGACATAATCCTGTACAATTTCTGTAGCGCGGTCGCGGCGCGAACGACGGAAGTTCTCGGCCAGTTGCGCCGGCGGGCGTGGCGGCGCGACGCGGCGCGCACGCGATGAGTTGCGGACAAGATGCGGCATAATCATGAAAGTAAATCCACGCCCGCTCCATTAGTCGAGGTTTTAATTTGTAACCAATGCTACATTCATATTGACGACTCGCGTGTTATATTGTAACCAATGCTACATGTTTTTGTTCAAGCTAAACACAGCCGCTTTTGTTCTGGTTGTTAGTCCGATGATTGCGCCGGCATTCCGCATGCTGGCGCAAGAAACTAATTCCGTTCCGCCGGACAAGAGCGGCTACAACCTTTTCAATCCCGTGCCGGAAAATCTGATGCGCGAATTGAGTCCCGACCGGCCGGATGAAACCGAATCGGCCTACACGGTGGACGCCGGCCACTACCAGTTGGAAATGGATTTTGTCAATTTCACTTACGATAGGACTGACGGCACCACCACGAAGACGTGGGAAGTTGGCGATTTCAATTTCAAAGCCGGATTGCTCAATGATGTGGATGTCCAATTCGACTATGACAATTACCTGAATGTGCGTACGGAGGACGGTTCAGGCAACTCGACCACCCAGTCGGGATTCGGGGACTTTACGACCCGGTTGAAAGTCAATTTGTGGGGGGATGACAGCGGACGAACGGCCTTTGCGCTGCTGCCTTACGTCAAGTTTCCGACAAGCACGGATGATCTTGGAAACAATGCAGTCGAAGGCGGCGTGATTTTTCCGCTGTCGGTGAGCCTGCTCTACGATTTCGACCTGAGTTTGGAAACGGCGGCCAGCTACATAAAAAATGAGGATGACGACGGCTACCATGAAGAATTTATCGCTTCCGCCAGTGTGGATCATCAGATCATCGGGAAGTTGAGTGCCTTTTTGGAATTTTTCAGCAACTTCTCGACGGAAAGTCATGCCGGTTGGGTGGGAACGGTGGACACCGGTCTGGAATATCTGGTGACAAAAAACGTCCAGTTCGATTGCGACTGCTACTTTGGGGTTACCCCAGCAGCGGCCGATTACAATCCGTTTTGTGGAATCACCGTAAGATTTTAACCATTGAACAGAATTTTATGAGCGCAGACAATAATAAACAAACGGACGTGTGCGAACCCGCGAAAGACAGAATCGCCACACTTTCGCGCCCCGGCGCCATGTCGCTGGAAGGATTGCACGACAGCGTAAAAGTGCCTGATAGTAAAGCCGGCTTCTGGAAGCAAATGGCCGCTTTCTTCGGCCCGGCGATTCTGGTCAGCGTAGCCTACATGGATCCGGGCAACTGGGGAACCGATCTCCAGGGCGGTGCTCAGTTCAAATATGGGCTGCTCTGGGTCGTCGGCCTGGCCAGCCTCATGGCAATCTTTTTACAAACTGTTGCCGCGCGACTTGGCATAGCGACCGGGCGCGACCTGGCCCAATGCTGCTATGATTGGTATCCCAAATGGACGCGCGTGCCGAACTGGCTCATGGCGGAAATTGCGATTATCGCGTGCGACTTGGCCGAAGTCTTGGGCGGCGCGGTGGCGCTGCTCATGTTGTTCCACATCCCCATTTTTTGGGGCGTCATCATCACGGGCGTGGACGTGTTGCTGCTGCTGGCGATGCAGCGGTTCGGAATGCGGACCATCGAAGCCATCGTGCTGTTGTTGGTGGCGACCATCGGCATTTGCTACTACATCGAGATTTTTATTCTGCCGCAGACGCAGCCCAGCTTTTTGGAAATGGGCAGGGCGATGATTTTGCCCACTTTGGGTTCGGCCACCATGGTTTATGTGGCCATCGGAATCATCGGCGCAACGGTCATGCCACACGTCTTGTATTTGCATCCTGCGCTGGTGCAGAGCCGCAAATTCCAGAAGGACGAGGAATCCATCCGAAAGGCGATCCGCTTCAACACCTATGACGTCATCGCCAATCTGTCGGTTGCTTTCCTGATCAATGCCTCCATCTTGGTGCTGGCCGCGATTGTCTTTTACGGCAAGACCAGTGTCACCGCCGCCGGCGGACAAGTAGTCCAGTTCAACGATTCAACGGATTGGATTCAAGCGGCCTACCTGACTTTGGCGCCGCTGATGGGCACGGCTGCCGCAGGCACGCTTTTTGCCGTGGCTCTGCTGGCGAGTGGGCAAAGCGCCACAATTGTCGGCACGCTGGCCGGCCAGGTGGTGATGGAAGGCTTCATGCACTGGCGCATCAAGCCGTGGGTGCGGCGGCTCATCACGCGCTCGCTGGCCATCATCCCCACGGCCATCTATATCGGCATCCGTGGGGCCAATAACATCACGGACCTGATTGTCCTGAGCCAGGTGGTGCTGGCGCTACAGCTTCCGTTTGCGATGTTCCCTCTGATGCACCTCGCCAGTTCCCGCAAGCGAATGGGCCAATGGCGGCTGGGTTGGTTTCTGCTCATTGCCGGCTGGGGTTCGGCGCTGCTGATTACGGCCTTCGATTTTTACGGCCTGCCCGACGCCGTGAAACAGGCTTGGCAGGTCATCCGCGGCGGATAAACTAAAGGCCAACCCATGTATAAAACCATTCTTGTGACGTTGGACGGCACGCCGACCGACCGCGCCATTATCGAACACATCAAACTGCTGGCGAAACTGGCGCAAAGCCGCGTCGTGCTGCTGCATGTGGCGGACGGCTGGGCGGCGCGGACCTTTGGGCCAGACGCGGTCAGTCCCGAGATCACCGAAGACACCGCGTATTTGAACCGGATCCAGTCGGAGCTTCAATCCGCTGGCATTCCCACCGAGGCGGAACTGGCTTATGGTGATCCGCCGAAGGAAATCGTCAAGTGGGTCGAACAAAAGGGATGCGACCTGGTGGCGATGAGCACGCACGGACACCGGTTTTTGGCCGACCTGTTTCTTGGCACCACCTCTAGGCACGTCCGCCATAACATCCGCGTGCCCGTGCTCTTGCTGCGCGCAAAATAAACGCGCGCCGACGGGAGAAATCGCGCTTCTCGTTCGCGTGCAACAAAGCCACGTTGCGCAAACATCTGGCCCCGCGATGGTGACGCGGACGCCCGGAAATTCACAGGCCGGCTGCCCGCGCTGGTTTTATAATTTGAAATCGTTTGGCCGCTCGACCAGATGCAGCAGGTTGTCTTCCCCATCTTCGAAGAATAAAACCCGGCCACCGCCCGCCGCCGGTCGGATTTCTCCCACGAACTTCACACCGCGTCTTTCGAGTTCCGCCTTGGCCGTGTCCAGCGATGACACGCGCAAAGCGACATGCCGGAACCCGGCGAGTTTGTTGTTGCCGCGATTCTCCGGCGCGCCTTCCGCCGCGTAAATCTCAAACCACCCGCCGCCGGGCAGCGCAATTAAAACCGTCGGCGGATGTTGGCCGTTGTCGAAAACCGTCCGAGCGTCCAGAACGCGCTCATACCAGTTTTTCAACGCGAGAGGATTGCTCGCGGGAATGGCAATGTGTTCGAAGGAGATGTTCATGGCTTCCAATTAAGCCACGGGCGGCGGACCGGCAATCCCGAATTCATTTTCGCTGTCAATCACCGGTGTCGAGATCAAGACGACGATGGAGATTAAGATTGGGACTTTTCCAGTTCACTCGAGCCTGCCATCAGGTATCATCCACGCACAAACGTTATGAATGCTGAATCTTTTCTCAAACAAAGGTTGCTTTGCATCACGTCGGTTGATCGGATGGATGACGCCGTGCCGCTTGCCGAGGCGCTGCTCGCTGGCGGATTGAATGTGATGGAAATCACCTTTCGCACCGCCGCCGCCGCCGAATCCATCCAACGCATACGCCAGCACCTGCCGCAAATGTGCATCGGTGCCGGCACGCTGCTGTCGCCGGAACAGGTGCAACGCGCAATGGATGTCGGCGCGCAATTCGGCGTCTCGCCGGGCTTGAACGAAGCGGTTTTGGCAGCGGCGAACAAAAACCAGATGCCGTTTTTCCCCGGCGTCATGACCCCAACAGAAGTGGATCGCGCGCTGAATTTCGGCTGCAAACAACTGAAATTCTTTCCATCAGAAGCCGCAGGTGGCGTGGCCATGCTCAAGGCGCTGGCCGGGCCATTCGGGCATACCGGCGTAAAGTTCGTTCCGACCGGTGGCATCAACGCAGCTTCGCTGGCGGATTATCTCGCCGTGCCGCAGGTCGCGGCCGTCGGCGGTTCTTGGATAGCCGACCGCAAGCTCGTCGCGGAAAAGGCGTGGAGCAAAATCAGCTCGCTGACGGCGGAGGCAATGAGAGTCATCTCGGCGATGCAGACGAAATAAATTAGCGATTTACGATATACGATTTGCGCACTGTTTAAGGATCGCATGGACACTCGTAAATCGGCAATCGTAAATCGAAAATCAATTCCCGATGGTCACCTGCAGCGGCTGATCACGGCACTCGGCAAAGCGGCGGACGTAATCAATCCATGATTTCGCGCCGGGAAAATCGCCGCTTTCGCTCCAGCCCGCGCCCAAATAATAAACAAACGGCTTGCCGACTTCGGCAGGGGCAATGGCCAGCAAATCGCGGATCGCCGGCTGGCCTTCCATCAACGTATGTGTCGGAGGCTTAAACGCGCTCGCCGGCGGATTCGGTTTATCATTGGTGAAGGTTTCCACGCTGCCTTTCGGCAAAATGATGGCGGTACCAATCGTGCCTTTTGCAAAATCCTGCGGCTGCCAATAAGCCATCCAGCCTTCATTTTGATTCTGCACGGCGAGACCCCTGGCCGTGCTGTTTTGCCAGGAATCAATCTCCGACGAACCGTCCGGCACAATGACATTTCCGCCGGGACGTTGGGCCAGACCAACGCCGATTTGCAGCGGCGATTTGTCGTCGCTGCTGAACGTGCTTTCGACGCGGCTCATGTTTGAACCGGCGTCAATGCTGATGCGTTTGGTTTCCGAAACCATCCGACCGTCGCCAGCGTCCCAGGCATCGTAAATCAGTTCAAATTCCGAACGAATCGGCCCGGTGGTGATGATTTTGTAAGCGCGCCAGTTTTTGGAGACGTAAAGCTTGCCGTCCTGCCAAATGCCCAGCCCGCCGCAGCCGCGCGTCTTGCCGACCTTGTAATCGTCCTGCGACGGGCCGTTCGTGTTAAACAGATCCATGGTGCGATACATGTCGTTGATGACGAGATGCCGCGTCCGTTTGATCCAGACATCCACGCCGCTGCTGGTGAGCGGCTCGCGCTTCCATGTTTCCAGCGCCTTGCCGTACATGCGGTGCGCAATGCGGTCGCTTTCCCATGCGAAATCGTCCTCGCGCTCCGGCACGCAACGCGCGAACGTCTTGACGATGGGCGGCGGCACGGCGGCCAAGGCGGAGGCGTCCAGAATGTAAAACGTCCGCGTTTCATGCGGCGCGAGGTCAACCTGGAAAAGCAATCGGTCCGGCGTCTTGCCAGGTTCGGCGGCATAAGTTTGCGAATCCAAAATCCGCGAAGAAATGCCGTCCATCACGGCGAATTTACCAGTCGCGGGATCCAGATGAAGTTCGGCGGCGATTTTATCCAAATCAAGCTCAACCGTTGCGCACTCGCGGTGGAACGGCACCGGATTTCTCACTGAAACCGCGAGGAAATGGGCAACGCGGCGGCTGATTTCCGCAGTCGGCGGGTTCGGGCTTTGTTGAGCGGATTGATAGGTTTCCGGGTCCGGGGTCATTTGCAAACCGTAATTGTCCAGCAGAGCGTTCAGCGCCTGCGTCGCCGTCACATTTTCCCAATGAACCGAGACGAGTGGGTCCGGTTTCTTGTGTCCATTTTCATCGGGTTGGCCGTAGCCGATTTTGGGATCGAGGATGTAATTGATGCCCGCCTCGCGCGCCAGTTTTTCAATGACAGTCGTCAGCGGAACATCTTGAAATTGAATCACCGGAATAACCATGCCGGAAGCCGCGCCGGAATTCGCCGCGCTTTCTCCCAAAACCGCCATCCGGTAAACCTCGCTTCCCGCCAGCAAGAATCCGCCGACGCCAAAAGGCGCAGTCGAACCTGCTGCAAATTTTTCCGGGTCGCCACCGACGGGCTGCACGTGCGTAAGTTTGCCGTCGGCATTTACGCAATCCACGAGCGCCGCCCAGCCTTTGCCAACCGCCGGCTCAAATTTCGCGCGGTCGAGCAGACCTTGGTTCACGCCCCAGGCGAGCGCGTAGGTGAAAAAACCGGAACCGCTGGTTTCTTTGGCCGGGAAATCTTCCGGGTCGAGCAGGCTCGCGCGCCAGAGTCCGTCGGGTTGCTGGCACACCAGAATTTTTCCGGCCATTTCCTTGAACAGTTCTTCGAAGCGCGGCCGGTCCGGATGGTTCATCGGCAGATATTGCAGCACGCGGACGAGGCCGGCGATGACCCAGCCGTTGCCGCGGCCCCAGAAGACTTTTTGGCCGTTGGCCTCGCGCTTTTGGAAAAATGTGCTGTCACGATAAAATAGATGTTCGTTTGTGTCGTAAAGATAATCCGTCGTGCGCCACCAGTTCGTCACTGCAAAATCCAAATAGCGCTTGTCGCCGGTCGCGGCGTAAAGCCGCACCCAGGTCGGCGGTCCCATGAACAGCGAATCGCACCACGACCAGTTTTTTCGGTCCCGGCGCTCCGCCTTTGTAAATTCGAGGCTCGGCACGTCCGACGGCTTTGCCAGAATGGCGTCGAACCGTTCGCGCAACGGCGCGATCATCCGGTTTTCACGGTAGAGGAAGTAAAGTTCGGTGTAAGCCTGCCCGACGCAATAGTCGTCGGCATCGTAGAATAACGGCCCCAGCCCCCAGCCATTGGCCTCGCCCGCCGCCCGCATCGCCTCGCGATATTTGGGGTCGCCGGAAATTCCCGCCAGCGCCATCATGCCGGCGTTCTGCGCGCCCAACAGCCAACTGGTGGGCGGATCATTGGTGTCCGGATGCGCGAGTTGCCAATCCGCCACGCGCTGCATCGCCGCCAGCACCGGGTACGGCTTGATTTCGGATGGGAGGCTGGCGGTCAAAGTATCTGACGGCGGAGGGTGAATCGGTTGAAAAACCCCAGCCGGTTGAGCTTGCAACAGAAGATTGGCGGCGAGGAAAATGATTCCACCGCCGGCAAAATGGTGAATAGTTGTTTTCATGGTTTTGACTTATCGCCCTAGCCAGCCGCCGTCAATGTTGATAATCGCGCCGTTCAAGTAATCCGCTTCCGGTGAAGCCAGAAACACACAGCCGCCCGCGATGTCCTCGGGCCTGCCCCAACGGCTTTCCGGAATGCGCTCTACAATCGTCTGATTGCGTTTGGCGTCCTCGCGCAACGCCCGCGTGTTTTCGGTGGCAATGTAACCCGGTGCGATGGCATTAACGTTGATGCGTTCCTTCGCCCATTCGTTCGCCAGCGCCTTGGTGATGCCGGCGATGCCATGTTTGCTCGCGGTATAAGCCGGCACGAGAATGCCGCCCTGAAATGAAAGCAACGATGCAATGTTGACGATCTTCAACCGCGTATCGGCAACGGATTTTTCGCGGCCGGCGTCAAGCCACCATTTCGCCACCGCTTGGCAGAGGAAAAAAGGCGTGGATAAATTGGTACGTAAAACGTCGTTCCAATCCGCTTCCGGAAAATCCACGGCGGGCGCCCGCCGGATGATGCCGGCGTTGTTGACGAGCACGTCAATGCGCCCGGTTTGTTTCAAAATCGCTGTGACCAAATCCACCGCTTCTTTCTGCGTGCCTTTGCTCAAATCGGCGTTGACGGCCGTGAATTCGCCGCCGACAGCTTTTGCTTCGGTTTCCGCCAGATTGCTGCGGGCCACCCCCACGACCCTCGCGCCTTCACGCGCGAACGCTATCGCAATGGCCTGTCCGATGCCCCGGCTTGCACCCGTGACGACAGCAACTTTATCTTTGAATTTCATAACTCTTACGGGTGGCACAGGCGTCACGCCTGTTGTTTCGGGCGTCGCGCCCGAAACCGTTGGTACGCGGACAACTTCTTGCAATTGTCCGTCAAACAGCTATTGACCGCACTTGGCGAAATTCGGCGCGACGCCGAATTTGACGGGCGCGACGCCCGTGCTACCGCATTTCTACCGCAAATCCAACGGTTTTACCCCGTCCATGTCTTCGAACGTCTGGTTCTCGCCGGCCATGCCCCAGATGAACTTGTAATTGCCGGTTCCGCAACCGCAATGAATGGACCAGTTCGGCGACAGCACCGCGTCTTCGTTGTGCAGAAACAGATGCCGGGTCTGCTGCGGTTCGCCCAGAAAATGCGTCAGCACATTTTCGCCAATATCGAAATAAAAATAAATCTCCGTGCGCCGCCAATGCGTGTGCGGCGGGAACGAATTCCATACATTGCCTTCGGCCAAGGCGGTAAAACCCATCACCAGTTGGCAGCTTTGGATGCCGCCGGTGTGAATGTATTTGTAAATCGTCCGCTGGTTCGCCGCCGCTGGCGAACCCAGCGGCACGGGTGACGCATCCTTCGGCTTCATCGTCGCGGCCGGATGCGCCGCATGCGCCGGGCAGCTCAGGAAATAAAACTTCGCCGGATTTTTTGCGTCTTGGCTCTCGAAAATGACCGATTTTGTTCCCATTGGCAGATAAATGCAATCCAGCCGGTCGAGGGAAAACGTTTTTCCATCCGCATGAACCGCGCCCGGCCCGCCGATGTTGATGGCGCCCAGTTCGCGGCGTTCGAGGAAAAAGGCGCGGCCCGTTTCCTTGTGGTTCGGCAATTCAACCGGTTGCAGCGGCATTACTCCGCCGACCACGAGGCGGTCGAGGTCGGTGAACAGGCCGCGCAATTCGCCCGGCGTGAACAGGTTGGTGACGGCAAAAGTGTCGCGAAGCTGTTGGGTGGTCAGGCCCGACATATCCTGCGGACGGGGCATACGGCGGATGGTGTTCTCGAACATGGCACCAGCTTTGCAAAATCGAAACCGTCAGGCAAAACTTTTAACCATGCCGTGGTGGAACTCTTTTCAGGCGAGCCGATGTTTTTTATGAGTGCGGCGAATATACATTAAAACTCCACTGCCAAGTAAAAGTAAGAACGTCGTTGAAGGTTTGGGAATGGCCGTTACAATTATGGCAAATTGGGTATAGGCACCCAAATCAGATGGCCAATTCAGACCATCACTGGAGTAAAAAACACCCCCACCGCGTAAATCAGCGTTGGATGGCGGATAGGCGTTGCTTTCGCTCCACCTATAAGAGCCATTGGCAACAGCCGTCTGGGCAGTGACCACAAAAAAGTAAAGGGTGTTTGCGGCCAGGGTGGTGTCCGAGGTCGGTACATAGGTGTAAATTCCCGCTGTGGATGGATTGGAGGAACCGTTTAACGTACCAATGCTGCTTCCCGGATAAGCGGCAACACCCGTATGGGCAGTATAGAGCATGACTGTGAAACCTGTGGGATTGCCGGAAGCGTCCACCATTGCCAGTTGAAAGGAGTCTAACAAATAGCCTCCTTGGTTGTTGCCTGTTTCAAAAAATGGTGCCAACCAAGAATTGCTGCCCACTACAGCGGCACTACCATTTGGAGGATCATTTAGATTTGATAGGTAAATTGTCCCCTGTGCGTGGACGATTTGCGAAGTGAACAATCCAATCGCAATCATGCAAATGATGATTAGCTTTTTCATATAAAAGCTCTCAAGGCTGAAAAGCTTAACGAACACACATTAAACTCTGCTGACATTCGCTTCCAATTCTGTCGCACCTTTCCCCCGCGCAGATTTTTTTGAGCCGCGTCAGTCTGATGCCTCGCGATGGGAATTTTGTTTATATTAGTTTTATAACACGTCAATCAGTTATGTCAAGCAGCCTTCTTATGCTGCTGCATCCTAACGGGACGATTCATGATAATCGGACTTGGATTGATGCAACCGAGAAGCGCATTGGCCACGCGAAATGCACAAAGCAGTTCACGGGAACTTCAGCTTGTCCAAACTTGCTGTCGCATCGAGCCTATGGCTCGAATTCGGCACACAGCGCCGACACTACAACTGCTGAATCAGAACGCCACCCTGATGCACAGGGTCCGCCAAACGATTATTCCACGACGCGGCGGCCTTTTTTACGGTTGTGGTATTGCTCGCGAATCCACTTGTACGTGGCAGCCAGTCCCTTGTCCAAGGGCGTGTTCGGTTCCCACTTGAGCACTTTCTTGATGAAGGTGTTGTCGCTGTTGCGTCCGGCCACGCCGCGCGGCGCGGTCGGGTCGTATTCCCGTTTGAGTTTCACGCCGGCGATTTTTTCGATTTTCGAGAGCAGCTCGTTAACGGTGACCAGTTCGCTGGTGCCGAGGTTGATGGGCGTGGCAATCAAATCATCGCAGTGCATGATCAGGTCAATGCCCTTCACGCAATCGTCAATGTACATGAAACTGCGGGTCGCCGTGCCGTCGCCCCAAATCGTGATGCTCTTCTTGCCGGTGTCCAAGGCTTCGATGACCTTGCGGCAGAGGGCGGCGGGGGCTTTCTCGCGGCCACCGTCCCAAGTGCCGTTCGGGCCATAGACGTTGTGGAAGCGGGCAATCAGGGTTTTCATGCCGCGTTCGGCCCAGTATTCCTGGCAGAACATTTCGGAAACCAATTTTTCCCAGCCGTAACCCCGTTCGGCCATCGCCGGATAGGCGTCGGATTCCTTGAGCGCGCGGACGTTCGGGTCCTTCTGGAGAAGCGTGTTGTAGGCGCAGGCGGATGAGGAATAAAAATAACGGCGCACGCCGGCGCGGTAGGCGGCCTCAACCATGTGCGTATTGATGAGAATGGAACGCAGGCATTCGACGCGGAAACGTTCGATGAAACCCATGCCGCCCATGTCGGCGGCCAGTTGATACACCTCCACCGCGCCTTCGCATACGCGATGGCAGTTGTCCTCGTGGCTCACGTCGAGGCAAAGATTTTCCACGCCCGGCACTTTGAGATACCATTCGTATAGCGGTTTTTTGTCCACGGCGCGAATGCGCTGGAAACCCTTTTTCTTGAAATACAGGGCGAGATTGCCGCCGATGAAGCCGCCGGCGCCGGTGATGACGATCAAATCATCCTTTTTCAGCGACGGGTCTTTTTCCACAATTCGTTTTGTTTCCATATTCAGCAATTTGCCATTTGGTTTAATGAGATGACGAACATCCGGGATTATGACTGGACAGCTAATCGAGTTGCCACTGGTGGATTCGCCGCGTCCACGGCTACAAATTGGTTTTGCATGAGAGAAGGCAAGTTTGCCAGATCAATGGCGGCGTAGCAATTCAATTTTCCGGAACTGGCCAATTTACTTTGGATGATCAGCAACTGGCGCGCAACCCTCGCTGCACATTTCAATTGGCTGTTCGACCGGTGCTAAAGCCGGTTCCACCAAACCGCGGTTGGCTTGGCGACATCAAAGCGAACGCGCCGCTCCGGACTTTGCAGCGTGTAAATAAAATAGCTTGTCGGTTTTAGCGAAAAGTGACCGGCGTTCAGCCGGCGCAAACGATGTTGCGCGATCCAAATTGGTTTAAGCCATCGAAGCCACCGCGGGGTCATCGCCCGGGTCTCTTTGATTTCCCGGAGGGCATTTGGTTTCAGATTCATGTTTTCACCGGTATCGGCGAACACCGAGACAAAGCCGGGGCACACAGCCATCGGCACGCGGTTTTGGAACAGCGACAAAACCCAATGAAAATCCCCGAGGTCGCGCCAGCGCGTGTCAAAATACAAGCCGCGCTCGTGGACGACGCGGCGGCGGATAAACACGGAACTGGTCAGGACCGGGAAGCGGAACCAGATGTGCCGCAGATTGGGTACCATGAGCTGCCGGTGGCAGATGTATTTCCCCTGTCCATCCGTGACAATGCTGCCGGGCAGCGCGACTTCGACTTGCGGATGGGCGGCAAAGAAGTCCTGGACCGTCTTGAGGGCACCGGGCAGATATTGTTCGTCGCAGTTCAAATACGCAAGGATGTCGCCGGTCGCACGGCGGTAACCGCGGTTAACGCCATCATACATGCCGCTGTCTTTCTCGATGAAGGCCTTGACCCGAGAATCACGCGCCAGCCAATCCTGGGTGCCGTCGTCGGAACAGGAATCCTGAACGATGTGTTCCAGCTCGACGCCCTGCTGATCCGCGACTGAGGCAATGCAGAGCTTGAGCCATTTCGAGTTGCGGAAGCTCGGCGTGACGATGGAAAATCTCATCGCGAATATTGTTAACGATTGCGCGCGGGGCTGGCAACCAAAGTCATGCGGTGATAGACTGCTTGACTGTCTGGGAAGTGGTTGATTAAATAACTTATTGGAACCAACGTCCGCATGGATTCAACCGATGAACCAAAGCCCGCCCAACGCGTTAGCCACCCTATGACCATCAGCTACTCAGACCGGTTCCAGCCAAAGGATGCCGTGGAGTTTTACGATTCCAAGGTTTATGGAGGTGCAAG
This sequence comes from uncultured Verrucomicrobiae bacterium, assembly GCA_963789335.1. Lineage (GTDB taxonomy): Bacteria > Verrucomicrobiota > Verrucomicrobiia > Limisphaerales > UBA11358 > UBA11358. Next base: position 1,397,998 of record CAWBKH010000002.1, read on the forward strand.
TTATGCCACGGCCATCTGGCAATTGCAACGGCCGGTGATCGAGCGAATAGTCAAGGATTTCCGGCGGGAACGAACGGAGCCGGTCCGGCTGCTGGATTTCGCCTGCGGCACGGGGCGGGTGCTGGCCAGTTTGGAGCCGCTGGTGGACAGCGCTGATGGGGTTGATGTCTCTGAAAACATGGTCGCGGTGGCGCGGACCAAATGCGTCAGGGCACGGTTGCTGGTGGGCGACATTCTAGCGAGTCCGGAACTGCTGCAAAAAAATTACGACGTCATTTCCTGCTTCCGTTTTCTCCTGAACGTTGAATCTGAAATGCGGGGCCGGATTTTGCGCCGGTTGGGCGAGCTGTTGCGCGCGCCGGCTGGCCAGCTGCTGGTGAATGTCCACGGCAATTCTCGTTCGCTCCGACATCCGGCCATCGTCTGGCGGCGCTGGCGTGAGCACGCGGAGAAAACCGGCGCGATGCTCAATGAGATGTCCCCCGCCGAAGCCAAGAATCTGTTACGCGAAAGCGGTTTTCAAGTTGTGCGCCAGTTTGGTTTTGGTATGCTACCGCCGACTGTTTACCGCACCCCAGTGCGAAGGGCGGCTGTAGTCGTGGACCAATTACTGGCCGGCGATCATTGGTGGAACGACTGGTCCATAGACATGTTGTTTGTATGTCGTCCATGTTGAAAACATGAAGCACCGTGAACTCCTTTTTTTCGGACTGACTGAAATATAAACCATGTTTCGCGTCGTCATGCCAGCCATCGAGGCGCTGTTTGGCAGCGAGGGCCGGCCGCACCAGCCGGTGCAATTTAATTGGCGGCTGATCCGCAGAAAACGGCAGCCGTTTCTGCTCCTGCCGACCACGATGACGAACGTGCGGGTTGGTTTGGAACTGTATTCCGCACAGCGCCGGCGCGCGAAAATCTGGCGGGCGGTTCTACCGCTGTTGTTCAAGACTCCGGCAGCTTCCCTGTTCGAGCGGGTTCATCTTGAAGCCGATGCCGGCTCGGAAATCATGCAGTTTCTAGCACGACAATCCGGCCAGCCAGCTACCCGGATGCAGGCACCCGCGATCAGGTTTGGCGGTACCGTGCAACAGTCGCGGCTACTGCTGTTGCTATGTGACGAAACCCAGCGCCCGATGAGCATCGTCAAAGTGGGGCTGAACGTCGCCGGTCGCGCAGCGACCGATCAGGAGGCCGACCTGTTGGAAAAACTGCCGCCCGGCGCGCTTGGTTGTGTCCACATAACCGATCGCTTGAACACGCCGACGCTGTCTGCATTTACCATTGCCTATTTCCCCGGTGCCAGTCCCCAGAACGATGCCGGGATGGAACACCTGTTTTACTCCTGGCTTAATCACGGTCCGTCCCTGCCGCTTGCCAGCCTGAAAACTTGGCGCGAACTCGCGGCCGAAATTGCCGAAGTTGATCCCGGCGCGTGGCAGATCTTGAGCGCGGCACTAGCGGGTAGAACCGTCCGCACCACCCTTTACCACGGGGATTTTACGCCATGGAACGTTCGGGCCATCAATGTGCAGAACCTGCAGGTCTATGACTGGGAGCGCGGCCAGTTGCAAGGCATTCCCGGCTGGGACTGGTTTCATTTCGTTGTGCAGACGTCTATTCTCGCCAAGCGGCTTTCCGTTGAACGCGTGGCCGCCGAGGTGGAACAACTGCTCCATTCGGAACGGTTCAAAAAATACGCTGTTGAGGTCGGCATCAGTGATTTTGTCCGGCCGCTGGTACTCGCCTATTTGCTCCATCAAAAATGGGTCATTAAGCCGCTTGAAGGCGGGGAGAGGGCTGTGGAATTGTTCGAACTGCTTTCCAAGCACTGGCAGATGACGCCGCTGCAGCCGGCGAGCGATTCTATTAGCGCACCAGTGAAATCACCGGGCCCTGGTTTGTGGCCCGGCGCAATACCCCAGTTACAATCCGCAGTGGCCCAGTTGCGCAACTTGTTTTGGGAACCGAGCCTGGTGTCCAAGGTTTCACCCTCGTTGCGCAATCAATTTTTGTGCCATTGGCCGGTTGTCCTGCTGGCCGGCCTGATGCTGGCAGGCGTGGCTACCGCACATTATTTCTCAAGCATTTATCTGCTTTTCCTGCCATTTTACCTGGTGCCCTGTGCGCTGTTGACTTGGAAAATTGACCGGCGCTGGGGGACGTTGGTCGCAACTGCGTCGGCGCTGGTTGGGCCATTGATCCAGAGCGCGAAGGATCCGGGCTTTCACAAACTCGAGGTGACAATGTGGAACATGGTCATGCGCTTCATCACCTTGGAACTGTGCGTGCTGTTTGTGGATCGAATTCATAAACAAAAAATGCCGTCCCACCGCTACGCCGAGCCGAACCACCCGCCCGCGAGATTCACCGAGAACTGGGCGGTGGTGCTGGCAAGCGGTCTGCTGCTCATGATCGTGGCAGCGCTGGACTTTGTCACCGACCCAAACCTGGTTTTCCTGCCACTTTATCTGCTGCCTTGCATGATTCTCACGCTGGTGCTGAATCTCCGCTGGGGCATTGTCGCGGCGCTGGTGGGGGTGGTTTCACGTTCGCTGCTGGAATACTGCCCCAACCCCAGCCACGCGGCGATGGAGGTCCGCGTGTGGAACTTCGTCATGCGTCTGGCGATATTTCTGATCATCACCCTGTTGCTCGACCGCATCCGGAAGGAAAGCATCCTGTTTTTCTCTAACAGCAACAACCAGCGCCAGATTTCGCCTAGCCGCGGCTGATTTCAACGGTCCGAGAAACTTTCCGAGCGTAAAATTAGTTCAACGAGTCGTCCGGAATTTTTGCGCAATGGGAATACGCCGGCCAATACCAAACGCGCGTGGCGACACCTTCAATCCGGGCGCGGCCTGGCGGCGTTTGTATTCGCTGAACGTGATTTTATTCATGACGTCGTTTACGACCGCGGCGTCAAATCCACGCGCGATGATTTCCTGCTTGCTCAAATTTTGCACGACATAAGCATCTAATATCTGGTCCAGAATTTCGTAGGGCGGCAATGAATCTTGGTCCCTCTGGCCGGGGCGCAACTCGGCGCTTGGCGGTTTTGAAATGGAAGCGACGGGAATGATTTTGCGCTCGCGGTTCACCCACCGTGCGATTCTATAGATGTCCGTCTTGAAAACGTCCGCAATCACTGCCAGCGCGCCACACATGTCGCCATACAGCGTGCAATAACCGACGGCCATTTCTGATTTATTGCCGGTCGTCAGCACGAGCGCGCCGAACTTGTTGGACAACGCCATCAACGTCACACCGCGCAGCCGCGACTGGACGTTTTCCTCGGCTTCGTTGGGTTTGGTTCCGGTGAAAACCTTTGCCAGTTGTTTTTCGACCGACTGAAAAACCGTTTCAATCGGCAAAACTTCGTAACGAATGCCCAGATTTCCAGCCAGCGCCTTTGCATCGCTCAAGCTGCCCTTGCTCGAATAACGCGCCGGCATGGAGATGCCCATGACTTTGTCCGGGCCAAGCGCATCCGCCGCCAGCACGGTGACGAGGGCGGAATCAATGCCGCCGGAAAGCCCGACGAGGGCCGTTTTGAAACCACATTTGCCGATGTAATCGCGAATGCCCAGGGACAACGCGGCGAACAACTGCTGTTCCCGCGCCGGCCACTCGGCCTTTTCCAACGGCGAACCGGCTTCCCAGTCCACCACCAAAAGGTCTTCCGCAAATCCTTTGCCCAAAGCCAGCGGTTCACCACGTTTGTTGAGCACGACGCTGTGGCCATCGAAAATCAATTCGTCATTGGCGCCGACGAGATTGGCATAGGCCAACGGGACGCTTTCATCCCGCGCCACGCGCTGAAGCATTTCTAACCGCGTGCGCTCCTTGCCATCGTACCAGGGTGAAGCGGAAATGTTGACAATGGCCTCGGCGCCTTGAGCAATGAGTTCCTTGACGGGGTCGCGGCGATATAACCGCTCCAGCCAAAAATCCTGGTCGTTCCAAATATCCTCGCAAATGGTGATGCCCAGCTTGTGCCCGTTGAACTCGAACGGCGTGATGTTTTTCGCGGGTTCAAAATAGCGGTCTTCATCAAAAACGTCATAAGTCGGCAAAAGGCATTTATGCGTGCGCCAGACGATTTTCCCATTTTGCAGAACGGCGGCGGAATTGCGGAGCGGGCGTCCGGGGCGCTCGGGGTTTTGGTCCACGTAACCAACGCAAAGCGGGATTTTGCCGACGCCTTTGGCCGCTTCTGCCAGCGCGGTGAGGTTGGCTTCAACGAAATCCGTGCGCAGCAGCAAATCTCGAGGCGGGTAGCCGCACAGAAACAGTTCCGGCGCAAGGACGAATTCCGCGCCGCGCGCGCAGGCCGCTTCACAACCCGCCAACAGCTTCCGCCGATTGGCCGCGAAATTGCCGATGGTCGAATTCAGTTGAAGCACGCCAATTTTCAATGAAGTCAGGATAATTGTTGTGCAACGGTTCGCAATCATTTGCTGGCGGCAAAAAGGCTGGCGGCGCGGAGTGTTATTTGCTATTTCAAATTGACTTTACGCCAGACCGCAAGTTGATTGCCCAAATGAGCGAACCACAAACTTCAACCTCTCCCGGGCGGATTTTGCATGTTCAAAATGGGTCGGATATTTATGGCGCCGGCCGGATGTTGCTGCGATGGCTGAAGAATTTGGACCGGCGGCGGTTTGATCCGCTGGTGGTTCTACCAGGCGATGGGCCGTTGAAGGCGCTCATCGAGGCGGAAGGCATCGAGGTCATCCTGCATCCGCGGCTGAGTTTTATCTCCCGCCTGGGAATCCGCTCGTGGAAAATCATCCCATTTTTTCTGAACTGTCCGGTCTCGGTGTTTTATTTATGGCGGCTCATCCGACGGAAAAATGTTGTTCTGGTCTATACCAACACGGGAGTCATAATCTCCCCCTTTCTGGCGGCGCGGCTGGCAAGAGTGCCGCACGTTTGTCACATCCGCGAATCCTTTCAAGAATTTCGCCGTGTCTGGCCGGTGTATTCCAGATTCATGACAGGGTTTTCAGCGCGGGTTATAGCGGTGTCCAACGCCATTGCCAAACAATTTGATTTCCGCGGCAAGGTGGTGGTGATTCACGATGGTTTTTCGCGTGAGGAATTCCAAGTTGCGAAGGAAAAACTGCGGACTGAATTTCGGTCACGCCATGGATTGGCCGGGCAGTTTGTGGTCGGCTGTGTCGGGCGCATTAAATGGGTGCGCAAAGGCCAGGAGTTTTTGGTGCGGGCAACGGCACTGTTGAAGCAGCAAGGCCATCACATCACAGCGCTGATTGTCGGCGCACCATTTCCGGGAAATGAAAGCCATTTAATCCGGCTCCGGGAACTGGTCGAGGAACTTGGGGTCGAGGAGCGGATTATTTTCACGGGCGAACTGGCTGATCCGCGTGCGGCTTACGCGGCGATGGATGTGTTAACGTTGACCTCGGCGCAACCGGAACCTTTCGGCAACGTCGTAATGGAAGCCATGGGCATGGGATTGCCCGTCATTGCGACAAACATTGGCGGTTCCTTGGATCAGGTGCTCGACGGCGTAACCGGCTTTCTTGTGCCTCCTGCCGATCCGGCCGCTCTGGCCGGGGCCATTCAAAAATTGATGTCAAATTCCGAATTGCGACGACAAATGGGCGAGGCAGCGGCAAACCGGGTCCAGGAGCATTTCTCGATCACGGAAATGACTGCTAAAATCGAGGCGGTTATTGACGATGCATTGCGGCGCAAAGGCGCTTCAGTCCGCGCATTGTTAACGGGCGGCCAATGAAACACAGAGTTGGCATGAATTTGGCGGCTGATTTCTTTCGGGATTATGCACTTCACAAAAGCCGTCTTGAAATTGCCGGTTTCCAGCCGTTTCAAGCCGCATTTCATTTTTTGCGCTTGGCCGGCTTCTTCGGCCTGATTTTCGACACGCGCCGCGTCGCTTCGTCAAAGTCCATGTCCAGCTTCAAGCCGCCCGTTTTGGTATCAATCCGACTTTTCATTTTTTCGAGTATTGCGTTCAATGGAAAGTAGCACAAGCACGTTGCTAACTATTACGAGTCTTTCGCAAATTCTTTGGATGAAGCCATGCGGACACCGGAGTGGCAGGTTAAACAATGGGCCGAAGAATTGCTTGTCCGGCATAATTGCGTGCAGTCGCTGATCACGCTATTCAAGCGTTGAAATGAATTTGAAGGAATCAAACAAAATTCTGCTCCACGATGGCCGCGATATCGGTAAATTTTCGCTGCGTATTCAATCAAAACTTTTTTTCGTGCATTCGAACTCGTTCGGTTCTACATTATTTGGTTCCTTCCAATAAGATGTTTCGAATCAAATTGCTGCAAAGCGTCTTTTTTGTCGAAAACAAAGAGAATTCATCTTGAAAGTCGCCATTCTTGCTTTAAGAATACCTAAAAAAGTGAAATGTCTCCAGACACAGAAATGAATTCTTCTCCACGACGATTTCAGTTTGCGGACGTGGCCTGTTCCACTCATACGATTCCACAGTTTCTCGCCGACTTGCAAATATTGTTACAGGATAAAGCGTTGCAACCCAGAATTATGCTTACTTTAAATGCGCATGTTTACAACCTTGCCAGAAAAAATGCTTTGTTGCGGCAACATTTGAATGAGGCGCGCGTGGTGACTGCCGATGGCATGGCCATCGTCTGGGCGGCGCGACTTTTTGGAGTCCGGATGGGTGAACGATGCAACATGACCGAAGCTTTGCGGGCTTTTCTTACGGCGCCGCAAATGCCGCCCAGCACGGCGCTTTTAATTGGTTGCACGCCCGCCGAAGCCGAAGCCGCCGCTGCTGAAATCCATCGACTTTCGCGACATTGCCAAGTGCTTAAAGCGTTTTCGGGTTTCTTAAAGGATTCGGAGTATCGTGAAATTTGTGAGCAATATCCCGCTGTGGATTTTCTTTTCCTAGGCATGGGCACCCCACGGACGGAACAAGTAGCCGAACTTGCCGCAAAAATATGCCCCAAAGCAATTGTGTGGGGGGTTGGCGGCGGCACGATACTTATTCTCGCCGGCACAATGCATGAAGCACCTCCAATATGGCGGCGACTCGGCCTGCAATGGCTTCACCGGCTTTTATGTGAACCACGTCAGCTTTGGCGACGCTATCTAATCGGAAATCTTCTGTTTATGCTGCGTATTTTGAAAGCAGCTTGGTCGGCCCGATACCAAAAACTCCATTGATTTTTATTGAGCAAGGTAAAATTTCTGATGTAATAATTAGAACGAATTTTTGAAAAATGAATGAAACGAACGCTATCTCGACGCCTAAGTCTGATCTATGGCAGGAATTTTACTCCTGTTGGCAACAATTACCCAATAAAATATTTTTTTTTGCGCTGCTGATCGCATGGCTGGCGCTCTTCCAATTTTTAGGCAATTCGACTTTCGGTTACAGCCATAGCTCATCACTGTTTGGCTGGATGCTGTATGCCTACAACAGCCAAGGCGTATCCGGCGATGACGCTGGTGGCAACCTGATTCCGTTTCTGGTCATTGGCCTGTTTTGGTGGAAACGCAGGGAATTGCTGGCGCTGCCGCTGAAAATGTGGCCACCGGCTTTGCTGATCATCGGTTTAGCATTGGCAATGCATATTGCCGGCTACGTGATTCAAGAACCGCGTTTTTCCATTGTGGCATTGTTTGTTGGGATTTATGGGTTAATGGGATTGGTGTGGGGGCGGGCGTGGTTGCGCCACAGTGTCTTCCCGTTCTTCCTTTTCATTTTCTGCGTTCCCCTGAGTGTCGTGCTCCAGCCCATTACCTTTCCCCTGCGCCTGCTCGTTTCCACGCTGGTGGAATGGATCGCGCACTACATTCTAGGTATTGGCGTAATGCGAATGGGCACGGAATTGTTCGATCCGCTCGGCACCTACCAGTATGATGTTGCCGCGGCGTGCAGCGGCATCCGCAGTCTCACGGCGATCTTTTTGTTTGCCACGGTCTGTGGCTTCGTGATGTTTCGTTCGCCTTGGAAACGCTTGTTGATGATGGTGCTGTCAGTTCCTTTCGCCATTTTGGGAAATCTCCTCCGGATGCTCTTGATCATTGTTGCGGCGGTAATGGGCGGCCAATCGTGGGGCAATTATGTTCATGAAAACACCCTCATCAGCCTCGTGCCTTACCTTCCGGCCTTTTTGGGATTGCTGTTCATCGGGCGGTGGCTGGAGAAAAAAGCCGATTCGACCAAAAAAGACCTGCCATGAAGAGCCATCGAGTCATCGTTTTTATCATTGTTCTGGTATTGATCGCTGGCGGTGGCTGGACGCTGGTTTGGCTCAAGAAAAATCAGCGACTCGGCACGCCCGGCATCAAGGCCACCCCGATTCCCGGAAGCATAAAGATGAGTTTTAATTTGCCCGCCCACGTCCTCGATTACACTTCCAAACACGAGTCGGAGGATGAAACAGTCTTGAATACGCTTCCCAAGGACACGAGTTACGCGCAACGGCTTTATACGGGCACGAATGGCTTTTGGGTAAACGCGAACATTATTTTGATGGGCATGGACCGGACCAGCATTCACAAACCGGAGTTTTGTCTTCCGGGCCAAGGTTGGCGCATTGACAAAAAAACAACGGTCATTCTTCCCATTGAAGGTCAGCGTCCATATCAATTACAGGTTGCAAAATGGACCATCACCAATTTTATCCAGAACAACGATGGCAAGAAGCAGGAAATCAGCGGCTTGTACGTGTTTTGGTTCGTGGCCAAAAATGAGGAGACAGACAGCCATTGGCAGCGCATCTGGTGGCTGACGCGGGACTTGTTGACAACAGGTGTTTTGCAACGCTGGGCTTATGTTTCCTATTTCGCCGTTTGCCAGCCGGGACAGGAAGACGCCACGTTTGACCGGATGAAAAAACTCATCGTCGCCTCCGTGCCGGAATTTCAGTTGCCACCAAACGTGAAATAAAGCCTCTCGTTGAGTTACTAAAAAGTTGAATTCACGCGTGAACTGGCTATTCTGAAACACTTCAAGATTCAACAGCCATGCTGAAACGCGATCGTCAGATTCGGACGGTGATTCATCAACTGGCGGACGCCAGTCTGTTTACGATCGCCTTTTGGCTGTCGTATGCGCTGCGTGCCAATCCCGACGTTATCGTGTGGCTGAGGCTCGAGCCGGCAAGCCCGTTTGCAAATTTCGCGTGGCTCTATCTCGTGTTGATTCCCGCCACGCCGCTCGTCCTTGAATCGCAGGGATTTTATGATCATTCTCCATTGTCCCCCCGCAGGGTTGTCTTGTGGCCATTGTTCAAAGGCTGCGTGCTGATTACGGTGGGACTGATGCTAACGGTCTATGTTTTTAAACTGGTCGTCGCGCGGGCCATTTTCGTTTTGTTCGGCTGTCTGGGCTTTTGCATGGTGTATGCGAAGGAAGAACTGGTCCGGCTGGTGCTCAGAAGCAAAATGGCCCAATCGCAATACAGACGCCGCTTTATTGTCGTGGGCACCGAACAGGAAATCGCGAGAATGCGAAAGGAACTGAAGGAACGGACGGACGAAAGCGTCGAAATTGTGGCTGAGCTGAATCTGCTTGAGACCCCGGTGCAACAAATTGTATCCATGCTCCATCATTATTCGGTGTACGGCGTGATTCTCAACGCCAAACACACCTATTTCGAGCAGGTGGAATACATCATCCGGGCATGCGAACTGGAAGGAGTCGAGGTATGGCTGGTCGCGGACTTTTTCGCAACGCAAATCTCGCGCACGAGCTTCGACGAATTGCTCGACCGCCCATTGCTCGTCTTCCGCACAACGCCGGAAACCTCGTGGCAAAGTGTCATCAAACATGTCATGGACTTGATAGGCGCGTTCGTTCTGTTGATTTTGCTTTCGCCGCTGTTTTTGCTGATCGCCATCGCCATCAAGCTCACCTCACCGGGCCCGGTCTTCTTTCAGCAGCAACGTTCCGGCCAGAACGGCGCGCCGTTCACCCTTTACAAATTCCGCACGATGATCACCAACGCCGAGCAGTTCAAACACGAGTTGGAAGCCATGAACGAAATGAGCGGTCCGGTCTTCAAAGTGACCAATGACCCGCGCATCACGCGCATTGGCAAGTGGCTTCGTCGCTACAGTTTTGATGAATTACCGCAGCTCTTCAATGTTTTGCGCGGTGAGATGAGTCTGGTCGGCCCGCGCCCGCTGCCCGTGGATGAAGTCAGACGCTTCAGCGATCTGGCCCATCGCCGTCGTCTCAGCGTGAAGCCCGGCCTCACCTGCCTCTGGCAGATCAGCGGCCGCAACCAGATCGTTGATTTCAAGGAATGGGTGCGGCTTGACCTCGAATATATTGACAACTGGTCGTTGTGGCTTGATTTGAAAATATTGCTGCGCACCATTCCCGCCGTGTTTGCGGCCACGGGCGCGAAGTGAAACGGTTTAATCGTTGAATCGCTGAACCGCTTCCCTTTACGATTCAACGATTCAACGGTTTAACGATTTAACAAGTCAACGATGAGCCGAAAACAGCCAACCTCCGTCGTCACCGGCGCCGCCGGGTTCCTGGGATCACATTTGACCGATTTGCTTTTGGCGCGTGGCCATAATGTCATTGGCATTGATAATTTTGTCACCGGCTCGGTGGACAACATCTCGCACCTCGGCGGCAACCCGAATTTCAAGTTCATCCAGCAGGATGTCTCCGAATTCATTTTTCTGCACGACGCCGTCAATTTCGTATGGCATTTTGCGTCGCCCGCCAGCCCGGTTGATTATCTGGAACTGCCAATCCAAACGCTCAAAGTCGGCTCGCTCGGCACGCACAAAGCACTGGGCCTGGCCAAACACAAGCGGGCGCGGTTTCTGCTTGCGTCCACCTCGGAGATTTACGGTGATCCGCTCGTACATCCGCAAACGGAGGAATATTGGGGCAACGTCAACCCCATCGGCCCGCGCGGTTGTTACGACGAGGCCAAACGGTTCGCCGAGGCCATGACGATGGCCTACCACCGCGAACACAAAGTCGAGACGCGCATCGTCCGCATCTTTAACACCTACGGCCCGCGCATGAGGTTGCACGACGGTCGCGTCGTTCCCTCATTCATCAGCCAGGCGCTCAGAAACAAGCCCGTCTCCGTCTTTGGCAATGGCCGACAAACCCGCAGTTTTTGTTACGTGTCTGATTTGATTGAAGGCATCTATCGGCTGATGATGAGCCGTTACGATTTGCCAATGAACATTGGCAATCCGAGTGAACTGACCGTGCTGGAATTTGCCAGGGAAATCATCCGTGCCACCCGCTCGCGGAGCAAAATCGTGTTCAAACCGCTGCCACAGGATGATCCGAAACAGCGCCAACCCGACATCTCCAAGGCCAAAAAGCTGCTGAAATGGGAACCCAAAATTCCCCTCGCCAAAGGACTCACGGAAACCATCGCCTATTTCAAAACGAAAGTTTGACGTGGCGACCAGCGTGAGCCGGCTATAACTTTTCCTTCCGAATGATAAGCGGCCTGGTGTCCGCCGCCACGAAACGAAAGTGAAAATGCTTTTCCGTGCCCGACAATTTGAATTTGTCTTTCCCCGCCCGGCGCTGGTCATGGGCGTGGTCAACGTCACCCCCGACTCCTTTTCCGACGGCGGAAAATTTCTGGATCCCGGCGCCGCCGTGGCTCACGCGCTGAAACTCGTCGCCCAAGGCGCGGAAATTCTCGACATCGGCGGCGAATCCACGCGGCCGGGCGCCGAACCGGTGGCCGAGGCCGAGGAGTTACGCCGGGTGTTGTCTGTCATTGAGCAACTGGCCGGTCGCTTGAAGACCCCCATTTCCATTGACACGATAAAACCGGCCGTGGCGGGCGCCGCGCTTGCGGCGGGCGCGAGTATTGTCAATGATGTCGCGGCCAACCGTGAGAATGAGGCGATGTGGCGTTGTGTGGCGGAGTTTAAAGCTGGGTACATTTGCATGCACGCCCGGGGCACGCCGCAAACAATGCAGGAAAACCCGGTTTATGCGGACGTGATCTGCGAGGTGGGCGAATTTTTTCAGGACCGGCTGAAACGATTGGACGCCGCCAGCGTGGCCGTTGAACAAGTCGTGCTGGATGTCGGCATTGGTTTCGGCAAAACCGTGGAACATAATTTGCAGTTGCTCGCGAACCTGCGGAGTTTTACAAGGATGGCACGACCGGTGCTGATTGGTGTTTCACGCAAGTCGTTTATCGGGCAATTGCTGGGCGCGGGTCTGCAAGAACGTTTGCCGGCTTCGTTGGCGTGCGCGTGCCTGGCGGTTGAGTTCGGCGCTCAAATCATTCGTGCGCACGACGTGAAACAAACTGTTCAGGCGGTGCGGATGGCGGAAGCCGTGTTCGCTCGAATAAAAAAATAATGTGGATCTACCTCCAGGACGGCTGGCGGCCCGCGTTGGAAATTTTAATCCTCGCGGTGGGGATCTATTACGCCACGCGATTCGTGCGCGGCACGCGCGGTTGGCCGGTCGTGATTGGCTTTGTGGTGCTGCTGCTGGCCCTGGTCCTCGTGACCACCCTGCTGGATTTGCGGGTGTTGCACTGGTTGCTGGTGAACGCTTCGGTCTTCATCGCGGTGGGCGCGGTGGTCATCTTCGCGCCGGAAATCCGCCGGATGCTGGCCGAACTCGGCAACCTGCCGCTGTTTGCCAGCACGCGGGAGCAACGCGAAAATATCGAGGTCATCATTCAAACCGTTGAGCGGCTTTCCGACGTCCGCATCGGCGCGCTCATCGCCATTGAACAATCCATCCAGCTATTTGAGGCGGTGGAGTCCGGCGTCCCGGTGGACTGCGAAGCCACGCCGGAAATGCTCGAAACCATCTTCTTCCCGAACAACGCGATTCACGACGGCGGTGTCATCATCAAAGGCGACCGCATCGCCTATGCGGCGTGCATTTTTCCGCTGACGCAACGGCAGGACTTGAACAAGTCGCTCGGCACCCGCCACCGCGCGGCCATCGGTTTGAGCGAGGAAACGGACGCGGTCATCGTCGTCGTGTCCGAGGAAAACGGGAAAATTTCGCACGCATACAAGGGCCAGCTCGTGCGCGGGGTCAGCCTGGAGGAATTACGGGCGTTCCTGACCTCCGTGCTCGTGCAGCCCGCAAAATCGCGCGGCTTGGTCGAATGGGTCCGTTCCCGCCTGGGCGAGCGGTACAAACCCGGCCCGGTCGTGGTTACCAAAGATGAGCCACGCCCGGCGCTCAAACAGACGGAGAATTAATTGCATGGCCACACGCGACTGGATCACGAAAGATTTAGGCTGGAAATTGTTTTCACTGATTTTGGCCGTGGCGCTTTGGATTACTGTCCGCCGCAGCCTCAGTGAAGCGCCGGCAGCCATCGGCGCGACGCCGGTATCCGTCATTCCCTTCGCATCGGTGGATACGGTTGCCTTCACGAATCTGCTGGTGTCCGCCGTTTCCGACGACGCGGATGTGCATAATGCTCAAATCGTTCCCAAAGTCGTCGCCGTCAGGTTGAGCGGGCCGTCGGACGTCATGGCGATATTGGAAGCAAACAAGGTTCACGCGGTGGTGAATCTTACGGGCATTGATGCCGCGAGTGGTTTGCTCCTGCCCGTGGATGTCTCGGCGCCGCCCGGCGTGGCGGTTGACAAAATTGACCCTCCCAAAGTCGGCGTGACTTTTTCACCGTCCGCAGAATAAACCATTATGAACGCGCCTCAAAAAATTTTTGGAACCGACGGTGTCCGCGGCACGGCCAACGTGGAGCCGGTTACCGCCGAGACCGCGCTTAAACTCGGCCGCGCCGCCGCGCATGTTTTCAAGCATCTCGAATCGCAACCTCGAGGACGCGGCCGGCACAAAATCGTCATTGGCAAGGACACGCGGCTTTCCGGGTACCTGCTCGAAAACGCGATTTCCTCCGGCATCCTTTCCATGGGGGTGGACGTGCTGTTCATCGGTCCGCTGCCGACACCCGGCGTCGCCTATGTGACGCGCAGCCTCCGCGCCGATGCCGGCATTGTCATCACCGCCTCGCACAATCCCTACGCCGACAATGGCATCAAATTCTTCCGCGCCGATGGCTACAAGCTCGACGACAAAATCGAGGACGAAATCGAACACCTGGTTTTCAGCGGTGAAATCGAAAACATCCGTCCAACGGCCGGCGAGATTGGCAAGGCGGTGCGCATTGACGACGCGCTGGGGCGCTATATCGAATTCGCCAAAGCTTCATTTCCCCGCGGCATGACCCTCGAAGGACTCCGCGTGGTGGTGGATTGCGCGCATGGCGCAGCCTACAAATCCACGCCCTGTGTGCTGCGCGAGCTGGGCGCGGACGTCACCGTCTATGGCCATCAGCCCGACGGCACGAACATCAACCAGGATTGCGGTTCGATGCATCCGGACAACCTCTGCCATAAGGTGGTCGAACACCAGGCGCATCTTGGCATTGCGCACGATGGCGACGCCGACCGCGTTTTGCTGTGCGACGAAACCGGCACGTTGATTGACGGCGACGACATCATGGCCGTCGCGGTGCAGGACATGCTCGCGCAAAAAACGCTTGCTAAAAAAACCTTGGTCACCACGGTGATGAGCAACGCCGGTCTCGAGGCCGCCACCAAAAATGCCGGCGGCAAAATTATCCGCACCGCCGTTGGCGATAAAAATGTCATTGATGAAATGCTGCGCGGCGGTTTCAACTTCGGGGGTGAGCAGAGCGGCCATCTGATTTTCCGCGATTTCGGCACCACTGGCGACGGCCTCGTGGCCGCGCTGCAGATTCTGCGAATCATGCGCGCCAAGGCAACGTCGCTTTCCAAACTGGTCAAATGCTGGACGCGATTCCCGCAACTGATCGCGAATGTCCGCGTGCGTGAGAAGAAGCCGTTCGAGCAGCTTGACGGCCTGAATAAACTTGTGTCCGAGGCTGAAGCGGAATTGACCGGGCAGGGCGGACGGGTCTTTTTGCGCTACTCTGGCACGGAACCCAAGGCTAGGTTGCTGCTGGAAGGCCGCGACCCAAAGGTTTTGGAGAAATGGTCGGAGAAAATCTGCGGCGTGATCCAGCAGCAGATTGGCGTGTGAAAGCAGTGCGTGCAAGCATGACCGCACTTCCAATCATCGCTGCCGGGAATCCTTTGAGTGGAGCTTCAATGGTTCGCGTCAAGCTGATACGCGCCGTCGCTGTGGGCCACCACGAGTGAGAACGGCGCGACTTGGATTTTATTCCTGGCCGTCGCCAATGTCTCCGTGCCTGCCGCTTGGTCGTTTGCCACGATGGCCCAATCGCCGGTCACGGTTAAATCTTTTGGCTTCGGGTTGCCGTTGTAAATCACCAGGATGGTCTTCCAGTCGTCTCCGTTCGCATGGTTCTTGAGAACATATTCGACGACGTTTGTCGGCACGACAGTCGCAAATTCCAGAGCTTCGCCCACGCTCATTCGGTTCGTCATGCGGAACGCCGGATGTGCGCGCCGCAACGCGATTATTCCCCGGTAAAAATTGAAAACGGCCCGGTGCCGGCCCTTGAGCGACCAGTCTATCGGATTCACATTCGGGGCGTTGTCGTTGTAGCTGTTTGGATTGAGGTCTTTCGAGCGCAAAAATTCGTCGCCGGCGTGGATGAAAGGAACTCCCTGCGCAGTCAGCACAATGCCGGCCGCCAGCTTGTCCATGTTGATTCGCAGAGCTTCCGACGCGTCCGGCGCGGACAGCCGCAACTTGTCCCAGAGACAAAGGTCGTCATGAACGGAGTCGTAATTGATCGTTTCGTTCGGAGAAAAGACTTCGATGCCTTGCCTGCCCTTGCCGGTGCTCTGGCCTTTGATTTCCAGGTGAAATCTTGCCATGCCGCCGAATGGCGGTGTGGCTCCTTGCACGAATCCGGGAGCGGACGCATTCGCATTGTCTCCCTTGATGTTGTCGCGGATGCCGTCGTTGAAGGCGGCGATGCCCGTCCCTTGGACGTTGGCCTGCGTCATCATTTCATCGGCCGGTAAAACGCGTTCCATCTGCCAGCCTTCGCCGTAAATGATCGCGTTCGGATTGATTTTCTTTGCCTCGTGATAGACCTCCAGCATGGTTTCGCGATCCAGAATTCCCATCAGGTCGAACCGGAATCCGTCCACATGATATTCCGTCATCCAGTATTTGATGGAATCCAGAATGAATTTCCGCGCCATGGGTTTTTCCGAGGCGAATTCATTGCCACAGCCGGTCCCGTTCGCGTAACGGCCGGACGTATCCATCCGGTAGTAATAACCGGGAAACACCTTGTCAAAAATGGACCTCGGACGCGAGCCGGTGGCGGCCGTGTGATTGAATACCACGTCAAGAACCACGCCAATGTTGTTCCGGTGAAATGCCTGGACCATTTCCTTGAACTCCTTCTGCCGGGCGGTGCCATCGGGATCCGTGGCGTAAGAACCCTCTGGCGTGTTGCAAAGAACCGGATCGTAGCCCCAGTTATACCAGGTATATTCATCCGCCTGCTGCCGTTCGTTCCCGCCCGCATAATCAAAACACGGCAGCAAATGAACATGCGTCACGCCCAGCTCTTTCAAATGATCCAAGCCGCTCGCCAGGCCGCCGGGCGTCTTGGTGCCCGGCTGAACCATGCCCAGGTACTTTCCGCGGTTGCCGTCGGCGACGCCGGAATTTTTACTGATGGAAAAGTCGCGAATATGCACCTCGTACAACACCGCATCGGTGTTGTTCCTTAACGTGACGAAATGATCCTTGTCCCAGCCGGCAGGATCGGTCTTTTTCGGATCATAAATCAAAGTCCGGCCGCTGTTGGCCGAACAGCCGCGGGCATAAGGATCGTTGACACGGTAAATCGTCGGCTTGACGGATCCCGCCGGCAAAAATGTGACCTCATACAAATAGTACCGGCCATCCATGTCGCCCTTTAACTCGACGGACCAGATGCCATTTGGATCGCGCGACATGGGAATGGCTTGAAAATCCCCATTGGCCGCATCATTGAACAGCAGCAGCCGAACCTGCTTCGCGGTTGGCGCCCACAACTTGACGGAAGTCGCTTCCCGGTGGTAAATCGCTCCCAAGTCGTCGTTGGTGTAACAATACGACGCGTTGAAATCGTCTGACATCATTTCATTTTGCGCTCGCGCCATTGGGTTAAAAAACAGCCAGCCCAACCCGGCCAAACCCAGAAGAAATACGCGCGAACGCAACATCGGTTGGATGCTATCAATTTCGTCCCGAACTCCAAATTGAATTCGCGCGTTTGTTCATTGGACCGCCAAAATCTCCGGTCGGAACCGTCCGACAAATTGATTTGGCAGCTTGGGATCGAGCGAGCCGGGCACCACCTTTTCGGTGCCGACGTGCCCGTCGCAGAACGCCACATTCGCCCGTTGTTCGTGCCGGAAATGGCCGTGGGGATAATAATTCGGGCTGGGATAATTGGTGGGGTTGTCGAGATAATACCATTCCTCAATCATTGGATGAATGTGCGAGGCGGGCGCTTGAAAGTCATTGACCTGCGCGGCATCGGCGAAGAGGGCAGTGCCTGAAGGCTGTTTGATTTGGCTCACGTTCAACGGCTGCGGACCGGCAGGCGAAAGAAAGCCGTTATAGCCGTAGCTGAAAACAATGTTGGTCGCCTTCAATTTGAATTGCGCCATCAAAGAGCCGAACGCGGGGCACAGTCGCACCCGGCTGTCGTTGATATAAGGGCACAATGCGCCAAGCGACAAATCATAGGGCCGCGTGCTTTCCGCACCCGGACCGAGCCAGCCCACCCACCAAATCTGACCGCCGTTGAAGCTGGTGGGACCACACTTGAAGCAATTCCCATTGTTGTCGTCCCAATACAATTCCGTCGCGACGGCGAGCTGGCGCAAGTTGCTTTGACAACCGGCGCACCAGGCGGACTGTTTGCTCTGGTTCAGCGCCGGCAACAACATTGCCGCCAGGATTGCGATGATGGCCACGATGACGAGCAGTTCGATCAAAGTAAATGCGGTTGGTCGAGGGTAAAAGGCTCCGGGCGCGGCTAAATTCCGGCGCTCGGCCTTCGACTCCCGGCTCTCGGCTGATTTGTTCATGGCCGTTCAGCGCTCACGCGGTAGAATGCGTTGTCCGCTGGTGGATTGGTGTCCTGCAAAGATAGATTCGTTCCGTTGCCCGCGGCCGCGGCGGAAACGTTGGTCCATGATTGAAAATCCGTCGTGCGCTGGAGCGTGTACAGCCAATTGAGATGGTCGTTCAGCCGCACCTGCCAGACGCCGTTACTGAATGTGCCGGTTAAATGTTGCGCCGGCGGCGGAATCGTGACAGCGATATGGGCGACGCTGCCGTGCGCGAGAACGGAGTCATAGTCATCGCCCGCGCTGCTGTAGCTGCTGATGGAAAACGTGTCCGCCTGAAAATCGTCGGAGTCTTGGAATCCGTTGTTGCTGTCCAAAACGAGAGGCGGCAGCGCTCCGACGGAAACGCCATTGGTCGTCAGGACGAGCACGGCAGTCTGATTGGTCGCCGTGTAGCGGAACGTGACATGAATCCACTGGTTCGTCGGCAGGACATTGTCATAGACGGACAAGTCGGCCGGGCAGTAATCATAGCTGTCCACGCCCGAAATGAACGAAGGCGTTGTTGTTGCCGGAGCATCATAGATAATGCCCCCATCGTCGTAATACCCGGAAGTATAATAATCAAATTCGGCCACATTGGGTGCGCTGCCAAAAGCACCACGCATAAAATTGGTGCCCCTCGCATTCGTGAAATTCAAAAAGCCGAACCCCAGCTCCATCGGCCCGGTCTTGCCCGGTTCCACGCCGCTGACGATGTCATCCAGCCGCAAATCGAAGGAGATGCAGAAATCATCATTGCGCGTGATGGTCACACCGAGCGGGTGATAGAAATAGCTGTTCGGCCGCGTGGAATCCCAGGTGACGTCGAGATCTTGATTGGTTGAATTCCATCGAAACAAATTGGTGTCGCCGAATACCCGCCAGCCGTCTTGCGCGGGATTGTTCGTGAAATCTTCGGTGAATATGACGGCTCCGCAACGTGCAGCAGACAGAATAAACAAGCCGGCCAAGGCCAGCGAACGGATTTTTTTCATGACTGATCTTTCAATTTGGTTCCGCAGAAAAGCGCGGAACGGTTTTACGGTTGAGAGACCAGCGCGGAGTCTGGAGATTTTGAAAATCAAAACAAAAAACCTTCAGACCCCGGCAAACGGAGAATGAAGGCATCCAACGAATCCTGTCGAAAATCGTTCGACAGGCTGGCCTCATCCTTCTCTTTGACGGAGAAGCCGGCCATTGCGGCGACGGTCACAGACCGCCGCTACAACAACCGCGACGAGCACAGCCAAACCGGTATCCTGACTTCGGCCTCCAACCTCATTCCGCCTTCCCGCTTCGCAAGCGAAACAGTGGCTTTGGAATTTGTAGCCGTTACAGTGGCGCAACCGTCCCGGATTTTCACCGGGTTCCCTGACATTTGACTGCATTGCGGACGGGCCAACGCCCGTCCTTTCAAAGAACAATCCGTTTCTACGTCCGAAATAACAGATTGCCAAGAACAAAATGACAAAACGGTTCCGCGCTTGCGCCAACCTGATTGTGCCAACATACTTACGGGCAAAAATTTTATGAGCGCTACCCTCCTTCGCGTTGCTGTCACCGGCGCTGCCGGCCAGATCGGTTATTCCCTCCTGTTCCGCATCGCCTCCGGCGCGATGTTCGGGCCGGACCAGCCGGTCATCCTGCACCTCATCGAAATTCCCGACGAAAAAGCCATGGCCGCGCTTGGCGGCGTGTGCATGGAACTGGATGATTGCGCCTTCCCGCTGCTCAAAGGCGTCGTGCCGACATCGAATCTCGACGAAGGTTTCAGCGGCGTGAACTGGGCGCTGCTCGTCGGCGCCGTGCCGCGCAAGGCCGGCATGGAGCGCAAGGATTTGCTCGGCATCAACGGAAAAATTTTCACCGGCCAGGGCAAGCCATCGCCAAAAACGCCGCCAGCGACGTCCGCGTGCTCGTCGTCGGCAATCCGTGCAACACCAATTCGCTCATCGCCATGAACAACGCCCGGGCGTGCCGTCCGACCGCTTCTTTGCCATGACCGATGCTCGACGAAAACCGCGCCAGTGACGCAGCTCGCCAAAAAGGCCAGCGTGGACATCACCGCCGTCAGCAATCTCGCCATCTGGGGCAATCACAGCGCCACGATGTATCCCGATTTCTTCAACGCCAAAATCTCCGGCCAGCCGGTTCCCGAGCGTCATCAAGGACGAGGCGTGGCTCAAAGGCGAATTCATCACGACCATTCAGCAGCGCGGCGCGGCCATCATCAAGGCGCGCGGTTTGAGCAGCGCCGCCAGCGCCGCCAACGCCGTCGTGGACACCGTCCGCCATCTCACCACCCGACGAAGGCCGGCGACTGGTTCAGCGTGGCGGTTTGTTCGCCGGGCGATTACGGCATCGAGAAGGGTTTGATCTTCAGCTATCCGATCCGCAGCAACGGCACGAAATGGGAAATCGTCCAGAACGTGCCGCTCAACGACTTCAGCAAGGCGAAAATTGCCGCGACGGAAAATGAATTGAAGGAAGAACGCGCGCTGGTTGCTGATTTGCTGCCGAAATAGAATTGTGCAGCCATGCGTTTTTCAAACACGCTCTGACAGCATTACGGCGTGGAGAGGCGGTAGAATTTTGCTTGATTCCCGCTCGCGTTCGTGTCTGTGAACTGCCAGAGGCCGCCGGTCCAGTTCGTGTAGATGGGTTGCCAGACGACAGGCGAGGCCAGATTCGTGGCCGCGTAGAGGCGGTTGGTGCTCGGTGACAGGGTTGACATTTGCAAGGTGAGGCTGCCGTCGGAGTTAAACACCGGCGCGCTGGAAAAGGCCGGCCAGCCGAGCAGGGCTTCGGCGACATAAGCGGACACCTTGCCGCCCGCGGTCGTGAAAGCGCCGCCGGCATAGAGTGTGCCGTCCGACACCGCCAACGCAGACACAGAGGGAAATGCCACACCCCCCATGCCGGACCCTAGCGCAGACCAACTGCTCCCGTTCCATTGGGCGATATAATTGGCCGTGGTGCCGCCCGCATTGGTGAAAGAACCGCCGGCATGTAGCGTGCCGCCCGACACCGCCAGCGCATTCACAGTGTAGTTCATGCCCGACCCCAGCGGCGCCCAACTGCTCCCGTTCCATTGCGCAATGTTAGTGGCCGACACTCCGCCCGCCGTCGTGAAACCGCCCCCGGCATACAGCGTGCCGCCCGACACCGCCAGCGCATTCACCCAGCCATTGACACCCGACCCCAGCGGCGACCAACTGCTCCCGTTCCATTGGGCGATGCAACTGACCTCCACGCCGCCCGCCCTCGCGAAACCGCCTCCCGCATACAACATATTGCCGGACACCGCCAGCGCAGACACGGTGGCGTCCATCCCCGAGCCCAGCGCCGACCAACTGCACCCGTTCCATTGGGCGATGAAATTGGCCGCGTTGCCGCCCACCGTCCCGAAATAGCCGCCCACATACAGCGTGTCGCCCGAAACCACCAGCGCAGACACGGAGCTGTTCTGACCAAAGTAGCTGTTCAAACCGGGAGTTCCGAAGCAGCTCATCCAGTTGGCATCGCTAAATGTCGGGTCAATCCGCACTGGATACACAGCGCCGGCATCGTTCACTATTACCGCCAGTGCTGGTTCACCCGACCGCACTTCAATTCTGGCCGGCAGTTCTTTACCCGTGGCATCCGTCGCGCGCAGCCGGCTATAGGCGATCTTCCGTCCCGATTTCTCCAGCACCAGTTGCGCACCATCAGCCGCCGATTCCACCCGCGCCCCGCTCACCGCCAACCGCATTGTCAATTGACCGTCGCCCGCCGGTCTCTCCGTTACCAAAAAATCCTGACGCACGCCGTCCATGCTCACTACGTATTCTTCCACCAACCCCGCCCGATTGTATCTCACGACTTGCCCCTCGACGGTCACTGTGCCCAAACGATTCAAGAAAATGTTAGAAGTAGTTTGTGGGCTGTTTGTGGTTCCACTGGCAGCCCGCCGTCCCATCGCTATCGCCACCACCCGGAACCGGTCGTTAGCCTGGTTGGTCACTGTGGAAGTCAGCCACAGACCTTCCCGCGTAGCCTCACCATCCAACTGTTGAAAGACGCAATGCAACCGCGCGCCGTTTCCGTCAGGCGTCACGGACAGTCCGTCGCCGACGTATTGCTGGCCCGCTACAGCACCAATCTGATTGAATGGAATTGCCGTGCGGTTTGTCTGCACCGGTGTCGCCGTGGCGGGAACGGCAAGCAGCGCCAAGAGCAACGTAACCCGTAGATAGATCTGAGTCAGGCTTCGTTTGATTTTCATAGTTTATCGGCTACTAAATATTACGGCGCGCCGATGCGGTATCTAATCTATTGTGACAGCCGATAAAACATGGGTTTAGCCGAGACTGGATTGGTGACGGTGTTCTGCCCGTTGACAACGGCTGGTGTAGCGGAATTGGTTGTCCAAACCGCCAGAGAAAGGTTTGTGGTGGATTCCAGCGTGTAGCCTACAGCGTTGGTCGGCCACGTTAGTATCACATTGCCGCCCGAAAGAGCGATTGCCATTTTCACGCCAATCTCGGTGAGGAAGAAATTCCAGGCTTCCTGCGGTTGCAGGGTGGTTGCACCGAAGGTGGCCGTTCCCTGATAAAATCCGTTCAGATAGCAATGACCGGCTGAATCAACCGCGCATTTGTCCACACCTGACGAAACGGGACTCGCGGGCGGGCCGGTGGCTGAATAGGTCCACTGGAGCGTTCCCGTAGGGAAATATTTTGCGACGGCCGCATTGGAACCCAGAAACCCCGCTGCATAGACATTGGTGTGCGCGTCCAAAGCTACATCCCAATAAAATCCACCATTCGTGCCACCAGCCGACTGCGCCCATTGGATCGAACCTGCGCTGTTGTATTTGGCGAGAAAGGCATCACCGAAAAGGGCGTTGGTTTTTGCCATGTTCGTCAGAGTTATGCCGCCGCCAAAAACCAGATTGGTGTCAAAAGAGCCTGAAACAAATACGTTCCCGGCCAAGTCCACCGCCACTCCGCCCTCGTCCGCGTTGCCTCCTTTGGGCTGCTGAACCCATATTAGAGTGCCGGAATTGTTGAACTTGGCGATGAACATATTCTTCGTTGAGCCGGCACTGACCGTCAGATTGCTGTTCCCAATCGTCATGTCCGAAAAGAACGTGCCGCGCACATACACATTTCCGGCGGCATCCACCGCAAGCTTGGAACCGTAGGTTTCTGTGGAACTATCGAACAATTGCGCCCATTGGGCAGTTCCGGTGTTGTCATATTTGACGAGGATAAGGAAGGTGGTGCCGCCGTTGTTCGCGGTAACGGTGACAGATCCAAATGTGAGGCTCGTTCCCGAGTGATCCAAGACCGCTAGGGCATAGGAGTTTCCGCGACGAATCCACTGTTAGCCCGACTCCATTATTATCGTCGGAGCCTCCAGTGGAAGTCTGAACCCATTGAACTGCACCCGCGCTGTTGTATTTGGCGAGGAAAAATTCTTCACCTAAAGTGGCAGGCGGGTTGATGCTGCCGAACGTCGCCGGACTTTGATAACCGCCAGCGACATAAATGTTCCCGTTGGTATCCGTGCCTATCCCGCGCCCGTAATTAAAATTGCCGGCACTGCCGCCCGCGCGTTGCGCCCACTGGAGCGCGCCGGCGGAATTGTATTTGGCCACAAAGATGTCCGAACCACCCGTGCTTTGGTTTGTCAGGGTGACACCGCCAAAATTGTTCGTGTCATCAAAGAAGCCGGTCATGTAGCAATTATCCTTGGTGTCCAAGGCCAACCCGGTGTTCGGTTCGCCTTCAGGCCAACTGTTGGCACTGGCAATGCGCTGAGACCATTGGAACTGCGCTTGAGCGGAAGATGCTGACAACGCGACATAAACCATCGCTGCGAGTAAACGACTGGCGCGAAATGATTGCGGGCACATATTATTCCGATGGGCGCTAGAATAACATTGAATTATCCAGTGCGTCAAGCTCAAAATGGCGTAGAAAATTCCCCCGCATTGCCAGCCGTGCCTTTTTCTGCCAGCCTCGCGGGCGTATGGCTTTCGATTCCTTCCGCGATTTCGTCAACGCCCTCGACAAGGCGGGCGAACTCAAACGCATTTCCCAGCCCGTCGCCACCGAACTGGAAATCACCGAAATCGCCGACCGCGAAATGAAATCGCCCGACGGCGGCAAGGCGCTGCTGTTGGAGCAGCCGACGGCGAACGCCGTCGTGGACAGCGTCCGTTCCATCATCGCGCCGACGCCCGCCGGTGATTGGCACAGTGTCTGTGTCTGCTCCGACGGCAGTTACGGCATTGAGAAGAATTTGATTTGCTCCTTCCCCGTCCGCGGCAACGGCCAGAAACTGGAAATTGTGCAAGACGTGCCAGTCAATGAATTCAGCCGCGCAAAGATTGACGCCACGGTAAATGAACTGAAGGAGGAACGCGCGATGGTCGCTGATTTGCTGCCGAAGTAAATGAGTGCCAATTTACGTTTTAATTTCTGCGGTGAGAGAAAATCCCGATTAAAGCTAAACCGAAGAGCGCAAAAACGGAAGGTTCTGGAACCGGGTTGCCGCTAATCGCAAACTGAAACGGCCCGTGGCTGGTGTCGGATATCCAATTCAGATCATCGCTGGATAAAGCAAAGGCGGGCAGAAGACTCCAATTGTCGCTGGACGAATAGTTGCCATCGGTTGCGTAATTCCAAGACTTTGGAATAACTTGAACGCCCCCTGAAGATTGAGAAGGTTCTGAAGCCGTACCCACGAGCCAATAAATGGTTGAAGGGGAAAATGTGGCTGAATTACCAAGTGCGACACTGGGAACGCCATTGTTGTCACTAAAAAATGAAAATTCTGATGCCGGGTCGGCGGAACCGTAAATGAATACTGGGCCGTTCAACAGGTAACCATCAGGTGCGGTTCCCGTTTCAAACGATTGTGCTATCCATGCATCGCTTCCGTAAAGCACACTGCCGCCGAGTGGTTCGCCTGAGTTTGACAAGTAGGTTATGTAACCGGGCGTTATGCCTTGAGCGTTTCCCAACTGCTGCGCAAACACCAAAGTCGAAAGGAACACAACCAGAATGAGGCCTTTCCGCTTCACAAAACAAATCATAAGCGAATTCTGACGACAAAATCAAGTTTTGGTTTGCAGCTTTCACGCGCATTGCCCGCCGTGGGGTTTTCAGTTAGTTTCGCTCGTGTATGGCTTTCGATTCCTTCCGCGATTTCGTCGGGCAACTCGACCGTGCCGGCGAACTCAAGCGCATTGCCCAACCCGTCGCCACCGAGCTCGAAATCACCGAAATCGCCGACCGCGAAATGAAATCACCCGGCGGCGGCAAGGCGCTGCTCTTTGAAAAGCCAACGGTGAACGGAGAAGTTTCGCCATTCCCGCTCGCCATCAACACGATGGGTTCGCACAAGCGCATGGCCATGAGCATGGGCGCCAATTCCGTCGAAGAAGTCGCCAACGAATTTGGCTCGCTGATGAAGGCCAAGCCGCCGACCGGTTTTCGTGAAGCCATCAAACTGCTCGGCCAAGCGCTCGATTTGCGCCACGCCAAACCGAAAATCGTCAAGGATGGCCCGTGCAAAGAGGTGATTCGGAAATTTGACGAGAGTCGAGGGACGAGAGTCGAGAGCTGGCCCAAGGCGCCCGACTGGCGCAATCCCTCGACCCTCGACCCTCGACCCTCGACTCTTTTGAATCTTCCCATCCAAAAATGCTGGCCGCTCGACGGTGGGCGTTTCATCACGCTGCCGTGCGTCGTCACCAAGGACCCGGACACCGGCGAACGCAACGTGGGCATGTATCGCATCCAGATTTATGACGACCGCACCACCGGCATGCACTGGCAGTTGCAGAAAATCGGTGCGCGGCACGGGCGACGTTATTACGAAACCGGCGCTCGCATGCCCGTCAGCATTTTCATCGGCGGCGACCCGATGTTTCCCTTCGCCGCCACCGCGCCGTTGCCTGACGGACTGGACGAATTTCTCCTCGCCGGTTATCTGCGCAAGAAATCCGTCGAGTTGGTGAAATGCGAGACCAACGACTTGGAAGTTCCCGCCAATGCCGATTTCGTCATTGAAGGCTACGTGGACCCGACCGAGCCGTTGCGCGAGGAAGGACCGTTCGGCGATCACACCGGTTATTACACGTTGCCCGAGCCGTATCCGGTCTTTCACGTCACCGCCATCACGCATCGCAAGGATGCGGTGTATCCGGCGACGATTGTCGGCATTCCGCCGATGGAGGATTTTTACATCGGCAGCGCGAGCGTGAAATTGTTCCTGCCGGTATTCAAGATGAATTTCCCGGAGATTGTGGACATCGCATTGCCGGCGGAAGGCGTGTTCCACAACCTCGTGTTCGTCAGCATCAAGAAGACCTACCCGATGCAGGCCTACAAAATCATGCACGGCCTCTGGGGCATGGGCCAGATGATGTTCACCAAATACATCGTGGTGGTGGACGCCGACGTAAACGTGCACAACACCAGCGAAGTCCTGTTCCGATTGTGCGCCAACACCGACCCGCAGCGCGACAGCATCTTCACCAAAGGCCCGGCCGACGTGCTCGACCACGCGACGAGCGAATTCGCCAGCGGCAGCAAACTGGGCATTGACGCGACGAAGAAACTGCCCGGCGAAGGTTTCAAACGCGCCTGGCCACCACTCATCAAAATGGATGAAAGTGTGAAAGCGAAGGTGGAAAAACTTTTTGGCGGGAATAAATAAAAATGAATTCAGGTTCAGCCCAATCTTCGAAATCAAACCCGGGAAGAACTCCCCCGCCAAACGTAATTGTTCCGCCCGGCAAGATTTACATGACTGTTGGCGATATGCCGGAATCATTCACACACGGCGTCTTAATGAAAGCCTTTGTAGATTATTCAGTCGCGCTAGGTCGTAAAAAAGATAACAAGATTTGTTGGCTTGGAAGTGGAGTATTGGTTCGCAAGGGAGAGCATTACGGGATTCTAACTGCCCATCATTGCCTTCACGCATGCTCACCTGAAGTTCAGCTAGGATCACACAACGGCGACACTCTTTGTTTTCTTTTAAACAGAGGAACAACCGTTTTCGCCCAACCAGAAGAGTTAATAGAGTATCCGCTTGCAGTTCCCCGAGAAGATGAATTTGGTCCAGACCTAACTTTCATTGAGATTCTTTCTCCCCAACGCCTTGGAACTTTCAAAGCAGTTGGCACGTTTTGGTCGCTTGATAGGCAACCGTCAGATGTCTTGAAAGAGTTTGGACAACCTTTGATGCCGTCGGCGACGGTTGGTTTTCCAGAAGTTGATTATAACACAATGCAGGAAGGAAATAGAGTCCGCATTCAACTTCGTCACATGATTTATGACAACGCAATCAAAGAGGGAGCTGTATTCGAAAAGGACGGATGGGATTATCTTGATTCTACAATTTGGTATCCTGGAGATGCAAACTTGCCAACGTCATTCGCTGGAGTAAGCGGTGGCCCCGTTTGGGGCATGGAACTTCGACACCACAAAAGTGATGGTCACATTAGCATCGAAAGGCATGCTCTCATTGGGATAACTTTTTACCAGATATTCCGAAAAGGCGATGAAGGCCGCTTGCGCGCACATTTCATCAAATCCATTTACGATATGGCTTGGAGAAATTTCGCCTGATTGTTTTTTGGCATCTGGCGGCGGCAGGAATTCCAGCCCGAATTTTTTCGCAATCTCCATCACGCGCGGAATGTCATGTTGTTGTTGCGAGCTCGGCACGCCAATTCCAATGAATGTCCTCCGCTACGCGACGAGCGGATTCCCATATATTGGGCCGCGGGTTGAAAGGCTTCTATCGTTGTGGTTTTTGCTCAAATATCAGTGAATTATTAATTGATAATAAATTAATAGTTCATTAATAATTGGGCATGCGCATACCGCAAACACCGCCTTCGCTCAGGAAATTGATAGCTGGGATGGAAAAACCCGAACAGATGGTAAGGGTTTTTCAGGCAGTTGAAGGCTCAACGCATGAGGGGCGTTACCTGCATTGGGACGATCTACGATACCGAAAGCCGCCCGAAGGTTTGACGCATGAGGAATGGTGGCTGGGATTGAAAATGCACCGACGATCCAGTTACCGCATGATTCCATTGAAGGACGCCGATGGAAACAAGTTTCGTTTTACCGTGCCGGACTTGGTGACGGACCTCCTTCACCAAATTGACCGTGGTGGCGGAACGCTCATTGAAATTCCCGAGCAGATTACGAATGCCGAACAGCGAGATCGTTATGTGGTCCGCTCGCTCATAGAGGAGGCCATCACCTCCAGCCAACTGGAAGGCGCGGCGACAACGCGCGAGGTTGCCAAGAAGATGCTCGCCGAGGGGCGGAAGCCACGCGACCGCAGTGAACGGATGATCGTCAACAACTACGTGACGATGCGCCGGATTCTGGACTTGAAAGACAAACCGCTCACACCGGATATGGTATTTCAAGTGCACCGGGAGATTTCACAGGACGCCCTGGACATTCCCGACGGAGCAGGCCGGTTAAGGCGGGCGGATGAAGAAATCAATGTTTCGGACATTGAAGGAACGGTGTTTCACACGCCGCCTCCCGCTGCCGAATTGCCCGCGCGTCTGGAAGCCATGTGCGCTTTTGCCAACGGAAAGACTCCTGGCACTTTTATTCACCCCGTGATTCGGGGCATCATTTTACACTTCTGGCTCGCTTATGATCACCCGTTCGTTGACGGCAATGGACGGACAGCCCGGGCGTTATTTTACTGGCAGATGTTGCATTCAGGTTATTGGCTGTTTGAGTATATCTCCATTTCTCAGTTTTTGCGGAAGGCTCCCGCGCAATATGGCACGGCTTTCTTACACACTGAAACTGATGAGGGCGACCTGACCTATTTTATTATCCATCAGGCCGAAGTGATTCGCCGTGCGCTGAAAGAGCTTCACGATTACGTGGCGCGTAAATCCTCTGAAACTCGCGCGTGCCTGAACGCCCTGGAAAAGCACCCGGAACTAAACCATCGGCAACAAGCGCTCATCGCCCATGCCGTGCGGTACCCCGGCTTTGCCTATTCCATTGCCGGACATGGGGCACGTCATGCCGTGACTTACGCAACCGCCCGCTCGGATTTGCTGGGCCTGGCGAAAATGAAATTTCTTGAACATCGGAAAGCAGGTCGCGCCTTTGTTTTTGTCGCGCCGAAAGATTTGGGAGCACGCTTGCGGTCCAAATATTCCTAGAACTCACTTCCCAGGTGGCGGCAGGAATTCCAGCCCGAAATTTTTCGCAATCCCATCACGCACGGGATGTCCGCAGCGCCTGCGGGGCTTTGCAGACGGCCACCAGCGCCGGTTTATTTCTGCGGCACAGCGGGAACCAGCCCGTGCCGGGTCATCACCGCGTTGATTTTCTCCAAATCCGGCGGGCCGCCGGCATTGACGATGGCGGCCATTTCCTTGAAGAAATCCGGGCCGATCAAAGCGGGCGTCACGACCGTGAGGGCTTTTGCGGTTGCCGGCTTCAGGTTGTTGAAGCCATGCACCACGCCGCGCGGAATGAAACAGGTCTGGCCCGGCCCGATGTCGTTCGGCTGGGCATTGACGGTGAACGTCACCACGCCTTCCAAACCATAAATGATTTCGTCGTAACGCTCGTGGTAATGGGGCATCGCCACTTTCGCGCCCGCCGGCACGGTGAATTCGAACATGGCCAATTGGCCGTTGGTGTCTTTCCTTTCGAGCAGAAAGCGGATTTCAATCTGCCCGACACGGATGATTTCTTTTTCCTGTGCCATAATCTTTTAGACGGACGCAACGCGGATCAATCATGCGCCGTGCGGCGGCAGAACTTCCATCCCGAATTTTTTCGCGATCTCCATCACCTGCGGGATGTCCTCCTGTTGCTGCGGTGTCAACACGCCGATTTCCTCGAAGAATCCTTCAAAACCAGCCGGTGTGATGACGCACATGAGCCGGCCCGGCGTCTGGCCGAGGTAACGGTAGGTGTGCGGGACGCCGCGCGGCGCAAAAATGGTCTCGCCTTTTTTGGCGACGAATTTTTTGTCGCTGACCATCCATTCATATTCGCCTTCGAGAATCTGAAACGTCTCGTCCTCGCGGCGATGGATGTGCGGCGGCGGACCGCCACCCGGCACGTCGTGCGATTCGACTACGCTGACCACGCCGCCGGTGTCGCGCCCGTGGATGCGGATGACCATGGGAATGCCCATGATGTTGATCTTCTTGCCGCCGTCGGACAGAATTTGGATTGGGTTCATAAATATGGGCGGTAATGTTCTGTTGCCGCGCGTCGGCTGGCAAGTCAACAATACTCCCCACCGTGCGCAGTTCCGGCCATTCCGTTTCCAACTATCGCGCCCGTCACAAGCGGTGCTAAAGCCACCGTGGTCCCGTATGAACGCGGCCCGCAAGGTGCCGTCATCCGAAATTACAATTATGTCCGTTGCGTCCGCGACGGCACGAAATGAAGGAAGAAATTTGGCGCACAAATTCCGGCAAGAAACCGACGGCGTTGCCGGAAAGCCTGATTCGCCTGAAGAAAAAATGACCTTCAACCCTCTGCCACGAAGCTTCAACTGATTCCCGGCATTGATGCAACGGAGAAAATTCCGGGCAGGGGCTTCCACCGGGGATCTCGTCGGAATGAATTTTGAGGAAACCGCGGCGGCGTTCGGCATCGCCGTGCCCACAACCAAACAGTGGTGAGCCTGCGCCCGCACGTGGCGCGCGGTCGAGATGCGCGGTTCGTCGCGGGCTGACCGTTCGATTCCCCGGCCGGATCAGGCCTTTTGGCCCTTCGGTGGATATGTGTCCCAAGTGCGGCCGGATTCCGGCTCCACGTGTGTGAAACCGGTGCCCGCCGGCGGATTGGGGATGCGGATGAGATGGTTGCAGGCCGGGCACTGAATCTGCCGCCCGGCGTGGCACGGATCGCACTTCAACGGCTGGTCGCAATGGGAACAATAGAATTTGAACTCGGATGTGCTCATAAGCTTCTTCCTCATCATGCGCAAACCGGGCACAAAAAGTATATGAAAGATTTTTAAATCCTTTTTGTCCCTCGAATGCGCATGTAGGATGGAATGAGCGAACCCCGATCAGAGATGCCGTCGCCTCATAAAAACGAAGACGCGCTGTTTCGCGTGGCAATGGAGTTGCCGCCGGGCGCCGCACGCCGGACCTTCCTCGAAGAGGCCTGCGCCGGCGATCCCGCCCTGCGCCAGCGGCTGGAAGCCCTGCTGGCCGCCCACGATGCTCCGGATAAATCGCTGCCCGCCACTTCGACGGACATCAAGACAACGATTAAACTCGATCTGCCCGACGCCCCGGATGAAGCCGTGGGAACGACGATTGGCCGCTACAAATTGATGGAGCGGCTTGGTGAAGGCGGGTGTGGCGTGGTCTATGTTGCCGAGCAAACCCAGCCGGTGCGGCGTCGTGTCGCGCTCAAGGTCATCAAGCTGGGCATGGACACCAAGCAGGTGGTCGCGCGGTTTGAAGCCGAGCGCCAAGCGCTGGCCATGATGGACCATCCGAACATCGCCAAGGTGCTCGACGCGGGAACGACCGACGCGGGCCGGCCCTTTTTTGTGATGGAGTTGGTGCGTGGCGTCAAGATTACTGATTACTGCGACCAGAACAAATTATCCACGCGCGAACGGCTGGATTTGTTCATTCAAGTTTGCCACGCGATTCAGCACGCGCACCAGAAGGGCATCATTCATCGGGACATCAAGCCCTCGAACATCCTGGTCACGCTGCACGACGGCGTGCCGGTGCCGAAGGTGATTGATTTCGGCATCGCCAAGGCCACCGAAGGCCGGCTAACCGACGCGACTGTTTATACGCAATTGCACCAGTTCATCGGGACGCCAGCGTACATGAGTCCGGAGCAGGCGGAGATGAGCGGGCTGGACATTGACACGCGCAGCGACATCTACAGCCTCGGCGTGTTGCTCTACGAACTGTTGGCCGGCAGTACGCCATTTGATGCGAACGAGTTGATGTCGCACGGCGTTGACGCGATGCGCAAGACGATTCGCGAGAAAGAACCGGTGCGACCAAGCACGCGCCTGGCCACGCTGCAGGACGAGGAACTGACAACGACGGCGAAGCGGCGTTCCGCCGACAAGTCGAAGCTGATGCACCAGATCAAGGGCGATCTCGACTGGATTGTGATGAAGTGTCTCGAGAAAGACCGGACGCGGCGTTACGAATCGGCCAGCGGATTGGCCGGCGACATCCTGCGCCACCTGAACAACCAGCCGGTGACCGCCCGCCCGCCGAGCACGGCGTATCGTTTGCAGAAGTCCTGGCGGCGAAACAGGCTGGCTTATGTTTCGGCGGCAGCCATCGTCACCGCGTTGCTGCTGGCCTTCATTTTCTCGGGTGCGTCTTATCTGCGGGAGCGCAAAGCGCGGATGAGCGAGCAGATGCAACGGCAGGAAGCCGAGCGGCAACGCCTGGCGGCCGAGGCCAGCGCCGCCCGTGAACGCCAGCAACGGGATCGGGCCGAGGATTTGGCCTATGCCACCGATATGAACCTCGTGCTTCTGGCCCTCGAGATGGACAATCTCGGACGCGGGCTGGAGTTGTTGAACCGAAACCGTCCCCGCGCGGGCCGGACCGACCGGCGCGGCTGGGAATGGCGGTATCTCTGGAAACTCAGCCGGAGTGATGAACTCGCCACGCTGGGTTCTCATGACAACGCCGTCAGCGCGGTGGAGTTTTCGCCCGCGGGCGACTTGCTCGCCTCCGGTGGCTACGACGGCAAGGTCAAATTCTG
Organism: uncultured Verrucomicrobiae bacterium; assembly: GCA_963789335.1. Classification (GTDB taxonomy): domain Bacteria; phylum Verrucomicrobiota; class Verrucomicrobiia; order Limisphaerales; family UBA11358; genus UBA11358. The sequence continues at coordinate 1,430,832 of CAWBKH010000002.1, forward strand.
GGACTGGAGGAATCGTCTTTCTGCCGGTGAACTCGATTTGGGCAGCCCGGTAATCAGTCTGGCCTTCTCTCCCGACGGCCGATGGCTGGCGGTGAGCAGCAAGGACCGCAATTGCCGGTTGTGGGATGTTGCGACGAGGCAGGAAATTGCCGAATTCGATGTTCGGGCGGATGACATTTACGCGGCGGTCGCCTTTTCACCAAGGAGCGACGTCATCGCCATTGCCGCCAGCGATTCGACCATCCAAATCTTCAACGTTCTCACCCGAGCGAAGGTCGCCACGCTTTACGGCCACAAATCTCCCGTCAGAACGCTCTTGTTCTCTCACGACGCCACCAAGTTGTATTCGGCTGGCGGCGATGACCTCACGATTCGGGTTTGGGATCTCGCCACGCAACGCGAGGTGGCTTTGCTGAAGGGTGACACCCACTGGATTAGTTCCCTGGCCCTGTCGCCGGACGAATCCCTCCTAGCTTCGGGTGGCGGCGAGGGCACGATCCGGGTTTGGGATCTCCAGCGCCACGCAGAGTTGATTCAATTGACCAACCACGCCTCGCTGGTTTGGGACGTGCAGTTTTCTCCAGACGGACGGTTGCTGGCCACTTGCGGTGCCGACCAACGCATCCGGCTCTGGGACACGGCCACTTGGAAGCAAGTCCGGGTGCTCCAAGGTCACCTGAACGAAGTCTGGTGCCTGGCCTTCTCACCGGACGGTAAAATCCTTGCCTCCGGCAGCAAGGACGAAACCGTGAAACTCTGGAGCGTGGATCCCAAACCGGCCGCCAAAACCCGGCGCATCTTCCCCCCGGGCGCATTTTTTTCGGCCGGGAGCGGATCGGTTTGTCCCGACGGCCAATGGTTCATGCATTTCGCCGGAGGCCGCTTGATCATCGGAGAAACGCGAAGTCTGCGCGATGTGCGGGAGTTCGTTCCCAATCGAAGGCAGACCACCAATGTTACCGTGGCGCTGCTCGGCTCCGACGGGAACCGGCTGTTCCTTGGCTACGGTGACGGCCAGGTCGGCGCGCTGGATCTCAACACTGGGCGGGAGGTGAAATCTCTGGCAAGGCACGGGACCGCAGTGATCGTCCTCGCCCTCTCGGCTGACGGGAAGCAGTTGGCCAGCGCCGGATTGGGCGGCGTGGTTCGCGTGCAAGACACCATCAACTTCCAGCCGATCATCACCCTGACCAATGGAGGCCCTGATTTCCAATGCCTCTGCTTCTCCCGGGACGGGCATCTGCTGGCTGGCGCCTGTGAGCTGGACAACAAAGTGGACGACATTCTCCTCTGGGATTTGCGTACTGGTGCGCAACGCTTTCGGATGACCGGGCACAAAGGACGGATCAACTCTTTGGATTTCTCACCGGACGGCCGCCGCCTGGCCAGCGCCAGTTGGGACGGGACCGCCGGACTTTGGGACGTCGCCACCGGCAAGCGGTTGGCCATCCTCCACGGGAACCTGCTGGGCGTCAACTCCGTCGCCTTCAGTCCGGACGGCCAGCGCCTCGCCGCCGGCACGGGGGATGGTTTCATCAAACTTTGGGATGTGGCGGATGGCCAGGAAGTACTGACGCTCACGGGTTCCCGCGACATCAACCAGGTGGCGTTCCTGCCCGAAGACGAGACGCTGGTTTCCGTGACTCCCGATTCCATCCAGCTTTGGATTGCCCCGTCGCTGAAGGAGATTACCGTAATCGAACGCCGCGCGCAGCGGACGCCCTGAACTTTAATCGAAGCAGACTTGAACCTATGCCAACCTCCCAAGAAGAAGCCCTGTTTGCACTGGCTCTGGAAAGGCCAGCTGATAAACGAAATCGCAATCTCCCTGGACACGATGCAGAAAGCAACGCGGTCGTGCTCGCGGCGCACGACGCTGAGGTAGGGCGAATCGCCAACCCGGAATTTGTGCCAAAAGTTCTTACCCGGTTGGCTGGTCAAAGTACCGTGCCCGGAGCGGTTTTAGGTAGCGGTCGCTCAAGGTGTTCAACACCTCGCGCGCCAACGTGAATTGTTCCGCCAATTTCTCAAAGACGGAGGCCGGCCCGGGCGGCTCAATCTCCCGCGCCGCCAGCGCGTAAAAGCGCCGGCCTTCGCGCTCGTACTCGGGCACAATGCGCCAGTCCTGACTCCGGGGCCGCCGGACAAAAGACGAGGCGTGATCGGGATAGATTCCCGTGAGAAACAGCGCGATGTCGGCGATGCGTTTATAGAGGCGCGGTTTCAGTTGCGATTCAACCAGTTGGCACAACGCGATCATGTCGTCCATGTCCATGTCGCTGAATTTGCGTTTTTGCCAGGCGCGGCCTTCCCGGCGGTAAAGCACGGCGATGTTCGTGCGGACGAACGAGCAGAGCATCTCGGTGAGATACTCGCGCAGGGACGGATCACCGAGCAATTGTCCGGCCTGTGCCGCCGCGAAAACCGGAATGCGTTTGCCGCGCGCGTCCCGTTCGAGCACGAAGGACTGGCCTTCAAGGTCGCGCCGGACGCGACGCAACAGTACCGAGAACATCAGGTAGGGCGAAATGCGAACGAGCACTTCCAGTTCGTTGATGAGCCGTTCGGCCAGTTTCGGATCCTCCAGCATCGGTTCCAAGAGGTCGTCGTTGTCCCGAATCAGGCTGATGACGTGGTCACGGTCCCGCCGCCTGGTGGCCACGGTTTCCACGACAAATTTCAAGTCTGGCTCAGTCAAACGCATATTTGAACAAATGGCGTGGAGGTTCAACGCCTCACGCCACAGTCAATATAGCTTGTTTGGTGCCAACGCGCAAAATTCACGATTCCCAAGTCATGTTTACTATGGGGCACGTTGTTTAACCGGGAAAATTTTCACCCAATTGTCCTGAACGCGCTTGCTCGTTCGTCGTCTTATTGAATGACTGAAAATCATCAACCAACAACCGAAAGAAAATTATGAACGCAAAAACAAACAATGGATACATGCTGATATTCCGCGGGACCGACTGGCATAAAGGCCTTTCACCGGAGGAAATGCAACAGGTTTCGGACCGATGGATGGCCTGGTTCAAACGGCTGACCGAGCAGGGCAAAGCCATTGCCGGCAACCCGCTGGAACGCGAGGGGAAAATCGTTTCCGGCAAAAACGGGCGGGTCGTTGCTGACGGGCCGTTTGCCGAATCCAAGGAAGCCATCGGCGGCTATTTCCTGCTGAAAGTGGACAGCCTCGACGAAGCCGTGGCCATCGCCCAGGAATGCCCGGGCCTGCCTTACGGCGCCAAGGTCGAAGTCCGGCCGGTCATGGAGCAGTGCCCGCTGTCGGGCGAGGCGCTGCCCGAATCACAATTGGCGGAAGCAACTGTGTAATTGTTAGCGAAAGGTGTTAAGTTAAAACCGATGGCAGGGCGGCGCAAAATTCCGGCCGGCCAGCTAAAAAGGAGAAAATTATGACCAAGAATATTTCAATGGTTCAACCGTATCTGTTCTTCGATGGCCGATGTGAAGAGGCGCTCGAGTTTTATCGCAAAGCGCTCGGTGCCGAAGTCAACATGCTGATGCGCTACAAAGAAAGCCCCGAACCGCCGCCGCCAGGCTGCGTGCCGGCCGGTTCCGAAAACAAAGTAATGCACGCCAATTTCCGCGTTGGTGACTCGGAAGTCATGGCGTCCGATGGACAATGCACCGGCAAGCCCAATTTTCAAGGTTTCGGGCTTTCGCTCATCGTGCCGACTGAGGCGGAAGCGGACAAAGCCTTTGCCGCGCTCGCCGATGGCGGAAAGGTACAGGCGCCGTTGGCCAAGACGTTCTTTTCGCCACGATTTGGCATGGTGACTGATCAATTCGGCGTCATGTGGATGATTCTCGTGAGGTCTTAGCCTTGGAAAGATTATTATTATGACCGCAATATCCGCCAAAACTGCCGAAAAACCTTTCGTCATTTCGCGCACCTTCGACGCGCCGCGCGAACTGGTCTGGAAGGCGTGGACGGAACGCGAACGGCTGATGCAATGGTTCGGGCCAAAAGGCTCGACGATGCCGGTCGCCAAAATGGATTTCCGGCCCGGCGGATTTTTTCACTCATGTCTAAGGACCCCAGACGGCCATGAAATGTGGGGCAAGTTTATCTACCGTGAAATCGCGGCGCCGGAGCGGCTGGTTTACGTCCAGCATTTTTGCGACCGGGAAGGTGGCATCACCCGACATCCGCTGAGTCCCACTTGGCCGCTGCAAATGCTGACGACGGTTACGTTTGTGGAACAAGGCGGAAGAACATTGCTGACCGTGCGGTGGATGCCTTTGAATCCCACGGAGGAGGAGCGCAAGACGTTTGATTCCGCGCACGAAGGCATGAGGCAAGGCTGGTGCGGTTCGTTCGATCAACTTGGCGATTACCTAACCAAAACCGGAAAGTAGAAATTCAAGCACATCAAAGCCTATGGACACATTTCTTCCACCCATTGAGCGGCCCGAGGGGCTGATGATGAAACTGGCGTATTACTTTACGCGCCGGAAATTCGGCAAGGTGCTGACACCGCTGAAAGTGTATAGCGCGCGGTTGCCGGCGGCATTTGGCCTGTTTTATGGGAAGGTCGGCAAGCTGGACAAAAAGCTGATCCTGCCGCCAGAGACAATCCTGCTGGTCCGGCATCAGGTGGCGCGGCTTAACGTTTGCCTATTCTGCATGGACATTGGCCGGGCCTTCGCCATGACGGCGACAATGAACGAGGCCAAATTCGACGCGCTGGACGACTATCGCACGAGCAGCCAGTTTACCGAGGCCGAACGCGCCATGCTGGATTACGTGACTGAACTGACCAAAGAGAAGAAAGTCAATTCGGACACGTTTGCCCGCCTAGCCCGGCATTATCCCGAACGCAAGATTTGCGAAATCGTCTGGCTGGTGGCCAGTGAGCATCTTTACAACATCACCAACATCGGCCTGAACATCCATTCGGACATGCTTTGCGACATCAGCAGAAAGAAAAACTAAGGAAGGACTCAGCCAATTGCCAGAACGCTGAAAAAACCACCGTATAACATTATGCAAAAAATCACCCCATTCCTATGGTTCAACGACCAAGCCGAGGAGGCGGCAAAGTTTTACACCTCCATCTTCAAGAAATCGAGAATCCTGAACACCGCCCGTTACGGCGAAGAAGGTAAAAAGGTTTCCGGCAGACCAAAGGGCTCGGTGATGACTGTGGCTTTTGAAATCGCCAGCCAAAGATTTATCGCGCTGAACGGCGGCCCGCAGTTCAAGTTTACCGAGGCCATTTCGTTTGTGGTGAACTGCAAGACACAGAAGGAAGTGGATTATTTTTGGAAGAAACTTTCCGCCGGCGGCCAAGAGGTGCAATGCGGCTGGCTCAAGGACAAATTCGGCGTGTCCTGGCAAATCGTGCCGGAGATTTTGAGTGAATTATTGAGCGCCCCGGATGCGGCAAAGTCGCAGCGCGTCATGCAGGCGCTCCTCAAAATGGTCAAGCTTGACATAAAAGCCTTGAAACAGGCATACGATGGCAGGCATAAATCTGACAAATCATCACATAGGAGAAACTCATGAGCAAAATCCGAGTCCTGGTCGGCACAAAAAAAGGCGCGTTCATCCTGACCGCGGATGGCAAGCGCAAGAACTGGAAAGTCAGCGGCCCGCATTTCGCGGGCTGGGAGATTTATCACGTCAAAGGTTCGCCGGCGGACCCGAACCGCATCTACGCGTCGCAAACGAGCGGCTGGTTCGGCCAGATCATCCAGCGTTCCGATGACGGCGGCAAGACCTGGAACACGCCCGGCAGCAGCCCGGAGGAATTGAAAAGCCCGGAGGGTTTTCCGAAAGGCGAGAGCAACAAGTTTGTTTATGAAGGCGAAGTCGGCACGCACAAATGGTATGACGGCACGCAGCATCCGTGGGAATTCAAGCGCGTCTGGCACATCGAGCCGTCGCTCACCGACCCGGACACGGCCTACGCCGGCGTGGAGGACGCGGCGATTTTCAAAACCACCGACGGCGGCAAGACGTGGAAGGAACTTTCCGGCTTGCGCCGCGCCAAGGGAAATCTTTGGCAGCCCGGCGCGGGCGGCATGGCGGTTCACACGATTCTGCTCGACCCAAAAAATGAAAAGCGCATTTACGTCGCCATTTCGGCGGGCGGCTGTTTTCGCACCGACGACGGCGGAAAAACTTGGAAACCGATTACGCGCGGATTGAAATCCAATTTTGAACTGCCCGACCCCGACGCGGAAGTCGGACATTGCGTTCATCGCATCGCCCTGCACCCGTCGCGGCCGGACGTGTTGTTCATGCAAAAACACTGGGACGTGTTGCGCACCGACAACGCCGGCGAACAATGGAAGGAGGTCAGTGGAAACTTGCCCTCCGACTTTGGCTTTCCGATTGATGTTCACGCACACGAACCGGAAACCATTTTCGTCGTGCCAATCAAAAGCGATTCGGAGCATTATCCGCCGGACGGCAAGCTGCGCGTGTATCGCAGCAAAACCGGCGGCAACGAATGGGAACCGCTCACGAAAGGCCTGCCGCAAAAGGATTGCTACGTGAACGTGCTGCGCGACGCAATGGCCGTGGACACGCTGGACAAATGCGGCATTTATTTCGGCACGACCGGCGGCCAGGTTTATTGCTCGGCCAACGGCGGCAATTCGTGGAATCCCATCGTCCGCGACCTGCCGGCGGTTTATTCCGTCGAAGTGCAAACGCTGCGATGATCCGCGTCGTGCTTCCATTTCATCTGCGCAACCTCGCGCGCGTGGACGGCGAGGTGGAGCTGGAAGTCGCCAGGCCGGTCACGATCCGCGCGGTGGTTGATGCGCTGGAGGCGCGTTACCCGGTTTTGCGCGGAACCATTCGCGACCACGATACGTTGAAGCGCCGTCCGTTCATCCGGTTTTTTGCGTGCAAGGAAGATTTGTCGCTCGAACCGCCGGATACGCCGTTGCCGGAAGAAGTCGTGAACGGCGGGTGAACCATTTCTGATTGTTGGCGCGATGGCGGGGGGTTGAATGCAATCAGAATCCCAGGCCACGACGGTTCAAACACCGGCGGTCTCCGAGGTGGTGGAACATCTTTTCCGCCACGAGGCAGGGAAAATGGTCGCCACGCTGACGAAGATTTTTGGGGTTGAACATCTGACCCTAGCCGAAGACGTGGTGCAGGAAGCGCTGGCGCGCGCGTTGCAGACGTGGCCGTTCTACGGCGTGCCGAAAAATTCCGCAGCGTGGATCACGCGGGTTTCCCGGAACCTCGCACTCGACGTTGCCCGGCGCGAAAAAAACTTCCGCGACAAGGAATCCGAAATCGTCCGGTTGATGGATCGGGGAAATTCCGCGCCGGACGCGGGAATTTTTCCCCGACAGGAAATTACCGACGACACGTTGCGGATGATGTTCGTGTGCTGTCATCCGAGCATTCCACCGGAGGCGCAGGTCGCGCTGGTATTGAGGACCCTTTGCGGTTTCAGCGTGGCAGAAATCAGTCGCGCGTTCCTGACGACCGACGCGGCGATCGCCAAACGGTTGACGCGCGCAAAACAGAAAATTCGCGAAGCGCGGATTGCTTTCGAAATACCGGTTGGCGAGGAACTGGTGCGGCGACTGGACGGCGTTTTGCAATCGCTCTACCTGCTGTTCAACGAAGGCTACAAAGCATCGAGCGGCGACAAATTGGTGCGCGAAGACGTTTGCGCCGAGGCCATCCGCCTCACGGGTTTGCTGGCGGAACATCCGGCGGGCGACCGGCCCAAAACCCATGCGCTGCTGGCGCTGATGCTGTTGAACACCGCGCGCATCCCGACGCGCGTGGATGACGAGGGTAATCTGCTGCGCCTGCGGGAACAGGACCGGACGCGCTGGAATCAACCGATGATTGCGCGCGGTATGTTTCATTTGGCACAATCGGCGGCGGGCAACGAAATGTCAGAGCATCATCTTCAAGCCGGTATTGCCGCCTGCCATTGCGCGGCAAAAGATTATGTGTCCACTGACTGGCCACAAATCCTGTCGCTTTATGATCGTCTGGTTGAATTCGATGATTCGCCGGTCGTCGCGTTGAACCGTGCCGTGGCGCTCGCCGAAGTGCGCGGGCCGCAAGCGGGAATTGAAGCCGTCAATGTGATTCAAAATCTGCAATCCCTCGAGTCGTATTATCTGTTGCACGCCGTGCTCGGCGAATTCGAGTCGCGATTGAATCACGCGCAAGCCGCCGCCGGTCACTTCCGCAAATCGCTCCACCTGGCAGAAATCAAATCCGAGCAGGCGTTCCTTGCGAAAAGGCTTCAGGCCTGCGGGGAAGAAATGGTTCACCCATAATCGAAGGAGCGCTTGAGATTGCCTTCGGCCCGCGTTAGTTTCTCCAGCATCGGGGCGAATTCACGTTCCGGCATGGAAAGGAAATTATGAAACGCAAAGCATCGGCCGTCTGGCACGGCAGTTTAAAGGATGGCAAAGGCAGCCTCTTAACCGAGAGTGGTGTGCTCCGGGAGACGCAATACTCGTTCAGCACGCGCTTCGAAAACGGTAGCGGCACGAATCCGGAGGAACTCATCGCCGCGGCGCACGCGGGTTGTTTCGCAATGGCATTCTCGGCGGAACTGGGTAAGGCCGGCCTCACACCCGAGGCGATTCACGCCACGGCGACGGTCTCACTGGACAAAACGGACGCGGGGTGGACTGTTACAGCATCGCATCTGGACGTGACCGCAAAAGTTCCCGGCGCGGACAAGACCCAGATTCTCAGCATTGCGAACGTGGCCAAGCTCGGCTGCCCCATTTCACGTCTGCTCAAGGCAAGCGTCACGATGGACGCAAAAGTGGAGGAGTGAACAGGCGTTGATGGTTCGCATGAGGACTGGTGCGAGCGGCTGAAGCGCCGCTTTTAGCCACGCGTGTTCAAAAATGAATCCCTCGAAAATTCTTTGCATTGGCACAACCCCGGCCGCACAACGGGTGATGATTTTCGGCAAACTGACACTGGACGCCGTCAACCGCGCTGCCACCACGCTCGATGGTGCGGCGGGCAAATCCGTCAACGTGGCGAAGGTGCTGAAAGTGCTCGGCGAACATCCCATCGCCACCGGTTTTCTCGGGGGCGACCGCGGCGAATTCTTGCGCGCAGCGTTGGTGGAGAAAGGTGTTGAATCCGATTTCGTGACGGTGTCAACCCAGACGCGGCAATGTATTACCGTGATTGATGAATCGGCGGGCACGCAAACTGAATTGGTGGAAGAAAGCCAGCCGGTTGAACCAGCCGATTTTGAGAAACTTATGGCGGTCATTCAACGCCACATGACGGAATGTCAAGCGGTGGTGATGTCAGGAACCATCGCCATCGGCGGTCCAGCAGGTTTATACCTTGATTGCACGCGTTTGGCGGAGGACGCCGGAGCGCTCTCCATAGTGGATGCACAAGGGGCCGCCCTGATCGAAGCATTGAAGGCGAAACCGGGATTGATCAAGCCGAACCGCACTGAATTGGCTGCGACCGTTGGTCGCAAACTCAAGGACGAGCAAGCGACAATGAAAGCCATGCGTGAGTTAAGAGAAAGGTGCGCACAACACATCGTGGTGACGGCTGGGAAGCAACCGGTGCTGGCTTTTGATGGAAAAGAGTTCTGGCGTATTGTCGTGCCACATATCATGGCCGTGAACCCTATTGGTTCCGGCGACGCTTTTACCGCTGGCTTGGTGTCGCGTTTGACGCACGGTGATGATTTGGGCGAAGCGTGTCGCTGGGGCACCGCCGCTGGCGCGGCCAACGCGCTTACGACAATGGCTGGTGAAGTGAACCGGGAAGACGTCGAGCGTTTGGTGCGGGACGTTGAATTGCGAAAAATCTGATCGTTGCGCGGCGAAAAAGGGATGGTTCCACAAAACCGGGTTGACGAGTATGTTGCAGGAGTTGTGATGCATCGCCGCGAAAGAAGTCCCCATTTGTGGATGTGTTCATTCCTGCTTTGCCTGTTTCTCTCTGCTGTCGTCGGGCACGCCAAAGTAACGATGCAATTGGACAAAATTTCACCAGTAGCACTGCACATCGTGTTGGTATTTGGTTGAAGGGTTTGAGAGTGTCTGGTAACTTACAAGGATGCAAGGGAGCCCTTATGTGCGGCGAGGCAGGTGGCATTCGTCGTTGTTGGCATTTGCGCTAGGTGTTTCCAGAGATGGGAAGCCGTGCGGATCTTCAGGCGGCCTCTTTCGCGCATTGGCGCTGATAGCGGCGTTCTGGATGGTGTCCTCTTTGCCAGCCACGGCGGCGCCACAAGTTCTCAAAGGCCATGTGCTCTCGATAACCAAACGCCTCACTCCCATCCGCCGGCTGGATAGTCGCGCGCGTCTCGATTTGTCCATCGGCTTGCCGTTGCGCAACCGCGAGGAGCTTACCAACCTGCTTCAAGAGCTTTATCAGCCGGGCAATGCCAACTTTCACCACTATTTGACACCCGATCAGTTCGCCCCCCGGTTTGGGCCCAGCCAAGAAGACTACCAAAAGGTGATTGATTTCGCGAAGTCCCACGGGTTGATGGTCAGAGGAACCCATCCTAACCGCACTTTGCTGGATGTCTCCGGGTCGGTCGCAGATATTGAGAAGGCTTTTCACGTCCACATGCTCGTCTATCAACATCCGGGTGAAGCACGCACTTTTTTCGCTCCGGATGTTAACCCGTCCCTGAACCTCGATACGCCCGTGCTGGCGATCAGCGGCCTGAATAATTATGCGATGCCGCATCCGCGGCTGCATCCGTTGGGCACGCCGTTCCAGCCGATGGTCCGGCCGTTGGGCGGCGGCGGGGCGGGCGGCGGCGGCGGCAGTGGTGGCAACTACACCGGCACCTTCGAGGGTTATGATTTCCGCAACGCTTATGCCGACGGCGTTTCGCAGGACGGTGCCGGACAGTCGGTCGGGCTTTTTGAACTTTTTGGTTTCTCCCAGCAGGACATCCAGGACTACGAAGACGAGTGCGGCATCTATCCCTACGTCAGCGTGCAACCTGTTCCGATTGACGGCGGCCCGGGCGATCCCGCGAACGTTGATTGGATTGATTACCCTGGTTACCTTGATTATTCCTTCGAAGTCACTGCGGATATTGAAATGGCGATTTCCATGGCGCCAGGGTTGAGCAGCGTGCTGGTCTATGAAGGTCCGACGCCGCTGGATGTGCCGCCGCTCGGGACAAACTATATCCAGGACGCGGCAACAACTGCCCAAATCAACGATGTGCTGAATCGCATGGCCACGGATGACCTGGCCAAGCAACTGAGTTGTTCCTACGGGTTCGATATTAATCTTTCGACGGTGCAAATATTTCAACAGTTTGCCGCGCAAGGTCAGAGCTTTTTCCTGGCCAGCGGCGATGGCGGAGCGTTTTCGTCGGCCGTTGACGAACCGGCTGACGATCCCTATATCACGGTTGTAGGCGGAACAACATTAACGACTGCCTCGGACTTGGAAGGAGTCTCTTGGGCGTCGGAAACCACATGGCTCACGCCGGCCACGAGCGATCCATTGTTGGGCAACACTCCTCTGGAAGCCTCCGGTGGCGGGACCAGCACCGCTTACGCGATTCCATCGTGGCAACAGGGCATCAGCATGACGGCCAACCAAGGCTCCACCACCATGCGCAACCTGCCGGACGTCTCGCTGGTGGCCAACAACATAAATCTCGTCTGGGGCAACGATTTCATAGGCGAGTCGTTTGACTGGACGGAGGCGGGCACCAGCTTTGCCGCCCCGTTGTGGGCCGGTTTCATGGCACTGGTGAACCAGCAGGCCGCCGCCAACGGCCAGCCTCCCATCGGTTTTGCCAATCCGGCTCTTTACGCCATTGGAAAGAGCACCAATTACCTGTCCTGCTTTCACGACATCACCACCGGCATGAATACGAACAGCACCAGCCCAACCAAATACTATGCAGTTGCCGGTTATGACCTCTGCACGGGCTGGGGCACGATGATCGGCAGCAATCTGATGCAGGCGCTGCTGGCTCCGCCGACGGATCACTTGGTCGTCACGCCGCCCTTTGGCTTCTCCTCTTTCGGACCTGGCGGCGGACCGTTCACGATGACTTCCCAAACTTATACGTTAAAAAATACCGGCTCAACATCCTTGAATTGGAGCCTCGCCAACACCTCCAGTTGGCTCACGGTTTCTTCCACCTCCGGCAATTTGAGTGTTGGCGCCAGCACGACGGTCACGATCAGCCTCAATTCGGCGGCAAACAATTTCTTGATCGGCAACCGCAGTGGCAACGTTACGATTGTCAACCAGACTGACGGCACGTTCCAGAACCGGCAATTTGATCTCTACACCGGAAATGGCGGATTTGAAACCGGTGACCTGACCGACTGGACCCTCGTCGGCAGTCCGGAGCTTGTCTTTGCCTTGGCGGGCGATGACGTGGACGTGGCTGGAACGGCCGCCTTGCCCGGCCAACCCGACGAGCTATTTGTGCATTCGGGGCTTTATGGCGCGTACCTCGGCGAGTTTTCCTGGAATGGTTACCCCGCGGTGGGTTCTCTCTCACAGACCGTGGCCACCACGGCGAGTCAACAATACTTGGTTTCCTTTTGGTTGACTTCCGTTCCCGACAACCAGGGTGCGGCCACTCCGAGCAGCTTTGCCGCAAAATGGAACGGCACGACGCTCTATGCTCAAGCCAACCTGAACGCTTTCGGTTGGACCAACCTGCAGTTCGTCGTTCCCGCCACAACCACGAGCACAACGCTCGAATTTGATTTCGATAACGTTCCCGGGGCATTTGGGTTGGACGACGTCACCGTGGAACCCGTTCCCGCACCGATTTTTCAGCCTGTCGCGCTAACGGGCGGCAATATCAATCTCACGTGGAGCAGTTTCCCCGGCGTTTCGTACCAAGTTCAATCTGCCAGCAGTTTGAGCAACCCCAACTGGACGAATATCACCACGGTAACCGCCACCGGGAATCTCACGAGCACATCTGAACCTGCTGGATCGGTCCCCCAGCAGTTTTATCGTGTGATACTGTTGCCGCCTCCCTGACGAGCCCGAAAGAGTATTTTGGGTTCGGCCTTTCCTTGCTGGTGCTCAAAAGTCATCTGTAGCTACCCGCCACAACGCCGATTTCGAATTACTGGCTTAGGCAGTACGGGTTTTAAGTGACAGGGGTTCATAAAGCTTGATCGTTCGGCCGTTTTTAATGAATCACTCATCATGGCCAGTAAATCCGGACGCGACATCGCGCTGGCTATTACCTCTTGCGACCCAGATACCATTCCGAAACGAAAGGGGGAGCAGGTGAATTGAGGATTGCTGCCAAGTGATATGAAGACTGCCGGCAGTACTGACTTGCTTTACACCGCAGTCTGACCTCGTATCCTGCGTTCAAGCCTATAAACACACATGAAGAAAATTATTCTTTTCATCTGTCTGGCCTGTTTCAGCGCCTGCGCTCAGAAATTTCCCGGCCTCGCAATCTTCCGTGATGGGAATTTCCCGGCGAGCCGAATTTAGTGTTGCCCAACCGGCGCCGGCTTACCTTCCCGCAGCACAGGCAGCCACACGTCATAACGGAGGTGATTGTAGTAAGCCTGCGTGCCGTTGTGATCCTGGTGAGCGGACTTAGGCAGGATGACCACTTGTTTGGGCGAAGCGATTTCATGTGCTACGGCCAGCACGCTGGATGGCGGGCAGGTTTCGTCAATCAACCCCAGCCCGACCAGCATGGGGCACTTGATGTGCCGCGCGAAGTTTGCAATATCGTAGTACCGGCCGGCTTCGCGCACTTTGGCCGGATCCTTTCCTTCGGTATTGAAATACCAGTGCGGCCAGCCTGGCGCGCGACCGACTTCGGGCGCCAGCGTGTCGCCATTCGCTGGTACCAAGGCCAGCGCAGCAGTAATGTTTTTGGGATGCAACCCGGCGATCATGACGGTCTGTTGGCCGCCTTGGCTGTCGCCCATCACCACCAGCGTCCTCCCGTTCCAATCCGGGCGCGTCTTCAGATATTCGACTGCTCGATAGCAGGACAGATACATGCGCAAAAAGTAACTGGTGTCACGATTGTCGTCGCCGATGGACCAATAATCCTTGAGCGGCCCATCGAATTGCTCCTGATAAAACTCCGCCGGCTTGTCAATCGGCAGATCGTGAGGTTCGATGTTCAGCACCAGCCAGCCTTCCGCGGCGCGATCCGTCACCCAGCTCTTCTGCAAACCGTAAACGCCCGCCCATTGGACGATGAGCAACGCGGGAAAATTTTTGCCTTTTTCGGGATGGGCAATCTGGCCTTCGATATGGGTCCCGCGGATGTTGTTCATGGTGATTTTCCAGTACGCCACGCCCGGCTTGCCGCTGGGTTCCTCTTCTAGTTTCGGGTCGGCGGGAACTTTTTTCAATTCCTTGATCTTGGCCTTCCAAAACGCATCGAAATCAGCCGGCGGCGGCGCGGCCGGCTGGATGCGGTCCGGTGCGGCAACGGCGCCGCCAAGGGCGCGATCCTTCTCATTGTCCGGCGGCCATTGCACGACCACCAGCATGGTTTCGGGAGCATCAAACTTGCTTTCGATGCCGGCGACATCATTGCTGAAATTCAAATCACCCTGTCCAACCACCTTCAGTCCACCGCTCTTAAGAGTATAATGGGCCGCCGGCGCATTGGATTCACCTTTCCATTCAATTGTCCAATGAACCGTGTCGCCAACCTGATACACGCCGTTGGGCCGATCGGGCGCGACCGTCATTTGCGCGCGACTTAGGTTCGCGACTACCAACGCAACGAAAATAAAGATCGAATGATTGAAATATTTGGCTCGCATGAATCAAACGATATACAACCGGATTTTGTTTGGGCGAGCACGAAAAACTCGCTGGTTGCCAAATCGCGGCAGGCAGTTTTGATCAATCGCGTCGGCTGTATTCCTGAATGGCCGACCGCCACCAAGGTGCGAGGGTTTCGCCCGGACGCAGCCACGATTGTTGATGCAGCCAGACCAAGGCGCGCGCGTCGGTCATGATCAAGAGCCGTTCCGTCGCGGTCAATTGAGCCGGGCCTTCGGCCAACAGCCTTTCACCGAGAACACGGACTTCTTCGCGCCCGACGCCAAGTTTGTCGAGTTGTTCGGCATAAACGGGATTCAGCCGTTTTTCGCGCAACAACGAAACGTGAATCGCATTGACGTAAGGGTCCAATACAGCTTCCGCCAGGCCGGCGTATGGAGGAAGCGGGGTGTTGTCGGCGGTGATTTCATGGATTCTCATTCGTGAACGCAAAGAGACGAGTTCCACGGGCGGTTTGGTTTCCTCCGGTGTTAAAAACAGTCCGAGTTTTCGTGCCTTCGCGCCAAGACTGCGCCGGCTGGTCCACACGCTAAGCGGAATGGAAAGAACCATGCCCGCAAACACGGGTGTGAACCACCAGAACAAATAGTGATTCAACCGCCACATGAATACCCCCCAAACCAAGCCAATGAGCGTGTGTCCCCAATGACGTCGAGCAGCGAACGACCAGGTCGTGCCGTCGGGGCCGCGTTTTTGCCGGGCCCAGCTCACGCTGACGCCGAAGAGATTGGTGACGACAAAACGCGTGTGCCAGAGCATCAGCAACGGCGCGTGGAGGGTGGAAAAAATGGTTTCGCCCACGACGCCCACTGTGGCGCGTGCCAGCCCGCCGAAAGCGCGGCGGCGTTCCCAATCAAATGCGAGGTCAATCAAGGCCAGCATCTTGGGCAAAAACAAAAACGCCATGCATATTATGAAAATCAAAAAGGCGTGCGCTGTGCCGCTCAGGTTCAAATACGGCGTGAAGGCATGGACGGTGATGTTCGACAGGCCGGTATATTTTTGATACCAATGAATCCAGTTGAACGTCAGCAGAAACGCCAGCCACAACGGGCCGGCTAGATAGCCGCAAATGCCCAGCAGCAGATGCAGCCGGTTCACGCCGCGCAGCCCTTTGGCGAACAGCACGAGGCCGTGTTGCAAGTTGCCCTGGCACCAGCGGCGCTCGCGTTGGGAGTTTTCAATCATACCCTGCGGGACCTCCTCGTAGCTGCCTTCAAGATCGTAGGCAAACCACACCTCCCAGTTGGCCCGTGACAACAACGCGGCTTCAACAAAATCATGGCTCAAAATCTGGCCGCCAAAGGGCTTCTGGCCGGGCAGTTGCGGCAGATCGCAGAATTGCATGAAAGGATCGGTGCGGATGATGGCGTTGTGACCCCAATAGTTGCCCAGATTGAGGGCCCAATAATTCAGTCCCGCGATAAATATCGGCGCATAAAGACGGTTGGAAAATTGCTGAATGCGGCCAAAAAGCGACTCCGCGTTCACGAGCGCCGGCACCGTTTGAATCAGGCCGACCGTCGGATGCGCCTCCATCATTTTTACCAAATCCACGAGCGTTTCGCCGCGCATGACGCTGTCGGCGTCGCACACCAGGAAATAGCGGTAACGACGGCCCCAAGTGTTGAGGAAGTCGCGCACGTTGCCACTCTTGCGGCCTTCATTGTCCATCCGGCGGCGATAATAGACCCGGCCCAGCGCGTCGAGTTCCTGAATCAACTCATACCAGCGTCGTTCCTCCTCCACCCATTTGTCCGGATCGGTGGAATCGCTGAGAATGAAAAAGTCAAAGTGTTCCAATTGGCCGGTCTTTTCGAGCGATTCGTAGGTGGCGCGCAGACCTTCGTAAACGCGGACGATGTTTTCATTATAGATGGGAAAAACAATGGCTGTGCTGGTGCCGGCAATGCTTTGCGCGCGGTAATCCGCTTGAGTGATGCGCCGGCGGTCGCCAAAAACGCGCAGGACAAAACCAACAACGCCGTGCATGCCGCCGACCGAAATCAGCAGAAACAAAATGACGAACCAAACGAGCAGCACGGTGCGCGACGCGGACCAACCCGTGCGCCAGAGCAAATCGGCGAAGAGCATCGAAACCAGCCCGGTCAGCAGCACCGCGCAGGAATAGAAAAAGAACACGCGCCAGCCACGGCGGATGCGCGGCAGGGGAGTCACAACCAGCGGCGGCGACTGGCCCGGCGCGGGAGCGGACTGGGGAATGGCGCCGGGCATGGCTCAGTGCGTGAAATGGAAGTGCGTGAAATGGAAAATCACGACCAGCAACAACACAAACAACGTCCAAGCCAGCGCCATTTTCAAATAGGGAACCCGGCCCAGATTCGTCAGGGTGGTGATGGGCCCCAGATCGAACGGCCGCGCCGACATTTTGGAAAGTTGGAAATCCGGCCCGGCGCGCAAATAGGTTTCACGCATGGCGCTGACGAATTCCGCCGGCCAGGGGCCGGGACGCAGGAATTGATCCTGCCATTTGCCGGGCATGTCGGCCAGGAGCAGGGCTAGTCGTCCGCGCGTGGACAGCATCTGGTCGGCGTTGGTGGGCGGCTCTTGCAGCAGCTCGGCGAACCATTCGGTCACGATGCGATCCATCTCCTCGGCAGCGATTTGGGTGGCGGAAAGGTTTGGCTCGGACGGCGCGCGTTTCACGGCGCGTTCGAGCACACGAAGCACGAGCTGGCCGAGCAGCGCCTTGTTGCGGATCCGCAAGGCGTGGAAATAATTCTCCACCTTGGCGTAGGCGGCGTTCCATTCCTCCAACGGGCGGCCGGCCAGTCTGCCCGAAACATCGGTCAACGCACTCAGGCCGGTCATGGCGGACTCCACTGATAGGCCCACGTTTCGCTCAGGATGTTTGTTCCTCTTTGCAACGTACACCGGAGATCCACCGGGTTGGTGTTGCCCGGTTTGGGCTGCATCTTCAAAATCACGCGCCACGTTTTGAGAAAGGGATTGCGCAAAACCTGACTGCTATCCACAAAAGTGGCGTTCGTGCTGCAACTGGCGATGGCCTCCGGCGGATGGTCTTCCGGAATGACATCCAGCTTCGGCCCTTTGAAATCAATCACGAACAGCCGCGTGTCTGAACTGCCGGGGACCAGACCGACGCGTGTGGAAACGACCCGGTTTTCGGAAAGCTTCACGTCCGCTTCACCCATTTCCCAGTAGAGCGTATAGCCGAAGCGGTAAGGCTGCATGGATGCAGGTTTGTTTTTGGGATCCCAAAACGCGACAATGTTGTCCAAGCCTTCATAGTCCGCACTCAATTCGACGAGGTGCAGATCACCATCGCCCCAGTCGCCGTGCGGCTGGACCCACACGCTTGGTTCCAGTTGAAAAAGGTTGAACATGTCCTGATACGCTGCAAAGGAACGTTCCCGCTGCAGCAGGCCAAAACCGCGGATGTGCGGCGCATAAAAAACTTGGTGCCGTAGGCTGGCCGGATTGTCCAGCGGACGCCAGAGCACCTCGCCATTGCCCATGTGGACCAGCAGGCCATCGGCGTCATGCACCTCCTGACGATAGTCATCAAACTTGCGTTCCGAATTTTCGCCATACCAAAACATGCTGGTCAATGGCGCCAGTCCGATGGTTTTGACGGGCAAACGCCGGTCTGGATTTGCCGCGAGAATCTCTTTCGGCTCACGGAAAAAGAGCACCGCTTCTATATCTGCCGTGGTCGTTGCGCCGGGGTGAATGACAAATTGATAGGCACCGGTACAACTGACGCTGTCAAGCAGCGCGTATAGCGTCAAGTCCGCATCGTCTTCTTTTGGTTTGCCAAGCCACCAGTCGGTGAAGATGGGGAATTCCTCCGGCCGGTCCATTTCACCGCAGTCCAAGGCCAGTCCGCGGGCGGACTGGCCGTAACGCTGGTCTTTGCCGAGCAGCCGGAAATAACTGGCGCCGAGAAAGGCGCCCAGTTCATCCCATTGATGGGGAAGATTAAGTTGGTACAGGATACGAAAACCGGCGTAACCGGTGTCGGCGGGAATTTCATTTTGAATTTTCAGGTCCCCGTAATCAAAAAAGCTCTCCGCAAACCGGATCGGCTGCCAATGAGTCGCGGTAAATTCATAAATATGCACCGGTTCCTGATAAAGATAGCCCGGATGGAAAAACTCGATGCGGAAGGGAAGATTATCAGCATGCCATAAGGCTTGGCTGCGGCGGAAACGGATTTGCCGGTATTTGTCGTAATCGAGGTTGTCCTGCCGCAGTACCTTCGGCAGGTCGGCGCGCGGCGAGTGGAATGGATGGCGAGCCCGCTCCTCAGCGCGTTTGATCACATAACCCAAGTTTACCTCGCCAGACTCCGGGCTAGCCAGCACCCGGCCAGTCAAGGCCATGACCACTGTTAAAATCAGGCAACTTCGTCGCCACATTTGTCTAAGGAGAACCGAAGTGGCGGAAATTTGCAAGTTCAGCGCGAAACCAGTTGGTCAACAAAAAGTTATGTTCAAGATGCTGATTGTTTAATCCAGTGTCTGCCGATAACGCTTGATGCCAAAGCCCAGCATCACCAACAAAAACAACGCAATCGGCCAGAGGTCGGGTTCGTCCAGCAAAAGCAATTGCGGCTCGTGAATCAGGCATGCCGAAAGCGCAAGGTGCTGCTTCCAGCCGCCGGAGAGTGTCCCGGCGAGTTGTTTGCGCCGGGCACTCATGCCAAGGCGTTCCAAGCTTTTATCCACGGCGGCGTTGCGTTGCGGCACACCGTAAATGTGGGCGATGAAATCCGAATTTTCCTCGATGGTCAGGTCTTCGTAAAAACTGAACCGCTGCGTCATGTAACCAACTTTTTCTTGATCTCGCCGGATTCACGGCGGATGTCGTGGCCTAGCTCAAATGTTTAGCCGCTTTCGGCAGGCAACCTGCCGAGCCAGTAGTTATCACATAAAAACAACGAGAAAGATTTTGATGTGTTACCATTGCATGAGGAGCGCGCGTCATCAAAAATTATCGCCGCCCCAACATTCCCGGCAAACCGCCGCCCATTTTGGCCATCATTTTCTGGAGCTTGCCCATCTTCTTCATCATCTGCTGCATCTGGCCGAACTTGTTCAGCATGGTGTTCAATTCCGTCACGCTCACGCCGCTGCCCTTGGCGATGCGGATTCGGCGCTTGGCGTTCAGGATGGTGGGGTTCTGACGTTCCTTGGGCGTCATGCCGCAAATCATCGCTTCCATGCTCCGAAATTCCTTTTCCTGCTTCGACAAATCGCCCTGCTGTTTCAACATCTCGGCGCCGCCCGGCAACATGCCGACAACGCTTTCGAGCGAGCCAAGCTTTTTCATCTGGCGCAATTGCTCCAAAAAATCCTCCAGCGTGAACTGGCCTTTGCGCATCTTTTCTTCCATGCGCTTCGCGTCGTCCAGGTTCACGGCTTCGGCGGCCTTTTCGACGAGGCTGACGACGTCGCCCATGCCCAGAATCCTTGACGCCATACGATCGGGATGAAACGGCTCAAACTCGTCCAGCTTTTCACCCACACCGGCGAACTTGATGGGTTTGCCGGTGACGGCCTTCAGGCTCAACGCCGCGCCGCCGCGCGCGTCACCATCCAGCTTGGTGAGGATGGAGCCGGTGATTTGCAGCGCTTGGTCAAAATGCGCGGCGACGTTCACGGCTTCCTGGCCGGTGGCGGCGTCGAGCACGAGCAGGATTTCCTGCGGCTTCACCAGATCGCGCAGGCGGACCAGTTCCTGCACCAGCGGCTCGTCAATCTGCAACCGGCCGGCGGTGTCGAAAATCAAAACGTTGCGGCTGTTTGTTTTTGCGAAATCAAGTGCCTCGCGGGCGATTTTCTGAACGTCCGTTTCACCGCGCTTCACGAATACCGGCAATTCAAGTTGTTTACCAAGCATATCCAATTGGTCCATGGCCGCCGGACGATAAACGTCCGCCGCCACGAGCAACGGCTGGCGGCCTTGTTTCTGGAGCAGCCGCGCGAGTTTGCCGCTCGAAGTGGTTTTGCCGGAACCGTGTAAGCCAACCATCAGGATGCAGGTTGGATTGGCGCTCAAATTCAATCCGGCGTTTTGCGAGCCGAGCAGGTCCACGAGTTCGTCGTGGATGATTTTGATGATTTGCTGGCCGGGCTGGATGCTGTGGACAACTTCCGCGCCGATGGCCTTGGTTTTGACGCGCTCGATGAAATCACGCGCGACCTTGAAATTCACGTCCGCCTCCAGCAGCGCCATGCGGACTTCGCGCAGGGAATCAGCCACGTTGGCCTCGGAAATCTTTCCCAGCCCGCGCAGGTTGCGGAAGGCGTTCTGGAGTTTGCCGCTTAACGAATCGAACATTCTTTTATTCTAACGCAGGGACACGGAGACACAGAGAAAAATTTTCCAGAAGACAGTTTCGCGCCAAGGACGCGACGGCTGCGAAGGCAACAATGGGCGTGAAGCCGTTTTCTTCGCGTCCTTCGCGCGGTATTTTAGTTCGCTGAACTTTAATCTTGAGACGGGCGCGGCGCTTTGGCTTAATCTGCACTCCCCACGTTTCGGGACGGTCGGTAGGTTACCCAAGTGGCCAACGGGGGCAGACTGTAAATCTGCTGGCTTACGCCTTCGATGGTTCGAATCCATCACCTACCACCACCTTTTTCCGCAATGGAAAAGCGCATAATTACCAATATAATCAATTGTTTTGTGCGTTTTCCGAATTTCAAATCATGCGCTTCCTTGCTTTTGCCTTCGCTTGCGTTCCCGCCCAAACCGATGCTCATAAAGCAATCAATGGTTTGCATGGGTGTAAATCACCGGCGGCGTGAACTCGGCTTGCGTCGAAATGTAATTCACCGTCGCCGAATAAGCACACTTGCCGCCATCGGACGTTACGCAGACCATTTGGCCGGGGTTGATTTTCGGCAGGGCCGTTTCCGGTACGAAAAAGCGCACCTGGAGGTTGGCCGGTGTCAAAAGCTCGACCACTGGGTTGCCTGCCGCCACCCATTCGCCAACGCGGTACAAGGTGTCCTGAACAAACGCGTTCGTCGGCAAACTGCTCCTTCTGCTCAAACGACCAGTTCGCTTTGGCGAGTGCGGCCGTTTGAGCTGCAACCTGTGCCTCATCGGCATCGCGATGTGCCCGGGCTTGATCGAGTTCTTCGGCGGAAATCACCCCCCTGATTATTGCGCAATTGTTCGCGGCGGGCAAATTCGGCTTCGGAAAGGGCGAGGTTGGCTTTTGCCTGCGTCTAATTACTGCTGGCCTTGACCGACGGCATTGGCCTCGGAACGGCGTTCCAAGGTAAACAGCCATTGACCGGCTTTAACCTCGTCACCGCGCGCCACGGCAAGATTTTGAAGCGTGCCGCCCAGCGGTGAGGCCACATAAACGAATTCACCCTCGATGCAGCCGTGAAACTCATTCGCGGAATTCGGAGAGCATCCGGCAATGAAAATCACAGACAGCGCCAAACCATAAAACATTTTCATTCAAGTCACCGGGTCCAGGATTTTTACCGTTTTTCAACGACTAACAAAAATTTTATTGACGTGTCAAACAAATGTTTTAATTATTCGTTTGAAACATGAATTTGAAATCACCGTCCGGCGCCGGCCTCCCCGCGCATGATGAAACGCGCCGCCAGCTTCTGGAGGCGGCGGGTGAAGTATTTGCCGAGGCCGGCTTCCGCAATGCGACCGTGCGCGAGATTTGCCGGCGGGCAGGCGCGAACGTCGCTGCCGTCAACTACCATTTCGGTGACAAAGAAACGCTCTACGCCGAGGTTCTGCGCCATTCGCAACAAAAGGCGTTTGAAAAATATCCCCCGCTGATGGGCGTGGCGGCGGACGCGCCGCCGGAAGAAAAACTCCGCGCGTTCATCCAGTCTTTTCTGCTCCGTATTTTCGACAACGGTTCCACCACGCGGTTCGGCAAAATGATGTCCCGCGAAATGGTGGAACCGACGGAAGCACTGGATTCTTTGTTGAAGGAAAGAATCCGTCCCCTGGCCGATCAGCTTCGCGGCCTCGTGGCGGAAATTCTCCGCCGTTCGCTCCACGACGAAAAAGTCCGGTTATGTTGTTTCAGCATCGTCAGCCAGTGCGTTTTTTTCCATCATTGCCGGACGATGATTTCCCGATTGTTCCCAGAACAACGGCTGGACGCGGCGGCAGTGGAACAACTGGCCGATCACATTGCGCGCTTCTCGCTTGCCGCGATGAGACACTTGCCCGAATCTAAAGCCACAAGGAACAAACCGATGCTGTCCGCGCGCCGGCGGCGTTGAAAAAATTTTGAATAACATGAAAACAACCAGACTTATTTTTTTGTTGCTGCTGGCCGGTTTCGCCGCCAGCTCGAATGCCCAGACGCAAAACACGGCGGTTGAGACCAACGCGCCGACCTGGATCACCCAACCTCTGTCGCTTCTGGACTCCCTGAATCTGGCGTTGAGTCAAAACGCGACAATTCTCAAGGCCAAGAGTGATTTGCAGGCGAGCTACGGGGTGGTGGTCCAAACCCGGGCCGTGGTGCTGCCTCAGGTGATTGCCAGCGGCCAATACAAGGACACCGAGCGCAGCGCACTTGAAAATCTTCAGGTACCGGGTTCGCCGGTGCAGTTGGTGTTGCCGGATCAAAACTGGAACGCCGGCATTCAGATCGTGCAATCCATTTATGAAGGTGGGAAAATGGTTGCCGCCCTCCGCGCCGCCCGGCTGACAAAGGAGCAGTCCTTGTTGCAGTACCAGACCGTGGTGGAGGACACGTTGTTGAACACGCGGCTGGCTTATTACGACGTGTTGCTGGCCAAGCAACAAATTGTGGTCAATGAAGCATCGGTCAAGCTGCTGACCCAGGAGCTTGAAGACCAGCAACGCCGCTACAACGCCGGAACGGTGCCGCATTTCAACGTGCTTCGTGCCGAAGTCGCCTTGGCCAACGAACGTCCGGCCCTGATTCAGGCGCGCAACAATTATCGCATTGCCAAGAACAATCTGGCCAATCTGCTCGGCTACAATCTGCCGCGCGATATTTGGGAGGATATTCCGCTAAATCTGTCCGACAAGCTGGAAGCCCGTCCGTTTCAGATCGAACTGCCGGAGGCTATCGAGCAGGCGCTGGCAAACCGCACCGAACTCGCCGCCTTGCGCAAACAGGAGGCGCTGGACCGGGAAAACATCGTCAACGCCAAGGCCGGATACAAACCGACGGTTCAAGTTTTTGCCGGCTACGGCTGGTACAACGCCCAATACACCCCGCCGGTGGATCTCTCCCACGACATTAACGGCTGGAACGCCGGCGCGGAACTAAGCTGGGACATATTCGACGGGATGCTGACCCGCGGAAAAGTCATCCAGGCCACGGCGCTTTACGAAAAATCGAAGACCGACGTGGAGGACATGGGGCGGCAAATCGAACTGGAAGTGCGCACGGCGTATTCTGATTTCATCGAAGCGAAGGAGGTGTTGGATTCGCAAAAAACCGTGCAGGCGGAAGCAGAGGAAGCCTTGCGTGAAGCTGTGGCGCGTGCCGCCGCCGGCACCGGCACGCAACTGGACGTGCTCGACGCCCAGACTTCGCTCACCCAGGCGCGCACAACGGAGATTCAGGCGTTGCACGATTATGCGACCGCCCGAGCCAAACTCCAACGCGCCATCGGCGCGGACATGGTTCAATCCCAATATTCAAAATCTTGATTTGCCAATTGACGGCATTGGCAGCTTTGGGAGATTTTTTGTGACGTTATGGCGAAAATTCAAAGGGCATTGCTCTCAGTTTCCGACAAAACCGGTTTGGTGCCGTTTGCGCAACTTCTCGCCGCGGCGGGCATCGAACTGGTTTCCACCGGCGGCACGGCCCGGACGCTGCGCGAGGCCGGGCTGGCGATAAAAGACATCAGCGACCATACCGGTTTTCCCGAGATGCTTGACGGCCGCGTCAAGACGTTGCACCCAAAGGTTCACGGCGGACTGCTTTTCATCCGAGGCAATGAAAATCACGAGGCGACCGTGCGCGAGCACGGAATTCAGCCGATTGATCTCGTGGTGGTGAATCTTTATCCGTTTGAGCAAACGGTCGCAAAACCGGATGTGACGCTGCACGATGCGATTGAAAACATTGACATTGGCGGGCCGTCCATGCTCCGGAGTGCGGCCAAAAACCACGAAAGCGTGACCGTGGTGGTTGATCCGTTGGATTACGCGGAAGTCGCCAGTCAAATCCAGGCGCATGGCAACACGACGCTCGAACTGCGCCGCAAGCTGGCGACCAAGGTTTTTGCACGAACGGCAACCTACGACGCGGCCATTGCGGCGCATTTGCAGAAGGAATTCAAGTTAGAGCAGGACTCCGGCCTGCCTCCTTCACTTTCAATTTCCGCGCCACTGGCGCAGCCTTTGCGCTACGGCGAAAATCCGCATCAAAAGGCGGCGCTTTACGGAATGTTCCGCGAATTTTTCCAGCAACTTCACGGCAAGGAACTTTCCTACAACAACATTCTGGATTTAACGGCGGCGGCAAATTTAATTGCCGAGTTCGCGGGCGATTCGCCGACCCTGGCGATTCTCAAACACATGAATCCGTGCGGCGTTGGCCAGGGCGCTAACTTGCGCGAAGCGTGGGACAAGGCGTTTGCGACGGACCGGCAGGCGCCGTTCGGCGGCATCATTGCCGTGAACCGCCCGTTGGACGGCGCGTGCGCGGATGCCATCGCGGAAATATTCAGTGAAGTCATTGTTGCGCCGGATTTTTCCGCGGAAGCGCTGGCGATTTTGCAAAAGAAGAAAAATCTGCGGTTGCTCAAGGTGTTGAAATCGCCATTAAACGCGCAGACGTGGGAGGTCCGCGGCGTTGGCGCTGATTCATTTTTGTTGCAGGAACGTGATTTAAAAACGACGACAGCGAAGGATTTGAAAATCGTCACGCGCCGCCAGCCGAGCGAGGTGGAACTGAACGCGATGCTCTTCGGCTGGCACGTCGTCAAGCATGTGAAGTCAAATGCGATTGTTTATGCGGGAGCCGACCGGACGCTGGGCATCGGCGCAGGGCAAATGAGCCGGGTGGATGCCAGTCGCATCGCCGTCTGGAAGGCGGGCGAAGCGAAACTTTCGCTCAAAGGCGGCGTGGTATGCAGCGACGCCTTTTTCCCATTCCCCGACGGTTTAATTGCCGCGGCGGAAGCGGGCGCCACGGCAGCGATTCAACCGGGCGGCTCGGTTCGAGACGCGGAGGTGATCGCCGCGGCCGATGAGCGGAACGTGGCTATGGCGTTCACCGGCACGCGGCATTTCCGGCATTAACGAATCAACTGGTAGATCAGAACAAACTGGCTGAGCACGACCGCAATCAAAAGCGCCCAAACAAATCTTTCCCGCGACCGCAGGCCGCGCTGTCGGGCGGCCGCGAGCCAGAATTGAAGTTTGACGGAACCCAACGTAATAATGTCGCCATTGTGGAGCAGCGTGGTTTGGACCGGTTGATTGTTAACCATGACCAGAGCATTTGGCGCGGCTGCGAGCGTGAAACCGTCCCGACGTTGAAATTCCAGCGTCAAGTGTTGGTCCCAAGTGCCATCGTCATTCAACTGCAGGTCGCTTCCATGGGCGCGGCCGATACAAAAAGGAAAACGGCGGACAACTGATTGGCTGCCCGCCTTTTTTCCGGCCAGAATGTGAAGTTCAATCATCAGAAAATGCGCCGCGGCACCTGAATTTGGTCACCTGGATAAACCGGCGGATCCAACGACGGGTCTTGAAGAGCTTTAATGCAATTGACCTTGATTCGTTCCCCATTGTTACGGATGAGCCAGACCTTTTTTTGGTTGGCAAAGTCGGTAAAGTCGCCAGCGGCCTGGATGGCCTTGGTGACGGTGGTTTGACCGACGTAGAGTTGACGGCCCGGCTGTTTTACTTCTCCGCCCACGTAAAAAACGCGTTGCTGGGCACTAACCGTAACGGTCAACCGGA
The DNA here is from genome assembly GCA_963789335.1 of uncultured Verrucomicrobiae bacterium. Lineage (GTDB taxonomy): Bacteria > Verrucomicrobiota > Verrucomicrobiia > Limisphaerales > UBA11358 > UBA11358. The sequence continues at coordinate 1,457,563 of CAWBKH010000002.1, forward strand.
CATAGTATTTGGGCACGTAGAGGTCCTGAATCTCTTTTTGTAGTTCGCCTGACGACAAGCCAACCGCCCGGACCGTGCCGATGTAGGGAAGGGTGATGGTACCGTCTTCGGTGACGGTTTGGACATTTTCCGGAATTTTATCTATTGTGCCCGAGTAATCCACAGTCACGGTGTCCCCCGGGTGAAAGCGAGCAGCGGTCAAATCGCCGGAAGTCGCGGCGGTTGATGTGGTCCCTGTTCCGGTCCCCGTCAACGCTGACGGCGGCTGAGGGTTGTCAGAAAAGAGAATATCGTCAGATGACGATGAACATCCGCTGAAAATGAGACTCGCCAGCAAAAGTCCCCAAGCCTGCCATTTCAGGCGTGACAGTTTCCAAAGCAGTTTCATTAACGGTAATCCTTGTAAAATTGGCCGCGCAATCAATATTTTTGTTTAATGCCGATCTTGTCCGCATCGTCCGTCGTGCCCGGAGCGGGGGCTTCCGGTTCGTCTTCGTTGCGTGAATAGTAATAATAATAACCTTCGTCTTGCGACATGGTGATGTTGTTAAGAACGATGCCCACCAGGTTGCCGCCGGCTTTCTCGATCAACTGCTTGGCGCGAACGTTCATCGGTTGCGGATAACGGCGATATTGTATGACTTGAATGGCCATGTCCACTTCGCTGGCGAGAACCGCAGCATCGCTCACGCCCAAAATGGGCGGCGAGTCAAAGAACACGAAATCGTAACGCTGTTTTAATTCTGCAATCAAGTCTTTCATCTGCGGTGAATTGAGAATGCTCATGGAACTGCTTGGCAGTTTGCCGCTGGCCATGAAGTCGAGCATCGGCACACCGGTGGTTTGAATGACTTCTTCAAGTGTGTTTTGTTTCAACAGGTAATTGGTCAGGCCAAGGCTGTTGCTGACGCGCAACAGCTTGTGCAGGGTCGGGCGGCGCAAATCCGAGTCCACTATCACGACTCGCTGGCCCGCTTGGGCAAAAACCGTGGCGAGATTCAGCGCGGTGGTGGATTTGCCCTCACCCATGCCGGCACTGATGATGACAATGCTGTTGAGCTTGTCATCCTTGCGCGAAAACAAAAAGTGCGTTCGCAAGACGCGATAAGCTTCGGCGTGCTGGCTTTCCGGGCCTTCGTCCAACAAAAATCCGACATTCTGGGGAATGACCCCCAGCACGGGCGCTTGGAACGCGCGCTCGACTTCATCAATGGTTTTGACGCTGGTGTCCAGGTACTCAATAAAGAAAGCCAGACCAATGCCCACCACCAAACCCACAACGACACCAAGGGAGATGTTCAAAGTTTTGTTCGGGCGGACGGGATCCTTGCCCGGCTCGGCTTGGCGAATAACTTCCACCATCCCGGTCTTGGGAATCTCCAAATTAAGTCTTTCCGCTTTAATCTTGTCTTCAAGCAACCTGTGAAAATCCCACATGTTTACCAGTTTGCGTTTTTCTTCCCAGTACGGCTGGCCTCTGGTGGCCTCGTCCTGATCCGTTTTTTTTGCCTTGCTAACCGCCTCGGTAAGCGCGTCCAGCGCAGCTTTCTGGGATTGCTCTTGGCTCTCAAGGCCGACCATGATGCCACTGACCCGGTCATTGATTTGCTGATTCAGTTTGTCAATCAAGGCTTGTTCGCTCAGAAGGTCCGGGTTTCCTGCCCCGTTGTAATTCGTCATGCTGACAAAATTCTGCTCGGCGGTGTTCAGTTTGCTCAGCAAGTCTGATAATGTCGTGTCTGGAATCACTGTGGGCAGAACTTCTCTTAACTTTTCCGGGCTCATCGTCTGCAAGTCGGTCACCTGTTTTTCCAGCTTCATGTAGGTCGCCTCACCTTGAATCGCCAGGTTGGCGTAATTTTGCAATTGTTCCGCAGTCAGCGTGGGAGTGGGGGTGGTGGAATTAGGATCGTAATCATTGATGTGCAGTTCGGTCCGTAACTGATCCACCTTCGCCTGGGTGGCGTCAATTTGATCTTCATCTTTTTGATACTGGTCTTCCAAGGCCTTGATGCCGCGCAGGGTCTGTTCTTCATGCAGCTGTTGCCTGTAGTTGCTATAGACTTCAACAATGGTATTGGCAATTTTAGCCGCCTCGTATTTATCCTCGTCATAGACCGTTATTTCGATGATTTTGGTGTTGCGAACGGGTTCGAGGGAGATTCGCCGCGTCAACATCTTCATGGTGACCGAAGTTTGAAGCGGCACGCCACCATTGAATTTTTTGCCCCACTCAACATTCAAATTCAGCTTGTCAATAACCTTGCCCAAAATCACCTGGTCTTGAATGATTTCAAACGCAGTCTGAATGAAGTAAGGATCATAGGGAGCGTAGGTGGCGTCAGCACCTCCACCGGTAAGCCCTGAAATATCCGCAATGGTGTCCGGTTCAATTTTTATTCGCGCGGTGCTGGAATAGGACTGCGGCAAAATGAACGTTACCACGGTGGCAATGGTAAAGGTGATCAAAAAGACGGTGATAATAATGGCCTTGCGGATGCGCAAAATGCGCAGATAATCCAAGAAATGCAGTTTGGCTTCCTGCACTGATTCGTCTTTTATTGTATCCATAATCAATTCAAAAAAAACAGGAGCTAGAGTAAAGACTCCTGCTCCCGTTCAAACGTTCAAAAACATCTCACGTACTGCTTTCTGCTTAATTTCGCCTTAATAAGTGCCTGTAACACCCAAATAAACGCGATTGCGGTTATACCACTGCCCCGGAATATTGGAGTTTAGATAGTCGTAATTGTAACCAACTTCAGCCGAGACATGCTGGTTGAAGGTGTAAGCCACGTTGACTCCCAAGGTGTAAAAAGTTTCTGACTGACCATTGTAATAGCCGCCGTTGAACGTTGAATAATCAATGTTGCCCATCAAGCTGCCTGTCAATTTTGGTGAAAACTGGTGGTTAAGAGTGCCATAAATCACAGAACTTTCCTGATCCAAGGCGATTGTACCCGGCGAGTACGGATTCGAATTGATAACGTCCGTCGCGCTCCGGGTCTGATTGAAACCAAACTGCACATAACTGCCCGGCAAATACGTATAGGTTGCCGACACCATGGCATACGGAGCAAGGGTATCGGTCGTGGGAAGGCCAGCCGGAGAGTTGTAGTAATCTATGTATTGAACGCCACCCCTCACCCCAAGGTTCAAATTATCCAAAGGAGTGTAATTAGCCCCCAAATACCCGTAATGCGACCGGTTATCTTTATCATCGCTCATGTAGTAAACGGGACCAGAACCCGTTATTGCAGCGACGCCGATCGGTTCGTCTCCAATATAGCCGATTTGCCCAAATGCGTAGCCCACATACACCGTCATTGTCGGCTGCACGAGATAGTTGATATTCTGCGATACCAAATTTTCTATCCGGTTTAGCGTTCCATTATAGCTTGGATATGGCGGTCCGCTCTGTTCGTAGTCGTAATAATTATTTTGATAAGTTGTTTCGGTGCTAAGGAGCCGCGTCCATTGTGAGTCCAAGGTGATCGAGCCGTTGTTGTGAAGGTTGTTCCCACTGACACGCTGAAGCGCGCCTCCGTTGACGAGTTGCGGTTCCTGGCCCACCACCACCGAATCCTGCACCTTCGCCTGGAAGCGTTCGTTAAACGCATGATCCACCCAGAAATCAAACTGGTGGGTCTGGTCATAAGCCTTCACGTTGAGGGTGTCTCGATCCTGATAATAATACAAACCGTAGGTGTAGCGCAGTCCCAATTCCGTTTGTTGCAACGGCACATTCAAGCTGAAGGAGGGACTGAACTCAAACCCGAAACTGTTGCGCTTGTTTGGCCCCGATGACACGGTGTTGTAGTTGCTGTCATAGAAACCACGCAAGGTGCCTGACATAGACCACACCTTGGCGGTTTCCATCGAATTCAGACCCGGCGTGTATGCGGCTTGAAGGCTGGCTGTCCCAGCCGCAGCGACTCCCATGCAGACAAAGAATTTTCTCATAACGCAATGTTCTTTACGATACTTGACATCTTTTTGATGTTCAAGGAAAAGCAAACAGCTAATGACTTAAACGGGATTATCACGAAGACAAGAATCCTGTCAAATACCATTTTCGCTTTTTTTTGAAAATTTCCACACGAAAAATCCCACCAAATTAATTAAATATTATTGCATTTGTTACGTTTTATAATTAGTTGTTCAAATAATTTTTTCGGGTGAAATGTGTTCACCACATCCCGCTTTTCCAACCAGCCTTTGCGCGCAATTCCGGTGCCAAGCCGTAAAAACCCGCTGTGTTCATTGCGGTGCGCGTCGGGATTGATGGCGCATTTCACGCCCTTGTTTTTCGCGTAAGGCCACAGCCGCCAGTCCAGGTCGAACCGATGGGGATTGCAATTCAACTCCAGCCAAGTGCCCGTCCCGGCGCAGGCGTCAATCACCGCCTGCGCGTTAACCGGAAACGGCTCACGCTCCAACAACAGCCTCCCGGTCAGGTGGCCGAGCATGTGAACGAACGGATTCTGCGCGGCGCGGACCAGTCGTTTTGTGTTCTCCGCCTCGCTGTTGGACGGTACGTGCAAACTCGCCACGACCACCTCCAATTCCTCCAGCAACTCGTCATCGAAATCGAGCCGGTCGCGCAAAATATCCACTTCACAACCTGTGAGCAGCCGGAATTCGCTGCCGCGTTCAGCCAACTCCTCGTTGATTTTCTTAATTTCCTTGATTTGTTCCCGGACACGCTTTGCGTCCAGCCCATTCGCTTGGAACGACGATTTTGAATGGTCGGTTATGGCCCAGTATTCCAGCCCCAGCTCTTCCATGTACGCGGCAATGTCTTCCAAGCGGTCGTGACCGTCGCTCCAAACCGAATGATTGTGCAACGCGCCTCGCAAATCCGTCCACTCAACGAGCTTGGGCAATTCATCCTTCTCGCCGGCGGCAAATTCACCGTGGTCCTCGCGCAACTCCGGCGGCACAAACGGCAGATCGAGCTTGGCAAAAATTTCCGCTTCATCCCGGCACGGCACGAGCAATTTAGGATTGCGGGTTTCGATTTTTGATTTGAACAGACCGTACTCATTCAGCCGCAGGCCGCGCTGAATCGCGCGTTGGCGCATGACAATATTGTGCTCCTTGCTGCCGGTGAAATAGGCCAGGGCAAACGGAAATTCCTTGTCGCTGACCACTCGCAAATCACATTGAATGCCGCCTTTGAGAATGACACTTGCCTTCGTTTCGCCTTTGGCCGTGACTTTGATGACGTCCGGTTGCGTGGCAAAAAATTCGATCACTACCGCCGGCCTTTTCGACGAGGCGAGCAAATCAAGGTCGCCGATGACCTCTTTGAACCGCCGCAAGCTGCCGGCCGCGCTGCAACGAATGACCTCCGGATGCGTGCGCAAACTTTCCAGCAGCGGCTCGGCCGCCAGCCATGCGTCACTTAACAAATGTTTTGAGGCGTAGGTGCGGCGGCGTTCGATGCCTTCGAGCAAATTCGCCTGCGTCTTTGCGCCGAAGCCTTCGAGTTCCGCAACCTTGCCGACCCGGCAGGCCATTTCAAGTTTCTCCACCGAATCCACGCCGAGCTTTTTGTTAAGCGCCTGAATTTTTTTGGGGCCGAGTCCGGGAATCTCCAACATCTCAATCAACCCCGGCAGAATCGAAGCCTTCAACTCGTCGTAGTAGGCGAGTTTGCCCGTCTCCACCAACTCGGTGATTTTTTGCTCCAGCGCCTCGCCGATGCCCTTGATTTCGCCCAGCCGTTTTTCGGCGATGATTTTCGCCAGCGGTTCACTCAAACTTTCAATCGTACGCGCGGCATTGGCATAGGCACGCGTCTTGAAGGGATTTTCACCTTTCAATTCCAGCAACGTTCCGATTTCAAGCAGAACTTCCGCCACCTGATCTTTGTCCATGGCCGAGAGTATAATCCCCTCAGAATCAGTTCAAAAGAGAAAGAAGGTGTCACCCGCCTTGCAACGATTTCGCATTCGGGCTGTCGTGGAAACAGCCGGAATGGGCTTTTATTGATTCCGTCGAATATGAACTGGGTTGGGGAAAATGGCCCGTGGTTTGCTATAACGATCAAGAAATAAGTGATTCGCGGCGTGTTTTGGAGTGAAGCGATGAGGCTCACCAATGTACATTTGAATTTTTCCGAGCAGTACCTGCAAGCGACTTTGTTTGTGTCGTTGTTAAGCGTGTGGGTATTGGTGGGGCTTTTTTATTACCTGAATCGCTACACCAAGCGGGAATACTTTACGGTTTGGACCACGGCATGGCTGTTTTACGCACTGTGGTTGACTCTTGGCCTGACGATGCATGATGTTGTATCCAGTAAGGTCATTTTCATGCTCCGGCAATGCTGCGTCGCGATTTCCGCAGTCTTTCTTTTGTGGGGCAGCGCGCGCTTTTTAAGCCTGCCGGTTCGGCAGTCTTTGCTGGGCTTGTTCATGTTGTTCCTGCTGGCTTGGACAGTTGCCAGTCCGGAATTTCGTTTAAACCAATTCCAAATTCAGCTGCCGGTTTTTGTTTTGATCGGTCTTAGCAGCGTGTTCGCCGGCGTGTGTTTTTACCGGGTGCGAAAAAAAATGCCTTTTGTCGGTGCCGGCATGTTGTCCTTGGGCTTCTTGCTGTGGGGGCTGTACCTGGGGAGCTATCCCTTTTCCCAAGAGTACCAGGACCTTTACAACGCGGGGTTCCTCATCGCGGCGGTGCTGCAATTGTTCATCGCCGTCAGCATGGTGGTGCTGGTCATGGAAGAGGTGCGCTACAACGCCGAACAGATGCGCGCAGAAATCGCTGAGGTCCGGTCTGAGAAGGAGGTATTGCAGGTGAAAGTCCTCACCACTGAGGAACAATGCCGGACTCTTTATGATCAAGTCCGTCTGACCGATGGCGTGCAAAAGGCGTATGATGAACTGCGCCGGACCCAACAGGTGGTGGTGCAGCAGGAACGCCTCCGCGCCTTGGGCCAAATGGCCAGCGGCGTGGCGCATGATGTCAACAACGCGCTATCGCCTATTGCTGCCTATTCCGAATTGCTGCTGGCCACGCAGCCGGATTTGCCGGCCGCGACGCGCCATTATTTGGAGATTATCCGCCGGTCGGGTGAAGACATCGCGCACATCGTCGCGCGCATGCGGGAATTTTATCGCCGCCGCTCCGATACCGAAGAACTGGCCAACGTGGACGTCAATCGGACGATTGAAGACGTGATAGAACTGACTCGTCCTCGCTGGCGCGACATTTCACAGCGCCAGGCTGTTTCCATACAAATCCAGCGTGAACTGGAACCGCAATTGCCGCTTTTGCTCAGTGACGCCGGCGATCTGCGGGAGGCGTTGATCAACCTGATTTTCAACGCCGTGGACGCCCTGCCTCAGGGCGGCACCATTACCTTGGCCACCCGTTCGGTCAGACCTTCGGTTCCGGGAGAAAATCCGCCCGCCGAGCCGCAACTCGAGGTCGAGGTGCGGGACAATGGCGTGGGCATGGACGAAAAGACGCGCCAACATTGCTTGGAACCCTTCTTCTCCACCAAAGCCAAAAGGGGAGGAACCGGTCTGGGCCTGGCGATGGTTTACGGCATGATGCGACGCCACGATGGCACGATCGAAATTGACAGCGCGCCGGGCCATGGAACTTGTGTCCGGCTCACTTTTCCCATCCGGGAAAAAACATCAGCAGTGGCCACCCAGATCCCCTCAAAACACGTTGGTCGAAACCGTTCCCTGCGTATCCTTTGCATTGATGACGAATCACAGATACAGGACTTGCTGAAGCATTGTCTCACGACTTTGGACCATCAGGTGACGACGGCTTCAGGCGGGAAACAGGGCGTGGAAATGTTTCGCGCGGCCATGCTCAGAAAACAGCCTTTCGAAACCGTCATCACGGACTTGGGCATGCCGGATATTGACGGACATCAAGTGGCGCGCACCATCAAGGCGGAATCGCCCAACACGCCGGTTATCATGATGACCGGCTGGGGCACCATGATGAAGGAGGACGGGGAAACCGATCCCGGAGTGGATGCCGTGGTCGGCAAACCGCCGCGCATTCAGGAATTGAACAATTTACTCCTTCAACTCACAGCGTAAGCCGGCGTCACTTCGTCTCGTTTTTCCGTGCCGGTTCTTGCGAATGCCGGTAAGCTCAAACAAATGTCGAAGATCGCCCATTGGCCGGTGGCGCTTACCATCGCCGGTTCGGATAGCGGCGGCGGCGCCGGCGTTCAGGCGGACCTGAAAACGTTTGCCGCGTTTGGTGTTCATGGCGCGAGTGTGATTACCTGCCTCACCGCGCAAAATCCAAAACGTGTTTTCGCCGTTGAATCAGTTTCGCCGAAAATGTTGCGGCAACAGATTGAAGCGGTGTTTGAAGAATTGCGCCCGGCGGCGGTGAAAACCGGAATGTTGTTCTCGGCGGAAAACGTCCACGTTGTCGCCAAATTTTTGGGGACGCGGGCAGCCCGCCGGGAAGCCAGGTTGATTGTTGACCCAGTCTTGATTTCAACCAGCGGCACGCAGTTGTTCAACCCTCTGGCAATCAATGCCTTAAAACAGCGATTGTTGCCGCTGGCTGCGCTGGTCACGCCAAATTCGCATGAGGCCGGAGTTTTGATCGGGAAAAAAATTGCCTCGGTTGAAGATATGCGTGCGGCCGCCCGTAAACTTTACGCGCGTTTCGGTTGTGCGGCTTTGGTCAAAGGCGGCCATTTGCACGGGATGCGCGAAGCGGTGGATATTTTCTTCGACGGTCGAACGGAATTGCTTTTGACCGCGCCTTTCATCAAAGGCGTCCGCACGCACGGCACCGGCTGCACTTATTCGGCGGCCATCACGGCGGCGCTGGCGCTGGGGCGCAATTTGACGGAAGCCGTAGGACAGGCCAAGAATTACATCACCCAAACCATCGCGCGAAGTTATCGCGTGGGAAACCACTCCGTGTTGAATCATTTCGGCGGAACGAAGTGATCTTGCAATGAGACACCAGCTATCATTGGATTAAATCCGCTTCTCGTCCAAGTCAATCACGTCCACGAAGGTCTTGACATCATCCCGGTGCGCGCCGCCGCACTGCTCCTTGCGCATCTTTAACCGTGCAAGGGCGGCCTCATCGCTCTGCAACGGACGGCTCAACATGTCCTTGGCGTAAGCCGCCTTTTCCGCCGGCGTCTTTTTCACATTCTGGCGCACCCAGTCGCAGACTTGGCCGTCGGTGATGGATCTTTTCGCCACATCAACCATCTGCTCATGCGTGACGCCGGCGTATTTGAGCCACATGCCGTCGAATCCCTTGCCGAGATTTTCCTGATAATCGGCGTGCAATTTGCCCGCCAAGTGCAGGCGGATTTTGTCAACGTAACGCGGCAGATACATCCAACCGTCCATCGTTTCACGCGGGCTGCGCGGGTAAATGATGTCGTTCATACGAAAATGATGGAGGGAGTCGTCGCGCGTCGCAATCGAAATGATTGCAATTGAGTCACGCAATCGTCTTTGTTATTCAACAAAGGGAAGAATGTAGCGTGTTTATGAGAATGGCCAGGTTTTTCATCTTCGTTGCCTTGGCTGTTGGTTTCGCCAACGCTAGAGCCATTGCCACACTCCCCATTGCGGTGTTTGTGGAGAACGGTTTTCCCGCATCTGGTGGAACACCTGCATTACCGCCGTCTAAAATGGTGGAAGTCATCAAGCAGCAAGGCATCAAAGCCCAGTCGCTTTCAGTAAATGATCTGTCGGATCCAGCCATTTTAAACACGGAACACTTTACTGTACTCGTAATGCCTTATGGCAATGCTTTTCCAAAGCCGGCTTTTGCCAATCTGCAAAGATTTCATAGAGCGGGCGGATGTCTCGTAATGAACGGAGTTCCTTTCTGTCATCCATGCATTCAAGTCAACGGGCAATGGAAAGACCTTGGTCATGTGGCCGATTTTGGACCAGGCATTAACGGCATTGATACTGGCGGTTTCGGTGGGCCGATGCCTGAAGACAAACATGCTCGTGTATCCATTCCGGGACATCCGCTCTTCCTTGACGAAAACATGCTGCCGAACGACGAAGGCAATCTGCAATGGCTGGACCCGCAAAACCTGGCTCCTGGAGATCAAGTCATTCCATTGGTTGAAATCGGTTCAGGCAACGAGCAGAATCCAGCAGCGGCGCTCATCCAACATCTTGGTGCCAGTTGTCACGGTGCGCGCGACGTATGGATGGGTCAGGTTGCGGGCGGTTCTGATGAATCGGATCGTTACTTTGCCGAGCAATTGTTAATGCGCGGCATTCTTTGGTGCGAGTTGGAAAAAGGCGAATTGACAGCCGATGGTTTCCGCTCCGCACTCGGAGAGTTGGATCAAATTCAGAAGCCCAAACCCTTGCCCGGAAATCTCCTGTATGTGGTCACGCCTCGGTCGTGGGGTGACACTTACCTGCCCAAATCTAAGCCACCGGCACGACATCTTTTGGCTGCGGACGTGCAAGGATTAAGCGCAGATGAACGCGTTGCCATCACCTGCCTGCAAGGCTTGACCAGCCGCGATCAGCCGCGAATCTGGATTTTGCGCAATCAGGAGGATCGCACTTGGCTCGATTGGCATAAAGAAAAAGGTGACATAGACAGCTATACCGTCGTGACAAACTGGGTGGAGCTTTTCAAGAAATTTTCCAATTCCTATAAAGGCGTGATCATTCCAGATCCAAAGCTTTATCGCGGCGACCTGTTCGCGGTGGATGTCGCCGAATGCGAAAACTTAATCGTGGCCACACCGGCATTGGCGCAAAAGCTTGGAATTCCGGTAAAAATTGATCTGCGGGGACGGTTCAAGACTTATGCAGAAGGGATGCGCTGGGTTTGGGCAAAATACAAGGGCCAGTTGAGCCATCATCTGTGCAGATTCATGTATCCCCCACTCCTTGCGGATTGCACGTTCGCTTACGATTTTGAATTCCACAGCGTCATGTTTTGGGTGGCTGGCCCTGTGGACGAAGTGAAGCCAGGCGCTGACCGCTTTGCCGAACGCCGGCTCATGGCGGAAATTTTTTCCGAAATGGATCCCAATATTGCGGTGTTGGGATTTCCTTACGCTGGTGATGGTGTCGGAATGGGCGAAGGCGACGGAGTGGCCTTCGCGAGCCGTTATGCAAAAGGACTTGTTTGCAGCGACTATTTGGCAAACACCTGCGTAATGAGTGGAATACACATTGGCCGATTGACGCAGCTCAAACAGCCACCTGCGCCGCCATTAAACAAAAAAGATATTTACATCGCCTTGGTCATGTCCGATGGCGATAACGAAAACGCCTGGCTGGGCGTTTATAGACAGAACTTCGGTGATTCATCATTCGGAAAATATCCTCTCGCCTTTGGAATGGGGCCGGCGATTTACGACCTTATGCCCGCCGTGGCACAATGGTTTTACGAACACGCGTCGCCGCAAACGGAATTCATCGCAGACGTTTCCGGCATCGCTTACACGCAAGTGAGAAACTACGGCCTTGCCTATGCGGATCCCAGTCGCGTGCTCGGAGGCTATCTGGACTGGACCGCCCGCTCGATGCAAGCCATGGGAATGCGAAGTGTTCGTACGACCGATAGCGATGACGAGTTGAATGCGCGTTATGCAAAGGCGCTGCCATTTTGCCACTCGATTTTCGCAGGCATGGGTCATGAGTGGGATCGAGTCAAACGGCATGGAATAGACGAATTCACTTATTCATTACCCGGCGGCATGCCGATCTTTTACAATGTGACGACTTGGGATCAAGGCGCGGATGGATTCCTCAACGAGATTCGCCAACAAGTTAAATCGCATCGCCCAGCGTTTGTGAATGGCTTCGTTGGCGGTTTTTCTAGTCCTTCCTTAATCTTCAGCAAGATATATGAACGCCGCGACCCAGACATGGTTTTCGTGACGCCAACACAATTGGCAACACTTTATCGTGAGGCGAGGGACAAGGGTTGGGTAAAATAGCCGCATGAATAGAGGGCCAGAAAAATTCGATTTTGACGTGGCGGTTTTAGGCGGCGGCAGCGCTGGTTATGCCGCAGCGCGAACAACGGCCGGTGCAGGCCAGAAAACCGTCGTTATTGAAGGCGGCGCAGAAGTTGGTGGACTGTGCATCCTGCGCGGTTGCATGCCGACCAAAGCGCTGCTTTATGCCGCCGAAGTGATGCACCTAGCCAGCCACCCCGAACTGTGGGGCATCCGCGCCGGAAACGTCGGTTTCGATTTCAAAAAGGTGATGGCGCGCAAAAACGCGCTCATCAGGGATTTTGCCGATTACCGCGTGAAGCAGCTCAACGCCGGAAAATTCAAATTCATCCGGGCCAATGCCCGGTTTCTGGATAGGAACACAGTCGCATTGACTTCACTTTGTAGCAGTGAACGTAAGTCCGCTCCAGCCAATCAGAGCCGACTCACGTCGGCTGCTACACTTACCGCCAAACATTTCATCATCACCACCGGCTCGAACGTTGCGCCACCACCGCTGCCGCAACTTTGCGAAACTGGTTATCTGACCAGCGACGACGCGCTGGCGCTCAAACGATTGCCAAAGTCGCTCATTGTTCTTGGCGGCGGGCCGACGGCGTGCGAGTTCGCGCAATTTTTCTCGCGCTTCGGCGTCAAAGTCACACTCATCCAGCGCAGCGAACACATTTTGAAGGAATTCGACACTGATGCGGCGGGGGCCATCGAAACGGTTTTCTGGCGGGAAGGTATCAAGGTTTTCACCGGCACGAAACTGGTGGACGCAAAGCGAAAGGGAAAATTGAAAATCGTTTTGTTCGAGCAAAATAAAAAACGGATTTCAGTTTCCGCCGAGGAAATATTGTTCGCGCTGGGCCGCGTGCCGAATACGGCCACGTTGAATTTGGAAAAGGCCGGGGTGCAAACCGACAACGGGCGCATCATCACGAATGAATGGATGCAGACGAGCGCGCCGCATATTTACGCGGCGGGCGACTGCACTGGGCCGCACGAAATCGTACACATTGCCGTGCAGCAAGGTGAAATTGCGGCGCACAACATGGCCGACCCAAGCGCACCGCGCCGGATGGATTACCGGCTGCTGATTTCCGTGGTGTTCACCGAACCACAGGTTGCGTTCGTTGGTTTGACGGAAAAGGAAGCCGCCGTGCGCAAGATTCCATTTCTCACAGCGAGCTATCCGTTCAATGACCACGGCAAGTCGCTCATCATGGAGGCAAAGGACGGCTTCGTGAAACTGCTGGCGAATCCGAAGACCGGCGAAATCCTTGGCGGCGCGTGCGTCGGGCCGGTCGGTGGCGAACTCATCCACGAAATCGTCGTGGCAATGGCCAGGCGCATGATGGTTCACGAACTCGCCGCGATGCCGCATTATCATCCGACGCTCGCTGAAATCTGGACCTACCCGGCGGAGGAATTGGCCGGGCGGATTTGATAACAGTTTGGGTGTGCCAAGCCAAGATTCAGTCGTCCGGCGAAATATCAGACGTTAGCTTCTGCGGATGCTGGAAACTTTCTTTCCGTTTTCCATGCCCGCCACAAAAGGACAACCGCGCCCGCTGCCAGAATGAAGCTGCACGACAGCGACAGCCAGCGGCTTGGTTGGCGATATCCGAAGTCCCGGCCTTGAACAAGCGTCTTATAGGGAATTTTATTTTCCGCCAGCAGGGCAAGCGTAGATTCATCCGCCGACGTGATGTCAGCAGAGTAATAAGACCCGCGTCCTGGCAGAGAAATATTCAACTCTTTCGATCCGTTATTGTATTGAATGACTACGACCCGGGCGTCTTTGTTCTCTACGATGATTCGCCAGGCCTCTGTCACAGAAATAGTCTGGCCGGCGTCGTGATGGATCGTGAAACGAACAAGCAGAAGGCTTATGGCGATCAGCACCAGCGCAACGGCCGTGCCAAATGCCTTGTTCGCCACTCTCTCCACCCGTTGCAATTTTACTGTCTGCTGCGCATCCATTTCCTGCGGGTTGAATTTTCCCGGCCGGCGCAGAAGAACGACGCCGCCGATCGCGAGGATGAAAATGCAGAACACTGGCAAAAGCCGGCCCGGCCATCCAAACACCTCAAAATCCCGGCCTTGGACGTATGTTGGGCACTTGATTCCTCGTTCCTTGAGCAGGGCCAGCGTGGCGTCATCCACGGGTGCAGAGAACACGACCCGCTTGCCGTTTTCCCGCAGCATGATAAAAAAATGACTGTAGCCGCTCTGAAATTGCGAGATGGAAAACTGGATATCCTTGCCTTTGCTTTCCGCGACCATCTTCTGAACCTCCGCAGTGGTTATATTCTGGACCTGCTTGTTTGTGTCCGAGAGAACAAGGACGAGCAGGCACGCCGCCACGACCATCGCAATAACCACCCAGAGGACGACCCGCTTTTTCGTCTTTGTGTCCGATACTGCTTCCGCTACGCGGATTGCCTGCGACTGGAACTTCCGGCGACGCTGCCACGCCCACAATATCAAGGCGGCCGGCAACACGGCATACATCAACCCCAGCCAGATGGTCATTCCGCCCAACACCCTCTGCCGGAAATCGCCGGAAAAATCTACGGGCAGCAAATTCAGAACCATAAGCAACAGGAACGGAAGCGCGATAAACGCAGCGAATGATCCGACTACAATGCGCCAGAACGTGGCGACCGACTCGCGTTGCTGCGACGATTGCCGGGCGTCACCGCCCATCTTGAAGCCGAAGAAGCTGCCCAGCAGCAGGATGGGACTCAGCGCGGCGATGGCTTGTAAGAACGCGCCCAATCCCGTCGCCTTCGCCATCGCGCCGCCCTTGGTCGCGGCGGCGGTTGCCGTCGCCGCCTTGGCAGTCGTTGCCAGCAGTGGCAGGGTCGCCATCACGCCGAGCGTGAAGGTCTTGCCCGGATTCGTCTGCTCCAGCGCGCCTTCGACAAACGCGAGGACTTGTTCCTGCAACATTTTTCGTCCTCGCGAAAGGCGTTGCTTCACTGCGTCCTCGCTCAATTCCAGATCCTGCGCTACGGCCTCGATGGATTGGTGCTCGCGATAAAACAAGACCAGCGGTTCACGATATATTTCCGGGATGCGTTCGAGCGAGCGCCAGAGGATGGCCTGTTCCTCGTTGCTGATGGTGTATTCGTCCGGCAACGGCTCCGGCGAATTGGATTCGGACACTTCGTCCAGCAGTCCGGCCTTGTGAAGCGGCTCGCGGCCTTCGCGGCGGAGAAAATTATTGATGCGGTTGCGCGCGATGCCGCACAGCCACGAGCGCAGCTTGTCGCGTTCTCGCAGTTGGCCGAGGTGTTTCCACGCGGTGATGAACGTCTCCTGCGCGAGGTCCTCGCTCTGCCCGAGGTTGCCCGTGGCACAGTAAGTGAGCGAGCAGACGAGCGATTCGTAGCGCGAAACAATCTGGCCAAAAGCATCACGGTTGCCCGCCAGGGTTCCCATGACCAGTTCTGCGTCATTATTTGCTGGGACCGGCATAAGCTTTGGTGGTCATCATATCGTCGCTTATGTGGCTGGAAAGCACGAAGAGGTGACAAAAGATTTTGCATCCATTCCCGGACCGCGCAACGCCGGTGACGATCTGAATTTGGCTGATGGCAGAATTGGCCGCGCCGATTTTCCGATGCTATGTCCGGTTGGCGGTCGCCGTCCTGATTTACCTCAAGCTGGTTGCCCGATCAAAGCGGGAACAGCCTTGGCACGGATGTTGTCCGGCGGAGATTGGCCCTTGGCTGGGGCGTCCAAAGTCTCGCGAATCAAGTGCGCCACCTGTTCCGGTTGATAGGGTTTGGCCAGAATGGTGATGTTATTCCGGTTGAAATCGCGGCCCCCAAAAGTGGAGGTGTAGCCACTGGCGCAGATCGCTTTGAGGCCGGGTTTTCGTCGTTGCAATTCCGCCGCCAGTTCGTCGCCCATCATGCCACCAGGCATGATCATGTCGGTCAGGAGCAAATCCACCTGGCCGTGATGTTCGTCCCAGACCCGCAGCGCCTCGGCGCCGGAGTTGGCAATTAAAACGCGATACTGATATTGTTGGAGAACTTCCCGCATCAAATCCAGCAGGATGGTTTCATCCTCGACCACGAGAATGGTTTCCCGGCCACCGCGGACGGCCTCGGATTCAGGAGTGGACACGGTGGAGGATTGGCTGACTTCCCCGGCAACGGGTAGAAACACTTTAAACGTGGTGCCCAAACCAACTTTACTTTGGACTTCAACCCAGCCGCGATGTTGCTTAACGATGCCATAAACGGTGGCCAGTCCCAGCCCGGTTCCTTTCCCCACCTCCTTGGTGGTGAAAAATGGTTCAAAAATTCGCTGGAGCACGCTGCGTTCCATGCCGCATCCTGTGTCAGTGACAGTTAAACAGACGAACCGGCCCGTATGCGCTTCGCGATGCAGTTGTACGTAGTCGGCGGTAACTTCAACAGCGGAAGTCTTGATGAGAAGTTTGCCGCCTTTGGGCATGGCATCCCGCGCGTTGACCGCCAGACTCATCACAATCTGCTCCATCATGGCGATATCGGCGGCAATGCGCGGCAAGTCGGGACTGCAACGGACTTCCAGCGCGATGTGCTCGCCGAGCATTCGCGGCAGCATGTATTCCAAGTTATGCAACATGGCGTTCAAATCCAGAATCTTGGTCCGGTAAACCTGCTTGCGGCTGAACATGAGCAAATGTCGGATGAAGCTGGCGGCGCGCTCCGAAGCGGCGGAAATCTGCTTCAGGGATTTGATGGAATCTGCGTCCAGTGATGCGGCGTTGAGCAATATTCCGGTGTAGCCCTGGATGACAGTTAAAATGTTGTTGATGTCATGCGCCACGCCCGCAGCCAACTGGCCGACTGATTCCATTTTTTGCGATTGCCGCAGTTGCGCTTCCAGCGCCAGTCTCGTGGTAATGTCTTCGACCGTTACGACCATACCGTCAATCTTGCCATTCGCATCGAAAAGCGGCGCGGCGTTCACCGAGAACAAGATGCGATTTTGAACGGTCGAATCAGCCCCGCCACCCCCGGCAGGGTCAATGGCGTAAAAGGCATCATGCACCGGCTGACCAGAATCGAGGATTTGCTTCAAGGACGAGGCAGGCCCGGGCAATGAATTTTCTTCCGCATCGGTCAGGCGCCAATCCAAAACACTGCAGGCCTTTTGCGCGATGACCTCCTTGGTAAGACCGAGGGTTTTTTCCGCTTGAAGGTTGGCAAAGGTGATTTTTCCCGTCTGATCGGCAACCACAATACCCACGGGGCTGGTTTCCATGATGCGACTGATGAGGTCGCGTTCCCGGCGGAGCCGTTCCCGGGCGTGCTGGCCTCCGATGGCGTAACGCATGGCGCGTTCCAGCTTGTCGGCGTCAAGTTGACCCTTGATCAGGTAATCGGCGGCCCCGGCCTTCATGGCTTCGATGTCCACCTCGTGATCACCCTGGCCGGTCAGTAAAATCATCGGCTGCCTGACATTGAACGGTTTGGATTCCTGCAACAGTTCAAGACCCGTCCGGCCGCCAAGGCGATAGTCCAGCAGGCAAATGTCGTGTTCGTGACGCTGGAGGGCGTCTAACGCAGCATCATAATTGTCCACCCATTCGAGCTGGTACCGACGACTCCTGATTTCAGAAATCAGATTGCGAGTGATGATATAATCATCCTCATCGTCATCCACCAACAGAACTCTCACAGGGGCGTCGGGCATACGCTGGATTATCCTTCATCTTTCGGCAATTCCACGACTTCAAACCAGTATTGCCCGAGAACCTTGACTAACTCCACCAGCGACTTGAAGGTGACGGGCTTGGTTACATAAGAATTCACGCCCAGATCGTAACTCCGTAAAATGTCCTCTTCCGCCTTCGACGTAGTTAGCACGACGATGGGGATGCGACGGAGCGTCGGGTCTGCCTTCATTTCCTTGAGCGCCTCACGCCCGTCTTTGCGCGGCATATTCAGGTCGAGCAGGATCAAACCCGGCAACGGCTTACCCTGTAAATCTTTGAAACCGTTCCGCCGGTGGAGGTAATCCATCAATTCCTCGCCGTCTTCGACACAGTGCAGTTCGTTGGCCAGACGGTTTTGCGCGAATGCGTCGCGCGTCAACTGGCGATCATCCGGGTCGTCATCGGCCAATAGAATCGTAATCATCTTTCCTTCTTTATTCATGGTTTTCTTCTCCTATGGTCTGTGGTTCTTTGGGATGGGTCACTGGCAAAGTCACGATGAACGCGGCGCCCTCGCCTGGTTTGCTTTTGGCGGTGATGTCACCGTGATGGTACAAGGCAATCTTTCGCGCGATGGCGAGTCCCATGCCGGTGCCTTCATATTCACTGCGCGAGTGCAGCCGTTGAAATACATTGAAAATCCGGTCCAGGTATTTTTCATCAAAGCCAATGCCATTGTCACTGACGGTCAATCGGCAGAGTTTTTTCACAACCCCGGTGCCTCCCTCCGGCGAAGGACCGGCAATGATTTCCGCCGCGATTTTCACCACGGGAGATACTTCGGGGCGGCGGAATTTGAGGGCGTTGCCGATTAAATTTTGCAACAACTGGCGCATCTGAAGCGCTTCCGCGTCAATCAGCGGAAGGATTCCCACTTCGACGCGCCCATTGACCTGCTCGATCCGCCCCTCCAGATCGTTCACAACTTCACGGGCCACTTCTGCCAGATCAACCTGGACGAACGGGCGGGCCTTGGTGGTGACGCGGGAAAAAGTCAGCAAATCATTGATCAGCGTCTGCATGCGCGAGGCCGCCCTTTGCATCCGCTCCAGATAATCGCACGACTCCGCATCGAGTTTCCCCGCGCCCTGTTCTTTGAGCCGTTCGCCGAAAACCACAATTTTTCGCAATGGTTCCTGCAAATCGTGCGAGGCCACGTAGGCAAAATCCTGCAACTCACGGTTGCTGCGCTCAAGCTGGGTCGTGAACTGGCGCAATTTTGCTTCGCTGGACCGCAGGGCGCTCTCGCTTTTTTTCAAATCGGTGATGTCGGTGTTAATGCCAAAGACCTGCCAGCGGTTCTCTCCCAGCTTACGGATGGTGATGAATTCCTGCATCCAGTGCTCGGTCCCGTGCTTGTCGGTGCAACGAAATTCGTTGCGATAAAACGGCTTGTCATGGAGGAATGCGTCCCGCGTAACCTTGTGCATCTGATTGAAGTCATCCCGGTGGCGGCTCTCGCTCCAAACTTGTTGGTATGACTTGTCCGGTGGCACGTCGAGCGGAAACACCTCCTGCGCTGCCTCCAAATTCACGACGGGGAAATTCCAGCGGAATATCGTAAGATCATTCATTACCCGCTCCCGCCATCCTTCCGGAGCTTCCACGTCTCCGAAGTTCAGGATGCAACGTGTGCGCCGCAGGACTTCACGCAACCGCTCCTGGCTTTGGCGCAGAGCCTCCTCCGCCCGCTTGTGTTCCGTGATGTCCCGGCCAATCCCCACCAGCCCGACGATTTTTTCGTCGTGGTCGCGCAACGGCAGCTTGCTGGTCAACAGCCAGCGTTTCCCACCTGCTTGATCCAAGACATACTCTTCCCGATTAATGACCGGTTCGCCTTGCATCACCCTCTGGTCGGCGGCGTAAAATTTTTCGGCGATGTCCCGTGGAAAGAGATCGAAATCCGTTTTGCCGATGGCTTCGGCTTCGGTTTGGCAGTGGTAGTTCTTCAGGTCAGCCGGATTGGCCAGGATTTTCCGGCCGGCGGCGTCCTTGGCGTAGATGGCGTCCGGCAAATTATCAATCAAGGTGCGCAACAAGAGGCGTTCCCGGGCGAGCGTCTCTTCCGCCCGCTTGAGTTCCGTAATGTCGCGGCTGATACCCATCAGGCCCACAACGATCCCCCGTTTGTCTCTTATCGGTATTTTCGTGGTCTGCCACCAGCGCTTCTCGCCGGTTTGTGGATTTATCACCATTTCCCCATGATTCAGCGGTTGGCCTGATTGCATCAACGACTGTTCGTCCTTAAAATATTGTCCGGCCAATTCCGGAGGAAAAATGTCGAAGTCGGTCTTGCCAATCACCTCGTCCTGGCCAGTCACACCCCACATCCGCGCATGGGCCAGATTGCCGACTAAAATCCGGCTCTGCCGGTCCTTGATAAACATGCTGTCCGGCAAACCATCAATGAGCATCCGAAGTAAATTCCGCTCTTGCGCGAGCTGTGCATTTCCCCGTGCCAATCGCGCATTCTCTCGCCCTAGCCGTGCGTGCTCTCCGGCGGCGGGCGGCCTCTCCAAACACTCCGTTGCGTGTCCATCCCGCGGAGTAAGATTGTTTTCAGACATCGCCATTCTATTGGGTTGAATTGCTTTCATGGTTCATTACGCCTGGTTCCGGTGGGGCAATTCAGATGTTTTTGTGCAGCAGGTTAAGTGCCTTGAACCCCTGACAGGTCATCATTATTTTTACCGTCATCTGACCGGCAACCTTTTGTCCCCAAATGGGACAAGCTGCACCGGGAAACGAATTGTTGGGTGGAATGAGCCGGCCAGCAGGCGGGTTTATTCGTGCCCGCGCCCGGTCTCTACGGAAAATTAACGGGACAAATTAAACTGCATTAGCACTTCTTCAGGCCTAAATCCATGAAGCTTCACGATTTTGTGCCGCGACTTGTGGCCGCGCACCAATTCGACTCGACCACGCGCACAATTCAACCGTTCGGCCAGCAATCGAATCAAGGCGTCATTGGCAGCCGCGTCCACGGGTGGCGCTGAAACCCGAATTCGCAATTCGTCACCGATGCCGCCATGCGGGACAATTTCATTGGCGGACGCGCGGGACTGGAGCTTTACGGAAAGCAGGACGCCATCCGGCTGGACGCGAAGGAAATTGGGAATTGCCGTGGCCGCCATTTTATACGCGGCAGATTATTTGTCCTCCGGATTGATGAACCGGAACGCCGCCGCCGCGAGCGCGCCGCCGGCGAAATTGCCGACGAGATAAATCCAGAAATTGGCGGCTTTTTCCAGGTGCATGACGGTGATGCCGGTGGCGATGGCGGGATTGAACGCGCCGCCGGAAATGCCGCCCAAGGCAAAGGCCATCACCATGACCGTAAAACCAATGGCCAGGCCATAGTTAGAATTGCCCGCCGTGCCTTTGGCGGTGGCGACGTTCAGCACGACGTAACAGAGCGCAAACGTTCCGATGAATTCGGCCACGAGCGCGGGCATGACCTTGATTTCCTGCGGCGTCACGGTGGGAAAATCTTTCAAATACAGCACGACACCTGAAGCGGCGAAAGCGCCGAGGATTTGCGAAATCCAATAAGCCAGAACGTCCTTCGCCGGACAACGGCCGCGCAACCACACGGCCAGCGTGACTGCGGGGTTGTAGTGGCCGCCGGAAACGTGGCCGCCGGCATAAACCAGGATCATCAATACCGATCCAATCGCCAGCGGCGCCAGACTCCCAATCCCCGGGTTAATGACAACCATGCCCACCGTCAGCACGAACAGGAACATGCCGATGAATTCAACGAGATATTTTTTCATGATTTTTGGTCACGGATAAACCATTTGATAGCTCACAAACGCAATGCTCCGGCTGTCCGGCGACCAGGATGGCACATTGATTGTCCCCTGTCCGCCATAGAGTTTTGCCAGCACCTGGATTTTTTTATCGGACAAAGACATGAGCCGAAGTATCACATCTTTGCCCGGCGGATGGCCGGTCACGTCTTTTGCATAGGAGAGAAAAACAATCCAATGTCCGTCGGGCGACGGATGCGCGAACCAGTTGTTGTAATCGTCGGAGGTGATTTGCTCCTGATCCGAGCCGTCCGGTTTCATGCGCCAGATTTGCATCAAGCCGGTCCGCTCGGAATTGAAGTAAATATATTTACCGTCCGGTGAATAATCCGGGCCGTCGTCCAGTCCCGGCGCGGTCGTCAATCGTGTTTCCTCCCCGCCTTCGACGGGAATGGTGTAAATGTCAAAATTTCCGTTACGCTCGGCGCAATATGCGAGTGTCTTGCCGTCGGGCGACCAGCCATGCCAATACGAGGGCGCAAGCGGCGTGATCAGCCGCGGTTTACCGCCGGAAATCGGCAGCACATAAATGCGCGATTTGCCATCCTGGGTCTGGTCGCTGATGGCCAGCCGTTTCCCGTCGGGCGAAATGCCGTGGTCGTTGTTGCAGTGGACCTGGCTCCCGGTGTCAAGAAGCTGCGGTGCGCCGCCAGTGACTGGCAATTGGCAAATACGCCCATCGCGGTTGAAGAGGAAGTATTTTCCATCGCGCGACCAGTTCGGCGCCTCGATATGGTCGCGGGTTTGATAAACCACGCGCCGGTCCATCAAAGCAAGCCCGACGACTTCCAGCGCGCTTTCTACAACCACCTTGTCGCTTCCTCCGGGTGGAATGGTTTTGAGTTCAACGTTTGAAAAAACGGCCCGCTCCATGGCCTGGTCGTCGTGCGAGCAAACACCGAGGCCGACGTAAAACGGCTCCTTGAACTGAATCTGGTACATGGCGCCCGAGGGACGCAGTGGTTCACCCGCGACCGCAACGGACATTGTCACGTAATCGCCGTGTTTTTCAATGCCCACGCGCGCCGGTGCGGACACGTTCGACTGAATTTCATGCGTCGTGCCGCCGTCAGTTTCGCGGTATTGAAGCGATGTCAATCCGATTCCGTGCAGGGCGACATCCACGTATTTTGAATCCGGCTCCAGTGATTGGCGGATGATCAGACAAGCCTTGCGATGCGGATTTCCACCCGTGCCGAGAAACTTGATGTCCGCCGCGAGACTCAAGTCACCCGACATTTTCTTCCAGACGAAATGGAACGCATCGTTGGTGAACCACATGTTCCCGCCACCGCCGGCAATAAGATATTCGCCGTTCGCCGGATCAAAATTGACCGAGCCGGGGCTGACCGCGCTGCCGATGTCCGCCTGGGCGGAGAAGATGCCGAGGTCGGTTGAATCGCCGAAAACCAGTTTTGCGCTCATGGATAAAATAAAAGCCGCCGAAGCTAATTTTTTCATAAATGGTTCACGAACCAAATCAGGCGTGGTTTTCTTCATTCAATGCGGTAGCACGGTGTTTGGCAAAGCAAAATTTGGGGTGTTCTCGGCGCGGTCGGGCGACAGCCGTTTCAAAAACTCGATGCCGAAGAGCCGGCCTTGGAGCGGTTCATGGCCGATCAGATACACCGGCCGGTAATTTTTTTCGATCCACTGCATCAATTCGACGCCATAACCGGGGGAATGCCCAAAATAACCGACGCCAAACTCAGAAGGGTTCCGCTCCACCAGACAAACGTAGTCGGGGGGATTTTTTTCAAAAGCCACCGTCATGTGGGCCTGGTTGAGCGCGATCAGCACATTGGGAGACCAATCCAGACACGGTGTCGGATTGACGCGGCGGCTGAGATAATTAATGGTGGTGCCTTCGGGCAAAACAGCCAGTGTACCGTTGCGCGGCACGTTTTTCGCAATCCACGCCAAGGCTTGCCTGATGCCTTCCCCCGTCGGGTTGAGTTGGGGATCGAAGGCATAGATTCGGTCGCCATTCGGACCCACAGCCAAGGTCTTTGCCGCGTACCATGATTCCGAATCATGAAACAAAACCCCAAACCCGATCATCAATACCAGCCAGACGGTGAGACGAAAGGGGCGCGGATTCACATCGAATTTTTTTTTGAACCAAACCGGCAAAAGCCAAAACAGCAAATAAATCGCCGTGATCGCCGCCGGCATGGCCAGGGCGAATCCATAGTGCCAGATGCGGGAGAACAATCCCAGCTTGGCCAGCAGCGCCAGGCTGAACACACTCCACAACAGCGGAAAGGTCATTTCCCGTTCGGCGGACAGCGTTTTGTAGTTTCCGAAAAGTAGAATGCAGGCAGCCACGCCCAGCAGCGGCAGAGAGGCGCCGCAATTGAGCCAGTTGAACCAGCCCGCCGCGGCCAGCAACGGAATCATTAGAACCAGCCACGCAATCCGCTTCGATCCCAGACCCATGCCGCGCTGGAACAATTTCGCGTATAGCGCCGCCAAAAGCGCCACGCAAAAAAACTGGATGGCCATCTGGCGAATGTGCAAAAGGGGCGCATCGAGGCCGGTGCACCACAAATAAAAACGGTCCCTGGCCAACGGTGTAAACAACAACGGCACCCAGGCATAAGCGGTGGAAGACAGACTCGTGCGCCAATTTTCCACCCACAGGAAATACAGAAAAAATCCCAATGCCGGAATTATCGCGGCCACTACAAACATCCCCGCCGACTTGAGGACAATATTCATCCGCTGGCGCGTGACGTAGAAAAGAATGAACGCGGCAGCAACTCCGGCGGCGAGCGCCAGAAAAACATCCGGTTTGGTCAGAAACACGAGGCCGGAACTGAGGCCGGCCAGCAGGACATATCTGATTTGCTGTTTATTGATCCAATCGGATAAAAGCGCGATGGCCAGAATGGAAAGGACCAAACCGTGAAAGAGCTCGTGGGAATACGGCGCAATATAATTGTAATTGCCAATGGCCTGGTATTCGTTGAACGCGAATACCAGCACGATCCCCAGACAAATCGTGGTTGCCGTCCATCGGTCGGCCGCTGCCAAAAAACGGCGGTAAATCAAAACCAGCATCGCGGCGGTGATGACGAGATTGGCGCAGATCAGCGTGCGAAACGAAACGCCGAAAATTTTGAACAACAGCGCGTTGAAGTACTGGGAGAACGGCCCGCCTGCCAGATAATGCAAATCCCGGTACAAAACCGCCCCGTGGCAAATCCGCCATGGCACGTACAGTTGCATGCCAAAGTCAATGACCACATCCGGCCATTTGCGCCACGATACCGCCGCCGCCACCACAAATGCCACCGCCACCACCGCCAGCCCGGCCCATTTTGAGTCGAGCCACGCCAAGCTTCGTGTCCCGCCGAATTTTTCCGTCCAACGCTTTTCTGAGATGAAAGCGTCCACACGGATTTCTAAGCGTTATAGCTGCTGGAAGCCGTGGTGCCGCCGCGGCCGGTCCAGTTGGTGTGGAAGAATTCGCCGCGCGGCTTGTCCACGCGCTCGTAGGTGTGCGCGCCGAAATAATCGCGCTGCGCCTGCAACAAATTCGCCGGCAGCACGGCGCTGCGATATTGATCGTAAAACGCCAGCGCGGTGCTGAAGGCGGGCACCGGAATGCCCTTTTTTGCCGCCGCTGCCACGACGTTGCGCCAGCCTTTCTGGCAGCGCTTGATTTCGCCGCGGAAATAATCGTCGAGCAGCAGGTTCGTCAGCTTCGGGTTGTTGTCGAAGGCTTCCTTGATTTTGCCGAGGAAGCGCGAGCGGATGATGCAGCCGCCGCGCCACATCAGCGCGATGCCGCCGTAATTCAGGTTCCATTTGTATTCGGCGGCCGCCGCGCGCATGAGCATGTAGCCCTGCGCGTAGCTGACGATTTTCGAGGCGTAAAGCGCATCGCGGATGTCGGCGATGAATTCCTTTTTCTTCGCGTCTTTTTTGGCGACGCTCATCAACGGTTTGGGGCCTTTCAATTTTTTCGCCGCCTTCACGCGGTCGTCTTTCAACGCGGAAACGCAGCGCGAATAAACCGCCTCGGCAATCAGCGTGATTGGAATTCCCAAGTCGGCGCTGCTCTGCACCGTCCATTTGCCGGTGCCCTTCTGGCCGGCGGTGTCGAGAATTTTGTCCACCAGCGGCGTGCCGTCGGTGTCTTTGTAAGCCAGAATGTCGCGGGTGATTTCGATGAGGTAACTGTCCAGTTCGCCTGTGTTCCATTCCTTGAAAACCTCGTGCATCTCCGGCGCGGTCAGGCCGAGGCCGTTTTTCAGGATGTTGTAGGCCTCGCAAATCAACTGCATGTCGCCGTATTCGATGCCGTTGTGGACCATCTTCACGTAATGGCCCGCGCCCTGTTCGCCCACCCAATCGCAGCACGGCGTGCCGTCGGCGACCTTCGCGGCAATGCCTTGGAAAATATTTTTGACATGCGGCCACGCGGCGGGCGAACCGCCGGGCATGATGCTCGGACCGTGCCGCGCGCCTTCCTCGCCGCCGCTCACGCCGGTGCCGATGTACAGCAACCCCTTGCTCTCGACGTATTTCGTGCGGCGATTCGTGTCCTCAAACAGCGAGTTGCCGCCGTCAATGATGATGTCGCCTGGCTCCAAAACCGGCAGCAGATGCTCGATGAATTCATCCACCGCCTGGCCGGCCTTGACCATGAGCATCACCCGGCGCGGCTTTTTGAGCAGTCCGGCCATTTCCTGGAGCGAATGCGCGCCGATGACCTTGGTGCCCTTGGCGGCGTGGTTGAGGAAATCGTCCACTTTGGAAACGGTGCGATTGAAGGCCACGACGGTGAAGCCGTGGTCGTTCATGTTCAAAATCAAATTCTGGCCCATGACGGCCAGTCCAATCAATGCAATGTCAGCTTGTGGTTCCATTTGTCGTATCGGTTAAAGTCGTGTTGGTTGTAAAAACCAAGGAAACCACGATACAAGAGCCTGCTCCACACGCCAGCAGTTTTTTGGCAAAAAGGGACTGCGTTTTGTCACGCTTTGAAAATGATCAGGCGCTTGCGCCCAATTGCAAACGCGCGTCGCTCTCGAGCAAGGTTTTCAAGTTCGCCCAGTTCGCCTCATTCATGTCATTGAAGGCGTTCAGATAAACCGCCACAGCCTCCGCCGGATATTTGGCAAGCAATGTTTCAATGGCGGATTTTAATTTGTCATCGTCCATGGTCGCGGGCAGATCGTCCACGACGCCTTCGTTGTTGGGCAGACCGAGCGCGTTGAGAAAATCCACCAGCATCTGCCGATGCTTTTTCACAAGCCAGACGCGGATCAGACTGGCGGCGGCGGCTTCGAGCGGCGGCTTGGAGAGGGTGGCAATCATCGCGGCATGACGCTGGGTGCGCGGCTGGCGTTCGAGAAACACCGGGCGCACGTGGCGCGCCTGCGCCACCGCGTTGAGCGTGGATTTGTAGGCGGGCTTGTCGGACTCGTGGGTGAATTCAAGCATTTCATTCGCCAAGTTGGCCGACATGAAACCGAAGAGTTCGTGGGAGGTCAGCATAGTTCAAAGTCCGGTGTCCAAATTCCAAAGTTCAAATGGTCACGACGGAAAGCTTATTTTTTTTGGCCAGTTGTTCGCAAGCTTCCTGTTCCAGCAACAGTGTTTTCCCGGCTTCGAGCGCGAGCACGGCCACGCCCGACGCCGCGCAGGTTTCCAGGGTTTGCGCGCCGATACAAGGAATGTCGAACCGCATGTCGTGATTAAGTTTGGCGACTTTGACGGCCACCGCGCCGCCGTCCTTGCCCGCCAGTTTGCCGCCGCGCGCGAGACATTGGTCGGTGCCTTCGAATCCCTCGACGGCGAGGACCACGCCTTTTTTGACCACGACGGTCTGGCCGATTTCGAGCCGTGACGTTTCTTTGGCAATGTGAAAACCGAAGTCCACGTCGGTTTTTTGCCCGGCGGAAAGCTTCGGACCAAGCCGAAAACCGGCCTCCGGCATGAGCGGCTGGAGCCACGGCGTGGCCTCAATCAATTCCACGCCGTCCTTCTTCAATTCATCCGCGATGGCGCCGAAAATCGTGTGCGCATTTTTCTCCTTCAGCCGCAACAGCACTCCCATCGCCCGCAAATCAGGCCGCAAGTCATAAAGATTTTTGGGCGCGATCTGTCCAACCATGACGCATTGCCGGATGCCGCGGTCGGTGAACACGGAAATCATTTTGGAAAGCTGGCCCACTTTGAGCCAGACAATCTCGTCCACGAATTGGGCAAGCGCCGCATCGGTTTCCTTTTCGAATGCGGCGGCGACGAGGCGTTGGACGCCGGCACGACGCGCCTGCCGGGCAAATTCCAACGGCAATGAGCGGTTGCCGGCGATCAGGCCGAGGGCTGCGGGCGCGGCGTTCATGGGAAAGCAGAATGCAGAAGACAGAATGAAGAAACAAGCGGGAAGGCTGGCCGGTAGCGTCTTAATTTGTAGGCGACGAGGTGACGAGTCGGCATTTAAGCGCACTCCTTACGTCGTGCCCTACCATCAAATTAGGACACTCCCGGCCGGACGATTTCTTCATTCTGCCTTCTGCCTTCTTCCTTTTCAAAAGTGGCCCGCCGGGTGCTTTGCCAGAAGGCGATGTCGTACCTTGAATCTTCGGATAAAATGGCCGCGCCGGCTCCGTCCAACGGCGGAGGAAATCATCAGGAAAAATTTCACCCTGATGCCGACCGGCACATCTCGCTCACCCTGGCGCATGAGTTGAACAATATCCTCACCGTTGTCCAAGGCCACGCCGACCGCCTTTTCGCCAAACATCAGGAGGATTCAGTGCTGGCGCCGGGCCTGAAAATGATTTCGGACGCGGCCCATCGCGCCGCCGAGCTGGTTCGCAATGCGCCCAAGCCCGATTGCACTCCGCCAGCGGGGTAGCTTTGTTCCTTCGGAATAATCCCGCTGGTGTGGCTGGCTTTGGTCGTAAGACTTTTTCGGTGAACCTGGTTTTTCTGGTTCCGTTTATTGGTGAACTGTGCTGGCTGAAAGCAACCAGGCCAAATCTCCAGAGTTCGGGTCAGCGGGCCAATTGTAAACATTGCCGATTGGCGTTGCTGGCGTTGCGGTGATCATACTCTGGTCCGTCCACCGACGGGCGTCCGAATGTCCATCGGCATACGCGAGCACACTGGCATTACCATGCAGAACTGCCGGAAGATTATTCCAAATGGTGGTTTGTCTTGGGTCCAACGCAAAGTAAGCGTCGTCAATGCTGTAGGGATTTTCCTCGATAAAAACCCAGGTCTTGCCGGGGCCGGGTTTGACCAGGTCCGACAGCTTGAGATATACTTTGTAGCCGACAATTCCATCCCAAGCTTGGGCAGTGCCACTATTATTCACGGAACCCACCCAGGCATTCATGGAATAAGTGCGTAGGGCGGGTAATGGCAGGGATGCGGCATCGCCATGGGGAACCAAGGTCTTGTCGGACGGGCAATGGTAAACATTAAGATTCTTAAGATAAGGATAGAGCAGACCCGCCTCAATCCATTCGGCTTCATTGATGGCAGACCCCAGTTGCTGCATGTTGCCGGGGCACCATTGAACGTAGATGCCTCCGGGTTGGAGATTGGGGTCGGTCAAGGGGTTTTCGTTTAAGTTGGGCTGACCGTCAAGGCCCCGGTTTGCCACCAGTTTGTCATTGTTGTCACGGGCGTACATTAGCCACGCAACGGCCAACTGCCTTTGATTGTCCAAACATTGAACGACTTGGGAACTCTGCCGGGTTCCCGCGAGGGCCGGCAGCAGCATCGCGGCCAGCACGGCAATGGTGGCGATAACAACCAGCAATTCAATCAAGGTGAAGCCTCGTTTAATTCTTTCTGGCTCGTAGCAGCCAACGTGAGTTGGCTCAAACTTCATCGGGGAACCTCGCGGTGGACATGGAGTCAGAGCCTTTCTGAAAAATCGGATTTTAGCAGGAGCCGAGGTAACGAGGCTCTGTTTTCGTCGTGACAGCCCCGCGTTTTCGGCAAAATGGGCCTCCTCACGTCGGCCCCTGCTATTTTTCAGATAGGCGCTCAGCCGGAACCATGCAGCAGAAAAGCGGTGCCAGCGCGTGGGGAGCGCGGCGTTCACGCCGCTTCGACTCCCGAAACTCCGGTCGCCCTCGCCAACCAAAGGGTTGCCCACGTTGAAGCGGCATAAATGCCGCGCTCCCTTGCGCCAGGAGTTACGCGCTGTTTCCTCACCCGTTTCGACGGCAGGGTTCCGGCTCAGCGCCGGCTCACGCCGGCGGCTGCCATTGTTCAGACACGCGCTCAGAAAACCGTGGTGAGCTTTGCCTTGTTTCATCTTGTCGGCCTTTCTCTTTGCTTTGGATCAGGTTTATTGCGCAACCACCCGGTAGAATCGCTGGCCGGAAACCGGCGCCGCGTCCGTCAGGGAAAGCTGGTTCCCGTTGATGGCGATGTAGCCGAAGACCGGCTGCCAGACGCTGTCGGTCAGGTTGTTTTTGTATTCGACTTGATAGCTGTGTCCGGAAACGTACGGCCAACTGATGGTTGCTCCCTGACCCGGCACGCCCACGGCGATGTCTATGTAAAGGAACTCAAAGGCAAAGACGTCGCTGAAGTGGTTGAAATCATCGGCGGCCAGATTGGAAGCCCAGCTTGTGAACAGGAGCGTCCGTCCGTCACCGCTGAACTCCGGCGTCATCGAACGGCTGTCTCCGCTGGCGGCGCCGGTCGTGGCAACACTGAGCAGGCTGTTCGAATTGGCCAAGCGGTCATAGACAATCAATTGCGGCAACCCGTTGGTGCTGCCGGCCACCAGGTCGGTGGCCGCGCTGCGATAGGCAATGAACCGTCCGTCCGCGCTGATGGCCGGCGAGTCGGAATTGCCATTGGCGGGCTGGAGCGTGTTTGGGTTTTGGCTGATGAACTGGTTGCTCTGCGTTTGAAAATCGTAGAGGTAAACGTTTTGGTTAGTGAAAACGTTCGCTGCCATCGCGTAAGTGAGGAAACGCCCATCGTCACTGAACTGGAGTCCCAGGGACGGCAGCAAAAACACCCCGCTGTTGCTGGGCTGAATGAGCCAGGTGGAATTTGAAACCACGTCCACGCCGTATAAACCTATCGAGGCTCCTTGGAAGCAGGCGAGTCTTTGGCCGTTGGCGCTGATGGAAATAGCAAGAGGCACGCCCAAAGAAACGGGTAAATTGTTCGTATAAGTCAGCATGGCTGAAGCTGTGCTCCAGACATACACATTGACCCCCAAGATTCCGGAAACCGCGCCCAAAAAGGCGACATACCGGCCATCCGGAGTCATCGCGGCGGCATACACGCCGGTTGAGGAACCACCCGACGTGAGCGCATAGGTGGTCCCCGTTTGCAGGTCGCGGAGGAAGAGGTTGTTCTCTCCCGTCCCAAATGAACCCGAAGCCAGATTGGACGCCAGACTTTGGAATAAAATATATCGCCCGTCGGCGCTGATGCTGGGCGAATAGGAACTCCCATTGCCGGGGTGAACGCCATCGGTGCTGACGCTCACCAGGGTCGTGGTTCCGGTCTGCAAATCGCGCACGAACACGTCCTGCGCGTCGTTGTTGTCGTTGGCCACGAGGTCGTCGGCGCTGCTGGTGTAGGCTACGTAACGGCCATCGCCGCTGATCGCCGGATCGGTCGAAATCCCGTCGCCGGTAACGCCGTTCGTGTTCAAGCTCACGGGAGTGGTCGTGCCAGTTATCTGGTCACGCACAAAGACGTCGCGGTAGCCGTTGGTGTCACCGGGGATGAGATTGTCGGCGTCGCTGAAAAACGCGAGGTAGCGGCCATCGGCACTGAGCGAACCCGCCGCGAAACCGGCAACGCCGCCGCTGGACGTCTGGGAAGGCAAAGACGGGTCATGGTCGGAAACCATTTCAGTCGTCTGTGCCGTCAGGTTGCGGACAAAAATGTCGGTATCATGATTGCGGTCGTTCGCCACGATGTTGCCATCGGGCGCATCGAAAGCGACGATGCTGCCGTCGTCGGTCATGCTGGGCACGGTTACGGCGCTCACGCCCGCGCCCATGCCGTTGGTGTCCACGTCCACCAGGGTTGTGGTTCCCGCCTGCACGTCCCTCAGATACAGATGATAATTGCCGACCAACGGGTTCGCCGTCAGGTCCGTCGCGCTGCTCAGAAAGGCCACGTAGCGTCCGTTGGTGCTGACGACCGGTGAGTCGCAAATGCCATTGGCCGGCAGCCCGGTGTTCTGATCCGGGCTGACGAGCGTATTGGTGCCAGTCTGCGCGTCCCAGAGGTAAATGGCGGTATTGGTCAGCGAGTTGTTCCCAACGGTGGCGACAAACGCAACGAACCGTCCGTCGGGCGTCATGTCCAGGTCATGGATATATTCGAAGCTTTCGATGGGCACCGGCGCATTCGTGCAAATGAGGTCGGTCAAACCGCTCTGGGCATTGTAACGGAGAATGATGCCGCTCGGCAGGACGCCCGACGACGAACTTCCGCAGGCTTCAAAGGCGACCAATTGTCCATTGGTGCTGATGCTGAAATTGCAGGAAGACTCGTTGGTGCTGCCGGTCACGGATTGGAAGAGGGCGCGCGCGCCAGCACTGGCCCAAATGGTGTTCCCGGCGGTCAGGTCACGCACATAGACCTCACCCATTGGGGTTATGCCGGCAACCAGATTGGAGGCGGTGCTGTAAAAGGCAACGTACCGGCCGTCCGGCGTGATTTCAGGCGATTCGGAACTCCCGAGCAGAGAGTAAAGGCTGCTTGACGTTGCGCCAACACTCACCAGCGTCGTGGTCTGCGCTTGCAGGTCGCGAACGAACACATCTGGAATGCCATTGTTGTCACCCGCCACCAGGTTGGTGGCGGCGCTGACAAATGCCACATACCGCCCGTCCGGCGTCATGACCGGACTGCGCGACTCGCCGTTGCCGCTCGACCCGCTCGTGTTCACGCTCACGAGCGTGGTCGTGCCGTTGACCAGGTCGCGGACAAACACGTCGTTGGCATTGTTCGTGTCATTCGGCACCAAGTCGCTGGCGGCGCTGACAAAGAGCGCATATTGGCCGTTGGTGGAAATGCCGGCCGGCAGGGAATCTCCATTGCCGCCGCCGGTCCCTGCGAGGTTGACGCTGACCAGAGTGGTCGTGCTGCTGGCGCGATCACGTAGGTACACGTTCATGCTGGGCAGGGGCTGAACGGACATTGGCGCGCCATTGTTCATCAGCGCCAGATTGTTCGCGGTGCTGGCGAAGAGCACGTAGCGTCCATCAGGACTGACAATCGGCATCAGGGAAGAACCGCCGCCGCCGGCCACCGCCGGCAGGGAACCATCGCGAGGCGAGGCGAGTTGGATAAAAGAGGCCGACGCCGGATAAGCGATCAAGGCGACGGCTGCCGCTACTGCCGGCCATCGCCACCTATTTGAAACTGATTTGAAACCAGGCACGGATTTGGATGCCTTGCCGGGGCTGGAGATGTTTGTGAGGTTAAACAGAAGCGCCGACCATCGAGAAGTTCGATGACTGATATTCATGACTTTGCCTTTCTAAATTTGGGAGTGAAGTCAGACTTGGCTTTCTCCGTGCAAACCGATATTACCCGGAACCACTTTGAAATACAAGCCAAATTATTGACATACCTGAATTAAAGCCCCCTTACAGACCGGAAGCCAATGAGGTAGCTGGCGAAGCCCGGGACGACGTCGTAGCGAAAGGCGCACCGCGAGTCGCGGGCGACGCTGTTCCAAACGCCGCCGCGCCACACACGGAAGCCATAAGGGCTTGAGGCCGGGCCGCGTGGATCGGTGCCTCCCAAATACGGGCTGCCGCTCGGATACGGTGGCCCCGCATACCAATCCCAGCACCACTCTTCCACATTCCCCGCCATGTCGTATAAGCCATACCCGTTCGGCGGAAACGAGCCCACCGGACTGGTCGCGGGTGATGTTCCGCCGACACTGCCAATGGCGTTGTAACCGTTCGGCCCCAAATCGTAGCTAAAGTCGTTGGTGTCTCCGTAATAGTTAGCTTGGCTTTGACCGATTAGGTTGCCCCACGGAAACCGCCGCCCGCTCAACCCGCCCCGCGCCGCCTTCTCCCATTCCGCTTCCGTCGGCAACCGATAGCCATTGGCCGTCCAGTTGACATAAGGCGTTACCTCCCCGGTTTTATACACCTGCGTCAAGCCCGCATCCGTGTAATACACCGGCGTCAAGCCTGCCAGTTGCGACCGCGCGTTGCACCACTTCACACAATCATACCAGTCCACCGTCTCCACCGGATAATTCACCCCCTTGCCTGCCGCCACGCCCGCACCCCCATCATCAAATGTATACCCATTGGCCGTGGCGTAGGCAGACACATTTATCCACAGGCCATAGCTTACCAGATTCACATCCATGTAAAACGACGACACATAAACATTTGTGGGGATGGCGTCACGCTCGCCATCCAGCGTGTCACCAATGGTAAATGATCCCGCCGGAATCAACGCCATGCCCGCCGGCACAGCTAACAACCGAAAGAACCGCGCCGGTTCGGTATTACTGACGGTGACGGCGCTGACCGGCAGGGCATCCGTGGCCGTCACCCAGTTGGGCGAAGTCAGGTTGGTCGTGCTTTGCACGATATAATTCATCATGTCGTTCGGCCAATAAAGCACCGATTGTCCGCCCGCCGGCGCAATGCCTAGGGTTGGTTGCGCCAGAGCGGCAGGAACGCCGGCCAGCAAAGCCAGCACGGTGAACAGTGAACGGAGTGTAAATATAGGTTTCATCTGAAATGCCATAACGGCTGGTGACATTGATTTTTAGTTGGTCGAACCATTTTCATAAATTTTTTGCTTTCTTTAATAGCTCGCAAGGCCTAATCCGATTCTTTCAAAAAACTCTTATTCGGATTTGCCTCGCTCGCAACGACTTGCTTTAAATGGACAAACTTGGCGGTCAAGGGTGAGGGTGTTTTAGCAGCCAGATCAGGCGCCAGAGCATAAGGACCAGGACAAGAAAAGCGATGTACGGACCGGTGACGGTTAAAGCCCGAATTAAACGGTCACGGGCGTGTTCGAGACGCGGATGATAGTGGCTGAACTTGAACGCCAGCAGCGCGATCATCAACTCATCGGCGGATTGGTAACGTTGCCGCGGGCTGGCACGGCAGGCATTCAAAACAATTTTGTTGAATTGAACCAAGTCCCGGCTCTCGGCGTTGTCGTCCAGCGGCGGCAATTCCGGGTATTGGTTACGGTCCTTGCCAGTGCTGATTTCGTAAAGAATCTTGCCGAGCGAATATATGTCGGCTTGAGGTGTTCCGGAACCTTCTGGTGCAATGAATCCTTCCGTGCCAATACGCGAGCTGGCCTCGGACATTTCCGTGACCAGCCCGGCGTCCGCCAATTTAGGAAACCCGTTCACGAAAATGATGTTTGATGGTTTGACATCACGATGGATCAACGCGTTTCGATGCAGAAACCCCAGCGCCGATGCAATGGCGGCTCCCAATCGAATGCATTCGCCGACGGGCAGACGCCGACGTTGTTGACAATCAATGGCCAGGGTTCGAGGCGTGTATTGCTCCGGGATAATGAACTGGCCGGTGCTGACATCGTCGCCCAGTTCCACCACGTAATAGAAATATCCAGCCGCATCATTTCTTCCCACTTGAAGGACATCCATCAAGCCATCATGCAGCCTTGAGACTGGCTCAAATTTAACCACACCATTGAACTCTCGTTCAAATGAACTGGAATGTCTAAATGCCCGCGCCTGCACAACCTTGACTGCGCGATAGGTTCCCAAAACATTCCGGGCCAACCACACTTCACCACCGCTGCCAGCACCGATTACCCGGAGAAGTTCATGGTCGGGCACAAGGGGTGGGCCCGACGCGACTAACTTAACCGTTTCCTCATGAGCGGAATTGAAGGATTCGGTCATGGTGGCGCTTTTGTTTTCATCGTCAGACCTGATCCCATCGGTGCTCCAACCGGCGCACCTCTTTTTTGAGCAGGGCCGCCAAGCGGTATTTGACCAGATAAACCATCCCCACGTTGACTCCCAGAATGTCAGCGACGGTCCGCGCCGGCCAATGTTTGAGCACATATAGATCAAAGATTTGATAGTGCTCCTCCTTGACGCGATGCTTGACTGTTTCCATCGCTGCATTCAACAGGTTAGTCTGCCATTCTTCTTCCCAAACGGATTCCGCGTCTTCACCCGCAGGATCGGGAATATCCTCCACATCCGGCCGTGGAATGTTCTCGCTGCTTTTAGATTCGTCCTCCCGTCCGGCGTAAGTGCGCTTGCGGAATTGATCGGCGATCCGCCATCGGGTGAGATTCCGCAACCAACCTTTGAAGGAACCCATACTGCGGTCGCGCTTGAATTTATGAATGTCCCTCGCCACCGAGATGACAGTTTCCTGTACTACGTCCTCGGCCTCGGCCTCTGTCAGCCCGGACTTTAGGGCGACCGAATAAATGAACCGCCAGTAGGTGTCGAAGAATTCCCGCCAACTATCCTGATCGCCCCGGTCTTCCAAGCGGCTCAAGAGGGTGTAACGCGTGGAAATCGAATTTTCCACCAGCGACGTCATGATGCAACTCATACCAAAATTACTCGCGGCAGGCGACGCGTTTCTTTCAAAATTATTTCAAAAGACTCTATACCTGCGTGGCTTCGGCTTTAATGGGCAAGCGTGTTTCGCCGGAAATTAAATCTGACCCTTTGTGCTCCGGTTGCAGAGTCTGATTTCCAGTAACTCCAGTTCACGTCGGGGAACAGGTTGTCGCGGGATTCAACTTCGCGCAGCCATTTTTCATCCACGCCCGTGGCGGTCAGTTGATCGTGCAAGGCAATGAAGCGAAGCAGATGGTCCTTCACCCGACGGCGCGCGTAGTCGGGGCTGGTGCCCGTGCGCAAAATGAACGGCCAGTCGCTGGCCTGCGCGAGCAGCAATTCGCGCGCGGCCTGCCGCAGCGCCCGCGCCTTCAGGCCGGTCGCCCGGGTATATTCCCGGGCAAGCCCGGTCATGCGTTCCTGGGCGATTTGCAGGTGCGGGTAAATCCATTCGTTCGATTCGTTCAGCCACGCGCGCCAGTAGCCTTCTTCACCCCAGCTCGACGCGCCGGGCGCGGCGATTTGATTGGTCGGATGGCGGTGCAGGTATTCGCCCGGCGTGATGAGCGTGAGGATTTTCTGGTCGTAAACCAGTTTGCGCACGAAATAATCCAAAAATTCCGGCCCTTCGTACCACCAATGGCCGAACAATTCCGCGTCGTACGGCGCGATGGCGATCGGCGGACGATCCAGAAAGCCGGCGACGCTCTGGGCCTGGTTGATGCGCTCGTCGAGAAAGTGCCGGGCGTGGTCGCCCGCCGCCTGCAAGGCCACGTCGCGCTGGTAAATCTGCTTGTCCCCGTCCCCGCCCGTGATGCGGTAATACTTGATGCCGGTAAAACCGCGGTTGGCCGGCGACGGGAGATGCGGTTTCACGTAATCGAGATCGAGGTCGAAGCCGATGTCGCGGTAAAAATCGCGGTACCGCGGATCGCCGGGATAACCTTCGTGCTTGCTCCAAACCTGCCGGGAGGAATCGAAATCGCGTCCGAACGCGGCGATGCCGTTGGGCGTGAAAATCGGCGCAAACGTGCTGTAACGCGGACGGGGGCGCGCGTGCAACACGCCGTGCGTGTCGAGAATGAACCACCGGATGTTGGCTTCCTGTAAAAATACTTCCACGCCTTCGACGTAGGCGCATTCCGGGAGCCAGATGCCAGCCGGGTCGCGGCCAAAGCAACTGCGGTAGTGGTCGCGTGCCGTCAGAATCTGCGCGCGCAGCGACGGCGGATGGCCGGCGAGCAAGGGCAGCAGCGCGTGCGTCGCAGCGGTGGTGATGATTTCAATACGTCCTGCGTCCTGGAGTTTACGGAAGGCGCCGACGAGGTTCCCATCGCAAGCGCGCCAGAAATCGCGAATGGAAGCGAACCGGTGATGATACATCCACGCCAGTTCGCGGAAGGCGCGGTCCCAGTGCGTGCGGTGGATTTCCTTTTCGGCCAGTTCGATGAGGCTGTTCAGGTGCCGCTCATAACGTTCGCGCAAGAGCGGGTCGAGCAACATCGCGCACAAGGTTGGCGAAAGCGAAAGCGTCAGGCGCGTTTCCATGCCGTCGTGCTGCCAGCCCTCGAAGATTTGCAGCAGCGGGATGTAGGTTTCGGTGATGGCTTCAAACAGCCAGCCTTCCTCCAGAAATTTCTCGTGTTCGGGATGCCGCACAAAGGGCAGGTGCGCGTGCAGAACGAGGGATAAATATCCTTGCATGGTAGGTCAAGCGCCGGCGGTTATTCGTCCAGTTTGTCTGAAACCCATGCCGCGAGGGACCTGGTCTTGATCAAAACGACGATGCCGGCCACAAAAAGAATGGCGGGGACCGCAAAATCAAAAGGCTCCATCGGGGTGTGGTGTGCAGAGTTTTCCAACCAGGACAGACTCAGTTCAATCACGCCAAGGCCAATCAATCCGACGGCGATGAAGCGGACCAGGATCACGGCTCCACGATGGGGCTCGTCCATGGAATTCACACGTTTTCCGGCAACGGCGCTTTCAATGACGGGTCTTGCGGATGCGCGCCGACGTCGCCAAGGTAGTCCGTGGCGCGGCTGAATTTCAGGTCCGCCGCGCGCGCCTCCGTGCCGTCGGTGGAAACGGCGACGGCGGGCAAATCATATTTCCCGTCCGGCAGCGCGAAGCGGTAGCTGAACGAGCCGTCGGCGCGTAATTTGATTTCGTGTCCGCCGAGAGTGACCTTGGCCGTCGGCTCGGTCGCGCCGTAAATGATCAATTCCGCGTTGACGTTGAACCAAAAGCCTTTGGGCTGTTCGAGGCCGCCGAAGGGACTGGAAAGGCTGGAAACGCCGAGCGAGGAAATTTCCCGGGCAATCCGGCGGCGGATCAGTTCGGTGATTTCGAGCGAGCCCATCCACACACGGCGCACGTCGTCAATGTTGATGATTTTTGCCAGCGCCTGTTCCTGTTGCGGGGTCCAGGTCGAAGGCGGCCGGGAGGCCGCGCGCGGCAGGTCGGGATAACCTTCCCGCCGGAGCTCTTCGAGCGCCTGGGCCAGGGGAAGATTTTCGCCTACGGCGGCCTTGATGATTTCCATCAGACGGGCAAACGGAAATTCAAACGGGATCGTGGCGAATTCGGCGCCGCTTTCCGGTGAAACGGCGTCCGGCGGCGTGACGGTGGCGGCCGACGCGGCGACGCGCACCCATTTGCCGAGCGGCGAGTAGTAGCCGAGTTCGGCGGCATAGGAATCTCCGGCCCGTTCGACGTGCGCAAACCAGTGGCGCGATTCGGGGTGGACGTGAATTTCGTTGATGGGATGGCCCTCCAGCTTGTGCGGGTAAACGCGCAGAACGAGGTGGCCGTCGGCCGAACGCGTGTTGCAGCGCGTCTGCTGCTCCCGCGTCAAGTCCCAATGCGCGTAAAGCCAGTGCGGATCGCGCGCGGTCAAAAACAACTGCCGGGTGCCATAAGCATCGGGCAGTTCGGTTTCCGCCGTTTCAAACGGCTGTTGGGGCGGCACGGGCCCGAGCGCGTATTTTTCGCCGGGCCCGCTGACGGGCGGCGGCGGGGATTGGTCGCCTTCGAGCAGGATGGCGGGGACTTCAAGTTTTTGGGGCCGGGCGGTTTCGCCGGTTTTGGATTTGACAGCGCGCCGGGTTTTCAATGGCGCGGTGACGGCTTCAAATGTGGCAACGATGCGGCGTTTCAATTTACCCGCCGGCGAGCTTTTGGTTTTCACCGGTTTGACCGGGCCGTTGCTGACGGCGGTTTCTTCGGGCGGGGGTGGGGCGGCGGGTGGGGAGCGCATGGCAGAGGTACGGACGGTAGCCTTCTTCTTGACTGACATGTCGGATGCCGGTTTCTTTTTCATAGCAGCAAACCCCTGTTTCGTGGCGATGACTTCATTGCCCTGAAAAGATTACGGCGGAAACGCGGGCGGCGCAATGGGAATTTCATCCAAATGCGCTTGCCGTCGTGTGAAGATTATGTTTCCATGTCACTGGCCAGCATGAGCCTCCCGCAAAGCAATGCAACCGCCGGTTCGCCGCCCACAATTTTTGTGGTGGACGATGAGCAGATGTTGCTGGATTTGGCGGAAATGATTTTGGAGCCGGCGGGTTTTGAGGTGTGCCTGTTCAGCGATCCGCAAAAGGCGTTGAAGGAATATATCGCCGCCCAATCGCCGCCGGACGTCCTCGTGACCGATTACGCCATGGCAGGAATGAACGGCATGGATCTAATCCGCGAATGCAAGCGGCTCCATCCCCGGCAAAAAACCATCCTGCTCAGCGGCACAGTGGACGAAAGCAGTTACACCGATTCGCCGGTCAAGCCGGATCGTTTTCTGGCCAAACCATATCAAATCAACAAACTGGTGGAAGTAATCCGCTCGTTAATCGCGCCGTGAAGAAATTCAAACTATTTTCTGGTAAACCGGACGATATGCTGAATTATTACACTTATGAATAAGCTCAAAAAAATATTGTGGGGCAGTGTCATCACCCTGATTGTACTCATCATTGTCGGTGTCATCGTCGCCAGCAGGTTTCTGGGTCCGATCGTGAAAACCGGCATGGAAACCGTCGGGCCAAAGCTTACCAAGGTTTCAATCAAGCTCGACGAGGTGCATCTGTCTTTGCTGAGCGGTTCGGCCACCATTAAGGGACTGGTGGTCGGCAACCCCGCCGGCTACAAAACACCCGACGCCATCAGCGCCGGAATGATCGCCGTCGGGGTGAATCCCCTCTCAGTGCTTTCCGACAAAATTGTCGTGCGTTCGATCCACGTGGAAGCGCCCGAAATTACTTTTGAAGGCGGTCTCAGCGGCAACAATCTCAGCACAATCATGGACAACGTCAACGCCGCCGCTCAAACCGGCGGCACGGTTTCAACCAACACAACTCCAACCGCTCAGGCCAAGCCGTCCAAGAAACTTGAGGTGGATGATTTTCTGATTACCGGCGCCAAGGTTCATGTCAGCCTCACGGGCCTGGGCGGGAAGGAGATGACCCTGCCGCTGCCGCCGATCCATCTCACGGACCTGGGAAGGAATGCGGACGGCATCACGGCGGCTGAATTAACCCGGAGCGTGCTTGACGCCGTTGTGACTGCCACCGTGAAGGCTGTCAGCAAAGCAGGCACCGACGTCGGCAAAAACGCGGAAAGCCTGATTAAAGGCACCGGCAAAAGCGCGGGCGCCGGGATCAGCAACATCACCAAGGGGCTTGGCCATTTGTTCGGCAAATAAGGTTTCCCGACGTTTTTGACAGTTAAACGGCAAAAATAAGCTCCTTTCGTCCGAATGAATGGCCCTTTCCCTTGAGTGAACGCTCTGTTCCCTCGAATGATTGCTCCGTTCCCTTGAGGGATTGGGCGGATTTCCCTCATACTGCGGCTCTTGATACCGTGCTTCAAAAGGATGAAAGCTGACGCAAAAAAAGCCAGACAAAAATTCCCGCGAGAAGGACAAAGAAAATGTACTTTCGGATGATCGCGGAAATTTTCATGCCGGGTCAAGGCGAGGGGGAATTCGTTTGAACAGTTGGTGGTTGTCTCAATTGCTTCAGCGGCGGATTGGTCGTGTTGATCAATTTCAGCGCGTTGGGGATGAGCAGCAAGGGCTGGCGCAAAAGAGACAGGGCGTCTGTATTTATCCTGATTCCCAGAGGCTCCTTGGTCGTGCCGAGGATGTCAACCTCGGCTTGCGGCTCGTCGAAGGCGGGCATATTGCCATCGGCCGGATAGTGGACATTGCCAAAGCGCACGTGGTAAATCGGCAGCACTACCACGTTGGTCACTCCGAGCGGCTGGTAACGCAACTGATGCACCGTCCATTTTAGTTTGGCGAGCTTGGTCATGTCCACGTCAATCGCCGCGAGCCATTGCACGGCCAGTTCGTGGGCCTGGGCGTCGTTGATGAGCGAGGGCTTGCCTACGAGTTGATCCAGGAGCTGGTCGCGACGCTCGTTCATCGGGCCTTCCAGGCGCTGGAGATGGGTCAATCTTCCCGCCACGAAACCAAAATCAAAGTTGGTGGTGTCAATTACTCCCGCGCCCACTCCCAATCCGAGGGCGCGCAACCGGGTCTGGCGCGGGATGGCGGCATTATAGAGGTTGTCGCCCCACGGGTTGATAATGAGGCCCGCCAAAGGGGGCGGCAGCATCTCGCGAACAATGTCGCGAGCTTGAATGGGGTGCGGGGTGGGCAGATGGAGCCGGTCGGCGACCCGGTTAGCTCTTGCCAGCATCCGCTGGAGGACCGCCGCGCGCCAGGCCGGCGTGGAGCGCATCTCCTGATGCACGACCGCCAGCTCTTTAATTCGCGGGTCCGTGGGTTTCCAAGGCTGATAATGCGGGTTTTGCACCACAATCTGACCCGAAGCCGTCGGCGCCAGCGCGCCGCAACCCATGGCGATGGCAACAATAATGATTCGTTTCATGCTGAAATTTACCACGGGCTCAAAGAGATCAAATCCGCCGTGCCGTAAACCACGGCGGACCCATCCATGTTTGCGTAGGTCCGTCCCGTGGGCCAAGTATCTTGCTTGGCGGCATTAACGCACTGTTGCGCATTTAGACTGCCGGTTGTCCAAGCGTTGAGAAAATTGTACATCATCTCGGAATACGGCAGATAGCCGAACTGATCCCAGTTGTATTTAACGCCCGTGTAGCCAATGAAGACGCGGGATTCTCTGCTGGCGGCGATAAAATTGTTTGTGCTGAGGGTGGCGGCCGGAATGGCAAAGGCCTCGCTCATAGTGCCCGCGGCGCTGTCGCAGCCGTCAATAAAAACAAAGCGGTAGGGATGGAGGGCGGCGGTCTGAACCGTCGTGGGCGTCGGAATCCGGATCACCGGATACCCGTATCCTCCAAACGGGAGCACGATTGCATAGTCATAGCTCAACGGCACGTTGCCCAACGCGTAGGCGATTTGGTCCTGGGTCAGGTCGCCGCCAGCACCGGTATAAGAACCGAACTCGTGATTGTTGCCGTGGCCGAAGAAATAGAAATTCCGGTACTTGTTGTTGGATCCGTTCAGGGATCCCTGCAGGTAGCCCAGCAACTGCTGGGCGCTGGCCGGACTATCTACGGTGAAAACAGTGCTCCAGTTGTTTCCCGGCGAGACGTTGAGTCCGCTGTCATTCTGATCAAGGACCTGCAACACGCCCTCGTTGTTTCCCGGGCTGCCGATGATCATGTCTTTATCGTTCGCGTCCCATGTGCTATTACCGCTGAACAGGCCGTAGGCGACCACCCAGGGTCCGTTGAGCGACCACGGATTTTCCTTTGACCAGAAGTAATTGGCGTTTGCGCTGGGAGAACTGCCCTGCGGGGAAGGTCCGCCTGCCCCGCTGATCCCGCTGAGTGCCTTGTGAGGCAGTGACAGAGATTGAAACGAGGGAGAACCGGCATTAACATTTTTTATCAGAGTGGCCGGGCTGCCGCCGGACAATGAGGAAGTGTCCACGGTGTAAAAGCCGTAATAAGTGGAACTGGAAGTGGGGTTGCCGTTGTAGTCGGTCAAATCCCAAATAAAAGAAATTACCCCATTGTTGTCAGCGTAATCAAGAAATGAGCCAAGGTAGTTTGTGTTCTCGTCATACAGGTCCAGTTGGTAAGCAGCATTGGGGATTGTTTGCGCGTAAATCCACATCCAGTTGCCAAAGGACTGGGCCAGTTCGTTCGGGAACGAAATGAGATTGTTGACCGTCACGGTGACGGGGGCGCTGACCACCGGATCGTTGGACGCAAAATCGAGTTCCGCATAAACATTGTACGTGCCGTTGAGTGACATGGTGGTGTTCCACTCCAGAAACCAGGCATTGCTACCAACTGGCTGTGCGGCAGCGCCGATGATCGGGTTGGTGTTCCCATCGTAGAAACTGACGCCAACGACTTGGTCGGTGAAAGACACTGCAAACTCAATGGGCGTTATCACTTCGTTGCTTAGGATCATTCCGTTGGTCAGACCCCAAAGATGCACGCCGTCTCGCACCACCCGGTAAAAGCCAGTGTATTGGTTCGTGTCACCGCCCGAATCCATCGGTTGAATATCGCTCGTTTGTGTGCTGCTTGCCGAATTGTCCGGAACCGTATAGCCGTTGCCGCTCATCCATTCTCCGGTTGAAGGATAGTAAATGAGGTAGCCGGACAAATCAAAACCCGGCGGCAAAATGGCCATCGGGACGGCATCGCCGGAACCGCTCACTGGCTGGACCATTGGCACGCTCGGCTGGGTGGTCGTTGTCGCGGTCGAATCAGACGTGCCGCCGCTCATGTCCTCCGGCAATGGCGGGGAACCGCCGCCATCATTCGTTCCGCCTCCTTGAACCAGCGGATATTGCACGCTGTTGGAATGGACAAAGAAAGTCATATCCGTACCCATCGCCGCCGGATAATCATCTGTCAAGGTCATCCAGGACGAATTGGTGTCCAAGGTCGGGCGATATTGGACCAGGTATGTTTCGTTCGTGGCCGAGGGCCAGAACAAGATTGCATTCGTGGATTGCACGGAGATTTGCAACCCTTCGATGGCTAGAGTATGAAGGGCGGAGGTGAGGATTGAGGCAACGACAACAGCAAGGATTTGTATTCTTATAGTTTTCATAAAAACTGATTGTTTTGTGTTATCTGTGAAGTGTTTCTAAATGATTCCCAAAAGGAAT
The DNA here is from genome assembly GCA_963789335.1 of uncultured Verrucomicrobiae bacterium. GTDB lineage: Bacteria > Verrucomicrobiota > Verrucomicrobiia > Limisphaerales > UBA11358 > UBA11358. The sequence goes on from CAWBKH010000002.1 coordinate 1,501,733, forward strand.
GCAAATAAAAAATTGAATCTATAGGTTCTAGTTTGTAGGCGATGATTTTCGTTTCGTGGCAGCATTGTGCCGCCCAATCTGAGACACCGCCGGGTTCTGGGGGAAGCCATTCGAGCCCGCCGCAAACAGGCCGGATTAAGCCAGGAAAAGCTTTCAGAAAAAGCCGAGCTTCATCCAGTTTATATCAGCGCCGTTGAACGTGGAGCAAAGACAATTTCAATGGATGCTTTGATGCGGATTGCCAAGGCACTTGGCGTTCGGATGAGAGATTTGGTTGACGAGCTTTGAAAGAGCTTAGGCTGGTGATTCTTAATGCTTCCAGCCGCTGAAGTAGCGGCGACGGGCTTTGTACGCCCACAATTTTATGGCAATTTTTAGATTGCAAGCACGGCGGGTTGCTTTTAGAATTTCGTCACAAACCCGTAGGCGAGGTTATGTTTTTTGGCGCTGACTATTATCCTGAGCACTGGGTCTTCCCTTACAGCGGCACCGCTGACAATCCCGAGGGCCTGTGGGAACGTGACGCCGAGTTGATGGCTCAGGCCGGCATCAACGTCGTTCGCATCGGCGAGTTCGTGTGGGGACTTTGCGAGCCGGAGGACAACAGATTTGATTTCGGCTGGCTTGAGCGGGTGATGGATATTCTTGGCAAAGCGGGCATTCAAGTGGTGCTGGCCACGCCCACCGCCGCGCCGCCAATCTGGCTCACTAAAAAACATCCGGACATTCTTCCGATTGACGAATATGGCCGCGTCAAACATGAGGGCACGCGCCGCGCCGTTTGCCTCAACGCCGAGCCGTACTGGAACCGCTCCAAACGCATCGTGGAAAACCTGGCCAAGGCGCTGGGGCAACATCCCCAACTTATTGCCTGGCAGATTGACAACGGACTCGGCGGCAACTTTACCGAGGCCGCCTTTAATGACGCCGCGCGGCTGGACTGGCACGGCTGGCTGGAGGCCAAGTATGAAACCGTGGCGCGTATGAATGATTTGATGGGTCTGCGCCATTGGGGTCAGGTGGTCACCCGCTGGGATCAAGTGCCGATGCCCATGCACGCGCCGGCCGCCCACAACCCGGCGCTCGTGCTCGATTGGTGCCGGTTTTGCAGCGATACCATTGTTCAATTTGTAAAAATGCAGGCCGAGGTGCTGCACCAATTGACACCCGGTTGCCCGGTGACGACGAACCTGCGCCCGCTGATTCATCGCTTTGACCATTTTGACCTGGCCGAGGCGATTGACTTCGTCTCCATCGAAAGCACGGCGGCCATCAAGGCGAAATCGTCCGAACTGGGGTGTGAGATTGACATGCTCCGCTCGTTGAAAAAAACCGGCATCCGCACGCCGGATGGCGACACGGGTTTTTGGGTGATGGAACAAAAAGCGGGCAATGTCAACTGGCAGGATGTCAATTCACTCGTGCGTCCGGGCGTGTTGCGGATGTTCACCTACCAACTGGTTTCGCGCGGCGCCACAGCGATTGTTTTCTTCCGCTGGCGCCAGCCGCGCTTCGGCACCGAAAAATTCCACGGAGCCATTCTGCCGCATCACCCCGAAGGCAACACCCGCGTCTTCAAGGAAATCAGCCAGATCGGGGAGGAATTGAAAATTCTTGCGCCCGCGCTCAAAGACACAAGAATCGTCGCGCAAACGTGCATCCTTTTCAGCCACGACAACGAGTGGGCGTTAAACCAACCGATGCAGCCCAACAAATTTTTCAACCTGCGCGAGCACATTCAACTCATCTACAACGCGCTCCATGATCGCAATATCGCCGTGGATTTCGCGCGCCCGACCGAAGACCTGTCGCAATACAAAATCGTCTTCGCGCCCTCGTTGCACCTGCTGGCCGACGGGGAGGCCGACCGCCTCAAGTTGTACGTTCAGAACGGCGGGACGCTCGTCAGCACGTTCAACACCGGCCTCGTCAACGAACACAATATCGCGCCCGACACAGGTTACCCGAACGGCATGACCGATTTGTTCGGGTTGGAAGTTTTGGAATTCGATCCCATTCCGCCCGGCGAAGAGAATCATCTCACGTTTAAGGGCATGTTCCCCACCAGCCACGTGCATCCGGCGCGGGTCTGGTGCGATATCATCGAGCCGAAGGGATGCCAGGTGTTGGCGACCTATGCGAAGGATTTTTACGCCGGCCGGCCTGCCATGACGATGAATGCCTTCGGCCTCGGCCGGGCCGTTTACTTCGGCACCCTGAGCCATCAGCATTTTTATCACGACCTCGTGATCTGGTTGAAACAAATGTGCGGGTTGCTGCCACTGCTCAAGGTCCCCGAAAACGTCGAAGTCAGCATGCGTGAAAAGGAGGGCACGCGCGTCTTCTTCCTGCTCAACCATCAAAATTCGCCCGTCCGCGTCCAATTTTACAAGCCGATGCACGATTTCCTCACGGGCAGCACGTTTTCAGGCAACTATGACATCCCGCCGCATGGCGTGCTGGTGCTTGACGAACATCCTGAAAACAAAATCTCTGGCGCAACTGCCTGATTTGCGGTCTGTTTTCCGGCGGTGAATTTGCCCGAAGCCATCTTGGCCGTTCCCGCGCTGTTGAGCCTGGCGCTCATGCTCTGGCAATGGCTGGCGGCCCGGCGGTTTCCCTTGCACCGGCGCACCGCCGACTCATCCTTCGCACCCGCCATCACGCTGCTCAAACCCCTCAAAGGCTGTGATGGAACAACTGCTGACTCGCTGCAAAGCTGGTTCAAGCAAAATTACGCCGGCCCGATGCAAATCCTGTTCGGCGTCGCCGACGCCGACGATCCGGTTTGTAAAACCGTCAACGAACTGATTCAAAAGCATACCGGTCGCGATACGCTACTGGTTGTCTGCGGGGAATCACTCGGAACGAACGCGAAAATTTCCACGCTCATCCAGCTTGAGCGATTGGCAAAACACGACTTGATTCTCATCAGCGATGCGGATGTGCGCGCGCCACAGGATTTTCTGGCCAACTTCGTCACGCCCCTGCGTGATGACAAAACCGCTCTGGTCAATTGCTTCTACCGGCTGGCCAATCCAACCACGAAAGCCATGCAGTGGGAGGCCGTCGCCATCAACGCCGATTTTTGGAGCCAGGTGTTGCAAGCCGCCAGCATCAACCCACCCGACTTCGCTCTCGGTGCGGCAATCCTTGTGCGCCGCAAAGGACTGACCGAAATAGGCGGCTTCAATTCCCTGGCAGACTGCCTCGCTGACGATTACCAACTTGGCCACCGCATGGCCCGGAATGGCCATCGCATCTCGCTTTGCCCTGTCGTCGTGGAATGTTGGGATGCGCCGATGACTTGGGGCGATGTCTGGGAGCATCAACTCCGCTGGGCGCGGACCATCCGGGTTTGCCAGCCCTTGCCCTATTTTTTCAGCATCCTGTCCAATGCTACTCTCTGGCCATTGCTGTGGCTGGTCGTTTCACTGATTTCGTCGGCGACGCTTTGTGTTGCGCTGGCCGCCGTCGCCTGCTTGTTGATTCGAATCGGTTTCGCCCAAAATCTTCAGCGCCGGTTCACGCCGGAACGCAACTTGGTTTCACCGTTCTGGCTCGTGCCGGTAAAGGATTTATTGCAAGTAGCACTCTGGCTTGGTGCCTTCACGGGAAACACAATCACGTGGCGCGGCCAGCGAATGAAACTCCGTGGCGATGGGACTTTGGTCGCAGAAATATAAGTTGGCCCGTCGGGACGAAGCTTGAAGCGAAACGCAGAGCGAAGGCTGGTGGGCGCTGAGGGATTCGAACCCACGACCTACTCGGTGTAAACGAGACGCGCTAGCCTCTGCGCCAAGCGCCCGACCACATGAACGTTAGTGAAACCGATCCCAAGCCACAAGCCCTACATCATGGGAAAAAGGTTCGCTTCATTTTTCAACCCGGATGCGGTTGTGATGGTTGCAGAGACACACCCACCTCGCGACAATTGGGGCAAAAGGAATATGTCACCGAACGGTTGCTCATGGCGCGGAATCAGCACCCGCGCCAGCGTCATGGGTTACTCAATCGGAAAAACAAATTTCCTGTAGGCGTAGTGATGTTCAGATAATTCGTGCCGCTGGAGGTCGTCCAGCTACTGTTGACCGTCCAGCCGACAGGCATGGTCAGATCGTTGTTCTGTTGCAAACTCCAGCCGGGCACGTCCTGCCAGAATACTGTCACCGTGCTGCCGGAGTAACTGATGTAAAGCGTCGGCGCGCCGGGCGTTTGCAAGGTTGAAATCAGCGCCCAGAAACCGCCGGTGAGAGAATAGCCACTGCCAGTCATCGGCCCGCCGGCGTCGTGCTGGCCGATGGTGCCACTGACGGAATAAGCCCCGCCCGTGCTGTTCATGCCGCCGCCTCCGGCGATTTTATACCAGTTGATGGTGTATGGCTGCGCCTGAACCGGCATGGCAAACGCCATCAAAACCAGAGCGCCGCAAAGCCACAGCACCTTCGTGCGTTCGCGCGAACAAAGATTGGTTTTCATAAAATGCTGCTTCAGAAATCAGTTTTTGATGATCAACACGTTGAAGGCGAGACCTGTAGCCATCGCGCTGTTATCCTCGTTGTAAATCGTCCAATTTGGAGAACTGTAAAAGACGCCAACAACATGATTATTTTCGCCGTGGAACACGCCTCCTGGATTATCGTTGTGTGTGACGATCAGAATTGCATTGGGATCGCTATTGCAGAGCGGGTTGTTGATGATTGTTTCATTAGCGACGATGTTTGCCGCCGCCGTCACTTGGATGAAGGCCGCCGTGCTCGTGCCAACACCTGCTCCCGAAACATGGATGGCCCCGCCGCCGATGGTCAAAGCCGATCCGCTGCTGCTATAAGCGTAAACCCCGGTGCCCGAGCCGCTCTGTCCCTCAACTCCGGTACCCGTGCTGCTATCACCATACGCGCCGATGCCGCTTGGAGTGTAGCCATACACGCCCCAACCAGAGCCGTTCTGTGAACCGTAAACTCCGATGCCCAAGCCGCCGGTTCCGTTGTTCTGGCCTCTGACGCCGGCGGAGGAGCCTCCTGGCGATGTGGAACTCACAAGCCCATACACGGCATTGGCGAACCCATCTGTTGAGTAAGTAGTGCCCTGGACGCCGGCGGCAGTTCCGGTGCTGGCGCTATGTGTGCCATTCATGCCAATCCCGCTCACGCCGTTGGCCGTGCCATCCACCCCGTCGGCGCTGCTGCTGGTGCCGGACACGCCGGACCCGGCGGTGCCGCTGGCGACCACACCTGACCCGCTGCTGGCCGCATAAACACCCCAGGCGGCGGTTCCGTTGTAGGCATTGACGGTGATGCCATTGCCATCGGCAACTCCATGGGAGACGTAAATTCCGTTGTAGAAAGCGGACGGATCCTCAACGTCCAGTTGTCCGCTTGGACTGGCTGTGTTGATGCCCACCCCGCCATTGGCACGAATCAGGAACTGATTAGATCTGGTGTCGCCAAAAGTGGCGGTTGTGGATTCATCCGCCCAGACGAAGGAACCACTGTTCGTGGCCTGTGCCAGGTGGCCCAGAGCCCAAGAACTTTGTCCGCCGGCAAGGTTGTCGTAGCCTATTGCGACGCTCCATTGGCCAAGGGCTCGTGAACCGTAACCCGCTGCAAAGGAGTCATTGCCTGAAGATGTTACAGATTCGCCCAAAGCGACGGAGCCGGGTCCACTCGATATGGGCGTCCAGCCAATGGCGACAGAGCCATTGCCGGTGGCTTGGGCCGAATTGCCAATGGCGACTTCATAGTCACCGCCGCTGGTCGTTGAATTAAAACCCAGCGAAACTGAATCAATGCCGCTGGCCGTGCTCGCACCCATGGCCAACGAGCCATTCAACTCCAAGGTGAGGGTAGGCACATTATTGACTTTAAACACCACCGGCTGGCTGTTCAAGCTGCCAAGGAATTGACCGGCTAAAACAGTGTTGCCGCTCAATTGCCAGAAGGCCGACGCTCCCAGCCCGCCCAGCGTCGCTGCGTTGACGCCGGTCAGCCCGCTGCCGTTGCCGCTGAAGCTGTTGGCGGGGTTGTTTAACGTTACGGCGTTCCCGTAGATGCCCGAGAACAAGCCTGAAGGCAGCGTGCCCGTCAGTTGGCTGGCCAGCAGGGTGCCGTTCAGATTTTCCGCAGTGTTGGCATAGGGCGTAGGCGTCAATTCCTGCCGCGAACTCAACGCGGTGTATGAGGCGGCCCCGTTAGTCCGCACACCGATTTGCAGCCAGTAAGCCGTGCTGTTGTAGAAGACAGAGCCAAAATCAATCAGCACGGTGAACAGGCCGTTGCTAACGGAAACACCACTGGTGGTCACCGGCCCGTACAAGGCACTGCCGCCGCTGCTGGCACCGTAGAGCGAGAATTGCATGTCGTAGGTGCCATGGGCCGGACCGTTGGTGGTGAGCAACTGGCCTTGATAGGTGAACGCCGTGCCAATTTGGGCGAGCACCGCCGGGGTGGCGGCCAGCAGAAGCGCTGCCGCGAGCAAGCGGGTGAGTTGTGTTTTCATGGTTACTGGATTTTGGTTTTTTGGTTAACGGTTATCTGCATTGCTTCGATTTGGCTTGCGCCAATTCCGAAATCATTTTTTAAAATTCCAAGACACTTGCCTTGACTGGCTGAATTGCGCGCCGGAGTTTGAAATTGAGTTCATGGTTCGAGGACCTCAAAGATGTTTCGCCAATATGACCGCGGCGATGACAATGGCGACTGCCAGCGCCAGACCAACCGCCAAAAACGTGATCTGTTCGGTACTTAATCCCGTCCGCTGGCATGGGGCTGCTTCGAGTTGCTGTGAATCGAGGCCGGCAGGCTTGGTTCGCGAGGCTTCTACAGGGAAGGGTTGCGCCTCCCCAAATGCAGCCCCTCCCTCGCCCGGCTTTGGCCGCTCGACCGACGACGGTAGGCGCATTTCTGGCTGCTTGGACAGCATAAATGCGAGAATACAGGAAGATGGGGCCTTTTGTCTGTCGTGTGGCACCGTGATTCTTTTGTAGTGGCCGGACCCGACAGCCGGTCCAGGCACTACCAAGTAACCGTGCGATGGCGAGTCAACTTGTGACGCACCAGCCGGGACACGCGCTGCCGTAGCAAGCCTCAGCTTCCGCCCGGAATGGAAGACTGCCTCCGGGAGCGCAACCCGATTTGCTCGGCTATGGCTGGCGCGTTTCCAAGCGCGGGCGGAATATCCCGGCCCGCAACCCGCTCAACGCGCATCCAGCGAATCGCGTATTGCAGTAAATCGTGCGCGTCCTTGAGAGCGAGCTTCTCCTTGAGGCGGGCGCGGTAGGTTTCCACGGTGCTGTTATCCAAATGCAGGCGCTCCGCGATCTCGCGGGTGCTGAGTCCGTCGCCGATCAGTTCCAAGACCTGTAGTTCGCGGTCCGTCAAATGATCCACGGGGCCGGCCCGGTAGCGGCCGGCCAGTTTGCTGGCGACCAAGGCGGCGACCGGTTCACTCAGGTAAATGCCTCCCGCCAAGATACGTCGAATGGCCGAAAGAATTTTGGTGGTAGCCTCCTGCTTGGTGATGTAGCCACAGGCGCCGGCGCGAATAGCCCGCTCGGCGTTGACCATTTCATCATGCATGGATACCACCAGAATCCGCAATCCGGGGAAACGCGCCCGGATGTCCTTGATCAATTCGAGACCATCCGATTTTTTTAACGTGAGATCGAGGATGACCAGATCCGGCTTGCGCGTCTCGATTGCCGCCAGCGCTGCGGCGTGATCTTCCGCCTCGCCGCACACACGGAATTCGGGTTGCCGATGGAGAACCTCCGCCAAGCCCTGCCGCACCAAAGGGTGATCATCCACCAGCAGAATCCGGACGGTTCTGGTCTCTGCGAAACGCGATGGTTTTGCGGCATCCACAAAAGGAAAAGCATTCCAACCGGTTGCGCTGTCATCATTTTCGCAACTACGCCAATACGGACGCGAAAATAACTTCGGCAATCTTCCAAGAATTGCCGTGTCTTGCTTATAGGCTTTTCAGGCCAAAAATGCAAGAAATAATTGTGCCGCCTTGGGCACCCGGGCCGAAGGCCAGCGTGCCGCCAATCATGGAGGCGCGATAATTCATAATGTGAATGCCCATGCCGTGCTGATTGAGTGTTCCTGCGGCCACACCAACGCCGTCATCCGACACGCTAAGCCGGGCTTTGCCATCCTCACGAGAAAGGCGGATCAATATCCGTTTGGCGCGGGCGTGTCTGACAGCATTATTCACCGCCTCTTGCGCGATGCGGTACAGGTGCGTGGCGACGGCCTGGTCGGGGACCGGAATCGGTTCAAGGCATTCGACTTCACACGCGACTTTGGTTTGAGCGGTGATGTTCGCCGCCAACTCGAGCAACGCGGCGAGGAGACCCTCGGTTTCCAATTTGATCGGGTACAGGCCCCGGGCAAGACTGCGGGCTTGCGTGATGGCGTCGTCCAGGAGGGTTGCGATTTTTGTGGCGCGCTGGGCCTCGTCCTGAGACCGGCCGGCCAGGTCTTCTTTCAGCAGCACCGCCGCGAAGCCCGCGGCGACCAACTGCTGGCACAAGCCGTCGTGAATGTCCTGGCCGATGCGCGCCTGTTCGCGATCAGTCACTTCCAGAAGCCGCCTTTCGAGTTCCTTGCGCCCGGTGATGTCTTCGGCGATGCCGACGATGCGATAAACCTTGCCGGCCTCATCGCGGACGGGAAAAGCGCGATCGTGAATCCAACGCGTGGAACCATCAGGCCGGACGATACGATATTCTTCATCGTACTGGCCTGCGGCTTGCCTAGTGAGAGCGGCGTGAAGAATGCGCTCGCAGTCTTCGGCATGAATGGCTTCCGCCCAATCGCGGGGAGAGGCGTAGAGGCTGGCGCAGGAGCGCCCCCAGATTTCCTCGTAACCGGGACTGACGTAAATGATTTGATTTTTCGCGAGGTCCGACATCCAGAACACCTCGCGAATGCTTTCGGCCAACTGGCGAAAGCGTCCTTCGCTGGCCTGCAGATCGTTATCGCGGGCTTGGATTTGCGCCAGCATTTGGTTGAAGCTTTCCATTAGAAGGCCGATTTCATCTCCGCCACGAGCAGCAACGCGCACGGAATAATCCTTTCCCACGGCCACCTCGCGAGCCACGCGCGCCAAATCCAAGATGGGTTCGGATATAATCCGCTGCAGCCGCGCGGCGATCAGCAGCGCCACCAAGAGCGAGGCCAGCATGGCCACCACCAAGATGCTGGTGCCCACGAGAAAACGGCTTTGCAGTTGGCGCAGATCGCTGCGCAGGACGAGCGTGCCAACCGTCCGCCCCTCAAAGTGAACGGCATGGTAAAACAACACGTTACTGCGCTCAAAGTGATAACCTTCGGTTTGCGTTGGCGGAGAGATTGGAAGCGCGATCGCATCTGGGCGAAGGTACTCGGCAAAGAGTCTTCCGGCCCCGTCAAAAATCCGGCCGGAGACGACCTCGCGCTGCGTTCGCAGTGCGGAAAGGATCTGGCGCGCGGCGCTTTGGTCGCGATGGGCCAGGGCGACCGCGCTGTTTGCACCGATGATGTCGGCTTGCGCGGTCAAGTCGAGTATGCGTTCACGGCGAAAGTGCGCGAACTCATAACCGACCGCCGCCGTCGCGGCCAGCAACAACGCGGTCGTGCTGGTCAGCACAATGACCAGCGTCAGTTTCCGTTGAATCGGAAGATTGCGGGACCATTGCATCTGTATCTTTCTCCCGGACGGCGCAGAGCCGGCGATTTTCGCGACGATTCTGAACGAGGGACGAATAGTGCGACAACTGCAGGACAAAGGGAATGGGTTTTTGGAGTCCGGGTCAAGCCCGTGCTGATCTCAGGGCGCTGCGAGGAGCAGAGCAACGGAAAGGCATCAGGCGAACTTGGGTTGGTTCGTGCCAGCACCGGACTTCAAATTCTTCTATTGGGCATTGCAACGGAATGCAGGGGATACTTGCGCCGCGGTGGGGCAGGAATTCAAATTTCTGCTTTAGAAAAGGCGGTCCAACGGACTGCTTTCGCCGGTCGGGTGCCAGTAAGTCGCGGAATTGCGCCGCTGTTTGAGTTGCAGAAAATCCTTGCCCATCAGACGCAAGGCCCAGCCGAGCGGCGTCAGAACCAAAAGGAACAAAACCGCGAGCACCGCGTAGCCGATTCCCTGGCTGAGATAAAAACCCAACCGGGTGGAAAACCGGTAGTAACCCCAAAACCAACGCGGCCACAGCACGGCACATAGCGCCACGCCGGCCAAAACGGCGAGCGCCGCGCCCCAAGCTTTCACCGGGAGGACGTGCCGCCAACGCAGCACCGTCGCGAGAACCGCCAGCCCCAACGCGCTCAACAAGGCTGCCTTGCGCCATTCCTTCGGATTTTCTTTAAGTCTTAATTTCATTTCAGTCGGTCTGGAGCTTGACTCGCCGTTCGACAGGCCAGGTTGGTTGCGCGGCGCGGTCCAAAACAAAATGACCGATGACGAGGTAATCCATCTCGGTGTTGACGAAACAGCGATAGGCGTCGTCGGGGGTACAAACGATCGGTTCTCCGCGGACGTTGAACGAGGTATTCACCAGCGCGGCGCAGCCGGTGGCCTGTTCGAAACGAAGCAGCAAGTCATAAAGCAGCGGGTTGCCGTTGCGCTCGACGGTTTGAATGCGGGCCGAGTAATCCACATGAGTAACCGCCGGGAGCGCGGAGCGGGCTTGTTTGAGCAAATCGAAGCCGTGGACGCCGGGCGGCAAAGGAAGCCGCAGTTCGGTTTTGACCGGCGCCACCAGCAACATGTAAGGCGATTCCACGTCCAAGTCGAAATAGTCGGCGGCGCGTTCGCGGCGCACGACAGGCGCGAAAGGCCGGAACGACTCGCGAAATTTCACCTTCAAATTCATGACCGACTGCATGCGCGGCGAGCGGGCGTCGCCCAAAATCGAGCGGTTGCCCAAGGCGCGCGGGCCGAATTCCATGCGACCTTGGAACCAGCCGACCACCTTTTCCGATTTCAGTAAATCCACAGCGAAGTCGAGCAATTCTCCATCTGGCAGCCGTTGATAGACCGCGCCGTGCGATCGAAGCGTTGTTTCGATTTCGTCGTCCGAATGTGCCGGGCCGAGCAGTGCGGACTGCATCGCATCGGTCTTAGGCTGGCGGCTCGCGACGACAGGAACTGATGGATCGGCGCAGTGTGAATGCCAGGCAGTCAAGGCGGCGCCGAGCGCGCCACCGGCATCGCTCGCGGCGGGCTGGATCCAGAGTCGGTCGAAGATTTTCTGTTTGAGAATGAGTCCGTTGGCAACGCAATTGAGGGCCACGCCGCCTGCCAGACAAAGATTCTTCTGGCCGGTGACTTCCCGGGCATGACGGGCTAGGCGCAGCATGATTCCCTCCGTGACCGACTGAATGGAGCGGGCAACATCCATGTGCCGGCGTTCAATCGGTTCATCGGGTTTGCGTGGCGGTCCGCCGAAAAGCCGGTAAAACCGGTCATTGGTCATGGTGGTGCCGCGTAAAAAGTTGAAGTAATCCAAGTTCAACCAGAACGAGCCGTCGGACTTGAGGTCGAGCAATTCGCGCCGGATGGCGTCGGCGTATTTCGGCTCGCCGTAAGGCGCCAAACCCATCAGCTTGTATTCGCCGGAATTGATGCGGAAGCCGCAATAGTCGGTGAACGCCGAATAAAGCAGTCCGAGTGAATGCGGAAAACGCAACTCTTTCAGCAGCCGGATGTCATGCCCCTGCCCATGGCCGATTGTGGTCGTGGCCCATTCACCGACGCCGTCAACGGTGAGAATCGCGGCTTCGTCAAACGGCGACGGATAAAACGCACTGGCGGCATGGGCCTGATGATGCGCGGTGAAAAGAATCGCGCAATCCGATCGCAGACCGGGCAATTCCTCGCGAATGGTTTTGCGCAGATCGAGCTTTTCGCCCAACCAGTTGGACAATACTTCAGGGAAGGTCCGCCAGCCGCCCGGCGCAACCGCCAGGTAGGTTTCCAGCAGGCGCGCGAACTTGAGCACTGGTTTGTCGTAAAAGACCACGGTGTCAAGTTGCGCGGGAGTCAACCCGGCGTGCCGAAGACAAAATTGGATGGCCTGGCGTGGAAAATCCGGATCGTTCTTTTTTCGTGAAAAACGTTCCTCCTGCACCGCGGCGGCAATTCCGCCATCACAGAGCAGGGCGGCGGCAGCATCATGGTAGTAGGCGGAGATGCCCAGGATTTTCCGCGTGGCGGGCATGAATCACATGAACGGATAAAGCGCCCATGCGATGCCGGAACTGGCACTAAAGATGAGGATGGCCCCCAAAAGCAGCAGCACCACGACCAACGGAATCAGCCACCACTTTTTTTCGCGCGTGCAAAAGCGCAGGAATTCTTTGAGCACGGACCACATTAATGAGTGTAACTTACCTGTTTCAGCGGCTTCGAGCAACCACGAAACGGTTTCAGCCGCCGGCTTTGTCGTGATTGTCCAAAGGGCGGTTGTAAAGGTAAAAACAACCGGATTTTCAATGAATCTCGCCACTGAATGCCTGCTGTCGCAATGCTTCAAACAACACCAGCGCCGCGCAGTTCGACAGATTCAGCGAACGCGATTGGTCGTTGAACATCGGAATCCGCAGCCAGCCTGCGCGGTTTTGTTCCAGCAATTGTTTCGGCAAACCAGCCGTCTCGCGGCCGAATACCAGATAATCGTCCGGCAAAAAGTTCGCCGCCGTGTAAAGCTTTGGGCCGTTCGATTCAATAAACCAAAATCTTGTACTTCTGGCTCTGTGAGCCGACTCAAACTCCTTCCAGTTCGGCCACCGATGCCACTCGACATGTTGCCAGTAGTCCATGCCCGCGCGCTGGAGCTTTGCGTCATCAAGTTGGAAACCAAATGGCTCGATGAGATGCAATGTCGTCTTCGTCGCCGCGCAGAGCCGCGCCACGTTGCCCGTGTTCGGCGGAATTTCAGGTTCAACCAGGACAATGTTCATTTGAAGTTGTGTAGCACCCGCGTCCCGCGGGTTGTTTCGGGCGTCGCGCCCGAAACCGTTTGCCAATGGAGATTGTCTCTTCTCCAACTCCAATCCGCAGTTGAAAGCGCGCCGCGGCAATTCGGCGGGACGCCGAATTGAACCCGCGGGACGCGGGCGCTACACACAATTTTCGCGAACCATTTCTCATTTTCACGACCTGGTTTCTTTGCGTCTTTGCGTTGCATAAAACACCTTCCACAAAACCAAGCCATGCGCCGGGGCCGTCATGCCGGACACCCGACGGTCCTTTTTCGCCAGCATCCGCTTGATCTCCGCCGGCGGAAATTTGCCCAACCCGACCTGCACCAGCGTGCCAACGATGCCACGGCACATTTTGTAAAGAAAACCGTCGCCCTCGATGATGAACGTCAGTCGCGGACCGGACTTTTTGATGTCGCACCGCGTGAGCCTCCGCCTTGTGGATTCCATTTGGTAATTTCGATTGGCGGCGAATGATTTGAAGTCGTACCGTCCGACAAACAGCGGCGCGGCGGCGCGCATGGCCTTCAGATCGAGCGGGCGCGTGACCTGCCAGGCGCTGTGGCGAAGCAACGGATTCATGGCCGTGTGGTTCCATACGAAATAGCGGTATTGCTTGCCAACGGCGTCAAAGCGCGCATGGAATTTTTCCGGCGCCCGTGAGGCCGACAACACACGGATGTCTTCCGGCAGCCACGCGTTGATCGCCAGCGCCAGCTTGCGGACCGGCATTTTGAACTCGGCGTTCGGCACTTCAAAATGCGCCGCCATGCCAAGTGCATGAACACCCGTGTCCGTGCGACTGGAACTGTGAAGCCGCGGTGCGCTGAGGAACAACCTAGCCAGGGCGGCCTCGACTTTTTCCTGCACGCCCGTGCCAATTTTTTGCATCTGCCAGCCTTCGTAAGCCGTCCCGTCGTAGGCAATGACGAGTTTGAATTTTTTTGAAGCCGACATTTTTCGCCACAGATTGGCACAGATGAAACACGGATAAAAAGAAAGAATCTGTGCCTATTTGTGTTTATCTGTGGCTAAATCCCATCCAAATAGCTTTGCAACAAAATTGCCGCCGCCGTCTGGTCCACCTTTTCTTTGCGTTTTTGGCGGCGCACGTTGCCCTGAATCAAAACGCGGTTCGCCTGCGCCGAGGTCAGCCGTTCATCTTGCATTTTGATCGGAATCGTCACGGCATTATGCAGCGCGGCGACGAATGCCTGCACTGTAAGCGCCGCCGGGCCGTAGGTGCCGTCCATGTTGCGCGGCAGACCGACGAGAATCAGGTCAACTTCCTTTTCCCGGATCAATTGTTTGAGCCGCTCCAGAAAACCCGCGAATGGCTCGGCGGGAATGAATTCCAGCGGCTGGGCGATCGTTTTGGTTTCATCGCTGACGGCGACGCCGATGCGTTTGGTTCCATGATCGAGAGCGAGAATACGCATTGAATCAATTCGCCTGCAGACTACTTTTTGAAACGGATTTCGACAATCACCGATTAACCGCCGGCGAATCGGCACCGGTTCTTAACCAACTCGTGTCACCAATCAAGTCGGCCATCATTCCCGTCAAATCGCTTTTAGGGATTGGCAGGTATTTGCCCGTGGCTTCAGCAAACGGTTGGCCGGAAGAATTGGCCAGCATGCCTTTGGCCTCGAAAATCCGGTTCTTGCGGTTTGCCAGCAACTCGCCGGTGGCAATGATTTCGTCGTCTGGCCGCACGGGATTCAGAAACCGCACGGTCAACTCGGCGCAAAACGCAAATTGCCCGGTCGGCACCGCGCACGCCCAGACCATGATTTCGTCCAGCACCGTTGTCAAAATGCCGCCATGCACGACGCCGCGAAAACCGATGTGCGCGGCCCGCAACCGGAAGCGCGTCTGCACGACGCGCCCGTCAGTCGTAAATCGCAGTTTGAGTCCGACGGCGTTGCTTTCGCCGCAGACGAAACAATGATGGGTGTGAGGTAATTCCCGCATGACAACAATTGGCGGTGTAACCGCATCGTTGGGCAAGCAAATTTCGCCGGACATAATTAGGGGATTTCTTTTCTTGTTTTTTGCAGTTAAATTTTCCCTGCGATGGTTCAATATCTCGATCTGCTCCGGCTGGTTTTGGAACGCGGCAAATTCAAGGCCGACCGCACGGGCACGGGCACGTATTCCGTGTTTGGCGCGCAGGCGCGGTTTCCGTTGCAGAACAGTTTCCCGCTGCTCACCACGAAAAAGTTGCACGTCAAGTCCATCATCTATGAATTGCTCTGGTTTCTGCGCGGCGACACGAACGTCAATTATCTCCACGAGCACGGCGTGACGATTTGGGACGAGTGGGCGGACCCGGACGGCAGCCTCGGCCGCATCTACGGCGCGCAATGGTGCGACTGGCGCGCACCCGACGGCCGCTCCATCAACCAGATTGACGGCGTCATCGAGCAAATCCAAAAAAATCCCGACAGCCGGCGGCACATCGTCACCGCCTGGAACGCCGGCGAACTGGACCAGATGCGGCTGGCGCCCTGCCACGCGCTGTTCCAGTTCTACGTGCTCGACGGCGAGCTGAGCTGTCAGCTTTACCAGCGCAGCGCGGATTTGTTTCTTGGCGTTCCGTTCAACATCGCCAGCTACGCGCTGCTCACGCTGATGATGGCGCAGGTTTGCGCATTGAAACCCGGCGAATTTGTCCACACTTTCGGCGATTTGCACCTATACGCAAACCATCTTGAACAGGCGAAGTTGCAACTATCACGCGAGCCGCAACCGCTGCCGCAGATGAAATTAAATCCCGTAGTGAAAAACATCCACGACTTCAAGTTCGAGGATTTTGAACTGGCCGGCTACGATCCGCACCCGGCCATCAAAGCGCCGATTGCCGTGTGAGTTCGCCATATAAAATCAAGACTGGTGTTCGCATCCCTGAATTGGATGGTCTCAGGGGAATGGCGATTCTCCTAGTTTTATTCTACCATTATGTATGGGGTGCTCTTAGGCCGGAAGCTGGCAGGATATATACGTTTGTTCACGCTGTTTTTCCTCTTACTTGGAGCGGCGTTGATCTTTTTTTTGTGTTGTCCGGATTCCTTATCGGCGGAATTTTGATGGATCAACGCCACACGGAGAAGTATTTCAAAACGTTTTATATTCGGCGGATTTGCCGAATACTTCCTTTGTACTTTCTGTGCCTGGCACTTTACGTTATTTTTCGGTCGGTTTTGGCCGTTTACTCATCCCACGTGTGGTTTACAAACTTGTTCGATGGCAACATTCCTTTGTGGGCTAACGCCACATTTACACAAAACATCGTAGCGGCGATATCATTGAGACACAACTCCGGTTGGCTAGGGGTCACCTGGACGCTTGTCGTGGAAGAACAGTTTTATTTGCTGTTACCAATAACAATCTGGATTGTGCGCCCCTCATGGTTGATGCCGATGCTGCTTACTGTCATTGGTCTTAATATCACATTACATCTATATCTTTGGATGTTTTATCCTGAGATGTATGCTTGTTTCGGATTAATACCGCTTCGAGCAAATGGCCTGTTGTTTGGGGTCATTTGCGCATGTTTGCTCCGACGGAAAAAATTCCGCAATTGGTTTGCAGAGTACCGTGGCTGCCTTTACCTGCTTTTGGGAGTTTTCATACTGGGGATCGGTTACATAGGGCCAAAATTCAATTTGACCTATTACGAGTTCGACCGAATTTTATACTATTACTTGTGGCTGGATTTATTTTATGTCTGTCTTGTGCTTCTGGCCATAACTGAAAGAAAAGGTATCATCTCAAATATCATGCGCTTTCCGCCACTGCGGAATGTCGGAATTATGGCTTACGGGATATACCTTTTTCATGCGGCAATTAACGGTTTATTGCATGGGCTTATTTTAGGACGAGGTTATTATTTAGGGAGACTTTCTGATTGGGTGATGACTTTCGTTGCCTTATTCGCGACTTTGCTGTTTGCATTCATTTCCTGGCATTTTTTTGAGAAGCCAATTATTCGCTGGGGACATGCATTCTCGTATAGCGGCAAAGCACATCCGGCCATCAAAGCGCCGATTGCCGTGTAATCGTGAAACACTTCAAAGCCATTGCGGCGATGTCGCTGAACCGCGTGATCGGCGCGGACGGCAAAATCCCGTGGCATCTGCCGGAGGATTTCAAGTGGTTCAAAAAAATGACGCTGGGCCACATCATCGTGATGGGGCGCAAGACGTTTGAAGGTCTGGGCCAGCCGCTGCCCAGCCGCAAGAACATGATTCTCACGCGGCATCCGCAACGGCTCATTAAAACCCATCCGGAAATTTTTGGCCAATATCACGAGTGGCGCGGCGGGCGTTACCTCAAACGCGCCTACCAGTTTCACTTCACCAAACTGGAGAAAAACCGGCAAACGGAGATTCTGATTTTCAACTCGCTGGACAGGTTGAACCCGTCGGAATTTCCGAACGACATTTTCATCTGCGGCGGCGCGCTGATTTACGAACAGGCATTGCCGCGTTGCTCCGACCTTTACCTGACGCTCGTTAAACGCGAGGTGCAAGGCGATACGTTCCTTCCGCCATTTGAAGATAAGTTTGTCCTGGCCGAGGAAATCCGCGACACGCCGGAATTCAAGATTTCACATTACCGGCACAAGTCGTTGCTCGAATGAAATGGCTGTAGTGTCGGCGTTGCCGCCGATGATGTCGTGCCGCAGGCTCGAGGCTACAAAAGCAAAAAGGCGGACCGTTGCCGACCCGCCTGTGCGACTAAATTTTAACAGGCAGTTATTCCTTTGAATCCTGTTTGGCTTCGTCGGCGGCGTCGAAGGCGTGTTGCAACGCCACGAGGTCTTCGCCGGGCTTGAGCGAGTCGAGCATTTTTTGTTCTTCCTTGAGCTGTTCGTCCGAATAGCTGGCGGCCTTGATGGACAGGCCGATGCGGCGTTCACTCCTGTCAATCTTGATGACGCGCGCGGTGACATCCTGTCCGACCTTGAGCACGTTTTTAATTTTGTCCACGCGCTCCTCGCTGACCTGCGAAATATGCACGAGGCCGTCAATCTCATGTTGCAGGCCGATGAAGGCGCCGAAGCTGGCGAGCTTGGTGACCTTGCCCTGAACCACGTCGCCGACTTTGTAAAGCTTGTCAATGCTTTCCCACGGGTCATCGCCGAGTTGTTTCATGCCGAGCGCAATGCGCTGGTTCGGACGATCCACCTCCAGCACGACCGCCTCGATTTCGTCGCCCTTCTTGAGGATTTCGGACGGATGATTGATTTTGCGCGTCCAGGAGATGTCGGACACGTGAATCATGCCGTCAATGCCCTCCTCCAATTCCACAAACGCGCCGTAGCTGGTGAGATTGCGCACCTTGCCTTTGACGCGGGTTTTGACGGCATATTTTTGTTCGGCGGAGTCCCACGGATTGCTTTCCAACTGGCGGATGCCGAGGGAAATTTTCTGTTCCTCGCGGTTGATGCCCAAAACGATCGCTTCGATTTCCTGATCCGGCTTGAGCATGTCGCTGGGCTTGGCCACGCGTTTCGTCCAGGAAAGTTCGGTGATATGCACCAGCCCTTCCACGCCCGGCTCGAGCTGCACGAACGCGCCATAAGGCACGAGGTTGACCACCCTGCCCTTGACGCGCGCGCCGACGGGGAATTTCGTTTCGATGTTGTCCCACGGATTGGCCATCTTCTGCTTGAGGCCGAGACTGACGCGCTCCTTTTCCTTGTTCACGTCGAGCACCACCACGTCAATTTCCTGGCCGACCTTCAAAAGTTCTGATGGATGCGCAATGCGTCCCCAGCTCATGTCCGTGATGTGCAACAGGCCGTCAATGCCGTTGAGATCAATGAACGCGCCGAAATCGGTGATGTTCTTGACCGTACCCTTGCGAATGTCACCGGGCACCATTTCGGCCAGCAGTTTGGAGCGCTTTTCAGAGCGTTCCTGTTCAATTAGTTCGCGGCGCGACAGCACGATGTTCTGCCGGTCCTGATTGATTTTGACGACCTTGAACTCATAAGTGTTGTTGACGAACTGCGCGAGATTTTTCGGCGTGATGATGTCAATCTGCGACGCCGGTAAGAACGCCTCGACACCAATGTTGATGACCAGGCCGCCCTTGACAACCGATTTAACCTTGCCCTGGATCGTGCCGCCCTCGTTGCAAATCGTGAGGATGCGCTCCCAGTTCCGCTTGAACTCCGCCTTCTCGTGCGAAAGAACGACCGTGCCTTCCTTGTTTTCGAGTTTTTCGATGAGGACATCAATTTCGTCGCCCACCTTGATGGCCTTGATGTCCTGAAATTCCTGGGCAGGGATGACGCCCTCGCTTTTGTAACCGATGTCCACCAGCACTTCCTTGGGGCGGACTTCGATGATGTGGCCTTTGACGATATTGCCAGCGGCAAACGGCAGCGAGCCGGTTTGCTTCATGGCTTCTTCCATTGTGAGCATAACTGTATTTGAACTGCGGGAACTTGGGACCCAAACGGCGGGAACCGAAGCTCCATTGCCTAACTACCGACGCTGCAAACGGCAACGGAGGTTAAAGGTTAGGTTGTTGGTTGACTGCTTTTTCTCAGCCTCAATGAACATCCGCACACGCGGCGCTCAGGCAATGTAGAGAATAGCGGAAATGCGAAGAATGGCAAGGGGGAATTTATTGGTCAGTGGTCTTGATAGCTTGTTCCAGTTTCTGCATTGTCAGAAGTTGTTCCTTTCGGCACAGTTCGAATATAGCAGCACCATTCACTTTATCAAAATACGCCATGCAGCCCTTAAGTTTCGCGAGTGTGGCCTGCCTGACCAAAAATCCCGCGATTACAATTGGCAATTTCCGCGTTGGAAAGTTAGCTGGAAATCTTAAAACGCTTAGGAAGTAAAGACCAATGGTCGGGGCATTGCCTGCATTGCTATTCGTCGAGCCAAGACATATAATTCTGATATGCTTCTTGACCAGATCAAACATTTCATTGTCATATCGTTCTAATAATATTAATGCCTTATATGTCCCATCAGACAAGTTTTCCCGCTGCTGGTGATCATCTGTTATTGCAACAATTCGAACCCTATATCTTTTTAAAGCCAAAGAGTGTGGCCTTCTGGCAAAGGCTATGACAACAAAAACACTCGCCAAAAGAGTCATCCAAAAACACTTAAAATACTTAAGCATACGATTTCGTAAGGGTCTGACTTTCCCACAATCCGGACGCTATTTCGCGCCAGCCATTTTTGTCGAGAACAGTTTTGTAGCAGCCAGCGTGAGCCGGCTCATTCTCAAAATATGAGCGGACTCACGTCCGCTGCTACGATTTTGAGATGATCACTCCACCCAGCCCTGCGCTTTCAGCCAGAACAAACAGTCGTTCGCCCACGGATGCGGATGCGCAAACGGCGGTTTGTCCTTTAATCCCATGCCGTGGCCGCCTTTTTCGTAAACGTGGAGCGCGAATGGCACGTGATGTTTCCGCAGCGCCTCGGCGAACATCAGGCTGTTTTCCATCGGCACGGTTTTGTCCTCGTAGGTACACCAGATAAAACAGGGTGGCGTGTTGGTTTTGACCTGCAATTCGTTGGAGAGCAGCTTCACTAACTTTGGCGAAGGATGTTTGCCGAGGAGATTTTCCTTGGAGCCTTGGTGGGTGTATTCACCCATCGTGATGACAGCGTAACAAAGGATGCCGATGTCCGGCCGTGAACTTTGCCGCTCAATCGGGTCATCTGCATTCGTGTTACCGGAATCAAAATGCGTCAGTAACGTCGCGGCCAGATGCCCGCCCGCCGAGGAACCCATGATGCCGATCCGATGCGGGTCAATGTGCCATTTGGCGGCATCCGCACGAACCATCCGCATCGCGCGTGTCACATCCTCGAACTCCGCCGGATAATGATAACCGTTCGAGCCAAGCCGGTATTTGAGCACGAAACAGGTCACGCCGTGCTGGTTCAACCAGAGCGCGTAATCGCGTCCCTCGTGCGGCGCGAGGTGTTCGTAACCGCCGCCCGGACAAATCACCATCGCGGCGCCGGTCGCATTTGTCGGGTCAGGCAAATACGGCGTGATGGTGGGAACGTCCTGAGGCCGCGTGCCCAGCGCACCGGGTGCGCCGTTTGGCCAAAGGGGAATCGGAGCAAGAATTTCAGCGTGTGACATAACCAAGGACAAAATTAAAACTGCCAATGACATGAGTGTTTTCATAGTTCGAACCAACCCAAAGACTTTGGGAATTTCACGACTGATTCAACGAAAAACTGATTTCTCGCGCGCTTAGGGCGGAAGCGGTTGACCTTTTGTTTCAGGCGCGAAAGGCAAAATCAGCAGTCCGACGAGATAAATCAACGCCACCGCGCTGGCAGCGAGGCCGAAGCTGCCCAACACCGTGACCAGATAGCCGGTCACGAACGGTCCGACGGAAGCCAGCACCCGGCCCACATTGAAACAAAATCCCGCGCCAGTCGCGCGAATCCGCGTCGGATACAATTCCGGCAGGTAAATTGGGAAGCCGCTGAAGATACCGTTATTGAAAAAGCCCATCAGCGGCAACAGCAACAGCACATGGGCGTAGGTTCGCGGCGTCAGGAATGTGACCGGCAGCATTACTAGGCTGCCCGCGCACATCAGCGCAAAAACCCATCGCCGACCCAGGCGGTCGGCCAGTGGCCCGAAACTGAGATAACCCGCCAATGCCCCGACATTCAGCAGCATGATGGCGTAACTGACGCGGCTGGCGAGTTCGGACGCACTCAGACCGTGCAAGTCCGGCAAGGCGCGGATGAGGGTCGGCGTCCAGTTGGTTGCGCCCCATAAACCGAACACGGCCACAAACGCCAGCCCGGAACCGACCAGGGTGGAGCGCGCCAGTCCCGGCGCAAACAATTCCGCCAGTTTAGACGGACTCGCCCCGCCGGTCCGTCGTTCTTCGGCGCGCGCCTTGACCCAGCGTTCCGGTTCCCTGACCCACAAAAACACGAAGAGCGCAACCACCGCCGGCGCGATGCCGACCACGAACATGGGACGCCAGCCGTAATCGCGCAGGAACAAATTGAGGATGGCGGCCACGAAAAATCCGCCCGCCCACGCCGATTGCAGCAGACCCGCGGCTTTGGTGCGTTTGTCCTCCGGCCACACCTCGGCCACCAGCGCCGCGCCCGCCGCCCATTCGCCGCCGATGCCGAGCGCCGTGATGAACCGGAACAACGCCAGTTCCCACCAAGTTTGCGACAGCGCCGCCAGGCCGGTGAACAACGCGTAAATCAAAATGGTGAAAACCAGCGTTTTGGCCCGGCCAAATTGGTCCGCAAACACGCCGAACAGGACTCCGCCAATCGCCCAGCCAATCAGAAAAATTGAGAAGATGATTCCGCCATACCAGCCGATGACATCAGCAGTGACGGAGCCCGCTCCGGTTGAGCGCAGGAGGCCGTGCAGCGCCGGTTGCAGGACCAGCGCATAGATCGTGGAGTCCATCGAGTCGAACACCCAGCCGAGCCACGCGACGAAGAGCACCAGCCATTGGTAACGCGTGACACTGTAACGCCACGAATTGGGTTTCACGGGAAAGTAGTTTAACCAGATTTTCCAACAAAGTGAAGCCTTGCAGCGGGGCTTCGTTGACTCTCATCCTTTGCCCTTCTAACTTGATCTTGCATGTTCGAACTCGTCGCGCCCTTCAAATCCGCCGGTGACCAGCCGCAAGCAATTGCGAAGCTGACCGACGGCATTTTGTCCGGCGCCAAACATCAGACGCTGCTAGGCGTCACCGGCTCCGGGAAGACCTTTGCCATCGCCAACGTCATCAAAAACGTGGACAAGCCCACACTCGTCATTTCGCATAACAAAACACTGGCCGCGCAGCTTTACGCCGAGTTTAAAGGTTTTTTTCCGCACAACGCCGTCGAATATTTCGTCAGTTATTTCGATTATTACCAGCCGGAAGCCTACATTCCGCGGACCGACACGTTCATCGAAAAGGATTCGAGTCGGAACGAGGAAATTGAGCGGTTGCGGCTCTCGACGATGAGTTCGCTGTTCGCGCGGCGCGATGTCGTGGTCGTCGCCAGTGTCTCTTGCATTTACGGCATCGGCAGCAAGGAGGATTACGAGGCGATGGTCATCCCGGTTCGCGTCGGCCAGGACATTTCCCGCGAACAACTCCTAACGCGCCTGGTGGATTTGCAATATGACCGTAACGACATCGCGTTCGAGCGCGGTCATTTCCGCGTGCGTGGCGACACCGTGGAAGTCCGGCCCGCCGGACGCGAGGACGGGCTGCGCGTTGAATTTTTCGGCGAGCAAATCGAGCGTTTGACACGCTTCGAGCCGTTAACGGGAAGCAAAACGGAATCGCTCGACGCCGTCACCATTTTTCCCGGAAAACAATTTGTCACCACCAGCGATAAGATGAAACGCGCGGCCCTCGCCATCCGCGAGGAATTGCGCGAACGCATCGTCTGGTTTGAGAAACACGGCAAATTGCTCGAAGCTCAGCGCATCAAACAGCGCACGGAGTTTGATCTGGAAATGATGGAGGAAATGGGCGTCTGCTCCGGCATCGAAAATTATTCGCGCCACATTGCCGGACGCCCGCCCGGATCGAGGCCGGCAACCGTCATTGATTTCTTTCCAAGCGATTATCTGCTGGTGATTGACGAATCGCACGCGACCGTGCCGCAAATCGGCGCGATGTACGAGGGCGATCGCTCGCGCAAGACGGTGCTGGTCGAATACGGTTTCCGCCTGCCGAGCGCACTGGACAACCGCCCGCTGAAGTTTGCGGAATTTCAGACGATGCAAGGCCAGACGATTTACGTCAGCGCCACTCCCGCGCAACGTGAACTGGGATGGTCACGGGAAAATGCTCTTAAAAATACGAGTAGCAGCGGACGTGAGTCCGCTCATTCTTTGAAAAAGTTTGATCAGAGCCGACCCACATCGGCTGCTACAGAGCAGCCCGGCGTCGTGGAACTGGTCGTGCGCCCGACAGGGCTGATTGACCCGAAGGTCACGCTTAAACCGCTCAAAGGCCAGATTGACGATCTCATCGAAGAATGCCGCAAACGCGCCGACGCCAAGGAACGCACGCTCGTGACGACACTTACCAAACGCACCGCCGAGGAATTGACCGATTACCTGCGGGGCATCGGCGTCAACGTCCAGTATCTCCACAGCGAAATTGACGCCATTGAACGCGTCGAAATTCTGCGTTCGTTGCGCAAGGGAGAATTCGACGTGCTGGTGGGCATCAACCTTTTGCGCGAAGGCTTGGATTTGCCGGAAGTCTCGCTCGTCGCAATTTTGGACGCCGACAAGGAAGGTTTTCTCCGCAGTGAAACGAGCCTGATTCAAACGGCAGGCCGTGCTGCGCGGCATCTCAACGGCGAGGTAATTCTTTACGCCGATGTGATGACCGACAGCATTAAAAGATTTCTGGCCGTCACCGAATATCGCCGTAAAAAACAAATCGCCTATAACGCGGAACACCACATCACGCCGCGCAGCGTCAGCCGCGCGGTGGAAGAAAGTCTCGCCACCTACGAATCGAAACGCGAAGCCGGATCCTCGGTTCTCAAGGACGCCGCCATGGATGTGGACTTGACCGAAACCATCAGCGAATTGGAAACGGAAATGCTCAAGGCCGCTGAGGATTTGCAATTTGAAAAAGCCGCGCTGCTGCGCGACCAAATCAAGGAGTTGAAACGCATGATTGTGGGCGGCAAGCCGGAGCAAAAACCGGAAACGGTGAGTTACCGAAAACCGAAAAAAGTGCGCGGGTAATATATTGCAGCCGGTTCAGTCGTCCATCCCCAAAAATCTGCCCCTTGGACCGACACTGAAATCAAACGGCTTGCCATCTTTTCGGGCTTCAATTTCGTAGGGGAAAACCCCCTTCTCTTTCACAAGCGACTTGTCAATCCGAAGAATTTTGCCGTCGCCAACTTGGTTCTTGATCGTTCTTTGCACGGGCCGGGGTGTTTCTTCCAAAGTCACCTGCACGCTCGACAAACTACCGTCTGCCGCCAGCGTGAAGCCTTTTTGCCGGCCGTCTTTTGTTGTCATTTCGACATCGTAACTGATTCCATCTTCATCAAAATTTTTATCAATGCTCTCCAGTTTGCCATCGCCCACGCGTGCTTGGATGACCTTTTGCACCGCCTCCGGCGTTTCATCCAGTGTGACCTCGGCGCTCAAAAGTGTTCCGTCATCGGCAAGGGTAAAGTCCTTTTCCCACCCATCCTTGGTTGTCAATTCGATGTCGTAAGTAACATCCGAATCACCCAGATTTTTGTCAATGTCCTCAAGCTCACCTTGTTTCAGTAGTTGCTGAATGGATTTTTGTACGGCCGCAGGCGTCTCGGCAAGCGCGACCTCGACGCTCAACAACGTTCCATCTTCATCCACAGTGAAATCGCGTTCACTTCCGTCTTTTGCCGTCAACT
The DNA here is from genome assembly GCA_963789335.1 of uncultured Verrucomicrobiae bacterium. Taxonomy (GTDB): domain Bacteria; phylum Verrucomicrobiota; class Verrucomicrobiia; order Limisphaerales; family UBA11358; genus UBA11358. The sequence continues at coordinate 1,527,123 of CAWBKH010000002.1, forward strand.
CGACGTTGTAGATGATTTCGCTGTCGTTCAAGGTCTTCTCAATGTCTCCCAAGGTGCCGTCCCCCGTCTGCGCGTGAATGGTCTTTTGGACGGCCAAAGGCGTTTCCGCGAGCGCCACGGTTTGGGATGCCTCGCCGGCAAACAGCCCGTATGCTACCGCCCAGCACAGGAAAACAAAGATGAACTGTTTGAGCCGCATAAAAACACGCTGTCCTGGGCGTCAGTGTTTTATGATGACTCTTTTTTTGTGATGGTGATGGTGCCGATGTATGTGTCGGTAATGCCGGTGCCTGCGATGCCTGGGATGTTTCTGGTGAATTACAACCGGCACAATGGTTTTCGTCCCGTTGGCTTCAACCGTAGTCGGGAAGGAACTGACAGTGAATGCCAGCAAAATGAGGGTGAGTAATATTTTCATAGGATTGTGATGTTTTATCATGTTAAACGTTGAGTGTCAAATTAGTTGTAGTCTGGCTGGGAATTTCACTGATTAAGTGAAAGGTGTTTGTGATGGTCTCGTCCGCCCGTGGATAAGAATTAGAACCGTCGGGCAAAACGCCGCTCAAAACGGTCGCGAGGTTGGGAATAGTTCTATGTTTCATTGCGTCATCATCCGAATGCTCAAAAAATCTAGTATAGCGATATTCAAAATCGTCAATGTATGGCTTGCGATAATCATTGAATATTTTCTTTCCATTTGGCGCGACGTTACCGACGTGCAATCGTGTTCACGAATATTGTCCTAGGTTCGCATTATTCATTGCAACTTGAGAATGTAAAACCTTTGTGGAATGCTGGGATCCACCGCGTTGGTGACGGTGATGCTAAAATCCCCATTTTCACTCAGCATATTTGTCGCAATTGAACTCCACTGGTTCAATGATAGTGATAAGTTTGTGCTCGCCATTACATAATAGGTCGCGCTTGCCAGCCCGTTGGTGCAGTCGAGCAACAGATTTGCTTCGGACAAGCCAATGCCAGTAATGCCGGGCTGCGGCAAAGGCAAAAGGTTATAGCCAATTACATCCAAAGCCGTGAGCTCAACCCCTAGATCGGGAGTTGCGCCGGCACGAATCTCGGCGTCCTGCACTTGGGCCGGATGAGGACCCGCAACCCACCAATCGCCATAATCGAGGCCGGCGGTTTGATTGAATCGCGCCAAAAGATTTGTTCCGTCTATGGAAAAATAAGCATCGTCGCCATTGGTTGTAAATGATCGGTTGCCATTTGTGTCATAACGAAAGAGATCCTCCGGCGTCGCAATATCATCCCCGGAATTAAGAGCTGCAGCTCCCAGGCCAAGCACTTCGTCAATTTCATGTTCGGCTACAACCATCAGATCGTATTTTTTGGGGTTAATGGATGAACGTGAAAGATTCATCGCGGATGTATTCAGCCTAATAATGCCATCCACCCCTCCGGCGAGCCCGGAATTCTTGTTGGTGATGCCTATGGCCCGAAGGTTGGCGGTTTCCACCCTTATTCCGGCACCGCTGACCGGATTGATATCCGATGAAAGGCTTTCCAGGGCAATAAAGTCATTTGTCGTAGTCGCATCATTTCGGAGAGCGGTGATGAAATTTGAATAGGAAATATCCCAATACCAATGGGTTTCACTACCCAGCCCATTGGTCTTCCCCTTGAATTCGATTGTGACGGTAATTGGATCAGAAAAACGCGCCTGATAAAACTGGATGGCCGTATTGATTGTGTTTTCAATAATGGCCGCATCAGGGTCGTTTGTGATCGAACTGTCCCAAATCGGCGTGATTATCAAGGCGCTCGCCCGCATACCGCTGAAAAGAAAGGCAACCATGACCAAGACAGCGGAGAAACCAATCAAGACGGAATTGCCTTTCCTGAATAGAGTAATCCGGTTTTTCATATCATTGGACGAGCTTCGGCAACAACCGTTCCGCCAATTCATCCGCGCCGTTTTGCAATGCAGTTTTCGCCGCAATGTGTTCGGCAATGTCCACGGCCACGCTGGTTTGACGGTCCACGGAAATGATTTCCCCACTTGCCACGTTGCGCGCCTTGATTTCAATCCGCGCGCGGCAGCTTTTCAAGTTGCCCTTCTGCATTCCAAATTCGCTGAATGCTTCGCCGGTAATGGCAATGTCCGGCTTATTGGTGGAAAGAGCATCCACCACCGTGAAGCCGCACTGCTGCAATATCAGCGACAGTTCGGTTTGCGCCGCTGGATCAATTATGTACTGTCCAAAATGCTGCTCGGCGATTTTCACGGATACGGCAGGAAGCTTTTTGCCGCCCAACGCTTTCTTGATTTTCGCAATCCGGTCCTCGCGCGATTCAGTCTTGGCCACAAGCGTTTCCCCCTTGTCAGAAACCACGGCGGCGATTTTTTTTGCCAAAGCCGCCGACAGATCCACGATGGAACCCGCCGACGGTCCTTCCACCATTTCACCATAGACCCGGCTCGTTTCGGCGCCAATCACCTTGGCCACGATGATTCGTTGATCGTTCACGTCAAACACGCGCCCGGTCACAAGCACTTTCGCGCCGGTCAACTGTCCGACTCTCGCCGCGCTGTCCGCCGTGACGGTGCCGGACAAGCCAAGCTCCTGTTCGCCCAGCGCCTTTTCCAATTCCGCGCGTTCGACGGTAATGATATTCGGTTCGGTGGACAAATTGGCACTGACGAGAGCGGAAACCTGCTTGCCCAGATCGCGCACATCCTCGCCTTGAGATTCGAAATCAAAGACAGCGACGGTCAAAACGTTGGGCTCGGCGGCGCGGATGACCGCGACCGCTGCGAACAAGCTGAACAAGTAAGCCAGGATAAATTTGAAAATCGTTTTCATGGTCGTGATGTTTTGGTGTGAGTTTGTCGTAAATTTCGATTCATTGCGCCAGCAGCGGCAGCAGTCGTCCGGCCAATTCGTCTGTCGCTTTTTCAAGCGCCTTTCTTGCCGCCATTTGCTCGCTGATGTCAACCGCGACGCTTTCCTGACGATCAAACGAGAGAATCTTCCCGGTCGTCCGTTCTTGCGCCTTGATTTCCACCGTCGCGTGCGAGGAAAAGAAACTGCCATTTTTCCCCGTGGTCGCGGCGACGGCATTGCCGGTGATGAATATGTCCGGCTTCACCTCGGATTTTTCGTCAACGACGGTGAAACCGGCTTTTTGAAGCAGCACGCCCAATTCAGTTTCCGTCGTTTGCAAGGCACCGGAGCCACCGGGAAGCTGTTCGTCAATTTTAATTGAGACCACCGGCCGTTTGCTGCCCTTGATTTTTCCGAGGATTTGCGAAATCTGCTGTTCGCGCAGGGCCGCCGGACTCACCAAAAAATTCGTGGATTGCGTGACAATGGTTTGCGCGATCTTTTTGCAAAGTTCGGAAGTCATTGCCACCAAATTCGATCTCGGCCCTCCTTCCGTCTCGGAAAACATTCTACCCGTTTCGGTTCCGATGATGTTGGCAATGATGACTACATGATTATTTTCCTGTTTTAAGAGAAGCACTCGACCCGTCACCAGCACTTTTGCCCCGGTCAACTGGCCGATTCTCGCGGCGGAATCCGGGTTGATGTTTCCCGACGCCCCTAAAGCCTCCTCGTTCAGGACCTGCTCCAATTGAGCCCGCTCAACAAAGTTAAAACGCGGATCAGCGGACAAATTGGCCGTAACCAGCGAACTGACATCCTTGCCCAGCATGATAAAATGCGATCCAAACTTGAGGATGCCGACCGTGATGGGCTTTTGCGTTTGGGCAAAAACGCCAGTCGCCGCCAAAATTAAAGCTAGAGCCAAGGCAAATTTTAATTTCATGAGGTTTATGTTCATGGTTGTGACGCCAAATCAGGCAAGGTTGGCGGCTGCGGATTCAATGCCAGCTTACAAAAATAAATCAAGTTCAGTTGTGACTGTGGCTTTCCCGGCAAATCGGAAACCAAATCCGGCTGCACAATCATGACCGCAACTTGCTTTTCCGGCACGGCATAATATGATGGCTTGAGCCTGCCGTTCTTTCCGGGCGGCTGAATCCAGACAACAGCCGTGCCTTTTTTTGCCAGCAATTCGATTTCTTTCGCCAAATCAGCATCAATTTGAGTATTCGATTGGAACGGCCCGATAATTGCCAGTCTCCCGGAAAAATTTTCCAATTCCAGATTTCCCAGATCTTCAAAGTCAATCCGCAAACTCCTCAAAAGTGGCTTGAGTTCATTTTGTGGATCGAAAACACCGATGGCTTTGCCACCAGCTAGGGGCTGCAATTCTTCAAGCAAATTGGTCGGATATACCAAGACTGTCGTTGTGCCGAGAATGTCGTTGGAATTTCCCAGCCATTGAACGAGAAACATTGTCTCCGCTTTCACGGCGGGAAAGTCCAGTTGTGCCGATTCAAGGATGGTTTGCCCCGGTAGCACCTGGAGTCTTTTCCATAAAATTTCGCCCAGTTGAACGACTGTTGCCGAACTGGCTTGAAAAATCCGCGCCCGAACTTCGTCTTCAAAATCTGGGCCACTCAAATTTTGAAAAATAACCGAAATTGTTTCGTTCTCCCCAAAAAATATTCTTTGCGGTTCGGTATTAGTGACAAGCTGCAATTGCGCCTGCAGCGCAAGCGGCAGGGCGCAAAAAAACAATGGAAAAAAGAATGGAAAAATCTTTCTCAAGATAATCACATAGTAGCTGGAAACAGTTTCGCTTCTATTTTTAAGTTATTTTTTGCGTAAGTTGGCTCGCGGCTCGACCATGCAAAGTCATCTGCCGCCAAAATTACTCCGCCGTGGCCGTCGGAAAGCACTGTCAATTTTTGTCCGGCAATCTGAATTTCCTGGCCGCTGAACGTAACGCAGGAGGAACAATTTTTCTTTTCGCAAATGCGAACGTAAATGGGCGGTGAAGCTGGTACGTCGCCGTTATTGGACAGAATCAGATTCACCCCGTGCTGGTCGCGCACAATCGCGCGGACTTGATTCGGAAACATCGCCAGCGTTTCTCGAATGAACTTCGCGTTTTCCAGAATATCATTCGACGCGACTGCTTTCGTTTCCATTCGCCCGCGCCAGTGGCCAATCGCGAACGCTGCCAAAACACAGATGAGCGTTGCCAAACCCCAAGCCAGTCGCGGAAACCAGTTTGCCTTTGGCCGAGGGTTTTCCGTTCGAGCGCGGTTGAGCTGGCGTGACACTTGTTGCGGCAATTCCTCCCAAAAGTTTTCGGGCGGCTCCGGCCTTCGCGCCTGCTTCAAAATCAAATCGAGTTCGGAGTTGTTCATGGGAAATTAGCCTGGTTTGAGCCAACGCTTCAGCTTTTGACGAGCGGCAAAGACGCGCCATGAGATTGTCGCTTCCGTGCAATTCAAAAGTTTTGCGGCTTCGGCGTGGCTGTGATTTTCATAAATTGTCAACACGATAGCGGCGCGTTGCTTGGCTGGAAGCTTGTTCAAGGCATTTTGCACGCGGCGCGATAGTTCATCAGGAAATTCATCACGCGCATCGTTTTCCACAATCGCACTCTCGGCCCATTTTGAATGAACTTTGCCACGACGATTTTCCCGCGCGCGCCAGTTCAAGCTCAAATTCACGGCAATTTGACAAAGCCAAGTGGAAAACTTCGATTCGCCGCGAAAGCCATCGAGTTGCCGATACGCCCGTAAAAATGTTTCCTGCGTCAGGTCCTCCGCGTCGTCGAGCGAACCCGTCGTCCGAAATGCCAAGGCATGCACCATTTTCTGATATTGTTTCACCAATGCGGCATAGGCCTCCGTATCGCCGGCGAGGCTGTGCTGGATGCAAATGAGTTCGTCGTCCGGCGGGGCCATGCGCGCCATTTTATTGATTCAGACCAACGGCGGCAGCAATTCCTTTGAAAAATTTGAAAAGCATGAGAGATTGGCGCAGTGGTTATGATTGCCACCAGTGATCCAAATTTGATTGTCGGCGGCCTTGGCTTGGGGCTGCTGGCGCTGGCCGTCCTTTGGCGGCTGATCGGCTGGATCCGTGAGGCACCGCCAACGCCGGATCCTTGGGACGCGGAAGTTGAACAAAAATTGCAGGAACCGGAAACTCTGGAAATTTGTCATCGTTGCCTGAGTCCGCAAGAGCCGGGCGCTTGGTTCTGTAAGCACTGCGGGGCTGCCGTCGGTCCCTACAATAACCTGATGCCCTTCATCAATGTATTTTCCGAGGGTGAAGTTTTAAGGAACGGCATCAGCGACCGATTCAGAAATCGGCCGTTTATTGCAGCCGGTTACTTTTTGATCAGCTTGAGTTTTATTCTGGGTCTTGTGATTAATTACCCCCTTGTCACGGTGGGGATTTTTTCATTCGTTGCACTGGTTTACTGGCTGTCAGTTTGGCGGAATTTGAAACGTCCGTCTGAGCGGCAGGAACCCGCCGAAGAACAAGACACCCAGCCATGATCGTTTCACTTGGCCGGATTTGCTCCTTTAACGCTCATTTGAATCGAATAAAGCGACGTGCTTGCGGTGATGAAAAGCGTCTGGTGATCCTTGCCGCCAAAACAGACGTTGGCCGACCATGGTTCCGGCACGGCAATGTGGTCAATCAACTTGCCCGCCGGGCTGAATACCGAAACACCGTTGGTCCGACCCGTGGCGCAGAGGTACAAATCTCCATTTTCATCAATGGTCATCCCGTCCGAGCCTTTCGCGCAAAACAGCGTTTTGTTCGTGAGTGAGCCGTCTGGCAAGATGTCGTAACGCCACGTCTGGTCCGCCTGAATGTCAGCCACAAAAAGCGTTTTACCGTCCGGCGTGCCGGTAATGCCATTCGGCTTGGTGAGGTCGTCGGTCACGCGCATCAGCGTTTTGCGGTCGGGCGAAAGATAGAAAACCTCCTGGTTGGGAAGCGCCATGGTGTCGTGATCCCACCATTTGCGTTTGTAGAATGGGTCGGTGATATACATTCCGCCGTTAGGTGCCACCCAAACGTCGTTCGGACCGTTAAGATATTTGCCGCGAAAATCCTTGATGAGCACGGTCACTTTTTTGTCGGGCGCAATGGACCAAAGCTCATTGTGCTCGTCGGCACAGGCAATCAAGTTGCCATTCGCGTCAAACATCATTCCGTTGGCGTAACCGGACGGCTGCATGAACGTGGACAGCTTTCCGTCCGCGCTCCATTCCATAATGCGATCGTTCGGCTGGTCCACGAAAAACACGTTGCCTGCCTTGTCACAGGTCGGACCTTCGGTGAAGGCAAAACCACCGGCCAGCTTTTCAAGTTTCGCGCCGGGGGCGATGACATCCCCGGCGCATAGTGGCGTCGTAGTAACAAATCCGATTAAAATGACAAACCAAAGCAAAGTGGTTTTCATAGGCACACAGGCAGATTGGGACGGTTGCCGGCCAGAATCCATCAAAAACGCTCCTTGTTTTTCCAACCAATGTGACGCATTTTGCCCAACGCTGACTTTTTTCGGCGTGTGAATACATGCAACCGGGAACCAGAAAACTTCTGCGCTTTCTGCAAAGCTGGATTATCAACACCTTGGCGGTGTTGGTGGCCGCCATCCTTCTGCGCGGCCACATCCATTACGAAAATTCGGTGGACCTGATCGTCGCCGCGCTGTTGCTGGGCATTCTCAATGCATTCGTGCGGCCGATTTTGATGCTCCTTGCATTGCCGCTGCTGATTTTCACGCTCGGCCTGTTCACGTTGGTCATCAACGCCTTGCTGCTTTATTTCGTCGGTGTGCTCATGGGGCCTTACTTTCAAGTGGACAGTTTTGGATTCGCTTTCCTCGGCGCGCTCATCATCAGTATTGTGTCCATCGCGCTCAACATCCTGACCGGCGGAGGCGGCACGCGCGTTACCATCCACCGCCGGACTCCGCCCAAAAATCCTCGTGACGGCGGCAACGGCCCGGTGATTGATGTGTGAAGGATTTACGATTGCCGATTTACGATTTGCGAATCGTCTGCCATTCACTCGTGCTGCGCAAATCGTACATCGTAAATGAAAACAATGAGCTTCCTTACGTCGGCTGCTGCGATTTGACTTGGTACGCCGTGCGAAGTGTTTTGATTCCGCGTGCTTGAAATTCCTTTTCAAAATCCGTCAACAATCCCACCAGTTCGGTCGGTGTTTTAATTTTCTGAAATTCCCGGTTTGCGCCAAACACTTCGGTCATTTGTTGAAAATAATCCTCATCGTCCGTGCGCAAATAAATCTGGCCTCCCGGTGTGAGCGCTGTCTGGACAATTTTCGCGAAATGTTCGTTGATGAGCCGGTGTTTGCGATGTTTTTTCTTCGGCCAAGGGTCGGGAAAATAGATGTGCAAGGCTGACACCGAATGCGGCGGCAGCAGATATTCCAGAAAATACGACGATTCGATGCGCACGCCCCGCAGGTTGGTCAGACCGGCGCGGCGACCTTTACGATCCAGCTTGCGCAGACGGCCGAGCAGGCGTTCGACGCCGATGAAATTCCGTTCTGGATGCTGCCGCGCGTATTCGACCAGAAACGACGCGTCGCCACAGCCCAGTTCCACCTCCAGCCGCTGGGATTTTGGGAAAATTCGCGCCGGCTCCAGCCGCTCCAGAAGGGAGCGCAACTCAATCAGGAGGCTGGACGGCATTCCAAGGCTCATCGCGCGAAAATCTGGCGGATCACGTCTTCAATCGGCACTTCCTGGATGTCAATGTCGCTCACCGATAACTCGTCGAGCAATGATTTGCAGACGGGAATCACGCGGTCGCGTTTGACCTTGAAAGTAATGGCGCCAGCCGTTTTCTCGACGACTTCGCCGTACCGATTCAGATTTTCCGCCGTATATTCATTCGCCTTTTCGCATTGAATCGTAACGAATTTGAAATCGGCGAAACGGTCCACAATTTCGTCAAGTCTGCCGTCGAAGAAGATTTTGCCGTGGTCAATGATGATCACGCGCTGGCAGAGCGCCTGAATGTCGGCCATGTAATGGCTGGTCAACAAAATCGTGGTCTTTTGCTCCGCATTGTGCCGGCGGATGAATTCACGGACGGTCTTTTGTGAAACCACGTCCAGCCCGATGGTCGGTTCGTCCAGAAAAAGCACCTTCGGCTGATGCAGTAACGAGGCGATCAATTCCATTTTCATCCGTTCACCGAGGGAAAGTTCGCGCACGCTGACGTTGAGTTTGTCCTGAACGGCGAGCAGTTCGCTCATTTCTGCGACAGTCCGCTCGAAACGGTCGGCGGGGATGCCGTAAATTTTCGCGTTCAGTTCCAGCGATTCGCGCGCGGGCAAATCCCACCAAAGCTGGTTTTTCTGGCCAAGGACAAGCGCGAACTGGCGGCGGTAGCCGTCGGCGCGTTCCCACGGAACGTAGCCCAGCACACGTGCCGAACCGCCGGTTGGAAAAAGCAGGCCAGCGAGCATTTTGAGCGTGGTCGTCTTGCCCGCGCCGTTCGGACCGAGAAAGCCGACGAGTTCGCCGGGTTCAATCTTGAAATGCACGTCGTTGACGGCCACGGTTTGCTCGTATTGACGGTGAAAAAGCCCTTTGATCGCGCCCGCAAAGCCGGGCCGCTTTTTGTAGGTGCGAAAGGCTTTGGTCAGGCCGTTGACTTCAATGACCGGCATGACGAAAGTGTTGAGTGGCGAACGAAAAGTGTCGAGCGCGGAATCAGCGCATCAACTGCTTTTCAAGGTAATGGACGACCTGGCGGACGTTGGCGTCCACTTCCATACGATCTTTGACCAGACGACAGGCATGGAGGACGGTGCCGTGGTCACGGCCACCGAAGGCTTCGCCGATCGTGTTGAGCGAGCTTTCGGTCATCTGGCGAGACAGATACATGGCAATTTGTCGCGGGAAGGCGATGTTTTCCGGACGGCGTTTGCTGGTCATGTCGGCGAGGCGAATGTCGAAATGCTCAGCCACCCGTTTTTGGATCACTTCGATGCTGATGGAGAGCCGGCCTTCTTCATGGAGGATTTCGCGCAGCAAATTTTCGACAACTTCAATCGTCAGCTTTTTGCCGGTGAGTGAGGCGTAGGAAGCCACGCGAATGAGCGCGCCTTCGAGCCGCCGGACGTTCGTGCGAATGCGGCTGGCGAGAAAATTCATCACGTCTTCCTGCAGCGTAACGCCCATGAGCTGCGCCTTTTTATTGAGGATGGCGAGGCGCATTTCGATGTCCGGCGGTTGTAAATCGGTCACCAGACCCCATTCGAAGCGCGAAACGAGGCGATGTTCGAGGTTTTGAATTTCGCTGGCCGGGCGGTCGCAGGTGAGCACGATTTGTTTGTGCGCTTCGTGCAGCGCGTTGAACGTGTGAAAAAATTCCTCCTGAATGCGCTCCTTGCCCGCCAAAAACTGGATGTCATCAATCAACAACACATCCGTTTGCCGGTATTTCTTGCGAAACCGGGCGAGCTGGTTGTTTTGAATCCCATCAATATATTCGTTCGTGAATTTCTCGGATGAAAGATACGCAACCCGCGCGCCCTTCTTGTTGGCGGTGACATACTGGCCGATGGCGTGCAAGAGGTGGGTTTTGCCGAGACCGACCCCGCCGTAGAGAAAAAGCGGATTGTAAGATTTGCCAGGCGCTTGGGCAACGGCCAGCGCGGCGGCGTGCGCGAAATTGTTGTTGTTGCCTACGACAAAGGTCTCGAACGTATTCTTGGGGTTAAAATTAATTTCTCCATTGTAGGTTGTTCGCTCGTGGCCGGCCTCGGAGGTTCTGCTTGTTTTGGCCGGTGCGAAGGCGGGTGCCGGAAGCGCTTGGGCGCTGCCGCCAGCGACAATCTTGAATTTTACCTGCACCTGACGGCCAGCAGCGACAGTCAGGGCATCCTGCAACAGGCTGAGATAATTGTCCTTTAGCCAGACTTCGCAGAATTCGTTGGCCACCTCCAAAGTGACGTGGTCAGGATCAGCCGCGTTGGCCCGCAACGGAGCGAACCACATGTTGTAAGTGTCCGCGTTCAACCTGGAACGAAGATGTTCCCGCGCTGAATTCCAAATTTTTTCTGCCGAAAGCTGCATTTGCGTTTTGTCAAAAAGGCCGTTTTTTACCATTTTATTCACCTAGCCCTAAAATTGGCGTTTGACCTTGCCCGCCATGCTCACTCGCACCGCTCCAAACTCATTGTTTCGTTAACGCGTTCATATACACGCCGTTATCAATCGAAACCCTTACTCAGACATCAAAACAACGCGTTGATTCATAATATGTTGCAAACAAAAAAATCAAAATCCTGATTCTACGCCTTCTGCAATCATTGAAACAACTCGACCAACTTGTGATTACGCGACTCTTTTTACGCGAACGGGCCGAATGTTTCTAGGACAACATATTAACTTTTGTTCACGAGTTATTCACAATGGCCTTCCAACCGGCTAAATCAATCCTGTTTTCAATTTTGTCCGCCGATTCACTTTTACAGATCAAAATTTGATACTCAGTGCAAATAAGGTTCCCTTTGCCAGCATCCTTCTCAGCCCTGGCTTAAACCGCCTGTTCGCCGGCTTCGCCAGTGCGAATACGTATGGCACTTTCAATGGAACTGACAAACACTTTTCCGTCGCCAATTTTGCCGGTTTTGGCCGCCTTGACGATTGCCTCCACTGCGGGAGCCACCTGAGCATCAGCGAGCACCACCTCGATTTTAATCTTGGGCAAAAAATCCACGACATATTCACTGCCGCGATAAATTTCCGTATGCCCTTTTTGGCGGCCAAATCCTTTGACTTCAGCAACGGTCATTCCCTGAACGCCCAATGCAGCCAGCGCAGATTTCACGTCCTCCAGTTTGAAAGGTTTGACGACCGCCTCAATTTTTTTCATGCGCTTTCCTTTCGTTCGGTTCGCAGAACGATATTAACAGCCAATCCCGTCCTGTAAACAGGAATCTTTGCTTTAACGATTTTCGCGCTGTAAATTGCCAAAAAGATCTCAGATCCATGGGCAATCGCCCCGGCCGCTTATGAGATGCGCAGCCTGAACCAGCGTTACTTATATTTTTAGGCGCATATTGACAGCAATAAGAGAACGTGATTTACTATCACCAAGGTGCGGTGGGACATTAGTCCATAGGGCAACGTTCTTTGAATTTCTATAACAGTTTTCGATTCGGGATTTGGTACAATCCCGGATTGGAGTTCTTCGTAATCCTACGTACGTACTCTCGAAAATTCCCCGGGTCTCTCGGCCACCCCCTGGCCGTTTGACCCGGTTTTTCTTTTCGGCGCCGTGCGCCAAAAGTAACTGTTACCCGGAAGTCAAACAGACGGTATGTCGCATTCGTTGACACCATTTTTCCCGGCTGTTAGCTTCGCTCTTCCTGAAAGTCACAATGGACTACAAAAATACATTGAATCTGCCGCGCACCGATTTCCCCATGAAGGCTGACTTGGTCGCCCGGGAACCGGAACGTCTGAAAAAGTGGGAAAACACCAGACTGTACGAAAGAATCCAAGCCGCCCGCGCACAGGTAAAGGAAAAATTTGTCCTGCATGACGGCCCACCGTTTGCAAATGGCGACGTCCACATCGGCACCGCGTTGAACAAGATTCTCAAGGACATCATCGTCAAATACAAGACCCTGCGCGGTTTCAGTGCGCCCTATGTGCCGGGGTGGGATTGCCACGGTTTGCCCATCGAATTCAAGGTTTCCCAGGAAATGCGCAAGGCTGGCGACACGAGTGCCGATGCCGCCACCATTCGCAAGGCCTGCGAAGCGTACACCCGCAAGTACATTGATCTCCAGCGTGTGCAGTTCAAACGCCTCGGCGTGCTGGGTGATTGGGACAACCCCTATCTGACGCTGAACAAGGAATACGAAGCCGAAGAATTGCGCCTGTTTGCCAACATTGTCGGGAAGGGATTCGTTTATCGCGGCAAAAAGCCGGTTTACTGGAGCATTCCCTGCCGCACCGCTTTGGCGGAGGCTGAAGTTGAATACAAAGACCACGTCAGTCCGAGCATTTACGTGAAGTTTCCCGTCATCGGCCAGCCGAATACCTTTGTGCTGATCTGGACCACAACGCCTTGGACTTTGCCCGCCAACCTCGCCGTTGCATACAACAACAAATTTCAATACGTCCAAGTCGAAGTCGCGGGTGAAAAGTACATTTTATTCCGAGGTTTGCTGTCCGTCGTTGCAGAAAAGTGCGGTTGGAGTGGCTACACCGAACAGCCGTTTGCCATCGAAAAGCTGGCCCAACTCCAATTCCAGCATCCGTTCTGCAATCGTACCGGCAAAGCGTATCCCGCCGAATTTGTCACCAGCGACACTGGCACCGGCTTCGTCCACATCGCGCCTGGCCACGGGTTGGAAGACTATCAACTAGGTTCGCAGGTCGGTTTGCCGATTTATTCGCCCGTGGATGATGATGGCAAATTCGCGCACACGAACGACTTGCCGGTTGAACAACAGATGCCAAAGGAAATGGTCGGCAAACCCATTCTTGAAAAACACGGCAAAAGCGACGCCAACGAAGCCGTGCTGCACGAACTGCGTGGCCGCCACGCCCTGATCCACCAGGAAAATTATCATCACAGTTATCCGCACTGCTGGCGCAGCAAGACGCCCGTTATCTTTCGCGCAATGGACCAATGGTTTATCGAGATTGACCACGTAGCAGCGGACGTGAGTCCGCTCACTTCAAATTCGGGGAAAAATCAGAGCCGACTCACGTCGGCTGCTACGTTCAGGCAGGAAGCCCTCGCCGAGATTGACCGCGTGAACTGGATTCCTGAATGGGGTATCAATCGCATCAAAGCCGCGGTTGAATCGCGACCCGACTGGTGCATCTCGCGCCAGCGCACCTGGGGCGTGCCGATTCCGGCGTTTTACGATGCCAAAGGTGAACCGATTCTCGACGCGCAAATCGTCCGCAACGCCGCCGATTTGATTGAGAAACACGGCTCGAACATCTGGTTTGAGAAGTCCGCCGCCGAACTTTGGTCGCTGGTCAAGCCGAAGGATTGGAAAGGTGCGGATGCCGTCGCCAAATCCAACGACACACTGGACGTGTGGATTGATTCCGGCAGTTCATCGCGTTCCGTACTGATGCGCCGCATGGAGTTGCGGCACAAGTTTGGAGTTCCGCCTTTAGGCGGTTCGGCTGAAACAAGTCCCGCCACAGAGCCGCCTAAAGGTGGAACTCCAAACGCGTGGCAGGCGGACATGTATCTGGAGGGTTCGGACCAGCATCGCGGCTGGTTTCAATCCTCGCTGCTGCTCTCGCTAGCGGGCAATGGCACGGCGCCGTTTAAAATGGTGCTCACGAGCGGTTTTGTCGTGGACGCTGATCGCGAGAAGATTTCCAAGAGCAAACAGGGCGGTTATGAAAAACCGCAGACCGCCGAGGCCTATGTGAAGAAATGGGGCGCGGACGTCGTGCGGCTGTGGGTCGCGTCGCAGGATTTCCGCAACGACATCATCGTGAGCGAGGAACGCATCAACAAGGTGGCGGAGACGTACCGCGTCATCCGCAACGCGCTACGTTACCAACTCTCGAATCTTTACGATTTTGATCCGGCGAAACATTCCGTGCCGGACGACAAGCTCACCGGCCTCGACCGATGGATTCTTGGCGAATTCTCGAAGCTGGAGCAGGAAGTCATCAAGGCTTACGATAATTACGAATTCCATGTCGTTTATCAAAAAGTCAGCCAGTTCATCGCCGTTGAGCTTTCCTCGATTTACCATGACGTCATCAAAGACCGGCTTTACACCGACCCGGCCAATTCGCATCGCCGCCGCTCGACGCAGACCGCGCTGCACCGTCTCGTGACCAGCCTGTGTCAGATGCTCGCGCCGGTTCTGGCATTCACGGCGGACGAAGCTTGGGAATTTGTGCCCGGCAAATCTGTGCCGTCCGTTCATCTCGCCGACTGGAAACTTCAGGACTCTCCGCGGACAAACGCCGAACAAGCGAAGTGGCAATGGTATTTTAAGTGGCGAGACCGGGTGCTTTACGAAATTGAGCAGGCTCGACAAACTAAAAGAATTGGCAAGGCGCTTGAAACAAAACCTGTTTTGTTCGTGCCCCAGAAGCTACTGGATCAAGTCCGACCCGACTCAGAGGAGTTGCGAGAGTTGTTAAACGTGTCGAAGTTGGCTCTTGAGAATGAGACTGCCAGTCCAGATCCCTACAACATTTTTTCGGACGAGATTCGCGTCGTTGTGGAACACGCAGACGGCCAAAAATGCGAGCGCTGCTGGCATTGGGAAATGGACATTGGTAAAAACCCAGAGCATCCGACAATTTGTGGCCGCTGCGTCGAGGCGGTGTTGCAATTCAAAGCGTGAAAATGCAAATGCGAAACTCAACTTAAGAAAATTTCCTCTGTGGTATCTGCGATTAGAACTCTTTCCCAAGTTGGTTTAGTCTGGCCTCAATCGCGTCACGATCAAGGTTGCGGACTTTCACAAACGCCGTCAGGGTCATGTCTGATTTCTTTTGGTTGCATTCCAAGCAAACGAATACCAGATTTGAACGAACTGATAACCCGCCTTTGGAAACCGGATAGATGTGGTCAAGGCGCGCTTCACTGCCAATAGGTTTTTCACAGTAAGGACACACATCGGCCGGTGAGAAGGACATACGAAGCCGACGGGCAAGTTCGCGTGTCTCATTCATCCCTCACGCTCTCCAGCTTTCAAGTTCTGCCAGCGTTTGCTCCTGCGGCCCTAAAGCCCTCTCAAGACTTGGAAGCTCTCCCTTCTGACGCTGGATTTGTTCGTCAAGATCGGCCTCCCAGTGAGGTGGATTGTAAGGACCATCGGGCTCCCGTTTCACGTTAGAGCGCGTGCTTGCCAAAAACCAAGCTGAGGGTAGATGGTCAGGCAGCCGTTTCAGCAAGCGGTATGAATGCCGCCACCTGTAACGAATGTATTTCTCGGACACCTTCAAAGGGGCAACATTATTCTTCGGATCACGAAGCACACTGTTTAGATAGCCTGCTGGCATTTGTATAGCCGCATATGTGAGTATAGACTGTGGGTGCCTTTCAAGGCCGGCCTCGACTTCAAAACAGTATTCTTCATCCAACAAGTCCGCCTCTTGAGCCTCCAAGTCTGAAAGCCTGCTTTTTGCTTCAACGGTAAGAATGAGTTCATCTGGTCGTCCTGCTACAAGACCCCAGAATCTTGGCCGAGGTCGAAAACTAGATGGATCGTTCTTGATGCCTTCTATTTCCTGACGGATTTTTGCCAACCTGACCTGTATGTCCCCCAAACACTTCCGAGCCTCGGCCCGTTCGGATTCCCGTTTCACTTGCCATTGTTGGTCAGCTTTGCGAGCGGCAGCCCGTTGCCTTTCTAACTTCGCAATCTTATTCTTAATTCGATCAATTCGCCCTTTAAGTATAAAGGGAGAAAGGTCCTCTAAATTCTCAAATTTCCGACTCATCTTGATGAGATTTATTTGATTGCTGCCGCCGGTTTTGCGCGCGAGACGGGCTTGTATTTATTTCATTTTACAATTTTGACTTTGCGCCCGCTAAAAATTTTGTCCAGAAAAATCACGCCGGCTGCTGTTGTGTGAGGCAATGCATCGAGCCGAAGCCAGCAAAGTTATTTCAAGCCGTAGCGTTTTTTGACTTCAGCGTGGATGAGACGCGGTTTGCCGGCGTCATGCACGCGGGCTTCGACCAAATCAAGATAGTCGTTCAAGTCTTTCAGTTCCTCGCGCAACGTGGCGATTTGCTCGCGCTTGCGGGAGATGGAGCGAACCACGGTTTGTTGCGCGGTTTTAGTCATACACATCTTTTCGATTGCCGATTCTGCGGATTACAATAACACCATTCTCCACGTCAAACAAGATTCGGTGGTTGTGGGTAGCACAGGCCTCTGGCCGGTCGTTTCCGGCGTCGCGCCGGAAACCATCGGGATGCGCGAGAACTGGAAGGCCAGGCGTTTATGGGCAGTGGGGCGCCTGGCAAAAAATTCGGCGGGCCGCCGAATTTCACCCACGGGACGCGGGTGCTACCACAGTTACGCCGGCTGCTGCTGGGTGAGGCAATGCAGCGAACCAAAACCCCACACGAGGTCAACCGCGTGGATGCCCACAACCGGACGGTCCTTGAACAATTCGCCCAAAATGCCGAGCGCGACGCGGTCCTTAGGATCGTTGAACGTCGGCACGATGACGGCGGCATTGCAGATATAGAAATTCGCGTAGCTGGCGGGCAGACGTTGGCCGTCGAAATAGAGCGGCGACGGCATAGGTAGTTCGACCACTTCGGGCCGTGAGCCGTTTTCAAGGCGTAAATGGCGGATGCGTTCCCAATTTTCCGCAAGGGGACGATAATTTTCATCCCGCGGATTTTTCTCGCGCACGAGCACGAGCGTCTTGGGATTCACAAAACGGCAGATGTCGTCAATGTGTCCGTGCGTGTCGTCACCTGCCGGGCCTTTGGCCAGCCAGAAGATGTTTTTGACACCGAGATAATTTTTCAGTGTCATCTCGATTTCCTTTCTGCCAAGGCCGGGATTGCGAACCTGAACTTGGGGGTCGAGATAACATTGCTCGGTTGAAAGCAGCGTGCCGTAACCGTTCAACTCGATGCCGCCGCCTTCGATGGTGAACGGCTGGCCGTGGCATTCGGCATGGAAAAGGTTTTTACGCAGAACGCGCGCGGCGGTTTCGGGAACCTTTGTGTCCTTGCGCCAATTATTGTATTTGGCCCAGCCGTTGAAATGGAAATGGACGATGGCAGTCTGGGGTCTCGCGTCTGGGGTTTGGCGTCTGGGGGATTTGCGTTTTACAAAAATGGGGCCGCTGTCGCGGGTCCAGCCGCGATTCGTCGGATGCACAACGAACCGGATTTTTTTCAGGTCGCAGCCGGCGCGCTGAAGAACATGGCGCGCAGAATTTTCCTCGGATGGATGGCGGACGAGAATGCGGACGACTTCACCCGCAGAAATTTTTTGCACCATTTCGCCATAGACCCATGGGATGGCGGGGAACTTGCCGGGCCAGTCACTGGCGTTGTGCGGCCAGCCGAGCCACGTGGCCTCATGCAGTTCCCATTCGGCGGGCATCGCGTAGCCAAGTTCGGCGGGGGTTGCGGTATTTGCGGATTGTTGGTTCGCCATAAAATTCGAGCGGAGCATAACCCTTCGATTGTATCGGGGAAATCTCGAAACGAAATTCAGCCGCCAGAAATAGGACATTGGAACGGGAGCGACTCAGTTTGCTAACTATCACTATCGCCCAAGTTGCAAATTAGTTCAAACAAAAAATTGTACTAAAAATTAGAATTATTTGATGAAATTTCAACGGAGTTGGGTGATAGTAAGTTGGATACAGTGATTGGTCACCATTGTCTCGGTCTTATGAAAGCAAGTTTAAATCGAATCAGAAGTCGGGTGACCTTGGCCAGCGCGACTTTTGTGTGGCTGTCAATTTTTCCGACAGCCTGTCTGGTTGCTCCACAAATGTCTGCCGCGGAGCCAACGGTCATCACCTTGTCTTCCGGTGTGACCGGCACCGAAATTCAGCAAGCGCTGGATGCCCTGCCTGAGAGTGGCGGGGAAGTGGTGCTGCCGACCGGAGTTTTTGAAGTCAGCCAGCCTATTGTGTTGCAGCGAGACCATGAGTCCTTGCGCGGGTCCGGAGCCGGGACCGTTCTCCGTCTGGTGGACGGCGCCAATTGTCCGGTCATCATCATGGGCCAGCCGGTCAATAATCCGCGACAAAGCACCCGATTTCTGGGCATCAGCGACCTTTTTATTGATGGGAATCGTTACCACCAGCAGCGCGAAGTCTGGCGGTTGCGCGGTGAAGGCTCGGCCATCCGCAATAACGGAATCACGGTGCAGAACGTGAGCGATTCGACAGTGGAGCAGGTCACTTGTGCCCGCTGTCGTTCCGGTGGCCTCGTCACCACACGGGGCGTACGACGGCTGACGGTGCGGGATTTGACTGCGTTTGACAATCAGTTCGACGGGCTTGCCTGTTATCACACGGAGGATTCCCTGTTTACGGAACTGGATCTCCACAACAATCCCGGGGCCGGCATATCACTCGATCTGGCTTTCAACAACAACATCATCAGCAACGCCGTGTTGGTTGCAAACAACCTGGGCATCTTTATGCGTGCGAGTTCCGACAATCAATTTTATAACATTTCCATCCGCGACAGCCATCACTATGGGGTCTTCATGGCGCAGGTCGAAAGATGGACCGCGCGGGGATCCCGGCCAGTTCCGGGTAGCGAGTGCGTGCGCAACGCCTTCACCAACCTGATCGCCCGCGATTGCGGCAGCGCGGCCTTCCGGGTTAACGACACCACCTGCACCAACAATGTCATCATCGGCGCCCAATTTCATAACGACGTCCAAGGCGGACTCTCACTGGCCCGGCCGGATTTGGTGATTGTGCAGTAGCTTCGACCGCAATTTTGGATTGCGACCCAAATTCGCAAACGGTAAAACTTTTGCGCGTGCTGCGCAAAATTTGAATTTGGGGTTGGCAATCGCGCAAACATTTGTATCGTGGGGCAACGCGGAATTTTTTCAGAGTCCACCTATGAATAAAAAAACACAGCCCAAATCGTCCAGCGGGCCGGTTTCCCGTTTCATTCAACATCACTTCCGGCATTTCAACGCCGCCGCGCTGGGGGACGCCGCGCGCGCCTACCGCGCACATTTGGACGCCGGCGGGCGTATGATGATCTGTCTCGCAGGCGCGATGAGCACCGCCGAACTCGGGCTGTCCCTGGCCGAAATGATTCGCCGCGACAAGGTGCATCTCATCACCTGCACCGGCGCGAATCTCGAAGAGGACGTTTTCAATCTTGTGGCGCACGATTATTACGAGCGCGTGCCGCATTACCGGCATCTGACGCCGAAGGAAGAAGAGGGTTTGCTCAACCGCCATCTCAATCGCGTGACCGACACGTGCATTCCTGAAGGCGAAGCGATGCGCCGCATCGAAGAAGCCATGCTCGAAGTTTGGGTTGCCGCCGAGAAGCAGGGCAAACGGTTTTTTCCGCACGAATTTTTTTTCCAGGTGCTCCGCAGCGGCAAATACAAGAAGCATTACCAAATTGACCCGAAAGATTCATGGATGCTCGCCGCGTGTGAAAAAAATTTGCCCATCGTCGTTCCCGGCTGGGAGGACTCGACGCTCGGCAACATGTATGCTGCCGCGCTCATTCGTGGTGAATTGAAAGACACGCACACCGTTCGTTCCGGCATCGAATACATGACCTGGCTGGCGGATTTTTACACGCGCACGACCAAGAAAAGTCCGCTCGGCATGTTCCAGATCGGCGGCGGGATCGCAGGAGATTTCCCGATTTGCGTCGTGCCGATGCTGCATCAGGATTTGGGCCGCACCGGCGTGCCGCTGTGGGATTACTTCTGCCAGATCAGCGATTCGACGACGAGCTATGGCAGCTACTCCGGCGCCGTACCCAATGAAAAAATCACCTGGGGCAAACTCGGCGTGGACACTCCCAAATTTATCATCGAATCGGATGCCACCATTGTTGCGCCGTTGATTTTCGCGCACGTGCTGGGGTGGTAAAAATCCATGAAGCCGAATGATTTTTCCGACGCGCGGGTGCTGGTCACCGGCGGCGCAGGCTTTATTGGCAGCGCGCTCGTGTGGGCGTTGAACCGCCGGGGCTGCGAACACATCGTCGTTTGCGATCGCCTCGGCCTGGACGAAAAATGGCGCAATCTCACGCCGTTGCGTTTTGCCAATTATGTCGAGGCCGACGAGTTGCTGCCGCAATTGCAGAACGACGCGCTGGGAAAATTTGATTTCGTGCTGCACCTTGGCGCGTGTTCATCCACCACCGAGCGCGATGCGGGTTATCTCATCCGCAATAATTACGAGTTTACCAAGGACCTCGCCGCATGGGCGCTCGGCCAAAAAACGCGCTTCGTTTATGCCTCTTCCGCCGCGACCTACGGTGACGGCGCGGCAGGCATGGAAGACGATGATTCCCAACTCAACGCCTTGCGTCCGCTGAACATGTATGGCTACTCAAAGCACCTGTTCGATTTGCACGCCAAGCGCGCCGGATTTCTGGACCGCATCGTGGGGCTTAAGTATTTCAATGTTTTCGGTCCGAACGAGGATCACAAGGGCGGCATGCGTTCGGTCGTTCACAAAAGTTTCGCGCAGGTGAAAACAGGAGGGGTCATTCAGTTGTTCAAGAGCTACCGAAAGGACTATCGCGACGGCGAACAGAAGCGCGATTTTCTTTATGTCAAGGACGCCGTCGCCATGGCGCTGCACTTGGCTGCCAACGAAAAAGCCAACGGCCTGTTCAACATCGGCAGCGGCGCGGCGCGGACCTGGCTGGATTTGGCGCACGCGGTTTTCGCCGCGTTGAAACGCGAACCGAAAATCGAGTTCATCGAGATGCCCGAGACGATTCGGGACAAATACCAGTATTTTACCCAGGCGAACCTGGCACGATTGCGCGCCGCCGGTTACACCGCGCCTGCGACGTCGCTCGAAGACGCCGTGAGTGATTACGTTCGGAATTATCTTGTGCCGGACGAACGGCTGGATCCGAAGGTGGCTTGACTTTTTAAAGAGTGCAGACGGCTTGTCCACGGGCCAAGGTTTAGGGATGAAGCCTGCGGACAAACTGTCCGCCATTCAAAATTTCACCGCAACGTGACTTGCCGTTGACAGCGATCTGCGTCAATTCTTTGCGCATGAAAGGCAAATGGTTCGTTCGCCTCGGAATAATCGCATTGGCTGGATTCGGCCCCCAGGTTGTTGCCGGCGATTTTGACGCCACCACCGGAACTGTCGGTCCAACCACGAACGGCCTGGTCACGCCGGTCAATCAACTGGTCACGCCCGCCGGCAACTTGGTTGAATTGCCCGGCATGAGGCCAAATGCGCTCGCACTGAGCCCCGACGGCAAACGTCTCGTGACCGCCGGCCTGACGCCGGAGTTGGTTGTTTTGAATCCGGCCACGGGAAAGATCCTGCAACACGTGCGGTTGCCGGCGGACGGCAAAATCCCGGCGTCAGCGCCCGTTTCCTCCAGCATTCTCCAGCCAAACGAAACGGCCAAGCTCAGTTTCACCGGCCTGGTCTTTTCGCCCGACGGTTCGCGGATTTACATGGCCAACGTCAACGGCGACATCAAGGCTTTCGGCGTGGACAAGAACCACAAGGTCACCGCGTTATATTCCCTTCCGCTGCCGCCGGCCAATGCGCCAAGGCGCAGAGCGGAGATTCCCGCCGGAATTGCCGTTTCGCCCGATGGCAAAAAAATTTACGTGGCGGGCAATCTTTCAAATCGCCTGCTCGAACTTGACGCGGCGACGGGAAAAGTATTGCGGATATGGAACGTAGGCGTCGCCCCGTTCGATGTCGTGCTTTGTCGCAACAAAATTTATGTGAGTAACTGGGGCGGGCGGCGGCCGGACGCGGACAGTCTCACCGGCCCCGCGGGACAGGGGATGCGGGTGCGGGTGGACTCCCGTTCCATCGCCAGCGAAGGTTCGGTGTCGGTGATTGACCTCGACGGCACGAACCAATCGGAGATTGTCACCGGTTTGCACGCCTGCGCCCTTGCGCTGTCGCCCAACGGCAAATTCCTGGTCGTCGCCAACGCGGGCAGCGACACGTTGAGCGTGATAGACACGCGCACGGACCAAATCGTCGAAACAATCAGCGCGCGCCGCAATCCGGCTGATTTGTTCGGCGCGCAGCCCAACGCGCTCGCGTTCGACAAATCCGGCAAAAAACTGTTCGTCTGCAACGGCACGCAAAACGCCGTCGCCGTTTTCCGCTTCAAACCGGGCGAGTCGAAGTGGCTCGGCTTGATTCCGGCCGGCTGGTTTCCCGGCGGGATCGCTTACGACGGCCGGCGCAAGGAAATTTGTGTAGCGAACATCAAGAGCATCGCACCCAAGATGGAACGCGCGCGGCTGGGAGCCACCGGCTATGGCTTCAACACTCACCAGTACTACGGCTCGCTGTCGCTGGTGCTGGTGCCGTCGAAGAAGACCTTGGCGGCGGACACCCAAACTGCATTGGCCGATCTGCGCTATCCGCTGCTGGCGCAGGCTAAGTTACCGGCGCGACCAGATCAACCAGCGCGACCGGTGCCGGAGCGCGTCGGCGAACCGAGCGTCTTCCAGCACGTCATTTACATCATCAAGGAAAACCGCACTTACGACCAGGTGCTTGGCGACGTAAAAGAGGGGAACGGCGACGCAAATTTATGCACGTTTGGCGAGCGCGTCACACCGAACGAGCACAAAATCGTCCGGAATTTTGTGCTGTTGGACAACACGTATTGTTGCAGCATCCTGAGCGCCGACGGCCATCAATGGACCGATACGGGCATCGCGATGGATTACGTGGAACGCGAGTTCGCCGGCTGGCCGCGCAGTTATCCGGCGGGTGGGGACAAAGACGGCCGGGACGCGCTGGCGTATTCGCCGGCCGGTTTCATCTGGAACGACGCGGTCGCGCATGGCAAAACGGTTTGCGATTTCGGCGAATTCACCACCGACCACAAGCATTGGGAAAAGCCAGCCCGCACAGGGGAACCGGATTTTCTGGATTGTTACCATGATTTTCTGAGCGGCACGCACGCCATCGCCTACTCGTGCGAACCGGACATCGCCGCGCTGGGACCGTATATCGTGACCAACACGATTGGCTGGGATTTGGACGTGCCGGACGTATGGCGCGCCGCGCAGTTCATCAAGGACTTGAATCGCTATGAGGCAGCGGACGATTTGCCGAACCTGGTCATCCTCTGGTTGCCGAATGATCACACCAGCGGCACCCGATTTGGTTCGCCCACGCCCGCCGCGCAGGTTGCGGACAACGACCTCGCCGTCGGCCGGGTGGTGGACGCCGTCAGCCACAGCAGGTTTTGGACGAACACGTGCATTTTCGCCATTGAGGATGATCCACAGAACGGCTGGGACCACGTCAGCGCCTACCGCACGACGGCTTACGTCGCCAGCGCCTACACCAAACGCGGCGTGGTGGTGAACACGCAATACAATCAGACCAGCCTGCTGCGCACGATGGAACTCATGCTCAGTTTGCCGCCGATGAACCAGATGGACGCGACGGCCACGCCGATGTTCGATTGTTTCACCAACACGCCCGATTTCACGCCTTTCGACGCGGTGGCCAATCAGACCCCGCTCGATCAAATGAATCCGGATCCCAAGGTAATCTCCGATCCGCTGCTGCGGAAAGACGCCTACGTTTCCGCGCGCCTGCCGCTCAAGAAGGAAGACGAGTGCCCGGAAGATTTGTTCAATCGCATTTTGTGGCGGGCGACCAAAGGTTCGCAGACGCCGTGTCCGGTTTGGGCGGTGAAAATGGTGGATGACGGCGATTAACCATTGGTTGGCTCCAAATTCGCTGCCTGAAATTTCGGCGGGCAGGGCAATTTCAGGCCGCGAAATAATTAGCGACATTTCTTGCAACTTTGGCTGTTTTTTGCCTAAGTAATGGATAAGCCCATTTGCAAAATATGGAACCCATCCCGCCAATTCCTGAAGCCCAACCCACTGAACCCCCGGCACCCACGATGTCGCTGGCCGGAAGGCTGATGAACGTCTTCGCCGCGCCGGGAGAAGTCTTTGACCAAATCAAGACCGCTCCGCCTCGCACCGCCAATTGGCTGACGCCGGCCCTTCTGCTGATGGTCCTGGGCTGGGTAAGCGGTTGGCTGATTTTTTCCCAGCCATCCATTCAGCAGCAGATGAAGGACATATCAAACAAGGCCATTGATCGTCAGGTTGAAAAAGGAAAGCTGTCCGGTGCCCAAGCCGATCAAGCCCGGGCGGCGGCGGAAAAATTTGGGGGCATAGGTTATAAAATCACGGGAGTTGTCGCGCCTGTTTTGACGGCTTTTATCACACCTTTCTGGGGCGGCCTGATTCTCTGGCTGGTCGGTTCCTTTGCTTTGAAGGCGCCTTTTCCCTATCTGAAAGCGGTGGAAATCGCCGGCTTGGCCAACATGATTCTGGTTTTGGATGTCGTGGTCAGAACCTTGCTCGTTTTGATTACAGGTAATTTATTTGCGACCTTGAGCCTGACGCTCGTGGTAAAGGATTTTGATCCTCAAAACACCCTTTATTCGTTGCTGGCCTTGGTAAACGTGATGACCTTCTGGTTGCTGGCGGTTCGTTCCGTCGGTCTTGCCAGACTAACCGGCGCATCGGCGGCCAAGGCGGCGGCATGGATTTTCGGAATTTGGATTGTCCTTTCAGGTATCCTGATTGGATTCGGCGCAGCTATGAGAGCGGCCTTTGGGGGCTGACTTCTTGCTGGTGTTTATTCGCGTTGAATTGAGCGGAACAAAGTCCGCTAAACGTTGTCTTAATACATAACTATCATGGCAAAACCTAAAAAACGCCGGAAGCTCATCATTTTTTCGGTCATCGGCCTGGTGCTCGTCGCGCTGGTGCTACTGGCCATCTTCAAAAAACGCGCGCCGGTCATCACGGTGCAAACGGAAAAGGTCTCGCGCCACAGCCTCACCAACCTTGTCGTGGCCAATGGTCAAATCCAACCCGTCGTGCAGGTCACCATCAGTCCGGAAGTCAGCGGCGAAATCATCGCCCTGCCGGTCAAGGAAGGTCAACACGTCAAAAAGGGCGATTTGCTGTTGAAAATCAATCCGGACGTTTACATCGCGGCGGTCAACCAAGCCAAGGCCGGTTATGAATCCGCGCTGGCGGCCAAGGCCTCGGCGGCGGCGAATCTGGAAAAAGCCGAGGCGGACTATCAGCGCAATCTGGAATTGTTCAACAGCAAGCTGCTTTCGGAGTCGGACTTCATCGGTTTCAAAGCAGCCCGCGATGTGGCCAAAGCGCAATTGGACAGCGCCGATGACCAGGTTAACGTGGCCAAGGCAGCGGTGGACAGCGCGGAAGAACAACTGGCCAAAACCACCATCGTTTCGCCGCTCACCGGCACTATTACCAGCCTGAACTCCGAAGTGGGCGAACGAGTTTTGGGCACCATTCAGAACGTGGGAACTTCCATCATGACCATCTCGGACTTGAACCAGATCGAGGCCCGCGTGGACGTGGGCGAAATGGACGTGGTGGGCATCGCGCCCGGACAGAAGGCCCGGCTTGAGGTGGACGCCTTCAAAGACCGCAAGTTCACCGGCGTGGTAACCGCTGTCGCCAACTCCGCCCTGGGTTCCGGCACGAGCAGTTTGCTCGGTGGCAGCAGTGGCAGCAGCAGCCAATCGCAGCAGGCCACGCAATTTGAGGTGCGCATCCGCGTCAACGAAAAGGAACTGGCCTTTCGACCCGGCATGTCGGTGACGGCGGAGATCGAAACCGAATATCGCACCAACGCCCTGACTGTTCCGCTGGCCAGCGTCACGACCCGACCCATGAAACCTGTGCCGGAGACCGATCCGCTGAAAAAGGGTGAAACGAACGCCGTGGCTTCCGCCGCTTCGCGCACCAACGCGGTCGCCGGCACGAACACCGTGGCGTCCGCCATGAAGGCCAAGGAATCCTCCAAACCGACGGACGTGGTCTTCGTGGTGGATGGCGACCACGTTAAGCCCGTGCCGGTGAAGATCGGCTTCTGCGACGACAATTACTGGGAAATTATCGGCGGTCTCACCAACGGCGAGGAGATTGTCTCCGGCGGTTATCGCGCGGTCGGACGCGACCTTCAGGACGGATCGAAAATTCGCGTCGGTCCGGCTGAAATGGGCGCGAAGGAGGAAAAACCATGAGAAATCTGCCGCGCCACGTGAGGCGCCGGTTGTGTTATCACGCTCCGGCAGATGGTTTGCGGAGCACGCACCACGCAACACCCAGCGCGTTTCCATCCCATGTCACTGATCCGGCTTGAGAAAATCTCGCGGCGCTATCAGATGGGATCGGAAATTGTCCACGCCCTGCGCGATGTGTCGCTCGAAATCCAGCGCGGCGAATATGTCGCCATCATGGGGCCGTCCGGCTCCGGCAAATCCACGTTGATGAATCTGATTGGTTGTCTCGACACGCCGAGCGCCGGTCACTACGGGCTGAACGGCACCAGCATCAGCGAAATGGATGACAACCAGCTCGCGGAAATTCGCAATCGCGAGATCGGTTTCGTTTTCCAGACCTTTAATCTGCTGGCGCGCTCGAATGCGCTGCACAATGTCGAACTGCCGCTGATTTACGCCGGTGTGCCCGCCGACGACCGCCGCCGCCTGGCCCTGGAGGCGCTGGCGCAGGTCGGTCTGGCGGACCGCGTCCATCACAAACCCAACGAACTGTCCGGCGGCCAGCGTCAGCGCGTGGCCGTCGCCCGCGCCCTTGTCAACAAACCCTCAATCCTGCTGGCCGATGAGCCGACGGGCAATCTTGATTCCAAGACCGGCGCGGAAATCATGGCGCTGATTGGCGAACTTTCCCGGAAAGGCAACACCATCATCGTCGTCACACACGAGGAGGACATCGCCAAACACGCCCGCCGCATCATTCGTCTTCGCGACGGGCTGATTGCCAGTGACGAAAAACAAGTCGAGGGACGAGCGTTGAGCGTCGAGGGCATAACCGGTCCGGCTCTCGACCCTCGACCCTCGACCCTCAGCCAGCCATGAACCTGCTTGCCGAAATCAGCGAAGGTCTCGGCATTTCCTGGAACGCCCTCCGCGCGAACAAGCTGCGCTCGGTGCTGGCCACGCTCGGCATCGTCATTGGCATCGTCACCGTCACGCTCATGGGCGCGGCCATTAACGGACTGAACCAGGCGTTCATCAAGAGCGTTTCCGCACTCGGTGCAAACGTGTTTTATGTGTCGCGCTTCAAGTGGTTTAACGCCACCTATGAGGACTATGTCAACATGCGCAAGCGGCCACCCATCCGCCTGGCCGACGCCGAGGCACTGGCCAGACAACTCACCCTGGCCGCCGCGGTTGCGCCCACCGTGACAGACGAGGAGGCGGTGAAATACAAAACCCGCAGCGCCAGCAGCGTGGATATCATTGGCACCACGGAGGACTACCTGCAAACCAGCGGCGCGGAAGTGGCCGAAGGCCGATTCCTGACCGTGGCTGATGCCGGAGGCAGCCAGCCGATTTGCGTCATCGGCAGCGATGTCGCCACGAACCTGTTTCGTGGGGAATCTGCCCTTGGAAAACGCATCAAGGTTGCAAATCAGTCCTTCGAAGTGATCGGCGTCCTGGAAAAACAGGGAAATATGCTGGGGTGGAGCCTGGACAATCGCGTGGTCATTCCCATTCGGGAATTTCTGGCGGAGATTTGGAACGGCCAATTGGATGATATTGAGGTGAAGGCCAATGGGCTGGCGCAACTTGATGACGCGCACGAGGAATTGCAGCTAGCGATGCGCCGGATTCGCCATCTGCGTCCGGACCAACCCGACAATTTTTCCATCAACCAGCAGGATGAGATTGTGAAATGGTTTCATGAGCAGACGGCCACCATTGCCGTGATCGGCCTGTTTGTCACCAGTCTGGCGCTCTTCGTCGGCGGCATCGGCATCATGAACATCATGTTCGTTTCGGTGGTCGAACGGACGCGCGAAATTGGCGTGCGCAAGGCCATTGGCGCCAAACGCCGCACCATTCTGCTGCAATTTTTGATCGAAGCCGCCTGCGTTTGTTTGTTCGGCGGGATGATCGGGCTGGGCCTCGCGTGGCTGGTGACCTTGGCGGTGACCCAGTGGTTGTTTCCGGCCACTCTGTCGTTAAACATCGCCGCCATCGCGGTGCTCGTGTCGCTGTTGACGGGGCTGGTTTCCGGTTTCCTGCCGGCTTGGCGCGCGGCGCGGATGGACCCGGTGGAGGCACTAAGAAGCGAATGAAATTCCCCAAATCCACCGCGCTATTTGCCGAAACCACGGAAAGTTTCTCCATGGCCATGAA
This sequence comes from uncultured Verrucomicrobiae bacterium, assembly GCA_963789335.1. Taxonomy (GTDB): domain Bacteria; phylum Verrucomicrobiota; class Verrucomicrobiia; order Limisphaerales; family UBA11358; genus UBA11358. The sequence continues at coordinate 1,555,924 of CAWBKH010000002.1, forward strand.
CGCCTTGGCGGCGCACAAGCTGCGCTCGGCGCTTACGCTGCTGGGCGTGTTGATCGGCGTGTTTTCGATCATCGTCGTGATGACCGCCATGCGTGTGCTGGAGCGGAACATTGAAACCAACCTGAGCCAGTTGGGCAGCCAGACGTTTGCCATCCAGAAATGGCCGGAAGTCCAGTTCGGCAACCGTTCCGACTGGGAAAAATACTGGCGGCGCAAAGACATCACGCTCGATCAGGGGCAAACGGTTGAAGAAAAGGCCACCCTCGCCGCCGCCGTCGGCATTGAAGGCACTTTTTGGGATGGCCAGGTTCAGACCCGCTACGCCAAAACCGCTCCAACCGTGGCATTGCTGGGCGAAACGCCCGGCTGTTTTCCGGCGCATAACTGGGTGGTTGCGGAAGGCCGCATCTTGGTGGACAGCGACGTGGACAACGCCCGCGACGTTTGCGTGCTGGGCAGCGCCCTGGCCAAATCGGTTTTTCCCTTCGGCTCCGGCGTCGGCCAGGAACTCAAAATCAACGGCATCAATTACACGGTGATCGGCGTCCTGGCGCCCAAAGGCGGTTCACTGGGCGGCAACCAGGACAACTTTGTGGTCGTGCCCCTCACCACGGCGCTCGACCGGTACGGTCTGCGTTGGACCGGTCTGAGCATTCTGGTTCAAGCGCGCAGTCCGGCCGTTTACGCCGACTGCGAGGAACAAGCGCGCGCGATCCTGCGCGCGGCCCGCAAGGTCCGGCCCGGCGACCCGGACGATTTCGAGTTGTTCTCCAACGATTCGTTGATCGAACAATTCGACACCTTCACCCGCGCCGTGCGCATCGGTGTCACGGTGGTCAGTTCCATCGCGCTGCTGGCGGCGGGCGTCGGCATCATGAACATCATGCTGGTCTCGGTGACGGAACGGACGCGCGAAATCGGCGTCCGTCGAGCGGTTGGCGCCAAACGGCGCAACATCATGGGGCAATTCATCATGGAAGCCATCGTGTTGTGTGAAATCGGCGGCGTCATCGGCGTCGTGTTCGGCATTCTGGGCGGCAACATCCTCGCGTGGTATATGAAGGTCCCGCCCGCTATTCCCATTGACTGGATTGTGCTGGGACTTTTCATCTGCTCCGTCGTCGGCGTTGTCTTCGGAACCTATCCGGCGTACAAGGCGGCGAACCTTGATCCCATTGATTCGCTGCGGTACGAGTGAACATTCATTTGACAGGCCAAAGCTGTTCCGCATATCGTCAATGCTGGCTGTTTTATTGTCTTCTAATCTCGGTGCTATGGAAAAGAAACGCGATTGGATAGATTATGCGAGCGTTGTGGCAAACGTCGCTTCTGCCGTCCACCTTAATCAAATAAAGCACGATCTTGCTGAACGAGCAAACCGTGAAGGCCAGACGCGTTTTCTAGTTGAGCGAGAAGCCCAATTTAGAGAGGTCGTTTTCCTAATCGAGGGGACGATAACGTCGCTTGAAAATGAAGCGCAAGAGCATCCACTCGGCGCGCTTGCCGTGGCTCTCGATATAAAAAGTAGGTTTTTTGGCTCCGAGAGAATAACAAGTGCCAGCTTTCGCACTTACGAGGACAAAGACAGGTTAAAGCAAGTCCTAGCAAAACTGGAGCAAATCCCAGAAAAATGCACTGCCGCTTTGCCCCCAACCCAAGTGGGTGACGCAAAGACGCTCGCTAAATACATGAAGGAAATGCCTGATCTTAGGAGAAGTCTTCTGGATTTTTCCAAAGTGTCATGCTCGCGCTTAAACTTGATACCATGGCCCCGGGTGAGCAAGGCATAATAATTCACGAAATAAATCGGCATAATGGACAGCACAAATATTAATTTACCAGCGTTCGAAAAGAACCTTGCCCCGAAATAAATTTCAATCCACATCATGATCATTGTGAAGATTACAATCTCAATTGCGGCGACACCGGTAACTCCTTTACCGGCGTCAACAGTGGGTTCCCAGCCGCCACCAAATCGCTCTGGCAACCTAAACCTAAAACCGAGAGGAATCCTGTAAGGTAAAGTTCTTTGAAAAATTGAATCATCTTTCCTCCACGCGCTGAATCCGCGCGCCGAGTTTCCGCAGCTTCGCGTCCATCTGCTCGTAGCCGCGATCCAGGTGGTAAATCCGGTTCACCTGCGTCGCGCCATTGGCCGCCAGCCCGGCGATGACCAGCGCCGCCGACGCGCGCAAATCGCTGGCCATCACCGGCGCGCCGCTCAATGGCCGGCCGCCTTTCACAATCGCGCTCGGCCCTTCGATCTCGATGTCCGCGCCGAGCCGCGCCAGTTCGCTCACGTGCATGAAGCGCGACTCAAAAATCCGCTCGGTGATGATGCTGATGCCGGGCGCCAACGCCAGCAACGACATCATTTGCGCCTGCACGTCCGTTGGAAAACCGGAGTACGGCAAGGTTGTCACGTCCACCGCGTGCAATTTTTTGCCGCGCCGGACGATTAAATTTCCGCCACGTTGCTGAATCAAAACCCCGGCTTCATTCAGCTTGTCCAGCACGGCGCGCAAATGCTCTGCCCGCGCATCCTTCAAAGTTACTTCACCATTTGTTGCGGCGGCGGCAATGGCAAAAGTCGCCGCTTCAATCCGGTCGGGAATGACTTCGTGCTCCGCGCCGTGCAATTGGCCAACGCCGGTGACGGTGATGGTCGGGCTGCCCGCGCCGGAAATGTTCGCGCCCATCGCCGTCAAATATTTTGCCAGATCCACCACCTCCGGCTCGCACGCCGCGCTCTCAATCACCGTCACGCCTTCAGCCAGCGTCGCCGCCATCATCACGTTCGCTGTGCCCAGCACCGTGGAACCAGCGCGCCCGCCAAGGAACATCGGGGCGCCGGCAAGTTGCTTTGCGGTGGCGTCAACATAGCCGCCTTTGATTTCAACCTTCGCGCCGAGCGCCGCAAAACCCTTCAAATGCAGATTGATGGGCCGTGCGCCGATGATGCAGCCGCCGGGCAGCGACACGCGCGCCTTCTTCAATCGTCCCAGCAACGGCCCCATGATGCAGATGGAGCCGCGCATTTTGCGCACGAGTTCGTAATCCGCGTAACCGCGGATTTTTCGCGCATGAACGGTCAGCGTGCCGCCTTCAAACTTTGTTTGCGCGCCCAGCGATTCAAGAATCCGCGTCATGAACCGCGTGTCGCTCAAATCAGGCACGTGCCGGATGACGGAAGGTTCGCCGGTCAACAACGCCGCCGCCATGATGGGCAGCGCGGCGTTCTTGCTCCCACTGACGGCGACCTCGCCGTGCAACGGCGCGCCGCCTTTGATCAGAAAACTTTCCATGTGAATTTATTCAACCACGGATTAACACGGACGCACACGGATAAAAAAACCGGCGACAGAAGCCCCGTGTAAAAGTCTGTGTTTATCCGTGGTCATCCGTGGCAAAATGTTTTAGCGGCGCGCGATTAAAATTCTTGGCCGGTGACTGTAATCTTCCTTCACCGCTTCGACAATCCACTTTTCGGCTTCAAAAAGTTTCGGGATAGCCTCCGCCCGGCCGTCACCGAATTCCAGCATGATTTTTCCACCTGGCCCTAAAAAGGGCTTCGCTTGCGCCGAGAACCTTCGATAAAAATCCAGTCCGTCCGCCCCGCCATCCAACGCCGCGTGAGGATCGAAATCGCGCACTTCCGGCTGGAGGGTGGCGATTTCGGCGGAAGGAATGTAGGGTGGATTGCTGATGATTAAATCGAAGTGTAGGACAGGTATCTTGCCTGTCCCTGACTGATTTTCGGCAGATGGAGTCAGGCAAGATGTCTGTCCTGCATTTTGCAGCGCCGCGAATCCATCGCCTTGCAGAAATTCAATCCGTTCGGCGACACCGTTTTGTGCTGCGTTTTCCCTGGCGAGCGTCAATGTGTCCGCCGAGATGTCGGTGGCCGTGATTTTTACATTCGGACATTTCACCGCCAGCGCGATGGCAACGCAGCCTGTGCCGGTGCCGAAGTCCAGCACTGAAACAACGGCATTGGATGGAAGCGATGTTGAATGTTGAATGTTGAACGTTGAATGTTCTTTCAACCATTTCCAGCCTTCTTCGGCGAGCAATTCCGTTTCCGGGCGCGGCACGAGGGCATGGCGGTTCACGGCCATTGCCAAGCCACAAAATGAGGTTGAGCCGATGATGTGTTGGAGCGGTTCGCGCTGTCCACGGCGTTTGACAAGTTCACGCAGCGCGTCCGTTTCCGCCGGGGTGAGCGCGCGCTCGAAGTTCAGGTACAGTTTCATGCGCGGCATTTTGAGCAGATGCGCGAGCAGCAGTTCGGTTTGCAGGCGCGGCGATTCGACGCCCTTTTTGGCCAGAAAATCCGCGCTCTTCTGAATCGCTTCGAGTACCATCACACGGCCAGCTTAAACTAAAACGATACGCTTGAACAAGCGGCGCGCACGGGCCAAATTGGAGCATGAACGCGCGAATGAGTTACTTGTTTGCCGCGGCATGGTTCGGTTGCCTGGTCGCGGCCAGTTGCGCAAACAACCCCAAACCCGCAAAGGAGCCAGCCATGAAGATTCAAATCACCAGCACCGCGTTTGCCGAAGGCCAGCCGATTCCCGATCAATACACCTGCGCAGGACCGGATGTGTCGCCGCCGTTGACCTGGAGCAACGCGCCCGCCGGCACGAAAAGTTTTGCGCTCATTGCCGACGACCCTGACGCGCCGATGGGTGCCTGGGTGCATTGGGTGCTTTATAATCTACCGCCCACCATGACCGCACTCACTGAAAACACGCCCAAGTCGCCGGAGCTTTCCAACGGTGCGAAACAGGGCGTCAATGATTTTGGCCAGACCGGGTATGGCGGTCCGTGCCCGCCGCGCGGGAAGCCGCACCACTACCATTTTAAAATCTACGCGCTCGACACGCCGCTCGATTTAAAATCCGGCGCCACGAAGAAAGAACTGCTCAAGGCGATGAACGGCCACATTCTTGGCGAAGGCCAGTTGGTGGGGACGTATCAAAGGCAATAAAGTTGAGTTTCAACCAGAAGGAAAAGACGCGGAATTTTTCTTTGCGTCACTGCGCCTTTGCGTTGAAACTCCCGCCCTTACCGTAAATTTATGAGCAAAACCGCATTGTTGTTTGCCGGGCAGGGCGCGCAGGTGGTCGGCATGGGCAAAGACCTCGCCGAAAAATTCCCTTCAGCCAAGACCTGGTTCGACCGCGCCAACGCCGCGCTCGGCTATGACCTTGCTTCGATTTGCTTCAATGGCCCGGAGCCGGAACTGACGAAGACTGAAAACGCACAACCGGGCATTTTTCTCGTAAGCTGGGTTGCATTTGAATTGCTCAAGGAACATGTGCCGGCATTGAAATTTGACGCCGCCGCCGGTTTGTCGCTCGGTGAATTCACCGCGCTGGCGGCGGCGGGCGCGATGGGTTTTGATGATGGCCTTCGGATCGTCCGCCAGCGAGGTCGTTTCATGCAGGAAGCCTGTGACGCCACGCGCGGTGGCATGGCGGCGGTTATTGGCTTGGATGAAATGCCTACGCGTGAAGTTTGCGCTCAAGCGGGGGTCGTTCTGGCAAATCTCAATTGTCCCGGCCAGCTTGTGATTTCCGGCGAAACGGAAAAAATCGCCAACGCCGTCGAGCTGGCCAAAGCCAAAGGCGCGAAGCGCGCGATTCCGCTGCAAGTTGCCGGTGCGTACCACTCGCCGCTCATGGCCAGCGCCCAGCCGAAATTGCAGGCGGAATTGGAAAAAATCAACATTGCCTCGCCGACCGTGCCGGTGATTTCCAACGTCCACGCGTTGCCGCACGGCACGCCGAGCCATATCCGGGAGCGGTTGGTCAGCCAGGTGACGTCGCCGGTGCTGTGGGAGCAATCCATTCGCACGCTGCTGGCGCAGGATTTCACGCGCTTCATCGAACTCGGTCCCGGCACAGCCCTGAGCGGTTTCATGAAGCGGATTGATAAAAACGCGCAAATGCTTAACGTCGCGGACGTGGCGAGTCTGCAAGAAACGGTGAAAGCACTTTGACACAAATTTCACGGATTAACACAGAGTCAATCATCGAAAATCCGAGTGATCTATGTCAAAAAATCCTGTTCATTCTGTTGATTCTGTCGAATATCTGTCGCAGCCATGAAACAACTTGAAAACCAAATCGCTGTCGTCACCGGCGCGGGTCGGGGCATCGGCCGCGCCATCGCCTTGAAATTCGCCGCGGAGGGCGCGGACGTGGCCTGCGTTTCACGCTCGCCGGAAAATTCCGAAAAGGTGGCGGCGGAAATCCGCGCCTTGGGCCGCAAAGCCTGGGCGCATGCCGTGGACGTGGCGGACGCCGCCGCCGTCAGCGCCGCCGCGGAGAAAATCCTGGGCGAATGCGGCAAGGTGGACATTCTGGTCAACAACGCCGGCGTTACGCGCGATAATCTGCTCATGCGCATGAGCGACGCGGATTGGGACGCCGTGTTGAACACGAATTTGAAGGGCGCGTTCCTCGTTACCAAGGCGTTCAGCCGCGCGATGATCAAGCAACGTGCTGGGCGGATCATTAACGTGGCCTCGGTCATCGGCCTCATCGGCAACGCGGGCCAGAGTAATTACGCGGCGAGCAAAGCGGGGCTGATCGGTTTTACCAAATCGGTGGCGCGCGAGCTGGCTTCACGCGGCATCACGGTCAATGCAATTGCGCCGGGATTCATCGAAACGGACATGACGGCGGGGTTGAAAGAGGAATTGCGCGCCGGAGTGCTCAAGGGGATTCCGCTCGGCAGCTTCGGCCAGCCCGACGACATTGCGGGTGCGGCGGTGTTTCTGGCCAGTCCGGCGGCGCGTTATATCACCGGCCAGGTTTTGGCGGTGGACGGCGGCATGGTGATGTGAAGGGCGTTCAGCAGCGACTGTTTCAACGTTTTAAGCGAAGAAAAAATTTGTGATTGGAGCTTGACGATTCTGCCATTCATGGCATAGAGACAAGGCTAAATTTAATTTATGGCTGACAAACCTATAGACCAACGCGTAAGAGACATCATTGTTGAACAACTCGGCGTGAAGCCGGATCAAGTCACACCGGAGGCCAAATTCATCGAAGACCTCGGCGCGGATTCACTCGACACGGTCGAATTGATCATGGCGCTGGAGGAGGAATTCGGCATCGAAGTGCCGGATGAACAGGCGGAAAAACTCCTTACGGTCGGCGACGTGGTCAAATACATCGAGGAACATCAGCAGAAATAGTTGCGACTTTGAAGGCTTCGGGGCAGTTTCGGCTGAATCCAGCTAGAGCTGCCCCGTTTTTTATGGCAAGCAATTGGACAGACCGCCGTGTCGTCGTCACCGGCCTTGGCGTGGTGACGCCGCTCGGACATCAACTCGACGTTTTCTGGAAGAATTTGATCGCCGGCCACTGCGGCATTGACCGGATTCAGTCCTTTGACGCGTCGCCGTTCGATACGCAAATCGCCGGCGAGGTGAGAAATTTCGATCCCGCGCCCGCGTTTCCGTCGCCCAAGGAAGTCCGCCGCACCGACCGGTACTCGCAATTCGGCGTTTATGCGGGGCACCAGGCCCTGCTCGATTCCGGCCTTGATCTTGAAAAGGAAAACCGCGACGAAATCGGCGTCATCATCGGCTCCGGCATCGGCGGGTTGTCCACCACCACCTGGCAGCTTAAGGTGTTGCGCGAGCGCGGTCCGGGCCGGCTTTCGCCCTTCATGATTCCGATGCTTATCAGCAACATGGCTTCCGGCCTGTTCTCGATGTTTTATAATTTGCGCGGCCCCAATTTCGCCACCTGCTCGGCCTGTGCCACGGCCAACCACGCCATCGGCGAGGCCTGGCGCGCGATCAAAATGGGCGACGCACAGGTGATGTTCGCCGGCGGCGCGGAGGCGACGGTCGTGCCCATCGGCATCGGCGGCTTCTGTGCCATGAAAGCCATGAGCCGGCGCAACGACGATCCCAAGCACGCCTCGCGGCCGTTCGACCGGGAACGCGACGGCTTCATCATGGGCGAAGGCGCGGGCGTGATTGTGCTCGAAGAATTGGAGCACGCGAAGAAACGCGGCGCGGAAATTTATTGCGAAGTCGTCGGCTACGGCAACACCGCCGACGCCTACCATTTGACTGCGCCATCGCCTGATGGTGAAGGCGCGGTGCGCTGCATGAAAATGGCCTTGAACAACGGTGGTTTGAAAATCGAGGACGTTTCCTACATCAACGCTCACGGCACCTCCACGCCACAGGGCGACGTTTGCGAGACACAGGCCATTAAGACCGTCTTTGGCGCGCACGCGAAAAAAATCGCAGTCAGTTCCACCAAGGGCGCAACCGGCCACATGCTCGGCGCGGCAGGCGCGGTGGAGATGACCGCCTGCGCACTGGCCATCAAACACGGCATCGCCCCGCCAACGATCAATTATCAAGTGCCCGACCCCGAATGTGATCTGGATTACGTGCCCAACACCGCGCGCGAAATGAAAATCAACGCCGTCATCAACAACTCCTTCGGTTTCGGCGGCCACAACGCCAGCATTACGGCAAAGAAATTTGCAGGATAACTGGAAACTTTGCCTGTGCGATCGGGACAGTTTGGAACTGTCCCTAGCTTCAAATTTGCTCAGGCAAGATGTCTGGCTTGCGTTAACGACTCCAAAATCTTCTCTGCCGCCGCACGCGGATCCGGCGAGGCGTAAATGGGCCGGCCAATCACCAGCCAGTTGGCACCGGCGGCAATGGCTTCACGTGGACTGAGCGTGCGTTTTTGGTCATCGGCGGGATGGGCTTCGGCCCGGACGCCCGGAGTGACGAGCTGGATGCCGGCGGTCAGCATTTGCCGGAGTTCGGCCACTTCCAGCGGCGAACAGACCAAGCCGCGCAGCCCGGCCTGGGTGGCCATGTTGGCGAGGCGGCGCACCTGGCGTCCGACATTTGGATCAAGGCCAATCTGGCTCAACGCATGGCTGTCGAGGCTAGTCAGTACGGTCACGCCCAGCACGAGCGGCGGCGCATGGCCGAGTTCCCAGGCCGTTTCCTGGGCGGCTTGTTCGGCGGCCTTGAGCATGTCCGCGCCGCCGCTGGTGTGCACGGTGAGCATTTGCACGTCGAGCCGCACGGCGGAGGCGATAGCCTTGGCCACCGTGTTCGGGATGTCGTGGAACTTCAAATCCAGAAACACCGCCGCGCCGGTCGCGCGAATCCGGCGCACAATGTCCGGCCCGGCGGCAGTGAACAGTTCGCTGCCGATCTTAAAACCACCAACCGCCGGAGCGATTTTTTTGGCCAGTTCCAGCGCGGCCTCGGCCGTTGGCACATCCAGCGCAGCAATGATGGGATTGCGCATAAAAGGAATTTACGCCAAAGTCGGGACTTGTCACAAGTTTCGATACACTAAACATTCATGAACAAAATTAAAATGATCCTCAGTCTGGGTTGCGTCGGCTTGCTTTTGAACGGCACGGCACTGGCCCAAGCTCCCGTCACACTGACGGTGGCCGGGTTAAAAACGCCGAGCTACCAGATTCCATCCGATTTCACTGGCTTGAGTTTTGAAATGCTGGCCGTTTTGCCCGGCGCGAATGGGAAATACCTGTTCAGCCCCGCGAACCAGCCGCTCGTCTCGTTGTTCCGAACGCTTGGCGTCAAAATCCTGCGCGTCGGGGGAAACACTGCGGACCGACCGGGTGTTCCGGTCCCGGGTCCGGCGGACATTGACAGCCTGTTCGCGTTTGCCCGCGCCGCGGACGCAAAAGTGATTTACACACTGCGTCTGCGGGACGGCAGCATTACCAACGCCGTCGCAATCGCCAAATACATCGAGCAACATTACCAATCGCAGCTCCTCTGCTTCGCCATTGGCAATGAACCGAACTTTTATTTCAAAACCTACTCCGCCTACCGCGACGAGTGGAAGAAATATGCTGCCGCCATCACCGCGGAGGTGCCGGACGCAAAATTCTGCGGGCCGAGTGCGGGCGGATACCCTGTTTGGTCGCGCGACTTCGCCGATGATTTAGGAAAATCGGAACCCATCGCTTTCGTTGCCCAGCACGATTATCCGTGCGGCAACGGCATCCTTGCGACCGACGTTGCCGCGGGGCAGGACAAAATGTTGTCTGCAAAATTACAAGATGAATATCGAGGCATGTGGCATTCGTTTGTGCCGGCGGCGTTGTCAAACGGTCTGCCGTTCCGGCTGGAAGAAGCCAATAATTTTTACAACGGCGGCGCGAAGGACATAAGCAATACCTTTGCTTCGGCGTTGTGGGGGCTGGACTTTCTGCACTGGTGGGCCGCGCATGGCGCCAGCGGCGTCAATTTTCACACCGGCGACAAGGTCGCCGCCGCCGGCGCGAACCGCTCCTGCTGGTATGCCACGTTTTGGACTTCGGACGAAGGTTATAATGTTCATCCAATCGGCTACGCCATCAAGGCGTTCAATTTGGGCGGTCACGGTCGCGTGCAACCGATTACGATTTCCAACCCGGACAGCATCAATCTGACTGCCTACGCTGTTCGGAATGGCGAAAATCTTTTCGTCACCATTATCAACAAGGACCACGGCGCCGGCGCAAAGACGGCAAAGGTGACCGTTGTTGCGTCGGAGATTCCGAAAAGCGCGGCGGTGATTTTTCTGACCAGTCCGGACGGCAACCTGGCGGCAGAAACTGGCGTGACGCTCGGCGGCGCGTCCATCAGTGACAGCGGTTCTTGGGACGGCAAATGGACACCGCTGATGTCGGACAAAACCGGTCAATGCCGTTTAAATGTGCCGGCCACGGCGGCGGCGGTAATAAAATTGTCGTTGAAGTAAAAATCCGCGCGTGGTCACGGACAATTCCAGAAAGCAAAACCGGAGCAAAACCGGATCAAAACTGGCTGGCAAAAAATCCAGATTCTGTGTTTAACGCTGGATTAAACTGCCGGTGCCCGTCCGGCCTTTTGACTTTCAGCCGTTTATTCCCTAGCTTGTCCCTCCTATGAAAGTGCTTCGCCACACCGACGCGAATTTTACCCTAAAGCTCCGCGAATTGACGGCCGCTTCCAGCCTGTTCGATCCCGAAATCGAACAGCGCACCCGAGCCATCCTGCAGGATGTTTACGCGCGAGGTGACGACGCGCTACTGGAATTGACCGAAAAATTTGACGGTGCAAAGCTCGTGGCCGAACAACTTGCCGTGACGCAGGCCGAATTCATGGCCTCGTCGCTTAAGGCGGACAAATCGCTGCGTGACGCCGTAGCCGAGGCGGAAAAAAACATTGCCGCGTTCGCCAGAAAATCGCTGCGCAAAAACTGGCGGACTAAAAATTCACATGGTGCGAGCGTGGGCGAAAAATTCGATCCGTTCCAGCGCGTGGGCGTTTACGTTCCCGGCGGCACGGCGCCGCTGGTCTCGACTGCCTTGATGACCATTACTCTGGCAAAGGAGACGGGTTGTCCCGAGATCGCCGTCTGCACGCCCTGCGGCAAGGATGGTTCAATCAATCCTGCCTTGCTGTTCGCTGCGCGTGCAGCCGGTGCGACGGAGATTTACCGTGTTGGCGGCGCGCAGGCGATTGCGGCGCTGGCCTACGGCACGAACACCTTCCGCCGGGTTCAGAAAATTTTTGGTCCCGGCAACGCCTACGTTGTCACCGCCAAACGACTCCTCGTCGGGCACGTCGCGATCGATTTGCTGCCCGGCCCGAGCGAACTGCTGGTGCTCGCCGACGAAACGGCCCACCCGAAGTTCATCGCCGCCGATTTACTAGCACAGGCCGAACACGGCTCCGGCCATGAACGCGTCTGGCTCGTGACGACCTCGGCGAAAATTCTGAAAGCCGTCGAAAACGAAATCGCGCAGCAACTGCCCAAGCTTGAGCGGCGTGAATTCATCCAGCGCGCGTTGCAAAACAACGGCTGGCTGGTTCAGGTTAAGTCGCTCGCTGACGGCGTGGCGCTGGCGAACCAGCTTGCCCCGGAGCACTGCGAAGTGATGACGCGTAACCCGCGCCGGCTTTCCGAAGGCATCTTGACAGCGGGTGCGATTTTCCTTGGGCCATGGTCACCGACGGTGCTCGGCGATTACGTGGCCGGGCCGAGCCACACGCTGCCGACCGGTGGCGCGGGCGCGTCCTTTGCCGGCCTGACCGTGGACCAATTCCAGCGCCGCACGAGCGTGGTGGAATACAATCGCGCCGCACTCAAAAAGGCGCTGCCCGCGGTGAAGAAATTCGCCGAGCTAGAAGGCTTGGGTGCGCACGGATGTTCTGCCGAAATCCGTTCCTCAAAATGAAAAGTCCGGAACGATTGATCCGCCCGTTGGTGCGCGAGCTGCATCCTTATGTCTATGGTGAGCAGCCGAAGGTCAAAGGATTGATCAAGCTCAACACGAACGAGAATCCGTATCCGCCGTCGCCCAAGGTGCTGGCGGCGGTTAAAGCGGCCGTGGACGGGCGGCTGCGGTTGTATCCTAACCCGACGTCGGAAACGCTGCGTAAGAAACTGGCGAAACTGCACGACTGCCACGCGGATAACATCATCGTGGGCAACGGCTCGGATGAATTACTGGCGCTGGCAACGAGGTGCTTTGTGGAGCCTGTTTCAGGTAGGGACACGCGGCCTCGCGTGTCCGCAGACGCCCCGGCGGGGCGTCCCTACCAAATAATCCAATACTTCACGCCAAGCTATTCATTGTATCCGGTGCTGTCGGACATTCATGGCGCACGAAAAAATCCCGTGCCGCTCAAGCCGGATTTTGATTTGCCGAGCGTGGCGGAGTTGAAGAGTGGCGGGATTTGGAAATTTGGTGCGGCACTGACTTATGTGACAACGCCGAATGCACCGAGCGGGCGCGGTTACAAAACGTCGGAACTGGAAAAACTTTGTCGTGCGCAAAAAGGGATTATCGTTCTCGACGAGGCTTACGTGGATTTCGCTCAGGAAAACGCGATGAAACTGGCGTTGAAATTTCCGCACGTACTCGTGGCGCGTACGTTTTCCAAGTCGTATTCGCTATGCTTCCAGCGCGTCGGTTATTTTGTCGGGCACCACGACCTCATCGCCGCGCTGCACAAAATCCGCGACAGTTACAACGTGAACGGCCTCGGTCAGGTTGCTGCTGTGGCGACGCTGGACGATTTACCGTATTACCGCGCGACTTTCAAAAGAATCATCGCCACGCGCGAGTGGCTGGGCCGTGAGTTGACCAAGCTGGGTTTCCGGGTTTTCCCGAGTCAGACGAATTTCATTCTCGTCCAGCCGTTACGCTTCACCGCTCAGGAGTGGCAACGCCGGTTGCGCGCGCAAAAAATTCTCGCCCGGTGGTTCAATTTTCCGGAAGTAAAAAGCCATCTACGCATCACGATTGGGACGCCGGCGGAGGCGCTGGCTTTGGTCCGGGCGGCGCGGAAAATCCTGCCCGATTAGCCTTGTTTTTAAGGGAAAACCGCCCAGTTTCGGTGAGCACGGTTTCTGCTGACAGTTGGGCGTGTATCTGGATTATTATGGCCTGACGCAGTCGCCGTTCGACATCACGCCGAACCCGCGATTTCTGTTTCACAGCACGAAACATCGCGAGGCGATTAATCATTTGCTTTACGGCATCCGCGAGCGCAAGGGTTTCGTTCAGCTCACCGGCGAGGTGGGTGCGGGCAAAACGACACTTTGCCGCGCACTGCTCGAACAGCTCGACCCGCAATTTTCCACCGCCTTGATTCTCAATCCGGTCATGAGCGCCGAGGAATTGGTGCGGGCCATCGCTGCCGAATTCGGCCTGGATGTGACGGGCCGCGACCGTTTGGAAATCATCGCGACCATCAACGAGCATCTGCTCAACCAAGCGCAAAGCGGGAGGGATTGCGTGCTTATCATTGACGAAGCGCAAGATTTGACGGATGACCTGCTCGAACAGGTGCGGCTGCTTTCCAACATCGAACTAGATGATCGCAAGCTGCTGCAAATCGTTCTGTTCGGCCAGCCGGAACTGCGCGACCGCTTGAACAACCCGCGCCTGCGCCAGCTTCGCCAGCGCATCACGGTGCGTTATCATCTGGCGCCGCTGACCCGCGCGGAGGTCGGCCAATATGTTCAACACCGGCTGGAACTGGCCGGGGCCGATGGCACGCCACAGTTCACACAACCCGCGTTCTGGCGCATCTTCCATTACAGTGGCGGCATTCCACGGCTGGTCAATGCCGTGTGTGACAAGGCGCTGCTGGCTGGTTTTGTCGAGCAATCCGAACGTATCAACTACCGGATGGTTACCCATGCCATTCGCGAACTCGAAGGAGACATACACTTATGAGCATGATCAACGATGCCCTCAAGCAGACCAAACAGTCCCAGCAACAAAGTCCGCCAGCCAATCCACCGCCGCTGTCGCCGGTCGAATCCGCATACGAAAGCGGCGGGAGCTGGCTGGTACCGGTGGTGATTATTCTACTGTTCGCCGCTGCCGGAATCTTCATCGGACTGTCACTGTCCAGACACGCCACGCAGGTTGCCAGCGTTAAGCTGCATGCCGCGACCAGGACCCAACCAGTGAAAACAGCCACTGCTGTTTCTGCGGTTGCCGCCAACACCCTGACGGACTCAAACAAGGTGGCAGTTGTTGCACCAAAGCCGCCGGAACCCAAACTACAGGGTATTATGTTCGCAGCGACCCGGCCCTGCGCGATTGTGAGCGGCAAAACGGTGTTTATCGGTGATCAAATAAACGCATTCCGCGTGACAGCGATCTCAAAAGACTCGGTCACGCTGCAAAACCAAACAGAAACAAAGGTTCTGAGCTTGAGTCCACGGTAGAATTCACGTCATTGTAGCGCGTGCAATTCCTGAGAAGACTCCTGGGAACATCGCCGTTGATGGCCCGTGTGGCGCCGTTTGTGATTTTCCTCGTGCTGACGTTTTGCCAGGGCGAGTTTGGGGCGGCTTCAGCCTACTGGTTTTACTTTGCCAAGACCCTTCTTGCCGTCTGGTTGATTTGGGAAATGCGTCCGCTGGTTTCCGAAATGCGCTGGGCGTTGAGCTGGGAAGCCGTGGTCATCGGCGTGGCTGTGTTTGTCATGTGGGTTGGAATTGATCCATTTTACCCAAAATTCTTAAAGAGCGGTGTCGTCTGGAATCCACACGCGCAATTCGGTCAAGATTCGGCACTGGCGTGGCTGATGATTGTCACACGGATTCTCGGCTCGACGCTGGTCGTGCCGCCGTTGGAGGAGGTCTTTTACCGCTCGTTTTTATACCGTTATATTGCAAAACAAGATTTCCTGTCCGTGCCGCTAAACCGTTTTTTACCGCTGCCGTTTTTTGCGACGGCGGCCGTGTTTGGTTTTTCCCATTTCCAATGGCTGGCGGGCATTTTGTGCGGCATGGCTTATCAATGGCTCGTACTGCGCAAGAATCGTCTTGGCGATGCCATGACAGCGCACGCAATCACGAATTTTCTGCTCGGAGTGTGGGTTGCCTGGCAGGGCGCGTGGCAATTCTGGTGATGGGACGTTAAAGCGTTGAAGTGGTGAAACACTTGAACTACCGATCGCGCCCGCACCTTGACGCTTCAACCCCTTAGAGCGGTTTCAATAGAACTGTAGCCGGAGCGCGGCGTTCACGCCGCTTCAAGGTCGTCATGCAAATTCAAGTTGAAGCGGGCTGAAGCCCGCGCTCCGCCGGCTGTTTGCCTGACAAAGAACGGCTACAGTTTTACTAGAACCGCTCTAACCACGATCCGGTTGAAACTGTTGAAGATCGGCGCGGTGGTCCTGCGTAACACCAGAAAGGCTCGTCTGCTGTGGTCCAGCAGCTATCCGTATCAGGTGCTCTTCGGCCAGGTCCTCAAGGCGCTGGGCAGTGGTTGAGCGGCGGTGAGTGCTGTCTCCGGCACGCTGAAAAACAACGGGGGTAAGGGGGCGTGTGCCTGCGTGTTGAAAAACGGGCCATTTAGACCTTCAGACGGAACCCTCCGACCCTTTTTTGCATCGCTACACTCGAACTGACGCACTCATGAAAAATTACGGCTAACGCTCTTATTTCGCTTCGAGATTGATGTTGTATTGCTGCAAGGTTGTGCCTTCCTGCTGCGCCAAGTTGGCGAGGGACTCGTTGTAATTAGCGAGCGCACGGATTTCCTGCGAACGGGCGGCGGTCAGGTTGTTTTGATATGTCAGCACTTCAAAGGTGGTGGCCTTGCCAACGGCGTAGGTTTTCTGTTCGGCGTCGAGCGCGGCCTCGGCGTAAATGCGCGCCTGCCGCGTGGCCTGCACGCTTTGGTAATCGGACTCCGCTACTTTCACCGCGTTGTCAATTTCCACCATGACGTTCTGTTCCAGTTGCTTGAGCTGCAACAAAACCTGTTGCAAAGTCGCCTTGGTGGATTTGAATTGGTTGCGCGGCCCGACGTTGCTCAACGGGACCGTCATTTGCGCGCCGTAGCTGTAAAATGGGCGGTTGCCCTGATTGTACTGGCTGAACACGTCGCTGTATTCCCTGCCCGCACCGTTGAAACCGTAGGAGCCAATCAAATCGAGTTCGGGGAAAAGCTGGTTGCGGTAGTACTTCAACTGAATGCCCTGCTGCTCCACATTCAGTTTGGCCTGCAATAAGTCGGGGCGTTCGGCCAAGCCTTCGCTCCAACTGTTCTGCAAATCAAACGATTGCAGCGGTGCCTCCAGCATGGCGGTGGGCTGAATGGGCACGTCGTGCCATTTGGAATAATTGTCGGTAAGCAAGTTTTTAAGGATGTTTTCGTCCGTGTCGAGCGTGCTCTGCGCGGCGATCAAATTGGCCTGGCTTTGCGCCACCTGCGATTCATCCTGTTGCACGCTCAAAATGGCGAGCGTGCCAATCTGCACGCGTTGCTTGTCCTGATCGAGCTGAGTTTGGGCAAGGTCAAGCGCCTGTTGCTGCACCTGCACGTTCTGTTGCGCAAAGATAAGCTCGTAATAGGCATTGACGACGGCGGAAACGGAGGTGATGAGTTGCTGGCGCAGACCCTGCTCGGAATATTTCAATCGGTTTTTGGCAACTCGAATATTGAGGCGCGTGGTATCAATCCAGAAATTTTTCAACAGCGGCTGGGTGAGATTGATCCCGATCTGGCCGGAGGAGCTATCCTGATTCGGGAATCCAGCTAAGGTACCGTAGGTTTCCGAAATGTTGCCGCTTAAATTATAGGTCATCCCCCAGGGTGTTCCGCCGTTGAAACCCGAGTTGAAACTGTTCGCGTTGTATTCCGAACCCGCGACGACCTGGCCGTTCTGGTAACTGGCGCCACTGTCGTTGTAGTTGTGCTGCCCGGCAATGTTGAATGTCGGGTCGTAACCACTGTAAGCCGCGTTCAAATCGTAAAGCGAAATTTGCGGGTTGTAGCGCTGGATTTGCACGTCGAAGTTCTGCTGCAACGCCTGCTGGATGCAATCCTGCAGCGACATCGCGCGCGTCGCGATGGAGTTCGTGCCGGTTTGCGCGGCGGCCGTGAGGGCCGCCAGGAAAAAAAACGAGAAAACTCTGGAACTTTTCATCTTGCCAAAAAAGCGCGGATGTCCGCGCTGGTTCAATAAACTCCGTGTCCCGGCCAAAGTTGCGGTTTTTGCCCGGACCCGCCAAATCTAAGACGTTCCGTCACGCCCGGAGGTAACCGTTTGGTTAATTCGGAGCAGCGCCCGCTTCGCCCGACGCCGGTGACACGTCCTCGATTCTGGCGTTTTGTTCAAGGAAAGCCAGCACCTTTTCGTGGGCGACCTGATCGTAAAGCTCCACCACGCCGTTGCGTTTCTGCAAATCCTTGAGAAATTTATCCAGTGGAATCTGATACATCGCTGCCAGCGTTTGCGCCCGCTGCAGGGCTTCCTCCTGCGTCACCTTGATGTTCTCCTGTTCGGCGATGCGCTGAATCAAAAACGAAAGTTTCACGCGCTCCTTGGCGCTGCGCGCCGCGGCGGAATAAATTTCGTCCTTTTGTTTTTCAATCGCATCGCGCGCCACGCCGCGCTGCGAATTTTCGCGCACGATGTCATACACCACATTGCGCGTCTCGTGCGCCACCGCCGTCTCCGGCAGATCAAAATTCACCCGATCCAGCAAACCGCGGACAATCTGGCCGCGAATGGACCTGGTCTGCGAATATTTCAACTCGTTTTCCAAGTCGCGGCGCACGCCGTTGCGGAGTTTGTCCAAGTTTTCCGCGCCGTATTTTTTGGCGAACGCTTCGTCCAGAGGCGGCAAAACTTTTTCCTTCACCTCGACTACTTCAACTTCGAAAACACTCTTCTTGCCGGCGAGTTCCTTGGTGGCGAAATCGGCGGGGAAATCCGTGCTGACCGTGCGCTTGTCGCCCGCCTTGGCGCCGACGAGTTGATCGCCAAAACCGCGCAGAAAGGTTTCTGTCCCGACCTCCACCCAGAAATTTTTCTGTTCCGCCAGCCCTTTCGCCGTCGGCGCCACCTCGGTAATGGGCTTCCCGTCGCATGTGCCGGTGTAGTTCACCACGGCGATGTCACCCAGCCGCAACTCGCGCGCGACGGTTTCAAATTTCACGTGCTGCTGGGCCAGCAATTTCAACGCCCGTTCCACATCCTCGTCCGTGACCGACTTGACCTCGCGTTTGGCCGGCAAACCCTTGTAGTCCGGCAGTTGAAATTCCGGCGCGGTCTCAATCGTCGCGGCGAATTGCAGTGCCTGGCCCTGGCCAAACTGGATTTCCTCGATGTCCGGGTAGCCGACCACGGTGATTTTCTTTTCGTCCACCGCCTGGCGGTAGGAATCGCCGATGAGTTTGCGCTTGACCTCGCTTTTGATGTCCGCCTCGTATTTTTTGAGCACCATCGCGCGCGGCGCCTTGCCGGGGCGGAAGCCGGGCAGCGCTGCCTGTTTCTGAAATTCCTTTGCCGTGGAATCGAAGGCTTCGTCCACGGCCTTCGCGTCCACTTCCACCCGCAGCAATTTCTTGCACGGAGCCAGATTTTCAACGGTGACGTTCACGATAATTCTCGATTTTTCGATTGTCAGCGAGCCGTGCAGCTTAAGTGAACCACGCCAGGAACGTCAATGGTTTTAATGGCTTGCGGTCATTATTTCCGCTTTGATGTTGCCCAAATGAAGCGAACCACATTCTTCATCACTGGCACGGACACCGGCGTGGGCAAAACGGTGCTGACCGCGTTGCTCGCGCGGTATTTGCTTGAACGCGGTATTAGGGTCGCTGCGCTTAAACCGGTTTGCTCCGGCGGACGCGACGACGCCCAAACTATCCACGCTGCGCTAAACGGCGCGCTCACACTTGACGAAATCAATCCGTGGCATTTTCGCGTGCCGATTGCGCCGGTGCTGGCCGCGCGGCGCGAGAGGAAGCAGGTGGAATTGTCGCAGGTGCTCACGCATGTCCGCGCGATGCAAAAGCGTTTTGACGGTTTGCTCATCGAAGGCGCAGGCGGTTTGCTAAGTTCGCTCGGCGAAAATTTCGATTCGCGCGATTTGATTGCGTCATTGCACGCCACGCCAATTGTCGTTTGTCCCAACCGGCTCGGCGCGGTGAATCAGGTTTTGCTCACCCTTGAAGCTCTACCGCGCGGCGCGGTGGCCAAAGCGCGCGTCGTTTTGGTGTCACCGCCCAAGCCGGACGCTTCCACAAAAACCAACGCGGGTTTGCTGGCGGAACATTTCGACGAGAAACGGATTTTCCCACTGGCGTGGCTGGGCGGGCGATTTGATTTGACGAGCGGATTGGAAAATTTGCGTGTGCGAAAGGCGCTTCAACGGCTGTTGTCGGCGTTTTGAATTTTTCCGTAAAAATGTCGTTGCAATTCTCGGGGAGACGGGTAGTAATTTGGGCGGCAGGAAATTTGCTCGACCGCCTGCCGCTTGGCCGCTACATCGGTTCCTCACGACCAGGTAAATTGTCGGTATGATGAACGTATTATCGTTTGCTGTCGTGGGGGCCGCTTCCAATCAAGCGGAACTCCTTTACGTTTGGAAACAGGCGACGCCGGAAGGAAAGGCGGTCATCGCCTGTCTCGCCGTCTTTTCGGTGATTGCCTGGTCGGTAATGACCTCCAAGGCCATTCAGATGCGGCGCGCGCGCCGGCTGAACTATTATTTCAACGAGGAATTTCGTTCGCAAAAGTGCGCGCTCGATCTTTTTGACCGCAAGTTGCAGGTCGAGGGCTGCCCGCTGTACGAGGTTTACCGGACCGGCTGCACGGAACTCGACGCGCGGTTGCGCGGCCCCGGCGGTGAACGGCGCCGGCAACGTGTCTCGCTCAAAAACATGGAGCACGTCAAGCGCGCGCTGGAAAACGTCGTGGCGCAGGAATCGCTGAAATTGGAATCCGGCTTGATTTTTCTGGCCATTGCCGTGAGCGGCGCGCCATTTCTCGGCTTGCTCGGCACGGTCTGGGGCGTCATGAGCGCATTTGGCGGCATCGCGCAGGCGCCGCAGGGCGCGGCGACGTTGCAGGCGATGGCGCCGGGTGTTGCCGCGGCGCTCATTACCACGGTGGCCGGCCTGCTCGTGGCCATCCCCTCGATGTTCGGCTACAATTGGCTGGTACACAATTTGCGGGTATTTACCGTCGGGCTGGACAATTTCGCGCAGGAATTTGTATCCAAAATGGAATCTGAATTTTTGGAAGAAGAATGAAAACGGGTCGAGAGTCGAGAGTCGAGAGTCGAGCGCCAAATTCAAACGGCGCGCCTGGCTCTCGTCCCACGTCCTTCGTCCTTCGACTGCCATGAGACGTTTTTCACAACGCAGTTATCTGGTGACGTTGAGTGAAATCAACATCACGCCGTTGCTCGACCTGGCGTTTGTGTTGCTCATTATTTTTGTCATCACCACGCCGCTGCTGGAGCAGAGCATCAACCTGAAACTCCCGCGCGGCGGCGAGCCGGACAAATCGGTGAACAAACGCGACGTTCGCACCGTCGAAGTCAGCACGACGGGCGTGTACACGCTGGACCGGCGGCGGATGCCTTTTGACGAAATGATTGCGCGGCTGGCAGTGGATTTTCGGGCGAACCCGAACCTCATTGTCTATATTCGCGCGGATCAGGACGATCCCTACAAATACGTGGCCGCCGTGCTTAACGGCTGCCAGCGCAACGGCATTACGCGTTACTCCCTGCGCACCGAACCGACAAAATGAACCGGTTGCAAAAAAAATGTGCATTAGCCACGGCGGGGGTTCACCTGCTGTTGCTGGTGATTTTGATCGTCGGCCCCGCGTTCTTTGAACCCCGGCCCAAGGCGGATGACTTGCAGGCGCTCGATGTCATTCCCGCCAATTTGGTTGACGCGGCGGTCAACAGCGGCGTGCGAAACGCCCAACCACCGCCGCCGACTCCGGCAGCGACGCCGCAATCGGAGCAGCCGCAGCCGACACCACCGCCGCCCAAGCCCGCCGTGACGCCGCCCACGTTTGTGCAGAAAATGGAAAATATTTTCAAACCTGAACCCGCCAAGCCGGCGACGGAAACGGTGAAACCGGATTTGACTCCTGTGGAAAAGCCTGCCAAAACCGAACCGCACAAGATTGAACCCAACCTCAAACCGGTGGTCCGCACCACGCCGCGAAGCTCCGTTAACACGCCGACGAACCCGGTTAACAACAATGACGCCCGGCGCGCGACGGCGCTCCGCAGCGCCATTCGGAGTTTGAAACAATCTTTTTCCCCCAGCACGACCGTGGACATGCCCGGCAACAGCAGCGCGGCTTACGCGAATTACGCCGACGTCGTCAAGAGCATTTACGAACAGGCGTGGGTGCCGCCGGACAATGCCGAAAACGACGAAGCGAACACCAAGGTTCGCGTTACCATCGCCAGCGACGGCACGGTTATCAGTGCCCGGATCATCACGCCGTCGGGCGACGCGCAGGTGGATGCTTCCATTCAACGCACGCTGGAGCGCGTCACTTTCATCAAGCCGTTCCCCGCTGGCGCCCAAGAACAAGAACGGACTTACATCATCAACTTCAACCTCAAAGCCAAACGGATGCTCGGATGAAAAAATATCGCTTCTCCTTTATTCAAATCTGTCTGCCCATTTTTCTCACGATGGCCGCGGCCGGTTTCGCGCAAGGCCAGAATGAGATTACCATTCAACAGCAAATTAATGTTCTGGGTCAGACCAAGCCGATTCCCGTTTCGATTGACGGATTTGGCGGCGAAGTCACGGACGTTTTGAAATTTGACCTTTACGTTCAGGGATTCACGTTCGTCAGTCCCGACGCCGCGCAATATCAAATCAGCGGCAGTAGCGCTGGCAATGTTGTGGGCCGCGTGGTTGACCGCTTCGGCAAGAACACAATACTTTCGCGCTCCTACACCGGCTCGACGTTGCGACGGCAGGCGCACGCGTTTGCCGACGACATTGTGCTGGCCATCACCGGCAAAAAGGGCATTGCGCAGACCAGGATTGCATTCAAAGTCGAAGCTGCCGACGGCAACGGCAAAATTTACATCGCGGATTTCGATGGCCACAACGCACAAGCCATCACACCCGACACCACCATCGTCGCCGCGCCCGCGTGGGGGCCGGGGCAAACGGTGCTTTACTACACGTCTTACAAACTCGGCAACCCGGACATTTTTTATCAGAACCTCAACACCGGTGAACGCCGCGTCATTGCCGGTTATTCCGGCCTGAACACCAGCGCGACGGTCTCACCGGACGGCACAAAAGTGGCGATGATTTTAAGCCGGAGTGGCAGTCCGGAAGTGTGGCTTTGTAATTCCGACGGCTCAGGTTTGAAGCAATTGACTTCCATAACCGAAGGGGCGTCGTCGCCCTGCTGGTCGCCAGACGGCCGGTGGATTTGTTTTGCGACGGAAATGCACGGGCGGCGCATGTTGGCCAAAGTGCCGGCGGGCGGCGGCGAAGTTGAGCGCCTTTCGACGGTGGGCATTTCCAATCCGAGCGAGCCGAACTGGTCGCCGGATGGCAAATGGATTGCCTTCACTTCGCAGATGGGCGAGTTCGACATTTGCGTGGTGCCGGCCGGCGGCGGGAACGCAACCATCCTGGTGCGCGGGGAGGAACCGTCGTGGTCGCCGAACTCCCGGACATTGATTTTTGTGCGGCACACGCCATCCTACCGGTATGTGCTGTCTTTGCTTGACGTGTACACAAAACAAGTCAAGGATATTCGGCAGGTTCCGGGCAATGACTCCGAACCTGCGTGGGCAAAATAAATTTTAACTGTCTCAGCAAACTTTTAACTGAAGGAAAATTATGAAAATGATGAAGCTGGTTTACCCAATGACATTAGCATTGGCCGTCACCCTTGCCGCCACCGGTTGCAAGAGCCATAAACCCTACGGCATCACGCCCATTCCGCCGGGGCCACAACCCGCGATCAGCGAACTGCCGCCGGCCAACACCATGCAGAGCAGCACTGCACCAACGTCTGAACCGGTGGGCGGCGGCCAGACCGCGAATTTGGAGGAATTTGAAAACATGACGGAAGATCGCGCGGCGTTGGCGGCTTACACGATTCATTTCGCCTTTGACAGCGCCGTCATCCGCAGCAGCGAGCAGGCGAACCTTCAAGCCGTCGCGTCGGCGTTGAGTTCCGATCCCAACACCAAGCTGCTGATTGAGGGTAACTGCGACGAGCGCGGCACCGAGGAATACAACCGCGCGCTCGGCGAACGCCGCGCGCTGGCGGCACGCCAAGCCTTGCAGGGAATGGGTGTTGATCCCTCGCGCGTTCGCACCATCAGCTATGGCAAGGACAAACCGGTGGATCCCGGTCACGACGATGCTGCTTGGGCCAAGAACCGCCGGGATGACTTTGTGCTGTTACATCCCAAGACCGGCGCTTAATCAACCGGGACAATCAAAGAAATTCAAGGGCCGCGCACGTCGCGGCCTTCTTTTTGGTGCTTTACTAATGGTTGTACTGGGCGTAAGGTTAGAAAGGCTCAAAAAATCTATGAATATCATATTTGCATGGGCGTTTGGCGGCTGGGAACTCGTCTTGGTTCTGGCAGTCGTCTTGATTCTGTTCGGGGCAAAAAAATTGCCTGAACTGGCCAAGGGCTTGGGCACGGGCATCAAGGAATTCAAGAAGGCGACGCGCGAGGTCACGGAGGAAGTGCAGAACGCGACCGAGGAAACACCCGCGCCGCCGAGCAAGTCCGCCGCCAAGGACCAATCGCAACCTGCGCAAACCGTTTCGCAGTCTTCCCCTCCGCCCAAAGCCTGACGGCGGGATGTTTCTGGCATGGCCAGCGACCACGAAACGGAACGCCCCGATGAGGCCGAAGGCGGCCCGGTCAAAACGTTTCTTGAACACCTCGAAGACTTCCGCTGGGTGCTTATCAAGAGTGTCGTCGCGCTGGCCGTGGCCATGTTGCTCTGCCTGATCTCAGGCAACTATGTCGTCCAAATCGTCAAATGGCCGCTGGAGCACGCCCGGATTCGTCATCCCGACACAAATCCGGGTCCGGTTATCGCCGTCAGTTTCGGCACCAATTACCTGGGCAACTTTCAGCTTACCCCGGAACAACAGCGCTCGTTGAATCTCGGAACCAATCGTTTTGTGTCCGTCGAGGTCGAACCACTCACTCTCGGGACGAACCACGTGCTGGGCTGGCGTGTAGATTCCGATTCGCACGCTGCCGCCGATTCGCAACGGCTCCAAGTTGATCTGATCAATCTTGGCCCGGTGGAGGGATTTTTCATCGCGTTTCAAGTCGCATTGTATGGCGGCCTATTGCTCGCGTCGCCTTTCATTTTTTATTTCGTCGCGTCGTTCGTCTTCCCGGCGCTGAAAATGCGCGAACGCAAATATGTCTATCGCGGGCTGTTTTTCGGCGTCGGATTGTTTCTGTTCGGCGTGGCGTTTTGCTATTTCATCCTCATGCCGGTGGCGCTGGCGGCGTCGCAAATGTATTCGCAATGGCTCGGTTTCGGCGCGTTGCAATGGCGCGCGGCAGATTACATCAGTTTCGTCTGTAAATTCATGCTCGGCATGGGACTGGGCTTTGAACTGCCCGTCGTGATTCTTACGCTCGTCAAAATCGGCGTGCTCGATTATCGCATGCTCAGAAGCATGTGGCGTTACATGGTCGTCATTGTCCTGGTGCTCGGGGCGTTGCTCACGACGCCGGAGGTGGTAACGCAAATTTTGATGGCCGTTCCGCTTTACATGCTTTACGAGATTACCGTCTGGATCGCATGGTATTGGGACCGCCAGGAAAAGAAGCGCGCGCGCGAGGCCGAACTGGCTTCCCGACCATGCCCCTTGCGCCAAAAGTAACTGTTACCCGAGAGCAGGTATCGTTGTGCCAAAAGGGTGTTACCCGATGGCTCTTGTTTTTGGTTAACTGTTCCGGCGCTTCGAAGCGAGCTAAAACGAGCAGGGGGGCGAGCTTTGAGCCTCAGCTCGCGCCCCCCTGCGGTCGAAGGTTCGTTGGACTTGCGTCCCTGGTTTTTTTGGATCGAGAGCACCGGTTTTCTTAGTTGGGGTTTCGACGGATCGCCGAGATCTGCTTGAGACTACGCTCCACCGTTTCTTTCAAGGCAAAGGGGTTCAACCGGGCCTTGTGCTGTCGCAGCCGTTGCTTGGTGGTTTCGGCCACCTCAGCGCTGGCCAGCACGCGCGCCAGGGGCGTTTGAGCCTGTCGGTAAACGCGCCGCACCTTCCCCGCTTCGCGCTCCTGGTGATCAAGTTTGAGGCTCGCATGAAAGTAATTGAGCAACTGTCCATAAGCTCCCTTGACCAGCGCATTGATCGGCTCCACCACCTCCGGATTGTCATGCCGTTCATACCCAAAGCACTGTCGAACATGGGTCCAGTTCTTCTGCTCCACATGCGCATTGTCGTCTTTCTTGTTCGGCCGGCTGCGCGTCATGAACACCGGCTGCGGCCGCTTCTGCAGCCACTTAAGCACATGATGGTTTATAAACTCTCCTCCGTTGTCGCTGTCCAAACCCAATAACGAAAAAGGCAGGCTGGCTTCCACATCCTGCAATGCCACCAGCGTTCCAGCCTGGCCCCGTCCCCACATCGCCCGCACTTCCACCCACGTCGTGGCGTAATCCACCCCATCGACCATCCACACAAATTCCCCGGCCACACTGCCGCCGCACAGCGCCACTGTATCGACCTCCAACCACCCCGCTTTGCCTTCCTCCCACAGACTGCCGCGAATGGGAATCTGCTGGCGCAACAACGTTCCGGGTCGCGTCAGCGACCGGCCTCGGCCTTTGTGCACGCAACGGTGCCAGCAGTCGGTCCAGGGTTCGCCCGCTGGCCAGCAACAGCTTGTCCCGCACCTCTCCGGGCATGGGCCGCTCGTATTGCTCGTAGGCCGGAATCCACTCCGGTAACATCGCCACCAGGCGCCGCCCACACGCATAGTCCGTCGCTTGCCAGATCGGCCTCAGCCATGGCACCAGCAACTGCGGCTCATACTCCACAGGACGACCGCTCAGAATCACGGGACCTCTCCTGAGCGCGGGCGCGCCTAATGCCCGAATCGCTGACTTGCGATGATAGCCCAGCAACTCCTGCGCTTGATCCAGCAGCTTGCGTTTGTGTTCCGCGCCAGCCGTTTCGTAACGCCGCCGCAGCTTCCTCAATACCTCTTCCCGTGTCGGTTGACTGATCATTTTATCCATTCCGGCCACGGTAACCCGACTTCTGGCACAACGTATCCCTCAGACCGTCTTTCTGCCCCTCCCAGGGTAACAAAACTTTTGGCGCAATTCGCCATGAAAGCACGCCGACCAGAAACTGAAAAACGGGCTTTACATCGGCCGGATTTGCCGTAAGCTTCGATTGTCAATTTGAGAATTTATGCGTAACGCACTCTTACTTCTCAGCGTGGTGGCTCTGGTCGCGTTGCTTAATTCCGGTTGCGCGGGACCGGAAGAAAAGCTCGGCCGCGGCACAAGCAATGTTTACGAAGTCGTCCGCATGGGCGAATTGCGCCGGTCCGTGGAACAATCCGCCGTGTTTGACGGGAGTTACACCACGGGTCTGGTCCGCGGGTTCGACCGCACCATGGCGCGCACCGGGGTGGGGGTGTATGAGGTCGTCACTTTTCCCTTCCCGCCGTACCATCCCGTTTTTACCAAATACCTCGCGCCAGAACCCGTTTATCCCGACAACTACAAACCGGGTTTGTGGTCCGACTCGCTGTTCGACACTCACACTTACGTCGGTTTCGACGGCGGCGACATTGCTCCGTACGTCCCCGGCAGCCGGTTTCAGGTGTTCGAAAACTGACTGTGGCGGAAGCCATTTTGCACCACGCGCCAACCGGTTTCGTTGGCGCGTTTTGCTTTTGTGAAACAAAATGGAACTGCAATCGCTCCATAAAAAATCACCCTGCAAGGTTAACCTGCTGCTGAACGTTCTCGGTCGGCACGCCGACGGTTTCCATGAACTTGAAACGGTCATGCAGCCGGTCAACCTATGTGACGACCTGGCATTTGAACGCGGCGGCGCCGGCATTGAACTGTCGTGCTCTGACGCGAATCTGCCGATCGATTCGCACAATCTTGTCCATCGCGCGGCCATTGCTTTCCTGCGGGCAGCAAAAACAAACGACGGCGCAAAAATTCATTTGGGGAAAAAAATTCCACTGGCCGCTGGTCTCGGTGGCGGCAGCGGGAATGCCGCAACCACCCTGCTTGCCCTTAATGAACTTTTCGGTCAGCCGCTTTCCGCCGCAAAATTGAATGAAATCGCTGCAACACTTGGCTCGGATGTTCCTTTTTTTCTCCACAACCAGCCGGCGCTGGCAACGGGGCACGGCGAGAAAATTCAACCGCTGGATTTTTTTCCCACTCTGCACGAAAAGGCCTTTTTATTGATTCATCCCGGCTTCGGTATTGCCACGCCTTGGGCCTATCAAAACCTGGCGCGTTTTCCAGACGCCTTGAACGGCAAACCGGGCCGCGCGCAAAAACTGGTTTCACTGTTGCAAAACGGCGACCTTCGCGCCGCCGGAACCGAATTTTACAACTCGCTCGAAGCGCCCGTACTCGAAAAATATCCGGTGCTGGCCCTGTATCAGGAATGTTTGCGGGAAAACGGCGCGCTCGCCGCTCTCATGTCCGGCAGCGGCTCCACCACTTTTGCCATCGCCGAAAGTGTGAATGCCGCCGAAAGACTCGCTGAAAAGTTCAAGGTGAAGTTTGGACAAACCTGCTGGACAGCGGTGGTGCCGATTTGATGGCAGGGTCGGCGCGCCGCGCCGACCTGACGCTACAGCGCGGCGTTCCTACCGTTTGAACCTGGCGAATGTAAATTCCGCCATTTCCTTCGCCGCCGGAATTTTGAACGCCAGCGCCATCAACCAATAAGCCAAGCCGGCGATGCCCGCCGGGACGAAAACTTCACCGATTTGCAGCGCGACCGTTTTGTGACCGAGTAAGCCTTCCCAAAATCGCCAGCCGAACCATGCAATCAATCCGGCCAGCATCCCGGCGACGGCCAGCGGCAACAACGTCGCGCGCAGCGGCGCCATTTCCAGTCTGGCGAGCTTTCGGCGCAAACAGTAGAGCAGCAGACAGACATTGCAGATGGAAGTGGTCGTGTTCGCCAGCCCCAAACCACCTTGTTTTAGCGGTACGATCAGGGCGGCAGCCAGAACGAAATTGAACGCGAGGCACGCGATGCTGATTTTCATTGGCGTCTTCACATCGCCGAGCGCATAAAAGGCGCGCGCCAGAATGTTGACCGACGAAAACGCCACCAGTCCCGGCGCGAGGCACATGAGCGCGAACGCCGCGCCGCTGGTGTCCTGGGCGTTGAATTTGCCGTGTTGAAAAAGCAGGCGGACAATCGGATTTGCCAGCACCACCAGCAAGATGGCCGCGATAAGATTCAAGAAAATTAACGTGCCCACGCCCTGCCGCAGCGTGGCACGAAATTCGATGTAGTTCTTTTCTGCCGCCAGTCCTGAAAGTGTCGGCAGCATGTACGTCGCCAGCGAAATGCCGAACATACCCTGGGGAAATTCCATAAGCCGCACGGCATACGTGAAGGAGGAGAGAATGCCGGTGCCAACCCAGAACGCCAGCGCCTGGACCAGCAGCACGTTGATTTGAAACGCGGCGACGCCGATGGCTCCGGGAATCATTCGTGTCACGACCGTCCGGACGGTTTCATTTTGCCACGGGGAAACCCAGTGGTAACGGAAACCCTCGCGCCAGAGCGAGGGCAATTGAAACGCTGCTTGGGCGGCGCCCGCCGCCAGTACGCCGATAGCCAGGCCGAAGATCTGTTCAGACAGCTTATGCCCCATGCGCGGAGCGAGCCAGAGCACGGAGGCGATCATCACAACGTTAAGCATCGTCGCGCCCATGGCTGGAATGAAAAAATGCCCGCGCGCGTTGAGCATGCCCATGAACACTGCCGCCAGGCAGACGAGCAGCATGTAGGGAAACATCCAGCGCAGCAGATGCAGCATCAGTTCCGTTTTCGTGTCGAATTGATGCACCGCCAGCGCGATGGATATGCCCGCCAGGACGAGCGCCACGATGATGCTCGCGGCGATGACCAGCCCGGAAATCACCGCGTTGGCCGCGCGCCACATCTCGATTTCGCCGTGCGTCTTTTCCTTCTCCTTGAAAATGGGAATGAACGCCGCGGTCAACGCGCCCTCGCCCAGCAGGCGGCGGAAGAGATTGGGAATGGTGAAGGCGAACATGAACGCGTCCGTCACCCAGCCGACTCCCATGAACCGCGCATAGACCATTTCGCGCACCAGACCGAACAGTCGGCTGGTGAGCGTGGCGGCGGCCATCGAGCCGGACGACTTGAGCATTTGTGACATCGCGCGCAGGCTAAAGTCCAAAGCCCAAACTCTAAAGTCCAAAGTTCAGCGGCAAATGGAAATTGGCATTTGCCCGCCGGCAATTTAACCTGCTCGCGTGAACATTCTGGAAGAACTGAAATGGCGCGGACTTGTCGCTGATTGCACCGACGCGGCGGAATTGACCAAGAAAATATCCACGCCGATAACGCTTTACTGCGGTTTTGATCCGACCGCTGACAGTTTGCACGTTGGACATCTGATGGGCCAGCTCATGCTGCGCCGGTTTCAACTGGCCGGACATCATCCCATCCCCCTTGCCGGCGGCGCAACCGGCTCGATTGGGGACCCGAGTGGCAAGGCGAGCGAACGCCAGTTGCTCACGCGCGACCTGCTCGAACACAATGTCGCCTGTATCAAACGGCAGTTGCAGCGCATCCTCGATTTTGATTCCAAAACGAACCCTGCCCGGCTGGTGGACAATGCCTCGTGGACGACAGGTATTTCGCATCTCGATTTTCTTCGCGACATCGGGAAGCATTTTTCCGTCAACCAGATGGTCGCGAAGGAAAGCGTACGCGCCCGCATGGAGGACCGTGAGAGTGGCATCAGCTATACCGAATTCAGCTACATGCTGCTCCAGGCGTTTGACTTTTATCACCTGCGCAAGGAATTCAACTGCGAGCTGCAAATTGGCGGCAGCGACCAGTGGGGTAATATCACCGCCGGCATTGACCTCATCCGCAAAAAACTCGGCGTGTCCGTTTGCGGTCTTACGTTTCCGCTGCTGACCAAGGCTGACGGCACGAAATTCGGCAAGACCGAAGCCGGGGCGGTATGGCTCGACCCGCAAAAAACCAGTCCGTATCGTCTCTACCAGTTCTTCATTCAGTCGGATGACAGCATGGTGGTGAACTATCTAAAACTGCTCACGCTGCTGCCGATCAGTGAAATTGAAGCGCTCGAAGCGCACCACCAAGCAAAACCCGAGGCGCGAGAAGCGCACAAGGCATTGGCGAAAGCTGTGACCGACATGGTCCACGGCCCGGATGCGACGAAGGAAGCCATCCGCGCCAGCGACATTTTGTTCGGCGGCGACCTGAAAGGGATTGCCGAACGCACTTTCAACGAAATCGTTGGCGAAGTGCCGACCAAGGAAATTGAAAAAACAAAACTCGACGGTTCGGGTTTGCCGTTGGTTGAACTTTTGGTTCATGCCGGCTTGTGCCCGTCCAAAGGCCAGGCGCGAAAAGACATCGAAGGCGGCGGCGTGAATATCAACAATGTCCGTGAAGCCAGCGCCACCCGCATGGTGACTTCAAACGATTTGCTTTTCGGCAAGCACATCCTGTTGCGCAAAGGCAAAAAGAATTACGTCGTTGTGACGGCGAGGTGATTTTCAGTCCAACTCGCCGCGGGCTTTGGCTTCCTCGCGTGCCCGGCGGATGGTTTCCGCGTACATTTGATCGTATTTGGCATCCTGCGAGGTTTCGTCCGCATGCTGCGGCAGGGATTTAATGTGCGGGAAGTGGCCGTCGAACGTCGGCTCAATCGCCAGAACCCGTTTTGTCAACGGCGGGTGTGTGGACAGAAAACCGAGCCACGGGTCGTACGCTGAATTGACAAAACACAGGTGGCTGGCGGTTTCGGCGCAAGGCGTGTCGAGCCGGCCTTGCTTGAACAAGCCGCCGATTTTCTTAAGCGCCCCGGCGATGCCCGCCGGATTGCGTGTGAACTGCACGGCGGCGGCATCGGCCAGCCATTCGCGTTCTCGACAGATCAAGCTTTTGAGCAGACGCACAAACGGGAGGCTGACCGCGCCGATGAGCAGAAATAAAATGCCGAGTGGCGCGGTCGGCAGAAAGACCGGATTGGTGCCTTCATCGAAAATGGACTCGCCAATCTCCGGGGCGCGCGTCGTCCCCCGCACCAAAACACGACCGACGATGGTGGGCCAGAAAAACCCGTGGGCCAGCGCCATCAGCCACATGTTGAGCCGCGTGTCGCCGTTTAGAACGTGGCTGAACTCGTGCGCAACGATGCCTTGCAGTTCGTCCCGGGTCAGCAGTTTCAGCGCGCCGAAAGTGACCCCAATGGCCACTTCATCACGCGTCCGGCCGGCGGCGAAAGCGTTGATGCCGCGTTCGTTGTCGAGCACATAAATTGCCGGAACGGGCAGGTTTGACGCGACGGCCATTTCCTCCACGACATCGCGCAATCTTTTTTCGTCAGTGTTGGCAGGATTGCTTTCCACCGTCCGTCCGCCGAGCAGTTCGGCAACGGCCCGGCCGCCGCCAGCCAGCAAGCGCATTTTGTAAAGACAACCCAGTGAAATGGAAACCAGCGTGCCAAGTGTGACCCAAAAGGCGAGGCGCGCATCCCAAATCCAACCCGGAATATCGGAGAATTCGAACGGGAAAGGTTTGTAGAAAACCAGAATGGGCACCGACAGAATCAAATAGGTCAGGAGAATGAAGCCCATCACCATTAATCCAAAAAGACAGATTAACAGCCGTGTTTCCTTCCTGGCGTGCGTCTCTTGGTCAAAAAAGTCCATGAGCGGCCTTCGATTTCCGACAACTTTTGTAGCACAACCCAAACGGGACCGGAAACCATTTTCCCGGTTCGCGTTTTCAAATCTTCCCGCCGGAAAGCTTCGCAAAAATGTTATTTGCTTCCTCCAGCGTCTCCTTCGAGCCGATGTCGAACCAAAGTCCCGGCACACGCCAAGTATAGACCGCTGTGCGCGGATAAAGCCATTGGACAAGACGTCCCGGCTGGTCGGCGTTGTTTCCCTCGGCAATGTATTGTTTGATGAGCGGAATCGCTCTTTTCGGATAAAAGTAGAGGGCGATACCCGTAAGCGTGCTCGTCGGGGTCTTGGGTTTTTCCTCAAAAAAGGTGATGCGGCCGGCGTCGTCCACGGAAATCGAATTGTATTTTTTGATTTGCTCCAAATCGCCCACGTCGTAAAGCGCCAGCACGGGCGCGCTTTTCTCGCGGCAAAATTTCCCAAAGCCGCCGAGTTTCTGGCTGAACAAATTGTCACCGGCAACAATGATCAGATCGTCATCCACATTTTGGGATTGGAGCACATAATGAACGTCGCCAATGGCGCCAAGTTTGTCGGCGTCGCTTGTCGTGCCGTCATTCACAATGGTGAATTTTGGGCTGGATTTGGCGGCACGGCGATCTTCCGACCATTTCTGGAAGTGTCCGGCGAATTTGGCGTTGGTCACGACGTAAATCCGGTCAATGCTGTTGATGGGCGCGAGGTTGTCGAGGACGTGTTCGATCATCGGCTTGCCCGCGACGGGCAGCAGCGGCTTCGGCTGGTTGAGGGTGAGCGGGTACAGCCGGGTGGCGTAGCCGGCGGCGAGGACGACGACTTTCATGTTTTATTCTCAAAAAGACTTGGCGCGGTTTGATGGGCCAACTGCCTGCAACGCGCATGAATTTCCGCCGGCGACTCGCATTGGAGCGCAAATCCGGCCAGTGCCTCGGCTTCACTCAATTTAAGCCGGCGAATCATGTATTTGACCTGGGCCACGACGGCTGGCGCGGCACTCAATTCATCCACGCCGAGGCCGATCAACAACGGCGCGAGCACGGGATCCCGGCAATTTCGCCGCACACGCCCGCCCAAATACCGCGCTGGTGCGCCGCATCCACTGTCATTTTGATGAGGCGGATGATGGCGGGGTGCGTCGGCTCATAAAGGTGCGAAACCTTCTCGTTCGTGCGGTCGGCAGCGAGCGTGTATTGAATGAGGTCATTGCTCCCAACGCTGAAAAAGTTCACGCGTGCGGCCAGTGCGTCGGCGATGAGCGCCGCGGACGGAATTTCAATCATCGCGCCGATTTCCATTTTTTCGTCGAACGGCACGCCTCCGGCACGCAACTCAACACGGCATGTTTCGACGAGCGCGTTGGCTTTGTTCAATTCTTCCAGGCCGGAAATCATCGGGTACAACAACTTCACGTTGCCCTCGGCGCTGGCGCGCAGAATCGCGCGGAGCTGGGCGCGGAACAGTTCCGGTTGCGCCAGGCAGAACCGGATGGCGCGCCAGCCAAGGAACGGGTTGACCTCCTTGGCCAGTTGCAGGTGTGAGGCAAATTTGTCGCCGCCCAAATCCAGCGTGCGAATGATGACCGGGTTGGGTTTCAACGCGGCCGCGATCTTGCGGTAGGATTGGTATTGCTCCTCTTCGGTCGGCAGGCTTTCGCGGTTGATGAAAAGATATTCCGTGCGAAACAATCCGACGCCCTCGGCGCCGTGCGCCAGAACGGCTTCGATGTCATGCTGGTCTTCAATGTTCGCTGAAAGATGAATGAATTTGCCGTCGAGGGTGACGGCGGGCTGCTGTTGGATTCCCCGCAGTTTTTCCTCCAGCGATGCCTTGATTTTCGCCAGTTGGCCGTATTCAAACAGCGTCTGGTCGGTCGGGTTAATGACGACTGTGCCGTTGTAGCCGTCGAGCAACGCATAATCGCCGCTTTCCAACTCCTGGCTGGCGGTTTGGAGGCCAACCACGGCGGGAATGCCCAGCGAGCGTGCCATGATGGCCGTGTGCGAGGTCTGCCCGCCGATGTCGGTGGCGAAGCCCAGCACGAATTTTTTGTCCAGTTGCGCCGTGGTGGAGGGGCTGAGGTCGTGGCTGACCAAAATGCACGGCTCGGCGATATGACGCAGATCGAATTCGTCCTTGACCTCGAGCAAATTATCCAGGACCCGCGCCGTCAAATCGCGCATGTCGTTGGCGCGTTCACGAAGATATTCATCGTCCGCCGAAACCAGCGCCGTCACATAACGCTCCGCCACGGTGTGAAAAGCAAAATCGGCGTTGACCTTTTGGTTCCGGATCATCCGGATGACCTCGTCCACCAATACTTGATCTTCAAGCATCAGCAGGTGTGCTTCAAAAATGTCCGCCTCCTTCGCGCTCAGGTTTTCCAGCACCTTGTCCTGGATTTCCAAAACCTGCTGGCGGGTCTTGACCAGGGCTTTCTCAAAACGACCGACCTCTTCGTTGAGTTCACTGTCGGCCAGTCCGCGCCGGGCGATGATGTGGCGGGCGCGATGGAGAACAAGAATCTTCCCGCGGCAAATGCCGGCGGAAACGGCGATGCCGCGAAACAGCTTCTCTCCTTTTGATTGTCCCGACATACGTGTCGGGACAGAAATAACCCAACCCGTTCGCCTTGCAAAGCAATTCCCGCGTCAAAATAAAAAGCCCGCGCACGGCGGGCTTTCACTCCATCTCCAAAGGCGCTCAGGCGCGTTCCATGTATTTACCCGTGCGCGTGTCCACCTTGATTTTCTCGCCGGTCTTGATGAACAAAGGCACTTGCACCGTGATGCCGGTTTCGAGCGTGACCGGCTTTTGGACATTGTTCGACGAGTCGCCGCGGACGCCTTCGGGCGCGTTGGACACCGTCAACACCACGCTGGACGGCAATTCGATGGACACGGCCTTTTCCTCAACAAACGTCACGGTGATCGGGGCATTCTCCACCAGAAAATTTTTCGCCTCGCCGACCAGTTCCGCCGCCAGCGTGACCGTTTCATAAGTTTCCGAGTCGGTAAAAACGTAGTCCGCGCCATCCTTATAGCTATACTCCATTCTTTTGGTAATCATCGGCACGGGTTCAATGCGCTCGGTGGAACTGAACCGGACATCGGACGATTTGCCGGTGCGGATGCTGCGGAGCGTCGCCTGTACGAAAGCGCGCAGATTTCCCGGGGTGCGATGCTGCATATCCAACACCACGCAAATGTCACCGTTGTAACTGATCGCCATGCCGCGGCGGAGATCGTTCGCTGTTGCCATAAAATCAATCGTTCAAACCATTATATTGCTGTCGTTTCGCAGAACAAGAGCCTCCGAGTCTAACCCAAAATGACATGAACGCAAGCGCGGTTTACAGTGAATAACTTCTGCCATTATCCACTGCCAGCGCTTGACACCACAAAACTTTGTATGGTACAAGGAACCAGCCACAATTAGCAGTGGCTTTATGCGTTGCCCCAAGTGCGGCTGTCAGGAAGACAAAGTCATAGATTCGCGTGCTTCGCGCGAAGGGGCCACCATTCGCCGCCGCCGCGAATGCACCAAGTGCGGTCACCGCTTCACGACTTACGAAGAAGTTGAACGGGAAGGGTTGATGGTGCTCAAGCGCGACGGGCGGCATGAAGAGTTTTCGCGAGAGAAACTTCTGTCCGGCATTAAGAAGGCCTGCCAGAAGCGCCCCGTCACTCCGCAAACCATGGAAGATTTGGCCGATCACATCGTTGCCGCCGTGACCGACAAATTTGAAAATGAAGTGCCCGCCGAATTTGTCGGCAAACTGGTCATGGACGGCCTGCGTGACATTGACGACGTCGCCTACGTGCGATTCGCCAGTGTCTATCGCCGGTTTCAGGAAGCCACCGATTTCGTCCATGAAGTCAAAAAACTGGAGGCCCGCCAATGATTGCCTTGTTATCCGAGTGCCTGCTGTTTCAACTCACCAACGGCGAGAGCGTGCCCTGCTCGGCGGAAATGATTTCCGTTGAACTCGTCGGCGGTGCCGACGGCTGGCTCGACCCGGAAGTGTTGCGCCACGCCGCTGCGTCCGTCTTCCACTATTTCAAAACCGAACTGTGCCGCGAAAGCGTCACGGTGGGTGAGTTTGCCGGCGCTTTGGAAAGGGTGCTGCGCAATCTCGGTTTTATCATCCGCGCCGGCGCCATGGAATCGTGCTCGCAGGAAATTATTGAAACCGATCTGGGTCTGATGGCGCAGGAATCCGGCGGCGGTTTTGAACTCTTTTTCTTCCCGCGCCTGCGCGACGAACTCCGCGCCCAGCTCCGCCATTCGCCGCGCGTATTGCGCTTCCGCGGCCTGCGCGGCTGTGTCAAGCAACTCGCCGGCGCGCGCCGTTGGAGTGGTCGTTGCGAAAAAATGCGGGACCACATCGTCGAGTATTTGCGCCAATGCCTCACCGCCGAGCCGGAACCAACCGATTGCTCGCTGGTGGTGGAATAAAACTAGTTTGGAGTTCCGCCTTCAGGCGGTCGGACCGGCTAAAGCCGGAACTCCAAACTTAATCCGTGAAACCGACGTGATCTGTGAGTAAATTTCGACCATGAGCAAGACCCTTTTTGAAAAAATCGTCGCCCGTGAAATTCCGGCCAAAATCGTCTATGAAGACGACTTGGTGTTCGCGTTCCGCGACATCAATCCGCAGGCGCCGGTGCATGCCTTGATCGTTCCGAAGAAGCCGATTCCGCGCGTGGCCGAGGCGAAAACCGAAGACCAGCAACTGCTCGGCTACCTGTTGCTCAAGGCTGCGGAGGTGGCGGGAAAACTGGGTTTGGACAAAGGCGGCTTCCGGCTGGTTATCAACAACGGCCCGGACGGCGGCGAAACCGTGCCGCATCTGCACGTCCACATTCTCGGGGGACGCTATATGACCTGGCCGCCGGGTTAATTCAACGGAAACCCCTTTTGATCTTTGGGGTTGGCGAAAACCAATTCCTCCGAATGCGGGCCGGTGCGAATCAACACCGCCGGATGCGATGCGACCAACGCGAGCAGTTCGTCATCGTTGATCACGCGGTAGTTGCCGGCGCGCGTTTGAACGACTTCGACGCTTGCCGTTGAGGCAATAAATTGTCCTGTTGCCACCGGCTGCGTGGTCACGATGGCCTCCGCCGGCAACGGTTGCGTTTCAACCAGTGTGTAACTTTTTTCAGTCGCCTTTGCCGGAGTTGCCGATGTGGACGCAACTGGCTTTTGCGGCAGATTCTTCTGCCAAATAAAAATTCCGCACAGTGCCAGCATGACCAGCAGTGCCGCCGCGCGCCGCGTTGCCCGCCAGCGGCGACGACGGCGAATCAGACGCAACGTTTCGCCGAGCATCGCGTCGCGGAAATTCGGGGGCGCGGCTTCCGTCAGCACGTCGTTGAGCAATTGCCCGTTGTCAGCTTTATTTTCCATCTTCAGTTTGTGTCTCGTAGCAGCCGACGTGAGTCGGCTCATTCTTGCCGGAATGGAGCGGACTCACATCCGCTGCTACAAATTTTCATTTTTCAATTCCGCCAGCACCGCGTCCTTCAACTTTTTGCGGACGCGGCACAATTTCGATTCCACGGCCTTTTCCGTTGTTTGCAGGTCGTCCGCGATTTCACGGACAGCGCGGCGCGCAAAATACTTTTGCCCGATCAACTCCCGCTCGTCCGGCGGCAGCGCCGCGACCTGGTGTTCCAGCAAAGTTTTCAATCGTTCCTCGGTTCGAGCATCGCTTGCGCCGTCGAGTTCAACGTTCGCGTGCTGCGTGAAACGGTCCAGAAATGAAAAGTAGCGGCGGCGTTTCTTGGTTTCATCGGCGAATGCGCTGCGGGCCAGCACCGTGAGCCAGCTCCAAAAGACGTTTTCGTCGCGGAAAACTTTGACGTGCCGCGCCACGCGAACCAGCGCGCCTTGCAACGCTTCACGCGCGGCATCCTCATTGCCGGCGGCGACGACCAACAGGTAACGCCACAGGCGGTCGAAGTAAGCGTCGTAAAAAGTGCGCCAGGCCATTTCATCTCCTTCGGTCATCCGGCGCGTCAATACCTCAATTTGGTGGGGCGAGACTACTGGCGAGCCGGCTTCTACATTCGCGGCTCGCGGGGAAGCTCGCCCCACCGACGATTGAATGTCTTTTTCCAAGCTGATCCATTAGCAACCGGGTGGAATCTATTTTCCAGACTTTTCTATTTGGCCGTTCGTGGAATTATAATTTGGTTTGCCTTGGGATAATTGTTTTAGGACATCGCCGATCAGGTTCACTTTGTCTGCCTCGCCAACTGCAATCAGCACTTTGGTTTGTTTGTGATAACTAAGCGCCGGTGGATTGGTTACCCCGAGCATCTTCCAAGCGGTTCCAGCGGCGGTTGTAATGTCATCAACCTTGTAGCCGGCTTCAAGATAGGGTGATAACTGGTAAAACTTGCAGACCGTTGAGGATACTACTTTGAACGGTCCTGTATCACCACCTTCCTTGATAAAAAACCAAATTGAATTTGTATTCGGCGGGGAGTCAGTCCGAAAGCCGTACGTCGAAGTGCGTTCAACGTATTCGCCGTTTCCAACTAGAGGGTCTATTACATCATAACGTTGGATGGTTTTTGAAGCTGATGTCAAAACATCAAACAGTTGGGCTACGGTGACATTTCTAACGGAGAAAGCCGGGATATTAAGTTCGGCATACTCCTCCGGAATCACCGTATTGAGGGGTTTGTCCGTCGCCTTTTCAATTGCTTTGACCAATTGATCGGGCGTGCCGCCGGGGAAATTCAAGTCGAATTTCGGCAGCGAATTGGTCTGCGGAACCCAAATATAACGGCCCGTTTGGTTCGCAGGCGGCATCGTGGACGAATAAGGAGTAGGCTGGGCATAAGCCAGAACGAAGGCGAGAACCGGCAAACTAACGGCAAGGACAATGATTTTTTTCATAATTTGACTGGTTTGGTTTGTGTGCTTTATATAGAAACACGACGGCCAGCGCAAAATCCTTCGCGTCCGATCCGAATCCGGCTACGAGGTCCCGCCAGGTTTTGGACTGCGCCAGCCCTCTGGCGCTTTCGGATGTTCGCCGCGCGGTCAAAAGCGGCAGAGGGCTGCCGCACTCCAAGACGCAAGCGTTATCCGCCGGATTTCAAATAAATTGTCGCAGCACCTTGCCGAGCCGCCGGATGCCTTCCCGGATGTGCATCTCGCTGGCGCTGCCAAAGCTGATACGCATTTCGTGGTCCGGCTTTGTACGCGCCGGGTCGTCGGCGTAGCAAATCTCGCCGGGCACGTAGAGCACGTCGTTTTTAAGCGCCGTCTGGAAAACCTTTGATTTCACGCCCGTGGAAATGTTCTTCGGCAGGCGCGCCCAGAAATAAAGTCCGCCGCCGGATTCCCAGATTTCCACGTTCGGCGGGAAATGTTCCGCGAGCGCCTGCTTCATCACGCACGCCTTTTGGCCGTAGCGTTTTTCAATTTTTGCCACGTGCTGGTCGTAAAGGCCGGTTTCCAGCGCGCCGGCGAGAAGTTGTTGCAGCAGGTTCGCCGTGCCAAAATCGTGGTTGCCCTTGATGCGCTGTACGGTGGTGACGAGCGATTCGGGCAAAATCCCGAAACCGACACGCGCGCCGGGCGCGTAGGGTTTGCTGTAAGTACCCGTGTAAATCACGTTGCGGCTCGAGCCAGGCACCATGAGCGCGGATTGGATGTCGGGACCTTTGAATCGCAGTTCACGATAGGCGGCGTCTTCAATCAGATAAACCGGATGTCCTGCGGCGCGCTCGAACTTTTTAAGTAATTTCAAGATGCCGCGTTTTTTCTCGAAGCTGGTGCTGACGCCAGTCGGATTCTGGAAATAACTGACGAGGTAAAGCGCCTTGACGCGGCAGAGTTCGCCGGATTTTTTCAGCCGCTGCAAAACGGTTTCGAGGTGCGCGAGGTCGAGACCGTTGCGTTCAAGCCGGACACCGCGCGCGCGCAGGCCGCGGCTTTGGAGGATGCTCAGAAACACGAAATACGTCGGGTCTTCGACAAGAATGATGTCGCCTTCGTCGCAGAGCGCTTCGACGGTCATGTAAAGCAGTTGCTGCGAACCGCCGGTGATCATCACACGTTCGGGCGAATGGGTGGCGGCGACGCCCCGTCGCCCGGTTTGCGACGAGGGCGTCGCAGCCACGGCATCGAGCTTTTGCAAATGGCGCGCGGTGAGTTGGCGCAGATTGGTTTCGCCAGCGGTAATGCCGTATTGCAGCGCGGGCCGGCCGGTTTGAGGCGAGCGCAAAACCCGGTTGAGCAGTTTGCGCGAAATTTCGACGGGCAAGGTGGCATTGTCGGTGAAACCGGCGGCGAGTGAAATCAATTTGGGCCGCGACAACGCGGTTTGCATGAGCCAGGAGATGGGCGGCGGCGCGGTGCGGCGGCCCAGA
This sequence comes from uncultured Verrucomicrobiae bacterium, assembly GCA_963789335.1. Lineage (GTDB taxonomy): Bacteria > Verrucomicrobiota > Verrucomicrobiia > Limisphaerales > UBA11358 > UBA11358. The sequence continues at coordinate 1,596,606 of CAWBKH010000002.1, forward strand.
GCGGACAAGGCGGAAGTTTTCATCTCAATAGCAATTGTAACATTCAACATTCAACTTCCAACGCCGAACCTCCAACACGAATCCATTTTGTGTTCATTGGGCGTTTAACGTTGAATGTTAATTGTTCGATGTTTCCTTCATTTCGCACCGAAAACGCTGTCAAAGATGGTTTCCTTGGTTTTCCAGATCAACGCCATCGTCATGGCCAGCGGCAACAAGGCGAAAAAGGTCAACAGCCACAAACCAAGGCGGTTGAGCCAGACAACCAGGATGCCGAATTCCAGCGGTATTTGCGTCATGTGGAGCAGCACTCCATACGCGATGCCGACCAACAACAGAAAGGCCAGCAGCCAGCGATTGAGCGCGGTGAACAGGATGGTTTCGTGCCGGAGGGTTTCGTCCGGCAGCATCGCGCCGAGTTGTCTGAGGACGACATTCAAGTTGAACAAAAAGAACACCGCCGACAGAACGAGCACGAAAACGATGGTGGTGAAAAAGGATTCCTGCGGCATTCGGTTGTGCCAGTAGAGGAACGGACAGAGGCCGAAGTTGACCAGGCCGGGGAGTTTCGCGCGATCCAGCGCGTTGCGCCAGGGACGTTCCTGTTTTTGAAAATCGCTCATTTGCCAAAGTCCGAAAATCAACAGGCCGGTGACGGCCAGCGCAGGGATGAAGCCAAACGATTTCAACCAGTCGGTCTTTGCCGTTTCCACGCAAATCACCAGGGACGCCGGCAGTCCCCAGAATAAAGCGGAAAGACCACGGACGAGATGTCCAAGCGAGCGGAGCAATTCGGCTTTGTTTCCAGTCTCGGTTTCAGGATTGGGTATTTCGGTCAAAACGAAAGATAAGTGTAAGCCTTCAAACCGCGTTCGTAGTCATCGAGCAACCGCATGGCTTCGGATGGTTTCATGCGATCGGATTTGATGGCGTCATCCACCTGCGCCTTCATCTGGCGTTTCAGTTCATTTTCGTCATATTGCACCGCCGCGAGCGATTGGATGATGGTGTTGCCTTCAATGATTTCCTCGATGTAATAGCCGGTCGGCTCGTCGGGTTCGAGAAAGACATGAACTTCGTTGACGCGGCCAAACAGATTGTGCAGGTCGCCCATGATGTCCTGATACGCCCCCATGAGAAAAAAACCGATGTAATACGGCTCCGGCAGGCCGTTGCCGTTGTTGTTGAGTTTGTGCAGCGGCAGGGTGTCGCGCACGTCCCGGAAATCAATGAACTTGTTGACCTGCCCGTCGGAATCGCAGGTGATGTCCACCAGCGTGCCTTCGCGGGTCGGGCGCTCGTTCAGCCGTGCGACGGGCATGATTGGGAAAAGCTGGTCCAGCGCCCAGTGATCGAGCAACGATTGGAAAACGGAAAAATTGCAGAGGTATTGGTCGCCGAGGCTGTCTTCCAACTGGCGGATTTCCTCCGGCGCATAAGCCTGGCCTTTGTAATGCTCGACGACGGCGAGGCTGATCTGCCAGTAAAGGCTTTCAATTTTTGCCTTGTCGGGCAAATCCAGCACGCCGAGCGTGAACATGTGCTGCGCGTCGTCACGGCGTTCGAGCGCGTCGTGATAGGCTTCCAGTTTGTGGAGCTTCGGCAGATTCTGTTTGATTTCCAGCAGTTCCTTCACGAGCGCGTGTTCGTGGTCGCCGAATTTCAAAAATTCGCCGGGCCGGATTTTTTCAATCGCGCCGAACACCTCGACAATCAAAACGCTGTGATGCGCGACCAGGGCGCGCCCGCTTTCGCTGATGATGTCCGGATGCGGAACTTTTTCCGCGTTGCACACGTCAGCGACGTAATAAACCACGTCGTTGGTATATTCCTGCAACGAGTAATTCGTCGAGCTGTCGAACGCCGAGCGGCTGCCGTCGTAATCCACGCCCAGACCGCCGCCGACGTCGAGGTGCGAAATCGGAAATCCCATTTTGTGCAGCTTGGCATAAAAACGAGCCGCTTCCTGCACGGCCTTTTTCACGGTCAAAATGTCCGGCACCTGCGAACCGATGTGGAAATGCAGCAGCTTGAGGCAGTGACCGAGGTTCTCGGCCTTCAACAGTTCCGTGGCCTCCAAAATTTCCGCCGTGCTCAGGCCGAACTTGGCGTTTTCACCGCCGCTTTCCGCCCAGCGCCCGGCACCCTTGCTCAACAGCCGGGCGCGGATGCCGATGAGCGGCTCGACCCCGAGTTGCTTGGAAACGGCAATGATTTGCCGCAGTTCCTCCAATTTCTCGACGACCATGATGACCGTTTTGCCCAGCTTGATGCCGAGCATGGCCATTTTGATGAACTCCGCGTCCTTGTAGCCGTTGCAGATGATGAGACAGCCCATCTGGTTTTGGAGCGCCAAGCCGGCGAACAATTCCGGTTTGCTGCCGACTTCCAAGCCGAACTCGAAGGGTTTGCCGGCGTCGAGAATTTCCTCCACGACTTCGCGCAACTGGTTGACCTTGATGGGAAACACTCCGCGGTACCGGCCCTGGTAATTGTATTCCGTGATCGCGCTGCGAAACGCCTGGTTCAGAGACTCAACCCGGTGGCGCAAAATGTCCTGAAACCGGATGAGTAATGGAAATTTCAACCCGCGCGCCTTGGCCTCCTCGATCACGTCCGTCAAATCCACTGCCACACCGGCGTCCTGCAGTGGGCGTGCCACAACGTGTCCGGCCTCGTTGATGTCGTAATACTTCGCGCCCCAGCGGCGAATGTTGTAAAGCGCGCGCGCCGCGTCAATGCTCCACGGCGAGTTCGCGTCGTTTGAATTGCTCATCTCATGAATTCAGCCGAACTATAAAATTCCCTGCGCAGAAATCAACAATAGGAATGAAAAAGTTTTTAGAACAATAAGATCCACCGGAACAATTTTTATTCCTGCGAACAGCGCGGTCAAAATGAACAACTTCTGCGCTGCGGTTTGTAGGGCGTGGGCGCAGGTTGCGCGCTTTTGTGATGGTTGCGGCGGATGACGATGGCTCGGGCGACATAAAAAACCTGTGTAAAATTTCAGGTTGGTATTTTTAAATTGTGTCAGATGCCTGACCAACTGCTGGCGCAGCAGGCGCTGATTGTCGCTGAAGGCTTGTAACAGTGCGTAAATTTTGCCCGAGCGCGTGGCGATGGCCGTATGCAGCACGGTTTTGACGTTGCTGAAATTCGTCTTCAAAGTGTCTGGCCCCTTCGCGCCGGCTTGCGTGCTGCTTTAGTCCGCCACCGCCGCCAGATTGGTTGTGGCCAACGCGGAAATGTTCTAGCCATTTTCCTCGAGTTTGTCGGGATCAAGCCCGTCGAGTAATGAAAAAGTCAAGTGAGACTATCACTTCAAGTTGATATCGCTTTTTGGCAGCCAGCGCGAAAAGTTGGTTGGCGTTCTTCAAAATCCTTTCCACCAAATCCTGCCGCACCTGCCGCTTAATTTTCGGCTGGCCTTGGGTCGCGGGTTTCTGTGGCTCGCATTTCTAGGCTATGATGGAATTGTTCGTGTTCAATCCGCCGAGCAGTAATGTTGGAGAGATACTATGTCTGCGTTTAGTCAAAAATCCAGTCGTCGAGTGGCAAAAAGCTTGATGGCACTGGCAGATCTGATACAATGTTTTTTATTGAGACCGAATCGTCCGGATTAGACGTGGAGGGGTAAGGCCTTATTGGAAAGGTCAGCTTGGGTTTCTCGCCGCGCTTTCGGACTGAACAATGGCTGTTCTCGATGTCCGCCGAGGCGGACAGGTGTTGATTATTATTACCTTATGAACGCTGGAGAGGGTATCGTTGTAGTGCGTACGCCTTGGGGGCAGTTCCGGGTCGCTGAAGGCGACAGAATGGTCCAGCAATTGTCGTTGCCATCTGGACATCAAGGTCTGGAACGGGACTTGTTGATTTCCCTTGTTCAAAGGACAGATACGGTCGTTGACATCGGTGCGCACATCGGCACGATCGCTGTTCCACTTGCCCGCGCCGCTTCTGCCGGCCGGCTTCTCGCCATCGAGGCTGTGCCTTCTACCTTTGAACTTCTTCGACAGAACATAACTCTCAATCAACTCCCACATGTTGTGACTGTTAACGCCCTGGTGGGCCTCGGTCACACCCCGCGGGCTGTCGGTGTCACCGAAGGCAACAGTGGCTCGACAAATTTCCGCCGTCCGGCCGCCGACGGACAGGGGGTGCTTCCGCGTTCGCTTTCAGAGATTGTGAGTCGGAATCTGGGCCCGGATGCCGCCATTGATGTGATGAAAATTGATGTCGAAGGAATGGAACCGGAAGTATTGGAGAGTGGCGCGGCACTTTTCCACCGCAAACTTCCGATCGTAATGCTGGAGGTTTACGTGCCATCACCCCACAGACGACAAGGGTCCAGCCGCCGCCTGCGCAGGTTAGACAGGTTCTTCGAGCCGTTTGATTATCGGCTGTTCGCGGTGCTGGGTGAAACGAATGGCCAGAATCCTGTCCCGGAAATTGCCGAGATCGGGTCGTTTCGATCTCTGGCACCCTTTCTCGGCGTACTAATCGATGTGATTGCCGTTCCGCGTAAGTCATCCCGACTATTGTCTCCGACTCTCGGTCCGATAAAGGCGCGCGCACGTCTGCTGGGGATGACTGTTAAGGCTGCCTCAGGCTCCCTGCGACGTGCGCTCACAGCCAAACAGCGCGAAGTAGCTCCAAGGCCGAGGGTGTAAGTCAGCGACAGGTTGAGTGGGAGGGGAAGGCCGATCCACGGTGCCCAACTCGAGACATACCGCGGTTGGTGACCCGAAAGAAAATGACCGCGCTGATCAAAGACATTCCGGGGATCACCGGTGTTCCGTTCACGACGGATTACGACGTTGGCCGCACCATTCCGATGCTGCCGTTCCCGATTGGCGTCAAGTGGCGAATCAAGATTGCCGGAGGTCAAATGGAAATTACCCTGCTCGAACACCGACCTGTTTGCTTCTCGCTTTGCAGCCGGGCCAATTTTTGTTTTCCTTCCGCTATGCCAACAATTTTACTCGCGGCCATCGTCGCTCACTGTGACAAAATTCTGCGCACTTGGAAAATCGGTGATTACGACGGCGCGGCCAACGGCTTGCAGGTGGAAAATTCTGGTGCGGTCAGCCGTATAACTGCCGCTGTGGATGCCAGTCTTGCTACCGTGAAACTTGCCATTGCCGCCGAGGCGGACCTGCTCATCGTGCATCACGGTTTGTTTTGGTCGTCATCCTGTCCGTGGACGGGCAAAAAATACGAACTGCTCAGACTGCTGATTGAAAACAATTTGGCGGTTTACAGTTCGCATCTGCCGCTCGACGCACACCCCAAACTGGGGAACAACGCGCAACTCTGCGCCGCGCTCGGTCTCAGAAATTTAAAGCCGTTCTTTCTGACTCGCGGCCAGACCATCGGTTTCAAAACGCGGCTGAAAATCTCTCGCGCGGTGCTGGCTAAAAAGCTCACGCGGGCAACGGGCACAAGACCGCGCGTCATTCCAGGTGGTGAAGAGATTTGCAAGTGCATCGGTGTGGTGACCGGCGGTGCGGGCGGCGATTTAAAACAGGCGGCCAACGAGGGCGTGGACACGCTCATCACCGGTGAGGGACCGCATTGGACGTATGCACTGGCCGAGGATCTCGGCGTCAACGTCTTTTACGGCGGCCATTATGCGACGGAGACGTTCGGCGTCAAAGCGCTGGCGGCATATCTTTCAAGGAAATTCCACCTGCCGTGGACGTTCCTTGACCATCCCACAGGGTTGTGAAATTCAGTGGCAGGCTTGATTTTACTTGGAAGAAGTTCGCCTTGTTGAAAAAAACAAAAATCCGCTCAGAAGGATTCCAACCCCAATGGCCGAGAGCGTGACATAAAGTGGGCCGTTCGGAAATATGAATTGGAGTTTTACCATGTGCGTGCCGGGCGGCAGATAAACGCCGCGCATGATGAAGTTGCAGCGGAGCAAAGGCGCAGGCTTGCCATCCACAAATACATGCCAGTCCGGGTCGAATTTGTCGTTAAGCAACAGCACCGATGGCACATTTGCCTGCGCGCTGAATAAAATATTTGCCGGGGCATAGCTTTTGAACTCAACCGCACCGGGATTTTCGTTGGTCGCGTTGATCACCGGCGAAGCTGGCAGCGGGGCGGAAACCAGCACTGTTTTCCATGCGTCGAACTTTGAGCTTGCAAGAGTATGCAACGTTGCAAGGTCACTCTTGCTGAGACCGGCGATGGCATCGCCCATTTCCCCGGGCAGTCGCTGCTGTATTGTTTTTGCCCACTGCTGTAGTTCTGCGCCATCGTTCGTGCAGACCTGCCAGTGAGAATACAATTTGGCCCGCGGCAGCGCGCCGGTAAATTCAAACAGGGCACAACCGCCGTTATTATTTGGGACTGCGGTCAATTCTTCAAAACTGGTCACCCGGTCAATGCCGGGCTTCGGCACCACGTCAAATCGCGCAGCGATGCGAAAGCGGCGTTGTGCCGGATCGAGTTCTCCGTTCAAGGCATCAAGAAAACCGGCGGGGCCGAGGAGGTAGCGGGTGTTGGTCAATTCCCAACGGCGAGCGATAAGATAAGCCGAGTCCGGTGTGCCCAGCGGTGTCAGCGCTCCTTGAAATGCCGCCAAATCCGCAGGCATTCGCGGCATTTGGATGATGTCGAGTGACTGGATGTTATAATAAGGAAAGAGTTGCTGGGACCATTCAATGTTATAAAGTCCCTCAAAGTTGTTGTCGTAGAAAGGTAAATCTTGCGACGAGGGAAATCGCAGTATAGCCACGCGATGTTCATAGGGTTTGTCGCGCAGAATATCAACGATGGGATTGGTCGCATATTTTTGGGGATAATTCCAAAAAACAATCCAAGGCCGATCCGCGCGCCCCAAATCCAAAACCAGCACAGTACCCAGAAAAATTCCGGCCCATCTCGCCCGGCGTCCCGCAAACGCCCCGCTCAGAATCAAGGCGAGCAATCCCAAGGCGAGCGCGAAGAATAAAATGAACCAACCGACTTGATGGACGCTGAACGTGGCAATTTGGCTGGCCATGTTGTCATCGGAGAAGCCCACCGTTTTCAGATAGGCGACAAGATTCGCCTTTTGCAACGCGTAAATCAGCCATGCCAACAGACTGCCGATCAGGACAACGACACAGGCTGAAATCCAATTTCGATCGAAGCCGCGAGCTTTTGCCCACCACGTTTTAAACTGGGCAAGTGGTGAAGCTGGGCCTGTGGTTGGAACTTCCAAATAGCGCCGGCTCAGTCCGTGGATGCCGTAGGCGAAAATGATGACTAGCGCCCAGGTAAACACGAAGAGGAACTTGAAGGGGTTGCGAATATTTGAAAAATACGGCAGGGCATAAACGAATTGGAAAAACGGCGCGAAGCGGCCAAAAGCCAGGAGCAGTGAAATAATCAACATCACCGTCCAGAACCAAAGAAATCGCCGATGGGTGGCAGAGAACGCGGAATTTTGCCGGCGCAAAGACTGGGCTATGGCCCACAAAGCCGCTAAAATGACCAGTACCCCGGCGTAATTACCGTCGCCGCTGAAACGCAGAAACCCCTGCGGTGGCGAACCTTGTTCGCCATCGGCAAAGTAGCGATCCCACGACGGGGCGCGCCCCACAGCGCCCCAATAGTTGCCGCCGTCGGGCGTGTCCATCCGATAGCCGAACAATCCAGGTACGGCGATTCCGAGCGTTTCAATTTTTGGGAGACTCCATTGAGTGGCCCAATCCCAGTGTTGCGCCTTTGCCTCCGCGTTTTGTTGAGTGGCGGAGTTGCCTTCAATCTGCGTACTGACCAGTGCTGCAAGGGTCTGGGCGGCGAAGAATGCCGCGAAGGCCGCGATCACTGCGATTCGCCCGACACCACGCGCGAATTTTTTCACCGTTGTGCCTTCTTCGGTGAACGAGTGAAACAAGGCAAAGGCGGCAACAAAGATGCTGAAAATGGCGCCGATGTCCGCCGCTTCAATCACGTTGATCCCGACGGCGAATCCCGCCAAAGCCAACCGCACCCAGCGAACGAACCAAGGTGTCGTCGGTGAGTTGGAAACAATCAAGGCCGCCGCCAGGAAATCCATGCCAAAGGCAATTTGATGCGAGCCCACACCCCAACAGGCGTCCGAAAAAAAAGTGGAAGCAAGCGCGGCGGCCAAAGCGCCCAAAATCGAAGCCAAATGTGAGAGCTTCAATTGCCTGAAAAAGACCCATGCGCCGAGCCCCAAAATGAGCAAGGCGATTGGCGCAAAAAATTTTGCACACCCAACCGGACCAAGCATCCAGATAATGAATGTTCTCGGCGCCAGCGCGGCCGCGCCGGCGCTGCTGCCAATGTCGTTCAGATCATACCAGCAGCCCGTGAAGGCGGCGGGAAGCCGGTTGTACGCGGCGTTTTGCTGTCCCAAGGGCGCATCGTTGGAAAATAGGACATACCCCGACAAAAAGCTTTGCCAGAATAGCAATCCCAGAATAGTTGTCAGTATTGCTACAAAGAGAAAGCCTTGAGACTTAGTGGCGGAATGCGGGTTTGCAGTTTTCACGGATGTCAGCCAATGTTTATAATTATAATGGTAACTCTCAATCCTAAAGATTGAGTATTAAATGACGAGAGTCAATTTAAAGGAATACATTGGACACACATAGAAACCAATTATAACATTTCGACTATAATGAACGAACTCACCAACAGGGACGATTTTTATTTAGACCTGATGAAGCGGTGCCTTACCGGTACCATTTATCCCGGAATGGAAGGCACGATCTGGCCTAAGACAGTGCTAACGAGGAAGTTGCTTAAAATGATACTGCCACAGAAGGTGCGTTGCTACCAATTGGTGGCTCAAGAAGAACTTGAGCGCGGCTTAACCTGGCCTCATCAAGCTCAGACGATGATCGGTCAAAAACGCTTGAATAATATTCAGTACTGTGTTGAAAACGTCATCAAGAATCATGTGCCAGGTGATTTGATTGAAACAGGCGTATGGCGGGGAGGGGCGGTTATTTTCATGCGGGCCTTGCTCAAGGCCTACGGCGTTAAGGATCGCACTGTGTGGGTTGCCGATTCGTTTGAAGGCATTCCGAAACCTGATGCAAAAAAGTACCCTGCTGATGCTGGCGACAGGCTTTATCGTGTTACAGAATTTGCAGTGCCACTGGAACAGGTAAAAGCAAACTTCGCAGCCTATGGACTGTTGGATGACCAGGCGCGATTTCTAAAAGGTTGGTTCAAGGATACACTACCTGTTGCGCCCATTTCGAAACTGGCGATGGCTAGATTGGATGGTGACTTATACGAATCGACCATGGACGCGCTAAAATGCCTTTATCCAAAACTTTCCATTGGAGGCTATTTAATTGTGGACGATTACGCATTCACCATGTGCAAAAAGGCGGTGCATGATTTCCGAATCGAGCACAACATTACAGAGGAAATCCGTGACATTGATGGTATGGGAATCTTCTGGCAGCGCGCTCGCTAAAAAGTTTGGCTTTCACCTCATAAAAGCGCTCTGGCTATCGCGAAAAATCTCGTCGCGAGCGCCTGGCTGACTAAAGGAGGCGGGTTTGATTTCCCACATCGCCACACCAAAGCCGTTCTGATACCGATTCGCCAATCCGGCTACCGTCGACCTTTGACATTTCAAATTGGTGTGGCGTTATCCGGCGCAATTGGCAACCTTTGCAAGAGGATTTTGACCGGAGTGAAAAAGATTCGCTGAACTTCGAACGTTTTGCTAGGCTTTGCGCATGGGTTCAAACGTTTTGGTCACAGGTGCTGCGGGCTTTATTGGCTCTCACGTCTGCGCCCATCTATTGCAACAAGGGCATCATGTGGTTGGTTTGGACGATTTGAGCGGCGGTTTCCGTGACCAAGTCCCCGCCGGCGTGCAATTTGTCGAAGGCTCGGTAACGGACTCAGCACTTGTCGTGGGTTTGTTTTCTGAGCACCATTTTCAGTACGTTTTTCATCTGGCCGCCTACGCTGCCGAAGGGTTGAGCCATTTCATCAAACATTTTAATTACTCCAACAACCTTCTGGGCAGCGTCAATCTCATCAACGCGTCGGTAAACCACAACGTGAAGTGCTTCGTGTTCACCTCATCCATTGCGGTCTATGGCCACAATCAACTGCCAATGACGGAGGATGCTGTACCACAACCGGAAGATCCATACGGCATTGCCAAATATGCGGTTGAACTTGATCTGCGCGAAGCGCATGAAATGTTCGGACTGAACCGCGTCATTTTTCGTCCACACAATGTTTACGGGGAAAATCAAAATCTGGGTGACCGTTACCGCAACGTCATCGGCATTTTTATGAATCAGATCATGCAAGGCCAACCGATGACGGTTTTCGGCGACGGCAAGCAGACGCGGGCGTTCAGCTACATTGACGACGTGGTACCGATCATTGTCGCCAGCATCCGGCGGTCGGAAAGTTACAATCAAGTATTCAACGTCGGCGCGGACAAGCCGTATTCAGTCAACGAACTGGCGAACGTTATTGCCAAGGAAATGGGCGCACGGGCGCAAATCAAACGCCTTCCCGCCCGCAACGAAGTCGTTCACGCGTATTCCGCCCATGAAAAAGTCCAAAAATTCTTTGGCGATCTGATAAAAAATGTTCCGCTCGAGGAGGGGGTTGCCCGCATGGCCGCTTGGGCAAAAAAGACCGGCGCGCGACAGGGCAAACCGTTTGAAGGAATCGAAGTTCGTAAAAATCTCCCGCCATCGTGGGCGGCGCTTGAAAAGAACAATTAACCGGCGCCTTTTTCCTGCAAGGCCCGGGCGCGCGCGCCAAAAATTTTCTCCCAGTCCACGCCTGGCCCCAAGCCGCTGTTTTCCATATGCGTGATAAGCGCGGGTGTCGGCGACCAGAGCGTCCGGCGTTTGCCGAAAAGAATCTGGCGCCACGCATAGCGCCATGCCAGGGCGTATGATGCGGTGAAATATAACCCATCGCCCAAACCCCGAACCCATGACCACGGATTGCAAATGCATCGTTTTGTCAACGCCAGCCAAAGGCCGAGATCTGAGTTTTTGCTGTAGGTTTTAAAAACAGCAGCGGATTCCGCCAGCGTTTCGCGTCGGCTCATAAATGTGAGACAGCTTGATGTCACCTCCCGCCAGCGGCAGCCGTCTTCAAACAATTCCTTGCCGCGAAAGCGGTGAACGTATTTTGAATGAAAATCTGCATGATCGTAGAGCGTTGCAAAATCCGCTTCCGGATGACGCCTCATGAAATCCACGGCGCGTTCGAGTGACTGCGGCAGATACAAATAATCATCCTCGGCGAAATAAACCAAATCTGCTTCGGTTTGCGCGCTTAAAATGTCCACCTGCCGGATAAAGGTTGCTCCATTGCCTTCGCCACCGAGCGGAATTAATTCCATGGGCGTTTTGGGAAAAAGCGATTTGAGCAATACCGCGTAAGCCAACGGACAATTGTCTAGCAACACCCACAATTTGATTTTCAAATGGCCGAGCGATTCTTTGAAAGTTTCCAGATTGAGTCGGACCAAAGGCAACTTTTCTTTGAATCCAAAAATCGGGTCGCGCGACACGCCGGGATAAATCCGATAACAAACGGCCAAATCAAATTTTTTCTGGTTCGTCATGCGAAGTTCATCTTGCGTCCACACGTGGCAGGCCAAATTTCAAGATGCGTTTGACTTCATCCCAACGGTTCAGTCGCAACTTGAAAAAGCGCAGCATCCAGAAATCGGAATGATTGCGGAACGAAGCGACATTTTTTCGTTGTCTTAAAATGTGGCCGCGCAATCGCCAGCAGTCGCGTAGCACGCTCCCGAAACTAGCGTGTGCAAATGACCAGCGTCGTAACAACAAACCGCCCGCGAGTGATTCTAAAAACAACAACACGACAAGTGGAATTATCGGCAGCAGCAAAACGTGCTGACCGTTCTTGAGCAAAGTCAGAATGCAATTTCGATTCGTCAAAAATCGTTTCCGGTCGTTCGTGCGGAATTCCACCGTTGTGGCGCCGCCAGCCGGATTCACACCGGCCGCGCCGCGATGATGCAGTCTGGCTTCAAAAATTCCAGCAACTTTGTAGCCGGCAATCCACACGCGCCATGACAAATCGGCATCGTCGGAGTAAATGAAATACTCTGCGTCGAACATTCCGAGCCGGTTGAAAACGTCAGTGCGAATCAAATAGGAACAGCCTCCGGCAATAAAAATCTCTCGCGTTTCGACTGCTTTCACAGACGGACTCGGCAAACCAAAGAGGTCGAAGCCGTAAAACCCAAAGTCTTGATATGAATTGTCCGGATAATTCAAAACCAACGGCGTGGCCGCCATGGCTCCGAGTTTTTCCGTTCCGGCAACCAATTTCTCCATGCAATCCGCCTCGAGCCACGTATCGTTGTTCAGGAAAAAAAGCCAGCGGCCATTTGCGACGCTGGCACCGGAATTGTTTCCTTCACAGAAACCGAGATTTTCCGAATGGCGGACAATGCAAGCGCGCGGAAGTTCGGCAAAACATTTTCGTGCGATGGCCACAGAATCGTCCAACGAATTGTTGTCCACCATGATGGTTTCGGTTTGGCCGACAATCGTCTGCGCCTTGATGGATTCAAAACATTTCGGCAGCCAGTTCGCGCCGTTGCAATTCAGTACAACGATGCTGACCAGCGGTTCGCCGCTTGCGCTCCCGAATCTTTCAATCGGTGGCTGCGTCATTTCAAAGTTTGAAATTCGGACTAAGATTCGCCACTTGTTTTTTCTAATGCCGTCGCATTTTTATCACCCGACCACCCGCAGCGTTTCACATAAAAAGTTTCAAGTCACGAATGAGAGATCGGGGACAAGTCTTTGCAGGCAATGGCAAAATCATATTTTGCTCATTGAGTATTGGTTAAAAAATTCCAGCACGCCGGTGTCGGCTCCCCATGACGGTAAAGGTTTTTGATTCGATCATATTGATGTACGATGGGAACAATCAACCCTTCGGAATTACAGAGAAACCCATCATGGTTTTTATTTTCGGGCAGAATAATTTCGCTGTCCAGCGTCAGAAAAGGTCCGTTCCAGTTAAGGCAAATGTGCAGCGGCTCGATCATTTTGTTGTGAACAAAATAATTATGTAGTCCCTGTTCAATACCATCAAACAATCCCCAGAAATAGCAACGACGCATATGTTTGGTCATCAGGCCAAGATAGGTGCTCATTGTGGCATTATCAGCCATTATTGTCCCTACACAAATCGGCGCGCTAGCACTTAAACGTCGCAATTCGCGCCAGCCTGCCACTTCCCAAAGCCATTTTAAATTGCCGCGCGAACGGCCAATGGTTCCGCGAACACATTCTGAAGCTACTGAAAGTCCTGGCTCGAATGGGTAGTCAAACGGATTGCTTTGGAAGACCACATCGCGCACGTCCGCCAACAACACAAACTCCGGCTTGGTCGTCAGCTTGCAGAGATAATCATATGCGCAGAAAAATCTCCAACAACCAATCAGCAGGCGGCTGGGGTCTTTTTTCCAAAAGGGTGGTTTCAAATAGCCGTTATAAATTATTTTTGGAGCTTGTAGCAATTTGGTTGTCAAGCTTGAATAAAACAAAGGCAGACCGTTATGTTCAACATCCACCACAGTCGCGTTATAGTCGAGAAGTGTCTCCCGACAGTCATCTGAAATTTCTGTTACAAAAACGATCACCGGCCCCTCGAATCCGGCCAGTCGCAACGACCGAAAGAATGGTTCAACGGCCTTTGCTCCCAGCCGGTAAATAAGAGTCAAGACCATGTTCATGATGATTGATATCCCGCGACGGGTTTGCCCTGATTACGTTCCGTTAGAAATTACCGTTTTGTACTGGCGCGACAATTGGAATTCAGCTTGAAACAAAGATGAAATAAATTTTCCCAGACAAGGGAAGCGACATTGGCAGCAAATTGGATCGCGAAGTTTCATGGTTTCAAGGTCTGCTTCACCTGCAATTCGGCGATAAGTTTTTTCCCCTTCCCGCGTCTTTTGTAAGTCCATACGCCCCAGGCATTGCCGAACACACTGCCGAGACACGCGGGCGTGTGCCAGAGCCAGCGCAAATCACGGTCGCAAATCAAACCGCGCAGTGTGTGCCAGAGCGGACCGATCAAGGTGATGCAATAAGCTGCCGCCAGCCACAACGGCACCGGCGGTTCTTCCTTCATCCAATTTGCCTTGGCTTCCTCCTGCACGCGCAGGAAATGCACGGTGGCGCGGCGGCGTTTTTGCACAAAGCCCCACAGCGTTTGCACGTAAAAGTGATGCACGCCGCGTCCGCGAAGGCGCAGCCACTCGCGTTTGCCGGCACGCATAAGATGCAACGCCGCGTGCGTATCCTGGAATTGTTTGTCAGCCTTCACCGATTCCAAATCCGCGCGCCGAAAGACAAAGCCGTTCGCGCCAAGCGGATAGGAAAGTGAACCGCCGGGCAGTGTCCAGCGTTCAACTTCGCCGCTGTGCGCGACAAGTGTTGGTTTCTTGCTCATTAGCCAGCATATCGGGTCGCTGATGTGCAGCAAATGCGTCAGGTAGGCGCAGAACAAACTCATTTTGGGCGAGGGCAAATAATAACTTTCCACACCGAGCGCCTGCGGATTTGTTGCCAAGGCCTTGACAGCCAGTTCAATGTAATCGGGATGGGTGATTTCATTGTCAGCATCCACAAAGACAATGTATTCGCCGGTGGCGTGACGGAGCGCGAGGCGTTTGCCTTCTTCCATGTTTTTACCGTCGTCGTCCAGGATGATGGCGCCGTATTTTTTGGCGATTTCGCGGGTGCGGTCCTTTGAATGTGCATCAGCCAAAATAATTTCGTAGCAGATGCGTGGATAAGACTGGCGCACAATGGCGGCAAGACAATTGTCGAGCAGCGTCTCCGCATTCAGTGTCGGCAGGATAAAGCTGACACGCGGTGGATTTTCCAAACCGGACTGCATGGTCTGAATTTAACTGCCAGCGGCAATAATTCAAATCAGTTTCTCGGGATTGATTTGTGTCGGCGCATCGTAATTAGCCAGAAAAGAAAAAGCGTTCCACAGGCAGTCCCGGCAGCGACAGGCATTACGCGCAGCAAATCGGTCGGCGATTTGCCGAAGCATAGCAGGGTGATCCAATATGCAAGCCCAAGGCCGCCGTAGAATAAGGCGAGCTTGATCCAGCGGCTGGCCAGAGACCACATGCCCAGTGATTGCAGCAATCCCACAAAGACCATGGTCGCGACAAACCGGCCAATCATTTCGGCGGATTCCGGCGCAGGCTTTCCAAAAATGAGTTTGACCAAAAAATACCGCAGTCCAAACATGACCACCGCTCCGCAGATCAGGCTCGCCGCATAAAGACCCAGCAATTTTAATTGTTCTGGCAATGCGTCACCATGACTTTGGCCAGAACGGTGTGTAAACAAGACGGTCAACAAAGGCGCGACGCTCATGGGTAGCGCACGTGCCAGCAATCCGGCCGCGCTGTAATTGCCCAGTTCCATGCTAGAGAAATACCGCTGCGCCACCAGCAAATCACTTTGAATAAAACAATAAGTACCAAAAAGGCACGCCGCACTGACGATCAGGAATTGAATGAATTCACCCGTCCACGGTGAAATCACCGTGTCGGTCCGGCGCGGAAAATCCTTCCGCCAGAAAAACAAAGCAAAATTAGCCAGCAACATGACTGCCGAAGCCAAGACGGCAAGCTCGGCAAGAGGCCAAAATTTTGTGGTTAGCCAACCGAACGAAATCCGCAAAAACACGCCGAGCAATCCAATAGCGGCGAGGCGCTTGAACCAAGCGAGCCCCTGGCAGAGCGCGGTAACGAACGATCCCCAAAGCCCGGCCAGTACACAACCGAGCGCGACCAGCATCAAAGTGGCACGCGGAAAGTGGAAAAAATTGCTCAATGGGATTACAAGGATGACCGCGATAATCGAACCGGCAAGGGTGAGATGAAAAAGAAACTTGCGGCAGCCGGCAAGCAAACCTTGAAGCCGGGCGTCATCACCACTAAAATTAAAGCGCGCGATGTAATGCGTGACAGCGGTTGTGGCGATGACCAACGGCAAACCAAGCAACCCGATAAAGCTAATGGTGGAGTTCACCAGTCCAAATTCACCACGATCCAGTTGCCGGCCAATGATGGCTTGAAAGGCCGCTTGGCCCAATAAAGACACAAAATTGGCAAGGAAAAAAATGACGCCGCTTTGCAACAGATTCCCGGCGGGCGCGCTGTAAGTTTTCTCGTCGGTTTGTGGTGTGTGGTTCATCAAGGCGGGAAACCTTCTAGGAAGGAATTGCGTTCTTCAAGCACAATTCCCCATCTTGATTACAGACCAAATCAAATGAAACCATTACCAATCTTGAATCCCCGAAAGTTCGGCCGCGCTTAAGATTTTGTATTTTGCGGTTTGCGGGCGCGAATCACCAGAAAGTGACCACGATTTCGCATTGTTTTTTCCAGAGACCGGCTTAAGCGGTCAGGAAGCGGTAATATGCCAATAGAGCGCACTTCGGCGTCAAATCCGGCGAGCGCAAACAATTCCTGTGCTTGACGAACTGTCAGCACACGGTTATGTCCTGAAATGCCTGAAAATGCAGGGTGGTCAATGGCCACATATTCTGGTATCGGCTGCTCGTAATGGAGTCCCATTGGATTGCCAAGGTAACGTCCCCCCACTTGCATCAGGGGAAATGGCGTATAACCCATACACAAGGCAAAGCAATTCAAGAGACTGGACAAATTTTCCGACATAATGATTGCCGTGCCGCCGGGTTTGAGCACGCGATAGGCTTCTTCGACGAACAACCGGGTGTTGTGCAAATGTTCTATCACCTGTGAACTAAAAACCACGTCAAATTTGTCGCTCTCAAATGGCCAGCGTCCGTTCAAGTCATAGCCGAAAACCTTAATTCCACGTTCTTCCGCCCTTGCTTTCAGCGGGGGGGCGCCTTCCACACCATAGAATTCAACAGGAACAGTGGTATTTTTGAAATAGCGAAACAGGAAACTTCCGTCACCGCAACCCACGTCCAAAAGGCTGTCAGGCAATAAATCAACCACAGCTTGTCCGCCCCAATCGTTGCAACGTTCAATTCCTAAATCTCGTTGACGGCCGGCATAATTTTGTAGCCATTTGAGTATGACATTTTTACCCATAATCATTTGGATTGTAGTAGAAAGATGAAAATAACGGCAAATATTAATTTTTGTCACTGGATAATTCCACCGGTGCGCGACATTGACTGCGTATTTTTTTAGAGTAAGCTAAACTGTTGTAATCGCATGAAAATCTTTGCCCGAAAAATCGGCTGGCGCATTTACCACTTCGTTCACACGAACGGCATGGCGGCTGATTTCGTTTATTGGGGCGCGTATTACATCCAGAATTTTTTCCGCGCGCGGCAATACAATTGGTTTTCCAAACGCCACGTCACGCCGGAGGAACTTTTCAAATACCGCCAGCTTGTGCCGTCCAGCTATCTCGTGACCGGCGTGACGAACATCTGCAACGCCAAATGCACCTTCTGTGCCTATCCGAAAGTCGTCGCCAACAAGACCCTCCAGACCGGCGTCATGTCGTTCGAGGTCTTCAAAAAGGCCGCGGACGAATGGGCGGCGCTCGGCGGCCAGAGCCTCGACCTCACGCCCGTCGTCGGCGACCCGCTCGTGGACCCCGGCATCCTCGACAAGGTGGATTACGCCGTGAACAAGGCCGGGCTGAAGGACGTTTACCTGACCACCAACGCCATTCTCATCAACAAAAACGACACCTACAAAAAGCTGATTGACCTCGGCATCGCGGCGGTGTTCATCAGCACGCAGGGCGCGAGCAAGGAGGTCTATGAAAAAATCTACGGCGTGAAGCGTTACGACGACGCCATGTCCGGCATCCGCAATCTGATGGAATACAACCGCTCGAAGGGTGAGCCGGCGCGTATCGTCGTCCGCTTCCGCAACCACGAGAAGCCCAGCCAGATCATCCGCTCGCCCGATTTCAAGAAGAACATCCAGCCCTACCTGTCCGAGCGCGTCCGCGTGAATTACACCGTGGACTTCGACAACTGGGGCGGGACCATCCAGCCGGAGGACATGAGCGGTTTCATGCGCCTGCGCAAATTGCCGCCGATGATAAATGTGCCGTGCAAAAACCTCTTCAACTTCGCCGTACGCCACGACGGCCGGGTGCGGCTCTGCGGCTGCCGCTTGCAGACCAACGACAACGACGACCTCGTGGTGGGCAACATCAAGGACAAGACGCTGGCGGAGATTTCCAAGGGCGACGATGCATGGGGCATCATCAAGGGCTTTTACGAGGGCAAGCGCCCGCACACTTGCCTGGAATGCACCTTCTACATGCCCATCACCCAAAACTGGTTCGAGGAACGCGCGAAGAACGGGAAGTAAGCGTCAGACTAATTCCGCTTCCAACTGCTCCAGCGCAGTCCGCCGGTATTCCAAATCTGGAACAGGCACTTGCAATCGTTCCGGGTATTCATCATATGTGCGTTTGTCCAATTCCCGTCCGGTTTCTGATTTGCGGACGCCGCCCCATTGTTTGAAGAAGAATGGAACCTTCGCGCCCCGGCATTGTGCGCGGATGTCCCGCACCCAGCGGGCGTCCATCGGCCGCGCGCCCGGCCCACTCTCGCCGCCGACAATCACCCAATTGATGCCCTTCAAATTGAGCGGACCGAGATGTTCCAGCAGCGGTTCAATGGAAAGGAAACGGACCTGCGCCGGCGAGCTACGGAGCAAATCCACGCGCGGCAAACCGTGCTTGCGATTTTCCACGCTCACGCCCCACCAGATATGCGGCTGGTCTGCCACAAAACCGAGTTTGCCTTTCAATAATTTCTGCATCCGTCCGGCGCGCTTGGTGAGAATCTGGTAAGTGTGCCAGTTGGCGGCCTTCATCACGCGCGCCACCTTGACGATGTATTCGTCCGGCACCTTTTCGTGAAACAGGTCGCTCATGGAATTCACAAAAATCCTCCGCGCCGTTCCCCAACGGATCGGGTCGCCGAGTTTTTCCGGCACGAGCCGCAAATCGAAGCCGAATTCAAAGGGATGGCCGGGCACGCCGCGAAAGCGTTCGGCAAACGTCTCGGCGTAGCAATGCAGGCAGCCAGGACTGACTTTCGTGCAGCCGCGAACCGGATTCCACGTCGCATCCGTCCATTCGATTTTTGATTTGTCGCTCATTCAATGTCCCACACGACTACGATATTTCTTGAAGATGTGTTCTGCAATCCTGTTGCCAGTCAAATTTGGGGATGCGAAAAACAAGTAATAAACAACGGCACCGCGAGAATTGCACATTGGTAGCGGTTCCGGCACAAATTTGAACTTTGCGATTTCTTTGAGGCGTTTGAGGTAGGCTGCAACAATGGCTTCGTTCGATGCCTTTACCTCGACAGACCCAAATAATTCCTGTTCGGTTCTATAAGCGGCGGTGCGCCACGAATCGTCGCCCCAGAACTTAGTCATTCTCAGCGCTTGGTCTGGCGCGGCGGAGTCCGGGTTCCTCCAAAGAACATTCATGTTCGCATCCATGATCATGAAGTTTAGGAAAATCTCAATGCTGCGCATCTTGCCGGCAGTTTCAACCACCTCCCAATTCGGATTCAACGCATAGGGATCCAAAAGACACAACGCACGCCGATAATCTTCATAGCGGCACTTCGGAAAAATTTCCCGTAACATCACCTCGTTGCAATCTCCTTGGTAAGCCGTCACATCCTTTTGATCACCCAAGCCGTGCAATCGCTTCGCGCGTGCAGCATCCATTTCCACAAAATGATAATGGGAAAAACGCGGTTGAATGGCTAATGCTCGAGTGGGACTGCCGGCAATCAACTCGCCACTTTCTTTTGAAATGTGCTCACCGGCACCGGCGAATCCATCAATGTAGGCAACGTGTTTGATGAAGCGTTGATTTTTCAAAATCTTCGCGTAGGCGTTTGCATATTCTTGTAAGATTTGAAGTTTTATTTCAGTCCAATAACCAACTACATCGAGGCGTTCTTTCATTGGTTGCCTTCCCGTGCGGAACTTGTCGTTGAATAGTCCTGTCGCTTGGTTTTGTCGAGCGTTTAATTGAAAAGCGCTCACCTTCAAAAACGCTGGCGAACGCGGCTCGCCCCCGTTAGACTGCGCGCCCAATCATGGATAAAGTCTTTGTCACGGGCGCGGCGGGTTTCATCGGCAGCAACCTCGTGGACCGCCTTTTGCGCGACGGCAAAACCGTCGCAGGCTGGGATAATTTTTCCACCGGCCAGCCGGAGTTCCTCGAAGGCGCGCAGAAAAATCCAAAGTTCAAGTTGGTTGAAGGCGATTGTCTGGATTTGCCCAGCGCTGATTAAGGCAATGGCTGGCTGCGATTTTGTTTTTCATCTGGCGGCCAACGCCGATGTGCGATTCGGCCTCGACCACCCGCACAAGGATTTCCAGCAAAACGCCGCTGCCACATTCAATGTGCTCGAAGCCATGCGCGCCAACAGCATCAAGCGCATCGCGTTCAGTTCCACTGGTTCGGTTTATGGCGAGGCGGAAATCATTCCGACGCCTGAAAACGCGCCGTTTCCAATTCAAACTTCCCTTTATGCCGCCTCAAAACTTGCCTGTGAAGGATTCATTCACGCTTACTGTGAGGGGTACGACTTTGAAGGCTACATTTTCCGGTTTGTTTCGATTCTCGGCGAACGTTACACGCACGGCCATGTCCTCGATTTTTACAAGCAACTGCACGCCCACCCCGACCATTTGAAGGTTCTCGGCGATGGCACGCAGCGGAAATCCTACCTCTACATCAGTGATTGTCTTGACGCGATGCTGCACGTCATCGCTCAATCCGCGGCGGCCAAAGCCAAACACCATGTCGAAACCTACAACCTTGGCACTGATGAATATGTGCCAGGTCAACGATTCCATCCGCTGCATTTCCGGCGCGCTCGGTCTCAAACCCAAACTGGAATACTCCGGCGGCAACAGAGGCTGGGTCGGCGACAATCCGTTCATTTTCCTCGACACCAAAAAAATCCGCGCCACCGGCTGGAAAACCACGCTGACCATTGAGCAAGGCATCGTGCGCACATTGCAATGGCTCCAACAAAACCAATGGGTGCTTCAACGCCGTTGAACATCACCGTCCTCGGCCTCTGGCATCTTGGCTGCGTCACGGCCGCGTGCTGTGCGCGGCATTTCCAGGTCGTTGGACTCGATTTCGACGAGGCGAACGTCGCCAGGCTGAATTCCAGCCAGGCGCCGTTGTTTGAACCGCGGTTGAATGAACTCATCGCCGCCGGGCTCGCCGCCAAAAGACTTTCATTCACCACTGACCCGAAACTCGCCTGTGCCAGAGCCGATGTGCTCTGGCTGACTTACGACACGCCGGTCAACGAAAACGAC
This sequence comes from uncultured Verrucomicrobiae bacterium, assembly GCA_963789335.1. Classification (GTDB taxonomy): domain Bacteria; phylum Verrucomicrobiota; class Verrucomicrobiia; order Limisphaerales; family UBA11358; genus UBA11358. Next base: position 1,617,985 of record CAWBKH010000002.1, read on the forward strand.
GAGTCGGACGTGGAATTCGTTCTCGCCAATCTGCGCCGCGCGTTGCCGCATCTGCCGCAAGGCGCGCTGGTTTTGATTTCCGCGCAACTGCCCGTCGGCACCTGCCGCAAACTGGAAGACGAATTTCCGCAATTTCATTTCGCCTGTTCGCCGGAAAATCTCCGGCTTGGCAAGGCGATTGACGCCTTTGAAAAAGCCGAGCGCGTCATCGTCGGCATCCGCGACGATGCCAAAAAACCGCTGCTCGAAAAATTGTTCACACCGTTCACGTCGCAGATTCTATTCATGCGCACCGAATCGGCGGAAATGGTCAAGCACGCACTGAATTCGTTTCTCGCGCTTTCCATCACTTCATCAACGAAATTGCCCGATTGTGCGAGCACACCGGCGCGGACGCGAAGGAGGTTTCCGCCGGATTGAAAAGCGAGCCGCGCATCGGGCCGAAGGCTTATCTCGGTCCCGGCGGGCCGTTCGCCGGCGGCACGCTCGCGCGCGACGTGGTTACGCTCACCAAACTGGCCGACGCGAATGGCGAAAAAATTTCCGTCATTCCGGCCATCAAGCAAAGCAACGATCTGCATCGCGGCTGGGCGTTCCGGCGGCTGCAATCGCGGCTCGGCGATTTGCGCGGCAAGAAGATCGCCGTGCTCGGCCTGACTTACACGACCAACACCGACACGCTCCGCCGCAGCGCGGCGGTGGAATTGTGCCAGAAGCTTTTGGCGGCGGGCGCGAAGGTGACCGCGTTTGATCCGGCGGTGAAACAACTGCCTGCCGAATTCGCCAAGGTCCGCCTCGCTTCACGAAATCGCCGACGCGCATTGACGGCGCGGATGCCGCCGTCGTTTGCACCGAGTGGCCGCAATTTCGCCAGGCGGATTGGGCGAAAATGGTTCCGACGATGCGCCAGCCGCATTTTTGTGGACGCCAACCGTTTTTTGGAAAAGGAATTGAAAAACATCTGCCGGCGTCGAACATCTTTCCGTCGGACGCGCCTGATATGAAACTCAAAAATGTCAACGCGCTCATCACCGGCGGCAGCCAGGGACTCGGCAAAGTCATCGCCGAACATTTCCTGCGCGAAGGCGCGAACGTGGTGATTTGCGCCCGCGGCGAAAAAGAATTGTCTCGCCACGCGCGACGAACTGGCCAAGAAATTTCCGGCGCAAAAAGTTTTTGCCAAGACGTGCGATGTCTCCGACGAAAAGCAGGTGAACGAACTGGTCGCCTTCGCGCTGCGCGAACTCGGTTCGCTTCAGGCGCTTGATGTTGAACGCCGGCATTTACGGCCCGATGGGGCCGACGGAATCCGTTTCGCTTGACGAATGGCGTCGCGCGCTGGACATCAATCTTTTCGGCGTGTTGTTGCCGTGCCGCGCGGTCATTCCGCATTTCAAAAAAGCCGGTCGCGGCAAAATTATTGTGTTGAGCGGCGGCGGCGCGACCAATCCGCTGCCCAACATCAGCGCCTACGCTGCGTCCAAGGCCGCCGTTGTCCGGCTCGAGGAAACTCTGGCCGAGGAATTGAAGCCGTTTCAAGTGGACGTGAATGCGATTGCGCCCGGCGCGTTGGCGACGCGGCTTGTGGATGAAGTTCTCGCCGCCGGACCGGAAAAGGTCGGCGCGGCATTTTTCGAGAAAAACAAACAGTGGAAGGAAAAGGGCGCGATGCCGCTCGAACTGGGCGCGCGCCTGGCGGTTTATCTCGCCAGCGCGGAGAGCGACGGCATCACCGGCAAGCTCATCAGCGCCCAATGGGACCCGTGGGAACGGCTCCACGAATTCAAGAACGATTTGAACAGCGACATTTACACGCTGCGCCGCATCGTGCCGAAAGACCGCGGCAAAACCTGGGGTGACAAATGAATTACGCGATTGTCGGCTGCGGATTGATTGGTAAAAAACGGCTGGCCGGTCTGCCCGTCGGCTCAAAACTCGTCGTGGCCTGCGACCCGATTCTATCGCGGGCTGAAGAACTGGTGAAGCTGGCCAAAACCGGACGTGCCACTGCAGATTTCAAGCAAGCGGTTGCTGATCCACACGTGGACGCAGTGATCGTGGCCACCATCAACTCCACGTTGGCCGAAGTTGCCGCTGCCGCGATTCGCGTGGGCAAACCCGTGCTCGTGGAAAAACCGGCGGGCATTTCTGTCCGCCAGATTGACGAATTAATCGCGCTGGGGGACCAGCATGGTGTTTGCGTCCGGGTAGGTTTCAATCATCGTTATCATCCAGCGTTTATCAAGGCGCGGGAAATCTTTGCGTCCGGTGTGATGGGCGATTTGATGTTCGTTCGAGGGCGCTACGGCCATGGCGGTCGCGTCGGTTATGACAAGGAATGGCGCGCCGACCCGAAGCTTTCCGGCGGCGGCGAATTGATTGACCAAGGGATTCACCTGATTGATCTGGCGGGTTGGTTTCTGGGCGAATTCACAAGCGTGGACGGCCACGCGACAACTTATTTCTGGAACATGCCGGTGGACGACAATGCTTTTTTGAGTCTGCGCACGTCCAAAGGCCAGACGGCTTGGCTGCATGTCAGTTGCACGGAGTGGAAAAATCTATTTTCGATTGAAATCTACGGACGTCACGCCAAGTTGCACATCGAAGGACTCGGCGGCAGTTACGGCGTCGAAAAGCTTTTTCATTATCAGATGAGACCAGGGATGGGTCCGCCCGACACGAAGCTGTACGAGTTTCCTGGCACGGACGAATCATGGTGGATGGAATTGACCGAATTTGAAAAGGATATTCTATTGAAGCGAAAACCGGAAGCGGGATTGAGGGAGGCGAAGGCCGCGCTTCAAATCGTCGAAAAAATATACCGGCAGAGCGGGTTTAACTTTGACTCGGCACCGCCAAAGCTCTAAATCCTAGTTTCAAGTAATCCGGGCACGAAACCCAAGTTAAATGATCATCGCGCGCTCTCCACTTCGCGTCACCCTCGGCGGCGGCGGCACGGATTTGCCGTCGTATTACGAACGGTTTGGCGGTTTTCTCATCGCTGCGGCGATTGACAAATACGTCTATATCACCGTGCATGAAACGTTCGTACCCGATTTGATTCTGAAATATTCCGAGCTTGAGCGCGTGCCGGACGCGGCGCATTTGAAGCATCCCATTTTTCGCGAGGCGTTCGCCTTGCTCGGGATGGACGGCCATTCGCTGGAGTTGACTTCGATGGCGGACATTCCCGCCGGAACCGGCCTCGGTTCATCCGGTAGTTTCACCACCGCCTTGCTCAAGGCGTTGCACGCGCACAAAAAAAACCTCGTTCATCCGGCCGAACTTGCCGCGCAGGCGTGCGAAATCGAAATCGGCCGTCTCAAGGAACCCATCGGCAAACAGGACCAATACATCGCGGCCTACGGCGGCATCACCTGCTTCAAATTTTGCGAGGATGGCAAAGTCGAGGCGTGGCCATTGAAACTTTCTGCCGAAACGCGCGACAATCTCGAGGATAACTTGCTCTTGTTTTTCACCGGCTATGCGCGCTCGGCCTCGACCATTTTGAAGGAACAGGACCAAAAGTCGAAGCAGTCCGACGCGGCGATGATGGAAAATCTGCATTTCGTCAAGGACCTTGGGTTGCAAAGCCAGCGCGCATTGGAGGCGGGCGATTTGCGCGAGTTCGCACGACTTATGGATGTGCATTGGCAGCGCAAAAAACAGCGCAGTGGCGGCATGAGCAATTCAAAAATCAATGAATGGTATGAACTGGCACTGGCCAACGGTGCGTTCAGCGGCAAACTTATCGGTGCGGGCGGTGGTGGTTTCTTGATGTTTTACGCCGACGACAAAGCCAGGCTCCGTCGCGCGATGCGCCAAGCGGGACTAAAGGAAGTCCGCTTCTGTTTCGACTTCGAGGGTACGAAACTTGTCATCTCGTGAGCGCGTCGCTCGAAATTCCCGTGGCCATTCTCGCGGGCGGACTCGCAACGCGGCTTCGGCCCATCACGGAAAAGGTTCCCAAATCGCTCATTGTGGTAGCCGGGAAACCATTCCTCGCCCACCAGCTTGAATTACTGAATTCGCGCGGCATTCGTCGCGCGGTGTTGTGCGTTGGCTACCTCGGCGAGATGATTCGGCGCGACTTTGGCGACGGCTCGGCGTTCGATGTGCGCCTTGATTATTCGTTTGACGGCCCAAAATTGCTCGGTACGGGCGGCGCGATCAAACGCGCCCTGCCATTGCTCGGCGACGAGTTTTTTGTGCTCTACGGCGATTCGTACCTGCCGGTTGATTACGTGCCGGTTGCGGAATTTTTCCGCCGTAGCGGCAAACTCGGCTGCATGACGGTTTATCGGAACGAAGGTCGTTACGACACAAGTAATGTTGTGTTCCGTAATGGTGAAATCGAGGCTTACGACAAAAAACATCGGCTGCCGGAAATGCGGCACATTGACTACGGCTTGAGTATATTCAAAGCTTCTGTGTTCGATGCGTATGCCGCAGACCAAGCTTTCGACCTCGCCGAAGTTATGGGCAAACTCGTCCGCGAAAGGCAACTGGCTGGTTACGAAGTACATGAGCGGTTTTACGAAATCGGCTCGCCGGCAGGCTTGGCGGAACTCGAAGTCGTCCTTGGATAAAAGCGCGGCCGGAAATCCGGTCAATTGCCAAAAAAATTATTGTCGGTGGCCAGCTCTTTCGGCGTGTATTTTGAGTTTTCAGTTTTTTTGGCCACGGTTATGACGGTGTTTGACCAAGAAGGCAGAAGAGTGGCCAAGCCAGCCCAAAACTCGCCGATTTTGGGAAGATAAAATGCGCTGCCAAAGGATTTTTCATGACGAAATCCATGTTTGGCCAGGGCCAATTGGATGTAGCGCAACGTAAAATCCCGGAAGTGTGACGCGCGGTATCGCGCTGAATTCATCGGCGGCATGTCAAAAAAAAGCAGCATGGCAATCCCCAGTGGTGTGCGGATGTTAGGGAAAGTCAGGACGAGTTGTCCGCCAGGTTTAAGCACGCGGTTGAATTCCAACAAGAGCCAGTCCGTGTCCACTTGATGCTCGATGGTTTCACCACTGAAAACGATGTCAAATGTCCCGTCGGCGTAAGGCAGCGGTCCTTGCATCAGGTCATGAACCTTGGCGGCAAAGCCGTTCGCGCAAGCGTCTTTGATCAAAACCTCTGAAATATCAACGCCGTGTAATTCGTGTTGCTGGCGCAGCGGTTTGAGGATGGCCCCATTGGCGCAGCCGACATCAAGGATTTTTTTTTGCTCCGCCAAGCTGCCAAAAAATTTGCGAACCTTTTCCACCCGGGCGCCGCCGACTTCGTTGGTCTCACCGCCGTTGCCGCTGTAAATCCACTGGATTTCAGAAGGAGTGAGCGGGCCGTTCGTTTTGGAGAAAACCGGCCGGGAAAAAAATGTGTCCTGGTTCATGACTAATTGTTTCAGGCGGTGAATAGCGTCGGCGCCTTTGCATCGGAATCCAAAGTAGGCCGGAGATAGAGGTCGAGTCAAGTTTCAAATTACCGAATGCCTTTCATAGCTCGAAATTTTGGCTTTCCATCCGCGCCATTAGTTTGTTTCCTGCGTCCAACCAATTATGAGTTTCACAAAACAATTTCTCGATGAAGTCCAGCAGGTGGTGGCGCAATTAAACGTGGACGCCATTGAAAAGGCTGCCGATGAACTGGCGCACGTGCGCAAACGCGGCGGACGCCTGTTCATCCTCGGCGTCGGCGGCAGTGCGGGCAACGCCGGCCATGCCGTGAATGATTTCCGAAAGATTTGCGATTTTGAAGCTTATGCACCGACGGACAATGTTTCCGAACTCACCGCCCGCACCAATGATGACGGTTGGGCGACGATTTTTGCCGAGTGGCTCAAAGGCAGCCGCTTGGGTGCAAAGGACGGCTTGCTGATTTTCTCCGTCGGCGGAGGCAACTTGGAGAAGAATGTCAGCCCGAATCTCGTCAGCGCCATTCAACTCGCAAAAAAAGTTGGCGCTTCAGTCATCGGCATCGTGGGGCGCGATGGAGGGTTTACCGCAAAGGAAGCGAAAGCCTGCGTCATTGTGCCGACGGTGAACCCGACGCACGTCACACCGCACAGCGAGGCATTTCAGGCGGTCATCTGGCATTTGTTGGTTTCCCATCCGAAGCTCAAGGTTGCCCAAACCAAGTGGGAATCAACGAAGTAAAATCCAAAATGAGCCGCGCCGTTTTTCTTGACCGCGATGGTGTCATCAATCGTGCCTTGGAGCGCAATGAATTGCCGTATGCGCCGAGAAACCTGGGTGAATTTGAGATTTATCCTGAGGTGCCGGAAGCTTGCCTTCGTTTGAAACAAGCCGGTTTTCTGCTGGTGATTGCGACCAATCAGCCAGACGTCGGCCGCGGCATTCTGAAAGAGGAGGTGGTTGAAGCCATTCACGCCGAAATGTGCCGGCGGCTGCCGCTGGACCGGGTGGAGGTTTGCTATCATCCTGGCAAAGGTTTGTCGGATTGTGACTGCCGCAAGCCGAAACCGGGCATGTTGTTGCGCGCGATGCGCGAACTGGGCATTGACCTCGCCCAGAGCTGGATGGTCGGCGACCGCTGGCGGGACGTGGATTGCGGCCACGCGGCCGGCTGCCGGACGATTTTCATTGATCGCGGTTATGCCGAAGAATTGAAACAGCAGCCTGATTTTCGCGCTAAAAACCTGCTGGCGGCGGCGGAAATCATTCTGGCTGATGGGAAAATAAGTTGAAGAATTGCCGGGTTGTTCTATCTTGTGAGCCGACATGAAAAATCTAGCCAGTCTCAAAGTTAAAATTTTTGCCGATGGCGCGGACAAGGCCGGGATGCTCCAGTTGAATGCGAACCCGCTCATCAAGGGCATGACTACCAATCCCTCGCTCATGCGCAAGGTTGGGATACACGATTATGAGGCCTTCGCCCGCGACATATTGAAAAGCATCACCGAGAAGCCGATTTCGTTCGAGGTGTTCTCCGATGATTTTCCCGAAATGCGGCGGCAGGCGCTGAAGATCAAGGACTGGGCAAAAAACGTCTATGTCAAGATTCCCATCACCAACACCCGCGGCGAATCTTCACTGCCACTGGTACGCGAACTGGCCCGCGAAGGCGTGAAGCTCAACATCACCGCTATTTTCACCGAGGAACAGGTGGCCGGAGTCGCCAAGGCGCTCGACCCCAAGGTGCCCGCCGTGGTGTCCGTGTTCGCTGGTCGCATCGCTGACACTGGCGTGGATCCGATGCCGCACATGCGCGCGGTGAATAAAATCCTGGCCGGGCTGCCGCAAGCTGAGTTGCTCTGGGCCAGCGTCCGCGAAGTGCTCAACATATTTCAGGCGGACGAATGCGGGTGCAAAATCGTGACCGTGCCACATGATATTTTAAACAAGGCAATGAAACTTGTCGGAATCGGCTTGCCGGAAATGTCGCTGGACACCGTGAAAATGTTCGCCGCCGACGCCAAGGCCGCCGGGTTTTCGCTGTAATTTTCTCGCGCTTTAAATCAGCTTGTTTATTGTGTCGAAGACTTTTTCAACCGTGATGGACGCCATGCACGCCAACAATTCCTCGCGTGTGCCTTTGATATCGCCGCCGTCATAACGGTAGTAATCCAAATTCCGTCCGGCTACGACGGGATTTTTCACCAGCGTAAACGGATTGCCATAAGGTAAATTCGTCGTGTTCAACGTCGGCGCTTCGATGACGATTTGTTTTGGCACTTTCATTGCCGCCGCCAGGTGCATCAGCGCCGTGTCCACGCTCAAAAACGCGTCGCAGCGTTTCATCAACGCCGCCGCCTTTCGCAAATTTCCGGCCCCGACCTGCAGCGTGCGGTCGCGCTCGGCTTGCGCCAGAATCACTTGGTGATCCTTGGTTTCTTCCGGGCCGCCAAAAAGCAGGATGCAAAGATCCTGCCGCTCGCGATTCAATCGCCGGATCAACCCCGCGTAATTTTTCAGCGGCCAGCGTTTCAGCGGCAGATTTTTTGTGCCGCCGGACCCGACATGGACGCCAAGCAATTTGCGTCCGGCCAGTTTGTGCCCGGCCAGAAAATCCTCCGCCCAATTTTCCTCGTCCGGCGTCAAAAAAATCTCGATTTCATGCGACGACAATTTTGTTTTCGCGCCGAGCAGCGGCAGAATCGCTAGATTGTTTTCAATTGAGTGTCGGCTGTAATCCTGCGGCAGCGTCCGGTTCACGAGCTGGCGGTCAAGCCAGCCAAAACATTCATATTCATGGCTGATGCGCAACGGCGCGCCGACGATGCGCGCGGCCACGCGATAATGAATCCGGCTTTGCGGATGCGTGTTGATGGAAACGTCGTAGCGGTTTTTCCGCAGTGACCAAAGAAACCACAACGTTTCCAGCTTGCCGGCCTTGATCAGATTTTTCTGATGGGCGCGGTTCAAGTGCGGATTATTCTCCAGCAAATCCTTTGAGCCGGCCCAAAGCACCAGCGCGTCAATCGTCGCGTCGGGAAAATTCGCGCGCAATTCGTGGATGAACGGCGTGGCTAGCAGCGTGTCGCCGATGCCCGCCATGGAAATGACCAGAATTTTCACAACCGCGAAATCTTTTCCAGCAACGCCGTCGTGGATTTGCCGGGTACGAGCGGAATAATCACGATTTTTCCACCAGCTTGTTCGACCGTCCGGCGTTCCTCCTGATTCAGCGTGTCCAGCGTGTAATCGCCGCCTTTGACATAAATGTCCGGCTGGGCCGCCGCCAAAAAGTTCACCGCCGTTTTTTCCGCAAAAATACAAACGCCATCCACACTGGCCAACGCCGCCAAAACAGCGGCGCGGTCCTTTTCTACATTCACCGGCCGGCCTGGGACCTTTCAATTGTCGCGCCGCATCGTCGCCATTGACTCCCACCAGCAATCCACCGCCATGGTTTCTTGCCTTTTCCAGATACGTCACGTGTCCCAGGTGCAGAATGTCAAAGCAGCCGTTGGTGACAACGAGCATTTTGCCGGTTACACGAAATGCCGCGCGCCATTCCGGTAATTTGTCCCACGGGATGATTTTCTCGCGGAGATTCATGTGCTTATTCTGCCCACGCGCCGTCGCTTGGCAACGACTTTAACTACCATGCTGATTCAATAATTTCCAGACGCGCAAGGTCTCCGTCACGCCCCACGCCTGGGCGTCGCAGCCGCGTTGGGTGTGTGGCGCGTCACCATCGAGAATTTCGGGGATCTGGCCCAGGCAACCTTCGTTCATCAATTTTTCCATGCTGCCCAAATACGCCTTGGCCGTCGCCACGGCCTCCGGCGCAAAATCCCAAGCTTGCGCCAATGCCTCACAAAAATGGGGAAACGTCCAGGTCCACGCTGTGCCGTTGTGGTAGGCGGGCTTGCGAAGCGTGTCCTCGTCGCCTTCATAACGCGGCTGATAGGGTTCAGTCGGATTATTTAGAAGCTGGCCGTTATTGGCATAAACCGGCAATGGCACCGACACCGGCAGCGGCGCGAGCGAGCGCAAGGCGCCGGGCACGACCAGATATTTTTGCGCGGCCTCGACGCAGCGTTTGGCGCGTTCACCGCTCACGAGTCCGAGACTGATAGTGAAAAGACAATTGCTGCGCAGCGCGTCGCTGGCGGTGGCATCGCGCGCAATGACCCGCGGCCCGGCCAGGAGCACGTCGGCGAACCAGCCCTTATTTTCAAGCCAGAAAAGTCTTTCCAGCGAAGCCGTCGCGCGGTCGGCCAAGTCCCGCCATTTCTTGCCATCGCCGGCTTTGGCAATTTTTTCAAGCTGGCGGAGCAGCCGGATCCACAGTGACTGGATTTCAACCGGGTACCCTTCACGTGGCGTGCCAGCGGGATGATTCGTGTCCATCCACGTGAAATGGCTCGGGCTCCAAATCAACGCCGAATCCGGGTCTACGTGAATGCCGTTGGGCGTGCCTTTCGCATAATTCACCGCAATGCTTTCCAGGATTTCGCGGACGGTTCGGTTGGTTGACGCAACCGTCTCCGAGTAGAAATCCGGCCTGGTTTGGGCCGTCTCTTCGCATGCGAGAGCGAACCACAACGGGGCGTCGGACGTGTCATGGTTGGAAGCATTGTCGCCGTAAATCGCGTTGGGCAACGTGCCGTCCTTTTCAAACTTTGCGAACGTGAACAGGATTTGTGTGACCTCTTCAACCAGTCCGGCGGCGAGCAAGCCACGCGCACAGATCAGCGTGTCCCGTCCCCAATCCAAAAACCAGGGATAGCCGGCAATGACCGTTTTGCCGCCATCCCGACGAACAACGAATTGCTGCGCGGCACGCCAAAGTCGTTTTTCAAACGGAGTGCTCGATTGTTCGGCGGGTTGAAGTTCGCGCTTGAGCGCGTCGTCACCGGCCAAAGCTCGAACGTCAACTTCCTTTTCCGCAGTTGCCATCAATCTCACCCTCGCGCCTTTGGGCAGCGGCAGTTCAAACCAGCCGGGACTATACGCGTCGCCGCTGCCGGTTTGACCTCGGCTCTGCTCGACCGGATGTGGAATGTTTTCGCACCACTCCGGCTGGGCATGATATTCACCGGTGTTTGCGAAGACGCGCAGTTGGCGGTCGGGCGCGGGCGTGAAAGCAAAACCAACTTGGGTCTTGGCTCCGGGGTCTTGGGTTTGGAGATCGTGTGTATTGGTCGAGAAATGATAATCCGCGCCGCCGTTGCGTTTGGTTTCCCAATGGAAGTTCCGGTCTTCAATGTCAAGCCGCACGGTCAGGCGAACGTCCGCATCGGCGGGCAATTGTTTGCCAATGGCACGCTCGGCGGTTGGACGGCTAAATTCAAAAATCGTCGTGTTTTTCCATTGGAGCATTTCGGCGTGCAGTTTTATTTCAACAGTGCGCCCATCGCCGGCATTGGCTACAAACTGCCAGACCGCTGGAGAGCCGGCTGCGAACGACGACAGATTTTTCGCGTCGAGCGGCGACAAAAAACCATCGGCATTCACCCAAGCGCGAATGCGTTTGACGAAGACGTGACGATCCACCGGCACGCTCGGATTAAGATTTGCGCCGAGGACACAGTCGTATTTGGAATTCACGCGGCCCAAATCCGTACAAATGCGCGCCATGCCGCCGATGCCGTTGGTCAAAAGAACGAGGTCCTCCGGTTTTGGATTTTGGATTTTGGATTTCGGATTTGTCGAAAGAAACCAGATAGTGGCGGAAACCGTTTGTGAAGTCACGGCGTAACGCTCCAAAATCAATTCTGCCTCCGCGGCGTTCTCCTGTGGAGAAAAGCAAGCGACGTGAACCGCGCCGGCGGGAATGGATTGAATATGAATCTTCATCGCGCTTCCATTCTGCATTCCACATTCTGCATTCTGCATTTCCAACGTGGCTCGAAACGGCGCGCTGTCCTCAATCAGCAGCCAATGACCGGGCGGTACGGGCGTGACGCGGCGGTGATCCAGCAACGTCCACACGACGACGCGCGGGAAAATTTGTTGCGCTTCGCAATCAGACAGCAGTTGGGCCAGCGGAGATTTTGCGCCGCGCGCAGCGAATTCAGTGGCGGCGGCGAGAAAATTTTTCGGCGAACGGTCCACCTGTCCGGCGAGTTGACGCCAGTCGGAATTGTCAATCATCCTCGCCAGCACGACGCGGCTCAAGGCCTCCACCGCCCAGGCCGCCTGGGCGCGGGCGCGGCGGTAAGCATCGCCGCTCAAACCTTGTGGCACCGGTGTTGGCGCGAGACAATGGCACGCCCCCGCCGCGAGCGTGAAGGTGATTTCGTCGCCAGCCATGGCCATTTCCGGCAGCGGCTGGCCGAGCAACTCAAATTCGGATCTCGGAGTTCGGAGCCCGGAATCCAGAATCGTGATGGAGTTTTCCTTTTCGACTTCCGTGTTGACGAGCACCAGCACGGAATCTTTGCCTTCGGCGGATTCGCGCAGCAGGGCGTAAACGGCTGATTCTTTGGAACTAATCCGCGTAAGTTTCGCCCCATCGAAAAAACACGGATGGTCGGCGAGCAATTGGTTCAATCTTGCGAGTTCACGAACGATATGATCGTGACTGTCCCAGGCAAGTCCAGTGCAATCGTGGACCGTGATTTTTTCGACGGCAAGCCATTCAACGCCACAGGTAAAACCGAACCCGCCGCTCACGCTGGTCAGTGCGCAGAGGCGATTTCGCAACAGCGACCAGGCGCAGCCGCGTTTGGCGAGGCGGTCGTTGTCGTGCGTTTCGCTGTAATGCACGTAAAGCCCAACGCGGGCGCTTTGGCGCAGGGCGTAGTCGAGGTAATTGGCCACTTCCGATCCGGAATAATTCTGGAACAGTTCGGAGTACGCCCACTGCATGCCACCTTCGGTGAGCAAGTTTTCCGTGGCCTCCCAGGAACCCCCCAAGCCCTCGAGCAGGAAGACCGTTTCGCGAAATTCCTCCTGCACCCGGGCGATGATGTATTGCCAAGCTGGCACCGGAATTTTATAGCCGGCGTCGCACCGAAAACCATCAACGCCGCGGCGGCACCACGTCAATAGCGCGTCGGCGATGATATCCCAAAGCACGACGTCGTCTTGTTTCAGTTCGACAAGGTCGGCCCACGTAACACCCCACGCCCCGGGGCTGGCAAATGTACCGTCGGGATTCCGCAGAAAAAATTCGGGGTGGTTTTCCTGTAAAACCGCACCCCAGCCGGTGTGGTTGATGACGATGTCAAGAAAGACCCGCACATCGAGCGCGTGAGCCGCAGACGTGAGCTCGCAAAATTGATCAATGCCGGTGGTGCTGTGGTCGAGTTCGACAAGCGCCGGGTCAATGGCCGTCAAATCAAGCGCGGCATATGGACTGCCAAATCGCCCGAACCGCGCGTAAGTGGTCGGCACCGGATGCACCGGCAGCAAGTGCAGAATGCGGCAGCCGAGCGTTTGCACGATGTGGGGTAACTGCCGTGTGAGGTCGCGCAATTTCCCCGACGGCGGGATGACGGTGTAGCCCTTGGAGTCGAGTGGATTGAGTTGAAAGTTTAGTTGGGGGTCCACAGCGACCTCGGCGGTGCGCGTTGCTCCGAACAGCCGGGTGAAGGCGCAGTAAATAGTATTGGCCGTGCGGCAAAAATTGGGGTGAACGCTGATGCCAACGTCTGAGCCTTCAGGCCAGTGCTGCCAGCCTTTGGGATCCAGCAGATAGGGTTTGGCTTTGAAGAAACCGACTTCGGCAAGGGGCAGTTCGATTTCCCAGACGTCGCCGTTTTTTTGCATGGGCACGTCGTGCCACGATGCGCCCGCGTGGGCGGGTCCACCGGCGTGAGCGTCAATGATTTCGCGGCGGCGCGCGGCGCCGCGGCCAAGATTGGTGCGGAGCAGCCCCTGTGCATGTTTCGCACTGGCAGAACTTTGGTTTTGCCAGCCATCACCCAGTGTGAAACGAACGCGGTCGCCAACAAAACGCACCAGGTGTTCACCCGGGGCAGGCGTCATTATTGGAATCGGTTGTCTCACTGGCAATTTTCTAGCATGAAGACGCGAGGACATAAATCGAAAACGCTATTTCCTAAAGATTTTCAAATATACGCCTCGCTTTGGTGTTTTGATTGCGGCGGTAACAGCTCAGTCTGGCAGGAAAATTGCTGAAAAAGTGGCTCTTGCTGCATTTTTTGGGTGAGAATGACAGTGGCAGATTTCGAGGCATGGCTACAGCGACGTTAAACGGAAGTGAAGAAGCTCAATTGCAACAGACAATTGAGATGTTCGAGGTTATTGTGCAATCGCAGCCGAACGATTGCCAGTCGCTGGAAATCCTCAAGGAAGCCTACACCAAACTGGAGCGCGAGCAGGATGTCATCAACACGTCCAAACGCATTGCGCAAGCCTACCTCCAAATGGGACAGCTCTCCTCGGCGATTCTGGAATACGAGACAGTTTTGCAGCGCCGCCCGAACGACACCGACGTGCAGGCGGCGCTCAAACAAATCGAGGAGAAGGCCAACAACGTGGCCGTTCAGCAAGTCGTGGGCGTGGAGCCGACGTCTCTGACGCCGTCTTCCGACACGGCGAGATTCAGGAAAAAAACACGCGCGGTATCGGCGGAAATTGATGACGGCCGCAAAGCCATGCAGAAGGTTTTTGTCGAAAGCCACCTCATCACCGCCGGCGATTTCGATTTGTGCTGGCGCTCGTCGGATTTGACCCAGTCGCCGTCGGACGTCGTCGAACCGTTCATCCAGGCGCTTTCGGATAAGGGCGTTTTGTCGGCGGAGAAGTCGCTCAAGCTGCTGGCCGACAAATCACGTCTGGCCTTTTTGCCATTGGATAAATATGAAGTGGACATCGAACTAACACGCGGTTTCCCCATGGCCATTTGCCGCCGCTGGTGCGTGCTGCCTTTTGACCGGATGAGCAAGGCCATTTTGGTGGCGACCGCGAATCCGTTTAACCAGCAAGCAGCCAAGGAACTGGCCGAAACCGTCACCAACCGGCTGCTTTGGTATCTGGCTTCTCCGGCCGAACTGATGCAAAACATCCGCAAAGCTTTCCGCTAAAGCCATGGCCAAAGTCAAATCATTCGGAGAACGCATTGCGGACGCCCTCATCGAGGACGGTTTGTTGACGTGGCAACAAGTGGAAACCCTGCTTGAGCAGCAACGAAAGGGAGGCGTACGCCTCGTCAAGCTGATCATTGAAAAAGCCTACGTCAGCGAACAGGATTTGACGGTTTCCATGGGTCGCGTGCTTAACGTGCCTTCCGTCAATCTCGCCCGTTTGACCGTGCCGCTTGAAATCGCCGATTTGCTGCCACGGGACGCCGCGCATAATTACAAGGTCGTTCCCGTTTCACGGCTGGAAAACAAGTTGTTCCTGGCGATGGCCGACCCGTTGAACGTTCTCGCCCTCGACGATGTCAAGCGCCTGACGCGCCTCGAAATCGCTCCGCTCATTGCCTCGGAGAAGGCGATCTTGGACAAGCTTGCCGCAATTGATTCCGCCAAAGGCGGTTCAATCGAAGACATCATCCAGGATGCCAAAAAGCAGCGCGAGAGCGAGGAGGACTCTATCGAGACCGTCAAGGAAACCCTCGAAGAGGTTAATCTCGACCAACTCGCCGCCTCCAGCGGAGAGGCGCCCGTCATCAAACTTGCCAATCTGATTCTTGTTCAGGCCATCAAAGACCATGCCAGTGACGTGCATTTGGAGCCATTCGAGAAAACGGTGCGCCTGCGTTACCGCGTTGACGGAGTATTACTTGACGCCACGCCTCCCCCCAAGCAAATGCAACTGGCTCTGGTTTCACGCTTCAAAATCATGAGCAGTCTCGACATCGCCGAACGACGATTGCCGCAAGATGGTCGCATGCGGGTGCGCGTGACCGGCAAGGACTACGACTTGCGTGTTTCGGTCTTGCCCACGGTGTTCGGCGAGAAAGTCGTTTTACGCGTGCTCGACAAAACCAATCTCTCCGCCAGCATTGACAAACTTGGACTGGATGGTGACACGCTCAAACAATTCAGGGCCGCCATTGACGCCCCGCACGGATTAATTCTCGTCACTGGCCCGACCGGTTCGGGCAAAACCACGACGCTCTATTCCGCGCTCAACGAACTCAACAATCCGATTTACAATATCGTCACCGTTGAAGACCCGGTGGAATTTCAGATCCCCGGCATCAACCAGGTGCCAACCAAAAAAGAAATTGGCCTCACTTTTGCCAATGCCTTGCGCTCCATTTTGCGCCAGGATCCGGACATCATCATGATTGGAGAAATCCGTGATACCGAGACCGCCGAGATTGCCATCGAAGCGGCGCTCACCGGCCATCAGGTTCTCAGCACCATGCACTGCAACGACGCCCCCGGCGCCATCGCGCGCCTCGATGACATGGGTATCGCGCCGTTTCTCATTTCCTCGTCCGTGATTCTCTCGTGCGCGCAACGTCTCATCCGCCGCATTTGCCCGCATTGCAAAGAGCCGGTGACATATCCCCCAAAGATGTTTGAAGACCTCGGCATTGATCCCGCCACGCTCAATGGCACGCAGCTCTTTCGCGGGCGCGGTTGCGAGCGTTGCAAACAATCCGGTTACAGCGGACGTTTCGCTGTCATTGAAGCCATGAGCATGTCCGATCAAATCCGCAAACTCGTTATCGCCCGCGCCAACACGCGGGAGATCGGCAAAGTGGCCGTCAACCAGGGCATGCGCACTTTGCGGATGGTTGCGCTGGATCGTGCGCTTGAAGGTGTCTCCACGCTGGAACAAGTCATGGTGATGACTTCGGCGCATTGATTTTCGCCGCTACACTTAAAACTTGCGCTGGGGAGCGGTGAACGGCTGCAGTGTCTGGGACGACAACCACGGAGCAGGCTGCGGAGCCCAAGCGGGCGGGGACAACGGTTGTGCGCTGGCCTGCCGGGTGATCGTGGGCAGCGGCGTCAAACTTGGCGGCTTGCCAATGCCACTGGTCAAGGGTGCGAATGAGGCGCCAACCGGATTAACCAAGGGCTGGGTGGAATCGGAATCCAACAAAGTGGTCTGCGGTTGGAGAGAACCCGGACTGCCCGGCGAAGCTGTGGTCGCCGTGACGGGTGCCGAACCTGGGTTGAGCAACTGCATGAACTGATCCATCTCCGCCTGCTGTTGTGCGGCGTTGGGGGCTGGGGCTGGTGCCGGTGCCGGAACGCCAAGCAATTTTGACCAGGCCGACCCTCCGTTTGGATTCGCAAACAAATTGTCATACGGCGCAGAGTTCCCGGGCTGGTTGAAGATCTGTGTTGGCTGCGGATTGCCCTGACTGCTGTTGATCAGATCGGAAGAGTCGCCGTTTAACGGGTCGTTCCCGGTTCCAAAAAGGATTTGAGACGGAGACAAATTATCGGAAGCGTCAGCCTTCTTTTTGGCGGTAGGATTTTGCCTTGCGAAATAACGCTCCATTGGCGTCAAGCTTCCCTGTTGACCATCCACGCCACCTTTTTGAGTTTGGGCACTTTTGTCCGGCGCTACTCCCATGATTTCCGCGGGGGTCATGAATTCCCAGTCTTGGGACAGACCGGATGATGTTTGCAGACGCCAGCCTTCGCGCGGTATCGGGGTCGGGCCGGGTGAGAAATCATTGAAAGTAGGCACCGGCGAGGTGTCTTGAAACAGGCTCCGAAAATCCGAGGACGCCGCCGCTTGGGTTGAAGGCGACATCGGGTTGGAGGGAATCACGTTATTGCCCGGAGACGAAAAAATAATGGATTGCCCGGCGTTCGTGGCCGACCCTTGGGCTTCTACAGATGACGCCGCCGCGAACACCACCATAGCCAGAAGCGGTGCCCATTTCATATTAAAAGGGCGGAAATCCATTCAATTACCACGTTACCGCAAATTGCCTCCCGCGTCAAAACGGATTTACTGCCGCTCATACTCGCCCTTGCTGACCTTTTTGAGCACGGTAAACCCGGCCTTTTTGGCGTCCGAGATGGACAACGGCTTGAGTTTGTGCGGTGTGCTGAAGCCGGAAATGATTTTGCGCACCGGCTTTTTACAGGCCGGGCATTTCGTCAACTCCGGTGCGCTCAAGGGCCGGCGCAGTGTGAACCGCCCGCCGCAGACCTTGCACCCGCCTTCGCACAACTCGTACTCGTAAAGAGGCATAAATGAATTCCAAATTTTGTTTAATAGAAAATTGCCACCCAACCCTTTGGTGGTGTGATTGAATTTAGTTCAGTCGGTCAACAACCTTTATCAGTTGTTCGTGTGCATCAATCAATGCGGAACATTTTGAATTGTCAAAGCCACTATTCCGGCAACAATGATAGCTTGAAACACCAACACCCCAGCCAGTCATTTTGAACACAATTCGCCAGTCCAATTTACTATCTCTAAACACCCCGAACTGAAATCCCATTGGAACTGCCCAGCTTTGATGAGGAATGCGATGCCGAACAATTGTTTCTGGTCCACCATGAATTATTTCACATAATTCGCGATAGCCGGCGTATAGGTGGTCGTAACCCAAGTCACTAATCATCTGTCTTAACGACGGTTTAGAAACAGGAATAATTTCACGACCAAAACGTGGCAAACACAATGTCTTAAGATGATTTGAAAGCCTTTCGTTTGCCTCTTTCACTTCATCTGGATTGCGACCTTTTAAATCTTTTGCTTGTTTCCGATAAAAGTCTTCAAGGGACTTAAAATACCCCAACCATCTTCCCTCACGCTCGTGACGGTCTGTTGGTTTTGCTAACCAAGCAGCCAATGCACCAACTTCCATTGCGCTTCGAGCACACGCGGCGGCGGCTGAAGCAAAGACGTCATTTGATTCCGCAAGCAAGCATACGGCTTTTGCCTGAAGAATGATAAATTCAATCAGCGCTGGCACCCCACAATCCACTCCAAAGCCGACAAACTCTGCCACAGGCTCCTCCCCATTCAAATTGCGGTAAGCACCAATTAATTGATTTAGAGCGTCAACCAATGGTCGCAACGGAATCTTATCCATGAAGCAAGGAAGGCGTTTCGATCTAGTGCATTAAATTACTTCTTCAAAAACGAGCTGAATAAATCAATCGGCAGCGGCAGGAACGTGGTGGTGTTGCGGTCGCTGGACATTTCGCGCATCGTTTGCAGATACCGCAGTTGCAGCGCAATCGGCTCCTTGCTGATCAAGGCGGCGGCCTGCACCATTTTTTCGGCGGCCTGAAATTCGCCCTCGGCATTGACAATTTTCGCGCGGCGTTCGCGTTCAGCTTCGGCCTGGCGGGCCATCGCGCGCTTCATGCTGTCCGGTAGCGCCACGTCCTTGATCTCGACGGCGGTGACCTTGATGCCCCACGGCTCCGTCTGGCGATCAATGATCTCCTGCAACTTCTGGTTGATGACGTCGCGCTGTGCCAGCAAATCGTCCAGCGGCGACTGGCCCAGCACGCTGCGCAGCGTCGTCTGCGCAATGAGCGAGGTCGCCTTCCAAAAATTTTCCACCTTGACCACGGCATCCATTGGATTGACGACGCGGAAATAAACCACCGCGTCCACCGTGGCCGGCACGTTGTCCTTGGTCATGATTTCCTGCTTGGGCACGTCAATGGTCACGACGCGCAAATCCATCTTTACCATGCGATCCACGATGGGGATGAGAAAAATAATCCCCGGCCCCTTGGCAGCGAGCAGCTTGCCAAGCCGGAAAATGACGCCGCGTTCGTATTCGCGCAGGATGCGCAGCGCCTGTGGCAGCACGATGACCGCCAGGA
Source organism: uncultured Verrucomicrobiae bacterium (assembly GCA_963789335.1). GTDB lineage: Bacteria > Verrucomicrobiota > Verrucomicrobiia > Limisphaerales > UBA11358 > UBA11358. Next base: position 1,637,132 of record CAWBKH010000002.1, read on the forward strand.
TGAAGATGACCACGACCCACGTGCCGAGTTTGGCGATAAGAGTTACAGGGATGTCGTTCATATTTTTTTCTCCGTTAGTTTTTTGGTTTCACTTTCAGCGTTAATCCTTCAATGCCGATAACTTCAACCGGTTGCCCGACTTCGACTGGCGTGTCGCACACGGCTTTCCAGTTTTCGCCTTCGATAAACACCCGGCCGCCCTGCGCGTCAATCCGCGAAAGCGCGTTCACGTTTTTGCCGAGCATGGTTTCCTGACCGGCGCGGACGGGTTTGAATTGCGCGCGCAAACCCGCGCCGACGACAAAAATGAAAAATGCCGCCGTCACCAACGTTGCCGGAATGATCCAGCTCATCGGCAAATGATAGCCGGGCGGCGCGTGATTGAACAGCATGAGCGCACCGAGGAAAAAGGCGATGATGCCGCCACCGGTCAGCACGCCGTGCGTCGGCGCAAAAATATCAATGATGAACAGCGCCACGGCCAGGAGAATCAGCACGACGCCCGCGACGTTGATCGGCAGTGTGGCCGACATGTACAGCATCAGAATCAGCGCCATCGCGCCCGCAACACCGGGGAAAATCGCGCCCGGATGACTGATTTCGGCGATGATGCCATAAATCGCAATGAGCATGAGAATCATCATCACCTCAGGCTGCCAGAAAAGTTGGAACAAATGTTCCGCTGCGCTCATCGGAATTTCCACGACCTCGGCATTGGCCGTGTGTAGCGTTTTGTCGCCGACCTTGCGTCCGTCTAGTTGTTTGAGCAAATCAGGAACGTCTTTGGCGATGAGATCAATGACTTTTAACTTGAGCGCCTTTTCGGAAGTGGTGGCCTTGCTTTCGACGACGGCCGATTTCGCCCATTCGACGTTGTGGTGCCGTTTGTCCGCGATGGTTTCGATGAAACTGGAGGCGTAGTTGGCCAGTTTTTGCGCCATCACGTCGTTCGTGGACTCACCGCCGACGATGCCGCCGATGCCCAATTCCACCGGATGCGCCGCGCCGATGGTCGTGTTGGGTGCCATCGCCGCCACATCCGCCGCGAGCGTGATGAAAACGCCCGCGCTGGCCGCGCTCGCGCCCGACGGCGAAACGTAAACGACCGTCGGAGTTTTCGAGGCGAACAGGGTCTCAACGATTTGTTTGGTGGATTCGAGCAATCCGCCGGGGGTGTCCAGTTGAATGATGAGGCATTCGTCATTTTGCTCCGCTGCCACATTGAGCGCGCGGGCAATGTAGTTCTCCGTGGCCGGGCCGATGGCGCCGTCAATTTTAATCAACCCCACTTGCGCGGCCTGGGTGGCCGCGTTCAGAAGCAATCCCGCAATTAAAATGAAACCCCAACGCCTCATAACTTTTCCGCTTAAAAGGCACGCTAACAGAAAGCGCGCCTTCGGCAATTAAATTTACCACGTTGCAAACCAGCCTGCTCACGGCACTTCCTCCACTTACGACAAAGGAATTGACCTGGCCGCAATCTCTCTGCCAGCGTAACCGAGGTTCGGTCAAGAACCGACATGACAAATTCGCAAACGCCTGAAAAGACCGACATCGAACTGGTGGGCCGCGCCCAAGCGGGCGAGTTGGACGCCTTCGAAACGCTGACCAGCCGTTACGAGCAGCGGATTTTCTCCCTGGCCAGGAGGATGTTGCGGCAGGAACAGGACGCCGAGGACGTCACCCAACAAACCTTTCTCAGCGCTTTGGAAAACCTGAATGGTTTCCGCGGCGAAGCCAGTTTCGCCACATGGCTTTTCCGCATTGCTACGCACGCGGCACTCAAGATAATTCGCAAGCGTAAGGGACTGAAAACAATTTCCTTGGAGGAGGCAACCGAAGGAACGGACCGTGTTGATTCCGTCCCGCATCCGGAATTCATCGCCGATTGGCGGCAATCTCCGGAGCAATTGGTGCAGAAAAACGAGGTTCGGCGGCTTCTGGATGAGGCATTGTCCAACCTGGATGCAAAACACCGGCTGGTTTTTCTTTTGCGCGACGTGGAGGGATTGTCTGTGAAGGAGACGGCAGAAGCCTTGGGGCTGACCGAGGCGAACACCAAGGTGCGGCTGCTCCGGGCGCGCCTGCAACTGCGCGAGCAGTTGACGCGCACCTTGGGCGACCCGGACAAACGCTTGATACGAAATCCCGGCCATGGGCATTGAACCGCCAAAGGAAGCTGCGCCACAGAGCGTGTAACTTTTTTACGAATGGCGGCTCAAAAGAACCGTAACGACACACCATGAAGTGCGAAGAATTGCTGGCGATGCTGAATGAATACGTGGACGGCACGATTGACCCTGCCGTCTGCAAGGATTTTGAGCAGCACATGGCCGGATGTAATCCCTGCCAGGTGGTCGTGGACAACATTCGCAAGACCATCACGTTGTACAAGGCTGGCAAGCCTTACGAATTGCCGGTGCCGTTCCGTGAACGGCTGCACAGCGCCCTGCGGCAGCGCTGGAAGGAGACGCACTCTGCGCCGCCGAACCGGGAATGACCAACATGCACTGGAATCTTGTACTGATTGCCGGCTTGGTGATGGCAGCGATGCTGGTGTTGAAGCGCTTGGGCTTGATTTCCGCGGAAACGGCCCGGACTTATCTAAAACAAGGGGCGCTGGTCGTGGACGTACGCAGCATTGAAGAATTCAAAGCCGGGCACCTGCCCAACGTCGTGAACATTCCATTGGGCGAATTGCAGAACATCGTGCCACGCCGGGTATCGGACAAAAATCAGATTTTACTCCTGCACTGCCTGAGCGGCACACGCAGCGGAATTGCCAGGCGGGCACTGAAATCCATGGGTTACACCAAGGTTTTTAATCTCGGCTCGCTCGCCCGCGCCCGAAAAATCACCGGCAACACCAGCGGCGGCGCGTAAATCGGAATTGAAAATGGATGCCGCCTTCTGGAACGACCGCTACGCCGTCGCCGGTCATGTTTATGGCGAGGCGCCCAATGCTTTCGTGGCGGAAGCCGCATCGCAAATTCCGGCCGGGCCGGTCTTGTGCCTGGCTGAAGGCGAGGGCCGCAATGCGGTTCATCTTGCCGCGCTCGGCCACCGCGTTACCGCCGTGGACCAATCGGAGGTTGGCCTGGCCAAGGCCCGGCGGTTCGCCAAAGCTCGCGGCGTAGAAATCGAAACACGGGTGACCGATCTCGCAAATTATGCCATTATCGCGAGCGCTTGGGCGGGAATCGTCGCGACCTTTGCGCATCTGCCGCCGGCGTTACGACGCCGAATTCACAGTGAAGTGGTGGCGGGCCTTCGGCCCGGCGGCGTTTTCATTCTCGAAGCGTACACGCCGGCGCAACTGGCGTTCGGCACCGGCGGGCCGAAATCGCCAGAATTGCTCATGACCTTGGCCGGTCTCCGTGACGAACTTTCGGGATTGGAACTGCTGGTTGGGCGCGAGATCGAGCGCGATGTCATCGAAGGCGATGGGCATACCGGTCGCGGCCCGGTCGTGCAAATTATCGCCCGCCGGCATGAGTAACAGTTTTGTCCAACGCGGCGGCTGGTGGGTGGTTGGTCAATTATTGCTTATGTTTGCCATCGGAATTCTCGGCATTACTTGTCGAGCGACCTCGAAACCGCTGGCGATTTTCATTGTTGGCCTGGTTTTGCTCGCGGTTTCGGCGGTTTGCGGCATCGCAGGATTGCTGGCCCTGGGGCGAAACCTGACACCTTTTCCCAAGCCATCCGCAACCGCACGGTTTGTCCAGCAAGGTGTTTATGGTTGGATTCGTCACCCGCTGTACACTTCCGTCTTGTGTGCTGCCTTGGGCTGGTCATTCGTCTGGCAAAGCTGGCCGGCATTCGTCGTTTCCCTGGCGCTGGTTGTCTTTCTCGATGCCAAAGCCCGGCATGAAGAGCGTTGGCTGCGTCGGCATTTTCCGGATTACGCGAGCTATGAGCGACGGGTACGGCGGTTCATCCCGTGGATTTACTGACGGTCGGTTTAACTCTGAGTTCGGCCGCCTTGCCGGACTTTCACGGGAACTGCCGGCAGGCGTTTGGGAACGGAAGCAGGTAAGGATGCCTTAAAAACGGGTAGTCATCACTCGAATACAAAATGGCAGCCCGTACCAAGAGTGGCGCAGCGTCCAGGAAAACATTCCCATAGTTTGGCGACAGCCGCCATGCCAGTGCAATGACCGGGAGCGATTTGCGGGATGTTCCAACGGCGGAATGCTTCCAAAGTTTTGTTCATGCGCTCAGGACTGGCGTTGAGCAGATGCAAACCGCCGATGACGGCGCGGATTGGCCGGTTGCCGGTGATTCGCTGGACGTGTTCGAGAGTGTTCACCACGCCCGCGTGTCCACATCCCAACAGCACAACCAGCCCTTCGCGCGTGTCGAAAAATAACGCTTAGTCGTCCACCAGCGGGTCGGGTTGCGAACAGGCTTCATCAAGAAAGAAACGTCCGCCAGTGTCTTCAAAATTATTTTGCCGCGGAATTTCACCGGTGACAAATATACCGTCCACCACCTCGGTGGGAGATTGCGTCCTGGTTACGAAGGGAGCCGTGTCGCGAACGGTTTTCACGTTTTCCTCAATCATTCCGACCGCGCGGCTGGTGCCGTCGGACTGGCCGGTAAACTTGGGCGATATGGCCGCCGGATGCAGAAACAACCGGGCGCGGGGCGCCAGTTCATTTACCGCCTTCAATCCGCCGGTGTGATCGTAGTGGCCGTGACTCAAAACCACGGCCTCCAAACCTCGCAGATCAAGCTGCAAGTTCCGGGCGTTCTGCATCAACAGATCGCTCTGGCCGGTGTCAAACAACAGTTGATGCCGTCCCGTGCGGATATGAAAGGCCAGCCCATGCTCTGCCCGCAAACCGCGGACATTCACGCTGTTCTCAACCAACACGGTGATGCGAACGGATTTGTTCATGTCGTCATAAATTTGGCGGTGGCGCTGGCCTTGATCGCGCCGCCTTGCGCCAGTTCAGCCCGCAATTGATACAGGCCGCGCGACTCATTTTCCAGCCACGCTCGCACGGTCACGGCTTCGGCAGCCGCGACGCCCGCGTGATAGCGCACCTTCAATTCCACCGTCAGCGCGGCCAGCCCGCGCGCAAACAGGCAATTGGTCATCGCGCCATCAAGCAGGGCCGCGATCACTCCGCCGTGCAGCAATCCGGCGTATCCTTCCAACGCGCAATGGCCCAGAAAAGTCGCCGCCACGCTGCCGTCAGGCTGAACGTGGTAATGCAACGCCAAGCCCATCGGGTTTGAGCCGCTGCAGACAAAACAAAATGGATGCGCTTCCGCCTGCTTTTGCCGCAGACGGGCGTGGGTGTTTTCTGAATCAACCGGCGTCACTGGATTTGTGCATTGAGCACCAGCCATGCCAGCGAAACCGAGCCGGCTTTGCGACTTGGATTTCAGCCATTCTGCAGGCAACTGGCGTTCTGAATGAGCAAACGGCCTCGTTACTCCAAACCGACCGTGGCAAAATGCCATTGCGAACCTGGCCCCGAAGGCGGATGATGATTGGGCAAATTCACAAAAATGCCGGAATCGCTTCACTACCAATTGCTCGATTCGGTGCCCGACGGCGTGTTCACGGTGGACGCCGAGTGGCGCATTACTTTTTTCAATCGCGCTGCGGAGCAAATCACCGGCGTCCGCCGGCAGGAGGCGCTGGGCCGGCGCTGTTGCGATGTGTTCCGCGCCTCGATTTGCGAAACCGCCTGCGCCTTGAAGCAAACCCTGGCCACCCGCCGGCCAGTGGCCAACAAGGTCGTTTACATCGTCAACGCGCAAGGCGAGCGGATTCCCATCAGCATTTCCGCAGCCGCGCTCAAGGACGCGCGCGGCAAAACCATCGGCGGAGTGGAGAGTTTCCGCGACCTGCGATTGGTGAACGAACTGCGCCGCGAAGCCGAGCAGCAGGATTCGTTTTCCGACATCATCGGGCGCAGCGCGGCAATGCGCCAGATCTTCGACCTGCTGCCCGCCGTGGCCGAGAGCGACAGCACGGTGCTGCTCGAAGGGCCGAGCGGCACGGGCAAGGAACTGTTTGCCCGCGCCATCCATGAACTTTCCCGCCGCAAATCCAAACCTTTCGTGGCCATCAACTGCGGCGCGCTGCCGGACACGCTGTTGGAAAGCGAACTGTTCGGCTACAAGGCCGGCGCGTTCACCGACGCGCGCAAAGACAAGCCTGGCCGCTTCGCGCGGGCCGAAGGCGGCACCATCCTGCTCGACGAAATTGGCGACATCTCGCCCGCCATGCAAACGCGGCTGCTGCGCGTATTGCAGGAACAAATTTACGAGCCGCTCGGCGGCGTGGAGCCGGTGCGTTGCAACGTGCGAATGATTGCGGCCACAAACAAATCGCTCGCCGCGCTGGTGAAGGACGGAAAATTTCGCGAAGACCTGTTTTACCGGGTGCATGTGGTGCGTCTCGAATTGCCGCCGCTGCGCGAGCGGCGCGAAGATATTCCGCTGCTGGTGGACCATTTTGTCGCCCGGCTGAACCGGCTCAAGGGCCGTGACATTGCGGGTTTGTCGCATCCCGCGCTGGCGCGATTGATGGAGCACGATTTTCCCGGCAACGTGCGCGAACTCGAAAACATCCTCGAACACGCCTTCGTGCTCTGCCGCGGCGGGCTGATTGAATTAAATCACCTGCCGCCGCCCTTGCGGACGGCCGGTGAAATTTCCGCCGGGCTGCCGGTGGGACTGACGCTGGCGGCGATGGAAAAACTGCTGCTTCAGGATGCGTTGCGCCGGAACCACGGCAATCGCGCCGCGGCCGCGCGCGAACTCGGCGTGGACGCCAGCACGATGTTCCGCAAGATCAAGTCGCTGAAATTAAAGGGCTGACTTGTCGCGCCGAACCGTGCGAAGGCGGTGGTGTTTTGATTCGGCATGGTAAAGCGCGTCGTGAATCAGAAACCCCTCTCATCGCATCCTTGCAATTTGAGCGTGCTTCGCTCAAAATGCACGCACCATGAAAACCTTGGAACGGCCTGATCTGTTGGCGCGGATTGAATCCCGGTTTCGCTCCAATCCGGTGGTGCTGCTGCTGGGTCCGCGTCAATGCGGCAAGACGACGCTGGCCCGGCAGTTTGCGGAAAGTCGCCGGGCGGAATACTTCGATCTGGAATCCCCGGCGGATGCGGGGCGGTTGAACCAGCCGATGACCGCCTTGGAATCGTTGCGCGGCTGGGTGGTGATTGATGAGGCGCAGTTAAAGCCGGAGTTGTTCGCCATTCTGCGCGTGTTGGCCGACCGGCGTCCGCTTCCGGCCCGGTTTCTCGTGCTGGGCAGCGCGTCTCCGGACTTGGTGACTGGAGCGTCGGAATCGCTGGCCGGGCGCGTGGCGCTCGTGCCGATGTCGGGGTTTGCGTTGTCTGAGGTCGGCGAAAAGGCGCTGCGCGCCGTCTGGTGGCGTGGGGGGCTTCCCCTTTCGTTCCTGGCGGAGTCCGATGCCGAAAGCCGCCACTGGCGGGCGGATTTCATCCAGACCTTTTTGGAGCGCGATTTGCGGCGGTTCGGCGTGCAAGTGGCCCCGGCCGCGCTGCGCCGGTTTTGGAACATGGCCGCGCATTATCACGGTCAAATCTGGAACGCGTCTGAAATCGGCCGTTCCCTGGGCGAAGCGCATACAACCGTGAAGCGGCATCTGGACATTCTGTGCGGCGCGTTCGTGATGCGCCAGTTGCCGCCGTGGTTTGAGAACGTCGGCAAGCGGCAGGTGAAGTCCCCCAAGGTGTATCTGCGCGACAGCGGATTGTTGCACGAACTGCTGGGCGTCCCGTCCTTTGCGGCGCTGGAGGCGCATCCCAAGCTCGGCGCGTCGTGGGAAGGGTTCGCTCTGGAGGAAGTGCTGCGGGTCGCGGGCGAGCGGGAGGCTTATTTCTGGAACACCCAGGGAGGAGCGGAACTGGACCTGTTGCTGTTCGTGAACGGACAGCGGTTTGGCTTTGAATTCAAATACGCCGACGCGCCTGCGATCACCAGGTCGCTGAACGTGGCGCACGCCGATCTGAAATTGAAGCGCGCGTTGATTGTTCATCCCGGCCGGAAGTCCTATCCGCTCAACGAATGGACCGAAGCCATCGCTATCGGAGACTTGAAGTCGCGGGTGGAGAAACTGGCGTAAGCTTCCGTGGTTTGTCCCTGAAAGCCGAATCGGGCCGGGCTGACTCGTCGCGCCCAAGTGCGCGGAGAGCTGAAAGCCCTTCATCCGGCGCAAACGGCAGCGTGGCAAAATGCCGCGCCGCCTGATTCGCACCGTGTTAAAATGCCGCGCTTTTCGCGCAAGGCGGAAACCGCAACGAACTTCGCGAGCGCCGATGTGCGGAGACTCATGCTTCAAAATAACCCTTTCGACATTGGCGTCGTTCAACAGAATCAGAGCCTCCTTACGTCCACCCTCCGCAGTAATGCTACGGAGGACGGGTCGGCTGCTACGAAATTTTGGCCACTGGCACGACGGATGCATAGCTGTCGCTTGTGACGATTGCCATTCCCGTTTTGCAGGGACACATCTCACCGGTGCTCGACGCGGCGGCGCGGTTCCTGGTGGTGACGCACCGACGCGGGAAGGAAGTCGCACGCAAGCAATTCGCCCTCAGTCCGCAGTTGCCCGAAGAACTAGCGCGCAGCGTCGCGGAATTGCGCGCGGACGTGCTGCTCTGCGCGGCGTTGTCTGAACCGCTGCGGCGAGCCTTGGAACACGAAGGCGTGCGCGTCCGGCCGCATCTGTGCGGCGAGATCGAATCGGTCTTGCGCGCGTTTCATTGCGGCCAACTGGGGCGCGATGAATTTCGGATGCCGGGCTGTTGGGGATTGCGTCAGCGACGCAAATGTTGCCGGCGACGACGGGCGGCGCACAAATCATTTGATGCCGGGAAACACACGAAATGAAAATTGCCATTCCTGTTGAAAACGGACGTTTGCACGGACACTTCGGGGGCTGCCGCGAGTTCGCGCTGGTTGAAGTGGACGCAGACCAAAAGAAAACTCTGAATACCGAGATTGTGCCCGCGCCGGAACACCGGCCCGGACTGTTTCCGCGCTGGCTGCGGGAGCGCGGCGCGAACGTGATTATCACGGGCGGCATCGGCGAGCGCGCTCTGGCCAATTTTGCCCATCACAGCATCCTGGTGCGGGTCGGAATTCCCGGCGCACCGGTGGAACAGTTGGTGACGGCTTACTTGAACGGCCAGTTGACCGTCACGCCGGACGGCTGCGGCCATCACCACGAACATCACCACCATCACGACCACGGTCACCATCGCCAACAGTTCCGCGTCGGCCAGTCGAAGTTTGCACCTAGCCCCGAGACGCAAGGATAGATGCAACGCAAGCGGAGAATTCCAATTTCTTTATCAACCAAAACATAAACGCGAGAAAGGAAATGTATGAAAAAGTTAATCGCATCACTCACGGTGCTGGCCCTCATCGGCTTTCTGGGCGTGCCGCAAACTTACAGTCAAGGCGGTCCCAGACGCGGCGGTCGCGGCTGGGGACCTGGCAGCCCTTATGGCCGCATGTATGACACCAACACCGTCGAAACCATCAAAGGCGAGGTCGTCAGCGTGGACCGGTTCACGCCGCGCCGCGGCATGAGTTCCGGCGTGCATCTGCAAGTAAAGACCACAACGGAGACGATCTCCGTTCACTTGGGGCCGAGTTGGTATCTCGACAGCCAGGAGCCGAAAATCGCGGCGAAGGACAACATTGAGGTGAAAGGTTCGCGAATTACATTCGATGGCAAGCCGGCCATCATTGCCGCCGAAGTAACGAAGGGTGACAAGATTCTCAAACTTCGGGATGAAAACGGCTTTCCCGCATGGGCGGGCGGGAGAGGGCGCTGAAAATCCGGCTGACCGAATGAAGCTAAAAAATGGCCCCGTTGAACAACAATGCCCAACGCCCACCCGTCGGCGGCTTCACGCCCCGCCATGAATGCGTGCTGTGTTTATTGCGCCAGGCGCGCGAGGCGGTTGCCTTATCCGCGATGCACGGCAAAGCCGGCGCCGAGTTGGTGAGCGCCGTGGAACGGCTCGTGGACGGGGCGGACCGAAATTTGTCGCCGCCGGCGTTGGCGCAACAGGTGCAGCGGCTCATCCGGCGGCGAACGGGCAAGCCCGATCCCTATGCGGCGGTCAAGCAACGGCTGAACAAGCAGACGGCCGCTCTTTATCCGGAATGGCATCGGCGGTTTCGGGAAGTTTATCCACCATTGGAAGCCGCTGTCCGGCTGGCTATCGTCGGCAATTTGCTGGATGTCGGCGCCAAGACGCGGTTGAGCGAAGATACTTTTCTGGCGGCGCTCGAAGAGGCGCTTACCCAACCGTTGATGGGTTCATTGTCCGAGTTTGGCGAAGCGATTCGGTCGGCGCGGCAGATTTTGTTCCTGGCAGACAACGCGGGCGAAATCGTGTTCGACCGCGACCTGCTGGCGCAACTGCCGTTGGGTAATTTCACGGTGGTCGTGCGCGGCGCGCCGGTGCTCAACGACGCCACGCTGGCCGACGCGGAATGGGCCGGGCTGACGGACGTTTGCGAAGTCATTGCCAACGGTTCGGACGCGCCAGGCACGCTGCTGGCGGATTGCTCGCCGGCATTCCGCGCGCGATTCGAGGCGGCGGACCTGATTATCGCCAAGGGCCAGGGCAACTACGAAACGTTGGCCGGCGCGGACAAGCGGATTTTCTTTCTGCTCAAAGTCAAATGCCCGGTGGTGGCCGAAGCGCTCGGCTGTCCCTGCGGCAGCCTGGTGATTCACCATCAACGACCGATTGGCAATAAGGTTAAACGAGCCGTGCCTGCCGGCAAGATTGCGGTTCCCGCGACTTCATCGCCTTCAGCCCGCAAGTTGGGGCGTGTAAGGACTGCTGCGATAAAATGAATTCAACGCCATCCAACGCCGGTCCGGAGACCACGTTTCCGGGAAAAGTTGGAGTTCACCAACACCGCCCGGCGGAGTTCAACTCGTAAAATGAGCTTTACCCTGAGTCAAACCGTCGAAAACGCGCCCGCATTGAAATGCTGCATTTCTTACCAAGATGACGTGGCAAACATCGTCATGACAAAACTCGCCGCGATCGGTATAATTTGCCTCATAACTTGATTAACCAATAAACCAGACAACGAAGAAAGGAAAAACACATGTCCGACACACTTGCTTTTTTAGAACAATTCAAAACCGCCTCCGAGAAAATGAAACAAGCCGCGCCCGACATGATGAAAGGCTTCGGCGCATTGTTCCTAAACGTCATGAAGGACGGCGCGCTCAAGACCAAGCAAAAGGAGTTGGTGGCGCTCGGCATCGCGGTCGCGCAACGCTGCGAGCCGTGCATCCACCTGCATGTCCAGAAATGTCTCGACGCCGGCAACACGCCCGCCGAAATTCTCGAAGCCGCCGGCGTGGCCGTGATGATGCAAGGCGGTCCGGCCTACACGCACATCCCGGTCGTGATGGAGGCGCTGGAGGCGCTGGCGCCGAAGGGCTGAAGCAATATCCGTTAGCCGAACAACCGGACCCGGAGAGGGCCACCAACCTGTGATCATTGCCATTTCAATTGTAGAAGGCCAGCGGCTTGCTCATTTGGGAGAAGCCCGGCAGTTTGCTCTGGTGGAGGTGGATCCGGAAAACCACACCACCATCTATTCCCAAGTCATCGCAGCCCCGCCGCACGAACCGGGTTCGTTCCCACATTGGTTGCGCGAGCAAGGCGTTCGAGTAATCATTGCCGCTGGCATCGGACAACGCGCGCTCGATAACCTGAATTATCATGGTATCGAGGTGCGAAAGGGACAACTTGGCGCGTCGGTGGAATCATTGGCGGCCGCCTGGTTGGCGGGCCGACTCACCCGGATGTCGAATGGTTGCGATCACCAGCACGGCGAAGCAGCGGGGCATGAGTGCCGGCTTTCCGACTATCTCGAAGAACATGCCTGAGAAACCGTAGGAGCCGACGTAAGGAGGTGCATTTACCTGAAGGCTCAACATCTTTCCGAAGAAGTTTGAGCCTCGTCACCTCGGCTCCTGCAAAAATTGAAACTTTCAGATTTGTAACTTCTCTCCTGTCTGCGGCTCGGTAAAAATTGAATGATCGCCTTGAGAAGCTTAAAAATGAAGATCGTTTCCCGGAAATCGGGTGGAGGAAAAAGGTCTGAACTATGTCGGCATTGATTCTATGCGCATCGATCGGCGGCGGCATCGGTGCGGCGTTTGGTTATTTCAGCAAATGTCCCACCGGCAGGTGCCCCTTGATTGCCAACTGGCGGCGCGGCGCGCTTTACGGCGCGATGGTTGGCGTCCTGTTTTATTTCATCACCGGTGTTGGCGGTTCCGCCGCCATGAATCAATCCACCGCGAACGTGACGCATATCGCCGGAGCGGAATTTGAGGCCGAAGTGATTCACTCCCCAAAACCGGTGGTGGTGGATTTTTACGCGACCTGGTGCGGCCCCTGCAAAATCCTGTCGCCCCGGCTGGACAAATTGGCCGGTTCGTTCACCAACAAAATTAAATTCGTCAAAATCAACGTGGACGAAGCGCCCGACTTGTCCCAGCGCTTTAACATTCAAGGCATTCCCACACTCCTGTTTTTCAAGGACGGCAAGGTCGTGGACGGCGTGGTGGGATTGATGTCATCCGACGACTTGAGGTCTCATTTGGAGGCCTTGGCGGGAACCACCGCGCCAACGAAAGGTTGACCGCAACGTGAACCGCCCGGCGCTTGAATGATGCTCGCATTCGCACTCTTGCTGGCGTTGGCCATTGGCCTTTCGCTGGGATTGCTGGGCAGCGGCGGCTCCATCATCACGCTGCCGGTGCTCGTCTATGTCGCCGGAATTCCGGCGCATCAAGCGGTGGGCATGTCGCTCGTCGTGGTCGGCGGCACCAGCATCGTGGGCAGCCTGCTGAACGCCCGCCGTGGCTCGTTCGACTGGAAGGCGGGTGCCTTCTTCGCCGTTAGCGGCATAGTCGGGGCATTTGTCGGGGCAAAATTCACCCACTTGGTTTCCGCGCTGGTTTTGCTGCTGCTGTTTGGCGCGCTGATGCTGGTGGTAGGCGTGCGCCTGTTGCTTAAAAATGAAACCGACGCGCAGCACCAACCCTGCCGCCTCTGGCGTTGCCTCGGCGCCGGTGTAACGGTTGGCATCCTGACCGGATTCCTCGGCGTGGGCGGCGGATTTCTCATTCTGCCGGCGTTGGTATTGTTCGCCGGATTGGAAATGAAACGGGCCATCGGGACTTCACTGGCGGTCATTGCGGTCAATTGTGTCGGCGGACTCATCGGCCAGTTGCGTTACGTCAACTTGAATTGGCCTCTCACCCTGGCCTTTCTGGCGGCAGCAGTTGTCGGGATGTTCGCGGGCACGGCGCTCACTGGACGGCTCTCCGCATCCACCTTGCGTTGCGGTTTTGCCTGGTGCGTGTTGTTGCTGGGCGTGGCCTTGGTGGGATGGAACGGTCTGGCTCTGGCCGGTGCACGCTGATCTGTTTGCCACATTTTACACCTGTCCGCTGTTGCGTGGCATTTTCACCGATCAAAATTCGATGTTGGTGAAAATAATCGCACACCCAAAAATTCATTGAGGCAATCCAAGGTTGGCAAAAACCAAAATCCGTGGAGCCATATTTAGCGATTTAGCTAATTGTGTAAGCGGCGAATATGACTGCTGCCGCACAAACCGAATACAAGGCGCAGGCCCGGATCATCAAGGCCCTCGCGCATCCCACCCGCCTGTTTATTGTGGACGAACTCTCCCGCGGCGAACGCTGCGTTTGCGAACTCACCGACATGATCGGCGTGGAGATGCCGACGGTATCGCGGCATTTGAGCCAGCTTAAAAATGCCGGCCTCCTGGAGGACGAGAAACGCGGCGCGCAGGTGTTTTACCGGTTGCGCGTGCCGTGCGTGCTGAACTTTTTCAAATGCGTTAAGGCCGTCCAGACCGCGCACGACGCGGAATGATCACATGATTTCACGCCCGCAAAATCATATCCATCCCATCGGCAATCGCCCGGAACGCCCGGCTCGGCGCGAACCGCTGGTCCCGAGAACCATCGTTTCCCGCAGACCGGACTGGCGTAAATATCTGCCGTGGGGTGTCGCGGGCCTGGTCAGCTGGTGGCTGGTTTATCACAGTCTGGCACCATTTGCGGCGTGGTTCACCTATTCGCTGTGCGGACTGGCGAAAGGAACGCACCTGGGCGCAACGGTGGAGTTCTTTGTGTTTGAATCGCCCAAGGTGCTGATGCTGCTCACGCTGGTCGTTTTCGGCGTCGGCATCATACGCTCATTCTTCACCCCGGAACGGACGCGGCGCATTCTTTCCGGCAAACGCGAAACCACCGGCAACGTGCTGGCGGCGTTGCTCGGCGTCGTGACGCCGTTCTGTTCCTGCTCGGCGGTGCCGCTGTTCATCGGCTTTGTCACCACCGGCGTGCCGCTGGGCGTGACGTTTTCATTTCTGGTTTCATGCGCCGATGGTCAATGAAGTGGCGCTGGTGCTGCTGTTCGGGTTGTTCGGCTGGAAGGTCGCGGCCATTTACCTGGGCATGGGATTGGCCATCGCCATCGTTTCCGGCTGGATCATCGGACGGCTGCGGATGGAAAAACACGTCGAGGATTGGGTCTTCGAGACAAAAACCGGCGACGCGACCGAGGAGGAAACTCCCGATTGGCCCGCACGTATTCGTCTCGGCCTCGACGCGGTGAAGGACATCGTGGGACGCGTGTGGCTTTATGTGTTGATCGGCATCGCGGTGGGCGCGGGCATTCACGGCTATGTGCCGGAAAACTTCATGGCCTCCATCATGGGCAAAGGCGCGTGGTGGTCGGTGCCGCTGGCGGTGCTGCATTGGCGTGCCGATGTATTCCAACGCGGCGGGCATCATCCCCATCGTGCAGGCGCTGCTCGGCAAGGGCGCGGCGCTCGGCACGGTGCTGGCGTTCATGATGTCCGTCATCGCGCTCTCGCTGCCCGAAGCCATCATCCTGCGCAAAGTGCTCAAGCCCCGGCTCATCGCCACTTTCTTCGGCGTCGTGGCGCTCGGCATTTTGCTCGTCGGCTACCTCTTCAATTTAATCATGTGAACCACGCGATTAAAGTGGCTGAAACATACATAACCAAAGAAAGGACTAATAACATGAAACTCCAAATTCTCGGCACCGGCTGCGCCCAGTGCGATGCGCTGACGCAGGCCACGGAAAAGGCCGCGCAATCACTCGGCCTCCAATACGAACTCGAAAAAGTCACCGACCTTAAGCAAATCATGGCGTTCGGCGTGATGACGACGCCCGCGCTCGTGGTGGATGGCAAGGTGAAAGCAGCGGCAAAGTGCCGTCGGTGGAGCAAATCAAAAAACTGCTCCATGAAGCGTGAAGTCTCATTCGTGAGGCGAGAACAAACGAAGCCGACCTGATTTATGAAAACACCTGCAAAAATCTTCATCGTCGCCACGCTCGCCATGGCGGTCATCGCCGCCGTCGCGCTCAATAAAAGCAAGACGGCCAATAAAACCCAAAACACCGCGTCCGCCTTGACTGCGGCGGCTGTTACTTCCGATCCACCGCTAAACAATGCGGTCGCTACGGCGAAGCTGCCCATGCTGCTCGACTTGGGCGCGGACAAGTGCATTCCCTGCCGGATGATGTTCCCGGTGCTGGATGAATTGAAGAAGGCATATGCCGCGCGGTTGAACGTCGAGTTCATTGACGTGTGGAAGAATCCCGACGCCGCCAAAGCCCACGGTGTCGAAGTGATACCCACGCAGATTTTCTACGGCGCCGACGGCAAGGAACTGTTCCGTCACGAAGGTTTTTTCGCCGAGAAAGACATTCTGGCAAAATGGAAGGAACTGGGTGTGAACTTTACTGAAAACAAATAAATCC
Organism: uncultured Verrucomicrobiae bacterium; assembly: GCA_963789335.1. Lineage (GTDB taxonomy): Bacteria > Verrucomicrobiota > Verrucomicrobiia > Limisphaerales > UBA11358 > UBA11358. Next base: position 1,653,016 of record CAWBKH010000002.1, read on the forward strand.
GCGTGGAAAATCTGTTCACCAACCTCACACACGCGGTCGAAGGCGCGCCACTCATCGCGCTTACGGCTGCGATGATTTGGGGCGTTCTTAGCATCATTCTAAGCCCGTGTCATCTGGCGAGCATCCCGCTCATCGTCGGTTTCATCAGCGAACAAGGCCAAGTGACGGCCAAGCGCGCGTTTTGGACTTCAACGCTTTTCGCCGTAGGCATTCTCCTCACCATCGCGGTCACTGGCGCAATTACGGCGGCGGCTGGCCGGATGCTGGGCGACGTGGGACGCTATGGAAATTATTTCGTCGCGTTCATCTTTTGCCTCGTTGGGTTACATTTGATTGGCGTGATTCCGCTCTCATTTTCTGGGCCGGGCCAAGTTGGATTGAAACGGAAGGGTTTGCTCGCCGCGTTTGTCCTCGGTCTGTTGTTTGGCATCGCGCTCGGCCCTTGCACCTTTGCTTACCTGGCCCCAATGCTTGGTGTCACGTTCAAGCTGGCGGCGACCAACTTCCTTTATGGCGCATTGCTCCTGGTAGCCTACGGCATCGGGCATTGCTCGGTTATTGTCACGGCCGGCACGTCCACGGAACTGGTGCAGCGTTTCCTGAATTGGAACGAGCAATCCCAAGGCGTCGCCGTCGTCAAAATCATCTGCGGCATTTTGGTGACTTTGGGCGGCGTATGGCTCATTTACAGCGCACCATGACTTGCAGTGTTAAAGCGCCAGCGATTGCGGCTGTTGATTTTGCTGGTGAAGACATGATTGCGCTGGAAGTAATTTGCACTTTGAATGGGGCGGAATCGCCCAATACTCGAATATGAAACGAATTCGGATTATCATCGGAATACTGGTGGTCGTCGCGGTGACCGGCCTGTGGTACTGGCATCATCGGGGCCAAACTTTGTCCGCCGATCACTTGACGCTGTACGGCAACGTGGACATCCGCCAGGTGCAACTGGCTTTCAACGACAATGAGCGCATCACAGCGTTGCTGGTGCAGGAAGGTGACCGCGTCCAACCAGGCCAATTGCTGGCCACGCTCGACACCAAACGGTTTTCGGCCGGCGTCGCCGATGCCAAAGCCAAAGCGGCGGCGCAACGCCAGATCGTTGCGCGGCTTGAGGCCGGCAATCGGCCGCAGGAAATCCGCAAAGCCAAGGCCGACATGGAAGCCGCGAAGGCGGACCTGGAAAATACCCAACTCACTTACGGTCGTGTCACCAATCTCGTCACTCAAAACGTGGACACGCAGCAACGTGCCGACGACGCCCGCGCTGCGCTGGACATGGCCCGCGACCGATTGAACGCCGCAAAGCAAACGTATGATCTGATGGTTCTCGGTCCGCGTCAGGAAGATATCGCCGCCGCCAAGGCCACCTTGCAGGCTGATGAAGCGCAATTGGTTCTGGCGCAACAAAATCTTGCCGACGCCAATCTCTACGCGCCTACCAACGGCGTTATCGAAGATCGCATCCTGGAACCAGGTGACATGGCTTCGCCGCAGAAACCGGTCTTCACCCTGGCGCTCAACGACCCGTTGTGGGTGCGTGCCTACGTGCCGGAAACCGATCTGGGGAAAATCCACATCGGCATGAAGGCGACCGCCACCACCGACAGCTTTCCCGGCAAGCAGTATAACGGGTGGGTTGGCTTCATTTCGCCGACTGCGGAGTTCACGCCGAAGACAGTCGAAACCGCCGAGGTGCGCACCAAGCTCGTTTATCAAGTCCGCGTTTTTGTGCGCAACCCGCACGACGAACTGCGGCTCGGCATGCCGGCGGTGGTGACGATTCCCCTTGATCAACCTGACACGCCAACCAATGCCGAGAAACTTCCTTGATTTCAAGACCATGCATTGCGGCGGTGGACCAGAGGTAGGGACGGCGCGCTGCGCCGTCCGCGCCGCGTGCAGCGGCGCAAGGGTTCCGCCCGCTGCTTGCGCGGGCGGGGACATCGCAGCGCGATGTCCCTACCGAAGTCCGGTTCAGGGAAAGCCTCGACCTCCAAAATTGGATGCACATTGGGGCCATGGACCCGGTAGGGCAAACCTGCAGGTTTGCCCCACCAACGTTCTGGTTCATGGAAAGTGAAATGAAATCTGAAGTTCCTGGCAAAATAGAGCAGACGAATCGTCCCAATGACGCCGTGCTGGAATTGCAGGCCGTGGGCAAGCAATTCGTCATCGGCCGGCGTACGATTCAAGCACTTCGCAGTGTCAGTCTGCGGGTGCAACGCGGCCAAGTGACCGGGTTGATCGGGCCGGACGGCGCGGGCAAAACGACGCTGATGCGGCTGGCGGTGGGATTGCTGGTGCCCGACGAGGGACGGATCAATGCGCTGGGTTTTGATGCGACGCATGAATCATTGGTGGTGCAGGCCCGGGTCGGTTACATGCCACAACGCTTCGGTCTCTATGAAGACCTGTCGGTTCAGGAGAATCTTGATCTCTACGCGGATTTGCAGGGTGTGCCGCAAGAGGCGCGCGCGGCCCGTTACGAGGAACTGATGCGCATGACCGGGCTGGCGCGATTCACCGCGCGGCTGGCCGGGCGTTTGTCCGGTGGTATGAAACAGAAACTCGGCTTGGCCTGCACGCTCGTTCGTCCGCCGGAGTTATTATTGCTGGATGAACCCACGGTCGGCGTGGACCCGGTATCACGGCGCGAACTCTGGCATATTGTCTATCGCCTGGTGCAACAGGAAGGCATGACCGTGTTGTTGAGCACCGCCTACCTGGATGAGGCTGAACGTTGTCACGAGGTAATACTGATGCACGAGGGCGAAGTCTTGGGTTACGGCCCGCCACAACAATTTCGAGATCAATCTCGTGGCCGGACTTACATGGTGAGCGTACCCGGCGAACGCAAACGCGTGGTGCAGGAGAAACTGACCGGTGCGGCGTCCGTGGTTGACGCGTTGATTCAGGGTGAGCGTGTGCGGTTGGTGATGGTGGATGAAACAACGCCTGACGCAGCCAAACTTTTACCCGAGGTCGCCGACGTTTTCATCCAGCCGGTGCCGCCGCGGTTGGAAGACAGTTTTGTCGCGATGCTAAAACAACGCCATAAATCCGGAAGGAACGCGCGGCCACGCGTCCCGGCCGACCCGCAGGCCGGCCCTGCCAGCTTCTCGATCGATAATGGTCATGGCCCGGTTATTGAGATTAAGGATGTGAAACGGCGGTTCGGCAATTTCTACGCCGTGAAGGGCGTGACGTTTCAGGTGCAACGGGGAGAGGTGTTCGGGTTGCTGGGCGCCAATGGCGCGGGCAAGTCCACGACCTTCCGCATGTTGTGCGGTTTGTTGCCGGCCACCGAAGGCAGCCTGCGCGTGGCGGGACTGGACCTCCGGCACGCGGCGGCGGCGGCGCGGGCGCGCATCGGTTACATGTCCCAGAAATTTTCGCTCTACAGCAACCTCACCGTGTGCGAGAACCTCCGCTTTTTCAGCAGCGCCTACGGCCTGGCCGGCCAACGCCAGCAACAACGGTTGGAGTGGGCGCTGGAACAGTTTGAACTCGGGCCGATGACCGACACCGTCAGCCTAGACCTGCCGCTTGGCTACAAACAACGGCTGGCCATGGCCTGCGCGCTGATGCACGAACCGGAAATCCTGTTTCTCGACGAACCGACTTCGGGCGTAGACCCGCTGGCGCGGCGCGAATTCTGGAGCCGCATCAATGCGCTGGCGGAACAACACGTTACCATCATGGTCACCACGCATTTCATGGAGGAAGCGGAGTATTGCGACCGGCTGGCCATCATGGCCGACGGGGAAATTCTCTCGCTTGGCACGCCGGAGGAAGTCAAGCAACGTCAGCGTTCCGCTGAACATCCGGAACCGACCATGGAGGACGCCTTCATCGCTTTGATTGAAGGACAAGGGCAAACGACGGGAGGGGCGAAATGAATTTGGAAGGAAAACATCAAACATTCAACAGCAAACGCACAAAGTCGAAGGTGCGGGAGCGCGGACAGCCATGTCCGCGAGTTCCGAGGTTGTGGTTCGCGCGGACAAGGCTGTCCGCGCTCCGAGCAATGGTTCATGGGTGGAGCCTGGGTGAACGCGCCAGCGTCTTGGAGTGCGGTGGCTGTGACACCGTTTTGGAACGGCGCTGCCGGTTGGCGGGCGATTACCGAGCAAAAAAGCGGCGTCGCGCTTCGCTTGCCGCCGCACTCCAAAACCTGGCGGCAGATCGAGTGGTTCATTGAGAACAGCGAAACCGCATGAACATTGATTTCCAACCCAAAAAACCGAAAAGCCCTCCTGCCCGTGGCGGCGGCGCAATGCGGCTACGAGGTTTGGTCCGCAAGGAATTTTACCAAATCCTGCGGGACCCCAGCAGCATTGCCATCGCCTTCCTGTTGCCGGTTGTGCTTCTGCTGGTTTTCGGATATGGCGTTTCGCTGGACGCCGAGCACGTGCCGGTGGCGTTGGTCGTGGAACAGCCCAGCGCTGACACGGCCAGCTTCACCAGCGGCTTCCAACAGTCGCGGTATTTTCAACCGGTCTTCATGCGCGACATGCACGAAGCGGAATCGGCGCTCATGAGCCGCCAGGTTTCCGCCATCGTGCATCTGCGGGCGGACTTCGCGCGGCAGTTGCGCCAACCGGACGGCGCGCCGGTCCAGGTGATTGTGAATGGCGTGGACGCCAACACGGGCCGGCTCATTCTCGGCTACGTGCAGGGCGTCTGGCAGAAATGGCTTCAACAACGGGCGCTCGAAACCGGAGCAACCCTTAATACACCGGTTCAACTCCAGCCGCGGGTCTGGTTCAACAGCGAATTGCGCAGCCGCAATTTTCTCGTGCCTGGATTGATTGCCATCATCATGACCCTGATTGGCGCGTTGCTGACGGCGCTGGTGATGGCGCGGGAATGGGAGCGCGGCACGATGGAGGCGCTGATGGTGACGCCGGTCACAATGCGTGAAGTGCTGGTAGGCAAGCTGGTGCCCTACTTCATCCTGGGCATGGGCGGCATGGCGTTGTCGGTGGCAATGGGCGTCTGGCTGTTCGGCGTGCCGTTGCGCGGCTCCCTCTGGGTGCTGTTCGGCGCGGCGGCGTTGTTTCTGCTGGCGGCGCTGGGCATGGGCCTGCTGATTTCGACGGTGGCCAAGAACCAGTTCGTCGCCGGACAGGTCGCCATCATCGCCACGTTCCTGCCGGCCTTCATCCTGTCGGGCTTCATCTTCGACATCGGCAGTATGCCGACGGTTGTTCAGTGGCTCACGTCCCTTCTCGCCGCGCGTTATTTCGTGGCGATGCTGCAAACGATTTTTCTGGCGGGCAACGTCTGGTCGGTGATTTTGCCCAACGCGCTGGCGCTGGCGGTGATGGCGGCGTTTTTCCTCGGCGTCAGCCGGCGCAAACTGCGAAAACGCCTGGAATAATTTGGAACTGATGCAAAACCGAAGTCGGAAACTTTTGGGACGCAAGGCCGCTGTAGGGCAGGCATTCCTGCCTGCCGGTTTACGGGACATTCTTGTCCCGTGTTCCGAAATTGGCGACTGGAAAGTCGCCTTAACCAGCAGGCTGGAAAGCCTGCTCTACGGGCCAACCGGTAATTTGAAATTTATTCAGTAAAGACAACGATGCTGCAACGAATCCTGGCCTTGATGATCAAAGAGTTTCTGGCCCTGCTGAAGGACAAGCGGAGCCGGACGGTGGTCTTCATCCCGCCGATTCTACAATTGCTGGTGTTCGGTTACGCGGCCACGTTCGATTTGAACCGCATTCCGTTCGCCGTCTATAACGAAGATTCCGGCCCGGCCTCGCGCGATCTGGTGGCGCACTTTGCCGGGGCGCCCAATTTCCGGGAGGTGGCCGTGCTCGATCACGAAGACCAGATTGCTCCGCAAGTGGACGGAAAAAACGTCCTGCTGGTGTTGCATATCGGGCCGACGTTCAGCCGGGACTTGTTGAGCGGGCGTTCCGCCCCGGTGCAGGTGATTGTAGATGGCCGCAACTCGAACACCGCGGCAATCCTGCTCAATTACGTCAACACCATCATGGCCGCGTTCAATACGGACTGGCTGGAACGCACCGGTGGCGCGATCGCGCAGGCGCATCTGGAAACGCGGGCGTGGTTCAATCCGAATCTGGTCAGCCGCTGGTTCATCGTGCCCGGCATCGTGGGCTTGCTGACGCTGGTGGTCACCACGCTCGTGACGGCGCTGTCGGTCGCCCGCGAACGCGAGCAGGGCACGTTCGATCAATTGCTGGTCACGCCGTTCCGGCCGGGGGAAATTCTGCTTGGCAAAGCGTTGCCCGGATTCATCATCGGCCTCTTCGAAGCCACACTGATCATCTTGCTCGCCGTGCTCTGGTTCCAAATCCCATTGCGCGGCAGTCTGCTGACGCTGTATGTGGGATTGCTATGCTTCCTGCTCTCCACGGTCGGGATGGGGCTGATGATTTCGTCACTCGCGGTGACTCAACAGCAGGGATTGCTTGGTGCATTTTTGTTCCTGGTACCGTGCATCATCCTGTCCGGCTTTGCGACGGCCATCGCCAACATGCCGCATTGGGTGCAAATGATCACCTACATTGACCCGCTGCGTTACTTTCTGATCATCCTGCGCGGTGTATTCCTGGAAGGCACGCCGTTCCATCTGTTGCTGGACCAGTTCTGGCCCATGGCCATCATCGGCCTGGTCAATCTCTTCCTGGCCGGCTACCTGTTCCGTCACCGGCTGTATTAAAACCATGCGTGGCAGGACACCGGGTTAAGCTGAAGGCTAAAGGCTGAAAAGTCATTCTATCGCTCTGCGCCCCGGCCAGTTGTTTTTTGGCAGAATCGCAGTTCATAAGCTGCAAAGCCAGCTTGTGACCGAAGTGATATGGGTTTCATCGGTGAGGTTTGCAGCGTTTTCCAGCCCCCTGCTTTTGAGCATCTCCCAAACTTCCAAAGCCATCTTTGCTTCGATGGCTGCCCCGATGAAGAACGTGTGTGGTTTGAGTTTCTTCCTGGCGAATGCTTTGTGAATCCGGTCCAATGCGGTGCTGGCTGTTTTCCAATGCTCGTCCGCGCCCGCCGGGTCAATGCCGCCTTTAAGCTCGCCCAGCGCGAGGTAAGCCGACGGTGTGTGGATGATTTCGCGGGTCAGTTTGCCGAACGGACAATTGAACAGGCACAAGTCCACGTTGTTTTTCATCAGCGGCACGGTGACGTTGTAGAGCAGCGTTCTCGGTCCCCGCCGGCCATTCCATGAAAGGCCGCGGAGTGACAACTCCACGTCAGAGTCATCGTCAGGCAAATCAGCCCAGGTTTTGGTGTCCTTATGCAACCAATGGCATTTTTGTCCGGACAGTTTCAGGCAGGCGAGAATGGCGCGCGTCAGTTTTTTCTGCGCCATGAAACCGCCGATATTCCGCATCGAGCCGCCCAGCGTGTCGCCGCGCGTCAGCAGGAACCGAAAAACCAGTTCCTCAATGAAATTAGCGCCGGCGGGTTCAAGGAAGTTTTTGATGAGTCCATCCACGGCTTCGCGTTTGTCGGAGTCCTGCAGATGATTCGTTGCCTTGTCCGACACACCTGCCGCCGTGAGCAGTCCCGGCTGGATTTCCGCAATGTTGAGCAAGTCAGCCGGCGTTCTGGCTTTGCTGGCGGTATATTTCAATGCTCGTGCTTCAGCCAAACATGGGGCGAATCGCCGCCGTTGCTCCAATCTCAATGCCGCACAATAGCCAAATCGCCCCATTGGAGAAGTAATCAGGGAGCGTGCCCTAACACTGGGTGAACAGCGGTCTTTGGTATGTGGCGTCATGCAAATCCCCTCAAAAAAGAAATTGCCTCCGCGCGTTTGGGGAACGTCGCGTCAATCTTCGCGCCGGTGTTAAACCGGATTTGAAGTTCAATGCTTTGCTGACCTCGATTATCTCCGGGCATCCGCTGCGGCTTTTCTTCAGCCAAATAGGCGATGGTGCTGTTAATATCGGGCATGGGGGTGAGGATGAAACACTTGGGTTGAGTTTTCATAGTTTGCTAAGGCTTTTGACACGATGCACCTTCCCTGTTTTTGATTTTCCACCCAGCTTGCCGCCTTTTTTCTCGGCAGCTTTTTCAAGCAAGACAAGTTCGGTGGCGACTTCCGGGGATTTCAAGCCAACCGCCTGCAACACGGATTCGGGAATTTCCAGATTGTCCAGTTGGCGTGGCTCCACTTTCACCGCACCGCCGCCGTAGGATTTCCCGGCAAAGGCAAGATTCTTGATCGTATCGGGATGGTTCAACGCCCGCCAGAGTCGTCGGATTGTATCACGGTTTGTGTCCCACGGATAAACACAAAGGAAACCGGTCAAAGGCACCACGCCCGCCTCGTTGAGAATAAAGCGGCAATCCCGGCGTCCGAGGTAGGCAAACAAAATGGGCGGCGGGGTGCGTTGCTCCATCTTGTACCAAGGCCGCCGACTCTGGATCAGGGGACGCTGGTGGAACTGCTGCTGCTCACCAGATTCAAGATGCGACCGTAGGCTGGCCGGCAACCGTTCCTTGGGCGTGTTGTCCAGATTGAGCAGCCAAGTCGGGCGGCCCGCAAGATCGAGCTGTTCCAATGTGGCCGGACGCAGAACATCGTCACGACAATCCCGCGTGCGTCCGATGGCACGGATGAAAAAACGCGGGGCCAGCCCCAACGACTTCACTTGTTCACGGGTGAAAAAAAAGAATTCATTCGCGCCGGTGGCAATGCCTCTAACCACGCGGGCGAAGTGAGAGAGCGGAACGCCGTGTGACGCGACCGGGCGAGGCGGGCGTGAAAGTCCCGTCGTCAAGCCTTCGGAAAGTTCGCGGTCGTGACAAATCACGGCGCTGCCGGCATCCCGTCCGTTTTTCGCATCTTGAAGCGAATGCAAAACCGATTCGGTATTCCGTTCATTTACTCGCAACCACTTGAAGTGACGGCTGGGCGTGGAATGGGACATGAGAAAAACCATCGCGTTTGTGTCCACCTGGGGAAATGGCGCGGCGGATTCGTCAAAAGTCAGGATGGCTTCCAAACGATACTGCTCACACAGACGATTCCAAAGCGCGCGGGATGATATCCCTTCGCAGACATCTGCCGGCAGCAAAAAGGCGAGGCGGCCCGACGACGACAAATGCTCCAAACATTTGAGCAGGAAATAAACGTGCAGTCCGACCCGGCCATCCAGAGCAAAACCAAGAACCCGTTCAGCGATAACGCGCAATTCGGTTTTGCGCTGTTCGCTCAACCGATGATGCCGGATGTAGGGCGGGTTGGAAATGATGGCGGGGAAAGTTCGCGTGATAGAATTCGATATAAAATCAGCAATCTCAATCCGGCTCAAATCGCTTCTGGTCAAGCCGAGTTTTTCGCCGTCGGCAAAAGCGCTTTCGTGAAGCTCAAATCCGTCGAAGGGGCCGGTGTATCCCACGGAACGCGCTGCTGAAAAGAACGTTCCCGGTCCGACTGCAGGGTCAAATAATGTGACTGGCTGGTGTTCGGCAACCCATGCGGCCATGATTTTTGCAAGCCAAAGTGGCGTCCAGAACTGGCCTTTCTCTCGCAACGCCTCACGCCCGCTCCAAAAGGTCGGAAATGCTTGAAAGCCGTGTTCAATGGCAGTGGAAGTTCGCATTTATCGTTTCCTGCCGGCAACACCGCGCAATGTTTGCAGGGCGGGCTCGGACAACTGAAGCCGCCCGCCGTCAAAAGTGACGCAGGGCAGAATATGACCGTTTTTATCTTCGACAACGGCTGGCAGCAAATGTGGATCTTCAATACTTGTGCCCAGCGGATAACCGTAATGGTAATAATGCTTGAAGATTGTTTTCTTCGTGGTTGCGCCGCCAGGAGCCTGAAATGTTTGAACGGTCGGCTCGGTCAGGTTTTGGGCGACCAGTTCCTCGGCACGATCAAATGCCAGTCCATAGGCCAGATCAAAGAAAACATGCCAGATATGAATCGGCACGCCGTGCTTTTTCTGCCACTGCCGGAGTGGTTCACGGTCTTCTTCTTTGATAATTATGTTAGGCAGGACAGCGCCTTTTTTTAATCCAAGTTTCCCACCGAGGCGCTTTTGCGGACGCAGTGGCGTTTTGAAATCGGGCATCTTCTGGCCACGCCACAGACTGTTTTCACACTCAACTGCAATTAACGCGCGTTTCAAAATCGCGGACATCACCTTGTCGCCTTCTGCAATAAACGGCAATTCCGAAACGCCACCGGCGGCGGCAATGTCTCTTTCGAGCGCGGTTTTGTCAGAACCGCGAAAGATCAACAAGTCCGGGCGTTTGATTTTACCAAGTCCGGCGGCTTCAAGGCGCTCAAAATAAAGCTCAAACTCCCGAACGCTGCCGGTTGGCGCAGTTCCACTCGGCCCATAGGGAATGGCGATAAATTCTTCTGTCGCATTGACCGCCTCAATCAGGCGTTTTTCGCTCCAAACGCCTTGGGACCATCGCATCAGGAAATCGCTTCCCCGAAGCCGGCGCGGATTTAACCAGAAGTCCAGCCACGGCAACGGGGGTGGATTTTTGAGAACGCCATCGAGGTGTTCAACATTAACCGAAAGCCATGACTCGAATGGGTGTCCGTGGTTTAACATCGCGTGTTTTGAATAAATGATTTTTTGGCTGCACTCAAATTAAAGTTCACACGATTGCGTGAACCTCCGGTCTCGTGACATTGCGGGGACAGATGGAATTTCCCGTTGGCCCCGAAATCTGCCACAAGTTGCTTCAGCCGAGCGAATGCCACGTAAAACCCAGCCGCGTGGCAGGCCTCTGAGGAGGTTGTCGGCACGGAGGCGATTGTGTGCCGGAAATATAGAGGCGTCAATTCCGTCGTCGCCTGTGAGAGGCGGGGAGTTGGGAGATGGGGAATGACCGAAGAGGAAATTCTCGCCCTGCCCCGTGCGCGTTCTCCTCGATAGTAATATCTGGCTGAAAAATGTGAAACGGCCAGAGCGATTCCATCTTCCACGTAGCGAAGACATTCCTGTCTGCGGTTTGCGGGATATTCTTGTCCCGTGTTCCATCCGCAGGAAAGTGGCGACTGGAAAGTCACTAGAACTCGCAGGCTGGAGAGCCTGCGCCACATCAATGATCTAACCCGGCAAATCCGCCTCAAGGCGTAAATTATGAGTCAGAAACAGCCCCGAACGTTTTCGGGGCTGTCCTATCCTCAACGCTTGGCCTCGCAACACGAATTGGCGCGATACCGGCCCAGGCGGTTCCAAGGCATTCTCGCCAGCAACAGCGCCAACCCGCAGATGCCGGTAATGCCCGCGAACACCAGTCCGCAACCAATGAGCAGCGGCAGGATGGCAAAGATCGGGTTGACGGTTAGCGCCAGCGCCGCACCTACGGCGGCAAGTGAACCGACGGCAATCTGCACCTGACGCATCAGCGGCAGCACCTTGCTCTCGCCGCGGTTTACCGGCAAGCCGGCTTCCATCCACGCCTGTGTCCCGCCGGTGACCAGCACACAATTGTCAAGGCCCGCCCGCTGGAATTTCTTGATGGCTTTGCGCGCGCGCCGGGTGGTCTGACAAAGGACGTAAATGGGTTTTTCCACCGCGCCTCGCTCGCGTAAAAAGAAGGCGGCGTCAAGATCGGCCAACGGAAGGAGTCTGGCACCCGGCACATGCGCGGCGGCGTGTTCGCCGGGCGTGCGGACATCCAGAAGTTCAATCGCATCCTCTCCGCCCAGCAGCCCGTGAAGCTCATACGGCGTGATGACCGTTTTGCGTTCGGCAACCACCCGCTCAAATCGCCGACTGGCGGCGCGATGGTCTCCAGCCGCCGGTTTTCGGCGACCGTGTTAATCATCAGTGAATCATTCATCTTGCCATAAACGATAGCTGGTTCTAAATATATCACAAAGACATTGTCTCTATGGAATACATAGATTAATGTTATGTTATGAATCGAAATCATTTGGCCCTGTTTCACGCCGTGGCCCGGGCGGGCGGCATCAGTCGCGGGGCGGCCCTGGCGCGGGTGAGCCAGCCCACGGTGTCCAAACAAATCAAGGAACTGGAGGAAGCGCTGGGCATTCCTCTGTTGGAACGGTTGGCCCGTGGGAGCCGGCTCACCGACGGCGGCCGGCTGTTGGCCGAATACGCCCAGCGGCTGGCCGCGCTGGAACAGGAAGCGGCGCGGGCGGTGGAAGAATTCCGCGGACTCAAACGCGGACGACTGGCCATCGGCGCAAGCACGACGATTGGCGCGTATCTGCTGCCGCAGGCGCTGGGCGAGTTTCATCGGCAGTATCCTGACCTCGAATTGCAACTGGAGATCGCCAACACCCAGGCCATTCAACATCATCTTTTGGCAGGCACAGTGGAACTGGGATTCACCGAAGGCTTGATGGAGGCCGAACATCTGGATTCCAAAATCTTTGCCGAGGATGAATTGGTCGCGATTGCACCGCACGGGCATCCGCTCCTGAAACGAAAGCATGTCACGGTGCGGGACCTCTGTCATGAACCGTTTGTGATGCGGGAGGAAGGTTCGGGGACACGCGCGGTGGTCGAGCAGGCTTTGCGCAAACGGGGACTGTCCGTCAAACCGGTGCTGTCCCTGGCCGGGACAGAAGCCGTCAAACACGCCGTCATCGCGGGCATTGGTCTGGCCATCGTCTCTCGTCTGGCCATCAACTGCGAACTTCAGGCCGGTTCCCTTGCGGTCATTCCAATTAGCGATTTGAAAATCCGGCGTCCGCTTCACCTGCAAACGCTTCAGGGCCGCATTCCCGGTCAGGCAGCCGCCCGGTTTCTGGAAATCCTCGCTTCACGAAAACCGTCAGCCGGGAAGTGAATTTGTCCAGCGAAAGTGAGGCAGGCATTCATGCCTGCCGGTTGACGGAACATTCTTGTCCCGTGTTTCCAAAGCTGGCGACTGAAAAGTCGCCAGAATCCCGCAACGCGGGACTGGAAAGCCTGCTCTACCAAACCAAGCTCATGCCGATTTCGGTTTTCGAGTTAAACTGCTCATGAACTTTACCAGCACAGGTCTGTAACTTTTTCCCTTCTCCCGGCTCGGTATGAGCAGAAACAACAAACCGTTTGAAGTCATGAAAACAATGATTGAATTGAACGAAACGAATTTCGAGCCGGAAGTGCTGCAGGCCGCCGGTCCGGTGCTGGTGGATTTTTACGCGCCTTGGTGCGGACCGTGCAAAATGCTCGCGCCATTCCTCGAGGAACTGGCCATTGAATTTGCCGGCAAAATGAAGTTCGCCAAACTGAACGTGGATGACGCCTTGGAGCTGGCCCAACACTACGACATCACCGGTGTGCCGACGCTGATGTTGTTCCGCGGCGGGCAGCCGGTTGACCAGATGGTGGGTCTCAATTCACCAAACTTGTTAAAACAGTGGCTGGCAAAGGCTGCCAACGAGACCGTGATTGCGTGACCGTGAAGCGGAGGCACTCAAAATGATTCTGCGAATTCTCATCGGTGCGTTCATCGGAGCCGCGCTGGGCTTTGGCTGGCACAAGCTGGTCGGCTGTTCGACCGGCGCTTGTCCATTGACTGCCAATCCTTTTGTCGCCACTCTTTACGGCATGGTCGTGGGTGTGCTGATCGCCGGCAGTTTTCATTAAACCCAAAACCGAATCACACCATGAAAATGCACATGCTCATCCGGCGGTTCGCCGGCGCATTCATCCTCATCAGCCTGTTGCTGGCACATTACCACAGCCTGTATTGGCTTTGGGTCACGGCCTTCGTCGGCTTCAACCTTTTCCAGTCCTCGTTCACCAACTTTTGTCCGTTGGAAATGATCCTTCGGAAACTTGGGGCGGTCAGCTCGCCAAGTCAGGGTGACACAACGAGCGGTTCCTGTTGTGCCAAATGAAAGTGCGACTGGGCTTGCTTGGGATATTGTTCGTGGGCTCGATGGCGACCGCGGCGGAACCGTGGACACTGGAAAGCGCGCTGGACTACGCGCTCGCGCACAACCCCGACGCACGACTCGCGCAACAGCGCATCAACGCCGCCCAGGCCGGGCTGGAACAGGCCGACGCCGCCTTCTGGCCGCAGTTGCAGGTCCAGTCCAGCTACACGCGCACGGACAACCCGATGATGGTTTTCGGCGATATCCTGGCCCAGCACGCCTACAGCTCCGCTTCGGTTTCGGATTTTAACAACCTGCCCAATGTGGATGACGCCAACGTGCAGGGCCTCGTTACCGTGCCGCTCTACGCCGGCGGACGCAACGCCGCGAACCGCACCGCCGCAAAAGCCAGCACTCAGGCTGCCCAACAGGACAGCGCCGCCGTCCGGAATGCGCTGGGCTTCGAGGTGACCCGGACCTTTTACACCGTGCTGAAAACGCGGCAATTCGTCCACGCGGCCGAGGCCGAAGTCAACGCATTTGAAAACGATCTGGCCACGGCCCAAAAGCGCCTGCAGGCGGGCACGTTGTTGAAATCCGATGAACTGGACTTCGAAGTCCGCCTGGCGCGGGCGCGTGAGGATTTGATCAGCGCCCGCAATGCACACACGCTCGCGGAACGCGCCTTGCGCAACTTGCTGGGCATTGACGATGGCGATTTCTCAGTGGCCGACACCGCGCCCGCTGTCAGCGCCCCGGATTCGAACGATTTTTCGCAACGCGCGGAACTGGCGGCCGCCCGCGCCCGCGCCCGCGCGGCACAGGCCGAGGTTCGCGGCGCCAAAGGCAGCTATCAGCCGAGCCTCAACGCGTTTGGGAGCGTGGGCTACGATTACGGCACAAAGTTCGATCACGGCGGCGACAATTACACGGCCGGCGTGATGGCCCAATGGAGCCTATGGGATGGCAATTCGACCCGCGCCAAAGTCCGCGAAGCCACGGCGAATCTCGAATCGGCCCGCGAGGAGGAGCGCAAGTTAAGCCTGGCGCTCGATCTTGAAGTTGAACAGGCGCGGCTGGACCTGCAAACCGCCGACGAACGCCTGGCGGTGACCGCCAAGGTGGTGGATCAGGCGAAAGAAAGCGCGCAACTCACCCGCGCCCGCTTTGAACAAGGGCTGGCGCTTTCGACGCAGTTGATTGATTCCGAGACCGCGCTGGTCGCCGCCCGCGTGCGCCGCGCTGAAGCCGAAGCCGACCGGGGCATTGCCATCGGTGCGTTGCGCAAGGCTCTGGGTCTGCCGCAATTGGACGCTGGCCAATAACTATGAAACAAATATTTCAGAAACTTCTTTCGCTTGTGTTTCTAAACCACGTAGCGGCGGACGTGAGTCCGCTCTATCATCTTCGAGTGGAAGTCAGAGCGGACTTACGTCCGCCGCTACAGGAAAGAAGTGGTTCGCGGACATGGCTGTTCACGATACTGCCTGTTTTGATTTTACTGGCCGGCTGTGGCGCGAAGCGTGATAACACGCAGGCTGCGGCCTCCAACCTGCCGGTTGCGATGGTTCAAGTTCAGACCGTTGAAAGCGAACCGCACACCAGCACCGAGGCGGTCGTTGGCACCGTTCAGTCGAAATTTCATGCCACACTGGAGGCAAAAGTGAGCGGCCACATCGAGCAACTGCCGATCGCCTTGGGACAGCAGGTCACGGCTGGTAAATTGGTCGCCCTCCTGGGTAGCAGTGATCTCAAGGCACGGCTTGACCAGGCCGAGGCTTCACAGGAACAGGCCAAACGCAACTGGGATCGGATCTCAGCGTTGTTCCATCAACTGGCGGCCACGCGCGCCGAGTATGACGATGCGCAAACGCAGAACCGTGTGGCTGAAGCCGCCGTGGCTGAGGCCAAGGCCATGCTGGGTTACGCAAAAGTTGTTGCGCCGTTCGACGGGGTGGTGACCAGGAAATGGGCCGACGTGGGCGATCTCGCCTCACCGGGCAAACCGTTGGTGGACATTGAAGACCCCTCGCAACTCCGGGTACAGGCCGATGTGCCCGATGTCATCGCTTCCTATGTTCACCAAGGCGACCGCATGGCCGTTCACGTGGATGCGCTCAGTGAGGACCTCACAGTCGCCGTGGTTGAAATCTCCCCCGCCGCCGATCCTGTCACGCATACCTTTCGAGTCAAAGTGGATTTGCCAATAACGCCCGGTCTGATGTCGGGTCAATTCGCACGCCTGGAAGTTCCAGTGGGCGAGAGCGACACGTTGCTCGTGCCGGACTCGGCGGTGGTGCAACGCGGCCAGATGGAGATTCTGTTTGTGGTCGTCAACGGTCACGCCCAATTGCGTTTGGTGAAAACTGGTCGGCAGCTTGGTGATCAGGTGGAAATTCTTTCCGGCCTTGACGCCGGCGATGTCGTAGTGACTCACGGGTCAAACGATTTGATGGATGGCCAGCCCGTGGAAGCGCGGTGAAATCTCCAGTCCAAAGTCCAAAGCTCGAAGGGAATCCTCTCGGCATTGCCGGCCGGATTGCCCGCGCCTTCATTGACTCGAAGCTGACGCCGCTGGTTGTCATCGCGTCCTTGTTGCTCGGTGCGTTCGCAGTGTTGATGCTGCCGCGCGAGGAGGAGCCGCAAATCAAGGTGCCGATGATTGACGTGATGGTGTCCATGCCCGGCGCCGGCGCCAAGGAGGTCGAACAACGGGTCACCACGCCGATGGAAAAACTCCTGTGGGAAATCCCCGGCGTCGAATACATCTACTCCACCTCCAAACCCGGCGAGAGCCTGGTCATCGTGCGCTTCAAGGTGGGCGAAGACGTGGAAAAGGCGCTGGTGCGGTTGACGCAGAAGTTGCGTTCCAATTACGACCGCATCCCGCACGGCGTTTCCGAGCCGCTGGTCAAGGCGTGGTCCATTGACGACGTGCCCATTCTGACGCTGACGTTTCACAGCGACCACTACGATCATTTCATGCTGCGGCGGTTGGTGGCGCAGGTGGACGACGCCGTGAAGCAGGTGCCCGAGGTGGCCCAGACGATGATTATCGGCGGCGACCGGCGGGAGGTCCGCGTGCTGTTGGACCCAGTTAAGCTGGCTTCATACAATCTCAGTGCGGCGCAGATAGTGCCGGTGATTACTCAGGCCAACCGGCAGGTCATTGCCGGCGGTTTGACGAGCCGGAACAAGGACGTCATCGTCGAGACGGGCGGTTTTCTGGCCAACGCGCGGGAGGTGGGCGACGTGGTGGTGGGCGTGTTTGACGACCAACCCGTTTATCTGCGCGACGTGGCGCAAATCAAGGACGGACCGGCAGAGCCATCTCAATACGTTCTCTTTGGAAAAGGTAGGGCGCGTTCTCCGAACGCGCCGTCAAGAATTACAGGGGCAGTTCGCTCGGAGAGCGAGACCTACCAAGACCAACCTGCCGTCACGCTGACCGTCGCCAAGCGGCCCGGTGCGAATGCGATTTCCGTCGTGAACGAGGTGCTCAAAAAGGTGGATACCCTCAAGGGCCGGATCATTCCGAACGACGTGCAGATAACCGTCACCCGGAATTACGGCGCGACGGCGGAGGAGAAATCCAATGAACTGCTATTCCACATGGGCCTCGCGGTTGTCGGGGTTTCGGTGTTGGTCCTGCTGGCGTTGGGCTGGCGGGAGGCAGGCATCGTGGCCATAGCGATTCCCTGTACCCTCGCGCTGACGTTGCTGGTGTTTTATCTCTACGGTTACACGCTGAACCGCATCACGCTGTTTGCGTTGATTTTCTCCATCGGCATTCTGGTAGACGACGCCATTGTGGTCGTCGAAAATGTCGTCCGCCATTTTCACCTGCCGCAAAACAAGGGCCGGAGCTGGTCCGCGATTGCCGTGGAAGCGGTCAATGAAGTCGGCAACCCGACCATTCTGGCCACGTTCGCGGTGATTGCCGCCGTGCTGCCGATGGCGTTCGTGGGCGGACTGATGGGACCATACATGCGGCCCATCCCGATCGGTTCAAGCGCGGCGATGTTCTTTTCGCTGGCCATCGCGTTTATCGTGACGCCGTGGGCGAGCATCCGGATTTTGCGCTGGGGCAGAAAATACTCCTGTCTCACTGAAGGCGTGGCCTGCGTGACCGAAGGAGAAAAACCGCCGCTGCATTCCGCGCCGGTGGAGAATCTTTTCACGCGGATTTATTGCCGCTTGATGGTGCCATTGGTGACGGTGCGGCGTTGGCGCTTCCTTTTTCTCGGCAGCCTCGTCGTGTTGTTGCTGCTCTCCATGACGCTGGTCGGCATCGGTTGGGTGAAGGTGAAAATGCTGCCGTTCGACAACAAGAGCGAATTCCAGATCATCCTGAACATGCCCGAAGGCAGTTCGCTGGAACGCACCGCGCAGTGCGCGCGCGAAATCGCCCACGCCGTGCGGACCGAGCCGGAGGTGGTCAATTATCAGATTTATGTCGGCGTCGCGGAGCCGTTCAACTTCAACGGCCTGGTGCGCCATTATTTCCTGCGCCGGGGCGCCAACGTCGCGGACCTGCAAATCAACCTGCTGCCCAAAAGCGAGCGCAAGGCGCAAAGTCATGAAATTGCCAAACGTGTGCGCCCACGCGTTGCCGCCATTGCAGCGAAATACGGCGCGCGCGTGGCCGTGGCCGAGGTGCCGCCGGGTCCGCCGGTGTTGCAGACGCTGGTGGCGGAGATCTACGGGCCGACCGAATCAACCCGGCTCGCGCTGGCGCAAAAGGTCATTGATATTTTTCATCACACCAAAGGCGTCGTGGACACCGACTGGTATATCGAGGCCAACCAGCCGGAAACGCGGTTTGTCGTGGACAAGGAAAAGGCGGCCTTGGACGGCATCAGCGCGCAAACGATTGCTCAAACCCTGCAAATCGCCGTCGGCGGCGAGCCGGTGGGACTGCTGCACGTGCCGCGCGACAAGGAGGACGTGGACATCGTCCTGCAACTGCCACGCAACGAGAAGGCCACGCCGGAACAATTGCTCGCCTTGCGCGTGCGCTCCGCCACCAATCCCTCCGCGCCGCTGGTGCCATTGAGCGAACTGGTTCATGTCGAGCACACCTATGTGGACAAGAGCATCTATCATAAAAATCTCATGCCCGTTACTTACGTCGTCGGTGACGTGGCCGGTTCGATTGAAAGCCCGGTTTATGCCATTCTAAAAATGAACAAGGCGCTGCGTGCGCTCGATACCCGCGAGTTTGGCGGCAACGGTTCGCCGCTGAAAATTTTGAACTACGACATGCCCTTCACCGAAAACCAGCCGGCGCTCAAATGGGACGGCGAATGGCACATCACGATTGAAGTGTTCCGCGACCTTGGCATGGCGTTCGCGGCGGTACTGGTGCTCATATACATTTTGATGGTGGGCTGGTTCCGTTCCTTCCTGACGCCGTTGATTGTGATGGTGGTGATTCCGTTTTCGCTCATCGGCATCATGCCGGCGCACGGGTTGCTGGGGGCGTTTTTCACCGCCACCTCGATGATCGGCTTTATGGCCGGCGCGGGCATTGTCGTTCGCAATTCGATTATCCTGGTGGACTTCATTGAAATGCGTTTGGCGGAAGGCCGGCCACTAAACGAGGCGGTAGTCGAGGCTGGCATGATCCGGTTCCGGCCCATCATGCTCACGGCGCTGGCGGTGGTGGTGGGCGCGGCGGTGATTCTGTTCGACCCGATTTTTCAGGGCATGGCCATCTCGCTTATGGCTGGCGGTTTGGTCTCCATGCTGCTGGCACCGGTGACGGTGCCGCTGCTGTATTTCATGGCTTACCAACGGAGGAAAAGCGTTGAGGGGTTGAAGCCTTAAAGCGTTGAAGCGTCCGCCGCTTCAACGCTTCAACGAGAAAAGCTTTCCGCCATCGCCACGGCTTTGCGCATGGCCATGGATTTGTTCACCGTCTCCTGAAATTCACCTTCGGGCGTGGAGTCATACACCCAGCCGCCCCCGGCCTGCACGTAAGCCCGGCCATCCTTGATGAGCGCGGTGCGGAGCGTGATGCAGGTGTCCAGGTTGCCGTTGAAGGAAAAATAGCCGACGCAGCCCGCATACGGTCCGCGCGCGGTCTGTTCGAGTTCGGCAATGATCTGCATGGCGCGGATTTTCGGCGCGCCGCTGACGGTGCCCGCGGGGAACGTCGCGCGCATCAAATCATAAGGCGTTTTGTCCGCCGAAAGTTTCCCTTCCACCTGCGTCACGATGTGCATGACGTGGCTGTAACGTTCGATGACCATCAGTTCCTTTACCTCGACGCTGCCAAAATCGCAGACGCGTCCAATGTCATTGCGTGCCAAATCCACGAGCATCACGTGCTCGGCGCGTTCCTTCGGGTCAGCCAGCAACTCCTTTTCCAAAGCCAAATCTTCCACCTCATTTTTCCCGCGGCGGCGCGTTCCGGCAATGGGACGGATTTCTACTTTTCCGTCCTCGCAACGCACGTGAATTTCCGGCGACGCGCCCACGAGCGAGAACCCATTCAGTTCCAGCAAAAACATGTAGGGCGACGGATTCACGGAACGCACGGCGCGGTAAATGTCCAGTGACGACGCCTTGACCGGCGCAGAAAATCGCTGCGAACCGACCACCTGGATGATGTCGCCGGCGGTAATGTATTTCTTTGACGCCTCGACGTTCGCGAAGAATTTGTCCTTGCTCTGGTTGGATTCAAACGGAACCGGCGGAACCTCGCTCGCCACCGTCACCGGCCGATGTTCACTGGGTTGTTCGAGCAGCGAGACGATGCGCTCGATCTCGCTCGTCGCTTCTTCGTAGGCCTCCGCCGGACTGGTCGCATCGTCCAGAACGGCGTTGACCAGAATTGTGATGGTCTGGGCCACGCGATCAAAAATCAGCAGCTGGTCGGCGATGAGAAAAACCATCGTCGGCGTGCCCAATTCATCCACGGGCGGGCGCGGCACCACCGGTTCGACGTCGTGGATGAATTCGTAGCCGATGAAACCGACCGCGCCACCGGTAAACCGTGGCAGGCCGGGCAGCGCCACGGACCGGTATTTTTTCATCACACGCTCGACGACTTCGAGGCCGTCAGCTACTTGGCAGGGCGCGTCACTCCGTGCGCGCCGGGCTTCATCAGCATTCGTGGCGGCGGGCAGGGGACTGCCCGCCCTGCCTTTTACCTCAACACTTTCGACGACCTTGCCGTTTTCCAACACTTCAACGCGGTTGCCGGTTTGCCGGATGACGGCGCGGGGATTGCAGCCAACGAAGGAGTAACGGCCCAGATGTTCACCACCTTCGACGGATTCAAACAGGAAAGATTCGCCCTGCCCGCGGATTTTCCGGTACGCCGACAGCGGCGTTTCAATGTCGGCAAGCAGGCGGCGCGTGACGGGAATCAGGTTTCCCTGCGCGGCCAGTTTCAAGAATTCATCCAGCGTTGGCGAATGCATATCGCCAGCAGCTTAACTGATTCGGTCGGGCGGGCGCGAGTATGTTTCAACCACGAAAGTCCGGGCATCCAGCGGTTGATTTTGCGCGGCCTGCAACTGGCGCGCTTCACGCTTGATGGCGCGGTGAATGCGCCAGATGGCCAGCAGGGAATAAAAGGCCACAGCGATGGCATAGGCCACCATACCCATGCCGATGGCGAAAGGCACCTGCCACGGCTTGCTGAAGCAAATCAGTGCCGCGCCGACAATGGCCGTCAACAACGTATTGCCGGCGAGGCAAAAAAGATGAAGAGTGACGCGAGTTTCCCGCACGCGCTGCACGTGCCATTCGCGATAGGCGTCCTCGCCCAGCGAGCGCATGAGCCAGGCGGATTGGAAGTTGCGCGCGGCCACCAGCACGCTGGCAGTGGCGACGACCATGGCTGACAACGGCCACATGGCCAGGGCGACGACCAGCACCACGTTCAACAACAAACCCCATTTCCAGCCGAGCTTTTTGGCGATGGGATTGCCTTCCAGCGCTAGATTGGGCGTGGCAATCCACGTGCTGAGGAAATCCATTCCGCGCCCGAACACCAGCAGTCCGAGCATCAAAAGATACCTGCGGCTGTCAAATGGAACCGTGATGTCCATTATTTCTTTCCGTAAATTTGTTCCGGTGTTTCGAGCTGTGGTTCCGTTACCCTAAACGATTTTCCCGAGTTTTCAAGCGAACGGAAGAAACACGACCGGTAGCCTTCGTGGCACGCCGCGCCGGTTTGCTCGACTTGGACCAACAGCACATCGCCGTCGCAGTCAAACGCGATGTCCTTGACGAACTGCACGTGGCCGCTGGTTTCGCCCTTCATCCAGAATTTCTGACGGGAACGGCTCCAGAAATAAGTCTTGCCGGTCGCGATAGTCTTTTCCAGCGAGGCGCGGTTCATCCACGCCATCATCAATACACGCCCGGTCTTCTGCTCCTGAATGATGGCTGGAATCAGACCGTTGGCGTCAAATTTCAGCTTGTTGTAGAAATCCATGTGTTGAGCACTTTAGCACAAATCAGCCGGGACAAAAGTTGATTCTCTGAACGTTAAGGTTGTGATAAACGGGACGCTTTTGGATGATCCGGCGACACATTAGTCGGATTGTCGCCAGCCGTTGAATTGGTCGCCTGATTTTCCCGCCAAGTGATGGAGTTTTCCAGGGTGTGTTTCAGACCGGCATACGTCGCGTTGGTCACCGCGTCGAGCTGCGCGCGGGCCTCGGCATAACGTCCGGCCAGCATTTTGATCCGGGCCAGATGAATATAAACACCCTCGCGCTCGACGTCATCATGGGCAATTTGCAGCGTATTGGTCCACGCGACCAGCGCGTCGTTGGTGCGGAGCGGGCGGATGCCATAATAACCCTCCGCGTAATCGGTCGCGAGTGAAAAATTATCCGGGTCGAGTTGCATGGCCTTGCGATAGAGCACGATGGATTTGTCAAAAACCTGCTGCTCATTGAGGTGGTAAAACGCCTTCGCATCCGTGCGGTAGAGATAAACCATGATGGCGAGATTCTGATAGTAAACCGGCTCGGTGGGGTCCAGTTCAATGGCTTTGGCAAAATACACAAAGGCGTTGGTGATCGGACCATTCTCGCCGTAATAGTCGCCAAGGTTGTTCCAAACCGCCGGATTTTTGGGGTCGAGCTGCAGGGCTTTTTTGTCTTCGAGCATCGCGGTGTCTTCGTCGCCGATGTTATTCAAGAAACTGGCGTAGGCCAGGTACCCGTTCGCGAAATTCGGGTACCGCCGCAAAAAATCCTCGTAGTGCTTGCGGACCACATTCAGCCGGGTCATGATGCGCGCGTTTAATTCCTCCTTCGATTCGCCACCGCCTTGGGCGGCAAAGGCATTATTGTCCCGAATCCATTTATCCACCTCCGCCATGGCCGCGTCATCCTCGGCCATCAACCGGTCCAACTCCTTTTCCGCCGGGTCGTTCGGATTCGGAATGTTGACCGAGATGCCGGCGCTTTGCTGGATCAAATTACTGACCGCCTGCGGCTGGTTCGTCGCCAGCAACGCGCCCAACAGACCGATGAGCAGTTCGTTCATGCCGGTAACGTAAGCACGCCCGCGCAGCGAGTCGAGGCGGAAGGAAGGCGGGAAATCAGATGCGGGGAGAAGGCAAGACGACGAGGCGCCGGCGTTGTTCTACTGCGCGACTACGCGATAAAAGCGGGTTGTGAACTGATTCGCGCCCACATCCTTAAAATCAAAATCGCCCACGTCCCCTTCCCGCACTGGCGTTCCAATGGTCTTCCAGTTTTTCAAATCGCTTGAAACTTGAATAAGATAGTTGCGGGTCGGATCCGCTGAAAATTCCAACAGGGGGGTGTGATTCTCGGCGCGAACACAGAGGTCGGTGACCGGCCTCGCGGGATGGGGATAGAGATCGGGAATCCGCTCGGCGCGATAAACCAAATCCCCGAGGTAGTTCGCGTTTGTGTTGTCGTAATCGAAAAAGGAAAGATCAAACACCACCTCCGGCACCGGATCATGCGTGTATTCTTCAATCCGAACCATGGTCGCGCCGGGGTCGCCGGGCGCGTAGGGGCTGGGGTTAACGCCATTGATATAGTACACGCAGCCGTAAGTAACCAGGACATCTCGGGTATGGGGAAGCCACTGCGCCTTCCCTACGATGGATGTATAAAGCCGGTCTTGATTCGTTTGCCAGGCGGAATTCCAAACCTCGGACACCGTCATATTGGTTTCATTGATGTTATATTCAACGGCACTGCTGTAGTTCTCCTGGTCGGTTACGAACGGGTCAAAGGGGCTGGCCCTGAAATTGCCATCGTTATAAAGGATCAACGTGCCCTGCGGGGTGAGCATCGGCCCATGCTGGCCATAATTCCAATCGAACGGCGTGCCTACCGGTGTGAGCAGGTATGGCTGAAAGTTCGCGCTCCAACCCGCGTGGGGGCCAAGGATCCACTTAAGCTGCCCCGCTCGGGTAAATTTGAAGACCGCATTCTGGTCGCGCAGGGATTCAATGATGGAATTGCCATCGTTAGCATCCTCAAGGACCGCGTTGGCGTGCTCGTTATCCACTCCATAAGGGCTGCCAGACTCCTCATAGGTAAGATAGGTAACACGCGTTGGGTCCAACAGGTTCAGCGGCGACCAGGAGTTGAGGAGCGCCGAGTTGGTGGCCGAAATTTCAACAACCGGGTTGTCGTCAACAGTGACCGTCTTTAACGGAGGATTTGAGATGGTGTCGCTGCTCGGGAAGTTGGGCACAACCTGTCTGACATCGCTTAAATACAGGATGGTGCCATGGCTGGTTGGGACGCCATCATGAACATTTACCGGGTATCCCGTTGGCGCAACCCAAGTCTTGACCGTTTCTCCGAGCATGTTGACCTCTACGAAATTGTTCGACGGACTTTGCTGTTCAATGAACAAATCGCCATTGTCAAGTTGTCGCACATCGCCATCGTTAGACGACCACGGAGCGTACCAAACCAACTCGCCGGAATTGTTCATTATGGTAATGTAAAACTTGGCGAGGGTTCTGTCCTCAAGTATGAACAACGTATATCCTGGTTCCATTTTGCTTGGTTCACTTTTCAAGACGGTCCAGGGAGGAAAATTTGTCGGCAGCGGAGCGGTGACAAAGGTAAGCGGCTGCGGGGCGGTGTGGGCATTTCGATGCTTGTCGTAAACGGTAACCAGGATCTGGTTGGTTCGATCAGGTTTGAATCCGAGCAAGGGCACTGAATGGTTCGTGGTGTAATTGTAGAAATCCCGTTCCCAAGTGCTCGTCCCGTCGTTGACCTGGATGCTGATCCTCGAATCCACATCGGTGGTCAGCTTCAGAAGCCCTGCCAGCGGCGCGTTGGTGGCCGGGGTAAAGGTAGGGCCTGACAGGATGTTTAGCGCACGTTGCCGGCGATGAAAGCGGATTGGGCTCTGCAAGGCAGACCCCGATACGATGGTTGTCGCGCGGGACCACGGGGCAATTATTACTGTCGCTGCGATTACGGAAGCCATGATGAACCTGTTGGGAATGGATTTTGGAATCATAAGATTAAAATTAATTAGGTTAGCTGACAGACAAACAAAGCTTGATGATGATTGCACCCCTTGAGCCACGTTTGGTAGGAATCATTTTGTCCCCCGGAGTGAAGCACCCTTGATAAAGCGCCGTTCCCTTTTTCGAGAACAACCGTTGTTCTTACGAACCCAACTATGCGAAAAAAACATCTAAAATTCACAAAAACAATACCCATTCCCGGCGAAAAGTCAATAACAAATGACATAACAAATGACATTATTCGCCACAACCGAGTTCACCCAACCTAAACACAGACGACGTTTTGACGGAAAAGGTTTCACATAAAAACGGCATAATGACCCCGCGTCACAGACACCAAAGACGGAAATAAAACGAGTTAAAACAGGCCTCGCTATCCGAATCTCTGCTGACCACAACACCGCTTCCGTTGCGGCACACTGAGTCCGTTGACCGCCTTTTATGGCGTTGCTGAATCCTGACCGCCTCGAGGAAAAATTCCACGACGGTGTTCACGTTCACGACACGTCCTCAAGGATTATTGGAAAAACATATAATCATCCCACGCGAGATGACGCGAACGCTTGTTCATAATTCGTTCAATTTGAGGCCGGCTTTCCGCATCCTCGCATTCGATGATGGAAATTGGGCATTGCGAAAAGGTCTGGAGACCACCTTTGATGACATCAAGTTCAGCGCCATCTACGTCCATGACGATTAAATCAGGGTGATAGCCGAAGCTGTCCAGTGTTTGTATAGTGCGTTCCGCGCGTTTCTCCCGCCGACTGGGGATCTCGCGTGTCATGTGTGCGTCACTAATAGTCCGCCATTCTGTCCGCGAAACTACTGAGGATTGTCGCAGTCCTGTTTTCGCATCCGCGTCCTAAACGGTGGGGAATTTTGTCCCTCTTACGCAACGGCCAGCACTACAATCTCGCATAACCGCTGCGCCACGATAACGATGCCTAGGCCGATCTTCTTGCCGCGCCCTTTGTGAAACTGATACAGTTCGCCAAAATATGTGCTGCACTGAAGGACCACCCAACTGGCCTCAATCAACGCCCAGCGCATCCAGCGGTTGCATTGACCAAAGATCCTGCCCAAATAACATTTGCCTCCCCTGACATGTGTCGGCGGGGCCGAGCGCGCACGACTTGGTTGGAGAATAGAGCACCATTCGCTGCGCACAGAATAGGCTTATGCCCTCTGGGGCAAGCGTTTTATCCGGTCGAGATATTGAGACCTCTGCAAAAGGTCGTTTGAGTTGCTGATTTGATGTCAAAGTCATTATTCAACGAAAAATGGGTTTGGCGGCACGCCACGGTCGGCGATGTGAGCCACCGTTTTGAACTTTTTTGTCCGCCGCGCGGGCGTTCTGAATGTTTTGCTTCATGTTCCGGTCAAACTCACCAGCCGTTTCAAGTTCCAACAGATGCTCTTGAACTCCAACTCCAGCCGATTGGGATCGCGCCCCACATACCGCACTCGCCCGTAGCCCGTGCTGCGCTTCCACCAGCCAAAGATTTTCTCAATCCCACACCGCACCCGGCTCATCACCGCATTGAACAGCACCGTCGTCCGGTCCAAGGGCTGTCCCCGAAACGCTTTGCGCAAAATGCCGTTGCCGATTTTCCGGCGCTCACACCAACGAGCGCGTTGAGCGCTCCAATAGGCTTTGTCGGCCATGACCATTTCCTCATCCCCTTTGACCACGGTTTCAAATTCCTGACTGTCATGAACGCTGGCGTCCGTCAAGGTGACGCAACGAATCACCGTCTGATCCCGGTCAACGGCCACGTGCGCTTTGTAGCCGTAGTGGGGTTGACCGCCCTTGACGGTAAAGCCCGCGTCGTCATCGCCGCCTCCTTTATCTGCCCGGCTCGGGGCGCGACGCGCCGCCTGCAACAGCGTGGCGTCCACCAGGGTGCAGGTTTTCAGGATGAACCCTTTTTGTTCCAGTTGATGGTTGACCAGCGCCAGCAGTTTTTCCTGCAGACCGTAACGGATGAGCCGCTGGCGAAAGCGCACCAGCGTGGTTTCATCGGGCACGCTGTCCTGCAAACCCAGCCCCACAAACCGCCGCCAACTCATCCGGTCGGCGACCAACTCCTCGCATTGCGGATCCGACAGCCCGTAGCAATGCTGGAGCAGGCTCATTTTGAAGAGCACCAGCGGCGGGTGCGGCGGATGGCCGGTGGTGGCCGGATACATCCGGTGCAGCACCGCTTCAATCGGTTTGAAATCCAGCGCGTGATCCAGCCCTTCCAAGAAATCGTTGGTCGGCACCGCAGGCATGAGGCTGTCCAAAAGTCCCAATTGAGGATTGCTCATCGTTTCCATGTCTCTCTGACTTCGATTCAACCGCCCTGTTCAAATGAGTTTTGCAGAGGTCTCATTTTGTTTCATATTTTTTATGGTTAAGATTTGTGTTTCCCGAACAATCGCAGTATACTGTCAAGAGTGAGCTAATGTCGAGCAAAAAATGATTCCATTGGAAGCCCTTGGGCAACTTTTCATTGTGCTTAATGCAGCAGCCAAAGTTTATTCCAGTCACCGTTGCAATGGGCCAGCCCGAAGGCCGTCAGATGAAATGAATAAATAACATGAGGATAGGCTGCACAGCCAGTTCCACAAAGTAGGTGACAAGGCCAGTCTTGCAGAGGGTGAGGGTTTGCGTGATTGGCCTCCGGGTCACGCGAAGCATCCTGCGGCGCGCGCCGCCAGAGCGCAGAAGCAAGGGGGTGAGGCGTTCTGAGCGCAAACAGTTGAGTTGCTCGCGATGGGAACGCGGCGGGGGTGCTCTGCGTGACAATGTTGCCCTCCTAGAAGCTCATCTTTGCTTTGCCTGCTGCTGGTGGAAATCTTTCAAACATTTCCGACTACCCGAATCGCGGTCATGATGAACGCAAAACCCGTAATGATCGTTCGCGCGATATTTGTCCTGCTGGTGTCGGGTTTAAAACCAGTTCTGCGAGGGAAGCCGGGGCGCAGTGCTGGTTTCAAAAGCGACACGAGCAGGCTGGCATCGAGGTGAGCGTTCGGGTGGTTGGCATCTGGCTTGGCCTTCAACTCAGCAAGCCGGATGACAAGCACAGGAACGCAAACGGGGAAATATGATACTGCCATTTGATACTGTTCTCGATTTTGTGGCAAATTTCTGAGGATCGGTGAGGACAGTGAAGGTCAAAATACTCAATGTTGATGGGGTTTCAGATGTGTGAGGAAGTGTGCAAAAGTACATTTCTCAATTTGAAGACAGACGCGTTGCTCGAATTCCGGCAAGAAACTTTTACCCTCGTCGTCTGCGCAAATTCGCCTCCTCCGCCGGACTTTATTGCCCGCTTAAGTCATCAAGGCAATCCAAATCAGCAGTCCAGCCAGCGCGGCCAGCGTCACCGGGACGCCCAGCCGGGCAAAATCCCGGAAAGAAATTTTAATGCCCAACGCGCGGGCCTGTTGAACCACGATGATGTTGGAAACGCTGCCAATGATGATGAGGTTGCCACCAAAGCTGTTGGCCAGCGCCAGTATGTAAGCGGTGACCGGCTGCGAGAGATTGATGACTTTGAGCAGTAGCATCACCGCCGCCGAGTTGTTGATCAGGTTGGACAGTCCCGCGGTCGTCAGGGCCAGGGTGGCCGGCGCGTTCAGGTTAAAACCGCCAGCCGCCAGCCGGTGCATGGCTTGGTCGCCATAACCGGTGGATTGAAAAGCGCCGGTAACCACGAACAAGCCCATAAACAAAATAAGAATCGGCCATTCCACCAGGCCCAGCAAATCGTCGGTGCGAAACTTGGTGCTAGCCAGATGAATTCCAGCGGCGGCCAGGGCAATGATTTCCTTGGGCAGCGGCGAGAAAAACAGGCCAATGACCACGGTGAGAATAATCAACCCTTTAATCGTATGCGGCCGGTTGAAGGGATGAGGTCGAGGCTTTGATTCTTCGGGAACAGACAAGGCGGACTCAAGTTTCTTCCGCGACAACATCCAGATAATTCCGTAAGCCGCGGCCATCGCCAGCATGACGGGAACCGCGCTCCAAAGCAGGTACCGGCCAAAACTCAGTCGGGCAACCTGTCCAATCATCATGTCCTGCGGATTGCCAATCAACGTGGCCGCCGCACCGATGTTGCTGGCGATGGCCAGGGCAATCAGGTACGGAACCGGATTCAGTCGCTTGTGCAATAACGCGGTCCCGACAATGGGCGCAAACACGTAGCAAACGATGTCGTGGTTCAGGAACGCGGAAAGGCCGCCGGTCACCAGCATCAAAACCAGCAAAAACCGCGCGGGATGTTCGAGTCGTGCGGAGATGCCGTTGGCCACCAGGTCGTAAAAGCCCGACAGCCGAAGTTGCGCCGAGAGAACAAAGAATCCAAAGAGTAAAAATATGGTTGGCCAGTTGATGAAGGAAATGACGTCGCCGGTGCCAATACCGCCGAAAATCATCATGGCGATGGCGCCGAGCAAGGCGATGCCGACGCGATTGAGTTTCAAGCCCGGCACGTGCCCCATCGCAATCCCAATATAGGTGATCGCGAAAATCGCCAGGATGACCGGTTTGTCATGAAGTTCCACCGGGGCCGCAGCCAGCATGGCAGTCATGGGCAACATAGATGATTCTCTTCAGACGCCGGCCGCGCTTCAGGTTTTTTGCAGCCCGCCCTCAAGCAAATCCTGAAACGCCGGCGAAATCTGATTGCCTTCCACCAGGTCCGCCAGCAACCGGCTGCCAACCGCCGCGGGCGAAAACACCAGATCGGCCCGGGCCAGCTTCAATCGCTTGATGGCCAGCGCCGAGCTGGCCACCGCCAGCAGTTTGACATTGGGATTCAGATCCTTGGCCACCAGCGCAATGAAGGCGTTTTCGCCGTCGTCCTCCCGCGCGGCAATCACCATCCGCGCGTGCTGGATGTTCACCCGCCGCAGCACGGCGTCATCGGTTGCGTCGCCTTCGATGACTTGATGTTCCGCGCCGCCCGCCATATCCGCCTCCGAGGCGACGATTTGCACGAAGGCCACGCCGCGGCGTTGGAGTTCCTTGGCGGTGTTGCGGGCGATGGCGCCTTCGCCCACCAGAATGACATGATCTTTGTGTTCCATGGCTTTTTCCTTTGGATTAAATACGCGTTGCAGTTCACCAAAAATTTTCGGGCCGAGGGCCGAGGCAATGGCGCTGGCAAACACACCCAGGCCGACCACCAGCAGCGACATCGCAAACCAGCGCGCCTGCGCTGCGACGGGAACGATGTCGCCATAACCCACGGTCGAAAGGGTGACGATGGTGTAATAGAAGGCCGTCGTCAAATCGTGGATCGGCGGATGAAAATCGTTGCCGAGCAGAAAACTGCCGATCGTGCCATAGACCAGAACCGCCAGAATGCCGATCACGGAAAACAGGAAACTGGCCAGGATGGTCCGATGCGTAAAATGACGTTTCGTCCACAACAAGGCGCCCAACAGCAAGGCTTGGAGGATGAGGCTCATGCCCCAATTTTTCTGGGCCACGTTGACGCCCACCGTGATGACCAGCAACAACACCGACACAGTCCAGGCCGAGACCAGCCGCCACAACAAGCCTATGCCCGCCACCACGAGCATCAGACCCAGGATGATTTGGGCGGTGCCGCCCAAGGCCGACAACGAATCGGCCAGGCCGCTGATCGCCCGCACCTGCTCGAAGGCCCTTACGGGAACGCGCAATCCATCCAGAATGTTGAGGAAGCCGGTGAACGCAAGAACGATGGCCAGCGGGAATTGCGGCCAAAGCGCCGCGAGCCGTTTCCGGATTCGCGTCGTGCGGCTACTGGTGTTGGTGTTCATCCGCTGGTATTATTTTGAAAAACCTTGCTCCGGATGCGTTCAACGTGTCAAGCCAAGCCATGCCTTTGCGGTTGACGAGGCGGCGCATTTTCTGCTTTGCCAAATGCGGCATCCTTAACTTTTAATCCGCGAATTTGCACCAAGGAAAACCAAATCCAGGATTTAACGAGGAAAACAGGAAATCAGGAAAAAACAGTTCTTTGTTTCCTGCCTTCCTTATTCAATAAACCAAAACCAGCACCGCCGCGCTCTCCGCCTCCTTCACCAAATCCTCAAACTTCTCCTCCTTCGTGTTTGGCGCTTTAAGCTTGGCGTCCACCTCCGGCACCGATTCCAAGACTGGGAGGGACGGCAACATGCCGTCCCTCCCGGCTCTTGACCGCGTAATTCACTTGGTGGCCGTCCGCAAGGACCGCCGGCAACGCCCCGCTCGTGCCAGCGTGCCCCCGCATGGTGGCCGTGCGCAAGCACCTTGGCCGACACGATGCCGATCACGTTGCCCCGCTCACCAATGCCGCTCTTGGACGGAGCTTGATTCGTTTTGTAGCCGTAATCTACAAAGATGCCAGTCCTGCGGGCTTGAAGAATCCGTGTTCATCCATGTCCATCCGCGGTTAAAAATTCAACCGCCGTTTGCCCCGTTCGTCCATTCCTGTTCTTCAACCAGTCCGCCGCCCACCACCGGTCCATTTCCAATTACGGATTTCCGGCAAGTCCTCGCCGTGTTTGTGGATGTAGTCCTTGTGGTCAATCAGCCGGTCGCGGATGAATTGTTTCGTGTAGGCCGCACTCGCGCCCAAGCTTGGTACGCGATCAATCACGTCGCCCACCAGATGGAAACGGTCGAGGTCATTCAGCACCACCATGTCGAAGGATGTCGTGGTCGTGCCTTCCTCCTTGTAGCCCCGCACGTGCAGGTTGCCGTGATTGGTCCGGCGATAGGTGAGACGGTGGATTAGCCAGGGATACCCGTGAAATGCGAAGATGATGGGTTTGTCCTTCGTGAACAGGGCGTCGAAATCTTTGTCGCTCAAGCCATGCGGATGTTCGCTTTGCGGCTGGAGCGTCATCAAATCCACCACGTTGACGACCCGGACCTTCAACTTCGGGAATTGTTCCCGGAGCATTTGCACCGCGGCCAGCGTTTCCAGCGTCGGCACATCGCCCGCGCAGGCCAACACCACGTCGGGCTCGCCGCCGCGATCGTTGCTCGCCCATTCCCAGATGCCCAAACCGGCGGTGCAATGTTTGACGGCGGCGTCCATGTCCAGCCATTGCAGTTCCGGCTGTTTGCCGCTGACGATCACATTCACATAATGCCGGCTGCGCAGGCAATGGTCGGTCACCGACAGCAGCGTGTTGGCATCCGGCGGGAGATAAACGCGAATCACCTCGGCCTTTTTGTTCACGACGTGGTCAATAAAACCCGGGTCCTGGTGGCTGAACCCGTTGTGGTCCTGCCGCCAGACGAGCGAGCTGAGCAGATAATTCAATGAGGCAATCGGCCTCCGCCAAGGAATGCTCTTGGTGACCTTCAACCATTTGGCGTGCTGGTTGAACATGGAATCAATGATGTGAATGAACGCCTCGTAGCAGGAGAAAAAGCCGTGCCGGCCGGTCAGCAAATAACCCTCCAGCCAGCCTTCGCATTGATGCTCGCTCAACATCTCCATCACCCGGCCGGCTGGGGCGACGTGGTCGTCGGTCGGAAGGATTTCCGCCGTCGAACAACGGTCGGTGAGATCGAAGAGCGCGCTCCAGCGATTCGACGCGGTTTCATCCGGGCTGAACACGCGAAAGTTGTCGGTATTCAGCTTCATCACGTCGCAGATGAACTGCCCTTGAACCCGTGTGGCCTCGGCTTGGACTGTTCCCGGTTTCGATACCTTGACCGCATAATCGCGGAAGTCCGGCATTTTCAGATCGCACAACAAAATCCCGCCGTTGGCGTGCGGATTGGCACTCATGCGGCGTGTGCCCTTGGGCGCCAGTTCCGCCAGTTCTGGGCGCAGCCTGCCGGTCGGGTCAAAAAGTTTCTCCGGCTGGTAACTTTTCATCCAGCGTTCGAGAATCCGGATGTGCCCCGGCTTGTCCATGTCGCCCATCGGCACCTGATGGGCGCGAAACGTTCCTTCGACTTGTTTTCCATCAACGACCTTGGGACCGGTCCAGCCTTTCGGCGTGCGCAGAACAATCATCGGCCATTGCGGTCGTATGCGGAAACCCTTGGTGCGCGCGTGGTCCTGGATCGCGTTGATTTCGGCGATGATTTTGTCAAGCGTTGCCGCCAGGAGTTGATGCACCTTTTCGGGTTCATCGCCTTCGACGAAATAAGGTTTGTAACCGTAACCGCGGAACAGCGAGTCCAGTTCGTCATGCGGCAGCCGCGCCAGCACGGTCGGCCCGGCGATTTTGTAGCCGTTGAGGTGCAGAATGGGCAACACTGCGCCGTCACGGACCGGGTTGAGAAATTTATTGGAATGCCAGCTCGTGGCCAGCGGGCCGGTCTCGGCCTCGCCGTCACCGACCACGCAGGCCACCAGCAGGTCGGGATTGTCGAATGCCGCGCCGAAGGCGTGCGACAGCGAGTATCCCAACTCACCGCCTTCGTGGATTGAACCCGGCGTTTCCGGTGCCACGTGACTGGGAATACCACCGGGGAAGGAAAATTGCGTGAACAACCGTTTCAAGCCCGGTTCGTCCTGGGAAATGTTCGGATACACCTCGCTGTAGGTGCCTTCCAGATACGCATTGGCCACCAGACCCGGCCCGCCATGTCCGGGACCGGTCACGTAAATGACGTTCAGGCCGTGCTCCTTGATAACGCGATTGAGGTGGACATAGATCAGGTTCAAACCGGGAGTAGTGCCCCAATGGCCCAGCAGCCGCGGCTTGATGTGCTCCCGCTTGAGCGGCCGCTTGAGCAGCGGATTGTCATATAAGTAAATCTGGCCGACAGAGAGATAATTCGCCGCGTGCCAATAGGCGTTCATCTTCCGCAGCAGTTCGGGCGACAACGGTTTATTCGCAGCTTTAACTTTATTTGCTTTCATAATAGTTTTCCTTTCTTCTTTTCGTTGTAGGAGACGAGGTCACGTCTCAAAACACTTCGATCTCTGAAGCGCAAATCAGAGACTCCTCACGTCGTCTCCTACGTGTTCAACGGACTGTAAACCCAAAACATGGCAGACGGTCTTTGCAATCATCCATTCCTCGTCCGTGTGCATGACGCGAACGGCAACGCGGCTGGTCTGCGAAGAAATGACTCCGGCATTGGCGGCGTTTTGCTTTGAATCAATTTTAATGCCGAGAAATTCCAAACCTTCGCAACTGCGGGCGCGGACTTCAGATGCGTGCTCGCCGATGCCGCCCGAAAAAACCAATGTGTCCAGTCCGCCCAGCGCCGCCGTAAACGCACCGATCCATTTTTTTAACTGATAGCAGAACAGCGCGATGGCTTCCGCCGCCCGCACGTCTTTGGACTCCCGCTCCAGAAGGTCCTGCATATCGGAACTGATCTCGGATACGCCGAGCAAACCGGATTCGGTGTTCACCATGGTGTTGAATTGTCGCGGAGTGAGATGTTCAACCTGTTCCAGGTACCACACGAGTCCTGGATCCAGTTCGCCCGAGCGCGTGCTCATGGGGATGCCGGCCGTGGGGGTGAAGCTCATGCTCGTATCCACGCTTTGGCCGCCGCGTACTGCGGTAAGGCTGGCTCCATTTCCGAGATGGGCAATAATCACCCGTCCATTGGCCGCCTCGGCGCCTGCCACGCGGGTCAGTTCCTCCATCAGATAGGCGCAGGAAATGCCATGAAAGCCATAGCGCCGGATGCCTTTCGCCTCATAGTGCCGCGGAATCGGCAATATCCGCGCCACGCGCGGCAGGTCGTGATGAAAGGCGGTGTCGAAGCAGGCAATTTGTGGCAGATCAGGGAAGCGTTGATGAAACGCTTCGGTCAACAGAATTTCTTCGGGAAGATGTTCCGGATCAAACGGACTGAGATGGCGCAACTCGTCAACCATCGCCGGCGTGATGTGTTGCGGCTGGCTGTAATTCGGACCGCCATGCACCACGCGATGGCCCACCGCCGCGAGTTCGCCACGACCAATCCGGTCTGCGAGCCAATCCATAAGGATTCCCACCGCCACCGTATGATCTGGCGCGGTGATGGTCTTGGAAAAATTCTCAGCCTGGTTCTGGCCCTTCACCACAAACTTCGCCTCCGGCAATCCGATGCGCTCAATCCGGCCTTCCAGAATTCGGTGTAAATCCTGACCAGCGTTGAATAACGCGAACTTGATGCTCGACGAGCCGCCATTAATCGTCAGGACCGACCGTGCTATTGCATCCGTGTCTGATTGTTTGGGAGGCTTTGCCGGTTTATCCATGATTGCTTTGTATTGAAGTCTTTGTCAGCCGTGCCGTTTAATTCTATCTCCTATTTCGCAAGCAATTTGCGGATGGACTGCAATTCCTTGCGGTGTGCCTTGCCGGGTTCGGGATAACTCATCTTCAGAGAATCCAGCGTGTCGAGGATGATTTGGGAAATGATAAGCCGGGCGTTTTCCTTGTCATCGGCGGGCACGATATACCATGGCGCATGGCCGGTGCTGGTGGTGCTGAGGCAATCTTCATACGCTCGCATGTAATCCTTCCAGAATTTCCGTTCCGCGAGGTCGGCCTGGCTGAACTTCCAGTTTTTGTCCGGGTCATCAATGCGCTCCAGGAACCGCCGGCGCTGTTCGTCCTTGGACACGTGCAGGAAAAATTTGATGACGCGCGTGCCGTTGCGATACAGGTGCTTTTCCAGGTCCAGAATGGAGCGATATCGTTTCTCCCAAATGTCTTTGTCGTCGAGCAATTCTTCAGGAATCAGCCGGGCGCGCAGAATCTCCGGATGCACGCGCAGGATGAGCACTTCCTCGTAATAGGAACGGTTGAAAATGCCGATGTGCCCGCGCTCCGGTAGACAACGCGTCGTGCGCCAGAGAAAATCATGTTCCAACTCCTGCGCGCTCGGACGTTTGAAGCTGAACACCTGGCAGCCTTGCGGGTTGATGCCGGACATGACGTGCTTGATGGCGCCGTCCTTGCCGGCGGCGTCCATCGCCTGAAAAATCAAAAGCAACGCGTATCGGTCGTGGGCGTAGAGCAGGCTTTGCCGTGCGCTCAATTCCTTGATGTGCGTTTCAAGGATGGTTTTGTAATTCTCCTTCGACTTGTAAAACAGCTTGGTCTTCGTTGGCCATTTCTTGAGTTTAACCTTTTCGCCCTCACGCACGCGGAATTTTTTGGATTCGATTTTCATAATCTTCTTCAATGGATTATTCGACTCAACGTCGTACCGCCTGATTCAATAATGCGGCAGTCTTGAACATCATAATGGCAGCCGCCTCCCCTGCGCATATTCCCACGGAAATTTTTTGAAGAGCGTGTAACACTCGCGCTTCAACCAGCCGGCTGTCCAGTGGCGCATATAGACGTAGAGATTGTTCCGGCCCAGGTTGCCGGGGCGGTTCAGCATCTTGTGGAAATGTCGGTGGCGTGGATAAAGATGATGAGCCTTGGCTGCAAGCCGTTCGGCGAAGTGAGCGGGCAAATCCGCTTTGAGAAATCGTTCCGCTTCCTGCACCACGCTTTCGGCAATCCATTCGGGAACCAGCAACGTGTCGCGTTCGAGGCGCGTGGGAAGCGACGCGCGCCACGCGCAGAATTCCTGGCGGAGCGCGATTCTGTTATTTGTAGGAGTCGAGGTAACGAGACTCAAACTTTTCCGTGTCCGATTTGTTTTGAGCCTCCTCACGTTGTCGCCTGCATGATGTCTGGCAGGAACCAATGTAACGAGACTCTGACTTTTCCGTTTCAGTTTCATCAGATTGGCGGGCGTATGATATTGCCAGCGTCCGGCTTGCGCAATTTCGCGTAAATCTTCCAGAACATCGGCCAGAAACCTTCATCCGTCGGGTTCAATTTTGGATAACCCGGCACGACGCAACCGGCGTATGGCCAGAAACCGCTTTCTTTTATCAATTCCGCCCGCACCGGGTTGGCTGCAATGTAAAAACACACCTTGGCAAATGCGTTGCGCCTGCGTTCTTGCTCGCGCAAGACATTGTCCTGCGCCTGTGGCTGGAATTTGGCTGGTTTCAAGGCCGGTTCGAAATGCGTCCGCAGGAACGCCATGCCGTTGAGCTGATCAGTGTCCCTCCGCAATCCCATCCAGACCAGATGCAGATGATCCGGCATCAGACAGTAAATGGGACAGACCAAACCTTCTCTCGCCGCCGCGTGAAACATCAACTCACGAAATTGATGGTGCAGCGCGGGCGTGAGCCAGCCTTGGACTCGATCAAATATGGTGAGCGTCCAGTGAACCACCGCGTCGGCCTGATAATATTCACGGGGCAGCCGGGGCAGGTAAAACGCCCGGTTCAGCGGATCACGCGCCGGTTTGGTGAGGGTTTTCATTTTTAAATAGAAACTCCTCATGTCGTTTCCTGCTCCTGTTCTTGTAGGAGTCGAGGTGACGAGACTCATTCTTTTGTTTTTATTTTTCAAGTTTGAGACTCCTTACGTTGTCTCCTACATCCGATTGGGCAGGTGTCAAGGTCACGAGACTCAAATTGAATTTCATAAAATATAGTTAGAGACTCGTTACCTCGTCTCCTACGATTCGACAAGTTTGATTTCGTCTGCGGTTAAACCATAGAGTTCATAAACCAATTGATCTATTTGCTGGTCGGTGGCGGTGACGGCGTTTTGCAGCACGGCCTTTTCCGATTCCGCCGTGGCCGCGCGCAGTTTGGGCATCAAGCCCAACATTTTGTCCACCAGCACCACCAGCTTGTCGTGCCGCGCTTTGTCGGCACGATTTTTGAAATCTAAACGCGGAACGGGAATTGCCAGCAGCGCATCTTTCTTCACCTTCGGAAACGTTTCTTTCTGATCAAAAAACTGTTGAAGCCAAAAAAACCGGCACGTCGAAGAAAGCAATAGCCCAAGGATGAACTTCAAGTGAAGGTCGGTTTGTTTGATGAAGAAAATATTGTAGATGGTGTTGAGCGAATATATTCCAGCCGGAATTAATGTCGCAATTGGCGTCCGACCAATTTGCCGCACGCCAATTCGTTCGGCTTCGTAAACTGTCGCATTGCCGCCGCTTTTTATGGAATCCGGTCTGAAATCTACAAACTCAGTTCCTGGCAATAAATCACACCGCTGGATGTGAACCCCATCAATGACCGGTTTGTGTGCCTTCAACTGTTTTTTATCTGTTACATACTTTTCACGGTCGAATGTTTGAATGCCGAAATAGGCCGTGGCTATCTGACCAAGCGGAAAACTCCTACTGGCGATTCTTTCAAGCACTTCGTCCGTCAAACCGACGCCCGGCAAGTAGAAATTTTTTTGCGGATGCTCCGCCCACTTGTGCTGAACGATAGAAAGTTTTGAAGATTCTTCCGGCGATTGGAAGCGGACAACTTCAATTTCATTT
The DNA here is from genome assembly GCA_963789335.1 of uncultured Verrucomicrobiae bacterium. Classification (GTDB taxonomy): domain Bacteria; phylum Verrucomicrobiota; class Verrucomicrobiia; order Limisphaerales; family UBA11358; genus UBA11358. Next base: position 1,691,623 of record CAWBKH010000002.1, read on the forward strand.
TGGTTGTTAGGTTTCTCTGTTTTCTTCGCCACAAGGATACAGGTATCTACACTTGCGCCCTGAAAAACCGGATAAAAGAAAACGCAAAGCGACGATACGTTTGTTTTTTCCAAAATGAGTGCCCGCAATTCGATTGCGTGCTTGTTCCGCAAAAAGCTATTTGGCGTGATGAATCCAAATTCACCACCTTCCCTGCTCAGATTCAACGCACGTTCAACGAAAACTTGGTAGGTGTCTATCTTGTATCGAGCCGAGCGGTAGTTTTGACTGAAGTATTCAAAAACAGTTCGTTCATCGAGAGTTTGAAGCAAAACGTAAGGCGGATTGCCGATGACGGCGTCGAAGCCGCCGGCTTTCATGATGGGCGCGAATTGCACCGGCCAATCGCCGGCGCGCACGCGCACGAGGTCTTCGGGTATCATTGAGAAGTCCGAACCGATGAGGGAATTGAAGCACTTGATGTTGTCCTGCAAGGGCGGCAGCAGGGCAATCTCGGTTTCATCGGCCAGCAGTTCGCGCTGGCGCTGGAGGGTGGTGCGATTCTCGTTCTCCAGCATCTTGAGGTAGAGCGAGAGCTGGGTGACCTCCACGGCGGCGGCGTCCAAATCCACGCCGTAAATGTTTTGCGTGAGGATTTTTCGTTTCAACTCCACGGTCAGGTGGACGTCGCCGGTGGTTTCATCCAGCCAACAGAGGGCGCGGTGTTTCTTCTGCCATTCCTTGGTAGCAGCCGACGTGAGTCGGCTCTGACTTACCCCGTCCGCCGGATCAGTTTGAGCCAACTCACGTTGGCTGCTACGGAGATCGGTGGTCAGCCGTTTCTGCCAGTGTTCGCAGACGCGCTCGAACGCGCGGATGAGGAATGAGCCTGAACCGCACGCGGGATCAAGGAAGCGCAGGGCGGCGGTCTTTTTCTCAAAGTTTTTGATTGTAGGAGTCGAGGTAACGAGACTCTGACTGGATTCTTTTTTAGATTTGAGACTCCTCACGTCGTCTCCTACTGAAATTTCGTCCAGCAATTTACCGGCGGTCTGCTCGACGATGTAATCCACAATGTAACGCGGGGTGTAATAGACGCCACCGGCTTTGCGGACTTCCGGCTTTTCCGCGATGGTGATGCCGCGTCCCTGCGGCCGGACGACTTTGCCGAGGAACCGTTCATAGACGCTGCCGAGAATCTCCACGTCAATGACGTTGAACAGATAGGGCGTTTCATCATCGCTCAATTCGCCGATGAACCCGGCCAGCCACTCATCGCCGATGATGAGGTTTTCGGTGAAGTGCGGCTTGAAAAGATTGCCGTTGAAAAAGGGAACGTGCGTGGGCGGGCGGCGATCCAACGCGCGAAAGTGCCGGACAACGGCGCGCCACAGGGAATCTTTGGGCGCACGAATGCCGCTGGCGCCATAGTCGGCGGGAGGTTCTTCACGCAGTTCAAACGGCTGCTGGTGTGCGCGGCGTCCGGTGTCTTCGTTGCCGGTGTTCTTGCGCCACGTCTCGACGATGCTTTGCAGGGTTGTGCCGGTGTCAATGTCGCGGTCTTCGCAGATGCGAAGAAACAGGATGCGGTCAATGACACGCTGGCAAGCTTCGGTGAGCTTGTTGCCTTCGAGCAATTCGTCGTGGCCGTTGTTTTTCCAGAAGTCGGAGGCGAGGTCGCGCCGGGTTTCGTCGAGAAATTCCAGAAACTCACTGTCGAGCGCGCGGGTGCGGTCGGGTTTGATGAGCCATTGCTGGCGGGTCTTGCCCTTGCCTTTGGGTTTTCTGGGCAACGCATCCAACGCCCGATCAATACTGCCACCGGCAACCTGGTCGCGGGAAAGCAAATCCCAAAGCTCGCGGGCGACGAGCGGGTATTGACGGAAATTCCAAAACTTCCATTCGCCGACGTGCGGTTCGTCAAGATAAGGCTTGCCGCCGACGATGTAGATTTTCAACTCCTCGAAATCGGTGAGGACGGCCACCGGCACGCCTTTGTTCCAGGCGTAGCGTTTGGCCTGGAAGGCGTAGCGGGAATGAAGTTCCTCGGCGGGTTTCTTGGCCTCACAAATAAACCGGTCGCGTTTGTCCGTGCGGAAAAGATAATCGGCGCGTTTGCGTCCGCCGCCGATTCTCGTGGCACTTTCAATTTCCACTTCGCGTTCCTTTTGGATGAGACCGGCGCGGTTTTCCATGTCCCAGCCGAGCGCGCGGAAAAAGGGATTGAGAAAATCGTCGCGCAACTGGGCCTCGGCGTAGCCGGGCTGTTTGAGTTCGGCGAGGCGTTTGCCGAATGATTCAACGAGACGATTTAATTCCTTTCCAAAGGATTCAAAGGTGGCGTCGTTCGGCACGACATGAAGTTTGCAACAATCGAATGTACGCGACAAGCGCGAGAATTTTCCGACGCCATGCTGGCGTTGCCCAAATCAGGCTACATGACTGTGCAATGGTTGTTTGATTTGTTCCAAAAACTTGCGGTGCCGTTTCGCGGCCAGTTCCAGATGACGATACACGTGCAGTTTGGCCCAGTCTTCGAGGAACACCCAGACCAGACAATAAAGCCAGACGAAGCCCACATATTTCCAGGCGATAGGCTCCACGAACCAGCCAAAGCCCACAATCAGCGCCGCCAGCGCCTGGGTCCCCAGAATGGCCACCAGCAGAATCGGCGCGGGATAGGGTTTGGTCAGGAAGGGCCGTCGCGTGCGCGCCACAAACAAAGTCAGATGCCCGGCCACCGCCAGCTTGAGATAGATGAACGATTGAATCTGCGCGTTGGTGAGTTGAAACCATTCTTTGGCAATGATCAGAATACCGAACGTCTCCGCCACGCCAATCAGGCCGAGTACGGTCGCAATGGTCAGCACGCGCCGCATGTCCCAGCGGACGGGCTTGGGGTCGAGCCAGGTGTTATCGTAGGCGATGGTCAGGATGGGCAGATCGTTCAGCAGCGCCAGCAGGATGATCATCACGGTGGTGATGGGATAAAACTTGAAGACGATCATCGCCGCCACCACGAAGAACATGATGCGGATGGTTTCGGTGATGCGATATATCGCGTAACTGTTCATGCGCTCGAAGATGGTCCGCGCCGTCTCCACGGCCTGCACAATCACGGAAAGGCCCGGCGCGGTGAGCACCAGCGCGGCGGCGGCGCGGGCCGCGTCGGTGGCGCCGCTGACGGCAATGCCGGTGTTGGCCTGCTTGAGCGCCGGTGCGTCGTTCACGCCGTCGCCGGTCATGCCCACGATGTGGCCCCGGCTTTGCAGCGCTTTCACGATCTGGAATTTGTGTTCGGGAAACACCTGGGCGAAACCCTCGGCCGCTTCCACGGCAGCGGCCGCTTTCGGCAGGATGACGTCGTCCTCCGATGTGTCCTTGAAGAATTCATCGGCGGTGTGGATGTTGGCGCCCAGGCCCAACTGGCCGGCAATCTGCCGGGCGATCGCCGTGTTGTCGCCCGTGACCATCTTGATGCGGATGCCGTGCTCGTTCGCCTCGCGAATCGTTTCGGCGGCATCCTCACGCGGTGGATCGAACAGCGGCAGCAGCCCCAGAAATTGCCAGCCTTCCGCGCCATCACTGCGCGCCACGCCGAGGGTGCGGAAACCTTTGCCGGCAAATTCATTCACCTTTGCGGTCACCGCTTTGGCGACGTCTTCCGGCGGCTGGCATAAACCGAGAATGACCTGCGGCGCGCCCTTGGTGACTTTGAACAACTGGCCGCCCGGCCCTTGAACGTCCGCCTCGGTGCGTTTGTGAATGGGATCAAATGGTGTGAATTTGGCCTGCCGATACGTTGCCAGGGCGGACGAATTTTTCAGGCCGTCGAGCACGGCCAGGTCAATCGCGTCCCGGTCCTCGGCCTTCGACGCGAGCGCGCCGGCCAGAATCAATTCCTGCACGTCCTTGGCATTGAACAAAGCCGGTTCGCCGAGCGTCAATTTGTTCTGCGTGAGCGTTCCGGTTTTGTCCGAACACAGAATGTCCATGCCCGCCATTTCCTCGATGGATTCGAGCCGCGTCAGGATCGCCTTTTTGCGCGCGAGCACAACGGCGCCGATGGCCATGGTGACCGAAAGCACCGCCGGCATGGCCACGGGAATGGCGGCCACAACCAGAATTAACGCGAATTGAAAGAGCGTCAGCACCGTTTCGCCGCGAACAAGCATCGTCAACAACAGCACCGCCGCCAGTCCCAGGCTCAGATAGATGAGATAATCACCGATCGTCAGCACCGCTTTCTGGAAATGCGAGACGGACCTGGCGGTCGAGACGAGTTTGGCTGTTTTGCCAAAATAAGTAGTTGCGCCCGTGGCCGTCACCAGCGCGACCATCTCGCCTTGTTTGGCTACGGAACTGGAATAGGCGAGGTCGCCGACCTTTTTGTCCACGGGCAGCGATTCACCCGTCAGCGCCGACTGGTCCACGCTCAGATAATCGCCTTCGATCAGCCGCACGTCGGCGGGAATGATGTCGCCCAAGCGGAGGCGCACGATGTCGCCGGGCACGAGGTTGACCGAATCAATTTCCGCCCACTGGCCGTCGCGTTTGACGCGGGCCTTGAGGGCGAGCTGCTTCTTGAGCGCGTCCACGGCATTGGCTGCTTGATGTTCCTGCCAGAACCCTACGACGGCGTTAAACGCCAGCAAGACCGAGATGATGATCAAATCCACCCAATGGCCGACAACGGCGGACAGCACCGCAGCCACTTCGATCATCCAGGGAATCGGTCCCCAGAAATAGCCAAGAAACTTGAGCAATGCGCTTTCTTTTTTTTCCTCCAGCGCGTTGGGGCCGTGTTGTGCCAGCCGCTTTTTCGCCTCCGCGCTGTTCAAACCTTCGGGACCGCTGGCCAGTTCGCGGAAGAGCTCATTCAAATCAAATTTTCCTGATTCCTGAGATGTTTTTTCTCCCGATTGGATGGTTGTAGTTGCGCTCATCTCGCAATGTTGGTTGGACAGGGAAAATCATTAAGACGTTGAATAATACAACCGCACCTTGCGCTCAGCATGTGGCCGCTGGCTGACGTTTCCATGTTCAGCCTGTTCCCCCACCCATTCCAGCGCGCGCAACAACTGTTTGTCGTTCGAAGATTGCAGCTCCGCCGCAGTCATGTCCCGTTCGGCAGCGGGGATGAGCGGATTAACGTCCGGCGGCAGCGTCACTTTTATTTGCGGGGGAATTCCCTTGTGCCAGAATGAATGTCCGTCCGGTGTAAGCCATTCCTGAATGGCCAGCATGAGCGCCGAGCCGCCGATGAGCGGAAACTCGTTCAACACCGTGCCGGTGCCGAAGGTGGTTTCTCCGATTAACTCAGCCCGATGCGCGTCGCGGAGCGCGCCGGCGACGATTTCCGCGCCGCTGGCGGAGCCGCCATTGATCAAGACCACCATGGGAATATTTGTCGCCAAACCGCCGGGTTTTACCGGCACCGGAGTGATCTTTCCTTTGGCGTCCCTAATGAGCAGCACATTGCCGTTGGCAAGAAACTGGCTGGCTACGGCCACGGCTTCATCCAGCACGCCGCCGGGATTGTTCCGCAAATCCAGGATCAATCCCTGCAATCGCTGTTGCTGAATTTCGGCCAGCGCGCCGCGTAGGTCATCGGCCACGCCATCGTTAAAACTGGCAATGCGGACATCCGCGACCTCCGTTCCCGGCAGACGTTGCCAGGTCACATTGTTAATTTTGATCGCCGCCCGGACGATGGTGACATTGCGGAGGCGATGGGTTTGGGGATTCAAAACCGCCAACTCGACCGCGGTGCCGACCGGACCCGTAATCCGCTCGACCACCCGGTTCAAGGGCAATCCAGCAATGTCCCGGCCATCAACGCTCATGATGATGTCGCCGCTGCGCAAACCGGCGCGTTGCGCGGGCGAGTTATCAATGGGCGCGACGACCACCACGTGCTGGTCCTTCATTTGAATTTCCACTCCAATGCCTTTAAGTTGCCCGCTCTCGGCCACGTGCAGTTGCTTGACCATGTCGGGACTCAGAAAAACGCTGTGCCCGGTATCGCCCAAGGCGTTCACCATCCCGCTGATCGCACCGTAGGTAAGGACTTTAGGTTTCACCGCCGCACGATCCACGTAATAATGCTGAATGGTGTTCCACGCCTGCGCCATGAGCCGGAAATCGGAAACGGCATTGGACGGCATAAACGCCAACAACACCCATCGGTCGAAGATCACGCCCGCTCCCATGCCCAACACCAGGTACAGGAGCAGCAGAAACGCCGGGCGCGGCATTCGAGCGGATGGTCCGGACAACTTGTCATTGCTTTCGTCGTTCATAGAAGGAATTCAGTTTTCGGCTCCACTCCATGTATGCCATTTGTCATGTTTCTCGCTGCCGATTTTCGACCCGCCAACTCACGTGTCAAAGCCATCCCGCCGCTGCCGTGTGTTAATCACATGGTTGCAAGTACGGGGTGTGAACGCTGATGGCATTCGTACAATGAATGCGGCACCGACACGATGATGAGCGACAGCAGCAGGAATGTAAAGTAACCGCACTGCTGTTGGGAATGACCGGCAAAACCGTTGGATTGTGCGCCCAGTTAAAAGCAGGCAAAACCGCTTTGGTTCGAGATCCGCCGGCTTACAAATTTGTAATCTGGCAGACAGTTTCCGGTCATCTTGTGCCGCTCTAAACTTTAAAAACCAAAAATAATCCAAATGAAAATGAAAACGATCTTTAACTCATTTCGCATCCGCCTGGCCGTTTTCGGCCTGGCGGGCGCCGCCGTGGTGGCTGGCACCGCTTTTGCCCTGGCCGATGCGTTGCAGACCACCGTCAAGCCGGCGGACGTGAACGTGCCCTTGCAGGAAACCGCAGTCCCGCGGGATGGCCTGCCGCGCGGCAGCTTCGCGCCCATTGTGGAAAAGGTCGCGCCCGCCGTGGTCAAGATTGAGACGACCACCACCATCAAGGGCGCGGTCCCGGAACAATTTCCCAGTTTTAATAATCCGTTCTGGCGGCAGTTTTTTGGAAATCAGTTTGGCCAAGTTTTTCCGCCCCAGGCCATCGGCCCGGAAGTTGAACACGGCCTTGGCTCAGGCGTCATCGTCACCAAGAACGGTTACATCCTGACCAACAATCACGTCGTGGATGGCGCCAAGAAGGTGATGGTCACGTTGCCGGACGGGCGCGAGTTCACCGCCAAAGTCGTCGGGCGCGACCCCAAAACCGACATCGCGGTCGTGAAAATTGACGCGGACAATCTGCCGGTCGTCCCGATGGCCGACAGCCACAACGTTGAAGTCGGCGACGTCGTACTGGCAATCGGCAACCCCTTTGGTGTCGGGGAGACGGTCACGGAAGGCATCGTCAGCGCCAAACACCGCAGCGACATGGGCATTGAGGATTACGAGGATTTCATCCAGACCGACGCAGCCATCAATCCGGGCAATTCCGGCGGCGCGCTGGTGGACATTGACGGTCGGTTGATCGGCATCAACACCGCCATTTTGACCCATTCCGGGGGCAGCCAGGGAGTCGGCTTTGCCATCCCTTCGAACCTCGCCCGAAGTGTCATGGAAAGCCTCATACAATACGGACACGTGACCCGTGGTTATATGGGCGTCATGATTCAAAATGTCACGCCGGCCCTGGCGCCGGAGTTTGGCCTCAAAAAGGATGCGGGCGCGCTCGTCAGCGAGGTGGTTCCGAACGGACCGGCGCACAATGCCGGGTTCAAAGATGGTGACGTGATCGTGAAGTTCAACGGCGAAAATGTCACCGACAGCCGCAATCTCCAACTCGAAGTCGCGGCAACCAAACCCGGCTCGAAAGTGCCGGTCGAGATCCTGCGCAATGGAAATGAAAAAACACTCGAAGTTACCATCAAACAACTGCCGGGCACCGAACAATTGGCCAAGGCCGGCTCGCAAGACAGCAACGACACCGGCACCCTCAACGGCGTGACGGTCAGCGACTTGGACCAGCAAGCCCGCCAACAATTCAAAATACCGGATGACGTGAAAGGCGCCTTGATAACCGAGGTTGACCCCACGTCAGCGTCGGCTCAGGCCGGTCTCCAGCCGGGCGAGGTGATTGAGTCCATCAACCGCCATCGGGTGGCGAACGCCAATCAAGCTGTTCAGTTGACCGAGCACCCCAAGAGCAAGACGACGCTCGTCCGCGTTTGGGCCAACGGCGGCAGCCATTACGTGGTGGTGAACGAGAGCGACAACGTGGGTTGATTCCCTTTCGGGCGCGCCATACCCTCCCGCACCGGAACGGACCCGAGTGCGGGAGGGTGTTCGTTCGTTAAATCGTTAAGACGCCGCGCAAGCGCCCCTTTCGGGCTTGTCCGGTTTATTCGTTGTAACCTTGCAACCTGCCCGTCATCATGATTGAAAACGTGCGCATACTGGTTGTCGAAGATGACGAGAAAATCGCCTCGTTTATCGTCAAGGGCCTGAAGCAAAACGGCTATGCCGTGGATCACAGTCCCGACGGTGAACGAGCGTTTGCCTTGGCGAAAAACGTGGCTTACGACGCGGCGGTGGTGGATCTCATGTTGCCAAAGCTCGACGGCTTGAAACTCATCGAGCAGCTCCGTGCCAGCGGCGTCCATACGCCGGTGCTCATTCTCAGCGCCAAGGCTTCCGTGGACGACCGCGTGAAGGGGTTGCAGGCCGGCGGCGATGATTATCTGACCAAACCGTTTGCCTTCTCCGAACTGCTGGCGCGCGTCCAAGCGCTTATCCGGCGGGCGACGCAAACCAGCGAGCCGACGCGCCTGTCCGCCGGCGACCTCACGCTCGATTTGCTCACGCGCGAAGTGCGGCGCGGCAGCGAACCGATTGAACTGCAGCCGCGCGAATTTGCATTGCTGGAATACCTCATGCGCAGTTCCAACCGCGTGGTGACCAAGACCATGATTCTGGAGCACATCTTCGATTTCAGTTTTGATCCGCAAACCAACGTTGTGGACGTGCTGGTGCATCGGCTGCGCAGCAAGGTGGACCCCGAGAAAACGCTGATTCATACCATGCGAGGTGTAGGTTATGTCTTTCGACCTGATTAAGTCCGCCCGCCGGAACATCGGCGTTCGGCTCGGCCTTTGGTATGCGTTTGTGTTCGCGGTCAGCAGCGTCACGTTGCTGATGATCGCCTACTATCTGCTGGCGGCGGCCGTCGGCCGCAAAGACCGTGAGGTGCTGGAAGCGCGGCTGCAGGAATACGCGGCTGTGTACGAAAATGGCGGAGTACCCGCCCTGCGCCATACCATGCAACAGGAAGTCGGCGACCCCAAAGCCTTTTTCGTCCGCCTCGTCAACCCTTGGAACGAAGCCTCTTTTGTCAATATTCCCGGGGACTGGATCGCCTTCAAAGACATTCCCAGCGGGCTGGCCGGTTACCGCCAACGGGTTGGATTCATCCGCATCCCCAAAAACACCGAGAAGGATTTTCTCCTCGCCTCGATGATACTGCCTGACAACTCCCTCTTACAGGTTGGGCGGAGCACGGACAGCCGGGCGGCTTTGCTGGAGCCATTGCGCCGGGATTTCATTATTTTTGGCAGCGCGACGATCCTCCTGGGTTTTCTGGTCGGCGCTTTTTTCGCGCATCGCGCCATGCAGCCCATCCGCCAGGTGGTTGTCACCGCTCGCTCCATCATTCAAACCGGCCGGCTCGACGCGCGCGTGCCGGTGCGCAAGTCGAATGATGAACTGGATGAGATGGTCCGCCTGTTTAACAAATTGCTCGAGAAAAACGAGGCATTGATCCGCGCCATGCGGGAATCCCTCGACAACGTGGCGCACGACCTGCGCACGCCACTGACACGGCTGCGCGGCACGGCGGAACTGGCGCTTCAGCCCCAGGCCGCGCCAGCCGCCGCGCAGGAGGCGCTGGCTGATTGCGTCGAGGAATCCGAACGCGTGCTGAACATGCTGAACACGCTTTTGGACATCACCGAAGCCGAGGCCGGCATGATGAAACTACAACGCGAGCAGGTTGATCTTTGCGGGGTGGTTCGCGAAGTTGTCGAACTTTACGAATACGTTGCGGACGAGCGAAAGGTGACAGTGCGGACGGAATTGCCAGCAGTTTGCGAGGCCCTGGTGGATCGCAACCGGATGCGCCAGGTGTTCGCCAATCTGCTGGACAACGCGCTTAAATACACCCCTGAAAACGGCGGCGTCACCATTTCGGTTCACGATGAACCGACGCAGTCCGTGGTGCGATTCCGCGACACCGGCGTCGGCATTCCTCCGGAAGAACAGGGGAAAATTTGGACGCGGCTTTATCGTGGTGACAAGAGCCGGACTCAGCGCGGTCTGGGTCTGGGATTAAGCCTGGTCAAGGCTGTGGTTGAGATGCATCAAGGACAGGTCACGGTGGTGAGCGGCGTGAGCAAAGGATCCGAATTCACGGTCAGGTTGCCGAAGCAAGACTGAATCAGAAACAATATCCCACATGGATGGTGGCGAAATCGCGGCGGGCGGAGATTCACATCAACGTAAAACTACCGTTTTGTGCCTCGCCGCAACGCCCACCTCTCTGCCTGTCCGATTGCAGGGCCATTCCCGTTGGCTAAACCGATTACTATCCAGTCGTCTGCTCAGGGTCGAACCGCTGAAGAGCACGCTGGCGCCCAAACCCAACAGGCCGGCCAAAATCAGCGTGATGGGCACAAGGCCGATGATTGCCAGGATTCGTTGCAAAGGCCAAGCCGATCTGTTTGAGGTTGGAAAGGCAGTCAAGCTGCTGGGCTTTCTGCCTGGCGCGGCCAAGTGCGGGAAGCAACATCGCGGTCAGAATGGCGATAGTCGGGATGACGACAACAACTCGATCAAGCTGAAGCCCGATTTATACCGATGACTGCTGGCTGCGGACGGTTCATTGTTGCTGCACACGATAGAAGCGGTACGGGAAATTCGTTGCATTGGGATCATACAAGTTGAACAGATTGGTCGGGGCCAGGTTTGTGCTTAATGGAGTCCAGTTTACAAAATTGGTCGTCGCTTCCAACACATAATTGCTGCCCGGCATGCCGGACAGGCCGAGTTGGAATTGGCCGTTCATCAAGAAACTTCCCGAAGTAAAAAAGATGGGCTGGACAATGAACAGGGCGCTGGCAGCCACGCTGTTGTTGTAGCCGGCTCCAAACGCGCTGGCCATGACCGTGGCGTCGTTCGTCAGGGTGAAGGGCGCGGAATACAGGAATGAGTTGGTCGTGGGCAGCGAGCCGTCCAAGGTGTAGTATAGCGCCGCATTGTTGTTGGTGGACTGCAAGGAGACATTGACCGATGGCACAAACGTCCCGCCGTCGGGCGTGATGGTCGGCGGAGCCAGGGCAGGTGTGCCCGGCAAACTGTTGATCCAAGCCGCCATAACCGCGACGGCGTTGGTGTCAATCAGGTTGCGCGCGAGCTCGGGCATCTTGATAGTTGGGTCAACGGTGTTCATCCGGTCATACAGAATGGAACGCCAGACATCATCCGGGGTGACGACATGAGCGTTGTCGTAACCTAGGTTGCCCACCACGGGGGCATTGATGATGTTTTGATCGGCCAGCGGCGTATCATAGCGGGCGTCGAACGTTCTGCCCGTGCCGCCTGGCTGATGGCACTGGGCGCAATTGGCGTCCAGGTAGGAGCGAGCGCGTTCCTCAAAAGAAGCGGTGAGGTTTGTCAGCGCAGAGAGCTTTTCAAAATTGGTAATGGTGGATTCGTCAAAGGCCGGATTGAAAAGCCCCAAATGGTTTAGCGTCCTTAACTGATTATCCGTGACGCCGGTCGAGGGATAGGTGAAGCTGGCGTTCAACTGACGGGTGCTTACACCCAAAACATAATTGGCAACCGGAGTATGGCAGGAAAGGCAATCGGCCGGGCTGGGGTAATACCACGTCTGTGTCACCACTCCGCTGGGCGTGGTGATCGCGATATTTTCATTGCTGGACGTAGTCAGAAGGTCGGCATCGCTGTCGTCCGGACGCCATTTATAAGTGACGCCATAGACCGCGCCGTTGATGTCACGCACCAGCAGCCGGGTTTCCAGCCGGCGAAGCGAATTCGGATCACTTTCGTTGGTTTGCAATTCAAAGGTTTTGACGAATACGGTACCGGCGGGGAACGTCCAGGTGCCGGTCGGGGCAAAGGCGATTTGCTGATCCGGCGTGATGACGCCGCCGTTGTTCGGCACGGCCATATACCGGATTTTCTGGGCACCATCCGACCAGAGGATCACGTTTGGTTGATAGGGAATCAAACCGTTGGTGGGCGTCATGCCTGGCGTACTTCTGAACACGCCGGTTTCTGACAGCAGCGGCGGCAGAGCGCCGTTGAAAGTAGTAGGCATATTGAAAAACGCAGGAACCTCTCCGATTGAATTTCCGGAAACAGCAACCAACTGAAACCCATTCAAATCCGTCTCCAAGCCGCCACTCCCGCCGGTTACGCCAAATTGGATGACCAGATCACCCGATCCGTCGGTCATCGCCGATGAAAACTCAACATAAGTCCGCCCGGCTATGAGTGTGCTGTCGGTGCCGTTCCAAATACTGGTTTGGGTAACACCGTTGACGGTAAAAGTATTTGTCCGCCCGGTTCCAACGTTGTTGTCACCAGAGCTATACAGAATCAGATCATACGCTTGATTTGCCGCCAGACCGCCAAGGGTGATGGTCTGCGGATTGTTGGCATACAATTCAGCCTGCATCAGATTTTGGTAGGGACTGTTGGCAACAACAAATGCGCTGTTGTTCCCGAATGATTCCGCATCATATGTGCCGTCAGCCGTCAGGCTCATCGTAACCCCCGATGCGCTGCCATTTGCATAGTTCAGCGCAAGTCCGTTTGCGCTGATGCCGTTTGGAAAAGCTGAAAAGGTAAAAAAACTATCGTTGAATGAATTCCATGCGTCACCCGCCGAACCAATGAGCGCCGGACCTGACTGAATCGGGCCGGGATCAGGGCCGCCGCCGCCGTCTGCCGTGCTCAGTGAATTTCCGTTGAATTGAACGTCAATCAACTGGGCCGGATTAGAGTTTTCGCCCGGCGTCAGTCCGTATGGCTGGCCGCTGCCGGCCGTGACGGTGATGCTGACTGGCGCGGAAGTGCTGCTCAAGCCGCTGCCATCGGTAGCCACTGCCGTCAGCGCATAGCTCCCGGCACTTAAGCCGACCGTCGTCAGCGTGTAGAGCGGCGCGTCGGGGCTGTTGGTGATTGTGCCCAGCAAACTGCCGTTGGCGTAGAAGGCCACTTGGTCAACCGGATTATAGGGCGCATCGGCCATAGCGCCGACGGTTACGCTGGCTGCGGCGGTGTAAGTGGCGCCGTTGGTCGGATTGGACAGTATGACGGTTGGCGGCGGGTTGGTGTAGGGATTTAACTGGGATTGCGGGACGACCGCCTGCGCTGTGGACGGACTGCTCCATTGCAATTGAGCAGATGCACTGCCGGCATCTTCGTAATAGTCCATCTGGATGTTGTAAAGCTGCCTGGGCGTTCAGGGTGATGGAGCCGCTCATCGTGGTTGCCGACTGATCCACCCAGTCGTCAATCAGCAACTGACCATTCACCCACAATCGCACACCGTCGTCGGTGGTCGTGTAAAAGGTGTAGGTCTCGTTGAACTGCGGTTGCACCGAGCCGGTCCAGCGCACAGTAAAATCATCGGAGCTGATGCTGGGATCCGGGGAGCCAGTGCCCCAGTTAAAGTTTATGGTCGGGTCAATACGCACCAGGGTGGCCGGGTCGTTGAATGTTTTCAACTGGTTGGAGTAATAAGCCCCCAGCAAGCCCGTACCACTGCCGATGGCTGAACTGTTGAGGAAGCTGGCCGAGGTTACAGCACTGTTCACCTGTCCTGGTTTGGTGGCGATGGCTTTGACTACAGCAGTGTTCGTCAAAACAAATGGAACGGCATAGGGAATCGAGTTGGTCGTGGGGGTGGTACCGTCCAGTGTGTAATAAATGCTTGCCCCGGTGGCAGTATTGGAGATGGTCACGGTCACGGAATTGGTGAAGATCCCGCCATTGGGCGAGATGGTGGGCGCGGTCAGGAACGTTGCAATACCAAAAACCGACAAGGCATACTCTGCGCCCACATAGACCTTGCCGTTGGCCACGGTCAGTGTGGTCATTTTGACCGCGCCGCCGGGATTATCCCGCGCGAGATTCTGGCTGCTGTTGTAGAGTTCCTGTGCGAGGTTGGTGGCATTATAGGCATGTAACACCGCCGGGCCGCTGCTGCTAAAAGCACCGGAATCCGTTGACCAAGCGATTGCGTTATTGGTGCCGTTGGCAGAAATAACCGGTGTCGCGCCGAAAGCACCATAGCTGGTCGTGGATTGGGATTTTGGCGTGGTCACAATGACCCCATTGGTAATCAGGAATGCCTTCATGACGTCGCCGCTGCCTTGATAATATATCTGATGGTTGAAGTATGCCGGTGAACTCCAAACACCATTGATGGCGCCACCAAATCCTTGCACGATGCTGCCTCCGTATTTACCCATGTTATTTCGATCAATCAGATAAATTGTTCCTTCCTTGCCAGCCCCCACGATCAGGTTGGTATGGGCCGCGTTTCCCACCGAGTCAGGCAGCAGCAGCGGTCCACCTGATCCGAGATCCGCGTCGTCAGCTGCCAAAGTAGCCTGATTGCCGGGAGTGTAATAATCCGCCACCCGCAATCCATTGGTGGTTGAAAGCTTGACAAAACTGTCACCATAATCTCCCCCGTTTGTGTTCGCGCTAAAGCTGCCGTTGCCCGTTTCAAAATACAGATTGGTGCTGGCATCAACGGACAATCCATTGCCGCCCATCCAAAGCGCACCTTCACCGGCATTGGCGCCAAACTCTGCCGTGGTGGCGTTGGGGGTGGTGTTAAAAACATAATTGGTTATCTGCTGCAAATTGGTGGCGTTGAAACCAATGACCCAGCCGTGATAAGGATCGGTGTCTGCATAACTGCCGTAGGCGACATAAAGCATCCCGCCGGCAAGTGTTAGCGCCGGCCGTTGAAGCTGTTGTTGCGCGTTGAACCTGATCACGCCGTTGGAGCTTCCCACGCCTACTCCCGGGACGGAAGCGGTGACGACCACCGGACTGTCAGGTCTCTCATTGCCAGTAGTGATGTCCAGGGCATGAATCCGGTGATAATAATTCGTGGTTGTCGTAACCTCGCGAGACAGGACATCCACATAGAGCGTTCCCGAAACCGGGTCAATGACCGGGGTGCCCGTGATGCCAATTTCCGGAATCAAGTCGGTGTAATTGCCACCGTTATACCGGTCGCCGAATTCATGGTTATTGCTTAAAGCTGAAATTCCCAGATTGGTGTACCACAGCAGTCCCCCATTCGCGCCCGCATTACTGTCCGCATCGAAAGCATAAATGCTGTCGTGCTCGGTCGCCACAAAGACAACATCATGGGTGCCCTGTCCCGGAATCGTCACGTTCGTCATCACCAAGGGTTGCGCGTAAACGTACCCATCCACCGTGTAGGAAAACAACTTGCCGAAGCTGCTCACATTGACATTTCCCGGCGTCAGCAAGGTCTCATTCGTGTTCGCGCCATCACGCGTATTATCGTAGTGATAGGTTAGCACGTTCTGCGAGACGCCATTAACAGGCAACAATACTGTGGCAAAACAGATCGCGATCAACGCAGTTGCCGACAGTCTCTTTGTGAACGGCGATGGGCAACTGGCACGCATACTTGTAAAAATGAATGGAAGAGTTAAGACACGGATTGAAAATGCTCAGCCAAACGATGCAAAACTTTCACGCCGGTAAAATTTAAGCACAAAGACACAAGTTGAACAAATCTGAAATACACTTGCGCTATTATACCACAACCTGTAATTGTAAGGAAAGCTGAATTTTCAATGACAACCGCTAATATTTTAAAAGCCACCCATTTGATTCCATGATTTGCTTGCGCTGTCTCTTTATGAAGACAATTTTTCAATGGGTTCCATTCGCAACTTTCATTGGTGTGGCACTTCTATTGTCGCTGGCACCGGCCAATGGTCAATCGGGTGCCGATTATCAGATTTTTGTCTCCAACGAAAAAGCCGGCAGCCTCACCGTCATCAACGGCGCGAATTTCAAGGTCGTTGCCACCATTCCCGTCGGCAAACGCCCGCGCGGCATTCATGCCAGCCCCGATGGTAAGACCGTCTATGTCGCGTTGAGCGGCACGCCGATTGAAGGGCCGCCCAAACTCGATGTTAACGGCAATCCGATTTTTCAAAAGGACCATGATGACGACGACAACGCGAAAGCGGACAAGGCCGCCGACGGCATTGGCATCGTGGATGTCGCGCAAAAAAAATTCCTGCGCAAAATCCCCGCCGGTTCCGACCCGGAACAATTTTGCGTAAGCGCCGATGGCCGGCTGCTTTACATCTCCAATGAAGACACCGGCACGGCGACCGTTCTCGATGCTCGCACCGGGAAAATTGTGACTTTCATTCCCGTCAGTCGGGAGCCGGAGGGCGCGGGCGTCAGTCCCGATGGAAAATTTTTCTACATCACCTGCGAAACCGCCGGTGACGTTTTTGCCATTGATGCAAAAACCTACAAAATCATCGGGCACATCCGGGTGCATCCGCGTCCGCGCAGCGTGGCGTTTCTGCCGGATGGTTCGCGCGCGTTCGTGCCGTCGGAATCGGTAGGCGAATTGAACGTGATTGACACGGCAGACCAAAAGCTCTTGAAAGTCATTACTCTGCCGAAAGGTTCGCGTCCCATGACCGTCATCGTTTCGCCGGATGGAAAGAAAATCTATGTCAGCACCGGGCGCGCAGGAACGGTGTGCGTGCTGGACGCGAATACTTACCAGTTGCTGGGCACGATCAAGGTCGGCAAACGTCCTTGGGGCATCACGCTTTCGCCGGACGGAAAATATCTTTTCTCCGCGAACGGCCCGTCGGACGACGTTTCCGTAGTGGACCTCGCGACAGAAAAGGAAATCGCCCGCGTCAAATCGCCCGGCAGTCCGTGGGGCGTGGTCGTCGTACCGGACGCGAAATAAATTTGCGCGTGCGTTTACCCGCCAAAGTGAAAAGTGTCCGGCGAAGCTTCAGGCGGTCTGATTAAATTCTTACCTTGAATTCCTCGCCCGCCTTGAGCGATTGCGCAAAGCCCGCCAGCAGCTCGGGGATTTTTTCCAGATCTTTCAGGCTCACGACTTCCACCGGTGAGTGCATGTAACGGTTCGGCAGGCTGATCAGTGCGCTGGCAATGCCGCCGCGTGTCCAGAAAATCACGTCCGTGTCCGTGCCGCCCGGGCCGCCGGATGCCTCATGCTGGAGCGGAATTTTTTGGGCCTTGGCGACGGCCTCGATGCGCGCCACGACTTCCGGATGATTGCAACCGCCGTGGGTGATGGCCGGGCCGCCGCCGATTTTCACGTCGCCGTGCTGCGTTTTGCTGACCGTCGGATAATCCGTTGCGTGCGTCACGTCCACGACCAGCGCGATGTCGGGCTTGAGCGAATAGGCGATCTGTCGCGCGCCGAGCAGGCCAACTTCCTCCTGCACATTGGAGACGGCGCAAATCTCTGCGCGCAACGTTTTGCCCGATTCCTTCAATAGCCGCAAAGCCTCCGCCACGGCGAACGTGCCGATTCGATTGTCGAATGCCCGCGCCACGGCCAGATCGTTTCGCAGCAGATCAAATTCATCGGCCAGCGTGATGGGATCGCCGATTTGCACGAGTTTTTGGGCTTCCTTGCGGTTCCGTGCGCCGATGTCTATGAACAGATCGTGAATTTTCGGCGGTTTGGGCTTGTCATCATCCTGCCGCGTCAAGTGCGGCGCGACGTTGCCGACGACACCCTTCACCGCGCCGTTGCGCGAATGAATGACGACCCGCTGCGCCTTGGTGATGGCCGCGTTCACTCCGCCCATTTTGCGGACGTAAAGGAAACCTTCGTCGGAGATATAACTGACCGACATGGCGATTTCATCGGCGTGCGCGGCGATCATCAATCGCGGCGATCCTCCTTTGTTCATGACGGCAACACAATTGCCATACGCATCGGAAAAAGTTTCTTCGGCAAAGAATTTGGTGTAATCGAGCCAGACCCGTTGGCCGCGGGTTTCAAATCCAGTTGGGCTGGGGGTATTGACCAAAATTCGCAGAAAATCCAAGGATTGTGCACGCATGAAGGCAGGCTAACAGCAACAGTCAGAAGCCGAAACTCAAAATTTTTTACTCAAAATTCTTCTTGAAAAGCGGCGCAGACCTGATATGATTTTGTAAAGTATCAAACAAAATAAAGTTATGAATTGGATCAAACCGGAATTTGAAGAGATCAGCTTGAGCATGGAAGTCACGGCTTACGTGAACGCCGGCGAATAAGGACCGTAGCCGCTGAAAAATCGCGGTGCGAGTCAACAGCCGTGCACATTCGAGTTCTTGGTTCTGCCGCGGGCGGAGGAGTTCCGCAGTGGAATTGCAACTGCTGGAATTGTCGCAAAGCCCGCCGGAGGGGTAGTTTTCTCGCTCAATCTTCAGCGGCGGTTTCCGCCGACGGCAAAAAATGGCTGCTGCTCAACGCCTCGCCGGATTTGGTTTTTCAGTTCGCCTCTTTTCCCTCACTCACACCGCGCGGTAAGGCATTGCGCGGCAGCGCGGTTCAGGCCGTGATTTTGACCGACGGAGAAATGGATCATGTCACCGGCCTGCTTTCGTTGCGCGAGCAAAAATCCCTCCGGCTGGTTTGCACGCGCGCGGTCAAAAATTTATTGATCAGCCAGTTTCCGCTGCTGCCGGCTTTCGAAAAATATTGTCAAATTCATCATTCCACTTTCCCCGTCCGCATCGCCGGCATCCAGGTTTCAGCCTTGGAATTGGAAACGAACAAGGCACCGCCCTACGCCCGCCAACCAGCGCGACGTGGCGAGGTCGTCGGCCTCCGACTTCAAGCGGGCGGGAAGAGCTGTGCTTATCTTCCGGGGTTGCTGGTGATCAACCAGGGTGTCAATGATTTTGTCGCGGGCTGCGACTGCCTGCTGGTGGACGGCACCTTCTGGTCGGAGCGCGAAATGCCCGCGCTCGGCCTGTCCAAACGCGCCGCGTGCGACATGGGTCATGTGCCGATTGGTGGCGCAAGCGGCAGTCTGGAATGGTTGCGCACCCTGAACGTTCCGCGTAAAATTTACACTCACATCAACAATACCAATCCCATCTTGCAAAAAAACTCGCGCGAACGACGGACGGTCCAGCAGGCTGGCGTGGAAATTTCCCATGACGGAATGGACATTCGCTTATGAAAAATTCCCGGCGCTCTTCCGGCAATTCACCGTGGCCGGCGGATGAATTCGTCTCCCAACTCCGCATCGTGGGCAAAACCTATCACGACCGGCATCCGTTTCATGTCTTGATGAACCAAGGCAAGCTCAACCGCCGACAACTGCAAGGCTGGGTGGCCAACCGTTTTTATTATCAGACGCAAATTCCCATCAAAGACGCGGCGATCCTCTCGAACTGCCCGGAGCGCGAATTGCGGCGCGGCTGGATTCAGCGCATCATGGACCACGACGGCACGGACACCGACATTGGCGGCATCGAAAAGTGGCTCCGACTTGGCGAAGCCGTTGGGTTGAAGCGCGAAGAATTACTCGCGCAATCGCAGCTGCTGCCGGGCGTCCGTTATGCCGTGGATGCCTATGTCACGTTCTGCCGCGCGCAACCGTGGATCATCGCGATGGCTTCGTCGCTGACGGAATTGTTCGCGCCGGCATTGATGGCCAAACGCATCGCTGCATTCGAGCGGCACTATCCGTGGGTCAAGGAGGAAGGCCTGCGTTACTTTCGCGGACGATTAACGCAAGCGCCGCGCGACGCGGATTTCGCCCTGCGCCTGGTCATCGAACGTTGCCGCTCCCGCGAGTTGCAGGAACAAGCCGCGGCAGCTTTGAAATTCAAATGCGAACTGCTCTGGGCGATGCTCGATGCCATGCACTTCGCGTATGTTCTGAACCGCAATAAAAAATGACCGCCGTCGCCGACAATTCCAAACCGCGCCTCGCCGACAAGGCGCGTTTGAAATGGGATGCCGTGCGCGAAAAACATCTGCTGCTTTATCCCGAAGGCGTGCTGGTCCTGAACAAAACCGCGCACGACGTGCTCGCGCTTTGCGATGGCCAGCGTCACGTTGCGGAGATTGTTAAAACTCTCGCCGCGCAATACGCGTGCGACGCGAACGCAATTGGCGGAGACGTGAAGGAAATTTTACAACGGCTGGTGGAAAAAAGTTTTGTCACCTTGAACGAGTGACGACATGGAAACGCCGCGTCCATTCTCCCTGCTTTGCGAGCTGACGTATCGCTGCCCGCTGCAATGTCCTTATTGCAGCAACCCGCTCGACTTCGCCCGTCACAAGGATGAACTGGAGACGGAGGAATGGCGGCGCGTTTTGACCGAAGCGGCGGCTCTGGGCGTCGTGCAGGCGAATTTTTCCGGCGGCGAACCGCTACTGCGCGCCGACGCGCCGCAAATCATCCGGCACGCGCGCGAACTGGGACTCTACACCAACTTGAGCACCGGCGGCACTTTGTTGACGGGGAAATTGGCCGGACAATTGCGCGAAGCCGGCCTGGACAGCTTGCAGGTCAGCATTCAGGACGCCGACGCGGAAAATTCCGACCGCATGGCCGGCGGCGCGCCTTCGTTTGAAAAGAAAATCCGCGCGGCGCGACTGGTCAAAAAAACCGGATTTTCCCTGACGGTAAACGTGGTATTGCAACGCCAGAACATCGGACGCATCGCAGCCTTCATTGCGCTGGCGGAAGAACTTGGCGCGGAACGGCTGGAACTGGCCAACACGCAATTCAACGGCTGGGCCTTGAAAAATCGCGCGGTGCTGCTGCCGACGCGCACGCAGGTTGAAAACGCGGCGGAAGTGTCGCGCGCGGCGCGGGAGCGGTTAAAGGGCCGGATGGAAATTCTTTATGTGCTGCCTGATTATTACGAGCAATTTCCCAAGCCTTGCCTCTACGGCTGGGGGCGAGTTTTTTTGACCGTGGCCGCCGACGGCACGGTGCTGCCGTGCCAGACCGCACGCGAGATTCGCGGATTGAAATTCGACAATGTGCGCGGGCGCTCCCTGGAAAAAATCTGGTTTGGGTCGGAAACCTTCTGCAAATTTCGCGGGACGGACTGGTTGCCGGAGCCATGCCAAAGCTGCCCGCGCAAGGAAACGGACTTTGGCGGCTGCCGTTGCCAGGCCTTTTTGCTGGCCGGTGATGCCGCCGTCACCGATCCGGTCTGTTCGCTGGCGCCCAAACACCATTTGATCGCCGAGGCGCTGGCCGAAGCTGAAGCCGGCATGGATGGAAAACTGATTTACCGAACTACTCAATCATCGTTGTGATAGCCTGTATCGGTTGCTGTTAAATGAGTTCAAAAACAACCCGCTTAACTCGTCTTGAACCAAGAATTATTTTTCGGCTCGGCATATTACAAAGTCAAAGCGGCTCAACCGCCAATGATGAAAATCTCCTGCGAGGTGATGCTCTTGGTGAAGCCCGGCTTGAACGCCGTCGCGCGCAGAATCGTCGGCCCGGTCAGCCGGATGGGTTTTTCGTAAAGCAAATCGTCGGTCGTCGGCACCGTGCCGTCCACGGTGTAGCGGATGGTCGCGCCCGGCTCGCTTTTCAAAACCACTTCGACCGGCCTGGCGAAATTTCCGCCGCCGGGCGAAATTTGCGTCGGCGGCAATACCGGCGGGCCGGGCATGCCTTCGATCCATCGCCGCAGCAACCTCATTCCCCGTTCATCTATGGTGTTGCGCGCCAGCGGCGGCATCTTGAAAGCCTCGGTCGTGTCCGCCCGCATGTAAAGAATGGAACGCCAGATGTCGTTGGGCGCGATGACGTGCGGATCGTCAATGCCTTCGTCAATCAGCACCGGGCCGTCAATCAATTCCTGTTTCGCCAGCGGCGTGTCATATCGCGCATCAAAATAAGCCACCGTGCCTTTGGGCCGATGACAATTCGCGCAGTTCGCGTCGAGATAAGAGCGAGCCCGGTCCTCCAAGCTGCGCGACCGGTCGTCCAGGCGTGCGAGCGCGGGAAGAGTTTTCAAATCCACATCATCAAGATTGGTGTTAAACAAGCCGAAGTGATTCCACGCGCGCAATTCGTTGTCCGTAACGCCGGACGGATAGGTGAAATCGCGGTTCAACTGGCGTGTTTTCACGCCGAGCACGTAACCGGCGTTGGCCGTGTGACAGGTGAGGCAATCCTGCCGGCTTGGATAATACCATTGCTGCGTGCGCACGCCGGTCGGCGTCTGAAGCGCAATCGCTTCGGTCAAATTTGTGTCCAGCAAATCGGCATCGTTGTCATCGGCGCGCCATTTATAGACGACGCCATAAACGCCGCCGGTATTGTCCCGGACGAGCAGCCGCGTTTCAAGGCGACGCAGGGAGTGGGGATTGGATTCATTCGTGGCCAACTCGAAGGTTTTCACGAAGACCGTGCCGGCGGGAAAAGTCCATTCGCCGGTTGGCGTAAATTTTATCTTTTGATGGTCCGGCACGGAAATCCACCGCAGCTTTTGCGCGCCATCCGACCAGAACGGAACGATGACGTCGTAGGGAATCAGCGCGGCAGCGGGCACCATATTGGCCGTGTCTCTAAACGCGCCGGTCTGGGAAAGTAATCGTGGAAACGGACCGCGGGCGCTTCCGGGCATTTGCAGGCAAGGGTTCGCCTGGGGACGGGAATTGAGTCCGCAGGGTTTTGGAATTTCACCAGCGGCGAGTGCAAGAAATTGCTGCCCGCCCAAAATCAGCAACCCTGCCGCAGTGACAGCTCGCAGGGTGAAAATTGAAGATCGAAATGCCAACGTCATTTGGCATCCGCGGCCGGAGTGCTTGATTTATCTTGGTTTTGAAGGTTCCAATTAACCGAGTCTTCAAGCTTGGCGGAAAATCTGCGCACGGTTCTTTGGACGTTCCCAACGGAAGTGTACGTGCAGTGGCCGGTGGGATAACCTTCGATGATCACATAATCATAAAGCTTGGGCTTGAGATGCCGTGGTTTGGGAAGATCCGTAACAAATACCAGCCCGATGCACACCGAACCCGGTTCATTGCCTTCAACCAAGTCCGTGGCGCGATTTGCGGTGACCGAGCCGGGCACGAGCCAGGAGCGGTTGAGGGGGGAGCGCAAAAGGTTCGTGTAACCACTCTCCACCGCCAGCCCCTCAGGAAGAATTTTCAGGATTTTGCCGCAGATGCAACGGCGACTTTGAATGCAGGCTGCCCTGATTTGCTGGAGATGTTCCGCGAAGGACGGGATTGAATTGGTTCGGGACTGGAACGATTGACTCGCTGATGGTGAAACTGCACCCGCAACGTTGGCGACGTTGACCACATTGGTCTGTGCGGCTGCGGCTAGGGCCGCGAACATAAACAGCAAGGTGAGTTTCACCTTCCCAACTCGATTTACCGTGGCCATGCTAAAAAGATACCTGCGCAAAGGTCATCGGCAAGCAGGAAAGCCTCGCCCCAGTGGTGACAGAAAGGCGGGCTTTCAAACTTCCGGTATGTCTTATGACACGTTAAATCCTCTTGCCTCGGACTTTCATACACGAACCGGGTCCCTAATGGCTGCCATCCCAATGATCTCCATACCCATGGCGACCGTGATAGCCTTGGTTCCAATATCCGCCGCGATAATACCAGCCCCAGCCCACACCCCAGCCGGGGTACCAACCCCCATACCAGCCCGGATAGTAGTATCCCCATGCCGGGTAGTAATAATAATTGTACTTTCGTTCCGCAGGCCAAACATGGATTTGTTTGATAGCCACCACCGGATACGTGTATTTGGTTTTCTGCACCGGCTGGGTCTCCAGTCCGGCAATGGCACCGGCCACCGTAACCAGCCAGCCACGCTTGTAAACCTCTGGATCCAGGAATCCCTTGCTGCTGGCGATGAAACGTCCGGAAGTGTCCGCTTGCACGCGAGGTTTGCCATCGCTGCCCAGCGGCAGCTTCAAGACATAGATAGCACTGTTGTTCACGTCATTGACGGTTTTAATGATTCTCCCGCCCCAAATGACGACTGTACCCTGGCAGGCGCCGGGGTTCTCCATCACTTGTGACAGGGTAAGGGGTTTGGCCTGCTGTTGGAGATTTTTGGCGATGGGGTAAGTCACACAACCTGATAGCACGAGCAGACTCAATCCCATCAAACCCATCAACAACGTCCGTTTTTCCAAACATGTTTTCTTTTGTGCCCGTTCTCAACCTGTCGTGATTGAGGCTAACCTTGTCGGCAGGCTGTTTGTTTCTCACTTGGGCAACGGCCTTGAAGGCCTGATGCCCATAATAAAATTTCGACAGAGAGAACCGCCGATGTGTTGAATCGTTAGACTTGCCTGACCAGTCAGGCAACGCACTGGACCAAGTGGGCCAAAAACCGAAGGCGGTCTGTATTGCGTTCCTTGACCCAAAAACTGGCCGGGCGGCGTAACCCACGCCGCCCGGCTGCCTTCAGCAGTTCCTCGTTTCCCCACTGTCACTTCTTTCCCATTTACCTCTTTTTTTTGAGTTCCCCACCCTCAACCCGTTTTTGTTCCCCACCTCATTCAACCAACCGCATTGCGGCGGGTGATCCGCAAGCGCCCAACTCGCAGCCAAGTCAACGATTTGTCATGTCGCCTTGGGAATATTATTAGCATTCGTAGGCATTTCTTCCTTCCATGGCATTCTCCTGCTTTGACGATTTCCCGGTGTCACCTTTTCCCTGTCCAAGCCTGATTCCGTTGTTGCGCCCTTGGTCGTTCGCGAAGCAAAAACGTTCTCGACCACGTCCAGCAGTTGTGTTGTGTTCAGTGGTTTGTCCAAAAATGCCGCCGCGCCCTGCCGGAGACACTCGGCTTTTACATCCGGAGTGCTTAATGCAGTCAGCACAATGACGGGCAACCGGGGAAAAACCTCGTGAATGGCATACACGACCGTCAGGCCCGTTACCAGCGGCATGCGCAGGTCCGTGATGACGAGATCAATTTGCCGTTGCCAGCTGGTGAGAACTTCGATGGCGTCGCCAGCCCAGCTCGCGCACGTGACCACGGCACCCGCGCCGGTCAGCACCTTCTCCAAGGCCCGAAGCATCCGGGCGTCGTCATCCACAATCAGAACGGACTTGTCACAGATGTTGTTCATCGTGCCTCAATTCTTCGCAAGAGCGGTGCCAGGAAATCAAGCCGACGTGGAACATGTTGATGTTTAGTAAATTGCAACCAAGACGA
Organism: uncultured Verrucomicrobiae bacterium; assembly: GCA_963789335.1. Lineage (GTDB taxonomy): Bacteria > Verrucomicrobiota > Verrucomicrobiia > Limisphaerales > UBA11358 > UBA11358. Next base: position 1,716,846 of record CAWBKH010000002.1, read on the forward strand.
GCCAAAATTCAGGCGCGAGCGAACCGCCGTTTATGCCAGACTGGCAGTCTTGGCGCTGCCAATTTGGCTGAATGCTTACAAATCCGAAAAATGCCGGTACATCGTGCGCGGTGGGATGCCGAGCATTCGGGCGGCTTTGAGTTTGTTGCCCGCGCAATGCTCGATCGTTGCTTGCACCAGACGTTTCGTCGCTTCGTCCATCGTCATACCGATGGGAATGGAAATACTTGATTCACCCCGCGCCGTTGCCGCCGTTTTTGCGGTGCCGCATGCCGTTGGCGCAAAGATGAAACTATTGATCGTGTCGCCGTTCGCCAGCGCCACAGCCCGTTGAATGACATGGTCCAGTTCACGAATGTTGCCGGGCCAAGTATGCGCGAGGAGTTGATCGAGCGCGCGCGGAGCGATGACGCGGACATCGCGGCCCATATCCGCGGCATACTTCCATAGAAAATGGCTGGCCAGCAGGGGAACGTCCTCGCGCCGTTCGCGCAAGGGCGGCAATAGCATCTGCACGGTGTTGATCCGATAATACAAATCCTGCCGGAATTTTCCCTCCTCGACGGCCTTGGGAATGTCGGCGTGGGTGGCGCACAGCAAGCGGACGTTGACACGAATCTCCTTGGTGCCGCCCAGCCGCTGGAAGCTTCCATCCTGTAACACGCGGAGCAGTTTGGCCTGCAATTGCGGCGTCATCTCCGCGATTTCGTCCAGCAGCAGCGTGCCGCGGTCGGCCAGCTCGAATGTTCCGGGACGCGCGGTGGTGGCGCCGGTGAACGCGCCGCGTTCGTGTCCGAACAGTTCGCTTTCCAGCAACGTTTCGGGAATCGCCGCGCAACTGATTTTTACCAGCGGCTGTTCGCGTCGGCTGCTCAAGTGATGCAGCGCGTCGGCGACAATCTCCTTGCCGGTGCCGCTTTCGCCCTGAATGAGCACGTGAACATCGGTGGGCGCAATCTGGCGGATGAGTTGTTTGATCGCCTGCATGGGCGGACTGTCGCCAATGAGCGCCTCAACGCCCCGCCGTTGCTTGAGCTGGCGGCGCAGCCGCCGGTTCTCGCTCGTCAACCGTTGCTTTTCCAGAGCCTTGGCCACCGTCTTGAGCAACGCGGCACTGTCCAGCGGTTTCTCAATGAAATCATACGCACCAAGCCGCATTGCTTCGACTGCTCTCTCGACGCTGCCGTGTCCGGTAATCATCACCACTTCGACTTCGGCCAGGAGTTCGCGCACCTGTTTCAACAGCGCGATTCCGTCCAAATCCGGCAGACGCAGATCACTGACCACCAATGCGACGGATTCTCGCTTCAAGACCTCCAGCGCCTCATGGCCAGAGGCGGCGCTGACGACGCGATAACCATCGGCGGCGAGCACTTTGCCGGCGGCAATACGCAACCGTTCGTCGTCGTCCACCAGCAAGATGCATGAGCGGGCGGCCATTTCAGGATTTTTCCGCCAAAGGCAGAAAAATGGTAAACGTGCTGCCCTTGCCGCTGGCGCTTTCACATTCGATGTGGCCGCCGTGTTCGGTTACGATTTGCTGGACGAGGGCCAGTCCGAGACCTGTGCCTTCTTTTTTGGTGGTAAAAAAGGGGACAAACAATTGCTTGAGTTGATCATCAGTCATGCCTTTGCCTTGGTCGGTGATGCTCAAAAGCACCCGTCCGCCGCCGCGTTGCGTGCCGATGGTCAGTTCGCCGCCGCAGGGCATCGCTTGGCGGCTGTTGCGGATCAGGTTCAACATGGCCTGCCACAATTGTTCGGCATCGGCGTTGATTGTCGTCAGCGTTGGATCAAAATGGGTGTGTAGTTTTACGTTCGCCTGTTCCAGTTCCGGGCGTAGGAATGCCATCTTTTGTTCGAGAAACCTGTTCAAGGTAACCGGCCGCCGCTGCAGCTTTGGCAACCGGGCGAATTGCAGGTAATCCCCAATCACGCGTTGAATACGATTAACTTCCTCGCGCATCTCATGGGCGAGCGTGCGTCCTTCGTTGGGCGAACACACGCTGGCCTGGGCCAGCTTGTCAATTTCATTGCGGATGAGGTCGAGATTCAAAGTAATCGAACCCAGCGGATTGCGGACCTCGTGGGCAACCTGTGCGGCGATTGTTCCCACCATGGCGAGCCGTTCCGCCTGAAGTTTGGCGGTTTCGAGCCGCTTGCGTTCCTTGATTTCCGCCTCCAACGCCGCCGTTCGCCGCTGCACGGTTTCTTCCAAATGGTAGTGTGCCGTTTGAAACGCAGAGATCAAATAGACCACGAACAGGAACAGAATCAAAAACATCACCGCGTTCCAATAAGGGGTCAATGTATGCTGATAAACGTAGCCCGACATCAAATCGGAAACAAACCAAGTGATCGTGCTGGCGACGGCCAGCAAGATTCCGGCCCTCCGTCCGGCCACCCAACCCGCCCAGCATATCGGCACTAAATAATATGGCGACACGGCAAAATCACGTCCCGTGACATAATCCAAAACCCCAGTCATCAACATTAACACCAACGCCAGAACCACAACCAACGGCTTCGGCAAAAACAACAGACGTTGCATTGGTTTGTTCATCAATTACATGTTATGTGACAACCGGTAATGTCTTTTGTTCGAGGGGACGGTTGCCGATGACCTCCTTTCTTTTACCGAACAGGTATTGTTCGGCGCGTCAAAAGAATGACAGCGTTACCTTCATCGTCCTCAACACTCCAACTTCATCACCAGCCGCTGACTCATTGGACCTGTGGGGAACTCAAAGTGCGATTGCGTTGGTTGAGTTGGCATCGCCTGTGGCATGGGTCCGCGAGAAGTTGCGCCGCTGTTGATGCAAGTCGCGTCCGAAAATTCGGGGCTGCTCAAAAAGTTGGTCTCTGCGGCCCAATTTCTCGAATTCGGCGGCAACTCGTTGAGCTTCGCATTGACAGTTTTACCCCATTGACATGAGACACTGCCTGCACCTCCTGGTGGGCAGTGCCTTAATTTGACCCGCAGAGGGTGTTTACTTCGCCAGCTTTGGTATGAAATTCGGTCATGCAAGTACAATGTTTTAATCGCTCTGATTTGTCTCAACGTCATCGCAGGAATTCCCATAGGGTGTTCCGCCAAAGGATTTCCCATAGTCGGTTGTCTCCGAACAAAATCTAGTCCAATGCGCAAAATTGAATATATCCTTATACCTCACAATGCCTCCGACATACCAGTGGCTTCCATTGTTAGGGGATCGGAAACTATTGATACTGATCGGCATAGTGGAGAATTCTACGGAAGAATCGGGGGTCAATATACCATAAGTTTCAGACTGAGATGGGGGATTAAAATCAGTAATTATATGAATGTTAGGACTCCCAGCAATCCAAATCGTAGCATTCATAGCGGGGGTCTTGCCCGTATTTTTGAAAGAAACTTTGAAAGACACATTAGTTCCATTAACTTCCATTCCTATTGCATTGGCCGTAATCCATGCTCGCTCATCGCTAATCCTGGTTCGCTTCATTTCATCCAACTGTCCTTGCATAACCCTCAATTGTCCTTCAGCGATTTTGCTGGACTTGACCATTTCATGCCATTGATAGCCGATGAAAACGGCGGTAGCTATCGCGGCGATGAAAGCGACAAATTCCGCCACCCTGATACATCTTTCAAAAATCTCCCATTTTGTAACTTTTTCCTTGTTGGGTTCGGGGTTGGTCTTGTGGGGTGGTCGGTTTTCTGCCGTTGGAACAGATGGTGGATTTGGTGGATTCTTGGATTCGGGATTGTGCTCTATATTTGGGGATTTTGGGGGCTGCTCGGCTGGAATTGGGGCACCGTTTTCTAGGTTGTTACACATAAGAGAGAAGCGGGCGTTTTACTTCACAATCGTTTAAATTCCACCAAGCAGGCAGAGAACAAAAATTGCAGCTTAACTGCCACAAGGCATAACGCCAGATTTTTGAAGCCACACCTGACAGTAATGTGGCCGGCTCACGCCACCTGCCGCATCATGTTTTCGCCCCCGAAAGGATTCGGCGCACGGAGGATGCATTCGGGATCATCGCGCCACTGACCGTCCACCAGGAAGCGATAGTGGTGCGCACCCGGCGACAATTCCACCGTTGTCCGCCACACTCCGTCCGATCCCTTTTGCAAGTTGATGGGACGCTCCTGCCACTGGGTAAAATCGCCCACCAACTGCACGCTCAACGCGCTAGGCGCTGAAAATGCAAAGGTTTGTTGCCGACCATTCCTGCTGTTTTTTGGGTATGTTTTTTTTGCCATAATTTTTCCTTTCCATGCGCCCATTGCCGCGGCGCCTCGGTGTGTTTTTTTTGATGCAACGAACTTCCCCATACCATCAACGACTCCCTTTTCAAATAATTGCACGGAATGAACTCAACCGTTTTGCGGGTATTTTGCCCACTCCGTGCCGCTGCGACGAGAATACCCGCCGCGAGAAATTTTGCCTCTCCGCAAAACAGCTTTTGCCACTTACACCTTAAGCTTCAGCCTTGGCAAAGCAAACATCAAGACAAATTTATTCGTTGATGCCCCAATGATGTGGAGCCGGCAGCCGTTCGACAAACGCCCGCGCCGGTCCCAGCGCAACCTGCCGCTTCCGACCTTGCCAGCGATGAACAGGCGCCGAATTTCCATCATTCCAGTCGTTGTGGCCGTCCAAAAGGGCCAGGCCATACCCTTCCGCAAACTGTTTGAGCCCGTTCCAAGACGCTGACCACGTTCGGGTTGGGCCGGAATGCAACACCAGCATGGCGGCATCCTTAATTCGCCGGTGTTCCGCCCAATTTTTAAGCCAGTTCAGCAACTCAGCCGGTGTCGAATGGATTCGTCTCAGGGCGAGCACGATCAAATCGGCGTTCACGGCAACGGCCACGGTCAGGGAGGCCAGCGTTGGTTGTTTGAGGACATCGAATCTCCAGGGTTTGATGTCCCACTTCATGGCTTCGTCCGCACGAGCAGCCACGCGTTCCAGCAGCGCTGTGGCGCGCGTCGCGGCATCGAAGTCATCATAAATGATCACGGCTTTCAAAACCTGGTTGGAAAGCCTATTATTACGTATTGCAACGGCACTCATATAAACCTCACTTTTTATTTGTTCTATTGTATAGCGACACCGCTGCGACGGAATTGGTTCAACACTGTGAATAATTTTTGTGGAAACGTTTTTGAGCGCTGGGTTAAGGCGGAGTAATTTGCTTCGCAAGTCCAACGCGAAGAAAAGAAAAGCGAATGCTCACTCTGTCGTTTAAGCGAGTTTCACGCGGCGCACGACTAAACCTCTTTCACCACGCCCCAATAAACGTCGAGACGTTTGCCAAGATAAAGTTTTACGGCTTTGACGAGCACGCCGGCTTCGAGCCGCTGGCCGCGCGCCACGATTTCCTTGAGCGTCATGCGGGGAGGGATTTGAAACGAGCCTTGCGCAATGATCGGCCCCTCATCCAGTCGCATCGAAACGAAGTGCGCGGTCACGCCCGCGATCTTCACGCCGGTTTCATACGCCTGCCGGTAAGCCTGCGGGCCGGGAAAACTCGGCAACAGCGACGGGTGAATGTTGATGATTTTGTTTTTGAACCGCCACACGAAGTTCGGGGAGAGAATTTTCATGAAACGCGCGAGCACAACAAAATCAATCGCGTGCGCTTCGAGCAGGCGCAACGCGCGGGCTTCGGCGCGCGCGCGGTCATTCCACGGGATGTGGACAAAGGGCAGTTTGAATTTTTTGGCGAGCGGCGAAAGGTCAGGTCGGTTGCCCAGAACGAAAACCGGGTCGGCCTTGATTTCGTGGCGGCGGTGTGCGGCCATGAGCGCATCGAGACAATGGGCTTCCTTGGTCACCATGACGGCAAAGCGCTGTCGGCGGTTCGGCTCGGTGAAGCGAATTTTGATTTCCATGCCGAGTCGCCGCGCGAGCTTGTCCAAACCGGCGTGCAAGACAGCGGCATGGCAATCGGTTTTGTGCCACGAGGCTTGAAGTGTCATGCTGAACTGGCCGCGGGTGACTTGTTCTTCGAGCGCCTCGATGTTGGCCTTTTGCTCAAACAGAAAGGCGGTGACGCGCGCAATGACACCGGTCTTGTCACGCCCGATGACAGTAATGGTGGCAAATTGTCTCATTTTCGGTCGCATCAGACTTTGCGGGTTTTTCGCGCCCAAACGCAACTTTTTTTCACTGCGCTTGTTAGTATATTCCAGTAAAATCTGAATAACTTAATGGGTTTTAACTCGGTAAAAAATCTTGTTGCGGCGGTCGCTGAAGCAACTCCCGGTCAGTTCGATGACTGGCGCAAAGCGTGGCGCGCGGCGGCAGACAACGGCTCGGCGGAGTCGTTGCTGTCGTTCATTGCGCGCGAGCGCGGCCAGGCCGAGGACGTCTTTCTGCAACGACTGGCGGAGGCGCTCGGCTGGCCGTTTGTGGATTTGCACAAACACACCATCCCGCCGGAAACGCGGAACAAACTTTCCACGAAGGTTGCGTTTCAATATTCCGTGCTGCCCACGGCGGTGAACGACGACACCTTGCAAGTCGTGGTCAGTGATCCGTTTGACGCGGCGATGATGAACGCGGTGCGGTTCGACGCACACAGTCCGGTGCAATTCGCCCTCGCGCCGAAGACGGAAATCGAAAAGTCGCTCAAGAAGTATTATGGCGTCGGCGCCGAGACGTTGGACGAACTCGGCGAGAGCGAGCCAATGGAACTGGAAATCGCCAGCGACAAGGAAATCACCGAGGACGATCAGGAGGCGAGCGTCATCAAGTTCGTCAACCAGATCATCTGGGAAGCCCACAAGGACCGCGCCACGGACATTCACTTCGAACCCGCGGAGGACGAACTGCGGATTCGTTACCGCATTGACGGCATTTTGCACCAGACGCCGATGCCGCCGCAGCTCAAGCGGTTTCAGGCCGCGCTTATTTCGCGCATCAAGGTGATGAGCGGCATGAACATTTCCGAAAAGCGCCTGCCGCAGGACGGCCGCATCAATGTCCGCATCAAGGGCGAGGAGATTGACATCCGCGTTTCGACGGTGCCGACGGTCTATGGCGAAAGCGTTTCGCTCCGCCTGCTCACGCGCGGTAAAATCTTTTTGAGCCTGGACAAGCTCGGTTTTGCGCCACAGGACGAGGCGATGATCCGCGAAATTATCGTCAAGCCGCACGGGATCTTTCTCGTTACCGGCCCGACCGGTTCGGGCAAATCCACGTCGCTGTACGCATTTTTAAGCGCCATCAATTCAGTTCACAAACGCATCATCACGATCGAGGAGCCGGTTGAATACGAACTCAAAGGCATCAATCAAATTGCTGTGCGGCCCGACATCGGCCTGACGTTTGCGATGGGTTTGCGCCACATTTTGCGGCAGGACCCGAACGTCATCATGGTCGGTGAAATCCGCGACTTGGAGACGGCGGAAATTGCGATTCGCGCGTCGCTGACCGGCCACTTGGTTTTCAGCACGTTGCACACGAACGACGCGCCGAGCGCGTTTACGCGGTTGATTGACATGGGGATTGAACCGTTTTTGGTGGCGTCCTCGGTCGAAGCGGTCATGGCGCAGCGCCTCGTCCGCACGATTTGTCCGACGTGCAAGACCGAGCAGAAGGTGGAGCGCGATTACCTGCAAAAAATCGGTTTTCCCGACAATGACATTGGCACGGCGAAATTCTGGCGCGGCACCGGTTGCGAAGATTGCCGGCAATTCGGCTACCAAGGGCGCAAGGGCATTTATGAATTGCTGATTCTTAATGAAGCGATGCGCCCGCTGATTTTGAACCGCGCGCCCGCCTCCACCATTGCGGCCCGGGCCATTGAGCAGGGAATGCGCACGCTGCGCACCGATGGCTGGAACAAGGTGAAAGCCGGGGAGACGACCATCGAGGAGGTCCTGCGCGTTACCCAGATCGAGGAACACATGGATGCGCTCGCCGGCGACACCAAAACCGAAATGTGGGTCAAGGCGTGAGATTGATTCCGCCACCTCGAAATCTTTCCTGATATGGCTCGCTGGCAATCCTGCAACATCCTTCACGTTGGCGCCGACGCGCATCGCCTCTGGCAATTCGACGCCAAAGGCGGCGGCTTTGTGCTCAACCGCGAGCACAGCGGCGCACCCGGCGAACCGTTGCCATTTAATCTGGTGGCCAAGTCGTGGCGCTCATTGTGGCAGCCAAAGTTGAACATTGCGTGGCTGCCGCCGGAAAACCTTTTCCTCCGTGTCATCGAGTTGCCCAAAATCAACTTCGAGGAAACGCTGGCAATGGTGGAGCTGCAATTGGAGAAGTTGTCGCCCATGCCGGTGGCGCAAATTGTGTGGATGCTTCACGTGCTGCCGCAAACGACGGGCGATTTGCAAACGGTCATTGTCGTCATTGCCGCCCGGCATGCGGTTGAGGAGTTTCTCGGCAAGCTTGAGGGTCAGGGCTACCTGGCCGACCGGCTCGAAGCGCCGATGCTGGATGAGTTGGAAGCCACGCCCGCGACGGAAGATGGCGCGTGGATCTATCCCGCTGCGCTCGCCGGCCAGAATGTCGCGCTCGTGGCGTGGCGGTGCGGCGGCGGATTGCGGAATTTGAGTTTCGTGGTGCTGCCGCCGGCCGGAGACCGGGCAAAGAGCCTGAAGGACCAGTTGTCCCAACTGACCTGGGCCGGCGAATTGGAGGGCTGGCTGACCGCGCCGCCGACTTGGCATTTGGTTGCCGATGGCGCCATCGCCACGGAGTGGGAAGGCGTCCTGCTCGCGAGCCTGGGTGAGCCGGTAAAAGTCACGCCGCCGCTGCCGTTCACCGAACTGGCCGCGCGCACCGCGCAACGTTCGGCGCAAAGCAGCGCGCGCGCCACATTGCTGCCCCAGGAATTTTCCGCGCGCTATCGCCAGCAGTTTGTGGATCGGTTGTGGCTGCGCGGCTTGGTGGCGGCGGGAGTTTTGTACGTGGTCTATGTGGCGATCTATTTTTGCGCGACCCAGGTGCTGGAATACCGCACACAGAAGGTGGAACAGCAGGTCGCGGCGTTGAGCCGCAGTTACACCAACACGCTCCAGCTCAAAGCGCGTTACAATGTGCTCAAGGAGCGGCAGGACTTGAAATACGCGGCGCTGGATTGCTGGAACATTGTCGCCGAACAACTGCCTGCTGGCCTTTCGCTGCAACGGCTGAGTTTTGCCGACGGTGCGACATTGTCCCTAAACGGAACCGTTTCGCCGGACCAAATCTCCAAAATCACCGATCATTTTTACGACGCGGTACGGAAAGCGAAGCTGAACGACCAGCCCATGTTTGAGACATCCGGCGGCGAGGATCTGACCTATCGCCAGCAGCGCGATGCGGTGAGCTGGCAATTCTCGCTCTTGCTCAGGCAAAAGCAAGGGGAAAGGCCATGAAAAAATATTTCGCCCAATTGCGTCCCCTTGAGCGCCGGCTGGCGGTCGCAGTTTTGGTAGCCTTTTTTCTCGTGTTGAACTGGTGGTTCGTCTGGCCGCATTTTTCCGACTGGGGTAAATTTCGATATCGCATGGCTGACGCCCGGCGCAAACTGGTACTTTACCGGAAAACCATCGCGCAAGCGACCAACTACGAGGCGTTGGTCAAGAAAATGGAGGGCGAAGGCGGCGCGGTGGCGCCCGAAGATCAGGCCATCAATTTTCTCCGTACCATCCAGTCGCAATCCGCGCGGAGCGGTGTCAGCGTTGTCAGCATGTCGCGGCAGATGACCCGCACGAATGAATTTTTCGTCGAGTTGACGCAAAACATCAATGTCGTTGCCGACGACCAGGAACTGGTGGATTTTCTTTACAAACTCGGCTCCGACGCTTCCATGATTCGCGTGCGCGACCTGGAGTTGCAGCCCGACCCCGCACACCAGCATCTCGATGCGAGCATCCGGCTCATCGCCAGCTATCAGAAAGTCAGCGCAGACAAGAATTTGAAGAAAACAACCGCAAAATCAAAATGACTGTGAAAACGACCACGCTCATCCTGCTCACGCTTCTAACTGGTTTTGGCCTCCGGGCGCAAATGCCTCCCACCCTGCGTCCCGTGCTGCAACGTTCCAATGCCGTGCCGGCCAATCCCGCCACGAAATTGCCCGCGGCACCGCCGGCTTTTCCGCCGCCGCCGACCTCCGCCACCCCATCCGCCGCGCCGGCCAATCCCGCCGGTGCCAAGCTACCCGCCGCGACCCCGGCTCCAACCGCCGCCACCGCGCCGCCGGCTCCTACCACCGCTGCGTCCGAGCAAATGGTTCCCGCCGGCGACATCAATTTTCAGGGGGTGGATGTGGATCAGGTCCTTCAGGTTTATGCTCAGTACGTGGGGCGCACCCTGTTGCGAGCGGGTTTGCCCCAAGCAAAGATTGTGCTGCAAACGGAAACTCCCCTGACCAAGAGCGAGGTGATTCAGGCGTTGCAGGGCGTGCTGGCGCTCAACGGCATCGCGCTCATCAACATCGGCGACAAATTTGTGAAGGCCGTGCCCGTTACGCAGGCCGGCCAGGAAGGCGCGGCGTTCAACACCCAAACCGCTTCCCAACTGCCCGACGTCGGCCAATACGTCACGCACATCGTCCAGTTGAAATACACCAAGCCGAGCGAACTAGCTCCCGTCTTGCAGCAGTTCGCCAAGATTCCGAACGCGGTTTTCCCGATTGACAGCAATGGGATTCTTATCATCCGCGACTACGCCGAAAACGTCAAACGGATGCTGGAGTTTATCAAGCAAGTGGACGTCAATCAGCCGGAGGAATTCATCTCCGAAGTCATTCCCATCAAATATGCGCTGGCCAGCGACATTGCCAATGCCTTGAACAGCTTGGGCAGCGGCGGCAGCACGACCACCATTGGCGGTGGCGGAGCCACGCGCGGCGGTTCCAGCGGTGCCATGCGGTCCGGCTTCGGCACCGGCACGTCGGGCTACCAGACCGGCGGCATCAACCAACCCGGTGGCATCAACCAACCCGGCGGCATCAACCAATTTGGCGACATCCAACCGCTGGCCTTGGGGGATCCCCCGCCCGGCAACACGTTCAGCGAGCGGCTGCGGAACATCATCAACCAAGCGGCGCAGGGCGGGAGCGGGCAAATTCAAATTCTGGGTCCAACCAAAATCATCTCCGACGAGCGGAGTAATTCGCTGCTCATTTTTGCCACCCGTCAGGACATGGACACCATCACGAACATCGTAGCCAAGCTCGACGTGCTGCTGCCGCAGGTGCTCATTGAATCAATTATCATGGACGTGAATTTGAACCACGGCTGGAATTTCGGTGTTTCTGTGGCACAAACCCCGAAAGCGTACAATTCAACAGTTACCGGCGCTGGCGGTTACAACAATGGCCAGCAATTTTATAATTTTGTGAGCGGCGTCCTCGGCACCAATGCCAGCGCGAACTTTGCCAACAGCTTGGGGGGCGGCCTGAGCTATTTCGGGAACATCGGCCAGAATTGGAATGCGGCCTTGCAGGCGGCGGAGTCGGACAGTTCGATCTCCATCATCCAGCGCCCCGCGATTCAGACTTTTCAGGCCAAGGAAGCGCAATTTTTTGTCGGCAACACGGTGCCCTACGTTAACAGTGTTTATTACAACAGCGGCATTGGCGGCGGCCCCAGTTCCTCCTATTCGCAACTGCAGGTTGGCATCTCGTTGGACGTCACGCCGTTTATCAATCCCAATGGTTTGGTGGTGATGGACATCGCCCAGGAAATTGATGACATCAGCGGCTACACAACAATCACCGGCGTGGGCAATGTTCCCAACACGGACAAGCGCACGCTTTCATCCGAGGTCGCGGTCAGAGATCGCGACACCATCATACTCGGCGGCTTCATCCGCAATGAAAACGACAAGAACAAAAGCGGGGTTCCCTTGCTGCAGGACATTCCAATATTGGGCAGTCTGTTCAGCAGTCGTACCAGCAACAAGTCCCGCGAGGAACTGCTCGTGCTGATGCGCCCCACAGTGTTGAGAACACCGGAATTGGCCTCGGCGGAGACAACGACAGAAGAACGACGATTGCCCGGCATTTCGGCTGCGATGGCAGACGAAGCAGCAGCGCAACGCAAGGCCATACAAGCGGAGCAAAAACGGCTGCGTTCGCAGTCCGCGTCGCAGAACACACAAGATACATCCTTTGAGCCGGTGTCCCAAGGTGGTTTTGGCGATACCAACACTGTCTCGTTGCCCAATCCGGATGCGGCGGCAGAAGGCGCGTCACCACAACGCTCCGCAGAACAAACGCAGAACCAGGGGGAACCCGCACGCTCTTCATCCGGAAATGAATTTTTCCAGCCTGTGCCACCGAACGGCTTTGCCAACACCAACACCATGGCGTATCCAATCCGCTAGGAACACATGCTTTGTTTTACCTTGACGGCGGCGCGTTGGTGGTGGCGCCGCTGGAAAGGATTTCCTCCAGGCTGCGGATGGGGTGCAGCGGCATCAACAGCAATTTGGGAATATAAACCGGCTCACTCCGCGGCTGCTGGAGTGTGCCGGTGATTTGGTATTCAAACAATTTGCTGACCGGCCACAACGCGGTGCTGAGGAGCGGGCCAACCACCCACGTATCGCGCAGTAATTGAGCGGTGACATGGGCGTTCACGCGGCTTCGCAAGTCCACCGTGCCGGCATATTGCATCCGCATCATGGTCGAGCGGATTTCCACATCGTCCGAAAATATCACACCATTGGTCATGCCAAATTGTGCCGCCGCATCCGTCGCGCGGCTGCTGCCCAGGCCCGGCACAAAAGTGTTCAATACCGGCGACAAAATACCGAAAATGGGAACGTCCCAGATCAGCCCATCGTGTAAATTGACCTGGCCGTAGCCGTTCCAGGTGCGCCAATCCTCCGAGTTTGCGCTGGTCATCACGAACCGTCCGCTCAACTCACCTTCAAGATGATTGGTCGGCGATGACAAGTCTGTTGCCAGCAAATGCACATTCGCATTCTTGACGTTGGCGGTAAATTCAAAATCCGCGCCATGCTTGGGACGAAAATCGAAGCGGGCAAAGCCATTCGCGTTCCCGCCGTAAAACGCCGCTGTCAGATTGGTCAGAATCAATGTCTGGCCCAGCCAGTGGATTTTTCCCGCGATGCGAGGCGTTTTGAGTTTCAGCCATGCGAACGGCGCGCCCTCCGCTTCAAACCATATATTCGCGTCGTCCATGCCGTGCAACGGCGCATAACCGTTCACACGCCCCGGGCATGGCAGTTCAAAGCGATACGGCTTCATCACCTCGCCGGCCTTTGGCCCGATGGCGCGCGCCACCGCCCGCGGATCGGCGTTGCCGAAACCGTTGGTAAAGTAAATTCGCCATGAGTTGAAGTCCACCGTGATGCCATCGGCCGCCATCCGTTGCGCGCCAGCCTGCAGGTGCGGCTGGAAAAATTCAAGAACCCGGTTGGTGTAACGAAAGGCGCTTTCGACATTGCTCACGCTCTCGCCGCGGATGGTGAAGTTTGTCAACGCCAGATGTCCTGCGGCGCCGATGCTGTCCTCGTCATACAAACGGCCCCACACGTCCGCGTCCAAAAACACCGGCTGGGTGAACGTGAGAAGGTTAAAAGCCCGCTCGACATGGTTAGAAGCCAGAAGCGGTTGGACGACATCGGGGGCGAGCGTGCCTTGTACGTGCCAGTGATAACTTTTGGTGCTGTCATCCTCGGCGTCGGCGAGCGTGAGCTGACTTTCGGGGTGTTTTACGATGAGACGGTGGAGCCGCCAGACGAGGTTGGAGTAGGAAAAGTATCCGTGAGCCGAGTCAACGGCGATTCGGCGAAACGCGCCGTTGGTGGCGGCAAATTCACCGGCCAGTCGCACTGTCGGTTGCACTTCACCGCGCCAATCCGGCTGGCGGTTGGTCCACGCCGGCAGGGTCAGCGAACCCCCGGCCCGCAAAGCCGGCGGCTGCGTCCAGGAAAATTGCGCCAGCCAGTTTTGGGTCTTTTCCGTCAACAATGCCTCGATGGCACGCGGGTCGAAACACGATGAATTGGTGAAGGCAAACTCGCGCGTGGCCACGTTCAATCGCGCGACGGCATCCAGCCAGCCGCCGCCCAATTCGGCGGACAAATTTGTGACCGTCAATTCCGGCGCGCGCCAAAATCCGCCGCACCTGACGGACTGGGCGTCTAATTTCTCCGATTCCAGATGCGACAGCCGCGCGGTCCATTCAATCCGGTAAGGTTGTATGTTGGTCCACCAAGCCCAGGATAAATCGGCATTTGTCGGCGCTCTGGCCAGTGCCGTCAACTTGGCAACCACTTGGATGGCATGCGCGCGGCCCCAAGGCGTGTCGGCGGCAGGAGCATTGGCCATCAGATGAATTGAAATCGAACGAGGATCGCGCGCGTCGCCGTTTACAGCCAAGCTCAGTTGCGGCGTGCCGGTGAAATGGATTTGACGGACCGTATCGGCGAATTTTCGCCAGCGGGTTCGCCATGCGAAGGCGTTGGTGTTGTGGCCACGGAAAATTTCCCAGTTGCGCAACGCTGAAGCGTGGACGATATCACCGGACAACATGAGTTTCGCGCCTGAAAAATCCGCCTGAAAATCATCCAGCGACCAGGTGTCGTTGGCTTGAAAACGCAAATCCGTCTGGACATGGTTGAGCGTCAGCACATTGGTCGTCGAAAGCGGCCATGTAAATTTGCCCTGGCGCAAAACGAGTCCGTCAATTTGTAATTGGCGGTGCAGCAGCGCGCGGTAGTCCAGCCGCAATTGAACCTGTTGAAGCGAGAGCGCCGGACCTTCGCCCTTTTCTGTTCGGCCAATGCGGACGTTGTCGGCAACCAAGCCGTGCAGGAAACTCAGGTGCAAACGGACAAAGGTCAATTCAATGCCGTGCGAGCGCAGCGTTTCGACGAGCGGCCGTTTTAGAAAGTCCGGCAGGCCGACTTGATTGAGCCAGGCCACGGCGCAAATCAAAACGAGAGTCGCGAAAAGCATCAGGCGGCGCAGGAGCCGGAAGCACGTCCGGCATTTCCGCCAGAAGCCGGGTTGAACGCGCATATCAAGGAACGTTCGCCGGAATGGTGAGATAACTCAAGACGAACTGATAAAGCACCGGCGGGAACACAAAGGCCCAGCGCTCGCCGTCAAGCGTCACGGCGGCCAGCGCGGTTTGCGAAACCGTCGCGCCGAAATCCACAGTGCGCTTTTCGCCATTTTTAAGTTCGAGGGTGATGGAAAGATTTTTCGGGTTAAGCCCGAATTTTTCGGGGTCGGTCACGTTGCGGGCGAGCCAGGCAGCGGCGGTGAGTCCGCCAAAGCGATGCGCGGTTTCCTCGATGGCCGCCGGGACGATGATGCCTTGCGAACCGGGTGCGAGCGACCATTGGTTGGGGCCATTATGAACGATTTGCCGGGTCTTGCCATTTTGGTGGATGATGATCTGCGCCACATCGCTTTCCTTAAAATTCCAGATCTGCCGCTCGCGAAATTCCCAGCCCGCATCCGGCAATTGATTGAACTCCTCCAGCGGGATGCCGCAAACAAAATCCTCATCCGCACGTTGTGCAAAAACCTCATTAGTCTGGATCGAGCCGAACCGCAACTGCGCGATGACGGCGTTGGTATCGCTTGCCACCGAAAACAAGGCGATTTGCCGCGCGGGCGTCGCCAGCCCATAGGCCGGCAAATCCGGCACGGTTACGACATCCTTGACGAATTCCGAGACGCGCAGGCTGGCGAGGATTTTGATGAACTGTTCCACGCTGCCGGTGTCCACCGGGAATTTTTCACCGACGACGCGCCAGTCGTTTGTGCCCTGCCTTTGCAGGGTGAAATTGTTTGTGTTTGCCCCGCGCACTTCGATTTCAGCGACGGGGGCGGACAATTCAAACAGATACGGGTCCCGAAAATCATTCACCGGGCTGAACCACGGTGACAAGGGTTCCTTGGCGGTCGTCATGATCGTGCTCCAGCCACGCCGCTTGGCATAAACCAGCGATGAATTGTTTGTGGGGCTGTTGCCGATGTACACGGCTGATAAAAAATCCGTTCCCTGCCCCACCCACAAATCGAAATTGGCGGGTTGCAAACCATAGGCGCTCAAATCGGCATTGGGGGCATCGGTGATGAATTGCGCGACGCGGGCGGTTTGCAGACGTTGGAGGGCTTCGGTGATCCGGGCGCTGTCGGCGCGCGCCACGAGCGGCCGGGTCATGCGCCAGAGATGATTGGTGGCGTCCAGGTGAAGTTCAATGACCTTTGTGCCGTTGGTCAGGACAATCCAGTCGGGCGCGTTGCCGTCGAAATCCACCAGCGCCGTGTCGCGCCAGTCATCGGCCGAGCGCGGAATGTATTTCAGCCAGTCGGCATCGGCGACAAACGCGCCGTCGGTCCCAACGACGCGGAGAAAAACCTGGTCGCCGGGCGCGGTTTTGTTGCCCACCTGAAGCTGCCACCGTTGGCCGTCGGCCTCTTCAACCACGAGGGAAATCCGCGGGGTCTCGAACCCGTATTCCGCGTCGGCGTTGGTTTGTTTGCGTAATTCGCCGGCGCTGATGCGGATGGCCGGCGTGAGTTTTTGCAACGCTCCCAGCAAAGCCTCGATGGCGGCGGGTTGCGCGGGATAAACCACCGGCTCGGTCAACAGCCATGCGTCATTCGTGTGGTCGGCGCGGATTTCGAGCGCGTTGGCGGGAATCACCTGGACACTGGTGACGGTCGAGGGTTGCAAGTTCGGCAGGATGGCGGACGGTTCCGCGAAGGCTGGTCGCAGAAAATGATCAAAAGCAAAAATGAACGCGAACAAGGACGCCGCGACGACAAACCAGACCAGAGTGTTTTTCGAATTCATTATTTTCTCCGCCGCAGCCAGACCAGGCCGCCCAACAGCAGCACTCCGCCGGGCAGCGCCCCCAGCAGCAGCCAGCGGACATCGCGCTGCT
This sequence comes from uncultured Verrucomicrobiae bacterium, assembly GCA_963789335.1. Taxonomy (GTDB): domain Bacteria; phylum Verrucomicrobiota; class Verrucomicrobiia; order Limisphaerales; family UBA11358; genus UBA11358. Next base: position 1,733,726 of record CAWBKH010000002.1, read on the forward strand.
GCTCCCGCGTCATCAACAGTCGAAACTCGACGACGGGACGCGGACCAATGCCTTTCAGCAGGGTCGGGCGGTCGAGGAGCCAATTGACCGCGTAACTGACGAAATCGCGGTTCGCGCCGGCCTCAATATAGTGATTGTCGAGAAACAGCGAATCGCCCACCACCACCATCCGGGTGCCACCGCTGGCGGACGCCACTCCTTTGACCCCCTTTTGCTCAACGGCAACCATCAACGGATAACTGCGCGGCGGCAGACCACGTTCGTTCATGAGCACGGAATCGGGGCCTGATGCAGCCAGTGCATCCACTTGGGGCGCGTCGGCAGGCGGGTTTTGCCAGTTAATAGGGCTGACGGGGCGCGGCAAAATCAATTCTAACGCCAGTTGGGTGAGCGGATTGACAACGGGATGCTGGCTGAAATTGTAAACAATCACATCCTGCCCGGAAACCGTATTTTTCAGGTCTTGCACCACATCGTCACCCACGGTGACACCCCATTCCCGGAGAATGTTGTTGAGGCCGGTGGGATGCTGGATGGAATTGAAATCCAGTAACAAAAGCAGTCTTCCGCCTTGTGCAAGATATTGACTGATTTTATTCAGCTCCGGATTTGAAAACATCGTTTGGGGGCCGGCGATGATGAGCAAATTGCAGTCGGCTGGCACCGGGCTGTCACTCTGCAAATTCAGCGGCTGCACTTGAATATAGTTTTGCCGCAAGATGGCGGCGAATTTCAGATAACCAGAGTTGCCGCTTTCCGTGAGTGAGGGTTCACCGTCGCCCTGCAAAAAATAGGCTTCGAATGGCTTCGGGTTGATGACAGCAAGCAACATCGAGGTGAAGGCCTCTTCGCCGTAAAACGCGACGGGCTTGCGGCGGAACTCCCGTTCTTTGGCGTTGGAAACCTGTTTCAATTCGTACTGGGTAAGCGCGTCGCCGGGAAAGGTCTTGTGCCGTCCGTCGCAATCGAAAATGACCAGGTTTTTATCCGTTGGCAGATTGAGGTTGTATTTGGCCTTGATCTTCTCCGCCTCGCCCGCGTCACGCACGTAATCCACGGTGCGGATGGAAATGTTTGGGTTGACCGCGCGATACGCCTGCAATAACGAAAGGATGGTCGGGTAAAAATCATCCTGGGTGTCGTAGTACAGCGTCACGGTGACATGGTTAGTCATGGATCGAAGCACGTCCACCGTGCGCGAGGATAATTCAGTGCTTGTCTGCGAGCTGAGATAAAACCGCTTGCTGAACAGGCTTCCCAGATAATTAACCATCACCACAACGGCCAGCACCAACGCCGTCCGCACCACCACGTCGAACCCGATTTTCCACCGGTGGGCGCGCGAGAAACTCAATAGGGGTTTGGGGTTGACAGCCATTTTATTTCCAACGTCGGCTTTCCACCACACGGAGGGTCAAAAACAAAAAAAACAGCGTGAGACTCACATAAAAGACCACCGTGCGCGTGTCCACCACGCCACGCGTTAAATCGTTCATCTGATTAAACAACCCGAAATACGAGAGCACTTGTGTTTTCCATTGCGCTGCCGTTGTAATCGCCTGGGCCAGGAATCCGAGTGAGAACAGACTGACACCAAACACAAAACTGATCATCGCCGCCGCCATTTGACTGCGGGTAAGCGCCGAGGCAAAGCAGCCCAACGACAAAAACAGGCTGCCAATCAGAAACACGCCCAGATACATCCCGCCAATCGTGCCTGGATCCAGCGTGCCCGGTTGGTCCGCGAAACGCTGCACCACGTAGAGGCATGGCAGCATCGGCAGCCACATGATGAGGTAGAAGATGACCGCCGCCGCAAACTTGCCCGCGACCACCTGCAAATCGCCCACCGGCGTAGTCATCAACGTTTCAAACGTGCCGGAAAACTTTTCCAGGGCGAACAAGCGCATCGTGATGATCGGCGTGGCCAGCAGCACGATGAGCCAGAAGAAATAGGTTTGGTAAAACATTTCCGTCACCGGGATCGGCGACGGATCGCTGCCGAGATTGGTCATCAGCACCACGAAACTCCATCCGATCAAAAGGGTCACGGCCGCGATGATGACGTACCCCGTGATGGAGACAAAAAATGCCGCCAGTTCCCGTCGAGTGAGCGTTAGAAAAATTCGCATCAGTTTTCTTCCTCTTCGCCCGGCTGTGTCACCTGCACGTAGATGTCTTCCAGCGAATGGCGGTTGCGCGTCAACTCGCGCAACACCCAGCCGTTTTGCAGTGCCAGCGCGAAAACCACCGGCCGCAAATCCAGCCCGTCCCGCGGCGTCAGCGCGCAACGCTGGAATTCTCCCTCGCTGGCCGATACGTCGAAATGTTCAATTTCGGGAACTTTCGACCAGCACTCACGCAACGCGGCGGCGGGCGCGGCGAGTTCCACAATGATCTGATTCTTTCCTGACACAAGCCGCTGCAGGTTTTCCGGTGTGTCGGCGGCAAGGATTTTGCCATCGTACATGATGAGCATCCGGTTGCACATCATTTCCGCTTCCGGAAGAATATGCGTCGAAATCAGGACCGTATGCGCCCCCGCGAGGCTCTTGATCAATTGCCGCACCGTGCGAATCTGGCGCGGATCGAGGCCGATGGTCGGTTCATCCAGAATGATTAATTCCGGTTCATGCACCAGCGCGTCCGCCATGCCCACCCGCTGCCGGTAGCCTTTCGACAGTTGTCCGATGATGCGGCGGCTCACGTCGGTCAACCCGCATTGCTCCATGACCGTGCTCACACGTTGACGGGAACGCCGCCAGCCCAGACCTTTCAGCCGCGCGCGGAACTTCAAGTATTCACGCACGCGCATTTCGGTGTAGAGCGGATTGTTTTCCGGCATGTAGCCAATCCGGCGGCGCACTTCGGCAGATTGGTGGAAAACATCAAAACCCGCCACGCGTACCGTGCCGGACGTCGCCGGCAGGTAACACGCGAGAATCCGCATCGTCGTGCTTTTGCCCGCGCCGTTCGGGCCGAGCAGTCCGACGATTTCGCCCCGCGCGACCGTGAACGAGATGCCCGCCACGGCGGTGCGTCCCGTGTAGCGTTTCGTCAGATTCGTCACTTCAATCATTGCATTGTCGTTCATCGCAACCTCGTGAAGTGTAACCGGAAAGACGGCATTTCGGCCAACAAAAACTCGCCACGAGGCATTTGCCTGTTTCTATAAACAGGCAAATCCGCCATAAGATGCGTTCAATTTTTCATGCGCCGGCTTGACTTTGTTCCATCCTCGGCGCAAAACCAATTTTAAGATGTCTCCGCCTCCTGAGAGTTTCTACGCCTTCTGGCGCGCGCGGCTGGGCGCGGTGAACGTGCTGCGCGACGAAAACGAACTGCCGACCGAACGACTGCTTCAGGCGGTGTGGCTGCATCAACGCCTGCGCCGCGACCAGCTCAAAACCACGGATGAGCAGCCGGTTCGGATTTTCCATCCCGGTTTCGCCAGCGCCGAAGGCGGGCCGGATTTTCGCTGCGCGGCGATCCAAATAGGCGATGACGCGCCGCGCTCGGGCGACGTGGAGATAGATTTGCGCGCCGGTGGCTGGCACGCGCACGGGCACGACCGCAATCCGAATTTCCAAAACGTCATCTTGCATGTCGTCTGGGATGACACCGGGGTTCACAATTCAGGCCGTCCGAACCGTGAGTTGCCGAACACGCCGAAGCCCGGACCCAAATCTTTGCCGCCAACGTTGTCATTGTGTCACTCGCTCGATGCGCCATTGCGCGAACTTGGTATATGGCTCGAAAGTGAATCACCGGGCCGGTTTCCCGAAAATTTGCGCGGCAAATGCTGCCCGCCGTTGAGCGATTTGGACGAAACTCAATTGACCGGCTTGCTCCGCGAAGCCGCGCGCGCGCGCTTTCAATCCAAAGCCGCGCACTTTCGCGCCCGCGCACAACACGTGGGCTGGGAACAATCCCTCTGGGAAGGACTGTTCCGCGCGCTGGGCTACAAGCACAATGCCTGGCCGATGCAAAACCTGGCAGAATCACACGAGCGGTGGGCGCGCGGCGCGAATTCGGCATTTGGCCTGCAGGCGCGATTGCTCGGTGTCAGCGGTTTGTTGCCGCTGGAATTGTCCCGCGGGCAGGCGGGGCGGGATGATTATTTGCGGCGCGTTTGGGACTGCTGGTGGCGCGAACGCGATGCGTTCCAGGATTGCATTTTGCCGCGCGCGGCGTGGAAATTTCACGGGCTGCGCCCGGCGAATCATCCGCAACGCAGGCTGGCGCTTGCCGCTCACTGGCTGGCCACCGGCGATATGGTCCAACAACTTGAATCCTGGTGCGCCGCGGATTTGCCAGACAAACTGTTGTCGGCTTCGCTGCGCAAAATCCTTGAAGTGGGGCGCGACGAATTTTGGTCTTGGCATTGGACGCTTCGCTCGGCACGTTTGCAAAATCCCCAGCCCCTGCTCGGCAACGCGCGCGTGACGGATTTGGCCATCAACGTGATCCTGCCCTGGCTCTGGACGCGGGCGGTCGAGGGTGAAAACACGAAGTTCCAACGTGTGATGGAGCAACGTTACTTTGCGTGGCCCGCCGCCCAGGACAATTCCGTTCTGCGGCTGGCGCGGCAGCGCTTGCTGGGACCCGGGCGGGGCCGATGGTGCCGGAGCGCCGCGGCTCAACAGGGTTTGCTGCAAATCACGCGCGACTTCTGCGGGCATTCAAACGCCGTGTGCGAGAATTGCCGCTTCCCCGAATTGGTGTGCGCCTGGCGGGCGCAAGCGGTTACTTGACCTCGATTTTCTCGAACGGATTGTTTGTAAAACCGCCGGATTTTTGTTCGGACGCCGTTTGCGGCGGGAGCAGATGATTGTTCTCGGACTCCGGCGTAGGGTTGCCTTCGACCGCGCGCGGGTTTTTTGCGCGTTTGTTGCGGGGAAGCGGGCTGACCATCACATTGATGCCGCGGCCAATCAGTTTCGGTTCGAAGTCGGGATGGCCGTAAGACGCTATCTCGTCGAGAAATTTACGGATGACTTGGAATCCGAATTCCGTGTGCGCCATTTCGCGCCCGCGGAATTTCAGCGCGACTTTCACCTTCATGTCTTCGCACAGAAAACCAATCGCGTGGATGACCTTGATGCCGAGGTCGTGCGGGTCAATGCGCGGGCTGAGTTGAACTTCCTTGACGGTGGAGGCGTGCTGATGTTTTTTGGAATCCTTGTCCTTCTTGGACTGTTCGTAACGGAACTTGCCAAAGTCCACAATCCGGCACACGGGCGGCGTTGCCGTGGGGGAAATTTCCACCAAGTCCACACCCTGCTGCCGCGCCAACGCGAGCGCCTCGTTCAATGGGAGCACGCCGAGGTTCTTGTCGTGCGCGTCAATCACCCGAACTTCACGGGCACGGATTTTTCCGTTGACCCGGACGAACGAGGCGGAAGAGAAACTACGTGGAACAAAAGGGCGGCTCAAGACACCCTCTTCGGTTGTGACTGTACTGAATAGTTCTGCATCAAATAAACCAGCGACTGCCAAATCAGATTACACTTAATAATTAAGCAATTCATGGGCCTTCACGCAAGAAAAATAAACATAATTATGCCGACGCTTCAAAAATGGCCCGGTGTGCCGCTTCATAGACCTTTTTGACCGGAACTTTCGCTCGTGCCGCCAGAGCCTTGCAGGATTCAAATTCCGGTGTGGCTTGAATTACTTTATCGTTAAGCGTGCCAATTTTAACAGTAATTTTGCCGAATTGAGTTTTAGTTTCGACAAATTCGCGTCGTAGCTTGCGACGTTCCGTCAATGTGCGCCGCACGCCGAACGCGCTGGTCTCACGCAAAACCTTTTCGCTGAATTTATCCGCATCCGATGCCGCGCACAAAATCGTGAGCAAGACGCCGGGCCGGTTTTTTTTCATCTGAATCGAAGTGTAAAAAACATCCAGCGCACCCGCCTCCCGCGTCGTTTCAACAAAGTGACCGAGAACTTCGGGATTCATGTCGTCCAGATTGGTTTCAAGGACCGCAATGGTGTCCGTTTCCCAGTCTAATAACTTGAACGCACCGTCAGTTTGGCTCTTGGCCTTGGACTTTGGACTTTGGCCCTTGGTCGCTTGACCCAGCACCGCGCGCAGAACGTTCGGTCGCGTTTTATTTTCGCGCGAGCCGAGACCGAAACCGGTCTTTTCGGCAACCAGATTGTGCATCGGCTCAAAACTTTCGGCGAATTCGGCCAGCAACGCCGCGCCCGTGGGCGTGACCAGTTCATGCGGTTCATCGCATTGCGTAATGCCGATGCCGCGCGCTCCAAGAATGGCCAGTGTCGCCGGCGCCGGCACGGGGAACCGTCCGTGCTCGCAATCAATCCAGCCCGTGCCTTCGGTGACCGGCGACGCGAGCACGCGCGGTTTGCCGAGCATCTCCAGCGCGACACACGCGCCCACAATATCCACAATGGAATCCACCGCGCCAACCTCGTGGAAATGCACGCGTTCCTGCGGCAGGCCATGAATTCTTCCTTCGGCTTCGGCGATGCGTCGGAACACGGCCACGGACTTTTTCTTCACCCAGTTTGAAAGTCGGCTGCGTGAAATGAGTTGTTTGATTTCGGCGAAATTGCGGCTGTCATTGTGGGAGTGATCGTGATGCGTGATGCGTGATGCGTGATGCGAATGGTGCGTGCCTTCATGCTCTCGACGCTTGTCCATTTGCACGTCAAATTTTACGCCATCAATGCCGGATTTTTGTTTGCGGATAACGTGAAGATGCCAGCCGCCGAGCTTCAGTTTTTTTAATTCGCGCTCCAGTTTGCGCGCGTCCACGCCCAAATCAATAAGGGTGCCGGCGAACATGTCGCCGCTGATGCCGCTGAAAAGATCGAGATAAAGTATTTTCATTTTTCTGCCAGCGCATTGATTTGACTCGCGGCATATCCCGCGCCGAAGCCGTTGTCAATGTTCACCACCGTCACGCCGCTGCCGCAACTGTTCAACATGCCGAGCAAGGCGGCCAGCCCGCCGAAACTGGCGCCATAACCGACACTGGTCGGCACGGCAATCACCGGCCGGGAAACCAAACCGGCAACCACGCTGGGCAACGCGCCTTCCATGCCAGCAACGACAATCAACACGTTCGCGCTCTGAATGTTTTCAAGGTGCGGGAACAGCCGGTGCAAACCCGAAACGCCGACATCGCGAATGCGTTCGACCCGGTTGCCCATGATTTCCGCCGTGACCGCGGCTTCCTCGGCCACCGGCAAATCGCTCGTGCCGGCGCAAACAACAGCGATGAAGCCAGGACGTTTTGGTAACGGATCTTTTTCGATGGTCACGCAGCGCGCGAGCGGGTGATGAACGGCCTGCTTGAATTTCTTGCGCAATGCGCGGGCATGTTCAGGCGGGAGGCGCGTGGCCAGCACGCGTTGTTCATGCGCCAGGATTTTCGCGGCGATTTTGACCACCTGCTCCGGCGTTTTGCCGGAGCCAAAAATTACTTCGGGAAAGCCCTGGCGCAACGCGCGATGCGTGTCCACCTGCGCAAAACCGAGGTCGGCCACCGGCGCGGCTTGAAAGGCGCGAAGAACCTGCCCGCGGGCGGTTTTTCCAGCGCGGAACGCTTCCAAAAGTTTTATGGCTTCACCGGTGGTCACAAGGGAAGGATGGCTTTTCGGCGGCGAAAATGGAACGGGAAATTTGAGATGAAATCGCTAATGATGCCGGAAGAGCCGCTCCCGGTTTTTCAACAAATACCAGACGATTAACACATTCAATGCCAGCACGATGGCCAATCCGATTTTGGGATGGGAGAACATGGGGCGCGTTTGGCCCGTCAATTCAGGCCGGCGATGTACCAGTTCAAAAACCTCGATGGGGATGAAAAAGGCTGATTCGCCGATCGTCAGCCAGATGGCCCATTTTGCCCGAAACATCAGCCCCAGGCTCTCAACGAGCAGAAACAATCCGCAGAGAAATGTGCCCGACGCGAACACGCGGATGTTGGTCGGCGTGATGGTGTCCAGCCAATCACCGATGCTGGTAAAAAAGTTCCGTTCCGGGTCGAGATGCACCCATCGTAAAAATTGGTCGAAAACATCCGACAAATCCCGGTTCGCCAGCGAAAAGACGCCCAAGGCCAGCAGCACCAGCGCGACGCCTTTGATCAATTTGATTGCAACGATGAGGTACAGCGTCGGCGCGCGCTTCTTTGACGTCTTTGGAGTTTTTGCGTTCTCGGTCATCAGCGGATTTTTGGCAGCAACCAATTTAACAATTCGCCAATCGCCAAACGCTCCTGTTTGCCGTCGTCGCGGTAACGCATCGTTACGGTGCCTTTCAACTCCGGTTTCTCGCCCAGCGTGTCGAAATCAATTGTTACGCAGAATGGCGTGCCAGCCTCGTCCTGACGGCGATAGCGGCGGCCAATCGCGCCGGCGTCGTCGTAAAACACGTTCATGTGCGGACGCAACAGGTCGCGCACTTCCCGCGCCTTTTTCACAAGCTCGGGTTTGTTTTTTAGCAACGGCAACACAGCCACCTTGATGGGCGCGACGCGCGGATGAAATTGCAGCACGACGCGCGTTTCCAGTTTGCCCTTTTCGTCCGGCATCTGGTCTTCGTGATACGCATTGCAAATCAGTGCCAGGATGAGCCGATCCACACCGGCGGACGGCTCGATGACATGCGGAATATATTGGCCCTTGGCCAAGCCATCGGCGTCTTCCTTGGCTTCCTTTTCCGCTTTTGCCGGTTCGACGCCCGTTTTCGTGAGATACTTCAGCCGGGCTTCATAATAGCGATTTGATAAACCGGCTTTTTTTACTTCGTCAAGCTTGCCCCACGCGGCGCGGAGTTCCTCGTCGAAAACGCCCATCGGTTTGCCCGAAAAGCGCTCATGCTGGCTCAAATCAAAATCGCTGCGGGCGGCGACGCCCTCAAGTTCCTCTCCCTTTAACTCGCCTTTCTCGTCGCGTTTGCTGAACGGAAATTTGTACAGAATATCCACCGTCGCACGCGCGTAATGCGCCAGTTCCTCCGGTTTTTGCCAGTACTCGACCAGTGTGTTACGCGGCAGGCCGATGCCTTGATAGAATCGGATGCGCTCTTCAACCCAGTATTTATGCCAGGCTTCCCAGCCCCAATCTGCGCTTGGAGTTCCGGCTCTAGCCGGTTCCGAGCCGCCTGAAGGCGGAACTCCAACCACTTCATCCGCAGTCGCGATACGACCAGCGATAGCTTCCACTGCTTCGTCCGGCTTGATGAAGAATTCCAGTTCCATCTGCTCGAACTCGCGCGAGCGGAAGGTGTAATTGCGCGGCGTGACTTCGTTGCGAAACGCCTTGCCGACCTGCGCGATGCCGAACGGCACTTTCTGGCGCGATGTTTCCAGCACGTTTTTGAACTGCGCGAAAATCGCCTGCGCGGTTTCCGGGCGGAGGTAGGCTTCTTCGGCTGGTTCGGAAGCACCGATAAAAGTTTTGAACATCAAATTGAACGGACGCGGCTCGGTGAGTGGTGCTCCGTTTTCTGGATTGAATCTAGTACTGTCAGTAACTGGTTCTTCTTTCCTCAGAAACAGAATTGGATTCTCGATTCCAAGCTGTTGGAAATATTGTCTCGCTGTTTTTCGCACACTCTCCGGGTGTCTTCCTTCCAATTGCAAGACGGGAACATCTTGCCATGCGTGGCGCCTTTTCCCTGAGCCGAGCTGAAATTTATAACGCGCTAGCACTGCAAGGAAGTCGCTACCATTCCCTTCTTCACTATGGATGAACTGGTTGAAAGCAAGCTCAACAACATCTCGCGGCTTGTCTCCGAATTCGGCTGCAAGCTCTCTAATTCCTTTAGCAAGTTCAGATGGCGAGAGGTTACTGCTGATCCATAGCAACGCCTTGGCCAGTTCTTCATCGACCGCTCCACCGAACCAATGTATTACTCCGCTGGAAGGTTCTACCTGATCCGCACGGAAGCGCTTTTTCGTCAGCAAGCAATCGCACATTGGATCGCTGAACGTATCCACGTGGCCGCTGGCTTTCCAGATTTGCGGGGACATGATGATAGTCGCTTCGAGGCCAACCACGTCGTCGCGCTGGCGGGTCATGGTGTTCCACCAGAGTTCCTTGACGTTGCGCTTGAGTTCGGCACCCAGCGGGCCGTAGTCCCAAAAGCCGTTGATGCCGCCGTAAATCTCAGACGACTGGTAAATAAACCCGCGCCGCTTGCACAGCGACACGATTTTTTCCATGAGGACGTTTTCTTTTGGTTCAGCCATTGGGCCGGCCAGTGTTTGCGATGAGCGCACGGCTGTAAATGAGATTTTGATTGGCTTCGGACACTCGAATTGCGCCAAAAGTTTTGTTACCCTGGGAGGGGCAGAAAGACGGTCTGAGGGATACGTTGTGCCAGAAGTCGGGTTACCGTGGCCGGAATGGATAAAATGATCAGTCAACCGACACGGGAAGAGGTATTGAGGAAGCTGCGGCGGCGTTACGAAACGGCTGGCGCGGAACACAAACGCAAGCTGCTGGATCAAGCGCAGGAGTTGCTGGGCTATCATCGCAAGTCAGCGATTCGGGCATTAGGCGCGCCCGCGCTCAGGAGAGGTCCCGTGATTCTGAGCGGTCGTCCTGTGGAGTATGAGCCGCAGTTGCTGGTGCCATGGCTGAGGCCGATCTGGCAAGCGACGGACTATGCGTGTGGGCGGCGCCTGGTGGCGATGTTACCGGAGTGGATTCCGGCCTACGAGCAATACGAGCGGCCCATGCCCGGAGAGGTGCGGGACAAGCTGTTGCTGGCCAGCGGGCGAACCCTGGACCGACTGCTGGCACCGTTGCGTGCACAAAGGCCGAGGCCGGTCGCTGACGCGACCCGGAACGTTGTTGCGCCAGCAGATTCCCATTCGCGGCAGTCTGTGGGAGGAAGGCAAAGCGGGGTGGTTGGAGGTCGATACAGTGGCGCTGTGCGGCGGCAGTGTGGCCGGGGAATTTGTGTGGATGGTCGATGGGGTGGATTACGCCACGACGTGGGTGGAAGTGCGGGCGATGTGGGGACGGGGCCAGGCTGGAACGCTGGTGGCATTGCAGGATGTGGAAGCCAGCCTGCCTTTTTCGTTATTGGGTTTGGACAGCGACAACGGAGGAGAGTTTATAAACCATCATGTGCTTAAGTGGCTGCAGAAGCGGCCGCAGCCGGTGTTCATGACGCGCAGCCGGCCGAACAAGAAAGACGACAATGCGCATGTGGAGCAGAAGAACTGGACCCATGTTCGACAGTGCTTTGGGTATGAACGGCATGACAATCCGGAGGTGGTGGAGCCGATCAATGCGCTGGTCAAGGGAGCTTATGGACAGTTGCTCAATTACTTTCATGCGAGCCTCAAACTTGATCACCAGGAGCGCGAAGCGGGGAAGGTGCGGCGCGTTTACCGACAGGCTCAAACGCCCCTGGCGCGCGTGCTGGCCAGCGCTGAGGTGGCCGAAACCACCAAGCAACGGCTGCGACAGCACAAGGCCCGGTTGAACCCCTTTGCCTTGAAAGAAACGGTGGAGCGTAGTCTCAAGCAGATCTCGGCGATCCGTCGAAACCCCAACTAAGAAAACCGGTGCTCTCGATCCAAAAAAACCAGGGACGCAAGTCCAACGAACCTTCGACCGCAGGGGGGCGCGAGCTGAGGCTCAAAGCTCGCCCCCCTGCTCGTTTTAGCTCGCTTCGAAGCGCCGGAACAGTTAACCAAAAACAAGAGCCATCGGGTAACACCCTTTTGGCACAACGATACCTGCTCTCGGATAACAGTTACTTTTGGCGCAAGGGGCACTTCCGGCGCGTGAGTTTCACGCATAATGCGTGAAAATTTCACGCGCCACCGTGTTTTCATTTCAGAGGAATTGAATTTTTCCAGCATTTTTGCCGTTTTTTTGTTTGGCATCATCAGTGCTAAACATTTTACCGGAATATGTATTGACAGTCTGTGCGATTTCGATAAATTCCGAAAATTATCACACGAACGCATAAAACCAATAACCAAGTGAACGTATGAAAAGAATTCTGAAACACACAAAGGCTTTCACGCTGATTGAATTGCTGGTGGTGATCGCCATCATCGCCATTTTGGCGGCCATGCTGTTGCCGGCGCTCGCCGCCGCCAAACGCAAGGCGCAACGCATCAATTGCATAAGCAACCTCCGACAGTTGGGCATTTCTTACCGGGTTTGGGAGGGTGACAACAACGATCAATTTCCCCAGACGGTTCCCAATAGCCAGGGGGGCGCCAAGGATTTTATTTATAGTGCTGTCAATAGCGCGCCCAACCCATTGAGTCCGGCGATGGTTTATGTGGTTATGTCGAATCAAATCAGCGACCCAAAGTTGCTCGCTTGTCCGGCAGACGGCGCGCACAACGCCGCCACGAACTGGGACGCGGAATTCATCAACTCTTATACTCTTAACGGCCTCCCAACTCCCGATGTGCCAAATCCGAAAAACTACACCAACGTGAGCTATCTGGTCGGTGGTGATGCGATAGATACCCAGCCGGAAACCATCTTGACAGCCGATCGCAATTTTTGTAATAATAACGCCCAAACAACGATGTTCAGCGGCGCATCCGGTGGTGCGTATGGAACATCAGGAACTGGCGTGGGAAAGGGCGTAGATTTTTCACAGTGGTCATGGACTACCGGCGATATCCATTTTGGGGAAGGCAATGTCGGGCTGGCCGATGGGAGCGCGCAACAAGAGACACCCTCAGGACTGGTAACGGCCTTGGAGCAGGCTACCAATAGTGTGGGAACCACCTATTTGTATTACAACTTCATGCCCTAAACGCGATTTAATTTCTGCTGCTCAACACAAGGCATCCCGACCGGATGCCTTGTTTTATTTTAGTCTGCAATTTTCGGATGACATGTCCGGGGTTTTATCGGTGCCGCTTTTGAGGGACGCCGGATTTGTTTTTTGGCTTCTGCGAAAGCCGTTGCTCCGTAAAAAAATTTCGCAACAGCGCGCGGCATTCCATCTCGCGCACGCCACGGGTTATTTCACAACGATGGTTCAACGTTGGAAACTGCAACAGGTTCATCACGCTGCCCGCCGCGCCGGCCTTGGGGTCGCTGGCGCCAAAAACCACCCGCGCCAGCCGCGTATGCACCATCGCGCCCGCGCACATCGGGCACGGCTCTTTCGTCACGTAAAGCGTGCAATCCGTCAGCCGCCAATCGCAGATGGTTTCCTCCGCCTGGGTGAGGGCCAGCATTTCCGCATGCGCGGTTGCGTCTTTGAGCAGTTCGACCTGATTACACGCCCGCGCGATAATGCGTCCCTCTTGCACGATGATGACGCCAACCGGGACCTCGCCTGCTTCGTAGGCTTTGGCCGCTTGGCGCAGCGCTTCGCCCATGAAGTGCTGGTCGCTCTGCAAATCAATGATCGGTTCGTCCATAATCAGTCAAAAGTCGGGGGTCGAGAGTCGGGAACTTGCGATTCCTCCAGCGTCCACTCATTTCTCCCGTCCGGTTGACAATGGCAATGCGCCGCGAAAAATCCGCCGCGATACCGCCAGAACCACGGCCAGATTCGTTCGGAATCGGTTTGCGGGATTTTTAAACTTGCCAGCGTCTCGCGCGGGTAAAATTGAAACCGTCCTTCAGCATGTGCCGGCGGCAGCGTTTTTAATCTCGCTTTCACTTCGAACAAGAACATCAGCCAGTGCGTCCGGCCTTGATAACCGTGTTCGCTGACGAGGCCGGTCAGATGCAGATCTGCCGTCCGAACCTGGATACCCAGTTCCTCTTGGGCTTCGCGGCAGGCGCAGGCATAAGGTGACTCGCCAACATCCATCTTCAGCTTGCCGCCGCACGGGCTCCAGAAACCGCGATTCGGCTCCTGCGCACGTTCGAGCAGCAGCACATCGTCGCGCTCACTGAAGCAATAAAGCAGGGTCGCGATTTTGTAAGGCAGAATCATGGTGCAAATTTTGAATTCCGACCGGCAAATGTCGAGCGTGTAAAATTCCGTTGTCACCGTGCGCCAAAGCCGTAGCATCGCGGTTCCAGATTTATGAAGCGTTTTAAAATTGCAGCGTTGGCCGGCGACGGCATCGGGCCGGAGGTGATGCGCGAAGCGATCAAGGTTTTGCGCGCCGTTGAAAAAAAATCCGGCGTAGTCACCATGTCTAAATTCGCGCTTGAAATTACCCAAGCGCCGGTTGGCTGGGCGGGCATTGATGCGGCGGGCAAAGCGTTGCCGGACGCTACGCTCGCATTGTGCAAAAATTCCCATGCCATCCTGTTCGGCTCGGTGGGTTTGCCAGACCGCGATCCGACCATTCCCAAGGAGGAACGCCCCGAACGCGCCGCCTTGTTGCACATTCGCAAGGAATTCGCCCTGTTCGCCAATCTGCGCCCGGTGGTTTTGTGGCCGGAACTGGCCCGATCGTGTCCTTTGGCCAAGGAACGTCAAGGACAAGGCATTGACATCCTGGTTGTGCGCGAACTGACGGGCGGCATGTATTTTGGGCAGCCCAAAAAGACGGAAGATCTCGGCGCCGGCCAGCGCCGGGCGGTTGACACGATGGTTTACACCACGTCGGAGATCGAGCGCATTGCACATGTGGCATTTCGCGCGGCGGGAAAACGGCGGAGCAAGGTAATGAGCATAGACAAGGCAAACGTGCTTGAGAATGGCGTGCTCTGGCGTGAGGTTGTAACGCAGATCGGCAAACAATATCCCCGTGTGACGCTTGAACACCTGTTCGTGGACAACGCGGCAATGCAACTTATCCTCAAGCCGACACAGTTTGACGTGCTGCTCTGTGAAAACATGTTTGGCGACATCCTGAGCGACGAGGCGGCAGCGCTCGGCGGTTCGCTGGGCATGTTGCCCAGCGCGAGCCTTGGAGCGACGAGTGGAGAAACGACTTTCGGCTTCTACGAACCAGCCGGCGGCACCGCGCCGGATATCGCGGGAAGGAATTTGGCGAACCCCATCGCGCAAATCCTGTCCGCGGCAATGATGCTGCTTTACAGTTTTGGTTTGTACGATGCGCATAACGCCATCGTTGAAGCGGTAGGAAAAACCATCAAGGCCGGTTATCGCACCGGCGACATCTTCCATCCCGGCGAACCCAACGCCCGCAAAGTCGGCACGCGCGAAATCGGCGACGCGATCGCAGCGGCAATTTGAAGCAAGCATGAAAAGTTTGACCGAGCATCTCTGGTTTGAGACGCCGCATCGGCGCGATTACCTCAACATCACGGACAGGGTCGAGGAGCTGGTCCGCAAATGCGGGGTCCAAGAGGGCCTTTGCCTTGTCAACGCCATGCACATTACCGCCAGCGTTTATATCAATGACGCCGAGGACGGCCTGTTGCGCGATTACGACGATTGGCTGGAAAAACTGGCGCCGCATGAACCGACGTCACAATATCGTCACAACCGCACCGGCGAAGACAACGCCGACGCGCACCTAAAGCGGCAAATTATGGGCCGCGAGGTTGTGGTGGCCATTACCAAGGGTAAACTGGATCTCGGCCCTTGGGAGCAGATTTTCTACGGCGAATTCGACGGTCGCCGCCGCAAGCGCGTGCTCGTAAAAATTATCGGCGAGTGACGCTTCCGATCATGGCCGTTTGATCCGATAGAACTGCTGCGACCCGTTCATCGTGCAAACGGCGTGGAACTTTCCCGAATCAGTTTGCGTGACGGTCGAGCCGGTGTCAGCGAAGGGGCCGGAGATCTGGCCGGCGCATTGCAAAGTGAACGCGGACGGACTGTCGGCAATATCGCCGGTGAAATCAATTTGCACGTTGCCATTTGTAAGCGTGATGCCGCTGATGGATGGCACAATGATGGTCGTGCTGCTTCCTTCCCATGAAAGGGAAAACTTATCTATGCCGAAAGTGGCGCGCGAGCCTGAACCGGTTGCCGCCGAGAGCGCGGCAATTCGAATCCAAACATTGGAGGATGCGCCGCTGGCATCGGCGCCCAGGTTGCAGGTTTGACTCGTGGACCCGAAGACGCTTGAGTTGGTGTAAGCGGCCAGGGTGATGAACGAAGCGGGCGAATCGCCGACAGCATATTGAATGGTCCAGATGGTGGTGTACCCGTTGGTCCTCAACATGCAGAGGTCCACGTTGAAGGTCAGGTTGCTTAGGCCCAAGGTGTTAGCGATCTGCAACACAAAGGCGGCTCCGGGATCGCCAAAGGTGCCTGTTTGACGGACGGCCAGCGCGCGATTGAGGCAATTGGTTTGGATGCTGGTGGATTCGGTGCCGATGAAATTCGTGCCCGAATTGCTCATAGCGGAGGCGCAATTGCCAAACTCGCCCTTGGAGTCTCCCCATGTTTTGGGCACGGTCGGAAAATCCACGTTTGTTCCGAGGTTGGTCGCGGTGGCATTTAGTCTGACCGACCAGCCGGCGGGCAAGCCATTGCTGATGGCGTCAAAGTTTTGGATGTAGTTTGCGCCGATGAGCGTCAGTTGCGCTTGGGCTGGTTGATTGTACATTGCTGCGCCGAAAAGCAGCGCCGCGCCGAGAATGAACGTTGTGTTTATTTTCATTTTTGGTTTTGGGTTGTTTGGTTTTTTAGGTTTTGTTTGGAAGAAAATCGGTTAAAACTCGTCTGCCTGCCGCCCCTCTCATTCGGGATACGGCTTTAAGTCGCAACTGAAAGACTGGCCGATGATAGAACGCACTCACGAAACCGAGCCTTTGCAAATCAAACGTGTCCGCAGTCTGCATTCTGCCCAATGCCCTTCGAAACTATCAGATATTTATAGATTAAGCTTTGTGAACATAAACTGTCCTAACAACAGCCTCCGCCACGGGCAAGCAGTTTTCCGGAAAGTTATCCACAGGTTTTTCACAATTGGTTTGCGAAAATCGTTGTCAAAAGTTTTCCGGCTGCAAAAATCAAAAATGCAAATGAAAACAATCCTCTGTCTCTTGCTCGTGACGCTGGCCGCAAATGTCCGCGCCGCCGACACGGCCAAAACCAATGCCCCCGCCGGGAACACGAACGCACCACCCGCCATCCACGAGACTGAGATTGCCGCCGTCCCCACGGCGGCTCACCCGCCGGTCTTTACGACGAATACCGTTACGATTGCCGGCCAGCGCGTGACGTACGTGGCCGAAACCGGCATGTTGCCGATTCTCAAACCCGACGGCACGTCGCGTGCCTCCGTTTTTTACGTCGCTTACACGCGCGTGGGTAAAACCAACGCCGCCACGCGGCCCGTCACGTTTTGCTTCAACGGCGGTCCCGGTTCCTCGTCCGTGTGGCTGCACCTCGGCGCGTTGGGCCCCCGCCGGGTGAAGATGAACGAGGACGGCACGCTGCCCAAGCCGCCGTTCAGCCTTGTGGATAATCAATATTCGATTTTGGATGGAAGTGATTTGGTTTTTATTGACCCGGTTGCCACGGGTTTTAGCCGCGCCGCGAAAGATGAAAAGGCCGATCAATTTTTCAGCCAGACCGCTGATTTGGAGTCCGTTGGCGAATTCATCCGGCTGTGGACGACGCGGCACGAGCGCTGGCTTTCGCCGAAATATCTCTGCGGCGAAAGTTATGGCGTTTTCCGCGCGGCGGGGCTGGCGGAGCGCCTGCGCTCGCGCTATGGCATGTATCTCAACGGCTTGATTCTCGTGTCGGGTGTTTTGGATTTCGCCACGATTGACGACGGGGCGGGCAACGATTTGCCATATGAACTGTTCCTGCCCAATTACACCGCCACGGCGTTTTACTTCAAAAAACTGCCGCCGGATTTGCAGGCTGATTTGCCCAAGGCGCTGGCCGAGGCGCGCGAATTCGCGAAAGGCGAATACGCCTCCGCCTTGCAGCAAGGCGCGGCGCTGCCCGCCGACGAACGGAAAAAAATCGTCGCCGAACTCGCGCGGCTCACCGGTTTGAAACCGCAGGTGATTGAGGACAATAATCTACGAATTGACAGCGGCATTTTCCGCAAGCAGTTGCTGCACGACGAGGGCCTGATTCTCGGCGCCTATGACGCGCGCATCACCGGGCGCGACGATGACCCGGCTTCGCCGTATCCCGATTTTGACCCGTCCTATGCTGCGACTTATGGACCGTTTGCTGCGGCGATGAACGCCTACGTGCGCCAGGAATTGAAATTCGAGGACGATTTACCCTACGAAATCATCGCCGGTGTGCAGCCTTGGAATTACAGTTCGCACAACAACTATCCCAGCGTGAGCGACCAGCTCGCGTCCGTGATGAACCAGAATCCTTACATGCGCGTGCTGGTATTGGGCGGCATGCGCGATTTGGTGTGTCCTCCGGATACCGTACGCTATGCCCTCAACCACATGCAACTCGATCCGGCCTACCGCACGAACATTACCTATGCCACCTTCCAGGCCGGCCACATGATGTATGTGAATCTTCCCGACTTGAAGAAGATGCACAAGGTGATCGAAAGTTTTCTGAAGCCGTAGATTGACAGGAACGCTCCGCCGGAGTGTCTGGGCGGACATCCCGGCGAGATGTCCCTGCCGCATTATTCGTGAACTTTAATCAGCGTCTTGATGGCGCGATTTCCCGCGGCCATGGACTTGAACAATTCCGGCAACCGGCTCAACGGACATTCGCCATCCACGAAATCCCGCGCGCGAATCACACCGGCCTCAATGAAATCCAACGCCCGCCGGACCGCGCGCGGCGAGTGATGAAAACTCGCCAACAGGGTCAGATTGGAATAATGAATCAATTCCGTGTCCAATGACACTTTGGCGCCAGCCGGACAGCCGCCAAATAAATTGACCGCGCCTCCCTTGCGCACGAGTCGCACGGCAGCCTCCCACGTTTCCGGTTTGCCGACAGCTTCAATGACAACGTCAAAAGGTTGAAGCGTTGAAGTGCTCAAGCATTGAAGCGAGAACGATTCAAGGCTGCTTCCCGCCGCCGTTCCGACGTCAAAGACCTCGCGCACTCCCAGCTTGCGCGCCAGTTGCAACCGCTTTTCGCCACGACCGCTTACTGCCACGTTGCAGCCAAGATTTTTTGCCAGCGCCACGAACATCAAGCCGATGGGACCGGCGCCGATGACGAGAATGTTTTGCCCGGCGCGCAATTGTGTGTCCTCGACGCCTTGCACAACGCAGGCGAGCGGTTCCACCAGCGCGGCGTCGCGGAAACCGGTTTCCGGTTTGAGTCGCAGCAGATTGTTTTGCACGAGCCGCGCCGGAATGACGATGGATTCGGCGTAGGCACCGTTCAGAAACAGCAAATCTTCGCAGAGATTTTCCTGATGATTCTTGCAGAAAAAACATTTGCCGCACGGCGCGGAATTGGCCGCCGCGACGCGGTCGCCAACGCTCCATCCCAGCTCCGAAGTTCCATCTCCCAGTTCCGAAACCACCCCGGCGAGTTCATGGCCGAAGACGGCGGGCGGCACGATCATTTTCGCGTGGTAGCCGCGTTTGAAAACCTTCAAGTCCGTGCCGCAGGTGAGCGCGGCCTCGATGCGGACGCGGACTTCGCCGGATTTCAGCGGTGGCGGGACGATGTCTTCAATTTGAATCTGTTCCCGGCCGTGGAGAATGGCGGCTTTCACGGGCGCAGTATAGGACTGCGAACGGATCGGCGGAAGACAAGTTTCGTTTCGACGCGTTCTTAAATCAGTAGGCGGCCCACTGTTGCCGGATCAAGACCCTGACTTCCGGGGTGAGCGGCGGCAGCCCGTTTTGCGTCATGAAATTCAGATCAAAGGCCCAATTGCGGGTGGGCGCGTTGTAATAAACGCCCGTTTGCTGCCACCGATTCGTTGCGTACTGGCTGGGGAACATCACAACGATCGAGCCGTTATAGGTCAACGCCTTGCCACTCCAGTTTTCCAACAAGCGCAGGAAATTTTCCACGCCGCCGCTGTAGTTGTTGCCGCTGGAAGGAACAATGCCTTCAAAGGTCGCTGCATTGACCGTGGTGGCGGCGGGGGTTCGGCTGCTGAGGGGTGTGCTCGAATTCCAACTGTCCTGCCAATTCGGGGAAAGCACGGTAATGGAGTCGGCGATGAGCGCCGCCGGCGCGGTGTTGACTACGTTGGTGCCATTGTTGAGCGACGAACCGTTGGCGTTGTAATTGCCCAGCACGTAGAGCGGGTCGGGCGTGACGACCGTCAGGCCCTGGCTGGGCAGCGTGCTCCCGTTGGCCACGCGCACGGATGGAAGAGTGGTGCTGGAGCCGGGGGCGCTGTTATAGACATAAACGGAATCAATATAATGCCCGGTGTCATTGTTAAGTTGCGCGTTGTATGAGCTGCCGTTTGTGCTGTTGATCCAGGTGTTCAAAGCCCCCACGTTAAGCTGAAGGGCTTGGACGGTTTTGCCCTCACGGTAATCGTAGAAACTGGCGTTCGTCACAAACGAGTAACTGTAATTCGTTTTGTAAGTTGTGTTGGCTCCCGAGCCCTGGGTGATGATTTGTTTCACATCAGGGGTTATGTAGGTCACTGGCTGGAGATTATTCGTATCCTGGAAATACGCCGAAACGGTGCCGCTCGGCGAATTGGAAACAATCAGATTGGCCTCGTCGGCAAAGTACAGTTGGCCGGTCGAGGAATACGGGTCCGTGCCCGCCGGTGGCAGGTTGAGCAGCGCCCGCACCGCGGTGGGATCATTGGTCGTGCCGACGGGCAGGGACAAGGTGCTGACCCCGGAGGTGGGCGGGTAATTGGTGGCAAAGGTGGAGAGACCGCTGCCGTTTTTGCCGGTGGCGTACGGGTCCGCCAGATTGGTGCTGATCGTCCCGGCGGCTTCGACGGACGACAGGTAATTGAGGTATTCCGAATCGGTCCAGATGCCCCCGTTGGAAAACACCGGACCCGTGAGGGTCATGTTGGCGCCGGGGTCAATCTCCATGTCGAGATTGTAGAACACCGCGTACTGGAAGATGGGAATGGCGGCCAGTTGAAATTGTTGCTGGACGGAGGCCGAAATGTCGTAGGGTTGATTGACAGTGGTGGCGGTGGCAGCCACGGTGCATTGCGCCACATACGCATGCAGACCGGCATAGTTCGCGCCAAACAAGGTGGTGTAACCCCACTCGTTGGGAGCGACGGCCACATAGGTGAAATTATCGCTGTTGAACGGGTTGCCGAACGAATATTGCGCCGGCCATCCGGTGGTGTTCGGCAGCAAACCGACGCTCATATAGCTGGCCGCGGATTTGAACGATTGAAAGTAAAAATCGCGCATCATTTGGGCCATCACGCGTTCGGTGGCGCCCTCGGCCGCGCCCGTGCTCATGCTGAACAAATTGTTCCGTTCGGTTTGCCGGGCGGTTGCGCTGGACCAATCCATCACGCTGCCCAGCAGCAGGAGCGCGATGCCGATGAATACAATCGTGATCAGCAAGGCGTAACCCTCTTTCCGCCGGTGAAATAATTTGCGTATGATTTTCATGGCCGTCTCCGTGGTTTCAAGACTGGTGCTTCGGTTATTGGGTGCGGGGCGTCATCTCGGTTTGCAAGGTGTAGTAATCGCGAACATCACCCGGGACGCGGTAATCCAGTTGGGAAAATTGCAAGGTCATTTGGATGGCATAGTGTTCCTGGTTGTTGGTCAGCATATTTCCCAGGTAATCCACCCTTTGAAACACCATCTGGTTGGTGATGTCGGAAGCAATCGTCAACTGGCGGTTGTTGGTGCTGTTCAGTTCACAAAGCGTGCCGTTGGTGTTCAGATAGACGCGGACAAAATTGACGTTGGTCGTGGAATAGATTTGCAGGGCATTGCCGCTGGTGCCGGTGGCGGTGAACGAGGTGCTGTCCCCGCTGCCCACCGATACCGAATTGGCGCTGCGCACCTGATTGCGGATTTGATCCAGGGCCTTGAGACTGTAAGCGGTGGATTTCAATTTGCCCGCCGACAGGGCGTTCATCTTGAACCCGAAAACCTGCAGCGAAACCATGGCAATCACCACCAGGGAAAAAATCGCCAGGGTGGTCATAATTTCCGCCAGGGTGAAAGCCCGGCTGCGGATGGGACGCGCCAAAAGGCGCGAGGACAGGTTGGCGGGCGGGGTTTTCATCAGTTCGCTCCACGCAAGGTCACCACCGAATTGGAGAACCACGTCCCGGCGCGCGGAAACTGCCACCAGCAATCGGCGCGAATCTGCCGGACCGGCGGAATGGTGGAAGCCTGGGTGATCCAGACATGGTTGGTGACGGTGATCGCCTTGCCGGTTGCCGGGACGAGCATCGCATTGGTAAAGACCTGGGTGTAGTTGGTCACTCCCAGCTCGTCGGGATTTGCCGCGGCATCTGAGGAATAAATATCCCATTTTGCGGCCCGGGCTTGCTCAACGGATTGAACGGCCAGCGATTGAGCCTCCAGCGACAAGGAACTCCATTCCGACCGGTAGTTCGTTTGCACGTAGCCGTACATCATCCCCGCCAGCACCAACGCCAAAATGGCGATGGCGAACACCACTTCGACCAGGGTAAATGCGGTATTTTCCTTCTGTCTGTCGGTAAGTCCAGAACGGGCCAGCATACAAAAAATTAGTAACAACAGGGGCGTTTTGCCCGCTACGAGTTATTTACAGCAAAGGACATACCACTTGTCTAATGCTGTGCAGGCAGCGGAACGGCTGGAAGGGCAGGCGGCGGGCGGGCGCGGCTGTCCCATATTTTGACAAATCAGTTAAACGCACAATCGTTCTGGCTCCAAGACCGGGCTTCCTTGACGTCGGCTGCCTTTTACGGGCTGCGGCTGATCTAGAGCAGTTTTAAAAATTCTGTAGCCGTCGGCGATCAGGATGCGGCCGAACCGCGCGCCAGCGTCTTGGATTGCGGCAGCCCTCTGCCGCTGTTGAAGACCAAGGCGCATGCGAAAGCGGCAGAGGGCTGCCGCAGTCCAAAACCTCGCGGAATTTTGCTGGCGGGCTTTCAAACAACGGCCACAGTTTTCATTAAACCGCTCTACAGCTCCTGCCATGAGGTGGGAATGTAACCCCGGCCCGGACCGAAATTCAAGGCAGCCAAGGCCAGATCATAATGAAAGTCATAATGGCCGTTCACGCCGGTTTGAAATCGCTTGCCTTCAAGTTGCCGCGGATCACGTTGAGCAATTCATCGTGGTTGACCGGTTTGTGGAAGAAGGCTGCTGCCCCGCTGGCCATGGCCCGCTCTTTGTTCCTCATGTCGTCATCGCCCGTGACCACGATAAACGGAATTTTCCGGGATTCATCCAGACGATGAAGCCATTCTATGATGCCGAATCCATCCCACGCGCTGGCAGCGTCCGAAGGGAAAGAGATGTCGAGCAGAATTAAATCCGGTTTTTCCCTACGCACGGCCGAAATGGCTTCCGCGCCATCCAGTGCCGTTGCCACCTGATACCCCGACCTTGTCAACTTGAAGCACATTGTTTTCACCCACAGGTTGTTGTCATCCACCACCAGAATTTTTGCCGGCGTGCCGGCCGGCTGTGAGAGGGTATTAACACTCATGCCAGACTTTTGCCGTTCTTGTGTATCTTTGGCCAAGAATGGAATTTCGACTTTCACACCAGTGCTCAAAGCAGGGTCTGTACCGGGAAAAGCCATAAGCTTTTAATTTTCTGCGGTTACGAATCATTTGACGGCCCAGCCTTGACGGACAAAGGCCGTGACCTCCGGCGTGAGCGGTGGAAGTCCGCCTTGGCTCGTGAAATTGAGATCAAAAGCCCAGTTGCGTTTGGGCGGATTATAGTAATTGCCTGTTTGCTGCCAAATGTTTGTCGCGTACTGACTGGGAAACATGACGACGATGGAGCCATTATAGGTCAGCGAAATAGAGCTGCTCCAGTTCTCCAACAACCGCAGGAAATTTTCCACGCCGCCGCTGTAATTAGCTCCACTGGATGGAACAATGCCCTCAAAGGTTGCAGCGTTGATGGTGGTCTGGGCGGGGGTTCGAGTACTCAAGGATGTGCTCGAATTCCAACTGTCCTGCCAATTAGACGAAAGCACTGTTATGGCGTCGCCGATGAGGGCGGCCGGCGCGGTATTGACCACGTTGGTGCCATTGTTGAGCGACGAACCGCTGGCGTTGTAATTGCCCAGCACATAGAGGGGGTCGGGCGTGACGACCGTCAGACCCTGGCTGGGCAGAGTGCTCCCGTTGGCCACCCGCACGGACGGAAGGCTGGTGCTGGAGTTGGGGGAATTGTTATAGATATAGACGGAGTCAATGTAATGTGAGGTGTCATTATACATCAGCGTGTTGTCAGTGCTGCCGCTCGCGTTGGTGAGCCAGGAATTCAACGCGCCCACATTGAGCTGGACGGCCTGAACCGTTTTCCCTTCGCGGTAGTCATAGAAAGTGACATTCGTCGCAAATGAATAATATGAATTGGTAGAGTAAGCCGTGCTCGTGATGGGGTGGGAGGTAACTGTGCCGTGATTTGTCGTGTAGGTGTAGCCGTTGGTTGTCAAGTAAGAGGTTATATTTGTTGCATTATAAGGAATTGGAGTCAGAGGGGTGACATTGTTGGGGTCTTGGAAAAAAGCGCTCACGGTGCCGCCGGGGGAATTGGAAATTATCATGTTGGCTTCGTTGACAAAATATTCCTGGCCAGTGACTGAATACGGATCCGTGCCGGGCGCCGGAAGGTTGAGCAGGGACCGCACCGCGATGGGATCATTGGTCGTGCTAATGGGCATGGACATCGTGTCTGCATTTGAGGTCCATGTCGAGTTGAAAGTGGGTTGATTGCCGTCGCTCTTGCTTGTGAGATAAGGGTCAGTGGAGTTGGTGCTGAGCGTCCCCACAGCTGAAACTGCCGAGTTGAAGGTCCCCAGCCCGCGCGTCCAGATGCCGCCGTTGGAAAATACCGGGCCGGTCAAGGTCATGCTGGCGCCGGGATCCATTTCCATGTTCAGGTCGTAAAAGACCGCAAATTGAAAGATGGGAATGGAAGCCAGTTGAAATTGTTGCTGGACGGTGGCTGAGACGTTGTAGGGTTGATTGCTGGTGGTGGCGGTGGAAGTCACGGTGCATTGCGCCACATACGCGGAAAGACCGGAATATTGCGAGTTGAATGCATTCAAGGTCACCCAATTTTTGGTCCAATCGGTGGGGCTGATGACGACGGCGGTTTGATTCGGCACGCCAGCACCGTTGCTGAATGAAAATTGGACCGGCCAGCCGGTTTGAGTGGGCAGGTAACCCGTGTAGCTGCTCGCGGAACCAAAGGCCAGGTTGTAATAATCGCGCCACATTTGGGCCATGACGCGCTCGGTTGCTGCGTCGGCCGCCGCAGTGCTCATACTGAACAAATTGTTCCGCTCCGCTTGTTTGGCGGTGCTGTTGCTCCAGTCCATCACGCTGCCCAGCAGCAACAGCGCAATGCCGATGAAGACCATCGTGATCAACAAGGCATAACCCCGGTGGTTTCGCTGGAATAGATTGCGTGCAATTTTCATGGCCGTCTCCGTCGTTTCGAGTGATGTGGTTCAATTGTTATTGGGTGCGGGGCGTCATCTCGGTCTCCAAGGTGTAGTAATCGTAGGTGTTGCCTGGGACCGTGTAATCCAACTGGGAAAACTGCAGTGTCATTCGGATGGCGTAATGTTCCTGGCTGCTTGATGAAACATTGCCTTGGAAATCCACCGTTTCGAATGGCGTCGGGTTGAAGATTTGGGATGCGATCAGCGACAATATGTGGTTGGTGCTGTTCAATTCGTAGAGGGCGGAGGTGTTTGTCGCCACATAAAAACGGAGGTAGATGTTCGCGTTGGTCCCGGTATAGATTTGCAACGCGTTGCCGCTGGTCCCAGTGGTCGTGAACGAAGTGCTGCTGCCGTTTCCGACCGCCACCGAATAGGCTCCCAGCACCTGCCCGCGGACTTGATCCAAGACGTTGAGACTGGAGGCTGTGGACTTCAACTTGGCAGCCGTAAGGGAGTTCATCTTGAACCCGAAAATTTCCAGCGACACCATGCCGATGACGACCAGGGAAAAAATCGCCAAAGCGGTCATTATTTCTGCCAAGGTGAAGGCGCGGGTGGCCGTCGCCCCGCGTCGGGGCATTGGCGATGAGGTTGCCGGGCACGATTTCATTTGTCGGATATCCGATAGGTAATCACGGTGTTGGAAAACCACTGACCGGTTGGCGGAAATCGCCACCAACAATCGGCGCGGATCTGACGGACAGGCGGATTGGCCCAAGCCGTCGTAATCCAGATGTAATTCGTAACCGTCAATGGCTGGCCGCTGGAGGGAATGAGCAGCGAGTTGGTGAAGATTTGTACAAAATTCGTCGGCGACGGGAGCTCATCGCTGGTACCGCGACCGGTTGCGGTTGATGACGAGTGGATGTCCCATTTTGCCGCCCGGGCCTGTTCAACGGATTGAGCCGCCAGAGTTTGTGCCCCCAGCGCCATGGAACTCCATTCGGCCCGGTAGTTGGTCTGCACGTAGCCGTAAATCATTCCAGCCATCCCCAAGGCCAGAATGGCAATGGACATCACTACCTCTGCCAGAGTGAATGCTGCGCTTGCATTTTGCTTGTCAGTGTTTCCAAATCGAGCCAACATAAATTATTGGTGACGAGGCATCTTGCCCGGTTTTAGCTAGTATGTAGCAAAACCTATACCACCACTTGATGATTTTTAGACAATGCAGGGTCAGGTAAGTGAGTCAACTCGTTGATGAGCTTCTCACTCAGGTTGATAAACCTTCCAAGTGTGACTGCTCCGGTGAAACACCGTGGGTTACCGGTCAAAGCGCGATGGGATTGGGAGGCGGCGCTTTGACGAAATTAGTCTCGCGCAGGTAAATCGGTGTCAATGTGTCCCCGGACACAAAGACACTTCGTTTCATGGCGAGCCGCGCCAAAGTCGCAGCGGACGGGAAACGGATTCTTCCGTTCGGCAGCCACCGGGTCACTTCCGGGCCGACCCAGATTTCACCCGCGTTGGCGCGCGACTGAATCTCGCTCGGGGCCGCGATTCGCAGCGGCTCGATTTCCTTCCAGCCGTCCGGTGAAATATCGTAGGACGCCAGGTAAAATTCATTCCGCTGCGCATCAATGACCACATTCACGCGTCCAAAAATGTTCTCCGCCTTCGCCTGCGCCACCAGACATTCAACGCTGCTGACGCCCAGCAATTTCACGCCGCGCGCCAGTTGCCAGCCTTGCGCGATTGAAATGGCAACGCGGATGCCTGTGTAGGAACCGGGTCCCAATCCGACGGCAATCACTTCAATTTGTTCGCGCGCCAAACCCGCTTCGCGCAGCACGGCTTCGATCATTCCAAAAGCCCGCGTTCCCTCCGCGCCGGTTTCCACCGCCTCCGCCGAGAGTTGTGGATTGCCTGCGCGGGCGACGGCCACACTTCGTTGCGCCGAGGAAAATTCAAGCGCCAGAATCGTCATAAACAATCTTCCGTTCCGATTCGCCGAGAATTTCAATATTCACCTGCCGCACAATTCCGAAATTGGATGTTGGATGTTGAATGTTGAATGTTGAATGTTTTCCAAACCATCTTTCTGCCCATTCGATGACCGTCACGCCGTCGGGCTGCAAAAATTCCTCCAGTCCCGCCGCAACGATTTGTCCCGGCGTCTCGAGCCGGTACAGGTCCAGATGAAACAAGCGCAACCGCCCGCCGCCATATTCATTCACCAAGGTGAATGTTGGTGAATGCACTCGCGCTACAATCCCAACCCCCCGTGCGATGCCTTTCACCAGCTCCGTTTTGCCCGCGCCCAGGTCGCCCGACAACGCAATGACGAGTCCGCGTTCCACCCCGCGTCCCCACGATTCGCCCAGCGTTTGGGTTTCCGCCGGACTATGAGAAATGAACGTAGCCATGCACAGTCAATGGTTGCACGCCGTCTTTGTCGCGGATTGTAACGTCGGTGCCGGTGGTGATTTTGCCGATGCAGCTCAGGCGCAGTTTCGGAAATTGCTTTTTCCATGCGTCCAGCAATTTCACTGCGTCACCCGCCGCCACCGTAAACAACAACTCAAAATCCTCCCCGTCCGTGAGTGCGGCAGCCAGCGGCGTTTTGGTGGTAGGGACGGCGCGCTGCGCCGTCCGGTCGTCGCAGCGCGACGACCCTACCTTCGCCGCGCGGCTGACGGGAATCGCTGATTTCAACAATTCCGCGCCCAGGCCTCCGACTTTCAATAGGTGGCGCAAATCACCGGCCAGCCCGTCGCTCAAATCAATCATGGCGTGGATGGAAAAAGTTTCCGCCAGCCAGCGCGCCTCGGCCAGTCGCGGTTCAAAATCAAGATGTTTGCCGCCGGACGAACCGCCCAGTTCGCCGGTCACAAAAATCGCGTCGCCGGCCTTGGCGGTCGAGCGGAGCACCTGTTTTCCCCGGCTGACCGTTCCCAGCAGGGCAATGGAAATAAAAAGGCGTTCCGGATTCGCTGTCGTCTCACCGCCCACAATGGCCACGCCGTGTTTTTGGGCGAGGGCGCGCAGGCCCTCGTAAATTTCTACCACGGCCTCCGTCTTGAAAGGTTCCGGCAGCCCGATGGTCACCACGGCGGCGGTCGGCGTTCCGGCCATGGCCGCGATGTCACTCAGGCAGCGCGCGAGCGCCTTGCGCCCGATTTTTTCCGGCGGCGCGTCTTTCTGGAAATGAACGCCTTCCACGACGGCGTCGGTTTTGAACAGGAACAATTTGTCCGGCAGACCGAAATCCAGCACGGCGCAATCGTCGCCCGCGCCAACCACGACGGTTTGATTGACCGGCAGCGCTTTCGTCAGCCTGGCGATGAGCTCAAATTCATTCACGATTGGCCCGGTGTGAGTTCATGTTGAAAAATGCACAGCAGGACGAGATTCACGGCGTTAAACAGCGCGTGCCCCGTGATGGGCGCGAGCAAACTGTCGGTTTTTTCGTAAAGCCACGTCAGCACGAGCGCCAGCAGGAACAACGATGCGAATGCCGCGGCGTCCCAATGAATCAGAGCGAACAGGAAGCTGACGCCGAACCAGGCGAGCATTCGCCAGGCGCGCTGTCTTAAAAACCACGCGAGTTTTGGCCAGCCGAGTTGCCGGATAAACCGTGTAAGTTTTGGCCAACGAAACTGTTTGACGAAGGGGAAAAGCACGCCGCGAAATATGAATTCCTCGGCCACCGGTCCGATGGCCACGGTGAACACACCCAGATAAATGCGCAGCCACCACGTCTGGGCACCGGTCAGCACCGTCACGGCGGTTTCACTTTCCGGTGGCCAGCCCATTTTTGTGAGTATGCTAGTGGACACGTATTGCAAAAGCCACGCCACGGGCAAAAACGTGATCACGACCGGCACGGCTGGAAACCAGGCGCGGTTTAATTCCATCCGGTGCAAGGCAAAAGCGTCGCGCCAGTTTACCTGGTGCTGCCGCAAAAAAAACGGAATTAACACCCACGTCGCGCCTTGAAACGCCAGCGTGCCGACGAGCACCGCGCCGGAACCGGCCGGGGGTTGAAACGCTGCAAACCCGGCCTTTTGCAGCAGGCCGATGATGGTCAGTCCCAGACAAAGACTGACCAGTTGCGCTGCGCAAAACCAGATTACCATTTCCAGTCGCCAGGGTTTGGCGGATAACATGTCGCCAGCCTAGCGCAGCCGCCGTTGGCTGACGACGCAAAATTGGCCGCGCTTTCATTTTGCCGCCGTTTCGTTCGCCCCGTATCCTTCACGGGATGGCCGTCACGCACACCAACCGCCTGGCTCGCGAGAAATCGCCCTACCTGCTCCAGCACGCCCACAATCCGGTGGACTGGTTCGCGTGGGGCGACGGGGCTTTTGAGCGGGCGCGCGCGGAAAACAAGCCGATTTTTCTCAGCATTGGTTACTCCACCTGCCATTGGTGTCACGTCATGGAACGCGAATCGTTTGAAAATGAGGACATCGCAAAATTTCTGAACGAACATTTTGTCAGCATCAAGGTGGACCGCGAAGAACGCCCGGACGTGGACAAAATTTACATGACGTTCATTCAGGCCACGACCGGCGGCGGCGGCTGGCCGCTCAACGTCTTTCTCACGCCGGACCGGAAACCGTTTTTTGGCGGCACGTATTTTCCGCCGGACAACCGGCAGGGTCGTCCGGGCTTTTTGCAATTGCTCCGGCAGGTTGCCGGACTCTGGCAGGAACGGCGCGGCGAACTCACCTATTCCGCCGCCGAAATTCATACGCGGCTGGCAGCGGCGACCGCCGGCGCCACGGGGTCGAATCTGTTGCTGACGGCGGACGTGTTGCGCCACGCGGCGGCGGTTTTCAAGGGTGCCTATGATCCGCGCCACGGTGGTTTTGGCGGCGCGCCGAAATTTCCGCAACCCAGCGTGCCGTTGCTTTTGCTGCGTTGCGCCATGCGCTTTCACGATGACGAAGCCGTGCAGATGGTTTTGCATACCTGCAATCGCATGGCCGCGGGGGGCATTCACGACCAGCTTGGCGGCGGGTTCGCGCGCTATTCGGTGGATGCCGAATGGCTCGTGCCGCACTTCGAGAAAATGCTCTACGACAACGCCCAGCTCGCGCAACTCTACCTTGACGCCTTTCTTGTCAGCGGCGACGCCCGTCATGCAGATGTTGCCCGCGATATTCTTGATTACGTTTTGCGCGACATGACCCATCCCGATGGCGGCTTTTACTCCGCCGAAGACGCCGACAGCGAGGGCCACGAGGGAAAATTCTACTGCTGGACGAAAAACGAACTCTCGAAATTGCTGACTGTCGAGGAGCTTAATGTGGTCGCCCGTTACTTTGGCATTACGGAAAACGGAAATTTCGTTGACCACAGCCATCCGCACCCGCTGCCGAATCAAAACGTATTGAGCGCGGTAAACGCATTTGGGAGGGACGGCGTGCCGCCGTCCCTGCCAAACATTTCGGAATTGCTCGCTTCTGCCAAAAGAAAAATGTTCGACGCGCGTGGCAGGCGCGTCCGTCCGCATCTGGACGACAAAATCCTTTCGTCCTGGAATGGCTTGATGCTGGGCGCGATGGCCCGTGCCTGGGCTGTGCTCGGCGGGGAAAAATATCGTTCGGCGGCGGAAAAAAATCTGGCGTTTATCCGGGAAAAACTGTGGGACGGAAAATCGGGAACGCTGTTTCACCGCTGGCGCGACGGTGAACGCGACAATGTGCAATTGCTCGAAGCCTACGCCTTCCTGCTCAACGGCGTGATTCAGCTTTATGAAGCCACCCTCGACCCGAAGCACCTTGATTTTGCCGGTGCGCTCGCCGAAGTGATGATTGCGAAATTTTATGACCCGGAAAACGGCGGTTTTTGGCAAAGCGCTGTGGACGCAAAGGATTTGATTTTACGCGTCAAGGATGATTATGACGGCGCGGAACCGTCTGGCAATTCCGTTGCCACCCTGGCTTTGTTGAAACTCGCGGCCATCACCGGCCGCGAAGACTTGCGAAAACCCGCTGAAACCACGTTGCGATCCTTCGCCCATCGGCTGCAAAACTTTCCGCAAGCCCTGTCGTTCATGCTGCACGCGATGGATTTCTCGCTCGAAGAACCGCGCCGCGTGGTTTTTGCGGGAGATGCGAATTCCGCGAATTTTCAGGAGTTGTTGCACACCGCCCACTCGATCTATCAGCCAAATAAAATTGTGTTGGGTAATTCGGGCGCGGTTGAGGAATTCGCGCGAACCCTCCCCGCCAGCGACGGTGCGGTTGCTTATCTTTGTACTGGGAATACCTGTCAACCGCCCACAAACCGGCCGGAGGAACTGCGCCGTCTTCTCCGCTGATCTCCGGAATTGGGTTGTGACTGAACTGTTTCAGGACAGTTTTCGTCCCATGACCGCGCCCGTCGAGGCCGGTTTTTTGATTTCTCTGCAAATTCTCATTGAAAGCTTCAGTCGCAATTTTTCCCGGGTACGGCATGGAATTTGCGTAGAAGGTGGCGTAACAAGACGTAATTCTATGAAGTTCAGTTTTGAGGTCGGCGAATTGGAAAAGCATCAAGTCGAATTTAATTTCAACCAGCTTTGCGGCACCCTTCTTATCCGCGTGGACAACCAGCCCGTTCATCGAGCCACCCGGCTTTTAAACGAGCCGGTTCATGAAACTTTTGACTTTATGGTCGGCAATGCCGAGCGATGGCCCGTGCGGATTGAAAAGCAGCGCAAACCATTATTCGGGTCCCGCAACGTTCTCTACGTGAACCATCGCCTGACGCGGGTGGTTGAGGGGTTCTAGTCGCCGCCGTGTTCGTGCGGTGCGTCCTTGTGAGCGCGCGGCGTCTGAATCCGTCGCAACGCCCGGCGCAGCGATTCGATTTCGCGTTCATCGGCGGATTTTTGTCGTTCCGCCACCTCGACGAGTTCGCGGACCTCTTCCATTTGCTCCAGAGCCTGCTCCAATGACTCGACGATTTGCCGTACTTCATCAACCGCCCGGCTGATGGCGTTGGAATCCTTCCCGCCATGAGCGGCGGCCGGGGTTTCTGGCGGGGAGATGATCGGGGCTTCGGCAGGCGCGGCCGCTGGTTGGTCGGTCTGCGCAGTTGGCACGGAGTGGCGCGGTCCACGACTGCGTCCGCGCCCGCCGCGACGGCCGCGCCGCCGTCCGCCACCCGGATTTCGCGGCGGCGCGGGCGGATTCAATTCCGTTTGTTGTTCTTCCGGTGAAACCATTTCTCCTGCGAGCATGGCGTGGCGGCGGACAAATGCAATGGCGAATTGCGACTACTTTTTCACAAATAACGCGAGCGAGGCGGTGTAGCCGTGGAGGAAATTTTTTTTGCCGACGGGCCCGATTTCCCCGTTGCAGAAAAATCCGGTGAGACCGAAAGGGCCGAGCCGCTGCTGCACCATTTCGGCGTCGTGATTCGGCGCGCCAAAGAGATTTTGGCCGCGGCCGTTGCAGCAGCAAAGGCAGCCGCCGTAGATCGTCGAATCGGCGAGTTGATTTTTCGCGCGCGCCAGCAGTTCGTTCATGTCCTCGGTCGCCGCCGCTGCGTCGCGCCGCTGGAATTGCATGGTCTGCCCCGCGCGCGGCATCGCGCCGACGGACAGCACGCCGGAGTTCGGATCGCCGCCGATGAGATTGCGCACGAGGAAATCGCCGCGGTGGAAATCTTCCAGGTATTCGTTGACGACCAGGCCGATGAACAGATTGCCACGGGCTTTTTGCTGTTCTGCGGGCGGAAGCTTTTGGAACGTCTCCGCGAGCACCGCATAGGCGGGGCGATTGGCGATTTGGCGGATTAAATTGTGTTCAACGCGCGTCAGCGTCCACGTTTCCCCGATGGGCGTGCAGCCTTGGGAAATGACGCTTGCCAGTTTCACGTCGCCGCCAAAGGAAATGGCCACGCCGCCGTCCTCAAACACGTCGCCGTTCAAATAGACCTGCGTGGTCTGGTCGGAGAAAACTCCGCTCGCCAGGCCGCCGAGCGCGGGCAGCGGCGCGTAGGCCTCGTTCCAGGAACGAAGCCAGCTTTCCGCGTCCAGATGAAACGGGTCAATGAACACGAGCCAGCCGTTCGTGTGTTTCGGTTCAATGCCGGTTTCCAAGTGCCAGTAGGCCGCGCCGCTGGCTTCTTCAACCTGCTTCTGCGTGAGACGGAACCCCTTCAATTCCGCTCCTGGCAGGGAATACAGCGCGAGCACGAATCCTGTGGCGCCTTCAATCTCCTTGGATCCGGCAATCAACCCGGTGCTCGAACAGCCCGCCAGCAGGGGTATCCGGGCATGGACGCGCAAAATTTCCAGCGTCTGCCGCGCGTGCGGAAAGAATTTCGGCGACATGAAAACCAGGCCGAGCGTGACCTGCGGCGAAAGAAGTTGCGCGCGTAATTTCTCCGCCCACTCCCGGAGCCCGGTTTCGTCAAAACTGTCCGGCCAATGCGCGGCAATGGAAAATTCGGTGTTCACAATGCTACCGTAACCATGCCACAACTTTTTCGTCCGACCAAATTTCTTTGACCGGCTGGCGTTCGCGGGCGATGGCGGCGCGGCGGCCATTCACCAGAATCTCGGCGGCCAGCGGGCGCGCATTGTAATTTGACGCCATCACAAACCCGTAGGCGCCAGCGCTTAACAAGGCGAGATAATCGCCCTCACCGACCTTCGGCAGCGGGCGGTCCTTGCAAAAATAATCGCCGGATTCACAAATCGGCCCGACGACATCTGATTTGATCCTCGCGCCTCCGCGTCGTGCGAGCGGCACGATTTCGTGGTAGGCGTCATAGAACGCGGGGCGTATCAAATCGTTCATCGCGGCGTCCACGATGACAAAATTCTTCCGGCCGGTGCGTTTCACGTATTCAACGCGCGTGACCAGGATGCCCGCGCTGCCGGAGATGAAACGCCCCGGCTCCATCAAAATCTTCAGACCCAGCGGCCGGAGCAGCGGCACCAAGCGCGCGGCATAACTCGCTGGCGTCAAAATGTTCTTCGCCGCGGATGATTTCCACCATGTCGGCGAACC
The DNA here is from genome assembly GCA_963789335.1 of uncultured Verrucomicrobiae bacterium. Taxonomy (GTDB): domain Bacteria; phylum Verrucomicrobiota; class Verrucomicrobiia; order Limisphaerales; family UBA11358; genus UBA11358. The sequence goes on from CAWBKH010000002.1 coordinate 1,768,091, forward strand.
GCTGGCCAGCGCGGGTTGATAGACGATGCCCAGTCCGCCGCCGATGCTGAAAAATTCCAGCGCGTGCCTTTCCATCAGCCGGCGAACCAGTGGCAACACCTTGCGCACCGCGCGCTCGAACGGCGTGGTCTCGGTGATTTGCGAGCCGATGTGCATTTGCAGTCCGCGCAGCCACAGGTTTTTCAACCGGGACGCGCGGGCATAGACGCCCTCGATTTGCTCGAACGCGATGCCGAATTTGTTTTCGTAGGTGCCCGTGGTGATTTTTGCGTGCGTGAAGGCTTCAACGTTCGGGTTGACGCGCACGGCGACGGGCGCGATTTTCTTTAGCCGCATGGCGACACGATTGATGCGCTGCAACTCCGCCTCGCTCTCGGCGTTGAACGCATAGACGTTCTGCCGCAACGCAAATTCAATCTCGCCTTCCGTTTTGCCCACGCCGGCAAAAACGCAGCGGCGCGGGTCGCCGCCTGCCGCTATGACGCGCTGCAACTCGCCGCCGCTTACGATATCGAAGCCGCCGCCGAGACCGGCGAGCACGCGCAACACGGACAGATTGGAATTGGATTTGACCGCGAAGCAAATCAAGTGCTCCACCGGCAACATCGCGCGGTCGAGCTTCTGAAAATGATCCGTCAGCGTATGCTGCGAATAGACGTAAAGCGGCGTGCCGAATTTGCGCGCCAGCGCTTCAACGGCGACGCCTTCGCAAAACAATTTTTTGCCGATATAACGGAAATCGTGCATGAACTCAGAGTCTAAAGTCGGTGACCAATTGTGGCAAAGAAAAAGCCCGCCAGCGAGAACCGGCGAGCGCAAAGCGGGTGCTCGTTATTGATGTTCAGCCAGAATTTTTTTGCGCGCGGCTTGATATTGCTCCGGCGTGATGACATTGGCGTCATACTTTTCAAGCAGAGCCTGAAGTTGCGCCTGTTGCGCAGCGGAAATCGGCAGCGGCGGCGCCACGATTGGCTGCAACCCCAATTGTTTTCCGGGGTAATACGCGTTGGCGGCTTGTGGTGGTTGCATGGGAACCGGTTGAGGCATGGATGTGGGTGACGGCACATTACCTTGCAGTGCGGCCCCCGGGGGAATGCCACCCGATGGCGGCGGCACTGGCTCGAAGAAACTGCTTCCCGAACTTGCAGTCGTCGTCGCGGTCCTCGGCGGCATCGAAGACATGGTGCTGGCGGCGGGTGGATTGCTTGGTGCCGGCGCAGTTGCGCCGGAAGGAGTGACCGTCACCCGCGACGGGTTGGTCTGCCCTGCGTTCAACTCATTCATTTTTTGCTCCAGCGCCGCGAGCGCGGCGGCCTGCTCCGCGCTGGTCGCCTGCGAATTTTCAACCGGCGCTGAAGCCGGAGGCGCGGTTGTGGCGGCGGTAGGCTGAACTGGCGGTTGCGGCATCGCGGCCGCCGGTGGAGTTGGGGATGTGTTTGCCGGGACGGAGATTTGAGCGTTCGTTGTCGCCGGTTGCGTGTTCAACTGGCGCATTTTTGCTTCCAGCGCTGCGCGCGCGGCGGCTTGAGCCGGATTGTCATCTGCGCGGACGGTCAGGACACTCGCGCAAAAGGCCGCCGCGCAAACCACAAGGTGCCACTTGGAAATTTGCATGACCTTTCCTTACCCTAATTTTTCGCCGGACGCAACAGCTTTCCGGCTTGCCTTAAACAGCTTCCGCCACGTGCCGGACAGCGGATATGCCAGCACCGAACGCAACACAATCCCGCGAACTTCGCCCCGAGAAATTTTAACACCTTGCCGCAGTTCAAGCACGTTGGCGGCGCGCAACCGTTCTATCGTCCTGATGCCGATCAAAATCGGCCACGCGCAGGCCAGCCGCACGCGCGCCTGCCCGGACGGCAATGAATTGGTGTAATCCCAACCGGCTTGCAACTGCGCTTCCGCCAGATCGAGGTAATGGTGGTAAAACGGGCGGAATCTGGATTCGTTCGCAGGCGACAACAAAACCGTTGGCATCAACCTGGCCTTGTCCAGCTCCAGTGACGGCAAATAACAGCGGCCCTTGCGCAAATCCGCGGGCAAATCACGCAGGATGTTGACGAGTTGCAACCCCTTCCCGAAGCGGATGCTGTCCGAGAGGAGTTGAGCGTCTTCCAGTTGTGCGTTTGGAAACAAATGCTCGCGGCACAGCTTGGTCCAGAACTCGCCGACGCAGCCGGCGACGCGATAAGTATAATCATCGAGTTCGTCGCTGGTTTCGAGCGCGATAATATTTTCTCCGGAAGCGCCATCAAACCGCTGCAAGTCCAGTTCCTGGCCGCTGGTGATGACGTCGAGGACGGAGCGAATCTGTTGAAGATCGCCGGGCGAAAAAGTTTGCAGCAGCGCGAGGCCCTCTTCGGCCTTTTCCAGCAGCAGACGCTCGGCGGGCGACGCTTGTTGCCTGGCAAGTTCGCCGAAGTTCAGCGGCGCGGTGGATTTGCCCAGGATGCGTTCGCGCAGTTTCTGTAGCGCGTCGAGCCGTTCCGCCAATGGGACGATTTCCGTGTCGGCGATGGTGTCGGTCGTGCGCGCGAGCAGATAGGCGAGGCCGATTTGCGGGCGGACAGCGCGCGGGAGCACGCGCAACGTCAGATAAAACGAGCGCGATGTTGCCTTGAGTAGAGTTTTTAGTTCAGCGGCCATTTGCCAACAGAATAAATCTTTCCGCCCCCTTCGCCAGCTAAAGTCGTGCCGCCCTTTGTCAAGTTGCCGAGGTGGATGATTAGAGTTCCCGCCTGCGCAAAGCGTCTTGGACTGCGCCAGCCCTCTGGCGCTTTCATAACGGCACAACTCATTTTCGACTTTTCTTCCACTTTAGCCATCAGCATTGTCAACTCATGGCCGAACTCAGAATACCTTGGCCTCATGCGCCCACACACCGACTTGCCGAACGGGGAACTTATTTTATCACTGCTTCGACTTGCCGAAAGGCGCACCACTTTCGTGGCGCGAAACGGCTTCAGGTTTTGCATCGCGGCTTGCTGACCGTTGCGGAAAAGTTTGGCTGGCAATTGGAGGCATGGGCGGTGTTCTCGAATCATTACCACTTCATTGCCCACTCATCCGCCGAAGCCGACAATGCTTCAAGTTTAAGCGATATGTTGAGCATCCTGCACGTCAAAACGGCGGAGTGGGTGAATAAGCTGGATGCCGCGCCGGGCCGGCAGGTTTGGTTCAACTTCCGCGAAACCCGGCTCACGCATCAACGCTCGTATCTGGCGCGGCTGAACTACGTCCATCAGAACGCGGTGAAACACGGACTCGTGCCGGTCGCCTGCCAATATCCGTGGTGTTCGGCGGCTTGGTTTGAACGCATGGCTTCGACGGCGATGGTGAAGTCCATTTACCGATTCAAGACGGATCGGATTTCGGTGGCGGATGAATTTGAGGTGAGTGTGGATTGGTGACGGTGGAAAAAGCGCCAGAGGGCTGGCGCAGTCCAAAAGCTGGCGCAAATTTTGGAAAATCCCGGTGGACGCGAAGCGTTTTGGAGTGCGGCAGCCCTCTGCCGCTTTCCCACGCGTGCGGGCAGCCCGCGCAACGGCGAGAAAACGGGCGCGAAGCCGCCTTGAGCAATTCATTTAACGCATTTGGCATTTTTAGACAGAATGAACAGTTTTTCAGAATTAAATTCCCGCCGCCAGTTCGAGTTTAAAGTTTGTTCGATCGCGGACTTGAAATCTTTTTAGGAGATTTCTTTTTGTTGTTAAATTCTGGCAACTGAAAAGGATGGTTGGGAAATTTTTCAACAAAAACGGCAAAACATTCATATTCCTGTTTCTCTACGTCTCCCATCAATCGAAGGTCTGAAGGCTTGTTTGAAGTCACATCGCATTCAATATGACTGACCGAAACAAACAATTTGGGAACAAGCGCATTGTAATCCGGATATTTGAAGTACACGCGCGCTGCTCCGCCATGTCCTTTGTTGCCTTTGATTGTATTGTCGAATTGTTGCAGGCGGGATTTCAAACCGCCTTTCGCGTTTGTCATTCCAACGTAAATAATCTCCTCACTCCACTCAAAAGGCGTCGAGGTAAGGTTTCCATCTGACCGGGCGATTGCATAAACGCCAGGAAATTTAAGAATTTCACCAAGTTGGTTTCGATCAGCCCAACGAATCCAGTTTGAAAAGGTCTGGTTCATTTCCAGTTCGATTTTCACGAAAGCTGCTTCCGCCAACGCGCCAGTTGCTTCGCGACTTCTTTTGTTCCCGGTGCGCCGGTCAGATTCCGTTTTGCCATCGCCGTTTTCAGATTGAACACGCCCCGCGCGTCGCGGCCAAAAGTTTTGTCAATGGTTTGCAGTTCCGCGAGCGTCAGTTGGTTAAGCCGCGTGCCGGTTTTTTCCGCCAGCGCCACCACCGCGCCGACGACGTGATGCGCTTGCCGGAATGGCATTCCCTTCCGCACGAGATAATCCGCAAGATCGGTTGCCAGGAGTGCCGGGTCGCTTACGGCCGTGACGCACGCGGCGTGATTTACTTTGGTGTTCCGCAGCATCGCAGCCATGAGGCGCGTGGTGGCGCGCACGGTGTCGGCGGTGTCGAACAACCGTTCCTTGTCCTCCTGCAAATCCCGGTTGTAGGTCATCGGCAGCCCTTTCAGCAGCGTGAGCAGCGCGACGAGGTTGCCGATGACGCGGCCGGATTTGCCGCGCGCGAGTTCGGCGATGTCGGGATTTTTCTTTTGCGGCATCAGCGACGAGCCGGTCGTGTAGGCGTCGGCGATTTTGATGAAGTCAAATTCCGCACTGGTCCAAAGAATCAAATCCTCGGCCAATCGTGACAGATGCACGGCCAGCAACGCGGCGGCGGCACAAAATTCGACGGCGAAATCCCGGTCGCTGACAGCGTCCATGGAATTTTGCGTGAGTTGCGGTTTACCATTGGCGTCCACGAAGCCGAGCAATTTGGCCACGAGTTCACGTTTGAGCGGCAGCGTGGAGCCGGCAATCGCGCCGCTGCCGAGCGGGCAGACATTCACGCGCGAATAACCGTCCCAAAACCGTTCGCAGTCGCGTTCCAGCATCTCGACGTAGGCGAGCAAATGGTGCGCAACATAAACCGGCTGCGCCCGTTGCAGGTGCGTGTAGCCGGGAATCAGCACGTCGGCGTTTCTCTCACCGAGGCCGACGAGTGCGCGTTGCAAGCCGGCGATTTCGCCGAGCAGCAGGACAATTTCATCGCGCAACCAGAGGCGCATGTCGAGGGCGACCTGGTCATTGCGCGACCGGGCAGTGTGCAGTTTCGCGCCGGCGGGCACGCGTCGCGTCAATTCGGCCTCGAGGTTCATGTGAACGTCTTCGAGTTCGGGTTTCCACCGGAATTTCCCGGCTTCGATTTCGCGGGCGATGATTTTGAGGCCGCGCACGATGGCACTACGCTCGGCGCGTGAAAGCACGCCGATTTTGTGGAGCATGTCGGCGTGGACAAGCGAGCCGAGGATGTCATGCCGCCAGAGCCGCCGGTCGAAGGAGACAGATTCGGTGAATTGAGCCACGTCCGCGCCGGGGCCGCGCGCGAAGCGTCCACTGCGGGAGACGGGAGAGATTTTTTTCATGCGCTTTGATTAAACCACCGCTGAACGCGGATGAACACAGATTTTGAGATGCAGCGGCAAAATTCAATCCCAAAGACGGATTAAAATTGCTTAAAAAGCTCATTGCCGCCCCGGCATGAATGTGAAATGTTTCCCCCCGTCGGCCATGAGCGAGTTCAAATTTGCCTGTCCTGTGTGCGGCCAGCACATGCGGTGCGATACGTCGCAAGCCGGCACGGTGATGGAATGCCCAACGTGCTTCCAGAAAATCACCGCGCCGCAGGCCCCCGCGGATAGCGACCAGAAATTCATCCTCACCGGCTCGAAGGTGAAGGAAAGAAAAATTCCGCTGCCAGTGCATGCAGGCGGCCCGATGCTGCCGCAGAAGAAATCGTCAGTTACAGCCATCGTGGTCGTCATCGTGATGCTGGCGGTGGGCGCGGGTGTTTTTTTCCTGGTTGGAAACCGCTCCGGCGAAAAACCTTCAAACCTTGGGCCGGCGCCGGCATGGCAATCGGGCGACATCGGCGCGGTCGGTGCCGCCGGATCGTTGAGCCAGGCAAATGGAATTTTCACCATCAACGGTTCCGGCGCGGACATCTGGCATCAAGCGGATGGTTTTCACTTTGTCTTTCAGACATTGCGCGGCGACGGCTCGCTCTCGGCCGAAATTCTGGACATCCAAAACACCGAAGAGTGGGCCAAGGCCGGCGTGATGATCCGGGACACCACCAACGCGAGTTCGGTGTTTGTCCTGGCCAGCCTGCGCGCCGATGGCCAGTCGCAGTCCATCTGGCGCAGAGCTGCGGGGGCGGAGGCGGAAGCATCGGCATTGGCGGGCGGCACGGGTTTTCCAAAATGGGTGAAGATCGTGCGGGACGGCAACAGCTTCACCGCGTACTACAAAGTGAATGCCGGAGATGCTTGGGAGCAGCTCGGCTCGTCGCAGACAATCAACATGGGGCCGGACACTTTGATCGGTCTCTTTGTATGTTCGCACAATGCCGGCGTCTTGTGCCAGGCACAATTTGACCAGGTAACGTTACAATCCGAAAATAAAACCAGCCCTGCTGCTGCACCGCTTGCAAATGCCGCAACCTGGATGCTGTCGCTCGGCACCAACGCGATTCCCGATTCGCCCGCGGCCGGCCGGATTCACGGACAGGATTTCATCGTCGAGCGCGCGAGTTTTCATAAGGGCTCGCTGATGCTGCGCGCCGGGACGCACGGACCGGTGGAGTTCGGGCTGTTTATCAATTTTAACGGCGCGCAGCCGGATGCGTTGTCGGGCCAGACCATCAACGTGACGACGAATGCGGAGAAGGCGACGCACGTGTCGTTGCGCTGGAAGGACGCCAGCGGCGCGGTGCAAAAGGAGAATTACCACGTCGGCTACGCGCTGCGGCTGGAATTTGGCGAACTTGCGAACGGCCGGCTGCCGGGGAAAATTTATCTTTGCCTGCCCGACGAGGCGAAAAGTTACATCGCCGGCAAGTTCACCGCGGAAATCCGGAAGCCCCAACCGAGCGAACAGCCTTGAAGCGTTTCAATCCTGACAAGTCCAAATCAGTGACTGGAAAGAAGGCCGGTGCCAAACCGGACTTCGGGCTTGAATCGGATGTCCTCCGGCTGCTCGCGGAACGCAAGCAAACTCTCGCGCTGGCTGAGTCGTGTACTGGCGGTTGCATCGCGCACCGGCTTACGAACGTGCCGGGCGCCTCGGTGGTGTTCCTCGGCGGCGTGGTGGCTTACAGCAACGCGGCCAAAAACAAGTTTCTCGGCGTCAGGTTAAAAACCCTCGCGGTGCATGGCGCGGTGAGTGAAGCCGTCGCACGCGAAATGGCCGAGGGCGCGCGGAAAAAATTCGACGCGGATTTCGCGCTGGCCGTCACCGGCATTGCCGGTCCCGGAGGCGGGACAAAGGCCAAACCGGTTGGAACGGTTTTCATCGCGTTGGCCGGAGCATTTGGAACGATTGTAGAACGGAGATCAAATCCTTATGAGCGTAAGAGATTTAAGGAAGTCACGGCCCGGCAGGCGCTCATTCTGCTGCGTTCAGGACTGCTAAAATCTGGCACGCTTTGCGCTTGTGACCAAAGGCATTTCAGGTAAAGTGGCGTCATTAGACGTTTTCAGTGGAGTTGAACCGAGTAACCTGACTTTTTGAATATGACCTTAACCGATGATTCAGTAGCAGAGACGAACATTGACATTGCCGAAATCGCCGAGCCGATACCAACCCAGCCAACCAAGCGGCGTGGTCTGTTGTTGATTGTGGACGACGAGGACGGACCGCGCCAGTCGTTGCGGGTGATTTTCAAGGATGAGTACGATTTGCTGATGGCTGAGGACGGGCCAACGGCGATTGAGCTGGCGCAAAAACACCCAATTGACGTGGCGGTGCTGGACATCCGCATGGCGGGCATGTCGGGCATCGAAGTCCTGGAACGCCTCAAATTCGTGAATCCGGAAATCGAGGCGGTCATGATGACGGCCTTCGAGACGACGGACACCATCCGGCAGGCACTGCGGTTGCGGGCGTGTGATTACATCAACAAGCCGTTCGACATCGCGACCATGCGCGCCGCCGTTGCCCAGGCCATGCAACGCCGGATGCTTGAAAGCGAAATCCACAGCAGCGCGGAGAAAGTTCAGGAACTGCTGACGGAACTGCAGAACCAGCGGATTGAAGAGCAGATTGCCAAGACGCGCGGCGACATTTACGCCAGCATCATCCACGACATCAACGGTCCGCTGACGGTCATTTCCGGTTTCGTGCAGGTGCTCAATCAGCGGCTCAACCGCGAGGCGCATCTGGAGTTGGAGGATTTGGAATTCATCAAGGACCGCCTGCGTATCATTGCGCGGCAGGTGGGCAATTGCATTGAAATTTCCCGACGATATCTCGGTTTTCTCCGCCGCCAGTCGGATGAACACGCCCCGCGCGTCAGCGTCAACCAGTTGCTCAAGGACCTGGATCAACTCATGCGCGTCCATCCCAGCGTGCAGGAAAATGAATTTGGCATCACCCCACTGGCCGAGGACATGGGCGCCAAAATCAACGGCACCGACCTCATTCAGATTTTGCTCAACCTCGCCGTCAACGCCTTTCAATGCGTGCCACACAAACATCGCGTGGAAGTCGGTGGCGAAATGCTGCGCGCGCCGCTGGATCTTTCAAAGTTCAAGGACAGCCCGAATGACCGGTTGCTCAACGTTGAAAGCGCGGACAACACCCCGCCACTGGTCAAGCTCTGGGTGCGCGACGACGGCCCGGGCATTCCGTCGGCAGTACTGCCGAAAATTTTTCAGCCCTACTTCACCACCAAGGGCGCGCGCCAGGGAACCGGGCTTGGCCTCAGCATCGTTCAACGGCTCATCAAAGAAGCCAACGGCGCTTTGCACGTGCACACGGAGTCCGGCGAAGGCACCATCTTCACGATTTATCTGCCGGGGACAAATCTGGCAAAATAACGGAAGCCGGTTGGTTCCTCCGTTAAGAAAGCCGTTCATCAAACCGGTGCATTGACAGATCGGCGCACACTTTCCAAGCAGCGCCCGTTTTTGCGCCTGCAGCCGTTTCTTCACCACTGTTCTGGTTGTTTATTTTTCCCGTTCCGACGCAAAAAATGCGCTGCGTTGGCCAAAACATGAGTAGTGGATTCTGGCTTTTTCCACGACGTTATCTCTTGAAAAGGGCGCGAATTGTCGCGCCGACAATAAACCAACAAGTGGAACAACGACGATGAAAAAAACCATCATACTTGCAACCATCATAAGCTTCGCCGCCGCCATGACGGCCTGTGCCGCGGACGGCAAGGCCCTTTGGGACCATCACTGCGCCATGTGTCACGGCGCGGACGGCAAGGGGCAAACCAACATGGGCAAACGGCTGGGCGTCAAGGACTACACCGACGCAAAGGTTCAGGCCGCGCTGACAGATGAAGCTACGTTCAAAGCCGTCAAGGAAGGGTTCAAGGACAAAGACGGCAAGACCCTGATGCGGCCCGAGAAAAATTTGTCAGACAGCGACATCAAAGACCTCGTCGCTTACATGCGGACTTTTAAAAAGTAACGCCGCGACGAAGCGTTGGTAGCGCCAAACGGGACACGGATGAAAACCGTGAGCGGGTGATTTGTTGTCCAACGAGGCGCTGAAATTCACGATGACTGAAAATGAAACAACTGCGATGACAGCCACCGGCGGTTATCCCGCTTTCAAGACCCGCCAATGCGCGGTCATGAGACGGTCCCGGATTGCCGGGATGGTTTGGCTGTGGGTACTGGTTTTTTTCTGGCTGGCGGGCACCAGCGTTTCTGCGCAGCAGGCGACCTCAACCAATGCGCCGCAACAATTCGCCAACAGCGATTGTCTGGCTTGTCACACGGATTTTGCGACGAACCAATTTGATCATTCGGTTCATGCCTTGCTCGCATGCGTGGATTGCCACTCAGGGATCAAAGATATCCCGCACGCCGATCACCTGCCGCCGCCCAATTGCGGCGCCTGCCACCAGGACGAAGCCACAGCCTACGCCAAAAGCATCCACGGCGTCAGTCACCTGCTCGGCTCGTCCGGCGCGGCCGAATGCTGGGATTGCCACGGGTCGCATGGCATTCTGCCGGTCACGAGCCCGTCCTCACCGGTGTTCAAAATGAACCTGCCCTTCACCTGCGCCAAATGCCACAGCAACCCCGGCCTGACCAAGGAATACGAAATCCAGCATCCCAGCGCCGCCAAGGAATACATTGACAGTATCCATGGGCAGGCGTTGATCAAAATGGGGCTGATCGTGGCGCCTTCCTGCGACGATTGCCACGGGGTGCATGACATCAAACGCGCCGTGGATCGCGATTCCCCCATCAACCACGCCAACATCGCCAAGACCTGCGGCAAATGTCATCTGGGCATCGAGCAAACCTACGACCAAAGCATTCATGGGCAGTTGCTGGCCAAAGGAAATCTGCGCGTGCCCGTCTGCACCGATTGCCACACTGCCCATCAAATCGTCAACCCGGCCGACAACAATTTCAAAGAGGTCATGGACGAGCGGTGCGGCAGTTGTCATCCCAGTCACTACCGGTATTACCGGGACACCTATCACGGTCAGGCCATGGCGCTGGGCCGTCCCAACGTCGCCCCGAAAGTTGCCGCCTGCTACGACTGCCATGGTTATCACGACATCCTGCCGCCGTCCGATCCCGGCTCGCATCTGTCCAAGACCAACATTCTGGCTACCTGCCAGCAATGTCATCCCAACGCCAACGCCGGCTTTACGCAATACGATCCGCACGCCAACCCGCAGGACGCCAAACAATATCCCCTCCTCCATGCGGTGTTTCTGGGCATGACCGGCCTGCTCATCGGCACGTTTGCCTTCTTCGGCCTGCACACCCTGGGCTGGCTGGTGCGCGCGGTCTGGCTCTATCTGCACGACTCGAAGACCTTCCGCGAGGCGAAAATCAAAACGCAGGAGGATGGCGAATGGTTTACGCGCTTCCTGCCCTTTGAACGCTTTTTGCATCTGCTGGTGGTGTCGTCCTTTCTGTTGCTGGTTATCACCGGCATGCCACTGAAATTCTCCTATACACACTGGGCCAAGGTGATTTTCGACATTATTGGTGGTCCGGAAACTGCGCGCACTTTGCATCGCTTTGGCGCCTTGATTACGTTTTTCTATTTCGGCCTGCATCTGGTGTCGCTGGCCAAAAAAGCGTGGTGCGGCCGGAAATCCCTGCGGGATCCGTTGACGAGCCGGTTCAAGTGGAAGCGGTTGTGGCACGCACTGTTCGGTCCCGATTCCATGGTGCCCACGCTCCAGGACTGGCGCGATTTCGTGGCGCACAACAAATGGTTCTTCGGCAAAGGCCCAAAGCCGCAGTTTGGCCGCTGGACGTATTGGGAAAAATTCGATTACTTCGCCGTGTTCTGGGGCGTAGCCATCATCGGCGCGTCGGGCTTAGTCATGTGGTTCCCGATGTTCTTCACACGGTTTCTGCCGGGCTGGATCATCAACATCGCGCTGCTCGTTCATTCGGACGAGGCGCTGTTGGCGGCGGGCTTCATCTTCGCCATTCACTTTTTCAACACGCATTTCCGCATCGAGAAATTCCCGATGGACACGGTCATCTTTTCCGGCCGCGTTTCCAAGAACGAGATGCTGCACGAGCGCAAACGCTGGTATGACCGGCTGGTGGCGGAAGGCAAACTGGACGACCACCGCGTCAAGGATGGTTGGGAAGGCTGGAAGAACATCGCGCGCTCCTTTGGTTACTTCTTCTTCGGCCTCGGCGTCCTGTTGCTGATTCTGATCATCTACGCCATGGCCACGCGCCTTACGCACTGACGGCGGCAGAAAATCCGCATCCCTCATCGCCAAAAAAGGCGCAACAAATGCCAAGCCGTGTAGAGCGATTTTGCTCGTGCCTGTGGATGCTTATAGAGTGGACAATGGCAAACGAACGCTAAAAATCGCCGTGGCCGGGCTCTGGCTTGTGCTCGCCGCCGGAGCCGCGGCGACGCCGGCGATGTCGGATGACGATTGTCTGGTTTGTCATGCCGACAACACCTTGGCCATCACCAATGCCGCCGGCCGGGCGATTTCGTTGTTTGTGGACAAGGCCAGACTCGCGGCCTCGGTTCACGCGACCAACGGTTGCGTCAGTTGCCACACGGAAATCACGGCGGGGCACCCTGACGACAACCGGCCCGTACCGCCGGTCAATTGCGCGCGGTGCCACGAGCAGCAGGGCGAAAGTTACGGCGCCAGCGTCCACGGCCTGGCGCGCAAGGCGGGCCACGCCAACGCCGCCACCTGCGTGGATTGCCACGGCTCGCATGACATTCTGCCGCCGACGTCGCCGGAGTCTCCGCTCCACTTTGTGCGCCAGGCGCAAACCTGCGGCCGGTGCCACCCGCGGGAAGCGCGCGACGTGGCGGCCAGCGTTCATGGCAAGGCCATGGCCACCGGGGCGCGCGACGCGCCGACCTGCACCGACTGCCATTCGGAACATAAGATCGAGGCGTTGAAGGACGGCTCGCCGCTGGAAATTTCCGATGTCTGCAGCCGCTGCCACGCCTCGGTCTATCTCGATCAAAAGTACGACCTTCCGGTTGACCGTGTAAAAACCTACCTGGAAAGTTACCACGGGTTGGCGGCGCAAAACGGTTCCACCGTCGTCGCCAACTGCGCCAGTTGTCACGGTTATCACTTAATCCTGCCGTCCTCCGACCCGAATTCCAGCGTCAATACCAACAACCTCGTGGCGACGTGCGGAAGATGTCATCCCGGCGCGGATAAAATGTTCGTGAGCGGAAAAATCCACTCGGACCTGGCCGCGACAACTGGAGGGCGGGACTTGGCGGGTAAAATCAACTGGTGGGTGCGGCGGATTTATCTGGCGCTGATTTTCGTCGTGGTCGGCGCGATGTTCATCCACAACGCGCTGTTGTTTCACAAAAAAGTCGCGGCGCACCTGCGCGCCAGCGGACGGCCTGTGCTGCGCATGAGCCTTTCACAGCGCTGGCAGCACGCCGTGCTCGCGCTGAGTTTCATTACGCTGGCCGTGACCGGGTTCGCCCTGAAATTTCCCGATTCGGGGCTGGCAAAAATGCTCGGTTCGAGTGAGCCGGTTCGCCGCTGGATCCATCGTATCGCCGGCATCGTGCTGCTGCTGACGGGACTTTATCATCTCATTCACATTCTGACGACCAAGGAAGGCCGGCGGTTGGTCAGGGATTTGTTTCCCGTGAAAAAGGATTTGGCCGATTTGCGGTGCGCCGTACGTTATCTGGCTGGCTTGAGCGACGAGAAACCGAAAATCGGCCGATTCGGTTACGCCGAGAAAATTGAATACTGGGCCGTCTTATGGGGCACGATTATCATGGGCGTCACCGGCTTGATGATCTGGTTCAAACTGGATGTGACGCGGTTCCTGCCGCGTTGGATTGTGGACGTGGCGTTGACGATTCATTATTACGAAGCCGTGCTGGCCTGCCTGGCGATTGTCGTCTGGCACTTCTACCACGTCATTTTTGACCCAGACATTTATCCGCTGAACACAGCCTGTTGGAACGGCCGTGTGTCCGAGGAATGGCAAAAGCACGAACATCCGCTGGATGCACAGACGCTCCCGTTGACGACAGCCGATTCAACTCCCGGCGAAGCCGAATCTGTGGGAAAACCAATCCAGCCGCAAACGCCAACTTCTCCCGGCGCCTCCGACACAGTAGAAGAATAAAGTTCAATAGAACTGTAGTTTCCTCCAGCGGGTGATTCTCTACGCCCGAAATTTGGCAAACAGGTTGCTACAAGGCTGGAATGAACCTGCGTTTTACTATTGTTGCCGCGCTGGGTCTGCTTGGCGCGGTGTCAGTTTGGGCTGATGAAAAACTGCCGGTGCTCCGGGCCGGCACTGACACTTACAGCAATGTCACCGTCCTCAGCGTCTCCGCCACCGATGTTTATTTCACCTACAACAACGGGAAGGGCATGGCCAACGCGAAGCTGAAGAACCTCGCGCCCGACCCTGCAAAAGCATTTTCACTATAACCCGGCCGCCGCCACTGCCGCGGAACAGAGGCAGACTCGGGCCAACATCGAATATCGAGAGGCAGATTATCAACCGGCAGATATTTATGGACCCGCCGCATCGCCGTCCGACAAAATCCGGCCGCCGCCGCCGGCCACCGCGCACGCGTCGGATTTAACCTGGAGCACCGATTTTAATCAGGCGCTAGCCCAAGCCCGGGCTGATGGCAAAATGGTGCTGCTGGACTTTACCGGTTCCGATTGGTGCCCGTGGTGCATCCGCTTTGACCATGACGTGCTGGAGACAGACCAATTCGCCACTTACGCGCAGAGCAAACTGGAATTGGTGCGGGTGGATTTCCCGCGCACCAAGCCCCAAGATGACGCGCTCAAGCAAGCCAATAAAGCGCTCGCCAGCCAATACCATGTCACCGGCTATCCAACGTTCGTGCTGGTAAATTATGCGGGGAACGAGTTCGGGCGGCAGGTGGGCTATCTCGAAGGTGGTCCAAGTGCCTTCATCACGGAGTTGGAAAAGTTTGGCAACCAGTAAGACGCTCAACCTTCAGGATTATCAAGCAACACTTGCAAGCGTCCCTGCAACGCGTTTGGTACCCGCTCCCGCCAGCTTTGGTCCACCAAGCCGACACTTATTAAATCGCGCAAATGCACCCGGTCTTTGTCACGAAACGAAGTCAATTTCATCCTTACCAAGGCGTCGAGTGAAAGCAGGCGGAAGGTTTCGGTTTCTTCGGATTCGGAAACGTCCGGCGCCGGCGTGGCGTAATCCGGGCGAACCTTTTCGGCGGCAAAAACAATGTGAACCGCGTCACGCGCTTTCGCGCCCGGCCCGTCAAGGAACATATCCATGCCCGCCGCGTGGCGATGAATGAAGCCGGCTTGTTCCAAGGCCTTGCGCGCCGCGGACAAATCCGACCGGCGCAA
Source organism: uncultured Verrucomicrobiae bacterium (assembly GCA_963789335.1). Taxonomy (GTDB): domain Bacteria; phylum Verrucomicrobiota; class Verrucomicrobiia; order Limisphaerales; family UBA11358; genus UBA11358. The sequence goes on from CAWBKH010000002.1 coordinate 1,783,113, forward strand.
AACGATGTCCACGTCCTGCGTGTTTCGCGCGGCCGCTTCCTCCACCCGCGAAACCCATGCCGCCACCGCATTGCCGCCGGCAACAGCGTAAGGAACTTTCGCCTGTTCCAAAGCACGCGCCGCGCGGAGCAGGCGTTGGCGGACTTTTTCAACGGCATTGCTCATGCGCTGCCACGAAACTTCAACATAAGTAGCGATGGCCATAATTGCATGTTCAATTTCCCAAATACTCGCGCGGGTCAACAATCTTTCCGGCGATCGCGCTCGCGGCCACCGTCGCCGGCGAGGCGAGGAACACCTGCGATTCCTTGTCGCCCATGCGGCCGGGGAAATTCCGGTTCGTCGCGCTGATGCACTTGATGCCCGGCTTGTTGATGCGGCCAAACGTGTCCACCGGCCCGCCGAGGCACGCGGCGCAACCGGCGTTCTCCGTCATCTGCACGCCCGCGTCCACGAGGATGTCCCAAATCGTCTTGCCGCCCCAGCGCGTGGATTGCAAATCATGGACAATGTCCGGCGTCGCCGGCACGCCGAACGTGTCAATCGTCACGCGCTTGCCGCGCAACACGCGCGCGAACTCCACGAAATCGCTCGTCTTGCCGCCGGTGCAGGAGCCGACGTAGGCGCGGTCGAGCTTGGTGTCGCCCATGTCCTTCGCCTTCTTGCGCTGGCCGGGATCGGGATGGCACGCCACCGTCGGTTCGAGCTTGCTCAAATCCACGACGAGTTCGTAAACGAATTTTTCATCGTTGTCGCGCTCGACCGGCTGTAAGTGGATTTCGTTCCGTTCAATTTCACGCGCGCGTCCACGTATTCCGCCGTGCGCGAATCAAATTCAAAAATGGCGTTCTTGCCGCCCGCCTCGATGGCCATGTTCGCAATCGTCATGCGGTCGTCCATCGAAAGGCTCGCCGCGCCGGGGCCGTCGAACTGCATCGCGCGATACGTCGCGCCGTCGAAACCGATTTCGCCGATGCAATGGAGGATGATGTCCTTCGCCATCACGCCCGGCTGCAATTTGCCTTCGAGCCGGAAATGCATCGTCTCCGGCACCTTGATGAGCAGCTTGCCCGTGCCCATCACGAAGCCCGCGTCCGTGTTGCCGATGCCGGTGGCGAACTGGTTGAACGCGCCCGCCATGCACGTGTGCGAATCCGTGCCGAACAAAATCTCGCCGGGCCGCGTGTGGCCCTTGGCCGGGAGCGCCGTGTGGCAGACGCCCGCGTATTGCGAGCCGTATTGCCGCTTGAGCATCCCCTTGCTCGAATCGAAATGCCAGTGGCCGTTCGGGTCGTCAATCACGTCGTAAAAATACGGCAGCCCCTGTTCCTTCACGAAATCGCGGAGGATGTCCACGTTGCGGTTCGACTTCGAGTCGGCGGTGAAAATGTAATGGTCGGGGATGATGACGATCCGGTTTTTGTCCCAGACCTTGGCGTCCTTGCCGAACTCGCGTTTGAACACGCCGATGGTGCCCGGCCCGCAAACGTCGTGCGTCATGAGCACGTCGGCGTTCACCCAGATGTTGTCACCGGCCTGCACGCGCGGCTTGCCGGCGGCGCGGGCGAGAATCTTTTCCGTCAAAGTCATAGGCTCTACAAAATAGCCGATGCTGTGGGCGAGTTCAACTGAACAAACGAGCTCCGTCAGGAGTCGCGTTGACTCAAATTAAATGACACCGGGCGGCTGGGCTGCGGGGCAGGAAAAGGCATCGTTGACTCATGGAAAAAAGACACCAGGCAAACTGGTGTCCATGAACATGAGTATGAACCTGAAAGCCGAGCTGTTGCCCAAACTGCGAGCCCGCTACAGACGGCGGGGCCGCGAGGGGAAAACCCGGATGCTCGACGAGTTGTGCGAGGACTATGGCTACGAGCGCAAGTATGCCATCAAGCTCCTGGGCGAGACGGTGCCCGCGCCCAGCGGGCGGGCGCATCCCGGCCCCGAGCCGCGCTACGCGCTCATCGAGCCGGTGGTGCGCGCGATCTGGCTGGCGGCCGAGCAGCCCTGCGGCAAGCGGCTGGCCCCGGCCCTGCCGCTGTGGCTGCGCCACTACGAACGGCACCACGACGCGCTCAGCGCCCGCCAGCGCCAGCGACTGCGCGAAATCAGCCCGGCGCCGTTGGACCGTCTGCTGGCCCCGGCGCGTGGGGAGCATCCTCTGCGGGGTCGCTGCGGCACCAAGCCCGGCCGCCTGCTCAAAACGGAGATCCCCATCCGCACCGGCACCTGGGACGTGACCCGGCCCGGCTACCTGGAGGCCGACCGCGTGGCGCACTGCGGCGCCAGCTTGGCGGGCGACTTCATTTGGAGCCTGACCTATACGGACATCGCCACGCAGTGGACGGAGGGCCGGGCCGTGTGGAACAAGGGCGCGGCGGGGGTGCTGGCGGCCACGGGCACGGTCGAGGCGGCGCTGCCCTTCGCCCTGCTGGGTTTGGACTGCGACAACGGCGGCGAGTTCCTCAACCACCACCTGCTGGCCTACCTGCACGGCCGCAAACAGCCCGTGGCCTTTACCCGCTCGCGGCCCTACCACAGCGACGACCATGCCCATGTGGAGCAAAAGAACTGGATGTGGCCGCGGCAACTGCTGGGCTACGGCCGGCTGGAAGTAACGACGCTGGTGGCCCCGATCAGCGCGCTCTACCAAGAAGCCTGGGGACCGCTGATGAACTTCTTTCTGCCGGGGCTCAAGCTCAAAACCAAGTGGCGGGAAAAGAGCGCGTGGAAGAAGCGCTACGAACCCGCCCGCACCGCCTATCAGCGGCTGATGGATCCCGGCGTGTTGGGCCGCCGGCCCCGACGGCAGTTGCGCGAGCGCTACGAAAGCTTGGACCCTTTCGTGTTGAAGGCGGAAGTCGAACGGCGACTCAAACCCATCCTGGCCGAGGCGGTGGAAATCGGCTGCCGCCCTGCGGGCACTCCCCCGCCAGCGGGGGGGGATTGACACCCAAAGCAAACTCCAAAGCGAACACTGAAACCCAAGTCATCAATGCCTGTCTGCTCAGACTCCTTCGGTGTCATTTATCCGTGAGGCAACGGGGAGTGAAATCTTTGTAGAATCCCGGATCAAAAATATTTTAGCCCCGTCGGGGCGGAATATGCCGCTCCGATGGAGCTTGGAAAATTATGGCAGCATATCTACAAAGATGTCGCGCCTACGGCGCTGGCTGGTCTCGACCCGAAACCACGCGATAGTTCTTGATGGAAATTCGCGAACGTGGTTTGGTGACTCTAAGTTGAAATATCCAAGCCAACTCAAGCCAACGATGAAGGAAGACATAAAACTTCCTTCGCCTTCTATTGTTCACATTCCCAAAACTTGTCCTGTCTTCAAAAAATGGAAAGGCAAGAAAGTCCCGAGAAAAGAAACATACGGAAATAAGAGTGTATTAAGCTACAAAGGCAAGGCTTTTGCAGAAATTGTGATTCTAAGAATGTTCCAAGACGCAGGCTGGAACGGTGTCTGGGTTGACACATACCGCCAAAAATATAGAACAAACTATTGGCCGAAGAACGAAGTTGATCTTCCACCAAAACAGCAACGGCTATTGAGTAGAATCAGCGAGATGTTAGGAAAGGAATGGAGTGGTTGTTGGGATGTATTCTGCTGGAAGGGAAGGAAAGTTATTTTTGCTGAATCAAAGAAGCGAAACGAAAATTCCATCAAAGATAACCAACGAAGATGGCCCGTGGCGGCCATAAATTGTCGATTGCCATTCAATTCGTTTCTTCTCGTCGAATGGTCTGAAAAATAACTTCTGCCTCAACTTTTCTGAACCACTCCTGCGTGACACCGCCCGAAACCTTTTTGAATCTGCTTCGCGGTCCTGCGCCTGTGCTCGCGCTGGCGCCGATGCAGGACGTGACCACGCTCGACTTCATGCGCGTCATCGCGCGTTACGGCGGGCCGGATGCGTATTGGACGGAATACTTCCGCGTTCACGGCAATTCATGCCCGGATAAATGGATTCTCCAGTCTATCACCGAAAATCCCACCGAAAAGCCCGTTGTCGCGCAGATGATCGGCAATGATGTTCCCGCGCTTGTTCGCACGGCCAAGGAACTGCAAGAATATCCTGTCGCCGCGATTGAACTGAACCTCGGTTGTCCCGCGCCGATTGTTTATCGCAAATGCGCCGGCGGCGGCCTCTTGCGCGAGTCACAAAAGGTTGATGCCATCCTCGGCGCGTTGCGCGATGCCGTGATGGTTCCGTTCACTGTCAAAACCCGCATCGGTTTCGAATCGCCAGACGAATTCGACGCGTTGCTGCCGTTGTTTGCCAAACATCCGATTGATTTGCTCACTGTTCATGCGCGCACGGTCAAGCAGATGTACCGGCCCGGTGTGCGCTACGACCTTATTGCGCGGGCGGCGCACGAGCTGCGTTGTCCCGTGCTCGCCAACGGCAACGTTCACAGCGCGCCACAGGCGAAACAACTGCTCGTGGAAACGGGTGTGAACGGGTTGATGATTGGACGCGGCGCGATCCGCAATCCGTGGATCTTCGACCAAATCCGTGCCGAGCTACGCGGCGAAGAAATCAAGCTGCCGACAGGCCGCGATGTGCTGACCTACATCCGTGAATTGTGGGACAACGAAATCACGCCGGATGTGAAGGAATCAGCGCAGGTGCAGCGGATGAAGAAGTTCATGAACTTCATAGGCGAAGGCGTGGAGGGAAGTTTCCTGCACGACATCCGCCGAGTGGCGACGACCACTGATTTCTTCCGCGTCTGCGAAAACTTTCTCAATCACGACAACCCGATGACACTGGAACCATTGCCATTGTCATCGGACGCTGTGGTCGCAGCGTCTTGTTGATTCTACTTCATCCGCACCCGAAGTCGTTACTTTGAATGAAATTTTCTCGCCCGTCGTTTGTTTTGTAGATTTAATTTCCGTCGCATGAAACAAAAAGCTTACGCCGCCGCCGGCGTGGACATTGATTTGGGCAACAGGGTCAAGGCCACGCTGCCGCAATTGCTCGCGTCCACACATCGCCGCGAGGTGCTCGGCAAGGTTGGCGGTTTTGGCGGCCTGTTCGCGCTCGATCTGAAAAAGTATCGCGAGCCGGTGCTCGTGTCGTCCGTGGATGGCGTCGGCACCAAGCTCAAAATCGCCTTCGCGATGGACAAGCACGACACCATCGGCGCCGACCTCGTGAACCATTGTGTCAACGACATCGCCGTGCTGGGCGCTGAACCGCTATTCTTCCTCGATTATCTCGGCACGGGCAAGCTCAAGCCCCACGTTTTCACCGAGATCATCAAAGGCTTCGCCCGCGCCTGCGTGGAAAACCATTGCGCGCTCGTCGGCGGGGAAACGGCGCAGATGCCGGGCTTTTACCAGAAGGGCGAATACGACGTGAGCGGCACGATCGTCGGGGTGGTCGAGAAATCCAAAATGCTCAACGGCCAGAAAACCGTAAAACGCGGTGACGCAGTCATCGGCATCGCCTCCAGCGGCCTGCACACGAATGGTTATTCGCTCGCGCGGAAAATCTTCTTCGAGCAACTGAAGCTCAAACCAGCTAGCCACGTGCTGGGACTGAACGGCACGATCGGCGCGGAATTGTTAAAAGTCCACCTCAGCTACGGCCCGCTGGTGCAAGCGCTTCTGAAGCGCTTTAATTCAAAATTCAAAATTCAAAATTCAAAATTGCCGATCAGGGCCTTTGCCCACATCACGGGCGGCGGGTTTGTGGACAATATCCCGCGTGTGCTGCCGAAAAATTTGGACGTAATTATCCGCAAAGGTTCCTGGGACATGCTGGCCATTTTCAAAATCATCGAAGCCAAAAGCTGCGTACCGGACGCGGAGCTTTATCAGGTCTTCAACATGGGCATCGGCATGGTGGCCATCGTGTCGGCCAACAAGGCGGATGTGATTTTGAAATTCATCCGCGCGCAGAAACACAAAGCATGGCTCATCGGCGAAACTATAAAAGGCAACGGCGTAGCGCGAGTTGAGTAAAATCTCATTTTAAACGTATGGACACGGAAAAGAAATTGCGGGAACAAAATTGGGTCAAATCCCAAGTCGAAAAATTAAGACAGGAGATCGAGAACAACGATACTTCATTCTTTGCGAATGTTTCTGTGGATGCTGGCCGCAAATTGGCTTACACACATGAAATCCACGCTTATAGAAAAGACACTGTGGATCGCGAAGCTTCTTCGTATGAAACCGACATGCTTTTCTTCGATAACTTGGAAGAGGAAACTTGGATTCCGCGTCTGGTCGTAGAGTGCAAACTTGGAAGTGTTAGTACCCATGATGCTCTGACATACAGCGCAAAGGCAGCAACGCACAAACATGTGCATCCATATCTGCGATATGGCATTTTGATTGGCAGCCGCGGAAATAAAGCAATTCCGGGTCGGCTTTTCAAACATGGAGCATATTTTGATTTTATGGCGACGTGGGAGGGTGCGGAACCAAACAGTGTTGAGTGGAATAACTTCTGTGCACTGGTCAGGGACGAAATTGAAGCTTCCAGAAGTATGCAGGAACTTCTTACCACCAGCCGTTCAGCAGACCGAAAAAAGTTCCAAGTCATTCATCGTCCACTACGTTTTCGAACACCCTAGTTCGGCACTGTCCAAATTGGCGGCAGATTTCAATAGCTCATCCGGTCCATTTTCACTTTGCCGCGGAAAATCCAGTAGATGCAGACGGTATAGGCGATGACGAGCGGCACGCCGATGCAGGCGATGATGAGCATGATCTTTAACGTCTCCGGCGACGAGGACGCATTGTAAATCGTCAGGCTGTGATCCGGAGTTCCCGGATTGTGCGGGCTGTAAACCATGTAAGGATACTGATCCAGGCCAAACAGCGCCATGAGCGTAATCATCGTCGCGCAAGACGATAGAAACGCCTTCCAATCGCGTCCATGATAAAATTCGCGTGGAATGTTGGCGATAGCCAGCATGTTCAGCAGCGCAATACTGAACAGCCAAGGGTTTTCGCGCACGCGCTCGGCCATGTGCGGCACGTACAGCAGCGTTGCCATGGTGGTGATGGCTGCGCAAATTACAAAGAAAATAATACTGTTCATCGCCCACCGGCGGAGTCTGTCATGCAATGCGCCTTCAGTTTTCATCAGGCCATAAATCGCCCCGTGCATCATGAACAGCGCCACGGTTGTGACGCCGAGCAGCAAGGGATACGGTTTCAGCAAGCCCAGAAACGTTCCGGCGAATTCGCCATGCGCATTAATAGGAACCCCCCAGGCGATGTTGCCCATGGCCACACCGATGAGCAGGGCCGACAAAATGCTGCCGACCGAAAAGCCAATGTCCCACATCTGCCGCCACCAGCGCATCGGCTGCTTGCTGCGGAATTCGATGGCCACGGCGCGAAATATCAGCGCCACCAGCAATAGAATGAACGCGAGATAAAATCCTGAAAATACTGTGGCATAGACATTCGGGAATGCGGCAAAAAGCGCACCGCCGCCCGTAACGAGCCAGACTTCATTACCGTCCCAGACGGGGCCGATGGAATTGATCAGGATGCGCCGCTCCATGTCGTCCTTCGTGAACAGATGCAACGCACCGATGCCCAGGTCGAAACCGTCGAGCACGGCGTAGCCGGTGAACAGCACGCCAACCAGGAAGAACCAGATGGTATTAAGGTCAAAACTCATTTCTTTTCGTGGTGGGTTAATTCAGTCGGCAATGCCAGTTTGCCGGTTGGAATCAAATCCTGTTCGTCCGGACCATGCTGAATTTTGTCGTTGAGCAGGTAGATGAAAACCGCGAACAGCAAAAAGTAAATGAACGTGAACAGAATCAGCGAAGTGAGCACAACATTGGCCTGGACCACCTTGGAGATTCCTGCCGACGTGCGCATCAGGCCATAGACAATCCACGGCTGCCGGCCCACTTCCGCGGCGAACCAGCCGAGTTGATTCGCGATTTGCGGGCCGAGCACGGAAAAAACGAGAATCCAGAGCATCCAGCGTTTCTGGAATAACACCTTGCGCCATGAATAAAAACAACCCAGCGCCGCAATGGCAATCATCGCCATTCCGACGCCCACCATGCCGTGGAAAAACAGGAAGCACGCCTCCACCGGCGGACGATCATCGGCAGGGAAGGCATCCAGGCCCTTCACAGTGGCGTCCGTGTTGTGGGCCACGAGAAAGCTCAACAACCCCGGCCATTGCAGGCCAACGACTTTTTGGTCTTTTTCATTCACATAACCCACCAGCGTTAGCGGCGCATGGTTGGTGGTCTGGTAAAGCCCTTCAAATGCCGCGAGTTTGGCCGGTTGATATTTGGCCACTTCACGCGCGCTGCTGTCGCCGCTGAACAGTTGCAACAACGAGGCGACCAAGCCGACACTCAAGCCGATGCGCAACGAAGCCCGCGCAAAATCGGTGTGCTTTTTCTTGAGCAAATACCACGCGCTGACGCTCACCACGAGAAACGCGCCTGTCTGCCATGCGCCACACAACACGTGGAACAGCCGGTCCATCGAGGACGGGTTAAACACCAGTTGCCAGAAGTTCGTGATTTCGGCGCGCTCGACTCCGTTCCGAACCACGAGATGATAACCCGCCGGCGTTTGCATCCAGGAATTCGCGACCACAATCCACACCGCGCTGAAATGCGCGCCCAGACAGACCATGCACGTGGAAAAGAAATGCACTTTGCGGCTCACCTTGTCCCAACCGAACAGCAGCACGGCCAGAAAGCCGGATTCGAGGAAAAACGCAAAAATGCCCTCCGCTGCCAGCGCGCTGCCGAACACGTCGCCAACAAAGCGCGAATAGGTCGCCCAATTCGTGCCGAACTCGAATTCCATCACGATGCCGGTCGCCACGCCAATGGCGAACGTGAGCGCAAACACCCGCGTCCAGAACCTGGCCATCTGGTGATAGACGGGGTTGTTGGTTTTGAGCCACAATCCTTCCATGCAGACCAGCAGTACGCCAAGACCGATGCTCAAAGGCGGATAAAGATAATGAAACGCAATCGTGGCCCCGAATTGGATGCGCGCCAGAGTTAGAACATCCATACGCCTTGAGGTTGCGCATATCAGAACTGGCTGTCAATCGGGCAAGAAAAGGTATTAAAATGCCTTGCCAATTTGTTAGCTTCGCTGCTTAATCGGAAGCACGATTCAAGTTGGCTTCGCTAAAAACAGGAAACTTCATGAAACCGAATCAATTGGCGACACTCGTGCTGAGACTGATGGGGATTTATTGCCTAATTGGGTTGGTTCCCCTGGCTGAGTTCCTCAACAGTGCAATGATTTATGCGCAAAATAGCTCCGGCAGTTCGGGAACAACTGTGCTCATTATTACAGTTTCGTTATCAACCATCCCGCTGGCCGTCGGAATTTCATTAATCATATTCTCCCACAAGTGTCCGGTTAACGGTTGATGGAAAGTCATAAAATCATTGTTCCATGAGGATGAAACGACAGTCCGAGAGTGTGAGCGATTTGAATCCGCCGACTCTGCTGCTGCGGGGTTGGCCGCTATTTTGCGGCCATGCACTCTGGCAAGTTCGTTCTGGCTCAACTCCTCGACTGGATTCATCCGCAGCAGTTCCAACGCTGTGTCGCCCGCTATGGCGGCAACTACAAAGTCCGTCGTTTCTCCTGTTGGGATCAGTTCTTCTGCCTGGCTTTCGCCCAACTGACTTATCGCGAAAGTTTGCGCGACATCGAAGCCTGCCTGCGTTCGCGTCGCCCGCAGCTCTACCATCTGGGACTGCGCGGCGAGATTTCCCGGACCACGTTGGCCGACGCCAACGAAGCCCGCGACTGGCGCATCTACGCCGACCTGGCGCACGGCTTGATCCGTCAAGCCCGGCAGCTTTACGCCCACGACGATTTGGGCATCGAACTGGAGCAGACGGCTTATGCGTTGGATGCCACGACCATCGATTTGTGTTTGAGCTTGTTTCCCTGGGCGCGCTTCCGCCGTACCAAGGGCGCAGTCAAAATGCACACGCTGCTGGATCTGCGCGGCACCATTCCCACCACCGTCAGCGTGAGCGATGGCCGCACTCACGAGGTCAACTGGCTCGACGCACTGGCCTTCGAAGCCAACTCGATTTACATCATGGACCGGGGCTATCTGGACTTCGCGCGCCTGCACACTATCGAACAGGCCCAAGCCTTCTTCGTCATCCGCGCCAAGGAACGGCTCAACTATTGCCGGCTGCATTCGCATCCCGTGGCCAGGGATACCGGACTGCGCAGCGACCAAACCATTTCGTTGACCGGCTTTTATCCGCGCCGATCGTATCCCGACAAACTCCGGCGGGTGCGTTTCTACGACGGGCAGCAGGAACGGGCGCTGGTCTTTTTGACCAATCACTTTGGCCTGCCCGCGTTGACGGTGTCGCGGCTCTACTGCCTGCGTTGGCGGGTGGAGTTGTTCTTCAAATGGATCAAACAGCATCTGCGGATCAAGGCGTTTTACGGCACGTCGCCCAATGCGGTGCGCACACAACTGTGGATCGCGGTGAGCGTTTATGTATTGGTGGCGATCATCCGCAAGCAACTCAAAATTGAGGCGAGCATGTTCACGATTCTCCAAATCCTGAGTGTCAGCGCGTTCGACAAAACCCCGTTGCCACAACTGCTTGCGCAGGCAGAACTGCAAACCTTGTCGAATGATTCCCATAACCAGTTGCTGCTGTTCAATCAATAACCGGACACTTGTGATATTCTCCAAGCCATTGGGTGAAATGTTAATCCCGAAAGGCGCTGGAGAGAAGAACGTCATGGCCGCTTCGTTTGAACAGATTCAAATACTTGCCTTTGCGATTGCCGGTGTGCTGATTTTTGCAGAGGCATTTCCGAGGCTGTTGAACATTGTTTTCACCCTTCTCTATTTTTTGATTCAACTCAAGGATAACAGGCCGTATCCAGATGCCGCGTGGCTTTTCAACCGATTTGGACTTGTGACTGCCATCGGAACACTATTGAAAACCGCGCTCGGTTTATGGCTGTTCTTCGGCGCGCACGGGTTTGCCAATTTCTGGCGGTCGTTACGAACTTTCGGGACGCCGAACCCGCCGCCGGGAAATTGATTTTCTAATCCGCGTCATCCGCGTAATCTGCGGTTGAAAATGAAGATCCTCGTCATCGGTTCGGGCGGACGTGAACACGCACTGGTTTGGAAACTCGCACGGTCGCCGCACGCCACGCAACTCTGGTGTGCGCCGGGCAATGCCGGCATCGCGCAGGAACGGCTCGCCCAAAACGACGCCTCGGTTGAGTGCATTAATATCAGCGCAGAAGATTTACCGAAGTTGCTGGCGTTCGCGCAGGAGAAGAAAATCGAACTCACCGTCGTTGGGCCGGACAATCCGCTCGCGCTCGGCATCGTGGATATATTCCAGAAAAACGGGTTGCGGATTTGGGGACCGAACCGAAAGGCCGCGCAATTCGAGTCTTCCAAGGTTTTCTCCCAAAAATTCATGGAGAAATATGGCATCCCGACAGCAAAGTCAGGAACGTTTTCGGTGGCCGGGCCTGCAAAGGCCTTTGCCGCATCGCTCGACGGCAAATGCGCCGTGAAAGCCGACGGCCTGGCGCTCGGCAAAGGAGTCTTGATTTGCACGAGCGTTCCCGAAGCGAACAAGGCGATTGATGAAATCCTGGTCGGCAAAGCGTTTGGCGCGGCGGGCGCGAACATTGTCATCCAGGAATTTCTGGAAGGCATGGAAATTTCGCTGCACGCGCTTTGTGACGGCGAAACCACGAAACTGTTTCCAACTTCGCAGGACCACAAGCGCGCTCTCGACGGTGACCAAGGCCTGAACACCGGTGGCATGGGCACGTATTCGCCGACGCCGTTTTTGAGTGACACGGAATTGAAGAAAGTTGGCGACGCGATTTTGAATCCGTGGCTGCGCGGCTGCGCGGAGGAGAAAATTGACTTTCACGGAATTCTGTATCCCGGTCTCATGCTCACAAAATCAGGACCCAAAGTTTTGGAATTCAACGCTCGTTTCGGCGATCCGGAAACGCAGGTTTATTTGACGCGGCTGGAAAATGATTTGGTCGAATTGCTCGACGCAAGCGTGGACGGAACGATCGACAAAATTGAAATGAAATGGAGTTCGATGGCTTCGGTTTGTGTGGTGATGGCCAGCGGCGGTTATCCCGGCAGTTACGCGAAGGACAAAATTATCAGCGGCCTCGACGCGGCGAACGCGCTGCCGCACACGAAGGTTTTCCATGCGGGCACGGCGTTGAAAGGCGGGCAAATCGTCACGAATGGCGGCCGAGTTCTCGGCGTGACGGTCTTGGGCAAAGATTTGAAAGCCGCCCAAGCCGCTGCCTACGCCGCTGTGGAAAAAATCCATTTCGACGGTGCGCACTTCCGCCACGACATCGCGGCAAAGGCGATGCGGTAGGTTCGGGTCGAAAGCGGCGGAGGGCCGCCGCAGTCCAAGACGCTGCGCGTTTTCCGGTGGCTCACAAACCGCGCGAAGCGTCATGGAGTGCGCCAGTCTTCTGGCGCTTTGTTCGGCGTGACGGCGCTGGACAAGGATCTGAAAAACGCCCAAGCCGCCGCCTACGCCGCCGTGGAACAAATCCAATTCGACGGCGCGCATTTCCGCCGCGACATCGCGGCGAAAGCGTTCGCGATAAACTTTGGCAATTAAAATCATCACCAAAAAGTCCAGCTATTTCCATAACCGTTTGGACCGATTACCTCCCGACCGTCATTTTTGTCATTTTCATCCACGCGAGCTTTTTGCACTATCAGCCAACTGCCACTCATCTCTTTTGCTTTGGGGATCGTATTTGCAGGCACGATTTCATAGCGTTCAAGAATTGCATCATCCACCGGCGTATTGAAATACGGTTGCAGTTGAGAAAGATCAGTCGGGAATTGTCCGTTGTTTGCCTGAATATATTTCTGCAATGCGTTCATTGCCATTTTGCCAAAAGTATCTTCGACCTCGCTAAACAGGTTGTGTAAATCCCAACGATAATCAGCATCCGTCTTGAGTTGAGGAGTTCCCAATGCAGCATTTAACCAATCCATTTCCGTGGCGAATCGAAGTTCTGGAATTTGTTCATTCGGTGTTTGCTCAAGACGTTGTTTGAGCAAATTTACTTTAGTCAGCCAAGCTTTTGCCGCTATTTCTGTTGGATCGTTTTCTGTTAGCGCTTCGGTATTTTCCAACCGCGTCACTTCACCGCGTAATCTCAAAAGTTCGGTTTCATTTTGATCAGCTTGCAATTGCGCGTTTTCCGTCTCCAACCCGGCCAATTGATTCGTCGCGTCGTCGCGCTCCTGCTGCAGTTGCCGGATTTGTTCGGCCAGCGGTGCTTGCTGTTGCTGGAGCGTCTGGACTTGGCTGCGCAATTGCGAAGCCTGGTGCGCTTCGTAAGTTCCGGTTCCAACAGCGGCAACGAGCACCGCTCCAACGATGGCTTTTTGTAGTGCGGTCATGGCAATGGTTTTGTTTGCGGCGGCAATTACGGTTGAGGTGGAAGCGGCGGTTCCCGCGAGCGCAGCGGCGGAAATAGCAACCGCCAAACCGACTGGCGCGGATTGAACGGCGTTGGCAGAAATCAAGACAGCCAGCCAGCCCGCGCCAATCGTCACGTTCCGTTTGATGAAAAATTCGCGCAACCGTTCGACAGCACGGCTGACGCGCTTTTGCGCGGCGTCTTCGGACGCGCCCAAGGCCTCGCCGACTTCGCGCAAACTCTTGTTTTCAAAATAACGGAGCAGAACCGCACTACGGTCGGTTTCGTCGAGCGCAGCCATCGCGTCGTCGAGCAGCGGCTCGATTTGCATCCAATCATTGGCAGTCGCATTCATGTTGTTCATCTCCACGGCGATTTGCTCGCGCAACCGGCGGCGTGATTCTTTGCGGATCACATCAATGGCCGTTCGTCGCGTGACCGCGTAAAGCCACGCGGTCAAAACCGGCGAGCCGCCGGTGGCATTGCTCAATTTGCCGGCGTTGCGCGCGAGGTCGGCAAAGACGGATTGCGCAATCTCCTCGGCCAGTTGCGGCGAGCGCACTTGCCGCAGCGCAGCGGAATAGATCAAATCCAGATGCCGCTGGACAATTTCGCTGAAGGCGTCCTGCGAGTTTTCCCGCGCGAACTTTTTCAGCAAATCCAAGTCGCTTGTCATGCTTTTGAAAGTATATCGCCGCCGAAGCCTGAAATCCGACAAAAAATCGGAATCGCGAAGTTTGCCGGGAGCGCCGGCGTTCATGCCGGCACTCTCGAATCCAGAATCGGTTGCGACTTTACTTCCCGTTATTTGTGAACCATTTTGGGCGGTCATGATACGATGGTTTTTGAATCTCTTGGTACTTGCGCTTGGCAGCTTGCTGGCGACGTGCGGATCATTGCGTGCAGAAGTGACTAACACCGCCCCGGATTTCCAGCAGGTCTATGATTTGCTGCGGGCGAATCTTGCCGGCATGTCAGATGCCGAGTTGAACTCCGCAGCCGTCGAAGGTTTGCTGAAGCAACTGCACGGCAGGGCTTCCCTCGTCGGCGGCCCGGCGGAAACAACCATTTCGCCCGGCGGGACGGAGTTGATCAAATCGGCGGTCCTTGAAAGCAACGTGGCCTATTTGCGCGTGGGGCAGGTCGGGGACGGTCTGGCGAATCAACTGACCAGCGCTTATCACGCATTGACAGCCACCAACAAAGTCGTCGGGCTCGTGCTCGATTTGCGTTTTGCCGGCGGCAACGATTACGCGGCGGCCATCGCGACGGCGGATTTGTTCGTGACGAAAAAAATGCCACTGTTGGAGTGGGGCAATGGAGCGGAAGACTCGCAACCAGCCAAAGAACCCATTTCCGGTCCCCTGATGGTGCTGGTCAATGGCGAAACCAGCGGCGCGGCCGAGGCGCTGGCGGCGGCGTTGCGCGAGGCGGACGCGGGATTGATCATCGGAAACCCGACGGCGGGTCTGGCGATGACCACCCGGGATTTTCCGTTGAAAAATGGTGAACGCCTGCGCGTCGCGACCAGCCCGGTGAAATTGGGCGATGGCGTGGTAATTTCCCGCTTATCGCCGGACATTGCGGTGACGGCGAGCCTAGACGACGACCGGGCGTATTTGCAAAATCCTTATGCGACGCTGGCGCAGAACGACAATTCCTCCACCATCGCCACCAATGATTTCCTCCAGTTTGTGGATCACACCAGCGAGGCGGATTTGGTGCGTCAAAAACTGAACGACGGGGACGATACCGGGGCCACCGCGCCGCCGCCAAGCAAAGGGCCGCCCAAACCGGTGATTCAGGACCCGGTGCTGGCGCGCGCGCTGGATTTGATCAAGGGACTTGCCATCGTGCATGAATCTCATCTTTGATTTCGGCGTTGACGATTCGCCGTTCACAACTCAATTTGGACCGCCGCGCTGAATGAAAACCGTCCTTTTTGTCTGCACTGGAAATGTCTGTCGCAGCCCGATGGCCGAGGCGCTGTTTCGCCGGGCCACGAGCGGGCGCGGGGAGTTTCACGCGCTGTCCGCGGGACTGGGCGCGATGAACGACCATCCGCCAACCCCCCATTCAGTCGCAGCGATGCGGGAACTGGGCATGGATATTTCCACGCAACGCAGCCGGGCGGTGACGGCGGAACTGGTGCGGCAGGCGGATTACATTTTCGGCATGACGCACAGCCACGTGGATACAATTGTGCTATTATATCCGCAGGCGGCCGATAAAACCTTTTTGCTGCGCGAATTTGACGAATCGCTTGAAGCCTTTGAAAAGGACATCAGCGATCCCATTGGCGGTTCCTACGAGGTTTATGAGAGTTGCCGCCATCAAATCGAACAGGGGATCGCGTCGTTGCTGAAATTTATGGAACAAAACAAAATTTTGTCGGCCCCTCACGGTGCAAAACCCGTAGCCACTGCGAACTTTGCCTTGGGTGCGGATCACGGCGGTTATGAATTGAAGGAAGCGCTGAAGCAGCATTTGCAGCAACGCGGTCTAAGCCTCGCGGACTTCGGCGCAAAATTGAAGGAACCCAGCGACGATTATCCCGACTTCGCCCGGCCGGTCGCGGAGGCCGTGGCGGCGGGTCAGGCGGAATTCGGTCTGTTGATCTGCACGAGTGGCGTCGGTATGACCATTGCGGCGAACAAGGTTCCCGGCATCCGCGCTGCACTCGTTGCCGATGAACAGACCGCCGCACTGGTGCGCCAGCATAACAACGTGAACGTGCTTTGTCTCAGCGGCAAAAACACCACGCCGGAGACGGGCCGGAAAATCCTCGATGCGTTTCTCAACGCCAAATTTGAGGGTGGCCGGCACGAACGGCGCGTTCAAAAACTCGAGTTTCGCCTCACCCCGCCGCAATTGCGTTTGCGCGCCGTGGATTCCATCGTGGCCGAGGCGATTGAACACGAACGCCTGCGGCAGCAGGAAAACATCGAGTTGATCGCCAGCGAAAACTTTGTCAGTCCGGCGGTGCTGGAAGCCCAAGGCTCGGTGCTGACCAACAAGTACGCCGAAGGCCTGCCGAGAAAACGCTGGTATGGCGGCTGCGAAAACATTGACACGATTGAGCAGCTTGCGATTGACCGCGCGAAAAAACTGTTCGGCGCCGAACACGTCAACGTCCAGCCGCATTCCGGCAGCCAGGCGAACATGGCCGTCTATTTTGCCATGCTGAAACCCGGCGACAAAATGCTCACCATGGATTTGAGCCACGGCGGGCATTTGACGCATGGCAACAAGGTGAATTTCTCCGGCAAGTTTTTCGAAATCGTCCATTACGGCGTCCGCAAGGACGACGAGCGGATTGATTACGACCAGCTCGCCGCGATGGCGCGTGAGCACAAACCGCGCATGATCACGGTGGGCGCGAGCGCGTATCCGCGGGTCATTGACTTTGCGCGCATGGGCGAAATCGCCCGTGAAATTGGCGCGTATCTGCTGGCAGACATCGCGCATATCGCTGGCATGGTGGCGGTGGGAATCCATCCCAGCCCGATGCCGCACGCGGATTTCGTGACCACCACGACGCACAAAACGCTGCGCGGGCCGCGCGGCGGGTTGATTTTATGCCGTGAAAAATTTGCGAAGGAAATTGATTCCACCGTTTTCCCCGGCATCCAGGGTGGACCGCTGGAGCACGTCATTGCCGGCAAGGCGGTTTGTTTTCAGGAAGCATTGCAGCCGGCGTTCAAAGCGTATCAGGAACAAATCGTTAAGAACGCCAAGGCGCTGGCCGAAGGCATGAAGCACAACGGCTACCGGCTGGTCAGCGGCGGTACGGACAATCACCTGATGCTCGTGGACGTGGGGGCGAAGAGCCTGACCGGCAAGGACTGTCAGATTGCACTCGACGAAGCCGGCATCACCGTCAACAAAAACACGATTCCGTTTGAGACCCGCTCGCCATTCCAAGCCAGCGGCATCCGGCTGGGCACACCGGCGATGACTACGCGCGGCATGAAAGAGGTGGAGATGGCCGCGATCGCCGATATGATTTCTGAAGTGCTCATGGACATCAAAAACACCGAGGCGGCATCCAAGGTCCGCCAGCGCGTGCGCGAATTGACGGCGAAGTTCCCGCTGCCGTATTGACAAAATCCGCCTTTAGTGGGATTATCCCACCATGACTGTTACCGCTGACAGCAAAAAACGCGTGGTGGTGCCAGGCGCAAGACCGGGCGATGTTTTCATCTGCGAACAGCGCGATGAGAATCATTTCTGGCTTGCGCGATTGAACCCGCCGCCACCGCGCAAAAAAAAGACCAAGGCTCAAATCCGCCATGCGATCCTGCACAGCAAGATGCAGCCGATGATGTCCTGGGATGAATTGCGCAAACTCACGCGGGAATGATTCTATTCGACACCAGCGTGATTCTGGATGCTCTGGATAAAAAATCGGAGCATTTTGAATGGGCGTCCAGCTTGCTGATTGAAGCGGCAGTCGGCGATGGCGCGGCCGTCAATGCCGTGACCGTCGCAGAATTGTGCGCCGGCGACCGCGACCCCGAATCCGTCGAAGCCGATCTGCTAAATTGGGATTTGCGAGTGTTGGACATTCCGGCTGCCGCGGCAGCCGTTTGCGGCAAAGCGCATCGCCGGTATGCCATCGCACGACGCGCTTCGGGCGGCGGGTTTGCGCCGAAAATCCCGCTCCCGGATTTTTTCATCGGCGCGCACGCGGAAATCATGAAATGGAAACTGGCCACGCGCGATACCGACCGCATTTCCCGATATTTTCCCAAAGTTCATCTGCTGACGCCGAAAAAATAATGGAAGCGCGTGCGCGAATTGACGGCGAAATTTCCACTGCCTTATTTATTGGGCGGCGGTGAAACAGTGTGCTGTTTTTCAAAAGAGTCAAAGTTGCCATCGGGCGTAACTTGAACCTCTACATGGCCGTCGGCGAAACCATAAACTTTGGCCCACGTTCCGTTCGGCTTCTGCCACCGTTGACCCTCGGTAACAATGATGGAGGCAGGATTGGCGACATTGGTGACTGATCCGTGATAGACTATTTGAAACTGACTCATGTTGCTCCAAACATCGGGATCGTTTGGAAAGTAGTTGGACATTTGACCAAAGTTTGTCGGGAATTGGTTTTGGTGAGCCGAGGCGTACATCATCATTTCCAGTCCGAATTGTTTCGCGTTGTTCATTTGGCTTATAGCATAGGCTTTCTCCTGTTCAGCCGACGAATCATTTTCCGACGCTTGCTGTTTTTGGGTTGCGTTAATCAACGAGGCTCGCAACTGACGATTTTCTGCCCGCAACTGCCCAAGTTCATTGGTTTGCTGGCGCAGTAATCCGACCTCGCCGCGAAGCCGCAGCAATTCGTTCAACTGTTCGTCCGTTAACGATGTGGCTTGGCCAACCGAGGCGAGACGGTTGGAGAGATTTTGGTTGTCAGTTTCCAATTGCGTGATTTGCTGGCGCAATAATTCGCTCTCGTCGCGCAAGCGGGTTTGGGTTTGGTGTTGTACCACCAGTGCCGTTGCCGCGCCGGCCACAACGAGCGCGCTGAGGCCAAGTTTAATGTGAGTCGCAGTCATAAATTTCAAGAGGGTGAAGGTGGTTCCGGTTCCCACTGCCGCAACGGATGCGGTTGCCAGCGTTGTTGCCAGACCGGCGGGCGCAACTTGAACGGCGTTGGCCGAAATCACGGACGCCAGCGCGGTCACAGCGGTAATGCCGCGTTTGGCAAAAATGGCGCGGAGTTTTTCCAGCGCGCGTTCCACGCGCATCCGCGCTGAATTTTCATTGAGGCCGAGTTTTGCGCCAACCGCGGCAAACTGCCGGTTTTCGAAGTATCGCAATAGAATCGCCTCGCGGTCGGATTCGTTGAGTTCGTGCATGACGTCATCGAGCGCCGGGCGAATTTTCTCCCAATCGGCTTCCGGCGCGGTTTCGTGAATGGGTTCGCGCATAAATTTGTCCTCACGGTCGCGGCGGCGGTTTTCCATGCGCGCAATTTTGGCGGCGGCAAAATGGGCGCTGGTGTAAAGCCAGCCGGTCAGCGATTCGCGGCGGGCGAGCGAACCGGCCTTCCGAGCCAGGTCGGTAAAAACCGTTTGCGCCACGTCCTGCGCCAGATGCGCATCGCCGTTGACCTGCCGCATTGCCGCTGAATAGACAAGATTGACGTGCCGCCGGACCAGCTCGGCAAAGGCGTCCTCGGAACGGGTTTGGGCGTAGCGGCGGAGCAATTCGTTGTCCGGCGTCATGTTCAATTTATAGCACCCGCCGGGGCGGAAATCGCACAAGAAAATAGACACGAATTTCACGGATTAGCACGAATTGAAAGGGCGCAAAAGCCGATTGGTGATAATTCGTGTAATTCGTGTCTAAAATCCGTTTGACATGGCGGCCAAAGTGCGCCAGACTCTCCGTGAGTTGACAGTAAATTTCCCTTGCCGTATTGAAGGCTGAATAGCCTTGAGTGCCCGGTTGAAAAATCCATTTTGAACTTTTCCGGTCGCAGGCCGTCCAATGTGTTACTGCCATTCACGGCGCGACGGGCGCCGGCGGCAATCGAAACCCCGGTCAACTCACCAATTTGATTTTGTTTTATGCCAAGAGTTTCAACCAAAAAGACCAAGGCGAAAACGGAGGAAACTTCCGCGGTTGATTCGCCGGAATTGAACGGTGGCGCGGCGCGGGAAACCGCGGTGATTGAACCGCCACCCGCGCCCGAATTGCAGCCGCCCTCCACCCCGGTCGAACCCACCGCCGAGGAAACGAAGGTGGACGAACGCCGTGGACCGCAGCGGGACAAAATCGCCGCGTCGCTTAACATCGCCAAATTACAGGCGATGCAGATGAGCGAGTTGAACCACATGGCCAAGGACCTCGGCGTGGAGAACTTCGGCACGATGCGCAAACACGAGGTTATTTTCCGCATTCTCCAGAAAAACGCCGAGCGCGCGGGCGTGTTGTTTTCCGAGGGCGTGCTGGAAATCCTGCCGGAGGGTTTCGGCTTTCTCCGCTCGCAGAGCTTCAATTACCTGCCCTGCCCGGAGGACATTTACGTTTCGCCATCGCAAATCCGCCGGTTCGACTTGCAGACCGGCAACCTCATCGCCGGCCAGATCCGGCCGCCCAAGGAAAAGGAGAAATTTTTCGCGCTGCTCAAGGTCGAGGGCGTGGACGGCGAAGACCCGGACAAGGCCAAGGAAAAAACGCATTTCGACAATCTCACGCCGTTGTTTCCCAACGAACGGTTCATCCTCGAAACCGCGGCCGAAGAAGTGAACACGCGGGTGCTGGATCTGGTTTGCCCCATCGGCAAGGGCACGCGCGGCTTGATCGTTGCGCCGCCGCGCACGGGCAAAACGGTGCTCATGCAGAAAGTCGCCAACGCAATTCTGAAAAACAATCCCGAGGCATATTTGTTCATCCTGCTCATTGACGAGCGGCCCGAGGAAGTCACCGACATGGAGCGCACCTGCAAAGGCGCGGAGGTCATCAGCTCCACGTTCGATGAACCGCCCGAGCGTCACGTCCAAGTCGCCGAGATGGTCATCGAAAAAGCGCGCCGCATGGTCGAGCACAAGCGAGACGTGGTCATCTTGCTTGACTCCATTACGCGCCTTGCGAGGGCATACAACACGATCCAGCCGCACTCCGGCAAGATTCTGTCCGGTGGTGTGGATGCCAACGCCCTGCACAAACCAAAGCGCTTCTTTGGCGCGGCGCGCAACATTGAGGAAGGCGGTTCGCTCACCATCATGGCCACCGCGCTGGTGGACACCGGCAGCCGCATGGACGAGGTGATTTTTGAAGAGTTCAAGGGCACCGGCAACATGGAGGTGCATCTGGACCGCGCCCTCGTGGACCGGCGCATTTTCCCCTCCATCAACGTCGAGCGCTCCGGCACGCGCAAGGAGGAATTGCTTTACCACCCGGATGAACTTAGTCGGATCGTCCTGTTGCGCCGCGCGCTTACCGGCGTGCCGCCCGTCGAGGCGATGGAATTGCTTTTGGGCAAACTCAAGAAGACGAAGAGCAACATCGAGTTCCTCCTGAGCATGGCCGCCGTGAGCTGAGGGTTGGGCTATGGCGTCGGCGGTTTTATTAGGCTGAAGCGCAGGCTGAACTGGCGGCCACGCCCCGCGAGCAGCCAGACTGACATCGCGAGGAGAAGGAGGTTCTCCACTAGTTTGCGGCAGATGAACTCTTCACCCGCGCCACAACCGCAATCAAAGCTTACCGCGCAAAAGGGAATGTTCTGTGCCGCTTGAAGGAGCAGGGCGCGATGGAGTACCAACAATGTAAACGGCACCAGCATCAGCGTCAGTGTCAAAGCCGTTCCGCGCACCGCAACGCCGGCCAGCAACAGCAGTCCGCAAAAAACTTCATACCAAGGCAACGCCGCACCAATGGAGTTCAAAAGCAAGGCATTTTGCGTAAGGTCGTACTGCCGCACCAGTTTCAAGAATTCGACGGGGTGCAACGCCTTGTTCAGTCCCAGGTAGAGAAAGGCCACCCCCAGCAACCATCGAGCCAGCACGGTGAATAGGTTCACACAGGCGCGTTTCCAGGATGGTTGGCTGTTTTTCATTGGTTAGCGTTTCTCACTTTCCCGCTATTTCGCGCGCCGGTTTCAACGGGCAGACGGTTATTGGTCCATTCCGTGATACCACCTCGATAAACGAAGAGCTTTTGGTTTGGAACCCCCACGTCTTTCAGCAAGAGGGCTGCCGTTTCGCTGTCGTCACAATTTCCGCCATTGCAATAAACCACGATTTGCTCCGCCGCCCGGCAAAGTGGCAGCACGGTGGGGAAGTATTGTTCCGGATGATAGGGATCGAATTCGCAAGCTCCGGGAATGTGGCCCACCCGGTAATGTTCTTCGTCGCGGGCATCAACAAATACGATGACGCCTCGCGTTAACAGCGAGTCGTAAAATAACTGAACCGCCCGGTGGCCGCCGATCAATTGCAATCCTTTTTGCTTCATCTGGGCGGCAAGCTGTTGCGCGGGAGAGGGCGTGGCAGGATTTGCGCCGTTGGCAGCGCCCGGCGAGCCGGTGTTGGTGGCCGTTCTCAACGAATTGTCGATTCCGCCCGGAAAATAGTCTCTGGCAAGCGCCAAACCGCGCGGTGAAATTTGGTTGGCGGCAAATGCGAAGGCGGTGCCAACGACCGCCACGAGCACGGCCTCCAGACAAATCCTTCCGACCGCGCGTCGGTGGTTTGCTACCACAGACTGGATTAAATGATCTCTCACACGAGTTCGACAACCAATTTGAACAATCGCCACTACAGGAAATCATTTTTTCACACGTCCGCGCAAGCAATTGCGCGGACATCTGCCATCAAATTGTCGGCCATATAATAAAAAACCTGATTGATTATAATTGAATAATACTTTGAGACCTCTGCAAAAGGTCGTTTGAGTTGCTGATTTGATGTCAAAGTCATTATTCAACGAAAAATGGGTTTGGCGGCACGCCACGGTCGGCGATGTGAGCCACCGTTTTGAACTTTTTTGTCCGCCGCGCGGGCGTTCTGAATGTTTTGCTTCATGTTCCGGTCAAACTCACCAGCCGTTTCAAGTTCCAACAGATGCTCTTGAACTCCAACTCCAGCCGATTGGGATCGCGCCCCACATACCGCACTCGCCCGTAGCCCGTGCTGCGCTTCCACCAGCCAAAGATTTTCTCAATCCCACACCGCACCCGGCTCATCACCGCATTGAACAGCACCGTCGTCCGGTCCAAGGGCTGTCCCCGAAACGCTTTGCGCAAAATGCCGTTGCCGATTTTCCGGCGCTCACACCAACGAGCGCGTTGAGCGCTCCAATAGGCTTTGTCGGCCATGACCATTTCCTCATCCCCTTTGACCACGGTTTCAAATTCCTGACTGTCATGAACGCTGGCGTCCGTCAAGGTGACGCAACGAATCACCGTCTGATCCCGGTCAACGGCCACGTGCGCTTTGTAGCCGTAGTGGGGTTGACCGCCCTTGACGGTAAAGCCCGCGTCGTCATCGCCGCCTCCTTTATCTGCCCGGCTCGGGGCGCGACGCGCCGCCTGCAACAGCGTGGCGTCCACCAGGGTGCAGGTTTTCAGGATGAACCCTTTTTGTTCCAGTTGATGGTTGACCAGCGCCAGCAGTTTTTCCTGCAGACCGTAACGGATGAGCCGCTGGCGAAAGCGCACCAGCGTGGTTTCATCGGGCACGCTGTCCTGCAAACCCAGCCCCACAAACCGCCGCCAACTCATCCGGTCGGCGACCAACTCCTCGCATTGCGGATCCGACAGCCCGTAGCAATGCTGGAGCAGGCTCATTTTGAAGAGCACCAGCGGCGGGTGCGGCGGATGGCCGGTGGTGGCCGGATACATCCGGTGCAGCACCGCTTCAATCGGTTTGAAATCCAGCGCGTGATCCAGCCCTTCCAAGAAATCGTTGGTCGGCACCGCAGGCATGAGGCTGTCCAAAAGTCCCAATTGAGGATTGCTCATCGTTTCCATGTCTCTCTGACTTCGATTCAACCGCCCTGTTCAAATGAGTTTTGCAGAGGTCTCACTTTGTATTGTTTGGCTTTAATCAATTTTGGGGTAGCAAGGAGCAACCAAGGGGTGGTGCGTTTCGGGTTTGCTTTTAAATTGTGAGCGCGATGAAGCTGAGTAGAACACCGGCAAACGCCAGGCAAATAAACGATCGCACAGCTTGGGACGACGGGCAGTCACAACCAATGGTAGTGTCCTAATTTGGATTGCAATTTTGGAGATGGGGTGGTTAATGGGGTGAACCTAAAATCACAACTCGTATGATAAAGTTCAATCCCACCTACAACACATTCCAAGATGAGCAATATAAAATAGAATTCATCGTCGCCTTCCCTCGATTTCTAAAACCAGAGGAAGCGCAGGCCATCGCCAGACGCCATTTCCAGCAAGAGAAAGATGCCTTCTTTCAAATCTGGAAAATGGAGCCAGCGAATAAGGATTGGAACGGTGATATTGATGCTAAAAAGGAAGAACTTTTCATCCAGAAACGGGAACGATTTAAGGGACCCATTGTGCTTTTTGAACATCCCAGTACCGAAGCTCTGAGAGCCGGTTCTCCGCCCAATGTTTGAGAAACGGAAGTATATCCATTATCTCGGTCTTTGTAAGAATGATGGATTGTGTCCCGGCGACAATTTCTATCGCTGAGTCGTCTTTGAGTGGTGTAATGCTATTCATGGAGTGTTTTTGTCGGGTGCCGGAAACAAAATTCCCGCCATCGTGAAACGGTGGCGGGAAGCCCAAACGCGCTCCGGCGGCGCGTCAGGAAATTACTTTTGAGCGGCTCTGACTTCGGAAACGATGGCGACTTTTACTGCTGATTCAGGGGATGAAACTGGCGGAATTTCTAGCACGGTCACAAAACGTTCGCCTTTATCGTCTTTACCTTCCGCGTGTGACCAGCCGTAACAGCGTTTGGCTTTTGGATGGCCGTTTATGTCGAACACTTCAACGTCCCCCTGCCAAATCGTCTTGCCGCGAAACACTTCTTTCACCGGCACGGTCTTACGATAAGCCGCTCCGCACTGGTGCAACTGCTGAATCGCAACCTGGATTCGTGCTAGATAATCTTGCCTATTCGCCACAACGTTCCACAAGCTCGGCAACCGACCACTGGCTGGATTCGACGCCAGCAGCTTGCGCTGGTGTCATCCGAACCGTGATGTGCCGCTTGCAGAAGTCATAGTAGCACAAATTCAAAGCAATGGCAGCTTCAAAATTCTCAATCTTCTTGCTGAATGCGTTCGTCAGCCGCGTCAGACGGCGGCAGTGCATCCGCAATGTGTGGTTTTGCTTCTCGATATGGGAGGTGGAAATGCGGGAAAAATCAGGCATCCCGCACACAACCGTCTTTTCGGTTCTCACCACTTCGGCAGGACTGTACCTACTCGCCGCATCTTTGTTGAGATTGACGACGTTGTAGGTTTTTACGATCACCCCGGCATCAATCTCGCAACCGAACGCGCTTTCAATCGCGTCTGGATAAGCCTTGAGCGCGTCTGTTGAAATCTGAATACGCTTTTGCCATCCGTCCCGCCAAGTCGCTCATAAACGCTTTGGCGTGGTAAGCATCGCGCTTGCCGACAATGAATGTCGGAATCAGTTTCGTGTTGGTGTCCAAAGCAATAAACGTCCACACGTCCCCATAACAACCGGCAGCATCAGCGCGATTACGCTTTGCGCCGATAAAACCCCAAATTTCATCGCATTCTATATGCGAGCACGTTAAGCCGCGCATTTTCTGGTCTAGGATTTTAGCGCAAGCAGTGCCGACGCGAACGCCCAACCGCATTATCGTGTCCCGATGCACGCCGGTCATGCGCTCAATGCTGCGGATGCTGTTGCCTTCGGCCAGCATTGAAACCGCCAGAATCTTCTTTTCATGCGCAAGATTGCAACTCATAAATCAATGTGTCTCCGATTACACCACCACTATGAAATTAGACTGTTTATTATTCCTCGAATCATCGCATCCGGTGGTTCGCATATTACAAAGCACAGGCACAATTTCCGCGCATTTGAAGAAGAAGGGCGATTGCCATGTGCTTTTTTGCAAGTTCGTTTCTGACGACGCCTGTTATCTCCGCGTAAAGGCTGAGTGTCCGAATCAAATAGAGCCTGAAGGAGTGGCACTCTTGATGATTCCGCACGCTTCCGTTCGCCTCGTGATGCAGGCCGACCGACCGAAGGTGTTGGGGTTTGCGGCTTAGGCTTAATTTTGTCTGTCTGTGGTTTTTTCATAATGTCTTTGTGTTTTGGGAAAAGAACGTGCCCTTTCTGTCTTGCGGCCAGAAATTTCTTGATTTACGAAAACGGATGCTGTATCCGTTTTATATGCGTGGAGCTAGTCGGGCTTGAACCGACCGCTGCTGGGTGTACGGCCGAGCGTGCGACGAACCTGTTAGCCCCAATGTTTGCCTAGCGGCTCGCGTGACTGTCTTTTGAGAGAATCATCACGCGAGCCGTTTTCTTTTCTGGGCGATTCGTTGCGGCGTCACGAACCCCCGCGTAGTCTTCTTACCATAGCGTTAAAAAAGTCACCGCCAGTCAGCGAAAGAAAACCCGTTAACGGTCGGGCGTGCCTGCTTTCGGTCGGCACTCGCTTTTGGCGGCTAAACCTGTGTTGCTTTGGTTTTCCGTTAATAATGGGGTTTTCTGGCCCCATCATTAACATGCTACGCGGGGATTCTGTGCCAAGAACTTTTCTCGGATATTCGAGAATATATTTCGTTCAAATAGCAAATTTTATCTTGCCTTTGTCCTGCAAAGTGTTTCTAATCTTGCCCGTATTCGTATGAGCAAATCCCTGTTCCTTGTCTGCTTAACTTCTCTGCTGCTTGTGGGCTGTTCAGAACAATCCAAAAACCACGAGCCGGAAAATATGCTGGTGGGCAAGTGGGTGGATTCTAACGCTACGAATTCTTGGCTTCAATTCACGGCGGACGGCAAACTCATTTATCAAGATGGTCAAACGGTGTCCTTTGGAAGTTACGCGATTATCAGCGCAACCAATATGACCGTCATATTGGACAACACCACCAGCACCGCATCGCTTTACTTCCCGTCCCGAAATGAAGTGGTTACGGTGGGGGCAGGAAAAACGCTTTTGTTGCGAAGGGCAAATTAGGACACTACCCAACCAATGCTTGGTTTGACAAAACGCCAGCCATATTATTGATTGAAGGTGATTATGAAAATCAAAATTAGACCTCTCGTGAAAATAACTGCGGCAGCCTTCCTGATGGGAGGCGCGATGTGCTGGTCCGCTGCGGCCGGTGACGCCAGCCAGTTGTGGAATATGAATTGCGCCGCGTGTCATGGCAAGGATGGCAAGGGTCAAACGATGATGGGGCGCAAGCTTGAGATAAAGGATTTGACCGACCCCAAAGTCCAAGATGCCCTGACTGATGCCCAAGCCACCAAGGACATCAAAGAGGGCGTCACTGAAGACG
Source organism: uncultured Verrucomicrobiae bacterium (assembly GCA_963789335.1). Classification (GTDB taxonomy): domain Bacteria; phylum Verrucomicrobiota; class Verrucomicrobiia; order Limisphaerales; family UBA11358; genus UBA11358. The sequence continues at coordinate 1,810,552 of CAWBKH010000002.1, forward strand.
GCAAGACCAAAATGAAGGCGTTCGGCGACAAATTCAGCGACGACCAAATCAAGGACCTGATTGCGCATGTCCGGTCGTTCAAGCCGGCGAAATAGTCCGCCGTTCAGGATTCCTGCTGGCAAGCAGTTGTGCGGGTGAAGGCGATGTGGGATTCGCGCCGCTGGCGCCAGCCGACGGGTCGGCTATACGCACCCCTTGTAGTTGGTTTCGGTTGGAAAATAGCTGCTGGCGAGCGTCAGGCCCCGCCTGAGAATTGATGGCGGCAAACGCAAAGGCGACGAGGCTGACCGTCACGAGCGCGGCCTCCCGCAATACCCTTCCGACCGTATGCCGCTGGGTTGTCACCATAAACTGGCGCGGAAGGTCTTTCATAGCAATCAGACAGATAGCACGAATAATATCACCCGGCTGGGAAACCATTCTTACACGACCGCGCCGAGAATTGTGCCGGCGGATGCAACTGCCTTGCTCCGTTTTATAATTAATGTAGATTATGTAATTGTATTTAAGAATAAACATTTATTGTATAGCGTTAGTCAATTTTCGTGTAATAAAGGGCAATCGAAGGGTAGCGCGTTTAGCGTTCATCATTAGATTGTGAAGGTGATGAAACTGTGTAGAGCCACGGCGACTGGCCGGCAAATTAGGAGTCATACAACGAGGGGACTGCAAGCAGCCATTGCCAACGCGTCGGTTGAGAAAACACCATGAAGCATGTTTAGAAAGATACTGTGAAAATGAAAATAAAAACTCGCTTAAAAACAACCACCGTTGCCTTCCTGTTGGGCGGCGCGCTGTGCTGGTCCGCCGCGGCCGACGACACGAACCAACTGTGGGACATGAATTGCGCCGCCTGCCACGGCAAGGACGGCAAAGGCCAGACCAAGATGGGCCAAATTCTGGGCATCAAGGATCTCACGGACGCGAAAGTCCAAGCCTCTTTCACCGATGACCAAGCCATCAAGGACATCAAGGAGGGCATCAGTGAAAACGGCAAGAAGAAGATGAAGGCCTTCGGCGACAAATTCAGCGATGACGATCTTAAGGTCTTGATCGCTCATGTGCGCAGTTTCAAAAAGTAATGCGGGTCTGCCAGCCAAAGGCTGCTGGAGGCTTTGATCCGCCGCGATGAGGAGCATGAGTAGCCAGCGCGGCGGCGATTGTCTGGCAGCAGTATTGAAATGATGGAAGCCAAAAAAGAGAACGCCAAATCATGCGCCGCTTCAGATTGCCCCCACAAATTCTTCGGCTGGTGTTATTGACCCTGGCGATTGTGGGAATCTACTTGGTCGCACGCACGCTGCTCGTGCCGCAGTCCTTCGGCGAATACGGCTGGTATCGTGGGGCGGCACTGGAGGAAATCGCCTCGCGCACACCGGTTTTCGCCGGTAAAAAGGCGTGCGCGGAATGTCACACCGACATTGCGCAGAAGCTGGAGCATTCCGAACACAAGACCCTCTCGTGCGAAACCTGTCACGGCGCGAATCGCGAGCACGCACTCAATCACGACGTCGTCCCGGCGAAAGTGCCGGATAGTTTTTGTCTTCGATGTCACGAAGCCAATCCGTCGCGCCCGAATTGGCTCAAGCAGATCGTGGTGAAGGATCATTACGGCGAGAAATGCAGCGAATGTCATCTGCCGCATCAACCCAGCCAAACTCCATGAAAACACAATTCAACCGGCGCAGCGCGCTCGCCCGAATGGGCGCGGCCATCGCGGGCGTGCTCGCGCTTCCGGTGGCGCGCAAGGCCAAGGCGGCAGTCCAAAATTTCTTCGTTTCCTCCGGCGCGCCGAAAGGTTACGACCCGACGGAGCACAAATGGCTGATGTGCCTTGACGCCACCAAATGCATCGGTTGTGGTTTGTGCGCCGAAGCGTGCAAAAAGGAAAACGACGTCCCCGAAGGGCCTTATTTCCGCACCTGGATCGAACGTTACATCATTACCAAACCGAAACCTGGTTCGGCGGAAACCCGCGGCGAGACCCTCGTGGATTCTCCCGATGGCGGGATGCATGGATTTCCGGAGTGTCCGGTGCCGACAGACCAGATTCAACAATCGTTCTTCGTGCCCAAGCTCTGCAATCTGTGCGAACTCGCGCCGTGCGTTCAAGCTTGCCCGGTTGGCGCGGCGTTCAAGGCGCCGGACGGCGCCGTGTTGATTGACAAGAATTACTGCATCGGTTGCGCGTTTTGTGTCCAAGCCTGTCCCTACGGCGCCCGGTTCCTAAGCCCGGTCACCCACACGGCCGAGAAATGCACGCTGTGCTATCATCGCATCACCCGCGGCTTGAAACCGGCCTGCGTTGAAATCTGTCCGGCCCAGGCGCGTATTTTTGGCGATCTGAAAAATCTTAAGCCTGATGATCCGCTTCAGAATTTTTATGAAAACAACCGCACGCAGGTGCTCAAGCCGTATTTGGGAACCGAGCCGCGCGTCCTTTACGCCGGGCTGGACGAGGAGGTAAGATGACGACCGCATTGACCAATGCTGTGGCCGAAGCGATCCCGGCTTTTCAAGGCTATGTCTATCCCAACGAAGCCACCGTTCACCCGGTCTGGAGCGTTTTGATCGTTGTCTATCCTTACGTCACCGGACTGGTGGCGGGCGCGTTCATCATGGCCTCGCTGGTGCGGGTGTTCAAGGTCAAGGCGCTGGAGCCGGTGTATCGCGTTTCGATGCTGACCGCGCTGGCGTTCCTGATTTGCGCGCCGCTGCCGTTGTTGTGCCATCTGGGACATCCCGAACGGAATTATGAAGTTCTAATGACGCCTCATTTGACTTCGCCGATGGCCATTTTCGGTTTCGTTTATGCCTGGTATTTAATGGCAGTCCTTTTGCTGGAGCTATGGTTCGATTATCGGCGGGACTTGGTGGTGTGGTCGCAAACCGAATCCGGCTTCCGGGGCATTCTCTATCGCCTTTTGCCTCTCGGTGCAACCGACATTTCTGAACCGGCGGTACGGCTGGACGCGAAAATGGGGCAAATCCTCTCCATCGTGGGCATTCCGTCGGCATTTCTGTTGCACGGTTATGTCGGTTTCATCTTCGGTTCAATCAAGGCCAATCCTTGGTGGGGCAGTCCCCTCATGCCCGTCATTTTCATCCTGTCAGCCATGTCGTCGGGCATCGCCCTGTGCGTGTTCAACTACCTGGTGCTGACCTGGATTCGGCGGCGCACGGTGGACATGCGCTGTCTGGATGTCATGGCGATGTTTCTGTTTTACGCGGTGGTGGTGGACGCGGCGATGGAGGCGCTGGACTGGGTGCATCGGGCTTCGGCGGCGGAAGAGGGCTTTCAGACGATGCTGGTGATGATTCACGAAAAACTCTTTTACACGCTGAACCTGGGGCAATTGATCTTCGGCACGCTGCTGCCGTTCTTGGTGCTTGGCTCGCTGCAACTATTGCGCCAGCGCGTGCCGGAACTGGTTCGCCGCCGGATGATTTTCAGCAGCGCGGTGTTGATTCTGCTTGGCGTGCTGGCGATGCGTTGGAACGTCGTCATGGGCGGCCAGATGTTCTCCAAAACCCTGCGCGGAGTGATGAGTTACAAATTCGAATTCACCGGCGGCGAAGGCTGGTTCATGGGCATTTTCCTGTTAATCCTGCCGTTTATCATCCTGACGGTGTTTGTGAAACTGTTTTTGTCCGAACGCCTCCCTTCCAGCGAACCCGGCCCGCACGACCCGGCCGTTGCGGCGCTCCATTGAAGGGCATTCTCCAAGGCCCAACCGGATTTGGCCTCGCGCTAACAAAAAATGTTCAGCCTTTGGCAAGATAAGCATCGCCACTCCCGATGAGAGATGTGAAATTCCTTGCGTGAAGGGTGGCAGTATCCATCCATTCAACCGCTCACAAGAACGATGCCGGTGTTGGTGGGCATGGAAATACCCATGCGGCCAGAGGTAAAGTTTGAATGCGGGAAGATTTAAGAGCAAAAAGCGCAACACGACATTGATATCGCAATGGATATAAAGAAAGAAAATCCAGAACCCCGGGCCGCGCAGCCGTCGCTGATGCGCAACTGGATGAGCCTGATCGGTTCGGTCACGGTCATTGGTGCGCTCTTCTCGTTTTTTACGTTGTTCCTGATAGATACAGTGGCGCACTTTTCCAACCCGTATATCAGCATTTTGACTTGGATCGTGGTGCCCACCTTTCTGATCTTCGGGCTGTTTCTGGTGGTTGTTGGGGAGTTGCGCGAGCGGCGCAGGCGGAAGGGGGGTGCCTCCTTGATGTCCATGGTCCAAATTGATCTCTCTCGTCCCCGCGACCGGCGCAACATGGCGGTATTCATTGTGGGGGGCGTTTTGTTCCTTTTTCTCTCAGCGGTCGGCAGCTACAACTCCTATCAATTCACCGAATCGGTGGAGTTCTGCGGGGCAACCTGCCACACGGTGATGAAGCCGGAACTCACAGCCCACGCCCTGGGGCCGCACGCGCGGGTGGCCTGCGTGGAATGCCATATCGGGCCGGGCGCAAGCTGGTTTGTCCGATCCAAACTTTCCGGCTCCTACCAGGTTTATGCGACCCTCTTCGACAAATATCCGCGTCCCATTCCCACGCCGATCGAAAATCTGCGTCCGGCCCGCGAAACCTGCGAGCAATGCCATTGGCCGAGTCAATTCATTGGGAATCTGGACCAGACCTTCAACTACTTTATGAGCGATGCCTCGAACACGCCCTATTCTGTGCGCATGGTGCTCAAAGTCGGCGGCAGCGATCCGTTGCACGGTCCGGTGGGCGGCATTCACTGGCACACGGCGGTCAGCAACGAGGTGGATTATGTGGCGACTGACCCGGCGCGGCAGAACATCGCCTGGGTGCGGGTGACGGATGCACAGGGCGTGGTGACCGTCTATCGCGTGCCCGGCTTCACCAACAAAGTCAGCCAAACCGAGATTCGCAGAATGGATTGCATAGACTGCCACAATCGCCCTTCGCACCGGTTCATGTCGCCGGACAGCGCCGTGGATCTCGCCCTTGAACTCGGCCGGATACCTTGCGCCTTGCCGTGGATTAAAACCAATGCCGTGTATGTCCTCACCCAAAAATACGAGACGGACGAGCAGGCACGCGACGGAATTGCCACGTTGCTGGCCGAACGTTATCCCGATGACCCGCGCATCCAGCAGGTGATTCCAGTCGTGCAACGGATTTATGCCGATAATTTCTTCCCGAGAATGAAATCCGATTGGAGGGTCTATCCGGACAACATCGGACACCTGATTTGGCCCGGCTGTTTCCGCTGCCATGACGGCAGTCACAAATCCGCCGACGGCAAGGTCATCACAGCTAGTTGCGATGCCTGCCATGTTATCTTGGCGCAGGGCAGCGGCCCCGAGTTGCAACAATTAACGCCCGATGGCCAGCCGTTCAAACATCCGGGCGGCGATTCCGACAACACCTGCAACGAATGTCACGACGGCACATTGTAAAGTGGCGCGTTGGATATGGCAGGTCGCAGAAGCCCGGCACTTTTACCAGGGAAACTTTTTTCCGGAAATGAAGACCGACTGGCGCGTTCATCCGGACAACATCAGCCACAAAATCTCGGCTGGCTGTTTCCGTTGTCAAGATGGCAATCACACAACGGTTGATGGCAAACAGGTGATCTCGGCCAACTGCAACCTGTGTCACATCATTCTGGGCAGGACGGCGGCAAACAACTGGAGCAACTTCAACGCGACCGGCGACGACTTCTACCACATTGACTTGGTCTATACCGACCCCTCCTGCGCCATGTGCCACACGGGGGCACTTTAAACGACATCTTTGTAATTTGCCATTAGCCGGATTTTGTTTTAATGATAACAAATTACGGTGATTGAAAGCCAAAGAAGTGTGTGCAAGTCTTCCTTGGCTGCGATAAATAATACCAGAATTAATGATGAATTCTATGTATCGGCTCAAGCGGGTTGAATGGATGCGTTGCGCAGCAAGCGTTGTTTTGGTTGCGGCCCTCGCCGGTTGCGGCCGCAGTCAGATTAAAGTCTATCGGCTTTCCAATGATGATTCCTCCTCCTCTTCCTCTACCCCGCCGTCAAATGCCATGGCCACAACAACCGCCGTGCCCGATCAGAACGGAAATAACGCGGCGCAACCGCAGTTGCAGTGGACACTGCCGGCCGGCTGGACGGAGGTATCGCCCGGTGAAATGAGCATCGCCTCGTTCAAAGTTCAGGGTCAGGCCGGTGCGGAGGCCGATGTGAGTGTGGTGCCGCTTCCCGGCCCGGCTGGCGGCGACGAGGCCAATGTCAATCGCTGGCGCGGGCAGGTGGGTTTGCCGGCGGCGACACCGGATGAATTGGGAAAGATGGCTGAATCCGTCCAAGTCGGCGACCAGCCGGCCAAGCTGTATGACCTCGCCGGACAAGGTTCCGGCGGCAGCAACGCCAAACGCATTCTTGGCGTGATTCAACAACGCAATGGCATGACTTGGTTTTTCAAAATGAACGGTGATGCCGGACTCGTCGAGCAGCAGAAACGGGAATTCGTGGCTTTTCTCAAGTCACTGACATTCACGCCGGGAGCGGCGGCGGCGGGATTGCCGCCGGGACACCCGTCCATTGGCGGCGACGTGAATGCGCCGATGATGCCGACGGGATCATCTGGCGCCAGTAAACCGGCCTGGACCGTTCCAGCAGACTGGCAGGAAGTGCCGCCGGCACAATTTCTCCTGGCCGAATACTCCATTACCGGGGCGGACAGCGCGAAGGCGGAAGTGAACGTGGCCGAGTTGAATGGGAGCGGCGGCGGCGTGCTGGCCAACATGAACCGCTGGCGCGGGCAGATTGGTTTGGACCCAGTGGACGAAACCGGCCTAAGCAAGTTGACTACGACGATGGACGTGACCGGCGGCCAGGCGACGTTCGTGGACATGACGGGCACCGACGCGAATGGCCAGCCCACGCGGCTCGTCGCGGCCATCGTGCCAATGGGCGACCAAACCTGGTTTTACAAGCTGATGGGCGACGAAAAAGTCGTGGCCAGTCAGAAGGACGCTTTTACAAAGTTCGTCCAGACGGCGAGGTATTCCAATGCTCCTTGAGCGGCTCATCAAGTTTTTCACGTCGCTGCGGCTGACCGTCGTTCTCCTCGTGTTGTCCATTGTGCTGGTCTTCGCCGGTACGTTCGGCGAGGTGCATCTGGGGCTTTATCAGGCGCAGTCGGATTTCTTCCGCAGTTTCTTTGTTTATTGGCAGCCGCCGGGCGCGCATTGGAAAATCCCTGTCTTCCCCGGAGGCTATTTCCTGGGCCTGGCGCTGCTGGTCAATCTCATTTCGGCGCACCTGAGCCGGTTCAAGTTCACCCGCAAAAAAATCGGCCTCTGGATCATTCACGCCGGGTTGATTTTGCTGATTCTTGGCCAGTTGGCCACCGACCTGTTCGCGGTGGAAAGCCAGATGCACCTGCGGGACGGCCAGACAAAAGATTATTCCCAGTCCGAACGCATGGATGAACTGGCCGTCACCGATGTCACGGACAAAAAGCTCGAAACCGTCGTGGCCATTCCGCAACCGTTGCTGGCTAGGGAAGGCGACATTCGCAACGCCCATCTGCCGTTCATCGTGCGCGTGAAGCAGTTTTACGCCAATTCGCTGCTCGCCACCAATGCCGCGCCCGGCTACGCGCGCGTGGATGCCGACGCCGGCGTGGGCGCTGACAGCCTTTGGTGGAAACGCGAGCCGCGCGAAACGGACATGAACCGCCGCGACACCCCGTCGGCGCTGGTGCAAATCGTGACGCCGGACGGCCCGGTCGGCACGTGGCTGGTTTCGGACTGGCTGGAGCAGCCGCAAACGTTCGCCGCCGAAGGGCGCACGTATCAACTCCAATTGCGGCCGGAGCGTTTTTACCTGCCGTTCAGCCTGAAGCTGCTGAAATTCACGCACACGGTTTACGAGGGCACCGACACGCCGAAGAGTTTTTCCAGCCGCATGATGCTCATGGATCCGGGCACCGGCGAGCGCCGTCAGGTGCTGATTTACATGAACCATCCGCTGCGCTATGACGGGCGCACTTTTTATCAGGCGAGCTTCGACACGGACAACCAAGGGACGATTCTCCAAGTGGTGAAAAATCCCAGTTGGCTCACGCCGTATCTGGCTTGTGTGATCATCGCCACGGGCCTGATCATCCAATTCCTGTCGCACCTGATACCTTTTTTGAAAAAAAGGCGGGCAACGTGAAAAGGAAAACTTCGAGCGCCCAAAATCGAACATTCAACGCCCCTGCGGCATCCAATGTCCGAACAACGCCATTGTCGTGGTGTCGGTGGTGGTTCGCTGAACTGATGATATGAAAAAGCTGATTCCTTGGATTGTGGTCGTGGCGTTTGCCGCATGGGTTTTGTCCACGCTGCATCATCCGCCGCAAACCGGCTTTCACACGCGCGATTTTGGCCGGCTGCCGGTGTTGCTGGACGGGCGCCTCCAACCGATGGATTCGGTGGCGCGCAACACGCTGCTGCAAATCTGCACGCGCCAGAGCGTCGGTTCGATGGGCACCACCGCCTGGCTGATGGAGACGCTCATGAAGCCTGACGCTGCGGACAAGCTGGACATTTTCCGCATTGACAACCCCGATTTGCTCAACATGCTCCAACTGCCCGAGCGCCAGCAGTATTATTCCTTCAACCAAATCCAGCCGCACTTGGACGAAATTTCCAAGCAGGCGCAACGCATCAGCAACATCCAGAGCGCCGACCGCACGGCCTTCCAGCGCGGGCTGCTGAACTTAGATAACGCGCTGGAAATTGATCAGCGGCTGAAGATGAGCCTTTGTCCGCCGGGCACGACGGACTTCGCGGGACAACTGGCGGCGTACCAACAAGCCATCCCTGCCGGCGTGGCCGCGGCCCAAGCGCGTGAAGCGGGCAAAAGTTACGATCAGGCGGCGTTCAACCGGCTGCTCGATTTCCTTTCCAGCTACAACGACCTGTCGAAATTTGCGTATCCACTCATCGTGCCGCCGGCCCCGGACGCCAAATCGCGCGCCGACTGGCAAAACATCGGCCAGAGCTTGATGAGCGTCGTTCACGGCGACGACCTCAGCCCGGCGGTGACGGATTATGCCGCGATGGCCACGGCCTATAACCAAAACGATCCCGCCGCCTTCAATCAGGCGCTGGATGATTACCGCCACTGGCTCGGTGAATGGTTCGCGCCGGAGGCCCGGCATGGCGCGCAGGAATTTTTCTTCGATGAATTTCAGCCGTTCTACAAGGCCATTGTGATTTACGTCTCGGCATTTTTGCTGGCGATCATTGCCTTGTTCACATTTGCGCTGGCGCCCAAAGTGTCTGAGATTTTCCGACGTTCAGCCTTCTGGCTGGTGGTGCTGGCTGGCGTCATTCATACTTTCGGCCTGGTGTTTCGCATGTGGCTGGAAGGCCGGCCACCGGTGACGAATTTATATTCGTCGGCCATTTTCGTTGGCTGGGGTTGTGTCGTTCTGGGCTTGGTTTTGGAACGTGTGTTCGCCGTCGGCCTGGGCAGCGCTGTAGCTTCATTTGCCGGGTTCGTCACACTGGTCATCGCACACAATCTTTCGATGGACGGCGACACGATGGAAGCGATGCGAGCGGTCCTTAACAATAATTTCTGGCTGGCGACACACGTGGTGGTAATCACGCTGGGTTACGCTTCAACGTTCCTGGCAGGTCTGCTGGGCGTTACGTATGTGCTGCTCGGCCTGTTCACGCCGCTGCTGAAATACAAGACTGGCGATTTGGAACTGGGCAGGGTGCTGGCAAAAATGGCCTATGGCATCGTCTGTTTCGCCGCGCTGTTCAGTTTTGTCGGCACGGTGCTGGGTGGCATCTGGGCTGACCAGTCGTGGGGCCGGTTTTGGGGCTGGGACCCCAAGGAAAACGGCGCGCTGATCATCGTCTTGTGGAACGCGGCCATCTTGCACGCGCGCTGGGGCGGCATGATCCGCGAGCGTGGGCTGATGAACATGGTCATCTTCGGCAACATCGTGACGAGTTGGTCGTGGTTCGGTGTGAACATGCTCGGCATCGGCTTGCACAGCTACGGTTTCATGGCCGCCGCGTTTTGGTGGCTGCTCGCCTTCGTCCTGAGCCAGCTTGCATTAATCCTGCTGGGGCTGTTGCCGCCGGGGATGTGGAAGAGTTTTCAAAGTCTTCCTCGTCCAGCGGGGTCTTGATTTATTCTGTTTGATCCTGGTCAAACCAAGAGCGGGCAGGCATCATCGCCAGCAAGTATGTGAGCCAACCCAATTTGCGTTCACAACGGCAATTTTTTCCGCGCAAGCCCGATTTGCCCTGATTTTAAGCCGTTCATTTGCACTTGACGACTTGCGGACAAAAAACTAAACTTGTAGTTCAAGAGCGGTAAAGTTTGCTGGTTCAACCAGCTGCGAAAGTCGGAAGATACATATCTGCCGACTTTTTTGTTCCCTGCGTGGGAATGCCGCGTCAAGTGTGTATGAACGCTGATTTTCTAGCTGTTTTGGAGTTTTGGGAGCGCGAAAAGGGCATCAATCGTGATGTCTTGGTCGGTGCTGTCCAAGATGCCTTGCTGTCCGCCGCCAAAAAGGCAGTCGGACCGGCGCGCGAATTGCGCGTTGAGATTGACCAGAAGAACGGCGATATCAAAGCTTTTGCCAAGCTCATCGTCTCCGACCGCGTCATTTCGCAGCACGACCAGATTTCCGTGTTTGACGCCCGGCGGATCAAGCCCGACGCGCAAGTCGGTGATGAGATTGAAAAGGAAGTGACGCCGACCGGTTTTGGCCGCATCGCTTCGCAATACGCCAAGCAGGCGCTCATGCAGAAAATCCGCCAGGCCGAAAAGGCGCTGATTTTTACCGAATTCAAGGATCGCGTCGGCGACATCATCAGTGGCTCCGTGCGGCGGTTTGAGCGTTCGGACGTAATTTTGGACCTCGGCAAGTACGAGGCGCTGCTGCCCAACCGCGAGCGCGTGCCCACCGAAGAATATCAGGTCGGCGAACGCATCCGTTGCTACGTCAAGGCCGTCGAGCAAGGCCCGCATGGGCCGGAAATCATTTTGTCCCGCGCCGATCCGCGGTTTGTCATCAAGCTGTTTCAGCTCGAAGTGTCCGAGATCAACGACGGCACGATTGAGATCAAAGGCATTGCGCGCGAGCCGGGTTTTCGCACCAAGATGGCGGTTTATTCGCGCGACAGCAAAGTGGACCCGGTTGGCGCCTGCGTCGGTATGCGCGGCCAGCGGGTGAAGAACATTGTCCGCGAACTCAATAATGAAAAAGTGGACGTCATTCCGTGGTCGCCGGACGTCCGCACGTTCATCACCAACGCGCTGGCGCCCGCAAAACTCAAAAGCTTTGAACTAGATGAAACTGGCAAGCGTGTGAAAATTTTGGTGAGCGAGGACCAGCTTTCACTGGCCATTGGCAAACGCGGCCAAAACGCGCGGCTGACGGCCAAACTCACCGGCTGGGAAGTGGACATTGACGCCGAAGTCGTCGTCACCAAGGGTTTTGAAGAAAAAGTCGCCGAAGCCGTGGAATTGCTGGCGGCAATTCCTGGAATTTCGCGGGAACAGGCCGACGCGCTCGTTCATGCCGGCCTGACCCGGCTTGAAGATTTGTTGCAGGCGGATGAAGCCGATTTAAGCAGCGTTCCACAAGTAGGCGAACACGCGGCGGAAGTTTTGAAGGCCGCGCACGCCGAGGCCGAACGCCGTACTTTGAAGGTCGGCGAAACGCCGGCGAATCCCGACACGCGTGTCGGGGTGAATAGTTGAATTTTATGATGCGGACCGAAACAGGTGTTTCCGTGCATTAAGCCATGAAGGCGATTCGCACATTTCGGTCGGCGATGGTGAAAATTTATGCCCGTTCGGATTTACGACATCTCGAAAAAGCTCGGCTTGGAGAACAAGGCGATCATCGCCAAGGCCAAGGCTCTGGGCATTGCCGCCGCGAAAGTTCCCTCCAGCTCGCTTGACAAGATCAGCGCCGAGTTCCTCGAGGAGGAACTGTTCAAGGACCATCCCGAACTCGCCGCCAAATTCGCCGCGCCACCCGTTGTTGAAAAACCCAAACCCGCTCTGATCGAGGAAAAGATCGTCCTCATCACCGCGCCGCCGCCAGAGACGAAACCGGAAGTCAAAACCGAACCGGTGAAAGCTGCTGTGGCTTTGCCAACTGTTGTTGAGGCACCACCGCCTCCGCCGCCACCGCCCAAACCGACCGGACCGAAACTCGGCGAGAAAGTCGGGTTCATTCAACTGCCGACCCGTCCGCAGCCACGGACCGGCGAAAAGGTTGGATCAGTCAAACCTCCGCCGTCACGTCATGGCGGGCCGCAAAGAACCGATTCCAGACACCCCTTTCAACGCTTGCACGGCGGCCGCCAAACCGCACCGGCCGCCCGCGAACCGGCAAGAACCGCCGCCGCGCCATCACCCAAATTTGTCGCACCGGAGACCGGCGAGGTCATTGTCATCAAGCCGCCGATTGTCGTGCGCGAATTGGCCGTCCAACTCAAGCAAAAGCCGTTCAAGATCATCGCCGATTTGATGGAGCTCGGCGTCTTCGCCAATGTCAATCAGGCGATTGACGAAAAAATCGCGCAGCAACTTTGCGCGAAATACGGCTTCCGTTTCGAGGTGGAAAAGCGCGAGCGCGGCGGCGGCGCGGTTCATGCGCCCGTCAAAAAGGTTGAACTCGACATCGAGGACAAAGCTGAAGAACTCAAACCTCGTGCGCCGGTTGTGACCATCATGGGGCACGTTGACCACGGCAAAACCACGCTGCTCGACGTCATCCGCAAGGCCAACGTCGCGGCGGGCGAGGCCGGCGGCATCACGCAGCACATTGGCGCTTACACGATTTCCGTGCCGCATCCGGAGCGCAAAAATGAGCTGGCGCAAATCACGTTTCTGGACACGCCCGGCCACGCGGCATTCAGTTCCATGCGTGCGCGCGGCGCCAACGTCACGGACCTTGTCGTGCTGGTTGTCGCTGCCAACGACGGCGTCATGCCGCAAACACTCGAAGCTCTCAACCATGCAAAGGCGGCCAAAGTTCCCATCCTGGTCGCCGTCAACAAAATTGACCATCCCAACGCAAATCCATTGAAAGTCCGCCAGCAGTTGCAGGACAAGGGGCTGGTGCCCGACGACTGGGGCGGCGACACGATTTTTGTGGATGTTTCCGGGCTGACCAAGCAGGGCGTGGACAAACTGCTGGAAATGATTTTGCTCCAAGCCGAATTGCTCGAGCTTAAGGCAAATCCCAGTCGCCGCGCCAAAGGCAATGTCATTGAATCCGGCGTCGAACCCGGCGGTCCTACCGCAACCGTGCTTGTGCGCAAAGGCACGTTGCGGGTCAGCGATATTATTTTGTGCGGCGAGTTTTATGGCCGCGTCCGCGCGCTCATCAACGAGGAGGGCGACCGGCTCAAAGAAGCTGGGCCATCGGTCGCCGTGAAAGTTCTTGGCTTGAACGGCGTGCCGGATGCAGGACTGGAATTCAGCGTTGTGGAAGATGAAAAAGCTGCGCGCGAACTGGCTGAACAACGCTGGCTTGAGGCCAAAGCACAGGGCCAGGAAGACCGCAAGGTCACACTCGAAAATCTTTTTGCCACGCTCGCGGCAACACAAAGCAAGACGTTCAAAATCGTGGTCAAAGCCGACACGCAAGGCTCGGTCGAGGCCATCGTCGAAGCGCTCAACAAAATCGAATCGGACAAAGTTTCGCTCGAAATTCTGCACAGCGACGTCGGCACGATCACCGAAAACGACGTGGCCCTGGCCTCGGCCTCGAACGCGGTGATTCTCGGGTTTCACACGCGCGTGGACAGCACTGCCGCCGAAAAAGCCAAGCATGAAAATGTGCAGATTAAACTGTACGCAATCATTTACGAGTTGATTGACGAGGTCAAAGAGGCCATGGCCGGACTGCTTGAACCCGTCGTCAAGGAAAACATCATCGGCTCGGCGGAAGTGCGGCAGATTTTTGAATTGTCGAAAGGCATGCCGGTGGCCGGCTGCATGGTCACCAACGGCCGCATTGTGAAAGGCAAAGTCCGGCTGCGGCGGCGAAAAGATGTGATTTATGAGGGCGTCATCCAATCACTGCGCCGATTTCAGGACGAGGTTGGCGAGGTCCGCGCCGGCATGGAATGCGGCATCCGCATCGAAGGCTGCAGCGATTTCCAAATCGGCGATGTGATTGAGAGCTATTCCATTGAGAAAATGGCGGCGAAATTATGACGGCGTTGAAGCGTTTAAGTGTCGAAACGTTAAAGCGGAAAATGTTCTGCGACGGCACTTTTCCGCCCTTTAGCGCTTCAACACTTCAACGTTTTTGACCCATGCCTTCCCTCCGACTCCAACGCGTGCGCGAACTGCTGAAGCGTGAAATCGGCGAGGCCATCCGTCGCGAATTTCATGTGAGCGAATGCGGTTTGATTTCGGTCAACGACGTGGACGTGGCCGGCGACCTCAAGTCCGCCACCGTTTTCATCAGCATTCTCGGCAATCCCGACCAACAAAAGCGCGGTATTCAGACGCTCAATGACCATCGTATCCGCATCCAAGGGTTGGTCGCCCGCGCCATCGTCCTGAAATACACGCCGAAGCTGAAATTTGCCTTTGACGATTCCATTGTGCGTGGCAACCGCGTGCTGCAAATCATTGAAGAACTGGAAAAGGCCACACCCGATGAGGCCAGCGATTAAACCGTGAAAAATTATCCCAAAATCATTGACCGCATTCTTGACGCTCTTCGCGAAAGCAAAACGTTCTGCATCGTCGGACATATCCGGCCGGATGGCGATTGTGTCGGCTCGCAGCTCGGACTCGCTCTGGCTTTGCAAAACGAAGGCAAAAAAGTGGTTTGCTGGAATGAAGATGCCGTTCCCGGCAAATATCGTTTCCTGGATCGTGCCGGTTTGTTCCAAAAACCAAGGCGGGGAATGAAATTTGATTGCATCGTTGCCACGGATTGCGCGAGTTTTGAACGTCTCGGCAAGGTCGTCCCGCGCATCAATCACCGGAAAATTCTCATCAACATTGACCATCATGAAAGCAACACGCGCTATGGTGACATCAATTGGGTTTCCGGGCGCGAGCCTTCCTGCGGTGAATTGATTTACCGTCTGTTGAAAGTCGCGCGCTGGCCAATCACCAAGCCGATTGCCGATTGTCTCTTCACCGCCGTTTCCACGGACACCGGTTCGTTTCAATATCCCACCACCCGGCCTGGTACGTTTCACACCGGTGCGGAACTGGTCACGCGCGGCGCGAACCTCGCAAAAATTTGTAACGAGGTTTTTCAATCGTATCCCTTGTCGCGCGCGCGACTGCTTAAACACGTTTACAGCCGCTTCCGGCTGGCTCACAACAACCGTATTGCGTGGTTTTGGCTCAAGAAAAGCGATTTCGCCCGCACTGGCGCGGCAAGCGACGATACCGAGGGACTTATTGACCACATCCGGGACATCGAGCCGGTGGTGGTCGCCTGCGTTTTTGAGGAAGTTGAACCGGAATTGACCCGCATCAGTTTGCGTTCCAAAAACCACAAGGTGAACGTAAGCGATATTGCCGAGCAATTCGGCGGCGGCGGCCATTCGGCGGCGGCGGGTGCGCGCATCCCCGGCAAACCACTTTCTGTCCAGCGCCGTGTCATCGCTGCCATCAAGCGCGCATTGAATTCCGCCAAGTGATCACTCATGCAAGAGCTCTCTCCGCTTGATGGCGCCATTCTCATTGACAAGCCCGCCGGGCCGACGTCGCACGACGTGGTGGACGCGATTCGCCGCCAATTCGGAATCAAAAAAGTCGGCCACTGCGGCACGCTCGATCCGAACGCGACGGGCCTGCTCGTGATTGTGCTCGGCCGCGGGACAAAGCTTTCCGAGAAATTGATGGGCGACGACAAGGTCTATGAGGGCACCGTCAAATTCGGCGAGGCGACGGACAGCTATGACGCCGACGGCGAAATCACCGAAACAAAACCCGTTCCGCCGTTGACGCTCGACCAATTGAACGAAGCCGCCGCCGCGTTCATCGGCGACCTGATGCAAACGCCGCCCATGGTTTCAGCCATTAAAAAGCAAGGCGTGCCGCTTTACAAACTGGCGCGCAAGGGCATTGAAATCGAACGCGAACCACGGCTGGTCCACATTTACAATTTTCGGTTTACGGGCTATGAACCGCCGCTCGGCCAATTTCGCGTCGCCTGCACCAAGGGCACTTATGTTCGCAGCATTGCGCATGAGCTTGGCCAAAAATTTGGCTGTGGCGCGCACTTGGTCGCGCTGCGCCGCACCGCGTCCGGCAGATTTGACGTGAGGGAGTCAACACCCCTGGCCGAGATTTTGAAATTGACGCCGGCGGAATTGGAAAAAAAGGTGATTCCATTTTTAAAACTGGCGCAGCCATGAAGATCATTCACGCCGCAAATGAATTGAAAGCCGCCGGCCGCAAGGTCTGTCTGGCGGTCGGCTTTTTCGATGGAGTCCATCTGGGGCACCAGCAAATCATCCGGCAAACTATTGCCGCCGCGCGCCAGCACGATGCTCTCGCGCTCGTGCTTTCCTTCGACCGGCACCCGAATACCGTCGTCGCGCCCGGCCGTGTGCCACCGTTGATTTATTCACTGCCGCAAAAACTGCGCGCGATTGAATCGCTCGGCGCGGATACCTTGCTGTTAATCCACTTCGACGAAAAATTCAGCCGCCAGACCGGTGAGGAATTCATTCGCACTCTGGCGCGGGATGTTGGGCGCATTCAAAGTCTTTGCGTCGGCGCGGATTTTGTCTTTGGCCACAAGCGCAGCGGCAACGTCCCGCTGCTTAAAAAACTGGGCGGCGAAATCGGTTTTATGGTTCACGGAATGGCCGCAGTTTCGCTCGACGGACAAATTGTAAGCAGCACGCGAATCCGCGAAACGGTCCGCGCGGGCGACCTTGACGCAGCCAGCCAGATGCTCGGACGGCCTTACGCGATCTCGGGCCGGGTGATTAAAGGAGAGCGTTTGGGGCAAAAACTGGGCTTTCCGACGGCAAATCTTGATGTTACCGACTTGGCGCTTCCACCGAACGGCGTATATGCCGGTCTTGCAAATTTTAAAGGAAAAGCCTATCGCGCGGCTCTAAACATCGGTTTCCGTCCAACCGTAGCCTCCAGCGCACAACTTGTTCATGTGGAGGCATATTTGCTAAATTTCAATGCTGAGATTTACGGCGAAGAATTGGAGGTCGAAATGGGAGAAAAATTGCGCCAAGAGAGAAAATTTGCATCTTCGACCGAATTACGTGAGCAAATTGCCCATGACGTTGCGGCTGTGGCCTCAAAACCATGATCCAATTTAAGACATTTAATTGCAAGTTGTTACAATTTTAATTGGCACCAAAAACTCGCTTAATTTCAGGCTTTCTTGATTTTTTCCATTGGAGATACGATTCTGCTTGAATTTCCTGGGAAAGGGGTTAAGGTTGCGTCGCGTCGGTCTTCAGGTGTTCGTGGTCTCCCGAAGTTCCTTGGGCGAGTGAGAGTTGTGCAAAGACGACGCGAACTCGTTTGGGGGAAACTCAGTAAATTTCCCTGAACCAAAACGGGCTAATATGGGTCTGATAACTTATGCTGAATAGAAAAGCAACGCCACCGAACGGTGCGGGGCGCAATCGCCGCCGCGACGCAAGACAAAGTGCCGGAGCAAAATCAACTCCGGAGCGTCGCCGTTTTGTCATTTCCAGCAGCGCCCGACGGGACGTTCCCAAGCTGCCGGAAGGCAATGGGAAAAGCCGGGCGCATACGGCTAATTCAATTGCGGAAGCGGAAAAACGCCTTCAAACCGGAGGCACGGGCGCCCCGGCTTCAGCCCAGTCCACTGTGGACCTGACTGAAACGGTCAAGACCCTGCTGCATCTGGCGCAGGAGCACGGCTACATCACGTACGACGATATCAACGATGTATTGCCGGACAATCTCAGCCCTGAAGACCTTGACGCGTTGCTCAGCAAACTGCGCAGCTTGGATGTCGAGATCGTGATGGATCAGGCGGAGGCCGAACGCGCCAAGCAGCCCGAACCCGCGCAACAGCCGGAGGAGCAGGACGAGGACGCCCGGCTTGAAATTCTCGATGACCCGGTTCGCATGTACATGAACCAGATGGGCAAAGTGCCGCTGCTCACGCGCGAACAGGAGGTTGAGATTTGCAAGCGCATCGAGGAAGCCGAAATCGAAATGAAGCGCATTGTTTACAGCCTCGGTTTCGCCGCCAAGGAACACATTGCCATCGCGGAAAAGCTTTTGTCCGAACCACCGAAGGAACGCTTCGACCGCGTGATTGTGGACAAGAAAATTGCCAATCGTGAAGGTCATTTGCGGGATTTGCGCCGTCTCATCAAAAAGGTTCGCACCTTCGACCAGAAAGTGGATGCGAAGTATGTCACCTGGCAAAAGGCCCTGCAAAAGGGACGCAAGGAAAAGCTCCACCGTGAGCTGAAAAAAATGGGCGCCAAGCTGCAGGAGATGTTTCAGAAATTTTTCTACAAACAGAAAGTGGTCGAGGAAATGATCGTGGTGGCGGGCAATGTTCATGAAAAATTCCAGGCGAGCCTGCGGCACATTCAGGACCTCGAGGGGTTGCGGACCACCGCCGAACGCCGCGCGGCGCTGGAGGCCGAGCGCGCCAAAATCCAGACGCTCGAACAATTCGTGCGCATGCCGCGCGAGGAGTTTTTGAAGGTCTTCACCGAATTGAAAGCCGCCGCCGACCGCGGGCTGAAGGCCAAGACGCACATGGCCGAGGCCAATTTGCGCCTCGTGGTTTCCGTCGCCAAAAAATACACAAACCGCGGCCAGTCGTTCCTGGATTTGATTCAGGAAGGCAACATCGGTTTGATGAAGGGCGTCGAGAAATTCGAGTATCGCCGCGGCTACAAGTTTTCCACCTACGCCATCTGGTGGATCCGCCAGGCCATCACGCGCAGCATCGCCGATCAGGCCCGCACCATCCGCATCCCGGTGCACATGATCGAAATCATGAACAAGCTGTGGCGCGCGCAAAAGCAGCTCACCCAGGAGCTGGGCCGTGAGCCGACGCCTGAGGAACTGGCCGATGAAATGCACATGCCGGTGGCGCGCATCCATGCATTGCTCAAGATGGCCCAACAGCCGGTCTCACTCCATGCGCCCGTCGGCGATGACGGCGATGTGAGCGTCGGCGATTTCATCGAAGATAAGTCTGCTGAAAATCCCTCGGAAGTCACCAGTTACAGTTTGCTCCGGGAAAAGTTGAGCGACGTGTTGACGACGCTGACCGAGCGCGAGCGCAAGATTCTCGAAATGCGTTTCGGCCTCCTGGACGGCTACGAACGCACGCTCGAGGAAATCGGCAAGATGTACAACGTCACGCGCGAACGCATCCGCCAGATCGAGGCCAAGGCGCTGCGCAAGCTGCGTCACCCGACGCGCGTGCGCCATTTGCAGGGCTTCCTCGACACGTCCGAACCGGAGATGAGCACGGCGGCATGAAGGTCACTTACTACGGTCACGCCTGTTTCTCGGTCGTAGTCGGCGGCAAAACCCTGCTGTTCGATCCGTTCATATCCGGCAACCCGCTGGCGAAAGCCATTGACGTGAAGTCCGTGCCGGCGGATTTCATTCTCGTCTCGCACGGGCACGTGGATCACGTTGCCGACGCGGTGGACATCGCCAAACGCACCAACGCGCTCGTCATTGCCAACTTTGAAGT
This sequence comes from uncultured Verrucomicrobiae bacterium, assembly GCA_963789335.1. Taxonomy (GTDB): domain Bacteria; phylum Verrucomicrobiota; class Verrucomicrobiia; order Limisphaerales; family UBA11358; genus UBA11358. Next base: position 1,830,277 of record CAWBKH010000002.1, read on the forward strand.
TGCCACCTGGCTCAACAAACAAGGTGCGCCGCGCGTGCATCCGATGAACCACGGCGGCGGATACAAATTTGACTTTGGCCGCGCCAAATTCGTCAACGCCATCCACTCCAGCACGATGCCCGACGGCACCTTCGGCGGCAATCCCGGCGGCTTTGTGGTCGAAAGCGTGGATGGAAATTTTTATTATTCCGGCGACACGGCGCTGACGATGGATATGAAACTCATTGGCGAATCCACGAAGCTGAAATTCGCCGCGCTGTGCATTGGCGATAATTTTACGATGGGATCGGATGACGCCGCCAAGGCCGCCGAATTTGTGCGCTGCAAAGAAATCCTCGGCGTTCATTACGACACTTTTCCGCCGATTAAAATTGACCATGCCCTTGCCGTGGAAAAATTTCGGGCCGCCAACAAGACTCTTCATTTGCTGAGCGTAGGCGAATCATTCGATTTTTAATTACACCTGAATCGGCAGAATGAACATCGGCCAATCAGCTGTCCGCTGAGGGTTCGGCAAAGTAAAAGATTTCGCAGTTTTGGACCGGCGTATTGATAGCGTTTCCGATAGTGAGTTCTCCGAGTGCCACGAGCATCATTCGGATGGGAGCTTCATGACTACAAATTAAGACGTGTTCTTGCTTCCGAACCCGCTCAATTATCTCCTCAAACAATGGCATCACACGCCAAAAGACATCGCAATAACTTTCACCTCCGCTTGCAACTGCGTGGAAGGAGCCAAGGAGGTCAATTCCACCGTATTTCGGCAGGCTTAAAGCATACTGGGCTTTCAAGTAGCCTTCCGCATCGCCCAGAGCACGCTCTTTTAACTCGTCGCGTAATTCTATTTCACCCACCTTTCCACCAAAAACCTCGGCAAGGGTTTCAATACATCGGCGGAGTGGTGATGAGTAGACGCAGTTCCACTGTTGTTGCCGTAGCCCTTTACCAATCATTCGTGCCTTTCCGCGCCCTATCGCGTTTATACCAACGTTGAGTTCACCAGCGATGATCTCTGCTGTGTTTAGGTCAGTTTCTGAATGGCGTATGATACAAAGACATCCACGATCTGTGCCGATCTGGCTGGCCTTTTCCGGTGACAGGCGGTGTAACAATGATCTGAAATGGAGTATTTTTCTCTCGATTTCTGACTCCTCGGTTATGTGTGAAACGGCCCTATGACGATGTTCTTGAGAAACATTCAAACTTCCGGTGTTACAAGCAGCGGATTTCCACACTTTTTCGTAGGAGTTGATGATTTTTTGGCCAAGAGTTGATCCTGTGCGGCAATGGAAAACTGGCCCCAACATGGAATCTTGGTCAGATAAATAAAGACCCCAATAAATATCTTCGTTGATAAGATAGATAGGTCCGAACGGCAAGCAAGAGTAGAACTTAACTTCAAGTCGAGGCTTCTGACCAACAGGGTTGAACCTCTGCGAAAGGTCGGCAAGGTCTGATACGTTCTGAGGGAGTAAACTACTCACCCTCTCTCTACACCTTAGGCGAAACGGCACAAGCTTCTCATCCATTAATAGCACTCGAAATTCTACCTTTTGTTTGAGTGCTTGTTCCCAATACGACAATTCCAGCCGCAAGCCGGGTAGCCAAGTCTGGAGGACGTAAACCCTGTGAGACCTCTGCAAAACTCATTTGAACAGGGCGGTTGAATCGAAGTCAGAGAGACATGGAAACGATGAGCAATCCTCAATTGGGACTTTTGGACAGCCTCATGCCTGCGGTGCCGACCAACGATTTCTTGGAAGGGCTGGATCACGCGCTGGATTTCAAACCGATTGAAGCGGTGCTGCACCGGATGTATCCGGCCACCACCGGCCATCCGCCGCACCCGCCGCTGGTGCTCTTCAAAATGAGCCTGCTCCAGCATTGCTACGGGCTGTCGGATCCGCAATGCGAGGAGTTGGTCGCCGACCGGATGAGTTGGCGGCGGTTTGTGGGGCTGGGTTTGCAGGACAGCGTGCCCGATGAAACCACGCTGGTGCGCTTTCGCCAGCGGCTCATCCGTTACGGTCTGCAGGAAAAACTGCTGGCGCTGGTCAACCATCAACTGGAACAAAAAGGGTTCATCCTGAAAACCTGCACCCTGGTGGACGCCACGCTGTTGCAGGCGGCGCGTCGCGCCCCGAGCCGGGCAGATAAAGGAGGCGGCGATGACGACGCGGGCTTTACCGTCAAGGGCGGTCAACCCCACTACGGCTACAAAGCGCACGTGGCCGTTGACCGGGATCAGACGGTGATTCGTTGCGTCACCTTGACGGACGCCAGCGTTCATGACAGTCAGGAATTTGAAACCGTGGTCAAAGGGGATGAGGAAATGGTCATGGCCGACAAAGCCTATTGGAGCGCTCAACGCGCTCGTTGGTGTGAGCGCCGGAAAATCGGCAACGGCATTTTGCGCAAAGCGTTTCGGGGACAGCCCTTGGACCGGACGACGGTGCTGTTCAATGCGGTGATGAGCCGGGTGCGGTGTGGGATTGAGAAAATCTTTGGCTGGTGGAAGCGCAGCACGGGCTACGGGCGAGTGCGGTATGTGGGGCGCGATCCCAATCGGCTGGAGTTGGAGTTCAAGAGCATCTGTTGGAACTTGAAACGGCTGGTGAGTTTGACCGGAACATGAAGCAAAACATTCAGAACGCCCGCGCGGCGGACAAAAAAGTTCAAAACGGTGGCTCACATCGCCGACCGTGGCGTGCCGCCAAACCCATTTTTCGTTGAATAATGACTTTGACATCAAATCAGCAACTCAAACGACCTTTTGCAGAGGTCTCCCTGTATCGTGCGCGTGCCACTTCTTTTGGAACAACATCCCAATTATAGCGAGGCTGAGGTGTTAGCATCGCAACGGTCTTCCGTCCTAACTCTGGAAACAAGAAAGCTAGAACTCCAACAAGAGTCCCGATAACGCCGAGAATTGTAGTAATCCAAAAAATCATATTGCATCTTTACCCAAGTGTTTCCTGTCGCCTAATGCAGTGGAATAGCACCGCTACAAGCTCATTAACGAATGTTTCGAGGCCCATGTGAATGCTCACTCCACAGAAAGATTTGGCAGCGGATTTATTTGCCATGAGCAGAGCTTAGAGAATTATTTCTACGGCGTCAATTCATGGTAGGTGGGACGTGTTCGGAACTACTTCTGATCAAACCTGAATCGGCAGGATGAGCATCGGCCAGCAGTTCTGATAAAGCCGCCGTTGTAATTCAAAGACAACATGGTTGTGCAGCCGGCGCGTCAGCCGGTTCTTAGCCGTGTGTCAGTTATTCGGGTCCACGATGTGCAGGTCAATGCCGGGTGCGTTGTGCAGGAAAAATTGCAGGACATTCGGGCGCGTGAACTGCCACCACCGCCGTTCCGTCGTTCCCAGAACCACGAGATGAACGTCGTTTTCACGGCAAAATTTCAACAGCGCTTCGCAGACATTTTCATTCTCCAGAATCGTGACGTTGCCGCCGAGTTCCGTCGCCAACTGGACATTCTGCATGAATTGGCGTTGCAGGTCTGAAGGAATGCGCACGGGATCTTCCTTGTGGCGGCGCACATAAACAGCGATCCATTCCCGATTCAACCGTCCCGCAATGCGCGACGCCGTGCGCAGGAGCTTTGCCGTGGTGACCGGATTGGTGCTGACGAAAACGGCGATCTTCTCGCTGACTTCCGGCTGTGGTTTGGAAGTGCCAAGACGCGAACGCTGGTCGAGCGCGGCGGCAGTCTCGCGCAGGGCCAGCTCGCGCAGTTCGTTCAGATTTTCCTCGGTGAAAAAATTCTCCAGCGCGGCGGCGGCCCGGTCCGCCGGATAAATTTTCCCCAACTTCAACCGTTCGCGCAGTTCCTCGGCGGTCAGGTCAATGTTCACGATCTGGTCGGCCTCCAGCACGAAGCGGTCGGGGACGCGCTCGCGCACGTCCACGCCGGTGGCGCGCAAAACCGTGTCGTGCAGGCTTTCGAGATGCTGGATGTTCAGCGCGGTGATGACGTTGATGCCCGCCAGCAGCAAATCATGCACTTCAAGATAACGTTTGGGATGTTGCGAGCCGGCGACGTTTGTGAACGGCAACTCGTCCACGATGCAAACGGTCGGATAGCGTTTGAAAATGGCATCCACGTCCAGCACCTCGATGGCGCGGCCGTTGTGTTCGGCCTTTTTGCGCGGGATGATTTCCAAACCTTCCAGCAGCGCCGCGGTTTCCTGGCGCCCGTGGGTTTCCACCCAGCCGATGACCACGTCCACGCCCGCTTTTTTGAGGCGATGCGCCTCCTCCAGCATGGCGAAGGTTTTGCCGACGCCCGCGGCGTGGCCGAGATAAATCTTCAATTTCCCCAGCCGGCTTTTCTCGATGAGCCGCAGGAAATCCTCCGGCTTCAATCGCTCGACGGGCGGTTCCACGCCCCAAAGAAACTATTTCCGCGGCAACTGGTCGAGCGCGAAGTTCAGCGTCATCACGTTCACCCGCGGCATGCCGAAAATGCCGAGGTCACGGCCTTGTGTGTTTTCTTTCACGAGTTCGCGAACGCGGTCTTCCGAAAGGCCGTGAGCTTTGGCAACGCGCGGGATTTGCAATACGGCGTTCTCCGGGCTGATGTCCGGATCAAGACCGCTGCCGGAAGCGGTCACGGCGTCGGCGGGAACAATGGCATTCGTGGGCAATCCGTTCTCCGCACGATAATCGGCGATGCGTTGCGTAATTTCAGCGACGAGATTAGAGGACGTTGGGCCAAGATTGCTGCCCCCGGAACTGGTGGCGTCGTAACCATTCGCACCCGCCGCCGATGGACGCGGATGGAAATATTGCGGGCCGGTGAAATCCTGCGCGATCAACGCCGAGCCGCGTATCGTGCCGGATTTGTCCACAAGCAAACTGCCGTTGGCCTGGCGCGGGAACAGAAGTTGCGCCGCGCCTAAAACAATGAGCGGGTACAGGCCGCACAAAATGATGGCAAAAAATAAAGTGGCCACAATCGAACGGCCAAATTCAACAAGAATGGTTTTCATAATTTTATGAGTTCGGTTACACGAGATGCAAATGCCAAACAATCAGGTCAATGAGTTTGATGCCGATGAACGGAAGGATAACGCCCCAGAGACCGTAAATCAGCAGGTTGATGCGCAGGATTTGCACCGCGCCAAACGGACGGAACTTCACGCCGCGCAACGCCAGCGGAATCAGTGCGATGATGATGAGCGCGTTGAAAATCACCGCGCTCAAAATCGCGCTGTCCGCGCTGTGCAGATGCATCACGTTGAGCGGCGCGATGACGGGGAACGTCACCATCAACATCGCCGGGATGATGGCAAAGTATTTTGCCACGTCGTTGGCGATGCTGAAGGTCGTCAGCGCGCCGCGCGTGATGAGCAGTTGTTTCCCAATTTCGATGATTTCCAGCAACTTGGTGGGATTGGAATCCAGGTCCACCATGTTGCCGGCCTCCTTGGCGGCTTGCGTGCCGGTGTTCATGGCCACGCCGACATCGGCCTGCGCGAGCGCGGGCGCGTCGTTCGTGCCGTCGCCAATCATCGCAATCATCCGGCCGCCCTGCTGTTCCTGGCGGATGAGCGCGAGCTTGTCCTCCGGCTTCGCCTCGGCGAGAAAATCGTCCACGCCCGCCTCCTGCGCAATGGCGGCGGCGGTGAGCTTGTTGTCGCCTGTAATCATCACGGTGCGGATGCCCATCGCGCGAAAACGTTTGAAGCGGTCGGCAAGGCCGCCCTTTACGATGTCCTTCAAATGAATCACGCCGAGCGCGCGTTCTTTGGTCGCGACGACGAGCGGCGTGCCACCGGAAAGCGAAATGGTTTCAACCATTTTTTCAATATCTCGCGGCAATGTTCCGCCGACGAATTGCCGAATCGAATCGGCGGCGCCTTTGCGGATTTGTTTGCCTTCGAGGTTCACGCCGCTCATGCGTGTCTGCGCGGTGAAGGGAACAAATTGCGCGCCTGGCAATTCATGAATCGTCCGCGCCCGGATGCCAAACTGTTTCGCCAGCACGACGATGCTGCGGCCTTCCGGCGTCTCGTCGGCCAGCGAAGCGAATTGCGCGGCGTCAGCAAGTTGTTGTGTCGGCACATCAGTCGCGGGCAAAAAGGCGACAGCCTGCCGGTTGCCGAGCGTGATGGTGCCGGTTTTGTCCAAAAGCAAAACGTCCACGTCGCCCGCCGCCTCGACCGCGCGACCGCTCATCGCGAGGACATTGCGCTGGAGCAGGCGGTCCATGCCGGCGATGCCAATGGCGCTCAGCAAACCGCCGATGGTCGTCGGAATCAAACAAACCAGCAGCGCGATGAGCACGGCGTCGGAAAAATTCACGCCGGAATAAATGCCGAACGGTTTCAGAGTCACAACGGCAAGCAGAAAAACCACCGCGAGCGCGGCGAGCAAAATCGTGAGCGCGATTTCATTCGGCGTTTTCTGACGACTCGCGCCTTCAACAAGCGAAATCATGCGATCCAGAAAACCCTCGCCGGGATTGGCGGTGATGCGAACTTTGATTTCATCCGAGAGCACGCGCGTGCCGCCGGTGACGGCGCTGCGGTCGCCGCCCGCTTCACGAATGACAGGCGCGGATTCGCCAGTGATGGCGGATTCATCCACCGTGGCCGCGCCGGAAATGATTTCGCCGTCGGCGGGGATGATTTCCGTGGCGCGCACGACAACCAAATCACCTTTGCGAAGCGAATCGGCGTCCACGGATTCGATTTTGCCGCTGCTGGAAATTTTATTGGCGCTGGTTCGCGTGCGGGTCTGGCGCAACGCCTTGGCCTGCGCCTTGCCGCGGCCTTCGGCGACGGCTTCGGCGAAATTCGCGAACAACACGGTGAACCAGAGCCACAAGGCGATTTGCGCAACGAATAGTGTCTGACCGGGTGAACGGAAAGCGTCCACGGTGCTGATGGCCGCGCCGACCAGTGTGACGAACATGACGGGATTTTTCACCATCAGACGCGGGTTCAGTTTGATGAACGCGTCGCCGATGGCGGGCCAAAGAATTTTTGGATCAAAAACGGAAACGGATTTTTGAGTCATAAAATATTCGGGTTAAAACAGGGTTCCTTTCAGCATCAGAAAATGCTCAACGATCGGGCCGAGCGTGAGCGCGGGCAAAAAGGTCAACGCACCGACGAGAATCACGGTTCCAACGAGCAGAATGACAAAAGTTATTCCGGTCACCGGAAACGTGCCGGCGCCAGCGGGGACGATTTTTTTGCGCGCGAGTGAACCGGCCAGCGCCAGCAGCGGCACAATCATCCCGAAGCGACCGAGCAGCATATCAAAACCAAGCGTGGTGTCCCACCACGGCGTGTTGGCGTTGAGGCCGGCGAAGGCGCTGCCGTTGTTGCCCGCGCCGGAAGTGTAGGCGTAAAGCATTTCACTCAAGCCGTGCGGGCCTTGATTGGCCAGACTGGACGTGCCCCAGTTGCTCACCGACGCCCAGGCGGTGAAACCCAGAATGATAAATGCGAGAATGACGAAAGCGAGCAACACCATCTTCACGTCGTAGGCCTCGATTTTTTTGCCGAGGTATTCCGGCGTGCGCCCGACCATCAGCCCGGCGATGAACACGGTGAGAATGACGAAAATCAACATGCCGTAAAGCCCCGCGCCGACGCCGCCGAAAATCACCTCGCCGGTCTGGATGTTGAAGAGCGGCACGAGTCCGCCGAGCGGCGTGAACGAATCGTGCATGGAATTGACCGCGCCGCAGGAGGCATCGGTCGTCACCGTGGCAAACAGGGCGGAATCGAAGATGCCGAAGCGGACTTCCTTGCCTTCCATGTTGCCGCCAGCGGCGGCAACGCCAAGCTGCTGGTGAATCGGGTTGCCCCCGGCTTCCGCCCACCAGCAAAAAAGAACGCCGGCAAGAAACATGGCAAACATTGCCGACCAGACCGCCCAGCCGTGTTTTTGATTTTTGGTCTCGCGACCAAGGTGATACGTCAACGCGCTGCCGATGCAGAGGAGCGCGAGCATTTCAAAAAAGTTTGAAAGCGGTGTGGGGTTTTCAAACGGGTGTGCGGAATTGGCGTTCGTATAGCCGCCGCCGTTGGTGCCGAGTTGCTTGATGGGGATCTGCGATGCCATTGGCCCTTGCACGATGGTCTGCGTGGTGAGCGTTTGGTTGACCATCACCGGGTTACCCTTGGCATCCACGACCGGCTTGCCGTTCGCGTCGGTTTTCTGGACAGAAATGGTCTGCGGCTCGATGAGCTTGGCGATGGTGTAGGGTTTGAAGTTATCAACCATGCCTTGCGACACGAAGAACAGCGCCAGGACAAGGCAGATCGGCAGCAGCAGGTAATAAATGATGCGGGTCAAATCCACCCAGAAGTTGCCGATGGTTTGCGCCGTGTGTCGCGCGATGCCGCGCACCAGCGCCGCCGCAATGGCGATGCCGACGGCGGCGGAGAAAAAGTTTTGGATGGCCAGTGCGACCATCTGCGAGAAATAGGACATCGTGGACTCGCCGCCGTAACTCTGCCAATTCGTGTTGGTGGTGAAGCTGACGGCAGTGTTGAAAGCCAGATGCTGCACCAGCGCGCCGAATTTCTGTGGGTTGAGCGGCAGATATTGCTGCAGCCGCAAAATCGCGTAGGTGAAAAGACAGCTCACGAGGCTGAACAGCAACATTGCGAACGCATATTGCTTCCAGCCGTGTTCCTTCGCCGGGTCAACGCGAAGCACGCGGTAGGTAAGCTTTTCCAGCGGGCGCAGCACCGGGTCGAGCCAGGTGGGGCCATTAGGGTTCAACACGTGATTGATGTACAAGCCGAGCGGCTTGGTAACGAGAACGAGCGCGGCGATGTACACCGCCAGTTCCAACCATTGATGGGCGTTCATGGCAGTGGTTAAAATTTTTCCGGTTTAAGCATGGCGACGATGAGATACACGCAAAGCGCCACGGATATGATTCCGAGAATGATGTTTTCCATAAAATTTGATCAGAGTTTTTGACAACCGATCACGTAGAGCAAAAAAGCCATGAATGCTCCACAAGCCAGTCCGATATAGATTGCGTCCAACATATTTTTCAAGCGGCGCTCATGCGATAAACACGGCACACCGCAATCAATTTTACGTTTGGGTGAACTTGGTCGCCGCGAACTTCGCGGCTCAGAGGCTCGCCCTTCCAAATGCCTGCGAGATTAGCTGACGGGCTTGGCCTTGAAAGTGGCCCGGTGATTCCGTTGCCGGAACCCCTACGCCCCGTCCGAATTTCTTCGGATTTTGGGTCTCCCGCATCCGGCCTCAGGAAGGAAGCCGGATTTAGGCTGCAACGGCAGAAGAAAATCATCTTTGACTCGCTTTGTCAAATTTCCGACGAAATCAGCCGCATAAGTGATTGATGCATAATGGAATAAAAATGTAGTTGCGTTTTGCCAAATTTCCGACGAAATCGGCCACAGAGTCACAGAGCTGCGGAGAAGATCAATTGGTTTCAAAGCTCCGAGCCTTTCCGACTCCATGGCAAATTTGTTTTGCCAAAGGACATGCAACCGCGTCTAAATCTGCGCGCGCCATGCAATGACAGCCCGAATTAAAATCTTGTCCGCGTTCATTTGTTTGACATCCGCAATGCTCTTCGCGGCTGACGTGACGTACGTGCCGACGACCATGAATCCGCCAGCGGTGTCGCGGGAATTTCGCGGAGCCTGGATCGCCACGGTCGCGAATCTCGACTGGCCGTCCAAACCCGGCCTTAGTGTCGCGGGACAAAAAGCTGAACTGGTCGCGCTGCTGGATTGCGCGGTGCGGTTGCATCTTAATGCCGTGATTTTCCAGGTCCGTCCGATGGCCGATGCCGTTTATCCCTCGCCGCTCGAACCGTGGTCGGAATTTCTCACTGGCCGGATGGGTCAGGCTCCACAGCCGCTTTACGATCCGTTGGCCTTTGCCATTGCGGAAGCCCACAAGCGCGGCCTGGAACTGCACGCTTGGTTCAATCCATTTCGCGCCTCGTTGCCGCCCAGCCAGGCGAGGTCACCCGTGGCACTGGACCATATTTCCCGAACGCATCCCGAACTGGTTCGCCGCTACGGTGATTTGCTCTGGCTTGACCCCGGCGAACCGGCCGCGCGCCAGCACGTATTGGACGTGATTATGGACGTGGTGCGGCGCTACGACATTGACGGCGTCACGTTCGACGATTATTTTTATCCTTACCCGGAAAAGGATTTGGACGGGCGCGCCATTGATTTTCCCGACGACGCGAGCTGGCGGAAATACGGCATGCCCACCGGCATGAGCCGCGACCAATGGCGGCGCGCAAACGTCAACGGATTCATCCAAAACATCTATCATTCCATCCATGCGCTGAAGCCGTGGGTGAAATACGGCATCAGCCCCTTTGGTATCTGGCGCCCGGGCTTTCCGAAACAGATTCAGGGTCTGGACGCTTACGCAAAAATTTACGCCGACTCGCGCAAATGGCTGGCCGATGGCTGGCTCGATTATTTTTCGCCGCAACTTTACTGGCCGATTGATTCGCCGCAGCAAAGCTTTCCCGACCTGCTCAATTGGTGGGCGCAGCAAAACGTCATGCACCGCCATCTCTGGCCCAGCTTGGATGCCGCTAATGTCGGCACAAAATGGAGGCCGGACGAAATCGCGCGGCAAATCCAGATTGTCCGCCGACAATCCGGCGCGGGCGGCGAAATTATTTATCACCTGCGCAACCTGCTCGAAAACCGCGCGCTGGCCGATCTCGTCCATGCCCAGTATTTGCAACCCGCACTCGTGCCCGCGTCGCGGTGGCTGGATTCCACTCCACCGGACAAACCCAAACTCACCTTCAGCGAAAGCCGGGCCGGCTGGCGATTTGAATGGGAAACTGCCGGCGGCGAACCGGCGTGGCTGTGGGTCTTGCAATTCCGAAGCAATGAAGTCTGGACAACGGAAATTCTGTCTGCGAATCAGACGACGCAGACGTTTTCCGGCTCTCCGCCGGACATCATCGCGGTGAGCGCAATAGACCGAGTGGAAAATGAAGGCACCCCCGCCGCGCTTCAGAAAACCATACTGCCGCCAGTGCGCCAAAACGACAAAGGACCCAGTTTGGATTGGCGGAGGAATTCGACCCCCTGATTTCGCGGACGAACGCTGTTAAATCAAAAATGGTTATGGAAGGGCTGTAAGCCGAATTCTGTCTTCACCCTTGCGGATGTAGAGAATCATTTGTCTCAGCAGCCGATACCCGGAATCCGTTTCGCTTTCGCGAAACCTGGAGCGGGCCGCTCCGGGATTCCCTATTTGGCCTTGCACCCGATGGGGTTTTCCGTGCCGCGTCGCTTGCGCTTCGCGCGGTGCGCTCTTACCGCACCTTTTCACCCTTGCCGCCTCAAACGGACGGCGGCGGTTTAATTTTCTGTGGCACTGTCCGTCGGAAGATCTTTCAACCTTCCGCCCGCGTGTATCCCAATCGAACGGACTTGGGTTACGCGGCATCGCGCCCTTTGGTGTTCGGACTTTCCTCCCCCGGCTCACGCCGGAGGCGATTCTCCGCCCTTCCAAAACCAACGTTAAGCTATCGGAAATTGAAAAGTTTTCAAGTCGTGAAATCATTCAAATGGCAGCCCCCTAAAACATACCATTTCTAACGCTTAAAATACTTTGTTGGGATTTTTGTTCGCAAATGACGGCAGGTATCTGTAGTGTGACGAGTTACGTTATAACCTGCTCAATAGCTCTGTGATATAACTCGACTGCTTTTTCAAATTCCTGTTCCACGCCAACGCCGAAGTAATACATAAAACCCAGATGAAAATGCGCTTCGGCAGGTCCTTTTTCAGTGGCAGTCTCATACAATTTGATCCCCTTCAACACGTCCGCCGTTACATCTATGCCCCAAGCAAAAACAAAACCTAGATAAAGCATTGCTCTTGGTTCACCACGCGCAGCAGCTTTTTTGAACCATCGCATTTGCTCGCGGAAATTCAGCAGACACGTCCACTCTCGGTCGTCATGGCCGAAAAAGTTCAGAAAACACGCGACCGGGCTTCGAGCCGAACGGTGCCGTGCGATTGACTCAACGAAAAAGATTTGCGGAAAACCTTGCTGTTCACCGATGAAACAGGTCCTTGAGCTTGGCGAAAAAGGTCGGTGACCGCAGATGATTCATGCGCCGCGTCCACGCGTCTTCGGTCCCAAACTTCCTTTCAACCCGCGCTTCTTCACCGCGCATCAATTCCAAAATGCGATTGTCTTCGTCTTTATCCAGCCAGAATCCATGGTCCGGACAGCAATCAAGTTCCAAGTCAAAGAAACGGTAATTGAATCTCTTCAACGCTGCGGAACAAACCGGACAATTGAGTTCTGTTTCGTGGCTGACAACGTACAACGACCCCTTGTTGGCTTCGTTGGCAAACGCCTCGTTTTCCAATTGATCCAATTCGGCGGGTGTCAGCCACATTCCCTGACAACCGGGACAAGCTTCGACTTCCACGCCGCGATCATTTTGTGTCTGCAGCTCAACGTTGCACTTTGGACATTTCATTGGATAAGAATACTCGAACCGTTTGCTAATCCGCAATCGGCAACCGGCAATTCAGAAATGGTCGGCGCGGTGAGATTCGAACTCACTTGGGGCCATTTAAGCAAACCATTGAAAACACTGCACCAACAGGATATTGGCTTGAAATACGGCCCGACTTACAGGCCGCGCGGCTAAATTCTGGAGTGCCGGCGTCTCTTCCGGCGCTCCTGGAAATTAAATATTATTGGGCGGCTACCAGCTGCATCCCGATCTGCTTCTCCAACTCGTGCGTCAGGTCCTGGTCGCGGAACCCGGCAGTGGTGCGCGCCTGCACCGTCACCTCGGTGACCTTTGCGTCCACCGCCTCGACACGGATCCAAACCTTGCTCTGGTTCACCTTGCCGTACATCGCACGAACATTGTTGGTCGTGTCATGCGGGATGTATTCGGTCAGCATTACGCCGTTGCGGTTCAGCACCGTGACCGCCGCCTGGTACACTTGGTCCACCGACCGCTCATACCGGCCCGAGAAATCGTCGTGCCCAAACGACATCGCCGGCGCCTTGGTGCCGGCGACGGTGTTGACGCAACCCGTGGCCGCGATGGCGATGGCAATTAAACCCGCCAAAACTTTGATTTTCATAGTGGCACAGTGCAATCCAAAGCCCATCCAGCGTCAAGCACGATTCGCACCGTGATCATTCCCGCAGTCGGTTCAAAAAGATGGCCGGGATGGGCCTCGGCTCAGTCCCGGGGCATGAGCCGCAGCCAGAGCCGTTGCGGAGACTCGTCATCAGTTTGAAAAATGGTCGGGGCGGTGAGATTCGAACTCACGACCTCTTGTACCCGAAACAAGCGCGCTACCAGGCTACGCTACGCCCCGACGCCGGGCAGATAAGACTGCCAACCTCGGGCCAAAATGCAATGTGGAATTTTCGAACCAACCGGGCCAAATACCGCTCTAAATCCGGCAAAGAAGTTGCTCCCCCTGTTTGCGTGGGGCAAGCTTTGCAAGCGTGACCAGAGTCGGCACACAATTTGATTCTTTGCGGTTCAGCGGCCCCGAATCCAGGCGGCTGGCGATGGCGCTTGCCTTGTCGCTCGCGGCGCATTTGCTGGTGTGGGGCGGTTACGAACTCGGCAAGACATTCAATCTGTGGCAACGGCTTCATTTGCCTCCGTTGATGCTGTTTACAAAAATCAAGCCGGCCCAACCACCGGTTCAACACACGGAGCCAATTGTGTTCGTGGATGTAAACCCGGCGCAGGCGACAACTGAAGTGCCGAAGGACACGAAATATTTTGGCGTCCACAATTCGCGCGCAGCCAACCCGGAGGCGAAGCGCGACACAAAAGTTCCGCAATTGAACGGCAAGCAAACCGAGGTGCCGAAAACCGAAGATGTCCCGCGCCCGGATTTCGCCAAACCTCAACCCACCGCGCAGCCGTCGCCCAAGCCACCGGAAAAATCGCCGGAGCAATTGGCCATGAACACGGGCGATTTGACGCTCGGCAAACCGCTGGCACCCCAACCGGAAGAACAGCCGCAGCCGCGGCCCCGCACGCTGCGGCAGGCGCTCGCCATGCAAAATCAATTGCCCGGGCAGGTGATGAAACAGGAAGGCGGCGTTCGTCGTCATGCCATCGCGCCGTCACTCGACGTGAAAGTAACTGGATTTAGCGATTATGACCGGCGTTTTATTGAAGAGGTGACACAACGTTGGTACGACCTGCTGGAGAGCCAAAGATTCACGCTTGATCGCACGGGGAGAGTGGTATTGCAATTTCGCTTGAATTACGACGGCAGTATCTCTGATATGAGGATTGCGGAAAATACCGTTGGTGATTTGTTGGGTTATGTCTGTCAAAAAGCCGTGCTTGATAATGCTCCTTTTGAACGCTGGCCAACCAACATGCGGCTGGAGCTTGGCGATTATTGTGACGTTCAATTTACTTTTTATTACACCAACTAGCGATTGTGCGCGGAGCAAGTGATCAAATTTTATGGACGAAATTGTTTATGTTTTGCTGGGATTGACGTCGGTGGTGGGACTGACGTTCATCGTCGAACGCGCGCTGGCGTTGCGCTGGAACAAAGTCGTGCCGCCCGCAATCACCGAGTTGCTCGCGGACTGCCGGTCCCGCGAAGACGTGAAGTTGCTATGCCATGTCTGCCACCGGAAACCGTCGCCGCTCGGACGCTTGCTGTTGCTCGCCTCCGAGCATCTGAACTGGCCCAAAGCGGACAACGTGGACGCACTGCAAACCGCCGCGCGCCACGAAATCGTCCGGCTGGAACGCGGGCTGGTCGTACTCGAAATCATCGTCGGCATCGCGCCGCTCCTCGGACTGGTCGGCACGATTGCGGGCATGATGACCTTGTTCGGGGACATTGGCATTTCCGGCTTGAACGACGCCGCGCGGCTGGCCAAGGGCATCGCGCTCATTTTGAACGCGACCCTCATGGGTCTGCTCATCGCTATTCCGTCGCTGATTTTCTGGAGTTATTTCAGCAAAAAAGTCGAGGTGTTCGCCGTCGAGATGGAAGCGCTCTGCGACGATTTCATCCGGCGGCAATATTCGGAAATGGCGTCCGGCGTCTTGGATTCGGGAACGGTGAATGCCTCGGCTTCCAAAGCACGGACACCGGAACCCAGGACCCCGAACGCCAAACACCAGACCCCAGACCCCAACTGAGATGCGTTTTTTCGTTCGCAAACGCCGCACCACGCCCGCCGTCATCATCGTCGCGCTGATTGACGTGCTGATCGTGCTGCTGATTTTTCTGCTGGTCACGACCACGTTCAAGCAGCAGCCAGCCTTGAAACTGCAACTGCCCGAATCGCCGTATGCCAAGAAAACCGGCGCGAACGAAAACCCACCTTTGCGCGTCAGCATTGATGCAAAGGGCGTGTTGATGTTCGGCCCAAATAACCTGCCGGTGACGCTGGAACAACTCGAAGGCCGCCTGCGCGATGAGGTCACGAAACGTCCAGATGTTCATCTGACTATTGACGCCGACAAGGGTGCCCCGTGGGGACAGATCGTAAAAGTCATGGACGCTGCGAAGGAAGTAAAAATCAAAACCGTAAGCGCCGATACCAAGGAAGCATCCAAGCCATAAATTGAGGTAGCACCCGCCTCCGGCGGGTTCAATTCGGCGTCCCGCCGAATTGGCACGGCGCGCGCTCAACCGGTTTGGCTCAAAGGAACAATATCAGCGCCCGGTAGCAGTCGGTTTCGGGCGCGACGCCCGAAACCACCAGCGGGACGCGGGTGCTACCACACAAACTTCTTCGCACCTTTGCGCCTGAGCGTTAAAATCACTTCAGCAACTCTTCCGCAATTTGCACCGCGTTGAGCGCCGCGCCTTTGAGCAGTTGATCACCGCTCACCCAAAAGCATAACCCGTTGTCCAGCGCGCAATCCTTGCGGATGCGGCCAACCTCGCAGTTATATTTCTCCGAGGTGAACAGCGGCATCGGATATTTTTTGTTTTCCGGTTCGTCCACGAGATCAAGGCCAGGTGCCTGCTTCAATACTTTGCGCGCGGCTTCGACGCTCACCGGCTTTTCAAATTCCGCGCTCACGGCGATGGAATGCGAACGATAAACCGGCACGCGCACGCACGTCACGCTCGCCCGAAAATTCGGATGGTGCATGATTTTGCGGCCCTCGTTCTCCATCTTCATCTCTTCCTTGGTATAGCCGGTCGGCAGAAAGGAATCCACCTGCGGCAGCACGTTGAAGGCGATTTGATGTGGAAAAGCCTCCTTCGTTGCAGGTTTGCCGGAAACGATTTCGCCGATTTGACGTTTCAATTCTTCCATCGCCTTCGCACCCGCGCCGGAAACGGCCTGGTAGCTGGACGCAAAGATGCGTTTCACCGTGAACGCCTTGTGCAGCGGATACAACGCCATGAGCGTGATGGCGGTGGTGCAATTGGGGTTGGCGATGATGCCCTTGTGCGATTTCACGTCGGAGGCGTTGATTTCGGGAACCACCAGCGGCACGGAATCGTCCATGCGGAACGCGCTGGAGTTGTCCACCACCACGCAACCCGCCTTCGCCGCGATGGGCGCGTATTCCTTCGAAATGCCACCACCGGCGCTGAATAACGCGATGTCAATGCCCGCAAAAGAATCTTTTGTGAGTTCCTTGACCGCGATGTCCTGGCCGCGAAATTTGAGCTGCTTGCCGACCGAACGCGCCGACGCGAGCAACGTCAGTTTGCCCACCGGAAAATTCCTCTTTTCCAGGGTTTTAATCATCTCGATGCCGACGGCGCCTGTTGCGCCGACCACGGCCACATGCGGATTTCGGTTCATAAAAAGGCCGCCCATTATAGCAGACGCGCGCGGCGTGTCAACGTACTGGCAACAACTTGTGCATAACTGTGCATAAATTTCTTCGCTTTCTGATTGACCAAAGCCGCCACTTATGACGGAATGTTAACCTAGTCTTTTCAAATGCCGAAAGTCTCAGTCAGAAACGGGAACGGCTCGCGGACGGCGGGCACGACAAAATACGACGCGCACAACAAAGTGCTGTCGCAAACCTACGGCGCGTTCGCCGATTTGCGCCGCGAACTTTCTGATTCGAAGGCGACCGTCAACGAGCGCGAAGACATGCTTCGCGGCTTTGCGGCCTGTCCCGATTCGCAGCGCTCGTGGCTGCTGCTCGAGGATTATTTTGAAAAACTTTCGCTTTCGCGCAAAGATTTTCCCGACACGAACTGGTGGCCGCGGCTGCTGAATACGCAGGGCAAGACGCGTCTGGAAGAACTCGCCTTTCTGTTTCTGCGGGCCAAGCGTTCCGTGCCGCCCGAACTGCAACCCCACGCCAGCCTCGACCGTTTTGCCCAGGCCGAAGAAGCCGAGCAGGAGCAAAAGCTCGTGCAGGAACTGGAAAATTGGCTGTCGCCGCCCGCGATGCCGCTGCTCGATACGCCGCGCGCCGTCCTGCGTGTCGTCTGCCGCTCGCAACCGGATGAGGAGGAGGCGTCGCGTTACCGCCTCGTTGTGCAATTCCTTTTGTCAAGGCCGCGCACCGGCGAGAAAGCGCGCACGCTGCGCGAAATGATTGACCTCGTCGTTCGCGCCACCCATGAGCAGGAACTGTTTCCACCGGCCGACTGGGAATTCATCCAATGGATTGCCGACACGCAACGCAACCCCGCTCTGCGGGACGCCGACACGCTGGTTTTGTCCGACGCCGAATTGCTCCAATGGCTGGTGCGCTGGGGTCACACGACGCGCCTCGAGTACGACGGCCAGCCGCTGCATTTTCACGGCCAGGTCGCTCTGCTGTCGCCTCATCTTGAAAACGGTGACAAGGAACTTTCGTTCACCCATTACGTCGTTTTGCCCGATGGCAAAAACCACTCCGTGGCCGGGGTGAAATTCTTCAATCGCCAGTCGCCGCTCGCACTGGTCAACGACACCTTTTATTTGTTGCGTAATGCCCCGCCGCCGGCCGTGTTAAAATATCTCGCGCACAAGCCGTCCGTGCCGGTGCGCAAACTCAGTCATCGGCTGCTGTTGCACCTGCGCAAGACGCAATCGGATCATGGTGTGAATTGGGAGCAGCTTTGCGTCACGCACAAGGCCGCCCCGCAGTTTGTTTTTGAACTGCTTGACGATACCGTGCGCCTGCGTTTGCTCGCCAGAAGCCAGCGCGACCAAAGCGTCTGGTTTTGGAACGGCCATGAGTGGATCACGAACGAATCCAAAAAGCATCCGGCCGACAAACCGGAGATTCTCGACGATCCGCGCCTGGAACCGGCGACGCAATGGCTCCGCAAACTGGATTGGTTCACTTCCGAACCCGGTTTGTGGATCGCCGATGCCAACGAAAATTTCCTGGATTCCCTGGCAAGCGCGTGGGCGGACCGTCCGAAGGAGGCCGAATTTCTTGGCAACCCGGCGTTTCACCGCCTGTTTCTGCAACCGCGCCAGCTCAAGCCGCGGTTGGTCGTCAAGGGCAGTGGCATTGACTGGTTGGCGGTCTCCGCCGAATGGGAAGCGGAAGGACTCAAACTCAGCAAAGCGGACCTCGAGCGCCTTGCGAGCGCGACGGGCCGATTTGTCAAACTGCCCAACTCCGGCTGGGTGGAACTCGATACCTCTGCCGTGCAAGGCGCGCACGAAGCCATGGCGGACATGGGCGTGGACGGCCTCATCGCTGTGCCGCAAAAGGTGGGTCTGGAACACGTCGCGCATCTGAGCGAGGACGGGTTTGCGCGATTTACAGATTCGCCCGAAGCCAAGGCTTTGCGCGGACACATCCGCGACTTCAAAGGCGTGCCGTCAATTGATCTGCCCAAAGGTATGCAGGCGGATTTACGCCCGTATCAAAAGGACGGTTTTGATTTTCTCGTGCACCTGACGAAAATCAAGCTTGGCGGGATTCTGGCGGATGACATGGGGCTGGGCAAAACTTTGCAAACGCTGGCATGGCTGGCGTGGCTCAAGGAACGCAACACGAAAAACCCCAAACCGTCGCTGGTCATCTGTCCCGCATCGGTGTTGCACAACTGGCGGCGGGAAGCGAACCGCTTCACGCCCAACCTCAAAGTGCTTGTGCTGGAAAGCGGCGCGGCGCGGCACAACCTGCGCAAGCAGATTCCCCAGCATGACTTGATCGTGACCAACTACGCGCTGCTCCGGCGCGATTTGGAGGAACTGCAAAAATTCGCGTTCCGCGCGGCGATCCTGGACGAGGCGCAATTCATCAAGAACCCCGGCGCGCAGGTCACCCAGTCGGTCAAGCAGCTCAAGTCCGAGTATCGCCTCGCGCTCACCGGCACGCCGCTGGAAAACCGGCTGCTCGACCTGTGGAGCATTGTGGATTTCATCCAGCCCGGCTACCTCGGCAACCAGGAACAATTCGTCGAGACCTACGAACCGCGCCTGCGCGGGAACGATGAAGCCGTTCCCACCGCGGAGGCGCGCGGTGAGAAAACTGAATCCGCCCAACGCATCGCGCGCCGGCGGCTTTCGGCGAAATTGCGGCCGTTGTTGCTGCGCCGCCTGAAAAAACACGTTGCCAAAGACCTGCCCGACCGCATTGAGGAACGGCGAGATTGTCCGCTCGGCGACGAACAGCGGAAGCTATACCTTGCCGAACTGCGCCGCAGCCGCGACCAGATCATGCAGGCCGTCGCCGAACAGGGCCTCAACAAGAGCAAGATGCACGTGCTGGCCGCGCTCACGCGGTTGCGCCAGATTTGCTGCCACCCGCAACTGGTCGGCAGCGACACCGCATCCGGCAAGACCGAGACGCTGTTTGAGTTGCTCGATCCGCTGGTTTCGGAAGGCCAGAAGGTTTTGGTGTTCAGCCAGTTTGTGCAGATGTTGCACCTGCTGGAAAAAGAATGTCAGGCGCGGCAGATCAAAACGCACATTCTCACCGGCCAGACCAAGGACCGGCAGCAGGTTGTCAGCACCTTCCAAGGCGACACCAGCGCCGGTGTGTTTTTATTGAGTTTGCGCGCGGCGGGGACCGGCTTGAATTTGACGAACGCCAGTTACGTGGTGCTTTACGATCCGTGGTGGAATCCCGCCGTTGAAGCGCAGGCGATTGACCGCTCACACCGCATCGGCCAGACGCAGACCGTCAACGCTTACCGGTTGATCGCGCCCGGCACTGTCGAGGAAAAAATCTGGGAACTGCAACAGAACAAGGCGCAAACCATCGCCGATGTGCTCGGCGAGGAAGGTTTCGCCCGCAGTCTTACCGCGACGGATTTGGAGTACTTGTTTGCGGAGGATTGAGATTATGCCGACCGTTTTGCGCAAAAAAGGATTTAGGTTTTATTTTTACTTTGCCGACGAATTCGAGCCGCCGCACATTCACGTTGAAAAAGCGGGAAACAATTGTAAATTCTGGCTGCGGCCGATTGGCTTATGCCGAAACGAAGGATTCAAGCAGCATGAACTCAACAAAATCTCCGACATCATTCAAGAAAACCACGCGCACCTCCTCGCCGAATGGCGGGCACGCTTCGGGCATCTCTGATGAGTTGCGGCTGGCTGGCATAAACTTTGTTGGAGACAAACTCGTCGCACGTTTTGTCAATGGCAGCACCGTTTCCGTGAATGTAAATCGCTTTCCGCGTCTGGAACGCGCGACAACGAGGCAACGAAACAAATGGCGTTTGATTGGCAAAGGCACCGGCGTTCATTGGGAAGGCATTGACGAAGATTTGTCCTTGGAAAACCTGTTGTTCGCCAGCGCTAAAACTGCGGCTTGAAAGGCCTCGCCCGCAGCCTCAGGACGACGGATTTGGAAATTTGTTTACGGAGGATTGAAATCCGTTACTGCAACCGCGGCGGCAGTTGGAATACGTAGCCGTAGAGTTCCGACAGCGTTCCGCCCGTGTGCTGATCGCGCAAATTCTGGCCGAAGGCGAACGTCGCGCCGGGGACAAAGTTGCGGATCGTCAGGCAGTAGGTGTTGTTGACCATGATGCCCAGCAATTCACCAGTGCGGCTGAAAACCAGGTCGCCGCGCGACGGATTGAATTTGCCGAACAAACCTTTCAATAGACTGCGGTCCAGCTTCACGTATCGCGGTGTGTTCGGTTCGATCTGAAAATTGCATTCGCCGTAGTAGCCTTCGTTGGCGCCGATGAGGACCGCATCCTGAAATTTATACGGGTCGGATGAAAGGCGGTAAATTTTGCAGTCCAGCTTGCGCGCCTCCGCCCGCGTTACCGGAATCATCACAACGCGCGGGTCCTGAGCGTCAAAAGACAATGAATGAATTGGCAACTGTGCCGCGCCCCGAGTCAGAGTGCCCGCCAATTTGTCCCAGTCTGTGCCCGGGTCCCCCAGGCTCAACGGCGTGTCTTGCACGTGGCACAAAGCGAAGATATTCGTTCCGTCGGTGACGAGCACGGTTTCAGCTTTTTTGTCCGTGCTGGTGTCCATGGTGAAGAAACGGGTGCGCCAGGCGGAAATGCCGACCCCGACGTGATTGGAAACGAAATCGCTGAAAATGGTGTTCGGCGCGAGCGCGCGGTTCTCGCGGATTTCCTGCGTCAACTGAGTGGAATTGGTCGCCAGCGTCTTGAAGCCCTCGGCCAACCTGGCGTTTTCAGCCTGTTGCACCTGGACTTCCTGTTGCATCAGCGCAGCCCGTTCGGCGGCGCTGTGCGCTTCCACCTCGGCCAATTGGAGCTGGTTGGACAGTTGCTGTTTTTCGGCTTGGGCAAGCTGGTTCGTTTTCACGAGCTGTTCCAGTTGCAGCCGCAACTCCGCGGCCAGGTCCGATTGCCGTTGCGCCTCGGCTTCGGTCGCCGCCAGCCTTTGCCGCGCTTGCGCGGAATTGGCCTGCAATTGCCGGTTCAGATTTTCAATGTTCGTTTGCGCCAAGGCAAACTGTCGTTGCAACTGCTGATTTTGCTGCTCGCGCTGGGTCGTCGTGTTGCGGGCCATCGCCAGTTGCCGCTGCAATTGTTCCTGGCTCCGGCGCTCCTCTTCCAGCGCCTGTTTCATCACCGCCGCCAGGTCGTTGCCGGGGTTTGCGACGGGGTTGGTCGTGACGACGACCTTCGTGGGCGGGCGGGTGGTTTCGTCCGCCATGTGGTTGATGTCCGTTGAAAACGTCAACAGACTCAACAGCAGGAAGTCGCAAATGACGATAAGGATGCTTCGATTCATGACAAGGCGGTTGCCGGCGCGGCAGCCGGGGGATAAGCGGCGTCGTGCATTTCAGCTTCGAGCAATAATTTCCGGCGCGTCGGGCGCAGGTGGAAAATTTTGAAGATGACCACGAAGATGATGCCGAACGACGTCGAGGAATACGCCGCCATCAGGCTGAATTTCACCAGCCCCAGCGAGGCGATGATCAGCGACACAATGGTTCCGACAAAGCCGAGATACAGTCCGGCGTCGAACAGATGGTCCTCATTTTCCAGCAGTTTGAGCTTCATGCGCGGCGGCACGCTTTGCCGGCGGATTTCCGCCAGCTTCACGAGGCACGAAATGTAAAGCAGCGCCTGAAGCACGAAAAACACCAGCAGTGTCAACACGATGGTGGGATTCCAGATGGTTGGGTTCATAATGGTTTGTTTCAGACCGGCAATTCCCGCGGGGACCGCGACGCCCACCATGGGCAGATGCAGTCCGAGGGAGGATCCTCCCTCCTGGCTTTCCTGGGCGAGAAACGGCTCGCTCAGGAGCAACACCACCAGCAGAAACGCCAGCGAAAATAAAAATTCGCGGAGCAGATGAAAGCCGCGCACCTGCAGCGGCTGCTCCAGCACCGAAACGGCGGGCCGCGCGTAATGCAGCCCCGCCGCCACAAAAAATCCGGCGAGCAGATACAAAAACCATTTCCCCGCGAACGCCAGCCACGGTCTTTGAAAGCAAACGTTCGCCGCATGATCAAAAAAAGAGAAGAAAGGATTGTAGTCGGTCACGCGCTGCTCGAAGGCCGGGTTGTAAAACCGCTGCCCGCTTTTGGCCAGTTCACTCACGCCGCCCGCGCCATAGGTCAGACCCGCGCCGAGGTCCGCCAGGCCGGTGTCCGGGAACTTCGCCAGATAATCCGCCACATCCGCCGGCTGGCCCGAAAGCTGCACCGCGGCGAACAGCACGGGCAGTTTTCCCTTCGCGACGCCGGCATCATCCGCGAGCCGGTGCAGCGTGGTGGCGTCGGGAATTTCCGCGACGAACGCCGTCAGTTGGTCCCAATTGAACCGCCGGCCCAGCGACAAAAAATCCATCAGCGATTGTTCCAGCGGTTCGGAGCCGCCACCGCGATTGGCCCGCGACGCCAGGTTGAATATTTCCCGGCTCAAGCCCGGCGTCAGGCGGTTGCCATCCAGCAACAAACCGCCAATGCAAACCGCCGCGTCGAAAGCCTGGCCCGAAGCCGACGACGACGGCGGAAACAGCACCGTGTTGTTGAGCGAACGGGTGCGCAACAATTCCTGAATCGCTGAAACCGGCGAACTCTGTAGATGCGCCAGCGCCGCGTCACGGTTGGCCTCCCGCACGATGAAGTCGGTGAACGGCAAAGGTTGGTCGAGGGTCGAGGGTCGAGGGCCGAGGGCCGGATTCTGCTCTCGACTCTCGTCTCTCGACTCTCGACCAAAGAGCTTTTCCACGCGCCCGTCATCGCCCCACGCCAGGGCCGCCGGATTTTGCCGCGCCAGATTGGTGATGGTGTTGGCCAGCCGGTCCCAGCCGGGAAATCCGGCCATGCGCGCCGCTTCCATAAGCATCCGGGCCGCGCCCAGTTTCTGCTCGCCCGCCAGCGTCCGGCCCTCCTCAAGCAAATGGGGGCCGTTCCTGCCGGCCTTGGCGAGCACGCCAGCGTCCACTGCCCGCAGGTGCATGGGCACCAGCAGACCGCAAACCAGCATCGCCAGACCGAGGATGGCGCAAATCAAAAACCAGAGCCATCGGGCTTTCAACATTCTTACCTGAAAAATTTCCTCGCTATTTGGCATTAGACTATGGGCCTACAAGCATCGTTCAAAGCAAAAAGGTTGCCAAATATGCCCCTGCAATCCTTGCCTTTCACTGCTATCGCTGGGGCGGGGCGCAATCCGAAGTGGTGCTTGGATTTCTCCTAGCAAGAAACGTTTACTGACATTCGCATAATATAGTGACATACTCGGTCTCTGCCTACCATCGTTTTTTCCATATCGTTCCTAAAAATTGAGCGGTAATCAATAGTGAGGCACCTTGGCCTTCGGCGCGCGGATTCAGCGCGTCAAGGAAACGTAATTGGACGACCTGCCGGTCGTCCGAAGCCGCGCCGCAGCGCGGCCCTACCAATTATTCATTCCCCACAAAACAAAAGGCACGGCGGGAAGCCGTTGGCGCGGCTTTTTATTCCAGCCCAATAATCTGGCGGAACATTTCATAGACGACGCTGCGGCGCTCGATGAAGACTACGCGAAAGAACGGCCCGGCTTCGCCGGCGACATGCTGGACAATCAGGCGGCAGTTTTCCACCCTAACCTTATAGAAACCTTCCAGTTCTTCGTCCAGAGGTTCGGGGAAAATTTTACCTCGCTCAAATGGCGTGGAGGGCTTCTCGAAGCTGCTGGCGCGTGGCTGGCGGCTGGCGCCGGATGAATGCGCGCGGCTGGGGTTCAACGGTTACTTTCATCTTCGTCCAACACACTCAACGGATAGTCCTTGGTCTTGCCGGACTTGGCCTTATTGATGGCCTTCATGGCCGCCGGGTTGGACAGGATCTCCATCTGCTCCAGCAAGTCGGCCATGCGCTTCCGGGGCACGATGAAGGCAACGACTTCGCCATTCCGGGTGATGGCGCATGTTTTGCCGCTCCGGCACAGCGCGGGGAACCGCGCCTGCCCCTTGGTGATGGTCAATGTATTCTTCATACAGATTCTACATAGACCACTTTTCGTTTTCCGGCAAGTGTATTTTTAATTCCCGAAGCGCGGACAGTGTCGCATCAAGCGGACGTTCGAAACTCCATGCGAGGAACATTCCACGCGCCGAAGATTATTTCCCGGAAACAAAAGGCGCGGCGGGAAGCCGTTGGCGCGGGCGTTCATTATTTCGCCCGTGCAAACGGCTCCCCGCACACGCATGGTCCCCCACAAAGCTTGTGACGGATGACAGGTGACGAGTGGCGCGAGCCGCCACTTTTCACCTGTCACCCGTCACCCCATTGGCTGGCGCGCTTTCATACGCCGAGCAGTTCGCGGCTGCTTTCATAAATGCGCGCCTGACGTTCGGTCTGGCGCACTGCCGCCGCGGCTTTTTCCTCGAACAACGCCGGAAACACCAGCAACGGGTAAAGGGTTACCCACGCCAATGCCGCCGCCTCGTTGGCCGCATGCCGCAGGGGAACGTTCAAATCCGGTTTGGCCAGTTCGGCCAATTGCAACGTGAGCAACTGGTTTTTGAGCCGCTCGAACTCATTTTCCTGCGTGGCCCGGAACGGCGCCGGCGGTCCCGGCTGCAACTCGAACCGTGTTTCGGGGACGAATCTCGTCGCCACTCGTGTTTGTCTTTTGTTCATGTTTTGCCTTTCGTTATCGGTCTTGATCCAGTAAACAGAAAACCCGCGATTGACTGGCAATCGCGGGTTTCCGAAAAATCTGTTGCTGCTCTTACCTTTTAATTCCCACGATGCCAAAACCAAAGCAATTGCGCTGCCAGATGGACATGCGACCATCGGCCGGCGCGTGCTTCAGCGTTGAGACGAACGTGGTTTTCATTTTCAACCGCGGAAAGAAACACCATTTCGGGACGTTTGTCAAATCCGATTTGCGCGGACAAATCATGTTTCTCAAAGCTTGTCGAATGGCGGCGCGGTGCTAAGTTAATCTCCGGCATGAGCGAACCACTCCGCATGGTAACCTGCAGCTGGTGTGAAACGAAGGTTTTCATCCCGGGCGATTTGCCGCCGCTCGGCACGGTGCCGTGCAGCAAGTGCGGTCACCCGATCATGATGCCGATGCAGTTGCGGCAGTTTGAATTGCGCAGCGTCATCGGTTCCGGCGGCATGGGCAACGTGTATCGCGCCTGGGACACCACGCTGGAACGGCTGGTGGCGATAAAATTGATGAAAAAGGAGTTGCTGGAAGACCCGAAAGCGTTGGAAAGTTTCTACCGGGAAGCCCGCGCCTGCGCCCGGCTCAATCACACGAACATCGTTCACATCTACACGTTTGACGAGGCGGAAGGACAGAGTTACCTGGTGATGGAACTGGCCGACCGCGGCAGCCTGGACGCGCGCATCGAGAAATTGCGTATGCTGCCGGAACTGGACGTGCTCGACATCGGCATCAAAATCGCCTCCGCGCTCGACATGGCGCTCAAATACGATTTGCTCCACCGCGACATCAAGCCGGGCAACATTTTGTTCAACGCCGATCACGAACCGAAACTGGTGGATTTCGGCCTCGCGCAAAAAACCGACGCGGAACAGGAGTCGGACGACGTGACCTGGGGCACGCCGTATTATGTCGCGCCGGAAAAAATCAAACGCGAGCCGGAAACTTTTTTGTCCGACATGTACAGCCTTGGCGCGACGCTATACCATGCGCTGACCGGGCACGTTCCGTTCGACGCGCCAACGGCCGAGGAAGTCATCATTGCCCAGGTGCAAACGCCGTTGACGCCGCCCAATCTGGTCGTTCCCGAAATCACCCAACCCACGAGCGACGCCTTGGTGCGGGCGCTGGCCAAAAATCCGGCGGATCGTTTTTTGAGCTATGACGAATTTGTCATGTCGTTGACGGCGGCGCGCAGTCAGTTGCTCGTCAAGCAGTACCAAGGGGTGCCACAAAAGGCCAAGAGCCTTACCAGTTGGTGGAAGCGCTGATGAAAAAGGCGGGCGTTGCCGCCCGCCTGAAGGTTCCAACTTCTGTGGAGGATCAATTCCCGCTTGTGCTTTCCTTCTTTTGTTTTCCCCCAGTCTTGGCGCCGAACTCCACCTTCACGGCCTCCAGCTTGCCGGCTTCAGTTTTTTTGTAAACCCCGCGCACCGG
This sequence comes from uncultured Verrucomicrobiae bacterium, assembly GCA_963789335.1. Lineage (GTDB taxonomy): Bacteria > Verrucomicrobiota > Verrucomicrobiia > Limisphaerales > UBA11358 > UBA11358. Next base: position 1,857,249 of record CAWBKH010000002.1, read on the forward strand.
TTCGCCCACCACGCCGTCCGACAAGATTGCCGGTTCGTCGTTCTTGAAAATCTTCGTGTCGGCAGTGACCTGGAAGGTGCGATTGCCAACCGTCAGCGTCATGGCGTTCGTGTCCACGGCGCTGAGTTTGCCATGGAACGGGATGACGCCATGTTTTTTCGGCTTGGGAGTTGTGGTTTGATCGGACGAAGGCGCGCTGGTATTCGCATCCTGGGCGTGAGCCAACACAGGCGTGGCAACCATGGCGGCGGCCAACAGGCTTAGGGCGGTGATTTTGGCGATGTTTTTTTTCATGGGTTATAAGTAGTTTTGATTTATTGCTGTTTGTGAAACAGGAATTAGGATACACATCCGTTCCGGCCAATCCAACAATTTTTTACCACGCCCCTTCGGTCAGAAGTTCGGTGATATTCTGTGCCAAATCGTGTGCCAGCAAGGGAAGTGCCTGCCGTTCCGCGTCCGCCAAATCGCTGCCCACATGAACCAGTGTTTCACCCGTCACTTCCTTATCGAGCAATACCCTGCCGGTGGCGCGGTCACGTGCCGTGACGTGCGCTGTCATGTCAACGCGGTAGTCCTGCGGCGTGGCAACGTCGGCGCTTAGAAAGCTCAGACCGGCGCGATCGTAACGCACGATGACGCCGGTCACGACGATGTCGCCGGAGTCGCGCCCGGCGAGATGATAAGTGCCGTCGGTTTGCAACTGTTCGCGCAACGCCTGCGTAAGAGCGACACCCAGACGTGGCTGAAGCGTTTGGTTATTAAAAGGCAGCACTTCGATGGATTTTTCACCGGCGACTGCACCGTTGACCGGCCCCAGGTGATAACCGGCGCAACCGGCCAAAAGCAGAACCAGAGCGAAGGCGGCGGGGAATGGAATCTGACGCATCTCAGTTGACGGACGCCTTCAGGCGCGGCTTGAGAGTTTCGATGCGCTGCCGCGCCAACATGGCATATCGCGAATTGGGATCCAGTTGCAACACTTCGTTGTAATAAATGACCGCGCCGTCCCATTTTTTGCTCTTTTCGTAAAACTGCGCGATTTCAAAATTGCCTTGTAACTGCCGAGACTTGAGCGCGGTGATGATTCTTTGCGCCTGGGGCACGCGCCGGTCGTCGGGGTAAAAGGTGATGAAATCTGTGAAAGTCGCAATGGCCTTTGCGGCGGTGCTTTGATCGTATTCGGCCAGTGGCGCCTCCTTCGCATACGAAATACCTTCCCGATACAGGGCATCGGCGACGATGACCGGCTGGTACTGATAGCGGTCTGTGGCGGTTTCGTAGGCTTTCACTGCGGCGGGATAATCCTTTTGCTTCTCCCGCGCGGCGCCAATGCGCAATTGCGCGTGCGGGGCCACGTCGCTGTAAGGACCGCTGTTGACAATTTTGCCGAACATATCCGCCGGCAGATCCATGGACGGAGGATAGGGGATGTAGCCCCAAAGTTTGGGCCATTCGCCGGCGAGAAAACGTCTGGCAATTGCAAATTGGCGCCAGAGCACGTCCTCATATTCGGTGCTCTTGGGATATTTTTCGATGATGGCCTGATAGGCATCGAATGCCTTTTCGTCCTTGCCCTTCTCCTCGAGGCAGCGACCGACGAGGTATTGTGCGCGCGGAGCGTAATCCGAAAGCGGCCACACCTTTACGACCCGGTCCGCAGCCCGGAGCGCGAGGCTGTAATCATGCACCTTGAATGCCTGCTCCGCCACATCCAGTTGCTCTTTGGCGCGGGTGCGCTGCCAGCCGGCAGTGCCGCCGAAAGGTACGTAACTCCAGCCTTCGCCCGGCGTGTAAGTCAGCGGTGCAGGCGAGCGAAATGGGAACAACGCTACAAACGCAACAACCACGATCAGAAAAACAAACCGGCGATTCATACGGCGACACTACCCATCCAAAATCGGCAAGTCAAGGCGGGCACAATCGGGTTATCCCCGGAAAACAATCAACACGCCAAAATCCGTCAGTATTTTTTGCGTGCCGATGTCGAGAAATGTGTAGGTGATCGTGTGAATGCCGATGAGATTGGCCTCGCCGATCTCATTGAGAAATTCCGTCACCTTTTCATCAAACCGGTCGTGGCCGGATTCGACACACGTCGCGTGGCGGATCGTGTGAATGCGAGTTCTCTTGTCCGCGCCCTTGGCCACCGCTTCCAACGGCACCGAAGGTTTTTTTATCAGCAGTTCACTTGGTTTGTCGCGCACCGGCACCTTGAGATGTTTTTCCACCTTGGCGGCGGCGGACGCGGCAATGGGATTGACCGGCTGACCGGTTACGGGAGCCGGTTCCGGCGCGGCCTTTGTGGACTCCCGCGGAATCATGATGGTTTCGCCGCACGACGGACATTCGATTTCCGTGCCGGCGCCGGAGCTGTCCACGGCCAGTTCTTGCTGACAATTGGGGCAATCAAAAATGATGTCCATAATTCGTAACGGTTTGGCTACCACCACAAATTATCCCTGCGTCTTGACGAAACCAACAAAAAAATTCGAATCACTCCCACTCAATCGTCCCTGGCGGTTTGCTGGTGATGTCGAACACGCAACGGTTCACGCCCTTGACCTCGTTGATGATGCGGCCAGCGAGTTTTTCCAGCAAATCATAGGGCAGCTTTACCCAGTCCGCTGTCATGCCGTCCTGCGACTCCACGGCGCGAATGGCGATGGTGTAATCATAAGTCCGCTCATCGCCCATCACGCCCACGCTGCGCACCGGTAGCAGCACCGCGAAGCTCTGCCAGATTTTGTAATACCAGCCGGTGCTTTTCATTTCATTAACCACAATGGCGTCGGCGTTGCGCAGAATCCTCAACCGCTCAGGCGTCACCTCGCCAAGGATGCGCACTGCCAGGCCCGGGCCGGGAAACGGCTGGCGGAAGACAATTTCCCGCGGCAAACCAAGTTCGAGTCCAAGTTGGCGGACTTCATCCTTGAACAGGCATTTCAGCGGCTCGACCAGTTGGAACTTCATCTTTTTGGGCAGGCCGCCGACGTTGTGGTGGCTCTTGATCATCGCGGCCGGGTTGCCGGCGATGGGCACTGACTCGATTACATCGGGGTAAAGCGTGCCTTGGGCGAGGAATTTCGCCCGCCCGGCGCGCTTCGTCGCCGCACTGAAAACCTCGATGAACGTCCGGCCGATGATTTTCCGCTTGCGCTCCGGATCGGTCACGCCCCTGAGCCGCTGCAAAAAAAGTTTTGAGGTGTTTTCGTATTGCAGTTTGATCTTGAAATGCCGCCCGAAAACTTCGCGCACGACTTCCGCCTCGCGCCCTCGTAGCACGCCGTTGTTGACGAAAATACAGGTAAGCTGGGCGCCGACGGCCTGGTGAAGCAGCGCCGCCGCGACACTCGAATCCACACCGCCACTCAGCCCAAGGATCACCTTTTCTTTCCCGACTTGGGCACGAATCTGCTCCACGGCCTGTTCGATGTAACTGCGCATTGTCCAGTGTTTGCCGCAGCCGCAAACCTTGTGGACAAAATTGGCGATGATTTCCCGGCCGCGCGGCGTGTGAACGACTTCGGGATGAAATTGGAGGCCGAAAAATTTCCGCGCCCGGTTTTCAATCGCCGCGTATTCGGAATTTTCCGTCACGGCGACCGGTTTGAAATGACGGGGCAATTTTGTGAGTTTGTCGCCATGCGAGTTCCACACCTGCAATTTCCTGGGCAGATGCGCAAACAACGCGCAGGCCGCATCTTTCACCGCGAGCGTTCCCTTGCCGTATTCGCGCTTCCGGCCTTTTTCGACCCTGCCGCCAAGGAATTGCGCGAACAACTGGACACCGTAACAAATGCCCAACACAGGAACACCAAGCTCAAAAATTCTCCGGTCGGGCAGCGGCGCGCCGCTCGCATAAACGCTGGCCGGGCCGCCGGACAAAATGAGGCCGCGGGGTTTGAGTTTGGCAAGTTCGCGCGCCGGCGTGTCATAGCGCAGCATTTGCGAGTACACGTTGCACTCACGAACGCGGCGCGCGATAACCTGCGTGTATTGCGACCCAAAGTCCAGAATGACGATTTGTTCGTTCATGGGAAAACGAGATGCACTCTTTGCCTGTGAACGGGAAATTTTACGAGAAAAAAATGCCGGTTTCACTGGAATGAAAATCTTCTCGTTGCTTCAAGTACGACGTTGCGTTATAAGATTTATATGAAGACTTATGGGCAGAACGGTCGCGCCCGCGCGAACGGCCGGCGCGGGGTCCGCCCCGGAACGTCTTCCGCCCGGTGGGGTTTTTCGCTCATCGAGTTGCTCGTCGTGCTGGTGTTGATGATTATCCTCACCACCATGATGTGGGGATTCGCGTCGGAAAGCCACCAGCACGCGGCGCAACGGGCCTGTCAGCAAAATCTGGAGAAGATTTACGTGGCGCTCCAGATTTACGCCAATGATTTTTCCGGGCGGCTGCCGGCAGACGCCAATGCCCTGACTTCGGAAGTACCCCTCAGCCTGCTCGTGCCGCGTTACACGGCGGACACGTCAATTTTTATTTGCCCGGGCAGCAAGGATTCGCCGCTGCCGTCAGGCGTGTCGTTTGCCAATCGCAAAATCAGCTATGCCTATTACATGGGGCAACGCCTGGGCGACGCGCAACAGCCGCTGATGTCCGACTGGCAGATCAACACGTTGCCGAAGCAGGCCGGTGATTTGGCGTTTTCCGCCACCGGCAAGCCGCCGGGCAACAACCACTACAAATACGGCGGGAATATTCTGTTCTGCGACGGGCACGTGGAATTGACGCCGCCGCGCCTTCCGTTTTCACTCGAAACCACGAACGGCGTTGTGCTGTTGAATCCGAAACCCTAGGCGCCTTATGAAAATTCAGTGCGCTTGCGGCGCAAAATACGAATTCGACGTTGCGCCGGAGATGCTGCAAAACCCGGTGTGGTTCGTCTGCCCAAGCTGCGGGCTGGATTCTTCGGATTTCGTCAACGAATTGATCCGGGGCGAGTTTGCCGGACAAACAACCGCCGCGCCGCCACCAGCGACTGAAACTCCGCAACTCAGAATCGCCCGCGCCGAGCCGCAACCGTCGGCGCCGGCGGAAGCGGCGCCAAATTCTCCCGCGGCTGCCGAACATTGCCCGAAACATCCCCGCGAGCTGGCCGTGCATCATTGCGTGGTTTGCGGGAAACCAATGTGCCGCGAATGTATGAGCTTGTTCGGTCATGTCTGTTCGCCGTTTTGCCGCGCGCGGGCCGAAGCGCAGAACGTTGACGTGCCCGTTTTCGCGGGGCAAAAGACGACGATTGAGGCGCGATATTGGCGGAAAGTCGGCCTCATTGGCGGTTTGGCCGGGGTTCTCGCCGTCGCGGGACTCGCTTTCTGGATTTGGTACGCGTGGATCGGCTCGGTGCCGCACACGGTATTTTCCGTTCGTTTCGATGACCCTGCGTACGCCGGGGAATCAAGACTTTGCGGGATGGACCAGATTGTGTTGCTGCACGGCGGTACTTTGGCGCGTTACGACATCAAGTCGGGAAAAGAAGTCTGGTCCCGGGTGCTGGTGTCGAGAAAGCAAATTGCGGACATGGTTGCCCGCGAAAATCAATCGCAGCCGACCGACAAATTTGAACAAAGAATTCCCCAAACCCAGCTCGAAGAAATGGCCGCCCGTGAACTGGAGGGCAGATTGCAATTGCACGTCTCCGGCGAAAACGTCTGGGTAGCCACGCCGGGAATGCTGACGCATTACGATTGGGCCACCGGCCAGGTGTTGCAGGAAATCCCGCTGGCGGACAGTGCCGGTGAATTCATCGCCCGCAACGACGAATTCCTGATAGTGGGAGAAGGCGCAAACGGACAGGAGTCCATCACGCATATCAATCCAGCCACCGGCGAATCGCGCGTCGAGGAAATCGGCCAGCCGGGACAGACCTTGGTCGCCGCGACAGCGCCGACCGGAATCGCCAGCAGCCAGGCAACAGCCGGCCTTCCGTTGACGCCAAGCGCCGGCGCGGGTAGGCCGATGAACCCGGTGACAGTGGGGGAACAGGCGCAAAATCTGGGCTTGGCCGGAAGGCTTGCCCTGCCCGCATTGCTGGCCAACAGCAGGGAGCAGGAACGGATTCAAGCGGAACTCAATGACCAGAACCGGCCACGCCCCAGCGCGGCTCCGGTCCAACGGCCCAGGCCGGTCGAAATTGAAACCGGACATTTCGCGCTCATCCCCAGTCAATACGGTTACGTCGAGTTCGCCGTGCGGCTGCTGAAATCGGACATTGTCACGCGCGAAGCGATGAAGGGGCCGTCGAAAGGATCCGCATTGAACGGCAACTTGAGTACCGCGAACGAAGGCGCCGCCGAGAACGAAATGCTCAATGACATTCAGCGCAGTCGTGGAGGCGGCACGGTGCAGGAGGACGAAAGCCTTTACCAGGTCTCGCTCCGCCGGCCGGATTCAACCGGCGCCGCTGATTGGACCGGAGAAGTCATCGGGCCGCCCGCACTGTTTCCGCTGAAAACTGTAAATGTCCTCGCGGCCGGCAAAACGCTCATTGTCTTTGACAAGACCAACAAAAAGCTCTGGCAGGCCACTCTGACTTACAACGTCCCGGACGCCAGCCGCGCGGCGAACGGAGAAATCTCGCCGTTTGGCGAAGGGCCCTGCGTCGAGCGCGGCGACACGCTTTATGTCTTTGATCAGGCGGTGCTGACGGCGTATGACCTGGCGAACGGCAACGCGCGCTGGCGCCTGCCGACCGTCGGCGTCGTCGGCTTGTTTTTCGACGACCACGGAATGTTGTATGTCAATATCACGACGGCTGACCCTGACAACATCCGGTATTCGCGCCAGATTGACATTTCACAAAAAATCCAGGCCGACCTGCTCAAGATTGATCCGCAGACCGGCAAGACTTTGTGGAACACGAAGCCGGGCGGTTTTATCTCATATCTGTCCGGAGATTTTATTTACACGATTCAGATCTACAATCCCACTGAGGAGGAAAACAAAATGGCAGATATGGAGGGCGTCACGCGCAATCCGGCTCATATCTGGATCCGCCGGATTAATCCCGGGAACGGGCATGTTATGTGGGAATATTATCAGGCGGACAAAGGAGCGATACTCAACGTGCGGTTCAAAGACAATGCCATTGAACTCGTCTTCAGGAAGGAAGTGGATGTATTGAAATACCTTTCCCTTTGAACAGGTTTTTCACCTGGTCACGGTTGCTGGACCACTTTTACCTGCCCGCTGGCCGCGTCGTAACTAATCTGATAACCGGCCGGTACCTTCGGGATTTTGGCAAGGTAATTGGGAATAAGCTCTTGAAGATCCTTCGGGTAACGCCCTTCCGCCGCGTTGAACTCCTGGATGGCCTGCTTGAGCTGTGCCAGATCAATCTGGTTGATCGAGAACCTCTCGGCCTGACCGGCCGCGCCAAGGTAGTCCGGCGCCACGGTGGCCGGGTTGCCATTCGCGGAGTTGGGGGTCGCGTTGGTGGTGGCAGGTGTATTGGTTGAACTGGAATTATTTCCGCAGCCGGTTAGTAACAACCCGGCTGCCACCGGAATCAAAAGAAACGCTCTCATGGTGGCAATTTAGTCCAAGCCGCAGAATTTCCAAGCGCCAATTGCATGTGCGGCATTGGCGCTGAAAATCAAACCTCCGCCCGTCGCGACCAGTCCAGTCGGACGCATCGTGCCATAACTGCGCACGTGCGTGGTGGACACCACTTACATTCCGTTCGTGGACGGTGTTTCCATTCCGTTGGTGGACGGCATGGCCGGAGCGTTTGTCGAAGGCTCCACAGACGGCGTTTCCGATTGTTTTTGGCAGCCGGTCAGCAACCCTATGTAAACGAGAGCAATCGCAGCAACTAGATAGACTAATGTTTTCATACACGGCTCAACTACCCGAAAGTTCTTCTGTGCTGCAAGTACAATCTTCGGTTTTTTTGCCGGGATCGCCCAAGGCTTGCGCCGCCAATTCCCGTGCGCGACGAATCAAATCCCAATCATCCACCAGATCGCCGAAGCGAAAATGTGGCAGGCCGCTCTGCCGCTGGCCCAGCAACTCGCCCGGCCCGCGCAATTTCAAGTCCGCCTCGGCAATGCGAAACCCGTTCGCTGTTTCTTCCAGCACCTTGAGCCGTTCGCGCGCCTCGTCGGTCTTTGCCTCGGAAATCAGGATGCACTGCGACTCGTGCGCGCCGCGACCAATGCGACCGCGCAACTGATGCAATTGCGCCAAGCCGAACCGTTCCGCGTTCTCGATGAGCATGACGGTCGCGTTTGGGATGTCCACGCCCACCTCGATCAATGCCGTCGCCACAAGTGCCTGGAGTTGTCCGGTCCGAAACGCAGCCATCACGTTTTCCTTTTCGGCGCTGCCCAGCCGGCCGTGCAGCAACCCGACGCGAAACGGACTCAGTGCGCGGCGGACGTTTTCAAATTCCTTGGTCACCGCCTTGATGTCGCTGGCCGTGTCCTGCTCCTCCACGCGCGGATAAACCACATACGCCTGCCGGCCGGCGGCAATTTTTTCGCGGATGAATCCCCAGACCTTCGGCAACTTGTCCGCTTGGCGCACAAATGTTTTTACCCGGCCGCGACCGCCGGGCGATTCGTCAATCAGGGAAACATCGAGGTCGCCATAAAGCGTTAACCCCAGCGTGCGCGGAATCGGGGTGGCCGTCATCACGAGCAGGTGCGGATAATTTCCCTTCCGCACCAGTTGCTCGCGCTGCGCCACGCCGAACTTGTGCTGTTCGTCTATAATCACGAGGCCGAGATTGGGAATATCAAAGCCCGAGGTGAGCAGGGCGTGGGTGCCGATGAACAAAATCGAGGGTCGAGAGCCGAGAGTCGAGGGTGAACGGTACGGCTGGCTCTCGACTTTCGACCCTCGACTCTCGACCGTTTTGCGACTACCCGTTTGCAATTCCACTTTTGCCCCGAGCGGCTCAATCCATTTTTGAAAATTCCGAAAATGCTGCTCCGCCAGAATCTCTGTCGGCGCCATGAGCGCGGCGTTGTAGCCACTCTCCAGTGCCATCAATGCCGTGCAGGCGGCCACAACGGTTTTGCCCGACCCAACATCGCCCTGCAACAGCCGCCGCATCGGATGCGTGCCGCCCATATCCGCGCGAATTTCGCGGAGCACGTTCGTTTGCGCATTGGTGAGCTTGAAGCCGAGCCGCGCCAGAAACGGTTTCATCAAACGATTGTCGCCAACACAGGGCAACGCGCGCGCCTTGGCCTCGAATTTTTTCCGGCGTGACTGGATTTGAAGTTGCAACTCGACGAACTCGTCCAGCGCCAGCCGACGACGCGCGATTTCCACATCGGTCAATTCTTCGGGAAAGTGAACCATGCGAACCGCGTTGGCGCGCGTCGGGAAGGTTTTTAAATCGAACGCGGTGTTGGGTTCGGCGATTTGTGATTCAAATCTTTCAAGGGTGCGCCAAATCAATCCGCGCAGCCAACGTTGCGGCAGACCCTCGGTAAGCGGATATATGGGCGCGATGCGATTGATGTGGACAAAACTTTCCTCGCCGCCTTCGATGACCTCGGTTTCGGGATGATCCATCGTGCGCGGTTTGGTTTCGACCAGTTTGCCAAAGACAAAGACCTCGTCGCCGACCGCGAAATATTTTTCCATGAACGGCAAGTTCCACCATCGGCAATGCAACCGCGCCGTGCCATCGTCGAGGACAAATTCAAAAACAGACTTCATCCCGCCGCGAAAACGTTTTAGTCCCTGAGCGACAATGGTGCCGCGCGCTGTGACCGGTTCGTCGCGGGTCAATTCGGCAATGGCGCGGAAATGCCGGCGGTCCTCATAACGCCGCGGACGATGCAACAGCAAATCCTCAACCGTTACAATGTCGAGTTTGGCCAGTTGTGCCGCGCGTTCGCCACCAACTCCCCACAGCGAAGTAACCGGTGCGGCAAACGGCGAAGTTTTGGTTTCCGGCGGCGACATTGGCCGCACGATACAAATCGCTCACCGCGGCTTCAACGGGAAAGGATCGCGGATGGCTCGTCCGCGGTCCGTTGGCAGCAACATCAAACCTCAATCACGGTGACTTCCGGACGGCAGTTGAATCGTGCGTCCACGTAATACCAGCCGATGCCCGGATTCACGTAAAGCGGGCCGGCTCGGGTTTGAAACAACCCCATGTCATACTGGTCCACGCCATACGGCAGGGCGAGCGCTCCGTAGAACGGGATGCGTATTTGGCCCCCGTGCGAATGGCCGGCCAGCGCCAGATCGAACTTGCGGTCGCCTTGCTGCTTAATCCACGCCGGATAATGCATCAGTAAAATGTTCCTCACGTCCGGATTCAAAGGGGGCAAGCCGTCATGGAACCCACGGCAGGTGATGCCCACGAGGTTGATCTTTCCGTCAGCCACAGCCTGTTGTTCGTCAAGCAGCCAAGCGCCACCGGTCGCCGCAAAGCTTTTGCCGATGACCTCAAACGACGCGCCACTCCAGTAATCGTGATTTCCGGGCACGCCATACATCGGCGACTTGATGCCGGAAAGAATTTGCAGCGCTTCCGGCAGAAATTGAGTGTGTTCCATAATGTCGCCGGTAAAACACACCAAGTCAGGTGAAAAGGAGTTGATGGTCTTGACGACCGATTCCGCGTAGCCACGGTCGCCCTTGTAATGCAAATCGGTGAAATGGACCAAGCGATGGGTGGACTTGCCGTCGCCAATGCGCAATTGCCGGACCTTTAGCCACGTGGGTTCAATCCATTTGGCATCCGCCACCGTGCCCACCGGCGCGGCAGCGCAGGCCGTGCCGAGCGTCAGAAGAAAATGGCGGCGGCTGAATTTGTTCAGTTTCATTGGTACTTTTGACGCCGCGACCAACATTACCTCCTGGCAAGAATTGCGCCTGACGTCTTTCAACGTTACCTTGGACGCCGTGCCTGCGAATTCCGTTCAGCCCAATATATCGCCGTTGCCCCTGTTATTGCGTGTCAACGCGCTGCAAAGCTGGCGGCGGCTGCTGTCCTTGCGGAAACAATCGCGGTTGCTTACGGGCATTATTCTGCTGTTCGTTGTCGGTTATCTCGTCCTGTCATTCTGGCTGTTTTATCACGCGCTTTGGTTCGTCGCGAAATTTCCGGGCCTGGGCGCGGTGTTGACGGAGCGACTGATGTACATCCTGTTCGCCTTTCTATTCGCCTTGCTGCTGTTGAGCAATTTGGTCATCAGTTACACCAATTTATTTCGCAACCGCGAAACCGCCTTTCTGCTGACGCTGCCCATTTCGACCCAGACGATTTTCCGCTGGAAATTCATTGAATCCACGCTGCTGGCCTCGTGGGCGTTTTTATTCCTGATTGCCCCGTTGCTTGTGGCGTTCGGCCTGGTGCGCGGGGCGCCGTGGCATTTCTACGCGGTGACACTGATGTTGATTGCGTTGTTTATCGTGTTGCCGGGCGTGGCTGGCGCGTGGCTGGCGATTTTGGTGGGGCGGTTCCTGGACCGTCGAAGTTTCCAGATTACAATTGTGACGACGGCCATGATTTCGCTCGCGCTGGTCGCGTTTTGGTGGAAGGCCCAGCCGGCCACCAACGAACTGCTCGGTGAACGCACGCTTGAGGCGCTCGATCAATTGCTTGCCAAAACCCGCTTCACGATGTTTCCGTTTCTGCCGAGCTACTGGTTGTCGGCGGCGGTGTTGCAATGGGCGGAAGGCATCCTGCGGGGCGCGGCGTTTTTCGTGCTGGTGCTGTTGAGCCACACGCTGTTCTTTGGCAGCCTGGCCTTCACGCGGTTCGGCCGCGTCTTTTACGACACGGCGTCGGCGGTGCAAAGCCGCGCGCAGCGGAGAGCCAGATGGCGAAAGTCCCTCACCCAGGGCGAACTCCCCAACTCTCCCGGTCTGCTGGAACGATTTTTGGGGAAATTGTCCTGGCTTAGCCGCGATGGACGCGCCCTGGCCGTCAAGGACATTCGCATGTTCTGGCGTGACACAACCCAGTGGGGACAATCCGTGATGTTGTTTGGTCTGCTGGGCGTGTACATCATCAACTTGCGGAACTTCACGCATCAATTGAGCAGTGAATTTTGGATCAACCTGATTGCCTTTCTGAATCTTGGCGTTTGCGCGCTGAACCTTGCTTCCGTGACGACCCGGTTTGTGTTCCCGCAATTCTCACTGGAAGGCCGGCGGCTTTGGATTGTCGGCATGGCGCCCATGGGGCTGGCGCGTGTGGTCAAAACCAAATTCTGGCTGGCCAGCACGATGTCGTTCATTGTGACTTCCGGCCTCATCATGCTTTCCTGTTACCTGTTGAAAATGACCTGGGATCGCGTCACTTTTTTCGGCGCGGTGGTCACGCTGATGGCCTTTGCGCTCAACGGCCTCGCGGTGGGGCTGGGGGTGTTGTATCCGAATTTGAAAGAGGCAAATCCGAACAAAATTGTCAGCGGTTTCGGTGGCACTTTATGCTTTGTGTTGAGTTCCGTGTACATTCTTGCGTCCGTGCTGTTGCTGGGATTCGGCACAACGGGCTGGCACGGACGAGAAACCTGGGCCGCCGAAAGCATCGTCGCCTTCGTGCTCTTGTCTTTCTTTATCGGCTGGGTCCCTTTGAAATTGGGACTACGGCAACTGAAAGATTTTGAAGTTTAACGTAAATCTTCCACCCGCGTTGCTAGGCCTGAATCAATTTTTCCAGCGCGTCAAACAGCTTCGGCGGGTCTGCCAGATGCACATGGCCGCCTCTGGTGATCAAACCAAAACCTTCGCCGTAGGCCGGGCCGTTTGCAACACAAGCATCGGTGAGACATTGTGTGATTTGCTGTTCCGCCGCGTGAATCGCTTCGGGGCGTTTGCCATCCGCTTCAAACTTCCAACCCACCAGTCTTACCGACGGGAACCAGGCGCGCAGTTCGGCAATGATTTTCGGCGTCGGCAGGAGTTCGACCAGCAACGTGCCTTCGCTGGTGGGAATTTTTTTTGATTTGATCTCCGTCAACTTGCCATGCGGTGATTGCAACTGAATCCGGCCAAAACGAAAATCGCTGACCGCTGCCGCGTGAAAAACCGCGTTCACCTTTTTGGCGGACAACGCCTGCAGCTTTTCCCGCAAATTTGCCGTGGTGGTGAACACCTCGAGCCGTTGTGCCCGGCGCTCGCCAGCGTGCGTGGCCTGGGCGCTGATGAGCAGGGTCACTTGATGGCCACGCGCGACCAGGAAATTGGCAAGCTCCGTGCCGAGGCGGCCGGTGGAAAAATTCGTGAGCCGGCGCACGTCATCCAATGGTTCATAGGTCGGTCCTGCGGTAACAACACAATTCATGCTTCAAGTGTAACTCGAAACTGTTGAATAGTGAAGCGTTGAAGTGTTGAAGCGGCTGCGACCCGCCCAAGAATTTTATTGAACGCGCGCGCTTTAACGCTTCAACTCTTCAAGGCTTCAGCGAACCATGAGCAAAATTGTCGGCATAGATTTGGGCACCACGAATTCTCTGGTCGCCACGGTAGATTCGGGCATCCCGCTCGTCATCGCGGATGCAAATGGACAGCGTTTGACGCCATCCGTCGCCCATTTTCCCTCTGCCAATGCCGAACCCATGGTCGGCCACGAGGCAAATCGCGTTCGCGTCATAAAACCAGCGGAAACGGCTTATTCTGTGAAACGCTTCATCGGCCGGCGCGGCGCGGATATCGCGCAGGAGGAAATGCTCGTGACGTATCCCGTCAAAGCCAGTGGCGCCGGCGGGGTGACGATTCCGATTCATGACCGATATTTTTCACCGGAGGAAATTTCTGCGGAGATTTTAAAGAAATTAAAGCGCGATGCGGAAAATTATTTCGGCGAACCCGTCACACGCGCGGTTATCACCGTGCCGGCGTATTTCAATGATGCGCAGCGCAACGCGACCAAGCGCGCGGGCGAACTGGCCGGCTTTACCGTTGAGCGCATTGTCAATGAACCGACTGCCGCTGCGCTGGCCTACGGATTGGATAAGCTTAAAGAAAAGTCTAAAATCGCCGTCTATGATTTGGGTGGCGGCACGTTCGACCTTTCGATTTTGGAATTGAATGAAGGTGTTTTTCAGGTGCTCGCGACCAACGGCAACACGCGCCTGGGCGGCGATGATTTGGACAAACGCATCGTGGATTTTCTAGTTGAAGCGATAAAGCGTTCAAGCGTTCAAGCGGGAGGAGTGGAACACGCTTCAACACTTCAACGCATCAACGATTTGACGATCCTGTCCCGCATTCGCGAAGCTGCTGAAACTGCGAAAATCAAGCTCTCCACGGAAACCGAGGTGGAAATCGTGCTGCCGTTTCTCACGCCAGATTTTAGCTTCAGTTGCAAACTCACGCGAGCCGAACTCGAAAATCTCACACGCGACATCATTGCCCGCACCCGACCTCATTGCCTGCGCGCTCTGGCGGACGCAAAAGTCGAGCCAAAGGACTTGGATCAGGTAATCCTTGTTGGCGGCCAGACGCGGATGCCGCTCGTCCGCAAGTTCGTCAGCGAACTGTTCGGTTGCGCGGAGTTTGAGGAAACCCGCGGCAGCATTCGCCTTGGTGCAGAATATCACAAAGCTGCCGGTTCGCAATTGAACACGTCGCAGAATCCTGACGAGGCCGTTGCGCTCGGCGCGGCGATCCAGGCGGAGATTTTGTCTGGCGGGTTCAAAAATGTTTTGCTGCTCGACGTGACGCCATTGTCGCTTGGCCTCGAAACCTTCGGCGGGTTGATGAACGTCCTGATTCCGCGCAACTCGACGATTCCCATGAAGGCAGGCGAGATGTTCACCACGGCGGTGGATCACCAGCGCGAGATGCTGATCCACGTTTTGCAGGGTGAACGTGAGCGCGCCAAGGACAACTGGAGCCTCGGCAAGTTCACGCTTGAATTCGAGTCCGCGCCTCGCGGTGTGCCACGCGTAGGCGTGCAATTTGAAATTGACGCCAACGGCATTCTCCACGTGCTGGCACGGGACACCAAAACCGGCCGGGAGAAAATCATCGAAATGAAATCCGCCGTGGACGTGGCTGACGCCGCCGTGCAGCAAATGGTCGAGGAATCCGTCGCGCATGCGTTCGAAGATTTGGCCGCGCGCCGTTGGATTGAAGCGAAGTTGCGCGCAAACGAAACGCTCGCCGCCACGCGCAAGGCACTGGTGGATTGTGTCGGTGAAATCGAAGCGGATTATCGCGCCGAAATTGAAGCCGCCGCGCGCGAGGTGGAACGCGTCATGGCCGCCGAAAGTTCAGCGGCCGGCGCGGGTGATTTGAAGCAATTGCAGGCGGCCATGGCCGCGCTCGACGAAATTACCAAGCCGCTGGCGGATTCGCTGATGGACAAGGCAATGGAAGCGATGCTGCGTAAACGCGGCATGATTCAGTGATTGAACAACCAAGCCAGCAGCGGTGCCACCACCAAGCTCGGCAGAAAATTCGCCAGTTCGACCCTGCGGACTTCAAAAATCACCAATGCCACGGAACATGCAATCAGGCCGGCGACGGCGTTGATGGAATCAATCAAGCCATGCGGTTCGAGCCACGGCTTCGCATAAAACTGGCACGCGCTGGTGATGGCGCCAAGAAAAAGAAGCACGGGAAAAGCGGACAGGGCAGTCGGCCAGCCGAAATTTTTCACAAATCCGAGCGTGGCCAGCCCGTCCATGATGGCCTTGACCGCCAGCAAATAAAAGTAGTTGGACAAGCCATCGGCCACCGCGCCGACCAAACCCAGCGGCGCGGCGCAAAAAAGCACGGCACAGGCGTTGAAACCATCGCCCACTTTGCGCGGCGCGCCCGACTGCCCGGAGGCAATGATTTTGCCCGCGAAGCGACCCAGACGGTTTGATATTTTTTGGAACCCGAACAGTTTGCCGAGCATGTTGCCGACGACCAAGGCAAGCCCGACGATGAAAATTTGTTTCAGCGCGGAAAAAAAGTTGCCGTTGATGCTCAGCCAGACGAGGCACAGGCCGGAGAAGACCGTGAAGGCGCCCAGCGCTGAACGGAGGAAAATCTGCAGGCGGAGGGACAGCGGCTGACGCAGCGCCAGCCCGAACAACCCGCCAAACAAAATGCCCAAGGCATTGAGAAATGCGCCGGTCACGCCTTGACTCAATCATGCTTCCCGCAAAGTTCAAGCCGGAAAATTTTTGCGCCCCCGGCTCCGGCCTGCTACTCAAAAGCGAATGACCGGCGCCAAACCGACCTTCCGTAGTCCGTGGCTATGGATTCCGAGCCTCTATTTCGCCGAGGGCCTGCCTTACGCGCTGGCGATGTCGGTGTCCCTGGTGCTCTACAAAAACCTCGGCGTGTCCAACGCGGCGGCGGCGTTTTACACGAGCTGGTTTTATCTGCCGTGGGTCATCAAACCGCTGTGGAGTCCGGTCGTGGACATGCTCAAAACGCGGCGGCTGTGGATTTGGGCGATGCAATTGCTCATTGGCGCGGCGTTGGCCGGCGTGGCGCTGACGATCCCGACGACGCATTTTTTCCAATGGACACTGATGCTTTTCTGGCTGCTGGCGTTCAACTCCGCCACGCACGACATCGCCGCGGACGGTTTTTACATGCTGGCGACGACCGAGCGCGAGCAGGCGTTTTTTTCCGGCATCCGCAATACGTTTTACCGGGCGGCGTGGATCGCCGCCCAAGGCAGTCTTATCATTCTCGCCGGAAAAATTCAGGAACGCACCGGCAGTTTTCCATTTGCATGGTCAACTACCTTTGCGCTGGTTGCGGGAATTTTTCTGTGCCTGGGCCTTTACCATCGGTTCATTCTGCCCAAGCCTGCCATTGACCAGCCTCAAGATCTTGATTCGTTGAAAAAATTCGTGGTGGAATTTCTAAAAACGTTCGGGACATTTTTTCAGAAGCCCAAAATTGTCATGCTGCTTTTGTTCCTGCTGCTGTACCGTTTTGGCGAGGCGCAGTTGCTGAATGTGGCCAAATTTTTTCTGCTCGACCCGCGCGACCACGGCGGCTTGGCTTTGTCGGACGACCAGTTTGGCAAGACTTACGGGTACGCCGGCGTAGGTGCATTGGTAATCGGCGGTCTGCTCGGCGGGTTTGTGGTCTCGCGCCAGGGTTTGAAATTCTGGTTGTGGCCGATGTTGCTAGCGATTCATCTGCCAGACGCAGTGTTCATCTGGCTCGCGTATGCGCAGCCAGGAAATTTGTACGCCATTGGCGCGGGCGTGGCCATCGAGCAATTCGGTTACGGTTTCGGTTTCACGGCGTTCATGCTGTACATGATTTACATCGCGCGCGGCGAACATCGGACGGCGCATTACGCCATCTGCACCGGCTTCATGGCGCTGGGGATGATGATACCGGGACTGTGGAGCGGCTGGTTGCAGCAGCATATTGGCTACCCGCACTTTTTCACCTGGGTGATTCTGGCGACGATTCCGAGTTTCTTCATTGTGGCACGCATCCCGCTTGATGCGGAATTTGGGAAGAATAATGGCTGAGCAACTCCCCTATCATGGAGAATATTGTTAAGGAAAACGGATATTGGGCGGTGACGGCAAACTGGCTGGCGATGGGAATTTCGCTCATTTATGTTTTTTTGCGTTTTGTGCCTCCGTTCCTGAACCACAATGTGCCCGCCGATGATTCATGGACACAGACCCTGCATGGGTAGTAATTAATAATAACATTGGGACATAGTGGCGATAAAAAGGAAGGGGTTGCTGGCGGTGGCAAGGTCTTTGCGCAAGCGGTTCTTGAAGGCAGCCCAGAGATGTTCGCTGGGGTTGAGGTCGGGCGAGTCAGGCGGCAGGAACAGCAACTGGCAGCCCGCCGCTGCCACCAACCTCTGCGTGGTCGGCGACTGATGAAACCGGGCGTTGTCCAGCACGATCACACTGCCCGGCGGCAGTGCGGGCAGCAGCACTTTCTCGAAAGAGGTGTCCACCACTACGGTGTTGCAACTGCCTTGAAACACCAGCGGGGCCACCAGTTTGCCGTGTTGCCAGGCCGCCATGATGCGGGTGCGTTCCCGCCGTTTGCCCGCCACCGCCTGATAAATCCACTCACCCCGGGGCGCGCGTCCGTGCTCACGATACAGGCGGTGGTCCACCCCGCATTCGTCCAAGTAAAAGACGGTCCGGTCGTCGAACCTTTCGAGTTCGCGGCGGAAGAGCCACCGCTGCACCTCGTTGCGCTCGCGATATTTTATGAGTTTTTTTTAGCGTGAAGCCCAATTGTCCCAGTCGCACCCAGATCGCATGGTGGCTGACGCCGAACACCTGCTGGAGTTCCTTGAGGGTGGCGTCGGGATGTTTTTTGACCTGCCCCTGGAGTTGCTGCGGGTCGAGTTTGCGCCAATGACCCCAGCTCGTTTTCGGAGCCAACGCGCCTTTTTGGGCGGCGGCCAGATACCGATAGACCGAACTCCGGGCCAAATCAAACCGCCGGGCGGCCTCGGCTTTGGAGCCGCCGACCTGAATGAATTTCACCACCCGTTCCCGTAAATCCAGCGCATAAGCTTTCATGCCCATGAGCTTGTCACACCATGTCCCAATGTCAATGTGAAAAGCTATAGTGATTAAGGTGAAATGGCGGAATTCGTTGCAACGGTTGGTGGTTGTTTCAATTGCTTGAGCGGCGGATTCGACCTGCGAACCTGATTATGCGTGTTGGCAGAGGGACCGTTGGTTTGGCTTGCCTTCCATTTTTCAAGGAACGGCTTGGCGGCTTCGGGATCAATTTTTGCCAGCGCGCCCACGACCGATCCTTCGAGGTAACCGCCGGGCGAGGCGGGACTTGGGAATTGAGGATCCGATTTTAAAATGTTCACCAACACCGGCGCGGCGGATTTTGCATTGGTCCCGAAGCGCCACAGCGCCCAAAAACAGAGGAACTGGCTCATATTATTTGTGTCGCTTTCAATGCAGCGGACGATGGCCGGCACCACCAAGGGCGCATCGGCTTTAATCGAGCCGAGGGAGCCGACTGCGCGGATACGCGTTGCCGGATCCGGGCTTCCCAGACATTGAAGCAAGGCCGGAACGGCCATTTGAGCCTCCGGGCCGAATAACTCCAAGGCAGACATCGCTCTGAGGCGGATGTCGCGGTTGGTGCTGTTCAAAAGCGCCATCAGGGGCGGAATGGCATTCGTGCCGATGCCCGGCAAAGCATAGGTGGCGCTCCAGGGGAGTGCCTCATCCTGGCTTTGCAGCAATTGAATCAAGGCGGGAATTGCCGGTGCGGCCTTCGGCCCCAAAGCCCAAATGATGTTGCCGCCTTCATTCTGCTTGCCAGCCGCCGGGGTGAACGGGACCTGGATTTCAGAACGCCATTTATTCCTTGGGTGCATCCCGTTATATTCTTCAACCTGGTCGTTATACTGTGCAATCCAACCTTCAATCTCCTCCTCCACTTTTTTCTTGAGCCAGGAATCTCTGGCCCGGCAGAGCTTCAGCGCCCACGGCAACGCCGCCTTGGCCCCGATATGTTGAATGGCCGCAACCGCCCGGTCATTTTGCGCGCGCAGGGCCGGCGGGCGCCGATCTTTTGACTGCAATGGATAGAGCGGGTAAACTTCCTTTGCCCAATCGGTAAGCTTTTTCCCCTGATACTCCGGTTCTTGCGATTCAAAGGGGTGAAAGATGACGCAAAGCAGCCAGACAACAATTCCCGCGAGAAGGATGAAGAAAAAGCACTTTAGGATGGTCGCGGAAATTTTCATGCAGCCTATTTTTGCTATGGTGAGTTTGATATTATTTAGACCCTTGGTCAGCAACTTCGTTTTCCAGTTGTCAGTTGCGGCCTTGTCACTGCTGTTCAACGGATTTCGTCGGAATTTGCGCCGAATTAGATTGACTTTTTGGTTGAATTTGTGGATTATCGCCGCAGTGACTGGAATTGAGCATCGCCGTCACTGGCTCAGAGCACAATGAAAACCATTTTGGTGTTGTCTCCTCATCCAGACTTCGCCGAAGTGATTCAGGCGGGTCTGAACCAGGAAAAATATCGCATTGTTCATCGCATTGGAGTGGAGGAAGCCGAGCCGCTGCTGATGCACGGGCTGGTCAGCGCGTGCATTGTGGATGTTGACCTCATCGGGGTTCAGGGAGTCTGGGTGATCGAACGGCTCCGCCGGCGCGACGGCAAATGTCCCATCATCGCCTACACCGCCGCCAGCCAGTCTGAATGGGAGGAAGAAGCCTTCCTGCACGGCGTTACCCACGTGCTTACCAAGCCCGTGAGCGCCCGGTTGCTCAATTCGTTGCTGGAACGCCTGTGGTCGGATCAAATGTATCAACCCGCGCAGCCACAGGCCAGACCAGCGTCCCCGCCTCCATTTCCCGGATTCACCCGCGTGCCGGAATCGGTTCCCGGGCGCTTCCACAACGAGTCGCAAACGTTGGGCGTTTTGCGCGATTTTTCGTCTATACTCACCCATTCCCTAAACGCCGAGGCGATGCTCAAGCAATTTCTGTTGTTTCTGCGTGAAATATTCAGCATCAATCGCGCCGCCATTTTCCTGAACCGGCCTGTCCTGCGACTCAGTGAAACGGTCCCTCCCGAGAAAAGTCCCAGTCTCCGCGCCACCGCCGCCATCGGGCTTTCCTCGGGATTGCTCGAAAATATTGAATTGTCGCTCGAGGCCGGCATCGGCGGGCAACTCGTCCGGCTGGGCAGAATCCTCCGGCGTGACAGCGACGAGGCCCGCGCTGACACCGAGGCGCAGAAGGAATTTGAATTGCTCGGTGCGCAGGTTGCCGTGCCGGTGCTCGACCGCGAAACCATTGTGGGCGTCGCCGTTTTCGATGGCCGTATCACCGGCGAACCGCTGGTCAATGCCGAGTTGGAGCTTATTTTCCATCTGCTCGAACAGGTGGGCCTGGCCCTGCGCAACATCTGGCTGCACGACCAGCTTGCCGGCAATCATGAAATGATGACGGACGTGCTGCGCGAACTCAGCAGTGCGTGCGTCGTGGTCGGGAGCAACCTGAGCGTGCTCCACGTCAACAAGGCCGCCCGCCGCCATTTCGGCCACAAAAACCGGCGCACCGGCGAACTCGAATTCAGCGATTTGCCGCAGGTGCTGGGCGCGAAGATTTACCAGGTTCTGCACACCGGCGCGGCCATGGGGCCGTTCCGTTACGAACCCGAAAACTCACCGGGCACCGTTTACAGCGTGAATGTTGTGCCGTTTCAGCGGGGCAATTCCCCTGTGCCGGTTTCCGCGCTGCTCACGGCGGAAGATCTCACCCAAACCGAGCAGTTGCGCCATTTGGAAATCGAGGCCGCCAATCTCCGTCTCGTCAAAACCATGGCCGACCGGCTCGCGCACGAAGTCGGCAACGCGATGGTGCCGCTCTCCACCCACCAGCAGTTGCTGGGGGAAAAATTCCGGGACGCCGAGTTCCGCAAATCGCTCGACTTCGCACTCGCCGACGGCGTCAAACGCGTCTCTCGGTTGCTGAACCAGATGCGTTTTCTGGCGCGCGAAAGCGAACCGGAACCGCAGGCGTTTTCCGTCAAACCACTCATTGAAGAAGCCTACCAGGAGGCGCGCAAGCATCAACCGGTTGAAAAAGCCCAGTTGCAATGGGAGAATGGCGGCAAACCCGTTGTCATTACCGGCGACCGCGCCGCCCTCAAACATGCGCTCGCTGAAATCATGCTCAACGCTTTGCAAGCCAACCCCAAGGAACCCAAAATTGGCGTAAAATTGCACACCAATCCCGACAATGCAGGCGGGCGTGAATTGGAGATTGAAGTGGAGGACAACGGTGCGGGCTTCACGGCTGAGGCAGCGCAGAAAGTGCCATCGCCTTTTTTCACCACGCGCAATGTCGGCCTCGGTCTGGGCCTGACCGTCAGCCGAAAGATCATCGAGACGCACCACGGCAAGCTGGAAATCGTTCCGCCGCGGGCCGGTCAGCACGGCACCGTGCGTATCCTGTTGCCGATTGATTCGAGCGTGGCCACCGCCGAGTAAACAGCATGAAAGGCCAGCAGGCATCGAAATTCTCGATGCCAATGGATTTGGAATAACCATCTGCAAGGCAGCCTTGTGGGTATGCTGCGAACCAAAATCCTGAACATTTTGGCGCACAGATTGTCTGTTTTTATACCTGAGATTATTGAAAGACAGATTATTTTGGAATGTAAGACTTTTGGAATGCAACGGCTACGAGGGAAAAATTGTCTCCATTGGCGCGACGGCAGGTTGAAATATCTTTCGGTCGCCGCCGGTTTCTGTCTTATTCTGCTGTTGCTTGGCTCTGCGTCGACACACGCGGCGAGCTTCACCGCTTCGCTCGATAATGACACGCTAACGCTTGGCCAGAGTACAACGCTGACTCTGACTTTTCAGGGTGGTTCTCCAAGTCATGTTACCGCCCCAGAAGTGCCGGGTCTGCAGATTAACAATTCCCAGAATTTCAGTTATAGCTTCAGCGGCGGTATCGGCGTAGCCGGAAACTCGACCATTTCCATTTCGTATACCATCACGCCCGAACGCGCCGGTGAATTTATTATTCCCGCGCTCACTGCCGACGTGGATGGTCAACAACTGACCAGCCAACCGGTGCATTTGCGCGTGGTTCAACCCAGCGCGGCGTCGGCGGCACAAATCAATTCCGGTTCGCAGATTGCGTTTGCGAGGCTTTCTTTACCCGAGGACAAGGTGTATGACGGGGAAGTTATTACTGCCGACTTGCTGCTTTACTATCGCCAAGACACCGAGCTCACCCAGCGGCCCCAACTCACAGGTGTGCAAGCTGAGGGGTTCACCGTTGGAAAAATTGTCGCCAGCGGGCAAAGCCAGGTGCAAATCGGCAACGCCATCTACAACGTCATCACCGCAAAAATTGCGCTGACCGCGACTCGGACCGGTCCGCTCCGCGCCGGCCCTGTCACCATTGATCTTGTTCTTGCGGTCCCGTCAGACAACCGTTCCAACAATCCGTTCTTCCAACAGTTCCGACAATTCGGTTTCCCCGTCGGAAATTTTGGCGAAGAACAAAAGCAGGTTTCACTGGCCACCGAAACCTTGAACGTGGAATCGCTGCCGCTACCGACGAAAAACGCGCCACCGAGTTTTAATGGCGCGATTGGCGAATATACGATGAACGTCACCGCCGGGCCGACCAACGTTGCCGTTGGCGATCCCATTACGGTGCGCATTCAAATTTCCGGTCAGGGCGACCTTGGCTCGCTCACGCTGCCCGACCAATCAGCCTGGCATGACTTTACCATTTATCCGCCCACCTCAAAGTTGGTAACCACCGATCCGCTTGGTTTGCAGGGTGAGAAGACGTTTGAAGAAATTGTTGCGCCGCAAAACACGGATGTACATGAACTGCCGCCATTTTCCTTCAGCTATTTTGATCCGGACACCGGTGATTACCGCACCCTCACCGAGCCGTCCGTGGCGCTGGCGGTTCATTCCGCCGGGGCGACGCCCGCGCCGACCATTGCCGCTGCTCAAACTGCCAATACGGAAAATCCACCGGCGCCGGAGGATATCCTGCCCATCAAACAAGAGCTGGGTACGCTCGCTCAAGCTGGCCCGCCGCTGGTGACGCGACCGGCTTTTCTTGCCCTGCAAAGCCTGCCGGTCCTGGCGTTTCTCGCCGCCTTCGTCTGGCGCAAACGCACGGACCGTCTGGCGAACAACCCGCGTTTGCGGCGGCAAAGGCAGGTCGCGCAACTGGTCCGCGACGGGCTGAACGATTTGCGCCGCCTAGCGGCGGAGAACAATTCCGATGAATTTTTCGCCACTTTGTTTCGTCTGTTGCAGGAGCAACTGGGCGAGCGGCTGAACTCACCGGCGTCATCCATCACCGAGTCAGTGGTGGATGAACGACTGGTGGCGCTGGGCGTGCCGGAGCCGGTGCTGGACGGCCTGCGCGAACTGTTCCAGTTCTGCAACCAAGCGCGTTACGCGCCGATTCGTGGAAGCGCTGAATTGAATTCAGTCGTGGAGCAGTTCGAAAACGTCATTGTCGAACTCCGGGGGTTGAAGGCATGAACTCCCAATCCTGTAGCAGCGAACGTCAGTTCGCTCCAATTAAAAAGGCAGAGCCGACTTACGTCGGCTGCTACAGAATTTTCATTTTGCTGTTTGCGTTGCTTTTCGCCGGCAAAGTATTCGCAGCCGATGTCACCGCTGATTTCAACGCGGCGAATAAACTTTACGCCGAAGGCAAATTCGCCGCCGCCGCCGCCACTTACGAGAAGATTCTGAAATCCGGCGCCATTTCGCCGGCGGTTTATTTCAACTACGGCAACGCGGAGTTCAAACTAGGGCAATCGGGCCGCGCCATCGCCGCGTACCGGCACGCGGAATTGCTGGCCCCGCGTGATGCCGAAGTGCGGGCGAATCTGGAGTTCGTGCGCAGGCAGGTAGAAGGCCCGACGTTGCGTGAAGGCCGCTGGGAGGACTGGCTTGGCACTCTGACACTCAATGAATGGGCGGTGCTGGCGGCTGGCGCATTCTGGCTGACGTTCCTTCTGTTCGCCGCGAGGCAGATTCGCCCCGTGTGGCGTCCCCGGTTACGCGGCCTGACCGCCGGGGTGGTCGTTCTTGCGATTTTGTCGTGTGTGAGTCTGGGTGCGGCGGCGGCGATTCATTTTACAAAACAAACGGCGGTGATCATTGAACCGGAGGCGACAGCGCGCAGCGGGCCGTTCTCCGAGGCCCAGGATGCATTCAAGGCACATGACGGTGCGGAATTGGCCGTGCTCGATCGCCGTGATAATTGGCTGCAGGTGGCTGACGGTTGCGGCAGAATCGGCTGGTTGCCGGCAAAGCAGGTTGAAATTTTGCCCGGCGCGTGACAAGAATTTTGCTTGAACACTGTCCGGCCATTTCGTGTCCATCGGTAACAAATTACTTTAAAAAATGAATACGGGAATTTCTGCAATCAACGACGCGGTAAAAGAAGCCAGTGCCTTCACACATCCACTGTTCAACGAAATCGGCAAGGTCATCGTCGGCCAGAATTATCTGGTCGAGCGGCTGGTCATCGGCCTGCTGGCCAACGGTCACGTGCTGCTTGAAGGCGTGCCGGGCCTGGCCAAAACGCTCTCGGTCAAATCGCTTGCTGCGTGCATCAATGTCAAATTTTCGCGGCTGCAATTCACGCCCGACATGCTGCCCGCCGACGTCATCGGCACTCAGATTTATAATCCGCAATCCGGCGGCTTCAGCACGCGCAAAGGGCCGATCTTCGCCAACCTCATTCTTGCCGACGAAATCAACCGCGCGCCCGCCAAGGTGCAAAGCGCGCTGCTCGAAGCGATGCAGGAAAAGCAGGTCACCATCGGCGAACAAACGTTCAAACTGGAGGAGCCGTTTCTGGTTTTGGCGACGCAAAATCCGATTGAGCAGGAAGGCACTTATCCGCTGCCCGAAGCGCAAGTGGACCGGTTCATGTTGAAACTGAAAATCGGCTATCCGTCGCGCGACGAAGAGCGGAAGATTTTGGAAATGATGGCCAAAACTTCCGGCACGCCCAGCGCCAGCGTAGTCGTTGATCCGAAGGACATTCTCAAGGCGCGCGAAGTCATCAACGACATTTACGTGGACGACAAGGTGAAGGATTACATTGTGGATCTGGTCTGCGCCACGCGCGAGCCGGACAAATACAAGATTCAAGTCCGCGACTTCATCCAGCTCGGCGCGTCGCCGCGCGCGACCATCAACCTGACGCTGGCGGCCAAGGCGTATGCGTTTCTCAAAGGCCGCGGCTACGTCACGCCGCAGGATGTAAAGAGCATCGGCATGGACGTGTTGCGCCACCGCGTGGCCATCACCTACGAAGCCGAGGCCGAGGAAAAAACCAGCGAAACGGTCATCCAGAAAATCTTTGATGAACTGCCGGTGCCGTGAAAACGAAGGGGAATTTAGAATGAAGAATGAATTTCGCGCAGACTTTTGCGGAAATGGATCCATTAAATCAACAACCTGAAACTGCTGAAGCCTACAACAACCGAGGCGAGGCAAAACGCGTCAAAGGCGAACTGGACGGCGCGTTGGCTGATTTCAATAAAGCGATCGAACTTAAACCTGATTTTGCCGTCGCTTATAATAATCGCGCCCTCGTGAAGAGACGGAAGGGCGATTTGAACGGCTCTCTGGCGGATTATGACAAAGCTATCGCACTCAAGCCTGACTTGGCGCAAATTTATATCAATCGGGGCGCGTTGAAACTGTCTACCGATTATGCCGGGGCTATGGCGGACTACGACCGGGCTATCGAACTCAGGCCCGATTTTCATGAAGCCTACAACAGTCGGGGCGAAGCCAGACGAGTCAATGGGCAACTGGAAACCGCTATAGCGGATTTCAGCAAAGCAATCGAACTCAAACCGGATTTTGCCGCCGCCTACAATAATCGCGCGCTCGCAAAACTTGCTAAAACAGATTACAACGGCGCTCTTTCGGATTGTGATAAAGCGATGACTATTAAACCTGACCACTCTTTGTATTATGTCAATCGCGGTGAGGTAAAACGGTATCTTGAAGATTTCACCGGAGCATTGATGGACTTTGACCGGGCCGTTGAACTCAAGCCTGATGGTTTAACCTACAGTCATCGCGCGCTTATCAAGCATGCCAAAGGAGATTTGGATGGTGCGATCAGCGACTGTGACAAAGCCATCCAGCTTGACCCAAATTCGAGCACCGTTAAAGCGCGTCGCACTGTCATAATGAATGAGAAACGTGATAGAGCGTGCTTGGAGGCTGATTACAACAAAACAATGCTGCTTCCGCCTGATTCGGCTGAAAACTGCTGCAAACGCGGTCAGGCCAAATGGACCAAAAAGGATTTGGACGGCGCGCTAGCTGAATTCACCTGCGCTATTGAACTTAATCCTAACTTCGGCGAGGCCTATGGCAACCGTGGTCAGATTAAGTGGATCAGAAAAGACTTGGATGGAGCATTATCTGATTTGAATAAAGCGCTCGAACTCATACCTCATTGGCATCACATCAAAGAGATTCGGGGGTTTGTTAAAAAAGACCTAAAGAAATCAAAAGTTGAAACTCAGGCGAAGCAAGCGGCAAAAACAAAAAAGATTCCACGAACCGAAAACACCTTGGCACTGCGCACAGATTTTTCTGACGAGACCGGTTGGCAAAGGCTCTGTGCGTCTATTCAAAACTCCGAAAACTCTAGCGATGATTTCACCGCCAATGTAGATTTCGTCAGCGACCGGGCCTTCGAGGGTCTCACGGCAGAACAACTGCCGTCCTTTATTTCAGATGATTCACGATCCTTTGCATTTATCATTGATCAAACCGCTTTCTCGAATTCCGAACATCCGATCCTTGTTGTAGATTTACAAGATGAGCCGGGGCGGACGTTTCGTGTTATTTCTTCTGAGTTGTGGGTAGTAGAAAATAACCTCTTAATCGCCAATATGGGGTTTGGAGAATTTGTTAGCGCGGTTGATAAAGACGGAATTTTCCGTGGCTTCAAGGAATAGCAGCATCTTCCCATGATTCCCCGCGAGATTCTCAAAAAAATCCGGCAGATCGAGATTCGCACCAACCGGCTCGTGACCGAGGCGCTTGCAGACGCTTCACTTCAACCGCCGGCGCAATTCCTCCGGATCGCGTGCGCCGTGCCAAATGGCCAGAACTTTAACTTCGTGATGTCCCGCGTTGATGGTGAAGTAAACCGAGTAAGGCCACGGCGGCGGAACCTTGGCTTTGCGCGCCAGCCGACTTGCGAGTCGAAAACGTTCCGGTTCGTGCGCGAGCGTGTGAAGAACTGCACGAATCGCAACGTTAAGCCGATGGCTGACTCCCGGTTCGCGCTCGTCATACCACATCACAGCTTCATGCCAATCGCGTTCGGCGTCGGCCTCCACTATGACCGCGAAAGTCATTTTTTGGCACGAAGCCGTTCCTCAATTTCGGCAAAGACCTGCTCTACGGGTTTTCCGCGTCCGGGGTGTTTCAATGCATCTTCGGCGCGGCGGTCGAGTTCCGCAATTTGTTCCAGCGTTAGCTCATCGGCAAATTCGTCCTCAATTTGGCCCACGAGTTCGCGCCGTTCTGCTTCGGGCATCCGGCGGATTTGCTCCAGAATTTCGGTTGCGCTCACAAGGTTAAGTTTACCGTCCATTCAACTTTTTGCAAGCGCATGATCCCCCGCGAGATTCTCAAAAAAATCCGGCAGATCGAGCTGCGCACGAACCGGCTCGTGACCGAAACGCTCGCGGGCCAGTACCACAGCGTCTTCAAGGGCCAGGGCATGAATTTTGACGAGGTGCGCGAGTACCAGCCCGGCGACGACGTGCGCGCGATTGACTGGAACGTCACCGCGCGGATGAATCATCCGTTCATCAAGAAATTCGTCGAGGAACGCGAATTGACAGTGATGCTGGTGGTGGACGTGAGTGGCTCAGGTCTGTTCGGTTCGCGTGAGCAATCGAAGCGCGAACTAGCCGCCGAGATCGCCTCCGTGCTCGCCTTCTCCGCCATCCGCAACAACGACAAGGTGGGGCTGCTGCTGTTCACCGACGAGGTCGAGCAGTTCATTCCGCCGCGGAAAGGCCGCGGCCACGTGTTGCGCGTCATCCGCGAGGTTTTGTATTTCGAGCCGAAGCGGCGCGGGACGGACCTGGCGCACGCGCTGGAATTCATGGGCCGGGTTTTGCCGCACAAGGCCATCGTGGCGGTGATTTCGGATTTCATTTTTCCGGCGGGCAAAGGAAATGGCGCGTTGCCGCCGGTGATTCAAACCGCCATGCGCCAAGCCAACCGCCGCCACGATGTCGTGGCCGTGCATGTGGCTGACCGCTACGAACTGGAATTGCCCGCGCTGGGCCGGTTGATTTTGGAGGACGCCGAAACGGGCGAAATTGTGGAACTTAACACCGCCCACGCCGCCAGCCGCGACGCGTTTGCGCTGCGGCAGGAAAAACAATACGCCGAGGTCGGGCGGCAGTTGCGGTCGTCGGGCATTGATTCCATTCAATTGCGCACGGACGAACCGTACGCGGCGGCGTTGGGCAGGTTTTTTGAAAACCGGGAAAAGCGGAGGTTGCGGGGATGATTACTACCAGCCCGCCGCCCGCTGCTGCGTTGTCGCCCGCCGTGCAGGACATCCGCGACATCAAACCGCCGATCGCCATACCGAACGCCTGGGAATGGGTGTGGTGGACGCTGGGTGCGCTGGTGGTGCTGGCGCTTCTGTATTTTGCCTGGCGATACTGGCAAAAGCGGCGTTCGCAAATCCCGGTGGAGCCGCCGGTGCCGGCGCACATTCGCGCCAAACAAAAGCTCGAGGAAGCGCGCGCGCTGATTGCCCAGCCGAAGCCGTTTTGCATTCTGGTCTCCGACACGATTCGCGCCTACCTCGAAGAACAGTTTGATTTTCGCGCGCCGGAACGCACGACCGAGGAATTCCTGTACGAATTGCAGGCCACGGATTTGTTGTTGCCAGAACAAAAGGAAAGCCTGGGCAAGTTTCTGGAAAGTTGCGACCTCGTGAAGTTCGCCAAATATGAACCGGGCGAAGCGGAATTGCGCGAGTTGCACGGTGCGGCGGTGCGGTTGGTGGAAGAAACCGAACCGAAGCAAATTTCAAATTCCGAATTACAAATTTCGAACGATGGATCTCCAATACCGCTGGAGACAGTTGAACAGGAACAAATCGTAAATCGTAAATCGTAAATCTAAAATGGTGTTTGCCCATCCATATTTTTTGTTCCTGCTATTGCTGCTGCCGTTGCTGGCGTGGCTGAAAGGCAGACGCGGCCAGCCACCAGCGTTTCTTTATTCGTCCGTGCGGCTGGTCGAAGGTTTAACCCGCGTGCGCCGGTCGCGGGCGGGCGCATTTTTGATGGCCTTGCGCTGGCTGGTTTTGGCGCTGTTCATCATCGCGCTGGCGCAGCCGCGTTTGACAAAAAGTCAGACGACAGTCAAGGCCAGCGGCATTGACATCATGGTGGCGCTCGACATGTCGGGCAGCATGGTCTCGGAGGATTTCGTCGTGGACGGCCAGCGGGTCAACCGTTTCAACATGGCGCGGTCGGTTTTGAAGGGGTTTATTGACAAACGCCCGGACGACCGCATCGGGCTGGTCGTTTTTGCGAAGCAGGCATTTATCGCCACACCGTTGACCTTGGACCACGATTTTTTGGATGAGGATCTGGATCGTCTGCAGATTGGCGACATCAACGCGAATGCGACGGCCATCGGGGACGGTTTGAGCACGGCGCTTAATCAATTGCGCGAAGTGAAGGCGAAAAGCAAAATCGTTATTTTGATGACCGACGGTCAGAACAATTCGGGCAGCGTTGACCCGCTTGCGGCGGCGCAGGCGGCGCAGGCGCTGGGCGTGAAGGTTTATACCATTGGCGTCAGCAAGAACGGCATGGCGCCGATGCCGGTGGGAAAAAATCCCTTCACGGGAGAAACCGTTTATCAAATGGAACCGGTGGACGTGGATGAAACCACCCTGAAGAAAATCGCGGAGATAACGGGCGGCCAATATTACCGCGCCGACAACGCGGAAAAGTTCAAACAAATTTACGCGGAAATCAACAAACTCGAAAAGACGGAGGAGGTCGTCAATAAATTCACCCAATACACGGAATTGTTTCCGTGGTTTGTGTCGTGCGGGCTCGTGTTGTTGCTGCTTGAAGTCACGCTGGGACAAACCGTGTTTCGGAAATTGCCATGAGATTTGGAGAGCCGCGTTTACTTTGGTTGCTGCTGGTTTTGCCGCCGGCGCTGGCGCTGTTCTTCTGGTGGGCGTCGCGCCAGCGGCGGCAATTGCTGTCGCGGTTCATTCAAGCGCGGCTGCTGTCCGCACTGACCGTTGGCGTTTCGCCGGCGCGCCGAAAAATCGGGCTCGGCTGTCTGGTTTTGGCCGTCACGCTGCTGCTGGTGTCGCTGGCCCGGCCGCAATACGGATTTGATTTGCAAAAGGTTGAGCAGCGCGGCCTGGATATCGTGGTGGCGGTTGACACGTCCAAAAGCATGCTCGCCGAGGACATCGCGCCGGACCGGCTCGAACGCGCCAAGCTGGCCGCGCTGGATTTGATGCAGCGGGCGAAGCCGGACCGGCTTGGGTTGGTCGCCTTTGCCGGCGATGCCTTTCTGGAATGCCCGCTGACTTTTGACAACATCGCATTTCAACAATGTGTCCAGGCGTTGAACGTAAACACACTGCCGCAAGGCGGCACGGCCATCGCCGCCGCCATCCAGACGGCCCGGAAGGCATTCCAGGAAAGTGACCATTACAAGGTGCTGGTGCTCTTAACCGATGGTGGAGACAACGCTGGCGGCGCGCTGGCCGCCGCAAAAGAAGCGGCCAAAGCGGGCTTGAAGATTTTCACCATTGGCGTCGGCACGGCGCAGGGCGATTTGCTGCGTATCACCGATGCCAATGGGAACAGCGATTACATCCGTGACGCGAACGGCGATGTCGTGAAATCCCGCTTAAACGAGTCGTTGCTGCGGCAAATCGCCGCCGCGACGGGTGGATTTTATCTGCCGTTGCGCGGGGCGGACACCATGGAAATGCTCTATGAAAAAGGTCTCGCGCCATTGCCCAAGTCGGAAGGCGAGGAGCGGCTCGTGCGCCGTTATCACGAGCAGTATCACTGGCCGCTCGCGGCGGCGATTTTGTTGTTGCTCGCGGAAATGTTTTTGCCGGAACGCAAAAAGTCCGCAGTCCAAAGTCCCCAGTCCAAAATCGGAGCGCCGGTGGTGGCGGCGCTCGCCGGAATTTTGCTCCTGCCAATTGCCGCCAAAGCATCGCCATCGTCGGCCATGCGCGATTACAACTCGGGCGATTACACCAATGCGTTTCAAGAATTCTCCCAATTGGCCGAGACGCAGACGAACGACTTGAGATTGGTCTTCAATGCGGGTGATGCGGCGTATCGGGCGACGAATTTTGACGAGGCGGCCGAGGATTTTGCAGCAGCCGCGTTGTCGCAGAATTTGAAGTTGCAGGAAAAAGCATTTTTCAATCTTGGCAACGCGCAGTTTCAACAGGCCAAGTCGGCGAAGGACCTGGACGGCCTCCAGGCGGGCTTGGAGACGGCGGAGAAAAGTTATCAGCACGCCTTGACGCTGGACACCAACGATACCGACGCCGCGTTCAACCTCGCCTTTGTCAGTAACGTTGTGGAGCAGATCAAAGAGTTCCGCGTGGCCATCGAGCTGGCAAAAAAAGAAGCAGATAAAGCAGTTCAGGAAGCAGAATTTGAGCGTGCGCTGGAAATTATGCAGAAGCTACCGTACGATGCAAAATTGCTGTCACCGGAACAGATTAAGGATTTTACAAAACGATTGAAGGAAATTAATGCCATCGCGACTCCTCATCAGCCTTAGCCTGGCGCTGCTGGCCGGGCTGGCCGC
The DNA here is from genome assembly GCA_963789335.1 of uncultured Verrucomicrobiae bacterium. Taxonomy (GTDB): domain Bacteria; phylum Verrucomicrobiota; class Verrucomicrobiia; order Limisphaerales; family UBA11358; genus UBA11358. The sequence goes on from CAWBKH010000002.1 coordinate 1,889,567, forward strand.
GCGCGCACAAACCGCTGAAGAATTTTTCAACAGCGGCGCGCAGTCTTATATTTCCAACAACATCTCCCAGGCCCTGGTGTCGGTGGAAAAAGGCCTGAAACAGTATCCCGACGACGAAAAGCTGAAAAAGCTGTATGAGTTGCTGAAACAGCAGCAACAATCGCAAAGCAGCCAGTCGCGGCAAAAACAGAACCAGAAAAATCAATCGCAACAGCAAAAATCCAACAGCCAGCAGAATCAACAACAACAAAAGCAGAACGAACAGAACCAATCCGGCCAAAAAAACAGCGAACAACAGAAACAGGAGCAGCAACAAAAATCGGGCGAAAAGCCGGAACAGAAAAATGAACGAAGCCAGCCGCTGGCAGCCGGGCAAATGACGCCGGAGGAGGCAAAGCGTTTGTTGGACGCGCAAAAGGGTGATGAACAGTTTCTTCAACTGAAACCGAAGGAGAATCCTCAGAACACTCCCCAACCGACCGAGGATTGGTAGCCTGCACCTCACACCTCACGTTTCCGGCAGAGAATCGAGCCTTCCCGATTGGCCCGCAGGACGGAGGATATGGAGCGGCGTGCGGCTGGACGCCATTCCACCGGAATCCCAGTTGACAATTGTAATCACTTGGGTTACTTATTAACCACGGTTTATGAGAACGAGTTGTCGTTTTGCCATGGCGGTTCACGTACTGGCCGTCCTCGCTTACAAGGAGGGCGACCGGGTCACGTCCACGCTTCTGGCCGGCAGCGTCAACACCAATCCGGTTATTATCCGGCGGCTTCTGCTGTCTTTGCAGCGGGCCAGGCTGGTGGATACCTGCAAGGGAGCCGGGTCCGGATCCCGCCTGAATCGTTCTCCCGGTCGTATTAATCTTGCTGAAGTGTACCGGGCAGTTGAAGAAGCCGAACCTTTCGCCACCCCTTCACGCAAACCCAATGCCGCGTGCCCCGTAGGCCATTGCATCCGCAAGGAGTTGGACAGGATTTTTGTATCCGCGCAGAAGGCCATGGAACACGACCTGGAGAAGACCAGCTTGGCCGATGTGATCAATGCAGTAAAGGCCTCCGGTGCATGCACCCAAAAAAAATCCGGTTGACAATCTTTTTTTTTGAACAACTTTGTAACATTACTTGTTACATATACTGGAAAGGACAAGGAAGCATGAAAAGGAACGAAAGAAATCGAAACGAAACAGACGCGGAAAGCGGTGTGGCATTTAAGAACACCTGCCTGGCATCGTGCCGGAAGATTCTGGCGCGAATCACTCGGGCCAAAGAAGTGATTTTTACCGAGTCGTTCAAAACGCTCAAAACGCAGGAACGCCTGCTCCGGCTGGCGCTGAATGAAGCCGAGGCCGTGGCGTGGCAAACCATGTATCCGCATCTGTTTTTTCCAGTCCTCGCAACGGAGAAAGTTCAGGCGGTCATCGCCTGGAACACCAAGTTACAATCTTTGCGACGGACAAACGTAAATTTTGGGCCGCCAGCCTGACCGGCGGCCAACGCCGTTCGGACACCGAAGCAGCACTTGATCGGGGTTTTGAATATGAAAGAGACAATTGAAATTAACGAGGCAAATTTTGACGCAGAAGTTTTAAAATCCAGCCAGCCCGTCCTTGTGGATTTTTGGGCCGAATGGTGTGGACCGTGCAAAATGCTCGCGCCCCTGCTCGACGAAATCGCTGTTGAGCAAAGCGGCCGGGTGAAGGTCGCCAAGGTCAACGTTGACGATCATCCCGCCCTAGCCGCTCGTTGCGGCATCCGTTCCATTCCGATTTTGCTCTACTTCGGCGACGGTGAATTGCGGGATCAAACGGTGGGTGTCGCGAGCAAGAAGACAATTGTTTCCAAGTTGGAAGGTTTGACCGTCACAGCGTGATGAATGGAGAAAAGCGAATGAAAACAACATTTAAACGGACTGACCGGTCGGGAATGAGAAGCCTCACGCCGCGCCGCGTTCAGTTGATCAGGCCGCGCCTGCCGCGGCAGTCTCGCGACCGGTTATCACAACCAACGACTGTGCTTTCGCGCGTAATGCCCGCGGCCAGGGGAATGACGCCCGTTGAACCAATTCCAACGGAGGCGCCGCACGGCGACGTTCTGCAACTCTATCTCCGTGAAATCGGTCAGGTAAAACTGCTTACGCCGGAGGAAGAAATCACACTCGCCAAGCGGATCAAGCGGGGCGACAAACGGGCGCGCGAGCACATGATCAAGGCCAATCTGCGGTTGGTCGTGAAAATTGCCCGTGATTACGAGGGAATGGGATTGCCGCTCCTCGACCTCATCAACGAAGGCAATATCGGCCTGATGAAAGGCGTTGAGCGTTTCGATCCAGGGAAAGGGGCCAAGCTTTCCACCTATGCTTCATGGTGGATCAAGCAGAGCATCAAACGCGCGCTGGCGAATCAGTCCAAGACCATTCGTTTGCCCGTGCATGTGGTGGACAAAGTGACCCATATCCGGCGGGCGGAATTGAAATTGCGCGAAACCTTTGATCGCGACCCGACCGATGAAGAAGTGGCACATGAACTGGATCTTGATCCTCGGCGCGTGCGGCAATATCGCCAGGCATCCAAGGCGCCGGTTTCCCTCGACGCCCCGATTGGCGATGACGCGTCAGACCGTGTTTCCGAAGTCGTCGCGGACCCGAATGCGGCAGCGCCGTTTGACCGGCTGGTACAGGAAACCGATACCAAACTGGTGCGGGAAGTTCTGGCCACGCTTGACCAGCGCGAAAATACGATTCTGGCCATGCGTTTTGGACTGAAGGATGGCACGCAAAAAACCCTGGAGGAAGTCGGCCAGCATTTGGGGGTAACGCGCGAACGCATCCGGCAGATTCAGGAACAGGCCTTGAGGAAGTTGAGGGCAAAGATGGAAGAACGGGACCGTCCGGCTGCCGAAGAGAACACCACGCTCTCGGTTGCGGCCTGAACTAACTGCCTCAAATTCCGCTTTTCAGAAGTGGCGGGCTTTTGTTGCAACAATCGCGAACTTTTTGGGCGGAATGTGAAAGGGTGATGCACATAAACAGCGATGGCTGCACCCGCAGGAAAGTGAGAGTGATTAAAACTTGCTCTCACTTTATTTTTTTGTGAATTAAACCATTCAAGACCTGTCCCGAAACAGATGAACCATCAGGAAACGTATCGCCATAATGAAGCTTACGCGGAGTTCCTCGCGAATGAATCCCCTCATTTTCACGCCAAATACACGGATTCACTTTGCGTGCCCCGACCCGGTGCGCGAATACTCGATGTCGGTTGTGGCGTCGGGCAGGTCGTTGGCAGTCTGGCCGGGCGAGGTTATGAAGCTTACGGTGTGGACGTATCAGAACCGAATATTGCTCGTGCGCAAAAGTTAAATAATCGCTGTCAAATGTACGACGGCAAACATCTGCCGTTTCCCAATGCGCACTTCGCCGCTGCCGGCGCGTTTAATGTGCTCGAACACGTTGAGGAACCGGAAGCTTTTATCATGGAACTGGTCCGGGTGGTTGAACCCAATGGGCGCATTGTTGTTTCCAGCCCAAATTTTTTCCGGGCCATTGGCTTTCGCGATTACCATCCCAAAATGCACGGCTTGAAGAACAAGTTCCACAATTGGAAGCGCCTTCGCGAAAAGCGCCGACAAATGAAAACTGATCCGAGCGCCGTGCGCTTTGATCATATGACTCCAATTGTAAAGGAACCATTCTCCGCCGATGACGACGCCATTGTGGCTACCAATCCATTAGAAATTGGGTTTTTCCTGCGACAATCTGGCTGCCAAATTGAATCCGTTTCCTGCGCGGACCGTTACGTTGCCAAGCCGGTGGATCTTTTATTAAACCTCACACCGCTGCGCTTTTTGATGTTCAATGCGTTTGTTATCGCGCGGAAGATTCGTTAGCCTGCCCGCTTACAGGCATCCACTGCCGTCTGCAAACCCGAAATCGGCGGAAACCATCCAAGACATGCAAAGTTTGGCGTGCTTTATCGCGAATTCCGTCGCGGTACCAAGCAAAACTTCCATCCTCTTTCGTTGCCCAACCACGCCAACCGAATAAACTGTGCGGGTGAAACCTAAAGGCATGGTTTACCTCGTCGGGGCCGGCCCGGGCGACGCGGGCTTGCTTACGTTGCGCGGCGCGGAACTGCTCCGGCGCGCTGACGTGGTGCTCTACGACGCGCTCGTAAATCCGGAATTGCTCCGGCTGGTGCCGCCGTCCGCCGAATTCATTGCGCGCGGCAAAAAGATGGCGATGCCACAGGATGAAATCACTGCGCTGCTCGTTGCCAGGGCGCGCGAAGGCAAATGTGTCGTGCGGCTCAAAGGCGGGGATCCTTATATTTTCGGCCGGGGCGGCGAGGAGGCTGAGGTGTTGGCCGCGGCGAAAATCCCTTTTGAAGTCGTGCCCGGCGTTTCGTCTATTGTGGCCGCGCCAAATTATGCCGGCATTCCCCTCACCCACCGCGAGCATTGCTCCAGTTTCACGGTTTTTACCGGTCACAGCGATTCGGCGGACGCGGCCACGGCGTTGCGCTACGAGCAAATCGCCAAAATTCCCGGCACGAAAATCGTGCTCATGGGCACGGACAATCTGGACGATTGGACAAAATCGCTAATCGCGGAGGGCATGTCAGCCGGAACGCCGGTGGCCATTGTCCAATGGGGTACTCTGGGAAAACAAAAATCGGTGGCCGGCACGCTGGCCACAATTGCCGCGCTGGCGGCAAAGGGAAAAATCATCCCCCCGGCGCTCACGATTGTCGGCGACGTAGTCAAGCTGCGTGAGAAACTGAACTGGTTTGAAAGGCGCCCCTTGTTCGGTCGGCGCATTGTAATTACACGCGCTTGGGCACAGGTCGGCGATTTTGCGCACCGGCTGGCGGAACTCGGCGCAGAGGTGCTGGAAATTCCGGCCATCAAGACCGCTCCGACGTCCAACAAACAGGACGTAGTGGACGCGCTGTTGGAACTGAATTCGTACGACTGGCTGGTGTTTACGAGCGCGAACGGCGTGACGGTGTTTTTTGACCTTTTCTTCAGGCGCTTTCAGGACCTGCGCGACCTCGGCGGCGCGCGCATCGCGGCGGTCGGCCCGGCCACGGCGGCAAAATTGCGGGAATTGCATTTGCAGGTGGATTTGATGCCGGACGAAGCGCTCGGCGCAAAAATCGCCGGCGCACTGGCCAAATTTGAGAGCGTGGAAAATCTGAAGATTTGCCTGCTGCGCGGTGGAGAAGCAAATTCCGACCTGCCGCGCGAACTGGAAAAGATCGGCGCGATTGTGGACGACATCGCGATTTATCACACGGTTGCCGAAACGGAGGATTTATCCGGCGCGGGCGCTGATTTGCTGGAACACGGCGCCGACTGGATCACGTTCACCAGCGGTTCGACGGTCGCGCATTTCCACGCGCGGTTCGATTTGCCGGAGCTGCTGAAAAAATTCCCGCAAATCAAACTGGCGTCCATTGGTCCGGAAACGAGCAAAGCTATTCGCGCGCTGGGATTGGTTCAGGCAGTCGAAGCCAAGGAACACACCACCGATGGTTTAATTGCCGGATTGCTTCTTGCGGCGAAAGCGTGAAGCGTTTGGTGTCAGCGTGGTGCGTCAGCGGATGATGGCTCATCAAACGGCAGTGCAAGCAGCGTTTTCAATGCGCCCTGCGCCTGCTCCAGCGACGCGCGCAAACGAATGGCATCCGACTGCGCCGTCAGAAAATTGGATCGCAGATTGACGTAAGTTGCAGGGTCCAAATTGCCTTGCTGGAAACTTCGTTCCGCCGCCTTAGCAGTTTTCCTCAACGCAGGCAGGCGCTTTTCCAAATCGCGCAACTGGCGCGCCATGATTCCCTCGGCGTGCCAAACCTGATCCGCCTCGCTGACAGCTTGGTCCAGCCGTGCTTGATAGGTTTGGTATAGCAGGGCGCGCGTCGCGCACTGGATGGCAATCTGGCCGCGATTGCGATTGAACAGCGGCAGCGTCACGTTGACGGTGAAACCAATCGTGTGAACGCCTTCCTCGGCGCTCTTGGCTTGTTCCACGCCAGCGCTCATCGCCGGAAATTGGGCCAGAATGGCTTCCCGCAATTTTTGCTGCTGGCTTTGGTAGCCGGCCTGCAATGCAAGCAAATCCGCCCGGCGGTGTGGCAAGGCGGCCACCGCAGACTCGAATTGTTTCCGCGAAAGCAGGTGACTTTTGTCCCAACCAATCAGATGGAGTTTTATCTCCGGTTTCAGTCCCAACAATTGGTTCAGCGCATGCCGGGTTTGATTGATTTGAAGTTGAAGCTGGCGCAACTGAGCGTCGGCACCGGTCAACGCTGCAAGATCGGCGGAAACCGCGTCTGCTGTTGCGTTGTTTTGTTTCAGCGCGGATTCGTCTCGACGATAGCGTTCAGCGAACAAATCCTGATTTGCGGTCAACACGTGATGGAGCTGGCCGTCGGCGCGGGCTTGGATAAATAACTCTTGTGCGCGTTCGGCCACCTGCCATTCCTGCCAGAGAATTTCCAGATTTACCTGCTGCTCGTGGGCTTTGGCCGCCGCCTTGTCCGCGCCGCGGGTAATCAAGGCTTGAATGTCTTGGCTTAACCCGACGTTGTAGCCGGTGCGCAAGGATGATTGTGCCAAGCCGCCGCTGACCACCGGATCGGGCAGCAGACCGGCTTCCAAAACCTGCGCTTCGGCCACGCCCGCCTGCAACCGCGCGGCTTTGAGATTAGGATTGTTCAACACTGCGAGCGTAATGACGGTGGTTTGGTCCAAACCTTTCGCCGGGTTGAACGAGTGCGGTTTGATCCCCGGCAGATCGAGGCGGCTCGCCGGTACGGTGAGGGCAGGCGTTCGCGCCAAATCCGGTTCCGTCGGCAAAGGCTTTGGATGATAAGTCACGCAACCGGACAAAAGCAAAGCGCTCAACCCAATGGCGCACCGCGTGAACCAGGTTGAAAACAACTTTCCATCCCAGAACTCTGTAGGAGACGACGTGAGAAGTCTCACTTTTTGGGCAAAACTAGAAGTCAGAGACTCCTTACGTCGTCTCCTACGATTCAGAACGTTCACGCGCGGGAATTTATTCCGGAGAAATCTCATGTCGCCTTTCTTTTCGCCAGTTGTTTCCTCCGCCAGTGCAGATAAAGCGCCGGAATCAGGTTCGTGCTGCGGACCGCGCTCCACAGGATGCCGCCCAGAATCACCACCGCCAGTCCTTGTTCGGGCGCCGCGCCCTGACCCCAGCCCAACGCCGTCGGCAACATGCCCAGCATCGCCGTTAGTGCCGTCAGCACGATGGGCCGGAACCGCACGTGGATGCCTTCGCGCACGGCCTCCTCCACCGGCATCCCGGCGGCCTCGTTGCGGCGGATGCGGTCGAGCAGCACGATGCCGTGCCGGAGGCCGATGCCGATCAGCGTCAGGAACGCCACCATGCCGATGGCGTTCAGACCCACGCCGGTGACGACCAAGGCGATGGCGCCGCCCATCAACGCCAGCGGGATTTCCAGAAGAAGAATGCCCGGCACCAGCAGGCCCTCGAATTGCAGAATCAAAATCCCGACCATCAACACAAACGCCGCCAACGCCGCCAGGCCCAGTCCTTCCGCCGCCGCCACCAGTTCCGGATACAACCCGCCGAACGCGACGCGGTAGCCGGGCGGCAGTTTCAATCCCGCCAGCGCGCGTTTGGCGGCGGCGATGGTGCCGCCCAGCGATCCGGTCGGCGTGGCGTAAATGTCCAGCGCCCGCGCGCCGTCTATGTGCCGGATTTGGTTGGGTGTGGCGGCGAGTTTGAGGTGGGCCAGTTGACTCAACGGCGTCCAGCCATGAGTACGGATGGGCAATTGACCCAATTCGGCGAGCGATTTCTCAGGCGCATCGGCTAGGCGCATGTAAAGGTCCAGCGGCACGTTGCCTTCCGGCACCTGCGCCACCAACTCGCCGTTCAGCAGCGGATTCACCTGTGCATACAAGCTGGCCGGCGTCAGGCCGCAGGCCGCGAGCGCGCCAGTTTTTGGCTGCAACTGCAATTGCGTGACCGGATAGCCGTCGTTGTTGAAAATGTTCTTCAGCGCCGGGATCGGGCGCAGCCGCGCCGTCACCTCGTCGGCGATGGCGCGCAACTCGCTGATGCTGTCGCCGAAGACGTGCAGCACGAACGGCTGCGGCAGGCCGGACAGACTTTCGCCGACGCGCTCGATGGTGGGCGTGTCAATAGACACCTGCACGCCGGTCAACCGCGTTTCTTTCGTAAGCCGTCTTCCGATGCGGTCCAGGCTGTTCACGTTGACGCCGGGTTTGAGCACAATTTGGATTTCGCCGGCGTAAGCAGGTTCGGTGTAGGCCGTGCTGGAGGACGAGCCGATCCGCGAGGAAACGTGCGCCACGGCCGGGTCGGCGCGCAGCCGTTGCGTGATTTCCCGCACTGCCGATTCGGTGTCCAGCAGCGAACTGCCCGGTGGCAGGGTGAAGCTCTCCAGCATCACGCCTTCATTCGGCAGCGGCAGAAAATCCACTGACACCAATACCAGCCCGGCCAGGCTGAGAATTAAAAGGCCGAACGTGATCGCCAGGCTCAACCGCGGCCCGCGCGAAACCAGGTTGAACAACTTTTCATTCAACCGCCGCAACCGTTCGAGCGCGTTGCCGCCGGCGGTCCGTTTGGCGCGCGGCCGCGCTCCGATGAAGCCCAGGCTCAACGGAATGAAACTCAGTGAAACCGCCAGCGACGCCAGCAGCGCCAGCGTCATTGCCAGCGCGAACGGAATGAAAAACAGCCCGCCCAGGCCGCCGATGAACAGGAGCGGCACAAACACCGCCACGGTCGTCAGCGTGCCGGTGATGTCGGGAATGGCGATGTCCTTCAATCCGCGCCAGACGCCGGTCCAATGAGCGTCGCCCTGTTCCCAACGATGATAGATGCTTTCCAGCACGATGATGGCATCGTCGGCCAGCAAGCCCACCGCCACCGTCAGCGCGCCGAGCGACATCAGGTTGAGACTTTGACCGGCGGCATAAAGCCCGGCAATGCCGAGTAGCAATGACAATGGAATGCTGCATGCCAGTACCCAAATGCCACGGCCTGCGCCCAGCACCCAGAACAATACCGCCACCGCCAGCGCCCCACCGATGATTAAATTCCGTCCCAGGTCCGAACCAACGACGTGAACGAGATGTCCCTGGTTGTAGATGCGGACCCAGTGAACTCCGGCGGGCAATTGATTCAAGGTTTCGTCGAGCACGGTTTGGACCGCTTTGGTCACCGGCACCGTGGATGCGCCGGGTTGTTTAAAAATAATCAGCGCCACGGCAGGCCGGCCGTCGAGCAGGACGGCATTATGCGTGGGCATTGCAGCGCGCACCACGCGCGCCAGGTTGCCCAACGGAATCGGGCCGTTCGGACCGGCAACAGGAATCCGTTCCAGTTGCGCGATGTGGATCGGTAAATGGCGCGCCTCGATGAGCACATCCTGATGGCCCTGTGTCACGTAACCGCCCGGCTGGAGCAGAACCTGGTCTTTGATGGCCTGGGTGATGGCGGTGACTGGCAGGCGATAGCGATGCAACGCCGCAATGTCCGGCTGCACCCACAGCGCCTCGTCGCCGACGCCAAAAAGTTCCACCAACTGGACGCCGGGCACGGCGCGGAGAGCGGGCACGACGCCGGCCAGCGCGGCGCGCTCCACTTCCGCGGGCGCGACATCGGCTGGAATTTGCGCGGTGTAATCGGCGACTTCGTTGATCGCGTAGCCCATGATTTCGGCGAACGGCTGGACGCCGGCGGGCAGTTCGCCGCGGGCGCGGTCAATGGCGCTGTTGACCGCCAGCAGGTCCTGCTGCGCGTCGGTGCCGGAGCGGAACCGGACGTCGGTTTGCACCAGACCGTTGCCCATGACCGAGCGCACGTTTACCAGGTTGGGCAGAGCGAGAATTTGGCCCTCAGTCGGCCGGGCGATTTGAGTCTCCAGCTCGGCGGCGGTCGCGCCCGGCTCGTGCGTGGTGATGCTGATTTGAGGGAAATTGAAACTCGGCAGCACTTCAACCGGAATCCGCTTGAAAGCGTAAAGGCCGCAGGCAACGAGCGCGCCGAACACCAGCGCCCAAAACAGGGGGCGTTGCCAGATGGTTCGTAATGCCGGCTTTGGCGTCATGAGGTTAATTGAAAGAATGACGCTTATTTCCAAGAGAAACGGTGGAACACGCTTGCCGTCTTGGACTGCGGCAGTCCTCTGCCGCTTCCGAACTCGGTGCGGCTTCCAAAAGCGCCAGAGGGCTGGCGCAGTCCGAAAGCTGGCGCAGTTAGATCGAACCCTTTCATAATTCAATCCGGCGGCACGTAGTTTTTGGAAATGCCGCGGTGAAATTTCAGGTAAGCGTTCTCGACCACAATTTGATCGCCCGGCTCCAATCCACTTTTAATGAACGTCTGCCAGCCGCGCGCCGGGCCTGGCGTCACCGCCCGACGCTGGTTGCCGCGGGCCGTGTGAACCAGCACCCACCATTGGCCTTGATCGAGAATCAGCGCGCGCGTCGGCACGGCGACCATTTGCCGGACCGATCCGTTCAACGTGACGGTGCCGAACTGGCCGTTGAGCCAGCCGGGCGACGGCACTTCGGCGAGCAAGCCGATGGATTCGCCGCCGTCAGGATTTAGCGCGCCGAAGACCGTGGTGACTTTGACTGGAACCGACTCGCTGCCTTCGGCGGGAGAAAACTCCCCACTCATGCCGGCGTGAATCGCGGCGGCATCGGCTCCGTAATAGGCGGCTTTCAGCCACAGCTTGTCCGCCGGTTGCAGCGTGAGAATCGTCTCGCCGGCACTGACTCGTTCACCGTCGGCCACATCCACTGTCAAGACCGTGCCAGCGGCGGGCGCTGTCAATGTGATCGTTTGTCGCAACGCTCGCAGTTGCGTTTGGGCCGTGTCGAACGCTCCCTGCGCCTGCGCAGCCGCGCCTTCGGATTGGAGAACCATCTGCCGGGTTACGAGATGAGAGGCGAGTTGCTCCCGCTCAATCGCCAGCGATTTTTGCGCGGCCAGAAGATTGGTTCGCGCACTGCGCACCGCCGCTTCCGCTTGGGCCAGCGCCGACTCGATTTCCGGCCCGCCGAGTTCGGCCAGTTTCTGTCCGGTTTGGACCACCCTGCCGGGAACAATTTCGAGTCCTGTCACCACTCCCACTTCTGCTGACCGCACGGGCAACACGGTAATGGGTTCAACCTGGGCGTAAGCCACGAACTGGTTCGTGACCGTCTGTAAATTTGCGGTTACGACGACATTGGTTTCCGTCTGCGCTGCCGACTGGGAATTGACCACCCATTGCACCGCCAAGAGTTTCGGAGTCGCAACATTGGCAGCCGCCAGCAGCAAGCCGCCGGCAGCAAGGATTCCTCCTTTCAGAATTCGCCAAATCGCCGACGGCTTGGCGCCGCTGAAACGGTTTTTCAAACGTTCATGTTTCGCTCTCACGCTTCAACCATAAGGAATCGCTCCTTACAGCAAGCTGATGGGAAGCTTACATTTTTGTCAGGTTCGTGAATCGGCGCGATAGCGTCTTGGAGTGCGGCAGTTCTCCGCCGCTTTCGAGCGCGCCACGACTTCCAAAAGCGCAGAGGGCTGGCGCAGTCCAAAACCTGGCAGCAGTTCAGCGATTTAGGGAAAGACCAGCGTAAAGCGGCTCCCTTTGCCAACTTCGCTTTGGACCGCCACGGAACCGCCGTGCAATGCCATGATGGATTTCACGATGGCCAGACCGAGACCGGCACCGTTGGGATGATTGGACCGCGCCGGGTCCGCGCGGTAGAGCCGGTCGAAAATGCGCGGCAGATGTTCCGACGCGATGCCGCAGCCGGTATCGCTGACGACCACTTCCAAGTCGCCATCGGCGCGCTGGCTGGCACGTATCAGCACCTGGCCTCCGCGAGGCGTGTGGTTCAACGCGTTGGACAGCAGGTTGCTCACGGCCTGGCGAAACAACACCGGCTCGGCGTTCACCATCCCTTGCCCTTCGCAGCGCAGTTCCACGCCGCGATCTTCCGCCAGCGCCTCGTAAAATTCACGGACGGCTTCAAGCGCCTGCCGGGCGTCGAAACGGGAGCGCGCGATGCCGGTCGTCGGACTGTCGGCGCGCGCAAGGAAAAGCAGGTTGTCAATCAGGCGCGTGAGCCGCTCGAATTCCTCCAGGCTGGACTCCAGCGTGCGCCGGTATTCCTCCGGCGCGCGGGATTGGGCCAGCGCCACGCCCGCCTCGCCGCGCAGATTGTTGATGGGCGTGCGCAACTCGTGGGCGAGGTCGGCCGAAAATTGCGAGAGCCGCTTGAAGGAATCCTCCAGCCGGTCCAGCATCCGGTCAAAACCTTTGGCCAGCGACGCCAGTTCCTTGGGCCAGCCGTCGCCGGCGATGCGCTCGTGCAACTGGCTGGCGCTGATGCGGTCAGTCGCGTGAGTGAGTTCCGCCAGCGGCCTCATGCCGCGCCGGGCCACGAACGCGCCGGCCACCGCCGAGAACAGCACGCCAAACAACACGGCCCAAGCGAGGTCGCGGCGGTAGCGTTGCAAAAACGCTTCCTCCGGCGACACGTCGAGGGCCACTTGAACTTCCTGTGGTGCGCGGTTGCCGCCAAGTTCGGCGGTCGCGGACAACAACAGAAATTTCTGGTCGCGGCCCAAGGTTCGGCTCACGACCTGGGATCCCAATCGGGTCGCGTCGGACGGCGCGGGAAATGCGGCGATGGCCAGGACGTTGCTCATGCCGGGCGTCTCGATCAGTGTGCGGCCCTGACCGTCGAGCACGCGGGCGTAATACTTGGCGAAATGAAGGGCGGCGGTTTCCCATTCCACCTCCTCCTGGAGGTCGGTCGTGTCGGCGGGCGTCTTGCTCAGAATGGTGCGCAGCAGATGGACCTTGTCGGCGAGGAACTGGCCGTCTTCGCGATGGAAATTCACGACCAGGGTCCAGTGCAGAAATCCCGCCGCCAGCACCAACATGCCAAAAGCGGAGACCGTGTAGAGCGCGGTGAGGCGCGCGACGATGGAACTACGAGTTTTCATCTTTGGAAACATCGAACATTCAACATCCAACGCCCAACATCCAATCCCACGTGTAAGCCGGCTCGCTTCGACCTTCGACGTTGAATGTTGAATGTTGAATGTTTTCCATTTTGTGGTTCAACGTTCTTCCACCACGTAGCCCACTCCACGCATGGTGTGAATCAGCTTTTTCGGAAACGGATCATCCACCTTTGAGCGCAATCGGCGGATGGCCACCTCCACCACGTTCGGGTCGCTGTGGAAATGAATGTCCCAGACCTGTTCGGCGATGAGGGTTTTGGACAGCGGTTCGCCGCGGCGGCGCGCCAGCAGTTCCAGCAGCGCAAATTCCTTCGCGGTCAGGTCCAGCGGCGTTCCTGCGCGGCTGGCCTTGCGCCGGGGCAGATCCAGTTGCAGGTCGGCCACGCGCAAAATTTCCTCCTGCCGCGCCGGGCCGCGCCGTAAAATCGTCCGCACGCGCGCCAGCAATTCCGCGAAATCGAACGGCTTGACCAGGTAATCGTCCGCCCCAAGTTCCAATCCCTTCACCTTGTCCGGCACGGTGTCGCGCGCCGTGAGGAACAGGACCGGCGTCTGTTTGCCCGCCTTGCGCAACGCGCCGAGAATCGTCCAGCCGTCGCGCCTGGGCAGCATCACATCCAGGATGATGAGGTCGTTTTCCGTCGCCAGCGCCTGGTCCAGCCCGTCGTCGCCGCTGGCGCAGACCTCGACCGTGAAGCCGCTCTCAGTCAATCCCTGCCGGAGATAAGCGGCAGTTTTCGCTTCGTCCTCGACAACCAGGATGCGCATCGTGTCAAGTTTGGCATACGCCGGCGCTTCGACGCAACCTGAATGGAGGCAAGGGCCGGTTTCGGTTTGCGCGGACAACCATTTGCGGATTCATAAAACATGAAGGCGCCCTTTCACATATTGGTAATCCCGCCAGATCAGCGCGAGAATGACAAGGTCAAGCAGACTGAAGAAGGCCAGTCCGATTGAATGAGTGTGGCTCAATCGGTACACCTGATAGCACAGAAAAAGGCCGAGGACGGTCAAAGCCGTTGGATAGGCCCACAATTTTCCGCGCAAAAGCCCCGTCACCAAACCCACCTTGGCAATCCCGTAGATCAAAAGATAAATGGCGGCAAAGTACTTGGTGTTGATGGAGAGATGATGGAAAAAGGCAACGAGGTGGGTCGCCACAAAATCGGTCGGGTCCTCTTGAAGTTCACCCGCCGTCAGCCAGTCCACCAGATCGCGGAGCGAGGCCGTGGTGGTGAATAACAGGGCAAAGCCGGCCACCGCTTCCAAGGCGCCATCAATGCCCTTGAGCACGACTCCAATTTTGAACAGGAGGTGGATTTGCTCCTCTTTTAATTTCATGCCAAAAACTTTTCCCGGTAATTCAATCGTCAAACCGCCTGCCCGCCTTCGGGATGTTTTCGGAGGAACCGCTGATGCATCCGGATGAGCAGATAATAAACCACCGGCGTGGCGATGAGCGACAGCAACACGGAAATGAACAGCGCGCCGATGACAGCAATGCCCAGCGGCTGGAGCATTTGCGCGCCGGTGCCGACGCCATAGGCCAATGGCAACATGCCCAGCGCAGCAGCCAGCGAGGTCATCAGCACCGGCCGCAACCGCCGATGGCCCGCGCGCACCAGCGCCTCAACCAGCTCCACGCCCTGCGCCTGCAATTGCTGGAAATAATCCAACACGAGAATCCCGTTCTTGGCAACAATGCCCACGCCGATAATCATGCCGAGGAAGGAGATGATATTGAGGGAAACTCCGGTAATCCACAGTGCCGCCAGTGCGCCGAACAACGCCAGCACGGAGCCGAACACGATGGCAATCGGCTCGTAGAACGAACGGAATTCCACCAACAGCACGGTGAACACCAGCAGAATGGCGGCGAGCAACACCGCCAGCAAGATTGCGGAAGGATTCCTGTTGCAGGTGATACAAGCCGCCGTACTCGACCGAGCCGGGCGGCAGCCATTGGTCCTGGCTCAACTTGCTCTGGACCTCCCGCATGGCGGTGCCCAAGTCCACGCCTTCCAGCCGCGCGGACACGATGTCGTTCTGCCGCAAATCTTCGCGGTTCAATTCCACCTCGTTGGGCGCCACGCTCACGTCGGCGACCTGCTCGACTCGCACGACCGTGCCATCGGGCGTGCGGATCGGCAAATTGCGCAGCTTGGCGATGGTATCCACGCGTTTGCGGTTCGGCCACGACGCGGATGTTCACGATGCGGTCGCCTTGGAGCATGTAGGACGACACCTGGCCAAGCAGCGCCGTGTTGACGGCGTCGGCGATGTTCTGCGCCGTGAGGCCGAAACGCTCGGCGTCGGCAGGCCGCACGCGCAAATTGATGGACGGCCCGGTCTCGGTGAGGCCGTCAAACGTGTCCACGACGCCGGGGATTTTTTGGATTTGTTCCTCGACGCGCGGGGCGACGTTTTGCAGCCAGGCCATGTTGGGAGAGAATAATTTGATTTGAATCGGATCGGGCGCCATCTGCAAATCGCCGATCAAATCGTCTAGGTAGCCGTGAAAATCCCAGCTCATCATCGGGAAACGCTGGTCGAAATCGTGGCGCATGGCGTCGAGGACTTCCTCGGTCGTGTGTTTTCGGTTCGCCTTGAGCTTGATCAGGTAATCGCCGACATATGGCTCGGTGATGAACGGCCCCAATTGTGTGCCCAGCCGGCGCGAATAGCCTTCCACGTCGGCGTTGGTGCGAATGCTCTGCTCGGCCTCATTCAAAATGCGCGAGGTTTCGGCCAAACTGGTCCCCGGCGGCGCGGTGTAATCCATAACAAAACCGCCTTCGTCGAAGTTCGGCAGGAAGCCCGTCTCCAATTGCCGGAAAATGAAAATGCTGGCGACGAAAACCAGCCCGCACGCCAGCAATGTCAGCCACGCGTGCCGAAGCGCCCAGCGGACGGCGGCTTCGTAAATCTGCAGCACCGGTCTTAAGACAAAACCGGCCTCCTCGCCGGTCGCGGCCGATTTGGTCCGGCCGCGAATCAGCCACGCGGCCAGCGACGGCGTGAGCGTGACCGCCAGCGCCAGCGACACCAGCAGCGACACGACCATCGTCAGTCCCAGCGCGCGAAAGAACACGCCCGGCATCTGGCCCAAATACGCCAGCGGCAGGAACACCACCACCGGCGTCAGGGTCGAGCCGATGAGCGCGGTCAGAATCTCGCCCATCGCTTCGTGAATGCACTGCAAACGCGGCCCGCCCGCCGCCAGCCGGTGGCACATCGCCTCCACGACGACGATGGCATTGTCAATAATCAACCCGATGGAAGCCGCGATGCCGCCGAGCGTCATCATGTTGAAGCTCATGTTCGTCAGCTTCATCACAACGAAGGTGATTAGCACGGAGATCGGAATGGTGACGATGGCCGTCCAGACGCTGCCCCAATTTTTCAGGAAGAAGTAGAGGATGAACACCGACAGGATGAGACCGAAAATAATGGCGCTCCAGACACTGCTTACCGAGTCCTGCACGAACTGGGATTGATCGTAGAAAAACGCCAGGTGCATGTCCGGCGGCAGCTCCCGATGCAGTTGTGCCAAATCCTTTTTCAAGTCCGCGGCGATTTCCAGAATGCTGGCGTCGGGCTGGCTTTCAATGTTGAACAAAACCGCCTGCCGGCCCTGCGCCGTGATGTCCGTGTAAGCCGGCGCCGGCCCGCGTTCCACCGTGCGCCACGTCCCGGATGCGGATGGGATGGCCGCCGTTGACGGCGATCACCACGTTCCCGATGTCCGCCGGCGAATGGACGCGCCCGTCCACCGTCGTCAGGTAGAGGTGATAATTTTCCACAATCATGCCGGCGGCGGCGACGAGGTTGTTTTGCGTCAGCGCGTCGCTCACGTCCGGCAAGCCGAGGTGCGCCGCCTGCAATTTCAGCGGGTCCACGACGACGTGGTATTCCGGCTCGTGGCCGCCGAGGATTTCCACCTTTGCCACGCCGGGGATTTGCAGAAAGAGCGGCTTGATGGTGTAAGTTCGCGGTGTTCCACAAATCCATCTGGCTGCGGGTGGAGCTGGTGAGACTGATGCCGATGATCGGGTAGCTCAACGAAAACGCCACGCGCGAAACGTCGGTGGACGCGGTGGCCGGCAGGTCGCTGCGGATTTCCGAAAGCTGGCCGAGCACGTAAAGCTCCGAGCGCTGCATGTCCGCGCCCCAGTTGAAAATCACATTGATGATGGCCGAGCCGCGTGTGGTTGAGGACCGCACCGACACCACGCCGGGAATGCTCTTCATCGCCTCCTCGATGGGCCGCGTGACGGTGGCCATCATTTCGTTCGCCGGCATGATGCCATTGTTCACCATGACGACGACGCGCGGGAAATCCGTCTTGGGAAACACCGAGGACGGCGTGTTCCGCGCGCAAAAAATTCCGGCCAGGCACAGCACCGCCGCGATGAACGTGATGGAAATCGCGTGGTGCGTGGCGAACCGGCCCAGGCGTGAGGAAGTGGTGGAGGTCATTGCGCTTGAGACGAAGACGAATTGGTTGCTGACGTTTCGTCCACCGACGAATTCATTATCTTGATTTGGGTCTTCTCCGGCAAGCCGTAGGCGCCAACCGTCACCACGGTGTCGCCCACCTTGAGTCCGCCGCCTTCAATTTCCACCCAGCCATTTTCGCGGAAGCCGGTCTGCACCGGCGTTTGCACCGCTTGGTCTCCGTTGACCAGCGAAATGACGCTGTTTCCGGCGACGTCGGTCACCACGCTTTCCTCTGGAGCGGCCAGGCAATTTGGATGAACCGCCGTGACGATGCGCAGCGGAACAAACTGGCCGGGACGCAATCCGCTGTCCGGCGGCAACGCCGCCCAAACCCGCACGGTGCCGTTGTTCGTGTCCACCGTCGGGTTGACAAACGAAAGCGGCGTGTCCACCGGCGGCTGCGTCAGCACTTGCACCGGCTCGCCGGGCTTCAATTCATTCGCCTCCGATTCGGGCACATCGGTTCGCACCACCAGCCGGTTCAAATCCATCACCTCCGCCACCACCGTGCTCACGTCCACCGCCGCGCCCGGCTTGACGTTGACGCTCACAACGGTGCCGGCCAACGGCGCGGTGACGCGCAGCAAGGCCAGTTGCGTTTCGGCATCCTGCAACGCCTTCAGCGACGTGTTGTGTTCCGCGTATAATTTTTTCTGCCGAGCGACCTCCTGTTCCGCGTAATCCGCCGTGGCGGTGCCCGAATTCAACGTCATCAGCACGTCGCCCTTTTTCACCTTCTGGCCTTCAGCGACGTTGACCTGCGCCACGACACCGGCGCTGGGCGCGGACAACGGCGCGTCGGCGGCGGGTTCATCCGCTGTGGCGGGCGCCGGTGCCACCGTGCCGTAGCCGGCGATGTAGCGGTGCAACGTCATGCGCTGGAGCGCGCCGGTTTGGACGCTGATGATGGTGGGCATGTTTTCTTCTTCATCCGACATGGAAGCCGCGCTGCGCGATTTGACGAGAAAATAAACGCCCAGCCCGGCGCACAGAACGATGATGATGCCGATGATGATTGATTTTGGTTTCATTTTTCAGTTTGGGGAAAATTGGTTTGCGCCGCGTCGAGCGTTGCCGGCGGCAGCGTCAACGGACTTTGCACGGCGTCCTCCAACTGGCCGAGCGCCTGCTGCGCCTGGACCAGCGTGTTGAGCCGGCTTTGCGCGCCGGTGTCGAACTCAACTTCCGCATTAGCCAAGGTCAGCGGGTCCACCTCGCCTGCCTGTTCCTGCGCGCGGACGGAATCCAGCCGCTGCCGCAAGTTTTTCTGCAACGCAGCGGCAGTGGCGACCTGTTGCAGAGCCGCCTGATACTCGGCCAGCGCGCTTCCAATCCGGCCGACGGCCTGCGACTGCACGGTGAGGAAATGCGCGGCGGCCACTTTGCGATTCGCCTCCGCCTCGGCGATGGGGCCTTGATTTTGGTTCAAGATGGGCAGCGTCAGCGTCAGGCCGAGGTCCCATTCGTTGTCGCCCGCGCTGCCGGCGTTCCAGGCATAACCGGGGCCGAGGTGAAGGTCCGGAAACTGGTTGGCGATTTGCAATTGGAGCGCCGACTGACTGGCAGCGTAAGCGGCCAGCGCGCCGCGAACATCGGCCCGGTTCAACAACGCCTGCCGCTGAATTTCCGGCCGGGTCAGTTGTCGGGGAAATTGATTGAAGTCGGCGAATAAAAACCGGGTTCCGTCCAGCGCACGCACCGGCAGACCCAGGGCCGTGGCCAGTTGCACGCGGGCCTGACGATATTGACCGTCGGCCTGCTGCCACGCCAGTCGCGTGGTTTCCAGCATGATGCGGGCCTGCGTGACTTCGTAACTGGACACGCTGCCGGCGGCGAACTGGCCTTCGAGCAGGCGGACGACGTTGCTCTGCGCCATTTCCTGCCGCGCGAGCAGCGATTCGGTTTCGCGCGCGGCGTAAAGATTCAACAATGCGCCGCGCGCCGCGCTGCGCACCTGCCAGACCGTGCCGACCAGATTCCAGCGCGCCGCTTCCGCCAGATGCCGCGCCTCGGCCATCCGATAACCGCGCTTGCCGGCGGTTTCAATCGGCCAGTCCACGCTGACCGGCACGAGCCACGGACTGGGATTATCGGGAATGCCCGTGTCGTAGCCCGGCGACACGGCCACGGACGGATTCGGTCGCTCACCGGCGGTGATTTGCGCGGCCTGCGCGGCCAGCAATTGCGCCCGCGCCTCGGCCAGCGTTGGCTGGTAATAAAACGCGGCGAGCGTGAGCTGTTTCAAGTTCCACGCGTCGTCCGGACCGGGGACGGCGACATGGTTCGTTTCCAGAAACGCGCGCAAACCGGTGTTGGCGAGTGACCGCGCGTCGAAGGCGGCGGCGGTTCTCTCCGGCGAAATGGGTTGCGGATGGAACGTGGCGCAACCGGCGGCGAAAAGGAAGGACGCAAACAACATCGAACATCGAGCCTTGAACGCTGACCGCCAAAGCAGCGCCAGACGTTCCGGTTTCCACGACCTTGATGTTCGATGTTCGGTGTTTGGTGTTCGATGTTTCATCTTCAAGTGTCCAACGGCAGGCAAAAGGTGACGGTCGTCAATTTTGGAGGTGCCGACTCGATTTTGATGGTTCCGTGGTGCGCGGAGACAATCCATTTGGCGATGCTCAAACCGAGACCGCAGCCGTCCACCATCTGGCTGTGCGCCAGGTCACCGCGATAGAACCGGTCAAAAATACGCGGCAAGGATTCCGGCGAAATGCCCAAACCAGTGTTGGTGATGGTGAATCGCGCCTGATCGTCCAAACGCCGCAAACTCATGGTGACGCGGCCTTGCGGCTGATTGTATTTTACCGCGTTGTCGGCCAGATTGAGCAACAACTGGCGCAACCGGTGCCGATCGCCGCGCACGGTGGTTTCCTCGCAACCCGTCAGTTCCACGTGAATGCCATGCGATTCGGCGAGGATTTGGGCATCGGCAAAATTATCACGCACCAGTTCGTCCAACCGCAGCGGCTCCAATTCCAACGTGACCTGTCCCGCGTCGGCCTTGGCCAGCAGCGTCAGCCCGTCCACAATGCGCGCGAGACGCTGCAACTCATCGAGCTGGCTGACGAGGCGTTCGCGTTCCGCCGGCGGAAGCGATTCGTCGCGCAACACGGTTTCCGTCTCACCGTAGAGCACCGTCAGCGGCGTCTTGAGTTCATGCGAGGCGTGCAACGTGAATTCGCGGATGCGGTTGAAGGAATCGTCCAGCCGCGCCAGCATGGAATTAAAAACCTCCGTCAGCCGGTCCAGTTCATCGCCGTTGCGCGTGCGCGGCAGCGGTTCGCGCAAATTGCGTTCGTGAACCTTGGTGATGGCATCCGTCAACTTTGATACGGGCGTCATCGCCCGGCGGGTCAGCCACCATCCACCAAGCAGACCCAGTAAAATGGCGGGCAGTCCCACCTGAAAAACCATCTCGCTGGTTTCGGAAATAGCATGTTCCGTCGGCGCGCGGTGATGCTCGTGACGCAATTGTTCGTCAAGCTCGCGATACGTTCCCAAGCCAATGATGACCAGCGACACCATCAGGATGCCCGCATACCATAACGTCAGCCGCGTGCGGATGGTCATGCCGGCTCCTTCAGCATATACCCCGCGCCGCGCACCGTGTGGAGCAGTTTGGATTCAAAGTTCGCGTCAATTTTTTCGCGCAGCCGGCGAATATAGACGTCCACCAGGTTGGTTCCCGGATCGAAATCATAGTCCCAGACTTTTTCCAGAATCATCATGCGCCCGCATAACCGTCCCGCCGAACTCATCAGGAATTCCAGCAGCCGGTATTCACGCGCGGTCAGCTCGATTTTTTTTCCGCCGCGCTCCGCCGCGTGCGTCGTCATGTCCAGGATCAAGTCCGCCACGCGCAAAACGGTGGATTTGTTTTCGTTGCTGCGTCGTGCAAGCGCGCGGACGCGGGCGACCAGTTCGGACAATTCAAACGGCTTGGGCAGATAATCGTCTGCGCCGGCATTCAGACCTTCGACGCGCTCGTTCACTTCGCCGCGGGCCGAAAGCAACAGCACCGGCGTGGTGTTCCGGCGTTCACGCAACTGGCGCAGCACGCTCAAGCCGTCGCGACCGGGGAGCATGATGTCCAACACGATGACATCGAAGGGCGTGATTCGCGCGGCGGCCAGGGCATCTTCGCCGGTGGAACACGCGTCCACGGCGAAGCCTTCGGACTGAAGCGCCTTGCGGACGAACGACGCCGTCTTCCTTTCATCTTCAACCACCAGAACGCGCATGGCTAAAAACCGTGGAAGGATTGAGGAGTTACAACGTTGGGGCGCGAAAATGCTGGGGTGGTTCCGCTCTTCGTTTGCCGGCCGGCTACCTGGTTATTTCTCCATGCCATAGACCAGGATTTTGAACGTGCCGGAAACCATCCGCGGACGCCGCTGACCTTCCACCGGTGCCTCAAATTTGGCTGTGGCCAGATAAATGTTGTGCGTCACCGAATCGAGCGCCATTGTCCGCGCGCCACGCTCGGTTTTCAAAACTTGAATGACGGTCAACTTGTCCGGTGATTCCTCTTTTGCGATCGTTGTCGTGCCGGCGCCGCAGGAGGCGAACGCCAGTTGCGTTCCCGGATCAAAAGCGCAGGCATCCACGCCGCCGCCGATGGGCACGGTGGCGAGCACCTTGCCGGTGGTGTCGTCCATCATCACCATTTTTTCATTGTGACAGCCGATGAAGAGCCGGTGATGCGCCACGTCTATGGCCATGCCGGAAGCGCTTTCACCGGGCGCGATCGGCCAGCGCTCAAGGACTTGATGCGTCTTGGTGTCAATGACGGCGACTTCGCTCTTGTTTTCAAGATTGTCATAAACGCGATCGGCTTCCGGGTCCACCGTGGCAAATTCCGGCCGGCCACCCAGCGGAATGGTGGCGACGACCTTGGCGTCCTTGACACCAATGACCGTGGCCGTGTCGCCCCGCTCGTCAAACAACCAGGCGTCTTTTTGTGCTGGATCATAGAGCATCGAATCCGGAGCATCGCCGGCATCCAGCTTGGAAAGCGTTTGCAGGGTGTTTAGATTCACAACGCTCGCCTTGTTTTCGCGGCCATTGCTGGTGACGCCCAGTCCGAGGTCATGCGCGATGGCAATGCCATGCACGCCCGGGGTGTTGGTGATTTCGCCGACGATTTTGTCCGAGTTCAAATCTATGACCACGATATGAGTCATGTGCGAGACGTAAAGCCGTTGCGCCCCCGAATCCACGGTCAATAGATCCCAACCGCCTTCGCCGCCGATGGGAATTTCCTTGATGAAGTGATAAGGCCCGGCCGCGCGGCAAACCGCGGTGACAGCAAGGCAGAACAGAAGCAGAAAGAGATTTTTTTTCATGATGTAATTGGTTTTGGTTGAACGTGTCGCGGAAACTTTTGCGCCAACGCGTTCCGGACGTCAACAATCAAAGACCGGACATTTTACGGTGCCCGACCTTGAACGTCTGGTCCGGCGGTGGTTTAATCTTTGTCCTTGTCGTTGTCTTCGGCTTTTTCTGCCGCCGACTCCTTTTCCACGGAAATCACATTGCCCGTCATGGCATCCACGTTCACTTCCGTGATGGCTTTTGAATCCGGTGTCGCAATGTCAAATGACCACAACAACCTGCCATGTTCTTTTTCCAGTTCGGATTCCTTGACCGTGCCGTTGGGTACTTTGGCCAGCGCGGTTTGCCCGGCAACTTCCTTGCTCACCTTGGCTTCGGCGTGCCATTTGGCTTGTTTATCGTGGTGTTCCTGGCACTCACATTTTTCGCAGCTTTTTCCATGATGTTCGTAACCTTCGTTCTTTATGCTGACGCAGCCGGTCAGCGAGACCACCGCCAGCGCGGAACAGACAATCATTTTGATTTTCATAATGGTTCGGTTTGTTGGTTGTTTCAAATTGCGTGACACCGCATTGAACAGAACGAACATGAACGCCCATTGAACCACGAATGACAATTTTGTCATTTGCCGCCGCTGCTGCCAAAGGGGATTTCATCCGATAACTTTAAGAAATGATGCGTGGCACTCACAAGTTTGACAGAAACTCACAATGAGTGTCAAAATCAGCCGACATCGCCTGTGGAAGACGAGAAATGTGTTTGACAGTTTCTGAGGTCTCACGATTATTGCGCGAATCCTATGGCGAGCATCGGCGCATCCCCCTCACAAACAGCAACTTCATCTCAGCTGGAAAACGGAAAGTCGTATCGCGGCCCGTTCGCGATCATGACCATCCTTTTTTTCATGTGGGGGTTCATGACCGTCTTCAATGACATCCTGATCCCGCGATTCAAGGAGGCGTTTACATTGAATTATTTCGAGGCGATGTTGGTCCAGTTCGCGTTCTTTGGCGCCTACTTCATCGGCTCGCTTTTGTATTTTTTGATCTCGGCAACCGCGGGAGATCCCATCGCCCGCCTCGGCTATAAAAACGGTGTTGTGATCGGGCTTTTGCTTTCCGCGGCGGGCAGCGCCCTGTTTTGGCCGGCGGCGGCGATTCATTCCTACCCGACCTTTTTGGCGGGACTGTTCATCGTCGGACTTGGATTCGCCATGCTGCAAATCGCCGCAAACCCTTACGTGACCATTCTTGGTCCCGAGCGAACCGCGTCGAGCCGCCTGAATTTTGCCCAGGCCTTCAACTCCCTCGGCACCACAACCGGGCCGTTGATTGGCGGTTTCTTGATCTACAAATACTTTGCCGTGACCGGCGCGAACGGCGCGGAGTCCGTCAAGGTGCCGTATCTGATTTTTTGCGTCGTCTTCTTGATTTTGGCGGTATTTTTCTTTTCCATTCATCTGCCGCACGTCGGTGAAGGCAAGATAGAACCCGGTATCGGCTCATTGAAATATCCCCACGTTATGCTCGGAGTGCTGGCCATTTTCATGTATGTCGGCGGCGAAGTGTCCGTCGGCAGCGCCATCATTAGTTTTCTCGGCCAGCCGAACGTCGCCGCCATGCCGGCACTGGAGGCCAGCAAATACGTCTCGCTTTTCTGGGGCGGCATGTTGATCGGCCGGTTCATGGGCGCGGTGGAATTGAGTGAGATGAAGAAAGCCAACAAGCAGCTTTTCCTTGCCGGAATCCCCGTCCTGGCCTTTCTGCTGATCTGGACTCTGCACAGTTGGAAGGGGGATCAACATCAGTTTGATTTTTCAAGCGGCTGGGCCGTTGTGAAAAATTATTTGCCCTTGCTCGCGCTCTGCTGGTTTTTCTTCCAATTCGGCAAAGGACTTGCGGGCCGCACGTTGTTCGTCTTTTCGGGAACGATTGTCGTTTTGCTGGCCATTGCCATTTTGTTCGGTGGCAAACTGGCGATGTGGTGCATTGTCGGCGTTGGTTTGTTCACTTCCATCGGCTGGCCGAACATCTTCTCCCTCGCGCTCGATCGGATGGGAGTTTACAAAAGCCAGGTGTCATCCCTCTTGGTCATGGCCGTGGTCGGCGGCGCCATTCTGCCCACGATATTGGGACGGGTGGCGGATGTCTGGAACCTGCAAGTGGCGTTCATTGTGCCACTCCTCGCCTACGCCTACGTCGCGTTTTACGGCATTAAAGGCCACAAGGTCGGGCGTGCCAACGAATGACGTTCCCATTCCCGCGTCTGTTCGGTGCGCGATTTGGGATTCCGGTGCTAGGTTGCCGGTTTGATTTTTACATTCACTTCCATGCTTCGGTCCGTCGTTCCCTTGTACGTGCCGGTAATGGGCGGGACATCGGCATAATCCCGGCCGACGGCGATTTTCACGTACGTTTCACCCGCCTGACGGTTATGCGTGGGATCGAGCGCCCGCCAGCCAATGGTGGGAACAAAAACTTCCGTCCACGCATGGGTGGCGCTGGCTTTTTCCGTGGCCAGATAACCGCTCACGTAAAGCGCCGGGATGTTCAGCGCGCGGCAAAGGCCAATCATCACGTGGGCAAAATCCTGGCAAACGCCGCGCCGTTCCTGCATCACGCCGCGCATGTGGGTATGAACGGTGGTTGAGTTTGGCACATATTCGATGCGACCATGCACGAACCGCATGATGGCCAGCGCCGCCTGCCACGTGTCGGTTTGGCCGATGGCCGCATCCACCGCCAGGCGCCAGGCTTCCGGCGAAATGTCCACATATCGGCTCACCTCCAGAAATTCGTAGATGCGCGTGTCTTTCAGCGCTTCGCTGATACGCGCCAAAGGCCAGGGGGTCACGGTCTCCGATAGCGGCGCGGGAGGATGGGTGGCCACACGCAGTCTGCTTTCGACGAGCAGTGATGAATGCGGATTAACAATTTCAAAGTGGTGAACGGTATTTGAGTAAAAGTCATGGTATTGGCTGACCCGGGTGGCGGGCAGCACCTTCAACTCAAACGTTTCCACCGTTTGTTCCTCGTTGGAAAAGGGCTTGAGCCGCGCCTCGTTGAAACTGTTTTTCACTGGCACAGCGTAGGTGTACTGCGTCTGATGAACGATGTCCCACTTCATGCGCGCGCTATCAATGCGAAAACCCGCCGGCGCGGCGAGCAAAAAATTGCGAAAATGTTTAAAGCTCGGTTACCTCCACCGCCACTTTCACGATGTGTTCGCCGCCACCCGTCAGAATGCCCGCCACCGGACTCACGTCGCCGAAATCCCGACCGTAGGCCACGGTGATGTGTTCTTCCGC
The DNA here is from genome assembly GCA_963789335.1 of uncultured Verrucomicrobiae bacterium. Lineage (GTDB taxonomy): Bacteria > Verrucomicrobiota > Verrucomicrobiia > Limisphaerales > UBA11358 > UBA11358. Next base: position 1,915,774 of record CAWBKH010000002.1, read on the forward strand.
CGGTTGCAGATTGTTCGTCGGGTCAAAATCCACCCAACCGGTGCCGGGACAGAAAATTCCAAACCAGGCGTGCGAGGCGTCGGCGCCCGCGAGCTGCGCTTTGCCTGCGGGCGGGCGGGTGCGCAGGTAGCCGCTCACGTAACGCGCGGGCAGTCCGAGCGAGCGCAGGCAGGCAATGCCCAGGTGTGCGAAATCCTGGCAGACGCCGCGGCGCTTTTCCCAGACCTCCTCCAGCGGCGTCGCCACCGTCGTTGCCTTGGAATCGTATTTAAAATCCTCGAAAATCCGCCGTGTCAGGTCGCGGGTCCCGGCCAGCAGCGGTGTGGCTTTGGGAAAGCTTTCGGCGGCATAACCGGCCAGCTCGGACGACGCCCGCACTTGCGGCGAGTCGAAGATGAATTGATACGGTTCGACGACCTCAGGCGACACCGGGTCGCGAAACATTCCCGCCACCGATTCCCAGGTCAACGACGATTCATTCCCCGATGATTTTGCCGCATGCACGGTCACGTGGCTGGCGGTGATAATTTCAAGACGGCTGTGGATCTGTTGGATGGTGAAAAAGCAAAGCCGGTTGCCGAAGTAATCGGGTCGCGTTTTGCGCAGAGTCGGTTCGGGGGAAATTTTCAGGGAAAAATTATCCCGCGCCTGCGTCGTGGTGGTGCGCGGTTCGAGACGCGCGACATGGTGCGACACCGCGACCGGCGCGGTGTATTCGTAAAGCGTGCGATGGACGATGTTGTAAGTCATCGTTCGCTTCCCCGGCCGGTGCGGGAAATGGTTGAGTGCGCAAAATAATCCGCGGTGATAGCATCGGACAGCCGTGGCAGTTCGTTCAGGGTTTCCGCAATGGCACGGCTCAACCGGCCTTCCATCCAGCTTTCCCGGGGGCCGGCCAGTTCCCGTGCATCGGTTTGATTCAACCGGGCCAGGCAGTCGGCCAGGATTTGCCTGCCCGAACCGGCCGTGGATTCGCGGTCGCGCGGCAGGTGTTCAAAATGTTGCGCAAGCTGGTTGAGCTGGAAAAGCACCGAGCGCGGGTTCTTATCATCCAACAGGACGAGGTCGAACACCGCCGGCAGGTGCTGCAGCAAGTTGTAACGCGAGCGGAATGTGATGGAACTGTCCGCCACTTCGAGCACGGCTTCGAGTACGCTGGGATCCTCCGCCTTGGGGGAATGCAAGGTGGCATTGAGCAGCGTGCCCAGATAAATCGCGCGTTCCAGGCGCAAACCGATGTCCAGAAACCGCCAGGCCTGGGCTCGGGTCATGTTCTCCCGGGCCAGACCGTGAAACGCAGCGAGGCCGATCAGCGTCTCGTTCAACACCGCCGTGGCGTCACCCGCCAGCAACACCAGGCTGGTTGTTGGCGTTGCCAGCCGTTCGTTGAGCCGGCTCAAAACACGCCACATATCGTTGGAGGTGCGGTCGCGCACAAACATGGCCAGCCGCTGCAGATGGTCCACGATGTGGGTCAGGCTGCCGGCGCGGGCCGGATCGAAAATGGCCGCGAGCAGTTCCGCCTCGAACGCCTCGGGATTCTGGCGCAATTCCATTTTCTCCAGCAATCCGGGCAACTGGCCCTGTTTTTCGAGGGTCAGCAGGATCGGCCCCAGCAGGGGCATTGCGCTGCCCGTCCGTTCCGGATTGAACCGCCGCAGCGTGCTGCGCAACAAACGGGCCGTCTCATCGGCGCGTTCCGAATAGCGTCCGAGCCAGAAAAAATTGTCCGCCAGTCGGCTGGGCAGATTATTGCCCGTGCGGCGCAGGTCCACTTTTTGATTGGAAGCGTAAAGCAGGGTGGTTTCTTCGACGGGTATTTCGGACGTGACCCAAGTGTCCTTGCTGCTGCCGCCGGTTTGCATGGAAATGAAAACGCCGGGGTCGGGAGAAACCCGGGTCAGGCCGCCGGGCATCACAGAATAACCGCCACCGCTCGACACCAGAAAAACACGTAAGCCAATCGGCCGTGCCGTTAGCCCGCCGCTGTGCCAGGAAGGCGCGGTGGACCACTCCACGCGCTCTTGGGCGACAAACAGGTCGGGGTCAAATTCAATGCGCTGGCGCAACGCGTCACGTTCGACAGCGCTCAGTGGTTTTTCGATGTCGGTCATGTGCCGACGGGAGCGGAATGCGGGTTTGACCACCAAACGGTCGAGGTTTTCGAGGACGTATTGCCGGGCGGAATCCTGGCCGCACCACCAAGTCGCCACAGATGGCAGTTTCAACTCCTCGCCGAGCAAATGCCGGCACAGGCCGGGCAGAAACGCCATGAACGCCGGACTTTGCAGCAGGCCGCAGCCGAGCGCATTGGCGACGACCACGTTGCCCGCGCGCAATGCTTCCACGCAGGCCGGGGACGCCAAGCATCGAATCGTTTCGCAGTTCGAGCGGGTCGCAAAAGTCGTCATCCACGCGGCGCAGGATCACGTCCACCCGGTCGAGGCCGCTCAAGCGTTTTCAGGAATACGCTGTTGTCGCGCACGGTGAGGTCCTGGCCTTCGACCAGCATGATAGCCGAGGTAGCGCGCGAGATAGGCCTGCTCGAAATAGGTTTCGTTGTGCGGGCCGGGCGTGAGCATGACGACGCGCGGCGTTGTCCGGTCTGCGCGGCGCGAGCTGCGGCGAGCGTGTGTTGCACCTCGCTGAAAAAATCCGGCCAGCCGGTGGACATGATTGTCGCGGAACGGCCTCCGGCAGGATGCGCGAGGTGACCAGCCGGTTGGCCAGCGCATAACCCGCGCCGGTGGGAATCTGCGTCCGGTCGGAAACCACCCACCAGCGGCCATCCGGCGAGCGCGCGAGGTCGGCGGCATAGAAATGGAGAAAAACATCCTCCGGCAGCCGCAGGTTGTGGCAGGGACGCAAAAAATCCGGCTGCGCGAAGACCAGCGCCGGCGACAGCCAGCGTGACCGGATGAGTTCCTGCGGGCCGTAGCAGTCCGCGAGAATGTGGTTCAAGCAGCGATGGCGCGCTGGATCAATCCGGCTTCAAGCGCCTGCCATTCGTCCGGCGCGATGACGAAAGGAATCGGGTCCAGTTGCCACGGCCGCTCCATGCCGCGCGGATCGCCATAGACATTGTAGGTGATGCCCTGTTCGTGCACGAACCGCTGGCTGGTGTCCCAACGGCGCCGGAGTTCCGCCGGCGCTGAGTTCCTCCAGGGCGTCCGATCAACTTTGCATAATGCGGGCGCACCTGGCCGTTCTCCGCCAGCAATTCGTCAAACGCGGACGCGCCCCGCTGGTAGCCGGCCAGCAAACCGGCCGGGGTCGGCGCGGCCTTTTCGGCGTTGCCGGCCTCACCCGTCGCCATGGATTGAGACTGGAACATCAGGGGTTTGTCGCTGTCGGTTCTTTTGTTGTCCGCGTCAGACATTGCGCAAATCGAGCGTGAAGGGAAAGTCCGTTCAGATTTTCCGACGCAGGCGGAATTTTCATTTTGCCCTGCGTGATGGCCGTGCCGGAAAAACCGCGCGAGGCGGCGGCTCTCGGCTTCGTAGCTGTTCACCGGAAACGTGTCGTAGCTGCGGCCGCCCGGATGCGCGACGTGATAGGTGCAGCCGCCGAGCGAGCGCTTGTTCCAGGTGTCGTAAAGATCGAACCGCAGCGGCGCGTGCGACGCCGATGGTGGGCTGCAAACATACCGGCGGCTGCCACGCGCGGTAACGCACGCCGGCGACGCCTTCGCCGTTCGTGCCGGTCGGATGCAGCGGCACGCGATGGCCGTTGCAGGTGATGGCGAAGCGGTCGCCGGTCAGGCCGCGCGCCTTGACCTGCAGGCGTTCGACCGAGCTGTCCACGTAACGCACCGTGCCGCCGCCGCCGGGTTCCTCGCCGAGCACGTGCCACGGTTCGAGCGCGGTGCGGAGTTCGATCTGCAAATCGCGCTGCTCCAGATCGCCGATGCGCGGGAAGCGAAATTCAAAATGCGGCGCGAACCAGTCGAATTCGAACGGATAGCCGGCCTCGCGCAAATCGCCGATGACGTCGCGGAAATCCGTTTCGCAAAAATGCGGCAGCATCCAGCGGTCGTGGATGTCCGTGCCCCAGCGCACGAGGTCGTTTTTGTAGGGCTCGTTCCAGAATTTCGCGACGAGGCCGCGCAGGAGCAGATGTTGCGCGAGGCTCATGCGCGCGTGCGGCGGCATTTCAAAGGCGCGCATTTCGACGAGGCCGAGCCGGCCGCTGCTGCTTTCGGGCGCAAACAGTTTATCAATCGAAAACTCGGCGCGGTGCGTGTTGCCGCTGGCGTCAATCAGCAGGTTGCGGAACAGGCGGTCGCACAAGCCACGGCGGCGTGTAGCCGAACGTGTTGAGGTTGCGGTCCAGTTCCTTGAACGCCACTTCGAGTTCGTAAAGCGAATCGTTGCGCGCCTCGTCAATGCGCGGCGCCTGCGAGGTCGGGCCGATGAACAGGCCGCTGAACAGCCAGCTCAACGACGGATGATTCTGCCAATAGGCCAGCAGCGAGCGCAGCAAATCCGGCCGGCGCAGCACCGGCGAATCCGGCGGCGTTTCGCCGCCGATGATGATGTGATTGCCGCCGCCGGTGCCGGTGTGGCGGCCATCGAGCATGAATTTTTCCGTGCCGAGCCGCGTCTGCCGCGCTTCCTCGTAAAGCACGGTCGTGCGCTCGACGAGTTCGTCCCACGATTTGCTCGGATGCAGGTTCACTTCGATGACGCCGGGGTCGGGCGTGACGGCGAGCTTGTTCAGGCGCGGATCGCGCGGCGGCGTTTCGCCTTCGATGATGACCGGCATGCCCATTTCGGTGACGGCGGTTTCGATGCCGGCGACCAGATCCAGATAATCTTCCGTCGTCGCCACCGGCGGCATGAAGACGTGCAGCCGGCCGTCGCGCGGCTCGACGCACAGCGCGGTGCGAATGATCCACGGCGCGCTCTCGCCCTGCACCGGACGGCGGTTGGGATCAAACTCTTTTTGCAGTTCCGGCAATTCCGGTTCCTTCTCCAGCTTGCCAAGTTGTTGCGCGCGCTGGCCCGGCCCGTGACCGGCGGCCAACGGCGCGCCGCCGCCGCGCAGGAACCGTTGTCCGCTCGTTTCCGGCCGCGCACGATACGGAAATTCCTTCGGCAACTCCGGCAGTTTCGGCTGCGACGGATCCTGCTGCCAGATCCACGGATAATCTTTTTCCGCAACCCACGGAATCGAATCAATCGGCAGGCGCAGGCCCATCGGCGAATCGCCGGGGATGAGCCAGAGCGTGTCGTCATCGCGCAAAAACCACGCGCCGGACATCCAGCCCAGCTGGTTGCCATACCACGCGCGCTTGATCGGCAGCGCGTAGCCGACGACCTCGCCAAGTCCCTGCTGGAAAATCCGCGCGATGCGGTCGCGCTCCAGCTTGTCCTTCAAATTGGATTTTTCCGGCGTGACGTTCGACGGGAAGCGGCGTTCCTTCCACGTGTAATAAAACGCGTCCTCGTAGGCGGGCAGCAAGATATTTCGGGTCGGCGCCGATGATTTTGGCGATGCGGGTGAGCAGTTCCTTCGCTTCCTTGGCGCCGTGGCCGTAATTCTTCGATTCGTCGGCGATGAGCGAATCGTCTTTCCAGATCGGCACGCCGTCCTTGCGCCAGTAAGCGGCGAGCGCCCAGCGCGGCAGCGGTTCGCCGGGATACCATTTGCCCTGGCCGTAATGCAGCAGCGAGCCGGGCGCAAATTTTTTGCGCAGCCGCTTGATGAGTTCGCCGGAGAGAATGCGTTTCTTGTGCGAAACGGCGGTGAAATTCCATTCCGCGCCGTCCGGATCGTCAATCGAAACAAACGTCGGCTCGCCGCCCATGGTCAGGCGCACGTCGCCTTTTTCTAGATCGGCGTCAATGGCGTGGCCGAGCGATTCGATTTTTTTCCATTGCTCGTCGGTGTACGGCAGCGTGACGCGCGGCGATTCGTAGATGCGCGTCACCTTCATCTCGAAGCCGAACTCGCATTCGCATTCGTCCACCGCGCCGGTAATCGGCGCGGCGCTGGACGGATCGGGCGTGCAGGCCAGCGGAATATGGCCTTCGCCCGCGAGCAAACCGGACGTCGGATCGAGTCCAATCCAGCCGCCGCCCGGCAGATAAACTTCGCACCACGCGTGCAAATCGGTGAAATCCTTTTCCGCGCCGCTCGGGCCGTCGAGCGATTTCACGTCGGGCTTGAGCTGGATCAGGTAGCCGCTGACGAAGCGCGCCGCCAGACCGCAATGACGGAGCAACTGGCAGAGCAGCCACGCCGAATCGCGGCAGGAGCCGCTCAGTTTTGTCGAGCGTTTCCTCCGGCGTCTGCACGCCGGGTTCGAGCCGGATGGTGTATTTGATGTCCTTCCAGAGCCGTTGGTTGACGGCGACGAGAAAATCATTCGTGCGCGGCTTGTCCTTTTCCGGAATTTCAAGCCGCTGCTTGTTTGGTGCGCCGGCTGGTTTCGCCGAGCAAATCCCGCCGCAGGGTCGCCAGATATTTCGTGAACTGCGGCGTCAGCCAGCATTTGCGCTGGAACGGCGCGAGTTCGTGGTCGAGCGCGGGATCGTAGGCGAATGGAAATTTCTCCGCCTGCGGTTCGAGGAAAAAATCAAACGGATTCAGCACCGACATTTCCGCGACCAAATCCACTTCGACGCAGGAATTCGCGCGTGGGCTGCTCGAAAACCAGGCGCGCCGCGTAGTTGGACTGCGGGTCCTGCATCCAGTTGATGAAATGTTTTTCCGGCGTGACGTGTAGCGAGTAGCTCAAAATCCGCGTGCGCGAATGCGGCGCGGGCCGCAGCCGGACGATCTGCGGGCCGAGATTGACCAGCCGGTCGTACTGGTAATGCGTTTTGTGATGGAGCGCGACGTGGATGGACATTCGGATTTACGATTGGCGATTGAAAATTGATGAGCGCATTGAAGTTGCGAAACGCGGGCGTGAAACACCGCGTTCACGCCATTTCAACGCACAAAACGAAAGCGGGCCAAGTATTTCCCGCGCCCACTCATGACGGGTAACAAAGCGGGCCAAAACCCGCGTGCCGTCACCGGTTTTGGCAATTTTCGCCGAATCGTCTTTCATTCGTGATTACAAATACTTTTCAATGGGTTCCGCGCCGAGCGTGCCGCGCAGGGTTTCCAGATAGGCCGGCAACTCGACCTGCTCCAGAGTTTTCTTCGCGCGGGACAAGCGGTCGGCGATGCCGAGGCGCGCGGCCTCGTCGGCGTGACTGGCGCGTTTCAGAAACTTGTCCAGGTAATCCACGTGGCGATGCCAAAGCTGCCGGTCAATCTTCTGTTTCGCCGCGAGCCGCGCGGCATACCAGCCGCTCGCCAGCAGCGATTCGCGCGTGAACAGTTTCCGGAATTCAGGATGCATCAAGTCCTTTGCCTTCCCATTCGTCGTTGAGCATGATGTGCAGCAGCGCCTTCAACGGCGGACACGCCTGCGCGATGCTGCCGTCGTCGAAATACATTTTGGCGACGCGCTTTTGCGTGGTGACGATGTTGTCCATGCCGTCCGCGAAAACGTCCAGGCCCTGCAATTCGGGCTTCAGCATTTCCTCGGTGAAGACGGCCTGCGGATGGTTGAACACGCGGCCGAAGAAATGCGGACGAAGCGCGCATTGATGCGCCAGCCCAGCCGGCTGGCCAGAACTTTTTTTCCGACGTGCTCAAAGTCCTCGCACTTTTCGAGGCAGCGTTCGGCGATCAGGAATTTGCGGGTCGCGTTCCTCCGGCGACATGCGGCACCAGACTTCCGGCACGAGCAGGCTGACGTCGTGGTCCACGCGCGACCTTCGGGCCGACATAGCCGGCGGCGGTGACGAACGCGTGATGGCCGGTGAGGATGAACGAGACCAGCGCGTTGTTCAGGTCAATGATGGGCGGCAGCGCGTTGAACGGGCCTTTGGTGAGCGCGCCTTCCGAACCGGCGCCGGTGGTGGACGGCGATTTGCCGGTCATGCTGCAAATGAACTCCATGAACAGTTCCGGCAGCTCGAAATAATGAATCGGGTTGTAGCACGCGAGCGAGCGGATGCCGGTTTCGGGCGGATTGTTGCGGCGGCCCGGCAGCACGGCGGCCACGGGCTTGAGCACCGGCTGGCCCGGCGGCAAGCGGCGGCGCAGCCGCGCGGCCATTTCGGCGAGATAGGTTTCGCGCGGCGCGGTCGAGATCGGGCCGGATCTGCAGGTAGCGCGGATTCTTGGTCGGTTTGCCGTCCACGAGACGCGGGTTGGCCGAACAGACAAAATAGCCGGCGCCGTTCGCGGCCACGCCTTTGATCAGTGCCTGCATCGGCTCGGTGAATTGATAAAAGCCGATGGCGTCCTCGATCAATTCGCGCGCGGCCTTTGCCGGCAGCGGCTCGTAGTTGGAAAAGAAATTGTCCGGCTGGGCAAAATCGGCTTCCGTCTACCTTGTCGTAGCCGCGATGGATGGCGTCGTCCGGCCGCTGGAACAGACGCTGCTTCGCAATTCTGGACGAATTTCAGCGAACCGCCCTTGCCCACATCCGGTTCAGGCAAATCCTTGAGCACGCCCGGCGGCACGACGACCGACGCGGTGATGTCGTCCTCCGCCTGAATTTTCAGCGGCCGGATTGAAATCCTTGCGCAAGCCGAACGTGCGCCAGGAGCCGTCGCTGTCGAAGCCCACGCGCAGATAGGTGGTGACGAGCTTGCGGTTGTCGCATTTCAATTCGTTGGCCGGTTTGCCGTTGATGATGTCCACGCTGAAATGTTCGCGCCAATGGTCGCCCCATTCAGGCTTGTAATAGCGCTTCACGACAAACACCAGTTCCTTGAGGTATTGCGGCACGGTTTCCAGCCAGGCGTTGTATTCGGGCTTGTAGTCGTGCTCGTCAGGCGTGAGCAATTTGATGACCGAGCCGAGCGAACGTTCCGGGTCCAGGATCGAACGTTTGTCCACCCGCGCCGGGTCGTTGAAACGCCCGCTGTAATCGCGCGTGATCAGTTCGGCTACCTGGTCAAAATCCTTTTTGAAGTCCGCCACGAACACCGGCCCGGTGAGAATCGCGTCGGTGATGGGTTTGGAAATCTCCGACTTGCCGCCGCCGGAAACGGTGCAGGGTTTGTGGCAAAGCGTGCCTTCGGCCACCGTGCCGACCAGGCGCCAGGCGCGGTTCGCGCCGGGTTTTTCCATGCGGACTTTGTAGCCGGACGGGCGGACATAGGTTTTGCCGGGCAGCAGCTTGATGGAGCGTTCAGTCCTGCCACCAGGCCACGAGATTTTCTGTTTATGCAGATCAAAGTGCGCGTCTTCCGGCACATAAATGATGTCCGGATATTTTTTGTCCACGGCGTAACCTTCGGGCTTCAGTTCCATCGCATCATGGTGAACGGATGTCACCTCCGCAAAGGAATGGCCCATGCGCTTGACGTGCGTATCGCCGCTGAATTCCTCGCCGAGATCGTAGGCGGGAAAGACCAGCGCGCCGCCGGCGTGTTCCTCCTCGCACAGGCCGTAAAGATTGGCCGCGTAACTGATCTGCGTCTTCACCTCTTTCTTGCAGTAGCCGAAATAGTTGTCCGCGATGAGGGTGACGATGACGCCGGTTTCGTCGCGGCAGGTGAGCTTGAAGGCCCCGCCGTTGTTGTAGAATTCCCACTCGTCCTTCCAGCACATGCCGTCGCGGCGCTGGCGTTCGGTGGCCTTGTCCCAAGGCGGCAGGCCGACATCCTTCTTGGTAACTTTGGTCAGATGCGGCGCGAGGATGACGCAGCCGGTGTGGCCGGTCCAATGTTCGGTGTCGAGCCCGGCGTCGTTTTCCGGCAGAATCGGGTCGCCGCCGTTGCCAAAGATGTTTTCGACGAAATCCAGGTTGCTCACGAGATTGCCCGGCGCGAAGAAGCGAATCTCCATCGTCTTTCGCGGCGTGAAGCCGGGAACTTCCGGACAAACGACCGGCCGCAGCAGCAGCGAAACGAAACATTCCGCCGGCTGCGGCTGGGTGGCGGTGAACGGCAGACGCATGATTTCGCGCGGCGGATTGAAGGCGAGGCTCAACAGTTTCCCGAACACGGTTTTCGGCACGCCGATCTTGTCGTCGGGAATCGGCAGGCCGCCTTCGGCGACGTGAAAAATGCCCTGCGTCGTGCGGCGGTCGCTTTTGGGATTGTGCAGCACACCCTGCTTGACCCGGTAGGAATTAAGGATAGTGGACGCGAATTCGTCGCGATCCACCGGCAGTGACAGCGCACGCGCCATGCCGGGGCGATCCAGGGTGAACGTGCGGAGTGGCAGTTTCGTCACCGGCACGTCCTGCAGGTAATCATAGAGGAACGTCTGAATGCGTTGGTCGGCGGCGCAAAGGTGATTGGCCAGCAACCGCTCCTTCTCCCGGTACTGCGCAATTAGCGAGGAAACAATGTCGCTGAATTCCTCCGCCTCGCCGGTCACCACCGGCGGGAAGCCGAGCAACGACAGTTTGACGTTGATGTAGGGAACCAAAGCGGCGGGCGAACTCACGCGGCCTCCGTTTCCAGGTAACGGATGCGCTTGTGCACATCCGTGTTGATGGAGTGATAAGGCTGCGCGAGGTTGCCAGGGTCGAACAACGTCGAACGCATGTGTTCAGCGTCATCGTTGCCGATGGCGTCGGTGAAAATTGGCAGCAAATAATCAATGCCCAGCTTGGACGGCTTCATCAATTTCGCGTCGTAAAGCGCCGGATGCAGCTTGCGCGCATGAATAAGGCCCCAGCGATCACGGAAGCGATTTGCGTCGTAGCCCTCAACGTGAAAGCCCTTTTCAGAACTGTATTGGAGAACGGAAATGGCGTTGTTGCGGCCCTCCAGCAGCATGTCCACCGCTTTGGCGCCGAGCAACCCGGCGTAAAACCGGTCAAACAGAATCGGTCGTCCGCCGCGTTGCGTGTGGCCGACTTTTCTGGTAAAGATAGCCTCCTTCGCGGATTCGCCGCGGCGATAAAGCTGAAAATAGCGGTCGCCAATCATTTGGACCAATTTATTACGCAACGCGTCCGCAGCGCCGCTCAACACCACGTTGCCTGAAGGATCGGTGGATTTCGTTTCCGCGCCCAGTTCACGGCCTTGCTCGTCCACGATGCCTTCGCCACAGACAATGACGACATTCTTTTGGAGGTCGTAAATATGTTTGACGCGCTGAACGAGATGTTCGAGGTCGAGCGGATGTTCGGGAATGAGAATGATGTCCGGCTGGCCATAGGCCGTGCCGAGCGCGATGTAACCTGAGTGCCGGCCCATGACTTCGATGATGGCAATGCGCCGGTGGCTTTCCGCCGTCGTGCGGATGCGCTCAACGCCGTTGGCGGACACATAAACCGCTGTGGTGTAGCCGGGCGTGGCGTAGTTGACGATTTGATTGAGATCAAAAACCTCGGTCGCCGGAATCTGTTTGTAGCGATAGCCGCGTTTGGCCGTGGCATCGTTCACACGCACCCACTCGTCCGGTTCGCTGGGATAATTCAGGCCCAGGTCGTTATCAATGGTCTTGGGAGCCAGCACGGCGGGCAACCGTTCAGCTATCGGTTGGAGGCCGTTGAGGGTTCCATCACCGCCGACGCAAATGAGTCCCTCGATGCCGAGTTTTTTCAATCGCGATTCGATCACGTCGAGTTCCTGTCGGTTATCGGGGTCAACATAATCGCGCGAGGAACCGATGAGCGTGCCGCCTTTGGTGGGGTCGAGTTCGGGAATCTCCTGAAACAACGGATTGAGATGAACGTGCGGCACGCGCGGGTTGAACAGGCAGTTAAATCCCTTGATGAGGCCGACAATTTCGACTTTGAGCTGGTTCGCGCGAACCACCGCGCCGTGAGTGGTGGCGTTCAAGGCGGGTGTGTCGCCCCCGGCGGTCAGGATACCGATGCGCTTCATAAGGGTAAAAGGGGAGCGCCGGTCTCCGACCCGGCAAGTTGGCAGCGATCAAGGGATTCGCGCCGGATCGGGGACCGACGTTCCAGCAATTGCTGCTGCTGCTCCTCCTGCTGAACCATGATTTCGTCCTCCAGATTATTGAACTGCTGAAAAATGTAGGCATCGAACAATGCCGCGCCGATGTCGTTCAGCTTGGACTGCAATTGATCCAGGTAAAGATGCAGGCCCTGTTCAAAAATCTCGTCCACCGTGTTGAACTGCAACTCCGCAACGAGCCGGCCGGCGAGTTTTTCCGCGCTATTGCAAAAACGGCCATCCGCCACGCCGGAAATGCGGCGCAGGGCGGAATTTAATTGGTTGACGCAAAAACGCGCCGACCTTGGGAAATCATCATTCAAGAGAAGAAAATCCACGACACCGTGCGGATGCACTTCCACGCCGTGAAGAGTTCGGTAGGCATCCCAGGCACTACAGGAGTGCAGAATGGCCGACCACTCCAGTGCTTCCGGCTGGCTGGCAGCTTCGGGCGCGCCTTTCTCCGGCAATGCTCCCGAACGCACGTCGAGGATGCGCGACGTTTTGTCCGAGCGTTCGAGAAACTTTCCCACCTGCACAAACCACCAGCCTTCATTGCGGGGCAGCGTCGCGTAGCCCAGGCCGATCAGGTGCAACGAACTGTTTTTGATTTGCTGGAAAAATTCGCTGGCGCTTTCCTTCCAGATCCGCCGCGCTTCCGGTGTTTTGACAAACCAGTAAAGCCGGTTCAAGTCCTCCCAAAATTCAATGGTGATCTGATCGCGGATCATGCGGGCATTCTCGCGCGCCTGACAGATGGACGAAACAATGGAATTGGGATTCTCGGTCTGAAACACGAGAAATTCCGTGACGGAATGCCCGGTGGCCTTTTTATGAAGCTGGAAAAATTGTTTCTCATCACCCGTCGCCTCGACGATGGGCAGCCAATGTTGCGCGATGCGTTCTTCATCGAGATTGCGGAAGTCGAGCAGCAACTGCAGGTTCACGTCCACAATGCGCGCGATGTTTTCGGCGCGCTCGATGTAACGCGACATCCAGTAAAGTGAATTGGCGACGCGGCTTAACATTTTTTAAAGGGGAACATTCAACATTCAACATGCAATGTCGAACGTCCAAAGAAGCGGCGCGCTGCGCGCTGTTTTCGTTGAGCATTGGGCGTTGAATGTTGAATGTTCGATGTTGTTTTCATTCGTCTCCATACAAAACCCAGGTGTCCTTGCTGCCGCCGCCCTGCGAAGAATTGACGACGAGCGAACCTTTGCGTAACGCCACACGCGTCAGGGCGCCCGGTACGATGACAATTTTCTCGCCGATAGACGATGTACGGCCGCAGGTCAACGTGCCGGCCTTCAAAATAGTCGTCGTCGTCCACGCATGTGGGATGCCTCGACAACGAGATCATTGGTTGCGCGATGTAATTGCGCGGTTCGGATTCAATCTTCTTGCGGAAGGCTTCGATTTCGGCCTTCGTCGCCTTCGGTCCCATCAACATGCCGTAACCGCCGGATTCGTTGGCCGCCTTGACCACCAATTGGCCGAGATTTTCGAGAATATATTTTTTATCTTCGGTTTCGCTGGCCAGGTATGTTGCCACGTTGGGAATCAGCGGTTCCTGGTCGAGGTAATACTTGATCATGCGCGGCACGAAATAATACATGACCTTGTCATCCGCGATGCCCGTGCCGATTGAATTGGCCAGCGACACATTGCCGGCGCGATAAGCGTGAACAATCCCCGGAACGCCGAGCAATGAATCACGGCGAAAAACCGTCGGGTCGAGAAAATCATCATCCATTCGCCGGTAAATGACATGCACCGGCTGAAGCCCCTTGGTCGTCCGCATGAACACTCGCGCGTCGCGCACCACAAGATCGCGGCCCTCGACGATTTCAATGCCCATCTGGCGCGCGAGGTACGTGTGCTCAAAGTAAGCCGAGTTGTACGCGCCGGGCGTGAGCAACACAATGGTTGGATCCGCCATGCCACCGGGCGCAATGTGTTGCAACATTTTCAACAATTCCTGCGGATAATGCTCGACCGGTCGCACGCCGATGCGCTCAAACATCGTCGGGAAAGTTCTTTTCATTGAGCGGCGGTTTTCCAGAACATAACTGACACCGCTGGGGCAGCGGCCGTTGTCTTCGAGCACCAGGTATTGGCCTTTGTCATCGCGAATCAAATCCGTGCCGCAAATGTGAATGTAAATGTCCTTGGGCACGTTGAAGTTCACGAACTCGCGCCGGAAATGCTTTCCCGAAAGCACATAGGACGGCGGGATGACCCCGTCCCGCAGAATCTTCTGTTCGTGATAAATATCGCGCAAAAAAAGGTTCAACGCCGTGATGCGTTGCGCGAGGCCCCGTTCCAGTGCTTCCCACTCCGCGGCCGGGATAACGCGCGGCAGCAGGTCGAAAGGAAAAATTTTCTCCGCGCCCGCCGAGTCGCCATAGACGTTGAAGGTGATGCCCTGACGCAGAAACGCGAGGTCCACCGACTGTCGCTTGTGTTCGAATTCCTTGGTGGACAGCGTTTGGAACAGCTCCCGAAACTGGCGATAATGCGGGCGGATCCGGCCCTGCTCGTCCAGCATTTCGTCAAAAAATCCGTCGTGCTCGTACTGACCGAGCATGCGCTTAATCGGTTGCGTTTTGGACTTGGTGGACATTTTGCGACATCGGTTTTGTGCAATCGAAAGAGGAAAAAATGCCGGACGCCCGCATCAGCCGGCTCCAGAAAACCTTAAAACGCCCAATAATTGGAGGGTTTTCAAAAAGACCAAACCAATGGGCTTCTCCAAACCCAACCGCTCAGGTTTGTTTAACGAATTTGACATTACACCATTTAGCAATCACCTTGCCGAACTCAAGCCGGCAACCTGGCACCCGCCGGAAATGACTTGAAGAGAGGATAGACTAAACGGCTTCTTGATTTGGCTCTTCCCCAGTTAATACCGCCATTTTAATCAGTGATGTTTCCAGGTTCTCTGGATTGGATGAGCTTCCGTGTTGAAGACCGCTTTGCTCAAATCAACGGTTTGGGGCGGAGCATATAATAGGTAAAGGTATTTCAGCGTCTCGGCGAGAAAGAAGCTTTCCATGTCGTCCGTTTTCGTTTTCGTCTCGACATTGCTCAATGAGGCATAAGCCACATCCGTTCGACAATATTTCACCAGGCTGTCGAAAAATATCCTGCCCATGTCGAGATAGCGGGGATTCCTTGTGAAGTGATACAAGTAGTAATCGGACTCGATGATTTCCGGACGCAACGGATATCCCGGATTGACAATCTTCATGTCGGAATAATCCAGGACTTCCGGCTCAATGCCTGCGACGCTCCACATTTTGTAACAGGAATCCTCCAGGCGCGCGGCGCATTTGAGGTCGCCAGACAAGGCAAGTTCTCCCGGAAAAAAAGCGTCCAACGCACCGAACCAGGTCTTCGTGCGCGCGCCGGTGTTCATGTTCACGTGCCCATACCAGAATCCCGTTGGCGCGTCGTCGGCAACGTGCTTGTTCAACGCCCGGATGCTGGTTTTCCACATGCGCTCGCAATCCTGGTCGCCGAACAGCAGCCAGCTTTTGAGCAGATACTCGTAGTAGGAATCAATTCCGCCGGAGACACTGCTGTCCGGGTCCAGC
The DNA here is from genome assembly GCA_963789335.1 of uncultured Verrucomicrobiae bacterium. Classification (GTDB taxonomy): domain Bacteria; phylum Verrucomicrobiota; class Verrucomicrobiia; order Limisphaerales; family UBA11358; genus UBA11358. The sequence continues at coordinate 1,931,310 of CAWBKH010000002.1, forward strand.
CACTGGCCGGTTTCGATGTTGATGCCTGAGCCGACCAGTCCGATGCTCGAACGGCGGTTGTAGATTGCCACCAGCGCGCGTTTGGCTTTACCATAATAAACCGGGTTGCCCGTCAACTTGCTCAGGGTGCCGAACTCAATGAGCAAACTGCCAACCTCCGCCGGATTGCTCTCCACCCCACGCACGGCGCCGGTTTTAAGATTCACGTAAACATACGGCATGCCAGTGGGTGAATTGAACACCGGCAGCAGCCGGTTTCCCAAATCCTCCGCCAGCGCCAGCAGACGTTTGTCGCCGGTGAGTTGATAGCTGCTGAGGAGGCCGCCCAGCATTCGAATCGTAATTTCAAAATTTTTGACGTAAATATCCCGGTTGAACGAAAGATTCGTGTCAATGAGTTCACGCGCTTCATCGGCTTGGTTCGTCAGCCCCATCAAAATCATCGTGTCCAGCGCGTCCACCGGTGTCATGTCCAGTGAAACGCCGTACCAATCGTGATAACCCTTGCTCAACGGCGTCACTTCGTCGTGTCCCCACGCGAATTGTTTGTAACCGTTCCAGGCGTGCAAAAATTCCTGGCGGACACGATTGGCCATTTCGACCTTGTCCGCGCTGCTCCACCGCCCGGCAGGCTGGCTCAAAACGTTCGATTGAGCCTCAGCGGCGTTTGTTTCACAAGCGACCGTCAAGGCCGCGACAAGTATTTTTCCGATCATAAAAATTCCTTCATTGCCCGCCGGACCATTCGAACCCGTTCAATCTGATATGACGTAATTTGTTTATAGGGGGTGGTGCGCCACGGTCTGTCGCGAACGCGCAAATTCGCTTTGCCCAAACACGCCGGTGCGGGTGAACCGGGTAAATCACTCCACACTGAACCGATAGATAATTGTGTTGTGGTAGGTTTCACCCGGCTTCAGTTCGGTTGATGGGAAATTGGGATGATTGGGTGAGTCGGGATAATGCTGCGGTTCCATCGTCAGCCCGTCACGGAATTGATAAACCCATCCGCCTTTGCCCTTCATGGTTCCGTCCAGAAAATTGCCCGTGTAAAACTGCAGTCCAGGTTCGGTGGACCAGACTTCCAAAACACGGCCGGTAGTCGGTTCCGTCACACGGGCGTCCAAACCCAGTTCGCCCATCGGATGGTTGATCACCCAGTTCTGGTCGTAACCGCCGGCGAACTTGAGCTGCTCATTGTCTTCATGGATCCGCGCGCCCACGGCCGTCGGCGTGCGGAAATCAAACGGCGTGCCGGCCACCGGCTCCAATTCACCAGTCGGAATCAACGTGCTGTCCACCGGCGTGAATCTGTCGGCGTTGATGTAAACGATGTGGCCCAGGATGTTTCCCTGACCCGCTAGGTTGAAATAGGAATGCTGCGTGAGATTGACAATGGTGTCCTTGTTGCACGTGGCGGTATAGTCAAGGCGGATGGCATTGTCTTCGGTCAATGTGTAGAGCGCGGTAACCTTGAGCTGGCCGGGGTAACCTTCCTCGCCATCATGACTGACATAAGTCAATTGCAGCGTCTGGCCCAGGTCTGAACGACCGGGTTTGGCCTGCCAGATGACTTTGTCGAAACCGCGCACGCCGCCGTGGAGCGAGTTGGGGCCGTTGTTGGTCGCCAACTGGTAAGTCACACCGTCCAATGTGAATCGTCCCTTGGCGATCCGATTGCCGTAACGACCGATCAACGCGCCAAAATAGGGACTGTTGGTCAGATAATCATCCAGATTGTCATAACCGAGCACCACGTCGCCGAGCTTGCCGTGTTTGTCCGGCACCTCGAGCGATTGGATGATGCCGCCATAATTGAGTATGCGCGCTTCCATGCCATTCTTGTTGCGCAGCGTGTAAATCTTCACGGGCACGCCGTCGGGCATGCAGCCGAAAAGTTTTGCGTGGTCATTGCCATTGTTCGACCAACACTCGGAACATGGATGCGTGGCACAACCCGCAAGCAGCGAGATTCCGAGTGCAGTCGCAACCGCGGTGACAATGTTAATGGAGATGGACGGTTTCATGGACATGTAGATTTGGTTGTTGATGGATGCTTTATAAAATGACTTTGAACTTAGTAATGATGGTTTGCTCGCAGCGCAACCCGCTTTTTCAGGGTCGTTTGTTATATTGAATTGACGTGACTCCACTTTTTGCGATTCGTTCAAGTCAAGTCGGCGTAATTAAATCAGATTTGAAATGCTTGACATTCGCTGTTCCTCTTGGTAAGTTTGGCTGAGTTAGAGAAAAGGCCTTCAATAGGCCTTCAATAGGCCTTCAATAGGCCTTCAATAGGCCTTCAATAGGCCTTCAATAGGCCTTCAATAGGCCTTCAATAGGCCTTCAATAGGCCTTCAATAGGCCTTCAAAGCAAGACAGCACCATGAAAACGAAGTTCAAATCCTTCCTTCGAGCCGCGTGTCCTTCACTCGGCGGAGCGGTTTGTGCCGGGTCGGCTCTGTTGATGGCCACCAGCGCGCAGGCCCAGAATCTGTTTGTGTCGGGTTACGCCAACCCCGCAAACATCACTGAAATCACTCCGGGCGGAGTACAAACCGCCTTTGCCTCTGGGTTGAATTATCCTTGGGGACTCGCCTTCAATAGCGCGGGCAACCTGTTCGAGGCGAATTTCTACAACGGCAGCATCTCTGAATTCACTCCCGGCGGAGTGCAAAGCACCTTTGCCTCCGGTCTGGGTTTGCCTGCTGCAATGGCCTTCAATGGCGCAGGCAACCTATTCGTGTCGGATGACTATTACGGCAACATCACTGAAATCACGCCGGGCGGAGTACAAAGCACCTTCGCTTCCGGATTCAATGGTCCTGCCGGACTGGCCTTCAATAGCGCGGGCGATCTTTTCGAGGCGGATTACTACAGCGGTAACATTTACGAATTTACGCCAAGTGGAGTGAAAAGCACCTTCGCTTCCGGATTGAATCAACCTGATGGACTGGCCTTTAACAGCGCCGGTGATTTATTCGTGGCAGCCAACGCCAGCGGCAACGTCTATAAATTCACTCCGGGCGGTGCGCAAAGCACCTTCGCCTCCGGGTTGTCTAACCCTGCTGGATTGGCCTTCAACAGCGCGGGCAACCTCTTTGTCGCGGCTACCACAGCCAACACGATTTATGAATTTACGCCAAGTGGCGGGCAAAGCACATTTGCCTCCGTGCAAGCCCCGAACTGGCTTGCCTTTCAAGGCCAATCCTTACCAGTGCCTGAACCCTCGGCTTGGGGGTTGCTGGCTATCGGTGCCGCCGCACTCCTCGTCCACCGCCGCCGCGCTACCGCCAATCTGCGGTAGCTTTGACAGATACGGTCATTGGATACTCAATGACGAGGACTTCAGAGGTGTGAGGAAATGTACCAAAGTGCATTTCTCAATTTCGAGCCATCTGAAGTTTGAACGCGGGTGGTGATTGAGAATTGCCGATGCGAATCCAACCAACGCGGGCCGCATGGCAAACCGCGCTATCAAATCCCGGCGCTGGTCGGACTACACCGTTCCTCTGCCGGGGATGGACAAAAGCAGAACGATGAACCAACATGAACCCAGTCCTCAGACTAACTCTCTGGGTGGCTCGAAAAAATGAGTCCGGCCATGTTTGTCCAGCACTCGAGACATTTCTTATTCTTGATTCTGTTGTCATTTGGTTTTTCAGCGGTGGGTCAAGCTGAAATGCTGCGTCCTCCCTCCGTGCCACTGGTGGCCTGCGATCCTTATTTCAGCATTTGGTCGCCGGCGGACAGATTGACCGATGTGGACACCACCCATTGGACCGGCAAACTACAACGGCTCACCAGCCTGGTGCGAATTGACGGGAAACCATTCCGGCTCATGGGCGCGGAGCCTGCCAATGTGCCGGCGTTGCCGCAGTCCAGTCTTGAAGTTCTGCCCACGCGAACCATTTACACATTTGAAGGCGAAGGCATACGGCTCACCCTCACGTTCATGACCGCCGACCTGCCGGACGATTTGGATTTGCTGTCGAGGCCGGTCACTTATTTGACCTGGCAAGTGCGGTCAACGGACGCTCAAAATCATCAAGTATCGGTTTATTTTGACGCCCGTTCGGAGATTGCCGTCAATCAACCGGATCAAGCTGTCAATTTCCAAAATGCCGATGGCGCGGGAATCAAAGCCTGGCGGGTCGGATCCGTGGAACAACCGGTCTTGCAGAAAAAGGGGGACGACCTTCGCATAGATTGGGGTTATTTTTATGTCGCCACTGTCAAGAATGCACAGGCAACTTCCACCGTCGCCACTGCCCAAGCCGCCCGCGACAGCTTTGTGGCCGGCCAGTCTTTGGCCGGTCCCGCCTCCGAGGCCTTGCTTCAAAATAATTCGCGCAACGACTCGGTGATTGCCTCCGCAATGAACCTGGGCGCTGTGCGATCAAAGGCCGTTTCGTGCTGGTTGATGCTGGCCTACGATGACCTTTACTCGATCCAATACATGAAGAAAAATCTTCGCCCGTATTGGCGTCGCAACGGGTGGAAGGCGGCCGATCTATTGAAAGCAGCGGCGCATGATTATCCAAAGCTGCAAAAGCGGTGCGCGGCGTTTGACGACGAATTGATGACCGATTTGCGCCGCGCTGGCGGCGAGAACTATGCGGAACTCGCCGCCCTGGCCTATCGCCAGTGTTTTGCCGCTGGAAAATTCGTGGCGGACGCCAACGGCCAGCCGTTGCAGTTCTGCAAAGAAAATCACTCCAACGGTTGCATCAGCACCGCCGACGTTTTTTACCCGATGTCGCCGCAATTTTTGTTGTTTGGCCCCACGCTGACCAAGTCGTTCCTCGTTCCGTTCATGAACTACGCGGCGAGCGATCGCTGGAAATTTCCCTTCGCGCCGCACGATCTGGGCACCTATCCGCAGGCCAACGGCCAGGTTTACGGCGGCGGCGAGCGGAACGAGAACGACCAAATGCCTGTTGAGGAAAGTGGGAATCTGCTGATCCTCATGACGGCCATCGCCGAAATGGAAGGCAATGCGGAGTTTGCCGGACTTTACTGGAAACAGCTCGAACAGTGGGCTGCGTATTTGAAGGAAAAGGGATTTGATCCGGAAAATCAGCTTTGCACGGACGACTTTGCCGGCCATCTGGCGCACAACGTGAACCTGAGCGCGAAGGCGATTTGCGCTTTGGGCGCGTTTGCCAGGTTGTGCGAGATGCGCGGGGACACCGCCGAGGCCGAGGAGTATTCGCGGCTCGCACATGAGTTCGCGCAACGCTGGGTGAAAGCCGCCGATGACGGCGATCATTTCCGGCTCGCGTTCGATAAGCCTGGCACGTGGAGCCAGAAATATAACCTGGTCTGGGACCGCATCCTCGGATTGAATTTGTTTCCCGCCACCGTGGCACAAAAGGAGATGGAGTTTTACCGGAAGGTGCAGAACCGTTATGACCTGCCGCTCGATAACCGCGCCACTTACACCAAATTGGACTGGATTACCTGGACGGCGACGCTGACGCAGAACCGCGCTGACTTTGAAGCCCTGATCAATCCGGTCATTGCCTTCCTGAACGCCACGCCGGATCGAACGCCGATGACCGACTGGTATCAAACCAAGACGGCACGGCAAGTCGGCTTCACTGCCCGGCCAGTGGTCGGAGGCGTCTTTCTGCAAATGCTCTACAACAAGGCGATCTGGAAAAAATATGCCGCGCGCGACAAAACCAAAGTGAAGAACTGGGCGCCGATACCAGCAGAACCAAAGGTGACCGTGATTGTTCCCGCGGCGGACGATCATCCGGCACTGTGGAATTACACGACCAAAAAGCCGGCGGCGGATTGGACGCAGCCGGGATTTGATGATGTTTCATGGCAGCGTGGGGAGAGCGGTTTTGGCACGGCCGGCACGCCGGGCGCAATTATCGGCACCACCTGGCGAACCGATGACATCTGGCTCCGGCGGGAAAATATAACAATTAATAATAACATTGGGACATAGTGGCGATAAAAAGGAAGGGGTTGCTGGCGGTGGCAAGGTCTTTGCGCAAGCGGTTCTTGAAGGCAGCCCAGAGATGTTCGCTGGGGTTGAGGTCGGGCGAGTCAGGCGGCAGGAACAGCAACTGGCAGCCCGCCGCTGCCACCAACCTCTGCGTGGTCGGCGACTGATGAAACCGGGCGTTGTCCAGCACGATCACACTGCCCGGCGGCAGTGCGGGCAGCAGCACTTTCTCGAAAGAGGTGTCCACCACTACGGTGTTGCAACTGCCTTGAAACACCAGCGGGGCCACCAGTTTGCCGTGTTGCCAGGCCGCCATGATGCGGGTGCGTTCCCGCCGTTTGCCCGCCACCGCCTGATAAATCCACTCACCCCGGGGCGCGCGTCCGTGCTCACGATACAGGCGGTGGTCCACCCCGCATTCGTCCAAGTAAAAGACGGTCCGGTCGTCGAACCTTTCGAGTTCGCGGCGGAAGAGCCACCGCTGCACCTCGTTGCGCTCGCGATATTTTATGAGTTTTTTTTAGCGTGAAGCCCAATTGTCCCAGTCGCACCCAGATCGCATGGTGGCTGACGCCGAACACCTGCTGGAGTTCCTTGAGGGTGGCGTCGGGATGTTTTTTGACCTGCCCCTGGAGTTGCTGCGGGTCGAGTTTGCGCCAATGACCCCAGCTCGTTTTCGGAGCCAACGCGCCTTTTTGGGCGGCGGCCAGATACCGATAGACCGAACTCCGGGCCAAATCAAACCGCCGGGCGGCCTCGGCTTTGGAGCCGCCGACCTGAATGAATTTCACCACCCGTTCCCGTAAATCCAGCGCATAAGCTTTCATGCCCATGAGCTTGTCACACCATGTCCCAATGTCAATGTGAAAAGCTATGGCATTTGAACAGCATTGGCAATTCGGGCGTGACATTATCTTTACCTTTGGTCCATGGGGGTTCTTGTGTGGTGGATATTATCCGCCAACTTTTGAGATTTCGACAATTGCATGGGCAATATTTTCGGTTGTGTTCTGGCTGGCCTGTTGGCAGTTGGCGCATCATTCTTTTGCCCGTCTGTCAACTGCCTGGCTATGGCTGATGGGCTTTATCGGCGTCATCGGTCTGCCGATCACACTAAACATTGACATTCGTCAGGTTGCCTGGATGTTGATTTTGCTTTCCTTGCACTTTTTTGTGAATGACAACCCTTTTTCAATCACCAAAATCCTGCTGGTGGTGTCGTTGGGCTGCTTGGGGCTCACTAAATTCACCGGGATGATAATGGCGACGGGGGTTATCCTCCTTATTGCGGTTGATGAAGTATTGCGGCATCGTCGGTTTCCATGGATTGTTTTTATCTTCGCCGGGAGCGTGCTTTGCTTTTGGATGGCTGCCGGACAGAGATTGGATTCATTTTTGCCATTCTTCAGCAATTCATGGCAACTAACCAGCGGTTACACCGAAGCTATGATGTGGGAAGGAAACAGGGAGAAATGGGCGGCGTCTCTTTTTTTACTGGCGGCAGTGGCCGCGGCTTTGCCGGCGGTTTACACGGGTTTTGCAAAACACCGCCATTTTGGCATTCTACCGGCGGGCGGAGTAGGATTTATTCTCCTGATGGTTTTCAAACACAGTTTTGTCCGCTACGACGACCACCATGAAATTGTTGCGGCGCCCACAGTGTTATTGATCGCATTCATGTCCTTAGCCGTGTCGTGGCCGTTCTTGCGGAACAAGGGTCCCAAAATCATCGTTATGGATCTGTTGCTGCTGGACGGTGCCCTGGTTTACGCCGCGGTTTTGTTCAACTTATGCACTCCGGGAGAAAAATTTTTGGAACAATTTGCCGAAACACTCGGCCCGCACAGCATTTTGTCCCCGGCCAGGTTGCTTTATGACCCGGATGCTTTGCAGGCCAGATACGAAAATCGCTTGGCCGCAATACGGGAGAAATATCCCTTGCCTGAATTGAGCGGGGATGTGGACGTCTATCCTTGGAATCAGATGGTCGTGTTCGCCAACGGTCTGCATTACCATCCGCGCCCCATTTTTCAAAGCTATTCTGCCTATACCCCAAAATTGGCGGAATTGAATGCAGCTTATCTGCGTGACGGCCATGCCGCCGAAAATATATTGTTTAGCGTGGGAACAATTGATGGACGCTTTCCATCGCTCGATGATGGCTATTCCTGGCCCGAACTGCTTACCCGATATGACATTTACACCAACACGGAATACTTCGTGGTCTTGAAACGCTCCCCGGCACCCCGAAAATATCATCTGGCCCTGATCCAGAAAGTACCGATTCATTTCGGAGAAACAGTGGAATTACCAGCAACAACCAATGTTTCCATCTGGGCCGAAATAAAAATAAGCCAGACGCCATGGTGGGGTTCCGTAATTCCCCTCTTCTACAAACCAGCAATTCTGAAATTGGCGGTTTTCATGCGGAATGGTCAGCGGCTTGATTTTCGTTTGATTCCTGGCATGGCCCGCATTGGGTTTCTCTTGTCGCCATTAATCAAAGATAATATGTCGTTCCTTTCGTTGGTTTTCGCTGGCGGAGAACACAATCTGGCCGGTTTGGAAGTGACGTCCATAACTGTTCTTGCTGACACCAAATCCGGTTCGACGCTCTGTTATAAATCGCCCATGTTACTTTCCCTCTATCGTCTGGATTTTCCACGACAGAATCCGGATGAACCGGAACCTGGAAAAGAATTGCATCGAACGCCTCAAGTTTCCCAGAATCTAACTTTGAAATGAAACAAATGCGCTTTCCTCGCCTTTGCTCCGTATTGGTGGCCGCCACGGTCTTCGGCTTTTGGCCGTCTGCTTCCGTGCAATCCGGTTCTTTCGCCAATCCCCATCCGCCCGCGCCGCGCCGGCCGAGCATCATTTTTATCCAATGCGACGGCCTGGGTTATGGCGACTTGAGTTGCTACGGCCAGACAAAATTCCAGACGCCTGAGCTGGACAAGCTCGCCGCCGATGGCATCCGGTTCACGAGTTGTTACGCGGGCGACGCGGCGAGCTCGCCGTCGCGCGCCGCGCTCATGCTCGGTCGGGATTCGGCGCATTTGAAACAGCGCGACGACGTGGATGTGCCGCTGGCGCCGGACGACGTCGCCGTGGCGCAATGGTTGAAACGATCCGGTTATCACACCGCTTTGATCGGTGAATGGTTCCTGGGCGGCGAGGGCACCAGCGGTGCGCCGTGGAAAAAGGGGTTTGATGAGATCCTCGGTTTTATTGACCCCGGCGACGCGGAAAATTATTTCTCCGATTACGTGTGGCGCTATATGCCCAATGCCATCCCCAGCCCGAACGACGAGCAAGCGCCCGCTTTCAATGGGAAGGAGGAGATCTACTTAAACACCAACGATAAAAAGGGACAATACATTCCCGACTTGTTCACCGAAGCAGCTCGGAATTTCACCAAGGTCAACCAGCCCGACCAATTCAACCACTATCAGCCGTTTTTTCTGTTGTTGAACTATCCGATTCCGCGTCCGGGCGCCGGCAATACGATGCCCGTGCCGACCGACGCACCCTATTCGGACGAACCCTGGCCCCAACCAGAAAAGAACCGAGCCGCCATGATTGCCCGACTCGACAGTTACATCGGCCAATTGCGGGAGCGATTGAAAAGCCTCAACATCGAAAACAACACCGTGATTTTCTTTTCCAGCGATACAGGCCCGCAAACCGGCGGGGGCCTGGACCCGAAATTTTTTCAGAGCGCCGGGCCGTTTCGCGGCGAACGCGGCGACCTTTACGAAGGCGGCCTGCGCGTGCCGATGATTGTCTGCTGGCCCGGAACCATCAAGCCGGGACAGGTCAGCAATTTTCCCTGGGCCGCGTGGGACTTTCTGCCGACGGCCATGCAAATCGCCTTGCAGCAGCCGCCCAAAAACATTGACGGCATTTCCGTGCTGCCGACGTTGCTGGGCGAAACCCAGACCAACTGTCACGACCTTTTCGCCTGGGATCTCCGCGGACGGAATCTCGCCCAGGCCGCGCGCATGGGTGATTGGAAAATTGTGCGCTCGAAGACTGATGAAAAATGGCAGCTTTACGACCTGAAAACCGATCCCGGCGAAACCCGGAACGTCGCCGATAAGAATCCTGAAGTGATTGCAAAGTTCGAGAAATTCCTGGAAAAATAAAGCGCGCTCACCACGGCTGCTAGAGCGGTTCTAGTAAAACTGTAGCCGTTCTTTGTCAGGCAAACAGCCGGCGGAGCGCGGGCTTCAGCCCGCTTCAACTTGAATTTGCATGACGACCTTGAAGCGGCGTGAACGCCGCGCTCCGGCTACAGTTCTATTGAAACCGCTCTAGAGTGGCCACTGTGTTGAATTGGTGGTCGGCGGCGCATTGAAGTTGCGTTCGCGTTCGACGGTTCGAACGGCAAAACTCATCCATAGAATCGCGAGCAACACGAACAACACAAAGGCTACCAGCACAAACCACGGCCACTTGTAGCGGCGCGGCGAAGTTTCATTCGGCTCATTCATCTTAATCCCGGTCACAATCCTAATCTGAATCGGTTCCCGTGGCGATGACGATTAAGATTATCCAGCGATTCAATCCCGCGAAAACTCGACCTGCGCCAATTTTCGATTAACTTCTGCGCCGTCGCGTCCATGAACACCATCGAATCGCCAGATGATTTGATCTCGCCGCCGCCGGGGGTCCCCGGCGACGGTCCCTATGCGCTCTTCCGGAATCGGGATTTTACGCTTTATCTCATCGGCCGGTTCGCGGCCTCGCTCGGCCAGAACATGCTCAGTTACGCCATCGGCTGGGAACTTTACCACCGGACCGGTTCGGCGCTGGCGCTGGGATTGGTGGGGCTGGCGCAGATGATTTCCATGGTCGGCTGCACGCTGCCCGCCGGCCATGTCGCGGACAATTTCAACCGCAAACGCATCATTTTGCTGGCCACGCTGGTGCTGGCAGTGGCCAGTCTCGGCCTCACATTCATCTCCGCGCAGCAGGCGCCGGTGGGCTGGATGTATCTTTGCCTCTTTGTGATTGGCGCGGCGCGGACGTTTCTCTGGCCGGCCAGCGCGGCCTTTCTGCCGCACCTGGTGCCGCGCCACCAATTCGCCCGCGCGGTCACGTTCAACAGCGGCACGTTCCAGCTCTCGTCGGTGCTCGGCCCGGCGCTGGGCGGCTTGCTGGTCGCCTGGCTGTTTCACCAGCATTCGACGCATCCCGCCGCCTGGGTCTATGCGGCGAACACGCTGGCGTCCTTGATCTGTTTCGGATTGATGCTGTCCATCCGGCGCGAGCACGCGGTGGCCGTCCGGCAAAAACTCTCGGTCGGAAACCTCGCCGAGGGAATCAAGTTCGTGTTCGCCAACAAAATCATTTTCGGCACCATCTCGCTCGACATGTTCGCGGTGTTTCTGGGCGGGGCGACCTCGCTGCTGCCGATTTATGCCCAAAATATTCTGCGGGCCGGGCCGGGTGGTCTGGGCTTGCTGGTCGCGGCGATGCCCATTGGCGCGGTCATCTGCATGTTCATTCTGACGCACCGGCCGCCGCTGCAAAAGGCCGGCCGCGCCATGCTGTGGGCGGTGGCGGTGTTCGGTGTCGCCACTATTGCCTTCGGGCTTTCCAAATGGTTTTGGTTTTCGTTCGTGATGCTGGTGATCTGCGGCGGCGTGGACAACATCAGCGTCGTGGTGCGGCATTCGCTGGTGCAAATCCTCACGCCGGATGAAAAGCGCGGGCGTGTGTCTGCCATCAACAGCCTGTTCATCGGCACGTCGAACCAACTGGGGGATGTTGAGTCCTGTACGGTCGCTTACCTCTTTGGCAACGCAATAGGCCACACCAACGCCACCGGCTCGATCATCTCCGTCGTGTCCGGCGGCATCGGCACCATCCTCGTCGTCCTCGCGGTGGCGTGGCTCTGGCCGGAAATCCGGCGCTACGGCAAACTGGCGTGAGATTTTGTTAGCGAAGAACGTGAAGAAAATTGGCAGCCTTTGCTTGGACGATGAAATCTATCCATTGAAGGTACAAATTTCTGTGGCATTATGGACGTGCAGCCTAAGACTCTGGTTATGTCACCATATCTTGCATGCCGGCGTCACCCACACATTTCCCGCCTCAGCGTCAAGCTGTTTAAGATCTGCTATAGGACGGTTGCGTCGTGTAATGTTCCGGCGATGTTTTTGGTGCGAAAACATTATTGCAAATATTTGGGCAGCGAGCCTGGTTTTGCCGTTTATTTACATAGATGTGCAAAGAACCTTCAGACTGGGCAGTCTCTATTTGAATCATCACTGAAGATTTTGGAGGAAAAATCACCATTTTGGGCTAAACGCACGAAGTACTTATTCAGGAGTGTAATACTCACTAATAGGGTAGGGCTGGTTACATATGTCGCAATGTTTAGATGTTGCGGTGTAAACCCGTGGGTCTTAGGCCGACTGGGACCAGAAAGGCCCGAACTTCCATCGCTACTGGCGAGCTACTTAGTTTATGCAGCATGCGCCGCATTTCTGTGGGAACAATATTCAGTGTGTTTGGGCAAGCGCGACTCCACAATGATATCTCAAAAAGCCCAAGTCAGATTCTTGCTGAAGTGTCTCGACGTACCAAAGGATGGCAGTACGCTCGCCAAGATGAGAGATGCCCGTACAGAGCGTGATTTTGCAGACCTCGGCATAACCAAGGATGTCATAAAGAAAGATGCCAGTATACATGGTGTGCTTGCTATGATCCTCACCCTGCAAAAAAAAATCAGCCAAGCGCAAGCAGCGAGAGAAAAACGTCGGCAACGGTAAGGCGGATTTGCCGGCGGAAACATGGAGCTTTCAAAGAACAGGATAAAGCTGCCGGTTAACCCAAGGATAGACTGCCAATTCCATTCGCGTTCTTTGCGGGACGCTTGCGCTTCCGCTTGACGCGGGCAGGCAACGGATTATTGTCCGGCTTATGAAAAGGATTTTAGCGTGGTTTTTGATTTCGAGCCTTGCGGTGGCGGCGGCGCGGGCGCAGGACAGCGCGACGCAGCAGCAACTTGACAAGCTCAACGGCCAGATTCAGGACGTGCTCGCCGCCCAGGCCGCACAGGAGAAACGCATCTCGGCGCTGGAGCAGCAAATCAACAATTTAAGCAGCCAGTTAAATCAGCCCGGCACCAGCGGGTTTGCCAGCCAGGACGATTTGAGCAAGCTTGCCCAGCAGGTGCAGGAAATTGACAAAAAGCGGCAGGAGGATAATGAGCAGATTTTGAAAGAACTGGAACACCTCGAGAAAGCGCTGGGCGCGTCGCCAACCAGCCGCAAATCATCGCCGGAAACCCCGCCGGACACCTCGCCGGCACCGGCGAAGAGCCATGCAACCGCCAGTGGCCCGCAGAATGGCTACGATTACACCATCCACAAAGGGGACACGCTGATGGCCATTGCCAAGGCCTACCGCGATCAGGGCATCAAGGTGACGACCGACCAGATTTTGAAGGCGAATCCGGGATTGGATCCGAAGAGCCTGAAAGTGGGACAGAAAATTTTCATTCCCGCGCCGGGGCAATGATCTTTAACGCGGCGGCACAAAGTGAATCAACAGCACGCCCGCCGCCGCCACCAGACAATAGTAGCCGAACCACTTCCACCGCCCGCTTTCGAGCCACCGCGAGAGCCACTTCAACGCCAGCAGCCCGGCGAGGAAGCTGAAGACCATGCCGACAAGGCTCGGCGCGAACAGATGCAACGCGGAAACGTGGCTGCTTAACTGGTGGTCTTTGATCAGGCGCCAAGCTTCCTTGGTGATGGCCGGTGGCGTCAAAACCACGGCCAGCGCGAAGCTGAATTCTTCCAGCTTCCGTTTGGGCAGACCGAGCAGCAGGCCGGTGGAAATCGTCGAGCCGGAGCGCGAAAAACCCCGAAGGGGTATGCAGAAGCCCTGCACCAGACCGATCCAGCAGGCGTGCGCCGGCTGGACCTCCGGCTCGCGCGGCGATTTTTCCTCCCGCCAGCCGGCGTAAATGATTAGCGCGCCCACGATCGCCAGCGACGTGGCCATCAGCGGCAGGTTGGAAAACAAATCCTCAATCTGCGCGTGCGGCCTGCCGCGCATAAAGACTTTCTCGATGACTCCGATCAGGCCGAGCGCGACGATTCCGGTGCAAAGAGTCGCCACGACAATCTGAAGGGCAAACCACCGGAGTTTTCCGGCCGCGGAAAAATAATCGCGCTGCCAGCCGCGCCAGAAATAAACAATGACGGCGAACATCGTGCCGGTGTGCAGCATGACCAGCAGCATCGTCATTTCGGGATTTGACGGGTCCAGCCGCATGAGTTTTTCGGCGATGATGACGTGCGCCGAACTCGACACCGGCAACAACTCACACGCGCCTTGAATCAGCGCCAAAACCAGGATTTGAAAATAATTCAGCATGGCCATGAGACTCGTTCAACGACATCCGAAACATCCACGACGATCCCGTCAGGCATGGCGCGTGGTTAGACACGAAATCGGCGCGCTGGGCAAGGAAGAAGTGAGCGGCCGCGATTTATCTTTTCCAGCGGAAGAAGGCCTTGTTTTCCTCGGTGCGCTGCTTGACCTTGAGCTGGCCCAAAATGGAGTGCCACCCGATGTAGATCTTGTGCCACTGGCTCTCAATGCCGCGCAGGGAGCCTTCGCTCATTTCACCGAGATAACGGAGCGAGGGCGCGTTGCCAATGAGGGAATGAATTTCCTCCTTGGCGGGCGAGGTGATTTCGAGGGCGGCATAAATCATCTCCAACTCCTGCACGATGACGCTCTTGAGTTCCAGAAAATGATTTTCCTCGGGAGGCCCAAATTTTTTGGTGCGGGCGACGTTCACAAAATGGTTGAACTGTTTCCAGCATTCGATGTGGGTCTCGATCTGGGTGACCAATTGGCTGAGTTCTTTGGCGGTCATAGGCGGTCAGGTTGACTGGGAACGGATGGCACGGTATGAGGCGAAAGGAAAATCACGGCGCCGCCGCGCATTTCGCGGGCGGTGACGCGCAGGCTGGCGAAATGGATGCTGAATTCCGCCAGCGGCATTTGCGCTTCGCGGGCCTGGCGAAACAGGAGCAGCACGTCGCGTACAATGTCGCGCAACAGCCCCTGCGGATACCCGGAGGCAATGGTAGAGGTGACCACCGTGCCGTCGCGGTTCACGGTCAGGCTGCCGGCGGGCAGTTGTTGCACCGCCGCGCGACTCTTAAAAATTCGTTTTAGGAATCCCATGAGGCCACAAGTTTTTTCGTTTTTTCGTACAGCTGGTCGGCAGGCGCGTCGGGCGGCCAGGCGACCAGATAAGATTTTTCGTCGCGAGGCAACAAGAGCACTTGTCGTTCCAAACTGTTGCCGCCGACATATAACAAAGGGCCGGCCTCGAGCCGGTCACTCAGCCGTTTGGCCACCTCGGTAACCCGCCGGGTCCAACCGGCCAACTGTCCCGCGCATTGCGTTCCCCAAGCTTCGAACTCATTCTGGCGTTCGGAGGAGGTGGCAACCACAAATTCAGCGCCTTCCCGGGTCACCAAGGCGAGTTTCCAGATGGTCTTGCGGTGATCGGCTTGTTCGGTCGAATCGGATCCCGCGGGGTTGGCGGTTTCGTCAATGTTCTGCGCGGATTCAAGCAGCAGGGCATTGACTGGCTTGAAGATGGTGCGTTCGTGCTTGGGTTCGGCGGACAAATTTTCGAACGTGCCGGACTTCCAGGCCAGGATTCGTCGGAACGCCACCTCACCCCGGGCGCCTTCAGCTTCGGCATCAATCAGCTCACCCTCCTGAATCCACAGTTTGGCCACGAGCGGGCCGCGGGTGATGCGTAACACGGTGGAACTGCGGGACAGACATTCCATCTGGATGATGTCCATCAGGCTCTTGCTTTGAATGCCGCGAAAGCCCGTTTCCATGTCGCGGCCCAACAGTGATTCGACACAGTCCAGAAACATTTGCGGGTTTTGCTGCATGTCACCCTTGAGCCAGAATAAATCCACGCCCAAGGCATAAGCGCGGGAACGAAACTCCTCGTCTTCCAGCCCGGTCAACACCACCGTGCGCAATTCGGGAAACCGGCGGCGGACAATTGCGAGCACCTGCAACCCGTCCATCTTTGGCATTTTCAAATCACAAACCAGCAGGCGAAACGGCTCGGCGTCCAACAAGGTGACAGCGCGCGTCCCGGTGTTGACCGTGCGAATTTCGGGTTTGCTGGGAAGCTGAGCCAATGTTTCACGACTCACCTCCAACCAGGCGGGTTCGTCGTCCAAAATCAGGATTTTGTGGCGTTGTTCCATTCCGTACGCAATCTATAAACGGCTAACCCCGTCAGTCTGTCAATTCAAACCCAGAGAACGCTGAAGCCGCAAATGCAAATATGGAAGCAGTTGTCGTTCCGCAATTAGGGCGGCGAATGAATAATTTTGATGACTTCCCGTCGCTTTGTGGACAGCCAGTCCAGCGCTTGGACAATTCCCGGCCGGATGGATCGAACACCAGCTTGCGGCTGGCAAAAAGGGAAACTTAAAACGACTTCAATCCATGCATGGCGCGCTTTCTGCTGAGAACTGACCTGACCTGTGGGCGACACTCGCAGGAAAACACGAGCGCAATGCCAAATGCTGTAAAAACAAGATTTGCCGGGTTGCTGCGAGAACTGCTGCGACGCTTTGACGAGGATAAAACTGGAGCGGCCACTTCCCAACCGCCGCGACCGGTCGCGTCAGCCGTGCCGCCATTTTCGCCCGTTGCCCGCGCGCAAGCCGCCGTTCCCCGGCTGAAACCGGTTGCGCCGCCGCGAGCCGCCACGCCGCCGGCCGAACCCGTCACCGAAGTGGAATTGCCGCTGCCGCCGGTTCTGGAAAACCTGCCGCCGCAACTTCGTTCCCGATTAACAGTGAACGGAGTCGATTTGAGCCGCGCCAGCATTTCCATTTCCACGGGAAAAATCCTGCCGCAACTGGCGCAGGGCGCCGTTAAAATCACGTTCGGCGAGTTACGCCGGGCAGCGCCAAGCTTGTTCAACGTTCAGGAGGAATATGATTCGCTTCCGGTCGTGTTGCCGCTGGGCGAAGTTCTCGTGCGATTGAGCCCCAACTTACTGGCTCGCAATCCGGCGCAGAAATCCGTCGTAGTGCCGGAGGAAATTAGCGGGCCTTTCGGCGGCAAAGGACAGGGGGTCGTAATTTCCACAACTCCCACCAAGCCGTCCCCGGCTCCCCCGCCGCCAATGCGAATAGCCACACCGGTTGCGGGCGCACCGGTTAAAACAACGCCGCCGCCTGTCGCGCCGCCGCCGCCAGTGTTTGCTTCGCGCTCAATCAAGCCCGCCGTGCCTGAGCCCCGCATTCCGGCCCTGCCGCTCAATGGCAATGGCAGCAAAGGCAACGGCGTGCCCGTACAACCAATAATCCCGACCATCCCGCTTCCGCCGCCACCGACCGCGCCTGCCGCACCGAAGCCGCTGCCGTCTCTATCGTCTTTGCCGGCGCAAGCCACGATCTCAGTGTCGCTGGCCGCCCTCTCGGAAAATTGGCCGGAGGCATTGCGGCTGGAAATCGCGCAGTTATCTTTGACCAACGCTCAAGTCATGTTGCCCGTGGATTTGATCGAGCCGGCCCTGAAACGCGGGCGCGTAACGTTCACCTGGCGGAATTTGCGTTCCTGGGTCAAACCCGCGCCGTCGGCGGTCTCCGCGCATGACGGCCTCCAATTGGAACTGCCGCTGCAGGTGGTCGCACCGATCTTTTTGGCCAGACAAGGGGGACCGATAAAAATGGCCAGGCAGCATCAACCGGCGCCTCTTTCGGGTGATATACCGAATTTATTCTTTGGATTTCCGCAACCACAGCCGCCGTACGAAATACCAGAACCGCCCGCCAAAACAGCCGTGCCGGACGCCACCCCCAAGATACCCATGCCGGACGAAACCCATTTCGTGCCCAAACCGGTGGAGAGCCAGCGGCTGGATACGAATTATTTCAGTCGGGTGGAGTCCGACACCAACCGCGTGAGCGCGCGCCCGATCGAGGCTGAAATCAAATCCACGCCCGTCCCAGCGACGGATTTCAGCAGCCGCCACGCCACGCCCAAGGAAGTCGTGTCGCGCGCGATGGCGCTGAATGGCATTGCGGGCTCGCTCGTGGCGCTGCCGGATGGCTTGATGGTGGCCAGCCAGACTCCGCCCACTCTCAATGCGGACACGCTCGCAGCTTTTTTACCGCAGATTTACGCCAGAGTGACCCAGTGCACAAAGGAATTGCGGATGGGGGAATTAAACAATCTGAATTTCACCGTCGGCAACGTGCCGTGGAAAATTTTCCGTGTCAATGGCGTCTATTTCGCCGCGTTCGGTCGCGCGGGCGAGCAGTTGCCGACCGCGCAACTGGCCATGTTGGCCGCCGAACTCGACCGCAAGAAACAATAACCAAAAATTTTATGGCCATTATCAACCAAGCCACTCGGGAACTGCAGGTTAAAATCGTTTATTACGGCCCGGCCATGGGCGGCAAGACGACGAACCTGGTTCAGGTCCATGACCACGTCCAAACCGCCGCCGGCAACAAGGGCAAGCTCGTCTCGCTGGCGACCAGTTCAGACCGCACGTTGTTTTTCGACTTTCTGCCAATCGAGGCGATGACCATCCGCGGGTTCAAGACCAAATTCCAGCTCTACACCGTACCCGGCCAGGTCATTTACAACACGACCCGCCAGCTCGTTTTGCGCGGCGTGGATGGCATCGTGTTCGTCGCTGATTCGCAATTTGAAAAAATGCCGGAGAACGTGGAAAGCTTCCAGAATCTCATGGATAATTTGCAGTCGCTCAAACTCAACCTCCACGAGATACCCTATGTGTTGCAATACAACAAGCGTGATTTGCCCAATGTCGCTCCCACCGAATACATGGAATTTCTGCTGAACAACCGTGAAGTGCAGGTGCCGTCGTTTACCGCGACGGCCCACCGGTGCGAGGGTGTGTTCGAAACGTTGAACATGATCACGCGCCTGTTATTGCACAAATTCATCAACCAAAGCGTTCCACAGTACGCGTGACATGGGTACTCTCCCCCAACTTACCGAGGAGGACATCCGGAAACTGGGCGAAACCCTCCGCGAGTTTAATGCCAGCGCCGACGCCACTGTCTCGCTGATCATTGACAAAGGCGGCTTCCTCATCACGCACCAGGGCAATTCGGACGAATTCGACCTGACGACGATCGCGGCGCTCGCCTCCGGCGCCTTCATGGCCAACCAAACCATTGCCGGTTTGGTCAGCGAAACCACTTTTAACAGCACTTACCAGCAGGGTGAAAATTACAGCCTCTTTGTCATTAATGCCGACGAACATTGCATGCTCGTCGTGATTTTTAAATCCCAGTCCGGCGTGGGCGTGATCAAATACTACGCCGCCACCGCCGTCAAACGCATCGCGCGCCAACTCAAAATCGCCAGCAAGCGCGCCCCGGCGAAGGCCTCGATCTTTCGCTGCTCAATGTCGCCAATGTCGAGTACTTTTTCCGCAAGAAGGAAAAAGAACCGGGCGGGGAAAAACGCCCCTGATTCCGGTCAGCCCAGCCGGCTATGGCTCCCGTCGCAGAACGGCGCATTCTTGGAATGCTTGCAGCCGCACCATGCGACGGTTTTGGCTTCGGCAATGTCCGCCTTCTTTGGCGTGAAGCCACTGCCCTTATGAGAGCCGTCGCAAAACGGTTGGGTTTTCGACTGGCCGCAGGCGCACCACCAATATTCGCCAGCTTCGGCCTTTTGAACGAACGGAGATTTTTGGGCAATTTTCGGTTCTGGCATAATCATTTTCCTTTCTCAACGATGGAGTAATGAAAGAAGCGGAAAGAAGCAACCCTCAAAAACTTTCCATTTGATAATCACTGCCCGGCGGCTTCGCGGCGGCGATATTCATCCAGGATCGCGGCGGTGGCGGATGCTCCGCAACGGCTGGCGCCGAGGTCGTGCACGAGTATCAAGCTGTCCAGATCGCGGACGCCACCGGCTGCTTTGATCTGGACCTTTGGCGAACACGCTGTCCGCATCAGCTTCAAATCGTGTGCGGTTGCCCCCTGATAATTGTAGCCGCCGCCCGGCTGCTTCACGAAGCCAAAGCCCGTGGATGTTTTCACCCAGTCGGCCCCCGCACGCTCGCAAATCTGGCAGAGTTTGCGTTTGAAGCCGTCGCCGTCCAGGCCGGCGCCACCTTTGGTGAGATAATCGTTCTCGAAGATGACCTTTACTTTTGCCCCGTGCCGGTGCGCCTCGTCACACACGGCTTTTACATCGCGCTCGACGTAATCCCAATCGCCGCTGAGCGCCTTGCCGATGTTGATAACCATGTCAATTTCCACCGCGCCAGCCCGGCAGGCCAGTTCGGTTTCGTAGCGTTTCGATTCCATGCAGGCGTTACCGTGGGGGAAACCGATGACACACCCCACGCGCACGCCGCTCCCGGCCAGCAATTCAGCGGCGCGCTTGACGGCGTAAGGTTTGATGCAAACGGACGCCACACCGTACTTCACGGCAAGCTTGCAGCCATCCTCCAGTTCCCGGTCCGTCAGCGTCGGATGCAACAGCGAATGATCAATCATCCCGGCCAGTTCTTCGTAGGTGTATTTCATGATGCGCCAACCATATTCCAATCTGCGGGAAACGTAAATCGCCTCAATAGCTTTTCCTGTTCAGGCCTTTGTGGCAAAGCAGGGTTCCTTTTAGGAGGGTTTTACATCAGCATGTTCCGCACGGAGTCAATGAAAGCGTGAACCGTGGCCGGCACGGCGAGATTGCCACTGCGCCGCCAGCTTAACGAAAGGAAAACGCCCACAGCAATGTGGATGCAGGGCAACACAACAATGAGTGTCATCAGTCGCGAAATCCCGGTAGCGCCTGCAATCGGCAGATGCCACCAGCCCCACAAGGTGGAAACAAAAAAGGCCGTCCACCATTGGCCTTTGTCTCCGGGCTGAAATATATGCGAATCAATCGCGCCGCGAAAGACAACTTCCTCCAGAACAAAACACACCGGCACGTAAAGAGCGAAGCTTTGGATACCGGTCATCGCGGCGGCTCCGTTCAATTCGATCGGCTTGTGCAACATCACCGACCGGGCTAACGTACCGAGCAACATTATTCCGCTCCCGATGACTCCGGCGGTCAGCATGCAAAATCCGAGTTCTTTCCACGTCTGCTGTGTGAATTGGCAAAACGTGAACGCCGCGCCAAAGGCTCCGATGATGCAGCACACATACCATAGGATTTCCGGCGTGTGCGACGACCAGGACGCCAATCGGAAAGTCCGAACCAATCTCACCGTCGGTAAAACTGCCAGACCAATCCCCAGCGCAATTCCCAATGGGTTCAATCGAAAGCGTTCCGCGTCCCGAATCCAAAGGGTCACCAGGGGCTTTTTACGCACCACGAGTTGAAACACCACAACCAGCGGAACGCCAACTACCAAATAACTGTTTGCATCCAGATGACACAGCCAACCGATGGCCATCCAGATTCCGACAAAGACGACAGCCTGAACGGAGCGGACGAGTTGGCTTGGCCGCAAAGCCGTTTGAAAAATCGGCAGCTGTTCGGGTATCGCTTCGATCATGGATTGGGCTGAACTCTGCCCTTTTTCTGATACACGGCAACCCATTTTGTCATCATAAATTTTCAGTGGCGTTCCAACCGGGCGCGCGTAGCTTTTCATCATGTCCATTACCTATCGCCAATGGGGCACGGATTTGGACGCCAATGCGCGCCAGCAGATGGAGAACGCCTGCCAACTGCCGGTCTCCGTCGCCGCCGCGCTCATGCCGGACGCCCACGTTGGCTACGGCCTGCCCATCGGCGGCGTGCTCGCCACCGACAACGTCGTCATCCCTTACGCCGTCGGCGTGGACATTGCCTGTCGCGTGAAACTAACCGTGCTCGATTTGCAGGTGGATTGGTTGCGCAGGCACGAAACCGATCTCATTCGCGCCATCGAAGCTGAAACCCGCTTTGGCATCGGTTCGGAATTTAAACATCGCCGCACCCATCCGGTCATGGACGCCGATTGGTCAGTCAGTCTCGTCACGCAACGGTTCCGCGACAAAGCCGCCGCGCAACTCGGCACCAGCGGCAGCGGCAATCATTTTGTCGAGTTCGGCGAATTCACTGTGGAGAACCAGCAACTTGGCCTTGAACCGGGCACCTATCTCGCTTTGTTAAGCCACAGCGGCAGCCGCGGCACCGGCGCGCAGGTTTGCGACCATTACAGCCGTCTCGCCCGCGCGAAGCACAAGGAGTTGCCCAAGGAACTCAGCTATCTCGCCTGGCTCGACCTCGATTCCGCCGACGGCCAGGAATACTGGGCGGCGATGAATTTGATGGGCCAATACGCCTCCGCCAATCATCAGCTCATCCACAAACACATCGCCCGACATCTTGGCGCGGCCGTGTTGCTGGACATCGAGAACCACCACAACTTCGCGTGGAAGGAACGCCACGGCGGACGCGACCTCATCGTGCATCGCAAAGGCGCGACGCCGGCGGGCGCGGGCGTGCTGGGCGTGATTCCCGGTTCGATGGCCAGCCCGACATTCGTGGCGCGCGGCAAAGGCCAGCCGGAATCGCTGAATTCCGCCTCGCACGGCGCGGGCCGCGTAATGAGCCGCCACAAGGCCAGGGAAAGTTTCAATTGGAAGATGGTGAAACCGTATCTGGAAGAGCGCGGCGTGAAACTGATTTCCGCCGGCCTGGATGAAGTGCCGATGGTCTATAAAAACATCGAGGAAGTCATGGCCGCGCAGACTGATTTGGTGGAACCGCTCGCAAAATTCTTCCCGCGCCTCGTCAAAATGGCTCCGGCAGGTGAACGGGCGGAGGATTGAAAAACGGTGATGCAGATGCAATGGATGAGCGAGGTGGGCATGATTATTCTTCGGCTGGTTCTACAAAGATATCTCACCTGTGGAGTGGGAACAGCATGGTTTCGATTGCAAATTCAACCTTTAACTTTAATAGCATTTGAAACAAACGATTTGGAAAAGTTTCTCACCTCGGAGTTTTGTCTGTGCAAAATGTCGTATCGCTCGAGAAAATCTAATATCAGATGAACCGCTTCTTCAACCTCGCCTGAATCTTTGCGACATTCCAGTTTAGGGTATCGCACAGCTTGCTCGTTGATTGCAGAATATTCCCTAACCGCCTTCGAATACAATTCCCTCGAATCTTTTATAATTTTGGAATACACATTTCGCACTTCTCCGTGGAGTCTGATGATACATGAAACATACTCGCGAATTGGCAGCCGCAGATCGATTTTGTCCCCGAAAGATTTGATTTCATCAAGTATAGTTTTCTTGAAATCTTTGTTGGTCGCCAAAGTATCTAACGTGGTCTGTGGAATGACTGAAAATTGGATATTGTTTTTCAGATCCCCGTCTACAAATCCTGAATTGAATGTAATTATTTCAACCGGCAGACCGCAGTGTTGAACATGGTTGCGAAGTGCCTCCAAAAAGCGATACCCAAAGCAACTATCATATAATCCATTCTTGAATTTTTTTATGGTTTCAAGTTCCGAACTGGAATGGCCAAATATTATCAGAAATATTATTGTCAGTTTGATCAAGATAAAGTCGAAACGCTGTAAGCACATTGGTAAGGCGCCTATCGAGCGTCAGCCTTTGTTGCATCGCACTATGCCTGCTATATGTTTGCCCCAAGAGATAGGCTTGTGCTTGATTGAGAAGTTCACATTCCCATTCCGTATAATTATCCAGAACGAGTTGAAATCGCTCCTCCAAAACCACAGCAAGCAAGCAAATATCCCTGGCGCGTTTTACTTCTTGATAGCGCGCCCGTTCGACGGTCGTTGTCGCCACCTTTACCGGGCGTGGGCGAGTTACTAACTCAGGTTCCGGTTCCATTACATAACCTGTTGCTTGGTATTGCACAAAATTGATTATCTCTTCCTTTGTACCTTTGCCGCGACTTTCAGGTGCAGCGCGTTCAGCCAGATGAAGCCGGTGGCGTCATCCTGATTGCAGGTGTTGGTTTTGGGTTGCATCGTTACAATCATATTCCCGCGGGCACCGGATTCACGCCTTTTTCTTCCCTTTGGTTTTTGATTTTCGTTCCGCGAGGCCGACGTGAAAACCGATCTCACGCCGTGGCAGACTTGGCAACGGCGGTGGGTCCAAAATGTCCATGACACGCTGCAAAACCTCGACGATGGCCACCTCATGCTCGTCGAGCCGGGCAGTCAGTTTCTTCTCAAGTTTGGCCAATTGTTTGGCCAGTTCCTTGGTGCTGCCCAGCAGGTCGCGCATCTGGACGAACGCCCGCACCACGAACACGCTCATCCGCACCGCCTGCGGGCTGTTGAGCACGTTCGCCGCCATGATGGAGCCGTTTTCCGTGGAGGCGTAGGGCAGATATTTGATATTCATTCCCCGCTTCAAGGTCGCAAATTGCGACCTTGAACGAAGCTCCATTTCGGCTTCTTCTTTGGTGAGTTGGAACAAGAAATCCGGCGGGAATCGGTCGGCGTTACGTTTGACCTGCTCGTTCAATCGCTTTGTCGGAACTCCATAAATCGCAGCCAAATCGGAGTCGAGCATCACCTTTTGGCCGCGAATGGTTCGAATCCTTGAACCAATCTGGTCAACCTGCAACGGCATTACCTTGCTCATATCGTTGTCTTTTTGAAGCAGTCAAACTTGAATACGGTTGCTCGCCATTAAGATCGTCTTTGCTCGTCAGCAAACTCCGATTCGCCATTTCTGGCAAGGCCAATCACCTGGGTTCTTCCAAACCTACACCCTGCACATTGGTTTGCGTGAGAAACGGACCGGTGTAGCCGGTCACGTGAATGTCGCGAAGCACTGCATTCGTGATGTTGGCGAGCGCAATGGCTTTTGTGCAGGTGCCACTGATGTTCACCAGCGAAAATCCGTTGATGGGTTTTGCCGGAGAAATCCGGGTGGCATCTACCAAGGTTCCGCAGTCCGCCTTGACATCCGTGAAACTGAAATTGCCGGCTTGGGGAATTCCTCCGTTACCGGGCACCGGTTCCGGGTCCTGAATGCCGCTGTTCAGAAGGTTCACGCGCAAAAACCCGCCGGGCGCGGTGGTGACATCCAGATTGGTCGCGGAGATATTCTCAATGAAGGCCCCGCGTCCGACTCGGCTCTTGATGTAAATGGCAAAAGTCCGGGCATGGGTGAATTTACAATTCTCAATCCGCACGTCGCGGATGCCGCCGGAGGTTTCGCTCCCGATGCCGATGCAGGCAAAAATGTTGTCCGCGAGCGTACAATGGGAAATCAGAACGTCCTCGGTCGGTTTGGCGATGCGGTAGCCTTCCATGCCGCGCCCGGATTTGATGGCGATGCAATCGTCTCCGGTGACGATGTTGCAATCTTCAATGCGGACATGTTTGCACGAGTCCACGTCAATGCCATCACCATTGCCGCCAGTGCTGCGAATGGTAAGATTCTCAGCCACAACATCTTCGCAATACGTGGGGTGGATGGACCACATGCTCCGGTGTTCGGTGGAAAAACCTTCCAACCGGACATCCGTGCAATTGACGGGTTCTATGAGAACCGGATGACGCGGCATTTGCCTTCCGCCCAGCGCAGTGTTGCCGGAAATTTTCCCCGGCCCGACGATGGCAATGCGGTCTGCGTCGTGCGCCGAAATCAGCGCGCGATGGCCGTCAATCCACTTCCCCTCCCAGAGGACTTTCACAATGGGATAATCCTCAAGGTCGGCACTGCCGAGCAAATTCGCGCCTTTCTGCAGTTGCAATGTGGTGCGCGATTTCAATTCAATGCTGCCGATGAGGTAATTGCCGGGAGGCACAATGACTTCACCGCCGCCATTGGCAGCGCAGGTGTCGAGCGCCTTTTGAAACGCCGCGGTGTCCTTCTTCGGGCCATTACCGGTTGCTCCAAAGGCGCGGACATTGAGCGGCGTGTGTTGCACATCGGCGCACCCGGTGTACCAGATCAGGGTGAGGAAAATCGCACTGAGCCAGATTGGTTTCATGGCTCAACCATTGCATTTGCCTTTGCCGAAACTTTCTGCGGCGTTTCCGAAGCCGAATCCGGTGGGAACTGATCAAAACTTCGGCGATGATCAATTCCGCGCAGTTGTTGATCGGCGAAATCGAGCACGGCGTTCACATCGCCCGCCGTCAGCATGTGCCGATGCGGCTGGTAACTAACGCCCACGCGATTCGTGCTCACGCCCAGGAACGCATAAACGGGCCGCGCCGCGAGGATGGATTGTTTGACCGCATTCGGGACGCAATTCTGGTCATACGTGCCTTCCACCGAAATCCAAGGACGCGGCGCAGCCAGGGCGATGTACCAATACGCTTCAAACGGCAGTTTATACATCTGCCCGGTGAATTCCTTCAGTCGCGGGACGAAATAATACGGAAATTTCCGCGTCATGGTTTCGATACCTTCCTTGCCGCCGCGACCGGGTCCGCAGAAACGATACGCCCCCGTGCCGGCGCCGCTCGATCCGGCGGGCGCGCCGAGCGAGATGCGGTCATCAAACGCCGTCGCCACCATCACCAATTTGCCCAGCCGCGAATGGCCCAGCGCGATAATCTGGTTTGTGTCCGCGAATGGTTGCGTCTCCACATAATCCACCACACGCGAGAGTCCCCAGGCCCAGCCGAGCAGCACGCTCCAGTCGTAACCCGGATAGGCCGGATAGTAAGACGACTTGCGGAAATTGGCGTCGTCTGCGCCACACTCCGTGTAGTGATAGGTCACAACCGCATAACCGCGATCCAGTTCGTTACTGAAACCCTCCGCCGCGCGTTCCGGCGTGACCGGCGAGTTGAAAATCAATCGCAGGCGCGCGTGTAGATTCGTCGCCGCTTCGGATGCGGTGGGCAACTTGCTTGTGTTGGTGATGGCAACGCCCGGCGTGTTGAAAAACGACGGGTTGATGATGGTCGGAAACGGGCCGCCATGGGCCGGAGTGAAGATTGCAATATCGAATCCCAGTTTTTCTTCCGGCCCGAATTTCAAGTGCACCAGCCGGTATTTCACTGTTCCATCGAGCAAGACGGCGGATTTAAGATCCTGTCCCATCACGTTGCCCGGCGGCGGTGGCGCGTGGCCAAGCTCGTAATGTTCCAAAATCGCCTTCATCTGCACACGCCGCACGCGCCATTGGGCGAGCGTCGTCACCTTGGTGCCGTCGTCCATGGTCATCGCGTCCGGCATTTCTTTGCGCACGGGCAAATCGTTCACCGGCGGGAACGCTTCCACTGCGACCTTGTTTCCGGAAGCAGGGCCGAGAAGCTGGGCGTTGGCCAAACCAGCCTGCAATCCGATGGAGGCAACTGCAAGTAAGAGGGTTAAGACTTCAAACTTTTTGGCTCTACAACGGTTCACGATTCACCTCATCGTGCGCCAGCCACAGGTGAATGGCAATGCCGGGAATCATGATCTTGGAAGGTGCAGGGGCTTACAATCTACGACAGGTGCTCAGTCTGCGAGTGCGTTGAATATGTTGATTCGATTATTTGTTTTCAAAGCGCCAAAAGGCACTTCCCAAGACTGGCAAAAAGTATCGTTTCATTGACTTGGGATGCGTGGCTTTGGGTGTTCCAAAAATTCAAGGTTGTCCCGACGGCCTTGGTGACTCCGGATTCTGTCTGCTTTTTCGTTCCGCGAACTTTTGCAGCACCACAAAGAAGGAGGGCACAAACAGCACGGTGAGACAGGTCGAGGCCAACATGCCGGAGGCGACGGCGATGCCGAGGGATTTGCGGGCGCTGGCGCCGGCGCCGCTGGCAAACACCAGCGGCATCACGCCGAGAATGAAGACAAACGACGTCATCAGGATGGGCCGGAACCGGACCTGCGCTGCCTCAGCGACCGACTCCAAAAGGTCCTTGCCGGCCGCCCGCCGTTCCCGCGCCATTTCAACGATAAGAATGGCGTTCTTGGCTGAGAGCGCGATGAGCAACACCAGGCCGATTTGGACATAAATGTTGTTGGCCACACCCAGCGCGAACAGCACGCTCACGGTCCCCAGCAGCGCCAGCGGCACAGCGAAAATGACAGCGGCCGGCGTGATCCAGCTTTCGTACTGTCCGGCGAGCACCAGATACACCAGCAGAATGGCCAGGGCGAAAATGAAGTAAGCGCTGTTGCCCAGCAGTTTTTCCTGATACGACATCGCGGTCCATTCGAACTGCTGGCCCGGTCCCAATATTTTATCGGCGACGGCCTGCACGGCATCCAATGTCTGGCCGGAACTAAAACCGGTGGCGGCCGCGCCATTGATCGTCGCCGAGGGAAACAGATTGTAGAGTTGAATCAATGCCGGTCCGACGGTCTGTTTGATGTCGGCGAGCGTGCCGAGCGGGACCATCTGGCCCGACTGGCTGCGCACGTAATAACTCTTGAGGTCATCCGCGGTCAACCGGCTCTTTGCGTCCGCCTGTGCAAAGACCATGAAGTTATGGCCGAACTTGGTGAACTGGTTGACGTAACTGGAGCCCAGATAAGTCTGCAAAGTTTCGTAAACGTCACCCACCGGGACATCGAGTGTCTCCGCTTCGGAACGGTCCACGTTCACCGAAATCTGCGGCACCTGGGAGCGGAACGGCGTGAATGCCGCCTGGACCGCGGCATTGGTGCGTGCAGCCGCCACAATGTCATCCGCCGCCTGTTGCAACCGGACAAAATCAAAGCTGCCGTCGGTCAATTCCACCTGCATCTGGAACCCGCCAGACAGACCCAGGCCTTGAATTGGCGGCGGGACCAGCACGAGTGTGCTGGCATCTTGGAATTTGGCCAGCTTCCGCGAGAAGGTCTGGTAAATGGTTTTCAGATCCTCGCCTTTGCCGCGCTGGCTCCAATCCTTGAGCATGACATAAATGATGCCGGCGTTGGCCAGGGACGCGCTGTTGTCCAGCGGCGAGATGCCCCCGATGGCAATGGTACGATCAACGCCGGGAATGCCCCGGCCAATCTTTGTGATTTCATCCATCGCCCGCTCCGTCCGTTCCAGTGACGCGCCATCGGGTAACTGGACCGCGACCATTAGGTACCCCTGGTCTTCTGTGGGTATGAACCCGGTAGGTATCCGGCTCAATCCCCAGATCGCCAGCACAACCAAGGCCAGCGCAATCAGCACCATGCGTCCACTGTGCTGCACCATGCGGCGAATCAGCCTGGCGTAAGAACGTTCGACGGGCTCATAGACGGAATTGAACCAGCGGAAGAAAATGTTCTTGCGGCGATTGGGATCGTGCGGCCGCAACCAGAGCGCGCATTGCGTCGGTTTCAACGTCATTGCGTTCACGGCGCTGATCAGCGCCGTCACGGCGATGACAAGGGCGAACTGGCGATACATCTGGCCGGTGATGCCCGGCAGGAACGCCGGCGGCAGGAAGACGGACATCAGCACCAGCGTGATGCCGATGATGGGGCCGAACAATTCGCGCATCGCGTCAATGCTCGCCTGTTTCGGCGTCTTCCCGCGTTCAATGTGCTGGGTCGCCCCCTCTACCACCACAATCGCGTCGTCCACGACGATGCCGATGGCCAGCACAACGGCGAAAAGCGTGAGCAGGTTGATGCTGAATCCGAGCAGGGCCATGCCGGCGAAGGCGCCGACGATGGTCACCGGCACGGTGGTGGCCGGCACCAGCGTGGCACGCCAGTCCTGAAGGAAGACCATGATGACCAGTAACACCAGAATGCCGGCTTCAACGAGGGTACGATACACTTCATTAACCGATTCCCGGACAAACTTGGTGGTGTCGAAGGGAATCTGGTAGCTTAGACCCTGCGGAAAACTTTTCGCGTATTGGGCCATCGCCGTCCGCACCTCTTGGGCCGTGTCCAGCGCATTCGCCCCGGGCAACAGGTAGATGGCGATGCCGCCCGCCGGCTGGCCGTTCATTTTGAAAAACTGGCTGTAGGTTTGGGCACCCAGCTCCACGCGGCCAATGTCACGAATGCGTGTGATCTGGCCGCCGTCTTGCGGGTTCGACTTGACGATGATGTTTTCAAACTGATTCACGTCGGTCAGCGCGCCCGACACATTCACCGTCAATTGAAAATCCTGGCCCGGCGGCACCGGCGGCATGCCGATCTGCCCGGCCGGCACTTGAACGTTCTGCCGTTGGATGGCGTTGATGACGTCCTTGGGCGTCAGCGACCGTTCGCGCATCAACTCCGGATTGAGCCAGATGCGCATGGCGTATTGGCCGACGCCGAAGACCGTCACGTCACCGACGCCTGGCAGGCGCGCGAGTTTGTTCTGCAATGCAATCGTCCCAAAGTTGCTGAGGAACAGGGCGCCCTGATTTTTGTTCGTCGAGGTGAGCGTGATGATCTGGAGAATGGCGGTGGATTTTTTCTTTGTTACCACTCCCTGCTGCTGGACAGGTACCGGCAACTGAGACATGGCCGCTGCGACACGATTCTGTACCAGCACCTGGGCAAAATCCAGGTCGGTGCCGACCTTGAAAGTGACAATCAGAGTGTAACGTCCGTCGGAGGTGCAGGTGGACTGCATGTAAAGCATGTTCTCGACGCCGTTGACCTGTTGCTCGATGGGCAGCGCGACGGTTTCGAGCAGCGTTTTGGCGCTGGCTCCGGGGTAAGTGGCGGTGACCTGGACGGTGGGCGGCGTGATGGGCGGATATTGCGCGACGGGGAGTGTGAGAATCGCCACCCCGCCCAGCAAGACGAAGAGGATCGCGATGACATTCGCCAAGACCGGACGCTCGATGAAAAATTTTGCAAACATGAGAAGTCCTGGCGTGCTGGATCAAGGTGCCGAATTTGCCGGCGCAACGGCGGCTTCGGGCGTGACCGTTTCCCCCGGCTGGGCATTCGCAAGGCCGTTCACGATGACGCGGTCTTCGAGGGTCAGCCCGCTCTGAATAGCGCAATCGCTCCCGGTCAACGGTCCCTTCACCACGGACCGCCGAACCACAACGTTGTCCGGCCCCACCACCAGCACATAATCGCCCTCCTGATCGTTGCCGATGACGCGGTTGGGCACGACGAGCATCGGCTGCGGTTCGCCAAGCGGGATACGCACGCGGGCGAACAATCCTGGAAAGAGAACCTTGTCCTCGTTCGTCAGGACGGCGCGCAATTGCAGGGTTCCCGATGACGTGCTGACACCGCTGTTCACAAAATCCAGTGTTCCCTGGTGCGGGTAGCCGTCTTCATTTTGCAGTCCCACAAACACCGGCACTTTGCCCACGCCCGCGCCCGGTTCCATGCCGCGTTTGCGCATGGCTGCGCTGATGCGCAGGGCGTCGCGCTCATTCAGACTGAAATAGACGTAAATGGGCTGGACCTGATCCAAGGTGGCCAGCTTGGTGTCTCCGGTGGCGCCGACCATGTTGCCGGGGTCCACCAGATGGCGGCCGATACGTCCGCTGAACGGCGCGGTCACATGCGTGTAGCCAAGGTTGATTTTGGCCAAAGCAAGCTGGGCCGCCGCCTGGTCGCGCTGGCTCTGCCATTTTTCAACGTTGGCCACCGACGTGGCGTTCTGTTTCACCAACTCGAGTTGCCGGTCGTATTCCGATTGCGCCTGCAACAACGCAGCTTCGCTCAATTTCAATTGTTCCTCGTAGGGCGCAGGCTCAATGACAAACAGTAATTGCCCGGCCTCCACATAACTGCCGTCTGCGAAATTCACCGACTGCAAATAACCCGGGACGCGCGCCACCAAGTCCACCGACTGGGACGCAGACACGGTTCCGGTCAGGTCAAGGTACGCCGTCACGGGTTCCGGTCGGGGATGGCTGACGGTGACCGGCGGGGGCATTTTCTGGTTGCTTCCGGAGCCCGGCAGCCGAACAAGAGCGCGGCCACAATCGGCACACATCCGAGTCGTATGAGTGGTTTTAATTTCATAAGCTGGCTTCGGTATTATTTTGCTTGAGAGGCGCCTTTGGTTTCAGGCACGGCGGCCACCGGCGAGATTTTTGGCAGATGATGGGACGGTTCCAGCATTTTGCCCCAGTCGGTCCGCTGCGCCATCTCGGCCTTGACTTGGTCGGAGACCACGTCGTTTTCCCCGCGGACTTCCCAGCCGCCGCCGAGCGCGCGATAGACCGCAATGAGGCCGAGCGCGACATTACCCTTCGTGCTGGCGACAGCGTTCTCCACGCTTAACTCCTGCTGTTCGGCGGTGAGCACGGTGGTGTAATCCGTCTGGCCGCCCTTGTACTGAATCATGGCGAGGTCGGTGGACCGGTGGGCCGAATCGGCGGCTTGGGTCAGCGAGGCGAGCGCCTTCTGTTCATCGGCAAAGGACGCGAGGCCATTCTCGACCTCCTGTTGTGCGGCCAGGACGGTGTTCTGATAATTGAGCACCGCCTGCTGGAACTGGGCGTCTTGCACCCGCACCTGGTTGATGATCCGGCCATAGTTGAATATGGGCATCACCAGCCCCGCCCCGGCGTTGAGCGCGCGGCTCTGCCAGTTGAACATGTCGGAGAGTGAATTGTTGAACTCATTGTTGGCGGAAAAGCCGAATTCGCCGGAGAGCGAAAACGCCGGATACAGGTTGGCTTTGGCAACTCCGATCAACGCCGAATACGACGCCGCTTGCAACCCGGCCGCCCGCACGTCCGGGCGGCGCCGCAATAAATCCTTGGGGATGCCGACCTTCACATTGGTCGGCACGACGGGGATGTGGTCCGGGCCGGTCAGTTGCCGGTCAATTTCGTCCGGCCGCTCGCCGAGCAACACGGCGAGTCCATTCTTGTTCTGGCTGATGGCTTCGTTCAACAGGGGAATTTGTGACTCGGTCTGCGCGAGCTGGGTCTTGGCCTGCTGCACGTCGAGTTCGCTCGTTTCCCCGGCATCGAACCGGGCGGCGGCAATGCGCAGGCTATCCTTTTGTGTCTCCAGGTTGCGTGCCTCGACCTGCAATCGTTCCTGCAAAGTGCGGATATTGATGTACGTGCTGGCAACATCGGCGATGAGCGTAACCATCGCGTCATCATAGGAGGCAATCGAACCGAGGAAGGTCGCCCGGTTCGATTCAATGTCCCGGCGATATTTGCCCCAGAAATCAATTTCCCACGTCGCGGCGAACAACGCCTCGTCCGAAAGGTAATTGGGGTTGACGCCCGGAATTTGCGACACCAAGCCGTCATCCAGCCGGACATAATTCAACTGCCCGGAAATGCCCTGTTGTTGCGGAAACAGATTGCCGATGGATTTGTTGAGTCTGGCCCGTGTTTCAAGGATGCGGACGCCGGCGACCTGCATGGTGAGGTTGCTCCGGCAGGCAGTGGTTATGAGTTGATTGAGGACCGGATCATCAAAATTCCGCCACCAATAAACATCTGCGAGCGTGGGCGGCCGGTTGGTTACGGCAGTATTTTCCATCCATTGGCCGGCAACATTGGCCTTGGGCGTCACATAATTCGGACCGACCTCGCAGGACACGGTCAGCACAGCCAGCGCAGCAACAAGGATGAAAAGCACGAATTTTGACAATACGAGACCTCTGCAAAACTCATTTGAACAGGGCGGTTGAATCGAAGTCAGAGAGACATGGAAACGATGAGCAATCCTCAATTGGGACTTTTGGACAGCCTCATGCCTGCGGTGCCGACCAACGATTTCTTGGAAGGGCTGGATCACGCGCTGGATTTCAAACCGATTGAAGCGGTGCTGCACCGGATGTATCCGGCCACCACCGGCCATCCGCCGCACCCGCCGCTGGTGCTCTTCAAAATGAGCCTGCTCCAGCATTGCTACGGGCTGTCGGATCCGCAATGCGAGGAGTTGGTCGCCGACCGGATGAGTTGGCGGCGGTTTGTGGGGCTGGGTTTGCAGGACAGCGTGCCCGATGAAACCACGCTGGTGCGCTTTCGCCAGCGGCTCATCCGTTACGGTCTGCAGGAAAAACTGCTGGCGCTGGTCAACCATCAACTGGAACAAAAAGGGTTCATCCTGAAAACCTGCACCCTGGTGGACGCCACGCTGTTGCAGGCGGCGCGTCGCGCCCCGAGCCGGGCAGATAAAGGAGGCGGCGATGACGACGCGGGCTTTACCGTCAAGGGCGGTCAACCCCACTACGGCTACAAAGCGCACGTGGCCGTTGACCGGGATCAGACGGTGATTCGTTGCGTCACCTTGACGGACGCCAGCGTTCATGACAGTCAGGAATTTGAAACCGTGGTCAAAGGGGATGAGGAAATGGTCATGGCCGACAAAGCCTATTGGAGCGCTCAACGCGCTCGTTGGTGTGAGCGCCGGAAAATCGGCAACGGCATTTTGCGCAAAGCGTTTCGGGGACAGCCCTTGGACCGGACGACGGTGCTGTTCAATGCGGTGATGAGCCGGGTGCGGTGTGGGATTGAGAAAATCTTTGGCTGGTGGAAGCGCAGCACGGGCTACGGGCGAGTGCGGTATGTGGGGCGCGATCCCAATCGGCTGGAGTTGGAGTTCAAGAGCATCTGTTGGAACTTGAAACGGCTGGTGAGTTTGACCGGAACATGAAGCAAAACATTCAGAACGCCCGCGCGGCGGACAAAAAAGTTCAAAACGGTGGCTCACATCGCCGACCGTGGCGTGCCGCCAAACCCATTTTTCGTTGAATAATGACTTTGACATCAAATCAGCAACTCAAACGACCTTTTGCAGAGGTCTCAATACATGAGTGTGCGCAGAAGGAAGCCGTGTCGCCTGTAAAGAACCATTGTGGGCTTCACCTGGCTTATTCTTTCCGCGAAAACTCGCCGACCGTTTCGCAAGCGGCGTATCCTGATGGCTGGTCATCATTCGTGTTGCGGCACCGTCCGATCAATTCGTGCGGGATGTTTCTTCAACCACCGGCCGTAGTCAAGCTTGAGGGAAAGCTTCGGCGGCTTTCCCTCGAATCGGGATTTGCAACCCGCACGCCGACGGCGGTGGTGAAGCGTAAATATTCTTCTTCTTCAGTTATTTTATTTTAACAAATCTGATTTAGATGTGCTAGAGTGGCGGTGAATCCGAAAACACCACGTACCGGTGACGCGGTGGCGTGGCAAGTTGGAAGGAGGCTGTATGATAAAAGCTAGAATGGCAAAAGAAGCAATCGTCCGGATGGACAACCGGATTGGCGTACTGGCCCAAGTGACCAAGAGCCTCGCAGAGAAGGGCCTCAATATCGAGGCGGTGATCGCCACGGTGGAGGGCTCCGACGCGGTCATTCGGCTGGTGACCAGCGACCACCAGCGGACTGTGGACGCGTTGCGCGAGCAACAACTACAGGTGCAGGAGGCCAAGGTCGTGGTGGTCGAAATCGAACATCGTCCCGGCCTGTTGCGGGAAATCACCGAAAAACTGGCCCGGCAAAATATTGACCTGCTCTACCTCTACGGCACGGCAGCGGGGGGAGACCGATGCCTGGTCGTCCTCTCTTCCACAAATAATGACTGGGCCGTGAAGGTGTTGAACGATTAAACCGGCACCGCAATTTCGAGTTTCAAACTGTAGTCTTGGTAACCCACCGCCCGCCAGAAGGCGATGGCCGCAGTATTGTAGACCAGAACTTCGACCGTCAGCCGCTTGTTCCCTGGCCAGATTTGGGTACGGAGAATTTCCACCGCTTGACGGCCAATGCCCTGGCGCCGCTGGTTGCGTACGACGAACAGTTGCCGCAAATAAATCTCCTCCGGCTGCTTGCGATACAAGGCGTAGGCAACCACTTCTCCATTGTCTTCAAAAATCACCGCCGCGTATTCGGACACCAACCAGTCTCTCATCCGCTGTTCCAATTCCTGGACCGTCATCGGATTCCGATGCCCCTCATCGCGGATTAACTGATGATTCAGTTCTGCCAGCAAGGCACAATCATTCAATGTCGCGCGCCGGAATGTCATACCGTGCATTGTGGCAGGATGAGTACTGATTAGCGAGAGAGTGTGCGTAAACGTCTGCTCTCAACCCAGCCTTCGCCCGGAAGCGTGGAAGATTTCGCCGGACGTCCTCCCGCCGGTTCAAGCCCCGGGAATTTATCTTGCCGAAGGTGTGCGGAACCAATAGCCATACGGCCATGTCACGAAATTGGATCGTGCTCCTCCTGGTGGCGACGCTCTCGGGTTCCTCGCCCGCGAAATCGGTCGAGCCGCTGCTCCTGCGGTCTCCCACCTTAAGCCGGACCCAAATTGCCTTTGCCTACGGCGGTGAGATTTGGATCGTGAGCCGGGACGGCGGCGACGCGCATCGCCTGGTCACGGGCAGCGACCGGCTCGACAGCCCGATCTTTTCACCCGATGGAACAATGATTGCGTACACGGGCAATTACCACGGCAATAGCGACGTCTATGTTGTACCCGCCGCGGGCGGCGAACCCCGCCGGCTTACCTATCATCCCGGGGCCGACGTCGCCATCGGCTGGACTCCCGACGGCAGGAACGTGCTCTTCACCTCGCAGCGGGCCAGTTACTCGGATCCCCGACAATTCTTTACCATGCCGGTCGGTGGAGGATTTCCGACGGAACTCCCGCTGCCCATGGGATCCATTGGCTCATATTCTCCTGACGGTACGCATCTCGCCTACGTGCCGATTTTTCAGTGGGAACCTGACTGGAAGCAGTACCACGGCGGCCAGACCACGCCCATCTGGATTGCGAACCTGGCGGATTCAAGCATTACGAAAATCCCGCGCGACAACTCAAACGATAAAAACCCCATGTGGGTCGGCCACACCATCTATTTCCTTTCCGACCGCGACGGACCGGTCACGCTTTTCGCCTACGACCTGAACACGAAAAAAGTGACGGAGATTATGCACAACACTGGTTTCGACATCAAATCCGCCAGCGCCGGTCCCGGAGGCATCGTTTACGACCAGTTCGGCTCGCTCCATCTTTACGATTTCGCCACCCGCACCGAGCATGAAGTCCATGTGCGAATTGCCGCCGATATGCCGCAGTTGCTCCCGCACTTCGAGAAAATCAAGGCCGACGACATCCAGAACCTCGGCATCTCGCCGACCGGCAAGCGCGCCGTGTTCGAGGCGCACGGGGAAATTCTGACCGTCCCGGCCGAGAAGGGCGACATCCGCAATCTGACCCGCAGCCCCGCCGTAGCCGACCGCGACCCGGCCTGGTCGCCCGACGGCAAGTCTATTGCGTGGTTCTCGGATGAATCAGGCGAGTACGCGCTCCATATTCGAGACCAAAGCGGGTTGGGTGAAGTTCGCAAGATAACCCTCGACCAGCCGCCGTCGTTTTACTACAGCCCCACCTGGTCGCCCGACAGCCAGAAAATCGCCTACTGCGACAAGCGGCTCAACCTTTGGTACATTGACCTCACCAACGGCATTCCGGTTCACGTGGACACCGATTACTACGAGGAAGGGCCGCCGCCTTTCAACTTCACCTGGTCTCCCGACAGCCGCTGGCTGGCCTACAACCGCATCCTGCCAAATCTGCTGCACGCGGTGTTTGTCTATTCGCTGGACACGAAAAAATGCCCGCAGATTACCGACGGCATGAGCGACGCGCTCTATCCGGCCTTTGACCGGAGTGGCAAATATCTCTACTTTGCCGCCAGCACCGATTTTGGCCTGACGGCGGGTGAAGGTGACATGACGGGTATCGCGCGGCCGGTGACTTACAGCATTTATGCCGCCGTGCTTCGCAAGGATCTGCCATCACCCGTCGCGCCGCAAAGCGACGACGAAAAAGTGGACGACTCGAAATCCGAGAACAGTTCCACCACGCCGCCAAACACAGACGATACAACACAGGCTGCCGATGGCGCTTCCTCCACCACCAACGGCGCGACTCTGACATCCCTTGTGAAAACCGAGAAAGGTAAGAAGAAGTCCGAAAAGGAAAAGCCGGCGTTGGTAACGATTGATTTCGAGAACATCGGGCAGCGCATCGTCGCGCTCCCCATTCCAGCCCGGAACTACGTTGATTTGAAAGCAGGAACGAACGGCATTCTCTATCTGCTGGAGGGACCGCAAGTCATCAACACCGGCGAGCCAGCAACGTTCGCGCTGCACCGCTTTGATCTCGAAAAACGGAAGACGGAAAAGATTCTGGACGACATCAAATCCTTTGCCCTGTCCGCCGACGGCGAGAAGATGCTCTATCGCAAAGGCGACACCTTTTACATCGCCGATTCCTCCAAGGCGCCCGAGGACGGAAAGGGCGCGCTGAAAATGGATGACATGGAAGTGTACGCTGACCCGCCGGCCGAATGGCGGCAGATGTATCACGAGGTCTGGCGCATCGAGCGTGACTTTTTCTACGACCCGCATTTTCACGGTCTGAATCTGGCGGAAGCCGAGCGGGTTTATGCGCCGTTCCTCGACCGGGTGGCCTGCCGGGAGGACTTGAATGATTTGTTCCGTGAAATGATCGGCAACCTCGTCGTCGGCCACTTGTGGGTGCGCGGTGGCACGGAGCCGGACATCCAGAAGGTCAACGTCGGATTGCTGGGCGCCGACTACGAAATCGCGCACGGGCGCTACCGCTTCAAACGCATTTACAGCGGTGAGAACTGGAATCCGAAACTCCAGGCGCCGCTTACGCAGCCGGGCATCAACGTCAAGGAAGGCGAATACCTCTTGGCCGTCAATGGGCGCGAACTCATGGCCACTAACAACCTCTACAGTTTCTTCCAGGAAACTGCGGGCAAACAGACTGTGCTCAAGGTCGGCCCGAATCCGGATGGCACGAAGTCGCGCGCGGTGACGGTGGTGCCCGTGGACAGTGAGTTTGCATTGCGGAATCTGGCGTGGATCGAAGAGAACCGGCGCAAGGTGGATGAAATGACCGGCGGCCGGGTGGCCTATGTGTATCTGCCGGACACGATTTTTGGCGGTTACAAAAACTTCAACCGCTATTTCTTTTCACAAACCGACAAGCAGGCCGCCATCATTGATGAACGTTTCAACCACGGCGGCTGGCTGGCGGATTACATTGTGGATTATCTGCGCCGCCCTATCCTGAACCGGGTGGCGACACGGCAGGGCCACGATATTTCCGAACCGCTCGGCATTTACGGGCCGAAGGTGATGCTCATCAATCAATTCGCCGGGTCCGGCGGCGACGCGTTGCCGTGGTATTTTCGCAAATTGAAAATCGGCCCGCTCATCGGCATGAGAACCTGGGGCGGGCTGGTTGGCATTGGCGGTTATCCGACTCTGATGGACGGCGGCACCGTCATGGCGCCGCGCTGGGCCATATACGGTCTCGAAGGAAAATGGGAAGTCGAGAACCACGGCATCCCGTCGGACTATGAAGTTTC
This sequence comes from uncultured Verrucomicrobiae bacterium, assembly GCA_963789335.1. GTDB lineage: Bacteria > Verrucomicrobiota > Verrucomicrobiia > Limisphaerales > UBA11358 > UBA11358. The sequence goes on from CAWBKH010000002.1 coordinate 1,970,514, forward strand.
CATGGACCCCAAACTGGTGCGCGAAGGACACGATCCCCAACTCGACGAGGCGGTCAAGGTGGTTCTGGAACTCCTCAAGAACAATCCGCCCAAGGAATATCCGCGCCCGCCCTACCCGGATTATCATCAAAAGTTGCCGCCGCCGCCTTGAGTCCCGGTGGCGCGGCGATGCCGATGAGATGGATGAGGTCGGTGGGCATGATTATTCTAATCCCTCCAAATTATTTGATCATCCAAGCCAAGGGTTGCCGCTTCTTCTTTGCTGATCAAACGTGCTTTGCCGTAGGTGCATCCTTTGTGAAAAGAGAATGCCAACGACCAATGATAATCCTGTTCGCAAAAGAAAAAGATTTCGATGGTTACGCCACGGTCATGGACTTTGCGCGCGATAGCATCACGGCTGACGCCTTTATGAGAGACAATTACATCCTCATATTTATCATCATTATCCGTCGGCATTGGCCCAACCCTCACTTGGACTGGATGATTAAAATCGCATCCGTCAGGACCAAGGCCCCTTGCGCCAAAAGTAACTGTTACCCGAGAGCAGGTATCGTTGTGCCAAAAGGGTGTTACCCGATGGCTCTTGTTTTTGGTTAACTGTTCCGGCGCTTCGAAGCGAGCTAAAACGAGCAGGGGGGCGAGCTTTGAGCCTCAGCTCGCGCCCCCCTGCGGTCGAAGGTTCGTTGGACTTGCGTCCCTGGTTTTTTTGGATCGAGAGCACCGGTTTTCTTAGTTGGGGTTTCGACGGATCGCCGAGATCTGCTTGAGACTACGCTCCACCGTTTCTTTCAAGGCAAAGGGGTTCAACCGGGCCTTGTGCTGTCGCAGCCGTTGCTTGGTGGTTTCGGCCACCTCAGCGCTGGCCAGCACGCGCGCCAGGGGCGTTTGAGCCTGTCGGTAAACGCGCCGCACCTTCCCCGCTTCGCGCTCCTGGTGATCAAGTTTGAGGCTCGCATGAAAGTAATTGAGCAACTGTCCATAAGCTCCCTTGACCAGCGCATTGATCGGCTCCACCACCTCCGGATTGTCATGCCGTTCATACCCAAAGCACTGTCGAACATGGGTCCAGTTCTTCTGCTCCACATGCGCATTGTCGTCTTTCTTGTTCGGCCGGCTGCGCGTCATGAACACCGGCTGCGGCCGCTTCTGCAGCCACTTAAGCACATGATGGTTTATAAACTCTCCTCCGTTGTCGCTGTCCAAACCCAATAACGAAAAAGGCAGGCTGGCTTCCACATCCTGCAATGCCACCAGCGTTCCAGCCTGGCCCCGTCCCCACATCGCCCGCACTTCCACCCACGTCGTGGCGTAATCCACCCCATCGACCATCCACACAAATTCCCCGGCCACACTGCCGCCGCACAGCGCCACTGTATCGACCTCCAACCACCCCGCTTTGCCTTCCTCCCACAGACTGCCGCGAATGGGAATCTGCTGGCGCAACAACGTTCCGGGTCGCGTCAGCGACCGGCCTCGGCCTTTGTGCACGCAACGGTGCCAGCAGTCGGTCCAGGGTTCGCCCGCTGGCCAGCAACAGCTTGTCCCGCACCTCTCCGGGCATGGGCCGCTCGTATTGCTCGTAGGCCGGAATCCACTCCGGTAACATCGCCACCAGGCGCCGCCCACACGCATAGTCCGTCGCTTGCCAGATCGGCCTCAGCCATGGCACCAGCAACTGCGGCTCATACTCCACAGGACGACCGCTCAGAATCACGGGACCTCTCCTGAGCGCGGGCGCGCCTAATGCCCGAATCGCTGACTTGCGATGATAGCCCAGCAACTCCTGCGCTTGATCCAGCAGCTTGCGTTTGTGTTCCGCGCCAGCCGTTTCGTAACGCCGCCGCAGCTTCCTCAATACCTCTTCCCGTGTCGGTTGACTGATCATTTTATCCATTCCGGCCACGGTAACCCGACTTCTGGCACAACGTATCCCTCAGACCGTCTTTCTGCCCCTCCCAGGGTAACAAAACTTTTGGCGCAATTCGCAAGGATACAGTCAGAAACTGAAAGCTTTACTAACACATGGTCTCCTTCAATATCTTTCGCTTGCTTGAGTAGATTCCGATCTACTGCCCCCACATTTTTTGCAATAAACCGTGACAATTCTAAAACTTCAGTGAGGACTGCATCTGGCGAACGAACAACTTCGGGGATTTCTTTTGCTTGGAGAGTTAAATTTATATCCTTTTCAAGATCAGGCCACCACTTCTCAAATACTCGGTTGAGAATGTCAGCATCCAAAGCCTTTTCTTTCAAAAGAACGTTTATGTCCGAAACCAACTTCTTGACTTGTTCTTTCTTAAATGGAGTCGCCTGAAAATGTGACAGAGGGCCTTCAACCTCTTTGGTGGTCAGTTCTCCCAATAGGAGCGCGGAAACCTGCGCATCGCTAAATTTTGACAGCGCTCCAGCTTCAAACAAAATCCATGGCGAACCGAGATTGTCACGTGTGAGGCAGATGATTCCAAACGAGGAATCCTGTAACTCTCTCGATATTTCTATAAGCCAACGCTTTCCTTTACGTATGTCCTCAGAAGATACGAAAGGTTGCACTTCGTTCAAAACGCATTTGAGCCATTCACGAAGCAGGGTGGCAGCTTTGTGGCTTCTTCCACCTGACCAACTAATAAATATTTTCATGCGTTGATGCCGCGATTGTTGATTGCTTTCAGTTATTTTTTGTTCCCATGCACCTTCGCCGCGCCTTTCAGGCGCAGCGCGTTGAGCCGGATGAAGCCGGTGGCGTCGTCCTGGTTGTAGGCCTTCGTCGGGTCGGCTTCCATCGTGGCGATATGCGGGTTGTAAAGGCTCACCGGGGATTTGCGGCCGGCGACCATGATGTTGCCCTTGTAGAGCTTCACGCGCACGACGCCGGTCACGTTCCGCTGGCTCTCGGTGACGAACGCCTGCAACGCCAGTCGCTCCGGCGAAAACCAGTAGCCGTAATACACCAGCTCCGCGTACCGCGGGATGAGCGAGTCGCGCAGGTGCATCACCTCCCGGTCCATCGTGAGGCTCTCCATCTGCCGGTGGGCGAAGTGCAGGATGGCGCCGCCGGGTGTTTCGTACACGCCCCGCGATTTCATGCCGACGTAGCGGTTCTCCACCATATCCACCCGCCCGACGCCGTGTTTGCCGCCGAGCTTGTTCAACGCCCGCATCACGCCGAGCGGCGAAAGTGCCTTTCCATTCACCGCAACTGCGTTGCCTTTCTTAAACCCAATCGTCACGAACTCCGGTTTGTTTGGCGCGTCTTCGGGGAAAACGGAGAGCGTGGTGAACGAGCCGCGAAAGTTTTTGTCGCTCGCGTCCAGCCACGGGTCTTCGAGAATTCCGGCCTCGTAGGAAATGTGCAGAAGGTTCCGGTCGGACGAGAACGGTTTCTTCGCGCTGGCCTGGACTGGAATCCGGTGCCGGGCGCAGTAATCAATCATTTCCTGCCGGCCGGGAAATTCGTTCCGATACCGCGCGTCCCGCCACGGGGCGATGACCTGCAAATCCGGCGCGAGCGCGGCGGCGGTGAGTTCAAACCGCACCTGGTCGTTGCCCTTGCCGGTGGCGCCGTGGGCGATGGCGTCGGCCTTTTCCTTTTTGGCGACTTCAATCATGCCCTTGGCGATGAGCGGCCGGGCGATGCTGGTGCCGAGGTAATACTGGCCTTCGTAAATCGCGCCGGCCTGAAGCATCGGGTAGATGAAGTCGCGGGCGAATTCCTCCTGCAAATCCGCGATGTAGATTTTGGACGCGCCGGTTTTCTTCGCCTTTACTTCGAGGCCGCGCAGTTCCTCCGCCTGCCCGATGTTCGCGCAGAAGGCGATCATTTCGGCGTCGTAGGTTTCCTTGATCCACGAAAGCAGCACCGAGGTGTCGAGGCCGCCCGAATAAGCTAAAACAATTTTCATCGGAGGGAATTTAACCGCCAGGACGCCTAGAACGCAAAGTGGAAATGAAAACAGGTTGAAACCTCAGGAAAACATCGAACATTCAACATTCAACGCCCAACATCCAATGAGCCGCGCCGTCGGCTAAAGAATTTCGATGTTCAATGTTCGATGTTGAATGTTGAATGTTTTCCCATCGTTTCGCGCCGGGTCAGGCCCTTTCAAAAAAACGGAAGAACAGAGCTTGTTTGGAAACGGGTTCGGCCTTTTGGGAGATGGCCGCCATTTGCGATTCACTGAGTGGCGTAAAGTTGCGGGCGAGCTGCACGTTTTCCTCCAATTGCGGGATGGAATCGCAGCCGATAATCACGGTGCTCACCGGCAGGGATAACGTGTAATACATGGCTTCGCGCATTTGAAGCGTGCCCGGCGTCTTGGCCGGGACCACGCCTTCCCACAGGTGTTTTTGCTCTTCGAGCGAGGGCGGCGTCCAACTCGAAAGAATCCGTCCCCGCGCGGGAACCTTCATGCCGATGATGCCCATTTGCCTCTCGACCGCCAAGGGCAGCAGTTGGTCCATGAAACTGAAATGGTATTTGTCGGCTCCGTTCAAAGCCATCAGGATGCAATCAAACGGATACCGGCGGATGCCCTCCATCAGCGAATCGGGGCGGTGATGACCAGTGATGCCGAGAAAGCGGACGAGTTTTTGATCGCGCGCCTGGAGCAGCGCCTCCATCGCACCGCCCTTGGCGAAAATGGCGTCGAGATCGGTCTGGGTGCCGACATCGTGAAGCTGCCAGAGGTCAAGATGATCGGTCTGCAAAAGCTCCAGGGATTTTTCCAGCATCCGGAGCGAACCGTCACGGGTGCGTTCCTTGGTTTTGCTGGTTAGAAACGCTTCCGAACGGCGCGTTTTCATGACTTGGCCGAGGTAATGTTCGCTCCAGCGATCCGGGCCGCCATAAATGGACGACGTGTCGAGGTAATTGATCCCCAAATCCAGCGCCCGGTTGATGAGCGGCACCGCCACGGCATCGTTGTGGGCGCGTTCCAGCGCCGCCTGACCACCCAGACTGAAAATGCCAACCCGATAGCCGGTCTTGCCCAGGTTGCGGGTCGGCATGGCTTTGGCGGTTTCCGGATTCGAGGGTACTTCAGAAGCTGCACGGGCAACGGTTGGCAAGACCGTCTGCCCGATCACGGCAGCGGTGGCCAAGCCGCCAAGTTTGAGGAATTCACGGCGGTTAGGTTTGAAAGTCTGGGCTGAATTACTTGTGCGCATAAAAACTCCGGGTTGATTAGTTAAGATTCTAAACCACTCTGTGTTGGTTAGCAAGGGTGAAGTTGCGTGACTTATTGCCATGGGTGCATCTTGACACTGTCCTTGTTTGAAGTTCCGCCTTCAGGCGGTTCGGGCGAAATCCCGCAATTTGCCGCGTAAACGCGGAACTCCAAACCTTGGCAACCCCTTCATTAAGGACAGTGTCAAGATGCACCCTATTGCCATCCGTGTATCGAATCGTACCGAAAAGTCATCTCGTTGGTATTGTAGCCGTTATCCCACTTTGCATGGCCGTCGGCGAAAAGGATGTTCTGGCCCTTGCTGTGCGCCTGCCACTGCATCGCCGGGGTGCCGTTCGCCGACCCGCCCACGCAATTAAAAGTATAATCATCCTTGTCGGAGTCGTTCGTGGCAAAGTCGCACGTGTCGCCGGACAAAACGTAGGCGGCCGGAAAGAGGATCCGTTTACTGTCCACCGGCGCAAAGCCGTCCGTGACGATATACGCGGCGCGCACGCCATTGAAATAATCGAATGGCGACTGATTGGCGGCGGGCAGGAGCTTGTTCGCCGGACAACGATAAACGTTTGTGTTTTGCGCGTACGAGGAAATCTGCCGCGTCCAACTGTATTTCCCGCTGCCGTTGGGCGGGGCCGCGTCCTTGGTGCCCCACGGGATGTAGCCGCCGGATTCGGGATAAAGTCCCCGGTTGTCGTCCGCAAACAGCGTCATGGCCAGACCGATTTGATGGAGGTTGGACAGGCATTGCGCCGTCCACGCGCGCTGCTTCGCCGAAGACAACGCCGGCAGCAGCATCGCCGCCAGAATGGCGATGATGGCGATGACGACGAGCAATTCGATAAGCGTGAACGCCCGCTGACGAATTTTCGCGCCGGAATCCATACTGTCAGTTTCAATGGCGCGCCGGAAAATGAAATTTGTCCAGCGTCAATTTGCCTTTTCGACCACGAGCATTTCGATGGGCATGTTGGTGGGCACGAGTTCAAGACCATCTTGGTCGAGTTCTTCGGTCAATGCCTCTTCAGCCCGTTGCGGGTCTTGCCACCGGAACGTGAAGTCGTAACGCCCGGACAAACCAGGTTCGACAACAACAGGCTTGTGAAAGACCCCTTCCAGAAAACGCGCTGTATTCGATATCGGGAAATTGAACGTAGCTTGCATGTTGTTATCGTGTTCGTAATTTGCTTTGGTTCCTTTTTTACTTTCGTGAAGGGCAAGCAACGCAGGGTCTTTGGTATTCAATAGTAGAACGTGTGTATCACGGATTTCTTTGCGCGCTCCAAAGCCGGTTTTCTGAGTGATCGCCTGTTGCAGTTTTTTCATCGGGTGGTCGGGCAAAGTGAACATGAGGTCGTATCCGCCCGGCGGCGCATCGGTTGGCAGGATCATCCGTTCCGTGCTGAAGGGTATGAATCCGTCCGAATTGGAGGAGGCATACGCAAAAGCGAATAAGTTCTTGAGGTCTAGGTTGTGGGCAACGAGACCATTTTTGTCCATCATCGCGGTGTGGTCGGAAAATCGTGTTGGCCTGATTATCAGAACTGGAGGCGCCTTCTTCAAGTTTTCAAGTTTCATTTCCCACAGTGATTCATCAACGGATGAAGATTTGACGTTGCTGATAACGACTGAAGTTGTTCCAGCCGCGAACAACACTCCTACGCCAACCACAATCACCGTTTTAGCTTTTGTCCATGCCATAAGTTTCAATGCTCCTTTCACGAGAGTTAAGGTTGAACCGCCTGCCGCCGCGCCCTTCGTCAGCGCCACGGCGGAAATCGTTTTCGCCAAGCCCACCGGCGCGGCGTGAACCGAGTTGGCCGAAACCGCGCCGCCAATTGCCACCGCTGAAAACGTCACGCCGCGTTTGGTGAAAAATTTCCGCAGCTTTTCCAACGCGCGGTTGACGCGCATCTTCGCCGCGTCCTCGCTCGCGCCCAGCGCCGCGCCGACTTCGCGCAAATTCCTGTTCTCAAAAAACCGGAGCACGATGGCATTGCGGTCCGTTTCGCCAAGCCGTTCCAGCGCGGTATCCAGCAGCGGCGCGATTTGCCGCCAGACTTCCGGCCCCGGTTCGTTCAAAGTCGTCTGCATATACGCCTCCTGTTCGCGTTTTTGACGCCGGGTTTCCGTCCGCAAATAATTTGCCGCCGTCAGCCGCGTCGTTTGGTAAAGCCAGCCGGAAAGCACGGTTCCTTTGGACAAACTCCGCGCCTTCTTCGCCAGAATAATGAAGACCGCCTGCGCAATTTCCTCGGCGGCATGGGCATGACCGACGCTGCGCAACGCGACGGAATACACGAGATTCACGTGCCGCTCGACGAGCGCGGCGAAGGCCGATTCGGAATTGCTTGCGGCGTATTGCCGCAACAGTGCGGTGTCGTCCAAGTCCGGCATTTACCTATAAATGTCCGCCGGAGAGGAAAAGGGAACAAGAAATTTACGATATACGATTTACGATTTACGCGCCGGGGTTGAAGTAATAGCGGCCTCGTAAATCGTAAATCGTATATCGTAAATCATAAATTCGCCCGCTTCTTGGCCGCGATGCCGAGCGGTTCGACATGCACGAGCACGTCGTTGACGGAAGGCATGGTGTCGCGGATTTTGTCCTTCACGGCATGGGCGATTTCGTGCGAGCGGAGCACGGTCATTTGCGGGTCCACCTCCACGTGCATGTCCACGTAAAATTGATAACCCATCTTGCGGACAAAACATTTTTCCACGCGCGCGACGCCGGGAATGGTTTCCGCCAGCCGCCGGATTTCGTCGCGGGTTTCACGGCCCGGCGCGGTGTCCATCAATTCGTTCAACGCCGGACGCAGCAGCCGCCAGCCGTTCCAGGCAATGACGCAGGCCGCCGCGATGGCCGCCCAATCGTCCGCCGCCTCGTAACCCGGCCCGCCGATGAGCGCCACGCTGATGCCGATGCCCGCCGCGAACGACGTGACGGCATCGCTGCGATGGTGCCGGGCGTCGGCGCGCACGGCGATGTTATCCACCGCCCGCCCCACGCGCCGAACAAAGCGAAACAGTATTTCTTTCACGACGACCACCCCGACCAAAACCGCCAGCGTGAATGGCGCGGGCGATGGATGCGGCTGGGCGACTTCGCCAAATGCCTTTACCACAATCCAAGCCGCCGCGACCAAAAGCATGACTGAAACAATCGCCGCCGCGATTGGCTCGGCCTTGCCGTGGCCGTAAGGATGATCTTCGTCCGCCGGGGTTGCCGCCACGACGACGCCACGCCAGACGATGAGCGAACTGAAAACGTCGGCAAAGGATTCGACGGCGTCGGCGACGAGGGCGTGCGAATGGCCGACAATGCCGGCGGCCAGTTTGACCGCCGACAAAACGGCGTTAGCCGCCATGCCGATAAAGGTGGCGCGCAGGCTGCGCTGGAGGCGGGAGGCCATTGATGATTTATGATTTACGATTGATGATTTCCTTCGCGCAAACAGTTTCGCGCTCAACTCACGGTCAAATCATAAATCATCAATCATCAATGATAAATTTAAATCAGGTGACAGAACATCCCGTCGCGGAGCTTCGGTTCAAACCACGTGCTTTTCGGCGGCAGGACGCCGCCCGCGTCGCTGATGGCCATCAGAGTTTCGGTGCTCATGGGAAACATGGAAAAAGCACAGGCATATTCGCCGCTGTCCACCAGCTTCTCCAGTTCCTTCGCGCCGCGGATGCCACCGATGAAATGGATGCGCTTGCTGGTACGTGGATCGTCAATGCCGAAAATCGGCGCGAGCACATTTTTTTGCAGGACCGTCACGTCAAGATTTTCAATTGTGTCATTCGCCGCTGTAAATTCCGGTCGAAGCGTCAGCTTGAGCCACTTGGCGCCGCCGAAGTAAAGATCAATTTCGTGTTTGCGCATCGGTTTGCCATTGCTTGACGGCGCGATGGTAAAAATTGATTCGAGCTTTTCCAAAAGCTGCACCGGCTTGTGGCCGTTCAAATCTTTCAGCACACGGTTGTAGGGCAAAACCTGCATCTGATTGTGCGGAAAAATCACAGCGAGAAATTGCCCGCTCTGCCCCGCGCCGTGGCGCGATTGATAAACGCGTGCCGCCGCCGCGCTGCGATGATGGCCATCGGCGATGTACAGGTACGGTATCCGCTCAAACTGCGTTCCGATGAATTTGACATCGCGCGGGTCCTGAATCGTCCACGCGGTGTGCCGCACACCATCCTTGGCGGGGAAATCAATCTCCGGTTTGTCGGAGGTTTTTAAGGCGATGAATTCATCCAGGGTGGGAACGGCGCGGTAGGTCAAAAACACCGGGCTGGTTTGCACATTCAAGGTTTCGATGTGGCGGACGCGGTCGTCTTCCTTGTCCACGCGCGTCTGCTCATGTTTCCGGATGACGCCGCGCAGATATTCCTCGCAGCTCACGGCTGCGACGAGACCAGTTTGTGCGTGTGCGCCCATGATCTGCCGGTAAAGATAAAAACTCGGCTGCGCATCTTGTTTGAGCGCGCCGTCCTGGATGAGCTTTTGAAAATTTTCCCGGCCCTTGACATAAACCTCCGGCGCGTGAGGGTCCGTGTCCGGCGGCAGATCAATTTCCGGTTTGCTGACGTGCAGAAAGCTGAACGGGTTGCCGGCGGCGATTTCGCGCGCCTCGTCCGACGACATCACGTCGTAGGGCAGCTCGCAGATTTGTGGAGCCAGTTCCGGTTTGGGCCGCAACGCGGCAAAGGGCTTGACCAAGACCATAAAAGCGGCGCGAAGATACGGGTGATTCCGGGTCGAGGCACGCCGAAACTGTGGAAAAAGTGCTTGCCACGGCGAGTTTGGCTGCTAAACTCCATGACTCTTTACTGAAATTTTATGGCACGCATTTGTGAATTGACCGGCAAACGCCCGATGAAGGGCAGCATCATCTGGCGCAGTGGCAAACCGAAGAAGCAGGGCGGCATCGGCACGCACATCACCGCCATTACCAAGCGCCGGTTCCTGCCAAATTTGCAGCGTGTCAAGGCGCGGTTGCCCAACGGCGAAGTGCGCTACATCCGCGTCGCCGCCAGCGCCCTCAAAAAGGGCCTCGTCGTCAAGGCGCCGAAACGGAATTGGAAGAAGCCGGAAGCGGCCAAGGTTTGAGCGAGGATGGAGAATTGAAGATGGAGGATGGCGTGAAAACGCCGTCCTCTTTCTGTTTTAAGGATTGTTTGGCGGATGCTGTTGGACGGCCCAGCGCATGGCGTTCAATTCGCCATAAGTTTGTGCTCGCTGAAAATAACTCACCTTTTCTTCTTCGGTCAGTTGCGGGTCAGCCGCCTGAAAGTTTACAACCAATTCCCTGACTGACGCTTTCCATGCCTGGTTCTGTTGGAGGACTTGGGCCGGCGTCTGACCGCCGGGAAAATCGTAGCTGGAATTTTGGTCCAACTGAGACAGCACGATGGCTTCGTCAGCAATGCCAACAAGTTGATGGATGATCAGTTTCCCACCTCCGCCGCCGGTGAGTTGATTTCCAAGCGCCATACCCATTTGAGCCAGGTTTTGGACTGAAGCGGTGTCGCCCGCAGCCATTTCCTGCGTTTGCAAATTTTGAATGCCCTGTGCCAGCCGCTTGAGCGTTACCAGTTCCGGCTCATCCCCTTGTGCGAAGGAGCCGGCCAATGCAATTTGGTATGCTTCAACCGGCGATTGTCCGCAAAATTGAGCCAGTTCTTCTTCGTTCAATTCAGATTCGACGGCATAATTTTCAAACTGTGATTTGCCTGTGGCCGCCAGAAGCTCCTGGACGGCTGCGTCCTTATTCCCGTTTTTGAAATAATCCTGCGCGGACAGATAATCCGCCAGCGAATTGCTCGGCGACGACGCCTTGAACAAGTCCAGCCATTTGCGCCGATCGGCGGGAAATTCGTCCCGCGCCAAAACTGCCAGTTCGACTTGCGGATTGTTCGGAAAATTCGTCGCCGCCTCGTTCAGATAATTGGTGTCTTGCAACGCCCGAAACGCCGCGAGCAGACTCATTACGTCGCGATGGTGTTTTGCCAGCCATGCCTCGACTTTTTCGCGTGGGAGTTTTTCTAGTCCGGCCACTTGGTCCAGTTCTCCATTGGTCGGTCTAGGCACCGACGGCAAATAATAAGGATGAAAATTGTAAGATTCAGAAAAGTCAGACTGGGCGCCGGGCTGCTTTTGTTTTTGTTCTTGTGCATCCCGTTGTGCGTCCCGGTTGGACTTGACGAAGTACAGAACCGCTCCGGCGATAACGGCCAGCATCGCCAAGGTAACAAGCCATTTGTCGAACGACGTCTTTTGCATAATCCCAGCTTCGACGATTTGACTCCACCGACGGCAGATCGTCACGCGAAAAGCGCCGAAAGGAATCGGTCCATCGGCAGAAGCACCGGCTTCTTTATTTCCCCTTGAACCGCTGCATCGTCGCGCGTTTGAGTTCGCGGGCGGACTCGCGCTGTTTCAAATCCTCGCGCTTGTCGAACTGCTGTTTGCCTTTGCCGACGGCCAGCGCAACCTTCACCTTTCCGTTCTTCCAATAAAACGCCAGCGGCACCAGCGCCTGGCCTTTGATCGAAGCCAGGCTGAACAACTTCTGAATTTCAGTCTTGTGCAGGAGCAGCTTGCGCGGGGCCTTGGGCTGATGATTCTGAAGATTGCCGTGCGAGTATTCGTCTATGTGCGCGTTGTAAAGCCAGACCTCATCTTTCTCCACGCGCGCAAAAGCATCGGCGATCTGGCCCTTGCCCGCGCGCAGCGATTTGACCTCCGTGCCGTGCAACACGATGCCCGCCTCGAAGGTTTCGAGGATGTGGTAATCGCGCCGGGCCTTGTGATTGGTCACGATGTCGGCCATGACCAATTTTAGATTTACGATTGACGATTTACGAGGCGAATTTGAAACAAAGAGCGATTCGCAAATCGTCAATCGCAGATCGTAAATGGAATCACCGTTTGCGGCGTTTCTTGGCCTGCGGACGGACCAGCTCGACCGGTTCGGGCAGTTCCCAGCCGATCTTTTCCTCGAGAATTTCGCGCAGTGCGATGTCCGCGACGCCGAGGTTCCCCGCGTTGGCAATCAGCGGACGGCTCAGGCCGCCGCCGCCGGAATTAAGCTGGCGCACCCGGCGTGAAATGAGGTTCACCAGCACGTTGGGATTGCCGACTTTTTCGGCGGCTTTTTTGCAAAGTTCAGCGTTCACAATTTTGGATCGAGAAAACGAGCAGAAAATTGTATCCGCTCCACCGATATATGCAATAAGAAAATTTGGCCTTTCTTGGGAATCGAATTTGTCGAATTGCGCCAAAAGTTTTGTTACCCTGGGAGGGGCAGAAAGACGGTCTGAGGGATACGTTGTGCCAGAAGTCGGGTTACCGTGGCCGGAATGGATAAAATGATCAGTCAACCGACACGGGAAGAGGTATTGAGGAAGCTGCGGCGGCGTTACGAAACGGCTGGCGCGGAACACAAACGCAAGCTGCTGGATCAAGCGCAGGAGTTGCTGGGCTATCATCGCAAGTCAGCGATTCGGGCATTAGGCGCGCCCGCGCTCAGGAGAGGTCCCGTGATTCTGAGCGGTCGTCCTGTGGAGTATGAGCCGCAGTTGCTGGTGCCATGGCTGAGGCCGATCTGGCAAGCGACGGACTATGCGTGTGGGCGGCGCCTGGTGGCGATGTTACCGGAGTGGATTCCGGCCTACGAGCAATACGAGCGGCCCATGCCCGGAGAGGTGCGGGACAAGCTGTTGCTGGCCAGCGGGCGAACCCTGGACCGACTGCTGGCACCGTTGCGTGCACAAAGGCCGAGGCCGGTCGCTGACGCGACCCGGAACGTTGTTGCGCCAGCAGATTCCCATTCGCGGCAGTCTGTGGGAGGAAGGCAAAGCGGGGTGGTTGGAGGTCGATACAGTGGCGCTGTGCGGCGGCAGTGTGGCCGGGGAATTTGTGTGGATGGTTGATGGGGTGGATTACGCCACGACGTGGGTGGAAGTGCGGGCGATGTGGGGACGGGGCCAGGCTGGAACGCTGGTGGCATTGCAGGATGTGGAAGCCAGCCTGCCTTTTTCGTTATTGGGTTTGGACAGCGACAACGGAGGAGAGTTTATAAACCATCATGTGCTTAAGTGGCTGCAGAAGCGGCCGCAGCCGGTGTTCATGACGCGCAGCCGGCCGAACAAGAAAGACGACAATGCGCATGTGGAGCAGAAGAACTGGACCCATGTTCGACAGTGCTTTGGGTATGAACGGCATGACAATCCGGAGGTGGTGGAGCCGATCAATGCGCTGGTCAAGGGAGCTTATGGACAGTTGCTCAATTACTTTCATGCGAGCCTCAAACTTGATCACCAGGAGCGCGAAGCGGGGAAGGTGCGGCGCGTTTACCGACAGGCTCAAACGCCCCTGGCGCGCGTGCTGGCCAGCGCTGAGGTGGCCGAAACCACCAAGCAACGGCTGCGACAGCACAAGGCCCGGTTGAACCCCTTTGCCTTGAAAGAAACGGTGGAGCGTAGTCTCAAGCAGATCTCGGCGATCCGTCGAAACCCCAACTAAGAAAACCGGTGCTCTCGATCCAAAAAAACCAGGGACGCAAGTCCAACGAACCTTCGACCGCAGGGGGGCGCGAGCTGAGGCTCAAAGCTCGCCCCCCTGCTCGTTTTAGCTCGCTTCGAAGCGCCGGAACAGTTAACCAAAAACAAGAGCCATCGGGTAACACCCTTTTGGCACAACGATACCTGCTCTCGGGTAACAGTTACTTTTGGCGCAAGGGGTTTGATGCTATTTTCCAGTAAATTTAAGGAAAGGAGCAAATAATGAAAACACGAAAATTAGGAAAACAGGGATTGGCCGTTTCAGCTCTGGGCCTGGGCTGCATGGGCATGTCGGAATTCTACAGCGGGCGCGATGACCAGGAATCCATCGCTACAATCCACCGCACGCTGGATTTGGGCGTGACGCTCCTCGACACCGCCGACATGTACGGGCCGTATCTCAACGAAGAGTTGGTGGGCCGCGCCATCCAAGGCCGACGTGACCGGGTGATTCTGGCCACCAAATTCGGCATCGTCCGCGACGCCAAAAATCCCAAAGTCCGCAGTGTCAGCGGAAAACCCGATTACGTCCGATCCTCCTGCGAGGGCAGCCTGCGCCGGTTGAAAGTGGACACGATTGATTTGTATTATCAGCATCGCGTGGACCCGGACACGCCCATCGAGGAAACGATCGGCGCGATGGCGCAATTGGTGAAGGAAGGCAAGGTGCGGTACCTCGGCCTGTCTGAGGCCGGCCCGCAAACCCTCCGCCGCGCCCATGCCGTTCATCCCATCACCGCGCTACAAAACGAATATTCCCTCTGGACGCGCGATCCCGAGGATAAAGTTTTGCCGACGTGCCGCGAACTGGGCATCGGTTTGGTGGCTTACAGCCTGCTGGGTCGCGGTTTCCTCACCGGCCGGTTTAAGAAATTTGACGATCTGCCCGCCGACGATTACCGCCGTCACTCGCCGCGGTTTCAGGGCGAAAATTTCCAGCGTAACCTCGAACTCGTCAAACGCATCGAACAGCTCGCGGCCAAAAAACACTGCACCTCGTCGCAACTCGCATTGGCCTGGGTGCTGGCCCAGGGCGAGGACATCGTTCCCATCCCCGGTACCAAGCAACGAAAGTATCTTGAGGAAAATGTCGCGGCGGCAGACATTGAACTGACCGAAGAGGATTTGAAACAAATCGCTGAAGTCGCCTCGGTCGGCGTTGCCGCCGGTCCGCGTTATCCCGAACACATGATGCAATTGATCGGCCGGTGAACGAACCCTGTGGCCGCGGACGTAAGTCCGCGTCCTCTTTCCCGGGCAATGATCAGCGCCGACCCACATCGGCGACTACGATTCAAGCATAAGAAAACCCGTTGCTTGCCCCGGCCGGATTTTTTCTTAAAATTCCGGCATGTCGGAATTAGAAAAACGATTTTCCAGCGCCACAAACGGATTTGATTTGCAGGATTTTCTGGCCACGCGCACCGAGGCCGTCAATCGGGCCTTGGACAAATTTTTGCCATCCGAAAAGACCAGGCCCGTGACCATCCACAGGGCGATGCGTTACTCGCTCTTTGCCGGCGGCAAACGGATGCGCCCCGCACTTTGCCTCGCCGCTGCGCAGGCGTGCGGCGGACACGAAACTGATGCCCTGCCGCTCGCTTGCGCCGTCGAGTGCATCCACACCTATTCGCTCATCCACGACGATTTGCCGGCGATGGACAACGACGATTTCCGCCGCGGCAAACCGACCAACCACAAGGTCTTTGGCCAAGGCATCGCTGTGCTCGCGGGTGACGCGCTGTTGACGCAGGCGTTTGAAATCGCCGCGCAGGCCAAAGGCTGGCCGCGCTATCCGCATCGGGATTTGATTTTGGAAATCGCCAAGGCGTCCGGCTCGCTGCAACTCGTTGCCGGGCAGGTGGCGGATTTGGAAGGCGAAGGCAAAAAAATTTCCGCGAACGAACTACGTTACATCCACGAGCGGAAAACTTCCGCGCTGCTGTGTTGTTCCGTGCGGCTAGGCGGCATGAGCGCCAATTGCTCGCCCGCGCAACTCCGCGCGCTCACGGATTTCGGCTATCACGTCGGCCTCGCGTTCCAGGTGATTGACGACATCCTGGACGTGACGCAGACCAGCGAACAACTCGGCAAGACGGCGGGCAAGGACACGGCGGCACAAAAGGCGACTTACCCGGCGATTGTCGGTCTGGAAAAATCCCGGAAAATTGCCGAGCAACTGACAGCCAAAGCTTTTGCCGCGTTAAAAGCTTTCAAAGGCAAAGCCGTCGCCCTCGAAGCGCTGGCGGAATTTCTGTTGAAGCGGGATAAATAATTTCCCCATGAGTAAACCACATTCCTGCTTCGTCATTATGCCCTTCAGTGATACTGAACATGGGCCCGAAAATGACAGACGAAAAATTACCGAACCTCAATGGTCATCGGAGATTATTTAACGAGGTTTCCATTACATGGAATGCCCTTCATGCGAACCCGGAGCAACCCAATTTGGTAGAATACCTTTTTAAATTGCTTGAAGTGTTGAGTGCGGAGAAAAAACGATTCGACAAAGATTGGGATGCCCATGTGAATCCTGCAATAGAATCAATCAAGATGGTGAAGCGCGGCAAACAAAACTGATTATTCATTCCACTCGCCGGTTTGCAGATACGGCTTAAGTTTAGGCGTTTCGCGTCCGCGCTGTTCTAAACACAACTCTTCCAATAACCGGGACGGCATTTCATGTGCATCATTGCCAGAATCCAGATGCGGTCGGGTTGCTCAACGTAAATCACGGCATACGGAAAGACATTTGAAAAATGCCGTTGTGCGGGCGGGTCGAACTGGCGGAATCTTTTTGGCTCGCGCCGAATGTCGCGGATGAGACGCTCCATCTCATCGTAAAAACGACCGCCGAGTTCGGGATAAATTTGCGTGAAGTAATTTGCGGCTTCCGCGTATTCCTCCGCCGCTTCGGGATGAAAGGCGTGCGGTTTCACCGCCCGACAATTTTGCGAATGCGGCTACTGACAACGTCACCAGGAATGGCTTGGACTTTGCCGTTTTCCAATTCGGCGAGCCGGCGGCGCGTTTCCTGTTTCCATGCGGTTTCAATTTCCGGCTCGACGTCATCATGCAACGTCAATGTCAAACGATCCACGACTTCAGCCATTTGCTCGCGTGGCAAATGGCTCGCCGCTTCGATAATTTGATCCGGCGTCATCGGCATGATTTGAAGTTACTTCCAGTCTTTGACTGGCGCAACGCCCAAAATCGCCTGCCTAAAACCGCGTCAGCTTTTCCAATTCCTTCACGCGCCGTTCAATGTCACGCCGTTTGGTTTTCGTGGTCTTCGTCAGGCCAAAGCCTTCGCAGCAGAATGACGCGGTGACGCTACCGTAAATCATCGCACGCCGGAAATTGTCCTCCACCGAACCGCGCGCCGTCGCGAGCCAGCCCATCATGCCGCCCACGAACGAGTCGCCCGCGCCGGTCGGGTCCACCACCTTGTGCAGCGGATACGCCGGGCAGATGAAATAACCGCGCGGTCCAGACAAAATCGAGCCGTGCGAACCCTTTTTGATGATGACGTATTTCGGCCCCAGCTTGTGGATTTTCTTCATCGCGGCGAAGACGTTGTCCTCCTTGGTCAACTGGTGCGCTTCGCTGTCGTTGAGCACGAAGCCGTCGAGCCGCTTGAGCAGCTTCAGCAAATCCGGCAGGGCGATGTTCAGCCACAAATCCATCGTGTCGGCCACGACGAATTTCGGGCGGCGCATCTGGTCGAGCACATGATGCTGGAGGGCGGGCGCGATGTTCGCCAGCAGGACGAAGCGCGCATCGCGGTGCGACTTCGGCAGCGTGGGCGTGAAGGTCTCGAACACGCCAAGCTCGGTCAGCAGCGTGCGGCGGTTGTTCATGTTCGCCTCGTATTCGCCCGACCAGTGAAACGTTTTGCCAGGTAAAATTTGCAAGCCTTCGAGATCAATTTTGTGCCGGCGATAAAGTTCGAGGTATTTTTTGGGGAAATCTTCTCCCACGACGCCGACCAGTTTCACCGGACTGAAAAAGCTCGCGGCGACGGCGGCGTGGCTGGCCGAACCGCCCAGCAGGCGCGGGTTTTCGGCTTTCGGGGTCTTGATGGAATCCAACGCGGTGGAACCGACAATTAAAACGCTCATGACAGTTTGATTTAATCTTCCAATGGATTGACCGTTTCCACCCCGACAAAATCACCTTCATTTTCAGTGACCACTTCCAAATTATTAGCCAGCGCCGTAGCGGCGATGATGCTATCACGCACAGGCAATGGTCGTCCGGCTTTTGCCACATAATTCCCCCAAGCCAACGCCGCGGCTGTATCGAACGGCAGGACTTTGTAATCTTCAAGTATCTCCCGCAAAAAACTCTCCAAGCGTGTTCGCCGCCGTCCGCGTGGCAAGACTTCGATGCCCTGCGCGATTTCGGCGACTGTCATGGAGGCAATCGCAATTTGCAACTGATGTTGCACAATCCAGTTTCTGGCACGTGGCTGCGTTTCCTTGCACAACAGATTGGTGTCGAGCAGATATCTCATTTGAAACGCGACGGAGAAACTAGCTCGCGATTGGGCTTGACCAAACCGGCGAAGGCGTCGAGGTACTCAACGAGAGACCGGCGCGGCACTTTACGGATTTCAAAACGCCGGACAATTTCCGGCACACCGACGCGTAATGCTGAACGCATGACATCTGCCTGGCACAACCGTGTTTTGCGGGAGGCGAGCTTGATCAGAGATTTCAATTCGCCATCTACGGGAATCGGCATAACCGGTACAGCATTTCGCTTCATAGTGAATTACTATAGACGCCTTTTTGGGGTTTGGCAAGGATTTCAATACCCGCCTTTGCCTTTCTGAATCAATTCAATCTCGTAACCTTCCGGCGCGTCAATAAAGGCGAAGGTGGTGCCGCTCGAACTCGTCGTCGGGCCGTCGGAATATTTCAGGCCGTGTTTGGCCAGGTGTTTGGCGAATTCGTCGAGGCTGTCCACTTCGAACGCCAGATGCGTCAAATCCGGTTGGACCTGGACCGACCGGCTGCCCGGAAAATGGCAGATTTCAATTTCCTCGGCACTGCCGGGCGCCTTGAGGAAGACCAGCTCGGAGCCACGCGGTGATTTGTGCCGCCGGATTTCCTCAAGGCCAAGCACCTCGCGATAGAATTTCACCGTGCGTTCCAAATCATTCACGCGGTAGCGCGTGTGCAGCAGTTTTGTGATCTTGCTCATATTAAGTTCAATGTCCAAAGTCCAATCTTCAAAGTCGAGCGCTTTGTTTGACTTTAGCCTTTAGCCTTTAGCCTTTAGCCTTTAGAATTGGATTCATGGGCAAACGCCGTGAAGCGCGTGAACGCGCCGTCCAGTTTCTGTTTCAGCACGATCTGAATCCGCCGGAGGATTTGGACCGGGCATTGGAGGAATTCTGGCAGACACAGCGCGCCGCCGCCATCGCCGAGGAAAAAGGCCCGGCGACCTGGGGCCAGCCCCACGAATTGCCGCCGCCGACAGCCGAGGAGGCCGAGACGCGCCTGTTCGCCGACCCACTCATCCGCGGCGTCCTCGAGCACCGCGACGCGATTGACGAACGCATCAAGAGTCACGCAAAGAACTGGGAGTTTCATCGCATCGCAACCGTGGACCGCAACATCATGCGGCTGGCCATCTACGAAATGCTGTACCGCGAGGATATTCCGCCCGTGGTCAGCATCAACGAAGCGGTGGACGTCGCCAAAAAATTTTCCACCCAGGACAGTGGCAAGTTTGTCAACGGCATTTTGGATAAGATCAAAGGCGAGGTGATGCGGCCAGCGAGGATTGTGAAATGAAATTCGCGGACCTGCATCTGCACACGTATTTCTCCGACGGGACGTTCTCGCCGGAGGAACTGGTCGGCCACGGCCACCGGCTCGGTTTCGCGGCGCTGGCGCTGACGGATCATGATTCGGTCGAGGGTTGTCCACGCATGGCCGCGGCGTGCGAGGCGGCCGGCATTGATTTCATTCCCGGCACCGAACTGACCGCCGAGCACAACGACATCGAAATTCATCTGCTCGGCTATTACGTGGACACTGAGAACGAAAAATTCCTGTCGGACATCGCCAGATTTCAGGCCGTCCGGCAGAATCGCATTCGCGAAATGGTCGCCCGGCTCAATGGCTTGAATGTGCCGCTGGAGGCTGAAACCGTTTTTGCGCTGGCCAATTGCAAATCACCCGGCCGCCCGCACGTGGCGCGCGCGCTGGTGAAGGCCGGGCTAGTCGGGAGTCTGGACGAAGCTTTTGAACGTTTTCTGAAAAAGAACCGTCCGGCCTGGGTGCCCAAGGCCAAAATGTCCGCGCTTGAGGCCGTTGAACTGATTCATCAGGCCGGTGGACTCGCCGTCATGGCGCATCCCGGATTGAATCGCACCGACGACGTCATCCCGGTTTTGGTCGAATCGGGCCTGGACGGCATTGAATGTTTTCACACAAAACACTCGACCAATACGTCCGAGCGATATCTGGAAATGGCAGACAAATATCATCTGCTCATCACCGGTGGTTCCGATTGCCATGGTTTCAGCAAAGGCAAACCGCTCATCGGCAATGTCAAACTGCCCTACGAGCATGTCCAAAAAATGAAGCAGAAACGCGAGGAAGCGTTGAAGAGTTTAAGCGTTAAATCGTAACCGCCGCTTCAACCCTTCACCGCTATAACGCTTCAACGATGAATTTATTTCAGAAATTCAAAGCCGGCCTGCAAAAAACGCACAGCAAGCTGGCGCACGAAATCAAACGCATCGTCACCCGCTCGCCGAAGCTCGACGCGGCCACACTTGAGGAACTGGAAGCCGCGCTCATCGCCGCCGACCTGGGCCTGGCCATGACCACGCAAATCGTCGCCGCCGTCAAACACGCGTACGAAACCCAAGGGAGCGCTGGTTTGGACGTTTTTGCCGTCGCACGTGCCGAAGTGGAGAAAGGTCTTAACTCTGATAAAACTGATTTGATCAAAGCAGCGCACGGCCCGACCGTGGTTTCCATTGTCGGTGTCAATGGCACCGGCAAGACCACGACCGCCGCCAAGCTGGCGCACTTGATTCAGTCGCAGAGAAAAACTGTGCTGTTGGCCGCGTGTGACACCTTCCGCGCCGCCGCCATCGAGCAAATCAAATTGTGGGGACAACGATTGAAGGTCGAAGTCATCGCCGGCGCTTATGGCGCGGACGCCGCCTCCGTGGCGCACGACGCCGTTACGGCCGCGCAGTCGCGCAAGGCGGATTACCTGTGCATTGACACTGCCGGGCGCTTACACACCAAGCACAACCTGATGCAGGAGTTGCAGAAATTGCACCGCGTCATCGGCAAACAACTGCCCGGCGCGCCGCACGAAGTCCTGCTGGTGCTCGATGCGACGACCGGTATGAACGCGCTGAACCAGGCGCGCGAGTTCAACAAGGCCGCTCAGCTTACCGGCCTGGTCGTGACCAAATTGGACGGCACCAGCAAGGGCGGCATGGTGGTGGCAATTCAGAAGGAACTCGGCCTGCCCATCAAGTTCATCGGCTTGGGCGAGCAGCCGGATGATTTGCAGCCGTTCGACGCCAAACAATTCGCGCAGGCTTTGTTTGAAACCAGCAGTGATTCCGAGTTATGAAGCATCTCAAATCTAGCGCCCGCGACCTGCGTCACCTGATGGACAATGCAATCACGGTGGCATTCTTATGTGAACCGTTCGTTTCATTCGACCATGACAAAGCCGCCGCCGCCGTGCGTCAGATTTTGGAAGAAAAGGATTTCGACACGGTAGGAGTCCGACGCGACGGCTTGATTGTCGGTTATTGTTACCGGAAATGCCTGACTTCTGGAACTTTGACCGATCATCTCATCCCTATCAATGGTTCAGCGGATGCCCCAATCCTACAGCACACCGCTTCGCTGCTCGAAGCTATAAAATTTTTTGAAACCAAACAGTTTGTTTTTGTCGCGACTGGTGGCCAAGTCTTCGGCATCATAACACGCGGTGATCTCCATAAAGCCCCAGTCCGGATGTGGTTATTTGGCATCGTAACTCTTATTGAAATGCAACTGCTGCGCCTGCTACGCAAACATTATCCTGAAGAGAGCTGGAAAGAGCACCTCAAGGGACGCTTAAAGAAAGCCGAGGAGATGTTTCTGGATCTCCAGCAGCGTAATGAACACATTGATCTCGCGGACTGTCTGCAATTCTGTGATAAGGCTAGTGTGTTTTGCGAAACCAACAAGCTGAGAAGCGCAGCAGGCTTTACCTCGAAAACACAATGCGACGATTTCTTTGAAAAGATTCGGACCCTCCGCGATGGACTAGCGCACGCCCAAGATATTTCTGCAGGTGACTGGCCGACGATTATTGCTCTCTCAAAACGTGCGGAGGAGATATTGCGGAAAATCGAAATAGAATGACGGTTGCCTTGCGCCTCGCCAGGCGCAGCTTTCGGGGGTTGATTTTCATTCCGGCTGGCAGCCCTTTCCGTTTGAGCCGCCGCCCTGTAGCCGCTACGATGGGGGACAATGTCTGACTCCCAATTCATGCGCCTCGCCCTCCGGCTCGCCCGGCGTGGTTATGGCGCGACTTCGCCGAATCCGAAGGTCGGCGCGGTGCTGGTGAAAGGCGGCAAAATCATCGGACGCGGCTGGCACCGGCGCGCGGGCCTGCCGCACGCGGAAGTCGAGGCGCTTCACGACGCTCAAAAGCGAGGGCGCAATCCCAAAGGAGCGACGCTTTATGTGACGCTCGAACCGTGCAGCACACATGGGCGCACGCCGCCTTGCACGGACGCCATCGTCGCCGCCGGAATCACGCGCGTGGTCGTCGGTGCGATGGATTCGAATCCGAAACATTCCGGACGGGCTTTCAAAATTCTACGGCGCGCACGGATTGAAGTGGAGGTGTTTGGAGTTCCGCGTTCACGCGGCAGCAACAAAATTCCTCGACCAAACCGCCTAAAGGCGGAACTCCAAACATTGTCAGACGAATGCGCACGGCTGAATGAAGCTTTCAATCACTGGATTGTTCACCGGACACCGTTTGTCACCGTGAAAGCGGCGATGACGCTGGACGGCAAAATCGCCACCGCTTTGGGTGAATCGAAATGGATTACCGGCGAAAAGGCGCGCGCCTGCGGAATGAAATTGCGGCAGGGCGCGGATGCGATTCTGGTTGGCATTAACACGGTGCTTGCCGACGACCCGTCGCTTACAGCACGAGTCCGGGGAAAAATTCAACATTCAACATTCAACGCCGAACAACCAAGGCTCCGGCGCATCGTTCTGGATTCGATGGCGCGGACACCGTTACATGCAAAGGTTGTGAGCGACAAATTTTCCACGCTGACAACCATTGTCGTAAGCAAACACGCGCCGAAAGGTCGCGTGGCGGCGCTGGCCAAACGTGTGAATATCCTCGTTGCGCCAACGCAGAAAAATTTGGCACTCCGCACTCCGCACTCCGCACTCGACTTGGGCTGGCTGCTGAAAAAACTGGGCGCCCAGTGCGTCACCAGCCTGCTGGTGGAGGGCGGCGGAGAGGTGAACGCATCGTTTTTACTCGGCCGTCTGGCGCAGCGCGTGGCGTTTTTCTACGCGCCAAAAATTCTGGGCGGACGCGATTCGCGCAAGGCCGCGGCAGGCGGAGGAGCGAAGAGCCTGACCGGGGCGCTTCAGCTTCACGACGTCGAATGGAAAAAGCTTGGCGAGGACTTGATGATGACCGCGCTTGTCGCGAACTCCACAAAACGATAAGTTATCGCCCGATGGGCTTCGGCGCGACGCCGGAACCAACCTGCGGGACGCGGGTACTACCTTATGTTCACTGGCATTGTTGAGGAAGCGGGAATCGTCGAGAGCATCACGCCGAAGGCGAAATCCATTGAATTGATCGTGCGCGCCAAGGCTACCGGGAGCGGACTGAAGTCCGGCGGGAGTCTGGCAGTGAACGGCTGTTGTTTGACGGCTGTGAAAATATCTGCGCGCGGCACATTCAAGCTCGTTCAATTCGATTTGCTCCGGGAAACCTGGCGGCTCACCAATCTCCAATTCTTCAAACCAGGTTCGCTCGTGAACCTTGAGCGGCCCGTGCACGCGGATGGCGAATTGGGCGGACATTTCGTGACCGGCCACATTGACGGTGTCGGCAAAATCATTCGGTGGGAACGCACCGGCGAAGACCATGTGCTCGACATTGCCGCGCCGGCGGCGGTAATGCGTTACGTGATTTTGAAAGGCTCGATTGCCGTTGACGGCATCAGCCTGACGGTGGCCGCCGCGCGGAAAAAAAGCTTCCGCGTTTGGATTATTCCACACACGCTCGAGGTAACGGCGTTGCGCGAACGGAAAGTCGGCGACGTCGTGAATTTGGAGGCCGATTTGCTCGGCAAATACGCGGAAAAATTTCTCGTGAAAAAAATGCCGGTTTGTTGAGCCGCAGCCGTTATTGGCAATAGGATAAATCCGCCCTCCTTTCACTTCCTTCAAGCGAAGGCTGGTGCGCATAGCAGGACTTGAACCTGCACGGGTTGCCCCACTACCACCTCAAAGTAGCGTGTCTGCCAATTCCACCATATGCGCACCCGGATGAACAATGAAGCAGGCAATACCATCCGGTGCAAGGCGATTTTAACTGCCGAAAAACCATTGCCAGCCGCGCCAATGCTGCGGTTGGGGCGCGTTGAAGGTCCGGCTGCGCGAACGGCCCAAATCCAATTGCATGAGAATGCCGATGCTTTGCGCACCGCGACCGTTCGAACGGATGGCGTCAATGCCGTAGGCGTAGGTGACCATGATTTTCAACCGGTCGGACGGCGAACGATACAAGATGCCGCCGCCCACGCCGCTGAGCCAGTTGCCCGGCTGGCCTTCGCCAGGCAGATAATCCACGACGGCACTGGACGCGTTGAGGTCCAGGTTCCAGCGCTGTTTGCCGGTCGAGCGGCAAAAGGTAATTCGCGTTAACCAGCACAAATTGCCGGGCGCTGAATTCCTGAAAATAATAGCCGGGCAGCGACAGCGGAAATTCCGACACCAAGCGGCAAAAATCCGCCGAGCCGGTAGGCGCTGAAGCGGTCGGCGTCCACGCTCGTGCCGGCGGTCAGGCGCACGTAAAAATTCTGCTGGCTCTTCGGCAACGTGTAAGACAGCGCGGCCTCGGCCCAAAACAAATGCGATTGCTGGTTGAGTTCGTCGTCGCCGTTATAACCGTAGGCTCCTGAGTCGGTGCGGAACTGGCCCTCATACCACACGGACAATTCCATGGCCAGCGGCGGAAACAGCGTCGGCTCAATGCCGCCCCAGCGCAGACCGGTGCGCACGCTGAAGATGCCGTGGTCGTCGGGCAACCTGGAAATTGGGCGCGGTGCCGTCGTTGGCGTCGTAAACGGAATAATGCGCCGTGCCGCGCAGAACGAGATTCAACGGAATTTCGCTGGCGGGATTGAACAAATGATAAATGCTCGCGGAAATTTCAGCGCCGTGGCCGTCAAAGGATTCGGCGGGATAATACGTTCCGCCGTGGATTTCATTGTAACTGTCCGCAAACCCGCCGCCCGCCAGCCCGATGGCGAAATCCGTGTTCGGGCCCAAGACCGTTGACGAAGCCGAGTTCGGAATCGAGATACACCGGCGCCAAGCGCCAGCCGCAGCGTGAGGTTGGTGCGCAGAAAATCCGGCTGGTTGTGGTAATAAAAGGCGTAGCCGGCAAACGGCGCGTGGCCCTCCACCGGCTGATTGTAGCCGAGCTGAATCAGGTCGCGCTTGACGGGGTCAATCTGCGCGGAAGCGAAAAGCGGGGCGAACAGCGACCACCACAGCAGCGCGCTCCCAATTTGTTTCATCCGCGCCTTCGTAACGGAAAGTGTTCCTGTCAGCAAGCGGATTTGAGCACTCCCCGCTGGACACGCGAAGTGTTTTCCGGCTTACTGTTTACGCCAATGCCGCCACTAAATTCTGAATTGCTGACCAAGGCAAAAGGTCTGGGTTTTTCCGACCGGCAAATCGCCCATCTGACCGGCACGACCGAGGACGAAATCCGCGCCTTGCGGAAGAAACTCAATCTCGTGCCGAGCTACCGGCTCGTGGACACCTGCGCCGCCGAGTTCGAGGCTTACACGCCGTATTATTATTCCACCTACGACCGCGGCGATGACGAGGTCAAAAAGAACGCCGAGGAAAAAGGTGATGATTCTCGGCGGCGGGCCGAACCGCATCGGCCAGGGCATTGAATTTGATTACTGCTGCGTCCACGCCGCGTTCGCGCTCAAGGAAGACGGCTTTGAAACCATCATGGTCAACTCGAATCCCGAAACCGTTTCGACCGATTACGACACCAGCGACAAATTGTTTTTCGAGCCGCTCACGCTCGAAGACGTGCTGCACATTTACGAACGCGAACAATGCTGGGGCGCCATCGCGCAGTTCGGCGGCCAGACGCCGCTGAACCTCGCGCTCGGCCTCCAGAAAAACGGCGTCAACATCATCGGCACTTCGCCGCAAAGCATCGAAATCGCCGAGGACCGCAAGCTCTTCGCCGCGATGCTCGACAAGCTGAAAATTCCGCAGCCGCCCAACGGCCTCGCCACCAACGACGACGAGGCGCTCGCCGTCGCCAAAAAACTGGACTATCCGGTGCTCGTCCGGCCCAGTCCTTCGTGCTCGGCGGACGCGCGATGCAGATCGTTTATTCCGACGCCGAGCTGTCAGCATTACATGCGGTTCGCCGTCGAGGCCTCGCCGGAACGCCCGGTGCTGGTGGACAAATTTCTGGAGGACGCGACCGAAGTGGACGTGGATTGCATCGCCGATGTCGGCCAATTCAAAAATCCGGACGACGGCACGATTGTCATCGGCGGCATGCTGGAGCACATCGAATTTGCCGGCGTGCATTCCGGCGACGCCGCGATGGTGCTGCCGCCGCACACGCTTTCCAAAAAAGTCATCGAGACCATCCGCGAATACACCCACGCCATGGCGCGCGAGTTGAAGGTCATCGGCCTGATGAACGTGCAATACGCCGTGAAGGGCGAAAAGGTTTTCGTGCTCGAAGTGAACCCGCGCGCGTCGCGCACCGTGCCGTTCGTCAGCAAGGCCATTGGCGTGCCGCTGGCCAAGCTCGCCGCGAAAGTCATGGCCGGAAAAACCTTGAAGGAACTCGGCTTCACCAAGGAAATCTGGCCGAAGTATTGGGCGGTGAAGGAATCCGTCTTCCCGTTCAACCGTTTTCACGGGCAGGACATTTTGCTCTCGCCGGAAATGCGCTCCACCGGCGAGGTCATGGGCCTCGACGCCGACCTGCGGCATCGCCTACGCGAAATCGCAGATGGCCGCGGGCTCGCCGCTGCCGCTCGGCGGGAAAGTTTTCATCAGCGTCAGCGACGCGCACAAAAAGGAGGTCGCGGCGGTGGCCAAACAGTTTGCCGATCTGGGTTTTGAACTGGTCGCCACCAGCGGCACGGCGGCGGTTTTGGAAAAGGCCGGGCTGAAGGTCCAGCGCATGCTCAAACTGCTCGAAGGCCGGCCCAACGTGATTGACCTGCTCAAGAACAAGGAAATCCAGCTCGTCATCAACACGCCCAGCGGCGCGGCGCCGCGCGAGGACGAGGTAAAAATCCGCACCACGGCCGTTTACACCGGCACGCCGATCATGACGACGTTGAGCGGCGCCAAAGCCGCCGCGCGCGGCATCGCCGCGCTCAAAAAATCCGGCTACGGCGTGAAGACGGTGCAGGAATATCACTGACGCGATTTGCCGGCTGCGCGCTTCAGTTTCGCCACTTCGATGTCCGCCTGGCGCGTCGGCTCGGGAATGCGATAGCGCGTGCAACAGGCCAGGACCAGTTTGACGGCGGAGGCCAAATCCACGCGATGGCCGATGCTCACAAAAATAGGCCAATCCCCTTTTGCGTCCGCAACACGACGCCGATTTGTTCCTCGCCATCCATGAGCGGCGTCGTGGCGCCGGCGTTCAGCGCCAGCTTTCCAAACGTCCCAATCAACCAGCTTTTGCCGACGCCGACGCCGGGTTGGTCCAGTTCAATCGCCAGATGTGCCGCGATGCCGCATCGCCGAGGATGCGCGTAGCCTTGTCCATCAAAGAGAATCGCGCCGAATTCGTGCTGCAAGGCGTGAATCGCCTGCTTGATGGCCGGACCTTCCCGAAAACTTAAAAAGGTCGGGATGTAGGGAAATTCCGCCGGCCGTGTGGCGTGAGCAACTTCGACGATGCGTTGCGATTCACGGTCGTAAACCACGGCGGCGGCGAAAATGGTTTGTTTGGCGGCGGAAAACGCACAGTCTGCGCCGGCGACAAATCGCGGCAGCGGTTCGAGCGGCGCGATGATCATGCTTTGACGCAAACGCTCCTGTGTGGCTTTCCAGTCCTTAACGAGTGCCGACCAGCCCGGATCGGATTTGCCGCGCAGCGTCATGCGCCCATTTCCTTCGGCGTTGCCCGCAGTACGCGATACCGGTGCGTCCACGGATCAATCCGGCAAACGGCACGGTAGTCGCAAAACTCACACGGCGTCAGGCTGCCCTTGCGATACGGATCAACCTTTGCCTCGCCAGCAAAAATCGCACGGCCCATTTCCGTCAACTGTGTTTCCACCTGATCGAGCAAGGCTTCGAACTCTGCGCGCGGCAATGCCTCGGCCGAACCTTTGTGCAACGAGCCATCGTTGTTTCGGCGGTAATTAAACTGGTCGCCGGCCTTCGCGTCGGGGCGGTTGTCGAGTTTTGGCAGCGCGTCCACGCTGAAACGTCCGGTGTGCCGATATGCCCTTCGGCGTGACGCCTCCGCATCGGCCAGCGCCTCGGCGCGTGTGTCGCCGCCGTCGTATCTGCCGCGCAGGTTCACATAAAAAACACCGGCGGGAACCAATCGCTCCGCGCCGAGCAGTCCGCGCGGATTGGGCCAGCGCCGGGCCGCCGCCAGATAACCGAGCAACTGCAACTGCACGCCGTGCTGGACCAGAACTTTGTCGAGCTTCCGTTGGCCGGACTTGTAATCCATCACCACGCACCATGCGCGGTCCGGGGTTTCCCGGCACAAATCAATCCGGTCAACCCGCCCGCGCAAAGCCAGTTTATGGCCGCTGCCCAGATCCAGTTCCCAGGCCGGCGCGCCACCCGCCTCAAAGCCAAAACCCAATTCGGCCGCGACCGGATTAAATTCGTACTGACCGCGCATCCACGTCACCAGGGTTTCGACAAAATTCTGCAACGACTCCGACAAAACGCGCGCGGTGAACCGGCCCTGATCGTCCGCGCGCAATAACCCATCACGGCAGTTGGGCGCGAGTTCGGCGGCGATTTTTCCGACGCGTTCCCGCGCCTCCGCCGGTGCGAGATCGCGCCAGCGTTTTCCTTCGGCGACCAATTGGTCGTGAAACTGCTTGAGGATTTCGTGCTGAAAACTGCCGCGTTCCCGCGCGTCCAGCTCGAAAACCTTTCGTTCCTCGGCACGCAAACCGGAATGAACAAAAAACCGGAATGGACACTGGGCGAATTCTTCAAGCCGGCTCACCGACGTTTGCAGCTTCGGACCATAGATGGTCTCCGCCAGTGTCGGTGAAAGGCTTTCGGCCGGGTCCGGCTCGCGCAAATCACGCAAACTTTTGGCGAGCGATTTGAGCGCGGGAAGCTCAAGCAGTTCGGACCAATTTTGCTGGCAGGGCGCGATGTCCCTATCGCGCCGCTCCGGCGGGCTGGGGACAGCCCGCCCTACCTCGAAATTTAGGAGTGTCACCAGCGGCGCAACCATTTCACTGACGTGGTCCGCTTCGCGCCAATCCGTATCCGTGCGAAATTCTTCGATCTCCAATTGGGGGGACAGCGCCTGCAGATGGGCGACCAGCGATGACGGATTCAGCGTCTTGCCGGCGGCATCTTGGCGCGAATAAGTCAGAACGAGTTTTTCACCGGCGCGGGTACAGGCGATGTAACCGAGATAACGTTCGCGTGCGAGCTGGTCGCGCAGATTTGGCCCCAGCGCGACGTTGCACTGTTCCAATTCATTGCGTTCGGTGCTGGTCAAAATCGGCGGCGCGGCGGGCGCGGCGGGGAAAATCCCCTCATTCGCGCCCAACACAAGCGCCAGTTTCAAATCCGGATTGCGGGCGCGGTCCACCGCGCCGATCAGCACCTGGTCGAGTGCGGGCGGAACCACGCCGACGGTCAGGTTCATCAACCCCGCCTCTAAAATCGGCAGCCAGTCCCGCAACGGCAATGCTTCGGGTGAGAAGGCGAGGGTGACGTTGTCGAGCCACGCGTTCATTTGTTCCCAAACGGTTGAATGAAGTGACGGGTGACGGATGACGGGTGACGAGCCTTCCAAATCGGGCAGGCTCCATTTTTCGAGCGTCTCTTCCGCATCAAGTTCATCCCAAAGCCCGCGCAAGCCTTCGGCGAGTTGCAGGCCCGTGGGTTGATTTCCGTATCGGCCGAGTTGCGCAGCGAAAGTTTCAAACGGCGGCAGAATTTTTTGGCGCAGCCGTTCGAGTGATTCGGCCAACCCCGAATCGCCTGCGATTTGAATTGGTTTGTGCCACCTTGCGCCGCGCCAGCCGAATTCAAGGGCGGCGTTTTCGAGCCGGTCAATGCCGGTTTCGTCCACGGACGAAAAGCCGGCCTTCAGCGCGGCGAACCAGTCGTCGTGCGGCCAGTCAAAGGCGACCGTGCGCAGCGCGCTGCGGGTCAGTTCGGCCAGGGGGTGGTGGGCAACCGATTCACGGCGATCCAGGAAAAACGGGATTTCGTAGCGGCGAAAAACACGCGCCAGCGGCTTGTAGTAATCGTCGAGATTCCGCACCAGCACGGCGGCGTCGCGAAAACGGTTCCCGGCGCGGACGAATTTCAGGATCTCGCGTGCGGCCAACGCAGTCTCGGCTTCAGGATTGGCGCAAACAGCCAGGGAGATTGCTGATTGCCGATTTTCCGGATTTGCCGATTTTCCGGATTTGCCACCCGGCGTTTGCGACCAATTTAGTTCCAATTGCCGCAGCGCAGGACTTCCGGCAAACCGGTTTTCCCTGGCGTCGCGTTTGATCAACTCGACGCCGACTCCAACATCTGGCAGATTTTCGAGGCGCTGACGGCATTGCGAATACGTTTTGGCGACGGCGGACCAGATCGAAAGCCAGGAATGCTTTGCGTCGGGTACCGGAACGGTTTCGAGGCAAAACGCGAGGGTGGCGCGGTCGCAGTGCGTCAAAATGGCAGCGAGCAAATCCAGCTCTTGCGGCGTCATTTCAGCGAAGCCATCGAGCCACAATTTTTGGATCTGGAGTCCGAGGTCCGGGGTCCGGGGATTTTTGCGTAGAGCCGTGGTGGCGAAATCGAGCAGGTCATTGGCATCCTGCAATTCGTGTTCGGCCAGCCAGTGCGCGTAGGCATCGCCAAGCAACGCGAGGTCGTGGAGTTTGTCCTGAAGTTCGCGACGTTCCGAAAAATTGGCCGCGAGGGCGCGAAGTTTGGCGGGAGGGTATTGATGCTGTTGCAGTTCTCCGAGCAACTGGCTGAGTTGTTGCGCGAAACCCGGGCGACGCGCGCTTCGTTGGAACAACTTCAGCTCCTTTTCATGCCGCATCAAGAGCGCGCGCAGCACCATGACGCGGCCTTCGCTGCTAAGTTGATTGGGTGGCAAGACCGACAGTTTTTCCAAGACAAACCGCGCCAGCCGCTCGAATGAAAAAATGTTCAACCGCGCATAGCCCGACAACTCATCGCCAGCGAGCAACTGGCGTTCGAGTTGGAAGGTGGCCTGTTTGGGCGCGAGCAAAATCAGCGGCGGACCTCCGGCGTTTTCGCGGAGCGTGGCGCGGATTTCGGCGAGGCAGCGGAACGTCTTGCCGCTGCCGGCGGGACCGAGAAGAAAGCGCGCCTGCACGCCGGATTTTTCACGCAAAGACACCAAAGCGCAAAGACATTTAGTCGGGTTTGGCTGGATTTTGACGGTCATATTTTTTATTTCCTTTTGGGCGAATTCATCTATGCTTGCCGCCTGTTGGAAAAATTCGAGTTCAATTCAAAAACAAAAATCAAAATCGTATGCCACTGACACACACGAGGGAACTTTTTGCGAAAGCGTTGAAAGGCAAATACGCGTTGGGGGCGTTCAACGTCAACAACATGGAGCTGCTTCAGGCCATCGTCGAGGCGTGCGAAGAGGAAAAGGCGCCGGTGATGCTCCAGATTTCCAAGGGCGCGCGTCAATACGCCAATCCGGTTTACCTCAAGAAACTCATCGAGGCGGCTGTCAGCCTGTCCACGATCCCGATTGCCGTGCATCTGGACCATGGTGATACGTTTGAACTTTGCAAGGAGTGCATTGACGAGGGGTTCACCAGCGTGATGATTGATGCCAGCCACGAGGCATTCGAGAAAAACGTGGAAATCACCAGGAAAGTTGTGGAATACGCGCACAAATATGATTGCGTGGTGGAATCCGAACTCGGCCATCTCGTCGGGGCGCAGTTCGACGAAGGTGAGGAGGGCGGCAGTTTTTCACACGGCGGGCATTACACACACCCCGAGGAAGCCGTAAAATTCGTGAAGGAATCCGGCTGCGATTCATTGGCGGTCGCCATCGGCAACTCGCACGGCGCTTATAAGTTCAAGGGCGAACAACACCTGGACTTGGAACGGCTCGCATCAATTAAAAAGGCGCTCATGGACGCCGGGATGGGTGATTATCCGCTGGTATTGCATGGGGCATCGTCCGTGCCAAAGGAACTGACTGAGGAAATCAGCAAATTCGGCGGCAAACTGGGCACGGACACAGCGGGCGTGCCGGAATCCGACATCGAAGTTGCACGCCGCACCGGTTGTACCAAGGTGAATATTGACACTGACCTGCGCCTCGCCATGACCGCCGCCATCCGCAAGGTCATGTGGGAAAATCCGAAGGAATTTGATCCGCGCAAATACCTCGGTCCCGCCCGCGCCAAGGTAAAGGAACTCGTTCAGCACAAAATCAAAGACGTCCTTTGCTGCGCCGGTCACGCGTTCGATTAAACCCATTCAGAAATCTTCGCAAAAGCTCCTGACAAATATGTCGGGAGTTTTTTTGTTATTAGCGACGTCCAAATGACGAGCTGCCGTTTTGGCACAAATTAATCGGCTCGCAATTCATTGTGTGCCATAATTACCCACATTTGACCAAAACTAAATTCGTTGTCTATGTCACAAGTTTATATTAATCAATTAGATACCATTTAAGACAATGGTTGGCATTTCTAAAGCTGAGATATATGCACGTAGTTGAAATAACAATTTTAAACGAAAGGATAATTATGAAACTGGTACAATATCAAAGACCTGAACTGGCTTGGCCGGGATTTGGACGATCGTCGAGTTTGCGCGATGAACTCGACCGGCTGTTCGAATCACCTTGGACCGAATTTGCCCGCACATCACAACTGTTGAGTGGCTGGACACCGGCACTCGACGTTTACGAGGACAAGGAAAACTTCATCGTCAAGGCTGAGTTGCCGGGGATGAAGAAGGAGGACATCGAGGTTTCGCTGCACGCTGGCAGCCTGAGCATTTCCGGCGAACGGAAGAGCGAGACGAAAGAGGAAGATGCCGAAATGTGCCGTGCGGAACGCTACTTTGGGCGGTTCCAACGCACCGTGACGCTGCCAGCGGCAGTAGCGGCGGACAAGGTCAAAGCTCAGTACAAGGATGGCATCCTGACAATCACGCTTCCCAAAACCGAGGAAGCCAAACCCAAGCAAATTGACGTTTCAGTGAACTAAAATTTGTCCCGGCGGGGAAAATTCCCGCCGGCCTTAAATGGAAAACATTTTAAAATATAATTTAAGCCATGAAAACGACTCTTGAGAAAGAAGCTCCACGAAAAACGGAACGCGTGCAAACCGAGGAATTCATTTTGCCGGATGTGAACATTTGCGAAACAAAGGACGGTTACATGCTGGAGGCTGAGATGCCCGGCGTGAACAAGGATGGTCTGGAAATCACGCTTGAAAACAATGAATTGACCATCACCGGCCGACGCGGCAACGAAACGGTCTCCGGCGAATCGCTGTTCCGAGAACGTTCCGCCGCGCATTTCCGCCGGGTGTTTGAACTTGATCCGGCGATTGATACCGGGCGGATCAACGCGAAGGTAAATCAGGGCGTGCTCACGTTGACCCTGCCGAAATCCGAGCGAGTCAAGCCACGAAAAATCACGGTCGGCGATTAAGCCCAAACAAAGCGTTGCCTTTGTGGGACGAATTCCATGGCCGCCGGGTCATGGGATTTATTGTTGAGGACTGGGGTATAAAAAATCAGCGGGCGCGGCGATCACACACGAGTTTACATCGCCAACACCCGCCGACGCGCCCAGTTCTCATTGGGCTGGGGAAACCTAACTCACGGCGCCGCTGTGGCAAGTGATTTTTGAATAAATTTTCGCCTCGGCTTCAACCGTTTATATTCCAAGCAAACGGCTTTACATCCGGCTGGATAGTTCGAAAAATCAAACATGCCGAAGAATTGCTGGCCGCTTCGATTCGCAGGGCCATTGCTTTGCGTTTTTGCCGCCATTTTCCCCGTAATAGCGGGCACGATGGATTCTTCCAATTCGCCCTTCATCGTGGATGCCTGGGGCACGGAACAGGGACTACCGGGAAGCGTGGTCTTTTCGGTGATTCAAACACAGGATGGCTACCTTTGGCTGGGTACGCAACACGGCTTGGTACGCTTTGATGGAATTCGCTTTACGGTCTTTGATGAAGAAAACACGCCGGGTTTGAACAATGACCAAATTGATTATCTGTTTGAAGACAGTCATACGAACCTCTGGATTGGAACGGATGCGGGCGGAGTGGCGCGGGAAAAGGATGGCAGGATTAAGAATTTCGCCCTCGGACGCAGCGGCCATGACGGGCGGTTGGTGTCGGCCTGCGAAGACGCCCGTGGCGCGGTCTGGCTTTACACAGCGGACGCGCACTTGGGCCGTTACCAGACCGGGAAAATGGATCTTTGGAACTTTAATTTCAACGCGCCATCTGTCTGTCGGATGATTGTCGCGGAAAAATCCGGCCCGCTTTGGATTGGAGAGGACTGGGGCATGTTTTCGTTTCGTCCCTCCAATTTCAGTCCGCCGGCGTTTGCCATCGAACAATTGATTCGGGCGCAACGGCTCGATTACATTTTAGCCAGCCAGCACAGTGGAACCTGGCGACTGATCGATGGCCGGGTCCAAAAATGGAGTTCCACCCGGCTCGAAAAAGATTTCGGACCGTATCCGTGGGGGAATGACATCATCAAAGGCGCCTGTGAAGATAAAAACGGCAATTTGATTGTTGGCACGCTCGGGGCCGGTGTCTTTTGGTATGAGCCGGACGGGAAATACCGGCAGATTTCAACCGCGCAGGGTTTGTCGTCCCCATTCGTTCTTTCCCTGTGCCTGGATCACGAGGGAAATCTTTGGGTCGGATCCGACGGCGGTGGGTTGGATCGGATCAAAAGAAAAATTTTCAACACGCCGGCCGGACTTCATCCTTGGAACATACAATCGCTGTCTGAAGACGGGCATGGCGGTTTGTGGGTTGCATTCGGCGCCTTGGGCGCAGCCTATTGGAAAACAGACTCCGTTCAATATTTCCACGTCGGCCCGCTGCAAGACGCCTGGACGGTGCTGGCGGATCATCTACCCCGCGTCTGGATGGGAACCCGGGATGAGGGACTGTTTCAATTCGAAACCAACCACTTTCAGCCTGTGCCCGGCGCGGACATTCTCGGCCCGCAAATTTCAGTTTTGTATGCGAATCATAGCGGGCAACTGTGGGTGGGCACGCCCAACGGTTTGGGAAGTTGGAACGGACAGGATTGGAAAATCTATACGACACGGGACGGCCTTTCGGGAAATGTCGTTTCCGCCATCGCTGAAGACGCCAAGGGAAATCTTTGGATTGGAAGCGAAGACGACGGTTTAAGCCGTCTCAAAAACGGCAAGTTTGTTTCCTATCGGCAATCCGAAAATGGTCTGCCCGGCAACGACATTTCTTGTCTTTACGTTGATAAAGACGGCAATTTGTGGGTGGGCACTTCAGGCCACGGACTGGCCCGATTCCATCAAGGAAAATGGACGCGTTATTCCAAACGCGATGGCCTCGTCAGTAACAGCATCAGCTACATCATCGAAGACGACGAGGGTGATTTATGGATTGGTTCCAATCTAGGATTGATGCGAATTCCTAAAGAATGCCTCGACAACTCAGCCAATGGGACGGTCAATTTTTCTTCCTGTCGAACTTACGGAAAAGCCGACGGCCTGCCGACGCGCGAATGTTCCAGCGGTTCGCAACCGGCCGCGTGCCGTACGAGCGATGGCAGATTGTGGTTTCCCACCACCAAAGGCCTGGCTTACGTGAATCCCGCAGAACTCAAACCCAATCTGCAGCCGCCGCTGGTCATGATCGAATCCGTACTGGTTGATGGTCAGGAGCAAAAGACCAATCGCCTCAACTCGGTCTGGCAACAATCCATTGTGATTCCGCCCGGTCACGACCGATTGGAAATTCATTACACCGGCCTGGATTTTTCCGCGCCCAATGAAGTGCGGTTCAGATACTGTTTGGAGGGACACGAAACCGCTTGGACAGAAGCCGGCGACACACGCGTGGCATTTTACAATAAATTGCCGCCCGGTGACTACCGCTTCCACGTCGAAGCCTGCAACGAGGACGGCGTCTGGAGCAAAACCGGCAGTGTGCTGGACGTGACGGTGCAGCCACAATTTTGGCAGACAGGTTGGTTTCGCGCCGCAGTCATCCTGAGTTTTCTCGGCATCGTTGCTGCAGTGGTGCGTTATCTTTCCACGCAAAAGTTACAGCGCCA
This sequence comes from uncultured Verrucomicrobiae bacterium, assembly GCA_963789335.1. Taxonomy (GTDB): domain Bacteria; phylum Verrucomicrobiota; class Verrucomicrobiia; order Limisphaerales; family UBA11358; genus UBA11358. The sequence continues at coordinate 2,007,106 of CAWBKH010000002.1, forward strand.
GTTGCAGGCGCTCAAACAACGGGAGGCACTGGAAAAGGAGCGATCCCGCATCGCCCGCGACCTTCACGACCAACTCGGCGCCAATCTCACCCAGGTGGCGCTTTTGGGCGAAATGGTGGAAAGCGACAAAAATTCTCCCGAAGAAGTCGGGTCGCACGCGCAGCAAATCTCGCAGACCGCGCGCGACACCACGCACTCGCTCGACGAAATCGTCTGGGCGGTCAACCCTTCGAACGACACGCTGGACAGTTTGATCACCTACGCCTGCAAATACGCGCAGGAATATCTGGCCGTCGCTGGACTGCGCTATCGCGCCGAGGTGCCGCCCCAGTTGCCGGCGGTCACCATCCCGCCGGAAGTTCGCCACAATGTATTTCTCGCGTTCAAAGAAGCAGTCAACAATGTTGTCAAGCACGCCCAGGCCACGGAAGCCCGGATTCGTTTGCGGTTGCAGCCCGACGATTTTACTCTGGAAATTGAAGATGACGGGCGCGGCTTTGGCAGTCTGGGCATGCCGGCGGCTCAGGGCAGAAACGGTCTTCGCAACATGCGCAAACGCATGGAAGATATTCATGGCGACTTTTCCATCGCCGGCGGGACCAACAGCGGAACCATCGTGCGGCTCACCGTCCCCATCAAAACTTGATGAAGCCAGCAGGAGCCAGTTCAATCCTTGTATCTGCATTCTGCATTCTGCATTCTGCATTCAGGTAATGCCCATTTCCGTTTCCATCGTCGAAGACAACGACAAACTGCGTGGCACGCTGGCCCGCGTGCTTAATCGCGCGGACGGTTTCCGTTGCGTCAGCGATTATGCGAACGCCGAGGACGCGCTGAAGGATTTGCCACAGGTCCGCCCCAATGTGGTGCTGATGGACATCAACCTGCCCGGCATGAACGGCGTGGAATGCGTGCGGCAATTGAAGCAACTCGCTCCGCAGGCCCAGGTGATGATGCTTACCGTTTACGAGGACACGGAAAATATTTTCAATGCGCTGGCCGCCGGCGCCAGCGGCTACATGCTCAAACGCACCTCCACCAAGGAGCTGCTCGAAGCCATTCAGGAAGTGCATCGCGGCGGTTCGCCCATGAGCATGCACATCGCGCGCAAAGTGGTCTCGTCCTTCCAAAAAACGGCGGCCACGGCGCTTCCCACTGAAAACCTTTCCGAACGCGAACAACAGGTGCTCGACCTGTTGAGTCAGGGACTGATGTACAAGGAAATCGCGGACAAACTCGAAATCAGCTATGAAACCGTCCACACCTACATCCGCCGCATCTACGAAAAATTGCAGGTGCGGACGCGGACCGAAGCCGTCGCCAAATTCCTCCGTCGTTAACCCCATTACCTGCATTTACCTTTATTCTCAAGGGGTTGCTTGTAACCAGAACTGGTGACTGGCAGGGGACGGGGCATCTGGTAGGTTCATGGTGTCGTTGATGCAGAAATGCAGGTTGCCGTGTGTGAAGTAAGGCGAACGTCTGCAGCGCCGCATCCGACAAAAAGTTCGTGGTGGCGCGACTGCGAACAACAATTTAAGCGCCTAGTTCTCATTGGGAGGCCGGAGCAATCCGGCCTCTTTCCTTGTCAAGCGCTTCGCCGGCTTTGGCTGAAGAACGCGATGAATTGGCGCCCCAGTCCCAAATCGGCACCCGCAAATTGAAAAGAAAGAAGCGCTGGCTTGCCGAGCCGCAGCTCGAAGCATAGCGGTAGAACCAAGTTATCAGTTTGCATTTTTACTTCGGCATAACGCAGGCAGATTGCCAATGTTGGTTACTTTACTGGAAGAACATTTCGATTCACACTGTCGTTCAGAAATTAATTTGGTTTACGTTGGCAGCGGCCCGCCGACGTTGATTCCATGCTTCAGGCAATACGCGCCGTTGTCCACGTATTTTTCCGCCCACCATTTCAGTCCGGCGCGTTCCTTCGGTGTCAGCTTGCGGACGGCTTTTGCCGGCGCGCCGAGGGCGAGCGAGCCGGCTGGGATTTTCATTCCCTGCGTCACCAGCGCCTTCGCGCCAATAATGGATTGTTTGCCGATGACCGCGCCGTCCAAAATCACCGCGCCCATGCCCACGAGCACTTCGTTGCCAACCTTGCAGGCGTGAACAATCGCGCCGTGGCCGACGGTGACCCAGTTGCCGATCACACACGGAAAATCGTCGGCGAGATGCAACACGGCATTGTCCTGAATATTGGAATGGTGGCCGACGACGATGCGGTTGATGTCGCCGCGCACCACAGCATTGTACCAGACGCTGGAATGCGCACCGAGCGTCACGTCGCCGATGACGACTGCGCCACGGGCAATGTAAACACCGCGACCAACCTTCGGCTTTTTGCGCAGGAACGTGTCGAGTTGTTTTACCGTGTTTTTCACGTGAAAAATTTAACCGCGGATTGCGTGGATGTCGCGGATTTTCCATTTCATTCACGAAGTGACCGGAGTAAACTACAGTTGTTGTATGACGAAACCATTTTCGCAACGTCCTGCGTTGCCCCGGCGGCAATTGCCGCGCTCGTTCAAGGATTTGACGCCGTCCAAGCATTTCAATCCGCGCACGTTTTTTCAGGAACTGGTCTGGAAGGCCCTGCTGACGCCGCGCACCGGACATCACCGCCGGCCGGTCTTTCCCAAGCTCAACGCCGGGCAGGTCGCCGTGACCTGGATCGGCCACGCCTCGTTTCTGGTCCAGTTCACGGACTTGAACGTGCTGATTGATCCGAACTTTGCGAACTGGCTGTTTCTGCTCAAACGCATCAAGCGCTCGGGACTGAAAATCCGCGACCTGCCGCCGATTGACCTGGTGCTGCTCACGCACGCGCATTTCGATCATTTCCACAAGCCGACGCTGCGCCGGTTGCCGCACCCAAAGATCGGTCTCATGCCGTGGGGCGTCGGCGATCTGGCGTTTGACCTGGGCTTTTCCCGCATCATCGAGCTGGATTGGTGGGAGAGCTTTTCGCAGCGGGATTGGCGGGTGACGTTCACGCCGAGCCAGCATTGGGGGGCGCGCACGCTGGCCGATCATCATCGCGGCTACGGCGGATTTGTCCTGGAACATCAGGGCCGGAAAATTTATCACGCGGGCGACAGCGCCTATTTCGACGGATTCAAACAAATCGGGCAAAGGCTCTCACCCGAAATCGCGTTGCTGCCCATCGGCGCCTATCACCCGGAATCGTTCCGGCGCGTGCACATGGGGCCGGACGAGGCGGTGAAGGCGTTCAGGGACCTGCGGGCGCGCTGGCTGGTGCCGATGCACTACGGCACGTTCAAATTGTCGTTTGAGGCGTTGGACGAGCCGCCGCGCTGGCTCCGGCAAATCGCCGAGAAGGAAGGGCTTGCGCCTCAAACGCGAATTCTGGACGAAGGCGTGCCGGTGGTATTTTAAACTTCGGTGGCGGGCAACCGGTCGAACCTTTGCGCCAGCGCAAAATCCTTTTCGGTCAGGCCACCCGCGTCGTGCGTGGCGAGCGTGAGTGTGACCTTGTTCCAGCGGATATCAATGTCCGGATGGTGCCATGCCCGCTCGGCGATTTCGGCGACGTAGTTTACAAATTGAATCGCGGCGGGAAAATCCTTGAATTGAAACGTCCGCGAAATCGTCGCACCTTTCTTTGTCCATTTCGGCACGGCGGAAAGCGCGGATTTGATTTGGGCAGCAGTTAATTTTTCCATGAGTCACTGTTCGCACAGTTTTTGTTCCCGGTCACGGAGAAACTGGTGCAAAAGCCGCTGTTGCGCACGGCCCGATTCTCCATCCTGCGTTCTTCCTTCAGCCTTCGCTAAAACCATTCTTTCCGCCCGTCCACGTAAACGCGCACAAATTCCTCGTCGGATTTGCAAAGATAAATGATGCCTTCGATGAGGCCGATGATGTGCATGATTGGCGCCAGGACAAAACAGGAAAGCACGGTCACCAGCAGCATGATCAGGCCCGCACCGGTGTAGCCCAGAATGAATTTGTGGATGCCCAGACTACCCAGCAAAATGCCGCATACGCCCGCCGGAATTTTGTTTGATGCGCGCGCAGCGAAAGCAGACGGCGGCGCAATCGTCGGCGGGACCGTTCTCAATTCGGTCGCAAATTCAGGCAGCGAACCCAGCGGTTTCCATTCTGGCGCGCCCTCGGTTTGAACCAGCGTGTGCGCGTTGACACGGTTCTCAGCCATCCAGCGCCGGATTTGTTCGGCATTGACGGGGCCATAGGGTTGGCCGTCGGTTCCAATGATTTTATACATAACGAACCTTATTTGTTATTGGTTTTCCGAATTTTTCTTCGGCAAATCTGCCAGCCGCGGCGGAATGTTTTGACGGTTTTTGTCTTCTTCCGCCTTCGCCTGCCGCATCAAACTTGCGCACGTAATCAGCATCCATGTCCAACTGATGCCAATGGACACCGCGCCCCATTTCCACAGCCAGCCGTCCGGGTTTATCAAAACCGTCTCACCCAGTTGCGCCTGAAAAATCCGGTGAATCCACTGGTACATCCACGCGCCAATCAAAAAAAGGCCGGCAAAATTGAACAGCACCTGCCCGGCACCGGCGAAACTCCGCCCCGCCTTCAGCGTGCCCAGTCCCGAGATCGAAAAATTCAGCGAGACGCACGCCCACGCGCGATCGCGGCTCAACGGACGCTTGGACGAATGGCCCATCGGCGGTCACTGAAACTGGGATTTGACTCCCGGCCGGCTCAACGCCACCACGGCCCAAATGCCAAACGGCAATCCAATGACGCAGCACGGCGTCAAACACGGTATCATCGCCAGAATGGCCGCGGTCATGGAAAATTCATAGCTCCGCAGCGACTGCATTTTGAAAGCGCCGATCAAAATCAAGACTGACAGAACCAACCCCAAAATACTGCTGGCGATGCCAAACGGTCCATAGGTCATGTGAAGCATCTTCTGCACGAATTCCTGTAGTTGAGGGTTGTTGAGTTGCTGCAATTCCGAGTCGAGTTGTTGCAGGTTGGGCGGGAAAAGCGTCATTCGCACCAAGCTCCATACCCCGAGCAGGATATTGAGAATCGCCGTGACCATCAGGGCGACGGCGGGCGCTTTGACCCGTCGCAACGCGACCTGACGTTCATCGCTTTGCGTCAATACCGGAGGCGGCGACGGCATCAAGGTCGTGGGTTGGCCGGCGAATGCGTCGGCGAATTCGGGGAATGTGGAAAGCTGCTTCCACTCAATGTCGCCATGCACCTGCACCAGAGACATTGCGTTCAGCCGGCCGTCGGCAATCCATTTGCGCAGGTCTTCTGCCGAAACCGGCCCATACTGTTTAAGGTCACCGCCGATGACTTTGTAGTTTGCCATAATCGCGCTGGTTTTCTCCAGGTTCTAGTCAGTTGCAAGCCGTTACGCAAGCTCAGGATTGCAAATTATGTGTTTCGCACGAACAATTTTCCGGGCAATTGTTTGACCGCTCGCTTCATTTCCAGACTCAACAGCGCCACCGAAACCGCCGAACTGGGCAAGCCGCTCCGCCGGATGACTTCGTCAATCGCCGATTCTTCCTGATTCAAGGAATCGTAAACGCGTTTTTCATTTTCCGACAATTCCAACGCCGGCAGCACGCCGGTCTCGCCGGGCGACGGCGGACGATTGCTCCCCGGAAACAGATACTCGAACTCGCTCAAAACGTCCTCGGCGCTTTCGCACAACTTCGCGCCCTTTTTAATCAGGTCGTGGCAACCCTTGCTGCGCGGCGAATCAATCCGGCCCGGCACGGCGAAAACCTGCCGCCCGTACTCCGTCGCGAAATTCGCGGTGATAAGCGCGCCGCTGTGCAAATCCGCTTCAACAATAACCGTGCCGAGCGTCATGCCGGCGATGATCCGGTTGCGGATGGCAAACGACTGTCTGTCACCATTGCGATTGAAAGGGAATTGGGTGATGACCGCGCCATTGGCGGCCGCCCGTTCGAACAATTCCTGGTTCTCCGGCGGGAACACCACATTGATGCCAGTGCCCAGCACCACCACAGTCCGGCCTTTCGCCGCCAGCGCACCTTGGTGCGATGCCGTGTCAATGCCGCGCGCGCCGCCGCTCACGACCGTCACACCCACATAGGCCAGTTGATACGCCAGTTTGCGCGCGGCCTCGATGCCGTAATGCGTCGTCATTCGCGACCCGACCATCGCCACGGCGTTTTTGTCTTTCGCGGTCAACTGTCCCTTGATGTAAAGTACAATTGGCGGATCGTAAATTTCGCGGAGCATCGCAGGATATTCGTCGTCACTCTGAATCAAAACACGGCAGCCAGATTCCGAAATGCGCTTCAGCTCGCCGGCAAGGTCAACTGTCTTTTCCCAAGTCAGGATCGCGTCGGCGGTTTCCCCGCCGATATTGCGGACGCGGAGCAATTCAGACTTTGAAGCGGAAAGAATTTTAGGTGCGTCGCCGAAATGTTCCAGCAGCAGTCGAGCGCGCACCGGCCCGACGTGTTCAATGAGGTTCAGCGCGATTAGGGCTTCGCTGGAATCCATGCCCATTGAATAACGATTGCGAATGAGCATCGCAAGCCGCGAATCGGAAGGGCCGTTCGCAGCCCATTTGCGGCCAAATCCCGCTTGACAGTTTCCGGCCGGCGGGCAATAACCCGGCGTAGTCAAAGAGATTCCAACGTTTGAAAATCAACTTTTTCACCCCGGCCCGGTGGGCGGCAGCGTTCGTTCTGGGTTCGCTTTTGTTGATCCCGGCCCGTGCAGAGGAGACCATGCCCATCATGCCGTTGTCAGCCATCAAGCCGGGCATGACGGGTGAATGGCGCTCGGTGGTTTCCGGCACGCGGATTGACAGCTTCCCGATGGAAGTGGTGGGCATCGCACAAAATTTCATCGGCCCGCAGCAACCCGTCATCATCTGCAAAGCGCTCGATGCCACCAACAAGCTCACCGGCCCGGTGGCGGGCATGAGCGGCAGCCCGGTGTTCATCAACGGCAAACTCATCGGCGCTTACGCCTATGGTTTTCTCTGGCCCAAAGACCAGGCATTGATCGGCGTCACGCCCATTGAATCCATGCTCGAAGTGGAGACGAATTACCCGCCGACGGCTTCCGACAAAACAGAAACAGGAGTCGGCGGCTTAACGCAAGCGGGGACGGACGCCGCCCCGCAATGGCTGGCACCGCCGGCCAGCGACGTGCCGGATTTGCCAACGCCAGCCACGCTGGAGTCGGCGATGCAGCCGCTGCCGACTCCGCTGTTTGTGTCCGGCATTTCGGAATGGGTGCTCCAAAAATTTTCGTCCCGCCTGTCCGCGCTGGGACTCGACGTGATGCAGGCGCCGTCCGGTTACACCTCCGACGTTAACAACGACCTTCAGCCGGGCTCGCCGCTGGCCGGCGTGCTGATGAGCGGGGATTTTGACTTTGCCGGCACCGGCACGGTCACCTGGCGACACGGCAACCGCATCCTCGCCTTCGGCCATCCTTTTCTGCAGAGCGGGCCATCGGAAATGCCCATGGCTTCCGCGCAAATCCTCACGGTCGTGCAATCCGTCCAGCGCTCGTTCAAGCTGTCGAACACCGGTCCGATCATCGGCACAATTTATCAGGACCGGTTGACGGCCATCGCCGGCGAAATCGGCCGCAAGCCCAATTTGACGCGGTTCGCGGTGCAGGTGGACGCGCCGGGTGACAAGAAACGATTTTTCCACGGCGAACTATTCCAGAACCAGATGCTTTCGCCGATCCTCTCCGCGATTTCGTTGGAAGAAGCGCTCTACGCCACGATGGAATCGGAGGAGCAACAGACGATTTACCTGGACACGACGCTGCAAATCCCCGGCCACAAACCGGTCAAACTCGCGGACGCCGCCAGCGGTGAAGACGCGGGCTTCGGACTGGTCATTCGCGAACTTGGGATGTATGAGACGTTGCTGAATAATCCGTGTCAATTCCCGAACGTGAAATCGCTGACATTTCATGTCCGGTTGGTGAACGGCTGGAAATCGGCCCGGCTGAATTCATTGAATCTGGACCGCGACGAGGCCCGGCCGGGTACGACGCTGCACGCGGTCATTGGCCTGCGCAATTATCGTGGCGAGCCGTCGTCCATTCTTGTTTCCGTGCCCATTCCGGCGGACTTGCGCGCGTCGGAAGTGCAGCTTTTCGTCGGTGACGCGGACGCGGCGTGGTGGATGGACGAGCCGCCGCCGGTGCCGCCGCAAACGCTGGGTCAGGTGCTGGACCGTCTGCGCTTGACGCGTTCGCATCAGGACATCTGCGTGAAGCTGCTGGAGACCACGCCAGGTGTGGCTGTGGAAGGAAGAAATCTTCCCGACCTGCCGCCATCGGTCATCGCGCAGTTTGAATCGCCCAACGCCAGTTTGCAAACCGGGACGCTTCACCGCGTTACACTTTGGGAAACGAACTTTCCGGTAGCCGGGACGTTCAGCGGACAAATCACATTACCAGTGAGGATCAAATGAAAAGAATCAATATCTTCATCGTCACGGCGCTGTTCGCGCTGGGATTCGTTCCGGTCGCGCGCGCCGTGGTCACGGAGAAGGTAACCCACGACACGTTCGCCGACTTCAGCGCGGGCGAATTCGACAACATCTCGCTCACCAGCGACGGCCATCTGGAGCTCGCGCCGGCCATCACCAATCTCGCCGGCGTCACCGATCCGATCATTTGGGCCGCCGCCCGGGATGAGAAACGCAACGTGTTTTTCGGGACCGGCAACCAAGGCAAAGTTTACAAGCTCACACCGAAAGGCGGGCTATCCACCTTCTTTGCGCCCAATGAGGTCATGGTCCACGCGCTGGCCATTGACGGCCAAGGACGGTTGTACGCCGCGACTTCGCCCAACGGGCGGGTGTACCGCCTCGACGCCAAAGGACAGGCCGAAGTTTATTGCGCTCCCGGCGAGACTTACATCTGGGCGATGACATTCGGCAAGGACGGCTCACTTTATCTGGCCACTGGCGACCAGGGGAAAATTCTGCGCGTGCCGCCCGGCGGTTCCACCCCGGCGAAAGCCGAAATCTATTTTGAAACTGACGAAAAAAACATCACGGCGCTGGCATGGGACAAGGATGGAAACCTTTTGGCCGGCACCAGCCCGCACGGTTATCTTTACCGGATTGACAAGGCCCACCATGGATTCGTGGTGTTCAATTCCGGTGAAAAAGAAATCAAACAGATCGCCGTCGCGCCCGACGGAGTCGTTTACGTCTCTACATTTGTGGAAAGAACCGGGGCGGAGTCCTCCGGGACCAGTTCAGCGGGCATGATGATCCTTGCCGGGGGCGGGAACGGAATCCTTGACGCTGATTCGTCCAAGGCCGGCACGCCTTCCAACACTCCACCGCATTCTTCCGCCCCCGCTGCAGGTGGTTCGCCGTCGGCTTCAATCGCCGCAGAATTGGCGGCGGCAGCCCGGAACGCCGCAAAAGCGCCGGGTGAGACTGAAAAGTCGCTGGGCGCCATTTACCGAATTGACACCAACGGGTTCTACGAAAGTTACTGGAGCGCGCCCGCCGGCGAAGCGATTTACTCCATGATTTTGCTGCCGGACGGAAGCCTGCTGGCGGGCACCGGCGACAAAGGCCGGATTTATTCCATCACCGACGCGAATCACTGGAAGCTCCTGCAAAAAACCAGCGACGGCGCGCAGGTGGCGGCGCTGTTGCCGGCCAGTGGCGAATCGAAGGAATACTTCGCCGCGACCAGCCATCCGGCGAAAATTTACCGGCTCGATTTTTCACTGGCGGAAAGCGGCATCTACACCTCCAAGGCGTTTGACGCGACGCAAAACAGTCAGTGGGGCAAATTGCATCCCGACGGCAACGTTCCCACCGGCACAAAACTGGAATTTTCCACCCGCTCCGGCAACACGGAGAAGCCGGAGAAAACCTGGAGCGATTGGTCGGACCCGAAGCCGTTGAGCGCCGAAATCGCCATCACCAGCCCGGCGGCGCGGTACTTGCAGTATCGCGTCGAGTTCAAGCGCGACGCAGATTCGCCGAGCGCCACGGCGCAGTTGCGGCGCCTGGAGTTTTATTACCAGAATTTCAACGCCGCACCGGTCATTTCGCGCGTCCGGGTTCACAACGAGGGTTTCAGCATTTCCAAAATGCCGACGCTGCAACTGGAAATGCCTGCGGTCAATTTGAACCAACTGTTTAACGACGGCGACGGCACCACGGCCGCAGCCAATCCCGCCGCCGCAGCATTGATGGCCATGCTTTCGCATCCGCCGTTGAGAGAGACCAAAAGTCCCGGCTACTGCACGGTGGTCTGGGACGCCAGCGATCCCAATGGAGACAAACTGACCTATTCCGTCGCCATCCGGGCCGAATCCGACAAGCAATGGACCACGCTCGTGAACAAAACCGAGGACACCTTCTACTCTTTTGACACTACCGGCTTCCACGAGGGCCTTTATTTCATCAAAGTCACTGCTTCGGACTTGCCGTCCAACACGCCGGAAACTGCCATGACCGCGGAGACCCTCAGTGAACCGTTCCTCATTGACAACACGCCGCCGGTGCTGACTGTCCAAAAGCAGACCGTGGAACGAGATCATGCCCGTATCGTCGTGGACGCAGTGGACAGCGCCAGCGTCATCAGCTCCGCGGGGTATTCGTTGGACGGCAAGGATGAAGTAGCCCTGCGCCCGGACGATCTAATTTTCGATTCCACCAACGAGACGTTCACCATCGAGTTGAACGGCTTGAGCAAGGGCGCGCACAGCCTGCTGGTGCGCGTGCAGGACGAGGCGAAGAACGCCTCCGTGCTCAAGCTCAATTTTGAATCCCGCTAGCGCGGTTTCAATAGAACTGTAGCCGGAGCGCGGCGTTCACGCCGCTTCAAGGTCGTCATGCAAATTCAAGTTGAAGCGGGCTGAAGCCCGCGCTCCGCCGGCTGTTTGCCTGACAAAGAACGGCTACAGTTTTACTAGAACCGCTCTAGAACGGGCGTTCGGCGGAGGCGGAATCCATGCAGTTTGGACAAGCGATTCTTTCTGTATCCAAAGAGCAAGCCTTTTTGATTTTCAAGGCAATGTTTGGAAAGCCCGGTAAAACTTGTTGGCGTTGGTCGGCAAACCTAAGCTTAAATTCTGATAAGAGCCTGAGTTCAACGTGACGTTGGTAAGCGGAATCCAAACTGGTGAAGCGAGATCGTTGGCCGATTGTACTTGATAGGTGTACCCGGCCGTGCCAGCGATTTGCAAGATGCTGACACCATTGCTTGACGTCAGCGTCAAATTGGCGCCGTTGGTTGTTCCCAAATCTGTGATGCTGACATCATCAATTCCAGGCCCCCATTTCTCAGCCGTTGTGCTTTCAAAGCGGATGCGGCTGGACGTCGTAGAGGCTGTCAAAGGACTGACGGTGTATCTGACCCATTGCAAATTGGTCAAAGTTTGTCCCGTTGAATCATAGGTGAATGTGCCCGCATTGGTGAGCAAGCCTCCTGTCCGTCCCCACCAAAGATCAAGCGTTTTAAGAATTGGCCCAGCACTGACGTCGCCCGCCATCAAAAACGACACCTGATATTCGTGATCCGGAATCGTCGGGACATCTTGATAGATCGTGCCGTTGGTGTTGCCATTCATGTCCACCGCCTGAATTCCCTCATCCACGTTCCAACGATAATGGCTGGTGATTTGAATGTTGCCGGATTCCACGACCCAACCGTCAAAATTGGTCGGCGCGCTTAAGAGCAGCACGTGGCTGTTGGTCGGTCCGTCGCCAATGGCAGGCGATTCAAATCCACCATCGCTGATCAGGCCGTAGTCACCGTTCGTCTGCCCCAAATCTGTGACGCTTACGTCGTCGAGGCCGGGTCCCCAGATGTTCGTCGTCGTGCTCTCAAACCGAATACGGCTGAAACTCGTATCGGACACCAGGTGACTGACGGTGTATCTGACCCATTGCAGATTGGTCAGCGTTTGTCCGGTGGTGTCGTAAGTAAAAGTTCCAATGTCTGTCAACGGCCCATTTGTCGGCCCCCACCAAAAATCAAATGTTTTGACGGGCACTTGCTTGCTCACATCGCCCGCCATCAAAAAGGACACCTGCTATTCGTGACCCGGGATCGTCGGGACATCTTGATAAATCGTGCCGTTCGTGTTGCCGTTCATGTCCACTGCCTGAATCCCCTCATCCACGTTCCAACGATAATGGCTGGCGATTTGGATGTTGCCGGATTCCACAACCCAACCGTCAAAATTGGTCGGCGCGCTCAAGAGCAGCACGTGGCGGTTCGTCGGTCCGTCGCCAATGGCGGGCGATTCGAATCCTCCGTCCGTTGTCAGCCCATACTGTCCGCGAATTGTTTCCACACTGACAAGGCACAACGCAATCAGAATGACAAAATGGAACTTGAATTTAGGCCGCCACTTCATGCAACGGCCAAATTTTACCTGAATAACATTGGGGATTCAAGTGAAATTAAACTATTATAAATGGTGGATTCTGTCTGCGTTTGGTTGCCTTCGACGTGCCTTCAGTTCCGCCACATCGCCGTATTTTGGCCGACTCACTTCGCGCGTATCGTAAGCGCGCCAATCTTACGCAGGAAAAGCTGGCCGAAAAGGCCGAGCTTTCAGTCGTTTTTATTTCACTTTTGGAAAACGGACGAAGAACAGTTTCGGTGGACGGGCTTCTGAAAATCGCCAGAGCCTTGAAGGTGGAATTGGAGGATTTGGTTCGGGGCATTAAATGATTTCGCAGTTCCGTTTGTAGTTTGTCAGCGATTGCAATTCCCATTTTTTGTGCTACTCAATGCCCGTGCCCGAACCCAGTCTGTTGCTCCTGATTCCGGCTTACAACGAGGAGCGCCGCATCGAACCGGTGTTGCGCGATTACGCCCGCTTTTTTCTGGATCATTATCATGGAAAATTCCAACTCGTGGTCGTGCTTAACGGCTGCACGGACAACACGCTCGGCGTCGTCCAGAAAGTCGCGGCGGAATTTCCGGCGGTTCGCGCGGATGAATTCAAGGAACCCATCGGCAAGGGCGGCGCGCTCATTGAAGGGCTCAAACTCTCTTCGCACGCGGACCTGATCGGCTACGTGGACGCCGACGGCGCGACTCCGCCGCGCGCGTTTCTGGAGTTGGTCCGGCACCTCGGCGACGCGGATTGCGTGGTCGGCTCGCGCTGGCTGCCGGATTCGGTCATCCACCAGTCCCAAGCCAGCCACCGGCGCTTCGCCAGCCGCGCGTTTCATTTGATCGTGCAACTGCTGTTCTGGCTAAACATCCACGACACGCAATGCGGCGCAAAGGTGATGAAGCGCGAGGCGGTGGAGAAAATCCACGACAACTTGCGCATCGCGGACATGGCCTTCGACATCAACCTGCTCGTCGCCATCAAGCGCGCGGGTTTCCGCATCCTCGAAGTGCCGACCGAATGGACGGACCAAGCCGGCTCCAAAGTCGTGCTGTTCCATTCCTCGCTGACCATGTTCCTCTCCACGTTGCGCGTCCGGCTGATTTACTCGCCCTTTTACAAATGGCTGCGCCCGTTGCGTCCGCTGGAAGGCTGGATTTACAAGAAGCTTCGCGCGCCGCAGCCGTTGTCTTCGTCTCAAGTCCAAAGTCCCAAGTCCAAAGTCGAATGAGTTTGCGGCTTCGGAATTAGGCTTTCGCCTTCGGGACTTGGAAAGTAAACCACGCGCACGCGCCAAGCAGCAATAGATTGAAAACGCCGAGTGTCTTGAGCACCGTGATCAAACTGTCGTGAAATTGTGTCAGCGCGACTCCATAGGCCACCGCCAACACGACCAGCACCGGCACGATGCGAAATTGCGACCGCGCCAGCAGATTATTCACGAGCGCATAGCCCAGCGACAGCGGGACCATGGCCCACGCATACCACGGCAATACCGACGCCGCGACGGAAACGTAGTCTTTCGAGTACGCCAGCTTGATGACCCACGGCCCCAGAATCGTCAAGCCCAGCGCGCCGCCCGCCGCCAGAATGCCCGTGCCAAGCAGCACCACACCCAGCAGGTTGCTTTTTTCCGACCGCGCGACGCTGTGAACGATTTTCGGAAACATCACCGTGGCCAGCGGCACCACCAGCCACATGAGCCCGCGCGACAATGTCCCCGCGCTCACATAAAAGGCCGCGTCGTCGCCGGAAAAATACGCCTTCACAAACATCGTGTCCGCCGTGAAAAAGAACTGGACCGCGCCGAATCCCAGCATCAACGGGGTGATTTGTTTGAGCAGACCGCGCCAATCGAATGGCTGCGCGTGCAACAGCCACAACGACCGCGTTTGCCAGATGGCGATCCCCGACCCGAGGGCCAATCCCAGGCACACGCCCAGCATCATTCCTCCTGCATAAGCGCCCAACACCAGCACGAGAAACGCAGCGATGCCCAGCCGCCCCACGCCGTTGAAAATGTACGTCCAGCCGAACCAGAGAAAATTCTGCTGTCCCTGGAGCACCCCCCAAAACATCGGCAGCCAGAAGGAAAGCAACACCACGAACAACGTGATCCACAAATCGGCCGGGTTGGTGATTTGCCAGCCCGCCAGAATGTCCTTCTGCCAGATAAACGTGCCGATCGCCAACAGCAAAAACAGGCCGAGTGTGCCCAGCCACGCCAGCCGGATCATCCCCGCCAGTTCCCTCTTCCGGTCCGTGGCCAGCGCGTGCGCCGTCTGTTGCGCAAACACCATTTGCAACGGTATGTTCGGCACGAACATCGCGACCGCCAGCAATACGCCGAAAATGCCATATTGTTCCGGCGGTATTTTTTTATTCAAGAGATGCACCGCCCACATCATCACGCCGCTGCCCACGTTCGCAATCATCAGCCAGCCGCTTTGCCGGAAAAAGGCAACGTGATGCGATTCCGCAGCGCGAGACGCCGGGCCGGACTCGATATTTTCCGCTGTCATGGGCACGGACAGGGAGATTGCCGGATGAAGTCGGGCGAGAAAAGGCATTTCACCGCAAAGAAAAGGGAAATCTGATATGTAAATTCACGTTTTACGTCCGACGACCGTGCCGATTACGGCAATTACGTGAGCGAGCGCAGGAATTTCAAAAGCAAATCCTTCCCCCGTTCCAGTTCCGCCAGTGAAATCCATTCGTCCGCAGTATGCGCCTGCGCGGCGTCGCCCGGCCCGAACACCACGCTCGGGATCCCGCCCGCCGACAATACCGCCGCGTCGCAGAAGAAATGAACGCCCACTGGTTTCGATTGACCGACACAACTCATAAACTTCCGGACCAGCGGCAGATTGGCGTTCGTTTCCAAAGGCAAAGCCGGCGCGAGCTTTTTGCCGGCGATTTGCGCCGAAAGCTTTTTCGCGCGGAGAAAGGTTTTGATTTCGCGCCGCACTCCGGCGTCGGTCTCGCCCGGCAGCGTGCGGCGATCCAGCGTGATGGCGCAGCGATCGGGCACGATGTTCGGTTGCGTCCCGCCGCAAATCGTGCCTACGTTCACCGTAGCTGTGCCGAGCAGCGGATGTTTCCTCCGCCGCAATCGTGCCGCGTAGTCCGTCTGGAGCCAGTCCACAATGCGCGCCGCTTCGTGAATGGCGTTTTTTCCGAGGTGCGGAGTCGCCCCATGCGCGGCCCTGCCACAAGTTTTCAATTCCAACCACAAACTGCCCTTGTGCGCCGTGACCACTTGCAAGTTGGTAAACTCGCCGACGATGGCGAGGTTCGCATTGAATTTGCTTTTGGCCAGCGCCCGCGAACCGGCTTGTGCATACTCCTCGTCAATCAAGCCGGCGAAGACAACTTCCGTTTCCCGCGGACGATTTTTTGCTTCCGCCAACTCGCAAAGTGTAATGAACATGGCAGCTACAGAACCTTTCGTATCACACGCGCCGCGGCCATAAAGCCGGCCATTCTTCCGGTGGGGAACAAATTGTGACTCGTCGGCGCCGACGGTGTCGAGGTGGGGCGCAAGTAAAATGGTCTGGCGGATTTTGTTTCGCGGCAGAAGTCGCGCGATGAAATTGGGACGTTCCGGTAAAACTTTTTGAAATTCGACTTCAAGTCCGGCACGTGCTGCAACGGACGCGAGGAAATCCGTGATGCGCTGTTCACCCGTAATCAAACGGACTTGCCGCGCCGAAGTTCGGCCTTGCGGAACGAAGGCGGGATTGACGCTGGGCAGGGCAATGAGTTCGGCCAGAAGTTTTTCGGTGCGCGTCATGCGCCCACAGCTTAATGACCAGATGCACATCTGTCGAGAATCAGGAGGCATGGGTAGTGGGTCAATTTGAAATTTGATTTCTATTTGTGCCTGTTTTGTGGCAATTATAGGGCATGGACGACGCCACGAAAAGAACCAAGAAGGTTGCATATCAGCCTCCTGCGATTAAGCCAAACTATTCCAAGATGGTGCGCTCGCCTAAGAGGAAAGCGCGCCTTGACGCAAGCCAGAATGCCCTCCGGGTCGTTGAAACAGCCATTGGTGAGAAGCTAGTTTCTAATCCTTATCCTCCAAAAGCAAAGGCAACTGGCCGCTCTTCTTAGGCAAAGCGCGGTTCATTAGCATCATAAAGGAATTCCAGTCTTTTGATGCCCTCATCAGTGCAATGGAAGCGTGTAAATGTTGAGCTAGGGCAGGATGGCCAACATCATGGGTTAAAAGCTGGTGATGCCGTCCTTTTCGATAGCCAAATTCATTTACCGGATTTCGTGTTTGAAGTTCCTTTAGGATGCCGGGAGCCAAGCGTTCATAAACGAGGTCATTGGTAAGTCGCCCGACAAAACTTGGCCGATTAACCGACATGCCTTTCCATTCCCAGTGCCGAAGTCGGAAAAGCTCAATATAAAATTCATCCGGGAATCGTTTCGCCCATGCCGCCAATTCTTTTAATAGATAGGCGTCGAGTATCTTTTGCAGAGCCAGCCGATCACGAACTTTTTCATAGCCAGTCGCCTCGTCAATGAGTGCGATAATTCCAACGGTCGCCAACCCTCGTATTATCAATTCCGCCGCCTTGACCATGTTTTTTTGAGACTTCAACGCCTTTCCCGCCTTATCCGCGTCAATATAGGCATAGCAAACCATCGGAAGGATTTCGGCTTTGTATCCAAACGCCATTCTTCCCCCCGTTTTCGGCTTATAGGCGATTGGATTCTTCGAGTTCATTAACTCGCTACTAATGAACGGTTTAAGGTTCATTGCGGGTAAAAAAGGAGGCAATTCGTCGAGGCCATAATTTTCCTCGTAAGCCTGTCTAAGGGTTCCGCTTCCTTGGCCGGCTTTTGGATTCGGCGAACGGCCAATGGCCCGTAAAAAACTGCTTTGGCTGATTACTCGCGTTCCATCTTCCAGAACCGCGCAATCAATCATCGTATTGCCGATTTGAAGGTGTCCGTCGTGTGTTGCCTTTGGGAAATGGGGTCGGCTTGCATCTCTATCCCAACGGGCTTCGGCGGCAACCTTGGCAATTTCCGACCTTTGCTCAGGTGACAATTTTCTGGCTCGCGCTATACCGCCAAGCGATTGCGGGATTGAATCCGGCTCCAATTTCAAATTTTCACGAGGTTTACTCATAGCAAGCAAAGAATAATACTCATTCGCAGGCATGTCAACTGCTTTCTAAAATACTTTCGCTTTTTACTTGCAATGCTTGCAAAGCAAGCATATACTTTTGGTATGAATAAATTGAGCGTCGAAGAGCGGGCTAAAATCGTAGGCTGTCTAGTTGAAGGCAATTCCATCCGCGCTACTGTGCGTTTAACCGGGGCGTCCAAAAACACAGTCGCAAAATTATTGGTGGATTTGGGACGCGCTTGCACGGAATACCAAGACAAGGTTTTTCGGAATCTGAAATGCCAGCGGATTCAATGCGATGAAATTTGGGCTTTCGTGGGGTGCAAACAGAAAAACGTCAGAACCACTGAACACATGAAAAATCATTGGGGCGATGTTTGGACGTGGACGGCCTTGGACTCAATCACGAAACTTGTGCCGTGCTGGTATATCGGCACACGCGACGGCGGCGCGGCGTATCATTTTATTCACGATCTAAAAAGCAGGCTGGCAACCCGAGTTCAACTGACAACGGATGGTCACAAGGCATATTTGGAAGCCGTCGAAGATGCCTTTGGCGCGGACGTGGATTATGCGATGCTGCAAAAGATTTACGGCAAACCGCCGGAGAATGGTGAAGTGCGTTACAGTCCGGCACAGTGTATGGGCGCAAAGCGAGCCGTGATTTCAGGGATACCGGATTTCAAACACATTTCCACGAGCCACACGGAGCGGCAAAACCTGACAATGAGAATGTCCATGCGCCGGTTCACGCGGCTGACAAACGCCTTTTCAAAAAAGGTCGAGAACCACGAACACATGGTCGCGCTTTACTTCATGTTTTACAACTTCTGCCGGATTCACCAGACTTTGCGTGTGACGCCAGCAATGGAAGCTAGCATTGCTGACCATGTTTGGGATTTGGAAGAAATTGCGGCACTGGTAAATTAAATTTTTGAAAAGATGAGGCCAAGACTGTTGGATTTGTTTTGTTGCGCAGGCGGTGTTGCGGTTGGATACAACCACGCCGGATTCGAGGTTGTTGGGGTGGACATTGAGCCGCAGCCGCATTTCCCGTTTGAATTTATTCAAGCCGATGCGCTTAAACTCCCAAAAAAGTTTCTGGCGTCATTTGATGCTATTCACGCCTCACCGCCCTGCCAGTCCTATTCAGACCTCGCCAAGCGCAACGGAAACGCTCACGAATGGCCGCGCCTGATTGAACCAGTCCGTGAAATGCTCATTAAAACTGGCAAGCCTTACATCATTGAAAACGTGTCCGGCGCTCCGATGCTTAATCCTGTTGTGCTTTGCGGCACGATGTTCAAAGGCTTGCGAGTGCTTCGCCATCGTTTATTCGAGGCAAATTTTTTGATTCTCACGCCGCCGCACGGCAAACACCCGCGTTGCCACACTTTCGATAAGCGGAAGTCTCAATATGGAAAAACCAACGACATGATTGATTTTGTCTCGGTCAACGGCGGCGGGAATTGCACAATTGCCGCCGCCCGCGATGCAATGGGAATTGATTGGATGACCAAAGACGAATTGAACGAGGCGATCCCGCCAGCCTATACGGAGCTTATCGGAAAACAGTTGATTCGACACTTAGAAAGACTGACACTTGGACGCAGCAAATGCGTAAGCCAGGTTCAAAAGAGCGGATTCGTCAATTCCTTCTTGCAAACATCGGCAAGGTTGTAACCTCAAACCAAATTCGGGATGCCATCGGCACTCATGTCACTGAATGGGCACGGCGCGTCCGCGAATTACGCGAAGATGAGCATTGGCCGATTGTCACGCACAATGACCGCGCCGATTTGAAGCCGGGGCAATACATTTTGACTCAAGAACCGCCGGAGAGGCCAAAGGTGGCGTTTTTAAGGCCGATTTCAGCGAAGCTCCGAGCGGAGGTATTGGACCGAAATGGATTTACATGCGTAATGTGCGGCCTTTGCCCCGGCGATATTGACCCGAATACGGGGCGTAAAGTCCGCCTGCATATCGGACACATTAAAGACAAGAGCATCGGCGGCAAAGATGAACTTTCAAATCTTCGCACGCTTTGTTCAACGTGCAATCAAGGCGCGAAAAACATCACCAGCATAAAACCACCTGCAATTTGGCTCTTGGCCCAAATCAGACGCGCTGGACAGGATGAGCAAAGGGCGGTTTATGACTGGCTTCGCGTCAAATTCGGAGAACAGAAAAAAGGTTAAATTTCAAACTGACCCACTACCGAGGCATGACTTTTGCTGGACAGGAATTTTGATTGCAAGCAATTTAAGCCTATGAAGACAGACAAAGAAAACTCCATCCTTTGGATTGAAGCTCTTGGCTTCTCATCGCTGATTGTGCTTTGCTGGTTGACGGAAGTGATCGAGCTTCCTCGTGTTATTTTTGGAGAGGCATTCACTCCCGATTGGCGCCGGGCGGTGCTGAGAACGGTTGTGGTCTTGCTGGTCTGGGCCTGGGTTCATGCAGCGACGAGGAAACTGCTGAGGCGCTTACACTATCTGGAGGAATTTCTGCGGATATGTGGCTGGTGCCGCAAAGTGTGCCATGATGGGGAATGGCTTGCCATGGAAGATTATTTCAACTCCAAATTCGCCACTCAGACTTCTCATGGCATGTGCCCGGAATGTCTGGAAAAAGGGGTTCAAGAACTCAAGCACAAGGAAAAATAAGCACGGGAAAAGCGCAGCGGGCGTTGAGCAACATACGAATACGATCTGTATCCAACACCCGCCGCCTAAACTTGAACTACAATACCAATTTTAATCCCACTTCCTACTTTGACAAGTGACGTTTTGGTTTCAAGTTCGTGACGATTCAAACAATCTCCACCGGGCATTTAGCGGCTCATTTTTGGTATTGACTTGCTGCCTTAAAGGTAATACTTTGGCCGCATGGAAACCGTCACATTAAAAATGGATCGCCGGCACATCGCGCTGTTGAACGAGCGCGCCAAAGCGCTGGGCCGTTCGCGCGCGGCGGTGGTGCGCGATTTGATTGACGAGCACTTGGCCCAAAACAAGCGCCCATCTCTGCACGACTTGGCCAAGGAATTTTGCGGCTGCCTCTCCGGGCCGAGGGACATGTCCACGCGCAAGCTCACCGGTTATGGCCGCGACTAAAGTGCTGCTCGATGCCGGCCCGCTGATTGGCTATCTGAATCGCAAAGACCAATATCACGGCTGGGCGGTCGAAAGCTGGGCATCGCTGACCGGACCGCTATGGACTTGCGAAGCCGTGTTGTCCGAAGCGATTTTCAATTTGCAATCGGAAGGAATGCCTTTGGATTCCATTCTCTATTATCTCGAATCGGGAATTATCCGCCTGGATTTCTCAATGGAGGAGAATCGCGCCGACGTTCTGGCCCTCTTGCGCAAATACGCCGACCAGCCGATGAGCCTGGCCGATGCCTGCCTCGTGCGCATGGCGGAATTGAATGACAACTGCCAGGTTTTTACGACCGACAAGGATTTCCTGGTTTATCGGCGTAAAGGACGCGGTGTCATTCCCTTGCTCGCGCCGTTTTAACTCAAACAATTTCCACCGGGCATTTCGGCAGGGCGTCGAGAAAGGATTGGCCGTATTGTTTCGTTAAAACCCGGTTGTCCAAAACCACGATGATGCCGGTGTCGGTTTTGGTGCGAATGAGCCGGCCCACGCCCTGGCGGAATTTCAGAATCGCCTCCGGCAGGGAAAATTCGCCAAAGGAATTTCCACCGCGCGCCTCAATTGCCTCAATGCGCGCCTCGATGAGCGGATGGTCAGGCACAGCGAACGGCAGCCGCGTGATGATGACGTTGCTCAATGCCTCGCCCGGCACGTCCACCCCCTGCCAGAAACTGTCCGTGCCGAACAACACCGAGTCCACGTCGTCCTTGAACTTCTCCAGCATGGTCGAGCGCGGCGTGCCGGTGCCCTGGACAAAACACGCAATGCCCAGTTTGTTGAAAAACGGTTCCATCCGTTCGCCGAGCTCCCGCATGAGCTTGTAATTCGTGAAGAGCACAAACGCCTTGCCGTGGGTCTGCTTCACAAAATGCCCGATCCAATGTTCGAGGGCGTCGGCGTAACCGGCTTCGCGCGGGTCGGGCATCTTCTTGGCGACAAAAATCTTCATCTGCCGCTCATAATCAAACGGCGTGCCGACCTGTAAAAGGGTCGCCGCCTCCGCTCCAACCCGCTTCGCAAAATAGTTTAGCGGTGATGTCGAGGGGCGAGGGATGGGAGCCGACAACCCTTTCCGGCTTTCGTCTTTCGACTCTCGACTCTGGACCTTGGCCTTCACGGCCAAAGTAGCACTAGTCATGATAATTGACGTGTCGCTCTCGAACAAACGGCGGCGCAGGAATTCCGCCACGTCAATCGGCGCGGCGTTCAACGCGAGATTCTTGTGCGCTTTGCCGCTGCGTTCCACCCAGTAAACGTGATCGGCGGCATTTTGTTCAAGGAACGCCTTCACTTCCTCGCGCAACTCGTCCAGCCGCCGGTTGCATTCGATTAGTTCCTGTCCCATGTCTTTGTCCTCACTCAGTTTAATCAAGTCGCCGACTTCTCCACGCAGCCGCTGAATCGGGAGGGTGACATTATCCTTCACCAGTTCGGCGCGCCGGATGCGCAATTCAGTCCACGCGCGGCGACGTTCGGAAGTTTCGCCGCCGCCGAACCGGGTTTTGCCGGCGGATTTTTGAATTTCCTCGCAGGCGGTCTCGACATTTTCAAAAAACTTGTCCGACTCGCTCAAAATGTCGGCCACGAGCTTCACCGCTCCGCCCTTGCGCAAAGTGGCGAGCAGGCCTTTTTCCGTGCGCGGATTCCACAGCCGGTTCAAAGCGTACCGGACTTGGCCGCTGGACACGCTCAAGCCGATGTGCTTGGACGCGACCTGCTCCATCTGGTGTGCTTCGTCAAAAATGACAAAGTCGTTCTTGAACAAGATGCCGCCATCCATTTCCTCATCAATTCCGCCGAGCAACGTGAAAAACAGCGTGTGATTCAGCACCAGCACGTCCGAGGACAGGAACTTGTTCCGCGCGCGTTGGAAAAAGCAGACGCCGTTGTCCTTGGCGAAATCGGACGGAAAGCCGCAAACCTTTGGCGAGCACAGGCCGCGCTCGGAACAAACCTGCGCCCAGACCTTCGGGTCCGGTTCCACGTCGAAGTCCGAAAGGCTGCCGTCCTTCGTTTCCTTCGACCACTCGTAAATGCGTTGCAGTTCCTCGGCTTCGGACGAGGTAAACAGGTTGCCGCTTTGCTGCATCGCCTTCTGCAACCGGCGCGTGCAGAGATAGTTCGCACGGCCTTTGAGCATCGAAAAACTGAATTTCACCGGTTCGGGCAGCGCGCCGAGCACGCCAGTGAGCATCGGTAAGTCTTTTTCCGTTAACTGCTCCTGCAGATTAATTGTATGTGTTGAAACGATGGCCTTTTTCTTGTCCGCCACCGCGAACAAAATTGCCGGAATCAGATACGCGAGCGATTTGCCGACGCCCGTGCCGGCCTCGACGGCGAGATGTTCGCGGTTCTGCAATGTCTGCGCCACCGCCACGGCCATTTCCTGCTGCTGCGGACGAAACTCAAAATTCTTCGCGCGCGACAACAAACCCGGCGGCGAGAAAATCTCCTCGACTTGTCTCACCAAGTCGGTGGCTGCCCCGGCGGGTTGAGGTTCGATAACTGAAATCATTGTAACGGCGCAGTGCTCAACTCAACACGCAAGGTCGAGGCCTTTCCTGGCGCAAGAGCGATTTTGTTCCGGGCGACATTGCCCGATTCCACACAGACCATCCGGGCGTGTTCCGCCGGGTCAAAGTCGGACATGAGCTGGGTGGTCCACGGATTCCAAACCACCGCGTCCGCCGAACCGGACTTCGCGATGCGAATTATCCGGCGGAACTCGGTGTCAACGATTTCTATCGGGCCGGGCGTATCGTGATAAATGCGGTTGGTTTCCGCAACAATGGGCAGCGCCTCGTGCGTCTCCGGTTTTTCCGCGTCCCGATCGGTCTTGTCCAGAAACCGCGTGCCCTTCAACCCGCGAATTCCGACGCCGCCGATGTCGCCCACGGCAAAATACGTGTGCAGACAATTTTCCATTTCAACCGCCCCGCCTGCCGGATCGTTGGTGGCAATCAATTCCATCGCCAGCTTGTCGGAAACGGTGACGATGAATTCCGCGCGCAAATGGTTCCATGCAGCACGATCAGGTGGCGTCGGCAGGCGGAATTTCAAAGTGACCGCGCCCTCCGCCGTGGCAGAGGTTTGGGTCAAATTCCATTCCGTGACGCGCGCGAATCCGTGCGCCACGTCACCTTCGCGCCGGCCGAACCACGGGAAGCAAATGGGCACGCCGCCGCGAATCGCCTCGGTGGGAGCAAACCGGCTCAACCGGCTCATGAAGAGCAGCGGCGGTTCGCCATTTTTTTGAAATCCGGTGATGTGCGCGCCGTGCAGATAAATCTCCGCCGAGCTCGAGGGCGACTGGACGTTAATTTTGGGCAGACTGCCATGGCCTTGCACAATGGCTACGTGTCCGGGAATTTCGTGTTTCCGGTACTGCTCAGGAATGATGCTGTTTGCCATAGAAGTTCCGGTTTTCTATCACAAGCGGCCACACAACGCAAATCAACCCGACCAATCCATCAATTTTAGGAATTGACTACTGGAAAACCCGCCTCATGTTCTGAACCGGTCCGATGTTCATCAAAAGAATCCAATATTATGAACGAAACAAACCCGTCCATTACCGGCAACCCGCCACAACCTAAAACTTCCACTCTCGCCGTTTGGAGCCTGGTGCTGGGCGTAATCAGCCTGCTGTTTTTACTGGTCTGCATCGGCCCTCTGTTTGCCATTCCGGGAGTCATCTGCGGCCACATGGCCTACTCGCACATAAAACGTTCCGGTGGCGTGCTCATCGGTCAAGGCATGGCACTGGCCGGACTGGTTACCGGTTACATCAGCATTGGCCTTTCTATTCTTCTGGTACCGATGATGCTGGCCATCGCCATTCCCAACTTCGTCAAGGCGCGGGACGTGGCCATGGAGAATGCGTGCATCAACAATCTCCGCATGATTGACGCGGCCAAACAACAATGGGCGTTACAAAACGGGAAAAACCCCGGGGACGTTCCCACGGCTCAAGACCTCAAACCGTTTTTCAAAAACGGCGTTTTCCCGACCTGCCCCGCCGGCGGCACCTACACAATTGGCGCCGTCAGTAACGCCCCAACTTGCTCGGTTCCCGGACACAAATTGCCGGAGTTGACCAACAAGCCTGTTCGTTAACCTACCTCCCGGCGCAGGTGAAAATCAAAAAAACGGGCGCGTCCTTTGGCAGGAAGCCACACGGTTGGACGCGCCCAATGATTTGGCCGGTTATTGGGACCGGCGTTCAATTAATTATTTCTCCGCCACTGGACTGGAGGAAGATGCTCCTGCTGGAGCAATCCGGTTTACGATATTCACGCCGTTCACGTCATCATAATTGAGTGTGAGATTTTCACCGGGCCTTAGGTCGGTCAATTTCCCGTCCGGTTTGCCATTCACGACGATGGCGCAATCATCGCCCACGTTGAACTTTTTCGTGTCGAACATGGCCTGGGCCTTCAGGGTTTTTTGATCCAGGTCAATCGCCGTCAAATTCCCGGTGAACGTCGCGCTGGTCTGCGCGATTTCCCGCGCGGTGGGTTTTCCATTTGGAACTTCGTAAGTCACCGTCACATGATAACCGGGTTGAATGTCGGCGATCGTGCCGTCCTTGCCGCCACGCAACGTGACTTCACAATCTGCGGGGAGCTGAAACGCCTTGTCCATCACGCCCACATGCACTGTCATTGTATGCGTCGCAGGATCAATGGCCTTGACCATGCCCTCGTCCCGCATCGGTTGCTGCATCACGCGGTCAGCGACCAGCACGCCGTGGGCATCCTGATAACCCACCGTGACTCGCTGGCCGGGCCGCAAGTCACCCAGTGCGCCTGTCTCCTTGCCGACAATCGTGTAGGCGCAGGTGTCGCCGAGGTTGAATTTCTTGTTGCTGAACCAAAATCCCTTCACGTCCAGCATTTTTTCCTGCGGGTTAACGGAAACCACCGTACCCGTGTAGGTTTTGTCCGGTTTCGCAGCCGTTGCGTTCGCCGCGTTATCATCCGCCGACGCGTGGTACGCCGCCGTCGCCGTCAACACCGACAAACCAACCGCCACCCATGTACGCAATGCTTTAGTTTTCATATAATTCATTAGAAACGCAAAGTGTTGCCGCGTTCAAACTCAAAATGCAAGTCGTTTTCAATGAATTAACTACGAAATAAGTCCATCTGCGGCGGCGGCGAAAGGGTTTGCAGCTTGCCGCGTTGCCGCGTTTGCGGACGGACATTGCCTTCGGGCGTTAGTTCAGATTCCTCCAGATTCGCCAGAATCTGCTTGGCGCGTTCCAAAACCTCCTTTGGCACGCCAGCCAGCCGCGCAACATGGATGCCGTAGCTTTTGTCCGTACCGCCTTCGACGATTTTTCTAAGAAACACAATCTGATCGTGCCATTCGCGCACGGCCACGTTGAAATTCTTCAGGCGCGGCAAGCGCGCCGCCAACTCGGTCAGTTCGTGATAGTGCGTGGCAAACAGCGTTTTGGCACCGACCTGATTGTGCAAATGCTCGACGATGCTCCACGCCAGCGACAGGCCGTCGAACGTGCTGGTGCCGCGCCCGATTTCGTCGAGCACTACAAGACTGCGCGGCGTGGCGTTGTTCAGAATATTGGCCGTCTCGGTCATTTCCACCATGAAGGTGGATTGGCCGCGCGTGAGATCATCGCTGGCGCCAATGCGGGTAAAGATGCGGTCCACCAAGTCAATCCGCGCCTCCGCCGCCGGCACAAACGAACCGGTATGCGCGAGCAGCGTGATGAGCGCGACCTGCCGGATGTAAGTGCTTTTACCCGCCATGTTCGGCCCGGAGATGAGCGCGATTTGAGGAAATTTTTCTTCCGTAGCAGCCGACGTGAGTCGGCTCTGATCTTCGGTCTGAGAATTTGGAGCGGACTGAAGTCCGCTGCCACTGGAAAGGGAGGTGTCATTCGGGACGAAACGTTCCTGGACGAGTTGCTGTTCCAGTACCGGATGCCGGCCATCGCGGATTTGCAGCACACCTTCGTCAGCAACCTGTGGACGGCAATAGTTGTGCAGCCGCGCGGTTTCAGCGAAGGCGGCCAGCACGTCCAATTGCGCCAGTGCCGCGGCGGTTTGTTGGATTTTCGGCAACTGCCCCAGCACTTCCTCGCGCACGCACTGGAACAATTCATATTCCAGCTTCACGCTGCGTTCCTCGGCACCGAGGATTTTTCCCTCCATCTCCTTCAACTCGGGAGTGACGTAGCGTTCGCCGTTGGCGATGGTCTGCTTGCGGATGTAATGCGGCGGCACCTTGTCGAGATTCGCCTTCGTGACTTCGATGTAATAGCCGAAAACAGAATTGAACCGGACTTTCAGCGAGGAAATTCCGGTGTGGGAGATTTCATCCGCCTGCAATTTGGCGATCCAGTCTTTGCCACCGCGCGTGGCGTGACGGAGTTCGTCGAGTGACGGATCGAAACCGTCGCGAATCATGCCGCCCTCCTTCAGGGCCAGCGGCGGATCTTCCACGATGGCGCGGAAAATCAACTCGACGAGGTCGGGCGATCCTGCGAGCTGGGACTCAAGTTCGTGGAGTAGGGCAGGCGCTGCGCCGGTCTCACTCTTCTTTGCATCTTCATTAAGTCTCGGCAGCTCCCGAATGGAAGATGGAGACTGGCTGGAAGCCTGTCCTGCGCTGGCGAGCGTTTGTTTCAATCCCGGAATTTGTTCCAGCGCCATTCGCAACACGACCAAATCGCGCGCGTTGCCGCTGCCGGAACTCAGCCGGCCAAGCGTCCGCTCCAAATCGCGGACGTTGGCCAGTTGCGCACGGAAGCCGTCCAGCGCGCCGGAATTTTCCATGAACGTTTGCACGACTTCCTGCCGGCGGCGGATGGGTTCGACGGCAGCGAGTGGTTGCGAAAGCCAGTCGCGCAACCGCCGCGCGCCCATTGGTGTAACGGTGCGATTGACCGCGCCGTACAGTGAGGCGTTGCGCGGCGCGTCGTGATGCAACGGCTCCAGGATTTCGAGATGCCGGAGCGTCGTGTAATCCAGCGCGAGATAATCGTTGCGCCGATAAAACCCCAACCGGGTAAGATGTTTCACGTCCCGGCGCAGATGTTGCGTAAGGTAATGCAACACCGCGCCCGCCGCGCCAACGGCGGCGTTGCGATCCTTCAACCCGAAGCCGTCGAGCGAGGCGACTTTGAAATGATCGCGCACGGTGAACAGTGCGGTTTCCGGCGCGAAGGTCCAGCCGTCGTAACCGTTCAGAATTTTGAATGTATCGCGCAGCAAATCGCGCAGCGAAACGGACTCGCCCGGATAAATGATTTCCGCCGGACGCAGCCGTTCCAGTTCGGTCAGCAGTGCGGAATCGTTTTCCAGTTCCGTCGTCAGGAAATCGCCGGTAGTCAAATCCACGAGCGCCAGGCCGAAAATCTTCCCGTTGGGATAAACCGCAGCGAGGAAATTGTTCCGCTCGGCCACGAGCATCCGCTCGTCAAAATGCGTACCCGGCGAGAAAATTTGAGTGACCTCGCGTTTGACGAGCTTGCCGGGCCGGGCGTCTTCGAGCTGATCACAGATGGCGATCTTGCGTCCAGCCTTGAGCAACCGGCCAATGTAGGCGTTGGCCGCATGATGCGGCAGGCCGCACATCGGCACCCCGTTGCGCGCGGTGAGGGCGAGATTGAGAATTTGTGCTCCCGCCTGTGCGTCCTCGAAAAACATTTCGTAAAAATCGCCGAGCCGGAACAGCAGCAGCGCGTCTTTTGGCAGTTCGCTTTTGATGCGGCGATATTGCGCCATCATGGGCGTGAGTTGGGTTTCGGCGGCCATCGGCTAAACCTTAGTCAGGAAATGAAAATGCGTCGAAGCGAAATTTTACGCCGGCACAACTCCTTTCAGCGACGTCGTCTTAAAACATCGGCGGCAAACCATAACCACACATCACCAGTTCATCCGTCTTTGATTCGTTGAATCCAGAATACTCATGGAACCCTGCGAGGTGGACTTCCTTCCCGACCCGGTGCCTTGACTCCCCCCAGTCACCGTATTTTGTCAAAGCGTTTCCTAGAATTGTCAAATTGTTGACAAATTTGTTCTGAGCAACATTCTAGTCAACCATGATTCCGTTTACCCGGTTGGCTGGTATAACCGTTTTAGTCTGCTCGTTGTTCATTTTGACGATTGGCTCCGGAAATTCCGCCGCTGCGGCTGACAACACGCCCGGCTTGGAACGACCTAATGCAGCGCAATTGGAAGCGGTCTCCGCCACCAACAGCACTGCCGCCATCAATTCTGGTGACAACGCCTGGTTGCTGGCCAGTGCCGCACTGGTTTTGATGATGACGGCGCCGGGGCTGATTCTTTTTTACGGCGGCTTGGTACGCACCAAGAACGTCCTCTCCACGATGATGCACAGCTTGATTTTGATGGCGGTGATCTCCACGTTGTGGATGATATTTGGCTACAGCATGGCGTTTAGCGGCGGCAACGCGTTTTTCGGCAATCCTTTCACGCACCTTTTTCTCAAAGGTGTCGGCGGTGCGCCAAATCCGGCTTACGCGGGCACGGTGCCGGCCGAATCCTTCATGCTGTTTCAAATGATGTTCGCCATCATAACCCCTGCGCTCATCAGCGGCGCGATCGCAGAGCGAGTAAAATTCAAGGCTTATCTTCTGTTCATCGTGCTCTGGACCGTCGTCGTCTATCTGCCGCTCTGCCACATGATGTGGGGCAAAGGCGGTTTCTTTAACTGGGCGAACGGCGGGAAAATTCCCGTGCTCGATTTTGCGGGCGGCACGGTGGTTCACATCAGTTCCGGTGTGTCGGCGCTCGTGTGCGCACTGGTGCTGGGCAGACGTGATGGCTTCCCGCGCGAACCGATGATGCCGCACAATGTCGTGCTTTCGCTGATCGGAGCGGGCCTGCTGTGGGTCGGCTGGTTTGGCTTCAACGCCGGCAGTGCGTTGAGCGCGGGTGCGCTCGCCACCAGCGCGTTTGCCGCCACCCACTTCTCGGCGGCGGCGGCGGCGTTGAGCTGGACCTGCACGGAATGGTACCTCAAAGGCAAACCCAGCGTGCTGGGTGCGGCGTCGGGAATGGTCGCAGGACTCGCCACCATCACGCCCGCATCGGGATTTGTCAGTGTACCGGCGGCGTTTTGCATCGGGCTGGCGGCGGGCGTCGTTTGTTATCTGGCGGTGACAAAGTTCAAAATGGCCTTTGGCTATGACGATTCGCTGGATGTGTTCGGCGTTCACGGTATCGGCAGCATGACGGGCATGTTGATGCTCGGCTTTCTTGCGAATCCGGAGGTGAACCCGCTCATCGCCACCACGTTCTCCAAAAACGGCGTGACGGTTTCCCTCGCGGGCGGCATACACCAGTTTTGGAATCAACTGGCCGGCGTCGGCGCCACCGTGGCGTTGGCGGCCATCGCCACTTTCCTTATTTTGAAGCTGGTGGACGCCAGCGTCGGATTGCGCGTGGATCAGGAGGATGAAAGCCTGGGCTTGGATCTTTCACAACATGGCGAGCGCGCCTACAATGAATAAAGGTGATTTATGAAAAAAATCGAAGCGATTATCAAACCGTTCAAACTGAACGAAGTCAAAGAGGCGCTCAACGAACTGGGCATCCAAGGAATGACTGTGACCGAGGTCAAGGGTTTCGGCCGGCAGAAGGGCCACACGGAAATCTATCGCGGCAGCGAATACACCGTGGACTTCCTGCCCAAGGTCAAAATTGAAACCGTGCTGCCAGAAACGCTGGTGGAAGCGGCAATCGAAGCCATCGTCAAGGCCGCCAAGACCGGAAAGATTGGCGACGGCAAGGTGTTCGTGTCCACTATTGACGACGCCCGGCGCATCCGCACCGACGAACGGGGCGACAGCGCGGTGTGACCTTGACTGGCGACGAGCGCGGTCGGGTTAAAATTGGTTCAACGCTTATCCCGCGTCCAATCCGCCCGCCCGTTCCAGCCGGAGAATTTCTGCGCTATAACCGATGCGGAAGTTTGGATATTTGAACTGATAGCCGAGTTCCATTTTCAGTTTGCGATTTGACACGCGTTTGTTGGTCACGCCGCGTTTGCGGTTTTCATCGGATCTTTCGGGCGCAGCCGGCGGTGGGCGTTTACCGAGTTCTTCCGCCAGCCATTGGAAAAAGTTTGCCTGGCTGACCGGCTCGTCGTCCACCGCGTTGTAAATTTCCCCCGGCCGCCCGCTTTTCAACGCGGCGATGATGCAGCCGATCAAATCATCACGGTGAATCATGTTCAGGAAACGCGAACCGTCACCTTCAATGCGTGCTTCGTTTTTCAGGAATTGCTTGAACCAATGGCCGCGGTCTGGCCCGTAAATCCCAGCCACGCGCAAAATCACGGCGGGAAATGTGCGCTCCCTGGCCGCAGCCAGCAGCAACCTTTCGGTTTCCAAGAGAACCTTTGCGGTTTCCGCCAGTGGCTCGGTCGCGCTGGATTCCTTGACCTGCGAACCGTCAGTCTGGCCATAAACGCTCGTGCTGCTGGTATAAACACATTTTTTGAGCGGCAAGGCGGAAAGCCATTCGACCAAATTGCAGGTGCCTTGCAGATAAATCTGACGGTAATCCTCCGCACCACCGCCACTCGAAGCGACGCAATTGACGACCCAATCAAATTCACGCGGCAACCCGGCCAGCGTTTCCGATTTGGTCACGTCACCGAAAAGCGGCTGGATGCCGGCGGCTTTTAATTCGCTTTCCGCCGAAACGCTCCGCCGCAAACCGGAAACTTCGTGACCGAGGCGGACGAGCTCCGCGCCCAGCGGCAAACCAACATAACCGCAGCCAACAATCAGACATTTCATTTATGATCTATGATTAATGATTTGCGATTTGTCTCGCGCCGCAAATCTGCACAGCAATCGTAAATCGAATATCCTAAATCGCAAATGGCATCATTCCATTACCGCTGCGAAACGCAGACCGCGCGTGCTGACGCGGAGTTGCTTGAAATCGAATTCCTCCATCACCGCCTCGTAAATCACGACGCCGGTGAGAATCACGTCCGCGCGCAATTTCGGCAGGCCGGCAACCTCCTTGCGCCCGGCCAGAGGCAGACTCCAAACATGTTTCCGGTGAGCGATGATTTGTTCCCGGCTCAAAATCGTGCTTTCGATGCGCTCGCGGTCGAAGCGATCCATCTTTTTCTCCATTCGCACGAGAATGCTCGTCGTCCCGCCGGTGCCCACGAGCTGAATGTCGCCGGTTTGGGAACCCGGTTTCACTTCACGGTGCATGGCCGGCTCGAGATTTGGGCGAACCTCGCTTTGCAGAAAGTGTTTGACCCAATCACGGCAGGCGGTGAATTCACCGCGCGTCGGCGGGTCGCTGTGCGGAAATTTTTCGAGCAACCGCACGGTGCCCAGCGGAAAACTTTGGGCGAAGTGCTGGTGCGCATCATGGCCCAGAATGAATTCTGTGCTCCCGCCGCCGACATCAAGAAGCAACACGGGCTGCTTCGCCAGTTCCGCGTCCGTGTTCACGCCTTGAAACGCCCATTCGGCCTCCCGTTCGCCGGAGATGATTTCAACCTTGAGATCGGCGGCGCGTTCGATGGCCGTGGTGAGGTCGCTGGGGTTCACCGCGTCGCGCGCGGCGCTGGTGGCGATGACACGGATGGAGTCGGAGTTTTTTTCGCGCGCAACCTGGGCGAATTCCCAGACGGCCTCGGCGGTACGCGCGACGGCCTCGGGCTGGAGCCGCCGGGTATCATAAAAGCCCTTGCCCAGGCGCGTTTGCCGGCTTTCTTCATGCACCGGCCGCACCTCGCGCCCCGCCACGTCGGCCACCAACAATTTGATCGAGTTGGTGCCGACATCAATGACGGCGCGCCGGACGGTTTCCATGAGGCGACCAAGCTACGAGGCAACCTCCTTCCAACCCAAGTGAAAAAATGTTACATTTGGTAAGGTTGCGTCGGGCACGCAGACGGGTATTTTGCCTTTGTGAATGTTTATATTTTAAGGCATGGAATTGCGGTGGAACGCGGCACACCGGGTTTTAAAACGGACACCGACCGACCGCTCACGCCCAAAGGCAAACACCAGCTTCGACAGATCGCCAGCGCCATGCAAAACTTGGATTTGCGCTTTAATTTGATTCTTTCCAGTCCGTTTTTGCGCGCCCGACAAACCGCCGAAATCGTTGCCACGTCGCTGAACTTGAAAAGGCGCCTTGCGCTTTCGGATGAACTGACGCCAGACGGCGACGCGAAAGCGCTGATCCGGCAGTTGAATGAACTGGCACCCCCGTCTGTAAATATTTTGCTAGTCGGCCATGAGCCTTATTTGAGCGATCTGATTTCATTGCTGACCACTGGCCGCACGGACTTGATGATGGATTTCAAAAAGGGCGGCCTGTGCAAATTGGAGATCGAGACATTAAGTCATGGCCGATGCGCCGCACTCGCATGGCTGCTCACGCCCAAACAAATGAAATGCATGGCGTGAGCCGGTTCATCCGACGCGGAACGAGATTTTCTGGATCAGATTTTTCCCGAAACTGTGCTGCAGGCGGTCGAGAATTTCCTTGCGGCGATAGCGGACGATTTCGGAAAGCCAGACGCTGCTGTCCACGTTCACGAACAACGTGCCTTTGCGCAGCCCGGCCGGCTGCGCGTGCGCCACGATGTTCGGGTCAATCAGCGAATTCCAGACCTTGACAACCTCGGCCTCGGCGCGGCGATCGTCCATGCGCAACCCGGTGAGCACTTTTGCCAGCACATCGCCGACCGCCCGGGCACGCACAGCCTTCGCGGTTTCGATCGGTAACAAATCCACACCGCGCCATTGCGCCAGCACGCGCTGGCGGGCGGAGGTTTTTTTCGGCGGCGCCATCAAAAGAACCTTGGACTGAAAACCGGGAACTGAAAACTGAAAACTTCTTCCGTGGCCTCGTCTTGGCAGAACACAGAAAATTTTTGGAAATGAGAGAGTGCAACTTTCTGACGGAAGCCGCTACACCCGCTCTGTAGAAGCCTCATTTGTTATCGAGGTTTCAATGGCTTTATTTTGTGCTTGCCATATTTGGCTTTGCGATGCAAAGTGAACGGTATGGAAACCAATTGGGCCGAAGAAAACCTCCAAACCATCCGCACCTTGATGGAGCGTTCCGCCATTTACCGCCGCGCGCTCGCGCCGATCATGCTGTTTACGGGTTTTGTGGGTGTGGTCGCAGCCGTGATTGGCATCTTGTTCCACTTCAATTCGACCCGATCTTTTGGGTGGCTTTGGCTGGCAGTCGCCGCTTTCGCCGTTGGCTGTTCGTTTGTAATTGCTCGCCGCCAGGCAATTGAAGATCTCGAACCATTCTGGTCGCCGCCGACAAAACGCGTAGCGCAGGCTTTGCTGCCGCCCCTGACAGCCGGATTAATAACTGGCGTAGCGTTCATATTTTCGAGCGCAAGTTTCAATTTGGCGCCCCTGCTGGCGCTTCTGTGGATGCTCTTCTACGGCTCCGCATTGCATGCTGCCAGTTTTTTTATGCCTCGCAGCATGAAAATGTTTGCCTGGATATTCATTATTGGGGCGTCTGGCTTGTTGATTGTTTCGTCGCTGACAAACATAGAAATCAAATTCAATGTCCATGAATTGATGGGCTTTTTCTTCGGCGTGCTGCATCTGGCTTGTGGTGCGTATCTGTATCTGACCGAAAAAGGAAAGAATGCGGCGTGAACGCAGAACCGTTCTTACAGCTCGACCGTGTGATCCACGAGAAAGGGCGGCTGGCCATCATGTCCATGCTCGCCGCCTCGCCGGAATTGTCGTTTACCGAACTGCGGGATGCGCTCGCCATGACCGACGGCAATCTCACCACGCACATCCGCGCCTTGCAGGAGACTGGCTACGTCTCGGTGGCCAAATCATTTCAAAACCGCCGTCCGCTCACCACCTGCTCACTTACCGCGGCTGGCCGCAAAGCCTTCGCAGAATACATCAACCTGCTGGAGCGGATCGTCCAACAAAACCGGCCTAAATGAAATTTCTTTGAACGCATTCAACCCCCCTGGTCTTTTACTTTGTGTTACAAAGTTAAATCATCAATCCACGTACAAAACCTATGAAAGACATCGTTAACGACAGTCTTCGTTATTGGGAACCGCGCCGGGTCGCCTACAATGCCGTCCTCGCCCTGGTGGTGGCCGGCTCGTTCTTCTATTACCAACCTGCCCTGGCCGCGTTGGGCTGGCAGCCGGTGATCGGCTTGCTGTTCGCCGCGGTGCTGGCGAACGTGCTGTACTGCGCCGCCTACGCCGCCGACCTTCTGGTCCAACTGTCCGATTATCAGGCCGCCTGGCGGCGATACCGGTGGTTGCTGTGGACTATGGGAACAGTGCTGGCTGCCGGGGTTTTCCTGTTGCACGAATGACCATGCCGGAGCCGTAACACAGCCCCGGAATTAGTAAACGGAGGAAGCATGAAAATAATTCGAGCGGAACATCTGGGCATGTGTTTTGGGGTAAGAGATGCCATTGCGCTGGCATTGAAAACCGCGAGGCAGGAACCCCTGACCATTTTAGGCGACCTGGTTCACAACGAAACCGTGCTGGCGGAATTGCGCGCCCAAGGCATCCAGTTGGTCCAACAATCGGCAGATGCGGCAACGCGCATCGTCATGGTCACGGCCCACGGCACGTCCGAGCGCCGGCTGAGGGAAACCCGGGGCCGCGGCTTGAACGTCCTGGAAGCCACTTGTCCACTCGTTCACGTGGCTCACCGCAGCCTGGTCCGGCTGGTGGGTGAGGGATTTCATCCGGTCATTGTCGGCAAGCACGACCACGTGGAGGTGCGCGGCATGACGGAAGACCTGGCTGAATTCGACGTGGTGCTTTGCGAAAACGATTTGACGAGCTTGCGTGAACGCCCACGCTTCGGCGTCATTTCACAAACGACGCAACCGATTGACAAGGTGCGGCAGCTCGTGCGGTTGCTCCGGGAGCGATTTCCGCAGTCCGAGGTGCGCTTCGTTGACACCGTCTGCCAGCCGACAAAACAGCGCCAGAACGCGGCAGTTGAACTGGCGCAAAAATGCGACGTCGTGATTGTCATCGGCGGCGCGCACAGCAACAACACGCACGAACTGGTCGAAACGAGCTTGCGCTTTTGTCCACGCGTTCATCATGTCCAAACTGCCGCCGATTTGCGTGAGGAATGGTTTCGCAACGCCGGTACCACCGGGATCACAGCCGGGACTTCCACGCCGGATGCGGTCATCAACGAGGTCGAACTCTGGCTCAAGAATTTTGCCTCGCGGGCGGTTGTTCAGCCAGACCAAACCAACGAAAAACATGACTTGGCTTTCCACATTGTTTGAAAACGTGCCGGACGATCCGTTTTATCAGCCGCGCAAACCGCTTTGGCTGCCGCGCGAAATGTCAGGCGCGCCGCCGCTTCCGCCGCCTCAGTGGCGCAAGCCACAGCGACGGACAGCGTTGCTCGTCAACCCATTTTACGCGAAATCCCCGCATGGCAGTTTCGGCAAACACGTTCTTACTCCGACGCTTGCGTTGACATCGCTCGCTGGCGCGACACCCGGGCACTGGCGCGTCTGTTATTGGGACGAAAATTTATTGCAAGGGCCGCCGCCGACGGAGCCGATGCCGGAGGTCGTTGCCATCACGGTGCATCTGACATTCGCCAAACGCGCCTACGCACTGGCTGAGTGGTATCGCGCTCAAGGCAGCAAAGTGATTCTTGGCGGCATGCACGCGCAATCTTGTCCGGACGAAATGGCGCCGCACGCGGACGCGCTGGCCATTGGGGACGGCGTTCAGTTGTGGCCGGAAATTTTGCGCGACATCGAACGACGCAAATTGAAAGCGCGTTATGAAGCAACTTACGAGCGGCCTTACGCGCTTGATCCACTGCCCCGCCGGGATTTGCTGCCCCGCGGAAGCTTTTTAACGACAACGAGCTTAATCGCCACGCGGGGTTGCCACAACCGATGTGGTTTTTGTTATCTTTCCACTGACGGCCTGCGCATGCCATATCGTGTTCGCGAGCCGCACGACATCCGCCGGCAATTTGAAACCGACGATCAGCCTTATGCGGTCTTCATTGACAACAATCTCGGTTCCCGGCGCGACTATCTGCGCGAGCTTTGCCGCGCGCTACGGCCGGCCAGAAAAATCTGGAGCGCAGCGGTGACGCTGGACGTAACGGACGAGCCGGCGCTGGTGCGGGAAATGGCCCTGGCCGGCTGCACCGGCGTGTTCATCGGGTTTGAATCGCTCACCGATCAAAATCTCGTGGAAGCCCGCAAACGCACTCCCCGCGCGGAGGAGTACGCCCGGCGCATCCGCATTTTTCACGAGCACGGCATCCAGGTGAACGGAAGTTTCGTGGTCGGATTCGACGGCGACCGGAAGGACACGTTCACGAGGCTGGTACAGTGGATCGAGGCGAACCGGATGGAGTGCGCCACGTTTCATATTTTGACGCCTTACCCAGGCACACCACTGTTCCGGCAAATGGAAGCCGAAGGGCGCTTGCTGCATCGCGACTGGGAAAAGTATGACACGGCGCATGTTGTTTTCCGGCCGAAACAAATGACGCCGGAAGAATTATTGCTGGGCTACGACTGGCTTTACCGGCGGCTGTTTTCGCACGCGTCCATCTGGCGGAGGAAACCAACCGAATGCTCGGCTTTGCCGGCTTATTTCGCCGGTTGCTATCTCTACAAACGCTCGAACCGGCTCTGGCGTTTTCTCATCAAACACCGATTGGTTCATACGGTCTGGCGGCCGCTGGTGGAAATGACGCGCTGGCGGCATCTGGCATTCCGCCACCGGCTCGCGGCGCAAACGGAAACGCGGAATCTTCCCGGGCGTTGTGCGATGCCATTTCCGGCCAGCGTGTGAAAATTATTCCATCGGTTCACGGACAGTCAAAATCTTCCCGCTAGACAAATTCATCCGCGAGGCGCGTCATTAAGGCAAAATGCTTCGTGGCCAGGAAATCGAACGGCTCTACGACGAGCACGCCCAGTCGCTTTATGCCTTTCTCCTGAACCTGACCCGCGACGAGGCCGACACGCGCGACCTGCTCCAGGGCATTTTTGTCAAACTCGCCCGCGACGGAAAGTTGCTCGTCGGCGTCCGCGACGAACGCGCCTTTCTCATCCGGCTGGCGCATAACGCGGCGATTGATTTGATCCGCCGGCGGGGCACGCAAGAGCGGACGAAGGAAAATTTCGCCGCTGAAAAAGCATCTCCATTTGCGCCGGCGAGCGACCCGGATGAACAGACTTTTCGTGATGAATTGTCCGAATCGCTTGCTGAATTGCCGGAAGAACAGAGAGTTGTCGTGCATTTGAAACTCTGGGAAAGATTGACCTTTGAGGAAATCGCCGCCGGGCTGGAAATTTCGCCGAACACGGCTGCCAGCCGCTATCGCTATGGCTTAGACAAACTGCGCGGCCGGCTGCGTCCTCTCTACGAAGAAATGAAGAAGGCAGAATGATGAATGAAGACATGGAACAATTTGAACGATGCCTACAACGTCAGCCGTTGCGGCCAATTCCCGCCGAATGGCGCGCGGAGATTCTTCGGGAGGGACGGCGTGTCGCCGTCCCTGAAATTGGGGACACCGACACGGCGTCCCTCCCAGAATTAAATTGGCGTACGATTCTCGCGAATATCCTTTGGCCCAATCCACAAGTATGGGCCGGGCTGGCGGTCATTTGGATTTTGATTTTTGCGGTGGATTTTTCCATCCGGGACAAAACGCCGGTCATGGCGGAAAAATCCACGCCGCCTTCGCGGGAGGTCATCGCCCAATTGCGGCAACAACAACGGTTGCTGGCGGAATTGATGGGACCGCGTGACACCGCAGACGCTGACCGGTCAAAATCATTGGCGCCGCGTCCGCGCAGCGAAAGCCTGGAGTTTCTGACGGCGTAGCAGCGGACGTGAGTCCGCTCTGACTTAACCGTGGTTCCGGGAATTTGAGCCGGCCCACGCCGGCTGCTACGGAAAGGAAAAATTATGAGCGACGACAAACCCAAAAGCATTTGGAAAAAATCGTGGAAAGGTCCGCGCGCATTTCTTTTGCGAATAACACTGTTTTTGATCATCGCTTGGTTGGTCACATTCCTCGCTATGTTCTTGGCGTCATGGCTAGGCGTGCAGAACATGAATGTTTTTTTTGCCATGTTTGCGCTAACAGGGGCTTTTGCAATCGTTGCCGGTTTAATTTTTTTGATTTATCCAGTCATTCGCTGGTTCTTTTGCTGGCGCAATTTCAAGCGGTTCCTGTTTGGCCTCGCCTGTTTGGTCACGCTGATTGCGCTGTTTTACGCCGAGGAAGACTGGCGCGGCAAACATGATTGGAACCAGTTCAAACGCCGGTGGGAGGCCAAAGGCGAAAAATTCGCCTTCAAAGATTTCATTCCGCCATCGGTACCGGATGATCAAAATTTTGCGATGACACCGATTTGGGTGGAATTGATTGATAACATTGACACACACGCCGCGCAAAAATGGTACGGCCAGACCCGGATGGAACAGGCGCAAACCAACCTTGCCGACCGTTTGCAATTGGGCATTGGCGATTGGGAAAACTATGATCACTGGCCGACCCTTGGGAATTGGCAAAAAGCCACGCTGTCAGGTTTGAAACCGTGGCAAAATTATTATCGTGCGCTGGCGGCGAAGACAAACTTGTTTCCCGTCCCGCCGCAGCCGCAGTCGCCTGCCGCCGACGTGTTGATGGCGTTGAGTAAATTTGATCCGGTGATTGAAAGATTGCGGCAGGACAGTGCGCTGCCCTACTCGCGATTTCCGATCGATTATCATGGTATGCCAGCGGCAATTTTGCTGCCGCACCTAGCGCCATTGAAACAACTGGCGCAAGTGTTGCAACTCCATGCCATTGCCGAACTGCAAATGGGTCAGAGTGACAAGGCTTTGGCCGACGTAAAACTGATGTTGCGCCTCACGGACTCTGTTCGCACCGAGCCATTTTTAATTTCGCATTTAGTCCGAATCGCAATGCTACAACTCGCGCTTCAACCGATTTACGAAGGTTTGGCGGTACACCAATGGTCGGACGCGCAACTGGCTGATTTGGATTCAAAATTAGCGAAACTGGATTTTCTCGCGGACTATGAATTCTCGGTTCGCGGGGAACGGGCCTTGGAAATCGCTAATGTCGAATTTCTCCGGCATCCGCCGCAAAATCCGCCATTCCGCCGCCCACGTTTTTATTTTATTGCACCATTTTTTTTCCTCGTCAACACGCTTTCCCAACTATCAGGCTCGGATGGAAATTTTCAAGTGAACTTTTCAACATTGGAATTAGGGTTAGGACCTTCCGGCTGGTTTGATCAAAATGAGCTGCGCATCGCTCAATTCGACACGAAATGGTGTCTTCCAATCGTTGACGAAGATGCAGAAACCCTGTCGCCTGCCAAAACGCGCGCCGCCGGTGACGCACTTGACCAGCAAATTCGGCATCGAACGCCGGAAAATCTGTTAGCAACGCTGTTCGTGCC
Source organism: uncultured Verrucomicrobiae bacterium (assembly GCA_963789335.1). Taxonomy (GTDB): domain Bacteria; phylum Verrucomicrobiota; class Verrucomicrobiia; order Limisphaerales; family UBA11358; genus UBA11358. The sequence goes on from CAWBKH010000002.1 coordinate 2,047,259, forward strand.
GGCATTGATTAACACTGCGGCAAAATTCGCCTACGCGCAGGAATCGGTGGACTTGGCGCGGGTGGCCATCGCGCTGGAGCGTTACCGGCGGGCGCACGGCGAATATCCGGCATCACTCGACGCGCTCGCGCCGCAGTTCATGGAAAGAATCCCGCATGACATCATCGGCGGCCAGCCGTTGCATTACCGGCGCACGGCCGGCGGCCAATTCGTGCTCTATTCCGTCGGCTGGAATGAAACCGACGACGGCGGAGTCGTCGGCCTCACCCAAGGCGGCTCGGTGGACATCAACAAGGGCGACTGGGTCTGGCGGTATCCTTCAAAATAATTGTAGGAGACGACGTAAGGAGTCTCTGACCGGGAATTAGAGTCTCGTTACCTCGACTCCTACATCTCTATCTGTGTCCATCCGGGTTGTTCCGTGGTTAACATTCTCGTGGCTTCGCGTCTCTGCGGTGGAACTTTCCACAACCTGCCGGCGTGACAAATTGCTCGCCACGCCCGCATCGCAATGGCATATTGTCCGCCGATTTTATGCTGATTTTTGGTTGAGAAGCCTGAAGTGGTCCCGATGAACCCGATTCCTTATTTCGATCTGCCCGCGCAAATCCGCGGCCTCCGCAAAGACCTCGATGCCGCCATCGCGCGCACGCTCGACAATTGTTCCTTCTGCCTTGGCCCCGACGTGGCCCAATTCGAAAAGGACTTCGCCAAATATATCTGCGCGGAACACTGTGTCGGTTTCAACAGCGGCACTTCGGCTTTGCACGTGGCGATGTTGTTGCTGGGAATCGGCCCCGGCGATGAGGTCATTACCACGCCGTTCACGTTCGTGGCGACCAGTTGGGCGATTTCCTACGTCGGCGCCAAACCGGTCTATGTGGACATTGACGACGCCACGTTCAATCTTGATCCAAAACTGCTGGAAAAGGCCGTCACGCCAAAGACGAAAGCCGTCATGCCGGTGCATCTTTACGGCCAGTCATTTGATCTCGATCCCATTCTGGCGATTTGCATAAAACACAGGTTGCCGCTCGTCGAGGACGCGGCTCAGGCGCATGGGGCGAAGTACAAAGGCCAAATCGTCGGCACGTTTGGCGACATTTCCTGTTTCAGCTTTTATCCGGGCAAAAACCTCGGCGCTTGCGGCGAAGGGGGCGCGCTGGTGACGAACAGTGCCGCCTTCGACAAACGCGCCCGCGCCTTGCGCGAACATGGTTCCAGCGTCCGCTATTATCACGACGAAGTTGGATACAACTACCGTATGGAAGGCATCCAAGGCGCCGTGCTGGGTGTGAAGTTGAAGCATCTGGCAAAATGGACGGCGGAACGCCGCCGCGTGGCACTTCGTTATCACGAACTGCTGGCCGACACGCCGCTGCAACTGCCGCGCGAGGCCGGTTACGCCGAAAGCGTCTATCACCTTTACGTCGTCCGCCATCCCCGCCGGGACGAACTGAAGAAGCACCTTGAAGCCAACGGCGTCGGTTGCGCCATCCATTATCCCATCCCATTGCATTTGCAGAAGGCCTACGCACATCTCGGCCACAAAGCCGGTGATTTTCCGGTTGCCGAAAAGGCGGCACGTGAGTGCCTGAGCCTGCCGATTTATCCCGAATTGACCGACGCGCAAATCCAGCGTGTGGCGGAAGTCATCAAGGATTTCTTTCGGAAATAAGCGACGTTTCTTGTTCCGGTAAACAGCAAGAAGTGTTGCGATGTCGGGCCAGTTTCTTCTGTCCATTCCCGGCCAATTCAAGGCATAATATCTCCTTGACTCATCAGACATCATGAAAGCAACAAAAAGCAAAGAGACGGCCACCAGCCGCTGGCTCTCCTACCGGCCCGAAATCAAAGTCCTCGATTGCACCATCCGCGACGGCGGCTTGATGAACAACCACCACTTCGACGACAAAATCGTGAAGGTCGTCTATGACACCTGCGTCGCCGCCGGTGTGGATTACATGGAACTCGGCTACAAGGCGTCGCGCAAAAACATTAAGGCCGGCGAACACGGCTGTTGGAAATATTGCCTCGAGGACGACTTGCGCCGCATCGTCGGGGACAACCCGAGCGACCTTAAGCTCACCGTGATGGCCGACGCCGAGCGATGTGATTATCACGAGGATATTTTGCCGAAAAAGGACAGTGTGCTGGACATGATCCGCGTGGCGACCTACATCAACCAGATTCCGACTGCACTGGACATGGTCAAGGACGCGCACGACAAGGGTTACGAGACGACCGTCAATCTCATGGCCGTTTCCACCGTGCCCGAAAGCGAATTGGACCAAGGTTTGGAAATGCTGGCCGCATCCGAAGCGAAGGCGATTTACGTCGTGGACAGTTTCGGCGCGCTTTACAGCGAGCGGGTTCATGAGCTGGTAAAGAAATACCTGCATCACTGCAAGCCGTCCGGCAAGGAAGTGGGCGTACACATGCACAACAACATGCAACTCGCCTACGCCAACACCATCGAAGGCATCATCGAAGGCGCGAATTATCTCGACGCCACGATGGCCGGCCTCGGTCGCGGCGCGGGCAATTGCCAGATGGAGTTGCTCCTCGCGTTCCTGCACAACCCGAAATACAAGATTCGTCCCGTGCTCGACTGTGTGCAAAACCACATCGAGCCAATGCGCGCGAAACTGTTGTGGGGTTACGATCTGCCGTACCTGCTCACGGGGATGTTGAACCAGCATCCGCGCACCGCCATCAAGTTCAAGGAAGCCGAATTGAAAGGCGAAAAGGGCGACATTCTGAAGTTCCACGACAGCGTCACGGATCAGGAATAAATGAATGCAACAACCGCCCGGTTCTGCATCATTTATTTATGGAATATAATTACAAAACCCTTTTCGAGCGGTTGACAAAGCGCTACGGCGATGTAACGCCACAGGCCCTTGAGAGTATTCTCTGTCCGGTTCTTATTCCGATTGGAACAATTGATAAAAATATCGTCAAACTTTCCGCTCAAAGCCACTACCGGGCCAGTTTCACAATCAGTATCGATAAGGAGTGTGAAGACTTGGTCGTTCCCGGTCGAACGGGCAAATTTGTTCCACAATCCTACGAGGAAGGAGGTGTCTGGCGGGAAATTGCCAAAGGCAGGATTCTTTTTGTGGATCGACGGGCTGGCATTGCCAAAGGAGAAATTTACACCGGCTCGGCTTCAAAGAAAGCAGCGCTTGAAAAAGCGCTGGCTGGTTTGTCGCAAAACGATTTTCTGGAAGTTGACCAATATGGTGCATCGGCAAAAGTTTTGAGCGGCTTGGTCGAGTATTCGCTTGTTCAAGTTTTGAAGGAAGCCGGATACAAAGTGCGTCGAATGCCGGAGGACATGGCGAAGCACATCGGCGGCTATGCTTACTTTGATTTTGAAGTGGAGAAATCAGGTGTCGTGAAAAAGCTCGAAGCGAAATCACTTTGGGGAACAAACACCAAATTCGCGCGCTTGATTCACAGCCTGACGGATGGTTATCCAACAAGCAGTTGTAAATTTGCCACCCAAGACTTTTTTGCGGTCAGCCTGTTCCTGCGCAGTGGCAACATTCGAGAATTCGCGTTCGCGCGTTCGGTTCCCAAAGACGTCAAGAAGTATGGGCTGCCGCGAGCTGAAAAATTTCCGGAGCATGTGAACCAGAATCCACTGTGCGAAATTGGCGACGGGACGTGGTTTGGTTCGTTGGATGAGGTTTGGAAGCTGGCTTGAAATTCATCTGCCGCCACGCTGCCCCAGCAGTCTCAATAGCTTCCTTGAAGTGCTTTCGGATGTGGTGGAGTTGTTCTTCGCATCTGGAAATCTCCTCAGCCTGCCGCGAAAGCTTTGGCAAATCTTCCCGTCGAGCCGGTAGCAGCACTCCCGAAAGACAAGCCTCATCAATTGCAGGATACGCGATGCCGACGTTGTTCCGCATGAGTTGGGCAATCACGAATTCGGATTTGAGCAAGTAGGCGAGCGTCAGCGAATCAATGCTGGTTGGCCGTAACACCGCAAGCCCCGTCGTGCAAACCGAACCGTTTTGATGCGGCCCAACAATGCCAACCGTTCCGCGCTCCGGTCGCACGGTTGAAACCAAAACGTCTCCCGCCCTAACCAATTTTCGCGCCCGGCTCGGCGCAACCGAGGTTTCGATACTGTTGGAATAGACCACGCAAGTTTGAGAATCTACGTCCGAGATTTCGATGTAGTTGAATTGCTTGTCTCCCCAGCGTCGAGGGTCGGCGCGCTCATCCACGAGTTCGGCAACGTCAGAAACCAGTAAATCTCCCTCCGCCTTGTGATTCAATCGCTGTTCGACTTCGGCTGAAAGCGACGCGTGATGCTGTGCATCCCAACGCTCAAGGATTTGGGCGTCTTCTAACCACCTTACCAGATTCGATTTGGGCGGCGGCTCGGTAATCTCATTGAGGATACGCGGAAGATCGCCTTCGCCCTGAACAATCTTCATGCGTTGGTTTGCCTTCGTCGCAACTGTAAACCCGATGTCTTGGCAGACGGCAAACGCCGTGCGATATGATGAAGTGTTAGCTTTCGATTTCTTACGAAGATGGAGAATGGAGGTTTTTGTATTTGTACCCGCGACACCAAACGTCACGCTCGGCAGCGAAACGACCGTGCACAAATCAATGTCGTTTGCGATTCCCCGGCGCAATTCCTCAAACACCGCCTTGTTTGTCAAAATGCTATCGGGCACGATGGCAATGAGTTGCCCGCCGGGAGCCAGCCAGTCGAGATAACGCTCCATGAATAAAATTTCGGAATCCAGCTTGCCCGGAAAACGACGCGCCCATTGCGTGGCAACCTTGTATTTAATCAGATCATTGCCTTGGAAGGACGCGCCAAAAGGCGGATTCGTTAAAATCAATCTGACCTTGCCAACCAAGCTGTCCGTGAGTTTGGCATCCGCTCCATTTCTGGCGAGCGAGTTGGCGAGGTGAAGTCTGGCCATCGGAAAACCGAACATGGCAATGTTGGTCAGCGCCAGCCGAACCATTCTTTCGCTCTTGTCTATCCCGACCACCACACGCCCAAGCAGAGCATTGAGCCAAGCCTCGCGCTGCTTGGCGTCCGGTGTGCGTTCTTCCATACGGTCTTGAAGTTGGTGAACTGTTTCGACCAAGAATGAAGCCACGCCACACGATGGATCGAGAATCAAACCGAAGTCGGCACACCGCTTCGGATCACAAAGCGTTGCCAGTTCCGAATCGGACAATCCGTGAATCGCCAGTCCAATCATGAACTTCACGACTTCAGGCGGCGTCAGGTATTGACCAAGTTCTTTCTCGTCAATAAACGAGTCCGCCAAGAATTTTCCAAACACTTCGTTGAGAATGTCGAAGCTGGAAAAACTAAATGAAGAAGTTTGCCGTTGTAATGTTTCAAAGCACTCGACGAGTTCCGCCGCCAACTCGTTCTCCTGTGGCTTGAGTTTCAATTCAAAATCTCGCACATCCACAGAGTGCGCGAGTGATTCCGGCAGGCTCTGGCGAATCGTTTCATCCACATGCTCTTTCAAAGCTACGGCTAAACTCTGGCCGTTTTGAGCAATAGCCTGTCGCGAAATGCCACCATTGCCACGGCGCAGACCTTCAACGTGAGCAAAGAGCAGCTTGGATAGTTCATCCAAAGCTTGGCTTCTCGATGACAGATGGGCGCGCTTGTGCAGAATTTCTCGAATGGACCGGAGGGTTGTGTCAACCGCCTCGGTTATCATCGGATGATGCGGTGTGACACGGTAAGCTGGCGGCGTCTCTCTTAATTCAGATGGTTGGCTGATCAGTTCGGAATAAATTTTTCGGAGCTTGGCCTCGTAAGCAGGGCGGGGTTTGGCTGCGCCGCTCATCCAGCGTTGAACCGAAGCTGGCGATGCTTTGAGTTGAACGGCCAGCAGTTGCGGATCGCCTGCGTGGAAATCCAATACGGCCTTTAGCACCTTTTCGACGGAATCCATGCGCTAATTCTATCCGCGGGACGTATTGTGTCAACACTATTCTACACGGCGTGTGTGTAAGTGTATTCCATTCATGCACGCCCGCGTTTGACTGCAACTTGCACCCTCGGTTCGTTAAGGAAGTTCTCGCAAAAGTGTTGAAATAAGACGAGTCAATCTGTCAACAATACAGCAACGCCAATTGTGTCTTGGTGTCTTTGCGGTTGGAAGTTAAACTGCCGTCATGTCGCACGCGGACTTTGTTCATCTCCATCTGCACACCGAGTATTCGCTGCTCGATGGCGCGTGCCGTCTGGACCGGCTGGTGGACAAGGCCCATGAACTGAAATTCCCCGCTCTCGCCATCACCGATCACGGCGCGATGCACGGTGTCATTGATTTCTACCAGGCCGCCCGCGAAAAGGGCATCAAGCCCATCATCGGCTGTGAAGTTTATGTCGCCCCGGGCAGCCGGCTGGAAAAGAAAACCAGCAGCGGCGGACGCGACGTTTATCATCACCTGCTGTTGCTGGCCAAGGACGCGACCGGCTATAAAAACCTCATCCAGCTCACAACTGAAGCACATCTCACCGGTTATTATTACAAGCCGCGCATAGACAAAGAACTGCTGGCCACGCACAAGGACGGCCTGATTGTCCTGTCCGGCTGCCTCGCCAGTGAAATTCCGGAATGGATTCAAAAAGACCAGCCGGACAAGGCACGCGCGACGATTGACTGGTTCAAACAAACGCTCGGCGCGGACAATTTTTATCTCGAACTCCAAAACCACGGCATCGCCGACCAAGCGAAAGTCAATCGGTACCTTATCCAATGGGCGAAGGAATTCGGTCTCAAGCTCGTCGCGACGAACGACGTTCATTATATCAACAAAAGCGATTCCCACGCGCACGACTGCTTGATTTGCATCGGAACTCAGACGCAGCTTGCCGACGCGAAACGGATGCGTTACGAGCCGGAGCAGTTTTATCTGCGCACGGCGGAGGAAATGAAGGCGCGCTTTGCCGAAACACCCGACGCGGTGAAAAACACGCTCGAAGTTACTGAGAAATGCAACGTGGAAATCGAGTTCGGCAAACTGCATTATCCCGTGTTCCATCCGCCGGAACATTTCACGCGCGAAGGCTATTTGCGCAAGCTGCTCGCGGAAGGATTATTCCGGCGTTATACGATTCACGCGAAAGCCGAGGGGAAGGAGTTCATCGTCGAAGGCATTGACGATCCCAAGCGGTTGCCGACGTTTAACTTGGAGGGCACTGCTTCGTCAGTGCCCATAAATTCAGGGCAGCCACAAAGCGCTGCCCCCCAAGACGCCATCAAGACCGTTCTTGACCGGCTCAAACTGGAACTCTCGGTGATCGAGAAGACCGGGTTCATCAGCTATTTTCTCATCGTCGCCGACTTCATCCGCTATGGCCGCGAACACGGCATCGCCTGCGTGGCGCGTGGTTCGGCCGCCGGTTCGATCGTCACTTATCTGCTGGAAATCGCGAACGTGGATCCGATCCGTTACGGCCTGCTGTTCGAGCGCTTCCTGAATCCTGAACGCGTCAATCCGCCGGACATTGACATTGATTTTGCCGACGACCGGCGGGCAGACGTCATCGAATATGTCCGGGAAAAATATGGCCGCGACGCCGTCGCCCAAATCATCACGTTCGGCACGATGGGCGCTAAGTCCGTCGTGCGCGATGTGGGCCGCGTGATGGGTTTGAGTTACAGCGAATGCGACCGGCTCGCCAAAATGATTCCATTCGATTTGAAGATGACGCTCGAAAAAGCGCTCAAACAATCGCCGGAATTCAAGGGAGCCTACGAGACCGAAGCAGTCACACGCGAGTTGATTGATACCGCGCTCATCCTCGAGGACATCACGCGCAATGCCTCCGTCCACGCCGCGGGCGTCGTCATCGGCGACCAGCCGCTGGTGAATTTGCTCCCGCTCAAGCAGGACGATAGTGGCACCCTGGTCACGCAATACGCGATGAATCCGGTCGGCGACCTTGGCCTGTTGAAGATGGATTTTCTCGGGCTGAAGACGCTCACCGTCATCCGTAACACGTGCGAGATGGTCAAGCGCACGCACGGCATCGAAATTGACGTTGACCATCTGCCGCTCGACGACGCGAAAACCTACGATTTGTTGAACAAGGCCGAAACGCTTGGCGTGTTCCAGTTGGAATCCGGCGGGATGCGCGACCTGTGCCGGAAATTCCAAATCAGTTCCGTCGAGCACATCACGGCGCTTGTGGCGTTGTACCGGCCCGGCCCGATGGAACTGATTCCGGAATTTATCAAGCGGCGCCATGGCGAGATTGAAATCAAATATGAACATCCATTGCTCGAACCGATTGCGCGCGAGACTTACGGCATTTTGATTTACCAGGAACAGGTGATGCAGGCCGCGCAGGTACTGGCGGGCTATACGCTGGGCGGCGCGGATTTGCTCCGGCGCGCCATGGGCAAAAAGAAGCCGGAAGAAATGGCCAAGCAACGCGCCGTTTTCGTCAAAGGCTGCAAAGAGACCAATCGCATTCCGGAAACCCAGGCGAACGAGATTTTCGATTTGCTCGAAAAATTCGCAGGCTACGGCTTCAACAAATCGCACGCCGCGGCGTATGCCATTGTCGCGTATCAGACCGCGTATCTGAAGGCGAATTATCCGGTCGAATTCTTCTGCGCGATGATGACCAACGACATGGCGGACACCGCCAAGTTGAGCCAATACATCAACGAAGCGCGCACCTTCGGTATCGAAGTGCTCGGCCCGGATGTGAATGAAAGCCAGGTACATTTTGCGCCGGCGCGCGAGGGTAGGGCCATTCGCTTCGGCTTGGCCGCCATCAAAGGTGTTGGTGAAGTCGCGGTGGAAACGATTTTGAAAGCGCGGAACGAAGGCGGAAAATTTACCTCGCTTTCCGATCTGTGCGAACGTGTGGATGGCCGGACGGTGAACCGGAAAACTCTTGAGGCGCTCATCAAATCCGGCGCGTGTGACTGTTTTGGCCAGACGCGCGCGACGTTGTTCGCGCAAATCGAGCGCACGCTCGCACGCGCGGCCAGCATTCTTTCGGACAAACAGAAGGGACAAAGTTCGCTGTTCGGCGCGCTGGAGGAAAAGGCGCCGCCGATGCCTGAAGCCATCAGCAATTTGCCCGAATGGCCACAGCACGAGTTGCTGGCACATGAGAAGGAACTCCTCGGTTTTTATGTCACCGGCCATCCGTTGACGCCGTTTGCGCCGATTCTGGAACAGTATGCGCTAACCAACACGGCCAAGCTGGCCGAACTCTCTAATCGCTCACTGACCCGCATCGGCGGATTGATTGCGGCAGTGCAAAACGGTGTATCGAAAAAGAGCGGCAAACCGTATTCGATGGTCACGCTCGAAGATCTCGATGGCTCCGTGCAGGTGCTCTGCATGAACGAGAATTACGAGAAATACCGCGAGTTGCTGAAACCGAATCAGGCGATTTTGGTCGTCGGTGAGGTCAACACCGGCGACGACCGTCCAAAGATTTTTCCACAGGAAATCATGTTGCTCGAGGACGCACCGAAAAAATTTACGAAACAAGTTCATTTGCGCCTGCACACGGCGCATCTGAAGCCGGAACACCTGGACGCCGTGCGCGAGCTTGTTGCCTCGTTTCCGGGCAAATGCCCGTTGCTGCTGTGTTTCATGCGGCCCGGCGGGGAGATTGTGTTCGTGGATACGAACGAGCGCTTCAGCGTCACCCCGTCATTGAAACTGCAACAGGAAGCCGACGCGCGTTTCGGCGAAGAAACCTACTATGCAAAAGTGGATACTTCGCCGCCCGAACGCACGCCGCGCCGCTGGGAACGCAGAAACGGCAGCAACGGCGGGGAATGATCTGGCTCGCCCGGCTCCACGGCCAGTCGCCGGGCAAGGCGCCAAGTCTGGTTGCCGCACCTGACGGAGCGTCCGGTTCGTTAAAAGAAATACGGGCGTGACAATAAAGTGAATTTTGACATCGTGCCGGTAACAATCATGATTCCAAAATCATCGCCGACTCCGCGCTCGGTTTTGAGCGCCCGCAAACCATGAAAGTGAATGTCCTGAAACCCGTGTCTTCAACGCTGTGCCTGATGGCCGTGCTCGCCTGCGGCGCCACCTCGTGCGGGAAGCAACCAAACGCTGAATCGCGCGGCCCCGCGCTCGAACCCACGACTCCGCCCGCACCCGCGTATGCCATCCAAAATCTGGTGCAATATGCCAACCCCATGTGCGGTACCGCCGCCGATGGCGACCTGTACCCCGGTGCCACGGTGCCCTTCGGGATGATTCAGTGGAGTCCGGACACCGGGGCGGGCCGGCATTGCGGCGGCTACGCGTATGAGGATCCGCGCATTTGCGGTTTCAGTCTGGACCACCTCAGCGGCGCGGGCTGCACTTACGGCGAAAACTTCGCATTCATGCCCGTCCTTGGCAAGGTGACGGTTTCGCCCAACACCAGCCACATGGCATTCCTGACTCCGTTTTCACATGAAACGGAGGCGGCCAAACCCGGCTATTATGCGGTGACGTTGGGCAACGGCATCAGGGTGGAACTAACGGCGACAGAGCGGAGCGGTTTCGGTCGGTTTACCTACCCGACCAACACCATGGCTACCATGGTGATTAATGCCGCCAGTGCGGTCAACGGTGCCAAACAATCCGCCATTCAAATCCATCCCGGCCAACGCGAAATCACTGGCTGGGCCATCGGCGGCCATTTCTGCGGCGGCCCGGACGAAGGAACGACTTACTTCTGCGCGATCTTTAGTCAGCCCTTTGCCGGTTATGGCACCTGGAGCGGCACCACCGTGGACAACGGTGGCACAAATGGAGGGGGACCAGCTTCCGGTGCGTTCGTGAGTTTCAATCCTTCGGGAAACCCGCCGGTGCTGGTCAAAGTGGCGATTTCCTATGTCAGCGTCGCCAATGCCCGGGCCAATTTGGAGGCGGAAAATCCGCTGTCCGCGTTTTCTTCTGAGGATTTTGACAAGGCGGTGGCCGCAGCTAGTGACATTTGGAATTCGTATTTGAACCGGATTCAAGTCAGCGGCGGCACACCGGCGGAGTTGGAGACGTTTTATTCCATGCTCTACCGGGTCCTGCTTGGCCCGACGATTTGTTCCGACGTGAACGGCGATTACATGGGCTACGACGGCCAAGTTCATTCTACCGGGAACCATCGCGCGCAATACGCCAATTTTTCGGGCTGGGACATCTACCGCAGCGAGTCTCAATTGCTGGCCATGCTCGATCCGCAGCGAGCCAGCGACATGGCGCAATCGCTGCTGGTGGATTACCAGCAAGGCGGCGCCTTTCCCCGGTGGGGTGTGCCGAACGAGGACAGCGGCGTTATGATGGGCGACCCCGCCGCGCCAATCATCGCCGACTTTTATGCCTTCGGGGCGACAAATTTTGACGCCCAAGCGGCACTGGCCGGGCTGGTTCGGGCGGCGACCGACCCCTCGGTCCGGGCGCCGCGCACCGGCACCTTCGAACGCGATGCGCTGGCGGATTATCTCAATCTGGGATACGTGCCGCAATTTCAACCGGGCGGCTACGGCAACGTTTCCATGACCTTGGAATACGACTCGGCCGACTTTGCGCTGTCGCAATTCGCCCAGGCGTTGGGCAATGAAGCCGACAGCGCCATGCTCCTGAATCACGCGCAGAATTGGAAAAATCTCTACAACCCGGGAACCGGCTTTATCCAGATGCGCCGGGCGGATGGTTCCTGGGCGCCGGGTTTCAAGGACAATGTCGAGGGTTATGACGGCGCTCAGGCTTATGTGGAAGGGACCGCGGCGCAGTATGTTTGGATGGTGCCGTTTAACCTGAAGGGGCTTGCGGCAAAGATGGGCGGCCCTGAAGTTGCCGCCAAACGGCTGAACAATTTCTTCACCCGGCTCAACGCTGGCGCTGATTCGCAGTACGCCTACTTGGGCAACGAACCTTGCCTCGAAACGCCTTGGGAATATTGCTTTTGGGGACGACCTTACGAAACGCAAAAAGTGGTGCGCCAGGCGATGACGCAGCTCTTTTCGTCCGCCCCCTACGGGTATCCCGGCAACGATGACCTGGGCGAAATGTCGTCATGGTATGTCTTCGGTGCCCTCGGCATGTATCCCGAACTGCCCGGCTCCGATGTGCTGGTGTTGGGCAGCCCCTTGTTTCAAAAGGCCGTGTTCCATTTGCAAAACGGTGACGTCACGATCTTGGGCCAAGGCGCCGCCGACAACGCACCCTACGTCCAAAGCCTGACCATAAACGGTCAGACTTGGAACAAGCCGTGGATACGCTTCCCGGATATCGCGCGCAACGGCAAGCTCGTATTCACCCTGGGCGCCACGCCGGATACCAACTGGGGCAGCAGCCCTCTCGACGCGCCGCCCTCGTTCACGGCGGAACCAGAATCTCATCGCTGAAGGTCGAGACGCTGAAACTCGCCGCGCCGAAGTATGGAGCTTCAACAACAATTCCCAGATTGGCTCGTTCATTTTGCGAAAAACAGCCGCGCGCACTGGCTTTTAGTCGCGGCAGCTCCAGCAATGTTTTTCGTTAACCGGATTCGATCTTCGGTTCCGTTCCAGACATCTCCTGCTGGCGATCACCGTGTGACGGACACCCAGCGCCGCGACAGGGTTGGCCCGACACCGATTTTACCTTCCGGGATGGCGATGGCTTTCAAAATGAGATTGTCCTGCGGTTGAGCCGGAACGGACAATGTCACCGGAAAATCGCCCATGCCCAAAGCGTCCATGGCGAATGGCCGTTCCACTTTAGCCAGCTCCTGGCCTTTCCTCGTTTCCAATGTCAGCACCAGTTGTCCGGCGATGGGTTGGTCGTAATCGTTGACCATTTTCACGAGGAATTCGTGTGAAGCCCCGGCTTTAAGCGTCAGCTGGAAAAAATTGATATAGACCCCCAGCGGCTTGAAAGCTTCGCCGACATAGTCTGCAAAGGCGGGGTCCAGTTTGAGCTGCACGACATCGCTGAAATTGTCCGATGTGTAAGCGCCCGGAAAATCGCCGGTCAAATACACAAAATGACAGACGCCGGCGAGTTGCCGGTAAGCCCGCCAATATTCCGTCTCACCGGCCAGCAGATAAGCCCACAGGTCGAGCCGCTGACGCGGCGTGGCATTCGTTCCCAAGAGCTGGGCATAGACGTTTTGGGTCAACTCGGTCGGGGTGCCGTCGCGATGGAGCCAGAGCCAGCCGTATTCGTTGAGGACGACGGCATTGTCGTTGGAAGGCAGCGCGCCGGGAAGCGGCGTGCCGTCCATGGTTTCGAGGTTGGTCATGTTGAAGTCGAGTTTTCCGCGATAGCCGCTGTAGAACAGGTAGGCATGATATTCTTCCAAGTCGTCCGGGCTGGCGGGTGGATTAAAACTGTCCTCCCATGGACGACGGGAGAGATCGAGGCCGCGCACGGCGGGAATGATTTCGGTGCCAAAGATTTCATTCTCGGTCTCGTTGTTGGCGTCCCATACGACAACGCTCGGATGGTTCCAGTTGTCGCGCATCCAATCCCGATATTGCCGGCGCATTTCACGCACATCGTATGTGCGTAAATAGCCTTCCGCTTTGTACCAGCGCGAGCCGCCGCTCCACACGGGGAACTCATATTGCACCATCAATCCCACTTCGTCGCAAACATCCAGCCAGTGCTGCGGCACCGGGCCGATGCAGAACCGAAAATAGTTCCAGTGCATTTTTTTCGGGATGTCGCCCAACAACTTGCGCACCCAGACGTCGTTCCACGGCAAGTCTCCGCTCAACGGGTCTTCAAAAAAACGGTGGAGCGTGATGTTCGAGCCGCGCAGGTAATAAACCTTGCCGTTCAGGTAAGCGCGCTTGGTGACCGGATCGAAATGAAACTCGCGCATCCCGAAGCGAGTCGCCAGCGAGTCGCCGCCGGTGCGGGTTTCCAGAACGTAAAGAAACGGATCTTCCGGCGACCATAAATGCTCGTGGGGAATCTTGATGCTCCGCGTGAACACCTGTTCCTCGCCGGGCTGAAGCGAAATGTCTTCCGCTTTCGTCGCGGCGACTTGTTCGTCGCCTTTCCAAGTTTTGACCGTGTAGGCCAGTGAAGTGGAGCATGGCGTGTCTCCGGTGTTCTTTAATCTGGTCTGCACCACGATTTCATCCGTGGCGATACGCGGAGCGACCTGGACGGTTTCAATCACCGGATTCTCGCAGAAATAAACGGACACATCGTCATAGATGCCTGGCGTCCATTTGGCTTTCTCGAAGTCCCCGCCGGTGGGAAAATCGTCCGGCAACACGGCGGGATGCGCCCCGACGCGGATGACGAGCGTGTTTTCCGCGTCCCAGCGGATGGCATGGATCAAGTCCCAAAAGCTGGCAGTGAAGCAGCCGGGATATTCGGAGTGCCAGGCGTCATCCTGCGGCAGGAGTTGTTGGCCGTTCAGCCAGACCGCCGTGCCGAATTGGGCCTTGTTGATTTTCAGCATCGCCACGGCGCGGGCTGCCGGCGCGCGGAACGTTTTGCGATACCAGAAATAATTCCGGTCCTGCTCCACTTTGCCATCCCAGTAATTGGTCATCCAATCGGCTGGCGCCAGGTCCTCGCTGATAAGTCGGGCGATATGTTCGCGGCTGAGAAACCGGTCAACGTCTGGGAACGGCGGTTTCGCCAGATGCGCCAGGCCGGGCACGGGAACAGTGTGGGTGAAGTTGGTGGGAATTTCGTCCGGCAATTTCCCGTCCGTAATTTGCCATTGGCCGTCAAGCGACAGCGTAGCCCGGTCGGCATTCGCCGAAAAGCAGCGCAAGACCATCAGCCCGGCAATCCCGATCCTGGCAAAAAGCTTGGTTCGCATAATTATTGCTGGCGCGTCCGGCAGGACTTGAACCTGCCAAAATCCGCGAAAACAAAGGGGAAGTCAAAGGGTGACGCACAAAGAGACGCACAAAAACCAGACTCAAATCGTCACGCTCTGTCACTCATTGTCGCGGCATGGCCTAGATTACCCGGCACACTAAAGACGGCGATTCTCGCTATTGTCAATTCCGTAGTGGAGGTGCGATGAGTGCTGTCTTTCCTCCACCTGGGGAACCACGAGAAGAAACGTTACGTCAAGGGGGTGGGGTGTCGGCTTCGTTTTCCGGTGGGGGCGAGCACAGCGAGTCGGAAAACGCCAACTCGTCTGTCTCGAAGATTGATTTGTGGGGATGGAAGCAAGGGCCAGAGGCGGAGCGGCGCGAAGCGCCGCCCGCCTCGGCCCTTATTCATCAAAATAGAAACAATGGCATTGAGTCATGTGTGTATGTCCTCCGGGATGAGTTCAAGGCCAAACAGGACAATGAAGCGGTCAACCAAGTTATACAGGCATTGCCGTCGCGACTTCGTAAAAAGATGTTTGCCCTGCGTCTTCGCATTGAATGGATGGTGAAGACGTATGGCTTGGAACACGTCGGACTCCAAACCATGACGATTCGGGAGAATGTCACCGACCGGAAAGAATTTGAACGCCGGTTCAAATCCATCGCCACAAATGCCTTTCCCAAGGTTTATTTGGATTGGTTGCAGGTGTTTGAACGGCAGCAACGCGGTGCCTGGCACGCGCATATCGTGGTGGCCACCAAAGATGACATCCGCACCGGTACGGACGTTGTTGCGTTGAATCAACTGTTCAAGGACAAGCGGGATCGCAAAATCAGCAAGGCGGTTTATTACTCCGGTATCAAGCGGCTGGCCTCGCCGAATTTGCGGGCCATCTGGAAGGAATTCCGCCGACTATGCGGTCTGAAGGAATTCAAATCCCGTCGGCAAAAGAAAGGAGCCCGCTACTACAAGTTCGATGCGTGTCACCTGCTGCCGATTATCAGCACGGCGCAAGCGTTGGCTCGTTATGTTTCAAAATACATTTCCAAAGGATTTGAATATCGTCGGCCAGAGGATAAAGGAATGCGGCTGGTTGGCTGCACGCGCCGGGTGTCGCATGTTTGCAATGAACGGTTTTCCTGGGTGGAGGGCGGCGGCAAACTCCACCGGTTGAAGGTGGGCGTTCTTGCCGGTCTGTTGGGGATTGATTCACTGGATGGATTTGCGGAGCAATTCGGGCCGAAATGGGCGTATCATTTACGGCCAGTATTGGGGAATTTGGTTTTACCGCATTATGGGACAATGCGGCTGGCAAAAATAGATGGCCAGGATTTGGAGCCACCGGCGGAAATCGTGCGCCGCTCGCACTTGGAAAGCTTCGTTTGCGCTAAAGACCTGTTGCTGCATCGTTCGCGCCGCCGTCCAGATCAAGAGTGTTCAGGCCAGACGCGGTTCAAATGCAAACAGCCGATTCCGCTGCGCCCGCCGTTCAAGTCCTGGATTGAATACACGGCGGAAGGAAATTGAGGAAAGTTCTTGCATTGTAGCCACAGCAGAGCCACATTCATTAGATGAGCAAAACCGCAACCATTCGCACCCGGATTGAGCCAGACCTTAAAAGTGAGGTCGAAAGAATCCTTTCGGAGCTTGGATTGACCGCTTCGGAGACGGTTCATCTGCTTTACCGGCAGATCAAGCTGCAACGCGGGTTGCCCTTTGATGTGCGGATTCCGAATCAGTTAACGGCACGGACACTGAACGCGAGCAAGGCAGGCCGCGGCGTGAAACGGTTCGGCAGTAAAAAGGAACTCTACGCCGATTTGGGCCTGTGAGAACCTTTAGCCGCACCAACCAGTTCAAAAAGGATGTCAAACTCGCCAGCAAGCGCGGCAACGATTTGGGGAAACTCAAGGCGGTGCTTGATCTGCTGATTGACGGCGAGGTTTTGCCGGCGCAATACAAAGACCATCCGTTGCGGGGCAATTTTGCAGGCAGTCGTGATTGCCATATCGAGTCGGATTGGGTTTTGATTTACACGCTCACCGAAAACGATACGCACGTCCGTTTTGAGCGCACAGGGACTCACAGTGACTTGTTTCGGTGACTGGTGCGCCGCAATGCGGACACGTCCGCGCATGGTCGCTGACCTGTCCGCTCCATTCGTGGCATTGGACGCCACTATGGAGAACTGCTCCCGGAGCGCTTTGAGAAACTTGACCGGCTCGGATTCTATTGGAAGTATCAAAAACGCCGTGGTTCATAGAAATGAAGTCAAGTGGAACACCCTGCTGGCGATCCATCCAATTAATGCAGTAATGAAGACAATAGTTCCAAACAGAACCGTTAAAGGTCTATTCTCTACACAACGAATTAAGACCGCAGACACAATAAAATGAAATACCTTTTTCCATCTCATTGCCAGAACGGAAAATCCACCAACGACCGCAGCAAATATATTAGGTAACAGTGCAATTAAGTGCAATTAACGCCACGACTTTTGATGATACACCAGATAGTAGCCATATACTCATCGTTCCAGCGAATAAATACGCACAAAATGTATAAAGTGAATGTTCTGCAATGTAGTATGCCAGAGGAAATAAAAGCCATAGGAATGGCATTGCCAATAGAGTCATAAACAAGAGCAACACGATGGCGAAAATGATAAATGTCACTATCTCAATAGTGACAAGTGCAATTGCCGAAAGAATTCTCTTTGATAGTATAATTTCACGCAACGTAATTCGACAAAAAGCCAATGAAACGATAAATAAGACGATATTGACGGCAAAAAGAAGAATAAAATAAGCGAAAGAATACGCAACGATATATCGTGTCTTGTCATGCTCTTTGACGTAGCATTTTACTTTGATAGCATCGTTTTTCAATTCTATAAATGGATTCGTTGAACCAATTACGTTCCCGAACAAATTTGTGGACACATTTGTTGTCTGGTCAAAATCAAAACGCCTGTCGTAGAGCATTATAATATCACCGTGACCGAGCGGTGCGATCTGGCTTATCGAAACCTTTGCATTTCTTTTTATTGTAACGAGACAACTGTTTGTGCCTATAGTTACGTATAATTCATTCGTAACTATATGTAATGGCATGTTTTGAATTTTATTTTCAATTAAAGCATTAGTGGTAATATTAAAAGGTGGAGCATTGGAAATATCTATTGAGGCGTAAACCATAACGTCGTATTCCGAGATAAAAGAATCCATGACACCGACTGCCGCTTTAATGCTGTCGCTGTAATTCTTCCACGGGGTAACACCGAAAGGTTGACCGTCAACAAGACCAACCCATGAAAGAGTAATAATTAACACGCCACTCGCAAAAAGTGTACACCTGAAAATTACCTTCTTTGACAGCAATTTTGTGCCAAAAAAACCGTCCATCAGTCCGTTCGCCCATTCCGCACATCTTAGTGCAAGTTTTAGGTGATCGTAATTTTGAACTTCCTTCCACCACGTTTCAAATGTTGATTGTAGTCTCTCCCTGTGGACCGGTCTTAGAACGACTTTGTCAATAAATGGGATCACAAAAATAAGTAATCCCAGAGCTATTCCGACCAAATTGAATAATCCCATCATAGCGAATTCCGCAGACGTTGCGGAAAGTTGTTAAGCCATAGTGCAACTATGCAAAGCGAGGTCACAATCGTAATGATATTCATTGCACTCATACTCACGCCAATTTCCTCGCAATCTGCTCGTCCAAAATTTCCTTCACCGTCAGGGCGACGATGACTTTGTGGCTGCGCTTGAAAAAGGATTCAATCTCCTGCAACGCATCCGACGAATAATCGAATGACACGAAAAAGCCTTTCTCGCAATCTTCGCGCATCATCATGGCTTCAAAGGCGTCAATGTCCGGGCGACCGGCCTTGTCTTTTTGTTTCACCTGGATGGGATACCAGCGTTCTTTCAATCCGAGTTCGCCTTCTTTTAACCTGTAGGGCGTGGCTGCGGATGAAACGGGATAGATGCGGCCATCCACGCCCATGTCGCCCACCTGCACCTTGTTCGGGATGCCGCCGAGGGCGATGACGGCCCAGTTCTCAAATTCAAACGGCGGAATGGCGCGCAATTTTTCTTCCGTCCACGGCAAATCGCGGACGATGAAGCCGCGTCCGGCTTTCCAGAGCGGCTCGCTTTCCGGCAGGCCGCAAACGTCGCGCAGGCGTTTGGCCATGACGCGGCAGGCGGTGGGCGAAATATCAATGCCAATCCACTGGCGTTTCAAATTCTGCGCCGCAACCAGTGCCGTACCGCAACCACAGAACGCATCAAGCACAATATCATTTTTATTGCTGCTGGCTCTGATGATTCGGTCGAGTAACGCGAGCGGTTTTTGTGTTGGATAGCCGAGGCGCTCTGCTGATTGTGAAGCAAGCGGCGGAATATCAATCCAAACATTTTGCAAGGCAACGCCGGGCATTTCATCGAGATATTGTTTGAGGCGCGGCAAACCTGAACTGGTGTAATACAATTTTCCTTCGCGCTCGAACTTCTCCATGTTTTGTTTTGAGTAAGCCCAATAACGTCCTTTCGACGGTGTTCTGCCCTTCCATTCGTAATTCGTATCGCCGCCGGGTTTTGCTGCTGTTAAATCAGTTGATTTCCATTTTCGTCCGTCGGGATCAGTGTTGCGATAATTGCCCGCGAGATATTCTTCGTCGTAGGGTTGAAATATCGGATTCCAAGTCCATTTCTCGCCGCCAGTGTAAAAGAAAATTGAATCGTAAATTCTTCCGTATTGCGACATTCCTTGTTTCGTGTCGCTGTGTGCGTTCGTTCGCTTCCAAACAATTTCGTTTTGGAAATTATTTTCGCCGAAAATCTGGTCGAGCATGACTTTGACGTAGTGGCTGGCGTGCCAGTCGCAGTGGTAATAAAAGCTGCCGGTCTTTTTGAGGACGCGGGCCAGTTGCACGCAGCGCGGGCGCATGTAGTCAATGTAGGCGCGGGTGGATTCGTGGCGGTCTTCAAACGCGCGCTTCTCCTTGGTCTCGCCTCAGAAGACTTCGTAGTTGCGGTTGGAGTTGAAGGGCGGGTCAATGTAAATGAGGTCAACGCAGGCGTCGGGCAGCTTGGCGAGTTGTTCGAGATTGTCGCCGCAATAAATGACGCGGGTGTCAACGAGCGCAGAGGGTTTTTGCCGGGACGCGGCAGGTGCCGGCGCTTTGACAGCCGCTTTTGCAACAGCCGTTTTTGCCATGCCCAAAGCGTAAGAAATCACGCCGGACGTGTCAAAAACAAGCCGCGCACGAAACGGCGAAGCCGCTCGCGACGGAAGCGGCGTAGCGGTTCGTAGAGCAACGGAGAATGGCAACGGCGCTTTGGTCGCGCCATTATTGGGTTGGCGCAAAGTCTTTTGGCGTGACCGCCCAAAGCGAGTCAGCCGAAAGTCTTTGCACCGGGGGCGAAACTTTTTTAAAAAAGGGTGTTTACAATGATGATACATTTGTTAATCTCAAATCGAATATGACAAATGGCAACTATAAATCTGTCAGCTTGATTGAAATCGGCCAGAAACTGGTCGGCCATTCAAAGTCCGCCGAGTTCACGGCCAGCCGCGGGTTGGTCGTTGAATTGTTCCCGTTCATTTTTGAAGCGTCGGGGCGAATGAGCGCGCGGGCAATCAGCCGATTTTTGCAGGAAGAGCAAAATATCAAATTGAGTTCAGTGACGATCACCAGGGCACTTAACGATCCGAAAAAGAGTTGGCTTTCATTTTTTGCGACCTTTGAACCTTACGCCATCACCGAAGCGAAATGGCATAGGCCGGCTTCGTTTAAGTATCTTTTTGTGAGCAAGAGCGAATACGAAAGTAAGGATATGCCTGAGGTAAATAGCAGGCTTGGCCGGGCCATAGGGCGTGGAGCCAGGGCGCTGCTGCAACCGGAAAGGGTCGCTGCCCAGAGGGTTTTACGGGAAAAATGGTTTAGCATCGGATTGTCCACGCGGCTGAAAGCCAAACCTTACCTGGAGGAACATTTGATGGCTTTGGCGGATAAATTTTAGTGTGTCTGGACGATTGCGAAGCAAATATGATGGAAACAAGCACAAACAATCTGAACAAGCTCGATCCGCTGATAACCTTGCGCGATGTGGCGAGGGTGATCGGGCGGAGCGTACGTGAGGTTTGGCGGGAGATTGGCCGAGGCAAATTGCCCCGGCCTGTCCCTGGGCGTCCGGCCCGGTTGTTTGAATCGGACGTGCGGAGGTATTTGGAACGTCTGCGGAGTGAAAGAGACAGAAGGAACGCAGACCAGAATGGAGAAGCCGTATGATTAAGACTCTGTATAAACCAAAACGTTGGCGGAATAACAAGCGGGTGGTGTCCCGGCTGTATTCGTTGCGGTTGCGACTGAGTGGCGAAAGCCGCATCTCATGCATTGCGCTCGGTGTATCTGACCGGCAGGTGGCCGAGGAGAAAGCGCGCAAGATCGTCCAGGAACGGGAAAAGGAATTGGTCGGTCTGCTTCCGCCCAAAGGTCAACGGGATGCCGCGCAAGCCTCGCTCGCAAAGCATATTCAAGAGTTTATTGGCGATTTGAAAGCCAAAGGCCGGAATGGGAAATACATTGATCAAGAGGAAAACAAACTGAAATTGCTGTCTGCTGCACGTGGCTGGCAATCGGTGAAAGAGGTTGCGCCGGATTCGTTCATCCGCTGGCGCTCCGGGCGGAAACTCTCCCCAAAGACACTTAATGAACACCTTGCCAGCGTAAAAGGACTCTTGAATTGGATGGTGGCGCAAGGCCGGCTGGCGTCGAATTCGCTGGCCTCGGTGCAAAAAGTGGAAACGCGAGGGCGGGAAGTCCGGTTGCGGCGGGCATACAATGATGAGGAGGTCAAAGCCTTGCTAACGGTTGCGGGCAAATATCGTCCGCCTTGTCTAACGGCGGTATTGACTGGAATCCGTCACGGTGAATTGAAGCGGCTCCGCTGGGGCGATTTTAATTTGAGCTTGGAAAAGCCATCGGTGCTGGTACGGGCTTCTATCAGCAAAAATCACAAGCAAGCCTGCCTGCCGTTGCATCCCGCGTTGCTGGCGGAGTTATTGCGCTTTCGTCCGGCGAACGCTCAGGCAGGCGATTTGGCGTTTCCCAGCATCGTACCGCATCCGCGTGTGTTCAAAGTAATGTTGAAAAGGGCGGGCATTGCGAAAGTGGACTCGCAGGGGCGCGTGGTGGATTTTCATTCATTGCGGCACACGTTCTGCACGAATCTGCACCGGGCCGGAGTGCCGCAACGTGAGGCGATGGAACTGATGCGGCACAACGATCCACGGCTGACGGCAAACACATACGCGGATGCTTCGCTGTTTGCCCTGCGGGGTGCGGTTGAAAAATTGCCGTGGAATGTTCCGGTGGATGACGCACAAAGAGACGCACAAAAAAATGGCTTTGATGGTCTTTCGCCGTCATTGGCCGTCATTGTGGAAAGCGGCGCGAAACTTGGGAAATCGCCTGTAAATATGGGGCTAAAGTCGCTGTCTGACACGGCGTGTCACATTGTGGCAAAACAAGGGGAATGGCGCGTCCGGCAGGACTTGAACCTGCAACCTTCTGATCCGAAGTCAGAAGCTCTATCCAATTGAGCTACGGACGCCCATCGCCAGTCTGCCAATTTTCCAACAGCGATAAAGCGGATTCGCACACCACCGATTGACTTGCCGCGCGGCTCCCGTTAGCGTGCGAATTGTCATGGCGAAAAGGCCGTTCTCGCGTTTTGTCAAAATTTTGACTGGCGACCGAGCTGGCGCGGAAAACGAATTCAACCGGCTGGAACGGTTTGTGCACTTTTGGGTGCTTGTGGGAAAAAGTTTTGAGCGCAACCGCTGTCCGGTACGCGCGGCGGCATTGTCCTACACCACCCTGCTGGCACTGATTCCATTGCTGGCGGTAGCCATCAGCGTCACCAGCAGTCTTCTCAAAAGCGAGGGCGAGCAAAGAATTTATGAGGCGATCGACAAGCTGGTTTCCAACGTCATGCCGCCCGCAAGCCTCAACACCAATGGCCCCGCCGTTTCACTGAACCTGGGACCCACCATGTCGGTTGCTTTGACTCAGACAAATTCTCAAACCGCAGAGATCACTAATTCGCCCGCCATCACGGCAAGCGAAATCGCGCAAAACGGGACGCCGATGGCAGCCGGCAACAATCCCCGCATCATGACCGCTCAAAAGGAAGCAGCGAGATACATTCATAATTTTGTGCAGAAAACGCGCAGCGGCGCGCTCGGCGTCACGGGCATGGTGTTGCTGGTGTTCATTGCCATCCGGATGCTGACCAGTATCGAGGCGACCTTCAATGACATCTGGGGCGTAACCCGCGGACGCAACTGGCTTTGGAGCATTGTGCTTTACTGGGCCACGATCACGCTCGGGCCAATGCTCTTGATTGCCGCGTTGGGGCTGGCGGGCGGACCGCATTTGGAAGCCGCCAAAAGTCTTGTCAACCACATGCCGCTCGTCGGCGGCCTCATCTTCGACTTGTTGCCGCTCGTCGTATTGTGGCTCGCGTTCTCCCTGGCCTACCTGCTGGTCCCGAACACCAAGGTGAATTTAAGCGCAGCGCTGGTCGGAGGCATCGTCGGCGGTCTGCTCTGGCACTTGAACAATGTCTTCGGTTTCCTCTATGTCTCGCGCGTCGTCACCAACAGCAAAATTTACGGCAGTCTCGGACTTATCCCCGTGTTCATGGTGGGCCTGTATTTTTCCTGGCTGATCCTGCTCTTTGGCGCGCAGGTCGCCTACGCCTTTCAAAACCGCCGGACGTATTTGCAGGACAAGCTGGTCGAAAACGTGAACCAACGCGGGCGCGAATTCATCGCGCTGCGGCTGATGACGTGCATTGGACAACGCTTCCAACGCAATCAGCCGTCCGTCACGCTTCAGGAAATTTCGGCTGAACTCGACATCCCGGGCCGGCTTGCGCAACAAGTCCTGCAAACCCTCCTGACCGCGCGCCTGGTCACCGAGGTCGCCGGCGCGGAGCCGGCCTATGCGCCCGCCCGCCCGCTCGATGCCATCAATGTCCACGACGTGCTGCTGGCCATGCGCGCGGGCGGCGGACAGGACTTGTCCGTGCGCGACGGGCCGGTTCGCACGGAAGTTTATGGCGAGTTCGCCCGCATTGAAGAAGCCGAACGGCAGGCTGCCTCCGCAGTGACGGTGCTCGCACTGGTAAATCGCCTCCCGCCGCGACCTGAAATCGCCTTGCCAGCCGAACCGGAAAAATAGATTTTCAATCCTCTTCCTGAACCGCGGACACCGCGGCCCAAACCAAGGCGCCGGCGACCGAAAGGACCACCGCCCACGGCACCAGCAGGTGGAAGTTGAGTGAAAGCACGGCTGACCAGTTGAACGCGGGCAAATTCTCCCACGGCAGCCACCAAACCGCCAACACTGCGCCAACCGCCGTCACGGCCAGCAAAAAAGTCTGGTGCGTCCAAAATCGCGCGCGGCGGCGCGGCAGGGCCGAAATCACCCGCGCCGTGAACCCATTGTCTTCGACGTATTGATTCTGTTCGCGCAGCAATGCGTCCAGCGGATCGTTGGTTTTAAGCGGCTTCATAATTTTCGTACGCCATTGCCAGCCATTTTCTCAACTTTTCCTTCCCGCGCAGCACATTCGTTTTCACCGTGCCAAGCGGACAGTCCAGCACTTTGGCGGCTTCTTCGTGCGACAAACCGTTCTGGCAGCATAGCACCACCGCCGCCCGCTCGTTTGAATTTAACCGTTTTAACGCCTCGGTCAAATCCATGTACAATTGCGGATTGCCGGTCGTAGCCGGTTCCTCCGGCAAATTTTCGGCATCGTCCAGGGCTAGTTCCTTTCGTCGGCGCGCCGCGCTGCGGAATTCGTTGAACGCGATACCGAAGAGCCAGGTTGACAGTTGGGCCGTGCCGCGAAATGTATCCAGTTTTTTCCATGCTTTCAAAAAGGTCTCCTGCGCCAGGTCATCCGCCAGATGCGAATCACCGCGCGTCATCCGCGTCAGAAACCCGCGCACGGGTGATTGATAACGCCGCACCAACTCACTGAACGCGTTCTGATCTTCACGAATCAGAACGCGAGCGATGAGATCAGCATCGGTGAAGGACACGGATTACGCTTCGGGCGGCGGCGCGTTGGTTTTGCTTTTTCTTTCGACCAGCCAGACAATCAGGAACGCCAGTCCGATGAGCAGGACAATCAATCCGGGTTTTCCGGCAACGGCGAGCACCCCGATTCCAACACCGGCCAAAATCAAACCCGGCAGCAGATAGCGGATTTGCGGATTGCCATCCTTCTTTTTCTCGCGGATGTTCAGATTGGCGATTATTTCGGGAGTAATGGGCGTGCCCTTTTCGATCATCAAACGCAACGTTTCATGCGCCAATTTGTTCCGCCGATGTATGGTATAAAATACCAAACCGACAATCGCCACGGGCAGAACAACAACAACAGCCACCGGCAACACAAAAGCGGTCAACACGGCGACCAGTGTCTTCCCAAAACCCAGAGGACCAAAAACGCCGCTGCTGTTTTTTCCCCAATTAATGTCCACCGGTTCCCGGCCGCCGACGTGGATGCCTGAGTTGTTGGCGCGGACGGCTTGATTGGTCTGAAGCTGATTCGTGTCAGCCGCCGAACTGTTGGCCACGGCAACCGCGTTACTTGGGTTTGTTTCAACGGACTGATTGGTTTGCGCCTTGAGCGACGGCATCGCCGCGAAAAGCAAAGCCAGAATTGTCCCCAGCATGATAAAGTACGAAATAAGCGTTAAAAAAAGGCTTGTAGTGTTTCTCATAATTTTTGTTTTGGTTCAATGGTTCAACAATGAGATGCACCGACCGGCCATTTTGGATTCAAATATTTTCGGATTCTCACGCCCATAATTGCCGGTCGAGCGAGCGATACTGAATCGCCTCTGAAATATGGTCGCTCTGAATCTCTTCCGAGCCGGCCAAATCAGCGATGGTCCGCGCCACCTTCAGAATCCGGTCGTAGGCGCGGGCGCTCAAATTCAAATCGGCCATCGCGTTCTTGAGCAGTTCCTTCGTCGGTTCGTCCAGTTCACAGAATTGTTTTAACTCTCGTGAACCCATCCGGGCATTGCACGTAATCTTCGGCTTGTGTTTGAAGCGATCGTGCTGGCGGCGGCGCACGATGACAACGCGTTCACGAATTTGCGCCGAGGACTCGCCGGTGCGGTCACCGGCAATTTCGCGAAATTTCACCGGCGGCACTTCCACATGCAAATCAATGCGGTCGAGCAACGGCCCGGAAATACGGCCGAGATAATTCTGAATCTCGCGCGGAGAACTGTGCGACTCGCCGGGCATTTTTCCGTCTGGCGTCGGGTTCATCGCAGCGACCAGCATGAATTGCGACGGAAAGGTCATCGTTCCCGCCGCGCGTGAAATGGTGACGCGGCCTTCCTCCAACGGTTGGCGCAGCGTCTCCAACACGCTGCGCTTGAATTCCGGCAGTTCATCCAGAAACAAAACACCGTTGTGCGCGAGCGAAATCTCGCCCGGCGTGGGATTGATGTTGCCACCGAGCAGGCCCGCGTCGCTGGCCGTATGATGCGGCGCGCGAAAAGGCCGCCGCGTTACCAGCGCCTGGCCCGGCGCGAGCAAGCCGACGATGCTGTGAACCTTTGTCGTTTCGAGCGCCTCATCCAAGGTCAGCGGTGGCAGAATCGTCGGCAGCCGCTTCGCCAGCATGGATTTGCCCGTGCCGGGCGGGCCGATGAGCAGCGCGTTGTGTCCGCCGGCGGCGGCGATTTCAAGCGCGCGCTTTACGTTTTCCTGACCTTTGACCTCGGCGAAATCCAAATCATCGTCCAGCGGCTGATCAAATATTTTGCCAATGTCCACCCGCGCGGGCGCGATCTTAATCTCACCTTCCAGGAAACCGGCCGCCTCGCGCAGGTTTTGAATGGGAATGACCTGCAGGCCGGAAACAACGGCGGCCTCGGCGGCGTTCTCCGCCGGAACGAGCACGCCGACCTTGCCCTCGGTTCGCGCGCGAATGGCCACCGGCAATACGCCTTTGCAGGGACGCACCGCGCCGGTCAGTGCCAACTCACCGACGATGATAAAATTGTCAAGCTGATCGGTTTCAACTTGTTCGCTGGCGGCCAACATTCCGAGCGCGATGGGCAAATCGAAGCTCGGCCCCTCCTTTTTCACGTCGGCGGGCGCGAGATTGATGGTCGTGCGGCCCATCGGGAATTTGAAGCCGGAATTGGCAAGTGCGGTGGTGACGCGATCCCGCGATTCCTTTACGGCGGCGTCCGGCAGACCGACAATAACAATCAATGTGTCACCCCAACCGGCATTGACTTCGACTTCGACGGGGTAAGCCTCAATGCCGTTGAGCGCGGCCGAGCAAACCTTCGCGAGCATGAGATTCTTATGGCCGAGATTGAGTGCAACAGCAATGTTTATTTATGCACCGGATCGAAACAACCGTCCAAGACGACGCAACGCAGAAGGGAGGACTGGGATCGAGGCGGAGAGGAATACTGGGCGGCGGCTTGCCTCGACCCCATTGTCAATCCCCTTAACGGCCTGGCACTTCGACAAACCAATCTATTTACAACCGCAGAAAAATTTTTCGTTGATATAGGAAACGCGCGAGCCACAACGCCAACAGGACGCCGGTCAACGCAATCATCAACTGCCCGAAGCCTTGGGTCACGTGCGCGTCGAGAAACGCTTTGATGTCTCCACCCACCAGCCGTTTCGCCGGATTGGTAAATGATCCCAGGATGTTGTCGGTCATGTAAAGGGTGATGGAATTCATGCCGATCCAGACAAAGGGCCGGTACCAGCCCTGCCACTTCCACACATCCACAATCTGATAAAATGCGCCGAGCAGAAGGGCGCTGTAACCGCCGGCCACCAAAACGTAGGATGACGTCCAGATTTTTTTTATGACAGGAAATTGCAATCCCCAAAGCCAGCCCAACACGACGCCGGCGACGCCGAATGACAGCAAATAAATCACCTTGCGCCGGTCCTTGATTTTTTGGTCTCTCAAGAGCAGTCCGGCGAACACGCCGAGCAGGCAGGTGCCGATGGCGGGAATGGTGCTCAGGATGCCTTCGGGGTCCCAAGTGCCATACCACTTGCTTCCGGGCAGATATTTTTGATCCACGTAGTTGCAGAGATTCACACCTTCGATGAACTTTCCCCGGATGTAATTTGTGCTGGCGATGTTGAGCTGGCTGACGTTTGTGAAGCCGGTCTCCTGCGAGATGACTTGGGTTTGGGACGTTGGCCGGACATCGGGAAACGGAACAAACGTCATCAGCGCCCAATAGCCGATGAGCAGTCCCGCGCAAATGGCCACCAGCGTGCGCGGGCGGAAAAAACAAAAGCACAGCCCGGTGAAGAAATAGGCCAGCGCGATGCGCTGCAACACCCCCAACAGCCGGATGTCGGGCCAGAGATTGGAAAAGCCGCCGTATTCAAAAATTCCCAGCCCATACAGCAGGACGCTGCGGATGAAGATCCGCTTCAGCGCTTGAGCACGCCCGGCGGTCGCCATGGTTTTGCCGAGCGAAAAAACCAGGGAAACGCCCACGATGAAGATGAACAACGGAAAAATCAGGTCGTAGAAACGAAATCCCTGCCATTCAGAGTGGTCCAGTTGATAGGCAAAAAAATGGGCCGGCTTGGTCTGGCTCATCTGGTAGAAGGCGCCAGCCAGCGAATCCACGCCAATGATCCAAAACATGTCGAAACCGCGCAAGGCGTCCAATGACATCAAACGGCGGCCGATGGAAGAACTTTGAACTTGCGACGCGGATTCGGTCTGCGGCAGCATAGCGTATCTCTGGGCCAAAGGGTGATGCAACGTGAGTGTGCAATCAAGAGTAAATCGTCAAACATTTTAAGTCCGCCGCAATGTCGCGAGGTTTGCCCGATTGAATTATGATGAACCACTTTTTTCCCGCTGCTCTTTTGGCTGCGCTGCTTTTTCAAACTGTGGCGGCGCAGGCGGTTGAAACCGATACGCCGATTGGCGGATTGATTGAGCGCATTGCGCCCGGTCACGCAAAGGATTTTATCGTCGAAACCATCCCCGCGCCCGCCGGTGAAGATGTTTTCGAGGTCGGTGCGCAGGATGGGAAAATTGTCCTGCGCGGCGACAATCCGATTTCGCAAACCGTCGCGTTCAACTGGTATTTGAAGCACGACGCATTCGTGGAAGTGTCATGGTACGCGGACGACGCGGTGAACGCGCCGGACAAACTCCCGTTGCCGGCGGACAAAATCCGCCGCACCACCAAAATCAAGGACCGCTTTTTTCTAAATTACTGCACGTTCGGCTACACGATGCCGTTCTGGCACTGGCGCGACTGGGAGCGGTGCATTGATTGGATGGCGCTGAACGGAATCAACCTGCCGCTGGCGCAAACCGGCAACGAATACATCTGGCAGAAAGTCTGGCGCGAGTTCGGCCTGAGCGACGAGGAAATCCGGGCCTATTTCACGGGACCGGCGTATCTGCCCTGGCATCGCATGGCAAACATTGACAAATGGGGCGGGCCGCTGCCGCAAAGTTACATTGACGGCCAGCGTGATTTGGAAAAGCAAATTTTGGAGCGCGAACGCGAGTTGGGAATGTCACCCGTGCTTTGCGCGTTTGCCGGCCATGTGCCTGAAGCGCTCAAGGCCAGGCAACCGGAGATGAAAATTGAACGCATCCCGCCGGGCTGGGCAGGATTTTCCAGCAAATACGGCTGCTGGTTCCTCAACCCGCTGGACCCGAAATTCAAGGAAATCCAGATCAAGTTTTTGCAGGAACAGCAGAAGGAATACGGCGTCAGCCACTATTACGCGGCAGACCCGTTCAATGAAATTTCTCCGCCAAGCTGGGAGCCGGCGTATCTGGCGGAAGTGTCGCGCGCGATTTATTCCGGCATGGCGCAGGTTGACCCGGACGCAGTCTGGTTGCAGATGGCTTGGACGTTTCAAGACCGCAAGCATTGGACTGACGAGCGGCTTTCCGCCATGATTGACGCCGTGCCGCGGGGCCGGATGATGTTGCTGGACTATGACTGCGAAAACCGCGAATTATTTCGGGAGACAAAGGCATTTTATGGCGCGCCATTCTTTTGGGATTATCTGGGTAACTTTGGGGGCAACACGTCTTTGGTCGGACCGATCAATAAAATCAACCAGCACCTGACGGCGGCCATGACAGACACGGCCCGGACCAATTTCATTGGCGTGGGGGCCACGCTGGAAGGCTTTAACAATCCGGTCGTGTATGAAATGTTGTTCGGCCGCGTGTGGGCGGGCGCGAATCTGGATCTCGCCGAGTGGATGCGTGACGAAGCCTGCGCGCGGGCGGGCGGCCCGGATACCAACGTCGAGCAGGCGTGGCAACTCCTTCGCAAGAAAATACTGGTGGACAGCGCCAATCCCATCGGCTGCCAAGGCGTGATTTTTCAGGACCGCAATCCGACGCTGCGCGGTGAATCCAAGAATATGCTGTCCGCGCGAATCGCCTATCACAACGCAGACCTCGTCCGCGCCTGGCAGCTTTTTTTGCAAGCCGGTCCCGCCGCGCGAAAATCCAGCGCCTATCAACGCGACCTGGTTGACACAACGCGGCAGGCGTTGGGGAACATGGGCTTAACACTGCGCGACGAGATGGCCGCAGCCTATGACAAGAAGGATGCCCGCGCGTTCCAGAAAGCCAGCGACAAGTTTATGGCACTGGGCTATGATATTGATAAATTCCTCGGCACGCGCACCGAGTTCATGTTGGGTCCATGGATTGACGACGCCAGATCATGGGCGGCAAACAAGGGCGAGCAGGCGCATTACGAAACGGACGCGCGCAGTATCATCACCATTTGGGGCGGAGACCTCACGGACTATGCGGGCCGGCAGTGGAACGGATTGATGCGCGATTACTATTTGCCGCGCTGGCAACTGTTGATTGACGCCACGCTGGCTGAATTGAAAAGCGGCAAACCGGTTGATCGCCAGGCACTCGAAAATCAATGGCGCGAACACAATTTGAAATTTGCGACATCCACAGGCGGGCATTATGCCGCAAAGCCGCACGGCGATTTTTTCGCGATGAGTCGCGCGCTTTACAAAAAATACGCAGCCTTGACAACTGCCGGTTCGCCTCGGCGCTGATCGGTTTCAGCCTGTTCGCCGGGGCGGCATTCCAAATACGATGGGCGGAAGCAAGAGATCGTTATGGCGATAGCGGCCATGCCGAGTTAATCCGGCATATCCTCTTGCATGGACCTGAGTGCTGTTCTGGGGAGCGCTGCCATCCCGGCGCGGTTTCTCAGTTTGCATCCGACCGAGCCAGAATGCCGACGCACCTGGATATGTCAAAAATGATTTTGCAGCCACTCCAGCGCGTGCTTCAGCCAGTTGAAGTTGAAATAACCGCGCGTGAACCCCCAGCAAATCAGCAGCAACCCGCTGAAAATCGCAGCCCATTCCCAGCAGAGAATTTTTCCTTTGCGGCCTTTGACGATGGCTAGGCCGGCCAGAACATTTGCGGCCGTCGCGATTGCCAGCCCCCAAAACAGCAGTCGTCGGCCAGTGGAAGCGGAGGTAATTTGCCAGTCGCCGAGTTGCGCATGGGTTGCCGCTGGCAGGCCAATCAGCAACAGCGCCAGCAGGGCGCAGTTCGTAGCGATGATTAAAAACCTCTGCATGTTGCGTAGGACAGGCATCCTGCCTGTTTCTGACTTTTGGTTTTGGATTGGATGGAAACCGGCAGGAAGCCTGTCCCACACTTAATTAATTTTCTCTGCGACTTGGTATTTGAACATCCGTTTCTTCATCCAGCGCACGGCGAGCAAATCATAAAACGACGCGAACAGCCTGTTCCACACGCCGTAGTTGCTTTTGCCGGCGAAGCGGGGATTGGTCGTCACCGGAACTTCGGTGACGGTGAAACCTTCGATTTTGAACAAGGTTGGCATGAAACGGTGCATCCCCTTGAAAAGTTTCAGATTGTCAATGCACTCGCGCTTGAAGGCGCGGTAACAACAACCGGCGTCGCTGATGTTTTCGTCGGACAGCTTGTTGCGCACCCAGTTGGCGATGCGCGACGACGCGACGCGGATGAAAGTATCGCCCTGCTTTCGCGATTCGACGCGCGTGCCGCAAACGCAGTCGTACCCTTTCAGCGCCTCCAGAAATTTCGGCAAATCCGCGGGATCGTTCTGCAAATCCGCGTCCAGGGTGACGATGTATCTGCCGCGGGCGATTTTCATGCCCGCCCATTGCGCTGCCGATTCGCCGCAGTTGAATGCGAACCGCTGCGCGCGGATGCGCGGGTCGCTTGCCGCCAAATCTTTAAGGATTTCCCACGATTTGTCCCGGCTGCAATCGTCGGTGATGATGACTTCGTACGGCAGTTTGAGCGGCTCGACCGCCGCGCGGATGGCCTTGACAAGTTCGCGCAGATTGCCTTCCTCGTTGTAACAAGGAATGACGAAACTGAGTTCAGGTGCGCCGGCCATTATTTCTTGCCGTAAAATTCCGCAATGGCATCGCAAACTTTGTCCGCCGCGTCGAGGCTCATTTCACCGTGGATGGGCAGCGACAGGATTTCCTTCACGGCCTGTTCCGTGCGCGGGAGTTTGGGAATAAAGGGAAACAGCCCGGTGACCGCCGGTTGCAGATGGTTCGGCTTCGGATAATGGATGCCGGTATCAATGTCCTTGGCCTTGAGGAATTTCTGGAGATCGTCGCGCTTCTCGCACCGGACGACGTACATGTGATACACCGGCGTGGCCCACTCACGCACAGGTGGCGCCTGAACGATGCCCTTGAGGCGTTCGTTGTAACGCGTGGCTATCTTGCGGCGGTTTTCGTTGAAGCCGTCAAGATGCTTTAACATCACGCGACCGATGGCCGCTTTGATTTCGTCGAACCGCACGTTGTAACCGGGGAATTCGTGGTCGTATTTGCCCTGGCGACCGTGATTACGCAGCATCCGCAAGCGGTCGGCCATCTGCGTGTTGTTCGTGGTGACGCAACCGCCGTCGCCGAGCACGGTCAAATTCTTTGACGGGAAGAAGCTGAACGCCCCGAAGTCGCCCATACTGCCGACGGTCTTGCCCTTGTATTTCGCGCCCTGAGCCTGCGCGCAATCTTCGATGACCCAGAGGTGGTGTTTGGCGGCAACGCTCAGCACGCGGTCCACGTCCACCGGATGTCCGTACAGATAAACCGGGATGATGCCGACCGTGCGCGGCGTGATGGCGGCTTCCAACTGGTCCAAGTCCATGCAATAGGTGTCGTCAATGTCCGCAAACACCGGGCGCGCGCCGAGGTGAATGAGCGGTTCCATGGTGGGAAACGCCGTGTGGCTGGGCACGATGATTTCGTCGCCGGGACCGACACCCTGAAGCTGATGCAACAAATAGACAATCATCGTCCAAGATGAACCGAGGACGCATTGGGTCGTGCCGGTGTGGGCGGCGAGCTCTTTTTCAAACTCCTGCGATTCCTTGGCGAGGATGTATTGACCGGAGCGGATGGCGCGCAACGCGGCTTCCTCGACTTCGGCGTTTACGAAACATTTGGATAAGGTGATTTTGCTCATAAATTTCTGCGACGCGGATTTCACGAATTGAATCAGTTTAATCCGTGAAATCCGTGTCTGTTTTTATTTCAATTCCACGGCCTTTCCTGTCTTCACGGATTCCAGCGCGGCGTTCATCACGCGGACGGCGTCGTAGCCGGACCAGCCGTCGGCGCGCGGTGCTTTCCGCGTCCGCACCGAGTCAATGAACGCGCGCAACTCGGCCAGCAACGGTTCTTCCGGCGGCGTTTCAATCTGAGTGACGACACCTTCGGCCGTCTTGAAATCCTTGCCGTCGCGAAAATGTTTGTACTCATAGGTCTTGATTTTGTACTGCGCGACGTTGAAATCGCAAACCGCGCTCAATCGGTCTCCGCAGATGATGACCTCGCGGAATTTGCCGGGGATGAAATAATCGTTCTCGACCGTCGCCCAGGTTTTGCCGTGCGGCGTGTCATATTCCAACGAGACGAACGACACATCATCCATGCCGCGCCCCATAAAATCGTGGTGAATCGCCAGCACACTCTTCGGCAACGCGCCAAGGATGAAATTGAACAGGTCCACGAAATGGATGCCGTCGGCAAACATCACGCCACTGTCATTGCGCGGGCGTTTGAAGCCGCCGAAATGGCCCCGAACCATGTTCACGCGGCCAAATTGGCCGGCCTCCACCGCGTCGCGCAGCCATGATGTCGCCGGATCAAAACGCAAAATGTGACCGACCTGCAGGATGCGTTTGTGTTGGTCGGCCAGTTCGGCGAGTTGCTTTGATTCGTCGTTCGCAAGGGCCAGCGGTTTTTCCACAAACACATCCTTGCCGGCCTTGAGAAATTCCTTGCACAGCGGGAAATGGTTCTGCGCCGGCGTCGCGATGACGACGCAATCCACCTTGCTGACAAAGTCCTTGTAGTTCGCGGTAAGCCGGGCGTCGGGCAGGCCGAGTTTGCGCGCCGGTCCGAGCTGGTTCTTGCCAGTTTCAGCCACATAAAGCTCGACTGGCATGGAGTTGAGATTCCGCAAATGGTTGACGCCCCAGCGGCCCAGCCCCAGAAGAAGAACTTTTGTCATTCCCGAAATGTTTGAGCAAATCATCTGGGCCAGCAAGAAAAATGCGCCGCGCTTCCTGTCTGGGGGCTGTTAACGGCTTACAAACAATTTCCATTGTCCGACGTTTGTCACCAGATTCAACGGCGTAGCGCTGTGGCTGTGGAGAAATTGCTCCACGGTGCCCCCGAAACCGACGATCCAAACACGGCGATTTTGCGCCAGCAAATTCGCCAAGGCTCCATCGTCAGGCAAGAGCAACCGGCCGAGCCGCTTTTGATTGCCAGGAAATTCAAACGGTACTTGTGTCAGATCCATGTCGCCAAAACAGGGCCGGTTCGTCGCGCAAATCGTTGGAGAAGCGTAAAACGCCAGCCCTTGCGGAAAATTTCCCCAGCATACCACCGCGTCGCCGGGTTGATATCTTTCCCGCAACGTCAAGCCGATCGGTTTGAGCGTCTGATTGCGCCTGAGTGTGGTTTGGAACAGTGGAATTTCAGCAGTCGTCACCACCATACCCGACAGCGCCAACGCCACGGTCAAGGCTGCGCAGAAGGCAGATTTCCACTTCCGCACGAGCCATAACGCCAACAGGACGATTCCCATCACGACCGGTATTTGCCATTTCATCCATCCGGGGAGCGAATCATGAAACACATAAACCAAGGCCAGCGGAAAAACCGCCGGCAGCAGCAACGAACCGCCCAGGCAAACGCGCCACGCCCAAGCCGGCACGGATTTGGCCGCCGGCTCATCATTGAAGAACCGCCAGGCCAGCATCACCGCCAACGCCGGGAAAATCGGTAAAATGTAAGCGGGCAACTTGGCATGTGAAAATGAGAACAGGGCGAATGTGAAAAAAGCCCAGACGTTCAGCAACACCCAACCGTTCCTCGATTTTGCATCCAAACTGCGCCAGTGTGTTCTACGCCAGAGCCAGCCAAGCAAAAACGTCCATGGCAGAAGTCCAACGACGAGAATTCCGAAGAAATAAAATGGACCGCCCTTGCGATTTTTGATGGTGGTGCCAAGCAGCGAGCCGGCCGCTTGATACACGGTCATGTAATCAAACGCCTCGGGCACGCGTCGAAAAACCGCCAAAAACCACGGTAACGCCAAAATCAAAAAGAGTGTCAGTCCGGCAGCCAATCCTCCCAACAGAAGTTTTTTGGCCGCAAAACTTTTCCAGCGATAAACCGCCAACGCCGCCAGCGCGACAAGCGGAATGGCCAGGGAAATCGGTCCTTTTGTCAAAAAACCAAGCGCGATGGCCGCCCATCCGGCGAGATGCCATAAAAAAAATTCCGAAGCCCGAATTCCGAGTTTTGAGTTCAAAGCGAGCCAGCTTCGCCAGAAGAAATAAATCGCCCAGGTGTTAAATAGTGTTACGAACATGTCCGTCGTAAGCATCCGGGCCATCACGAAGTACAGCAGGCTCGTTTGCAGGATCAGCGCGCTCCACCAGCCAACCCGGCGGCTGCCGAGGGAACAACCGAGCAGCCAGACGGCCCAGACGCCGCCCATACCCGCGAGCGCAAGCGGCAGGCGCACCGCCCATTCGTTTTGGCCGAACAGCTTCATCGAAGCCGCCACCAGCCAGTAGGTCATCGGCGGTTTGTCGAGGTGCGGAAGATACCAGAGGTGCGGCACGACCCAGTTGCCGGTCTCAATCATCTCGCGGGCAACTTCCGAGTAGCGGCCTTCGTCAGGCTCGTTCAACGCGCGGCTGCCGAGCAGGATGAAAAACGTAAGCGCCGTCAACAGCAGCAGGAGCCAGCGTTGGCGCGTTTCACTGAAAAATGGTTTTCCCACAAGCTTTGGAAATACGAAGTCTCCGACAAACCGCGCCGCCAGCAAGAAAAACCTTTACTGCTTGGAGGCAAGCTTCTGCACGTGGCGTTCAATCCGGTCGGCGGCCTCGATGAGCTGATCGTAACCGGTGGCGAAGCACGCGCGGCAAAATCCGGCGCCGTTCGCCCCGAAAGCCGAACCCGGAACCATGGCGACATGTTCAGCCTGCAGCAAACCCACGGCAAAATCCGTTTCCTTCAGGCCCGTTTTCTCCACGGACGGAAATGCGTAAAACGACCCGCGCGGCAGATGACATTTCAGGCCGATTTCGTTGAACCGCCGCACAATGAAATCCCGCCGCCGCTGATACTGCTCGCGCATCGCCTTCATAGCGTCCTCACCGCGCTGCAACGCCTCAATGGCGCCTTCCTGGCTGATGATCGAGGCGCACATCATCGAATACTGGTGCACTTTCATCATCGCTTCAATCAACGTCGCCGGCCCGCACGCGTAACCAATGCGCCAGCCAGTCATGGCGAACGCCTTGGAAAAACCGTGCAGGAAAATTGTGCGCTCCTTCATCCCCGGCAGGCTGGCAATGCTGACGTGACCGCCTTCGAATGTCAGTTCAGAATAAATTTCGTCGCTCAGGACGAGCAGGTCCTTTTCAACGGCGAATTTTGCGATCGCCTCAATCTGCCGTCGGTCGCAGGTGCCGCCGGTGGGATTGCACGGCAGATTCAGCATGAGCAGCTTGCAGCCCGGCTGCCAGGCGGCGGCCAGCGCC
The DNA here is from genome assembly GCA_963789335.1 of uncultured Verrucomicrobiae bacterium. Lineage (GTDB taxonomy): Bacteria > Verrucomicrobiota > Verrucomicrobiia > Limisphaerales > UBA11358 > UBA11358. The sequence continues at coordinate 2,084,291 of CAWBKH010000002.1, forward strand.
TCGGCGGTCAGCGCAAAATTATCATCCGCATAGGTCGGCACCGGCACCGCCAAGCCGTGCGTCAGCGTAATACTCGGATGATAACTTACGTAGCACGGCTGGTGGAACATCACCTTGTCACCCGGATTCACCAACGCGCGGAACGCGATGTCGAGGGCTTCAGAGACACCGACGGTGACGAGGATTTCGTCTTCGGGCCGGTAGCTGATGCCGAAATTCTTTTCCACGTAACGGTTGATGGCCCGGCGCAATTCGACAAGGCCGAGGTTCGACGTGTAATGGGTCCTGCCCTTTTCGAGCGCGTAAATGGCCGCCTCGCGGATATGCCAAGGCGTGTCGAAATCCGGTTCGCCGATGCCCAGAGAAATCACGTCCTGCATCTTCGAAACCACTTCAAAAAAGTCGCGGATGCCCGAGCGGGGCAAATTCACGACGTGGCGGGCGATGAAGCGGATGGTGTCCATGAAAATTTAAAAAATGGAAAACATCGAACATTCAACATTCAACGTCCAAGTCTGCAATTCGGCATCCATTCGATGTTCGGTGTTGAATGTTGAGAGTTGAATGTTTCCCCACTTTTCACGGCGCGACCTTGAGCCGGTCGTTTTCCGCGGACTTCACGTCCAGAAGAAAACCTTGTTCCTTGTAGGTGCGCAGCAGGAAATGGGTGGCTGTGGACAGCACGCCTTCGATGGTCGAAAGTTTCTCCGAAACGAACGCCGCCACTTTTTGCAGGCTGGAGCCGTTGACAAACACCAGCAGGTCGTAGCCGCCGGACATGAGATAGCACGATTCGACCTCGTCGAACCGGCTGATGCGCTCGGCCAAGCGGTTGAAGCCGCCACCACGTTCGGGCGTGATACGCACTTCGATGACAGCGTGCACGAGGCCGGCTTCTTCCTCAGCCAGATTCAACACCGGCCGCCAGCCCAGCAAGAGCCGGTCCTTTTTGAGTTGATCCAACTGGCGGTTGACCTCGGCTTCCGAGAGATTAAGCACCTGCGCCATTTGCGCCGTGCTCAAGCCGCCGCCTTCGAGTAACAGTTTGATTAACGGATTCATCGCAGCATCAGTTTCGCAGAAATCCGCCGCAAATCCATAAATAATTCTTTGGCTGTTGTGACACAGATCAATGGATGGTTAAGATTGCGGCAGACATATTGTTGAGGGGCTGCCGAAAATTTTGATGTTTCTGCAAGGTCTTGGCGGCTAGAATTGGACAGATGCATTTAGGAACCGACAGGCTGGCCCGGCTTCACCGCAGCTTGGAACTAGCGCTCAACCAGGAATGGCCTCAATTATTTGTGACGCAGAAAAAGCTGACAGGCCGTCAACCGAAAAGCATCATCGCGCAAGCCGGTTCACCTTCGTTGCCGATAATTGCAACGGTGGCCACCGATGGTGGTGAAAACCGCCTGAGCTTGGAGCCGATTCGCCTGCAAGTCGTGCGCGTGGCTGACAGTCTCGGCGAAATCTATTTTGAGGAATTCATTGCACAATCCTTGAAGCCGGAAGAAATTGTGCGGTTCTTCTTTCAATCGAACGAGCGGCTACAGCAGTTCGTCAACTATCTCCAACTGGACTGGCAGGAATTGTTACCGCAATCTGATTTTCAACGAAGTCATTTGCTTTCAATGTTGCGTGAACTGATGGAGTGGGCGGCGCTTCTGAAACTGGCCAGCCAGCCGCCTGCCAAGCTTTTGGTTCGAGACGGACTCCTGCGCAGCGTGATGTTGACGGACCGGGTCTTTCAACGGATTGCAGACAAGTTTGAAATGCTTACGGCCAAGCACGGTCATCTGCTGGTTGGCGTGGCCAAACGGTCGCGCGTGATCAATTATTTGTCGGTGGCGCTCGGATTAAATGACAGCTTTGCCGACGGCCTGCCGGCCTATCTTCAAATTCCACCCGAACTGGAACGTGAAGCCGCCCCGGCCCAATATCGCTGGATCGGCAGCCGGGCGATGGGCTGGCTGCACATTGCCCGGCTGGATCACGGCGACAACGTGCCGCTGTTGCCGGTGGATGTCGCGGTTTGGCAGCGCGACCGCGTGGGTGAAGCCATGTCACTGCTTCACGAATCGGGGCGCGGCAGTTTTCCCACCCGCGGCTATCCACAAGCCTTGATCCAAGCGCATGAGCACGCCCGGTTGGGCGGATTGGAAATCGAAATGCTGGAAGAAATGCTGCTGGAACAAGTCCGTGAACGCGACCCGGCCGTGGCGCGGACGGCCCGGCAGTTGATGCTTTTGGGAAAACAATTGAACGAGGAAATTCCGAATGAACAGCAAGACACAGCCTGATTTATACGCCGGCACGCCGGCGGTTGGCCTGTTGAAAGGTTTTTCGCCGCTGCCGCACCAGTTGGAAGTGGACGTGGTCGTGCCGCATCATGAGCGCGGCCTGCCCGGCTTCGGCGAGTTTCTGCTCGTCGAGTTGAGCGCGACCGAGGCGCTCGTCGGACGTGTGAGCCGCTACCACGCCGCCGGCCAGTTGGCGACGGAGCGCGGCGACGCCTATCTGGGCGACCTGGCCAAAATTGAGGACGCCGTGCCTGCTCCGCTCATGCGCCAGATGCTGCGCTACAATTTGAAAATGCAATTGCTCGGCCAGCTACAGACGCAGCCGCGCACGGGCAGATTCAAATTTTCCGTGGGCGAGCGCACCTTCGCCACGCTTGGCAGCAAGGTGCGGCTTCCGTCGGAGTCAGCGCTGGCGTTTCTTTGCAACGTCGGTTTGGAGGACGATCCCACCGCCGCGCCGCTCGGACACTTGGTTTATGGCCAGCGGGAACTCAAGAATGTTCCCATCCGGTTCAGCATGGGACGGCTGAAGGGCAAGCGAAGTTTCGTGTTCGCCCGCGCGGGTTACGGCAAAAGCAATCTGATCAAGTATCTGGTGTCGCAACTTTATTCTTCACCACCGGATGTCGGCTTGTTGATTTTCGATCCGGAGGGTGAATATGCCTTGCCTGGCGCCAACGGATTGCCCGGCTTGGTCAACGTGCCTGCGTTGCGAGGCCGAATTTCGCTCTATACCAATCGAAAGGCAGGGGCTGCCTACGCCGACATTACAAAAGGCAACGTGTTCGTGGATTTCGGTGATTTTCCACCACAGGACATCGTCGCCGCGTTCGTTCCGCAGGAAAAGCAGGAGACGGTTTTTGCAAACCTGTTGCGCGGTATGGACTGGAACGTGTGGAAGCAACTGGTCGAACTGCTCGCCGAAAATGGCTTTGCTTCCGACGACAAGAAAATCGGCGCGTTGCTGGGTTACAAGGCGCGCGGTGACAGCGATGTCAGCATTGCCGCAATTAAGAACAACCTTGTTCCGCCGATTCGCCGTCTGCATCGAAAAGGCGCAACATTGGGTAAAAATATTCTGGAAGAATTGCGCCTTAATCGCGTCGTGATCGTTGACATCTCGCTGCTCGGAGGCGAGGACAGTCTGGCGACCACGGGGATGCTCATGCGCCGGATTTTTTACAACAATGTCCGGCACCTGACCGACATGGGCGGCCAGACGGTGCGCTGTCTCGCCGTTTTGGAAGAAGCGCAAACCATGCTGGGCGACCGGGTGCTGGATGACCGGAATGTATTCGTGCGCTGGGTGAAAGAAGGACGCAAATATGGACTGGGCTGCATCCTGATCACACAGCAGCCAAGTTCCATTTCCAGCCAGATCATCAGCCAGGGCGACAACTTTTTCGCGATGCACCTGCTCAATGAAAACGACCTGCAAACGCTCAAAAAACACAACGCCTATTTCAGCGACGAAATTCTTGGTTTTCTGCGCGGCGAGCCGATACCGGGCAATTGCTATTTTTGGAGCGCGCCCAACCAGCCGTTCGTTCTGCCGGCGCGCGTGCGCAACTTCGAAGAAGTTTGCCAGCCAGCCAATGAGTCGGCGGTGCGAACGTCCACGCCACCGCCGGATGCAAAACGCCTTGCTGAATTGACCGCCGCCTCCGTGCAGGAAGCACTCACGATTCATCCACGGTTATGGCTGTATCAGGTTGACGTCCTGCATGGCCGGAAGGAAAACGACTTGCTGGCGTTCAGCGCAGACTATTTGCAAACCATCGTGGCGCAGAAAATATCCGAGTTGTCCGAATTCAAGTCTCTGCCCGATGGTACTCACTGGCTTGAAACCCAATTGCCGGACGTAATCAAAACTGTCTTGAATCGTCACAAAGCCCGCTCCGGCTACGCGGTGCTCGAAGGTGTCACCCGCGCCGTGTGGGCGTTACCTCAAGCTGAAATCAAACTCGCCAAAGGCAAAAAGCCTCGGCCTCATTCTGTGGAAGTAACCAGCAAAATTTGATTCGCCGCTGGAGCTTTTTTCATTTCAATTCACCAGCCGCTACCAGTTGTCGCGCTGATGCAATTCGTAGCCCAAATCGCGAATCGATAGTTTCATGTCTTGCGCTTTCCACCTACCGAACATCATCGAGGTTGAAAATACAAGCCGGGTGAAGTGTCGGACACCTTGTAGAACCGGGCTTCAAAAGTCAACAGGAAAACCGGTCCGTCATCCAACAACCTCGGAACCGCAGGCAACGGCTTCGGATAAGAGCGGGTGCGGCTCTATTCCAGAGATCGCATGCGCAAGCCTGGAAGATGTCCCCAGATTCGTTTTACTTCACAATCAAAAAACTCTTGCTTGAAACATTGGAAATGGTACGCAGTTTCAACCCAGAATCGCTGGTTTTGATTTGGCGGGCTGGCATTCAAATAACGATGACCAAACGAACCTCAACTCTGCTCCTAGTTTGTGCCGTTGCCTCCGCCGGCGCAGCGAATCCCACGCTCACCATTGACGCCGGAAGGCCCGTCGCCAAAGCCAGTCCCATGCTTTACGGGCTGATGACCGAGGAGATTAATCACAGCTACGACGGCGGTCTCTACGCCGAACTGGTTCGGAATCGAGTTTTTCTGGACAACACGAATGCACCCGTGCACTGGTCACTTGTGCAGGGTAAGGGTTCAGCCGCAACCATGGCGCTTGATCCGTCCCAGCCACTCAACGACGAGTTGATGACCAGTCTGCGATTGGAGGTGAGCGAAGCTTCTCAACACCATCCAGCGGGCATTGCCAACGACGGCTATTGGGGCATTCCGGTGCAGCCAGGGACCCGTTATCAGGCCTCGTTGTACGCGAAGGCTGCGCCTGGTTTCAAGGGATCGGTCATTGTCTCCATTCAGAGCGACGATGGGGGCACGGTTTACGCTAAAGGCGAGGTGCCCGGGCTGACGCAGGACTGGAAGCAATACAAGGTCACTCTGGAAACCGGCAAGGTGAAGCCGACCGCCAAAGCGCGTTATGTTCTGACTCTCGACCGCCCGGGCAAGGTATGGTTTGACCTGGTTTCCCTGTTTCCGCCGACGTGGCAGGACCAGCCGAACGGTTTTCGCCCGGACCTGATGCAAATGCTGGCGGACATGAAACCCAAGTTTCTACGCTTTCCGGGTGGAAATTATTTGGAAGGCGACACCATTGCGACCCGCTTCGATTGGAAAAAGACCATCGGTCCCCTCAGCCAGCGGCCCGGCCATCAGGGTCCGTGGGGATACCGTTCCAGCGACGGCATGGGACTGCTGGAGTTTCTCCGTTGGTGCGAAGACATGAATGCTGAGCCGGTGCTGGCGGTCTATGCCGGATATTCGCTCCGCGGCCAGCACGTCACGCCCGGCCCCGACCTTGAACCTTATGTGCAGGATGCGCTGGACGAAATTGAATATGTGACCGGTCCTGTGACCACCAAATGGGGGGCGGAGCGCGCCAAAGATGGCCATCCCAAACCGTTCCCCTTGCACTACGTTGAGATCGGCAACGAGGATTGGTTTGACAAATCCGGCTCCTATGACGCGCGCTTCCAACAGTTTTTCAAAGCAATCAAAGCGAAATATCCCCAGCTCAAATGCATCTCAACCGTCGGCAATGAACAACCGGAAGGGCTGCGAGTTCATAGTTGTCAGCCCGATATGCTCGATGAGCATTACTACCGTTCCTTCCGGACTTTCCTGGACGATTCAGCGCATTTTGACCATTATGACCGCCGAGGCCCAGAAATTTTCGTTGGGGAATGGGCCGCTTATGAGACTTCATTCCCCCCTTGGAACCGGCGCTCGGCGGAAGAACCACCCACTCCCAACATGACCGCCGCGCTGGGCGATGCCGCCTGGATGACCGCGATGGAACGGAATTCAGACCTCGTGAAAATGCAATGCTATGCGCCGCTGTTGGTGAACGTGAATCCCGGCGCGAGGCAATGGCGACCCGACCTCATCGGTTACAATGCACTCCACTGCTATGGTTCGCCGAGCTACTATGCGATCAGGATGTTCAGTCAGAACGTCGGCGACGAAATTCTCAAAGCTGCGCTGGATGATGCCACGCTCCATTACTCGGTGACGAAGGACAGCAAGAGCGGGGCAATCCTGATCAAGTTGGTGAATCCCCAGCCGGCACCACAACCGCTTCTACTGGACATCAAAGGCGTTTCTGCACTCAAACCCACGGGCACGGCGACCACGCTGGCCGCCGCACCACACGCAACGAACTCGATTGACAATCCAACGAACGTTGTGCCCGTCACCGCCAAAATATCGGGCGTCAAGCCCGTGTTCGATTACACGCTCCCGGCCGATTCTATCACCGTGCTCCAACTCACCGTCCGGTAATGCTTAATTCACCAGCCGATACCAGTTGTTGCGCTGGCGCGGCTCGTAGCCGAGGTCGCGGATGAGCCGTTGCATGTCGGCGACGGTCATGCGAAACGTTGTGCCCGCCTGTGACACGACATTTTCCTCAATCATGATGCTGCCGAGATCGTTCGCGCCAAACTTCAGCGCCACCTGGCCGATTTCCTGGCCTTGGGTCACCCAAGAGCTTTGGACATTAGTGAAGTTGTCGAGATAAATCCGGCCCAGCGCCTGCGTCCGTAAATACTCGTTCGCGCCAACGGTCGGCGCTTTCAACTTCGTGTGCTCGGCCTGAAACGTCCAGCAGATGAACGCAGTGAAATGACCGGGTAGGATAGGCGTCGCGCCTGTCTCTGAGTTTTCAGAGGAATTGGAGACGGCCGCGACGCCTGTCCTACGTTGTAGTGACTTGTCCTGTTGCTGGCGCAGCCGTTCCAGATGTTCGATACGGTCTTCAACGGTTTCCACATGTCCAAACATCATGGTGGCCGAGGAATAAAGGCCGAGCCGGTGCGCCACGTCCATGACTTCCAGCCAGTCGTCGCTCATCGCCTTGAGCGGCGAGATGCGCTGGCGCACGCGGTCCACCAGGATTTCCCCACCGCCGCCGGGAATCGAGCCGAGGCCCGCAGCTTTGAAATCGCCGATGATTTTCTCCAGCGGCTCGTTGAACACCTCGCGGAAATGGATGAACTCACTGGGACTGAATCCGTGGATGTTGAAGCCGGGAAACTTGTCTTTGATGTGCGACAGCAAATCAAGATACCACTGCTTCGTCAGCTTCGGATGATGCCCGCCCTGCATTAAAATCTGGGTGCCGCCGAGCGCGATGGTCTCCTCGATTTTTTGGTCCATCTCATCGAGCGCGATGACGTAGGCGTCGTCATCCTTTTCCACGCGATAGAACGCGCAGAATTTACAATAGACATTGCAGACGTTGGTGTAGTTGACGTTGCGGTCAACGATGTAGGTGACGATGTCGTTGCCGCGCCCGTTGAAATCCGTTGCCTTGGCCCGTTGCCGGCGGCGGTCGGCGAGCGCGCCGAGTTCCTCCAGCGGCAGATGATACAGCCGCAGGGCTTCGGCGGGATTGATTCGCTGGCCATCCCAGACTTTCTGGAGCAACTCGTCCAATGACGCGTCGTAAATCACAGCGGCTAAATTAACGAATTATTTCAGTTCTACAAGTCCCTGAATCTGGCGCGACAAATTCCACAAACATGGTTCACAGCTCCAATCTCGGCCCGCGCGGCCAGAGGAGATTTTTCAGCGCGAACAATTCCAGCGCAAAGGGAATGTAACCGCCATAACCCAGCAGGGGCATTTCGAAGACATGCAGGAACTGTGCGCCCGGTGTGTGATAAATCCATTGCGGCCACGACCAGTAATTCCACATCTCCCAGAAAAACCCGCAAATGAGCGCGCCGAGCGACAGCGAAATTACCGGCCGCCAGTCACCCTGTTGCAGCCATTCCAAAAAATGCCGCCGCCCCAGCCAGCGGTTCACCGGCTCGAAGATGAACACCAGCGAAATCCAGACAAACGGGTAGAAGAACTTGGGCCAGAGCAGGGTCAACACCAACATGACCAGGCCGGTGAACAGCATTCTCAAATTCACACGGGGCGAGTCTGGAATCCGCGCGCCGGGCCGGAGCGCTTTGACCCAGCGGAACGTCCGCACGAACTCCGCGGTCTCGAATACGGCTGGCATGACGGTGGAAAATGACAGCGTGCAGAGCGCGTAATATTCGAGCGGCGTGAACGCGGCTGCGCCGAGGTATTCCCAGTTGCCCGTCCGGTCGTTGATGAATTCAAACAGCCACCAGGCCGGCACGGACAGGACGAAAAGCTGGATAAATCCCTTTCGCGAGCGCGTCCACAAGGATGAGCCGGTGCGCCAGCAAACCAGCGCGTCCATGACTAATGTGTAACCGAGCCACAGCGGGAAGAACAAGTAAGCCGTTCGTACGCCCGGCAGCGTCCAGTTCAATGGCCAGCACACCGCCAGCAGGAGCAACCCCAGCCAGCCTTGCGGTGCCAGCCGCGGTAGTTGTCGTGCGGCATCCATTTATGTTACTGACACAAACATAGCCGGGCGCGTTCGGATTGGGAGGCCGCGAGGATGGATGAAACCACGGAGAAAATATGGTGGCACCCGCGTTTCGCGGGTGGTATCGGGCGTCGCGCCCGAAAACGCCTGCGAATGAAGCTCGCTTCCGGTTGTGCGATTGGCTCCATTTGCTCGCGCGTTGTTCCAATTCTGCGGAACGCCGTATTCAACCCGACGGAGGCGGGTGCTACCTCCAGCTTCCACGGTCTCGTCCCAATTTTCGGCCCGTTAAAATTTCCACACAAACGCAAACAGAATGGAGCTCGTTTTGACGCCATCAAAGTTCACTTGAAAATTCGGTGCCGGTGGATAGCTGAAGGATGGATTGCCGGTGGCAAAGTATTTGTAACCAAGGTCGAGCGACATTTGAGGGTTGAACCTGAAACGCAATCCCGCAAATATCTGCCCGGCAAACACCGTGTCGCTTTCACTGCCGGAAACCCAGTACCCGGTAGAGTTCTGCATGAGGGTGTCGGTATTAAAGACCACACCGGCGCCGCCGACGCCCGCGCCGATGTAGGGAACCAGAATCGTGTGCGGAATCGGGTACGACAGCATGACGTTGACGAGAAACGGCACGTTGTAGAGCGTCGAGTTTGCAGAAGAAAATCCCGACACACTGTTGATGCTGGCACCGATAAACCCGGTCTCAAATTCCGCGGCCACATATTGGTTGAAGGCCCAGCCGAAGGCCACATCGGCGGCCAGGCCCGTCTGGAAATCCACTTGGCTGGAGACCGCCGGTCCAGGATAGGAAGGACCACCAAATTCGGTCAGCTGGCCGTTTTGGAAAAAGGACGGGCCTACGCCGATGCGAAAATACGGGCCGGTATCCGGGGGTAAATACACGACGGCAGGCGGGGGTGGATATGGGCTAGCGGGTGGGGGTGGATACGGACCGGCAGGTGGGGGTGAATTGTAATAGTATTGTGCCTGCGCCACGCTGGCACCGAGGCAAAGTGACAGTGCGACGACACGTGCAAGATATTGGCGTTTCATAGTCTTCCGCTTATTCAGCCTGAATGCTACACCGGAGTTATGTCGAGTCAAAAATCTCCTCTCATTCAACTCTCAACTTTGACCGGTCGAATGGGAACAAGTTCAATGTAAATAAGACGAACGTGGGAAGCAAAACGTTACAACACCCGTGTTGCGCACGCCGTTTCGGGTGGGACGCCCGAAATCACCGGCGGATGAGGTTGTGCTGTCCGGTTTAAAGAAACACTTCATCCTGAAAATCGCGACTAAGATCAATCCCGATATCCCCGCCAAACAACCGCCGTCGAGGTGGCCGGATCAAACGCCGCGTAAATGCTGCCGCGCTCATGCTCTTCGCCTTCTTTGAAGACGCGCTTGAAGCAAAGTCCGTTCTTCAGCGGCGGAAGACTTTGATACAACCTGGTCTTCTTGAGGGCTGATTGTTCAAGCATATTTCTGAATTCAAAGTCGTCGGCCGGCACGAGGTTCGCACGGGTGACCATCGTTTGAAAATCCTTTTGCCCGACGTTGAATACGGCCAGCCACTCTTCGCGCAGGAAAGTTGAATAGCCGGTGACCCGGACATGGCTGGCTGACACAGGGACATTCCCATGACAAATGTAGGGCAACCGGCTTCCGGGCGACTTGCCTGCGCCCAACAGGCCGAACAACAGGCTCAACAACAGCCCGGGTCCCACCAGCAGAGCCAGCGCTGTTGGCGCTTTCAACGAGCGCTTCTCGATCATGGCCTTGGTCAAGGCGAAGACGGTGCTACCCGCTCCCCCAACCAGCACCATGACCGGGATGAACGGCAACAAGGCCATGAGACACGCCTTCCCGAAAAATTCGTAGGTGCCGTATTGGGTGGCTAGGAAAAAAAGAAAGCCGGCGCTCACCAGCACAGCATCGAAAAGCCAGAGCCGCCAGTAATCAATCGGGCGCAGGTTCGCGCCGGTTTTGTTGTCTGCGGTATTCACGCCGGCATCAGGAAAGCCGACTGATTTGCAAACGCAAGGTTTTACGGCAATCAGCGAAATCTCATTTGGGCGAAAGACAAGGTTTTCCAGCCTTTTTTGAAGCAAAAACCAATTAAAAAAATCCCTTGCATTATTTCTAACTGTCACTATCATAGTAACAGTTATGGCGATCAACACACAGTTTCCGATTGCGGTGCATATCATGGCTGCGCTCGGTTATCGTTCCGGCAGGGACACGACCTCGGCGCAATTGGCGACGAGTGTCAATACCAGCCCCAGCTTCGTGCGCCGGACGCTCGCCAAGCTGTCAAAAGCGGGGCTAGTGGAAACCGCCACCGGCAAAGCCGGCGCGTGCTGGCTCGCCAAAGACGCAAAAAACATTTCGCTGCTGGATATTTATAAAGCCGTGGATGCGCCCAAGGCGTTTTCCATTCACCATTATACCGAGTACAAAGCCTGTCCCGTGAGTTGCCACATCAAGGAGGCGCTCGACAAAGCTTTGGACAAAACCCAGAAAGCCATGGAGGCGAGCCTGGACGACATCAGCCTATCGCAGATCGTTTCGCAGGTGAACAGAGACTGAAAAAATTTACGCATAATTGTTACTTTTATAGTCACAATAAACAAACAACAAACCTAAAGGAGAAAGAACAAGACATGAGCACCAACAAAAAACTAACCGGCAAGGTCGCCGTCGTCACGGGCGCCTCCAAAGGCATCGGCGCGTCCATCGCTAAACACCTCGCGGCGGAAGGCGCGTCCGTCGTCGTCAATTACGCCTCCAGCAAGGCGGGCGCGGACAAGGTCGTTGGCGAAATCACGGCGCAAGGCGGCAAAGCTATCGGCGTGCAAGGCAGCGTGGCGAAGAAGGCGGACATTGAAAAACTGTTCGCTGAAACGAAGAAGGCGTTTGGCCGTACCGACATTCTGGTCAACAACGCGGGCATCTACGAATTCGGCCCGCTCGAACAAATCAGCGAAGAGCACTTCCACAAGCAATTCAACACGAATGTGCTCGGCCTGATTCTCACGACGCAGGAAGCGTTGAAACACTTCAACGGCGACGGCGGCAGCGTCATCAACATCAGTTCCGTGGTCGGCGTCAATCCGTTGCCCAACGCAACGGTTTACAGCGCCACCAAAGCGGCGGTGGACGCGATCACGAAATCGCTGGCCAGGGAACTGGGACCGAAGAAAGTCCGCGTGAACTCCATCAATCCCGGCATGATTGAGACGGAAGGGGCGCATGCCGCCGGTTTCATTGGCAGCGATTTCCAAAAGAATGCCGAAGCGCAAACGCCGCTCGGGCGCATCGGCCAGCCGCAGGACATCGCCACGGTGGCAACGTTCCTGGCTTCGGCGGATTCCGGTTGGATCACCGGCGAAACGTTTCTGGTCTCGGGCGGTTTTCGTTGAGCCGGCGCCAAACACGTGCATATTGATGTAAATTGTTTATGAACACGTCCACTATTGCACCTGACCTCACACAACGCCCGCCACGCAGCCCGCGTGTGCGGCTGGGCGGTTACGTTCTGCTGCCGCGCATCCTCGACAAAGGACGCGCGGCGCTCGCCGGCAAACTGGGCGAATATCATTACGCCGGCAAAGGCATGGACCGGCATTTCTTCAACTTCGTCGGCCTCGACCACGAATCGCTTAAACGGGAACTCGCCAAAGGCGGCGGCGATTGGGAAATCCTCAACTGGATTCGGGCCAACGCGAAACACCAGCACCAGCCCTGGGAAATCGCCGCGTGGAGCGAATATCATGAGCGCCGCACGCCGGACGGCGACATCGAAACGCTGGAATTTATCACCGAACAACTGAGAAAACTGAGCAAATTGCGCGAGGACATCCACACCTGGTTCGACTACCTCGACCTTGACGACCACTGCACCTTCGGCGGCAAGGCGTAAAGTACTCACAGCCCCGTCAGGGGCGAAATCTTTGTAGAATCAAACCATCAAAAATTCCAAGCCCCGTCAGGAGCGGCATAGGGAAGATGTCGCTCCTACAGAGTTTTCGACTTCTGGCAACGGGAAATCTACAAAAATGTCGCGCCCAGCGGCGCTTCATTTGCCGATGCTCATTCGCAAATCCTTTTCCAGACGGACGAAGGCTTTTTCAAAAGCGTCGTGGTTCTTCCAGTTAGAGAAATCGGGGATGTGATATTTGCGGACTTCTTCCGCCAAATCTTCGCCATGTCGAAGTCCGGGCGCCCCTATCTTTTCAACGTCGTCTAATCCGGCGATGTTGGCGAAAATTCTAGCGCCGCTTGATCTGGTGCATCTTCCTTCCGGATTTCTTCCAATTTGTGCAAAAGCTCTGCGACTTCTGGACTAATCTCATCACGTAAAAACGATTCAACGACGAAGATAGGATTAAGAGAAATTTTGTATTTCGTTTGGAGATAAGCATTCAACGCGGAAAAAACTTCTTTCCCCGGCACTATTTTCATTCGGAGTTCGACCGTTGACCATTTTTGGTCGAACTCGTTCATGGCGGTTTCAGAAATGGTTACTGGGTTCAAAGTTGACCGAGATTCGCGCTCAAACTGCTGCCGCGCTGAAACGATGCGTGCTTGAACTTGGTTCTTCAACCCATCGGCGATTTGCATCAATAGCGTAGAAACATCCTCATGGAATGGAGGAGAATTAGGATCGATCTGTTGTCGTTCTTTTATACGTCGTTTAATTGCGCGCTCAATCGGCCGTGGATTAAGCAAAAAATTCTCCAGTTCCTTGCAATCGTGGACGACAGCGTGCCGGCAGAAGCGTTCCAAGTCTGCCGTGATTTTTGCGACTTCCGCGTCGCAGCGGTAATCTCTGTCAAAAATTGCCACCTTGAGCAGCTTTGAGCCCATTGTCGCTTCCATGCCGGAAGCAAAATCCTTCACCTTCTGTGGATTGAAACCTTCGACCGGCACAACTGCAAAGTCTGCGCGGTTGGCAACGGCTTCGAGTCCGAGCCTCCGAGCGAAGCGAGAGAATATCTGAAAATCTTTACCTTCGACAAAAACAACTCGCCGCGTTTTTGCGAGCTGAGTTAGCGTTGGATTGAGATTGGAGCCAAGAACTTGAAAAATCTCCTGAAGTTCTCGTGTGTCCTTTACATGTTTAGCCGAGCGAAACCGTTTGTTTACATTCAGCAATGCTTGCGGTTCAACTTCTGCAATGATTTCAGCCGAGTGTGTCGCAATAATTATCTGCGGACCGAGTTCTTGAAGCAATCCAACCAACTGCCTTTGCAGGTCGGAATGGAGATAGATATCTGGCTCATCAATCACCAAGGCACTCGCATCTTGAGCCTGTAGAATGAATGTCAGCATTTGACACCAAACTTGAAATCCAAAGCCTGCCCAGAAGATTTCGCGTGGGTATCTTTCTTCAGGACAAAACATGCGGAGATATGTTTTCTCACTATCGGCCATTATCTCCGGCGGCTCGATGTCCATACCTGGCCAAGTTTCCTGAATTTTTTTGCGGAACTCGGCAAACCCACCTGGAAAGTGATACCAGATGTTTCGAAAATTCCTCGATGCTCCATAAGATAAAAGCGCCAGACGCGCGGCTTCTTTTTCGAAAAGTTTTTCATCGTGATCAACTGGCCCCAGCACTGGCACGAACGCGATCTCGACGTTGAAATGCCTTCTGAAATCTGATGGTGATCGGATGATGTGATCTGAAACCGGAATCATGCGGCACTCTCCGCGCTCTGGAAAACAGAGATCTAAACTATTGCCGTTGGACAGGCGAAATTCGACAGTCGCTGGTGTTGTTTCGTCGTAATTATGAAAAACATTTTCTGTTGAAATTGGCAATCCTTGCAGCCGCACGGGGTATCCACGAACTTGGCGTCCTTTTGAATCATCAATCAAATCAGAACTTTTGGCGCGGGCTCGTCTTATTCCCTCTGATAAAATCCTGATTGCGCCTAGAACCGTTGATTTGCCAGCGTTATTTGGCCCGACCAAGACATTGAATGGATTCAAGCTAATCGAATAGTCTCGAAACGCCTTGTAGTTGCGAAACCGAATTGAGGTTATGCGTAGTCTCTCGCTCATTGTTTTGAGCCCGTTTTCACTTCGGCATTTTCAACTTCACCTTGTCCGCCACCTGCGCCACATCCTTGTCGCCACGTCCAGAGAGGTTCACGATGATAAGCTGATTCTTGCGCATTTTCGGCGCGCGTTTCATGGTTCAGAAATTCCCAGGTCCCGGCAAATCTTCCGGGCCAGGAATTTGTTGATTTCGGTGTGTCTCGGCACTGCGGAGCGGCGATTGGCAACCGGATTGCCCCACCAGGAATGATTGCTGCCTTCGCGGATGAGAACGCAACCCTTCGCGGTCAAATGCCGGATTAGCTCCCGCCGTTTCACACAAGGATGGCTTCTTCCTCGTAATCAGTCTTTGCTGCGGCAATTGCGTCTTCGCGATTAAATTCCAAAGCTTCCTTCAAGGCGGAACGCAAATTTTTCAAAAGCTCGGCGCGGGTTTTGCCCTGAGAGTTAACACCGGGAATTTCCTGTACCCACCCAATCCACCAGCCTTCGTCCTGCTTGATGACTGCGGTGAACTTGTTTTTCATGGTATTAACCTAGTTTTTTCCAGCGGTTTTTCAAGAAACATTTCCTGGTGGTTTTGTGCCTGTATGGTCAATCACTCTGGCATTTCCAATTTTACCTTGTCCGCCACCTGCGCCACATCTTTATCGCCGCGACCGGAAAGGTTCACGATGATAAGTTGATTCTTGCGCATTTTCGGCGCGCGTTTCATGACCTCGGCAATGGCGTGGGCGCTTTCCAGCGCGGGAATGATGCCTTCCAGCCGCGCCAGTTTCATGAACGCCGCCAGCGCCGCGTCGTCCTTGGCGTAGGTGTATTCCACGCGCTTTTCGTCGTGCAGCCAGGCGTGTTCCGGCCCGACGGCGGCGTAGTCCAGCCCGGCACTGACGCTGTGAGTGGATTGAATCTGGCCGTAGGCGTCCTGCAAAATATAGCTGCGCGTACCCTGCAACACGCCCAGCGAACCGCCGTGAAACCGCGCCGCGTGCTGGTTGGGTTTGATGCCCAGACCACCCGCCTCCACGCCCACCATCTTTACGGATTTATCGTTGAGGAACGGATAGAACAGGCCCATCGAATTCGAGCCGCCGCCGACGCAGGCGAGGAGCAGGTCAGGCAGGCGTTTTTCCTTTTCCAAAATCTGCGCGCGCGCCTCATCGCCGATGACGCGCTGGAAATTCCGCACCATCACCGGATACGGATGCGCGCCATAGACCGTGCCGAGGATGTAATGCGTGCTGCGGACGTTCGTCACCCAATCGCGCATGGCTTCGTTGATGGCCTCCTTGAGCGTCTGTTGCCCAGCCTTTACGGACACCACCTCCGCGCCGAGCATTTTCATGCGATAAACGTTCAGCTCCTGCCGCTCGCAATCCACCGCGCCCATATAGACCACGCATTTCAGGCCAAACATCGCAGCAACGGTGGCGGTGGCCACGCCGTGCTGGCCAGCGCCGGTTTCGGCAATGATGCGGGTCTTGCCCATGCGTTTGGCGAGCAGGACCTGGCCGATGCAATTGTTGATTTTGTGCGCGCCGGTGTGGAGCAGGTCCTCGCGCTTGAGATAAATTTTCGCGCCGCCAAGCTCGCGCGTGAGACGTTCGGCAAAGTAAAGCGGCGTGGGGCGTCCGCAAAATTCCTTGAGGTAGTAGGACAACTCGCGCTGAAATTCCGGGTCGTGCTGGGCGCGGAAGTATTCGGCCTCCAGCTCCTGCAACGGGTGCATCAGCGTTTCGGGCACGAAGCGTCCGCCGTAGGGGCCGAAATGGCCCCGGGCGTCGGGCAGATTTTCCGCGGCAATCGAACTCATGCCGCCATTTTCACGCAAAGGCGCGAACGGCGCAAAGAGAAATTATTCAACCACGGATGAACGCGAATTGGGCGTGATCAAACTTTTGGTGGCTGTTCGCCGCGTTTGGCAAACCATTCCCGAAGGTAAAGCAAATCATCCGTGTCTTTTTCGCGGTGCGTGACCGATTTCATCCGCCAAAGCAGCCTCGGAGAAGCAAAGGGGATCGGCACGCCGTCAACTTCGCGGATGACGACATGCTTGGATGCTTCGGCGTAATCAATTCCCGCCGCCGACCGCATCAAATCCACCAGAATTTCATCGCCGACACGGATGACATTGTATTTTTCAAGTTCGCCCGGTTGAAGTTCGCGAACCGCGTTGTCCGGCAACGTGGAAAGCGCCGAAAAAACTTTCGCTTCGTTTTCCGCGTCGGTGGCGACCATCAAATCCACATCTATCGTCGTGCGGTTGTATTCGGCGGCGCGCATTGCGAATCCGCCGATGACGATATATTTTGCGCCGCGTTGATTCAATTCACGGCACAAGTCCCGCAAATCCTCCACCGTCGGTTCGCGGGAGGCTAACTCGTTGGACGAGTAATCATCCGCCATAGCCATTGATCGGCTTCTTCGTGGGTTTTGAAGCGATGCACACCGCGGGGCACGCGCACGCCGCCGAAGGCTTTCCGCCAAGCGATGGAATTGGCCTTGTTGCTCGTCGCCGTCGAAAGGGCATCAGGCGTTTTCGTCCGACGACCGACGAAGCGGTCAATTTTTTCTTCGACGTTGATGAACGGCTGTTTCACGCTGCAAAAGCTTAAGCCGCCCGACGCGGCAAAGCAAGCGGCGCAAAATCAATTTGCCTTCACCGCGGCGACGAGCGCGTTGAGCGAGGCCTTGGCGTCGCCGAAAAGCATCCGGGTGTTGTCTTTGTAGAACAGATGGTTCTCGATGCCAGCGAAGCCCTTCGCCATCGAACGTTTCATCACAATGACGGTCTTGGCGTGGTCGGCTTCGATGATGGGCATGCCATAGATCGGGCTGGATTTTTCCTCGCGCGCGGCGGGATTCACCACGTCGTTCGCGCCGATGACCAGGCACACGTCCACGCGGTCCATCGAGGGATTGATGGCTTCCATTTCCTGGAGCTGGTCGTAGGGGACATTCGCCTCGGCGAGCAGTACGTTCATGTGGCCGGGCATGCGGCCGGCGACCGGATGAATCGCGAACTGCACCTCGACGCCGCGTTTGCCGAGTTCGTCGGAAAGTTCGCGCACCTGGTGTTGCGCCTGCGCCACGGCCATGCCGTAACCGGGAACAATCACGACGCGCTGCGCGTAACCGAGCAGCAACGCGGCTTCGTCGGCTTGAATCGGTTTGACGGTCCCGGTGACACCAGCAGCAGCCGCCTGGCCGCCGCCGCCGGAGCCGAACGCGCCGAACAAAACGTTCGTGACCGGCCGGTTCATCGCCTTGCACATGAGCAGTGTGAGCAGCGTGCCGGAGGAGCCGACGAGCGTTCCGGCGACGATCATCGAAAGGTTGTTGATAACAAAACCGTCTCCCGCCACGGCGAGGCCGGTGAAGGAGTTGAGCAGCGAAATGACGACCGGCATGTCCGCGCCGCCGATGGGCATGACCATCGCAATGCCGAACAAGAGCGCCAACACAAACATGACGATAAACGCCGTCGAGTTGGTTTGGCCGCCAATCAAGTATCCGCACAAGCCGAGAATCACCAGCAGCACGAGACCGTTCAAAAAGTTCTGGCCCGGAAACGTGTGCGGCCTCTCAAATTTCCCCTCCAGTTTCAAAAACGCGATGATACTGCCGGAAAACGACAACGAGCCGATGAGCGTGGCGAACAACATCGGAACCGCGGCGGACACCGTGACGCCTTCCAGACTGTGCGAGCGCCGCAGAAATTCCAAGCTCGCGACCAGCGCCGCCGAGCCGCCACCCAGACCGTTGAAGGCCGCGACCATCTGCGGCATCGCAGTCATCTTGACCGAATACGCGCCGATCGCGCCGATGACGAGGCCGATCAGAATGCCGGCGGCCATGAGCGTGCAGTTGAGATTCCACTCGTGCAGTTGCATCAGCGGAATCGTGGCGAAGAACGCCACGACCATGCCGGCGGCGGCGAGGAGATTTCCGTAACGCGCGGTCTTCGGCGAACTCAAGAATTTGATGCCGAGGATGAACAGAACCGCGACACCGATGAAAATGAGGGCAAGCGTGGAACTCATGGTTACTTCTTCTTTTTCTTGAACATTTGCAACATCCGGTCCGTGACCATGAACCCGCCGAAGACGTTGGCCGAACCGAAAACCACCGCGATGAAACCGAGCGTCCGCGCCAGCGGCGTGTCCGCGGCGGCGAGCACCAACATGCCGCCGAGCAGAATGATGCCGTGAATGGCATTGGTGCCGGACATCAGCGGCGTGTGCAGCATCGAAGGCACTTTGGAGATTTCTTCAAAGCCCACGAAAATCGCGAGCACGAAGACGAACAGGACGAGAATTTCTACGCTCATAAAATTAGTTGGGTTTGGCGATGAGTTTTTCGTTCACAATCTTGCCGCCGTGCGTGACGAGGCAGCCTTTGATGATTTCGTCGTCGAGTTTCAGCACGAAGGTTTTGTTCTGCTTGTCCCAGAATTCCTCGATGAGCGCCAAGAGGTTCGCGGAATAAACCTGGCTGGCGTGAAGCGGCGCGCGGCCGGGCAAATTGGCGATGCCGACGATTTTCACGCCGTTGCGGTCGGTCACCTTGTCATAAACCACGCCTTCGACATTGCCACCCGTCTCAACCGCCATGTCAATCACCACGCTGCCGGGCTTCATGGCATTGAGCATCTCCGCGGTGACGAGCACCGGCGCTTTGCGTCCAAAAACTTGCGCCGTGGTGATAACCACGTCGGAATCGCCGCAGGTCTTGTTCATCGCCTGGCGTTGCTTTTGGATTTGTTCCTCGGTCAGCGCCTTGGCGTAACCTTCCTTCGTCTGGCCGGTTTCGCCGAGGTCAATTTTGAGGAATTGCGCGCCGAGCGACTTGACCTGTTCCTCGACGACGGGCCGCGTGTCGTAGGCGGTGACTTTTGCGCCGAGACGCTTGGCTGTGGCAATCGCCTGCAAGCCGGCGACGCCGACGCCGATGATAAAAACTTTCGACGGCAGAATCGTTCCCGCAGCCGTCGTCATCATCGGGAAAATCTTATTGGAATAACGCGCGGCGAGAATGACCGCCTCGTAGCCGCCGAGATTCGCCTGTGACGAAAGCACATCCATCTTTTGGGCGCGGGTCGTGCGGGGGATGAATTCCATGCTGATGGCGCTGACGCCGCGCTCGGCAAATTTCTGGACCAGCTCCTTTTCGTTGAACGGATCGAGCAGGCTGGCGTGGATCGCGCCTTGCCTGAGCCAGCCAATTTCCTCCGCCGGCGGTTTGCGCAGGCGCAGCACGATGTCGCCGGAGTTGATGAGCGCCTTGCGATCGGTGGCAATCGTTGCGCCGGCCTTGGTGTAGTCGCTGTCGGGAAAACCGGCGGCGATGCCAAGTCCGGCCTCGACTTCCACCTGCGCGCCGAGTTTGACCAGCTTGTCGGCGCTGGCTGGTATCAATGGTGCTCTGGTCTCACCCGGATGTGTTTCTTTAGGAACGGCAATCTTCATTTCTCGAAAAACGTGGCGCGCAACTTATCACACCCGGTTTCCGCTGTTAACTCAAAAGTTGCCTTTCTTTGTACGGGAATTGTCGCGCCTTATGCGCAGAATGAATTATCATTTAAGATTCTACGGCACGGAAGACTTAGCGGCCTTAATGAATGCACGCACCCTGGTGTGTTCTTTCTTGCCCAGCGAAGATTCCACACCACTGGAAACATCCACGCCGAACGGTTGCACCTGTTGGACGGCTTCCGCGACGTTTTCGGGGGTCAACCCGCCCGCGAGAAAAACCGGCTTGCCGAGCTTTTGTACTTCGGTGGCCAAGTTCCAATTGAATTTTTCGCCCGTGCCCCCGAACGCGTCGGACGCATAAGCGTCCAGCAGCCAGGCATCGGTCTGGTATTTCGGCAATTCCTTCAGCGATTCGGCGTCGCGGACGCGGAAGGCTTTCATGCTCATCAACCCGAATTGCGTGCAAAATTCCGGCGCTTCATCACCATGAAATTGCAGCATGCTCAGGCCACACTCCCCGATGGCGCGGCGAACGAGTTGCTCGGCGGGATTCACAAAGACCCCGACGCGCAGAGTGAAAGGCGGCAACGCACGGGATATTTCCGCCGCAGTGTTCGTGGGGATAAACCGCGGGCTTTTTTCAAAAAAATTAAACCCCAACGCGTCCGCGCCCGCCTCGACAGCGGCTTGCGCGTCGGGAAGATTCGTGATGCCGCAAATTTTGACCCGTGTGCTCATTTACGATCCATACCCTTGAAAGCCAAGAACACGTCAATCGTAAACCGAAAATCGTAAATTGCAAATCAGTGAACGAAGTGGCTGACGGTCTGGTACACGATGAACGCGGCGACGTAGGCAAGGCCGGTCATATAGGCGATTTGAAACAGCGGCCATTTCCAACTGTTGGTTTCGCGGCGCACGACCGCCGTGGTGGAAAGACATTGCGCGGCGAGGATGTAAAACACCAGCAGGCTGGCGCAGGTGGCCGTGGTGAACATCGGCGTGCCGTCGGACCGCGTGGCGTGCCGCAGCGAATCGTAAAGCGACGAGCTATGATGTTCCGCAGCGTCCTGGCCGACGCCATAAACGATGGCGAGCGTCGAGACGATGACTTCGCGCGCGGCGAACGAGCTGACGATGCCGATGCCGATCTGCCAGTCGTAACCGAGCGGCTGGAGCACCGGCTCCAGAATGCGGCCGATTTTGCCGGCGGCGGAATTGCGCAGCGAGAATTGCGCGGTCAGATGGTCGGCGTCCGCGCGGAGTTCCGTGGCTTTCTGCGCGTCGCCGGATTTTTCCAATTGCGCGGCCTGCGCAGTCATCGCCACTGCAGCGGGTGGCGGCGCGGATTTAGGATAATGCGAAAGCGCCCACAGCACGAGCGAAACCATCAGGATGATGGTGCCGGCCTGTTTGACGAAAATTTTCGCGCGGTCGAACGTGTGCAGCAGCGCCGTGCGCAGACCGGGCAGGCGATATGGCGGCAGTTCAATCATCAAGCGGCCTGCTGCCGCCCGGCAAAATGGTGCGGTTGAACACGACCGCCGCCAGCACTGCCGCCAGCGCGCCGGTTGCATACGCCGCCGTGAAGACGAGCGCGGCCTTGAGCGGCGAATGCGGAAACAGCAGCGCCGTGACCATCGCATAAACCGGAATGCGCGCCGAGCACGTCATCAGCGGCGTGACGAGGATGGTGACCAGCCGGTCGCGCGGATTTTCGATGACGCGCGCGGACATGATGGCGGGAATCGCGCAGGCGTGCGCCGAGAGCATCGGCACGAACGCCTTGCCCGGCAGTCCGAGCCGGCGCATGATTTTGTCCATCACCAACGCGGCGCGCGACAGATAGCCGGTGTCTTCCAGCAGCGACAGCGCGAAAAACAAAATGCAGATTTGCGGCAGGAACACGAGCACGCCGCCGACGCCGCCGATGACGCCGTTGACCAACAGGCTTTGCAAATCGCCTGCCGGCGTGTGCGCCGCAACCCAAGCGCCAACGGTGCTGAAACAGGTGGCTGATCAGGTCCATCGGAATTTCCGCAGCCCAGAAAATCAGCGACGAAGAGCAGGATCATGACGATTTGAAAAACGACGACGCCCGCGACCGGGTGCGTGAAGAGGT
This sequence comes from uncultured Verrucomicrobiae bacterium, assembly GCA_963789335.1. Classification (GTDB taxonomy): domain Bacteria; phylum Verrucomicrobiota; class Verrucomicrobiia; order Limisphaerales; family UBA11358; genus UBA11358. The sequence goes on from CAWBKH010000002.1 coordinate 2,106,716, forward strand.
CGTCAATTTTTTCCGTCCGGGCCGAACGCCGCGCCGCCGACGCGTCCATGACCTTCGTGGAAATCTGTTCCGTCCATTCGTAGCGCGCCTGGTAGGGACAGCCGCTGCAACCCAGTGCGCAGGCGGGCTTGACATGAGAGGCGGCCTCCGGCACTCGCGCCGGCGACCAGCCGCTCGATTTCGTGCTTGAGTTCGCCGATCCCCATGCCGGTGCGCGCGGATACGGGAATCACGGGACAGCCGAGTTCGGCGCGGAGTTTCGCCACGTCAATGCGGATGCCGTCGCGCCGGGCCATGTCCATCATGTTCAGCGCCACGACGACCGGACAATCCAGTTCGAGCACCTGGCTGACAAGAAAAAGATTCCGTTCGAGGTTCGTCGCGTCCACGACGACCAGCGCGGCGTTGGGCGCGGGGTGATTTTCCAGCCGCCCGTGCAACGCGTCGCTCGCGAGTTTTTCCTCCGGCGAAGAGCTTTCCAGGCTGTAAAGCCCCGGCAAATCCACCACGACGATTTGCTCGCCGCCGACGTGCGCGCGGCCGACGCGGCGTTCGACGGTGGTGCCGGGGAAATTGGCGGTCTTGGCGCGCAGGCCGGTGAGCGCGTTGAACAGGGTGGTCTTGCCGGCATTGGGATTGCCAACCAGCGCGAGCGTGAAGGCGTGGTGCGGCAATTGACTCGGAAGCTTCTCCCCACCGCCGGCCGGCGCGGTCCGCAATTTGACGGCGTCACTCATGCTCATGCGCTTCCCGCATCGCGCAATGGTCGGGCGTGCAGACTTCCAACCAGACCCGCGAGGCCAGCGAGGCGGACAGCCCCAACCGCGACCCGAAAACGCGGACCACGAGCGGGTCCCCGGTCCGGACGACCTCCAACCGGCGTCCGACGCAGATGCCGAGCGTTTTAAGCCGCTGCACATCATCGCCATCGGTCTCGATGCGGCGCACGACGGCGCATTGGCGCGGTGGCAGCGCATCCAGCCGCGTCTCCGGCGCTGGCGTTAACGCATTTGTTGTCATCATTAAATAAATTAGATGCGGCGGCGATTCTTTGCTGTCGGCGGCTTGCGATTTTTTGGCGGTGGCTTGCGCTCGACTGCTTTTGCCGCATCCTGACAAGATAAGCAAACCGCCTTGGCTGTCAAACCAAGCCCCTTCACTACGGCCACATTTTGCTCGTCGCGCGAGCGCGGTTTTTCAAAAATAAGCCATGCCGCGCACGATTTACTTCGATTACAACGCCACGACCCCGCTGGACCCGGCGGTGCGCGAGGCGATGCTGCCTTTTCTCGGCGAAATCTGGGGCAATCCGTCCAGTGTGCATCATGTCGGGCGCCGGGCGCGGGCGTTGCTGGACGACGCGCGCGAGCGGGCGGCAAAGGTTTTGGGCTGCAAGCCTAGTGAAATCATCTTCACCAGCGGCGGCACAGAAAGTAATAACCTGGCGATCTTCGGCATGGCGCGCCTGCTTAAATCCAAAGGCCGGCATTTGATCACCTCCGTAATTGAGCACCATGCGGTGCTGCACTGTTTTGACTACCTCAAAAAAAAAGAGGGATTCGAAGTCACCCGGCTGCCGGTGGATTCCGAAGGGCGCGTGTCGGTGGACGATTTGGAACAGGTGATGCGACCGGACACCATTCTTGTTTCCGTCATGGCGGCCAATAATGAAGTTGGAACCATTCAACCAGTGAGCGAGTTGGGAGCCGTCTGTCGCGATCGCGGAATCTTTTTCCACACCGACGCCGTTCAGTGGTTTGGGAAAGAACCGTTTCAAGCCGTTGGCCAATTCAACGCGGATTTGGTTTCGGTTTGCGCGCACAAGTTTCATGGACCCAAAGGAGTGGGACTGCTCTATGTTAAATCTCCGCTCCTTCCCGACCCAACCCTTTTTGGCGGCGCGCACGAGAATGAGCGGAGGGCCGGCACGGAGAATCTGGCGGGAATCATCGGATTGGTCGAGGCAATGGAGAGATTTTTAACTCCTCCTGTTTTCAAGAGCGAGCATTTGAGCCCGTTGACTCAACAATTGATTGGCTGCATCGCAAAAATCAAAGGAGTGGAATTTATTGGTTCTCTGGAACAACGACTGTCAAATACAGCATCCTTTGTGGTAACCGGCGCAGATAGCATCATTCTGCTGGGTGGATTGGATATGGAGGGAATTTGCGCCTCCAGCGGTTCTGCTTGTTCGGCGGGATCCCTCGAACCCTCACATGTCGTCACTGCGCTGGGCAAGCCGGGCTCCACCAACTCGCTCATCCGTTTCTCCTTGGGCCGAGAATCCACCGCTCAGGATGTCAATGAAGTTTGCCGCGTTTTCCCGGAAGTGATCCATCATGCACAACTTGGCCAATAAGTCGCCTGCCGCTTGTTAGAACTTTGTTAAATCTGCCGATAACTCCAGTCTTTAAAGTTTTCTCTTTTTTTATCTTCCAAAACATCCCGCTTTCCCTTTACTTTCCCCCGATGAAATCTTGACATAATAGGTTGTTTGCATTATTCACAGCCCTTAATACTGATAGTTTTTTATAAAGAAAGACATTATTAACCGTCCATGAACCTCACCATCACGAAGGAGCAAATTCTCAACGGCCTGCAGGCGGTTCAAAATGTGGTCAGCTCACGGACGACGCTTCCCATCCTTTCCAATGTGTTGTTGCGTGCAGAAGGTGAACGGGTCGAATTTACAGCGACCGACTTGGATGTGACGGTTGCCTGCTCGGTGGAAGCAAAAGTAAAAAAGGGCGGAGCCTCGACTGTGCCTGTGAGAAAACTTTTCGGGATTGTTCGGGAACTGGGCGGCGGAGAAATTGACATCGAGGTGGACGACAAGAATATCTGCAGTGTTCGTTGTGGAACCTCCTTTTATAAAATTCACGGAATCGGAGCGGATGAATTTCCTCCAATGCCAAAATTCAAAGAAGATAAAAAGGTGACATTGACCCAGGAAACGACCAAGTCAATGCTTGGAAAAACATCATTTGCCATCTCCACCGACGAGTCTCGTTATGTACTAAATGGCGTCTTCATTAGCCTCAAGGATCATAAGATGACGATGGTGGCGACCGATGGTCGCCGATTGGCTCTCGCGGATGAGGAGGTGGAAATATCAGAGAAGAGCCAAGGAGAATTCATCATTCCCGCCAAGGCGGTTAACGAATTGAACCGGCTTTTGCAGGAGAAAGGGGACGTGGAAATCAAGTTTGGAGAAAATCAGGCCGCGTTTAAGTTGAAGGATGACAAGGGGTTTTCCATCCTCGTTCTTACGAAGCTCATTGAAGGAAATTATCCCAATTACCGTCAGGTCATTCCCGCCGAGACCAAGGAGCGTGTTCCGCTCGTCCGTGAAGAATTCATGCACGCCCTGCGTCGTGCCGAGATCATGACCAGCGAGAAGGCCAATTCGGTCAAGCTGACCTTTAACAAGAACACCCTTGCCATCACCGCCAATTCACCGGAAGTGGGTGAAGCCCGTGAAAGCCTTGCGGTAAACTATAAAGGCAAGGAAATCGCTATTGCGTTTAACCCGAAATTTCTTATTGAACCGCTCAACGCGCTGACCGAGGACGAGGTTTTCTTCGAATTAACGGACGAACTCAGCCCGGGGGTATTAAAAATAAACGGCCCGTTCATGTATGTTGTCATGCCGATGCGGTTGAGTTAATCGTGCGTCTCCGGTTCCGAGGCAGCAAAGGGGAAAATCGTTTCAGGGTTTCATCACTTCACTGCCGCCCAGACGCGGTGAACGTCGTCGTGGTCATCAAGGTTTTGGAGAAATTCACCGACTTCCGCCCGCTGTTCCTCGTTGAGCGCTGGATGGGTTTTGGGCAGAAAACCTGGCTCGCTGATCACCACCGTCCAGCCGTTTTTTGACAGCCAGATGGAAACGGCATGAAGGGCCGTGCGGTCACAGATGAACCGCGCACCCGCTGTGCCCTCCGGAATGTCGTCGTTCTGCTCCGGCGCGAGCGGCTCAACCTCGTTCGCGCCGGCTTCAATGGCGGCAGCTTCGCGGTCAATGTTTGCGTCGGGATGATGCGCCTCCACCAGGCCGACATGGGCGAAAAGGAATTTGTTGCTGCCCGCCGTGCCGAGTTGGCCCTTCTTGAACAGCAGGCGGATTTCCGGCGCGGAGCGGTTCACATTGTCGGTGAGCACTTCGACAATCACGGGCACCTTGTGCGGCGCGTACCCCTCGTAAACCACGTGCTCCATCACGAGCTTTTCATCGCCAGTACCCGCGCCCTTCGTGATGGCACGTTCGATGACCTCGCGCGCGACGCTTTCTTTGCGCGCCTTTTCCACGGCGGCGAAGAGGCGCGCATTCATCGCCGGATCCGCGCCGCCCATTTTGGCGGCCACGGAGATCTCGCGGACGATTTTGCTCGTTTGCCGGCCTTTCTTCAGCCCGGCCACCAGCCGTTTGGCATGCAACCATTGACGACCCATGTGCCGAAAATATCACATTCCTCGAGGCAAATTCAATTGCACTTTGGGCTTGCGGCAACTCGGCTCGGGAAATGTTTATCCCGGTCCCAGCGAGCCGTGGAAGGCGCTATAAACCATCTGCACCGCCACTGCTGAAAGAATTAGCCCCATCACACGAATCAAGATATTTGCGCCCGATCGGCCAATCAGCCCGATCAGCCGGTCGCCGACCAACATCAGTACCAGTGTTGCGGCCAGCACCAACATCATCACGATACACGTCAGTGTCTCTTGCCAGAAGTTGTGTGTGTTATTATCCGTTACCACCACTACGGCCAGCAAGGCGCCGGGGCTGGCGATGGACGGCATGGCCAGCGGGAAAACCGCGACGTCATGTTCCGCGTCCGCCGGCGCGTTGTTTGGCGATCCTTTGTCGAAAATCATCGTCAGTGAGAAAAGAAACAAAACCACGCCGCCGGCGAGTTGAAACGAGAGCATTTCAATCCGCATCACCTCCAGCAGGTACTGTCCGAGGTAAAGAAATCCAGCCAGCAGGAAGAAGGCAATGATCGTCGCTCGCATGGCTGCACGCTTGCGCTCTGTCGTTGACAAATCCTTGGTCACCGACAAAAAAAGCGGCACCGTGCCGATGGGATCAATCGTTACCCAAAAGGTCACGAAGTCGAATAACAGTTCGTTCCACGTCATGCGCGCTGTAATTTAATCGTTGCCGGAATATCTGCAATGACTTCTGCCAACTTTGCGCACGGCGTGGCTGTCGGCCTTTTGGGGAAAGGTTCTATCAGCCTGATGGTTCAGGCGCGGCGGCCTTGCTTCGCCGGCGGAACCCGAGGAAAATTCCGGCACCACCTCCTGTGGCTGACGGCAGCAGGCTTTTGAGATAGTCCTCCGCGGCCGTCGCCTCGTGTTGAGCCCACTCGCCGCCTCGTTTCACCTGCTCCTGGGTGTGCGTCGTGTCGCAGCCCGCAAGTTTTCCATAAGCGAGCAACGTGATGACCAGCGCGCCGACAACCAAAATGAGCCGCGTCAGCTTCCGGAAAAACCAGCCGATGCAAAATCCCGCCACATAACCAGCGCCCACCCGCACGTAAAACGGGAAGGGTTTGCTCCAGTTCCAATGCGCGACTGCCGGGGCGCCCGCTTGGCCGGGCGAAGTAACCGCCGGCGCGTTCGTCGCGGCGCCGCCCGTTTCGCTTTGCGGCGGGCCGCTTTTGATTTCGGAAACCCAAAATCCTAGGCCGATCACAACCACCGCAAACGCGGTGAGAACAGATTGGGAACGCCACGGACCGTCACCGGCCCAATTCGTCAGCACACTCAGGGACTTCTGTAAAAATACATTCATACCCTTCGCTATTCAGCTTCGCGCAGACTGCCCATCGGCGCTACAAACTTACACCCGCCGCTCTTTGATGGCAGCCGAAATCTCCGAATCACTTCGCCATTCCGCCTCGCGTCAAGATTGCCTTTGCCGTGAAGACGGACGGAAACATTTCCTGCTTCCATGTCACGACTGCCGATGACGAAGATCGTGTGGGCTTTCGCCGTCTCGGCTTCCTGAATCTTGCCGTTGATTTTGTTCGACGAAAAATCTGCATTCATGCGAACGAAGCGTGTGTGCCCAAGGCGGCAGCGTTTCTATTTGCCGAGGGGCACCCCTCGGCACGTTGGAAACCGGTTATCAAAATTAAAAAGTAGACTTGGAACGGCTGGGAATCCACGCTTGGAAACGAAAGCATTCAATGCCCCTTTTATGACAAAAAGTCTGATTTCATCCAAATCTTGTGTTTTGGTCATCATGATAGTGGCAGCCGTGGTTGGGCAGCCGCTCGAGTTGATGGCGAAGGCTGGCGAGACGCCGTCAGCGGGACCGGATGCACGTGCCCGGACTATCGCCGTTGATGTGAATGCCGTGCAAGGGCCGCTGGACACCTCCTTCGAGGAGTGCGTTGGCGCCGGTCGGGCCAACGAAGGGTTGCGCGCGGATTGGCAGAATCAGTTGCGCGAGGTGCAGCGCGAATGCGGTTTCAAATACATCCGCATGCATGGATTGCTGTGCGACGACATGGGTGTTTACAAGGAAGACGCTCACGGCAATCCCATCTATAACTGGCAATACATTGACAAGCTTTATGATTTCCTCCTGAGCATTGACATCAAGCCGTTCGTCGAACTTTCATTCATGCCCGATGCCCTGGCGAGCGGCAGCAGAACCGTCTTTTGGTGGAAGGGCAACATCACGCCGCCGAAATCGTATGACAAGTGGGCCGACTTAATCCACCATCTGGTGGGCCACTTTCAGGAGCGCTACGGGCATGACGAGGTGAAAACCTGGTATTTTGAGGTGTGGAACGAGCCCGATTTGCATGACGGCTTCTGGACCGGCACGCGGGAGGATTATTTCAAGCTGTATGCCGTCACGGCCAGGGCCATCAAAAGCGTCTCGCCGGATTATCGCGTGGGCGGTCCGGCCACGGCCATGGGCCAGTGGGACGAATCGTTTATCAACTATTGTCAAACCAACCACGTGCCGCTCGACTTCATTTCCACCCACACCTACGGCGTGAAGAGCGGGTACTTGGATGAAACCGGCCAGCGCGGGACAGTGATTGATCCCGATCACAATTCGGTTATTGACCGGATGGTTGGCGAACGGCAGATGATTGATCATTCCCCAATGCCCAACCTGCCCTTGTATTTCACCGAATGGAATTCGTCCTACTCTCCCAACGATTTCATGCACGACAGCTATCAGCAGGCGGCTTTCATCCTGAGCAAGGTGAAGGGAGCCTATCGGTCGGTGAACGCGATGTCTTACTGGACCTTCACCGATATTTTTGAAGAAGCCGGCCCGCGGATGACGCCGTTCCACGGCGGCTTCGGCCTGATTAATTACGAGGATTTGAGAAAACCGGCTTTCTACGCGTTCAAATTCCTGAACGAACTAGGGCCGACCGAAGTTGTTGACACCGACCGGGCATCCTGGGTCTGCAAAGGCCCGGACCATTCCGTCCAAGCCTTGTTTTGGAACTATACTCCCATCGTGCCACCGGCGGAAATGAACGATCAGCAGTTCTATCGGCATGAAATTCCTGCCAAGGAAATGGATCCGGTCGTATTGAGCATCACCAATCTTCCCGCCGGAAGCTACTCCTTGGAGATTTACCAAACCGGGTATCAGATAAACGACGTTTTCACCCGTTACCTTGAAATGGGCGCGCCATCGCAATTGACACCGACTCAGGTGGAAATCCTGCGCGAGCAAAGCAACGGCGACCCTGACTCCGTCGAGACCATCCAGGTTGAACCCGGCAAGCCCTTCGTCCGCACATTCTCCATGCGGCAGAATGATGTTTACTTCGTCAAACTCCTGCCGATGCGGGTCGAGTAAGCAACCCGTGAACAGCTGTCAAAATATCCGGCATCTCGTAGGTGCTTTTGGCCTTTATGTCGAAAGAGGTGCATGCTGCCAGCGGACGGCCTTAAAACCGCGGAGGTGGCCTGCCTGCCGTTGAGTATTTGACAGCGCGCCGTTCCGCTTCAGTCCAGCCGGGCAGCACGTCTTCCCCATAATAAAATTCAGCCTCGAATGCGAGACCGGCTTTCTCCATGACGCGCCGGGAGGCCAGATTGCCGGCCAGTGTGCGGGCACAAACCTTGGCGTAGCCCCATTCGCTGCAAGCACGTTTCAGCAAGGCAGACGAGCCTTCCGTCGCGAGGCCGTGCCCCCAGACACTGCGCTTCAGCCGGTAACCCAGCTCCATTTCGCCCGGCGAAATCCGATCCGGTCGCAGGTGGAACCAGCCGATGAACTCGTGGCTCCGAAACAAATGGGCCGCCCAAAAACCCTGCGATGGAGACTGCCGATAATATTCGAGAAAGCGCGGAATAAATTCGTTCTGAATTTTGCTCAGCGGCGTGGGTTGGCCTTTGGAAATGAACCGCATCACCTCCGGATCGCCATCGAGTTCAAACAATACCTGCGCGTCTTCCGCGCGGAACTGACGGAAATACATCCGTTCCGTTTCAAGCAAAATGACGCCGGGCTCGATCATGGGCGAAGCTTACGCGCTTCGTCCTTTTATCGCCGCCAAAATCTGCGCAATCACTTCGCCCTTCGGTTTCGCGCCGACGTTGCCCTTGCCGTGCAGGCGAACGGAAACGTTTCCGGCTTCCATGTCACGGCCGCCGATGACGAGCATCGTGTGGACTTTCGCCTGCTCCGCTTCCTGAATCTTCCCGTTGATTTTGTTCGACGAAAAATCCGATTCGCAGCGGACGAAATTCCCGCGCAGCTCATTCACGATTTGCTTCGCGTAATTCACGAGCGGCTCTTCCTCGCCGATGGTCATCACGCGCACCTGTTCCGGCGCGAGCCAGAGCGGGAAATTGCCGGCGTAATGCTCGATGAGGAAGCCGATGAACCGCTCGTGCGTGCCCAGCGGCGCGCGATGGATGCACAACGGCGTCTTGTCCGTGTTGTCCTTGTCGCGATAGACCAGGCCGAATTTGGCCGGCACGGCGAAGTCCACCTGATTCGTCGCCAGCGTGAATTCGCGGCCGATGACGCTCCACACCTGCACGTCAATCTTCGGCCCGTAAAACGCCGCCTCGTTCGGCACCTCCACGTAGGGAATTTTCGAATCAATCAAAACCTTGCGGACCAGGTCCTCCGTCTGCTTCCACAATTCCGGTTCGTTGACGAACTTGGCGTTGTCGCCGGTCAGGCGCGACGGGTCGTGCGTGCTGAAGCGCATGACGTATTTCTCGATGCCGAAAATCTTGAAATACTTCAGATACATTTCGTTGACCGCGTTGAACTCGGCGGCGAACTGCTCCGGCGTGCAATAGACGTGCGCGTCGTTCATGTTGAGCGAGCGGACGCGCATGAGGCCGAACAATTCGCCCGACTGCTCGTAGCGGTAGCAGGTGCCGTATTCGGCCAGCCGCAACGGCAAATCGCGGTAACTGCGCGGTTCCGCCGCAAAAATGCGGTGATGATGCGGGCAGTTCATGGCTTTGAGGTAATAACTTTCCGGCTCGCCAAGCTTTTTCAATTCCTGGCGCAACGCGGTCAATTCGTTGAACGCGGCGGCAATCTCCGCCGGCGCAATGCCGGTTTTAACGGCGTCTTCAACCAAAGTGAACTGTTCGGCTTTCGTGAGTTCGTGCATTGAGGAAAAATCTTAACGCCAGTGAACTGTTAAGGCAAATCTGGAATCTGGCGACGCGCAACTCACAGCTTTGCAATCACCGCACGTCTCGTTATTCTTGCACCAGCGTTTCACCGACCATGCACCTGATTTACCTCGATGAATCCGGGCAGACCGGCACGAACCTGCGGGACACCGTCCAGCCAGTTTTTGTGCTGGGCGCGCTGATTGTCCCCGAATCCGTGTGGCTGGCGCTGGAAAAGGATTTGCAAGCCGTCATCGAAAAATCTTTCCTCGCGCCGCGCCCGGAAGATTTTGAAATTCACGCCACTGAAATCAGCAATCCGCGCAATGGCTACTTCAAACAATTTCCCATTGCCCACAGTCTTGCCTTCCGCGACGAATGGTTCCGCCTCGCCCAAAAGCACGCGCTGAAATTTGTCTATCGCGCCATCACCAAGAAGCGTTTCCTCGAATGGAGTCAGACCAGTTTCGGATCGGGCGTGTCCATCAATCCGCACGTCGCCGCGTTCCCGCTGGTCGCGCGCGTGGTAGATGATTATCTGAAAACGCTGCCCGGTTCGCCGCTGGGCATTTTCATCTCGGACGAAAACCGTGAAGTCGTCGGCGACGTGGAAAAGGCCATCCGCATTTTGCGCGGCGCGGAAGGCGTGCTCAAGCTGGGGCAGATCGTGGAGAAAGGATTCTTCATCGAATCCGAGAAAAGCCTCGTCCTGCAATTGTGCGATCTCTGCGTTTACACCGCGCGCCGCAAGGAGGAAAAGAAGATTGGCCTGACCGTCAAACCGATTGATGAAGGCGGCATCCCGCTGATTGAGCCGATTATCCACGTTGGCGACGAACGCTTCCGCGACGTGAATGCCTGGCTGACGGCTGAACAAAAAAAGGGGCGGCCAGGGAATTAATCGCGGAGTCGGAAAGGTCCGGCCCACTCTGGTCGCCGGGAACAAGATACCTCAACCAGCCGCTTTGTAAACAGGGAAAAACCGCCGCCGGGCAAGGACCGGCTCGACTAATTTTCCAACGCCGGGACGCAGCAAAGCGCCGTTAACCAAAAAGCTCTGAAACCTTTGCCTCCGTCGTGGCGTTGATGTTTGCCGGAGTGCCAAAGAATTTTTTGGCGACATATACTTTTCCGAAATGCCCGGCGTGACCGACCAAGACTTCCAACGTGTCGGGCAACTCGACCCGCTTATTTCCGTTCAGGAGGTCAATAATTGCTTTGTTTTTTTCGTCGGTGTCAGGCTTGCCGTCTTTCTCATGCCAGACCACGTAGGGCAATTTGAATGCGTTGAGTAGCTTCTGAAATTTCGGAATCTCCTCCTTGTTCCCAGCGACCACAACCGTAAAGCCAATCTCTTCCGGGAATTCTTTGAAGAGGGCCATCTTTCGTCCAGTGGCAACGATTGCGATTTCATCCTGCTCCCCTTCGACCAAAATGGTCTTGTCCGCGAAGAAAAGCCGGTTCGTCTCCAAATTGAAACTGTTCAGCAATTGAAAGCCTTTGTGGTCTGCTTCGCTTCCCAAGACACCGGCAGGGCAGCAATGCACTCTTGTTCCGGTCGCGACACTGTCCTTCCGCACGAGAGCGGCATTTTCGTAGCTCCAAACGTCAACGAAAGCAGGCGCGTGCGTGCTGTAAATGACTTGGTCAGTCGAAGCGAATTCACGCAATACTCCGTAAACCAGCCGTTGAAGCTGTGGGTGGATATAAAGTTCCGGCTCTTCGATTGCCAGAATGATGGATGGCGTGCCGCTCGCTGGCGGTGTCTGCCCTGGAAGCAGCTTGCCGGCGTCATTTTTGATAAGGGCTTGGAGCAAGCTGAAAATGATGGCCCGCTGCAACCCGTGTCCTTTGTCCAAGACATCGTTCAAAATGCCATCGTCAACCTTGATGGTGACGCCGCGCGAGAAGAAGTCTTTCATTTCTTCAAGCACAACGGTCAGGCAAACGCGCTGCACAGACGGCATCAGCTTTTTCACCTGATCCTTGAGACTGGCTTCAATCTCGCCGAGCACCTTCAATCTTTCTTCAGGTTTAACTTGATTGGGTGCGAGTTCTTTGGAATCCGGCGGGGTTTCGTTAAAAAGTTCCCGAATTGTTTTCAGCGCGTTTTCGACTTTGGCGAAACGCGCGTCTGTTTTGAGCAGGCGTTCGGCCAACTCGCCCATAAGCCGCCGAAAAACGGTCGTCGTTGACCTGCGCTCAATTTCGTCCGAATAATCCGCCGTCGCTGGCAACAGGTAGAACGCCGGAAGAAGCCTCAACAAGTTCGTTTGAAGGCCAAGAGCCTGCGTCGCTCCCAGCGTCGGTTCTTCAAACTCAATGTCGTCACGCGTCGCCAAGATTTTTCGGATTCCTTCCTCGTAACTTTTTTTGTTCACTTTTCCATCCGCCCCAGTCACTTCAGCGAGGAAGCCATGTTCTTGGGCGATTTTATCCCACTTGGGCTTTGGTCCCTCCTTTGCGTTGACTGCTTCGGTCGAGAACCACCAATCTTTCGGCTTTGAAAAATAACCGTGATACTCGGCAATTGCTTTGCTCTTGCCGGATTTCGAATCAACCTCCAGCGAAATCTCCTTTCGCAGCACGAGTTGTCCTTTGAACAAGTATTGTTTGAACTCCCTTTGCTCGTCGGCAGAAAGTTTGGCAAAGGTCGCCTCAATCACGACCGGTTTTGATTTGTCGTAAAAGGCCGACTCGGTGACGCCGCCTGCTCGCCGTGCGCCAAAAGTAACTGTTACCCGGAAGTGTGATTCGTTGTGCCAAAAGTAGTGTTACCCGTTTGGCTTTATTTTTTGTTGTTCGTTCTACGTTTCTTGATGTTCGATTGCCAGCTAAAATGAGCAGGGGGGCGAGCTTCGAGCCTAAAGCTCGCGCCCCCCTGCGGTCGAATACGTGGGTCATCTTTTTTGGGGGTGTGGGGGAGAGTTCATTTGGTTTTCAGGGGCGAACCTGGCGCAGGGAGGCGATCATTTTCAAGCTGCGGGTAACCTCTCGTTTCAACGCGAAAGGATTCAGAGCGGCCTTTTCCTGCTCCAGACGCTGCTTGGTTTGCGGCGTCACTTGGGCGCTGGCCAGGACCCGCGCCAGGGGCGTTTGGGCCGGGCCGTAGATTCGTTTGAGACTTCCTCCGGAGCGTTCTTTACGCTCTAATTTTAATGTGACGTGGAAATAGTTGAGCAACTGCCCGTAGGCTCCCTTGACCAAGGCGTTGATGGACTCGACGACCTCAGGATTGTCATGCCGCTCATACCCAAAGTATTGGCGGACGTGCGTCCAGTTCTTTTGCTCCACATGCGCATTGTCATCCTTTTTGTAAGGCCGGCTGCGGGTCATGAACACCGGCCGGGGCCTCTTCTGCAGCCAGCTTAAAACGTGATGGTTTAAAAACTCTCCTCCGTTGTCACTATCCAAACCCAAGAGATCAAAGGGCAAGCTTTCCTCCATATCGCGCAATGCGGCCAGCGTTCCGGCTTGGCCGCGCCCCCACATCGCCCGCAACTCCACCCAACTGGTCGCGTAATCCACAGCATCCACCATCCACACAAATTCTCCGGCTACGCTGCCTCCGCACAAGGCAACCGTGTCCACCTCCAACCAGCCCGCTTTGCCCTCCTCCCAGAGGCTCCCACGGATCGGAATCTGCTGCCGCAGCAATGTGCCGGGCCGCGTCAGCGAACGTCCCGCCCGCTCAAAACGCAACGGCTCCAACAACCGATCCAATGTCCGCCCGCTGGCCATTAAAAGTTTCTCCCGCACCTCCTCAGGCAAGCGCCGCTCATCTTGCTCATAGGCCGGTATCCACTCCGGCAACATCGCCACCAACCGCCGCCCGCAGGCATAGTCGCTCGCCGCCCAGATCGGACGCAGCCAGCGCCGCAACAGACCCGGTTCATACAGCACCGGACGCCCGGTTATGATCCGCGGTCCACGCACCCACTCCGCCGCGCACAAAGCTCGAATCGCCGCCTTGCGATGATAGCCCAACAGCTCCTGCGCTTGATCCAACAGCTTCTTTTTGTGCTCCGCGCCAGCGCTTTGGTATCGCCGCCGCAACTTCGTTAATATTTCCGTCCGTGTCCGTTGACTCATGGTTTTGTCCATTCCGCCCACGGTAACAGTCACTTTTGGCGCAACGTATCATTTTACCCCCTTTTTCACCCCCTCACGGGTAACAAAACTTTTGGCGCAAAAGTAGTGCTGCTCCGGCAGTCAGGAAAGCATCTAACGCCCGCAGAATGTTCGACTTGCCTGAATTATTTGCACCGACGAGCGCCAGTATGTTTGGAGTCGGGATCGCGCCCGAGTCAACTATTGAACGGAAGTTTTGGATGTGAAGTTCGGTAAGTTTCATCGCTCGTCCCCCGTTGATTTGCGCTCGGCAATTTTCTTCGCGTATTCGGGCAGTTGTCTTTCCAGTTCGGCGATGCGTCTTTCCAGTTTTTCCCGTTCCTCGCGATGTTCATCCATTTTCATCGGCGGATACATTGACTCCGCGTAAAGCACCGGCAAATGGCCGCACGTTAAATACATTTTCTCCCGCGCGATATGCGGCGTCTTCACGCGCACATAACCGGCGGCGAATTCGGTTTCCTTCGCCAGCTTTTCCAGTTCCTCGACGATGGCGGTGCCTTTGGGCAGCCAGAGCGGCAGGCCCGGCCCGACGTATTCGGTGTCAATCGCGAACAGCCCCATCTCCGCGCCGATCTTGCGATGGTCGCGGCGCTTCGCCTCCTCGATCATCTTGAAATACTCGTCGAGCGCGGTCTTGTTCTTGAACGCCGTGCCGTAGATGCGCTGGAGCTGCGGGTTGCGCTCGTCGCCCTTGTAATACGCGCTGGCCACGCTGGTGAGCTTGAACGCGCCGATGTTGCCGGTGCGCATCACGTGCGGCCCGGCGCAGAGGTCAACGAAATCGCCGTTCTTGAAATACGTGATCTGCTCGCCCTCGGGAATGGCTTCGAGGTTGCCGATCTTGAACTTGCTCGGGTTGCCCGGCCGCTCGGTCAGGCCGCCGAGCCGTCCGCTCTCGGAATCCTTCAGCGCCTGCTCGCGCGTGACGACGATTTTCTCGAAGACGTTGTTCGCCTTGATTTCCTTTTTCATCTCGGCCTCGATGGTCGGGAAATCCTCCGGCGAGATGCGGTGCTTCAAATCCACGTCGTAATAGAAGCCGTTTTCGACCGGCGGTCCGGCGGCGAATTGCGCGTCCGGCCACAGGCGTAGGATGGCGGTGGCCATGACATGCGCGGCGGAATGCCGGAGGCGTTCCAGTTCGGTCATCTTCGCGCGGTCGTCGAGAGTTTTGCGGTCGTTGTCCATTGGAGAGATTTTAGACAGAAATTACAGAATTTACAAAATCAGAAAAGAATGCTGCAAAATTTTGTTAATTCTGTCTCACCTTGTCGTTTTCCAGATCCCCAGCAGCGCGCCGAAACCGCACAGCAACAGCCCACTTACGGCAAAGGCCCCGGCGTGAACAAACCCCGGCAGGAATTGCAGCGCCACCGCCCCCGTCGCCGGACCGACGCAATTCCCCACGCCGATGGCCGCCTCGTGAATGCCGCCGTGCTCGCCCTTGGTGTCGCCGGCATCCATGGAATAAAACAGCGATGAATAATAAATCAGGCCAATCGCGCCGCCGAAGAAAATTTGCGCCACAACCAGCACCATCAAACTCGGGACGGTGAGGATCGAAATAAACGAAACGATGAGTAGCACGAACGCCGAAACCAGCCAGCGGAACCGGTAATGCCAGCCGGTCCAGAGCCAGAGCGTCAGAAATGTTCCGAACCGCACGAAGCACCAGAGCGAGCAGGCGAATCCGGCGAACATCGGCGAGAGATGAAATTTAGCCGCGACGCCGGGCAATTCGGGAATAAACGTGTAGATGGCGATGTACGCTACCGGATTGGCGAGCCAGGCCATCCGCAGGAATGCCCGAGTTTTTGTGGGCGACGGACGATGTGGATCCGGCGGAATCACCGGCGCGGGCCCGTCATGGGCCGTTTTCCCATCGACGCTTTTTTCCAGCCACAACGTTGTTGCCAATTGTCCAACGCACAGTGCCAGCGGCACGTAGAAAATGCTTTTGAACCCGAAAGCTTCCACCAGCGTGCCGCCGATGAACAAAGCCAGCGCATTGGTCGAGGCCCAGACGAGGTTGTAAGTGCCGACGGCGCGCGGCAGGCTCACAGCGTCGCCGCCTTCGCTGACAAGCGCCTCGATGGTCGGCCACAGAAAACACATGCCGACGTTGAACAGGCCGGTGGCAATAATCACGCCGGCGGCGTGGTGGGATTGCGAACCGGCTACCAGTGCGAGAATCATCACGCCAAACCCGATTTTGAGCGCGGTAAAATAGCCGTGGCGCTGGGCGAATTTTCCGGCCTGCCAAGCGGAGATGGTGTAGATAAGACCGTTCGACGCGGCGAAGGCAAGATTCTCCTTGTTGCCAAAGCCGAACTGGTCCCGCATGTAAAAATACAGGTAATAGGAATTGAGTGAGGTTGCGAAGGAGCTGGTTCCTTCCAACGTGAAGCAAAAGGTCTTAACCCGCTGCGCGGCTTTAGTAATCATACAAGCTGCTGTCGCGCGGGTAACCGCCGCCGCCAGCGCCGCCTTCCTCGCCGCCCATGAAATCACCGAGCACGTCGCCCATGTCGGCTTCGATCTTCTCCGGGTCTTCGCCGGCTTCGAGCCGTTTGATGGCCACGTCCAGCTCTTTGGGAATAGAACCTGGCGGCATGAGGTCCTTCATCTTCTTCATCATGTGCGCCATGTGCCGCGGATTGTTCTCGTCCAGATGCTCCATGTCGCGCTCGAGTTCCATCATGGCCCGCTCTACGCGCGGGTCGTCCACATCCGGCATTGGTGGCTCACCGGATTCGATTTCGGTTTTGGCAGCGGGTTCGGCCAGTTTGCGCGTTGTGGCAAAGCGGCTGACCTGCCTGGACATTTTTTTGTTGCCGCACTTGGGGCAGACGGGAGGGCGGCCGGGATTCACGCGCTTGGAGAGAAAGCTGTAAATCCTCCGGCACTTCGGACAGGCAAATTCGTAAATCGGCATCGGATTTACGATTCACGATTTACGATTTACGCGCCACAAAAAAATAACGAGCCCCTGAAAGTCGCAGGCTCGTAAATCGAAAATCGTATATCGTAAATGAAGACTATTTCATCTTGTCAAAATTCTTCTGGAGTATCTGCCAGTCTTTCAGGCCGGTGACCTTGCTTTGGTACGACTTGATGATCTCGGCTTCCTTCGCGTTCTTGGTCGGCTTGTTGTTTTTGTAGAAAATGCCGAAGTAACCGGGGAAATCCGCGCCAGCCAGTTTGTAGGCCGTCAGTTCATCGTGGACATCGTGATCCTTGGGAACTTCGTTGAATACGCCGCCTTTGCGCGGGTTCGCGGCGTCGAACGCGCCTTCATAAAATTCCACGCACTCGCTCAGGCATTCGATGAAGCTGAAACCGTCATGGTCCATCGCGGCTTCCATCATCGCCAGCACGTGGTTCGGATTCGTGGACGTGGTGCGCGCGACAAAGGTAGCGCCGGCAGCAATCGCCTGTTTCATCGGATTGATGGGGTAATCCACCGCGCCCCATTGGTCGGTCTTGCTCTTAAAGCCGAGCGGCGACGTTGGCGAGGTCTGTTTTTTGGTCAGGCCGTAAACCCAGTTGTCCATGACGACGTAGGTCAGGTTGATGTTCTTCCGCGCCGTATGACTGAAATGATTGCCGCCGATGGAAAATGCGTCGCCGTCGCCGCCGAAAACGAACACGTGCAGGTCCGGCCGCGACAGCGAAATGCCCGTGGCAAACGGCAGGGCGCGTCCATGAATGTAATGCACGCCGTGCGCCTGCACGAAATACGGAAACCGGCTGGAGCAGCCGATGCCGGCGACGGTCGTGATGTTTTCATGCCAGATTTTGCGTTTCTCGATGAGCTTGAAGTAAAGCGCGAGCACCGAGAAGTCGCCGCAACCGGGGCACCAAGTCGGATGGTCGGCGGCGATTTCCTTTTTCGTCAGGCCCTTGCGCTCGGTGCTGGGCGCCGGGGGCGCAGTGGAAAGATTTTCGCGCGCAGGTATTTCAGCAATGGCTTCACTCATAAATTCAATTAAAATCGTTTACAGTTTCTAAAATTCAGACCGTTTTCGCCGCTTCGCCGTTCGAGGACAATTTCATTTTAACGATGGCGAGAATCTCCTTCACCTTCCACGTCAGGCCGTCGGTCTTGCCGATGCTGCGGATGCGCGGATCGCCGTAACGCCCGCGCAGCAGCGTCGTCAACTGGCCGTGGCCGTAAAGACCTTCGTCATTCATCTCAATGACAAAAACATGGTGAAAGCCGGCGAAAATGTCGTCGAGGCCGTTGGGCAGCGGATTGAGATGGCGCAGGTGCAGCGCCGAAATGCTGTCGCCCGCTGCCCGCGCGCGGTCCACGGCTTCATGGATGGGTCCCTGGGTCGAACCCCAGCCGACCAGCAACACGTTGCCTTCGGGAGGACCGTAAGTCTTCGGTTTTGGCAGCGCGGCGGCCAGTGCCTGAAGTTTTTTGCGGCGCTTGGCGGTCATTTGCATGTGCAATTTGGGCGAGGCGGTAGGATGCCCCATTTCATCGTGTTCCAAGCCGGTGGCGATGGGATAGATGCCGCTATTGATGCGCGTGCCGGGCACGACGCGCGGGACAACGCCGTCCGACGTGGACAAATCATACGGCTTGAAATCCGGGACAGGCGAAAGGTCGGGTGAAATGTCCTGGCAAATTTTTTCCAGATTCGGCTCAAGAAATGCCTCGATGCGCGTGGCGATGGACTGATCGCTCAGAATCAACACTGGCACGTTGTACTTGCGAGCAATGTTGACAGCTTCAATGGCGGTATAGAAGCAATCTTCCACGTTTGTCGGCGCGAGCACCACGCGCGGCGCGTCGCCGTGTCCGCCGAAGCACGCAATATAAAGGTCCGATTGTTCCACGCTGGTCGGCATGCCGGTGGACGGCCCCCCCCGTTGCACGTCCACAATGATCAGGGGTATTTCGGCCATTACCGCCCAACTCATGGCTTCGCTTTTCAAGGAAATGCCCGGGCCACTCGAACCGGTTACGGCGAGGCGTCCGGCGTAACTCGCGCCCAAAGCCATCGAGATGGACGCAATTTCATCCTCGCATTGGACGAACGTGCCGCCGTATTTCGGGAGTTCACGCCGCAGCAGTTCCATCACGTCCGACCAGGGCGTAATGGGGTAACCCGCGCCGAAACGAATGCCCGCGGCGATGAGGCCGTAACCCAGCGCTTCGTTGCCGTTCATCACCACCTGATGGCCATCGCGCTTGTGGCTTTCGGAAAATTGGAACGTTTCCAGCACGCTGCTGACGTTGAACGAATAGCCGGCATGAAAGGCCACCAACGCGCTTTTGACGATACTTTCGTCCTTGCCGCCAAAGCGTTCGGCGATAAGTTTTTCGAGTTTTGGCACGTTGAGGTCGAACATTCGCGCGATGAGGCCCAGCGCGTAAATGTTTTTGCCCTTGTCCTTGGCCGTGCCGCCGATGGCTTCAATGGCGAGCGATGAAATCGGAATGCCGACGTGATGATAATCCTTCTGCCATTCCGGCTTGGGCTCGACGTGGTCGGTGTCGTAAAGCACGATGCCGCCTTTTTTGAGCGAGCTGACGTGGTTTTCATAAGAGTGCTGGTAGAAGGCCAGCAAGATGTCGGCTTCGTCGCCGGCAGTCAGGACTTCGCCGGAACCGATCCGAACCTGGAAAATTGAAGGCCCGCCGGAAATCGTGGACGGAATCGTCATGAACGTCATGACTTCCTGTTCGCTGCGGCCGGCGAGTCGCGCCAGAAATCCGCCGATGGCTTGGATACCATCCTGCGAATTGCCAGCAATGCGGATCACGGCCTCGTTGACCCGCGAAACTTTCGGTGTGCCGCCTGACGACGCCGCGGTTGCAATTGTATCACTCATGAGATTTCAAACTTAAATTATATGCCATGCAAGGTGAACTGTATCCTTGGAATCACTGAAGGCAAATCAACACTACACCATTGCCATGTCACACTAAGCCAAACGAAGCCCACGTGTCAAATTCTAATCTTATGTATATGTTATTATCTACGAATAGATTATGCCAATTTACAAGACTGTTCTCCGGATGGCAATAAATGTAAATTAGATGTTGTTATATCATTGCCCGGGCAATGGAAATTATCTTTTGTTGTGATGCGCTGCTTGCCTGGAACGGGCTGCGTGCGTTAGCGTTCGCTGAATCACATGACGTTGCAGGAACAATACGACGATGCGATGTTTGATTTCAGCCGCGGCGAATTCGACAGCGCCATCGCCAAGTTGAAGGCGGTGCTGGCCGCCGACCCGGCGCATTTTGACGCGCAACTGGCGCTGGGCATGGCGTTTTATCGCAAGGCCGATTATGCCACTGCCATTTCCGAAGGCCACAAGGCCGAGCAGCTCCGGCCGCGCGAGCAACTCGCACACACGAATCTTTCGCTATTTTACATGAAGGCCGGCGACAAACAAAAAGCCGAGCATCACGGCCTACAGGCGAAAATCGAGTCGTGGCGAGCCGATGCTGCCAAAGCCAAAGAATCGGAGGTCAAAGCCGGAGACGGGGCCGATTTACAAATTGCGCAACCCAAGCCGCCACCGATCAAATTTCCGAGTCAACCGTGGAAGAAAAAGAAAGTTGATGGTTGAGGGAAACGCCGCCAACTTAAAGCCCAAAATTCAAAACAAAGACTTTTATGAAAACCGCCTACGAACTCGCAATGGAACGTTTGAATAAGAGCGCGCCGGCGAAAAAATTGAGTGAAGCGCGGAAAAAAGAACTCGCGGAATTGGATTCAAAATACGCCGCCAAAATCGCCGAACGCGAGATTGCATTGAAGGATGAAATCGCCAACACCGGGGCCGCGGGTGATTTTGAAAAGATGGAGGCGCTGCGGCAGCAATTGGCCGCCGAACGCAAAAAGCTTCAAACCGAGTTGGAGGAGAAAAAGGAACAAGTGCGGCGGTCCGCTCAGTGAATTTTTACCGACGACCTGCCGAGCCGCAGTTTGGAGCACATTTGTTTCTCCGTCTGTTTCTTGGCCTACCTGCGTTTGTGCTTTGGCTCGGCAGCTTTCGCTTAAAACCCTGTAAACGTCATCTAAGCCGGGTCATTTTGAAGCTGTAAAGTCGGTCTCGAATCTGCCCTCGAAAAGGAAGTCGTGTATTCAAAACATCCCTGCTTTGGCAACTTGGAGCGACAATGGAAAACAAACTTCGTCGCAGTGAAATCAATGCATCAAAAGCTTGTCTTTGGCCATTAATTCGGACTCCAACCAAATATGGACCCGATGAAACTCGACCTTGGGGCGGTTTATTCGTTGAAAACCCAAGATAATCAAGTTTCAGCCGGTGCCGATGGATTCAAAGATTTCGGTTCCGTTTTTTGGCGGTGGCGCGAAGGCCGCTCCGCAGTGTTCGCACTTTTCCCGGTTCACCAGCCGTGGTTTTTTGCAGTCGGGGCAGAGCTCTCGCGCCGGCCATTCCTGCACACAGAGAAATCCCAACAGCCCGGGCAAACCGAAAAGGAAATGGAAGCCGGCCCACTTCAATTGGCATCCAACGGCAAAGTGATATTGCCGGCCCATGCACCAGCCGACTGCGGCATAAACAACCGCTGCTGCCACGCTGATCAGGAGGTCCTTCCATGGAAAATTCCGATACGCTTCCATGCCGTTGAGAAATACCGGAGCCGAATAAAATGCCGGTGGCACAACCGAACGGAGCAATCTTTCAGTCAAAGTCGGTGTCCATCCCTGATAACCTGACAAGGACGGCAGGTTCGTGCTTTCAAGCGCGCCTTGGCCGGCGGCGAGCCAGACTACGTGCGAAGGCAGGGTCCATCCCATCATCTTGTTCGTTTGGCCGTTCGCGTTGAGCCACAGCGCAAAACGGTTGGTGGCTTCCAGGAAGGAAACCACAACACCGTTGTAAGCCGGATAGGCCGGCACGTAAGGTATTTGCCAGACCAATTTGCCGTCCGGCTTCAGCAGTTGGACAGATTTCCTGGTAACGATGATCGTGTAATCCCAATCATAACCATTCAAGGAAACGTCCAACGCGCCGCCGATACGATCATTGTTTGTGATGGCAAAAAAACCAGTGACGGTGCGGTTTTCAAAGTTCAGTTTATAAACGGCGGTGTAGGTCATGAGTGTCCGGGCCGGATATGATGAATCATAATAACCGTTTCCATAGCCCACCTTGCCCTCCGGGCGGCTGAAACGGTCTGGGCCGGTCGTAAGCCCCGGATTGAAACCACTTGGACCCAGACTGCCGATGAACCGGCGTGACGCTATATCGTATCCCCATAACCGTCCGTTCCGGTTCCAATACCACAGCGTATCGGAGGTTTGCCGCCACAAGCTGAAAAAATGGGAGCTTTCCGTATAACCTCTCTGATGATGCCTTTGGTATTGCGCTTGATTCTCGAAATCGGCTTGGATACTGGATTCCGAATCATCAAGCCGGTTGAAATCAGTCAGGGTCATAGGGCGTCCCGTCTTCGCATCTTTCAAAGGAACGCCATTTAGTTCCGTGATTTCCAGCGGCTTGCCGGCCGGTTGCGTCATTTTGTAAATCTCGCCATCTTTGGTCATTTGATACCGCGACCAATGGAAAGACTCACGGAACGAATTCGGAACCAGTGACTCAAGCATGACCATTACAAACATGACCACGATAAAACCTCCGAACATCAGGGAGGTGACCAATGCCCGCCGCCCCAACGGGGGCTGGCCATCGTAGTAACCGTTGCTCATAAAGCTGCCCCACGCGGCGGTGTACACGATCGCTCCGCCCAGCAGGATTAGGAAGAGCGCCCGCCCAAAATCGGGCATGTTGCCCACCGCCACTGAAACCAGGATGGCCACGCCCAGACCCAAGCCGCGGCTCACATACCAGCGCGCCTGCCGCAGGCCGGTCAACAGTCCCGCAAAATAATAAACGACTCCGGAGAGGAAATAAGCGGTGACCGGCAACACCATCGCCCATTCGAATGGTGCAGCGATGTGTCCCGGAACCCGTATCATCAGGATCAGTCCGAGCAGCGGCAAACCCACGCTGGCTGTGTAAAGGCAAAGGCCGGCAATGACCTTGGCGAAGAATATCCTTGTACGCGAGAGTGGGCGGTGGATCAGAAACGCCCAGAGGTCGCGGTGCCGCTCGTTATGGACCTGCAACCAGCCAAGGATGGTGCCGAAAATCGCGCAAAATACCATGGCCAGTTTGGGGAAACTTCCCAGCAAGGGTTGAGCAATAGTTGCGTCTCCAGACCAGCCCGTTTGTCCCAAGGCCAGATTGGCATAGAATGCAGTGCAGCCGCGGTAGGCCTGCACCAGCAAAAACATGAAGATGCCAAAACCGATGACGGCCAGTATGGAATTTTCCCTTAATTCTTTTCGGATCAATGTCTTCATGGTTGCGCCTCCGTTTCCGACAAAATGAATGATTTCTCACCCCGCTCCCCCAAATAACTGATGAACGCGTCCTCTAGGTTGATAGGAACCATTTCCATCTCCACGGGCGCCATCGCTCGCAACGCCCGTTCAGTCGTTTCATTGTAATGAACGCAGATCAGCCGGAGTTCGCCTTCGGTCCGGAACGCCTGCAACAGTCCCGGGATTTCGGGCAAGTGCGGCGGCGGGCCGGGAAACCGGAGTCTCACTTGCTGCACGCTCTTCCGGAACGTCTCCAAAGGGCAGCAAGCGCGCAGAACACTTCGATCCAGGATGGCAATGTAATCGGCCACCCGCTCCACATCGGCTAATTGGTGGGATGAAAAGAAAATTGTCCGGTCCGAGCGGCGGGTGAGATAAATCATGGACTCAAC
The DNA here is from genome assembly GCA_963789335.1 of uncultured Verrucomicrobiae bacterium. Lineage (GTDB taxonomy): Bacteria > Verrucomicrobiota > Verrucomicrobiia > Limisphaerales > UBA11358 > UBA11358. Next base: position 2,130,255 of record CAWBKH010000002.1, read on the forward strand.
CAATGACCTGCACGCCACCGGGTCCAGTCCCTGGGTCGGATCGTCCATGATCAGCAACTCCGGTTCGGGTGCCAGCGTCAAGCCCAGGCTGAGACCCGCCCGCTCGCCCCGCGACAGGTCCTTCACTCGGCTGGTCATCCTGAGGTTGAAATGCCCGACGACGCCCCGAAAGATTTTTTCATTCCACCGGGGATAAAACCGCGATTGGAAATCACCGCACTCCTTGACACTCATCCAGCCGTAGAGCTGATGTTCCTCGGTCAGATAACCGATGCGCGCCCTGGCTTCCCTTGGCAGGTTGCGGATGTCATGGCCGAGGATGACGCCATCGCCCCGCGTCGGCTGCGTCAATCCCAACAGCATGCGTATGGTTGTCGTCTTCCCGGAACCGTTGCGTCCGAGAAAAGCGAAAACACTTCCACGCGGCACATCCAGATTCAGGCCTTCGACGGCCGGCTTGCCGCCAAAGTATCGGGTCAGACCGCGGGTGCGAATAACGGGTTGTTCATTCATTTTTTAGCTTGCCTCCCTTCACCTGTTTCCACTGGTCGAGTTTCTTCTCGAATGCCTCCTTCAGTTTTTGATGCGTAAAATCCAGAGCCATCGCTTCGCCGATAGCCGCGTCAATCAGCGGCTCCAGACGCCGCCAGGCCGCTTCGGGGGTGAACACATTTCGTTTGCGGGTGATGAAAACGCCACGCCCGGCCCGTGACTCAATCAGTCCATCCCGGGTCAGATCGGCATAGGCGTGGGCAATGGTGTTCGGATTCACGACCAATTCCTCCGCCAGCGCGCGGATACTCGGGAGCTGGTCGCCCACGACCAGCTTGCCGGTAACGACAGCCTGCCAAACCTGATCGGTGATCTGCTTGTAGATCGGGATCTTCGAACCGGTGCTGATGGCGATGTTGAAATTCACTGTTCTATTACAACTAATACACTTGTCTGAAAATGTCAATTCCTTTTTCGAACGGTGATTCCGACCGGAAATATGCTGGCCTAATGCCATTGGTGCGCGCGAGAGGACTTGAACCTCCAACCCTTGCGGGACCAGATCCTAAGTCTGGCGCGTCTGCCATTCCGCCACGCGCGCAACCGGCGACAAGTTGCGCCTTGCGCCGCGGAATCTCAAGCCCGCTTTGGCGATTTGATTCGCTGGCATTACATTGAACCAACGCGCGATTGCACCCGTCAAAAGGTTCGTTTAGTTTCGCATCATGTCATTTGGGAAACGTTTCTTGTTCGGCGTGTTCGCCGTCTGGCTCGGCGTCGCGTTGAGCGGCTGCGTGCCGTCGAACCAGAATCAGTCTGACGAGGAAAAGGAACCGCATTTTGTTCTGGGCAAGAGCCGCATCAACGCGATGGATTATCAGGGCGCCATTCAGGCGTTTCAGGAATCATTGGAAGTGAATCCGCATTCGGCTGCGGCGCATTTTGAACTTGGCTGGCTTTACGACGAAAAAGAATCCGACCCGGCGGCGGCGATCTACCACTATCAGCAGTACTTAAAACTGTGTCCGAACGCCGGCAACGCCGAGGTCATCAAGCAGCGCATTGACAGTTGCAAACAACAACTGGCTGCCGACGTGCTGCCTTTGCCGAGCACGCCCGCCGCGCAACAGCAAATCAATCAATTGATCGAGCAGAACCGGCAATTGCAAGACGAAGTCAACAAATGGCGGGCGTATTACGCGAGCCAGATGGCGGCAAAAAATCAATCCTCCCCGGTGCCGAACGTGGCTGTGGCGCAATCTCCCGCGAATCCAATTTTACCGCAACCGCCAGAAAACGTCTCCGCTCCAGCAAGGAGCACGAGCGAAGATCAGTCGGCTCATTCCGCTGCGGCACGCGCAGCTCCGCGCACGCACAAGGTCATGGCCGGCGAAACGGCCATCCGAATTGCCCGCCGATACGGAGTTTCGCTGGACGCCTTACTGACGGCCAATCCGGGCTTGGAACCCCGGCGAATGCGCGTCGGTCAGGTTCTGAACATTCCTGCTCCATAAACAACGGCATGATTCCGCGCATCACATTTCTCCTCATTGCCGGGTTTTGGATCGCAATGAACGTGCTGCTGTGGCGAGCGGAATATGATTCGCAGGGCACGGGGGTTTCCGTGCCTGCGTCCTTGGTCTGGCAGAAGATTTTGACCGCGCCGGACGTTTCCTCGTTGAATGTCTTTGAAAATAACCGCCGGGCCGGTTTCTGTGAATTTTTCACGAGTGTCGAACAGGAAATGGCCAATCTCGACGCCGACCAACCGCCGCCGGCGGGCATCATCTCCCGCGCGGGGTATCAGGTTCACTTCAACGGCAACGTGAGTCTCGGCGATTTTACGAACCGGCTGACCTTCAGCGGCCAGTTGGAATTCTCGCACCAGCGCGAGTGGCGGGAATTGAATCTGAAATTATCCTCGCATTTCGTTACGTTTGAGATTCACTCCCGGGCCGCCGAACAAAACGTTCATTTAAAGATCACCAGCAACGGCTCGACAACCGAGCAGGTATTCAGCTTTGCCGAATTGCAAAATCCGGACATAGTGTGGCGCGCACTCGCCGGAAATCTGGGCGACGAGTGGACCGCCGGACTGGATTTGCCTGTTATTCCCCCAAACCCGACCGTGCTCACGCAAAACATACATTGGGAAGCGCATCGCGATCGCCTGATTATTGGCCGGGAATCCGTGCCGGCGTATCGCCTGGAAACGCGCGTGTTCGAACATCCGCTGGTCATCTACGTCAGCACCATCGGCGAACTTCTGCGCGTCGAAATGCCCGGCGGCGTGACCGCAACATTTGACCAACTCGGCAATCCTTGAACCCCCGCCGTGATTGAACTCATCCATCTCGTCAAAAAGTTCGGCGACCTCGTGGCGGTCAACGATGTGACGCTGACCATACCGCGCGGGGAATTTTTTGCGATGCTCGGACCCAACGCCGCCGGCAAAACAACGACCTTGAAGATTCTCGCCGGACTGATGAAGCCGACCGCCGGTTGCGCGCGCGTTTGCGGTTTCGACGCGCAGGCGGAGCCGATCGAAGCCCGTCGGCGCCTCGCCTACGTGCCGGATTTTCCCTTTCTCTACGACAAGCTAACGGCATGGGAATTTTTCCGTTTTACCGGGCAACTATTTGGAATGACCGACGCACAAATCGAAACGAACGGGGAGGAGTTGATCGCCCGTTTTCATCTGGCCGACTTTGCAGACCTCCCGCTTGAAAGTCTTTCACACGGCACACGCCAGCGCGTGGCCATCGTGTCGGCTTTGTTGCACAACCCGGAAGTCTTTATAATTGATGAACCGTCGGTTGGCCTCGACCCGCAGCACGCGCGCGTCATGAAGGATGTGTTCAAAGAACGGTCCCGCGCCGGCATGACCTTGTTGATGTCCACACATGAACTCAGCGTGGCCGAGGAAATGGCCGACCGCATCGGCATTGTTCATGGAGGAAAATTGATAGCCGTGGGCACCCGGGACGAACTACGCAAGTTAAGTGGCATGTCCGGTCCGCTCGAAGACGTCTTTTTGAAGCTTACAGCAGAAACGAAATAATGTGCCATTAGAACCCTTGCCTTTTCGGCCTTGATCTCTAAAATGCGCCAAGTTGGCACGATGTTGTGCTGGTAGATTTGTCAGCTTTTAGCTAATGATTACGCCTAAATCCAGTTTTCTGGACAAAGTCTTGGGTCGTATTGGACGGCTGGACGCAGAAGGTTTGCAGACGGTCGTCAAACGACTGGCCCGCGAACGCAGTTTTCTTGAAACCCTGTTTAACACGATTGAAGACGGTGTGCTTGTGGTGGATGAACAAGGCCGGATTATTTACTTCAACCAGGCCGTCTCGCGTTTGCTTGGCTTGCAGCCGGGAATCGAAGGCCAACCCATCACACGCTACCTGCCGGAACTCGACTGGGAAGATCTTTCGCGCTTTGACAGCGGAGGCGGCTCGCGGGTCGCCCGTCATGAATTTGAAGTGAATTATCCGCGCCCGCGCTTTTTACGTCTATACGCCGCGCCGCTGGACGGCGAAGCGGCCGGCAGTTCAGGCGTCGCGCTCATTTTGCACGATGCGACCGAAACCCGGCAAAAAACATTTGAGGCGATCGAAAGTGAACGGGTCCAGGCGCTCACCTTGCTGGCCGCCAGCGTTGCCCATGAAATTGGGAATCCACTCAACGCGCTGCACATTCATTTGCAGCTCATGGAGCGTGAATTGAAAAGATTCAAGGCCGGCACGGCCGATTCAAAATGGATTTCACGCCCGCGTTCGCAAAGGGCGGACCGGGAAGCGGACTTGGTGGAGATTTCACACAAACTGTCGCAATACCTTGATGTGGCCAAAGGCGAAATCAGCCGGCTCGATTACATCATCACGCAATTTTTGCAGGCAATCCGCCCCGCAGCGCCGCAATTGAAATTGGTTTCCCTGAACGACGTCGTCGAAAAAACCCTGGATTTGCTTCAACCGGAGTTGAACAACCGCGGATTGAACGTGAACGCAAAATTGGCACGCCAACTGCCGGCGGTGCCGGCGGACGCGACACAGATGCAGCAGGTTTTGGTAAACCTTATCAAAAACGCGATGCAGGCGATGACGAAAGGAGGAACGCTGACGTTGCAGACCGGCGAAGGCGCAGATGGTGTATGGATGAGCGTGACCGACACCGGTGGCGGCATTCCTCAGGAACAAATCAATCGCATTTTTGAGCCATTTTTCACGACCAAGAAAAAGGGCACCGGACTGGGTTTGATGATTGTGCAACGCATCGTCCGCGCGCACGGCGGCAGAATCGAGTTGGAAAGTCACGCCGGTCGCGGCACGACGTTCCGTGTCTGGCTGCCGCTGCATGAACGCAGGCCACGATTGCTCGAGGAAAAAATCGAAACAGCGGACGAACACTGATATGTGCAGGATTTTTTCAATTTTGCCATGAATTTATCCGAGTGTATCGGCGGTTGAAGAACCATGACTGAAAAACCGACATTGCTGATTGTGGATGACGAGAAGCCAACGCGTGATGGCCTGCGCGCGGCGCTGGAGGACCGTTACGATGTCTATGTGGCCGAGGATGCGAAGGCGGCGATGGATTTGCTTGAACGCGATAATTTCGACGTATTGCTCACGGATTTTCGCCTGCCGACCGAAGACGGCATGAAATTGATTGCGCGCGCCAAGTCACTTGCTCGGCCTCCCATTTGCATTTTGATGACCGCTTACGGCTCGGAAGAACTGGCGGTGGACGCCATGAAGCGTGGCGCGGACGATTACGTGCCCAAGGGCCGGCTGCAAATTGATGAACTGGAAATGCGCATCGCCCGCGCGTTGCGCCAGCTAAGTCTCGAAACGGAGAATGTTTCATTGCGCCGGCAACTCGACACCAAATTCGGTTTGGAAAACATCGTCGGGGAATCGCCCGCCATGAAGGAAATTTTTGAGGTCGTCCAACAAGTGGCGCCGTCGCGCGCCACGGTTTTGCTCACCGGCGAGAGCGGCACGGGCAAGGAGCTGATTGCGAAGGCGCTCCACCAGCTCAGTCCGCGCGCGCAGCAGCCGCTGGTGATCGTGCATGGCGCGGCGCTGGCGCCAACGCTGCTGGAAAGCGAATTGTTCGGTCACGAAAAAGGCGCGTTCACCGGCGCGCACGAACGGCGCATCGGCCGTTTCGAGCAGGCCCAGGGCGGCACGCTGTTTCTGGACGAAATCGGAGAGATTGACGCGGCCATCCAGGTAAAGCTGCTACGCTTTTTAGGCGAGCGGACATTTGAGCGGGTCGGCTCCAACAAAACGCTGACGGCCGATGTCCGGCTCATCACCGCGACCAATAAGAACCTGGAGGAACTGGTCAAGGCGGGGACATTTCGCGAGGATTTGTTTTTCCGGCTGCGCGTGGTGGAAATCCATTTGCCGCCGTTGCGGGAAAGGCCGGGCGACATTCCGCTGCTGGCACAGCGGTTTTTGCGCGAATTCGCGAGCGAGAACGGCAAATCGGTGAACGATTTTACATCGGATGCGCTCGAATGGCTCATGAATTATTCCTGGCCGGGCAATGTACGCGAGTTGCGCGCGGCCATTGAGCATGCGGTCGTGTTGTGCCGGGGCGAAAAAGTTTCGGCACGCGATTTGCCGCCGTCGGTGCGCGGCGCTGCGGGCGGAGGCGCAGGCAAGGCGCGATTGTTCGCGCGAAATGATTTGACAGTGAAGGAAGCGGAGAAACAATTAATCATTCACGCCTTGAAAGAGACCAATGGCAACCGCACAATGGCGGCCAAAAAAGTCGGCATGAGCCGGCGGACATTTCACCGCAAACTGCATACGTATCATCTGGAAGATTTTTGATTATGCCTTTTTTACAAGATTGGATTCATAAACTCGAAGAAGGCGCGGGGGCGCGTTACTTGAAATTCGCCGCCTTTTCCGTCGCGATTTTGTTTCTGGCGCTCATTTACAATTTTTATGCCTATCGCAACTTCGCCACGCCGGAGGCGATGGACACGGCGCAACTGGCCCGCAACATTGCGGAAGGCAAGGGTTATACTACGTTGTTTATCCGTCCGTTCAGCCTTTATCTCGTGCAAAGCCATAACCAAGCCAAGGCGGCAGACGCGCTGGCGAGCGCCGGCACAGACTTCGCAGAAATCAGAACCGCGCACCCGGATATTGCCAATCCGCCAGTATATCCACTGATGTTGGCCGGCTTGATGAAAGTACTGCCGTTCCATTACCCGCTGAACCTCAAAAGTTCCTTCTGGAGCAACGGCGGAAGTTTCTGGCGTTATGAACCGGACTTTCTGATTGCTTTGTTCAATGAAGCGCTTTTGCTGGTTGTGGTTGCGCTGACGTTCTTTTTGGCCCGAAAATTGTTCGATACCAGCGTGGCGTGGCTCTCCGCCATTTTGGTGCTGGGTTGCGAACTATTGTGGCGGTTCAGCGTGTCCGGGCTGTCCACGATGTTGCTGATGATCATATTCATCGGGTTGACGTGGTGCGTTCTGCGAATTGAAGAAGCGGCGCGCGACCCGCAGCCACCATTCGGTCGGCTGCTTGGCCTGGCCATTGCAGCGGGCGTGGTGGCGGGCGCGGGCGCGCTCACCCGGTACGCCTTTGGCTGGGTGATCATTCCGGTGACCGTGTTTTTAATTCTTTTTGGCGGACAACGACGAGTGATGTGGGCATCGGTGGCGCTGGGCGCGTTCGTATTGGTGCTGGCACCCTGGGTCATTCGCAATTTTGTTCTCAGCGGCACGCCGTTCGGCACGGCGAGTTTTGCGGTCGTTGAAGGGACAAGTGCGTTTCCCGGATTTCAATTGGAACGTTCCATTCACCCCGATCTTTCATCCGCATTGGGGTTGACGCTGTATCTGCACAAATTCTTGGTCAATCTGCACTCAATCCTGCAGGACGCCCTGCCTAAATTGGGCGGCAGTTGGGTAAGCATGTTGTTCCTGACGGGCCTGCTGCTTAATTTCCGCAGCGCAGCCGTGCGGCGGATGCGCCATTTTTTGCTGATGTGCTTGGTTGTCTTCGTTGTGGTGCAAGCCATGGGACAAACACAACTTTCGGTGGAATCGCCCGAGGTAAATTCCGAAAATCTGTTGGTGCTGTTGGCGCCGCTGGTATTCATCTATGGCGTGAGTTTGTTTCTTATCTTGCTCGATCAAATGGTGTTGCCGCTCCGGGAACTGCGTCTCGTCGTAAAGGCGGTGTTTGTGGGATTGTGTTGCACTCCGCTGATTTTCACACTGTTGCCTCCTAGAACCGTGCCCGTGGTTTATCCGCCGTATTATCCGCCGGACATCCAGCAGATTGCGAGCTGGATGAAACCAAACGAGTTGATGATGAGTGACGTGCCGGCGGCGGTGGCGTGGTACGGCCAGCGCCAATGCGTCTGGCTGACCCTGAACGACCAGGACGATTTCTTTGCCATTAATGATTATCTGAAGCCCGTTCAGGCGCTTTACCTCACACCGGAAACGATGGACGCCAAACTCGCGTCCGATTGCCTGCGCCCCACCCAGCACACCTGGGGCAACTTCGTCCTCCAAGCCGTGGCGCAAGGAAAAATTCCGACCGGCTTTCCTCTAACCCATGCGCCAACGGGCTTTTTCCCCGAACGCTTGTTCCTGACCGATTGGGATCGCTGGAAACCGGAGAAGTAACAAAATTCTCCCCAGTCGGAACTTATTTTTCCCGGCTCCAAGCTTGACTGGCTTGATTTGAATCTAAATCAAGTTGAGTTGGGCTTTATTTGGCAACAAAATAGATAAAACAAACTGTTGACAGATTCAACGGGTGCGTGCAATTGTCAATGATGCGAAAGGATTCAAATATGAAACACTGTCTGATCAATCTCTTGAGGATGGTAGTGGTTGTGTTCGCTGCGGCAAACCAGCTTTTTGGCCAAGGGATGCCGATAATTCAGCATTCCGGAGCAAATGATCCCGCGACTGAGGGTTTCATACCAAATCTGAGCAACGGGGCGACCGGTTTGGCCACAGAGGACTCAGGCGTGAATGCATGGACCACAACATGCCCGGCAAGCGGATGGGCTTATTATTACGCATTTTTTACAAGTGATCAAATCGCACAGCTTGCCGGACAAAACTGGACGTTATCGCTTACGCTGCGAGATGTCGGGATGAACTCTTACGCCGGCTTTGTTACTATTGCATATGGGACGGGGCAGACAGGTCTTTCCTTCGGTACTACAGCTGACGGGAACCCGGAGGTATTATTGGGCAATTATTTATATGTGTTGAATGATACCAGTTCTGCTTATAATAACTACCAACTGACGTATAATAGCACAACAAGCAGCGTAGATCTGTGGGTGAATGGCGCGGACCGTATTTCTGATAAACTCGTTCAACAGAACTCTGGATGGCTCCTAGAATGGGGGCTACAAAGCGGTCCTGCCCAAATTAACTGGAACTTGGTATCTTTAAACATTCCCGAACCTTCGGCAGCTTCGCTGATTTTTCTTGGCAGCGCGATTTTGGTTTATGTTCGTAAACGCAACCTAAAACATTCACGGCGCCCTTCGTCTGGTTGAATTCCAACAAGGTGCCTTCTCACTGCACTGCGGCGCGTCGCAACCGGTCGGCAATGCCGTGCCAGGCCGGCGCTTCCGGCGGTGCTTCAACCACAATCCATTCCGCGCCCGCCTCGTCGCAACAGTGTAATTCCGCGTAAATCGCCCGCGCGAACGCCTCCGCGTCGTGCGGGATCACGCTGACCCGCGCGAATGCTTCGCCGGAGGGAATTCTGACGTGCGCGAGGATAAAGCAAGTTGAAGGCTGAAGGTTGAAGGTTGAAAGTTGTGAGCGCAAATCCGCATCGTCACGCCAGCTCAAAACCATCAATTTTGCTCTTGGCGAATAATGTTTTCTCAACAAACCGGGACTTCGCAACGTTTGATGTTCGATGTTCGGTGTTCGATGTTCGATGTTTCCAATCACCGCCATCAACGATTCGATGTGAATCATGCCCGGCCGCAAAATTTCCGGCGGCGAAACCGTCAAGTCCAACACCGTAGATTCGATGCCGACCTGTGACTGGCCACCGTCCACAATCAACGGGATTCTCCCGCCTAGTTGTTCGCGGACGTGCTCCACGTTCGTCGGCGAAACGCGGCCGGACAGGTTCGCGCTGGGAGCGGCGAGCGGAAAGCCGCACGCGCGTATCACGGCTTGGATGAACGGATGGCTTGGCCAGCGAATGCCGACCGTTGCCCCGCCAGCCGTGACGTTGTCGGGAATCTGCTTCGCGCACGGCAAAACCAGCGTCAGTGGACCGGGCCAGAACGCCTTCGCCAATTGATCCGCGTTAGCCGGCCAGCCGCGCACACAGCGTTTTGCCATTTCAACGCCGGCAACGTGAACGATGACGGGATTCTTCGCCGGTCGTCCCTTGATTTGGAAAATTTTGGCAACGGCCTTTTCGTGCAGCGCGTTGGCGGCAAGGCCATAGACGGTCTCCGTCGGCAGCGCGACCACATCGCCCGCGTGCAACAAATCCGCCGCACGCTTCACGGCAGCATCAAAAAGCGCGGGCGTGTGCGTGGACAGGATTTCAGCAGTCACGACCTATTCGTACCGCAACGCGTCAATGGGGTCGAGCTTGGATGCTTTCCACGCGGGGTAAAAGCCGGAAATGACTCCGATAACGGCGCTGGAAATGGAGGCAATGCCAATCCACAAGAACGGCGTGAGCGTGGGCCAGTGCGTGAGAGAGGCGACGAGACGCGAAATGCCCATGCCGGAAGCAATGCCGATTCCCCCGCCGATGATGCTCAAGGTGACGGCTTCGATGAGGAATTGCACCAAGATGTCGCCGCCGCGCGCGCCCACGGCCATGCGGATGCCGATTTCGCGGGTGCGTTCGGTGACGCTGACGAGCATGATGTTCATGATGCCGATGCCGCCGACGAGCAAGGATACCGCCGCGATGCCCGCCAGCAGCCCGCCCATCACCGTGGCGGTGGCGGTGGCGGCTTGGGCGATGTCTTCCTGGCTGCGCACGAGAAAGTCCCGGGGGCCGTCCGGCTTGAGATGGTGGCGCTGCACGAGCAGGGACGTGATTTCCTGCTGCACAATGGGCATGGCCGCCTGGGAAACCGCCTGAACGAGGATCGTATCCACCCAGTCTTCCCGGCTGATGCGCTTTTGAATGGTGGTGTAGGGCACGAGGACGATGTCATCCTGGTCCTGGCCCATGGGGGACAATCCCTTGGGCCGCAAGACGCCGATGACCTGGCAGGGAACATCGCGGATGCGAATCATTTTGCCCAGCGGATCCTCGTTGGGGAACAGTTCCTTAACGTCGGTCTGGCCGATGACACAGACTTTGGCGGCAGTGCGAACCTGCTGCTGGTCAAACATTTCGCCCTCGGTCAGCGGCCATTGGCGAATTTGGAGATACTCGGGAGATTCGCCCTGGACGCTGGTGTTCCAGTTTTGATTGCCGGCAATCACCTGGGTGCGGGTCCGGTTTTCCGGGCTGACGGCGGTCACGCCCTGGAGTTGTGTCTGGATGGCCAGGGCGTCTTCGAGTTGGAGGCTGTGCCAGTTGCCCCAGCCCAGCCGCGCGCCGCTGGAACTGAACGAGCCGGGGAAGATGAGCAGCATGTTTTCTCCCAGGCTGGCAATCTGCTGCTCCACCTGTTGCTTGGCGCCGCTGGTGATGCTGACCGAGGCGATGACCGCGCCGACGCCGATGATCATGCCCAGCATGGTCAGGATGGTGCGCATTTTGTTCCGGCGCAGCGCGCGGAAGGCGGTTCGGAGCGTGGCAAAAATTCTTCTCATGCGGTCAAATTAATCGCTTGCTGGGCCTCGCGCAAACGGCCCAATTCCGTTTCGGCGTGCAACCGGCTGGGCACAAGCTCGTTGGTGACCACTCGCCCGTCACGCAGCACGATGTTGCGCTTGGTGTAGCGGGCGATGTCGAGTTCGTGCGTGACCATGATGATGGTGATGCCCCGGTCGTTCAACCCTTGGAACACGCCCATGATTTCGATGCTGGTCTGGCTGTCCAGATTTCCGGTCGGTTCGTCCGCGAGCAGCAGCGACGGTTTGTTCACCAGCGCGCGGGCGATGGCCACGCGCTGTTGCTGGCCGCCCGAAAGCTGATTCGGATAATGGTCCGACCGCTGGCTGAGCCCGACGAGTTCGAGCGCCTCCAGGGCGCGCTTGCGCTGCTCCTGCGCCTGGATGTGCTGATGGCTGTAAAGCATCGGCATCTCCACGTTTTCCAGCGCGGAGGTGCGTGAAAGCAAATTGAAACCTTGAAAGACAAAGCCGATTTTCCGGTTGCGGATATCGGCCAGGGCGTTGCGGTCCAGCGTCGAAATGTCCATGCCGTCCAAGTCAAACCGGCCGCTGGTGGAGCGGTCGAGACAGCCGATCAGGTTCATCAAGGTGGATTTGCCGGAGCCGCTGGCACCCATGATGGCGACAAATTCGCCAGGCAGGATTTGGAGTGAAATACCCTGCACGGCATGCACGTCCACTTCGCCGGTATGGTAGGTCTTGCGAATCTCTTCCAGTTTGATGACGGGATTCATTGGTTGCGGGTCGGCGGCATGGTAATTCAAGATGCACTCATGAAAATTTCATCCTGGCTGGACGTTCAAAAACGTCGCCGCATGGCGAATGGATTTTGTGCTCCCTCGCCCGATGTCAAACCTGGAATTGCCAGACCGGTGACAATTCGATCACCTTCCTTCAATCCCGACAGCACTTCGGTATAAATATTGTCGGTGATGCCGGTCTTGACTTGCACGGCATTCAGTTTGTCGTTTTTACCCGTGGCATCGTTGCTCAACACATAGACGGTGTGAACCGGCGAGTGTTCGCCCGGTCCATGAGCGCCCCGGCCAGTTCGTCTTCCCCCGCGGTTACCCCCCCGTTCGCCATTGTTGTTATTGGTGTTTTGGACGCCAGCGGTGGCGGGCGCGTTGGTCTCGACCATGGCCATGTCCACCGGCTGAAAACGCAGCGCCGCATTGGGAATTTCCAAGACATTGGTGTGGTCCGCGACGATGATGGACACGGTTGCTGTCATGCCGGGCTTCAGGCTGTAATCCGAATTGGTCACGCCGATGACCGTGTCGTAAGTCACCACGTTGTTGACCGTGGTGGGCGCGTTGCGCACTTGGGTCACGATTCCGTGAAACGTGCGATTCGGGTAGGCATCCACGGTGAATTCCACCGTCTGGCCTTCCCTGACGCCGCCGATATCGGCCTCATCCACGGCGGTGTCAATCTGCATCTTCGTCAGGTCGTTCGCGATCTGAAACAGCGTCGGCGTGTTGAAGCTGGAAGCGACCGTCTGCCCCAGGTCCACCGAGCGCGAAATCACTACGCCGTCCACCGGCGAATGAATTTTGCAGTAGCCCAGGTTGGCGAGCGCGTTGGTGACCGAGGCCTGTTGAATTTGCACCGCCGCCGCCGCCTCGTCCCTCGTGGCGATGGCCGTGTCGTAATCGGATGCCGAAAGCAATTTGTTGGTGTATAATTCCGCATCGCGTTGCATCTGGACCTGCTGCAACTCCAGATTGGCCCGCGCATTGGCCAAATTGGCCCTGGCCTGATTGAGCTGCGCTTCGTAGGTGGAAGGGTCAATTTCCGCGATGACTTCATTCGACGTCACCACCGAATTGAAATCCGCAAAAAGTCTGGTGATGATGCCCGAAACTTGGCTGCCCACCGTCACGTTCACCACCGGATTCAACGTGCCCGTCGCGGTCACCACTTGGGTGATATCTCCCCGCTCGACCGGCTCGGTTTCATATTGCGGCCCATCTTCATGGTCGCGCCGGAAATGCCAAACGCCAAGTCCAGTGACGACGACAGCCATGACAATGCCCCACTTCCACCAACGACTACGATGATTTTCTGCCATAAAAATTTCTCTTACAAATGAGACGCCGGAATCGGCCACAAGTTACGTGATTTTCCGCGTTCGTCCATGCTTTCGTCAACGGTAAAAGGCGTACTTTCCGCTTTGAGCAGCCAATTCACATTCTTAGAATCGTCCCGTGCTCGAAAAAATCACTCAACAACTCGCTAACGCGGACCCGCTCACGGACGAACAAGTTTATCAAGCCGTGGATCATTTGGCCGACGAAACAGTTCCGGCGGCCAGCAAAGCCGATTTTTTGGCCGCGCTCGCGCGAAAAGGCGAAACGCCCGCTGAAATCGCGGCGTTCGCCCGTGCGTTGCGCGACAAATCCATCCCGCCGCCGATTGAAAAAAGCTGGCGTGAATCCCACGAAATCCTCGACATCGTCGGCACCGGCGGCGACCGCCTTGGAACATTCAACATTTCCACCGCCGCCGCGTTAATCTGCGCCGCCGTCGGCGTCACCGTCGCCAAGCACGGTAACCGGGCGGTTACTTCACAGGCCGGCAGCGCGGATGTCCTGGAAGCGCTCGGCGTGCGGATAGATTTGACTCCGCCGGAGGCCGCGCGTTCATTGCGCGAGCGCCAGTTCGCCTTTTTCTTCGCCCCGGCCTGGCATCCCGCGTTCAAGCACATCGCCTCCGCGCGGAAACTCTGCGCCGAACGCGGCCAGCGGACGATTTTCAATTATCTCGGTCCGCTGCTGAATCCCGCGCGACCGTCCGCCATGCTCGTCGGCGTGCCGCGACCCGAACTTTGCGAACCGCTTGCGCGCGTTCTGCAATCGCTCGGCGTCCGCCGGGCCATGGTGGTGTGCGGAATGGTCCAAGATGCACAGTCCAAAGCCCAAAGCGCCATTGATGAACTCTCAACGTTGGGTGAAAGCACGATTGCCGAATTTTATCAGGAACGTGGTTTTGCAACCTCAATTTTGTCGCCGGAACAATTTCCATTGCAAACCGCGACGCTGGCGGATTTGATTGGCAGCGACCGCCACGCGAACGCGGAAATCATCCGCCGCATTTTCCGTGGCGACGAGCGAGGTCCCAAACGCGACGCGGTTTTGCTCAATAGTGCCGCCGCGCTGTTTGTGGCCGGCAAATCAAAATCATTGACCGAAGGCTGGGATTTGGCCGGCAGGACCATTGACGATGGACAGGCGAACGCGAAGCTCGAGGAATTGGCGAGTTAATTCGCGGGCGTTGTGCTTTCCGGCGATTCTTCTCCAGTGGTTTCCGCGGCCTCGGCGGACTCGGCGGCTTCGGCAGTTTCAAGCGAGGCGTAATGCAAGCCGAGATTGTGTTGCGCGGTTTTATCGCCTTGCCGCGCGGCGCGGATGAACCATTTCATGGCTTCCTGTTGATTTTGTTCCACCCCGCGGCCGGTCTGATAGCACAAGCCGAGATTGCATTGAGCGGGCGCACATTCCTGCTCGGCGGCCGCGCGGTACCATTTGACGGCTTCCGCAAAATTCTGCGGCACAACCTGTCCGGTCTCGTAAAAAACGCCAAGGTTGAATTGCGCTGCCGGGTAACCGCGTTCCGCCGCTTCGCGATACCATTTGATGGCCTCCACAAAATTTTGTGTGACGCCCTGCCCGGTTTCGTAAAGCACGCCGAGGTTGAATTGCGCCGCCGGATCGCTCTGCTCGGCCGCCTCGCGCAGCCACTTGGCCGCCTCGCCGAATTCCTGCGGCACGCCCGCGCCATGCAGGTAGCATACGCCCAGATAACATTGCGCCACCGGATCGCCTTGCTCGGCCGCGCGCCGGAACCATTTCACCGCCTCCTGAGGATCGTGCGCCACGCCCTGCCCGGTTTGAAAGCACACGCCCAAATAACATTGTGCCTGCGGATCGCCTTCGTGGGCGGCCTGGCGCATTGCCTCAAATGTATCCCAAGTACGGCGGCTGCTTGACATCGTAAACTTAAACGTTAAAGGCACCTTTCGTGCCGCACCTATCATAAATCTTCACGACGCAAATTCAAGCCATGAATTACCCCTGTGTTTTCACTTCCGTTCAATCAGACGGCCTGCTACAAAGCATTCATGGCGACCAAATTCACCATCGGTTTTCTCGGCGCGGGTAAAATGGCCGCCGCGCTGGCACGCGGCTTCATCCACGCCGAACTCGTCGTACCCAAAGACATAGTTGCGGGTGATCCAGTTGCCGCTGCACGGGAAAAATTTGCCGACGAAGTCGGCGCGAAGGTGACGCAATTCAACGCCGGCGTGGCAAAGTTTGCCAATGTTCTGATTCTGGCCGTAAAACCCGACCACGTTGCGGGCGCCTTGGCCGAACTGCGAGGTGAATTTAAAAATGATCATCTGCTCATCTCCATCGCGGCGGGCGTCACGCTCGGAAAACTTGAAGGTGCGCTGCCGTCGGGCGCGCGCGTTATTCGCGTCATGCCCAACACGCCGGCGCTGGTCGGTACAGGTGCCTCGGCGTTTGCGCTCGGCAAATCCGCAACGGTGGCGGACGGCGAACTGGCGAAGAAACTGCTTTCCGCTGTGGGCATCGCGTTTCAAGTGAAGGAATCGCTGCTGGACGCCGTGACTGGTCTGAGCGGCAGCGGCCCGGCCTATGTTTATCAATTCATCGAAGCGTTGAGCGACGGCGGCGTGGCGGCGGGTTTGCCGCGTGACATCGCCACGAAACTTGCCGCCCAAACCGTTTTGGGCGCGGCCAAAATGGTCCTTGAAACCGGCCAGCATCCCGGCGCGCTCAAAGACCAAGTGACCAGCCCTGGCGGCACGACGATTGAAGGTTTGCACGAACTTGAAAAAGGCCAGTTGCGCGGGGTCGTGATGAGCGCCGTCCGCGCCGCGACGGAAAAATCCAAAAAGCTCGGACAAGCGTGAATCTTAAACCTCCCACCGAAAATCAGACGCGCATCCTTTGGTTTGCGCTGACGGGTTTGGCGGTCGCGACTGTCATCGTGTTAATTGTCGCGGCGGTTTGGGGTTTGTCGCGGCTGCTTGATGTGTTGAGTCCGGTGCTGTGGCCGCTGGCGGTGGCCGCCGTCGTGGCATGCCTGTTGTCGCCGCTCGTGGACTGGCTGGAAAGACGCAACGTGCCGCGCACACGCGCCATCATTCTCGTGTTTATCGTCGCAATTGCGCTGGTGGCGGCTGTGCTGGCGAGCGTGATTCCGCAAGTCGTCGTCGAAACGCAGCAACTCGCCGCCAAAGTTCCTGAATATTCCGAGCGATTGCAGCAGCGCATCGGGAAATTGATCGCCGAGCCACCGGATTTCCTTCGCCACTTTTTACCCGCGCCATCAAGCGCCTCCTCCGAGAGCAATTCGCCCGCCGCCACCAACAATCCGGCGCTCGCCTCCGCCACCACCTGGCTGGCGGGAACTTTGCCGACGCTGGGTTCATGGCTGCTCGGCAAAATCGGCAAGGTCGCTTCCGGTTTCGGCATCCTGGTGGGATTGGCTCTGGTTCCCGTTTATGCCTTTTATTTTTTGCGGGAAAAGCGCGGCATTCAAAGTCATTGGAAGGAATATCTGCCCGTGCGCGATTCGGCGGCGAAGGAGGAAATTTTTTTTGTGCTCGATGCCATCAACCGATACCTCGTCGCCTTCTTTCGCGGGCAGGTGCTGGTGGCGATGTGCGATGCCGTCCTTTACACCATCGGTTTCCTGATTGTCGGCGTGAACTACGCCTTCCTGCTGGGTTTCGCGGCGGTGTTTCTCACGATTATTCCGTATCTCGGCGCGTTGGTCATCTTCATCACCGCGCTCACGCTGACGTTCGTGCAATACGGCGACTGGACGCATCCGCTCATGGTGCTGGGCGTGTTCGCCGTGGTGCAAACCCTCGAAGGCTTCGTCATCTCGCCCAAGATCATCGGCGACCGCGTGGGCCTGCATCCGCTGGTCATCATCATCGCCGTGATGGCGGGCACCACGCTGCTGGGCGGAATCCTCGGCGGCGTTCTGGCCATCCCGCTCGCCGCCGCGCTACGCGTGATCCTGGCGCGTTATGTTTGGAAAAAACGGGAAACGGTTTAATCCTACGTAAGCATCGTCCGTACGTCCACCGCTTCCATTCCCGCCGCGCGGATGGCCGTCAAACCAAGTTCGGTGTCCTCGTAAGCGCGGCAAAATTTGGGTTCCACGCCAATCCGCCGCGCGGCTTCGAGAAAAATATCCGGCGCGGGCTTCTGATTTTTCACCATTTCACTCGTCACCACCGCGTCGAATAGATGCCGGATGTTCAAGCGGTCAAGCACCAGGCTGATAATTTTTTGAGTGCCGCCGGAAGCCACGGCCAGCGGGATTTTGCCATGGTTCGCCTGCGCGATTTCCACGACGGCATGGATTGGCTCGGCCTTGGCGATCAACGGCAGATACATCTCCTCTTTTTCATGGGCGATGGCAATGTGGTCAAGCGACCGGCCTTGTTCCTCGGCGAGCAATTTTAGAATGTCACGTGACGGCACGCCGCCAAAGGCGTAGAAGCGGTCTTCAGGAAAGTGGAGGTTGTGGCGTTGCGTAACGATTTGCCAGGCGTGCCAATGCAGCGGCATCGTGTCGGCCAGCGTGCCGTCGCAGTCGAAAATGAGTCCTCGAGGTTGGAAATTCGGGTGTGATGCCATGGTCGTGATGGGTGATGCGTGAATCACGCGTCACTTCATAATTTCAACGCTGCCAGCCTATCTTCCAAATCATGCGCCATCAGCGGCTCGATGAGCGGGTCGAGATCACCGTCAATGAAGTTCGCTAGATTATAAAGCGTCACTTCAATGCGGTGGTCGGTGACGCGGTTCTGCGGAAAATTGTAAGTGCGGATTTTTTCGTTTCGCTCACCGGTGCCAACCTGCTGCTTGCGGTGCGCGGCGTATTTAGCGTTTTCCTCGGCGATTTTCGCCTCCAGCAAACGTGAACGCAGGACGGTCATTGCCTTGGCCTTGTTTTTCTGCTGCGAACGTTCATCCGCGCAGCGCACGATCAGCCCGCTGGGCTTGTGCTGGATTTGCACGGCGGAATCGGTGGTGTTGACGCCCTGGCCACCCTTGCCGGATGCGCGACAGACGTTGACCTCAATATCTTCCGGTTTGATCTCGATGTCCACTTCCTGCGCTTCGGGCAGCACAGCGACGGTGCTGGTGCTGGTGTGGATGCGGCCTTGGGCCTCGGTCGCTGGCACGCGCTGGACGCGATGCACGCCGCTCTCATATTTGAGCCGCTTGTAAACGTCCGTGCCACTGATCTGAAAAACGATTTCCTTGAATCCACCGAGATCGGACGGGCTGGAATCAAGCGTTTCGACCTTCCAGCCAAGCGCCTCGGCGTAACGACAATACATCCGGTAAAGATCGGCGGAAAAGAGTGCCGATTCCGAACCACCCGCGCCGGCGCGGATTTCAATGATGGTGTTGCGTGAGTCGGTCGGGTCTGGCGGCACGAGGCCGAATTGGATTTGCTGCGAGAGTTTTTTTTCGTCCGCTTCGAGCCGGGCGATTTCCTCCTTGGCCATGAGCGCCAGCTCGGATTCCGCCGGTTCGGATTTCAGCAACGCGCGATTTTGCTCCAAATCGGCGAGTGTTTTCAAATAATTGTCGCCCTGCGCCACCAGCTCCTTGAGCCGGGCGTATTCACGTGACAGTTCTTGCGCGCGTTGCTGGTTGTCGAAAACCTTTGGATCGCTCAACGCGGCCTCGACCTCGGCAAAGCGCTTGCGGAATTTTTCGATGTGCGGACTCAGATTCATTTACGATGTACGATTTACGATTGACGCGGCGCGCGCCGATCCGCGCGTAAATCGAAAATCGTATATCGTAAATTTTACGGGCATGGTTCAAAAAGAAACCGCCTGCACTTGCCGAGGCAGTTTGCAGGCGGAGTAAATTCAGGCAGCTAAACCTTCTTTTTCTTTTTCGTGGCAAACGCGGCCTGGGCGGCCTGTGTCTTGGCGGCGCGCTGTTGGAATTTGTCCACGCGCCCGGCGGTGTCCACGAACTTTTGCTGGCCGGTGTAAAACGGATGACAGACGTTGCAAATGCCGACAATGATCACAGGCTTGGTAGAACGGGTCTTGATCACGTTGCCGCAGGCGCAACGGATCTCCGCATCCACATATTTCGGATGAATGTCCGTCTTCATAAAAAGGGGCGCAAGATTACCATGAATCAGCCGGATGACAAGGGGGAATTTTACACGCCGCCAATCCACTGGCGGTCTTCCCAAACGGCCTTGAGCGAAGCTAGGTTGCGAGAATCAAAAATGTTTTTTGCGGCGGAGAGTATTTTCCCTTGTTTCAGATTATTGAACGCGTCGCTTGCACTGATAGCGACGAATTGCAGTACACTTGGATCACGGTAACAGTCAATCATGCAGCGGGTGCAACCGTCGCGAATGAGCTTCGAGTCGTCCCATTCCCAAACTTTGCACATCGGTTTTTCCCAGTAATGGCAGCGATAAAGATCAAGGTTCCAATCAAGGTAGAAATATTTGTGTCCTCCCAAGCAACCGAATTTTTCACGGTCGCCCCGCAAATGCCGCTGCATTTCAATGAGCGATTCCATGGGATTGACGACTGGGAAATGGCTGTGTCGTTTCAATTGTTTGATCTTCTCAAACACTTGCAGCAGTTCCTCTTTCGAATAATTTACCAATCCGCTGTCGCTGAAACTCAAATAGCTGCTGGCCAGCGAGGTGAGCGGATAACTAAAGGTGCAGCTCTTGAATCCGAGCGTTTCAAGAAAAGCGGGCAGTTTTTCGTAGTCATCAATCAATCGGCTGGCCGTGATGCTCGCCGTGGTTTGGACGCCTACCGAGTGAAAGAATTCGTTCGCACGTTTAATTTTGCGGCAGACATCCGGCAACCCGCGGTTTTTTTCGTGCTTCACTGCGTCATGCGCGTCAACGGACATGATGACGCTGCTCAAGCCGTCGTTCGCCAACCCGCGCATGTTTTCCTCGGTCCATAAACCGCCGTTGGTGCAAATCATCGGGCGAATGCCGCACTCCGTTGCGTAGCGTGTCATGGCGCGCAAATCGCGATGTACCATCGGCTCACCGCCAACGAAGAGCAGGTAGCCGATGTGATTTTTAGCCGCGATGTCAATTGTGTCGCGCGCTTCCTGCAATGTCACACTGCGCCTGGCCTTGGGGTTAAATTTCGAGCGTGCAAACCCGCAAAAGTCGCAGTCTGCGTTACAGATATTGGTTATGGCAAATTGCAGATAACCCGGCCCGCCGTGACGCAAGATTTCGCTGATAAGTTCGAGTCTGCCTTTCTTTGGCCGCACGACCGGCTTGGAAAAATCCGGCGTCCCCGTAACTGGTGAGGCAACCTCAGGGACAGGCAGTTCTAGTATGGTTGAAACGCTACCTTTCATTGTTAACGGTGACAATGTGACGGCAATGATTGATATGGGCAAACTTTCTTTCCATTATAAAATCACCACTGTCCATTTTCGCTTTGCGCCAATGGCAAAAAAGCTTAATGTTTGTGCGGTTTGTCCGATGGTGTAATGGTAACACAGCGCCCTTTGGAGGCGTTATTCTTGGTTCGAATCCAAGTCGGACAGCCAACCTTGCTGGCGTTTAACCCTCAAGCTTGGATTCACCAAGGTCGCCGGTGCACACATCTGGTTCAACATTATTCTTCCCGTTGACGATGTAGCTGCGTTTTAACCAAACCAGCAAGATTCCGATATCGGCGGGTGACACCCCGGAAATGCGGGCGGCTTGACCAATGGTTGTCGGTCGAATTCGGGCCAGCTTTTGTGAAGCTTCAAGGCGAAGACTTGGGACTGTAGAAAAATCAAACGTGTCGGGAATGCGCTTTTCTTCCATGCTCCTGAATTTTTCGACTTCGAGTTCTTGGCGGTCTATGTATCCGGCATATTTCACGGTGATCTCAATTTGCTGAATTGCTTCATCGGACAACGCTTCTTTTTTGCCAGGTAAATCCTTGTAGGCAACCTCAGGCCGACTCAAGATTTTAGACAAACTATTTGAACCATAATAAGTTACGTTAAGTCTGTTCAATTCATCGGTGATGGCTTGTTGCTTGGTCCGAAATTTTTTGTAATTGTGCTCTGGCAATAGGCCAATCCGATAGCCGAGTTCGCAGAGACGTAAGTCGGCGTTGTCCTGTCGCAACAAAAGGCGATATTCCGCCCGCGAGGTGAACATGCGATATGGCTCGGCGGTTCCTTTCGTAACCAAATCATCAATCAATACGCCTATGTATGCTTGGTCACGCCGCAGAATGATTGGATCGAGCTTTTTGACTCGCCTTGCTGCATTGACTCCAGAAATAAGACCTTGAGCGCCAGCTTCTTCGTAACCTGAAGTGCCATTGATTTGGCCTGCTAGGAATAGATTGCGACAGACCTTCGTTTCCAACGTCGGTAATAGTTGAGTCGGATAGACTAGATCGTATTCGACCGCATAGGCCGGACGCATAATTTCGGCGTTTTCGCACCCAATAATTGTTCTAACCAATTCAACCTGTACCTCAAACGGTAGGCTTGTTGAAAAGCCATTGACGTAAATTTCATCCGTTTCAATGCCCTCAGGTTCAAGGAAAATTTGATGCCGCTCTTTGCTGCTGAATCTCACGATTTTATCTTCAATCGAAGGACAATATCTAGGCCCAACTCCTTCAATGATACCAGAATACATAGGAGATTTATGCAGATTTTCTAGAATCAATTGAGCGGTTTTTGGGGTGGTATAGGTAATATAGCAAGGCAATTGGCCATTAATTCTGCCGAGAATGGATCGCGACGGGTATTTATCGAAAGGTGCACCATTTTTGGGCTGGTTTTGATTTTGTTCCATGTGGAACAAATCGTCCTTCCAGTATGTAAAGTATGGAACTGGCTCATCACCGGGTTGCTGCTCGGTTTTTGAAAAATCAATCGAACGACGAAGCAAACGGGGTGGCGTTCCAGTTTTAAATCGGCCAAGTTCCAATCCAATTTCTTGGAGTGACGACGAAAGGCTCATTGCAGCTATATCCCCGGCACGTCCACCGGTTTGCTGATTTGATCCGATATGCATTAAACCCCGTAGAAAAGTACCAGTCGTGACCACTACAGTTTTCCCATAATATTGGACCTGCATCGTCGTCTCCACGCCGAATGCTTCGCCATCTTTGTGGAGAATTCTAGCCGATTGCCCTTGTCTTAAGTCTAGGTTAGGTTCCTTCTCGCATACCCATTTCAATCGAAATTGGTAGGCCTTTTTATCGCACTGAGCGCGCGGAGCCCAAACGGCCGGACCCTTTTTTGTGTTGAGCATCCTAAATTGCAGCCCGGTCATGTCCGTGTTTCTTCCCATCTCACCGCCGAGCGCATCAATTTCGCGAGCCAGATGACCTTTGGCAAGTCCACCAATAGCCGGGTTGCACGACATCTGCCCGATCGAGTCCACATTCATCGTCAGCAGGAGAGTTTGACAACCCATGCGTGCGGCAGCCAATGCTGCTTCAACTCCGGCATGACCGGCTCCGACAACAATGACGTCGTATTGCTTTGGAAAGACGAACATGGAAGAATCAGCCTAAGGTAATCTCGAAATTTGGCAATGGTTGATCTGCGGCTTTCAAATTTTATAGCGCGGGCTTGCTTTCAAATTGGGAATAATTTTATATGAAATATCATATCTTGTTCAATTACAAATCGTTGTGTAATATTATTTAATCTGAATAACTCATTAATTGTTTTAGAAACTGAGACCATAGTTTTGTGATTTTGACATCCCGTGTTGCCGCCATTATGGCAGACTCTTGACAGAATTGATACAGGTGTTGATGTAAATAGCTAGGCATAAAATGCAACGACGCGTTCAAACAGTGCTATCAACATTCTTGCCGTATTTGTAAAAACTTCTTTCACCGTGATCGTCAGGCATCCCCGACATTTTGGGCTAGTACTTGTTATGTGCTCAACCAATTCCGTGATGAAAATCTTGACCTGTTGCTTTATTGTCAAGGATCAAAGTTGAGCTAGGACGCCGCAAATCTTGTATTTCAGCGAAACACCAGCATTCCCACATGCTATCGAGGTGGAGTTATAGGTTGACATATTTCCTTTGTAAAATATCGCCAAGCCTGACCGCATTTATATTTTGGCCTTCGCCTTCAAACAGCGGGGCAACATCTCCAGCCTTGGGCATTGATGGAAGCGGGGATTGCAACCGCATTTTCGAATTAGATAACATTGTCCAACCTGCTGATTGATTTTATCCGATTATGACTGAAGATGTGCATATGGTTGACAGTTGAGTGTTCCATGAAGATTCATACAATTGCTTGGTTGATTGTAGCTTCGCTCACGTTCTTGCGAAGCGCTTCAGGGCAGGATTTTAGAAATCTGGATTTTGAAGCGGCTCAAGTTACAGGCCCAAACTATCCAACTGAGATTGACGCTGGAAACGCGTTGCCCGGCTGGACAGTTTTTTACGGAACGAATCAGCAGACACAAGTGTATTATAACTTGTTCTTTCTCGGTGTCTCGCTTATGGCATCAAACAATCTGGTGATCAGTGGAAATTTCAGTGTCATGCTGGTTAGTGGCACACCCGCCAATTCTATCAGCCAGACGGGGTTGGTTCCACTTGGAACAGAGTCATTGCTATTCGAAGCTCAATCGCCTTATGTCAAAGAAGGTTTCCACGAATTCTTATCGGTTGCTTTGGGTGGACAAGATTTGCCATTCTTCGGCATATCCACAAACGCAAATTACGCTTTATACGGTGCTGACATATCGGCATTTGCGGGCAGACTGAAACATTAACCTTTTCGGCGTCATCGCCTTCAACCACCGGAAGCGTCTGGACCATAGACGACATTCAATTTTCACCTTCGTCCATTCCTGAACCGAGTGTCTTTGGCTTGTTCGTTTTGGGCGGTTTGTTCTTCGGACTGCGCCGTTCAAACTAATACACTACCAGTTTCCGTGTGATTTGATCGTGGTTCGGTCAAAACTGATTATGGAATCTTTGTGTCAACCTGAAAAGAATAGGTTCCTGAACCTATCTCCAAAACGACCTTGTTATTTTCCTGCCGGAGAAGCTTTATCCCCGTAGCCTGATTCAGAGGCTTGCCACTCTCCCGAACGCTCGCCGCATTCTTTGCCGGGACGTACACGGTTGCCGAGGTATTGGCAGGCACCGTTACTTTCAACGTAAGCCGGCTGCCGTCAACTTTCCAGAAAGTAGCAATCCGCCCGTGGATGGAATCGTAACTGGTCTTGGCCCAGGTCAGCCCGCTGCAAATAACGGGGTCTATCAGGATGGTCTTGAAGCCCGGACTGGCAGGGCGAATGCCACCGATGTTGCTGAACAGATACTCCCCACAGGAGCCAAACGCATAATGGTTGAAAGAGTTCATACGCGGATCTTCAAATCCTTTATCCGGTGTCCAGCCGTCCCAACGCTCCCAGATGGTGGTGGCGCCCTGCTTTACTTCAAACAGCCACGAGGGATAAGTGTCTTGCAGGAGCAAGCGGTAGGCGGTTTGCGCTTCATCCGCCCGCGTCAAAGCTGGCAGCAGATAACTGACCCCAAGAAAGCCGACGGATAGGTGCCAGCCTCTGGCCTGAATATCATCTTCCAGATACTGCGCAGCCTTGGGCCGGAGATCGTCGGGCAACAGTCCAAATCTTAGGGCCAGAACGTAGGCACACTGGGTGTTGCCTTGAATGCGGCCATCGGCGGCAACATAACGTTTGATGAAGGCCGCTTTGATGTCCTGGAACAACTGTTCGTATTTCGCGGCATCCTCGAAATGTCCGAGTGCCGCGCAAGACTCGGCCACCAAGTGCGTGGAATACGCAAAGTATGCCGTGCCGATCAAATCCTTTGGCGTATCGGCGTTGATGGAAAGCCAGTCGCCATAGTCGTTGCCCCGGTCTCGATCACGAATGAGGTTGTCGCTGTGCCGGCGCAAATACTCCACCCACTTGATCATCGCGGGCAGGTGGCGTTCCAGAATGCGTTTGTCGCCATAGACCTCGTAGATTGTCCATGGGCAGATTACCCCCGCGTCGCCCCACCCAGGGACGCCGCCCTTGCCATCTGTGTTGGGACTCACATCGCTGAATGAACCATTCTGAGATTGCCCGTCGTCCACGTCCACCAACCATTTGGTGAAGAAAGCCGCCACATCCGCGTTGTATGTGGCGGTGCGAATAAAGACCTGGGCATCGCCCATCCAGCCCAAACGCTCATCGCGTTGAGGACAGTCGGTGGGAACGCTGAGATAGTTGCCGCGCTGACCCCATTGGATGTTCGACTGAAGCTGATTGAGGAGCGGATCGGAACAGGTGAATTGGCCGGTCTGCGGTGTGTCTGACCCGATGACGATGCCCGTAACAGCGTCCGCCTTTGGTCTTTCAGCCAACCCAGTAAGTTCAACATAACGAAAACCGTGAAACGTGAAGCGCGGCTGCCAGATTTCAGTGCCCTGTCCCTTGCATATATAATGATCAATTGACACCGCACCACGAAGATTTTTGGTGTAAAGGGTGCCGTCCGGATTAAGCATCTCGGCATGACGCAGGGTCACTTCGGTTCCGGCAGGCACCGAGACCTTGAGCCGGACCACACCCACCATGTTTTGTCCCAAATCGTAAACCCAGTGACCCCCTTGAGGTTCAGTCACTTTCTTTGGTTTCAGTTCGCAAAGCTCCCGCACAGGTTGCATGACCTGAGCTTGCAGTAGAAGCGACGGTTCTTCCCGTAGTTTGACAGGAATCCACCGGCTTTCATCCAAGCCTGGCTTGTCCCAGTTTTTCACTTCTTGCCGCGCGTCGTAGGTTTCGCCCAACATGAAATCGGAAGACAGAATCGGGCTTAGGTGTGATTTCCAAGAGGAGTCGGTCACGATGGTTTTCGTGCTGCCGTCATCGTAGGTCACTTCAAGCTGGGCCAGCAAGGCGGGCACCTTGCCGAAGAATTGGTATCCCCCGTTACCGATGTGGCCGCTATACCAGCCGCTTGCAAGAATGGCGGCCAGGGCATTATCACCCTTTTTGAGCAATGTGGTGACGTCGTATGCCTGGTAACGCACCCGTTTGCGGTAGTCGGTCCAGTCCGGCGCGAACACGTGATTCCCGACGCGCCGGCCATTGATATGAACCTCGTAAAGTCCCAGTGCGGTCACATACAGAACGGCGCGTCGTACGCGCTGCGCCAAATCAAAGTCTTTTCGCAGGTAAGGCAGAACCGCCGCGTCCTTGGGGATGATCAAAGTCTCGTTTTCGCTGACTTCGTTTGTGTAGTTCCGGCCGTTGAATTCATAATCCACACGCAATTGTTTGGCGTGGTTGTGGGCGGCATCCACGCCGAGGGTTTTGTTATTAACGACCGCCACAAGACGATTATCTTCCACCAGGCGAGTCAAAGCAGCCCTGACGTCAGTGGCGCTGCTGCCATCCTTGGCCTCATAAGTCGCTTGGCGAATTACCAGGCGGGCGGCGGGGTTGGTGGCCGGCGTTCCCGCGCTGATCCAGTTGGCCGTCCAATCCGTTGGCTTGAGCAGGCCCATTTCCCAGCGAGCGACTGGACTCCAGGCGCTGCGGCCATCCTGGTCCCAAATCCGCACCTTCCAGTACCAACCTTCGCGCGAGACCAGCGGTTGGCCTTGGTATGCGATTTGGGTGGTTTCGTCAGACAGCACCTTGCCGCTGTCCCACAAATCTCCGTTGTCCTGGCGCAGCAATTCCGGAGTGGACGCCACCAGAATTTGATAGGCCGTTTGCCGTTCTCCCCTCCGGCTGGAAGTGATAATCCAGTTCAGGCGTGGGTTGGCCGCGTCAATCCCCATCGGGTTGATGAGGTATTCACAGCGAAGGTGCGTGAGCTGCACAGAGCAGATGCCGGTCAGGGGGAAAATTACTAGAAGGAGAATATATTTTAATTGGTTCATTTTGAAGGTCTTGTTGGAACGATTTGGTTTATTAACAAAGGAGCGGCAGGTAAGGTCAAACCTGGGTCGAGTTATCGCGCGACCACATGGCGTCAATGTCGCCGGTGAACACGTCGGTATCAGGCCGGCCATTGACGATCTGAAAATCCACCGTGGTATCGAGCGTGTTGGGAAAACAGTTGCCAAACATCCAGGCGAGTTCCTTGTTGCCGATGGACGATTGCACTTGCTCGATGATCCTTTCCACGGCCGGACTCTTGAATTTTCGCCGGGCTTCTGGGTGCGCACGACGGGAAATTTGGTTTCGTCCGCCCAAGTCGTCGAAGGAACCAGCATCAGGCCAGCCGAGAGCAGGGATGTGTTTTGAATGAATTCGCGACGGTTCATGTGTTTAAATTTAGCCTGAAGAATATCAGCAATTTGCGGTTTTAAATAACGAAATCCGGTCAGACCTCCCATTTTGCCGTGATTATTAAATGACGGCGGACACGCGCAAAACATTTTGTGGCATAAAGTGGCCTCTGGCGAAAGTTGATTCAGTATTGCATCGTTAATTCCGCAAAAACGAGCACCGCGGTGACCTTGATAACAGTTCTCACGCGGGTTTAATTGGTTTGAATATTCACCAAACCAAAATCCACATACTGTCCACCAACGGTTTGATGACAATGGATGGCAATCAGGTTTTTCCCGGGTCTGAGCGCAGCTCTGCCTTGCGGCGTCAACGGGAAGGCATCGTAACTGGTGATGTAACCGCTGGCCTTGAGGGCAAGTACGCCATTGATGTAAACCTCGGCGTCCTCATCGTGATAGAACCACGCTTGCAGGTCGTCGTATCTCTCCGCCGGCAAATCTATAGCATTTCACATTGACATTGGGACATGGTGTGACAAGCTCATGGGCATGAAAGCTTATGCGCTGGATTTACGGGAACGGGTGGTGAAATTCATTCAGGTCGGCGGCTCCAAAGCCGAGGCCGCCCGGCGGTTTGATTTGGCCCGGAGTTCGGTCTATCGGTATCTGGCCGCCGCCCAAAAAGGCGCGTTGGCTCCGAAAACGAGCTGGGGTCATTGGCGCAAACTCGACCCGCAGCAACTCCAGGGGCAGGTCAAAAAACATCCCGACGCCACCCTCAAGGAACTCCAGCAGGTGTTCGGCGTCAGCCATCATGCGATCTGGGTGCGACTGGGACAATTGGGCTTCACGCTAAAAAAAACTCATAAAATATCGCGAGCGCAACGAGGTGCAGCGGTGGCTCTTCCGCCGCGAACTCGAAAGGTTCGACGACCGGACCGTCTTTTACTTGGACGAATGCGGGGTGGATCACCGCCTGTATCGTGAGCACGGACGCGCGCCCCGGGGTGAGCGGATTTATCAGGCGGTGGCGGGCAAACGGCGGGAACGCACCAGCATCATTGCGGCCTGGCAACACGGCAAACTGGTGGCCCCGCTGGTGTTTCAAGGCAGTTGCAACACCGAAGTGGTGGACACCTCTTTCGAGAAAGTGCTGCTGCCCGCACTGCCGCCGGGCAGTGTGATCGTGCTGGACAACGCCCGGTTTCATCAGTCGCCGACCACGCAGAGGTTGGTGGCAGCGGCGGGCTGCCAGTTGCTGTTCCTGCCGCCTGACTCGCCCGACCTCAACCCCATCGAACATCTCTGGGCTGCCTTCAAGACCCGCTTGCGCAAAGACCTTGCCACCGCCAGCAACCCCTTCCTTTTTATCGCCACTATGTCCCAATGTTATTGTTAATTGTTATATTTTCCCGCGCGGAGGCAAAGATTCAGGTGGAAGCAAGCAGTTTTTCCCACAAATTCTCATTCAGCAGCGCTTTTCTGAGAAAATCGGTGTCGTCGGGTGTGATGGCGGCCGGCTCTGGTTGGAGCGGCAGGTGAAGGGTGAAGGTCGTGCCGCGGCCGGGCTGGCTCCGGGCTTCGATCTTGCCGCCATGGTGATGCACGATGAAAAAACAGGCCATCAAGTGGATGCCATATTCGGATGGCGTCTGGTCGCGCACAACAAACGGATCGAAAACCGCGCGCAGCGCCTCCTCCGGCATCCCCGGGCCATTATCCCCGATTTCAACAACGATTTCCGGCTGGGGGCCGTCCTGCAATTCCGCCGTGAGCGTGACGCGGCTGCCGGCAGGCAGCATCGCCAGTTCCTCCTTCAACAACAATTCAAACAGCCGGCTGAATTTCGGCTTGTCCACACGCAACAGCGGAAGCGTATCCGGAACCCGGCTCTCAATTTCAATCCGCCGTGCGGCAAACGACTCCCGGTGCAACTTCACAGCGTCACCGATGATTTGGTGCAGCGAGATCTGATCGGTGAATGGCGCCGAGGGATTGGACGACACTGTCCAAAGGTCCTTCAGCAACGCGTTAATTCTTTCAATTTGCGACTGCACGTTTTGGTGGTAATCCTTCCAGAAATCGGGATTGCGCAGACCCTGCAAGTTCGTCTTCTCCTCGCTCATTTTCACCGGCGCCAGATCGAGAAAGGTTTTTACGGCCACGAGCGAATTGCGGATGTGATGGCTCAGGCCGGCGGCCAGGAGGCCCAGGCTGACGATGCGGTCGGCGATGAGCATGTTGTGCAGCACGGACATTTTTTCGCGAAGCAACTGGTCGCGCTCGGTCTGCACGATGAAAAATTGCAGCCCGCGTTTCAGGGTTTGCTCCAGTTGCGGCGGGTCCCACGGCTTGGAAACGTATTTGTAAATCGCGCCGCTGTTGACGGCGGCAATCGCGGCGTCCATGTCCGAGTAGGCGGTGACGAGCACGCGGATGACATGGGGGCGGAATTGCCGCGCGCGCTCCAGAAGCCACACGCCTTTTTCGCCGGGCATCCGCTGATCGGTCATCAACAGGCCCACTTCATCGGCATGTTCCTCCAGCAGTTTGAGGCCCTGCTGCGCGGTTGTCGCCGTCAAAATGCGGAATTGATCTCCAAACGCGCGCGTGAAGTTGGTCAATGACTTCTCTTCATCGTCCACGTAAAGGATCGCGAATTTTTTATAGTCGTACAGGTTCTCCATGTTCAATTTCCGGTTTGGCGGCCGGTCTGGCCTGGGCGGGGAAGTCCAGGGTAAATTCACAGAACCGTCCAACTTCGGTCTTTACTGAAATGTTCCCGCCGAATCCCCGCACAATGCGATGACAGATGCTCAGGCCCAGACCCATGCCCTCGCCCACCTCCTTGGTGGTGAAAAACGGATCAAATATCTTGTCCAGATGCGTTTGCTCAATGCCCGGGCCGTTATCACGAACGATGACAAGACTCCGGTCGTCTTCCGTCCGGCCGGCAATCGAAATCGCCGGCGTTTCGTTCTCGAATTTTTTTGTTCGCATCGCGTCGAGTGAATTTTGCAACAGATTCACCAAAACATGAATCAATTTGTTGCGGTCGGCAAGAACGGTCTGTCCCGGAACGACCTTGAGCTCGATCCGCACCTTGTCCTTCCATTCCCCGGCAAGAAATCGCAGCGACGTGTTCACGGCCTCGGCCACATCCACCGGCACGGCCGGCCCGGCTTCTGGATGCGAAAACATGCGCAGATCGGACACGATGTTGCGTACTCGTTTCATCCCTTCCTCGATGTCGCCAAGGATTTCCTCATACTCGCGGCGTTCCGCCGGTGCCAGCTTTTTGCTTTTGTTGCGCAAGGTGAAAAGCCCCGTCGTCGCAAAATTCAGCGGATTGTTGATTTCGTGGATTATGCCGGCGCTCATGCGGCCGAGCGAGGCGAGTTTCTCGGATTGCACCAATTGCGACTCCGTTTCCTTGAGTTGCTCGATGGTGGTGGACAGCGCCTGGTTTTGCTTGGAAAGTTTGCGCTGGAAATCGTGGGAGCCGATAAGATTTTTGATGCGCGCGTGCAGTTCGGGAGAGGAAAAGGGCTTGGTCAGAAAATCACTGGCCCCCATCTCCAGCGCGTTGAATTTGGTTTCCTCGTCCGCGCGCGCCGTCAGCAGAATGATCGGGATAACTTCTGTGTCTTCGCGTTTGCGCAACTCCTGACACACGCCCAGGCCGTCCATTTCGGGCATCATCATGTCCAGCAAAATGATGTCCGGCAAAAATTGGGCGGCCTTTTCCAGCGCCTGCACGCCATCCGCCGCCTCCAGCACGTCGTATTCCTCATCCAGTTGTGACCGCAAAAAATGCCGCATGTCCGGCTCGTCATCGGCGATGAGCACCAGAGGCCGCCGGCCGCGTTTGCCCAATTCCACCGGCTTGGCCGCGCCGCGCAACGACACCATGGCCGGGAAGAGTTCCGCGCGGCGGTACAAATTGGCGAGCCATTCCTCCGAGGCGGCGGCACCGCTTTCTGCCGCTGCGCGCGGTTCGGATTTTGGCGGCAGCTCCGCCTTTTGATACGGCAGGCGCACGGTGAAGGTCGTGCCTTTGCCTTCCTGGCTTTCCAAACCGACGGAGCCGCGCATCATCTCGGTCAATTCCTTCACCAGCGCCAGCCCGATGCCGACACCCTGATATTTGCGTTGCGCCGAGCTGTCCGCCTGCCAGAAGCGGTCGAAGACAAACGGCAGGTTCTTTTCGGCGATGCCGATGCCCGTGTCGCTGACAATGATGGCAAATTCTTCGTCCTGTTTTTCTGCGCGCAACTCCACGCGCCCACCGGCGGGCGTGAACTTCAACGCATTGAACAGGAGATTGAGCACGACCTTTTCCAGTTTGTCGGGATCGGCGGCCACCACGCCCAACCGCAAGTCGGTGTAGGTTTCCAGCTTGATGTGCTTGTCCTCCGCCACCATCCGTGCTGCGCTGGCCAGCCCTTTGATGAAGCCCGCAACCTCCATCGGCTCGCTTTTGAGTTCCAGCCGGCCGGCTTCGAGGCGGATGAGGTCAAGCAGATCATTGATCAATTTCAACAGCCGCATGCCGTTGGCCTGCATGGTGAGGAGCAGGTCGTGGACGCCGTCGTCAACCGCGTTGGCAAAGCGTTGCAGCAGCATTTCCAAGGGCGAGAGCATCAACGTGAGCGGCGTGCGCAATTCATGGCTGATGTTGGCAAAGAGCCGGCTCTTAAGGCGGTCCAGCTCGATGAGCTTGCGGTTGGTTTCTTCGAGTTCCTTCCGGTTTTTGTCCAATTCATATCGCAGGGCAAATTCACGCCGGTGGAGCCGGGTGAAATAGTGATTGCCCACCACGACGATGATGCCCGTCAGGACCAGGAAATAATAATTGTTGAAAATGATTGGAAGCTGTTGCCGTGTGCCTTTCAACAGGCAGGCGGCCAGATACATCAATTGCACCCCGCCCACGGCGATCAGCGATTCAGTCACATTCCAACGCACCACAACGCTGACGGCCAGCAGGATCAGATTCAAGCCGGCATAATACGGCGAGCCGGGGCCTTCGGTGGCGTAAATCATCCAGGCAATGAAAAAGGCCGGCAACAGGGCAATGGGAATGCCCAGCAGCCGGTAATGCCGGTACCCGAATTGGGTGGTATGGAGAAACCACAAACCGCCGGCCAGCGCGCAGCACACTAGGCGCATGACCAGAAAGAAATCCTTGTCTTGCGGATAGACAAAATAATCCAGGGCAATGCCCAGGGGCATCAGGAAAACCACCAACAGACAGGCAATTTTGCCGGTATGAAGCCGGTCCTGCCGTTCTTGAACAGCAAACGCCTCCGCAAAGTCACGGTCGGTAAATGGTGGGTGATTAGTCATGGGACGGTTTGCGTACCTCGATAAGCAAATTCACACCCGTCGCGTCCGTGCGAACAGAAACAAAGTCCTCGATGGCTTCAGCGGGACACAGGGCGCGCAAATCCCGTTCCCGACGGTAGAACAGATGCCAGTCCAGCAAATGTTCCATGCCGTGGCGCAGGGGATTGGACGGCTCGACATTGGTCGCCACCAGCAACCCGCCGGGCGCGAGAAATTCATGAAAAATTTTCATCAACTGTTTGCAGGACGGATCGGGCAAATAGTCAAAAAGTCCGGCGCAATACACAAAATCATATTGCGGTCTTCCCGCCGCCGGCACGGCAAGGTTTTCCTTGAGCAGTTGGTAAACGGTCTTTCTCTGAAATTGAATGGGTGTCCGCAGCCGGAAACGATTTTTAATCTGGCCGAGCGCCTGGCGGGCGTAGGCCAGCGTCTCGTCATTGAAATCGGCGAGCGTCAATTCCACCTGTTCACTGAAGGAAGAGCGGAAAAAATTCTGCACCTCTATTGCCGGGCCGCAGGCAAAGTTGAAAATCCGCGCCGTGCCGCCCGCGCGGGCCACCCGGTGGGTTTCCAATTCGAGGCGCTCGGTGAGATATTTAATCCGGTGGCGATGCGCCGCCGCGGGCGGCTGCCGGACAAACCAATTGTGAATGACTTTGGCAAACAAGGAATCGCCCTCGTAACCGTTGCGCGCGATCATGTTCACCATTTCGTAATCCCCGGCGTAACCCAGCGGCTTTTCAAAGGTGCGATGCGCGAAGGGCGCGGCCAAAACCAACGGATGCAGATGCTGCCGCATGTAACGGGCATGGGCAGCTTCGTGCGCTTCCCCGATGTCTTTGGCAACGGCTTCAAATTTTTCAAAGAGCGCGTTGATCAAAGGAATGACCACCTCGGCGATTTCCCGGGCTGTTTTCAGCCCGAATTTTTCCCGCGCACCTTTGTCCAGGGACTGAATCCCCAACTCCACCCGTTCCAGCCATAATTGCAAGGCTTGTAGAAAGGTTTGCATGTCGGCGATGACGATTTTGAATTCCGGCGACACTCTGTAAAATTTCTGCCAATCCTTGAGAAACGATTTGAATTCCCTGGCGATTTGGCCGTCCTTTTGCAATGTCAGGACCAGGTTCGGGTCCGTCCACTGCGCCTCGTCGAGCGTGGCCTCGCACACGATTTTCGCGCCGACATCCACTACGTTGCGCACCACCGCCCGCCCGGAATACACCGTCCGCCCTTGAAGCATGATTTGGAACTTATCCAGAGCTTCAGAGAGTCGCGGGACGGCTGCCGGATTGTATAGCTCAAAAACCACCTGGTGGCGCGTGGCCCGCGCCGGCACCCCGCGTAAATTCAAACCGTCGCTGGTTTGGAACGTCACCCGGCTTTCTCCGGCCTCGGATGAAGACGCAACGGAGGACGGCCGCCCGGCCGTTTTTTGGGGGTGATCCAACAGGCCATTCGCCCCATTTCCATTTCCGTTGCCTTCGAGAGCGTTGCTCATTTCACGGCTAGAATGGAACATTTTCTACGCCAAAACAAAACGATTCTTGACGGTTGCAACTGGCATCGTCATTGCTTTGTTCAACCTGCGCGGCTTGCAGGTGCAAGGTCCGGCGCCACTTTTGAAACTGGAACCGGCAACGAATGCTTGTCCTGTTACGGGACAGGCGCCGTATTGAAAAATGGTAATTCCTGTCAGAATGTATGCGAACAACATGGCGGTTGAAGTGAGTGGCGGAAACCAGGACTTCAACCACCGGCGCGTTTACCATGGCGTCGGTCCAAAACCATGCCGTTCATTGCGTGAAAGGTTGTCGGACATGCCTGGCATGGCCGGGTCCGCCGCGAAAAGAAATTTCAGGTTATGAGCAGATCAATCGGTCTTGCATTCGGTGCCGACGCGCTGGCTACCCTCGTCGGGTGCGCCGCCGCGTGGAGAACCAAATCACTGGCCAACGGCAAATCACATTCCGCCTCCTTCGGCGCGAACAAAATCCACTACGTCACCGTGGGCGAGGGAAAGCACACGCTGGTGTTCGTTCATTGCTGGGCGGGCAATCTCGGCTTCTGGCGCGAGCAGGTCCCGGCACTGGCGGACAAGGCGCGGCTGGTGCTTATTGACCTCCCCGGCCACGGCCAAAGCGGCAAACTGCGCGCGGCCTACAACATGGATTATTTCGCCGGCGCCGTGCTCGCGGTGATGCGCGACGCCCGGGTGGACAAGGCCACGCTGGTCGGCCATAGCATGGGCGGGCCGGTCATCTACCGCGCTTACGAACAGGCGCCCGAGAAGGTCGCCGCGCTGGTGGTGGTGGACGGATTTCTGCGCCGGCCCCAGGTGCCGCCCGGACAGGCCAAACAGTTCATCGCGCAATTTCGCACGCCGGAATATCGCGAGCACACCCGGCAGTTTTTCAGCTCGATGTTTCCCGTTCCCGGCACCGAAGCCTTGCGCGACCAGGTTTTGTCCGAAATGCTCGCCACGCCGCAGCGCGTCATGCACGGCGCGATGGAGGGCATGTTCGGCCCGGACCAGCCGGAGTGGGACCTCAAAGAGGCCAACGTGCCCGTGCTTGTCATCAACGCCAAAGGCCCGATGTGGGACGCCGACGGCGAAAATTACATCCGCTCGCTCTCGCCGCAAACCGATTACCGCGTCATGGACGGCGTGGGCCACTGGCTCATGCTCGAACGGCCGATGGAATTCAACGCCATCCTCACGGACATGCTGCGGAAGTTTAACCTGATCGCCAAGTAGGTCATTTCCACGGGTAGGGCTGCCGCAACGCGGCGTCCGGACGGCTCGGCGAACCGTCCCCACCCTGAAATTAAACCACCACCGACACGTCTTGCGTTTTTTGCAGCGAAGCAATTACGGCTTGCAGACTAAAAATGCATCCCCACCGTTACCAGCACGGCATCACTGATAAAGTGATATGTGCCGTCGGCTGTCTGTCCGGCTATTTGCCCGGCTGTTGATGGTGTGCTATCAGTAACCGTGTGTGCCGGGCCGTAGCCAAATTGGTAGGCAACGTCAAAATCAAAGCGTTTGCCCTTAAACCCGGTCCCGACGCTGAAGAAATGCCGATCCAGGTCCGCTGCGAACGGGGTGTAGTTGGCGTTCGGCACCGAGTTCTCGTTATAAACATAGCCAGCGCTTACATGCCAGCCGTCGTCAAAATACCGCGTCACGCCAAACTCGTAGATCCAGCTCGGCTGCCAATTCAGGACCAATGGAATGTTTTGATTTATGCCTGGTGGTTTGCTGGATTGGTTGATGGTGCTTGTTCCGAAGCTGCTCCAATCCGTGTAATCCGCATCAAATTCCAGGTTCCATTTCGGCGTCGGCCGGTATGAGATGCCAACAACCGCGCTCAGGGGGAAGGTAAAGTCAGTGTATGCGGACCGGTCTTGCTCGGTCGGTATGACCGGGTACTGCTCAATTTTCGTTTGGCCATTCAAGGTGACATTCGCCGGGCTGCGAAAGGTTGCGCCAAGCGAAACCTTCTCCTGCGGTTGCCAGAGGACGCCCAAATTATAGCCCACATTCCAACCATTGCCCGTAAAGTTGAAGTAGTTATCATTGGGCAGTTGATTGCGAAGTATGCCTTGGTTCAAATTCAGGTTCACATAGTTCACCATCACGCCCCCACCGATTGAAAGGGATGGCAAGACTTTTAACGCCACCACTGGATTGATCGTCAAATAGGTCAGCGAACCGCTAAGGGCTACCGCGCGGAAACCGGTGTCTTGCGGCCAACTTATGTTCCCGCCAAAAGGCGCATAAACGCCCAATCCAAAACTCACCGGATAATCCTTGGGAGTGTAAGTGTAAAAAAGTTGGGGGGCAGCGGCGAGGTCGTCTGAGCTGTGGTAAGTGGTTCCGCTGTTGGCGGCGCTGCTTGGAGGATTGTAGCTGGGATCGAGATAGATTCCATAAAGACCGCCGCGAAGATTGTTGCCCTCAAGCTGGGTGATGCCGGCTGGATTGTAGTAAATGGCAGACGCATTGTCTGCTGTGGCAACAAATGCTTCGCCGCGCGCGGTCGCAAAGCCGTCCTGGCTCGCCAGCCCGAAACCGTTCGCTGAAACTTTCCAAACCGAAACTCCTGCGAGCATTATCGCAAGCAGCCGCAGTGTATTTCGTCGGTTCATAATTGGCAGTTCATGGCTTCCAACAACTGAATGAGCACTGTGCGAACGCATGAAGCGCGCTTGAGCCAGCAGATTACCTGCCGGTTTGCGCCGCGCCAGCAAATTTCCCGGAACGATGAGCCGTCCCGATCTCGCTGGTGATACTGTTGCCTTTACTTTGGTCCGGCGCGAGATAAACTGCGGCGTGTGAAAGACTTAATTCGATTTAAATTGTGTGTTTTGTTATTCGGACTCGTTGTTTCCCAGGCAAAAGCCGCATTCACGTCGCTCTACATTTTCGGGGACACGGTTTCCACCACAACCACTGGACCGGGCGGGTCGTCGTTATACTACGGCAACCGTTATTGCAATGGCCGGGTCTGGGTGGAAGTGCTGGCGCAGCGGCAAGGAATTCCCTATGACGCCAGCAAGAACAATTCCTACTACGACCATGACAGCGCACTCCTGGTAACGGAAATTAACAGCTTCGCGCCAACGAATTCCATCACCAATGCACTGTTTATCATCTGGGTCAACGACGCTGATTTCTCTGATATCTTGAGTCAAACTACTACTCCTAAAATTATTCCACCCTACACAACGGCTCAATTGCCCCTATGGACAAACGAATTTGATCTGTTACTCACGAACCATTTTCAGGTCATCACCAATCTTTATGCCAAAGGCGTTCGCACGTTGATTATGCCGAATGCTGTGGACCTTACCGAGGTTCCGGGCTATGTCTATTATTTGACGAATTCCTCCGACAAGCTTTTCTTTCAACAACAGGTCATGGTTTTCGATGCCGCCTTTACCAACACCTTGAATTCGGCAAAGGCGGTGTGCCCGGGCCTTAAGATTTATGTTCCGGACTTTTTCACCCTGCTAAATAACGTGGTGTCGAATTCCGCTTATTACGGAGTAACTAATGCTCTGGATAATAATGGGAAGAGTGTTGACGCCATTACCGCGAATTCCGAAGGCTTGTTGCCGAATATCAATACCAATGGCCCGGGCACAAACTTCATTTTTTGGGATTATCTGGATCCAACTGCGAAAGTTCACGAGATAATGGCTGACACCGCTCAACAAATCATCTCGCCGGTGCAAATCAGCCAAATCACATCGCGAAATGGCACCAACCAGTTGACCCTCGCCAACGTGCCGGTGGGTTTGAACGGCATTGTGCAAGGCACCACGAATCTGGCGCCGGCGAACTGGACATCGGTGACCAATTTCAGCAGCACCAATTCCGCGCAATCCGTCTTGGTTCTGGTTTCCGGGCCGTCGCAGTTTTACCGGCTGAGTTTTCCCTTTGCCTGGACCTGGCCGTAATCCGTTTTTGGATTTGTAGCAGCCGAGATAACGAGGCTCTATCCATTCTGAGTTTTGCTGCGGATTTCAGATGGAGCCTCCTTACGTCGGCTGCTACGAAACCAAGGTGGTTTGATTAACGGCTGCTTACACTGCCGAAGCCGTCATTTCCGATAATCTGCCAAGCGTTTCGTAGCCCCAGCGCAGCATCCGTTCGGTGGTTTCCCAACCGATGCACGAGTCCGTGAGCGATACGCCGTAGCGCAAGTCCTGCAAGTTTTTCGGGATCGGCTGGTTGCCTTCGTGCAGGTTGCTCTCGACCATCAGGCCGATGAGCGAGCGCGTGCCTTCCACGCGCTGCTGGATGACGCTGCGCCACACGTCCTCCTGTTTCGCGAATTGTTTGCCGGAGTTCGCGTGGCTGCAATCCACCATCAGCACCGGCGGCAGTTTTTCCGCCTTCAATTTTTCCTCCGCCGCGCGGATGCTCTCGGCGTCGTAATTGGTCATGGCGCGTCCGCCGCGCAACACGATGTGCGCGTGCGGATTGCCCGCCGTGCGCACGATGGCCGTGGCGCCGTCCTGGTCAATGCCCAGAAAACTGTGCGGATGCCGCGTCGCGCCCATCGCGTCAATCGCCGATCTGCAGGCTGCCGTCCGTGTTGTTCTTCAGGCCGATGGGCATCGAAAGGCCGCTGGCCATTTCGCGGTGCGTCTGCGATTCCGTGGTGCGCGCGCCGATCGCCGCCCACGTCACCAGATCCGCGATGTATTGCGGCACAATCGGGTCGAGAAATTCCGTCGCCGTCGGCAGCCCCATGCCGGTGATGTCGAGCAACAGTCGCCGCGCGATTTTCAAGCCGGTTTCGATGTCCTGCGAACCGTCCAGGTGCGGGTCGTTGATCAATCCCTTCCAGCCGATGGTCGTGCGCGGCTTCTCAAAATAGACGCGCATGACGATTTCCAGGCGGCTGGCAAATTCCTGGCGCAGGGCGTTGAGCCGCGTGGCGTAATCCAGCGCGCCCTTTTCGTCATGAATCGAGCACGGCCCGATGACGACGAGCAGGCGCGGGTCTTCCTGCCGCAAAATGCGGATGATCCGCTCGCGGCTGCGGGCCACGGTGACATTCGCGTCATTGGTCGTCGGCAACTGCGCCTTCAGTTCGTGCGGCGTCAGCAGCCGGACGATTTCTTTGACGTGTAAATCCTGCGTCCGATACATGCAAACGACTATAGCCAGGTTTTCACGTTGCGAAAAGCCGAAAGCAACTGCTGTTGGACACGGCGCGGTTTTTGTGTATTTTGGCGCGCGAAGGGGTCGAAGCCCATTATGAATGAGCCGAAAATGAACACCGGCCAAAAGGCGCTGCAAATCAATCTGGACGCCACCAAATACGGCACCTTTGCCGAAATCGGCGCGGGCCAGGAAGTCGCGCGCTGGTTTTTCCACGTCGGCGGCGCGGCGGGCACGGTGGCCAAAACCATGTCCGCCTACGACATGGCGGTGAGCGACGCGATTTACGGCCCGTCGGATCGCTACGTCAGCCGCAAGCGCCTGCAGGCGATGCTCGATTACGAATTCGACCTGCTGTTGCAGCGTCTCGACCAGACGCGCGGCGACAAATGCACCTTTTTCGTTTTTGCCGACACGGTCGCGACCCACAGTTTTTCCCATCAAACCGACGGCCAAGGCTGGCTCGGCGTCAGATTCCAGACCCAGCCGCACGAAGAGCCCTCGGAAATCATCATTCACGCGCGGATGCTTGACCATGAAAACGTCCGCGAACAGGAGGCGCTCGGCGTCCTCGGCGTGAATCTGATTCACGGCGCGTTTTATCATCACGCCGAACCGGAGAAATTGATCGGCCGGCTCATGGACGATCTCTCGCGTGACCGCATCGAGGTGGACATGATCAAGTTTTCCGGGCCGTGTTTCGCCGATTTGGACAACCGGCTGATGGCGTTGCAACTCGTCGAACAGCAACTCACCGACACCGCCATGTTCACCGCCGACGGCGAAACGGTCGTGGCGGGCGAGGTGCTTTACAAAAAACCCGTGCTGGTGGAGCGCGGCAGCTTTCGTCCGCTCACCAATCCCATGCTCGACATGCTGGAACGCGCGCAGGAACAGTTTCTCCAGGAGGAATCGCTCCAGGGCGAGCCGCCGGTGGTCATCACGGAAATGACCCTGCGCCAGTTGCAGGTGGACGACGTGATTGATCACCGCGATTTTCTAGACCGCGTGGACACGTTGAGCGCGCTGGGCAAGACGGTGCTTATTTCCAGTTTTTTCCGTTATCACCGCCTGGTCATGTATCTTTCCAAATACACGCAAAAGACCATCGGCCTGCCGCTGGGCCTGGTGCGGTTGCGCGACGTGATGGACGAAAGCTTTTACACCGACCTCGAAGGCGGCCTGATGGAATCGCTCGGCCAGTTGTTCAAGAACAGCGCCAAACTGTACGTTTACCCGTCGCTCGACCCCAAGACCGGCAAACTGACCACGGTGGAGAACATGGAAGTCGCGCCGAACCTGCGCCATCTCTACGCGCACTTGGTGGAAAACCGGTTT
The DNA here is from genome assembly GCA_963789335.1 of uncultured Verrucomicrobiae bacterium. GTDB lineage: Bacteria > Verrucomicrobiota > Verrucomicrobiia > Limisphaerales > UBA11358 > UBA11358. Next base: position 2,171,283 of record CAWBKH010000002.1, read on the forward strand.
GTGGAAAACATCCGCAATTACAACCCCGATTACCTGAAGATTTATTCCGGCGACGTGCTCGAAAAAATCAAGGCCGGCGACGCTTGCTGGGAAAAGCTCGTTCCGCCGCCGATTGCCCAGGTCATCAAAGCCAAGCGGTTGTTCGGCTGGAGCGAAAAGGCTGCGGCGGTGACGGCCTGAAAATCACGGGAGGGACGGCGTGTCGCCGTCCCCGGATTCAATTCAAACCACGCCATCCCGTTTCGGCATCACCCTCATGGTGTAACGTCCCGCCTTGGCATGCACCTTTATCGGCGCATTAAAGGCCTGCGACAACATTCCGGTTCTTAGCATCGTCAGTTTTTTGCCGGCGGCGAGCACGCGACCGTATTTCAAGATCAGCACGTGGGAAAACACCGGCATGATTTCCTCGACGTGATGTGTTACCAGCACCAGCGTCGGCGCGTTTTTGCTTCCCCCGAGTCGTTGCAGAAATTGCAGGAAATGTTCGCGTGCGGCGGGGTCGAGTCCGGCGCCCGGCTCGTCGAGAATCAGCACGCGCGGCCGGGCCATCAGCGCCCGGCCAATCAGCACCCGCTGGCGTTCGCCTTGTGACAGCACGCGCCACGGACGCTCGGCTAGGTGCGGGCACTCTATTTGCCGGAGGATTTGCCGCGCGCGATTTTCGTCGGCGCGCGTCAGCCGACCCCAGAAATCAATCATCGCGTATTTGCCGCTGGCGACGGTTTCGAGCGCCGGTTCTTGGTCGGCCATCATTTGCCGCACGGCGGAGCTGACCAGCCCGATTTGTTTGCGCAGTTCGCGCCAATCGGAGCCGCCGTAGGTGTTTCCCAGCAACGAAATTTCTCCCGCCGTCGGCGTCAAATAACCGGTGAGCGCGCTCAACAGGGAGGTCTTGCCCGAACCATTCGCGCCGAGAATCACCCAATGTTGTCCGCGTTCCACCCGCCACGACACGCCATCGAGAATGGTGGTGCCGCCGCGCTCCACGCGCAAATTGCAGACTTTAAGAATCGTCGAGCGCCCCTCACCCGGCCATTGGCCACCCTCTCCCCGATTGGCGGGGAGAGGGATGGGGTGAGTGGACTTCAAGTTCCTTGTGCGTTTTGTTTGGTTCATCAAAGTTCCTGAATTTCCGCCCACAGCGGTTGCAAATCGTCATCGGTCAGGGCCATTTTCCGAATGGCGTCCCTGCCGCCGGCTTTCATCGCCCGCTGCAGCCATTGTCGCGCGAGGTCGAGTTGCCGCATCTGGCAGGCGTAGCAGGAGAGATTGTACGCGATGAATGGTTCGCGGGGAAATTTTTCCGCCGCGGGCAGCAGCGCCTCCCAGGCTTGCGGCAGACCGCCGTTGGGAACCCGGCGCAAGGCATAGGCGCGGTGCAGCCAGCCGGAACAGTCTTCGGGCGCGGCTGCCAGTTCGGCCCGTGCGATTTCCAGCGCATCGGCCCAGCGCTTTTCCCGGGCGCAAATTGTCCAGCGCGCCTCCAGCACGGCGGGATGATTTTGCAGTGCCGCCGAAATCAAATCCAGTTCTGTCCGCGCCTCGTTTATGCAACCCAGCCCGAGCCACCCGACGGTGGCGGCGAGGTGGTGCGAATCTGGCGGTTCAAGTCGTTGCACGCGGATAGGAAGCCCGCCGGACAGGGTGCGTGTCAAGCCGCTGGCAATTTGCGTCGAAGCGATTAAAGTAACGCCATGAAAAAAATCATTTCCGCAACCATGGCCACCGTTTGCGCAGCTTCTGTTCAAGCCGCCATCCAGACGAAGACTGTTGAATACAAACAGGGCGACACAACGCTCGAAGGCTTTATTGCCTACGACGACGCCATCCAGGACGCGCGGCCTGGTGTGCTCGTCGTCCATCAATGGATGGGGCTGACCGATTACGAAAAGAAACGCGCCGAGATGCTGGCCCAACTCGGCTACGTTGCGTTTTGTGCCGACATTTACGGCAAGGGCGTCCGTCCCCAAAACACTCAGGAAGCCGGCGCGCTGGCGGGAAAATATCGAAACGGGGACCGCCAGCTCCTGCGCGCCCGCGTCAAGGCCGGCTTGGACGCGTTGCGCCAGCAGCCGCTCGTTGATCCTAAACGCATCGCCGCCATCGGCTATTGTTTTGGCGGCACGACGGTGCTGGAACTGGCGCGCTGCGGGGCCGAGCTAAACGGCGTCGTCAGTTTTCATGGTGGTCTGGACGCGCCCAATCCGGACGACGGGAAAAACATCAAGTGCAAGGTGTTGGTGTTGCACGGCGCGGATGATCCCTTTTCCTCGCCACAAGACATCGCCGCGTTTGAAAATGAAATGCGCCAGGGCGGTGTGGACTGGCAGTTCATCCAATTTGGCGGCGCGGTCCACGCGTTCACCCAATGGAACGCCGGCAATGATAATTCCAAAGGCGTGGCCTACAACGAGCGCGCCGACAAACGCTCTTGGGAATACATGAAAATGTTCTTTGCCGAGATTTTCAAATAGAACGGGTTCAAACCGCGAAATACGCCAACCCCGCGAAGATTTTGTTTTTGTGTATTTTGCGTGTTTCGCGGTTAAAATTCCTCATGCGCATCACCGGTGGCAACGCAGCCCGACGGATTCTCAAGGCTCCCAAAGGATTCGACGTCCGTCCCACGCTCGACCTCGTCAAGCAGGCGGTCTTCAATAGCCTTGGCGCGCGGGTGGTCGGCGCGCGCGTGCTGGAATTGTTCGCCGGCACCGGCGCGTTGAGCCTCGACTGTCTGAGCCGTGGAGCGGCTTCGGCGGTTTGCATTGAGAAATCGCACAAGCACGCGGAATTCATCCGCCGCAACGCTGGTTTGGCCGGATTTCAACCAAACCTCGAAATCCGCACGCAGGATGTTTTCATGATGATCCATCAACTGGCGGAAAGCGGCCGGCAATTTGATTTGATCCTCGCCGACCCGCCCTACGGCGAAAAAAACGTTGGGCGGCGTTCTTCCTCCTTTGCCCAGCAATTGCTGGATGACGCAAACTTGCCTAAGCTGCTCGCGCCCGGCGGAAGATTCATCCTCGGCCACACCAAACGTGACACCCTCACCCTGGTGGAGCCATGGCACGAAGTGAAGACACTCAGGCACGGTGACAGCCTGATGCGGTTTTTGGAATTGGAAGGAAGCGCTTCGTCGCTTCCCTGAAATTGGGGCACTGACGAAGCAGTGCCCCAAGGCAGGGATCAATTCTCCATTGCCTCTTCCACCGCCTTGCGAATCATCTGCTTGAATTTTCTGACGCCTTCATCAAACGCGGCGGAAATCGGCAGCAGCGAAACTTTCTTAATTTTCTTTTTGAACTGTTTCAAATTCCTTTCGGCGACCGCTTCATCCATTTTATTCGCGACCACCAAGCGCGGCTTGGCGAGCAGCGCCGGATCGTAAAGCTCCAGTTCCCTGAGCAGGTTCCGGTAATCGTCCCACGGCGAGCGGTTGTCCGCACCCGCCATGTCGAGGAGCAGCACGAGGATTTTGCAGCGTTCAATGTGGCGCAAAAAAGCGTGGCCCAATCCGACGTTCTGGTGGGCGCCTTCAATCAGGCCCGGCACGTCACAGACCGTGAGTCGGTGGAAATCCTCATATTCGACGATGCCAATCTGCGGATGCAGCGTGGTGAACGGATACGGCGCGATTTTGGGTCGCGCCTTGGAAATGGCCGTGAGCAAGGTGGACTTGCCGGCGTTCGGGTAACCGACCAGCCCGACCTCGGCGAGGATGCGCAATTCGAACAAGAAATCGCCTTCCTCGCCTGGCTCGCCCGGTTGCGCAAAACGCGGCGTCTGGCGCGCGGCGGTGGCAAAATTACGGTTGCCCAGTCCGCCGCGGCCACCCTGGCACAAGATGAATTGCTGGCCATGCTTTGTGAGATCGGCAACCAGCTCGCCTTTGCCCGGCGCGCCTGATACTTCATCCGCGTTTTCTTCCGACAAATCAATTTCCTGTGCCAGCGCGCCGCCGGCGCCGCGGATCAAAGGCCGTTTGCCGGCACCGGTGCGGAACATCGGTTTGTCGCCCCGGCCTTCGTCCTCGTCGTCCCAAATTTCCTCCGTTCCGCCCGCCTTCCGCCAGACGAGCGTGCCGCACGGAACCTTGACGACCAGGTCCTTGCCGGCGTGGCCGTCCATGCCCTTGCCAAGGCCGGCTTGGCCCGCCGCTGCAATCAGGCGCGGCTGGTAATACTGCGCGATGAGATTGTTGAGGTCGTGGTCGGCCTGCAAAATCACGCTGCCACCGGCGCCGCCGTTGCCGCCACTGGGACCACCCTTGGGACGAAACTTCTCGCGCTGGAACGCGACACAGCCTTTGCCGCCGTGCCCGGCCCTCGCGTAAATTTTGATTTCGTCAACGAACATTGGAAAAGTCTATAAGGAAAGCATGAATCGAGGAGTTTTTTATTCCCTCTGTTCAGGCTTTCCTGATTCCTAAAACAAAAAAGGCGAGGCGGCAGGCCTCGCCGTGAAAGCCATAAACGTCGTTCAATTTTTCGCGGCGGGTTCGGCCTTCACATTCACGCGGCGGCCGTTTTTGTCGAAGGCGATTTTGCCGTCCACGAGCGCGAAGAGCGTCCAGTCGCGGCCGGTGCCGACGTTCTGACCCGCTTCAAACTTGGTGCCGCGCTGGCGGACGATGATACTGCCGGCCGTGACGAATTCGCCGCCAAACGTTTTCACGCCCAGCCGTTTGCTGACGCTGTCGCGGCCGTTACGGACGCTGCCTTGACCTTTCTTGTGTGCCATAATTTTTTTTGGGGGGCTGGGTTCTTGCGTCTTGGTTCCAGAGAAAATCCCGGACGCCAGACGCCAGACCCAAGACCCGATTCTAGGCCTTGATTTCTTTGATTTTCACCACCGTCAGTTCCTGTCGGTGCCCGATGGTTTTATGATAACCTTTGCGGCGTTTCATCTTGAAGGTGAGTTTTTTCTCGCCGCGCTTGTGCTCGACCACGTCGGCCACGACGCTCGCGCCACCGATGGTGGGAGTGCCTACACTTACCTTGCCGTCGTGGTTAACCAGCAGCACGCGATCAAAAGTGACAGGCTGCCCGGCTTCAACGGCCAGGCGCTCAATTTCCAGCGTGTCGCCCGTGGCCACACGATACTGTTTGCTTCCGGTTTCTAAAACGGCGTACATAAATTTTCCCACAAAGGGCTGGGAATAAGAGCAGAAATCCGCAAGGCTGTCAATGCCGTGTTTTGGGAAAATGGCATAAGCCGGCCAGTCAGAATACTTCTTGCATTCCTGCGGCTGGCTTGTAACTTGTTAAATCAATTAGTGATTTGATTGCCAATTTTTCCAAGGCATGGTGGATCTTCAGTTGACTCGTTCAATGATGATTTGAAACCCGGCGGTCGGGAACAGTTCGGAAAAGCAAGTAAGTCCAGAGACAGAATCATTATGAACATAAAATCATTCGTCGGAAGGATGCGAATCGCCAACGATTCCGTCAAACTTTCAACCCCACCAGCATCATGATCTCTTTATTTTTCTTTTGGACGGCGATTGGTTTTGTCATCGCCGTGATTTACGCCTCGCTGTTTGAATGGACGCTGCACCGTTATGTCATGCACCGGCCGTTTGGAAGGTTCACTTATCCCTTCAAAAGCCATGCGCTGGTTCATCATCGCATTTTCAAGTCCGACCACACTTATCATTTAATTCGCGAGCAGGACAAGTGGACCATCCCGATGGCGTGGTGGAACGGCCCGGTGCTCATTGCCGTCGGTATGACGCCCTTCCTGCTCGCGGCTTTGATGTCGGGAAAATGGGGGATACTTTGCGGTTCCGTGCTCGCGTGCAGCGCCTATTACGGCGCTTACGAATACATGCACTGGTGCATGCACCTGCCGCGCAAGCGCAATGTCGAACGCTCGGGCATTTTCTTCCGGCTCAACGGCCATCACCTCCTGCACCACCGTTACATGGGCAAAAACTTCAACGTCGTATTCCCGCTGGCCGATTTATGCTTCGGCACGCTGCTGCTGCGTTCCAAAATCAGTTTCAAACAGGCCGAAGGCCCGTCCGTGCCCAATGTCCAGCCCCGCGTGCCGCGTCCACAAATCGCGGCAGCCTCCTGAGCCGGACTGGAAAACTTCAACCCAAAATCGCGAAATCTTAAGGCCCTGCGGCTTTGGCCCCCGCTTTTCAACGGCAACCCGGAAGGAAGCGGGGCCGTGAGTTTTGGCTGTTATTGCGCACAAACCAAAGTTTAGGGAACTCATCCAATCCGAGGCAGACCACACATCCATGCGGTAGATTTTTTATTCAGTTGCTGTAGTATCTGATGATGTACCGAAGAATATCGAGCTTTACGGATGGTCAAAATCCCGCGAGTTCAAGTTTGCGTGTTTTCGTTTTGACTCTGGTATTTGTCGCGTTCGCAATCGCGGCAACGGCAGAAGCGCAGTCCACACGTCCGGGTTGGGGTTCCACACCCTATCACGACGCGCTGGGCACGGGCGTTACTTTCCGGGTCTGGGCGCCGAACGCGACCAACGTTACTGTCCCGGGTTCGTTTAACGGTTGGAACACCAGTTCCACGCCGCTGGCTCAGGAACTCACGAATGGCGTCTGGACCGGCGTGTGGTCGGCGGATGTGGCGGCAGCAACCAATCTTTCACAATACAAATACTACATCTATACCAACAGCAACAACGGCATGTATAAGCACGATCCGCGGTCGCGCTGGGTGGTCAATCCCGGTGGTGGGAGCGGCAATAACGACATTGTTTATGACCCCACGACTTTTAATTGGAATGGCGATAATTTCACTCCACCGGCGTTGAATGACTTGTTCATCTACGAACTGCACATGGGCACGTTTCCGTCGAGTTCGGTGCCCAGCCGGTTCATTGCGGCCACCAACAAACTGGATTACTTGAAGAGCCTTGGTGTCAATGCGGTGGATGTCATGCCGATCATGGATTTCGGCAACAGCGGCAGCAGTTGGGGCTACGACCCGGCCCAGCCGTTTGCGGCGGACAACACCCAATATGGCGGCCCGGATGCCTTTAAAACGTTTGTGCAAGCCTGCCATGCCCGGGGCATCGCCGTGCTGCTGGACGTGGTCCACAACCACTATGGACCAGGCCTGCTCGACATGTGGAACTTTGACGGTTGGGCGGGCAGCAATTCGGTTGGCGGCGGCGGAATTTATTTTTACCAAAGCAATGTGAATCTGCAAATCACCAGTTATGGCGACACGCGGCCCAATTTCAACAGCCCGCAGGTGGACAGTTTCGTGCAGGACAATTTCACCATGTGGTTAGGCGAATGTCATGTGGACGGCTTCCGCTGGGACTCGGTTTACACCATGACGCACGGCAACGACAACTCGTACATCCCCGCCGCCGGCAATCTCGCCAACACCATCAACACAATGATCCACACCAGTTACCCCAGCAAGATCAGCATCGCCGAGGACGTTTATAATACCTGGGGATTCGATAGCTCCTGGGACACCGGCTATCCCTACACTGTAACGCCGGTGCTGGCGGCCACGGCAGATTCCAGCCGCAACATGACCACGATTGCAAACGCGGTGCTTTACAATGTCAGTTACGGCGGCACGGCCAGTTACAAGCGCGTTGTCTATCTGGAATCGCATGACGTCGTCGGCGCTTTGAACGGGCCCACCCACGTCCGGCTGGTGACGGCGATTGATCCGGTCACACCCAACAGTTACCGGGCGAGAAAGCTGTCCACCCTCGGCGCCGCCGTGACGCTCACGGCGCCGGGCGTGCCGATGATTTTCCAAGGCCAGGAGATGCTGGAAAATCAGGCGTTCGCCTCAAATCTGAACGTGGATTGGAGCAAGACGAACACTTACAGCTACATCGTCCAGTTTTACCACGACCTGATCAGCGCGCGGCGCAACCTGAATGGTTATACACCTGGGCTGGAAGGCAACCAATGCAGCATGCTGGAAGTGGACAACGTCAACAAGCTGGTCGCTTTTCATCGCTGGAATTCCGGCGACCTGAGTCAAGACGCGGTGGTGATCGCCAACTTCTCATCCAACACCCTTATTAATTATGCCCTGAGCTTTCCGTCGGCGGGCAACTGGTATGTCCATCTCAACAGTGACTCCACCAATTATGGCCCGGACTATGGGAATATTGGCAGTTCTGTCGTGACTGCCAGCGGCAGTCCGCCCACGGCCAGCATCACCATCGGGACTTACAGCGCGCTCATCCTGTCGCAAATACCTCCCACCCCGCCCCTCACCATTTCGCAAACCAACAATGTGCTCACGGTGTCTTGGCCAACCACGCCGCCGGGCTGGCTGCTGTACACCACCTCGTCATTAACCGGCAATCCGCCGGCCTGGAGCCAGGTTCCGGCCACGCAATACCAGACCAACGGAACGACAGTCTTCATCACGGTGAGTTCACCGACCGGCAGCGTCTTCTATCAGTTGCAAAAACCGTAAAGCTTTCATGCGGAGATTATGCCCCGCCTTTTGGTTAATCAATTGCCGCCCGACACGATTGGTTCGCTTCGAAATCGAAGCGAATTGCCGTTGCGTTTCTTGCACTTAAGCACGATGCCTGAATCTTCTGCAAGCTGCGCGGCGGAGAATAAATGCGCGTGGAGCATCGTGAAAAACCTTGCATCGCTTTACAATATTTCCAATATTCTTGGCACCCGTTTGGCGCGAGCTGTTTTTCATAATGTGTAAATTCAAACTGATTCTTTTCGCTTGCTCGATCCTCGCCGCACAGCCGCTTTTTGCCGAATCAAGTTGGATCAATTTGTTCAACGGCAAAAACCTTTCGGGTTGGACGCAAAAAGCCGGCAACGCGAAATTCTACGTGGAGGACGGCTGCATTGTGGGTGAGGCCGTTTCTGAAAGCGACACGAACAGTGTTCTCTGCACAAAGAAGGACTACGACAACTTCATCCTCGAACTCGATTTCAAAGTGGATCATCAACTTTTCTCCGGTGTCCACATTCGCAGCCAGTATGCCGCGAAAGATACCAGGTGGAAGTGGGACGGACGGCCCTTGATCATTCCCAAGGGCCATGTGTATGGATACCTCGTGCTGATTGATCCCAGCCCGATTCATCGCTGGTGGACGGCCACGCTTTACGATCAACGCTGGTGGACGGGCGGCGTTTATGACGAGATGCGGCGCATGTGGCTTTACCCCGGCGCATTGGGCGGCGACCCGGACGAATTTTCGAAGCAGGGCCGGAAAATTTTTCATACCAATGGCTGGAATCATCTCCGAATCGAGGCGGTTGGTGACTTCATAATAACCTATCTTAACGGCGTCCAACGCGCGCATTTCCATGATTCGATGACGCCGAAAGGCTTCATTGGCCTGCAAGTCCGCGCTTGGATCAGCGACGATGATCACGACACACTGGCGGGAGCGAAAGTGCGTTTCAAAAACATCCGACTCAAACCGCTTTCTCCAAAGCCTGCCAAGGCCGACATCACGCCGCCGAAGTAATTTCCCGAGCAAACCTCGCGGCCGGAAGAGACGCGCTCAAGCAAGCCAAAGCGGGCTTATTTATTGCATAAACCATTTGACAGACCTGAACCGCGTGTGAAAATACTATCCAGGTTAAGAATCATCGTTGTACAAATATGAATATTTTACGGAGGTCTTGTCTTGCCAAAACGGGCCGGGTTTCGCGCACACTCATTTTGCTGGTAGCCGCCTTATGGTTCCCGCGGGCACAGGCCGTGGACGTGCTCACCCAACACAACGATCTGGCGCGCACCGGGGCCAACACGTCGGAAACCATTTTGACGCCCGCCAACGTCAATTCGACCAGCTTCGGCAAACTATTTTCCGACAGTGTGGACGGCCAGGTCTATGCCCAGCCGCTTTACGTTGAAAACCTGAACATAGCGGGCGGGACGCATAACGTGGTCTTTGTCTGCACGGAAAACAACAGTGTGTATGCGTTTGATGCGGACACGGCTGGCGTTACTTACTGGCAGACCAATTTCGGCGCGCCCTTCAATCCCTCTTCAATTTCATGCAGTGATTTGACGCCGGTGGTCGGCATCACCGGCACGCCGGTGATAGACTTAAGTAGCGGCACGCTCTATGTGGATACGAAACTGGCATCGGGACCGGCTCACGAGTTGCACGCGCTGGATATTACGACCGGCAGCGAGAAATTTGGCGGGCCAGTGACCATTCCCACCAACAATGTTTTTAGCGCCACCTATGAGCACCAACGTCCGGGTCTGTTGTTGTTGAATGGCGTGGTTTATCTGGCTTTCGGCTCGCACTGCGACCACCAGCCCTCGGGGGGAACATATCATGGCTTTGTGCTCGGCTACAATGCCACCAATCTTTCGCAAGTCTGCGCTTTCAACACCACTTCCACCGGTATCCAAGGGGCGGTCTGGTCCGGCGGCATGGCGCCGGCGGCGGACGCCAACGGAAACATCTACATCATGACCGGCAATGGAACCTTTGACGGCACCAACAACTTCGGCGAGTCCATGATCAAATTGAACGCCAATCTGGTGGTGCAGGATTATGCCACACCGGGCAACTGGTCTGACCTCAACAATGGTGACACCGACTTCGGCTCCGGTGGCGTGGTCTTGCTGCCGACGCATTATGCAGTTGGGATCGGCAAGGACGGGATCCTGTATCTGGCGGATATCAACGACAACAACATGGGTCATGTCGGCAATTTTGTACAAGGATTCCAAGCGCAGAATTCCGGCGATACGGTTGGCAAGTCGCCGGTCTATTGGCAGGGGCCAAGCAAGCAATATCTTTTCGTCTTGCACAGCTACAGCCCGACCAAATCCTTTGAATTTACGGGCACAAACATCATCACCACGCCGTTGGGCACAGCCACTTACTCCGGGCAAGATCGTTGTGGTGGGCTTTCACTTTCAGCCGATGGAACGGCCAATGGCATTTTGTGGGAAATTGACGACGACAGTAATCTGCGTGCCTATGACGCGGTGAATTTTCCTAACCTGTTATGGAGCGGCAGCGTGGGCTCCTACGTGAAAATGACCTGCCCAACCATAGCGAACGGCAAGGTATATGTGGGAACCAGCAGCACTTTGGGCGTCTGGGGACTGAGCAACTACCTCTACATGCAAAACATTCCCAACCCGGTTCTGAACTGGAAGTCCGGAACCCTGCTGGAGGCAACCAGTCTGTCAGGACCGTGGGTGACAAACTCTGCGGTGTCTCCGTACACTGTTCTGCCAACCAACGGCCAGATGTTCTATCGGTTGTTAATCAGCAGCGGTCAGTAAGGCCACGGAATTGACTTGGCTGTCCGTTCGAACTGGATTTTTCCCCAGCTTCAGCGGTAACGGGTTGCATCCCTGTGCGTAAGAATCTATACGCTGCAGTCGGGCGATTTGTTGCCATCGCTCCTCCATTTCTATAAAAAACATACGCGTTTGAGAACGCCTGCAACGGCGACTGCGGGAAGCGTCAAGCCATGACGGAAACAGAATGGCTTTCCGTCCACTTCCGGCCGAGAGTCCATAGGGTTTCGGGTTGAAGCGTTCGGTCCAGAATCGGGAATACGTTTTCTTCCTCGCGCCGGAAATGCTCGCGCGTTGCTGCCAACGCCTGTTTGAGCAGGAGCTTCGCCTCCGCCGGATCGGTTGCGCGGTGGATGCGTTTGAACTGGTCGTCAATTTCGTGATGATCCTGATACAGCCGGTTCAACGCTCCCCGGTCGGCGAGGGCGTGATCCAGTGCCGCATAGGCCAGGTTCGTTTCGGTTTCGCCATGGCCGCGCAACAAACCTTCCACCACCGACGCCAGCAATTTCACCTCCGACGCGGATACGGGTCCGGCCAGAACCTGTTCAATTTGATTAAACACTTCGTTGAAAACCGCATGTTCCATGATGAGCGTTTGGGTGATGGTTTCCATTCTTTAATAGATGGCACACCCGGGCCAGGCGTTCAAGTTTGGGCCGGCCAATCTTTCCACTGACCGTCTTGAAAATCCTTTTCCGCCAGAGGGCAGGCCCAACTCTCCATTTCTAATAAGTACCAGCCAATTCACCGGCTATTGATTGGTTTTTTCCTGCAACCAACGCAAATTGGCGATTTTCCTTGAAAAACTCCGCTAATTATGTATATCCTGCTTCTCAGGATGGACACACAGGTGCCATTTTAATCAGGAGGCATTTCATAGAAACATCAACCGCAACTCAAGGAAGCACCTGAACACACCAGCCCGCAAGATTGACATCTTGCAGAAACCATCAAACCAAAAAACAAAAATAGGAGTTAAAACAATGAAAACAAACACAGCAACCAACAGTCTCCGTAGAATCTCCCGTCCATTTTCATGGTTCGGGCCAGCCACCATTCTGGTTTCACTCGTGCTATTGCGGAGCGCGCAGGAGGCGCCGGCTCTGACTATTTACACACTTGACGTACCGGCTACGGTGCCGTGGACTGACAGCGGCATTAACCTCACCGCCGGCTCCCAGCTCGACATCACCGCGACCGGCACCGTGCATTATAGCACCTCGTCATATCAGGTGTGCGATGCCAACGGCGGAGATTATACAGGGGCGCAATTCCTTTCTGATGTGATGCTACCAAACACCGTTTGCCATAGCCTCGTTGGAAAGATTGGCGGCACGACCGCTGTCGGAGACGGGACACCAGTTCCTGAAGGAGTGCTGGGGGATGGACCGGGATTCGTAGGGACGTCCTACAGCCAGGTGATTCCGACCAGCGGTGAACTCTTCCTGGGCTTCAACGACGATCCTACGGTGTTCTGGGACAACAGTGGTTCGTTTTCGGTGACGATCTCTGTGGCTCCCGTTCCGGAGCCTTCAACCGTGACTCTCGTCGGCTTTGGATGCTTGGCACTTTTAGTCGGATGCAACAAGCAACGGGGCAGGCTCGCGCGCAAATAGAAATTTTTTTCAGGACCTTAACCCGTCGTCGCAGTTACGCCGTGCTGCAAGTGTGGCGCAGGCGCGCGGGAGAAAAACTTAATTCGCGGGCCGCAAAGATTCCGTTCCTGCAGCGCTACGGCAGACGCCAGATGCCGAAAACGGTTGAGCGTTGATGATTGAGAGTTGAAGGCCAAGGTTGAGCCGCAACCGCGCTCAACCTGCCGCAGCAAGCCGGCCCAATGCGTTGGAAACTTATGAGACGAATTCTTGGATGGAAACAATGATGGCGGAAGGCAGGGGCAGTTTACAGTCACTTTGCCATCGTTACAAACCGCCGGGTTTCCTGCCGGACAGGTAGAGGAGGAAAAGCAGAATCAAAATAATCACCACCAGTATCTTCACCAGCAACCACGGGACGTTTGAACCTTTTTCAACCGGCTGTGGGTCGCCACCGTCTCGCCACCGCGTGTGAAGGTTCATCCTTGGGCGGAAGGTTTTGGTGGTTTTGATTTCCAACACCGTCTTCGGCTCGCTTGGTTCCGGCGGTGGCATTTGGGCGACCAACTTCCGCACCTCCGGCGGCAGCTCGTCGAGGCTGTTGTACTTTTGCCCGTTGAAAACGATGGACTCCTTCACCACCACATGGGCCGGTCCGGGTTTCGCCAGGGCGTCTGTCCCGGAATCATCCTCCGCGTCGCGCAACGCGGCCGTCGCCTGCAAATACTGTTCGCGAACCTCCGGTGGCATCTGCGCCACGCCGGTGTATTCGCGCCCGTTGATGACAATCTTTGTGATTTCTTTCACGGACCTTTAAAATCCTTACACCACCTCGAATTTTTTGCCAACGCTTATTGTTCCGAGACGGGCTGTTGGGCAATTCGAATCCTGCCACCCACGGCAGACGCCCGCTACGCACCGCCCGCGCAACTTAACGCACATCCACCACGTCAATTCGGTCGCCCGCCTTCCTTAACGTCACGAACGTCGGCTCGTTGGTCTTCATCAGCGCGAATCGGCGGCCCACATGCACGTAACGCAGATGAAAGGTCGTCGTGCCTTCCCGTTTCCCGCCAATCAACAGGACGCTGTCGGGATTGAACTCCACGTCATAAATCTGGTGGATGCCGTCCAATGGTTCGTAGCGGATGACCAGTTCTGTGTTGGTGGATCGCGCCAGCTTTTTCGCGCCGTCTTTCAGGCAATAGCCCATGTGCATGCCGTTGTCTTCCAGCCAGTCGCAACCGCACAGGCAGGCGCAGACCAGCCCGATCAAAAACCATTTCAATCTATTCATGGCTCAATGATAGTCCCTGGGAAGGCCGGGACGTTAATTGAAAAAATTTGCTCCAACATTGACGAACGAAACAGTTGAGCGTTGAGAGTCACGCGAGCGCCAGACGTGCAAAACGGTTGCCGGTTAAGAGTCAGGGCATGGCAGACACCGGCCACCGCGTTCGGCGTGCAACCGCAAGCCGGCATCACGCAGCCCTCGCAACTGCCGCCGGGCTTTTATTTCAGCGGATGTTCTGCTTGAAAAGCAACAGCAGCCTGTGGCACTTGGGAATGTCCTTTGCATATAATTCCCCGTTCAAAGGCGTGTTCAAAAACTCGCTGTAACCGGGCAGGTTCTGGAGTTCCCGCGTCTCCAAATCGCGGAACGCCATCGCCGAGTTGGGAAAATACCGCTGCTTGATCGGCTCTTGTATCAAGGGAATGACGTGGTGATGGCGCGGGTCGTGGCATATCTTTGCAAACAACGCAATCACGGCCGCCTCCTCGCCCTCCAGCGCCTGCATGAACGTGCCGTCCTTGTAGAGCAGCAATCCCGTGATGCCCGCCCGCGTGTTTCGCTGGACGCTGGCCTTGAGCAATTCCATCAACTCCGCCCGGCCAAACGATTCGGCGGCAGTGCTGGTATAAACAATCTGGAACAAATAACCCATACCCAACCTGTATTGACTGTCACCAAACTCCTTAAAAAAATCAAATGACATTTTTATGACAAACACCAGATGCCAGAGCCGATTGGAACGAGCAAACCAGCGTTGAGCAAGGCCTGCAATTGCGGCCGAGTCTTTTCTTTGACGCGGCGATTATCCGAATGGAGTTTTTCCAGCTCGCGAGTTAAGATTTCGCACCGTGGGATCGGCGTTCCTGAATGGATTGGTAGGAAAATCGCGCTGTGATGTCCCCGGGATAAAGCCGCCGGAATCTTGCGCCCGCTTGGGGCGCGGACCCTCAACCTGTTTGCAGGCCAGACGTATCGTTCCCGCGCCTCCGCCGGGCTCGCCACTTTTCCCGACGCGACCGCTGCGGGTGAGGATTGATTTCCTCGATGTAAGCCATGAAATTATTGATTAACACATTTCTCCAACACGAGGTAAGATTACCTCATGAAAACACAATCTAAAACAACAAACTTTAAACTTCAACGTGTCGTGCCTCGTTTCCTGGGACTGTGCTTGATTTCAGCATGCCTGATGCTGGCCGGGACCGGGTGCAAAAATGAAGCGGGCAACAACGTCAACCTCGACCCCACCGGGGTTTATACGCTGGTCAGCGTGGATGGGAAAAGCCTGCCCTGTAGCTTGGACCATGAAGGGGCTGTGCTGACCATCAAATCCGGACTCTTCACCATCACGGCTGACAGCAATTGCAGCAGCCAAATCACCTTCTCCGTGCCAACGAGAGGGAACCTGAGCCGCGAGGTCAAAGCCACCTATACACGCCAGGGAGCCGAACTCACCATGCAGTGGGAGGGAGCGGGTGTTACGATGGGCAAAGTCAACGCAAACACCTTTACCATGACCAACGAAGGCACGGTCTTTGCATACCAGAAGTAAAGGGATATTCAACGCGGTTTTAAACCGCCAAGACGCCAAGGCTTGAAAGTATTTTTGAAAGATGGAGCTTACTGCCCTTGGCGAGTCGCGGCGCCGTGCGAAGATCGCGCCCTGCCAGGTTGATGCCAGGTACTAACAACCGCGCTCGACGTGAATGAGCAATCCAGCATTGCGCAATATCCTGCGCTGCGGGGGTGGCGGATTCCTGTCCTGTTTTTGTTTGCAGGTCATCGCGGACCAAGTCGCTTACAAATTTTACTGAGGGTTGGAATTGAAAAATTCGCGCGATGGCCGTTAGAATTTGAAGATTAAGACGAAACCGGTCAATAGCGCCAGTTTCGTCTGCGAATCAAACACAACGACAACCAATCCAAAATTATGTTCTACCCTTCGATGATCGGCACCGACCTGGCCGGCAGCTATGCCTCCGCAACGGCAACCGCGGCGGAAAATAATGTCCGGGAACTCCAGACCCAGGTTGAATTGTTCAAACACGACATTGACCGGCTGCTCATGCTCAGCGAAGCCCTGTGGACGCTGATGAAGCAGGAGCACGGCTACACCGACGACGTTCTGAACGGGCTGATTCAGAAAATTGATCAGCGAAAACTCGCCGTGGATGGAGTTGCCGCCAAAGATCCGCCGGTGAACTGCCCCGCCTGCGGGAGACCCAATTTGGCCAACCGCACGTTTTGCATTTATTGCGGGAAGCCCTTGTCGGGAAATCCCTTTGCGCGGTGAGACCGTTAATGTGTCGGCCTGGGCAAGGCGAATATCATCAATTCAATTCGTGTGAATCCCCGCAAACAGCGTTCTATCCGGGTGTAACGGAATCGTAACAAATCCATTCTTGTCCAAGCGGTTTTACCTTTGCCAAGTTTTCGGCGATGAGCGGACGCGAATTGCGTTTAATCGCGCTGCTCGCCGTATGAAATACTATTTACCTATTGCCCTCGCCTTGGCCTGCACCGTGTTGGTCATATCCCTTATCGGGATGAAGCGGGGTGAGGAGGCACAGCATCAAAATGATGCTGGTGCGCTGGCCAGTTGTTCGAACGAGTTGACGTTGGCACAGGCACAAATCACCGGTTGTAATGAAATGATCCTCGCCTTATCCAACCGCCTCGACGAAAGCCTGTCTGCGTCGTTGGTGCTTTCAAACCAACTGACTGAAGCCGAATCCACCATCGTCCGCGGCACGGAACAAATCACGAACCTGAACCGGCAGGTCACGGGGGTGGAATCAGAGAATCAAACTTTAGGCCTGCGCGTCGTGGATTTGACCAACCAAGCAGCCGACCTCACGAAGCAAATCACCTCGACCAGTGCCGGCCTGGATCAGGCAAATAAAAACTATGCTCTCCTGGAAAATCGCCTGCGCCGGGACGTGGCCGAGCGCGTTGTTGTGGAACGCAAGTTTAACAATCCTTCGGAACTGCAGGCTCAAATGCAGTATTTAAAGAAGCATCCGGCCGAGGTGATTTCCGCCCAGAGTATCTATGCGGGTTTGGATGTGGAGGTGGAATCGAACGCGTTTCATGTCCTTTCCCCGAACTGATTTGGCTCTCTACCTCCGTCACGAAATTTCCGGCAGACATCAAAGCCCGCAAAATGGTTGAGAGTTGAGAGCGAAGTGTTGCAGGCCAAGGTAACCACCAGCCGCCGCACGATGTTCAACTCATCCAGTGTCCAGCCGTGTTGGGTGTACTCACATTCAGGTCTTAGCGTGAATTACGGCGCGGCGGCTCCAACCCAAGAGAAACAAGGCGCCCAATAAGAATAGCGGACCGGCAATGATGGCGTAAACCGACCAATGAAATCTGCCCCAAAAGGCGACCAGGTAGAACACGCCCAAGGCGGAGAAGCACAAGGCCCCAATCCATTCCCAGCGCCAGGCCGCGACCAGGATGAGCAGCAGCAGGCCCGTCGGGATGAGGTGAATCAAGAGGGCAAGGAGGGTGTTCCAGAAACCCTGGTTTCCGTCAAACACGTCCAGCGCAAACAGACTGATGAATCCGGCAAAGAGGAGGCAAAGGATCCTCGGAGTCCAGAACAGGAAACGTCTCGTTAATGTTTTCATAATTTTGATGCATTCACAGGGTTAACCGTCACCAGCCAGTCTAATCCATAAAGCCGTGGCCCGGTCAATTGATAAAAATGTGCATTACATTGATGGAAGTGATGGACAATAAATCACCCGGCTGGGTTCCTGGCGGGTTTTGTCCCGACTGCGGCTGTTGTTGGGGAAGAATTTTTCCAGTTCGCGGGTGAAGGCGTAAACCTCCGAGGTGGTGAATTCTCTCGTAGGAGCCGACGTGAGGAGGCTTTTCGATTTGCCAGGCAGAGACTCATCACCTCGTCTCCTACCATCCACGATTCGCCGCACGATGTTCAGCACGTCCAATGTCCAGCCGCGTTCTTTGATGCCGATTTCTTTCAGCGGCTTCACGCGCTTGAATTGCTCGCGCACTTCCTCCGGCGGGATGATGATGGTAGGGCAGGCTTTCCAGCCTGCCGGTTCACCGGACATTCCTGTCCGGTGTTTCAGTCTGGCGACTGGAAAGTCGCCTGAACCCGCAGACAGGAATGTCTGCGCTACGCGAACGGCCACGCTTCGTTCCGTGCGTACGATGAAAATCCGCGCTTCAACTGGAATCCGGCTCAAATTGAAATTGCAGCCAACCCAACCGTGGCGGCGGGCGGTGGCGGAAAGCGGCTTGCGCTTGATGATGGCGGAGGGCGGAAAGGCAAAAGGTAGGGCTGGCAGTCCCCTGCCCGCCGCACAAACATTTTACCCGGCGGCGCGCACGGAGTGACGCGCCCTGCCATCCCCATTCGTATTGCATGAAATAGAAACTCGGGGCTTCGTCATTCTGAATGGCGCCGTAAGCGCCGTCGGTGATGCATCTACCGCAGAGACGCAAAGACGTTGAGAAATTATGCCCCTCAACCAATTGAGCGCTTTGGCCGGGTTGAAAAAGCTTCCACATGTGGTAACTTTCCCGGCTATGATTGGCGTTCACAAGGAACCCTGTCACTGGAATAACGATTGGGGGTTCACGCTCATCGAACTGCTGGTCGTTATTGCCATCATCGCCATTCTTGCGGCTCTGCTGCTTCCAGCGCTGGCCATGGCCAAGCAAAAGGGGCAACAGACGGTTTGCATCAACAATGTCCGGCAACTGACGCTGGCCGTGCTCATGTATGCCGATGAACACGACGACACTCTCCCGCCCACAGCCTACGATGATTCAAATGGCAACGAGGTGGATTGGCCGTCCTTGCTGGACCCCTACCTCGGGCACGTCGCTAAAATCCATCTTTGCCCAACTGACCAGCTTTCCCACGTGAATTCCTATGGCCTGAACGAACTGGCTTTTGTTGACCTGACCGATCCCAACCCCGGCCCACTAACACGTCTGGCATCTTTCCATCGGCCCAGCAAAACGATCATGCAGGGTGACATTGGAACGGGCGATGATTTTGTGACACCGCGCCCTGACACATTGAAGCTGACGGCGCCCGGTTCCCCGCTTAACGACGTCGAAGATGCCCGGCCTTCAACGCGCCATTCGGGCCGGTGCGATTTGGGCTTTATGGACGGGCACGAAGAGCATTGGTTTTTGGACCAATTTTATACCAATCAGATTCCCACGAATATATGGTTTACGCCTTAAACCAATGGCGGTCACGGCAAGCGCCAGACACCGCGACCGATGTGAAGCAATAATCCCATGTCGCGCAGGACTTGAAGCTGTTGACGAATTTTGTCGCGGACGTGGCGGTTCTCGGGATGGAGTTTTTCCAGTTCGCGGGTGAAGGCGTAGGCGTCGGCAGTGGTGAAAGTGTTGGTAGGGACGCCTCGCCGAGGCGTTACCGGCGGTAGAGCCGCCGGAACGTTGCGCCCGCTTGGGGCGCAGTCGGCTGGGCCAGCCGTCCCTACCTCGGAAATGCGCCGCACGATGTTCAGCACGTCCAAAGTCCAGCCGCGCTCTTTGACGCTGATTTCTTTTAGCGGTTTGACGCGACGGAATTTCTCGCGGACTTCTTCCGGCGGGATGATGATGGTAGGGCAGGCTTTCGAGCCTGCCGGTTCACCGGACATTCTTGTCCGGTGTTCCGAAGGGGCGACTGGAAAGTCGCTTGAACCCGCAGACAAGAATGTCTGCGCTACGGGAGCGACTGTGGTTCGTCCCGTGCGTATGATGAAAATCCGCGCCTCTGCCGGGATGCGGCTTAAATTAAAATTACAGCCAACCCAGCCGTGGCGACGGGCGGTGGCCGACAGCGGCTTGCGTTTGATGATGGCGGAGGGCGGAAAGGCGAAATGCGGCACGAGCAATAAATTGCGGACGCTCCACGTGGCCAAATCATAATGCATGAAATAAAAGCTCGGCGTCTCGTCGTGCTGGATGGCGTTCATCATGGCACTGTATGCGCCGTCCGGGATGGAATCGCCGAGGCGGGATTTCTGGCCAACTAGAAACGGCAGGACGGACAGCAGAAATCGCTGGCCTTGGTATTGTGGCTCAGTCGCTCCAGTTTTGCTTGGGTGGGCAAGCCGACGGTAAAACTTTCTGGCTGTGGCGTCAGGTGAGACAAAATAAGACACTCCCTGCCTCAGACGACCCTCCAATTTCCATTAAAAATAAGGGGTTTCTGGAAAAGACGTGGTACGGACTTATCAAGGCGTTGTCACGGCGTTATCACGGAGGTGAGCTGGAGGTGTGCCATTGGACACTTCAAGGCCAAACGCTCCAGCCAGCAAAATGTGCCAGAATGGCGCAATACTTTACTGCCCGTAAAATTAGGTTTTCAGCAGGGAGCCGATTCAATTGAGGAACCAAGAACGGCAGGACGGACGGCAGAAATCGCTGGCCGGACGGCCCGGCTCCAGCCACGTCAGTTTGGGAGACGAACGGCAGACAATCCAACCGCCGTTTGCGCAAAGGCTTAATTCGCGGGCGCCTGTCCCCGGTGCGGAACCACCACGGGCACGGAACGGCGTTCCAATTTGTCACCCAGGCGCCACAGCCACTCAAAGGCCACGTTGAACAGAGCCACCGCTAGGAGCGCGCCGAAGACACCCAGCCAGCCCAGGGCCGCGAACTCCTGGCGCATCGTCCAGACAAACTGCCCGATGCAAAGAAGGCCCACAAAATAAAGCGTCGGCTTGCGGCCAATGCGATTGACGATGTACGACCCGAAGGGCGCGCCCAAAGCCACGACCGGCGCGGCGGCCAGCCAGTTTTCATAAACCCCGGGTCGCACCCCGCCGAAAAGATTCCTTGTGGCAATCCCCACCAGCGACGTGAACGCCATGATGATGACCGTCGAAGGTATGGCCACCTTCAAATCCGCGCGCATGAGCAGCACCATCACGGCATAAAGAATCATGTCAATGCCCACGCCCGTGATGGACGCCACCGTCGCCCCCGCGAGCAGGCCCAGGATGAAGCCGACGTTGCGGTCGAAGCGGTGCGCGGCGGGCGTTTCCCCCACGTTCGCGCAGATGTCTTCCGTGCGATACATGTGCAGCACGCCGAAACTGGCCCAGATGATGGCGAAAATCACCTTGATGGCGATGCCGGGAACATGCGGCGCAATGAAAATAACTCCCAACGGCGTGCCGATGAGCGAACCAATCAACGACCAGCGCAACATCACCCATTCCAACGGTTGCCGGCGGCACAGGATGAAGATGCTGGCGCTGGTCATGCCGATGGATTGAATGGCAAAACTGAAATCACGGCCCAGCGTGGCAGGTTCGTGGAACAGCAGCACCAAAACGGGAAAACCCACGGTGCCGCCGCCCAGCGGCGTCGAGCCGGCGGCATAGGAACCGAAGGCCATGGCAAAAGCGATGCCCCAGTGCTCCTTCAACGTGTGCCAGTGATGGCCGGAAATGACGATGCTCAACCAGACCGTGTAAAATCCGGCCAGCCAGAGCGCAAAACCCCAAAGCCTGGTTCGTGGTTGGGACGACACCGGGCGGATAGATAGTTCAAAGGCGTAGAATGGTCAACGGAAGTTCCGCGCGTTCCGGCATCCGGCTTTGTGTTCGTCTTTCATTTCAACACAACGAACCAAATGGGAATGGTGATTTACGGCAATCGCCAGAGGCCGCGTTCGATTTGCAGCAGCAGTCCGGCATCGCCCAGAACCTGAAAAACCATTTGAATGAGGAGGAATTTCCAGTATCTTTCGGGTATGACAGCGAGCGGCGTCATCGAAGAAATCAAACAACTGCCTCCCGCCGAACAATCCCGGGTCATCCGGTTCGCATTTGAACTGGCGCGGGAACGCCAGTTGTCCGGTGAGAAATTGTCCGATCTCGCCCAGCGAATGGCAGACTCTGACAATCCCGCCGAAGTCCAAAAATTGCGTGAGGAAATCCACCGTGGCTTTTACGGCGAATAGCCATGCCGCGAATCCGGCGCCACAATCTTCCGCCTCACCTTCTCGATCATTTGCTTGACCGCGTTCGCCGCCGGAACATTTCGGCCGATCAACTTGGGCTGATGGCGAATTGGCTCCACAGCGAACCCGAAGTGCCAGACGGTCCATGGTTTAAGAAATTTCCAGGCATGACCGTTTGCGGCGAAGGCGAGCTCATCAAAACATTTTTGCAACCCGGCTAGGTTGCCACCGGCAAGGAACTGAGTTAGCAACTCACGGCAAGCGCCAGACACTGCGACCGATGTGAAGCAATAATCCCATGTCGCGCAGGACTTGAAGCTGTTGACGAATTTTGTCGCGGACGTGGCGGTTCTCGGGATGGAGTTTTTCCAGTTCGCGGGTGAAGGCATATACCTCCGAGGTGGCGAACGTAGCAGCCGACGTGAGTCGGCTCTGACTTTTAGAATGAGCGAACTCACGTTCGCTGCTACGGTCAGAAATGCGCCGCACGATGTTCAGCACGTCCAAAGTCCAGCCGCGCTCTTTGACGCTGATTTCTTTTAGCGGTTTGACGCGACGGAATTTCTCGCGGACTTTTTCCGGCGGGATGATGATGGTAGGGCAGGCTTTCGAGCCTGCCGGTTCATCGGACATTCCTGTCCGGTGTTTCAGTCTGGCGACTGGAAAGTCGCCTGAACCCGCAGACAGGAATGTCTGCGCTACGCGAACGGCCATGCTTCGTTCCGTGCGTACGATGAAAATCCGCGCTTCAACTGGAATCCGGCTCAAATTGAAATTGCAGCCAACCCAACCGTGGCGGCGGGCGGTGGCCGACAGCGGCTTGCGCTTGATGATGGCGGAGGGTGGAAAGGCGAAACGCGGGACGAGCAGCAAGTTTCTGACGCTCCAGGTCGCCAAATCGTTTTGTATGAAACGAAGGCGGGCGGTATTACGGCTCAGGCCATGGGTTAAATCCATACTTGCACGTTTTTTGAGCAAAAAAGAGAGTTTTCGTGCTGTATTTTGTACTTGACAAGTCGGGCGCAACGACAAATAATCGTCCGCAGGCACGGTTGTTATTGTGTGCAATTGTGCAAAGCCAATAAAGGGCGCGCTATGAAAACTGCAAGATATTTATGCTCAGTTTGCTTCCTCGCTTCTGCACTATCTGCGAACTGTCAGGTGTATTCAGGGAATATCGTAGGCTATTACAACCTGCAGTTGTATGCCGGAGACAATCTCATCGCAAACCAGCTTGACGTTGGAACGGTACCCGACAACACGTTGAGCGCTATTTTCCAGCCGGGCGTAGTTCCCGAAGGTGCCACGTTCACCGAGTGGGATCCGACAACACAACAATACCTGCCGACGTCCGTTTACGACACCGTCAATGGCTGGAGCATCAACTATACATTAGGGTTTGGACAGGGTGGGTTGTTAGATTCCCCTTCGAGTTTCATGAACACTTTTGTAGGATCCGTGTGGCCCGGGTACGACGCCATCACTGGCATGTGGGTGCCGCCATTGGTTACGGGCAGCGGTTCACAACTTCTTTCCTGTTACGTTCCCATCGCGGACGCCACGTTTTACGAGGTCGTGGGCCGGAACCCGCAGAACGGCGAATCGGTCGCGTGGTTGAATGCCGCCTCACAAATATACACCACTACCACATTTGAGAACGGCGTCTGGAACAACGGTGTGCCCACACTGAGTATAGGGCAATCCGCCTTTTTCGATCTAGAACCTGTTCCTGAACCAGCGGTTTACAGTCTGATCGGAGTCAGCTTGCTTCTATTAGCCTCAGTCCGCAAATATGTCTTCAAGTAGAATGCCGGCGGAAGATTCTGAGGCAACAATTTTGACGTCCGCGACATCTTCGTAGAAAATATCCCAAAACAATTTTTTAGCCCCGTCAGCGAAATCATTCGGGAAATGGCCGGAAGATGCCGCCCCGACGGGGCTGGGGATTTTATCGGATTTGGGAACTACAAAGATTCCGCTCCTACGGAGCTATTTCAGCGCGATGACCCAGAGGGGAACGGTGATGGTGCCGCGCAGCCAAGCAAGGTCGGCTTTCACACGCTCCAACGAAGGCGCGTAAGATTTGCCTTTGGGCGCGGATGATTGAATTACCAACACGCCAACCTCAATGGCGTCGGCGTTGTAAGCGTAAAGAAATCGCATGTAATCCCGGTAAAGAAATTCGTAGCGGGAAAACTCAATCTCGATAGCGACCGGCTTTTTAAACAAGTCGAATCGCTGCTCATTGGGTTGGTTGATGGCTACAGGTGTTTCCGTTTTCCAGCCGCGCGCGGCGAAGCCTTTGATGATGCGGGAATGTAAACTGTCAGCGCCACTGGTTGCGGAAGATTGCTGGACTTTGCCGATCAATTCCAAGACTTCGCGTTTGACATCGAGATGCGCATTCAAAATTTCTTCCGCGTGGCGATGACTGAACGTGTCGAATTGCACCCCAAGACTAGATCAAAGTCCGATCTGCGATTCAACAACTTTTTGGTTTATGCTCCGAGTCCGAGAATGATGCCGACGAGTTTCTTGCTGGCGTAAAAAGCTCGTGATGTGCTGCCGTGGCCTGCTCCTTTTGTTCCCGGCTCAATGTAGTCACAGAGCGAACGAGACAATTGGGCAAAGCCTTTCGTTAGTATCGTGTGCTGAATCTTTTCGTAATCAGCTTTCACCAGCGCGAGAAGCTCTGCGTCGCTCACGTCAAAGCAGTTCACTTGCATCAGCCGCGAACGTGGTTCTTCTTTGTTGATCCACTCGCGTCCGCAGACAATCGTTCTGCGGAGTTTTGCCCAGAGATGGCTTTCCTCAAACGGCGTATCAACGTCGCGCTCCGGGTTGATCATCGTGATGGCGAGAGTTTCTTTCGGTCGCCAATGATCATTCCGCGAAACAAGTGACGTAGTTTTCAATTCCCAACCCAAACCGTTTGGAGCTTGAACACAATTCGGGTCTATTGCGATGCAACGTTCGAGCGTGAGTCCAGCCCATCCTTTGTTCTTCTTGCCGTTGACGAAAACCTGAATTCCAAATTCTTCGGCGGTTTTGCGGAGGTCTTTGCCGATGTAAGCCCGCAAAATTTCCAACGCTTTGAAACGGGTGATCAGCATTTCTTAATGCCCCCCCCAGAATTTTTACAGATCACATCTTCTAATCGCTTCTTGGCAATTTCGACGTTGTGCAAATCCAATTCAATGCCCACACAACCGCGTTTGAGCCGGAGGCTGGCGACGGCGGTGGTGCCGTTGCCCAGAAACGGGTCGAGCACCAAATCCCCTTCGTTCGTCGAGGCCAACAGGCAGCGTTCCACCAGCGAGACGGGTTTTTGGGTGGGATGTTTGCCGTGTTCCTTTTCGTCCCGGCCCGGCGCGCCCATTGTCCAGAGGTCGGAGATCGGAGGTCGGAGGTCAGAGGCCGGAGTTTGGATGTCTGACTTCTGACTTCTGACTTCTGACCTCTCGGCAAATTCTTCCTTTCGCCAGACGGTTTTCATCTGTTTGCCGGTCACTTTGCGCATTTCCTGATAATTGAAGAGGTGTTTGCTTTTCGCGTTTTTCGCGGCCCAGAGAACCGTCTCCGTCGAATGGGTGAAGTAACGGCAGCTCAGGTTGGGCGGCGGGTTGGGCTTTTCCCAGGCGATGTCGTTCAGAATCTTGAACCCGAGTTGTTGCAGGGCGTAGCCGATGCTGAAGATGACGTGGTGCGTGCCGGTCACCCAAAGAGTGCCGTTGGGTTTCAATACTCTCTGGCAGCGGCGCAGCCATTCGGTGTTGAATTCGTGGTTCAGTTCCGGTCCGCGCGAGACGTCCCAGCCGCCCTTGTCCACCTTCACCATCTTGCCGGCGTGACAGGTGATGCCGCCGTTGGACAGGAAATACGGCGGGTCGGCGAAGATGGCGTCGAAGCGGCCATCGGGATATTTTGAAAAAATGGCGTCCAAAAGCTCCAAACTGTTTCCATGGTACAACCACAGTTTGCGGGCGTCGTCGTGATAAGCCAGTTTGGGTGAGGTCGAGGGTCGAGGGTCGAGCGTCGAGGGCGGAGTTTGGAGTTCCGGCTTTAGCCGGTCGGGGCCGCCTGAAGGCGGGACTCCGAACGGAATGATGGTTCCGTCGTCGCGGAAGGTGAAGTGGGAAGGAGCGAGGAAATGCGGATGGCGGAGGTCAGAGGTCGGAGGTCTGACATCGGACTTCTGGCTTCTGACGTCTGACTTCTGCCCTTCAGCCTTGGGCGGTTTTCCGGCATAGAAGGGTTTCTCCTTTGCCCTTCTGACTCCTGACTTCTGACTTCTGGTCTCTGGCTTCGGCGTTGTGGACTTCTTCGGCACGCCGGGATCAATTGATCAGAAAGCCGATCCAGATCAAGGGAAATTCAACCCCGGATTACGCGGATTGATTCTAACCACGGATTACGCGGATGGACGCGGATTCATCTTCAATTATTTCAGCCACAAATAAAATCAATTCCCGTTGAGCCGGAAGAATTGCTCCGGAACGTTGACAGCATTGGTGTAGGGACTGGCGGCGTTGGGGACGTTGGTGTAGGTGCCGGTGACTTGCGGTGCGGATTGCAGGCCGTAGGCGGAATTGGTCCAAGTCAAAACAGCTTTGCCGGAGAGCCATTGGATGGTCAAAGTCGGCGCGACGTTGAGCTTGAACACCGTCCCGTATCCGTTTGCACCGCCCCAATAAGTCAGGCCATAGAAATTGCCGTCGTTCCCCAAGGTCAAAGGCAAGGGTTCACCGCCGGTGACATTGTCGCCGGAAACCAAGGCGTCGAACGTGAACAGCAGTGTGAACGCGCCGCTGGGGGTCAACATAAACAAGGTTCCCTGACGACCGCTGCCGCCATTGGAAGCCGCACCGTAGAAATTGCCATCCGGTCCCAGCGGCAGCGGGCCTTGGGGTTGTGAGCCATCGGTGCTGTTGTTGGCCGCGCCATTCATGGTGTGGAGCAACGTGAAGGTCCCGTTGGTAGTGAGCTTGAACAAGGTGCCGCCACCGTTTGTGCCGCCGTAAAGGGCGGCGCCGTAAAAGTCGCCATCCGGTCCCGGCGCAAGGTTGAAACCGGGTTCCGCCCCGGTATCGTTGGTCTCGGTTGAACCATTGGAGGCCACCGGGCTGAACGAGAACAGCAGGTTGAACGCCCCGTTGGTGGTGATTTTGAAGAAGGTGCCGTAGCCGCCGTTCCCGCCAAATACGGTTGTCCCGTAGAAAATACCGCCGGGCTTCAAGACCAGCCCGCCACTGGGCTTGTCTCCGGTGGAGTTGGCATCGCCATTGGCGGCGGACGCGGCGAAGGAAAAAAGGGAGGTCAATGTCCCGTTGGTGGTGATTCTAAAAACGGTTCCGACGTTGTTGGTGCCGCCATTGACGGTGGTGCCATAGAGATTGCCGTCCGGTCCGAGGGTCAATGCTCCCTCCGGGAGCGCGCCGTTGGTGCTGTTAAAACTTGTCAGCACTCTGAATGATCCGTTGGTGGTGATTTTAAAGACGGTGCCGTAACCGTAGATGCCGCCCCGGGCGGCGGTGCCATAGAGATTGCCATCCGGACCCACCGTCAAGGTGCCGTCAGGCAAGTAGCCGGTGTCGTTGGTGGCGAGATTCACGCTGTTGGTGACTGTCGGGAGGAAGAAAAACAACGGCATCATGGTGCCATTGGTTGTCAGCCTGAAGATTGATCCATACGAAACATCGCGCTGAACGGTGGTGCCGTAAAAACTGCCGTCGGGGGCCAAAGTCAACCAAGCCGCCGGGTTCGCACCGTTGCCGCCGTTGAAATTGGTCAGCACGGTCAGTTGCGTCGTCTGAGCGACGACCAGACTGCCAAGGCCGCATGACCACGCGCCCAGCAAGAGTGCGCTCGCAATTTTAAGATTGTCTGCCTTCAGCATTGATAGTTTTGGGCTTCGAAAACTTTTCCGCCGCAGTATAAATCACACGCGAGGCGCCTTCTGTCAAATGGACCGTCGAGCCTCATTTTCTGCCGACCGGCACGCCGGGATCCATTGGTCAGACCGGCGATCCGGATCAAGTCCTTTTCGGCAAGAGAATTGAAAGGGCCATGTCCGAACCAACCCGGAACGTCGTCGAGAGCAAAGTTCCCTGGTCGTTTATATTAATAATGCTTGACAACAACGACCTAATTTGCTAATAATGTCATCCTACTGGAGGCTGTTTGCCTCCAACACAAAACAACCTCAAAAAACAAGAAGTCTATGAAAACAAAATCCAAATCTACCATTCACGCGACGGGCCTTTCCTTGGGCGCAGCAGTCGGTACAGGAGCGGTCATGCTGATGGCCGCCAGCGGCCAGGCGCAGAATCTGTTTGTGACGGATTATTACAGCGGCAATCTCTATGAATACACGCCGGGCGGGGCGCAAAGCCTCTTTGCCTCCGGGCTGGCGGATGGTTTCGGGCTGGCCTTTGACAGTGCGGGCAATTTGTTTGATGCGGATGGCAACGAGGCGGGTCCGCTCAGCGGCAGCATTTATCAATTCACACCGGACGGAGCGCGGCACACCTTTACCACCGGATTGAGCGCGCCGTTTGGGCTGGCCTTTAACAGCGCGGGCGTGCTGTTTGAAGCGGACGCTGCCAGCGGCAACATTTATCAATTCACGCCGGATGGAACGCGAAGCACCTTTGCCTCCGGAGTGGGTGTTCCTTGCGGACTGGCTTTTAATCGCGAGGGTAACCTGTTCCTCGCGGATGCCGGCAGCGGCAGCATTTATGAATACACAGCGGACGGCACACGAAGCACTTTTGCTTCCGGGCTGGCGACTCCTTACGGACTGGCTTTTGACAGCGCGGGCAATTTGTTTGAGGCAGATTACGCGAGCGGCAGCATCAATAAATTCGCCCCGGATGGCACGCGAAGCACCTTTGCTTCCGGGTTGTATGAACCGGACGGGCTGGCCTTTGACAACGCGGGCAACCTGTTTGAGGCGGACTTCGGCGGCGGCAACATCTATGAATTCACACCGGACGGAACGCGGAGCACCTTTGCCTCCGGGCTGGCCAGTCCGCTGGCACTGGCCTTCCAGGGGGTAGCGCTGCCCGTGCCTGAGCCCTCGACTTTGGGATGGCTGGCCGCCGGCGCCGCCTTCATAGTCCGGTGCCGCCGCCAACGGCACAAGCTTCAGTGAGGAAAGCGAATGGAGCATCCAAGACAGGCAGTGCCGGCAAAAGGGACAAAGGTTCCCTGCTTTGGCTTCCTGAGTTGAGTGGTTGCCTGGTGGTTCAGATTTTCCCGCCCGGCACGACGGAGTCACTTGATCAGATCGGCGATCCGGATCAAATCATTTCAAGCCACAGATGCACACAGATTCACCCAGATGTTTTTTATCTGCGTTTTATCTGTGTTCTTCTGTGGCTAAAAAAGTCCGGCTCCTCTGGCTGGACAGATTTCTGAAGCCAACAGGTGGTCAATGGTTGTGGGCCAGGTTCTGGTGATCTTGAATGAATTTCTGAAGGGCCGGTCCGCCGCCCAGCCATCCAACCACCAAGGCCGTCACCACACACAACGCCACCAGAATCAATATCCATGAAAGGATGGCCCGATAATAATTCTTGCGCGACTCGTTCTCGCCGCTAAATGCCCAAACGAGGACCATAATCAAACCAATCACCGGTATGGCGGTGACGAACAACATGCCCATCCAAGACCCGACCGATACATAATTTCTGTTTTCGTGATCGCTCATAAAGTTGTGTGGGCCTGATGGCCCAGGTTATTTGCTTTTTCTGTTCTGGGAGCAGCCGTAAGGGGCAAATGATTTTTGCCACTCATAAGCCTCCGCACCGGCAGTTTTATTAGCAATCGTCACGCCATATTGGCCGTGGCATTAACAACATTGGCTGAACGAGTTACGCGCATTTCAGTCCTTTATTCCGAAATACTTCGATGCATTCCGGTAGCAGCGGTCTTGGCCGCCAAGACGCGAAGGTCGCCAAGGTTTCAGCCACAGACGAACACGGATTTTCTCAGATTAAGCTGATCCGCGCTTCATTGGTGTCCATCTGTGGCCTGCAAGTTCTTACCGGCGACCCGGCGGCTTGGCGTTGATCAGATGAACCCGCTTACTTCCAATCGAAGACGGTTTCGGCGTCCAGATATTTCCAGGATTTTCCCTTCTGGATGCGGGGTGTGGTGCGCCCGGTGTAGGAGAGAATGCGGTGCGGACTGTCCCTTTCCACGGTAAAGATGAGCGGATCCACCAAGGGGGCAATGAACATGCTCGTGGGTTGCATCTTGATCTGTACGACGGGCCGGCCGTTCTGCACCGATTCGCCGGTCTTCACGAACTGAAACATAAAGGTCCGCTCCCATTCAAAGGAAATGAAGTGGAACTCGACGGTGTCGCCCCGCATCAGGTCGTTCCAGTGGGCCATCATGAACGGATACACCGTGTCGTCAAACACGATGTCCGGCGGGAGGTCTTGGGCTTTGCCCTTCGGAGGAATCAGGCCAGGCCCGTAACTGATGAAGATTTGTTGCTGGGCCGGGTTTTCGGGGTCGGGCGCAATCCGGACGGCCCCGGAGACCCGGGCCTGGAATTCCAGCATCCGATAGGAGACGAGCTGGTTGGATTCATAGGTGACCTTGTCCACGGCGGCCAGCGTGCCGTTGGTGCGGTAAAATTGGCGCTCAACATGAACGGTGGCGCCGGTGCGCTTGGCGACCCGCCGGAAGAGGTACAGAACCGTTTTCCGATCCGAGCCGATGGCATAAAGGGTGCCGGTGAGCAGTTTGGGTTCGGCATAGTCGTACGCCTTTGACGTTGCCGGGTGAGAGGCGCCACCGGCCAAGCCCGCCGGGACGACGGACAACCAGAGTGCAACCAGCACAACCCGGCACGCGATCCATGCGCAACCGGCGGAATCTTTTTTCATCGGGGCACAGGATGGCCGACCCGGTGGGTCGCAGGCAAGCCGTGTCACCGACGGGCAGCAGAAATTATCAACTGCCAAGGCGCGGAGGACGCCAAGGTTTTCAGCCGCAGATTCGCACAGATTTGCACGGAGGTTGTTAGCCGCGCTTCATCCGTGCGCATCGGTGCTTGGGTAATGAAAGACAGTTTCGGCATCCAGGTATTTCCAGGATTTTCCCTTCTGGATACGGGGCGTGGTGCGCCCGATGTAGGAGAGGATGCGATGCGGGCTGTCCTTTTCCACGGTAAAGACGAGCGGCTTCACCCACGCGGCGACTAAGACGCTCGCGGGTCTCATCGTGATCTGTACAACCGGCCGGCCATTCCGCGCGGACTCTCCGGTCTTCCCGAGGCGGAACTCAAAGGTGCGCTTCCATTCCAGCGACACGAAGTGGAACTCGACGGCTTTACCCCGCATCAATTCGTCCCAGTGTGCCAGCATGAAAGGGTACAAGGTGTCGTCAATCACGGTGTCGGGCTGGAGAGTCCGGCCACGGCCTTTTGGGGGATTGAGGCCATGGGCGTAGCTGATAAAGATTTTTTGACGGGTCGGATTTTCCGGGTCTGGCTCAATCCGAATGGCGCCGGAGACGCGCGCCGGAAAATCCTGCATCTCAAAGGAGACCAGCTCGTTGGATTCGTACAGTACTTTTTCCACCTCGGCCAACGTGCCGTTGGTGCAGATAAACTGCCGCTCGACATGAACGTCGGAACCGGAACGCGTCGCGGTCCGCCGGAAGGTGTACAAAATTTCTTTTCGGTCCGAGCCGATCGCGTACAGAGTGCCGGTGAGCAGTCTGGGTTTGGCGTAGTCATAGACCGGCGAGCTTGCTGGGGATGCGGTTTTAGCGGCCAAGCCCGATGGAAGACCGACGCACCACAGCGCGAGCAACACAAAACAGCGCGCAAGTAACGCAGAGCCGCCGAAACATTTTCTCATCGGGGCATATAATGGACGATTTGGCGTGTCACAGGCAAGCAGTGTCGGCGGCCAACAGCAGAAATTATCAACCGCCAAGGCGCGGAGAACGCCAAGGTTTTGGCCATTGTTATACATAGATCTTCACAGATACTTTTATCTGCGTTTCATTTGTGGTTATCTATGGCTCGGAAATTCTTTATGGCTTTGTGTTCTTGGCGCCTTGGCAGTTTCCACAATCGTTTTTGATTCGATTACGGGAGCGGGCTGCGGCATGTTACGGGTTCTGAAAACGTCCGAAACAGCCAGGCTCGCGCCCGCCGACCAGCGGTATGCCACCGGTGAACTGGTCCGGCGGCTGACTGCGTTGGCGTGGCGGTTTCGCGGGGATTGCCTCTGGTCGCTGGTGTTGAGCCTGGCATTGCTGCTGCTGGGCATCGTCGGACTCAAACTGCTGGGCGTGGTCATTGACGTGATCCGACACGCGCTCGACCCGTCGCTGCCGCCGCCGGTGTATCCGTTCGGTTGGCAACCACCGGCAGGCTGGGCGCCGCTGCGGATTGTCACGGCGCTGGCGCTGGCGATTGTGGCGCAGGCAGTGTTGCGCGCGTTTCTCACCTACGCCTACAACATGGTGACGGCGCGGCTGACGCAGGGGGAAATCGTGCCGGAACTGCGCGCGCAACTTTACGCCAAGCTGCAACGCCTGAGCTTCCGTTTCTTCGACGTCCACGGTTCCAATTCCATTTTCAACCGGGTGACGGGCGACGTGCAGAACACACGGTTGTTTGTGGACGGTGTGCTGCTGCAAGGCGCGACGATGATTCTGACGCTGGTGGCCTATGCGATTTTCATGTGGCGCATCCAGCCGGCGCTGACTGTCGCGTGCCTGTGCGTGTCGCTGCCGTTGTGGTGGCTGGCGCAGTTCTATTCGGCGCGGCTGCGGCCGGGTTACCTGCGCAACCGCGAACTGTCGGACAACATGGTGTTGCTGTTCAGCGAAAGCGTGCGCGGGATGCAGACGGTTAAAGGCTTCGCCGCCGAACCACACCAGGTCCAACGGTTCGAGGAGGCGAACGATTTGGTGTCATCGCAACAGCGGAAAATTTTCCGGGACCTGTCCTTCTTCACGCCGGGCACGCAGATGCTGTCGCAGTTGAGCCTGGTGATTTTGTTCGCCTACGGCGGGTGGCTGTACGTGCATGGAAAAATTCCGCTCGGCAGCGGGCTGGTGGTATTCGCAGGGTTGCTCCAGCAATTCACCGGGCAGGTGGCGACCATCTCCACCATCGCGAACTCGGTGCAGCAAAGCCTGGCGGCGGCGCGGCGCGTGTTCGAGGTGATGGACACGCCGCTCGACGTGGAAAGCAAACCCGGCGCCCTCAAACCGGCGCGACTGACGGGCCGGATGATTTTTGAAAACGTGACGTTCGGTTATCACGCGGATAAGCCGGTGTTGGCGGACGTGTCATTCGAGGCGAGGCCGGGCCAAATCATCGGCATCTTCGGCATGACCGGCGCGGGCAAGAGCACGTTGCTGGGATTGGTTCCGCGCTTTTACGATCCGCAACGGGGACGAATCCTGGCCGACGGACAAGATTTGCGAGACCTGGATTTGGACGCATTTCGCCGGCAAATCGGGATTGTGTATCAGGAAAGTTTTCTATTCTCGAACACGGTGTCGGCAAACATCGCATTCGGACATCCCCACGCGACGATGGAGCAGATTGAACGGGCGGCGCGAATTGCGTCGGCGCATGAGTTCATCACGGCGCTGCCGCAGGGTTACGAGACGGTGCTGGGCGAATCGGGGGTGGACCTGTCGGGCGGACAACGCCAACGGCTGGCGCTGGCGCGGGCGCTGTTGTTGCAACCGCCGATTCTCATTCTGGACGACCCGACGGCGTCGGTGGACGCGCGGACGGAAAATGAGATTGTTTCGGCGTTGCGCGAAGCGATGGCAGGACGGACGACGTTCGTGGTGTCGAGCCGGTTGAGTTTATTGCGCCGGGCGGATTTGATTCTGGTGCTGGAGGACGGGCAATTGACGTTGACCGGCACGCACGCGGAACTGGTGCGCTGGCCGGGCCTGTACCGCGAAACGGCTTTGTTGCAAATCATGGACTTGGATGAGGGACGAGGTGAAAAGGAATTGGGAACATCGAACATTCAACCTTCAACTTCCAACTTCGAATTCAAGACGGAACCGGAGACGAAATGAAAACGGTGAATTGCTCAATGCCGAAAGCGCCAGAGGGCTGGCGCAGTCCAAGACGCTCCGCGAAGGACGGCAAGCCGCTAAAAATTCCGACAGGTTTTGGAGTGCGGTGGCCCTCCACCGCTTTTCGTCCGCAGTCCGATGGTTTGTCATTCCACCAACGGCTTGAATTGCCATGAGCGCGCGAATAAACAGCAAATCGTCAGCCGCGGAGGCGGTTAAAGACAGCCTTTCCGCGCGGGAGGCGCTCACGTTTTACGATCCGATGGAGGAGCGCGAGGCGGACAAGGTGCCGTTGCAACTGGCGCTGATCCGCCGGATTTTTCGCTACACCAAACCCTACGCCGCCAAGCGGAACTGGCTGTTCATTTTGACGTTCACCCGCGGCTTGCAGTTACCGGCGCTGGCGTGGTTGATTGGCCGCACCATCACGGGCCCGATCGCCGGACAGGACTTGCGGGGCATCTACTGGTACGCGGCGGCTTATTTCCTGTTGGCGCTGGTCACGGTGGTGACGTTTCATTTCCGCCAGCGGTTCGCGCTCGAACTGGGCGAGGCGGTCGTACACGACATGCGGTCGGATTTGTTCGGCAAGCTGATGACGATGCCGATGTCGTTTTTCAATCAGACGAAGTTCGGGCGCATCATCAGCCGGCTGACCTCGGACATTGACAGCGTCCGCGCCGGGGTGCAGGACGTGGCGTTCGTGCTGGTGGTGCAATGCCTGCAAATGGCGGGTTCGGCGGCGCTCATGGCATGGTACAACTGGAAGCTGTTTTCCCTGATGCTCCTCATGGCACCGGTCATCTGGGTGGTAAACGAAAAATATCGCCGCGAAATGAGCCGCCGCCTGCGCATGGTGCAACAATCGTGGAGCCGCGTCGCTTCCACACTGGCCGAGTCCGTGAGCGGCATTCGGGTGACACAGGCATTTGTGCGGCAGGACATCAACGCCGGTTTTTTCCGTAAATTAATCAACGTGCATGGCGAGAACAACGTGGGCGTGGCGCAGGCGTCGGCGGTGTTCGTGCCGCTGCTGCAATTGAAGAGCCAGTTGTTCCTCGGCGCAATGGCGTTGTTGAGCGCGTACGGGGCATTAAGCTGGCACGGCTGGATGCACATGGACGTCGGCGATCTGGTGATGTTTTTCTTTCTGGCCAACCTGTTCTTCGATCCGGTGCAGGTCATCGGCAATCAATTGAATCAGGCGCTGATGGCGATGGCGGGCGCGGAACGATTATACCGAATGCTGGATCAGAAACCCGAATGGCAGGATGCGGCGGATGCAAAGCTGTTGCCGACCATCAAAGGCCATGTGGAATTTCAGGCGGTACACTTCGAGTACCAGCCGGGCCGGCCCGTGCTGATGGATATTTCATTCACGGCCGAGCCGGGGCGAACGGTGGCGCTGGTTGGCCACACCGGCAGCGGCAAGACGACGCTCGTGGCGCTGTTGCAAAAATTTTATCTGCCCACCGGCGGGCGCGTGCTGGTGGACGGCATGGATTTGAACGCCGTCACCGGCGATTCACTTCGTTCACAGATGGGCACCGTGCAACAAAATAATTTTCTGTTCTCCGGCTCGGTGCTGGACAACATCCGGCTGGCGCGGCCCGGCGCGACGGAAGCCGACGCGCGCGCGACGCTCGATGCGCTGGATTGCGCCGACCTGCTGGAAGCGCTGCCGCAGGGGTTGCATTCGCCGGTGACCGAGCGAGGCGCGTCGCTGTCATTCGGCCAGCGACAACTGGTCTGTTTCGCGCGCGCGATGCTGGCGAACCCGCGCATTGTGGTGCTCGACGAGGCGACCAGCGCGATTGACACTGTCACCGAGGCGCGGTTGCAGCGGGCGCTGGAAATTTTGCTGCGCGGTCGGACGGCGTTTGTGGTGGCGCACCGCTTAAGTACCATCCGCAAGGCCGATCTGGTTCTAGTGATGGACCAGGGCCGGATCGTGGAACGCGGCACGCATGAAAGTTTGTTGAGACAAGACGGGGTTTACGCCCGTTTGCATAGGGAATTTGTGAGTGCGCGCCCGGGAGTCGCGAGCTCAGGCGGATAAGAGTTCGCAGGGAACGAATCCTTCGGCTATTTGCGAGCGTTTCTCCCGAGAGTTGAAATACCAGCTCGTCAGTGATGCCCGCCGCCACCGCCATGCCAACCGCCGCCACCGCCACCGCCATGCCAGCCACTGCTGCCACCGTACCCACCGCCATGCCAGCCACCATAGTAGCCGCCATGGTAACCGCCATAATAGCCACGGTAGCCACCGTAGTAATAGCCGCCCCAACCGAACGAGAGCGACACCGCCGGCCAGCCGTAATAGTAAGGATAGTAGTACGGATAGGGATAGGAGTAATAATACGTCTGTGTACTGGGCACGACATAGACCGTCGAGCTTGGAGCGGTTTGAACATAGCTCGTCGTGGGCGGCGCGGTGGCGGTCGAGGTTTGGGTGCTGTAAGCGTCTGAACCCGCCGGTTGTGCAGTTGCAGCATTGGCGGTTGGCGCGGGTTGGGCCGTCTGCAAGCGCTGATTCAACATGGCGTTGATGACGGCTTCGGAAACGCCCTGCTGCCGCAGATAAATGATCTGGGCCGCAGTCAGTCCGTAGTTGTTCCCCGAATTCTGTATGTAGGCGATAATGGTGCTGTCACCGACTTTCGCCTGCGAAAGCTGCAAGACCTCCGGCACGCCGTAGGACAATTGCGGCGCGGCCGGGCTGGTGGTTGCCGGTGCGACGGCGCTGGCAGTGGTTGAGGTGGTGGTTGAGGAATCCTGCGCCATGGCGTTGCCCGCCACCAAAGCCAGCACGGTGAGGGCGACGATTGTCAGCGGCGACTTTTGAAAGTTTCGAGTTTTCATAAAATCAACACCTAAAGGTTCAACACTGAAACGTGGCGCGAGTTGCCCGGATTGTCAAATGCAACCGGTGAACCGGCTCAAGCCCTTTCCCGGCGGCGCAACCGGCGTTCTTGGTTTTTTATTTCACCGTTCAACAATTCCTCGGCCGACCAGCCGTGGCGCTGCGCAAGTTCCGTCAGCCCAAAGAGTTCCGTGGCCAAAGCCGCTTTGGTGAGCCGGCGCTTTGAATGGTGGCCGTCGGCAAAGACCTTGCGCGCCTTCTTTACCAGCTTTTCGGCACGCAACAGCGCGGGCAGATGTTTCGGGATGCCGTCAAACGCCGAAGCGCGTTCGTGCCGCGTGCCCTTTTTCTCGGCGTGCTTGATTTTTTCCCAGTTTGCCCAGACTTCGTCCACGTTCTTGACCCTGGTCTGGCCGAAAACGTGTGGATGCCGGCGCACCAGTTTTTCCACAATCAACCGGCAGACCTTTTCAAAATCAAACGCGCCGCGCTCGCGCGCCATCTGGCAATGAAAGACAACCTGCAACAGCAGGTCGCCGAGTTCCTCGGCCATCTCGTGATCATCACCGGCTTCGATGGCGTCAATCAATTCATAGACCTCCTCGATGGCGTGACGGCGCAGCGTCATGTGGCTTTGTTCGCGGTCCCACGGACAACCCGTGGGCGAGCGCAGCCGGGCCATGACCTTCAACAAATCTTTAATCGCAGGTTTTTTCTTCATTGGGGAACATTCAACATTCAACGCTCAATTTTCAAGGAAAGACCCGGCCCACGTCCACGAGAGTCAACTTGGGCGTTGGAAGTTGAATGTTGAGCGTTGAATGTTTCCAAATTTACAAAATTACCAGATCATCCCGATGCACGAGTTCTTCCTTCGGCAGTTTGCGGGCGCGGACGGCGGGGGAATCGAACCGCGCGATGCCGCGCGCGAATTCCGTTCCATTCAAATCGCAAATCCGCACCACGTCACCGGCGACGAAATCGCCTTCGCAGCGTGCGACGCCCGGCGGCAGCAAGCTCTTGCCCTTCTCGCGCAGCGCCACTTTCGCACCGTCATCCACAAACAACGCGCCCTTGGGGTGATGAAAGAATGCAATCCAGCGTTTGCGACTGTGCAGCTTGTTCGGTTGCGCGACAAACAGCGTGCCTTCCTCGTCGCCGGCGAGAATTTGGGCCAGGACATGTTTTTTCCTGCCCGACGCGATGACGAGCGGGATGCCGGAGCGCACGACGATTTTCGCGGCCTCGATTTTCGATTTCATGCCGCCCACAGCAACATCGCTGTTGGTGCCGCGCGCGAGTTTTTCCAAAGCAGAATCAATTTTTTCGATGACGGAAATGGTTTTTGGATTGGCCTCGCCGAAATTTTCGATAACGCCGTCCACAGTGGTAAGAATCACGAGCAAATCAGCGGGCAACAGCGACGCGACCAGCGCCGACAGCTTGTCGTTATCGCCAAATTTGATTTCGGTGAACGAGACGGCGTCGTTTTCGTTGATGACCGGCACAACACCGCGGTTCAAGAGCGTAACGAGCGTGTTGCGCGCGTTGAGATGGCGCTCGTGGTGTTCGAGGTCGTCGTGCGTGAGCAGCACTTGGGCGACGTGGAGGCCGTGCGCGGCGAACAGTTTTTCGTAAATCGTCATCAGCCGCGACTGGCCGACGGCGGCGCAGGCCTGCAATTCGGCCAAGTCGGTCGGGCGTTTTTCCAGACCAAGCGCGCCCATGCCCGCGCCGACTGCGCCGGAGGTGACAAGCACAATTTCCCGGCCGGCCTTCCGCAGCGCGGCGATTTGCGCGACAAGCTGGTCCAACTGCGCCGGGTCGGGCTGCTTGCGGCTGTCCGTGAGCACGCCCGTGCCGAATTTCACCACGACGCGGGCGGCGGATTTGAGCGGGTCACGATGCACGCGTCGAGGTTAAAGAAGATTTCGCGCGCGGAAAATGCAAAAATGGCAGGCGATTTTATTGTCCAAGCAGTTTGAGGATGCTCAAGCCCGAATTTTTCCGGTTCTGCAACGAGCCGAAGAAATCGCCGCTGCGCAGCGCGATGAATGCCGCCAACCCGCCCAGGTCAGCCGGTGACTTCACGTTTTTGAGCACGCAGTTTTGGATGTCAATTTTTTGAGTTCGATCATTCCGCTGGTTGTTCAAGTCAATGTATTTGGCCGTGCCGATGGAGACGTTCAACACGTCAATGCCCTTGAATTCAAGGCCGGTCTGTTTCGCGAACAATTTACCGGCATTGCCGCCGGCCTTGCTCATCGGCGCGCTCATGCCGAGGGAAAAGATGTTGGTCTGTCCGGCTTGATTTTTGACGATGTAAAGCTCGCCGAGGTTGAAGCGCATCAGCGTGATGTGCAATTCGTGTCGGGCAAGCGCGGCGGGGTCGTATTCCACGTGGATTTCCCGGATGTCCAGAAATGGCGTGCCGGCAAAGTCCGGCGGATTGTAAAGCCGGAGATTTTGAATCGTCACCGTCGGTTCAGCCAAACCGAGGGAGAACCGGCCGATCTCCGCGTCCATGCCGGTTCGGGCGTGGATCTGGTGCTCGAGATAAACCCGCAAAATCGCATTGCGCGACAACAGCAGGACGACCGCCAGCACCACCACCAAAATGACCAGCCGGAACAACCACTTGAAAATCCACTTCATTTTTTGATTCCGAATTTATACCGCCACGTCCTCGGCCCGCACTTCAAGGCATTCATCCTGGTCCTCCCAGATGATGGCGGGATAAAGGTCCAGCAACTTCGGCGCAAGTTCGCGGCCCGCGCGCGAAAGAAACCGTTCAGCCTCCTTCGCCGCGTTCTCATAGGCCGCATCATAATTGCCGACGCGCCGGCGCTGCCGGTCGTCCCAATGCGCGACGGCGTGGACGGGTTCGTATTGTTTCGCCCACGCGTCGAGTTCGGCGCGGACTTCGGCGGCAATTTCGTCGAACGGTACGAGTGTTTCGTTGCAATGCTGGCAGATGAGACCGCTCTCGCGCACGTCACGGGTAAGCAATGGCAGGAACGGGGCGCGGCAGCACGGCGATTCCGCATAGGCCGCCGGCGGTGTGGCCAGCCGCTTGAACCAGATTTGCCGGTTGTGCGCCAGTTGCGCCCCCAACCGGTACGCGCCGACCAGCGGATGCGACAGCCGCCACGCCTTGCCTTCGAGCTGACCGAGCGTTTGCGCCAGCCAGCGCGCAAGCGTGTGGTCGTCCCATTGCTCAAACGGCCGGCTGTATTCCTGCCAGAGGCGGTCGAGCGGCGAATCCGATTCAAATGCCATGACAGGCAGGATGGCGCGGGAAAAAAGTTTTGTCGAGTGGCGTTACGGAATTCAGCGGGGACAAATAACCGCTGTGAACGCGGGATTATTTGTAGCGTCGGCAAACAAAATATACCTCACCGGCGTAACCGGATTAGGCTGAGGCAGCGATCCCTCATCGCTCATCAACCCACAGTGTCATTTTCCACGAGGCAACAGGTCACGCGGACCGATTCAAGCACGAGCGTAATGGAAAAACTCAGAACGGGTCATGGTGGCGTCAATTGAGGGGACCGGCCGGGCCCGTAGCTGGAGATGGCAACAAGGCCGCCTGCGATTGGACCGCTTTCAGGTTAACGGCCTTTCGCAGGGGAGCCAGACTGGCGTTGGTGGAGTGAAGCAGACTTTCCACGACGAAATAACACTGTTGCCGGGCGCCGAGCGCGCTGAAATGCGTGGCGTCGTTTTCGAAGGTGTTGGTGGCAGTGTTGGCCTGATAGATTCGCGCGCCGGATTTTCCCACCGACTCGTAAAACTGAATTGAAATGGGCAAAACATCCAAGACCGGTACATTCATGTTCGTTCCCAGTTCGCGCATGGCCCGTGCGTAATTTTCCAGGCTGTCTCGTTTGAGCACGTGCGCCGATTGATAATTCCGGCGCGTGGGCGGGCTGAGCAGTACCGGAACGACGCCCTGGGCGAGGGCCTGATTGATGTAATTGGACAAATAACTCTTGAAGGTGGTTTCCGGGTTCGTGTACCGGGCCGGGTCCTTGATTTTGCCGTCGTTATGGCCGAACTGGATGAAGTAGTAATTGGCGTGTGTGGCGAGGCAGGCCGCCCATTTCCCTTCACGGTAAAAGCTCTTTGAGCTTCGCCCTGACGACGCCAGATCGTCCACCGTGACGTTGGTGGTGAAAAAATTGGAAAGCACCTGGCCCCAGCCGGTGCGCTTTCCATAATCCGTCGGTGGAAAACACGCGGCGGTTGAATCGCTGGCGATGGTGATTTTCAGGGGAGATGCTTCGCCGCCGGGCAAACTCAACAAGAGCAATATTCCAACCGCGAGTGACAGAAATCGGAAACGGTTAACCTGTTTGTGTCCGGCGGCTTGCATTTCTGCAAAGAAGCTATTCCAGCAATCCCGCCAAAGTCAATCATGCCAACTGGCAGACAGATTATTTTCCCTCCACGCCCTTGAGATAGGCAAAAATGAGTTCGGGCAAATCGCGACTGTAACCGCCTTCGAGCAGGCTGAACACCGGCACGCCAAGCGCGCGCAGGGATTGGCCGAGCCAGTGAAAATCCTCCACCTCCAGTATGCCGCCGCCCAGCGGGTCACGCACGTAGGCATCGAAGCCGGCGGATACGGCGATGAGATCCGGCTGGAATTTTTTTAAATCGTCCAGCGCGCGGCCCAGGGTGGCACGATAAGTTTCGCGCGACGAGGACGGTGCGACGGGATAATTGAAACAATTTTTGCCGGCGTTTGCGGCACCGGTGCCGGGATAAAAGGGGTGCAAGTGGATTGAGAAGAACGCGACCCCAGGCTGATCAAGCAGAATGGCCTGCGTGCCGTTGCCGTGATGCACGTCAAAATCATAAACGGCCACGCGTTTGCCGCCGGCCGCCACGGCCTCCAGCACGGCGATGGCGATGTTGCCCAAATAACAAAAACCCATCGCCTGGTCGCGCGTGGCGTGGTGACCGGGCGGACGCATGAGGCTGAAAGCGTTTTCACCGTTGCGCGCAGCTCTCAGGGCGTTGAGCGCAGCGGCGGCAGACGCGCGGGCGTAGTCGGTGATATTTTCATAAAACGGCGTGTCGCCGTCGAAATCCTCCGGGATTTTCAGGCGCGCGAGCAGTTCCGGCGCGTGCGCGCGCAAAATCTGTTTATCGCTCACTTCGCCCGGCGACTCCCAGACGAGCGGCAATTCCACCTGCTCTTTCAAGCGTGCAATGGTCGCCGTGACACGCCGGGGATTTTCGGGATGCCCGTAACGAGAATAACCGGCGGAGCGTTCGTCGGTGATGATTTTCACAATTGAAATTAACCACGAATGGGCACGAATGAACACAAATTATTGATTTCGCCGGTGAAAAGTCTGTGCCATTTTTGGATTCATTATGACCAACGCAACCGCTGCCCGCGTTGCCGCGACGGCCGGCTTTCTGGCCGTGGCGCTCGGCGCATTTGGCGCGCACGGATTGAAAAAAATTCTAGCGCAAAATGGAACGGCAGCGATCTGGGAAACGGCGGTCTTTTACCATTTCATTCATGCCGTGATGCTGTTTGTGCTGGCGGAGCGAAAGCCGCTGGCGGCCGGGCCGTGGTGGTGCTTTCTGGCGGGCATTGTGATATTTTCCGGCTCGCTCTACCTGCTGGCCGCAACCAATGCGCGCTGGCTGGGCGCAATCACACCGGTCGGCGGAATCGGTTTTCTGGCGGGCTGGCTTTGGCTGGCGATCACCGCTTCTTGCTCGAAGAATTGAGAGGCGATTTAGTTTGCCGGGGCGTATTGGGGAGCCTTCAAAAATGCACGTTGAGACACGTTTCCATTCTAACTTGACATGCCAGTCTCCACTCTTGCTGCGACCCGAAGGAAGCCTGGTGGGCCCAGCAGGATTTGAACCTGCGACCAAGCGATTATGAGTCGCCTGCTCTAACCACTGAGCTATGGGCCCACAATCAACTTTCGTTGTTTGTCTGTTCCTACATCCCTCAAAATTGAGATTTTTCTGCTGCTGTTCTGTGCCCTTTTGCGTAAATGCGGGTAGAACTGAAACGAAAATGCATTGGCAAAAACAACAGCCGCAAACCTCGTTGGTAACGCGGCTTCTGGAATTTATTATGCCAAAGTTCGCGCCAGCGGCAAGTTGATTTGGAAAACCTTGAAAGTAGACCGATTGTGGGCGGGGAACTTTCGTTTGGCCGTTTTTTGAAAGAAGAAAACCAATGCGGAGACAATCCAGGCTGCGATCCGTGGGAAAAACGACTTTTGGAGACGCAGTGCCTGTTAGAATAACCCACAAACGCCATAAATCTGGAAGCTGAACATGCGCGTATAAAATATGCTTACTGGGTTGAAGCGGTGCTAATTGAATTCAACCACGGCAAATCCGGATTGCCGGTCGTGGCCGGTGTACCCATGACATTGCCAGTGGGCGATGATGGCTTGGCATTGATCATTTGATTGTCCGTCCATTGACGCGGCGCCGCATGTCCGTCCGCATACGCAATCACACTGGAATTGCCATGCAAAACTGCCGGAAGATTGTTCCACTTGCTTGTCTCCCCGGGGTCCGTCGCAAAATAACCGTCGTCAATGCTGTAGGGATTTTCCTCCATCAAAACCCAGGTCTTGGTCGGGCCGGGTTTGACCATGTTCGACAGCTTCGTATAAACTATCCAAGGACCACCTGTAGCCCCATTCCAAGGTACCGCTCTCCCCGTATTATCCACGGACCCCACCCAGCAATTCATGGAATAGGTGCGCAGGGCGGGCTTTTGCGCAAACGCGGCCGCGCCATGGGGAACCACCGTCTTGTCGGCCGGGCAGTGGTAAACCAGAAGACTCTTAAGATAAGGATAGAGCAGACCCGACTCAATCCATTTGTCCTGATTCACGGCACATCCCAGTTGCTGCATATCACCCGGACACCAATCCTGATGTACCGCTCCCGGTTGCAAATCGAGCATGGTCAGGGGGTTTCCGTTCCACGATGCGGGGACATTGTCAAGACCCCGATTTTGCACCAGCCGGTCACTGTTGTCCCCTGCATACATGTTCCACGCCAGCGCCAACTGTCGTACATTGGACAGACATTGCATGGTCTGGGCCTTCTGCTTGGCTTTGGCGAGGGCCGGCAGCAGCATGGCCGCCAGGATGGCAATGATGGCAATCACCACCAACAACTCGATCAGCGTGAAGCCGGCTGAACTCAATTTTTGTTTCAGTTCTTTGTCGCAATCGCCTTGCACATCACGTCGGAAAGCGGCCTTCAGTTTTGGCTCATTTGTCTTCATTCTTTGTAATCAGCAATTT
Organism: uncultured Verrucomicrobiae bacterium; assembly: GCA_963789335.1. Lineage (GTDB taxonomy): Bacteria > Verrucomicrobiota > Verrucomicrobiia > Limisphaerales > UBA11358 > UBA11358. The sequence continues at coordinate 2,215,665 of CAWBKH010000002.1, forward strand.
GGCACCCATATTTTTAACTTACGTCTATTCATTTTTTAAGCAACTGGCCGGCTCCGTTTTTAATTCGGTGCCGGCCCCGTTGCATTGTCAACTTTCTTAACCTTCCCCGACTACTTTACTGAGCTTCCGCCCGGTAAAATCGCGGCGATCCACCCACTGTGTCATTAACCGTCTTGACCGTGCCGTCGCCGGGAACGCTGCTCAACGTCTGCCAATTGGCCGGGTTCAAACTGCTGCTATAAAACACCGTATAGGTGAATCCACTTTGAGTTGGGAACTGGATGGAAATGGTGCTTCCAGTTCTTGAAACGGTCAGAGGAAAGGCTGTAGCGACTGGCACGTACGGCGTAAACATGTAGAAGTTTGCATTGAGGCTGCCCGTGGCTGCTCCCGCCGGAGCGGTCACCTTTAACGTCTCGACGCCGCCAAGCGAAACCACGGCCGGCTGCCCATTGCTCATCAATTCAATCCAGTGCCAGGATTGGAGGCCATTGGCATTTGGATCGGAGAAGGTGCCCAAGGTTTGGGTGGTTTGACTCGAGGTACCCTGCCCGGAGGTCACCAAAGCCATTGTGGCTCCACTATAAGGCCCGCTCCAAGCCAGTCGGCCATAGACATTATATGTGTTCGACGGGAACGTGCGGGTATAATTGAGCCATGTCCCTGGCGACCACCATCCTACGTCATAGTCACTATTGGTCGTATTCGCCGGCTCTCCGTTTCCTCCCGAAATATTATAAAACTTCGAACGGAGGTAGTCCGAGGTCACTTCTGTGCCAACGTTGTTATCATATAGCCGGTAAACAAACGTCTCGCCGGTAATGTTGTTGGACGTGGTCACATCCACACCTGGCACGGAAATATTGGCCGCATTACCTTCGGGCGCAACGCCATAACTGTTGAGGGCAACATAGAGAGGCGCCGTTGGAAACGGATTGTCAATAAACGAGCCGCCATTGAAGTCAAAGTCCTCCGCTTCAATAGTGAAGTTATCCTGACTGAAGGTGTCGAAATTGTCTGTGTAAGGGGTGCTGAGAGTATCCCCTGAAGCGTTGGTTACGTTGATGACTGCGGTGTATACTGCATTCGATTGGATCGCATAAGTCACGACCCAATTCCCTCCCACCTGGGTGAAATTCAATCCTGACGTTATGGCGACGCCATTCAGGACCAAACTAATCCCGTTGGTGGAAATGGCAGGGCCATCGGCGGGACCCACGGTGAAACTAAATACGTTGGTTTGTTGATAAGCACCATTATTCGGAGAAACACTCAGCAATTCCGGTGTATAGACGGGCACTTTTGGCACCAACATATAGAAGGCCAGGTTGGGATTGCCCACCACCGTGGATCGGAACGTCTGTATGCCGCTCCCCACCGTGACAGACACCCGGTTGCCAAACGCGTCCGCCAAGGGCACATAGACATAATTATTGTAACTGTTGTCCGTGAAGGACGAGGTGCCAAACTGGCCCAGAGAGGTGGTAGTTTGGTTTGGCTGGGTCCGATCACTGGTGACTTCCGAGAATGAAGATTGTTCTCCCGATCCGCTCGTCGCCAGATAGCACCAAACATTGTAGGTTCCGGTCGGGGCTGAACCGCCAGAGCCAATGGTTCGGGTATAATTCAGCCAATCGCCCGGAGTGTTGTATCCGACCTCCGTCTCCACCTCGTTGGTGTCGGCGGCGCTGACGAATTTTTGTGCGGTGGCGCTGGTTGGCGCGGCAGCCTGAATGACAACTGCGTCGGTGGGGCGGTAAATTTGAGAATTCGTGCGGGAGGCCTTATTTTCGTCAACTCCCTGCGTGCCGACCAGATTCTGGTAAAGCCACAGACCGCCATTCGCCGGCGTATCCATAAACTGGCCGCTGGAGTAGTTGAAATCCGCAGCCTCGATTACCAATGTCGGCACCAAGGTATCAAAGCTCGCCGAGGAGGAAACGCTAAGGTTATCCGCGTCAGTTGCATTGATAACGACCGATTGATATATGGTATTTGCTGCCAATGCCAAACTGATGGTAGCCGACGATGTTCCAAGCCCGCTGACAGTCAGACCGGGCGAACCAAGATTGTAAACGGCTGTATTTGTCGTGGTTCCTGCCAATGTTGTTGTGGTGGCAGTTACCTGAACATTGGTGATTGTGGTTTCGGTTGAGCTTGCAGTGCAGGTCAGGACGGTATTGGTGCAGAGCGTGACCAGGTTTGGCGTTATAGACGAAACTGTTGGAGGCACCGGAGCCGAGAGGAAACCGACATTGGCTCCGGAGAAATACACCGAGCCACTATCGGTCGCATTGCGTTGGATGAACACCGCTCTGAATCGGGCAGTAACCGTCAGCGGAGGAACTTGGATTATCGGGGCGACATGAGAAATGACGACGCCCGTATTGGCACCGCCAGTCACCTGCATTTGATTGGTTACAGCCATGAGGTTCCAGGTATCCAGGATTGGACTGCCACAATTTAGATTCGTAAGAATAGACGATTCGTATGCGGCGACCAACGCTCCGTTCGAATCAAGAAAATCCAGTTCATAGTAGAAGCTGTCGGCGCCCGACATCATATCTTCATGCGCCACGTACGTGGAACCGCCAGCCGTTAGCGTCGAGCCGGCGGCCATAGGCACGCTCTGGCTCCAAGTATTAGTGCTGCCGCCCGCAACAAAGCTGCCCGTCAACTTCGCCACATTCCCGCCGGTTCTGGGGTCGGGCAGAGGCACAATGTTTCGAGTATCATGAGTGCAGCTACTGCTGTTTGGATAGGTTGAATTGGTTGAAACGATAGACGCACCGCTTCCCGTGGCCGTCCAATTGGCCGCGCCCGAGAGGAAGAACGGATTGAGCAATTGATTCGCGCCGCCGCTTCCGGCCCCACTGCCACTAGTTACGATCAGGTATATTGTATTACCGCCTGGCATAAACAAATTGCCAGTGTAACCGACCGGCAGAGCGAGTTTTGGATTGGTGAAAGTATTCGTTATGGTGCCAGAAAAATTGAGGAAGGGGAAAACTTCATTGTTGGTAACGCCAGCAGGCACGGCCGCCACGGAAAGTGTCAGGTCCGTATCGGGCGACGGCCAGGACAAATTCTGCACACAGACATTGGTGTAAGTGGCGGACGGGATGCTGATGGAAAACACGCTATCGGTGTCCAAAATGAGAGTTGTAATCGGATTGGTTAACGATCCGATATAGCTGTTTGGCCCCATGTTCAATGTGCCCGCTCCAATCAATTGAATTACGCCGGTAGCAAGGCCGGCACTGGACGGAGGAATGCTGTTTGTGCCCGGACCCATTACGATGGGGCCCTGGCAATTGATCAACCCATTTGAAACTATTAAAGTGCCTGTGGATGGACCACTTGAAAGCGAGGACGCCAGGGCAACAACCTGGCCAGCACCAATCAGAAGCGTGCCGTGAGCGCCAACTTGAATTAATCCATTAGCTTGTGATGGTTCGCTTGCACTGAAGTTGTTTCCAGCGTTATAAGCCATCAGAAGACTGTTGGCGGAAATCGTACCGGTATCGAATTGCAACATACCATTGCCGGCATCACCGCCATTACTGCCATTCGACGTGCCCGCAATGCGTTCTCCGACAACCAACGAATTGGCTTTAATATCCACAGGACAACCGTTGAACATCAACCAGCCGGTTGTTTGGCCGGATCCGCCGCTAACATTCCGGTTGCCGATAATGATGTTCACATTTGCGTCCGAATCCGCTCCAGTGATACCCCGAATTCTCAAACCGCCGCCCGAGTTCGTTACGACAAAGCCAGATTTCTGATTTGCGACAAGTATTGTGCTGGCATTGATTATGTTAGTGCCCGGACCAAGCGTAAGCACATTAGGATTAACGCCGTTAACCGGACCGCTGTTGCCTTGCACGCCACCGCCAAAGACACCACTGGTCAACAAACCGGCGCCACCCTGCGCTGAAGTGCTTGTGCCAAGGAACAGGGCAGCTGCAGTGATGTAATTGCTTCCGGAAGCCAAAGTCATGGTCCCGCTGATTCTCGTTTGACCGGCCAACGGCCCGCCATTGGTACAAATACCTATGGATCCACTCGTATTGTGGTACACAAAGTTTGTCAAACCGGAAAGGTCAAGGACCGCGATGGCTCCGGCAGCGGATCCGCCGTTTCCAATTATAAAACTGGGCGCGGTCACATTAAGTGTGCCGCCGCCGAGCACGTCACCAAAGGAACCGTAGCCGCTGCCCGGAGCTTGTCCTCCCACCACGACGTTGGTTGAAACCGTCAGCGTTTGGTTGGCCGGGATGAATGTGCCCGGATAAACATAATTACTAAGAGTGCCTGATGCGACATCGCCGTAGGTTAAACCCGCAACGGTTCCACCGAACCCTAAATCAACAGTGTTATTGACCGTGAATGGGATGCTGGATGCGCCGGTGTTGCCAAACGTCACGGCATCGCTGGCATGTGGGCCGCCGGAACCGGTGTTTGGCGTCCAGTTGTTCGTGGTGCTCCAATTGCCGCTGGTGACATTCCACGTATAGGACGCGGCGCCCGCCAGTTGCGTCAGGGCAAACGTGGCTGCGAGAGCCAAGACTGCCGGGGTTAGGAATTGCAATTTGTTGGGTATCTTTGTCGAGTATGATTGATGAGTCGTTTTCATAGAATTTGGCGAATTTAGCATGGAGGTGGATCCTGATTTCATAATCGTTGTGTCAAATAAGAAAAACCAACAGCCCAATGGCCGAATGCAGAATTTTTGCCTTTCCTAAATCGGTTTGACATAGCCTGTTTATGAACAGCATAAACTTTTATTGGGATTTGTATGGCAGATTTTTTGAGACTCTACCCGTTCCACGTCGTCTCGGCTACCCCTCTTTGGAGGGGTGGTACAAAGCGGTAAAACAGGTTAGAACTTCATTTGACACCATTACTCTATGAGCGATAAATTGCTAAAATGACGCGACTAAGAAATAATCATTCCAAGCGTTGCGCTTCACGTTGGTTTGCCCTCTTTCTGATATTTGCCTGCGTGAATCTGACGGTGGCGGTTCGTGCCAGCGAAATAATAACCAATGCTTTGACAAACGCCTTTAGTGTAATCGCGCTTCCTGCCACGGAAGCGCGGCTTGCAATTCCTGTTTCCGTAAAAGGCGTGGTAACGGCTGCCGAACCAATATGGTCTGGACGGTTTTTCGTGCAGGATGCCAGTGGCGGAGTTTTTGTAAATAATTACAAGGGTGCGCAACCTTCAGTCGGCGACCTCGTGACCGTGTCCGGTGTCAGTTTTCCCGGAGGATACGCACCCTGTATCACCAAGCCGCATTGGGAAAAGCTGGGAACAGCACCCTTGCCTGTGCCCAAACCGGTTACGATTGAACGATTGATGTCCGGGGCTGAAGACAGCCAGCGTATCGAAATTTCTGGCATTGTCAGAGCCGCATGGACGATCGGGAATCGGCTTAGAATTGAACTGGCTTCAGGCGGATTTCGTTTGCACGCTTTCTCTCCGATCCCGCCCAATATTGACGCGATGTCGCTGATGGGCGCCAAAGTGCTTTTAAAGGGCACTGCGGGGACCACTTACAATGCTTCGTTGAGGCATTTTATGATGGTTACGCTGTACGTGCCGCGGCTGGCGGATTTCACCATCTTGCAGCCCGCTCCGACTAATCTTTTCGACGAACCGTTGATGCCTTTAAACGACATCGCCCAGTATCGCGACGACAGTTCGCCAGCCAAACTGGTTCGCGTAAAAGGCGTGGTTACATACCAAAGAAAAGGCGAAGATTTGTTCCTTCAAGATGCTACAGGCGGTTTGCAGGTCAAAAGCAGACAGGCCGAGTCTGTCTCTCCCGGTGACGTGATTGAAGCTGTGGGATTTCCCGCCGTCGAAAATTTCCTTCCGGTTTTGGAGGACGCCGTGTTTCGCAAAACCGGTGAACCACGCGCCGTTTTAAAACCCAGAGCGGTGACGGTGGCGGAATTGCAAAAAGGATTGTATCATGCGGATTTGATCACACTTAGAGGCAGGCTCATTGACCGATCTGTAAGAAACATCGGCGGAAGCACGAAAGACCCTTATGTTCAAACCACATTAACTCTCCAAACGACCAATTTTATCTTTACCGCTGAAAAAAACAATGCCGCGCCAAACACGTTTTTGAGTTCGATTCCCATCGGCAGCCTGCTTCAGGTCAGCGGCATTTGTCTCCTCGAGAACAGTGAGGGTGGGAAAACCACCTCGCTTTCCGTGCTGCTTCCTGCCTCGGACGATGTCCAAGTCCTTGAACGGCCAAGTTGGCTGACGCCACAACACCTGTTGGCAAGTCTCGCGACGCTCTTTACCGTTCTGCTCGTCGCGGTCAGTTGGACGGTCATGCTTTCAAAGAAGAATTCAATTTTGAAATCATTGGTGTGCGAAAAAGAAATCGCCCAAAAAGAGCTGCAGCAGGCTCACGACCAGCTTGAGGAACGGGTCACGGAGCGAACGGCCCAGTTGAAGGTTGAAATGACCGCCCGCAAGGAATCAGAGCTGCAATTCCGCGCGGTTTTGACTGAGCGAACCCGCCTGGCGCAGGAGCTGCATGATACTTTGGAACAAACCATGACCGGCATTGCCCTGCAACTGGACATGGTGGCCAGCCATTTCGAAAAAAATCCCAACAACGCGTCCCATCACCTGAAACTGGCGCGGAATTTGATGAAGCAAAGCCAGGGGTACTTGCGCGACTCCGTCAGAGGCCTGCGAAGCCGGGCCGCGGAACAATTCAATCTGACCAATGCGTTGCTCACCAGCGGCCGGCAGATTGCCGGCAGCGCCGGCATTCGCGTGGAAGTTGAAACCACGGGCGCAGGCGATTCATTGTCCGAAATTGTGGAGGAAAATCTGTTGCGGATCGGCCAGGAAGCCATCACCAATGTGGTCAAACACTCTGAAGCGAGCCTGGCGAAAATCGAACTGCAATTCAGCCCGCAACAGGTGGTTTTGCAAATAAAAGACGATGGCCGAGGTTTTAGCCCGGAAAACTGCGCGGGGCCAAAAGACGGGCATTTTGGATTGTTGGGGATAACCGAGCGGGCGGAGCGAATGGGCGGGCAGGTTCTGATCACAAGCACGCCGGGAATGGGTGCGTGCATCCGGGTTGAAATTCCGGTCAACCCATCAAACGGCAATGAATCTTTGCAGCCAGTAGCCGCCGACTATGAAGAAAGAGTCTAAAATCCGCATCCTGGTTGCAGACGACCACTACGTCGTCCGCATGGGTGTGATTGCCATGATCAATAACGAGCCGGACATGGAGGTCGTGGCCGAAGCCGCCAATGGAACCCAGGTCATAGAACGGTTCAACGCGCTCAAACCCGACCTCGTATTACTGGATTCGCGGATGCCGCTGAAGGACGGCATACAAGCAGCGGAAGAAATTCGCAAAGAACATGGCGCAGCCCGTATCCTAATGTTGACCGCGTTTGACGGGGACGAGGACATTCATAAAGCTCTGGCCGCCGGGGCGCAGGGATATGTTTTGAAAAGCTCCACCGGCGAACAACTGATTCCCGCCCTGCGCACCGTGGCTGCGGGCAAAAATTGGATTCCAGACGAAGTCGCGGATCGCTTGGCCAAACGCGAAAAGTTCGAAGCGTTGACTCCCAGAGAGTTGGTGGTGTTGCAGGAACTGGCCAAAGGACTGGCCAACAAGCAAATCGCCAGTGTCATGAATATTTCACAGCACACGACAAAAGGATACTTGAAGAACATCCTCACCAAACTTCACGTTGCCGACCGAACCGAAGCGGTCACCGTGGCGATTCAGCGGGGACTTATCCACATATAACTGGGATTAAAATAATGCCGGAGTTGAAGCCCGAATTCCTACAAGCCATCTGATTTTTCAAACGGCAAAGTGTTCGGGCAACCAACCGCGTTCCACACCGTACCGAAAGTTCCACTCGGAAGGATATTCGAGTTTGTAACTCCAGAAAAACCAGCCGCGGGTTCCTTCATAATTCAAAAGCTGCGTGTCGGCGTAGGCACGTTTGACGGATGAAATCTGTAATGGCGACAGGTCCAGCATGTCAGAACCGGGCAATGCCAGCGACCATTCGCCGACGATCGTGGGTAATTCTTCACGCTGCATCTGGTCGAGTTCATTCTTGCGATTGATGGCAAATTCAAGTTGTCCCCTCGCCGTGCGGGCTTTGTCTTGTTTGCCAAAACATTGGTAGAGATGCGTGTCCAGAATCACATTGGCAAATGCAGGCGCTTGCATGAAATTTTTCCAGGCTAAAGGGCGAAATGAATCGTGAAACACAATCGCGATAGACGGATCAACCCATTTGCGGAGGCGCGGGTAGGCGTCCTGGTAAAACTGCTGCAGGATTTCCAAAGGGATTTTGGGGCTCGGTTCATTCAATAATTCAATCCCGAACAGCGCCGGATGTTTTCCATATTTTTGTCCGAAGCTTTCAAGGATGCGCAAGGTTTCCTGAATGTTTTTCGGGTCTTTGGGCCAGTTGATTGCCCCGCTCCGACCGCTGTGCGGCCAGCCGTTCTGGCTGCCGGGCGCACCGTGCAAATCCAGAAGTAATTTCAAGCCGTTTTGGTGGGACTGATCCAGCGCGAAATCTATAAAGCGCGAGCATTCCACGTATGGTTCCGGCGCTTCGAGCGCCCAATAACCCACCGGCAAGCGAACCGCGTTCAGACCACATTGCTTGATCCAACGAAAATCGTCGGCGGTAATAAACGTTTCACGGTGCCGGTCCAGCCGGTTCTTGGCTTGGCTGCCCAGCGCAAGACAAAGACTGTATTCATCCGGCGCGTGAGTGCCGCGATAAATGTCCGGCACCATCCATTTTTCCAGGACAAGCCATGAACCCAGATTCACGCCGCGCAGTTGTGAAATAGCACGGTCGCCACTTGCGGCCATTTTCGCGGGAGCAGGCTTATCGGAAATATTTTGAGCAAATGTCAGCCCGGACATGCCGGCGGCAGCCAGCGCAAACGTGCCACCCAGGGTGTTTTTGAGAAATTCTCTTCGGTGCATATTTTCTCCCATTCAAACAAATTTATGAAGTATCAACTACCCCTCTTTCGAGGGGCTTGGCATGCCTCCGGCACAAACAATCCTGACAACTGATTGCTGATCTCAAAAATCCTGCCGACGAAGGGTAGGCTTTGCGAAATGTTGGTACCCCTCCAAAGAGGGGTATTAAGATTTTCAGAGAAATGATATGGTATGAGAAATTCAACTTTCGTTCCTCCAAAATTGGAAGTGGCGTAAAACAGTTGACAGTTAAAAACGTAGCAACCTATGAAACGATCATTAATAGCAGCTCTTGGTGTGTTGTTTGCCGCCGCGTCAGTTCGCGGCGACATGGCCAATTACGAATCCACTGTCTCCGGTCAAAACCCGGCCTATTTATTCAACTTTGATAATTCTTCATTGAATTCGGACATCGGCAGCCCGTCAGGCACATTTACCGGCAGCGGCACGGTCGGTTTTGCCAATGATTATTCCGGCAATGCCAATGATTCGCTCTCGGTTGCGAGCGGCGCTTCAGGATATTCATTAAGCACTCCAAACATCATTAGCGGATCGGGTTCAACTGTCAGCAGCGGCTCGTTTTCACTTCTCTTCAACCTGTCATCTGTCGGCGGAACCGCGTATTTTTTCTCGGCCAGTGACAATACGTCCGGTACAGCGGGTTCCAGTGGCGCGGCGGCCAGCGCTCTGGCGCTTGATTTCAGCAGTGGCAACTTCCAGTTCAAAGTCGGAAACCATTCTTTTGTTGACTCGACTTACCTGCCGGCCCCCACCGCCAACACTTGGTATTATTTTGCATCCACATGGAATTTTGATGGTTCGAATCCCACCGCTGATACAGTCAATTGGTGGATTGGTTCGGCAGGGGGCACACTCGTCGCGGGCAACAACACTACTCTTATCACTACACCATATACTGGTTTTAGTTCAACCACCACGGTGGGTGACGGTGGAGCATTGATTCTCGGCAACCGGCGCGCGTTGAATTCTTCACCCGGCGGCTCATTCGATGGATTGGCCACGTGGAGTTCACAATTAACCGGCGCCCAGGTTCTGGCGCAGTTCGACGCCTTGACAACAAGTGTGCCGGAGCCTTCCACCGTTGCGTTGGTTGGCGCGGGCGCACTGATGCTGTTTGGTTTGCGCCGCAGAATTGCCTGATTCCCAGAGAAGTGAAAAAATTCCGAGATTAACCGCAACGGAAACTGTTGCGGGTGATCCGTTTCAGGTCTGCAACGTGTCCCAAGCCCATGAGAACAATGCGACAATTTGACCTGGTGATTGTAATTAATCCGACACCGATGACCGGACGGAACAATGAACATGGCGACGTCTTCACGCAAGACGCCATTAAAACACTCAAACGCCGTTATCTGATATTATCGCGATGAGCATGTATAGTGTAGTTCATCCAAGTTCCCCTCGTTTACATGCTTCGGCTTTATGAGGCAGTTTTTTCTTCGACAATTCCCATCTCGTCCACATAACGCTTGGCATTGTTTCCTGGCTATTGTGTTGTCCTTGATCTCCCCGGCCGCAAACGGGAAAAACGGCGGGCAACCCGATAGCGGCCAGTCCGTGGCCGGTGTTGAAGCAACCCACATGTCACCGGCCACGACAGAGTCAAAGCCGGCACTGGTGATTGATGTGGCGGCAATTGACCGTGGGCGCATCCTCAAGGCGGCGGACGCCGCGCTCGAGCTCAAGCCGATTACCATCACGAAATACCGCGCCAAATTGAGTAAAGGCGGACCGAATGATTTTTATTCCGAGGCCGACTATTTTTGGCCTGATCCCACAAAACCCGACGGCCTGCCTTACATAAACCATGATGGGAAATCCAATCCGAACCTTTTTTCGGAACACCGGATGGCGATGCGTGATTTGCGCGATGCTGTCGCGGCGCTGGCGGCGGCCTACGAAATCACCGGAGAAGATCGTTACGCGACCAAGGCGGCTGTGCTGTTGCGTGTGTTCTTTCTCAATCCCAAAACGCGGATGAATCCAAACCTGCAATACGCGCAGGCGGTGCCCGGCGCATCGTCTGGACGCAGTTGGGGCATCATAGACGGACTTCACTTGATTGAAATTCCGCCAGCCATCACGGCGATGGAGAAATCGCCGGCATTCACGCCGGAACTGGTCACGGGTTTGAAGCAATGGTTTCAGGAAATGGCCGACTGGATGGTAACGAGCAAAAACGGACGGGCCGAAGCCGCCGCCAAGAACAATCATTCGGTGGCGTTCTGGCTGCAAATCGCCTGCTACGCCCGCTTCACGGGTGATGAAGCCAAGCTGGCCGAGTGCCGGCGGCAGTTCAAGGAAGTGTTTGTGCCAAAACAGATGGCCGAGAACGGGAGCTTCCCTTTGGAGCTGGCGCGGACAAAACCCTACGGCTACTCCATTTTCCAGCTTGATAACATGGTCACGCTTTGCCAGGTGCTTTCAACACCGTCCGACGACCTCTGGAAGTTTGAGTTGCCTGACGGGCGCGGGATTCGGAAGGCCTTCGCCTATTTATATCCATTCCTGGCGGACAAATCGAAGTGGCCGCTCAAACCGGACGTGCAGGCGTGGAATTCCTGGCCGGCACGCCAGCCGGGGCTGTTGTTTGCCGGACTCGCGCTCGATGAACCTAAATATCTGGAGTTGTGGAAAAAATTGCCGGCTGACCCAACCGACCCCGAAGTCCGCCGCAACATCGCCATCACCCAACCGATTCTATGGATTCATTGGAACATGAACACCCCCTGACTTTCAGAGCTGTAAATATGTACGACCGTCCCAAATCTTCCCAACCGAAATTGATGCGCGCTTGCGCGGTGGTTTGCTTCTTTTGCCTGACCTTGGCGACCAGTCTGCGGGCCGATCAGTTCGACGACTTGCGCCTTTATTGGCAGAACTACCTGATCAACAACGGTGGCAGCATTTCCAGCATTACGAACACTGCAAATAGTTACTGGAACAGTATGAACACCAGTCCCACGCGCGCCTATTTGTGGAGTGATCTGCCGTTCGGTTCCGTGTCGGCGAACATCGTTTCGACTTTCCAACGCTTGCAGGCCATGGCGCTGGCCTGGTCTGCGCCGGGGAGTTCGCTGCAAGGCAACGCCAGCCTGGCAAGCGCGGTGGCCGGCGGCTTGGATTGGATGAATGCCAATGTCTATACCCCAACCGCGACCGAGTATGACAACTGGTTTCATTGGGAAGACAGCGGCCCACAGGCGCTGAACAACACAGAGGTATTGTTGTATCCCGCTCTGACGAGCATGCAGATATCCAATTACTGCGCAGCAGTGGATCATTTCAGTCCCGTTGGCTTTCCCGGAAATGGTGCGACCTATGGATGGATGACCGGCGCCAACACTGCGGACAAGGTTTTGGTCGTGGCCATCCGGGCAATCTTGGGCAAGAGCAGCAGTTTGTTGACCACGGCGACGAATAATTTAAGCCCGGTGTTTCTTTATGTGACCAGTGGCGACGGTTTCTATACTGATGGCTCTTTCGTTTTTCATTCAAATGGCAGTGGGGTATCTGGCATCGCCTATAACGGCCATTACGGCCTGGTTTTGCTCGGCGATATACCCACCATTGTGGATCTTTTAAATGGTTCCGCGTGGCAGATCAGCGACCCCGGCCTGACCAATGTTTACAACTGGTGCATCAATTCTTTCAAGCCTTTTGTCTATAACGGCGCGATGATGGACATGGTGCGCGGGCGCATCGTTTCGTGGTCATACGAGACGGAATCCCAGGACGGCTCCGGCACCATTTCCGCAATCCAGAAAATCGCGCAGTTCGCTCCCTCCACGACTGCCACGACACTGTCCAATTGGGTGAGCTCGCCCCATGCGCCGTTCGGACAATATCACTTTCCGTCCATGGACCGGGTGTTGGCGCTGCGCAACGGCTTTGCCTTTGGCATCAGCATGTATTCGACCCGCATCGCCAACTACGAATCCATCAACAGCGGCAATCTGCACGGCTGGCACCAGGGAGACGGCATGACTTATCTCTATATTGGCGGCACGGAAAATCAATTTAACAGCGACTTCTGGCCAACGGTGGATCCGTATCACCTGCCAGGCACGACGGTCGAGACCAATGCGCTCATTAATTCCTCCTATGAAGCCAAAACGTCGGACCAGAATTGGGTCGGGGGAGCACAGGTGGCAAACACTTATGGCGTGGCTGGCATGTCACTGCACGCAACCAACACGTTGTTTGCAAAAAAGTCGTGGTTCATGTTCGACAACGAAATTGTGTGCCTTGGCGCGGGGATTACCTGCGGCGATTCCGCAGGAGTCCACACCACGGCAGAAAACCGCCGCTTGGGAAATCCGATTACCGAAAGCTTCACGTTGAACGGAACCGCCATCACGCCAACGGTCGGCTGGAGTTCCAATCTCCCCAGCGCCACGCCGTCCTGGTGCGCCTTGAGCGGGACCGGCGGATATTACTTCCCCGCCGGCAATTCCAACTTGCAGGCGACGTTCACGGCGAACAGCGGTTCGTGGTCGCAAATCAATTCCGGCGATTCCTCCACGGTTTACACGGACGACTATCTGAAGCTCTGGTTAAATCATGGAACACACCCGGTCAACGCGAGTTATGCCTATGTCATCCTGCCCAACATGACTGCCAGCAGCGTCAGCAACTACGCGCTCAACCCGGACATCGTCATTCTCACCAACACGCCGTTTGTCCAGGCGGTCGAAAAACCGTCGCTCGGCGTGGTGGCGGCAAATTTTTGGACCAACGGAAATTATTCCGCCGACCTTATCTCCGCAAGCAACCAGGCTTCGGTCATTACACTGGAACAACCCACCGACCTTTTGGTGGGCGTTTCGGACCCGACGCAGACGAATAAAAATTCCGTCACCGTGATTCTGGATCGGGCCGCCTCCGGCCTCCTGTCCGCCGATCCTGGAGTGACGGTTCAACAACTTTCGCCGCAAATCATCCTCTCGGTCAATGTTAATGGCTCGCATGGAAAGACGTTTCAAGCCTCGTTCAGCTATACGGGTCCGGGAATTCCCATCATCAGCAGCGTATATCCAAATGGCGCCAACCTGTTCCAATCCACGAACACTTTTGGTTTCAACGTGGCCTCGGGATTCGGCGTTTCCGCGAGCAACGTTACCATCACTTTGAACGGCGTGCTCGCGACCAATATTCTGTTCAGCGGCACGACCAACAACTGGAATATTAGTTGTCCATCCTTGTTGCCGAACACGCTCTATACCGCAGTGGTCGCAATCGTGGATGACCAAGGCAACATTGTGACGGCGACCAATTCGTTCGATACTTTCAGCGCCGCAAACTACACTTGGGAAGCTGAGGATTTCGATTACGGCGGCGGACATTTCATTGATAATCCCCAAACCGATGCCTATGCGGGTTTAAGCGCCGAGACGAATGTGGACGCCCACCAGGTGAATTTTGGCGGAAAGGATCTGTATCGCCCCAATGGCATGGACACGGAAATAAATGACGATGTTGGCAGGCTGCAGTACCAAGGGACCGGTTATTCCGATTACAGCATCGGATACTTCAGCCCCGGCTCATGGGCGAACTACACACGTCATTATCCGGCGGGCAGCTACAACATTTATGCGCGGCTGGCGGCGGGTGGCGGCGCGACCACCTGCACACTTTCTGAAGTGACCGGCGGCTGGGGCACCACCAATCAAACGACGAGTCTGCTCGGAACATTCTCCGTGGCCAATACCGCCTGGGAAAGCTACAATTATGTTCCCTTGCAGGATGGCGCCGGCAATCTCGTGCCGGTCACGTTTGATGGTTCAACCAACACTCTGCGGTTGAGCAGGCCCGGCAACGCCACGTCGGACTGCAATGCCAACTTCCTCATGCTGGTTCCGGTCTTTGCCGTCAACGCGACTCAAACCGGCAACAACCTCGTCATCTCATTCCCGACACAATCCGGGTTCAATTATCAAGTGCAGTATAAGAATGATCTGAGTGACGCGGTTTGGAGTCCACTTACCACTGTTGCCGGCGACAACACGGTCGAGTCCGTCAACGATCCGATCACCGGTCACGCTCGATTTTATCGAGTGCAAGTCCAGTAACCCGCTTTGACTCGGCTCGGGACAACGGAAAATACGATTTTAATCCGCAAGCCGGATTAACCTTAAACCGAAGATGCGACCGGCGCCGCAATCGTGAGTTCCGGCGGAATTCTGCCGGAAAACTTGCATGGCACGGACTTGGTAACGGCCAAGGCAGAGCCGGCACCGGGACCGGGGTTTACTTTTTGCTAATGCCTTCGCGGACCCATTGCACGGCGTGCAAAATCAACTCGGTGGAATTTTTCAGGTTCAGCTTTTCCTTGATCCGGTTGCGGAAGGAATTGATGGTGGCAGTGGACAGATCCAATTCCTCGGCGATTTGACGGGTGGCCTTGCCTTCTCCCAACATTCGAAACACTTCCAGTTCGCGATCACTCAACGTTTCGATGGGCGAGACCGGCTGCTCGCCCCGGCCACCGAGCATGAATTTGGCGAGCATCGTCGCGGACATCTTGTCGCTTAAATGAATGTCTCCCGCCAGCACTTTGCGGATGGCCACTTTCACGGTCTTGGCGGGTTCCTGCTTCATGACATAACCCATGGCTCCGGCGCGCAAGGCGCGTTCGGCGTAAAGCGATTCTTCATGCATGGAAACCACCAACACCGGCAAATCCTCAAACTCCGCCTTGATGTTTTTGATGAGGTCAATGCCGGTTGTGCCGGAAAGCGAAATGTCGGCTATGACCAGGTCCGGCTTCTTCTCGCGGATTTCCCGCATGGCTTCGGTGGCGTCCGCGACGTCGCCGCAGACGGTCAGGTCGGGTTCGCGATCAATAAGTTGACGCATCCCCTCACGGAACATGGCATGGTCGTCCACGAGAAACACACGGCTCTTGGCCGCCGGGTGGAAGCCACCCTGTGTCTCGTCATCTGAACTGGCAGCTAATGGCATCATTTTATTAGGTCACTGGCAACTTCGGTGGATGGATAAAACGCACACGTTATTTGTGTGCCTTGTCCGGGCGCGCTTTTCAAGTCCAATGTTGAGCCAATAACACTGCTGCGGTAACGCATGATCCGGATGCCCATGCCGGTGGAACCACCGGGCGATTGAAAGCCCGTACCATTGTCGTGAATGGTGAGCACGAAGTGGTCGTTGTCACGCGTAATGGAAATGAGAATGCTGGTGGCCTTGCCATGTTTTACGGCATTCAGAACCGCTTCCTGAATGATGTAATACAAATGCAACGACACCGTGTTTTCAACCATGAGAAACGATTTGTCACACGAAAAGCGGCACTGTATTTTGAACAAGCTCTCGGCGTTGGCGGCGAATTCCTCAATCGCCGACACCAGGCCATTGTCTTCCAGACGGACGGGAAACAGACCGCGCGCCACACTGCGGGTCTGGGTGATGGTTTCATTCACGAGACCGCCGATTCGTTCCAACTCGGAAGATTCGGCCACGCCTTTTTCCTGCAATTGATCAGCCATTATGTCCATGCGATAGGCGATGGCTGCCAGTTGCTGGCAGACGCCGTCATGCAAATCATGGCCAATGCGGCGTTGTTCACGGTTGCTGATTTCCAGAATTTCGCGTTCCAAACGCTTTCGCTCGGTGATGTCGCGGGCCACGCTCTCCACCTCGGCATTTTTTCCGGCCCGACCGACCAGCCGGGCGCTTAGTTCCAATCGGAGGCGCTGTCCCGACGCGGTCACGAACTCCCATTCGGCCGGCGGCAATTCTGCGCCTTGAGCCACCTGTTCAAACCATTGCTTGGCGGGCTCGCGTTGCTCCTCCGCCAGAAACTCCACCAGGGGTTTGCCCAGAATCCTCTCGCGAAGATGCTGCAACAGCCGTTCGCCAGTTTCATTGATGGAAGTGATGCGACCGCTTAAATCAACGGTGAACACCATGTCATTGGCATTCTCAAACAATTCTTCATAACGTTCCTTCAGCGAGGCTTCCGTCTGAAGCTGATCACGGATAATCCTGGTCTGTTTATGGACGCGCAATCGTAAAACCACGACCCACACAAACGCCAGGAAAACCACGCCTCCCAGGATTCCAACGGCCCAGAATAATTTTTGCAGGTTCCACCAAGGTGGCTCTTGCAGCACAAAGATGTCGGCGGGCGAACGCATCAGGATGCGGAAGGATTTGGCGCGCCAGTCGGAGCCAACATGCCAGTCGTTGCCCCGTTCAATCAGACAGACACCGGTGACGGCGACTTTGCAGCCGTTTTGCAAATAGGCAAAGTCCACACCAACGTCCTTTCGCTCCAGATAGGCGTTGAAAATAAAACCGCCGGATTGCAGCACCAGGAATTGTTCACGGCTGTAACGCGTCCGATCCAGCACGGTGGCCTCAATCCGCACCAGGCGGCAATCGTGCGTCCCTTTCAACGCCTCGTCAGCAGTGACGGGGTCCGGTGTTGGCAGCAGCGGACCGGAACCGGTTTTTTTGAAAACAGCGTCCTGCAACATGGGGATGTATTCGCCTTTGGCGGGAAAACCCAAAACTTCCACCTGGTCACCGGGCAGCAGCGAATTTGTTTGTTCGGTCTCCACATAAAGCCCTTCCGTTTTATCCTCGATATACAGGGCGCCATCGCGCTGGTAGATGACCGTGCCGCTGACTTTAACGCGGTGACCGTAGGGACCGCGCGGGGTGAATTGCAGCAGTTGCTCGATCGGGCGTGTGGGCGTATCGAACGGGTGGCTGGGCGCGGGCACTTCAATCACCACGTCCGTGGGACGCGGCACCAGCAGCCGGAGATCGAACAACTGCCGTTGCAAATTAAAACGGCTGACGCACACACCGTTGATTTTGACGGTACTGTCCGCCAAATCTTCCTCCCGACGGACGGGCAGTTGGGTTGCCAGCGCCGTCAAACGGCCGCCGCCCGTCGCGATCTCGATCGAATAGTATTTGGTTTGCGGATCAAAGCTGACGGTGCGGACAATCCCGTGAATTTCCACGAACTGGCTGTCTTCCTCGCCGCTGGCCAAGTCTTCGTAGGAAACCGGTTTGGCGGGAGGGAAGGTTCCAGCACCTAAAACTTTAACCTGTTGCGGCGTGACCGTCGGCGCATACTCGCCGGGGCTGGTCCGTCCGTCGATCTCTACCAATTCTCCCGTGACCAGGTCTGCATTGCTCAACGCGGCACTCGGGAAAAGATAGATGCCGGCCGTGTTGTCCTGGAAGAACCGGTAAAACCGGGCTTCGTCAAAAAACGTCAGCACCCCGCGCAACTGCACCGGGTAATGATGCGCGGCCTGTTCGGAAGTCAATTGCCGAACTTGTGCGGCCGTATGCAATACTTCGAGGGAAGCGCTTTGACCTTGTGCGAACAGACTTCCACCCAAAAGCGTAATAAGCAATGTGACAAACTTGGCTATTCTGGTCCAGTTCATGAGCCAGTCTCGGGACATGGTGAGGTTATGGTTTAGTTTGTTCTTTGTCCATCTCCACCGGGAAGGACAGAGCCTTAACAGGGCAATTTTACAGCAAGGAATTATGTCTCACGGGTTCACGACGATGTCAAACGGTTAAAGACGCTGTTAGTGTCCTAATTTGGCTTGAAAGTGGGGTTAGCTCTTTTATTGTTGGACGAATGAATGCCCGTCGTTTCATGGAACGGTTACCTGCGCCGGTTCGTAAGAACTCACCTGACGCGTTTCAAACTCATGGTTCTTCACCCACTCGCCGGTGGTCGCGTCCAATCAATTAATCCATATCCACTATCACAAGTGTCCGGTTAACGGTTGATGGAAAGTCATAAAATCATTGTTCCATGAGGATGAAACGACAGTCCGAGAGTGTGAGCGATTTGAATCCGCCGACTCTGCTGCTGCGGGGTTGGCCGCTATTTTGCGGCCATGCACTCTGGCAAGTTCGTTCTGGCTCAACTCCTCGACTGGATTCATCCGCAGCAGTTCCAACGCTGTGTCGCCCGCTATGGCGGCAACTACAAAGTCCGTCGTTTCTCCTGTTGGGATCAGTTCTTCTGCCTGGCTTTCGCCCAACTGACTTATCGCGAAAGTTTGCGCGACATCGAAGCCTGCCTGCGTTCGCGTCGCCCGCAGCTCTACCATCTGGGACTGCGCGGCGAGATTTCCCGGACCACGTTGGCCGACGCCAACGAAGCCCGCGACTGGCGCATCTACGCCGACCTGGCGCACGGCTTGATCCGTCAAGCCCGGCAGCTTTACGCCCACGACGATTTGGGCATCGAACTGGAGCAGACGGCTTATGCGTTGGATGCCACGACCATCGATTTGTGTTTGAGCTTGTTTCCCTGGGCGCGCTTCCGCCGTACCAAGGGCGCAGTCAAAATGCACACGCTGCTGGATCTGCGCGGCACCATTCCCACCACCGTCAGCGTGAGCGATGGCCGCACTCACGAGGTCAACTGGCTCGACGCACTGGCCTTCGAAGCCAACTCGATTTACATCATGGACCGGGGCTATCTGGACTTCGCGCGCCTGCACACTATCGAACAGGCCCAAGCCTTCTTCGTCATCCGCGCCAAGGAACGGCTCAACTATTGCCGGCTGCATTCGCATCCCGTGGCCAGGGATACCGGACTGCGCAGCGACCAAACCATTTCGTTGACCGGCTTTTATCCGCGCCGATCGTATCCCGACAAACTCCGGCGGGTGCGTTTCTACGACGGGCAGCAGGAACGGGCGCTGGTCTTTTTGACCAATCACTTTGGCCTGCCCGCGTTGACGGTGTCGCGGCTCTACTGCCTGCGTTGGCGGGTGGAGTTGTTCTTCAAATGGATCAAACAGCATCTGCGGATCAAGGCGTTTTACGGCACGTCGCCCAATGCGGTGCGCACACAACTGTGGATCGCGGTGAGCGTTTATGTATTGGTGGCGATCATCCGCAAGCAACTCAAAATTGAGGCGAGCATGTTCACGATTCTCCAAATCCTGAGTGTCAGCGCGTTCGACAAAACCCCGTTGCCACAACTGCTTGCGCAGGCAGAACTGCAAACCTTGTCGAATGATTCCCATAACCAGTTGCTGCTGTTCAATCAATAACCGGACACTTGTGATCCACTATGTTAAACAAAACTCTCTTAATACTCTCGCTTGCCATCGGTATGCCGCTGGCAGCTTTTGGAAACGATTCAACCGTTATGAAATATCAGCCTTTGCTTCAAAAACCGGCAACACTTGCCCAAGCCGAGGCCCAAGCCCGCCAGTTGATGGAGGCCATGACGCCCGAAGAGCGATTCGATTTCGTCTGCGGCAGCGGCTTTGGCATTATCGCCGTCCCGCGGCTCGGCATTCCGGAACTCCATTTTGGCGACGCGAGTTGCGGGCTGCGCCTTGAGGCCGATCCCACTGGCAAGCACAAGTCCACGGCCTTTCCTTGCACACTCCTGCTGGCGGCGACATGGGACCCGGCTACAGCCCGGGAATATGGAAAATCCGTTGCTGAGGAAATGCGGGCGAATGGCCGGGATTTCATTCTCGGCCCTGGCATGAACATTTATCGGACTTCCGAGGATGGGCGAAGCTTTGAATTTCTAGGTGAAGACCCGTTTTTGGCGGGCCAGATTGTCGCGTCCTATGTCCGGGGAGCGCAAAGCGTCAACGTCGGCACGACCCTGAAGCATTTTGTCTGCAACGACACCGAAAACCACCGCCGGGCGGCCAACACCATCGTGGACGAGCGGGCGTTACATGAAATTTATATGGCGGCGTTCAAGGCCGGCATTGACGCGGGTGCCTGGGGAATTATGACTTCCTACAATCTGGTCAATGGCGAATGGTGCGGCGAAAGCAAATATGTCTGCACGGACCTTCTACGCCATCAGCTCGGTTTTCAATACCTGATCATGACCGATTGGGGTTCGACGTGGTACGGCGACAAAGTTGCGCAATCCGGGATGGACCTTGAGGAACCCGTTGGCCACGCGCTGAAACTCGACCGCGCCAAGGTGTTCGGCTCTCCCGACATTGACCGGATGGTCGTGGACATTCTTAGAACCGGTATCGCCTCCGGCATCTATGAATTGGAGGCGAAGGGAGAATTCAAAAAACCCGGATGGCTTGACAAATATCCCGCGCACGAACGATTCGCAAAGCGGGTCAACGGCGAGGGCATCGTCCTGCTCGCCAACAACGGACTGTTGCCGCTGGAATCCGCGCCGAAGGGGAAAATCCTCGTCAGCGGCAATGACGCTCGGCGAATGCAACTGAGCGGCGGCGGTTCCGGCCACGTGATCGGTTACGACCTGAACAACTATCTTCAATCGGTCCAAAAGACCTTTGGCGCGGACAACGTTGTTTATTCGGAAAATCCAACCGACGAGGAAATCCAGTCGGCCGGCCTCGTTCTGCTTTTCACCGGCCGGACTGATCACGGCAGCGGATATGAAGGTGAGGGCGCAAATCATCCGTTTGTATTGCCGGAGGACGCGCTGATTGCGCGCTGCGTGAAGTTGAATCCGCGGACGGTGGTGAATTTGATTTGCGGCGGCGGGGCGCAAATGGACTGGGCCGATCAGGCCGCTGCGATCGTCTTGGCTTTTTACGGAGGCCAGACAGGTCCGGCCGCGTTGCTCGATGTCTTAACGGGAAAAGTCAATCCCTCCGGCAAATTGCCTTTCACCATTGAGAAACACTTCGCAGATTCCTGCGCCGCAGGCGACAATGAACTGGTCAAGCCGGGGACGATTGTGGTTGATCCCAAGGACCTTGCCCAGCGCGCCGGCCCGGACATGCGTGGCGACTTTTTAACCAAGCCCGGCGAGGATGGGTATTACACTTACGATCTCCCTTACAAGGAAGGCATCTTCGTCGGCTATCGCTGGTATGATGAAAAGAAGATCGAACCGCGTTTTCCTTTCGGGTTCGGGCTTTCCTATACCAAGTTTGCCTACGCCGACTTGAACGTCGTCGCGGGCGGGAACGCCTCTTCGCCCTCGGCAGTTGTGCGTTTCAAAATCACCAACACCGGCGGGCGGGCAGGAGATGAAATCGCCCAAGTCTATGTTGAATTTCCGCAAACCGGCATCCCGCAGCCGGTGAGACAACTCAAAGGCTTTGCCCGTGTGCATCTGGCTCCGGGCGAAAGCAAAGAAGTGACTGTTCCGCTTGGCACCGCTGCTTTTTCCTTCTGGGATCCTCAGAAGAAGACATGGGTGGCCGCGTCGGGCATGTTCAAAATTGACGTGGGGGCATCCTCCCGTGACATCCGGCTGGCGAAAGATCTGACATTGTGACCACAAACACTCTGGTCCTTCTGTCGGGAAGTTGAAGAACTGCTTGCAGAAAAACGATGCGGCCATTGACCGCGGGTGATTGAAGCGGCAGGTTTGCAGAGGTTCGAAGCGGCTTGGGACGCAATCAGCACCGAGATTGACCCGAACGACGGCCTTCAGGCCGTTTTGACGGTCAATTTCGATTGCAGCTTCGCCAGCAAATTGTTCTGCTTCCCTGCCGCGAATTTTCCGTGAATATCACGAATCTAAATCCCGACACGGACATCGGCGCCAGCGGATGGCTCGTCGAGATGGACGCGCATCGCATTCTGCTCGACGCCGGGATGCACCCGAAACGTGAAGGGCGCGCCGGCTTGCCGATGTTCAACAAGGCGGGCAATCCCGACCTCGATGCGATTGCCGTTTCGCACTGCCATCACGATCACGTCGGCGCGCTGCCGGTGGCGGCGCGGCATTTTCCCAAGGCGCACGTGTTAATGACGGAGTTGAGTTATTTCATCGTCGAACGCGTGCTGCATAACTCGGTGAACGTGATGACGCGCCAGCGCGACGAACTGGGCATTCGCGAATATCCGCTCTACACGCATGACGAGGTGGACGACATTGCGCCGCAATTCCAAGGTTTCAAATACAACCGTGAAATTGAGTGGGCGGTGTTTCACAAGACGCGCGCCGGGCTGACTTCGCCCACGCTGGAATTTTTTGATGCCGGCCACACACTCGGTTCGGCGGGCATTCTTATTCGCGGCAAAAAGGAGACGTTGTTTTATACCGGTGACGTTTGTTTTCATGACCAGACAATCCTGCGCGCAGCTCGGTTTGAAGACGTGAAGGCGGACGTGCTCATCATGGAAACCACGCGGGGCAATCGCGTCGCGCCGCCGGCATTTTCCCGCGAAACCGAAATCGAACGGCTGGTGGCCGCCATCCAAAACGCGCTCAAGCGCAAGGGCTGCGTGCTGATCCCGTCGTTTGCGCTGGGCCGCACGCAGGAAATGCTGGCGCTGCTGGCACTGCTCATGCGCGCAGGAAAATTGAAACCACAGCCAATTTATATCGGCGGCTTGGGCCGCGTGTTCACGGAAATCTACGATTTGGAAGCGCATCGCACGCATCGTCAGCACACTAACTTACAACTGCACGAGGCGCTGGAACTCGTTGTGTTGGAAAAGGGACAGGCGGAAAAAATGAAGCTGAGCGGCGGCCGCCTCTTCGTGATCACCGCCGGCATGATGAGCGAGAACACGGCGGCGCACGATCTCGCCACGCGCATGATCGGGGACGAGCGCCAGTCCATTTTCTTTATCGGCTATGCCGATCCCGACACGCCGGGCGGACGATTGAAGGTGGCCAAACCGGGTGAGACGTTTGTGTTCAGCCCCAGCGCGGGCCGCGTCACGCGCAAATGCGATCTACAGGAATTTGACCTGACGGCGCACGCGAACCGGGAGGACTTGCTGGGTTTCGTCGGGCAGGTTTCGCCGCGCGCGATCCTGCTCGGCCACGGCAGTGCAGATTCGCGCGCGTGGTTTGAGGAGCAGATCCGTTCGCGTCATCCGAAAATCAAAGTCATCCAGCCGCAACCGGGCAGCATGGTGGCGGCGTAAAAAAACCGCCGGGGAATTGAATCCACCGGCGGCGGGGTACAGTCGCAAAGTTTAACCGTGTCCGCTCACGACGTTGCCAAGATTGAATATCGGCAGGTACATGCAGACGACCATGGTGCCGATGAGCAGTCCCAGAAAGACGATGAGCAGCGGCTCCAGAAGTGACATCAGGCCGGAAAGCAAGGTTTCCACTTCTTCATCCAGAAAGTTGGAGACGCGCTCCAGCATGTTGTCAATGTTGCCGGTCTGCTCGCCGGCGCTGATCATGCGAACGATCATGCTGGGAAAAACCGGGTGTTTGCCCAGCGCGGCAGCGATCCCTTCGCCCCGCTCAATATCGCTCGAAGCCGTTTTGATGGCCTTTTCGATGACGGTGTTGCCTACAGTTTGGGAAACGATTTGCAACACTTCCAAAATCGGCACACCGCTGCGGATGAGCGACGCCAGCGTGCGCGTGAACCGGACGAGGCAGATTTTGTGGGCAATCCCGCCGAAAACCGGCAGTTTGATGCGGCGCGCATCCCAGAAGTCGCGTCCACTCTTGGTCTTGATGAAATAAAGCCAGCCATAAACCACAGCGCCCATGCCGATCAGGACAAACACGAGATAATGCCGCATGAAGTCGCTGAGATTAATCAGTGCCTGGGTCGGCGCCGGCAATTTCGCGCCAAAGCTGGTGTAAACGTCTTTGAAAACCGGAACCACTTTCACCATCAAAAATATGGTGATGCCGATGGCCACCGTGCTGACGACGATGGGATACATCATGGTGGTTTTGACCTTCCGGCGCAGGCGGGCGCTGTTTTCAAGGTAGGTTGCCAGCCGCGCCAGAATTTCCGCCAGCAAACCGCCCTTTTCACCCGCTGCCACCATCGAAACGTAAAGCTTGCTGAACGCCTTGGGATGCTTCTGCAGCGCCTCGGAAAAACTCTCGCCCCTTTCCACCCGCGTGCAAATATCCCGGATGGTGTCCCGCATGACCTTGCTGGGCGACTGGTCGGACAGCGCCTGAAGTGATTGCACGATGGCGATGCCGGCGTCTATCATCGTCGCCAACTGCCGCGTGAATACCACTAAGTCGTTGAGCGCAACCCTGCCGCCCTTGGTTTTGCCCTTTTTGGCGATTTTTTCCTCAATGGACACCACCAGCAGGCTTCGGTTCAGCAACGCCGCCACGGCGGCCTGTTCATTGGCAGCCTCCACTGTGTTGCGAATTTCGCGACCGCTGGCCGATTCGCGCGCTGTGTAGGAGTAAGATGGCATATGTGTTTGATGATAAATTGTTTTACTGGTCGAACCGCGTTTTACTGGTCGAACCGCATTATTGTTTGACTACAATTCCAATTCTTATTGTGGCCATTCCAAAGCATCCTTTGTTCCAAGCTTGCGCCCGGGAATGGCCTCCCAAGGCACCCCGTTGAGTGCCTCAACCTTGCCCCCTCCATGTCCAGAAATGGGATAAAAAACCCGCAAGAATTGCAATTCGTTCATTTTCAATATGTTGCAATAACGCAATTTTCAAAAAAAAATGTTGTCAAATGTCCTGAATTTCCCTATTTTCACCGCAATTGCACCACGCGGTGCCGGGGCAAACGATTTGTTGCCCTGTAGTACAAGGCACAAAACAAAGAAAACATTAACAAACAACATCGGAGGAACCAGATGAAGTTTAATAAATGGACAGTGGCTCTGGCGGCAATCGGGGTAGTGAGCCTCGCTTCGGCCGCCCGTGCAGATGAACAACCTACTCAAATGAACGTCGTGAAAACGGCGCTCTCAAGCACCACCCTCAGTGGTTACGTGGATACCGCCGCGACTTGGAGGCCAGGTACCGATCGAGTTGGGCAAAGTCAAGGCAATCAGGGTAGTCCTGCGGTCGGGTCGGAAAACATTCCCGCCTACGGCTTCACGCAAAATGACGGCTTCAGCTTGAATGCTGTTGATATGGCGCTGGATAAGCCGGAAGACGAAAGCCCGTGGGCTTCCGGTTATCATGTCGAACTCATGTACGGTGCGCAGGCGGTTGGGGAAAACATCGGATCAGGGACTGAAGACGGGAATAGCACCACCATCCGTTCAGCCTATTTGAGATTGCGCACGCCGGTCGGCAACGGCATTGATTGGCAGGTCGGCGTTTGGGATACCATCATTGGTTATGAATCTTCAAGCGACCCCTTGGATCCCAACTACACGCGTTCTTACGGCTGGAGCATCGAACCGACGACCCACACGGGCATTTTGGGCACGTACAAGATCAACGACATGGTCACGGTTCAGGCCGGGATTGCCGACAGCTCGAATTTAGGCACCGCAGGGACAGTTGGAGTGAATCCAAATTCC
Organism: uncultured Verrucomicrobiae bacterium; assembly: GCA_963789335.1. Taxonomy (GTDB): domain Bacteria; phylum Verrucomicrobiota; class Verrucomicrobiia; order Limisphaerales; family UBA11358; genus UBA11358. The sequence goes on from CAWBKH010000002.1 coordinate 2,241,911, forward strand.
CTTGAATCCCAGAAAGCCTACATGGGAGACATCCAATTTACTGCGCCGGACAGCGCGGGTTGGATGCAAGGCGCGACGTTCGAGTTTGGCGCCATTAATTCCGCCGGGTCCAGCACCGGGGTAACTGGTACTACCAGCGTCTATGCTGGCGGAACGGTACCGACCCCGGTTAAAGCGCTCAAGCTTGGTGCAGCGTTTGATTATCTAGATATCCATAACAGCCATTCTGCTCCTGCTGGCAATCCAGCAAACGACAGCATTTGGAACATTGCGTTCTACACCTCTTATCAAGCCACGGACAAGTTGAGCTTAAACCTGCGTGCTGAGTATCTGTCTGCACATGACGCAGGTGCAAGCAGTGCGGGCATTTTTAGTGGCAACTCTAACACCGAGGATCTCTACGGTCAGCATGGGGCGGAGGAGCTCACCGCCACTGCCCAATATCAGTTATGGGCAAATGTCATCAGCCGGCTGGAATTCCGCTGGGATCACGTCGAAAACACGGATGCGTTTGGTTGGCAGTCAGGAAACGCCAATCCCGCTGGTGCTTTCAGGTCCAACGACTACATGATCGCGCTGAACCTGATTTATCAGTTCTAATTCAATCGAGAACTCCACGCCCCTTCCGGCAAAACCGGAAGGGGCTTTTTACTTCAGGACACGCGAAGAACGCTTGCCGTCTTGGACTGCGGCAGTCCTCTGCCGCTTTTGGTTCCATCAGGAAAGGGCGCGCTGAGACTTTCCTTGCCTCCTTACTTTCGATGCCTTTTTTAAAAGCGCCAGAAGACTGGCGCAAATTCCGGCAGTCTCGGCCAACGCTTGCTGTCTTGGACTGCGGCAGTCCTCTGCCGCTTTCACATTGGACTGGACGACTTCGCGCAATTTCAGCACGTTTGCCTCATGTCAGAGCTTCACCCTCCCTGGCCGCACGCGCCCACACATCAACTTTCGACGCGCGGCACTTACTTTGTCACCGCCAGCACATACCTCAAGGCCCACCACTTCCGCGGTGCTGACCGTTTACGGGTGCTGCATCGCGGTTTGTTGACGGTGGCGCGTGATTACGGCTGGCAGTTCGAGGGTTGGGCCGTGTTTTCAAATCACTATCACTTTATCGCCCATTCACCGGACGACGCGCCTGATGCTTCCAATCTTTCCGACATGTTAAGCACGCTTCACGTCAAGACCGCCGAATGGGTGAACAAACTTGATCGCACGCCCGGCCGGCAGGTCTGGTTTAATTTCCGTGAGACGCGGCTTACTTACCAGAAATCCTATTTCGCGCGCCTGAATTACGTTCACCAAAACCCGGTGAAACACGGCTTGGTGCCGGTAGCGAACCAGTATCCTTGGTGCTCGGCGCGATGGTTGGAGCGCACCGCATCGGCAGCCATGGTAAAATCCACTTACCGCTTCAAAGTTGACCGGTTGCAGGTGGCGGATGATTTCGAGCCGGCCTTGGAATGGTAACGTGGAGATTTTGGTGGGAAAAGCGCCAGAGGGCTGGCGCACTCCAAAAACTCGCGCAAATTCCAACCCAGCCCCCGGCCAACGCTTGTCGTCTTGGACTGCGGCAGTCCTCTGCCGCTTTTGAACTGGAAATCATCCAAATTATTGGTCCGCCGACTGGATATGCGTGACTTTGACCTCCAAAACCGCATGGTCGGCCCAAAACGTTATGGCATCACGGTCGATGATTTTGACCTGAACGTTTCTGCCGGTTCCATCCGTTTCCGAAAAGTCACCCCTGCAATTCGGATCCGCCGCCAGTGAACGGATGAAGCCCATCACCTCATTGCGTTGCGTGCCCGACCGCGGCCGCGAAGTTCAGGGCATTCTGGTTGATATAGACCGCGTAAGGCCGCATGGCCGGGTCTTTTAGTGGTTGTCAAGGCGGCGCTCAAATTCGCCGGGCGTCAGCCAATGAGATGAATCCGCGTCATTGAGCCGGTCGGTGACTTCGCGGCGCCAGCCGGCATCGTGCGCATAGCGCAATTGAAGGGCGTAAGTTATCACTTCAGCCTGTTGCCGGTCGTCCAGCAAAGCCACTTCCTGTTTAAGCTGTTCAAAGCTCATGAAAACGATTTCGTCTTCCGTCGGCGGCGTGCAAGCGCGCAATTGACCCGGCATTCGGGTTTCTACCATACTCGGCGCTCAAATGCAATTCATCCGCGACATTTACGCGTCGAAACGGGCGGCCCGGCGGCCGGTCATCTCCTTTGAATTTTTCCCGCCCAAGACGGACGAAGGCGATCTGGCCCTCCTCGAAAAGCACATTCCCGCGCTGCTTCAGGCCAGACCGGATTTTTGCTCCGTAACTTACGGCGCGGGCGGCAGCACGCGTGACAAGACGTTGATGATTGTGGACCGCATCCAGCGGCAGCATGGTTTGACGGCGCTGGCGCATCTCACCTGCGTGAATCACACACGGGAACAGGTGCGTGAATTGCTCGAGCGCATTCGCGGCCTTGGCTGCAAAAACATTCTCGCGTTGCGGGGTGATCCTCCTGACGGCGGTGAGTTCAAATCCACGCCCGGCGGCTTCGAATTCGCCTCCCAACTGGTTGAATTCATCCGGGAAGCCGGTGATTTCTCCATCGGCGTCGCCGGTTTCCCGGAAGGCCACATCGCTTGCCAAGAGGGAAAATACGCCGACTGGAGGCATTTGCAGGAAAAGGTGGATGCCGGTGCGGATTTTGTCCTCACTCAATTGTTTTTCGACAACGCGGATTACTTCGAATTCCGGGATTACGTGGCCGGCAAGCTCGGTGTGCGCGTCCCGCTTGTCGCGGGTATCATTCCGATTTTGAGTGCGACGCAAATCACCAGGTTCACCCAGCTTTGCGGCGCGAAAATTCCGCCCCCGTTGCGGGCGCAATTGGACCGGCTGGGCAACGACGACGCAGCCGCCGTGGAATTCGGCATTGAATACGCGACGCGCCAGTGCGAGGAATTGCTCCGCGCCGGCGCGCCGGGGCTGCACTTCTACACCTTGAACAAATCGCGCTCCACCGTGCAGGTCGTGAAAAACCTTGACCTGGCATAAACGCGCGGCTGGCAAGCCGTGCTACAATCCCAGATTGTTCGCCACGATGCCGATGACGGTCAGCGGTCCCTGGTCTTCCAAACTGTCGGCGGCCTTGTCCACTTTTTGCAAAGTCAGTTTTGCGTTCTTGTAAAATTCCTGGTCATTGACGAGTTTGCCGACCGTGCCCTGTCCCTGGTTGATCTTCTGCAAAATCTGATCCAGGTTCGTCATGGAGGAGGCGGTGGCATTGTATAGCGCCGGGTCCGTCACCAGTTTGCCGAGTGTGCCCCGCCCCTGATTGACGCCGTTGATGACCTGCTGGGCGGCGGCCACAGTGGTCTGCAGGTTCGTCACCGTGGTCAGCGCGGAATCGTAAAGGTTGTCACTGTAAATCAGTTTGCCCACTGTTCCCTGCCCGCTGGCGATCTGGCTGGAAATGGATTCCAAGTTCGAGATGGAGGCGCTGAGGTGGGCGCTGTTTTGCCGGATCAAATCGGTCAAGGGGCCGAGCAAATTGTTAATGGTATCGCCCGTGAAACTCCGGGTCAGGTTTTGGATGCCGGCAGCGGCGTCATTGAGCTTGGACATGATGGCATTAAGGTCCGGCTGCTCGACGGTGGCGAGCACCGCGCCGTCAACCGCCTGCGGCGCCCGGGCGAACCAAAGCCGATGGAGACAAAATTCTGCCCCATCAATCCGGTGAATTTGATGACGGCTTGGCTGTCCGTCTTCACCACGGTGCCGCTGTTGACTTTCATGGTGACGCGAACTTTGTCGTTTTCGAGGGCGATCTTTTCGACCTGCCCGACGTCGACGCCGGCCATCTTGACCTTGTCGCCGACTTTTAGATCCTGCACGGTGTCAAACAGGGCGGCGAGGTGGTATCCACGCTGAAAAACATTGGCGCCGCCGAGGGTTTCCATGATGATTAAGGCGGCAATTACGACCAGGGCGGCAAAAATGCCCAGACGGGTTTCGAGTGAATTTTTCATAGGCTTTATGGGGATTCGTGTTGAAAATCTGCGTTTAAAAATTTCTGCAGGGTTGGATCGTTGAACCGTTTCACTTCCTCCGGCGTGCCGATGGTGAGGATGCGGCCCTCACTGATGACCGCGATGCGGTCGGCGATGCCAAAGGCCAGGTCGCGATCGTGCGACACCACGAGCGAGGTAACGTGGATGCGTTGTTTGAGTTTCAGAATTTCCCTGCCGATGACCGCGGCGGAGATCGGGTCGAGTTCACTGGTCGGCTCGTCGTAAAGAATCAACTGCGGCTCAATGACCAGTGCGCGGGCGATGGCGACGCGTTTTTTCATGCCACCGGAAAGTTCATTGGGCATTTTGTCCGCGGTGTCTTTCAGCCCCAAGACTTCAAGTTTTTCAGCGACGATGCGCGCAATTTCATCGGGCGGCTTGAGGCGGTGTTCGCTCAGGTACAGGCCGACGTTCTCTCCCACGGTCAGCGAATTGAGCAACGCGCCGGATTGAAAGACCAGCGCCATCCGGTATCGGGCGGTGATTTCGGGCGACTGAATGGATTCACCGTTGATGAGAATTTCCCCCTCATCGGGCGATTCAAGGCCGATGAGATGTTTGAGTAAAACGCTCTTGCCGCTGCCGCTCGGTCCCATGATGACAAAAATTTCACCGGGCCGGACCTCGAAATCAATGCCCCGGAGCACTGCCTCGCCATTGAAACTTTTTCGCAGGTGACTCACCTGGAGGCTCACGCCGGAATGATGGTTGGTTGAGTCGTTCATTATTTCAAAAGAATGCGCGTCAGGACGTAGTCAAAAATCACGATCAGGACAATGGAATTGACGACCGCCTTCGTCACCGAACGTCCAATGCCGCGCGGCCCGCCGATGGTCACCAGCCCTTGATGACACGAGACGACGCCGATAATCAGCGCGAAACAAAAACTCTTGAACAAGCCGTTGGCCACGTCCTTCAGTTCAACCACGTCGCGCAGATTCGCATAGAACGCATGAAATGGAATTGCAATGTGAGTGTTGGCCTCCGCAACCAGCGCGCCGCCGAGCCAGCCGACGAGAATCGCGAAAGTCACGAGCATCGGCAGGGCAATGGCAATGGCCACCAGTCGCGGCAAAACCAGGTAGTGAATCGGGTTGATATTCATCGTGCGGAGCGCGTCAATTTCCTGATAGACGCGCATCGAACCGATTTCCGCCGCCATCGCCGAACCGATGCGTCCGGCTATGAGGATGGCCATCATCACCGGCGCCAGTTCCTTGGCCATTGAAATGCCAACGATGCCGCCAACCGCGCTGGCCAGTCCCCGCTCGACCAGCACCGGACCCGTTTGCAGCGCGATGACGGCGCCGATAAAGAACGACAGCACGCAGACCATCAACAGACTCGCATTGCCGATTTCAAAAAACTGCTCGAACACCTTTTGCCGCTGCCGCCACGCCAGCGGCAAGGCCAGCATCGTGCGCCAGAACAGCAGAATAATTTCACCGATGTTTTCAAACATAATTTAAATTTGGTCGCAGCTTCACTTTGGCGGCTGGCCGTCCAGACTATGCCACTTAAACGCTGGAACGTAAAACAGGCGCAACTTCTTTGTTTCCGAATCCGATTGATACTGGAAAAGACCGAAAAGGAGCGAGCATTTTTTGGACGTGGGTGCCGTGTCGCGGCGGTAAAAATTCCATAACAGCGACTGGCTCGCCGCGCCGGATTTGGGATTGCTTTGCGACTGCCACAACGACCATAACGGCGACCAGTTGCGTTCCACGCCGCTGTTGTTCGGCAGTACTGGTTCAATGAGCGCGAGAATTTGCAGCCGTTTGTTTCCATTAAAATCCCGGTGATAGTCAAACAACGGCCACAAATCCACCCGGCGCCGTTTGTCTCCGGTATCCACGTTCTCCTCTGTCACATTCCCAAACAAATAGAACAGGATACGCGTGCGCCGATAATCCAACGCCCCGGAATGGAGGCGGTCGTATCGGTAAAGCGGCCAGAGGTAGTAATCGCTTTCCAACGTGGCATTGTGCGCCCGGCTGAACAGCGGCCAAGCGCGCGTGACGGTTTTGCCCTCGCCGCGGGCAACGACCACAAACGGATACGGCCCCTCCCATTCGTGATATTTTTTCCCGCGGTCTTCAATCCAGCTGAAAAGAGGCCAGAGGACAGTGGTCGAATCGCGTCGCGGTGAACGCAGATAGGCGTAAAAGGGCAGGTTGGCGCGGAATTTGGCCGGGTTGTCGGTGCCGATGCCGGTGTTTTGATAAAAATGAATCGGCCATAGCGCGAAAAATTTGTCGAAACCGGCAACGGTCTCGATGTCCCCAAAACCGTTGGTTTGCGTCGTCACGTCCTTGTGTTGGGTGCCGACCAACGGCCAGAATTGCCAGCCGTGCAGGCCGTCGCCATGGCTCACGTCGAAGAACGGATAAAGGTAATTTTCGGTGACCACGTCTCGTTTGCGGGTCTCGCTGTAAATTGGGAACATCACGAAGAAAATCTCGTCGCGGAATAACCGGTTTTTGAGGTGGCCATAGAACGGCACGAGCGCGGTGTAATTTTCATTTGTGTCAGGCGAGCGCTGCTGGAAATAAATCGGGAATAACGTGAATTGTTTTACCGGAAAATCCCGCGGGTCTTCGCCGCCTGAAAAACTGAATACTTGGGCAAGCTGCCAGCGATACTCCGTTCCAAACCGCTCGTAAGTCAGCACGGGATAAAGCAGGTCGTATTCTTTTGATTCAATGTCGGGATCGGCATCGTGTGAAAACAGCGGCGGGATGGCCCAAGTCATTTCCGAGTTTTTTTTCTGGTTATAGAAGAATGGACCGATCGCTTCGGTGCGCTGCCCGATATCCAGTGTCAATGGAAATTGACTGAAGAGCGGACCAGCGATAAAACTATCCGAGCCGAACACGGCAAACGACAAATGCAATACCAGCAGCCATAAGCAAATTCGCAGATCAATTTTGAATATTTTATGGCCAATCAACATGAAATGTTATTTGCGTTATCGTTATTGGAAGCCTGTTTCATTGTTTTTTCACCTTTTCGAAGCTATTTTTAACATTGATGTTGACATTTCACCGAATTGTCTTACCTTTGCTTTCCACTTGAGGTTTTTGACCTCGGTTCCTCCTGACCCAGTGTCGGCAATGAATTGTTGGCACTGGGTTGATTTGTTTTTATCAACGGTCGCCAGCGGCCCAGCAAATTGAGCAGCGCCGGCAAAAAAGTTAATCCCGCAACCATACACGTCGCAATCCCTACGGACATTATACAGCCGAGGCTGTGAATACCACGGTCTTTGGCGAGAATCAAACTGCCGAAACCGGCAATTGCCGTCAACCCGGACACCAGCACGGCTTTGCCTGTGCTGCGGGCAAGGATGCTCGGTGTGCGCTCTTCGGCGAACCGATTCAAGACATGGATGCCGTTGGTAACACCGATGCCGATGACCAAAGGCAGGGTCATGATATTCGCAGGATTGAATGGTACATCGAGCCATCCCATCACCCCAACCAGCCAAAGTGTGCCGATGCCAACCGGCAACAGTGCCAGGACGACCGAACCGATGCTCCGGAAGTGGAATAAGACCAAAAGCGCGATGGCCGCCAGCGAATACCAGGCTGCCTGGAGATAACTGTTTTTGAGGAGTTCTTCAAATTCGTAGAGCTGCACTGGCGTCCCAGTGACATTGGGATCCACTGTCCGCAAATCAGATATGAATCTCTCCTGATTGTCACGCTGCCAGACGTCAATATTTGGATAAACCTGAAGCAGGATTTTTCCGGTTACTCCCACAAATTGGTTGCGGAGCGCCGGAGGCAGATCGGTCACGTACAATGGCGCGCGATCGTCCTGATTTTGGAGCACCTGAAACGTCGTGCGCATGTCGTTGAAGAGCGATTGTTGGAACTGCGCCAATTGGTTCGCGTGTTCCGCGAGTGCCTGGGCATCGCCTTGCAGCATGGCCTTGCGCAAGTCGTCAATTGCTTGGCGCAAGGAGATGAACTGTTTCGTCAATTCCGGATCACTATTCCCGACCTCGGTCAACGCCGCGCCCAGATAGCCGTACAGTGAATACAGCGTTGCGCTGAATCCATAGATGTTTACCGGCCGCAGGTCCGGTTTGCCGAACTTCAGCGGCGCCAATTCCTGTTTGATCTCCCCGATTAATTTCAGCTTTTCTGTGTTGCTCGGGCTGAGAAAGTCCTCGAGCAGGCTTGACGGTGGTTCAACATCGGCAACGGTTGACAATTGGCTGATCCTTGTCTCCAAATCAATGGCATTGGTCAGTGAATCGGCCACGACCGCGCCGTACAGCAGCGATTGGTCCGCCGCGGCAAACAGCTTCTGTTCAAACACCACCGATGGCAGCCCAATGCTCTGCAATTTTTGCAGGTTGTAGTCAAAATAAACCCTGCGGGCCAGCACCAGCGCCAGCGCGCACAAGGCCACCGTGACCGCGATCACAATCACCGGGCGTTGCAACCAGATGTTTTCAATGCGCGCCCGCGTCTCGTCCTCGGTGGTTTGGTGATCCATGACGTTTTGCCGCCCGCTCAACAGCAGCGCCGGCAGCATCGTCATCATCGGCACGAAGCAAAGCAACAAACCGCCGCCGCAAATGATGCCCATCTCCTGGATGCCCCGGAAATGGGTGAAGGCCATCGCCAAGAACGCGCCCGCCGTGGTCAACGCACCGGTGAAAATGCCCTGCCCGGTAAAGACCATAGCCTTGGTCATCGCGGCTTCCTCCGATTTCCCGTGACGCAATTCTTCCTCGTAGCGCGTGATTAAATGCACGCCAAAATCAATCGCCAGGCCGATGAGCATCGGCACGAACGTAATCGTCAGGATGTTCAAATGCCCGATGGTCAATGTTGCGAACGCCAGCGTGTAAGCCAGACCGATCACCAGGCAGACGTTTGCTTTGATTGGACGACCGGTTTCGTTGTAACCGTAGATGAAGATCAAGGCGCAGAGAACCAGGGACACGATGCTCGCCAAAGTGACGTCTTTCTGCGACTGTCTCATCTCGTCATAGTCCAGCACCGGCTCGCCGATCAAACCGACATTGAGGCCGGGCACTTCGTCCTGGGTTTGTTTGATGAGTTGGCGCAACCGTTCGATCGCCGGGATGGTGAGCGCGTCATTTTGCGCCCGCGCCCGCACCAGAAAATACCGGCCATGATCGTAAGTGATGTAGATATTGGTTTCGCTGCCGGCGCTAAAAAGCGATGACACACTGGGGGGCGGCGGCGTACCACCCAGCTCCAGACTGTCAGTGGCCTGCTTCACGATGGTCGTCAGCGCCGGTATGGCCTGAACCAAAGATTCGGTTTGGGCGTTCGTGTCGCGCGGCGCGGTGCGGAAGGTTGTGTTAACTTGCTCAAAAAAGGAAATCAAGTTTGTCGTCGGCGTGAACTCGCGGATAACCGGCAGGGCATCGTCGAGCTTCTGCTTCAACTCAACCAAATCGTTGGTGGATGCGAACAGCAACGCCTTTGCCCCCATCACCGACAAACTCTGCTGGTAAAACACGTCAGCAAACAGATTGGTTTCGGCCCGCATTTTCGCGGCGATACGCTCGACAAATTGCCGGTTTTTTTCAAGATTCCCGCTTTCCACGACTACCACCAAATCATTGCCCTGCAGCGGAAATTCCTTTTGCAGGCGAAGATAATTTTCCTGATTCTTATGGTTGGGACCCACCAGGTTATCCCGGTTCATGTCCGCTTTCAGATAACCGATGGTGTACAGGACGCACACCACGAACAACAACACCTGGGGATAAATGAACCACCGGGGATAACGAATCACCGCCGCCGTCAGTTTGCCCAGCAGCCGCGCAAGAATGGAATCAGCGCTCAACGGCTTCATACTTCAGGCCGCGCGCGGTTCATGGCCTTGCCGCCTCGTTGGGAAAGTCGGCGTTGGAAAAGACCTCCTTCACGTCGTCGTGTTCCTCCAGCGCCTCGATTAATTTGTTGACGGCCCCGACCCCGGCTTCGTCGGCCAGCGGCACCAGGACAACGGGCAATGATGTGATTTCCGCCGCTTCGCATTTGACGCCCTTGGTTTCCATTTGTTTGTGGACGGCTTCAAAGTTCGTCGGTTCGGTCAGAATCTCGTAACCGTTTTCGTCCGCCTTGAAATCTTCCGCGCCGGCTTCCAATGCCAGTTCCATGAGTTGATCCTCCCCCGCCGCTTCCCGGGAGACAATGATTTGCCCTCTGCGTTGAAACAAACGGCTGACCGAACCCGGCGTGGCAATGCTGCCGCCGCTTTTGGTGACGATGCTGCGAATGTCCGAGGCCGTGCGATTGCGATTGTCCGTGCTCACCTCCACCAGCAGCGCCACGCCGTGCGGCCCGTAAATTTCGTAGGTCAGGTCCTCATAGTTTGCACCCTCGCCGCCGCCGGTGCCTTTTTTGATGGCGCGCTCGATGTTGTCGCGCGGCATGTTTGCGGTGCGGCACTTGAGCAGCACCATGCGCAGCCGCGGGTTCATATCCGGGTCGCCGCCGCCGATTTTGGCGGCGATGGTGATTTCACGGCCCAGTTTGGAAAAAATCTTTCCGCGCTTGGCATCAATGGCGCCCTTGAAATGCTTGACCTTCGCCCATTTGCTGTGTCCGGCCATGTGTCGGTTATTGTTTGAACGTTGGGGGGTCAGAGACAGGAACTCCATTCTCAACCCTCAATTTTCATCTCGCAACTTAACCCGCCGCCTCCACATAGACCGCCGTGCCGTAACACAGCACTTCAGTGATTCCCGGCGCGATTTCCGTCGCGTCATAACGCACGCCGATCACCGCGTTGGCGCCCAGTTCGCCGGCATGGGTGAGCATCAGGTTGAAGGTATCTTCCCGCGCCCGCTCGCAAAGATTGGTGTACAGCGAAATATTTCCACCGAAAATGCTCTGGATGCTCGCGCCAATGTTGCCGATGACTGAGCGGGACCGCACGATGATGCCGCGCACCACCCCGAACGATTTGGTTACACGGTAGCCGGGCAGGTCAAAGGTCGTGGTTGTTAATGGGTGTGTCAGATTCATGGTGGGATTGAACACGAACACGCACGTCTGCAAAAGCGAAAAAGTTCCTGCGCCCTACGGCGAAAGCCAGGAAAACGCTGGCAGATTTCGCAACACAGTGAACACAATGGCGATGACCAGAAATGTCCACAACACTTTCGGTGGCAAAAAAGGCGTGACCGGCTGGCCACGAATTCTGCGTGTCGCGAACCAGGCGCCGCGCCCCGCCAACGCCGTGAGCGACAACACGAACAGGGCGTTCTCATGCAACGCGCGCAAAATGTGCCCGTGCAGCAACTGATAGGCTGCCCGCGTCCCGCCGCAACCCGGACAGTTCAACCCCGTCAGTTGGTGAAACTCGCAGACGGGATAAAACCCGTGCGTGCCCGGATTGAAGAAATACAACACCGCGCCCGCGCCAACCATTGCCATGCCGGACACCATAACCGCAAACCAGGTCAACGAGGGCGCGGTTCTGATTTTCGGCGGTATCGCTTGTGATTCGGCGCGCATGGTCGCGTTTAAAATCTTCGGAAGTTCCACATCATGTGATAATGCCCCATCGCCAGACCAAATATCAGCAAGGCGATCGCCAGGATAAGGCCGACGGCAGATAAAACCACCCCCGTGATGGCCATGCCCCGGCCGTGGTACGATTGCGGGCTTTCGTTGATTTGCGCCAGTCCGATCAGTGAAAAGATCAAACCCAGTGCGCCGAACAGAAATTTGAAGCAGCACACAAAGGATAAAATGCCCAAAATCATTCCGGCCATCGCAAACGAATTCGTTCTGGGACGTTGGCCGGGGGCGACCGGGCCGGGGCCAGGCGGCCCAATCACGGGCGGAACCGGCGGCGCGAAATGACTTGCGAATTCCGGCAACGCGCCAAGCGGTTTCCATTCCGTCGCGCCCTCGACAAAGGTTTGCGTCTGCGCATTGGCACGGCCTTCCTTGATCCACTGCTTGAGCTGCTCGACTGTGATGGGGCCGTATGCCTTGCCGTCCGCTCCGATGATTCGATACATGGCGTGCCTTTCTTTAGAACTCTGACAATTCCTTGTCCGTTGCGTTCAGCTAGTAATCTTGCATCGCAATCCGCACCAACACAATTCTTAAACCGCGCTCATTAATCTCCGCTGCTACTCCCCAAATCCGTGCAGACGCCGCGTTTGGCGCCTGCCACGAAATCCAGCAGAATTTTCGCCGTTTCGCTGGTGAAGTTTTTTTGCGCCTCGGCCAGCGCTGCCCGCAAATTTTTTCCACTGCGAAACAAAACATGATAAAGCCGCTTTAATTCCAGGCGCTGTTCGGCCGTAAAACCAGCGCGGCGCAGTCCAACAATGTTCAGCCCGCAAATCTCGTTCACCCGGCGCGCGATTGTGAACGGCGGCAAATCCTGGCTGATGCCGGAACCGCCTTGCATCAGTGCCAGTGTGCCAACGCGGGTAAACTGATGCACCAGGCAGTTGCCGGAAATGAACGCCCTGTTCTGCACGACGGCGTGTCCCCCCACCATCGCGCCGCCCCCCAGGATCACGTGGTCACCCACCACCACGTTGTGCCCGACGTGAGAGTGAGGCGTCAGAAAATTGTGCGACCCGACAATCGTTTCCCCCTCCGGCGTGTTGGCGCAATTCACGGTGACATGTTCACGGAAGACGTTGTGGTCGCCGATGCGCAGCCGCGTCGGCTCGCCTTTATATTTGATGTCCACCGGCTCGTCCCCGATGACACAGCCGGCGTGAAAACGATTGCCTGCACCGACCGTCGTTAGTCCTGTGAGATAAACCTGCGGCCCCACGATGCAATCCGAACCCAGCTCGACGCCTTCATCAATCACGGCATACGGCCCGACCCGGACCGTTGAGTCCAGTTTCGCCTTGGGATGAATGATGGCGGTCGGATGAATCACGGAATAAAAGTGGCGCATTCGGCCCCATTTCCAAGTTTAAAATGCCGCCCATGCGAAGAGGCTTTGTGCCGCAGCCCGTCGCTGCTAAATTGAGGCGTAATGACAGGTACAACCGCAAGCAAACCATTCAGTATTCGCCAACCGGCAATCGCCAATTTGCCGGAGCTGCTCGCGCCCGCCGGTGATTGGGATTGCGCCCGCGCCGCCGTCGAGAATGGCGCAGACGCGATCTATTTCGGCCTTGAAAAATTCAACGCCCGGATGCGGGCGCACAATTTCAGCGAGGCGGATTTGCCGAAACTGATGGAATGGCTCCATCGCCGCGGCGTGCGTGGTTACGTGACGCTTAACACGCTGGTTTTTGAAAATGAACTCGCCGACGCTGAAAAATATCTGCGCGCGATGATTTCCGCCGGCGTGGATGCGGTCATTGTGCAGGACGTGGGCATCTGCCGGCTTATCCGGCAGCTTTCGCCTGATTTCCCCATTCATGCCTCAACACAAATGACCATCACCAGTTTTGCCGGAATCGAATTTGCCCGTGAACTCGGCTGCAATCTCGTCGTGCTCGCCCGCGAATGTTCCATCAAGGAAATCGAGAAAATCGGGCAAGCGCCGAACGTAGAACGTCGAGAGCCGGAAGCAGCGGACACTTTGCCATCAACGCTCGACACTCGGCCCTCGACGCTACCTTTGGAAGTTTTTGTCCACGGCGCGCTCTGCGTCGCCTACTCCGGCCAATGCCTGACCAGCGAATCGCTCGGTGGGCGTTCAGCCAATCGCGGCGAATGCGCCCAGGCCTGCCGCATGCCGTACGAACTGATTTCCGACAACAAGCCGATCCCGTTCGGTGACCGGAAATATCTACTGAGTCCGCAGGACCTGGCCGGCCTGGAAATTTTGCCGGACTTGATCCGGGCTGGCGTGGCCTCGTTGAAAATCGAAGGCCGTCTCAAATCGCCTGAATACGTGGCGAACATCACGCGAATTTACCGGCAAGTCCTGGATGATCTGCGATTTACGGATGACGATTTACGCGCGCCTGATGCGTTGGCTCGTAAATCCGAAATCGTAAATCGTAAATACGAAATGGAGATGGCTTTTTCGCGTGGGCTATACACCGGCTGGTTCGGCGGCACCAACAACCAGCAGCTTGTCCATGCCCGCTTCGGCAAAAAGCGCGGCGTATTTCTCGGCGGAATCACCAAGGTTTTGCGCGACGCCGTGGTAGTCGGACTCGAGGCTCCGCTGAAACCCGGCGACGGCGTCGTATTTGACGCCGGCCATCCGGAGGAAAAGGAGGAAGGTGGACGGGTCTATGAAGTCATCGCAGGACAGGCGTCGCGCCTGTCTCTAAATTCAAACCAAATGGAGACAGACAAGATGTCTGTCCTACGCTTTGGCGGAGGCGACATTGATTTCTCGCGCGTCCACGTCGGCGACAAATTGTGGAAGACCAGCGACCCGGAACTGGACCGGCGGTTGCGTCAAAGTTTCGCCGGCGACGCGCCGAGATTTCAGCAACCAGTTGAAATGGAGGTTCATGGCACAGTGGGCGGGCCCCTCGCGCTCATCGCGCGCGACGAAGACGGAAACGTCGCGAAGCTGGAATCCGCCATGGCACTGGCCAAGGCGGAAAAGCAGCCGCTAACAGAAAAGAAATTGCGCGAACAACTCGGACGACTCGGTGGAACGCCATTTCGACTCGGCAAATTGACAACTTTTTTGAGCGGAGAAGTTTTGTTGCCGGTGAGCGAGCTGAACCGTTTGCGGCGCGATTGTGTGGCAGAATTGGAGAAATTGCGGGCGCAGCCCAAGCGGTGGCAACTCAATGTAGGGCAGGCGTCGCGCCTGTCTCCAATTAAATCAGAAGAACCAGATAGAAACAGGCGCGACGCTTGTCCTACGCTTATTATCCTCGTCCGCAACCTGCCGCAGCTTGAAGCCGCGCTGCAATGCGGCGTGACCACGGTTTATTGCGAATTTGAGGACCCAAAAAAGTACCGTGAGGCTGTGACGCTGTTCCACACTGCGCGCGGTTGCCAATCGGAAATCGAAAATCGGAAATCGGAAATTTGGGTGGCTCCCCCGCGCATCTTCAAGACCGGCGAGGAATGGACGCTTGAGCAGGTGCGTTCCTGCAATGCCGACGGTTACCTGGTCCGCAATTACGATCACCTCAAGTTTTTTGCCAATGACCGGCGCATCGGCGATTTCTCGCTGAATGTGGCCAATCGGCTGGCGGCGGAATATTTCAAAAATCGGTTCGGGTTGGAACGCGTCACGGCGAGCTACGATTTGAACTTCCAGCAACTCGAAGCGTTGTTGTCGGCCGCGCCGCCCGAATGGTTCGAGGTCACCATCCACCAGCACATGCCGATGTTTCACATGGAGCATTGCGTGTTCTGCGCGTTTCTGTCCAGCGGCACGGATTTCCGGAACTGTGGCCGCCCGTGCGACCGGCACAACGTGAAATTGCGTGACCGCGTGGGCGCCGAACATCCGGTGAAGGCGGACGTCGGCTGCCGCAACACCGTCTTCAACGCGCTGGCGCAGACCGGCGCGGAATATGTCTCGCGAATGATTGAACTGGGCGTACGGCATTTCCGCGTGGAATTCCTCAACGAAACGTTGGAGCAAGTGACACGGACGATTGCCCAATACCGCCAGCTTTTGTGCGGCGAAATCACCGGCACGCAACTCTGGCACGAATTAAAATTGTTCAATCAGCTTGGTGTCACGCGCGGACAGATTGGGAAATAGACCATCCGCTCCTTACGAATAAAAGTAGCCCAGCTCGCGCAGCGAAGCGTAATCCTTCGGACGTTCCGGCGTCGGGCGGCCGATGATGACGTGGTCAAGCACGTCAATCTTCAAAAGCTGCCCGGCGCGAATCAAATCACGCGTCACCTTGATGTCCGCCTCGCTCGGCGTCGGGTCGCCGCTTATGCCGGTAGCGGCATAAGCGGCGTTATACCGCATCCAGTTTTATGCCGCATGGCTCATGATTCACCCGCTTTTCCGGGAGTGAACTGATTTCCGACGCGGCATAAAACGGCGGGTCGTCAGAGCCCTTTCAGGTAGCTCAACAGTTGGTCATCGGGTCGGTAGCGACCTGGTTTGCTCTGCACCGGGTTGAGTTTCTCAAGGATGGCTTCCTTCAACTGGAGATTCGCATCCAGATATATCTGCGTTGTGTCGAGCGATTCGTGACCAAGCCAGATGGCGATTAGGGCTCGATCAACGCCGGCTTGGAACAACTCCATGGCTGCGGTATGCCGAAGCACGTGCGGGGTCACGTGCTTTTTTGCAAGCGATGGACACGTGTGTTGGGCTGCGGCCACCTGTTTAGCGAGCGCGTGTTGCACTGCATCTGCGCTCAGGCGACCGCCGCTGCTGCTCGGGAAGAGGAAGCGCGATTCGTCGTCACCCTGTTCATTGATCCAGGCTTTAAGCACAACCACTGTGGGTTTGGCCAATGGGGTGCATCGTTCTTTGCGTCCTTTGCCTTCGCAGCGGACGTGGGCACCGGGGCCGAACACCACATCCTTTTGTTGCAACCCGGTAATCTCCGAGAGTCGCAGACCTGTTTGCATGGCGACCAGCAACAGGGCGTGATTACGCCGCCCTATCCAGATGGATTTGTCCACACTGGCAAGCACAGCTTCAACCTCAGAGCGAGTGAGGTAGTTCACCAGTCGCCGGCTGAGCCGCTTATACGGGATCGCGAGCACTCGCTGGATTACACTCGCGTGCTGCGGGGCTTCCAATGCGGCGTAATGATAAAAGGATCGGAGTGATGCGAGCCGGGCATTGCGACTGCGAGCGCCATTGGACCGACCTGATTCCAAGTTGTCCAAAAACTCCGCTATAAAAGCCGCGTCGAGCTGTGCCAGCGAGAGTATGGAGGGAGGAGTCCGCAACCGTTTCTGGGCATACGTCATGAGCAGCCGGAACGTTTGCGCGTAAGCCGAGATCGTGTGTGGGCTGGCCTTGCGTTGCGAGACCAGCCGTTTTGAAAAGAACGACTGGCACAGTGGAGAGAAGTCCCCGGTTGGTTTCATCGGACGGCTCCTTTCCATCTGGTTTCGATGAGCTTGCTGGCAGCCACGATCAACTCCGGCGTGCTGCTCAGATACCAATATGTCCCGCTCACGTTCCCGTGTCCAAGATACGTGGACAACACCGGCATACGCTGGGCCACTGATTCACCACGACGATACCAGCGAAGCAGCGTCTGGATGGCGAACCGATGTCGGAAGTCGTGCAGCCGCGGACCATTCCGCACACCCGGTTTGCGGATGCCGACCTGCCGTGACAGCTCGCGGAAGATGCGGCTGAGATTCGTTTTCTCCAACTTTGTGCCATGACTCGTCACCAAGAAGGCCGGCAGGGTGCGCCCGGCGAAGATTTTGTCCCGGAGTTTGGCATAATCGTGCAGCACTGCGAGAGCCGAAGGATGCAGTGGAACAAGGCGCGTCTTGCCGAACTTCGCCCCACGGATCGTGAGAACTCCCTCTGACCAGTCCACATCCTGCGGCGCAAGATTGACCGCTTCACCCAGCCTCAGACCGCTTACTGCCAGCAGCCCAAAAAGACAATGGTAGGTGTGCGGCTGCAACCTGTGTGGCGACTCGATCTCCAACGCCGCGTCAAGGAGCAGGCGGATTTCATCCTGAGAGTAAACATATGGCCGTGCCCGCCGGGAACGGAACCGCAGCAAGCCAATGGGAGGGATTTCGGTTCTGGGATCAGCCCCCATGCGGTAACGGGCAAAACCACGGATGATGATGAGTCGGCGTGCCCACGACACTGGTTTTTCGTCCTGGCGTCGGGTGGCATATTCCACCGCCAGCTTGTTGGTGATGTGCGCCGATCCGTTCTTTTTCAAAAACGCAGCGAACTCGCGCAAGCACTCTCCATATTCCCGAAGTTTGAACCCGAGGCTGCGCCGGAGTGCCAGGTAATCAGCGATGGCGTAATTGACCGATTTCATCGGGCACCTCCTGGCCACGGCAAAGCCAACGCTCGCAGAGAGGTGAGATCCACCTTGGCGTAGATCGCCGTGGTGTCAGAGCTTCTGTGGCGAAGCACTTCCCCAATCTCATCGAGGGAGGCACCCTTACGCAGCATTTCTGTCGCAAGACTGTGCCGGAGCAGATGCGCTCCCTTTCGGGCCGACACTACTCCTGCTCTTGCCAGAGCGCATTGCACGATTTTCGCAATGGAAGTAGAACGACCAAAGCCGCCCACGGGGGCGTAATCGCGGATGAATAGACGGCGGCAGGCACAACGTGGCCGATCATGACGCAGATAACGGGCGATGGCTTTAGCAACATCTGCCGGCAGCGGCAACTGCGCCCATTTGCCGCCTTTGCCGCACACAGTAATTCGTGCGTTCTCCCAATCAACATCCTCCAGTCTCAGCCTGACTACTTCACCAGCTCGCAAACCGAGCCGGGCGAGCAACAGCAGGATGGCGTAATCGCGTCGGCCCAATGCTGTCTTCCGATCACAGTGATGCAACACTTGCCGCACTTGTGCTGCGGGCAGATGCTTCGGCAACGTCGAGAGCCGCCAGCGAGCCACCTTCGGAACAGCTAACGAGAGATCCGTTTCAACCAGACCCTTGTAATGCAGATAGCGCAGGAACGACCGCGTTGCGCTCACAAGATGTCGAGCGTTGAATGGCCCATGATCGTGCGCGTGCCGCTGAATAAACGTGGTCACGTCGGGTGCGCGAAGAGTCGGAAGTTTCAGCGGGCCATCACCAAATTTTTCAGTCAGGAACCGGCGTGCAAACAGCCGCAAGTGAGCAATCGAGTTCGGCGACAGATTGCGTTCTTTCACGAGGAAGCGTTCATACTCGCCGATCAACTGCTCCATTGCGTTCGGGCGTTCTGATTTGGGCGGGGGTGCTGCTCCAATCCTGCGGAGCATTCCCAAGAGCCGCCGCAAGGTGGATGCACCAGCATTCCTGCCGTAACCGCGTCGGCACACCAGCCGCAGACAATCGCGCATGGCAACTTCGTCCAAGTCGCACCCGTCGCGCCCGGTTCGTTTCATCCAGCGGTCACATACCTTGAGGATGTGAACCTGCTCGTAGAGTGATCCGACAGCGTAACCTTGTTCTCTGGCCTGAGCCAAGTAAGGAGCGATGAATGAAGAAAGCGGCCCGAAAGAGCCGCCTGATGAATTGGATGGAATTTTCATCCAACCATCCCAATACCCCCGAGACCGAGAGTCAACACTCGCCGTTTTATACCGCAAGCTCTAAACCGCAGAAGGCCGGTTCAAAGGCCAATTCCATTCACATGCGGCATAAAACTGGATGCGGTATAACGCCGCTGGGATGATTGTGCGCCAGCACCACTGCGGCGGCGTTGGCGGAAATGGCCGCCTTGAAGACTTCGCGCGGATGGACGAGCAATGTGTCAATCGTGCCGTCGGTGATTTCCTCCACGCGAATCAGCCGCCGCCGGGTGTTCAGCAGCAGCACCTGTAGCGTCTCCACATTTTTTACCAGGTTTTTCTCGCGCAGCAGCCGCACCACGTTTTTGGGATTGTCGAGCACAGGCGATTCATACTGAAGTTCGCCCGCCATTTTCCGCGCCAGGGCGAACGCCGCCACGAGCGTTACTGCCTTGTCGCGCCCGATGCCTTTGACGTTTTGCAAATCGGCAATGGAAGCTCGGGCCAGCGATTGCAACGTACCGTATTTTTGCACCAGTTGCTTTCCGATTTCGACGGCGTTGGCCCCCTTCAAGCCGGTGCGAAGCAAAATGGCAATCAATTCCGCGTGGCTCAAGACATCCGCGCCAAGTGCCGCCAGCCGCTCGCGTGGTCGTTCGCTGACAGGTTGGTCCTTCAGTCTGAGGCTGCTGCCCATGAGAGAACATTATCCTGAAAGACCGAAAAATCACACATAAAAATCTTCACACTGCGTGCTCTGGACAAACCATTTTCCCATGGACAAAGTCAAAACCATGAAATGGAACAGGTTTCTTTCGCGTTCTTTCCACCTTCGCCGCGCTTTATCGCAACAAATCTGTGTTTCATCTGTGTTCATCTGCGGCTAAAATTCCCGCTAGATGGAATCCGCGCGCGCTAAAAACGATCCACTCACACTCTCGCAACGACAGGCCATCGCCGCGCGCGGCAACGTGCTGGTCATGGCCGGCGCGGGCACGGGCAAAACCCACACGCTCATCGCCCGTTGTCTGGATTGTCTTTGCCGGGAACGCGCCTCGCTCGACGAAATTCTGGTCGTCACCTTCACCGAAGCCGCCGCAACGGAAATGAAGCAGCGCCTCCGTACCGCGCTGGAAGCTGCCCGCGACTCTCGACTCTCGACCCTCGACCAACACTTGGCCGAGCAACTCGCGCTTTTCGATACTGCGCCCATCGGCACGTTGCACAGTTTTTGTCTGCGGCTCGTGCGCGAACATTTCCACGAACTCGGCCTCGACCCGCAACTGACCGTGCTCGATACCGGCGAGGCCAGCCTGCTTGCCGAGGAAACGCTGGACGAAGAGTTTCAATCGCATTACGCCGGACAAACCGGGCTTTCCGTTGCCGCGCAAGACCTCATTCAAGTTTACGGCGACGGCGACGAACGGCCCATTCGCGCAATGTTGCTGCGATTGTATCACTACGCCCAGACGCAACCCGACGCCGACCGCTGGCTCGCGGAGCAAATAGCGCGGTTCGCTTCACCGGAGCCGGTTAAATGGCGCGAATGGCTGCGCGACGCCATCAACGGCTGGCGCGAAGAATGGCTGCTGGTTTTGGAAAGCTTGAAAGACGAAAATGAAAAAGCGGCGGAACTCCTCAAAACCCTTACGCCAAATGGTGGCGCAGTCGTCCCGCCTGCAAAACCCGGTGCCTCGCCGGATTTGTCGTCTCCCAAAAGCGTTCGGCGCAACGCGGAACGCGGCAGGCCAGAGGCCTGCGCTACCACTTTTTCCGGCGAAATCGCCGCCGGAGTTCTGGGGAAAATTCTAGTGGCAGACGAAAATTATCCGTCGCGTAAAAAAACTGTGCTCCGCGAACCCCTCAAGGATTTTTTTACCGAAGCCAAGTTTTTAGATTCGCTCCTGCCAATGGCAAAGGATCGCGACCCGCTGGCCGAGGATTGGGACTGGGTTCGCGGTCACATGACCGTGCTGCTGCAACTGGCGCAGGAATTCGGGGAAAAATTCGCCGAACGCAAGCGCGACGACGGCGTGCTGGATTTTCATGACCTGGAACAATTTGCCTTGAAGCTGCTTTGGGATTCCGCCGCCAACAAACCGACAGCGATCGCCACACATTGGCGTGAAAAAATCCGGTTCGTCTTCGTGGACGAGTATCAGGACATCAACGCCGCGCAGGACAAAATCATCCAAGCGTTGAGCCGCGATTCGTTTGGAGTCCCGCCTTCAGGCGGCAAGCGACCCAAACCGCCTAAAGGCGGGACTCCGAACAAAGGCAACCGCTTCCTGGTCGGCGACGTGAAGCAAAGCATTTACCGCTTCCGGTTGGCTGACCCGAAAATCTTCCGCGATTACGCCAAAACCTGGCGCGACAGCAACGGGCAAACGATACCGCTGGCCGAGAATTTTCGCAGCCGCGAGAGCTTGCTCGGTTTTATAAATTCGGTTTTTGAGCGGCTCATGCGCGAGGACGTCGGCGGCGTGAAATACGACGCGGAGGCGCGGTTGCGATTCGGCGCGCCGGAACACCGCGCGCCGCTCGGCCTCGCCCAAAATCCGTTGCCGCGCGCGGAATTGTTGTTGCGATTCAAAGGAAATCACGATGACGCCCCGGCGGACTATGAATCCGGTGACAACGACTTGGCGGAACTTGAAGAGAGCGGGAAAGAGGCGCGGCTCGTCGCGCACCGCCTGCGTGAACTGGTTGCGCAACGCCACAAAATCTGGGACGAAGCGAAAGCGGCCGAGCGCGCGGTGGAATGGCGCGACATAGCGGTGTTGCTGCGCGCGCCGGCGAACAAAGCCGAGGCGTATGCGAAGGAATTCGAACGCGCCGGCGTGCCGCTGGTCGTCGAACGCGGCGGATTTTACGACAGCGTGGAAATCGCCGATTTGCTGAGTCTGCTCAGGCTGCTCGACAATCCGCTGCAAGACGTTCCGACCATCGCCGTGTTGCGCTCGCCGCTGGCCGGCCTGTCGCTCGACGAACTGGCCATGATCCGGCTGGCCGCCAAGGACGTGCATTTTTGGACAGCGCTGAACCGGGTTCAAAGTCCAAAGTCCAAAGTCCAAAGTGAAACAGCAGCGAAGATTTCCAGATTTCTCGAACGATTCTCCCGCTGGCGGCAACTGGCGCAGCAGGCGTCATTGTCACAATGCCTGGAAAGCGTGCTGGCCGAGACGCATTACGCCGAGTGGCTGCGCTCGCGTCCGCGCGGCGCGCAACGGCAGGCGAACGTCGCGCGGTTCCTCGGTCTGGCGGAGCAGTTCGATCAATTTCAGCGGCAGGGCTTGTTTCGCTTTTTGAAATTCATCGAGGCGCAACAGGCCGCCGAAGCCGAGCCGGACGTCGCGACGATTGCGGAGGAAAACGCTGTCCGGCTGATGAGCATTCACCAGAGCAAAGGTTTGGAATTTCCGGTGGTGGCGATAGCGGACCTCGCGAAGCCGTTTAACGAACGGGACCTGCGCGGCGAAATTATCTTTGACGAACACTTTGGCTTGTGCCCGCGCGTCAAGCCGCCGCACACAGGCCGGCGCTATCCGAGTCTGCCGCATTGGCTCGCGCAACGGCATCAGCGCCGGGAACAGCGCGGCGAGGAATTGCGGCTGCTGTACGTAGCAATGACCCGCGCGCGCGACACGTTGATTCTCACCGGCACCATCACGCAAAAAAAATGGGAGGATTGCTTTGCCAAGCAGGACGCGCCCACGCCACAAGCCAAAGTGTCGGCGAAAAGTTACGCGGACTGGCTGGGTCTATGGTTCGGAGTTCAAAGCCCCAAGTCGCAAGTCCAAAGTGCGACAGAAGGCGAATTGCCACATTTACGCTGGCGGATTGTGGCGGAGGATGAACTGACGGAAAAACCGAAAATCGGAGATCGGAAGCCGGAAATCGGACTGCCGGCACTCGACGAGAAAACCAAACAAAGGCTTCGCGGTGTGTTGACGTGGCAATATGGGTTTGAGGCGGCGACGCGGCGGGCGGCCAAGTCGTCGGTCACCACGCTGCGGCGGCAGGCGGAGGAATTGGATGACGAGGCGGAGCCATTTTTTGCTTCACGCGGTCTCACGCCGACCACCCGGCGACGGGCACGTACAAAACTGTCGGCTGCGGAAACCGGCACGGCGCACCACAAATTTCTTCAGCACGTTACGTTGGAAAAAGCGGATGACCTTGCCGCGCTCGCTGTGGAGGCCAAACGCTTGGAAACGGCCGGCGTTTTAACAGTGGGCGAGCGAGCGGTATTGGATTTGGCGGCGGTGGCGGCGTTTTGGAAATCGGAGCCGGGCCGGAAAATCCGCGCCCAGCCGCCGGATTGCATCAGACGCGAGCTGGCCTTTACCGCAAAATTCAGTCCGGCGGAAGCGGATGCCATCATCGGCGCCGCAACGCCCCAGGGACTTGAAAACGAATGTGTGGTCGTGCAAGGCGTGGCGGATTTGGCGGTGTTGCTGCCCATGGAAATCTGGCTCGTGGATTTCAAAACAGATGAAATCAGGCCCAAAGAATTGACGGAGCGAAGACGGCACTATGAACCGCAGTTAAAACTTTACGCGGGCGCGTTGTCACGGATTTTTTCGCGTCCCGTCACGAACTGCTGGCTGCATTTCCTCGCCGCGCAACAAACGGCGCACATTAAAATTTAATCCGGGGAACCGAGCGGAAGTTCATCCTCTTCATCTTCCTCCGCCAGCAGTTCCACCGAAGCGGAATGCAAAGCCGGTTGTGCGGCGGGCGCGCTGGCTTCCCGCAAACGGACGATGGCTGGACGCAGAAGTTTCGCTTGGAACGTGTAACCCGATCCGATGGTTTCAGCAACGACCGCGCCGGTCGGCGCTTTTGCCTTGGTGTCGGCAAGCTGATGCCGTCCGGCATCGAATGGCTCGCCCGGTTCGGCGGCAAATGGTGTCAGGCCGATGCGGCGGACGGCGCCGCGGCAGTCATTTTGAAAATGCGTGATTTGCTCGGCTAGTTGTGGCTGGCCGGATCGCGCGGCGGCGCTGTGCAAGGCAAAAACATGGTCGAAAATGCGCACGAGCGTTTGGAGCCATTCGGTTTCCCCGCGGTGCATTTTTTCAACCTCCAACCGGAGCGCGGCCTTTTCGCTGTCGTTCATCTTCTGCATAAACTCGGCAAATTCGCGGACTTCGGCGCCCATCTTCTCGGCGATTTGTTTGGCGCCCGCGGCGGTTTTTTCGGCCTGACCCTGAACAACGCCCCATTGACTCGTGGCGGAGCCGATTTGCGCGGCGAGCTTTTCCAAATCCTGGATTTTTCCGGCAACTGTGCCGAGCGCATTGACCTGGATGACCTTGCTCATCGCGCGATAATCCAGCAGAAATGGGGTAATCCCCAGCACCGAACCCAGCGCAGCGGCGGCAAAGCAGGTGAGGATTTCCCATTGGGAAATCGGATGCGGCGATTCCCAGACGATCCAATACCCGAACGCGAGCAGCAATACGCTGAAAAGCAGGAACGGCCACTTGGGAACTTTCCAATCTCTCACATCTTTCACGTTCACCAGTCTCGTGAAATTGCGTCTCCAACGCAAGCAAACGCCTCGCTTTCTCCTCGACTAATGACAGGGGCGGCCCGAATGATTTATCGCGTGCGGACTTGCGTCATTTTCAACCCGGCGGCCCGCGGCGAGAAGGCCAGGCATTTTCGCCGGCATCTGGATGAAATCGCCTCGCGAGGTGCTTTGAAGGCCACGGCGGCTCCCGGCGACGCGCGCCGGTTGGCGACGGAAGCGGTGGCTGACGGCTTTGAACTCATCGTCGCCGCCGGTGGCGATGGCACGGTGAATGAAGTACTCAACGGCATCGGCGACGCGCCAGACGGTTTCGATCGGGCGCGGCTCGGCGTGCTGCCGCTCGGCACCGTGAATGTTTTTGCGCGCGAAATCGGCCTGTCCCTCCGCATCGAGCGCGCGTGGAAGACCTTGCAACGCGGACGCGAGACGCGTCTGGATTTGCCGTGTGTGGAGTTTTCAGCAAATGGCGTTCGCCGGCGGCAATACTTTGTCCAGCTCGCCGGCGCGGGTCTTGACGCGCGCGCCATTGAGCTGGTGACCTGGCCGCTCAAGAAAAAATTCGGGCCGCTGGCCTACGTCATCGCGGGTTTGAAGGCCTTGCGCGGCCGGCTACCAAAGATCACTGCGCGCATTGACGGACAAAATGCCGCCGGCGAATTGATTCTGATCGGCAACGGTCGTTATTATGGCGGACCGCTGGAAATGTTTCCGAAGGCGGAGTTGCGCGATGGACTTCTGGACGTTTGCGTTTTTCCGCGGGCAAACTGGCTGACATTGCTGCGCTGCGTTCCGGGTTTGCTCGCGCAACGGAAGCTGACCGCGAGCGCCACGCAACGTTTTCGCGCGTCCGCCTTTGAACTGGCAAGCGACCTGCCCGCATCCTTTGAACTGGACGGCGAATGGGTTGGAAGTTTACCCGCCTCATTTTCGGTTGCGCGCGAACTATTGCGTGTGATCGTTCCCTGAACCATTTTCAATCCCAGAGACGGAAGGGTGTCGCGCCCGGATCCAGAAACACGCCGCACTTCGGGCATTTGTCCGGTTGTTTCCACAAGCGGATGCGGTGCCGCGATGAAAGGGGACAGGCGGGTTTCACCTTAATCCACCGTCGCGCGCCGTGCGGCGGCAGACGGTTCAACAAGGCGGCGAATTTCGGCGCGGTTTTGAGATTCTTTTCCCTTGGCTGTAACGGTTTGAATGCAATCACCGCGTCATAAAGCTCCTTGCAGTCAGCGCACAAAATGGTTTGGACGGCGACGTGCCGTCCGCGGTCCGCGCCGCCGGACACACGCGCGCGATAACCACATTTGGAGCATTCGAAGAGATACGTGCGGCCCATAAACTGTTTGCCGGGCCGCAGATCGGAGCGTTGTTCAAAGCAGGCCGTTAGCCCGCTTTCGCTACTTTACGGCGCGGCAGCCTTCGCTCAACGCTGCTCCGAGCAAAGACTGGTGGGTTGGCAGGGACTCGAACCCTGGACCAATGCCTTAAAAGGGCACTGCTCTACCAACTGAGCTACCAACCCATCCTATTGTAAAATAAAGCTGCTTTGAAGATTCACAACCGCCAGAAAAGCTGACTTGTAACCCATACTTGTAACCCGTTCGATTTGTGCTATATTCCTACATGAAAACGACGCATAAAATAACATCGAAACTGGCTGAACAACCAGTCTTTCACAAAGTCGCAGAGAACCTATATCGGCTCGAATCATCGGACGGATACTATGCCCTATTAAAGCGCGGAGGCAAGCAGTTTCGCCGCTCGCTCAAAACCAAAGACAGAAAATTGGCCGACCGCCGATTGAATGATTTGCGGGCAAAGATTGGCTGCCTGAAAATTTCCCCCGATGCGAAATTGAATTTCGAGCAGGCCGCGAATCTGTGGCTGGAAACGAACAAACACGCATTGAGTTCCAATACCGTCAAACGCCGAAAAATGTATATCAAGGGACTCGCGCCGTATTTTCGGAATCTGCCAATCCGCAACATCGCCGAGCAGGACTGCGACCGTTGGGTTAAGGAACGCGGCGCGGCGCTCGCATCCGAAACTTTCGTTCACGAGTTGGACGTTATGAAAACGGTTTTTGAATTTGCCCTTGAGCGCGGCTTGATTCTTTCCAATCCCGCCAAGCATATCAAGCGCCGGAAAGTTGTTTCCAAACAGATTGTCGTTCCAAGCCTCGATCAGTTTAAGCAGCTTGTCAGTGCCATCCGATTGTCAGACGGAAAAAAAGACAATCAGGAAAAAAGCAAAGACGGTGCAGACTTGGTTGAATTTTTAGCGTATTCAGGAGCGCGTATAGGTGAAATTGTCGGCGGCGGAGATGCCAACGAAAAAAGACCTTTGTTCTGGTCCGATGTTCATTTTGAGCGCGGGACTATTTTCTTGCCCGGCACAAAGACCGAGGCCGCTCCACGCACTATTCCAATGTCAGAGAGATTGAGCAAGTTTTTGGCGCGATTGAAGACGCAAAAAAATCCACAGCCGAACGACCAAATTATTCTAATTAAAAGCGCGCGTAAATGTTTGCAAACGGCGTGCAAAAAATTGGAATTGCCGCAATTCACCCATCACGATTTTCGACATTTCTTTGCGACAACCTGCATTGAATCGGGAGTGGACATTCCCACTGTGAGCCGCTGGCTTGGACATAAGGACGGCGGCGCACTGGCGATGAAGCGTTACGGGCATCTACGGCAAGAACACAGTTTTGCCATGATTAAGCGGGTGAGCTTTGACAAACCTGAAAGCATTGTTACACAGCCAAAGCCAGCAGAGACGAAAACCGGAAAGTCGTCCGTTTCCACCGACGACCGACGCGCTATTGCCAAAGCCAAAGCGAAATACGCTTATCCGTGGTGGGCATCAGAGAATCCGCTGGAAGTTTTTTGGGGACAGCTTCACGAAGAAGTCTGGATTGTTCCCGTCGAGAAGTTTCTGGAAACAGCCAAGCAAGCAATGGGACGCCAAGTATTGAAACAGGAATTTTCCGACCGTCCGGCACTGGCAGATGAATTTTTGGAAAGAACGCCCGAAGCCGTGCGCCTTGAATTGTTCGCCAAATTTCCGGCGCAAAAACCGGAAATTCCCGACAATAAATACGCCGCCAATTGAGGTTGCCGATTATTCGATTGGTTCGGATGTTTCCCGCAAAAAGCGGTCAAGATCGTCTTTGGAATAAATAGGATGCCGCAACGCCCGTGAAGGGTGCAGCAGACCGCGTTTGGTCAGCCGGTCAATAGTAATTTTGGCAACGCCCAAATATGTGGCCGCTTCCGCGCGTTTGTAGCCTTTCTTCTCAACGTGAATTTTTGTTTCCGCGCTGGCCGAATCACCGGCACGGTCTGATTTTGAAAATTGGCCGTTAGCTTTAAGCATGAGCGTCTTCCTTTTGTTCAAGTATCTCAATGGATTTAACCCAGCCATCTTCACCGGCGGCCAACGATGAATAACGCTCGGCCATCGGCTTAATGGATTCCACGCCTCGCATTTGCAGGGCAACACCCAGGTTGCGCAGGTTTTTTCCCTTGATCCGCACCGTGCGGTTCAAAAATAAAATGGTGATGATGTCAACGTCCTGGGTGGATTCAAACTTGACCAGTTCAATGTGGTGATACGACAGCCCATAAAAACAGTTCGTGCTGGTTTCCAGCCGCAAATTGTCCATTGGCACAGGGTCACTGTTGACATGACGACCAAGTTTGTAGCAGGGGGAATTATCATTCATATTTTCATGCCGCGACTTTTTTGCGGGTTTTGGGCTGGTTGAATTTCAACCCGCCGCCGGATGGTTTCAGGCTTTTGAACCGGCGGCTTAATCGTTTCAGTCGGCTTCTCGGTTGGCTTGACGGATTCAGTTGGTTTAACGGCCTGCGATTGTTTAGCCGCTTCCGCCTGCCGGAGAGCTTCCGCTTCGCGTTCCAATTTTTCATACTGCGCTATTTCCGCCGCTCGCTTTGATGAAGCGCGCTGCGACGCTTGAACATTGAGAACGAAAGCCACGTCGCGACCCCAAATTGTTGCCAACTTTTGAAATGCGCCTGGCTTCATGTCCATCGCCAGCGTCCGCGCGCCGCCGCGTGAAATGTTTTCGCGCAACTGCCCCTTGTCCGCCGTGAAAATCTTCACACCCTTGCGCCCGCGCGAAATCGTCACATACCATTGCTGTTCATTCGTGGCGGCTTTGACGGCGGAATCGGAGAACAGGACGTAATCCACGGTTTTGCCTTGGGCGGCGTAGGACGTGACCGCGTAGCCGCGCACGAACTGCCGGTAATTTTTTGGCAGCACCCGGCCATCATTCAGGGCAATGCGCCCGTCTTGATGAATTTCCTTTACTGTCACGAGTTCGCCATTGGCGAGCCGACGCCCGTTCTGGCTTTGGGCATTGGCCTTGAGCTGCAATCTATCGCCGCTGGACAGGGAAAGCTCTTTTGGCTGGCAGACGGTGATTTTATCCAGTTCCTTGAACGGCACTGGCCGGATGTGATTGTCAGCTTCAATCAGCAGATGCTTGTCAGTCATGCCGCGCAGTTTTCCCGCGCTGCCGGATTTGAAACCGGCCGTCGGACGGTTGAACATCAGCACCGAATCCGGCTGGTAAAACCGTTTGTCGCGCTTTTGAGCGTCCGTCAAATCTTGTCGCTCCAATGCCGTGACCGTCGTTTCAGCTTCGCCGATTAACTTCCGTGCTTTCAGGCCGAGCCGGACTTGTTCATTGACCTTGTGAATTTCGTTCCAACTTTGTGAGACGACCACGGTGGATTGCTGATTTTTGAAAAGTTCAAGAAAGTGTTCCGTCAATTTCTGTTGTTGATCGGCAAGCGTGCAAGCGACAATGGCATCGTGATTGTCCAGCCGGTCAAACGATGCGCTGAGTTTGCCCCGCCGTGCCTCATCCACGGCGAGCTTGTATTGTTCCAGCCAATGACGTTCGGCTTGAGTTTTGGCTGAATCAGGATTTTGACGGCGGATGTTCGTCAGTTCGGCATAACCAAGACCGGCATATTTTTCAATCGCCCGCAGCGCGTCTGATGCTTCCACCGCCCCATGCTGATGCGTGTCACCCGACAAAATGACGCGGCCTTGATTGATTTGAATGTAATCCAGCAGTTGCAACATTTGTTCCCCGCCGATTTGTCCGGCCTCGTCCACAAGGACGACCGCGCCGCGCCGCATGGACTTTTGCGTGAGAAAAGCACTGACCGTTTGCGCGCCGATGAAGCCATCGCGCTCCAGATCGGCGACCTGCTGGCGCTGCGGTGCGAGGACATGAACGACCTGCCGAGCTTTGGCGATTCCGGCTTTGACTTCACGCAAGGCATAGCTTTTGCCCGTCCCCGCCCCGCCGCGAAAGAGCGTGACGAAATTTTTCGAGGACAAAATATGTTCCACCGCTTTGCCCTGCTCATAATCCAGCGAATGATTTATCTTCCGATAATTGAAGGCCAGCGGCTGGTATTGGTTCATCTGGTGCTGTGCCAGCCTGACGATGTTCAATTCACGCCGCAGGACATCGCGCGTGGTGATTTTTCCCTGAAATTGTTCGTCACGGACATAATCGCGCTTTCCGGTTACGCCCTGAATTTCCGCCAGTGACACATCCTGGCCGCGCAGATGTTCCAGCGCGTGACACCAAATCTCATGCTCATGGACGACTGAACGGCGTTCAAACAGATGTTGCTCCGCCCATGACACAGCCTGCACCGCTGTTATCTTTTCTGGAATGTCTGGTGACCGATGCTTGTCCAAACGGCTGATTTGCCACCATTCTTTCCATGACAGTTGTTTGCTCCAAATGGATTGCAGTTTGACGATGCCGACATCCTTGATCTTCCGCGCCCGTTCCTTGTGCGCGATGTTCGCCCGGATGACTTTGATGTTTTGATTCGCCTTTTCCGGTTCGCGTTCCAGCAGTTCCTTGGTTTTCTGGTCAATCTCGGCATGACGCTTGGAAAAGCGGTCAATCAATTCCTTGCTGACACCGGCAATCTCGAAATCGCCACGCGGATTGCTTTCGACACCGTAGCCAAACCGTTGCAGCGACCTGACCATTTCGTGATAATAGACGTTCCGAACAAATTTCTGTGCCGTGACCATTTCACAGGCTTCCAATGCTTTCCACCGGCCTTCAGTGGAGTCCCATGTGGCATTGAACAGGATGCAATGACTGTGCAAGTGCGGGTCTAAAGCGCGTGAGGTGTCATGCCGAAAGACCGCGCCCACCACATTGCCCGTCGCCCGTTGCGAATACTGATTCTGTTTGCGGACGCGAGTGGCAGCGTAGGTTTGCAAATGGCGCATAGCGACCTGCACGGCCTCATCATGCGCTTCGATGATCTGTTTATCATTGCCAACCAGTGCCGCGATGGAAACCGATTTTGGCGGTGACAACGTGAAATCGTAGAACACCCGGCGATTGGCGGATTCACGGACATTCCCATCTTTATCCATGCTGATACGTTTTGAATTCAGCCGTGGAGTCAATTGCTCACCTGATTGCGGATGAAGATTGCGGCACAGATTCACAAACTCCTGCTCATTGGTAACGCCTGACAATCCCAATTGCCTTGCCCCTTCACCAATCCATTGACCTGAAACGCTCCGGCCTTCCATGTAGTAATCGCCGACCCGCAAATGTTCACGGAAATAAGACTCCGCATTTCCCAAACTGTATTGCGCCTTCATCGTCAACATGACGACAAGCTAAACCATCAGGCCATAAATCTTGCGCTATGGGTAACGCAAAATGCAGCGAACGAAATGTTACATATAAACCGTATTGGAAATGGGACGCTGTTCTCCTTGCCAGTGCAAGGGGCAGACGTAACAACGAAAACGTCAGCCGAAAATCAAATGGCAAATGAATCGAAAATTATGAATGCACCAATCGTATCCGCTGAGGCGAAGGCTCGCCTGACCGAAGCCGTCAAAAATTACACGCCGCCCGCGCCGGAAAAATACCGTGCGTTGAACGAAGTCAAAGAATCCATCATTGCGTTGCGGGAACGCAAAGCCTCGTATGAAACCATTCGTGTCATGTTGCACGAGAACGCCGGCATCGAGGTGTCGCACCAGACCGTCGCCCGCTATTGCCGCGAGGTGCTGGATGCAGGCAAGGCGAAGAAGCCGCGCCGTCCAAAAACATCAGCGGCGGAACCGGCAGCATCGGCCCAAGGGGAGTTGCAATCACGCTCGTTCATCGGTTCACGGCGACCACGTGGACCTCACATCGCCGATTCCAAAAATCTTTAGCGCAGCAGCGCAGGCGTCGCCAGTCGCGGCGACCGCAGGGCGACTCAAAAGCAATCCGCCAATGCTAAAAGCAAAAGCCTTTGGGGTTCAGCATCCGCGACCAACGCGCGTTCACAGCCGTGTAACGCGCGCTCGTCGCGGAGGGACAGGAAGAAAGCGCAGTCGCGTTCGCTTCCGTCTGTCATTGGCAGCGCCGCTTCGGCGCACGGCTTCACTCATGCCGTTTCGCCGGCCGCCTGCCGCTTTCCGCCGCCAACGCCAGACCGAAGCAGGTGCAAATATAATAATCAATCGTCAGATAATCGTCAGATTTGCCGTCCGAGAGGTCTGGCATGAATCTTCCGACAATCTTCCGGTTCTTTACCGGAATCTACCGATGACTAATCGTCCGATAATCGTCCGACGAAACCAGAAAATCGTCCGATTGCCTTCAGCGGTGGATTTGTTGATGCTTATTCCGATGTGCGCGGCAAATTCAATCGAAGATTGTGTTGGATTTGTTTTCGCCAATCATTCATCACCTGTGCCTGTTCCGCGTAGTCCGGCCATTTCACCACGGCAGCGCGAACTTCCTCGACGATGACTTCGGCGCGACCGCGTTTCATCATGGCACTCTTGGCGCAGGCGCGAAAGTCGGCCAGCGTGAATCCGTCACGTTTGCCGTTCATCGTCATCTGGTGGCGGGCCGTCCAGTCGCCGGTCGGATTGTAACTGTAAGTCACGTCGAAGGCGGGTGCGAGCGACCAGCGACCGCTCTTGTCCATCAGGAAGGCGATGTTCTTGACGTGGTCGTCTTGATTGCGGGCAATGATGTAAAACGCCATTCGCCGGAACTGTTCCTCCACCGATTCCATCGGCAGATTCAACTGGCGGATGACCAGCAACGCCTGTTCGTAGGCATACGCGCCCGCGTTGTTAAAATCAAAATGCGCCAGCGCGCACAGCGATTGCATGTGCAATTTCTCGCCGCCATCAAGCCGGTCAAAACGCCGCGTCATGAAATGCCGCCGTCCATTTTCTTCGAGCAGTCGGCATTCACTCATGGTGATGCCCGCCGCTTTCGCCATTAAATAATATGCGTATTCAATCGCACCGTAACCCTTCGGGTCTTCGAGTTCCTTGTCCTTGTTGCCGGTGACGCCGTCAAATTTCAACAACCAGTAATCGAATCCTTTTCCCGCCACGATCTGCCCGGAGCGGAC